>NZ_CP045503.2:342500-2742500 GCF_007004545.3 Shewanella eurypsychrophilus | reverse complement strand
AGTTTAAACACAGATAACTCAATTAATCTCACCATGGGTCAACACGCGTTGCCAAGTGCTAGGCAGCTTCATCCTACTGGTCTGCTTATTTTTGCTTACCATGGTTTAGTAAACAGCTGTGATCCTCAACAAAAAACCAAGGTAAACGGCTTATCTAAGCATGAGATATCTTCTATAAAAGCATCTGGTCAGTTTGATATCATTTTTGTTGAAGCTGATGGCGCTAGACGTCTACCCATCAAAGCCCCTTCTAGGCATGAGCCTTGCATTCCATCTGATGTTGATATTGTTATCGCTGTGACTGGCTGTGAAGTCATTAGTCAGCCTATCTCAGCTGAGCTTATTCATCGTTGGAACGAGTTTACACAAGTTACTGGGTGCAAGGCTGGAGATGTAATGGATCAACAAATTTTGGGGCGGCTGATTGCTCACCCTGACGGCATGTTCAAGCAGGTGCCCGCCGATTGTCGGCGGATATGGTTGATCAACAAGTTAGATTTAACCAGTAACTACGACGACATCAAAAGCCTCTCGAGTGATTTGTTAGCTCGCAATGGCTCACTCGATGGAGTCTGCTTAGCCAGTATGCAGTCAGCAGCGCCCATTTTCGATCTGCAGTTACGTTAGACAAGCTTATACAAGGTTCAACTATGAATATTTTTGCACAAGCAGCGCAACTAGAATCACAAAATATCCCATTCGCAATGGCCAACATCTTAGAGACCTCAGGTTCAGCTCCTCGTCACCAAGGACAGATGATCATAAAATCCGATGGTAAAATTATCGGTACCGTCGGCGGCGGCATGATAGAACGCTTTGTCATAGAGCAAGCCATTGAAGCCATCGCCCTGCGAGCGCCTAGAGTCGTTAAGGGTCGCATGACACGTTCAGGACCCGATTCCATGGGGATGGATTGTGGTGGCACCATGTCAGTCCATATTGATGTATTCGGCCTTCGCCCTGCCCTCATATTAGTAGGAGCAGGCCATGTTAACCGTGCAGTCGCTCAAGCGGGTCACGTACTGGGTTTTGATATCACTGTGGCCGATGCATACGCTGATAGCTTGGCGGAAGGTAACTTCCCAGAGGGCACCAAGTTAGTCCTTGGTGACACAATGGAAGATGCTATCGATCAACTCAGCATCACTGAAAAATCTTTTGTCGTCATTGCCACCAACCACCAAGATAAAGATGCAATATCAAAAATCGTTCAACAAGACGCACAATATATCGGCTTAATGGCCAGTAAACGGAAAGTGCAGACCCTGTTTAATCACCTAAGAAAAATAGGCATTTCTGACAGGAAGATTGAGGGTGTTTACTCCCCTGTTGGGTTTAGCATAGGCGCAGAAACGCCTGAAGAGATAGCCATCAGTGTGATGGGTGAAGTCTTAAAAGTAAAAAATGCAGCCGCTGGTGGCTTAATGAAAGATGACAGCCGCATAAACCAGAAAAAGCTGGTCATGATCAGAGGTGCAGGTGATATAGCCACCGGCGTCGCGATACGTCTGCATAATGCAGGCTTTAAAGTGGTATTAACTGAAACGGCAAAACCAACAGTGATCCGCCGCAGCGTCTCCTTCGCTCAGTGCCTTTTTGATGGCAATGTCACTGTTGAGGGGATCACAGCCAGTAAAGCAACCTGCTGCAGCACCATTCATGACATACTCGATCAAGGCATGATCCCAGTACTTGCAGACGAAGAGTGCTGCAACGCTGACAAACTTCACCCTAGATTTGTCGTAGATGCCATTTTAGCGAAACGTAACTTAGGCACCACAAAAGACCTCGCCCCCCACACTATCGCACTCGGTCCTGGATTTATGGCCGGTGTCGATTGCCATGCTGTTATCGAAACCAACCGAGGTCATGATTTAGGCCGGATAATCTATAACGGAGAAACCACGCCTAATACCGGTATTCCAGGCAATATTGCTGGCTTTACCCATCAGCGAGTACTGCGCGCGCCCAATGCCGGTGTCATGCGTTGTCATGTAAAACTGGGAGACATAGTCAAAGAAGGCGATCTTATCGCTCAAATAGGCAATACCCCAGTCAATGCCCCGCTTGCTGGCATGGTCCGAGGCTTGCTCAATGAAGGTCTAGAGGTCACCGAAGGATTTAAGATTGGCGATATAGACCCAAGAGGCGATGAAGCCGACTACCTTACCGTATCAGATAAGGCCCGCGCTATTGGAGGCAGCGTGCTCGAGGCGATGCTGCACTTAGATGCAAATAGTTAACTACTTGCCAGATAGCAACTTATAAGTATCTTTTGTGTAAGTTCATAAAGCGAGATAGGTACTTTGTTGGCTTGATGAATAACAATACTTCAGCTTTACCTATAGCCTGCGGCTCGCTGAATGTGTAAAAACTTCTGTGGGTCGCTGCGAGTACCTCCCTGTAAGCTCTGCGGTTTCATCCTTGAAACCGAAGCCCACAGCCGCATTCACACCAGTTCCCTCAAAGCAGCCTCTTTGATTTGAGGGAACTGGTTTCATAGCGCTTTGGAGCCGGAGTCTAGTGGCTTCAATAAGTAAATTTTGAGGCTTTTCTTTGAAACTGTTCGTCTACAAAGGCTATTGATAAAGGCGGCCATTATGTTTTAGCCAGCCGTGAACATGCCGCCCCTGCGGGTCTTTATGTGTCCAATGAACGACGCCGCCTTTTTTACTCCACTCATACTCACCATTGAACTGCACAATATCGCCGACATTCAGAGCTTGAACTCTGGGCGCAAGATCGATGTTATGTGACACTAAAATGGTCTGCTTGATCTTCAGTTTAAGAATAAACTTTTGATGTTTAGAGCCTTGGGTGTCATCTGGCAGTAACCTAATAACAGTGCCACTACCATTGACTTGTACATCACTGTGCTTTGATTCAAAAGCATTAGCTATAACAGCATCATTTGCAAAACTTGGCACCGCTACCAATGCCATTAATAGGCTGAGGCTGACTAAAATCCTTTTCATCACTTTCTCCTGCTTGTCGTTTACTTCTTCCATTGTGTAGCTCACTATTTTATTGAGCATTCACCGCGCCCAGCAACCTATGTTATACCTCCAACCAAAATTTGCTAGCCTTGGAATGAAGACTGGTTACATTTTCTGATTTAGCTTCTAGCTGAGTTAGTATTGGGTAGTGAGTTTTAACTTTTACCTCCATGGTTACCTATCGCTTGCAGCGGGCTTTTATGCAGATGCTGCCGCGAAACGCCGTGAACACTTCCATGTGGGCTCTGCGATTTCATCCCTGAAATCGAAGCTCGCAGCCGCACCTACACTTAGGTTTTCACAAGCAGTCCATCTCTTCAGTTTAGGTTTATGGCTAGGCTTCGTGACACGTTTCTGCCCCAAAGTTTGCTAGCCTTCGAATGAAGACTGGTTACATTTTCTGATTTATATTCTGGCTTAGTTCATGTTGGGTTGCGTTTGAAAGTCGTACCTTTCATTGTAACCTAACGCTTCCCAGCGGGGGCTATGCAGATGCTTCTGCGAAACGCCGCAAGCACTTCCTTGTGGGCTCGGCGTTGGCATCTGACCTATATGGATATAGGGAATGCCGAAAAATGTCGGGAACATTTTTGGCCATGCCATCAACGTCCGCAGCTGCATCTACACGGGGTTATTTCTTTCTTCGATTTGGGTTTTATTGATAAGTCTAAGTTTGAATTGGTAACACGTTAATAAGATGGTACGCCCCAATACGTGTTAGCTTGAGAAATTAGGTACCCTGAGAACAGCCAATATAGCCTTATACTTTCTGTTCATTCAAATAACAAGGAGTTTATATTTTGAATAAATTGCAAAAATTAGGAGGTGTTTCCGCTATTTTTGAAGCCATTATTTACGTATCTGCGTTTGTATTCTTTGGTGCGTTCTGGAACTTCCCTGCCGATGCTGATTCTGTACAAATGTTTGCTTTTCTAGCTAAAAATCAGGTCATTCTGTCCATAGTAAATCTCATTATGTATGTGCTCTTTGGTATTTTTTTGGCTGTATTAGTGCTGGCGCTTAATGAACGTTTGAAAAGCAAAACCCCAATCCTTTCACAAATCGCCTCTATATTTGGTGTTGTTTGGGTGGGCTTAGTCATTGCTAGTGGAATGATTGCAAATATAGGTTTATCTGCTGTTTTGGAACTATCAACTAAAGACCCAGAACAAGCTATGACAGTCTGGCGAGCTATTTACTCAGTAGTTGAAGGTTTAGGTGGTGGGAACGAAGTTGTTGGAGGGCTATGGGTTCTATTGTTAAGTTTTGCCGCTTTAAAAGGTGATGAGCTTTCTAAAAGACTTAACTACTTTGGGCTTTTCGTTGGCATTGTTGGCATTCTCACCGTTTATCCTGCTGAAGTGCTTACAGAAATTTTTGGTGTAAGCCAAATTGTATGGTTTTCTTGGTTGGGAGCAGTCATGCTCGCAAGTAGTAAAAGCTAACAAGCCAACAAACAGGACAAAAACCATAAGGGACTTTAATGGCAATAACAGGTGAGTGTTTCTGCGGAGCAGCTAAATACCGTATTGACGGAAAACTTCATGATGCGAGGTCATGCCATTGCTCTCGTTGTCGTAAAGCATTTAGCGCTCAAGCATCGGCTTATGCAATCGTTGAGTCTAAAGCGTTTAACTGGATATCCGGTGAAAAGTTCTTAACTTCGTTTGTAGGTGAGCATGGATTCGGTCTTCAATTTTGTAGTAAATGTGGCTCAACCCTCAGTGGCATTTATAAAGGAGTAGTGCACGGCGTTACTCTTGGGTGTGTAAATGGAGATCCTGATATTAAACTTGGTAAACACATTTATGTTGGATCAAAAGCATCCTGGGAAGTTATTGCTGAAGGAGTTCCACAATATGATGAAGCTCCTCCTGAAAATGCCTAAAAAGAGCATTCCAGCGGAACAAAATCATCTAGAAAGTCTCTAGGATGTCAGGTATTTTGAAGCTGATTTGCTTAAACTGACCTCTGGTTCAATCACAATTGAGCTTTAGAACAATAGAGAGCGACTTCAATATGGAAGTTAAACAATCAAAATAAGGAGAAAATTATGAAGCGTGTTAACACTGCAATTGTCCTACTGTTTTCAGTTCTAGCGATGAGCAACACGAGTTACAGCCAAGATAATATCCCCATCCCAGAGGGTCCCTACCTAGGTCAAACACCACCAGGAGCAATTCCTGAGGTTTTTGCGCCCGGTATTGTTAATAGAGAGGGTTCTACTGATCTTGAGGGCATGTTCGGATCGGACATGAATACCTTTTACTTCGTTAGAGAAGGCGAAGAATATGCCGGCGTAGTTAAAGTTGGAGAATTTAAAGGAGATGAAGTTTCCTATGGGCTGGCAGTCATTGAATATAAAAATAATAAATGGCAGCATTCGGTTGTTGCAAAGGCAGCGAGCGAACCATCCATCTCTCCCGATGGAAATACCATTTTATTCAAAAATGGATATATAGAACGCACAAGCGACGGTTGGTCAGAGATGAAAAGTCTTGGTGAGCCTTTCGCAAGTATCAGCATTATGCGATCTGCTATTTCCTCGAACGGAACCATTTATTTTGATACCTATACCAAAGAGCTGGATACACCTCTGCGCTATTCGCGTTTGGTTGACGGCAAATATGAGACGCCGAAATCACTGGGCCCTCAGTTTGGCATCGGCAGATATAATGCTCACCCCTACATTGCACCGGATGAAAGCTACATTGTCTTTGATAGCGTAAGAGAAGACGGATATGGCCGCTCTGATCTCTACATCAGCTTTCGGAAGGCGGATGGCGCATGGGGGCCTGCCATCAACTTGGGAGACAAGATAAATACCGAAGCCTCTGAAAAAAACCCAAGTGTGTCACCCGATGGCAAATTTCTTTTCTTTGATCGTCGGATACAACGCGGAAATGCAGATGTGACTATCTACTGGGTGGATGCTCAGATTATTGAGACGCTCCGACCAAAATAGCAAACCATTTAACGAGCTACTCAGCGAGCAAGACTCGCTGAAGATAAAGGGGTTGTAACGAATTAGTGCTTCCGAATAAACCAAGATACTTTTTCTAATCAACTTCAACCCAAGCATAATATCACCACGAAGCGCTACGCTTCCACGAAGAACACGGAGGGAAAGATTGAGCTAAAAGTTGAGAGTTGCAAAGACTTTAGCTGTTGCCTTTCTCCGTGCCCTCGTGTTCAATAACGTCCGTGTTTAACAGCCAGTTCGGCTCCCTGCCTCTCGTTCATTGCTGATGACTACGTCATATTCACCGTGGTGAATCGTTTTGTTCAGTTTTTAAATATCTTTTGAGTTAGGCCGGTGGTCTAGCTTATTTATGCCCAAAGTTAGTTAGCCTTCGAATGAAGACTTATTACATTGTCGTTGATACTTCCGTCTTTCCGGCAGAGCTTTTGAGCCGGAATCCAGCACTTGTTGGATGGTTTGTTTGAAGGTCGTACCTTCAATGTAACCAAACGCCTGTCCGGCGAGGAATGTGCGCTCTTTACTTTGAGAAGGTTCTGCGAGACGCTGGCTCTTGATTTCATTAGAGTCTTCCCTATACGCTCTGCGGCTTCATCCTTGAAGCCGAAGTCCGCAGCTGCATCTACACGGGGTTATTTCTTTCTACATTTTGGATTTTATTGGTAAGTCTAAGTTTGAATTGCTAACACGTTTATGCCCCATTCCTTGCTAGGGATACAGCTCGCCAGTTAACCGCAGCATTGCTTTTATTATTGAAGCTAGGATCCGGCTCCATTCGATTCGCACCCTGTTAATAAACGAAACGCTTGCGGATGAACGGCTAGGGATGCCAATTCGCTGATTTCAACTTACTGAATAATTTTCAGTCCATTCGGGTAATAAAGGTTTGCTCGTTATCCACAAAAGCCACAAAGCCGCCGTGATAGATAAACACCCGACCACGCCCCTCTACTAGGCAGGCAAGCTGTGGGTTCAAATCATCTTCGTTATCCTGACTTTGAAAAGTGCCGGTATCGGTGATTACGCCGCTGAGTGTAGGCAAATATCCATAAGTACGCTTGGCTTGATCAATCAGGTTCAATTCGCTGGCGGTAGAGAAGCAAAAGGGAATCTCACCGGCTTCTTCGATAAATATAGTTTTCAGTTCTTCAAAAGCTGTAATCACAAGCCAGTCGATGCCGTTAGCATGATGGATAAACATAGAGTTTCTCGTTAATTCTGATGCGGAGATTTTATCACTATCAGAGGAGAACGTAGTAGTGATTTAGTTTCTAAAGCCGGTAATTCTGTACCATTACCGGACATTCACTAGGCCAACTTGAAACACGTTTTGCCCCAAAGTTAGTTAGCCTTCAAATGAAGGCTTATTACATTGTCGTTGATACTTCCGTCTTTCCGGCAGAGCTTTTGAGCCGGAATCCAGCATTTGTTGGACTGTGTCTTTGAAAGTCGTACTTTCATGGCAACCTAACGCTTCCCAGCGGGGGCTATGTAGATACTTCTGCGAAACGCCGCAAGCACATCCCTGTGGACTCTGCCAAATCCTCCCTGATTTGGAAGCTCGCAGCCGTATCAACACTGAGGTTTTCACAAGCAGACTATCTCTTCAGTTTAGGTTTAATGCCAGGCTTCGTAACTCACTTATGCCCCAAAATGTGTTGGTAGGAACAACTAGGCGATCCAGATCCAGTCAACATAGTCTTACTTTTTCTAATCTATTTTGACCGTTTGACTTGCCGCCCCACAGACTGATTGCCTATACAGGTATAACTGATTTGCTTAAAATTGAGATGATTTTGGCGTCAAAGGATGCGCAAAATGAGCTTTCTACGCATCGATAATTTTGTAACATTTGAGAAAACCTATACATATCAATCTACTGAGAAATGTTAAAAAGTGTTGTACCAACCTCGTAAACAAAGACGCATTCTTTCTTCAGCAGTATTTTGTGCATTATTTACCTATTCACCAAAAATATTCGATTTACAACAAAGACTTAGCGATGGTATCTTTGGAGTGTTAATTGAGCAGCCAAGAACGTTATCGTGCTGCTATTGAATAAGACTGCTAAGTCGCAGATCGCTCATGTTAGTGGGAGCACTAGTCGCAAGGGAAAGTATAATGATGCTAAAGATATGGCCGTTGATACTAGTAATTGGTTTAAATGTATTCATTTTGGCTTTATCTATGATCGCCGAGGTAATCAATCCAAGTATTTGTTGGACGCCAAGGTTTGGAGGTCTTTTAGTGGGGCTGGCAGTATTTATGCAGGGCTATCTGCAAGCTAATCCTAAAAAGTATAATACTTTACTCTCAAACCAGACTACGGTCAGGCAATGGCTTCACCATGCAATATACGTAGCATCGATTCTAGGCACTATTATGTGGGCTTTCGGTGATCTATTTGGTAGTTTCTTGTGGTTGTCAAATAGTAGCTGTGTTGTTTAATTGCGTTCAACAAGCGCTTTAAGTCGGAACAAAAACGGTTGGCTTTGTTTCGTTCCTCAACAAGTATAGACAGCCATTTTTGTCTGCTTAAGCAGGCGTTAACTTCAAAAGAGAGAACACATATTGAGCACTGAAGCATTCGAAATAGCACAGGCTATACTCCTGTCTTTAGGTGGAGGAGGCGTAATCATATTCGCTCTATCAAGCTTCCTTGGAAAAATGTGGGCGCAACGTATATTGCAGTGTGAAAAATCTGAGCATGACAAAGAACTCTCTGAATTTAAAAGTCAGCTAGACACGTTGGTGCAGAAACGGTCGTTAAACTATCAGCATAAAATAGAATTATATAAAGTAACAACAGCACCACTGGTCGAGTTTACTTCATTAATTACTACATCAGGACTCACCAAAGATCACTTGATTGAATTTGATCGGCAGAGATTGCATATTGTTGCCCAATTATCCTTATTTGCACCTCAAAATGTATTTGATGCATTTAATGATACGGTAGATTATTTGTATGATGCTTTAGAGCAGGATAATTACTCGTTCTCTGAGTTTCGCATTAAAGTCTTAAAGTTTTTTCTGAAATGAGAAAGGATATTGGCATATACGACGATGAAATTTCATACAATGGGCACAGATAAAGTTATTTACAGGCCCACTGTCACGTTTTGTGCTGCGCACAAAAAGCGCCAGTTTTCTCCGGCCCATTCTAAAGGCGTTATCGCATATCCGTTCACCATACTTTGTGATATGAAAAGACTTATTTTAGTGAATTAGGGGTTTGTAAAAAATGAAAAATGTCAGTGCCCTGGGTAAACCATCAATAGTTTTCTCGTTTATATGCCTATTTTTGTTAGTTTTCATACTCTTTGATTTTTATCAAGTAACTACTCACGGACGCACGATAATGCTTAGGGGAGCTGATTATATCTATTACGACAGTGATTTTTTGAGCATGTCTAACGTATTGTTTTTTATGTCAGTTGGTTTGAAGTTACTTATGTTTCCTATCGCGTTTTATTATTTGCTTTACTGCTTTAAAATGTGTGTGTTGTCTAAAAAGTAGTTTCAGAATTTAACTCCGAAGTGCGGTACTCTCCAATATATTTGTTTCCTCTGAACCGTATCCACCTTACTTTTTCTAATCCAGTGGGGGCATGTTAGAGTTAATATTCTAACGCATTCCTGTCCAGAAACGAGTTACTGACCTACTCTCCAATCGAAGAAATGAATAACCTGATGTAGATGCGGCAGTGGGCTTCGGTTTCAAGGATGAAACCGCAGAGCGGCCAGGGATGGCTTTACAGCGTCCCACTGAAGTATCTACATGTGAGCCTGCTGCAGGCAATAGATAACAATGAAGTTATGTTTACCTGAAAATAATCCAATACAAAGTTAGCCTAATGAAACCAATTAAATGGATATTTAAGTAACTTGTGATCCGACAAGTCATCACATTTTTGTCCAGAAGTTAGTTACGAGCCCTAAATCCAATCGAAGAAATTAATAACCCGATGTAGATGCGGCGGTGGGCTTCCAAAACATGGATGTTTTGGTAGAGCTTACAGGGACTGTACTTGCAGCGACCCACTGAAGTAGCTACATGTGAGGTCACTCATTCACATCCTTGTGATCGTGACATTCGTAAATCCATTTACAGCACCTGCTGCAGGCAATAAACAACAATGAAGCTTTGGTACTCAGCAAACTAACCAAGTAAGAAACTAGCCCAATGAACCCTACCAAAAGCTACTTGAAACTTGCTAGCAGGCAAGTGGCTGAGCTATGACTCAGATATAGTACTTAGCTTTAGTACTTAGAGCACATAGCTTTAGCACTTAAACATAGTGATCTGGCATTGGCAGTGCAGCCACTCCTGTGTCAACGGCAGCTTGTGCAACGGCTTTAGCCACCCTGTTGCACAGTCTAGGATCCATAGGGCGAGGAATTATATAGTCGCGGCTAAAGCTTAAGGCACTTTCACCACTGGCTTGTAACACACTTTGTGGTACAGGCTCTTTTGCCAGTGTGCGTATTGCGTCAACCGCTGCGAGTTTCATCTCATTATTTATTTTGCACGCTCGTACATCTAACGCGCCCCTAAAGATAAATGGAAAGCAGAGCACATTATTGACCTGATTTGGATAATCAGAGCGACCCGTTGCCATAATCAGATCGTTTCTGACTGAGTGAGCAAGCTCTGGCTTTATCTCAGGATCCGGATTAGAACAGGCAAATACTATCGGTCGTTCGGCCATTTTGGATAACTGCTCTGCAGAGAGTAAATTAGGACCAGATACACCAATGAATACATCCGCTTCCTCTATGGCATCATCAAGGGTACGTTTATCGGTATTGTTGGCAAACAAGGTTTTGTACTCATTGAGATCGGTGCGACGAGTATGCACGACCCCTTTAGTATCAAGCATGTAGATTTTCTCACGCTTAGCACCACATTGGATAAGAAGCTCCATACAAGCAATCGCTGCAGCCCCTGCACCTAAACAGACGATATCCGCATGGGTGATATCTTTATCTTGAATGTCTAATGCATTAAGCAAGGCCGCCGCGGTGACTATGGCGGTGCCATGTTGATCGTCATGAAATATCGGAATATTACAGCGCTCTTGTAGCGCTTTTTCAATGACAAAACAATCCGGAGCTTTAATATCCTCAAGATTGATCCCACCAAAGGTGTCTGCAATGCTTGCTACGGTATTGATAAATTCATCACAGGTATCATGAGTCACTTCGATATCAAATGAATCAATATTGGCGAATCGTTTAAAGAGCAGTGCTTTGCCCTCCATCACAGGCTTTGATGCCATAGGCCCTAAGTTACCTAAACCCAGTACTGCACTGCCATTGGATATCACAGCAACACTGTTACCTTTGCCTGTGTATTTATAGACATTCTCTTGATCTTCGGCTATTTCCCTACAAGGCTCTGCAACCCCAGGACTGTATGCCAGAGACAGATCATCACTTGTCTCTGCCTTGGTAGTAATTTCGACCGCTATTTTTCCTGGCGTGGGGTACGCGTGGTAATCCAGCGCGCGTTGTTTTAAGTTGCTCATAAGTGACCCTTGGATAAATATATTTTTGTAGACTGAAGTGCAGATAGCAATGCTCCAAATCTTGGGGAAAAGCGCTTTTTATCTGAAACGGGAGCTGTAATTGAATCTCTATATTGTCGCACTAAGTGTTAGCTATGCATTTAGCTGATCGCTAGCAAGTATTTAGATTAGTACTTGCTAGCGTCAGATTTTGGATGCAGGTTAGATCCATCTATATACGATCAAAAGCGCCATACTGCTAAGAATTGTGCAGTATTATCATCGGTACCTTTTTCACCCAGTTTGTTTTTCCAGTATTGGTATTCAATACCCACAAACAGTTGGTTAGCCTTAGTGCCAAGCACCTCTCCTAAATCTAGACGGAGTTGTGGTTGAAACAGGATCCAGTACTCAAGATCTGTAGTACCGAAGTTGTTGGTTTGTTCACGACCATCTATATACTCTAAGTGCCCTTCTATACTCCAGCTTGTAGAACCAAGCTTGAAGGGATAAGCCCAAGCAAAGTCGACCATAAAACTAGACGCTTCATCGACAACAGTGAAAACCGGAGAAGAGGCACTACCGCCACCTTGATGCATATAACCAGTGACATCAATCTGTGCGAATGCAAACCCTGGTAAGTCTAGTGCGAACCTAACACCAGGCAAAACCCATGCACTATCAACTTCAGGAGCAAAGTTAAAACCAGCCACGACACCGATATCTTTCACTGGGCCAAAAGATAAATCACTGCCAGTGATTGCACCCAAACTAAAGTTTGAATACCACTCGCCGTAAAATTCGCTGCTATCTTCTACGGGGAAGTTAGCATCATCATTGACACTGTAACGACTGTAATCAACGAAGAAGAAGTTATCACCGTAATCCCAACCGCCAGCGTGCTGAAAAGTCACAATAGTGGTATCAGCAGTACCACCGGTACCCACTCGCTCCAATTCACCCAAGGCTTGTAGTTGTACTTCTGTATTACTCCAATTCTCTGCAGTAGCACTTGTCGTTATGAATGCTGACGATACAATTAGACTTGTAGTAATAGCACTAGCAATTTTACAGAACTTCATAATCATCCCTTATTAACGTTATTTTTTATATTTTGCATTTATTACTGATATTCTTTATGAGTAAAGTCATTCAGCATGAGATTTATAAAACATTAAAAATTAATTAACTTATTAATTCCAGAATTATTCAAACCATAGACAAACACAAATCAAGCAGGTCAAATAAAACTGTTAACGACAGTTTATGTTTTAGTTAAACCTTAATTAAACTTACAAACCTCATCACTCGTGTCAACTTAATTTTTAGCCACTGCTTTAAGTATTAAAGATAAATAAATATGCAACACACTCAGAACTTGACACTTGTGACAAGCTTTGTTATCAAATGGTTAATTGACCAACATTCATAAAAATAAAGGCGTATTAAAATGAATATAAAATCTTTCTATCCACCACGTAGGATCTTAATGGGTCCTGGCCCATCAGACATTAGTCCTGAAGTTCTGGCTTCACTATCAAGACCTGTAATAGGCCATCTTGACCCACTATTTGTTGGAATGATGGATGAAGTAAAATCGCTACTTCAGTATGCTTTTCAAACCAAAAATGAGTTTACTATTGCACTATCCGCTCCCGGCTCTGCTGGTATGGAGGCCTGCTTTGTTAACTTGGTTGAAGCCGGTGACAAGGTCATAGTCTGCCGCAATGGGGTGTTTGGTGATCGCATGCTCCAAAATGTCACCCGAATTGGTGCAGAGGCGGTAGTCGTTGACTCAACATGGGGCCGTGCTGTTGAGGTAGATAAAGTAGAGCAAGCCTTGATTGAAAATCCCGATGCTAAGTTCGTCGCATTTGTTCATGCAGAAACCTCAACCGGGGCTGTATCTGACGCTAAAGCATTGTGTTCATTAGCACAGCGCCACGACTGCTTGACGATTGTTGATGCTGTGACATCCCTTGGTGGCATTGAACTAAAGGTTGATGACTGGGGCATTGACGCTATCTATTCTGGCTCGCAAAAATGTTTGTCATGCGTGCCTGGATTATCACCTATTTCATTCAGTCCAAAAGCGGTCAATGTAATCAAAGAGCGTAAAACTGTCATTCAAAGTTGGTTCTTAGATCAATCACTTGTGATGAGCTATTGGTCGGGTGATGGCAAGCGAACTTATCATCATACTGCCCCTGTGAATTCACTGTATGGATTACATGAGTCTTTAGTGCAGTTACAAAATGAAGGCCTTGAAAACCGCATAGCGCGCCATAAAGAGCAGCATGAAGCCCTTGCGAAAGGACTCGATAAATTAGGTATTAAGTTCATCGTTCCTGAAGATGAGCGCCTACCTCAGCTTAACGCTATCTACATTCCTGAGGGCGCAGATGACGCAAAAGTGCGTAACTACCTCCTCAATAAGTACAACTTAGAGATAGGGGCTGGTCTTGGTGATCTTGCAGGTAAAGCATGGCGAATTGGTCTTATGGGCTATGCAGCAAGAAGTGAAAATGTCACTTTATGTCTAGCAGCGCTTGAAGATGCATTGAACCAATAGGCTATTTTTTTTAGCCATTTGATTCCACTATACGGAATCAAAACAGCCTTTTCCACATTACAGAATTTTGTTTTAAGGTCTAAATACCCTAAATTGAACAAAAGGGATAGCAGGGTTCACAACTGCTATTCCTGTTATTTTGCTACATTTGGAATAGATTAACTATTTGCTAAAACGGTTTTAAATAAACAATCAATATAATTATCGATTAATTAGGAATTAGGAATTACAGTCTACAAACGAACAATTGCCAAACCAATTAAAAACCACTCTGAAAACAAAATTAAATACAAGCATCTTAAGCCTCATCACATTCAATTTTATTCCACCCTACACCCATCATTTAAAGTAACTAAGCCATCTAAAGCATACTTGTTATAAATTAATATTTATACGCCATGTAAATGTTCAAGTAACTTATAAAAACCTCCAGCCTTGAATGTGGAACTTTATATTAACTGTAGACTCAAACCTTAAATAAACTGCTTTATTATACATCTGCTCTACCTAAGCGTTCGATTGTCATTGCAACCGTGAGATGGATAGTGCGACGTACAAGACTAATAATATGGCAGTCTAGCCAATCATATTTTAATTTGCTGATTAGTGATTTATTGAGTGTTAGCCTTTATCACTGAGAATGATTAATCAAGACTGGATAGTCACTGCTTATGGCTAATGATTGGTCTCGCTGAAAAGTGATTGCTTAGACTCACCAGCGGTATCTCTTCACTATCAAGGCAACATCCGACACTCTAGATGGCATTAGCAAGCATAACTCCCAATAATGAACAGTTTAATACCATTTCCATTAAATAAGTGACCATTCAGCGGGAGTTAAAAACGCTGTAGGCAAGATAAGGGGATTGAAGCTAATAGTTATTCTCGGCTCTGGCATCCTGCTTCGCCCTACCTTCTGCATCCATGCAGTCGTATATCGAAAGCCACTTTCGCAGCTTAAAGTGTTTTTAAACCCGCACTTCTTGAGCTTCTCAGGGCTTCTACTTCTGCGTTGCATTGCCTCAAAAGGGAATAACCATTTCGTCAACAATGCGCCTTAAATTTAAAGCCCTGAGAAAGCTCTGAATTGATCATATGTTTAATGGAATTGGTATAACTTTAGTCAAAAAAAAGCCTTTCAAGTGAAAGGCTTTAGCGGATAGTTATGCTGATCGCGATTTATGGCTTAGGTAATAAAGATAAACTTAGCAACAAAGAGTGCAGTCAGTGCCCATACACCCTTTGAGATCTGGTTAGATTTACCCGCACCGACTTTCAGTACAGTATAAGTGATAAAGCCAAAAGCAATACCGTTTGCGATTGAGAAGGTAAAGGCCATCATTATCGTGGTACAAACAGCTGGCGCATACTCAGTTAGATCATTCCAATCTAAGCCTCGTAGTGAGCTCATCATCAACATAGCCACGTAGATCAGCGCGCCATCTACCGCAAACCCAGGTAGCATCTGTGCCAATGGCAAGAAGAACATACCTACCGCAAACAATAAACCAATAGTCACAGCGGTTAAACCGGTACGGCCACCGACTTCAACACCCGCAGCAGACTCGACATAAGAGGTCACGGGTGGACAACCAAACCCAGTACCAATGACTGACGCTAGCGAGTCAGCTTTCAATGACTTGCTTAGTCCTTTAATCTTCCCATTCTCATCTTGAAGGTTTGCACGCTCTGCAACACCCATTAAGGTGCCGGCAGTATCAAAAATGTTCACAAACAAGAAAGTCACAATCACTGGTATTAGGGCGACTTGAAATGCCCCTACAATATCAGCTTTCCATAAGATGGGCTCAAGTGCAGAGAACTCTGGAATGGCCATAATACCGTTATAGCTAACAAAACCAGATGCTGGAGCAAATGCTTTAGCCGCTTCAGAGACAACAAAGAAATCAGTGGGTAACAACCAAGTCATAGCAAAAGCAATTAACGTGGTCGTCGCGATACCGATTAAGATACCGCCAAATACTTTACGATAGCTAAGCACAGAGATAAGCAAGAAGCTTAAGAATCCAAGAGCAGGCGCTTCAGGGCCAAACTGACCGAAACCAAAATGTGTCATATCGGCAAGCGCTAAAGCATTGTCTGGATCAGGCACTACGATACCGGTAAAACGTAATCCGAGAAAGCCAAGGAATAAACCCACACCAGCTGTCATGGCTAGGCGTAAACTTAAGGGGATACTATCTAACATCCACTCCCTTAAACGCGTAACGCTCATCAACACAAATAACACACCAGAGAGGAATACTGCGCCAAGTGCTACTTCCCAGCTGTAGCCCATACCGCCTACTACCGAGAAGGTGAAGAAAGCGTTAAGCCCCATTCCAGGCGCAAGACCGACAGGCCAGTTTGCGTAAAGTCCCATCATGATGGTAGCAATAGCGGCGCCTAGACAGGTAGCAAGAAATAAACCATCAAAAGGCATACCTGTTTTAGACATGATAATGGGGTTTAAAAACATGATATATGACATGGTCACAAAGGTTGTTAAACCTGCCATCAGTTCAGTTTTAACTGTGGTGCTGTGTGCAGACAGCTTGAAAATGCGTTCTAATAAACCGCCCTTTTGCGGCAGCTTGCCCTGTTCTTCGTAAGTATCTTTACTAACCTGTTCCATAACTACAGTACTCTCGTTGATTGATTATTAAGGCCATTTTTTATTTTTAAATGTGACCTGTTAGATGCTGACCCAGTTAACAAAGGTAATACCAGCTGCGGCTAATGATTAGAAAGAGGCTGTGTTGGACCCAATTTCTTTGTAGCTAACCCAATAAAGCACATAAATAACCTAAAGTTAACAAAAAAGTAACCGTTTCAATTTCACAATGTGGAAGTTAACAGCTGGATGGTTAAGTAAGTGAAAACAGATGCGCGACAGTCCCTAGATAACAAGCATGCCTGAGCGATATTTTCTACTGACACAACATATTGCAAAGCGCATCAGACCTTACTGATGCTAGTGTCTATCGTAGATAGCAGGGGAATAATTAACCACTTACTTTAAGTTGTTTATAAATCAAGCTATAGAGAGTCTTTGTACAGAAATAGACATTTTTTAAATAAAATGATTGCAAGTTTACAATTGATATCTAGTCAAAACGACTGATAACATTTCACATAGTAAAAATTCACAAATTAGATTATTTATTAGCATATCATTGCCAATAATCTTGCTAAAATAGCCCAGCAAACTTTCCAATTAGGCCGCTATGCTTTCACTATCACATTTTAATCGACAGTCTATCAAAGGTGACATCTTTGGTGCGCTGACCTCAACCATTGTTGCACTGCCTTTCGCACTAGCATTTGGTGTCACCTCAGGAATAGGTGCAACTGCTGGCATCTATTGTGCGATCATAACAGGCCTATTTGCCTCAATTTTTGGTGGTACCAACCAACAAATATCGGGGCCAAATACCGGTTTGACCGTGGCTATGGTTGCGATAGTGAGCAGTTTTGTCGCACAGTCACCCGAACACGGCTTAGCCGCTGCATTTACTGTAGTGAGCTTAGCTGGCGTCTTTCAAATCTTATTTGGTTTTTTCAAGCTAGGTAAGTATTTCATTTTGGTCTCCTACCCTGTGATATCAGGTTTCACATCGGGGATTGGGGTGTTAATTATTCTGTCACAAATAGAGCCCTTATTTGGGAGTTCATTGCTTGACCTAAACCTATCAGTCAACACGTTCATCAACACTAATACCTTAGTGGGACTCGCTTGCCTATTGGTGCTCTTTGTGTGGCCTAGAAAATTCAGCCATATCGTGCCAGCAAGCATCATTGCAGTGGCTGGTGCCACTATATTTTATCTCGTTTCGGCAAGCGACATTCCGGTAGTGGGAGCCATAGCCAGTGAGTTACCCTCTTTTCACTTGCCTTTATGGGACAGTGGTTTAGCTGGCGAAATGGTAAAATCAGCCCTGCTGATCGCGACCTTAAGCACACTCGATTCACTCATGACTTCACTGACCGTTGATAGTCTCAATAACGACCTACATGATTCTGATCAAGAGCTTGTTGGCCAAGGTATTGGTAATTTGGTTGCTGGCTTGTTTGGTGCTTTGCCTGGTGGCGGCGCGACAATGCGCACCGTAACCAACTTAAGAGCGGGTGGTACCACTCCTCTGTCAGGCATTCTTCATTCACTGTTTATTTTAGCCATTGTATTGTGGGCGGGCGAATATACTGCCTATATCCCAGTTGCTGTACTGGCCGCAATACTGATGCATGTTGGCATCAGCATTATTGATTGGAATTTCCTTAAACGCATTCACAAAATATCTCTGTTCAGTGTGGTGCTGATGATATCGACCATGGTAATGGCTGTCGTTTTTGATCTAGTGACTGCAGTGCTAATTGGCGTATTTATCGATAATTTAGTCACTATACGCCGCTTGTCTGAGTTACAACTGGACAATATCAAGCTGTACACGGCAAAAGAGGCTGAGCATCTGCCTTTTATTGAACGGCAAATATTTACAGAGATAGAAGATGGAGTCACCCTACTGACAATCTCTGGTCCCATAGGATTTGGTGTCGCCCGAGGTTTGAAGCAGTGCGTCTCTAATGCTGATGAAAATAAAGATCTGTTGATCGATCTAACCAATGCTCGATTTGTCGGTATAACCAGTACCATAGCAATTGAAGAGATCATTTTGAGTTATCAAGATGAGGGACGTGAAGTACTACTCTCGAGTGTCTGTGAACGCGTCCGCAGTGATTTTAACAAAATAAAACTGCTCGATAAAATATCTGCAGACCATGTATTTACCACCAGAGTGGATGCGTTAGTGTACTTGAAGTATAAGCGTAAAAATGCAGTAAAATAGGCCAACAAACCTTGCCATGTTGAGGGTTATCAAGTGGTTTTATATCACTTAAAACCCCTTAGCTGGCAGCTTGAGATAACATGCGATTAAAGCTATCCACCCCAGCTTGTGCACACGCTAAGTCTTGCTTGGGTGTGCCAGAACTCACGCCGATCCCCCCAATGACCTTGCCCTCAAACGAGATGGGGAGCCCACCGCCAATGATACACATTCGACCGCCTAGCGCGGTATGGATACCAAATAAGTTATTCTCATGTCCAGGGATACAAGCTTGATTGACTTCATGTGTTGCCTTGCGGGACGATGCTGCAGTGAATGCTTTATCTTGTGATAGGGTAATGCTGTGGATCTTGCCACCATCCATGCGTTCAAAAGCGATTAAGCTGCCTGATTCATCAACAACAGAAATGCACATAGGCACGCCCAGTTTATTGGCCTTAATGACCGCACCCTCTATGATAAATTTGGCTTCCACTTGATTTAATCTATTTATGATCAACATCCATAACCCCCTTATTTATATATGGTTAATATCCATAACTCTTTCATTTTGGATCGTTTATTTTAACTGTTATACCGCTATGGCCTTACTCTCGATAAAGCCCAATTCGGCAGAGATTGCTTTCCCTGTTGCAATTAAATCGTCTAGCCACTCATCTTTTCGTCGTTCAATAGGGGCAGAAACAGACAGGCCAGCCACGACTTCGCCATACCGATCGTGAAGTAACACCCCGATACAACCGACACCCATCTCTGCTTCTTCGTTATCAAAAGCAAAGCCCTGCTTGGCGCAGCCAACACACTCAGTAATTAGCGTATCTAAACGTGAAAATGTTTTGCGAGTATACGTCGGTAAATTCGTCCGCTGAGCATAACCCGTTATCCCCTCTTCCCCTTCCATGCCCAACATCATTTTTCCTACACCAGTGACATGTAAGGGTGCACGGCTACCGATGATCTGTTGGACATGCATCATTCTATTGGGTATGGCTTTCTCAACGTAGATCACCACATCGCCTTCACGTGTGGTGAGGTTGATCGTTTCACCAAACTTATCGCGTAACTTTTCCATGTACGGGATCGCTACTTTTCTAAAGTCGATGTTGGTATTGGGGTTATTACTGAGCCTGATTAATCTGCCACTTAATAAATATCTACCAGCAGCGTCCCTATCGACAAAACGATTATCGATTAACGAATGCAAAATTCGAAAAGCCGTCGATGGCGCTAAATTTGTATCAGCGCTTAACGCTTTCAAGGTCACTGGCATCGAATAGCGAGAGATGGCGTCGAGCAAGGTCGCAGCTCTGTCTATCACTTGGATTCTTGATTCTGGTTTTTCTTTTTTCATATTCAGGGCCTGCTGATCTTTCTTGGTTGTTTTAACATCAGGTGGTTAGCCTAACTCTAGTTAACAATGACGGTCAACATATCCAGGCCTAAGCGCACAACATATCCCTGCTTATTCGAAAACGAGCCGTAAATCAAACAAGCTAATACTGCAAATACAGTCATATTCCATATTATGAAAACCCCATCATTCATCAAGTCACTTTAAGATAACTGCTGATTTACCGTAACAATACAGCAGTAAACAGCTAAAAAAAGCACCTTTGATTCCGCATTGTGAAATCCAAATGCATTGCGAGGGATGATTATATTCCATACAGTGAAATTGAATTTAGCGTTAGCACAATGAGTATTGAGAGGAAAATATGACCCGTACAACCAATCCAACCATGACCATTCCAACTTATGCGGATGTGCTAATCGCCCATGAACGTATTAAGCCTTACATCCATAAGACCCCAGTACTCACCTCTCGGTTTTTAAACGAATTAACGGGTGCAGAGCTGTTCTTTAAATGTGAAAATTTACAGAAAGCCGCCGCATTCAAGGTACGTGGCGCATGTAACGCAGTGTTTGGGTTAAGCGAAGAGAAAGCCAAGATTGGCGTCGCAACTCACTCATCGGGTAACCATGCGCTGTCATTATCGTACGCCGCTGGACAACGTGGCATAGCCGCTACCGTAGTCATGCCACGCACCGCGCCTCAGGCAAAAAAAGATGCTGTTATCGGTTATGGCGGCACCATTGTCGAATGTGAACCTTCTACTAGCTCACGTGAAGCGGTGTTCGAACAAGTGGTGGCCAAATCAGGTGCTGATTTTGTTCACCCTTATAACGATCCACGGGTGATAGCCGGTCAGGCGACTTGCTCGAAAGAGTTAATTGATCAAGTCGATAACCTCGATATTGTCATCGCCCCTATCGGTGGAGGCGGCATGATCTCTGGCACTTGTTTAACCTTATCGACAATCGCCCCCGATGTAAAAATATATGCCGCAGAGCCGCTTAATGCTGATGATGCAGCCCGTTCTTTTAGAGCTGGGTACATTATTGCCGACGATGCCCCTAATACCGTCGCCGATGGGCTAAAAGTCCCCTTAAAAGACCTGACTTGGCACTTTGTGAAAAACCATGTAACCGATATTTTAACGGCCACCGAAGATGAAATTGTCGCGGCGATGAAACTGGTTTGGTTGCGTATGAAGCTCGTTATCGAGCCAAGCAGCGCCGTGACCCTCGCCACAATTTTGAAGAACCCAGAACTGTTCAAAGGCAAGCGTGTTGGGATCATTATCACTGGCGGCAATGTCGATTTAGATAAGCTCCCTTGGATGAACAACTAGAACCTAGAACCTAGAACCTATCAGTATATTAATAACAATTGATGTTTGGAGATAAACATGACACTAACAAATGATTTAGAAGTGGGTTATGACGTACCTGCACTGCCCGGAATGGATGAAGCGGATATCCAAACACCTTGCTTAGTGGTTGATCTTGATGCACTAGAGCGCAATATAAAAACGATGGGACAACTTGCTAAAGAGATGGGTGTTCGTCACCGCGTCCATGGCAAGATGCATAAATCTGTCGATATCGCCCTATTGCAAGAACAACTCGGTGATAGCTGCGGCGTGTGTTGTCAAAAGGTATCTGAAGCAGAAGTATTTGCTCGCGGAGGCATTAAAGATGTGTTGGTTTCAAACCAAGTACGAGATCCTGCAAAAATTGACCGTTTAGCCCGTCTACCTAAATTGGGTGCCCGTACGCTTTGTTGTGTTGATGATATTGATAATGTTGCCGAGCTAGCCGCGGCCGTTAAGAAGCATAATACTGAAATCGAGTGTCTGGTTGAGATAGATTGCGGCGCAGGTCGTTGTGGTGTATCTGAAGGTCAACCTGTTGTTGATATCGCCAAAGCTATTGCAGCGACACCTGGACTTAAGTTTGCGGGTATTCAGGCGTATCAAGGTGCGATGCAGCACATGGAAAATTTTCTTGAGCGAAAAGAGAAAATTGATATCGCCTGCAACATGGTTGCTCGCACGATTGAAATGCTAAAAGCTGAAGGTCTAGAGTGTGACATCGTTGGTGGCGGCGGAACAGGCTCCTACTACTTTGAAGGCAGCTCTGGAGTCTTCAATGAACTACAGTGTGGCTCTTACGCCTTTATGGACGCTGATTATCAACGTATTCATGATAAAGACGGCAAAAAAATCTCTGAATTTGAAAACTCGCTTTTCATCTTAACCTCTGTGATGAGCCATACCAAAACAGACAAAGCGATTTGTGATGCAGGGCTTAAAGCGCAATCGGTCGACAGTGGCTTACCTTATATCTTCGGTCGTGATGATGTTGAATACATTAAATGTTCTGATGAGCACGGGGTTATCTCAGATCCTAATGGCGCACTAAAAATCAACGACAAGCTTAAGCTAGTACCGGGTCACTGCGATCCAACCTGTAATGTTCATGATTACTATGTCGGAGTGCGCAACGGTAAAGTTGAAACACTATGGCCAATTTCTGCCCGTGGTAAAGCTTACTAAGCCTCACACTTTAAGGCTGATGATGACAAAAAGGTAACACAACCGATAAACGGTTAAATAGATGGATAAGTAACATTAAACAGTTTCACGTTTCTCTCACTGTGCGAGTGTAAAAGGTTTTCCATTGCTTCATATACCAATTGGTATTAGTTCCCAGCTACGCTTTGCTCCTGTGTAAACCGGTGCATTCTTGAAGTATGACCGCCTTTTAGACTCGCCTGTGGGAGCTTTTTCCATCTATACAGAGATAACGTCAGTTTTAACATAAAAGCCTTAATTCACCCTTATATGCAAACCAGGGTTTCCCCATAATTTAGGAAGTATTCGATGACTAATTCAAACCAAAATACCAGTAAAGGCGTCAGTGTTGTCTCTGAAGCTGTGTGTCAACAGATCATGGGCCGCACAGAGGCCTTTAGTGCAGTAGAAAACGTGTTTTCCGCCATGGCTAAAAACAGTGCTTATAACTTCCCTGTTATCCGCGAAGCCATCGGCCACGCTGATGCGCTATATGGTTTTAAATCAGGCTTTGACCGTGACGGTATGGTGTTGGGACTAAAGTCTGGCGGGTATTGGCCTGGGAATATTCAAAAAGATCTGACTAACCATCAGTCGACAGTGATCTTGTTTGACCCCGACACGGGTAAGTTACGCTCGCTGGTAGGCGGTAACTATTTAACTGCAATTCGTACCGCTGCCTCATCAGCCGTTTCTATTGCCCATTTAGCAAGACATGATTCAAAAGTACTGGGGCTTATTGGCGCTGGCCATCAGTCAACATTCCAACTGCGCGCCGCATTAGAACAGCGTGATTTTGAAAAGGTGATCGCATGGAACAAGGAGCCAGAAAACTTAACCAGGCTGGCCGTGATATGTGATGAATTATCGCTCCCATTTGAATCTGTTAGCCGTGAAGTCCTGTGTGCTCAGGCAGATGTGATCATTACCATCACCTCTGCATTTGAAGCCTTAATTGATACCAACTGGATAAAACCTGGTACTCATATCGCCTGTATGGGCACTGATACCATAGGGAAACAGGAAGTTGATGCCAATATTTTTGCATCAGCGAGAGTGTTTACCGACGAGCTAGCTCAGTCAATTACCTTAGGTGAAGCGCAGCATGCTATCAAGGCAGGTTTAATTAACCAAGCAGACATCATTCCCATCGGAGAAGTCATCAATGGTACTCAAATTGGACGTACAAGTGATGATGAGATCACCCTATTCGATGGCACCGGTGTAGGGCTGCAAGATTTAGCCGTCGCTTCCGTCGCGGCGAAACTCGCCGAAGAGCAAGGGCTCGCGAGCTATTTCAATCTTTAATGCTAAGCCATCTTTATATCCCCTTAGCATTAAAGATGGCTAGAGAATTACCTGTTTTGCAGGTACTCTCGTTACTGGATTTATCTGATCCAGATCGAGTGTTAGTACGAGCAAAAGAAACACGCAGTGCTTAAAAAAAATAACAACTAAACAAAAATCAAAGCATAGGAGTCAAGATGCAATTAAATGTTTACCTCTCTGGAGAGATCCACAGCGATTGGCGTGCGCAGATCATTCAAGCCTGTCAGAAACTCGATCTGAATATCGTCTTCTCATCAGCCGTTACCGATCACGACCAGAGCGACAGCGCCGGCGATCAACTCAAGCAAGCCAATACTGATGAAGGCCAAGGTTTTTGGCGCGATCATCGCTCAGCAAAAGTGAATGCGATTAGAACCAAAACCATGATTGAAGCTTGTGATATCGCCATTATCCGTTTTGGCGACAAATACAAACAGTGGAATGCCGCTTTTGATGCAGGCTACTGTGCTGCACTCAGCAAACCCTACATCACTCTGCACAGTGAAGATATCATCCACCCCCTCAAAGAAGTAGACGCCGCAGCACATGCTTGGGCGACAAATGTTGATCAAGTGGTTGAGACGCTAACCTATTTGTTGAAGTAAGATAAACATAGCCACCCATTTTACATATCCATGATTTGCCACTTCATCTGATTTGTCGGGAGGAGTGTTAAGATTGAGATATTTGTAGGTAAATGTGCCTAGGTAAAAGCTAAATGGATGAAAATCGATAAATGACAAGGTGACTCACTTAGATTAAGGCAGCCAAAAGACCGAATTTCGATTCGGTCTGCTATTTATCTTAAGTTGTACCGTTTATTAAGTCATTAACGGTTTGTTAACTGCTGCAGAGCCACCTCTGGCAATTAGCTGCCCCTTGTCTGCGTTTTCGCTCTAAGTGCTCGCAATAGACACCTAACTCTTGAACTGTACCGACTGGCCCTTTAAACAAGCGGCTAAATTCGGTGGTGAGTTTCAGCCAGTTTTCCTGAGGGATATTGAGTCTATTGAGTATTTTTTGTGAATCTGGGCTAATAGCGCCTCGTTTATCGGCTCTGATTATTCGTCCTGTTTCATCAACCAATTGCAGGTAATCTTTAGCGCTGAACATGAGTCCTTTAACCATCTCTTTTCGCTCATTGCCAATAAAGGGTAAAAGTGCTTCGGGTTGCTCTCCCTTTCTTGCTGCTTTGATGCGTTTTTTAATACTGGTGAAATCAGAGGTTTCAGGGGCCTCAGCCACCTTGGCTCGAATTGGGTTGAGGTCAACATAGGCCATACAAGCCAGAACCGCAGTTTCATCCAATAAAGCTTGGGATTTGAAGCGTCCCTCCCAAAATCGCCCAGTACAACCATCCTCTTTATTCGCTCTCCTGGCAATCGGTTCATTCAATGCGCGCATAAACCAACTAATATCACTAAGCCGACTTCGATACTGAGCAATAGAGTGTTTTAGACCTGCAACCTCAAAGCTTTCAATTAACTCTCCTTGAGCAAACTTCTGAGTAATGTCAGAGCCTTTGAACAGTTGATGCCAGTGCTCTACCACCTCTCTATCTGTCCATGAATTAGCTTCAAAGATATCGACTCTCAATACCAAGTGCAGATGGTTAGACATTACAGCATAAGCTGCTACATCTATCGCAAACACTTCGGCTAACTCAAGAATTCTTGATTCAACCCAATCTCGACGATGCTCATATGACTTTCCGGTAAATTTATCGACTCCTGTGAGCCAGGATTGCCGCACACATTTCGAAATACAGTGGTAAAACGGTGTATCTTCGATACTGACTAATGTGCTTCTGGGTCTAGCCATAACAACCTCAATGCAAGTGCGACTACTTTAAGCTTAGTTGGTGCTTGAGAAAGCGGCTGGAATTATGGGTGGCTATGTTGAAGGGGGAATATTCTGTTTCGATGCGGTTTCGAGCTACCAAATCAGAGAAGATTTGGTAGCCTTGAAGGTCTAACCTTCAAAATGCTACCCAATGATATATCAGCAAAATGAAGCGAACGAAAAAAACGAAGCAAAATGAAGCAAAATGAAGCAAAAAAATTAAGCTTCATTAGAAGCTTGCGAACGTTCTGGTAACGAAACGCTCCAGAAGCTCAAAGCCGAATTGTTGCCGTCCTCAGAAGTGAGCTTGCGTATTCGAAACGCACTTCTTACTTGATCCCACAACCTTTGAGGATGATCTGAGTCAGCGAGGTGACAACATCTTCAAAGTCATCGTCAGTCATTGACTCTTTATCTAACGCGGCAACAACCTGCACATTAAAATCTGCGTAATGCTGGGTAGAACTCCAAATAAGAAATAGCAGGTGATGCGGATTAACCTTATCGATTAAGCCTTGATCGATCCAAGCTTCAATGACGCTTACTTGGCTTTCTAACCATTCTCTGAAATCGCCATTGAGGTAGTCATTTAATACTGGGGCGCCATGGATCAATTCACTAGCGAAGATCCTTGATGAATCAGGATCGTCTTTAGAATGCATAACTTTTGCACGAATATAAGCACTAAGTGCTTCTTTTGGCTCTTTATCGACAGTCAAAGTATCGTACTCTCTGTTCCACACGTCGATGATGTTACTTAGCAGTTGCTGATACAGATCAGTTTTATCTTGAAAATAATAATGAATATTTGCCCTGGCAATATTGGCTCGTTCGGCGATTCGCTTAATAGATGCACCTTTAAAGCCGTAGGTGACAAACTCTTTCTTAGCAGCATTGAAAATAACCGCCTTATTCTTTTGTCGAATATTGCCTTCTGACCCTTTAGCTTTTGCCACTATAATTCCCTGTAAAAGTTAACTCTGTATTAATGTATATTAAAAGATAAAATCAGCAACATGAAAGCATGTCACTGATTTTTCGTTAATTAGATAATAAAAGTTACCTCTTTTCAACCATGAAAAATGGTATCTATATCCAACTTCTTACATTAATTTAGAGCCTTTACTTCAATTCTTCTTTGATGCAATAGCGGCTCGGTATAGCCACTTGGTTGCTCTTTCCCTTTAAAAATCAAATCCATTGCCGCATTAAACGCTATATTGGTATCAAAGTTTGTTGCCATAGGTTCATAGCTTGAATCGGTGATATTTTGTCTATCGACCACTTGGGCCATCTTTTGTAAAGATGCGATAACCTGCTCACTTGTTAACAATCCATGATGGAGCCAATTACAGATGTGCTGACTAGAAATTCGTAACGTGGCTCTGTCTTCCATACGCCCGACGTTATTAATATCAGGTACTTTTGAACAACCTGTGCCTTGATCTATCCAACGAACCACATATCCCAGCAAGCCTTGAATATTGTTATCTAATTCATTTTGAATTTCATTGGCAGTCAATTCAGTTGCATGACTCAATAACGGTATGGTTAGCAGAGCGCTTAATTCACTGTCACAAGTTTCAGCTGAAAACTGCTTAAGCTTGTTGTCTTGCACATGGTTAACGTTCACTTGATGGTAATGCAACACATGCAGCGTCGCTGCCGTTGGTGACGGTACCCAGGCACAATTTGCACCAGATTTTGGATGACCAATCTTGGTTTCAACCATATTGGCCATCTCATCGGGTATCGCCCACATTCCTTTACCTATCTGCGCCTTGCCTTTAAATCCAGCTTGCAAGCCAATGCGTACATTGCGGTTTTCATAAGCACTGATCCACGCTTCATTTTTCATCAGCTCTTTTCGTACCATAGGGCCTGCGTACATGCTGGTATGGATCTCATCACCGGTTCTATCTAAAAAGCCTGTGTTAATAAAGGCAACTCTTTCTTTACTGGCGCGAATGCACTCTTTTAAGTTAACCGAGGTACGACGCTCTTCATCCATGATCCCCATTTTGATGGTATTGGTTGCCAAACCTAAACACCCTTCAATACGGGTAAACAGCGCATTACTAAATGCTACTTCATCAGGGCCGTGCATCTTAGGCTTAACAATATAGACACTCCCTTGGCGGGAATTTTTATAGGCAGAGTTACCTTTTAGATCGTGTAATGAGATAAGCGTGGTAATTAGCCCGTCTAAGATCCCTTCAGGGACTTGCTCATTGTGCTGAGTCAAGACAGCATCGTTGGTCATTAGATGCCCGACATTGCGTACAAATAGCAAACTGCGCCCCGGTAGGATCAAGGCTTCATTATCTAACGTTTTATATTGTCTATCAGGGTTTAAGGTGCGGGTAATCGATTTGCCTTTCTTTTGTAAGGTTTCACTTAAATCACCTTTCATCAAGCCTAACCAGTTACGATAGACCGCCGTTTTATCTTCAGCATCTACTGCCGAGATTGAGTCTTCGCAATCTTGAATGACACTGAGCGCTGACTCTAAAATAATGTCAGCCACCGATGCAGGATCAGTTTTAGCCACTGGCATACTCGGGTCTATCTTAATTTCTACATGCAGGCCATGGTTCTTAAATAACAGCGCACTCGGGTTTTGTTCATCCCCGTTGAATGCAATAAATTTTTCTGGCTCAACTAAGCTAACCTGCTCACCGGTTTGCAAATTAACTACCAATTTTGCACCAGCAATTTGGTAGCTAATCACATCGTTATGGCTACCATGGGTTAATGGGATCACGCCATCGAGAAATTGTCGTGCATAGGCTTGTACTTTTGCGCCGCGCACAGGATTATAGCTTTTAGTGATCTCAGCTCCATGATCATCACTGATCACGTCAGTGCCATACAGAGCATCATATAAACTGCCCCAGCGAGCATTTGCCGCATTCAAAGCAAAGCGGGCATTCATTAGTGGCACCACGAGTTGCGGCCCAGCCACTGTACCAACCTCTTCGTCGACATAAGTCGTCGTGATAGAAAAATCTTCTTTTTCTGCCACGATATAGCCAATGTCGACTAAAAACGCTTGATACTTCTCTTGGCTAAACGGCTGATTATTTTTATCTAAATGCCATGCATCAATTTGCTTTTGAAAGTGAACACGGGTAGCGAGTAGTTGCTGGTTTTTCGGGGTGAACTCAGTAAATATATCAGCCAATGACTGCCAAAAATTTTCAGCATCGATACCAGTCCCAGGCAATACTTCATGCTCGACAAAGTTATACAAACTTTCGGCGACTTTATAGCCATGCTTCATTACTCGTTTATTCATATTACAACCCATTACCTTAATCGATTACTGAACAAAATCGGTTCAACTTTCTGTTATATTTATTATTTTTAATGCTAGACCTATTAATGCTTTTTTTAGACTATCGAGTCAATATCAAGCTCAAAAGTCTCGCTTAGTGAGGCTTTTGATTACCTTTTGGCAAGTGAACCTTGACCATAGATCAGAATAAGCACAGCTTCGAATTACTGGCGACTTGTATCCGCCAGCCAGATAGCTAAGGTCGTTCTCTCTTCCTCTGTCATCTGAGTTTTATTCATAAATGGCATGTCTTTAGCATCTATCACACGAGCCTGAATACGCGGTGCCCATTGGGTTATGCTAGCTTCATCTGAAAATACAATGCCAGCTGGCGCGATGGTAAACACATCATCGGTTGGCGCATCGGAGTGACAACTGCTACAACGTTGCTCAATAATCTGTTTAACTTGCTCAAGGTTAACCGTTTGTGTCTTTTGCGCTTCGGTTAATTCAGTGGGGGTGGGCGAAATGGCAACAGCAAGGGCGATAGCTGCAAGTGCACTGCCGGCCAAAATCAATGGCTTATGCTTGCCAAAATGACGTAACACGAAGTACTGACGTACCGCTGCGGTAATTAAGATAATCCCCATAAGGACGAGCCAGTTCGCACTGTGGTTATAGGTCATTGGGTAGTGGTTAGAGATCATAATGAAGATGATCGGCAGCGTGGTATAAGTATTGTGCGTCGAGCGCACTTTAGCATTTAGTCCATAGATGGGATCTGGAGTCGTGCCCTCTTCTACCGCTTTAACTAAGGCGCGTTGCGAAGGCATAATGCCAAAAAACACGTTACCCGCCATAATGGTACCGATAATGGCGCCCATATGCATGTAGGCTCCACGGGCACTAAATACTTGGGTTAGTCCGTAAGATAAAGCCGTACCGACGATCAATAAGATAATGCCCAGAAGAATGCCGTGCTCTCTTAATTTAGTACGGACCAAAATCTCGTAGCTACCAAAACCGACAGCAATCGCCCCAATACCTATCGCAATCGCTTGGACCTGGCTAAGATCTGCAATGCGCCTGTCAATCAAATAGGATTCGGCGCCCACGTAAAACATCAATGATAACAATAGGAAACCTGTTAACCAGGTGGTATACGCTTCCCATTTAAACCAGTGTAAAGTGGTTGGCATCTGAGGTGGTGCCAGCTTATATTTTGCGACCTCATAAAAACCACCACCATGAATGGCCCAGAGATCACCACCAATGCCTTTATCGGCTTTCCATTGAGGGGGCTTTTCGAGATGGTTATCTAACCAGACGAAGTAAAACGATGCACCAATCCAGGCAATACCTGTGATCACGTGAGCGAAGCGAATGATTAAGTTTAACCACTCATTAATATAGGGATCCATAATCTTCCTTAATTTTATAATTTATAGTTTTAGTTATTAAGTTTTAATTTATTACAGCAATAACGCCTACACGCGTTCACCCATAATATGCGTCGCTTTTACATGACGCTCATCGCCTAACATGCTTAGAATAAATAGCTTTTCAGACAAACAAGTACAATGCTGCATTCGTCTATCCATCAGAGGGGTAGCGTGATAATCGAGTACGATAAAATCGGCTTCAGCCCCTTTAGTAAAATTACCAATCGTACCTTCTAGATCTAATGCCCTTGCCCCACCTAATGTCGCCAGAAAGAAGGATTGAAATGGGCTCAATTTCTGTGCACGCAGTTGCTGGGTCTTATAGCCTTCATTAATGGTGCTTAACATCGAGAAGGTGGTACCTGCACCGATATCTGAGCCATAACCGACATTGACATCATACTTTTGTGCTTGTTGCAGGTTAAATAAACCACTGCCTAGAAATAGATTAGAACTTGGGCAAAAAGCGATTGCTGATTGGGTTTCACCTAGACGTTGGCACTCCTCATCATGCAGATGGACGCCGTGGGCAAAAATACTGCGACGACCGAGCAAGTTGCTCTGGTCATACACGTCTAGGTAGCTTTTACTGTCAGGAAAGAGTTCTTTAACCCAGGCGATTTCATCGGTGTTTTCACTAATATGGGTGTGAAGATATACACTCGGGTTTTCTGCTAGCAGTTGGCCAGCTTTGTTGAGCTGTTCGGGAGAACAAGTTGGAGCAAATCTTGGCGTGATGGCATATTGTAAACGATCAGTTTTATGCCACTTTTCAATCAGTGCTTTGCTGTCGTCATATCCCGATTGCGCCGTGTCTGATAAGTAATCAGGGCAGTTTTGGTCCATTAATACTTTGCCACAGATCATACGCAGTTTTTTCTGCTGTGCCACGGTGAAGAAGGCTTCAACCGATTCTTTGTGTACCGTGCCAAACACTAATGCAGTCGTTGTTCCAGCGTCTAATAACTGAGTTAAAAAGAACTCAGCCACATTTTTCCCATGCTCTAGATCTTCAAATTGGCGCTCAAAAGGGAACGTATAATTCTCTAACCATTCGAGTAACTGTTCACCATAAGAGGCGATCATCTCTGTTTGCGGGTAATGCACATGGGTATCGATAAAACCAGGCATGATTAAGCCATTTTCATAGTGGATCACTTCGATGGACTGATCTAATGTGGGTAGCAATACACTTGCATCCCCCACCTGTTGTATCAATCCATCCTCAATGATTAACAGCCCATCTTCAATATGCTGATAACTCTCTTCAAGAGCAACTTTGGCAGGGTCAGCCAAAAAATGCAGAATTTCTCCCCGGTATACTTTCAACATGTTATTTACCTTTTTATCATCGTATTATTTGAGTTTTATTATTTAACTATGATAGAAGTACCAATATTGATTGGTATTATCGGTTTAACTTTGCGTGATTAAGAGTGAGCCATCTAACTTCACTACGTCGCAGTTGTCCCCCTCACCTCCTCTGTCCACCACGAGAAAATCGCTTTCACCTCCTAATGCTAGACAGAAGTGATGCCAAGTCCCTTTATGGTAATTAACGCCTTGATCTGAATTGGCGATAAACACTTCAATGTGACTGACATCTAATTCACCTGCAGGCGCCACGACCACTAAATAGGCATTTTGTCCCATAGGAATAAATGCCTGACTACCCTGTGGGTGACGCTCCATCATGCCGATGGAAATGGGTTGTGCTAACGGCTGTGAGCGAAAAATACTGATCAAGGTACGACCATTATTATCGCTGACATCGACGTTAGCTAAATCATGATAACGTTGAGTCAGGCCATCGTTAATAGCAAAGTTATTACTGTCCGCGGTGGCTTCAATCACATCACCATAGGCGCTGAACGCCGCCTGTGTTAATGGTCTAGGCGTTAATAGCTTAGAGCTGATCACTTGTACGTTATCGGTCATCAATTTTTCCATTCTGCTGTTTTACCTGTGGAACATCTTTTACTGTTAAACGATTAAGCCCTGTTAGCTGCCGCGATAGGTTGAATAACCAAATGCGCTAAGCAACAAAGGGATATGGTAATGACTGTTTGAACCATCGAGTTCAAATACAATATCGACAAAGGGATAAAAACCCTTTTCGCTATTGGCCTTAAAGTAACTGCCGGTATCAAAATGCATCCGATATATCCCCGCTTTAAGCTGCACTTCATCGGCAAGTAAACCAGCAATGCGTCCATCAGAATTAGTGACGCCCGAGGCTAACTCATGCCAAGCACCATCAGAGTGAGCAGACAGTGTAATAGGCAGTTCTTGCGCAGGACTGCCGCGCGTGATGTCCAGTACATGGGTAGTAATTTGACTCATAATGTATTACTCACAGTAGTTTATCTAACCTTAGGTGGAAGATCTTGCGCTGCTCTTCTGCAGCATTAGCAAGTTCAGTGGCCTTATCATTAGGCAAACGTGCGAGCAGCAAATCCAGCATCTGCTGTGCACTTTTACCTGTGGCACAAACGATAAATATAAAGCCAAATTTTTCAAGGTAATCAGCATTGCCCTGGGCTAAATCGACCAAGACTTGCTCAGAAGCTTGCTTCACTGAACTTTGCTCACCACTGGCGAGCTCTTTAGTATTTGCATACTTTGCTCTTAGACTCGCCACATTACCAATCTGCGGATGGCCTTCAAATGCCTCGATAAAATCCGCTTCAACCGCATCAGACCAGGCAGAGTTTGCCCTTTTAGCCAATGCTTTATCATCGGCGAATGGCCGCGCATCGACCATCGCCTTGACCCAATTCGATGCAGTGCAGCACTGCATAAAGGCATGGGTAGCTTCACTGTTTGATAAACAATTTAACTGTTCTAAGTTCATATCAGCACCCGTTAACCTTTGCGTTTACCAAATAGACGCATGCGAGAGATGCCGCCGTCTGGGAATATATTGAGGCGTACGTGGGTAAAGGTTTGTTCGCTCGTAGCTAACAGCTCATTGATGAAAAGATGCTCACGATGGGCTGTTAACTTTGTGCGTCCAATAATGGGTTGCCAGTTATCTTCCTGTTGACCATGGGTGAAATCATCACTGTCTGACACCATTCCCTCTAATGAGAAGGTATCGGGAAAGTTGCCTTTAAAGTGACACGTATCGATAACTACCTTGTTAATACTGCCCTCAGAAGCCAACTTGACGATTGACCAATCTGGACCTAAGTCACGACGTCGCTTAGTTTCCCAGCCATCACCCATATTGACACCACGGCCAGGTCTTATCAGATTATTCTTATCACTGAAGAACATATCACTGGCTAGCAGGGCTTTACCGCCATTCTTAATGTAAGCAAGATCGATTAACTCACCAGGAATAAAGTGTTCCCAATTCACATCGGCTTCACCGTATACGCGAAGGCGTGCAACGCCACCATCTGGGAACATGTTAAAGCGGATATGGGTCCAAGCAGTATCATTGCTGATTTCAAAAATATTTTGGCTGTGAGCCTCTACAGCTGTTTGGGTAAGGACTGTATGCCAAACCGTTTCAGCATCAGGCTCAACTTCACTCACACATGCTTCAACCGATACCGCTTCTGGTGCATTACCGCGGAAATAGTTGGTATCGATATCCAGGCCTTGAATGACACCCTTTATGCCTAACTTGATCACACACCAGTCGAATTCACGGCCATTATCACGACCATAGCTACGGCGAGATTCCCAGCCATCCATCCACTTACCGCGTTCGGTAAACTTATCATCGATAAAGATCCCGCGACCTGGCTTGATCAAGTTTTCCATCTCGGCAAAAAAATCATCACTACAGGCGATCGTTTCACCGCCAACGCCTTCGCTGGCCAGATCGACATATTGGGCTTTAAATTTTTGTTCAAGCTTAAGGGCTGCGCCTGTTAACTGGTTTTGTTGCTGTGTATCAATATCTAGCATCATAGCTTCGACTTCCTGTTCTTTATTTAGTTGTTATTTAGTTATTCTTTAAAAATGCTTGTAGCGCTTATACCGACTGGTATTACAGTCGTCCCTTAAGTAAAGGTCGCCCAACGGGTGCATTGATAAATTCATCTTGCTGGTAAACATGATGGCCACGTACAAACGTGTGTTGTACTTGACCCGTTACCGTGCGCCCTGCGTAGGGAGTAATGTTGTGACGATGTTTGATCATCTCATTGGTGATGGTGTAGCTGTGCTCGGGATCAAAGACTAAGAAATCGGCATGAAACCCGACACTTATTTGGCCTTTAATGCTGTCTAGTCCAGCAAACTTAGCCGTTTCACTCGACATCAAGCGAGTTAAGTCTACTAAGGTGAAACCGCGTTCTTTAGCTTCGGTCCAGATAAGTGGTAAACCAAACTGCAGCGCTGAAATTCCACCCCATGCTTTTTCTATATCGCCACTGTCTATGTGTTTAAGCTCTGGGGTACAAGGTGAGTGATCTGAGACGATAAAGTCTAATCGACCATCGCTTATGGCTTGCCATAAATGCTCACGGTTACTGTTTTCACGGATGGGTGGACAACACTTGAACAAGGTTTTGCCATCGGGAATATTCTCTGATGCTATGGTCAGATAATGCGGGCAGGTTTCAGCGGTAAAACGTAAACCTTCTTTTTTAGCCGTCGCAATGGATTCTAACCCTTCATCCGATGAAAGATGGACGATATGAACTCTACAGTTATCGCCCTTCTCTTTTGATTCTCTAGCCATATCAAGCATTAAGGAAATAGCTTCATTTTCCCAGCTCTTAGGACGAGATGCTAAAAAACTATTATATTTGTCATTAATAACCACATCATTAAAGCCACCACAATCGATTTCTGCATGGATAAGATACGGCACATCGTGCTTTGCTAAGATAGGCATAGCTGCACGTATGTCTTTCGCTTCCACATTGGGAAACTCTTCGATACCTGAATCAATGAGGAAAGACTTAACGCCTAACACGCCAGCATTAAGCAGCTCGTCCAGATCACCGATATTTTGCGGAATAACCCCACCCCAAAAACCACAATCGACCCATAACTTGTCATCGACTGCGTTAAGCTTCTCTTCAAATGCCGCTTTGGTGGTCGTCACAGGAATGCAGTTCAGTGGCATATCAACCAGTGCGGTAATGCCGCCAGCTGCCGCAGCTTGAGTGGCGGTATTAAAGCCTTCCCACTCAGTGCGACCCGGCTCATTAATGTGCACATGAGAGTCGACAAGACCGGGCATAATGACACGGTCGCCATAATCGAGAACCTCGCAGTCTAGTGCTTGTCCATAAGGGTGAATGGCAACAATCAGCTCGTCTTTTACCTCAATACAGGCAGCAAGCATCTCATGGCTCACCTGATTATTGTGGCTGGTATTTAAAATAACCTTGTTACTCTGTAAGGCAAAATGCGACACCTTGCGACTCCTATTGATTCTTTCTAAAAAATAATACTGCACTTGCTAACAATTGCATGTTCAGTGGGGTACTCAGCCTTGTTAATCTGTATTGAGTAACTCCTTAAACTCTTTCCAGTAGATCCCCTGCTGCGATGTGGGGCGAGCTTTAGCCATCTTCGCCAGTTCAGGAGTTTGGGTTTGACTATCAATGGCATCAATGGCTTTTTTCTGCTCAGCGGCTCCTTGTTCAGCGACCTTTTGCTCAGCTTGATAGAGGTTAATGATCTCACCCGATACTGACACCGCCACTTCCATCGGTAATTTGCCGCCCACTTGCTCAAGACCTATTGGGCAACTCATTCGCGCAACTTGGTTTGGGTCTATCTCTCTGTGCTTATAACGCTGCTGAAAACGACGCCATTTGGTACCAGACGCGATAAGGCCTAGATAATGGAAGTCCCCACGCTTGAGGATAGCTTGAGAGATCTCAAAATCCATCTGGTGGTTATGAGTCATTACCACAAAGTAACTATTTTCAGGCATAGAGGCGACTTCAAACTCTGGCTCCTCACTGATGACTTTGGTGACATTATGATAATTTTCAACATCGGCAGGGAACTGCTCTGCTCGACTATCAACCCAAGTCACCTGGCATGGTAAGCCCGCGAGTATGGCGACCAGCGCCTTACCGACATGACCAGCCCCAAATACCATGATATTGACCCCGACTGACGCAAAACACTCAAACATCACACTGGCATTACCACCGCAACATTGGCCTAAATTCGTTCCGAGTTGAAAGTGCTCTAAGTGTTGGCAGCTCTTACCTGCTGCCAACATCTTGTGAGCGTGTTTGATACTTTTATGCTCAAGGTGTCCGCCACCTATAGTGTCAAAAATGTCATCTTTAGAGATCACCATTTTTGTGCCACTGTTTCTTGGCGTAGAACCCGACACCCCCACCAAAGTAACTAATACATAAGCTCTACCTTGCTGACTTAATTCAAAAGCGGCTTTGTTCCAGTTAGTGGGTACCATCTGCATTTCTCCTATGTTGGATATGTGTTTACATCCAGCCTTGAGCATTACTAAATATCTGCCTAAAGCTGAGTTAGTTTAAAAACATCAAGCTTAAGCACTCGTTTTACGACCTGCTTTCATCGCTTCAACGGCCCAAAGTACCTTCTCTGGGGTTGCAGGTGTATCAAGCGCGGGGCTTAACTTATGATTTGAGACACTTGAAATAGCATCTTTAAGTGCAGACCACACTGACATCCCTAACATAAATGGCGGCTCACCTACGGCCTTAGAGTTATAGATAGTCTGCTCGCGGTTAGGATCGTCAGGCACTAAGTCGACCCTAAAATCAGCGGGTGCATCGCTGATCGCGGGAATTTTGTAGGTTGCAGGGTTGTTCGAGAGCAAGCGACCCTTGTCGTTCCATACCAGCTCTTCAGTCGTTAACCAGCCCATACCTTGAATGAAGGCGCCTTCAATTTGGCCAATATCGATGGCGGGATTCAATGAATGACCCACATCTTGGAGAATATCAGCGCGCAGTAGTCGGTATTCGCCGGTTAAGGTATCAATCAAAACCTCAGATACCGCCGCACCCGTTGAGTAGTAGAAAAAGGGATGACCCTTACCTGTGGCTCTATCGAAATGAATTTTTGGCGTCTTATAGAAACCGGTCGCCGACAGGGAAACACGGCCGATGTAGGCTTGCTGAATAAATTCAGCAAAGCTGAAACACTCAGTCCCTACCCGTACTTGGTTCTCAACAAAACTGACTTCACTTTCGGTGACACTGTATTTTTCACAGGCAAAGTCAATCAGACGTTGCTTGATAATTCTGGCTGCGGCTTGTGCGGCCTTGCCATTTAAGTCGGTACCCGATGACGCCGCTGTTGGCGAGGTGTTAGGGACTTTATCTGTCCGAGTTGCCGAAACACCTATGGTATCAGCGTCAATTTGAAACTCCTCAGCGACAATTTGAGCGACTTTAGTGAATAAGCCTTGGCCCATCTCAGTGCCACCATGATTAAGCAAAATGGTGCCATCTGTGTACACATTAATGAGTGCGCCAGCTTGGTTTAGATGCTGAACGGTAAAAGAGATCCCGAATTTAACCGGCGTTAACGCAATTCCTTTTTTCAAGATGCTGTTTTCACTATTGAACAGCTCAATGCTTTCGCGACGGACGCGATAATCAGCACTCTCTTCTAAGGACGAAATCAATTCAGCGATCTTGTTGTGTTCAACGATTTGATGGTAGTGAGTTTCGTTACGTTCATCTTTGCCGTAGAGATTGATCTTGCGGATCTCGAGGGGATCTTTTCCTAGATGGCGAGCGATATCGTCCATCACCATCTCAATGGTCATCATGCCCTGGGGGCCGCCAAATCCACGATAAGCGGTATGAGACACGGTATTAAGCTTACAGCGATTACCGGTAATTGTTGCTTGATCTAAGAAGTACGCATTGTCGGAGTGAAACATGGCCCTATCGACAATCGCATCGGAGAGATCGGGGGAATATCCACAGTTACCATTAACGGTAATATTAATGCCTTTGATTTGACCCTGGTTATCAAATCCAACGGTATATTCATTCTCGAACGGGTGACGCTTACCTGTCATACAGATATCATCTGCGCGATTGAGTTTAAATTTAACCGGACGTTTACTCTCATTAGCAAGCAAGGCGGCAATACAAGCCCAAGGTGCAGCCTGGGTCTCTTTACCACCAAATCCTCCCCCCATTCGACGAGTATCGACAACCACTTTATTCAGTGAAATATCCAGTACTTCAGCGACAAGCTTTTGCACTTCGCTTGGATGCTGAGAAGAAGAAAACACCAACATGCCGCCGTCTTCTGTCGGCTCAGCGGTAGAAATTTGCCCTTCAAGGTAAAAATGCTCTTGGCCACCCACATTTATCTGCCCTGACAATTGATGCTCAGCATGAGTAATGGCGGCTTCTGAATCGCCTCGCTTCATGGAATACGGAGGACGTACAAAACTTTGTTTAGCTAGCGCATCCTTAACCGTTAATACCGCCTCTAATTCTTCATATTCCACTTTAGCCAGCTTAACCGCACGGTTAGCCAAATCGTGGGATGTTGCAGCAACGGCAAATAAAGGCTGGCCTACATATTCTACTTTGCCTATGGCAAGCACAGGATCCCCTGGAAACACGGGGCCAATATCAGTATGACCTGGCACATTATCTACCGTGATAACCGCAATCACACCCTCGGCAGCTTTAACCGCTGATAGATCCATTGATATGATATTGCCATGTGCAATCGTGCTTTGACCGACTGCGGCGTGTAACTGGCCGCGTAATTCAGGTCTGTCATCGATATAAATCGCTTCACCGCTGACATGCTTTTCTGCACTTTCATGTTTTTTAGAGCGTCCGACTCCGCCTAATCCTACACTGCGTAGACTTGTGTCGGCTAAATTGGCTTTATTGATTTCGATAAGACTACGCATAATTCACCACCCGTGTTTCAATTGTTCTGTTTTGTAATTCGAGATAACATTTCTGCATTAAGTTTTGGGCAAGTTTCATTCGGTATTTATCCGAGGCGCGTACATCTGACATTGGCTGATAATCGAGTGTTAATGCCTGCTGAGCGGCTATGACATTTTGTTGGTTAAACGGTTTATTGAGTAAGGCCGCTTCGCACAGCTTGGCGCGCATAGGCGTCCCCGCCATGCCACCAAATGCGATGCGTATGTCGATAACGAGATTATCTTTTAGCTCAATAAAGAAGGCGGCTAATACTGCGGAGATATCATCATCGATGCGTTTAGAGATCTTATATAATTTAAGGAACTGACCCGGTTTGGCTTTGGGAATGTAAATCTGTTTGATAAATTCAGATGGCTGGATCACGGTTTTCTTGTAGGCAACAAAGAAGTCTTCAACCGCTATTTTTCGCTCGACCGCACCACGCTGCAGCGTCATTTCAGCCCCAAGTGCGATCAGCGCAGGAGGCATATCACCAATAGGCGAAGCATTACCAATATTGCCACCTAAGGTGCCGTTGTTTCGCACTTGCCTTGAACCGATGCGCTCAATCATCTCACCCAGTTCATGATATTCATCATGTAGCATTGGGGTAAATTCGTTGTATGGCACCGCCGAGCCAATCACAAACTGATCATCAAGGTCTTCAACTGTGCGTAGCTCGGCCACATCACCGAGATACACGAGATCATCTATGGTATGCAAGTTTTGAGTCACGCTGAGTGCTAAGTCGGTACCGCCAGCAACCAAGGTTACACTTGGCTGTTCAAGGAGCCTTTGCGCAAGCTCTGTGATGGTTTTTGGGGCAAAGTAACTATGTTGATTGCCTGATAGCATTGCAGAGGGTGTTTGTTTGAGCTCATTAAGATGCTGCACCGTTTGCTCATAGTGCTTAGCAAATGAATCAGGAGCTGCCTGCTCGCTTGTTTCCATGGCCGCATCGATTATCGAACGATAACCAGTACAACGACATAGATTACCCGCAAGCGCCTCGACGACTTCAGCTCGGCTGGGCTTATTGTTGACCTTATGCAAAGCAAACGCGGACATCACAAACCCTGGCGTACAAAAACCGCACTGTGAGGCATGGTTATCGACTATCGATTGCTGCACATTGTGTAATTGAGCCCCGTCTTTTAGGTCTTCAACTGTAATAAGTTGTTTGCCATGTAGACTCCCCACAAAACTGATGCATGAGTTAATCGATTTATAATCAAGATCTTGTTTATTATCGGCTAACTCGGCAACTACCACAGTACAAGCACCGCAGTCACCAGAACAACAGCCCTCTTTAGTGCCAGTATTAAACTGCTTTTGACGCAGATACTGTAGAACCGTGAAATTCGGATCTATATTTTCTAATGTCACTACATCGTTATTTAGTAAGAAACGAACTGTACTCATTGTCATAATTTGTTCCGTGTTTAATCTCGTAAATCGGTGTGGGCTCAATTTCACTAAATTAGGTATATCAGAAGCAAAAACCTGACACAAGTGTCAAATTCACAAAAGAACCACAAACAGTTAACAGCGACAAGGAAATTTCGACGTAAATCCAGAAGTGTGAGCTAGGTTTAAACGATGCTAAAAGTGGGAGAAAACAATTTAATAACAGTAGGATAAAGGCTGACAGCTAATTAATTAAAATCTAAATTAGCTGCCAGATACCATTTAATTCAATTACCTGAAACTTTTTCTCCTAACGTGAGTAAAAAGTAAAGTCAACGTAACATTTTGCATCATTGGTAAATTTTTAATCAAAACTCATCGACACCTTTCTTCAATGGTTAATCATAGAGAGTAAGTATTGGAGCTATGTTAAATCCCCCACCCCAAGTGAGTTATCAAACCCCAAACATTAAACCAACCTGCTAAGCACAATAATAATTATGATGAGAAACATTTTATTAAGCCTTTTATTGGGCTGCACTTGCATAACCATGCCGCTTTCTGCACTCGCGAATGCCAATTTAATGACCAACGAGGCCCTGGGTCAGCAGCCTTCAAACGCGTTTCCTAATAATGGGGCCAAGTACTGGTCAAGTCGTAATGATGCCGTCGCTCTGGCAAAAAATAGTGACTGGGAAAAAGCCATCCCACTTCTAGAAATGCTCACAAAGCAATACAGTGATGACGGGGAGACTTGGTTTTTATTGGGACATGGCTACTTACAGACAGCGCAATACAGTAAAGCAGTCCCAGCACTCGAAAAGACACTAGAGCTGGGCACAATAATGTCAGGGATCCCGTCGGCTTCAGCCCCATCAAATGATATTATGATCAAAATTGCACAATGCTATTCCGCCTTAAACGATAATCAGCAGGCGCTTGAATGGATACAAAAGGCACTCGACTTTCGTTGGGATGATCGTAAATCACTTATTGATAACTCAAGTTTCACTAATATAGCGGCATCTGATGCCTTCAAGAAACTGTCAGGCGAGTTTCGTCAGGCTGGTTTATCTCGAGATAAGCAATGGGTCGAAGATTTAACGTTTCTACTTTCTGAGATCAAGCGATTACATGTTGATCCTTACCATAAAACCTCTCTTGGGCAGTTAGAGCAACAAGTAGACTCGATCACAGCAGATATTCCCGACCTGACAGATCAGCAGATTGTTTTTAGAATGATGCAGCTGCTTGCAAGTGTGGGAAATGGTCATAACTTCATTGTTCCTACTCACTCCTTGAAAGGTTCATTTAACCGGCTTCCTGTGAGTTTTTATTGGTTTAATGACGGCCTCTACATTGTTAGCGCTAACGAGCGGTATCAGCACTTGATAGGACGTAAAGTGATCTCAGTGGGTCATACTCCGGTACTGCAAGCCCTCAGCGCAGTGGGATCGATAAACGCACGAGATAACGAGATGCAGCAATATTGGTTAGCTCCTTTTTATCTGTCATTACCCCAAGTGCTAGCAGGACTTAGCTTAGTGGACAATGTCGATAAGGTACTGCTTACTGTCGCAGATAGTAAAGGGAAACAAGAGACGATCTCACTAACTGGTGCCCCATTCAATTTTGCTGGATTTCCTACACTGCCCAAACTGGCCTCTGACAACAATCCGGCTTACTTGAACAATAAAAGTGATAATTACTGGTTTCTCAATAACAAAGAAGATAATTATCTTTATTTACAATTTAATGCCGTCGCACAACAGAAACCTCAGTCGCTTGCTCAATTTAGTCGGGAAATAAAACAAAGAGTTATCCAGGATAATGTCGAAAACCTTGTCTTGGATCTGCGCCACAACAGTGGCGGCAATGGTTCAATAATTCCACCACTCACTCGTGCGTTAATTCACTTTAGCGAGCAAAATGAAAATAATCAGCTATTTGTCATTGTCGGCAGAAATACATTTTCAGCCGCGCACCTATTACTTGCCGATCTTAATCGGTTGACCGATGCCATTATTGTCGGAGAGCCTAGTGGTAGCAGACCTAACCATTTAGGTGAAGCTGGGTGGTTCAAACTTCCCTACAGTGGTGTATGGGGGATCATATCTTCTCAGTATCATCAGGCTTCGAAGGCTGAAGACCATAGGATTTGGATAGCGCCTCACCTGCCGGTGACACTGACTTCTGAGGCGTACTTTTCAGCTAAAGACCCAGCTATGGAGCAGATAATCCAACTTATAAAGAAACATGAGTAGATTAGATATCGCTGCTGTGGGTCCAATTTATTGCTTTATGGTTGAAAGTCACCACGAATGGCCCATCTTCAGCAGATATTTTTGTAGTCTTTGCGCATATATGTGACTATTTTTATCCGAATCAAGTTAAACAGTGAGTTATCCATGATTGTGATCACCGGAGCCAGTAGCGGACTTGGGGCTGCCTTGACCAAGCTGTACAGTGAAGATGGGGTTGAACTGCTAATTTCTGGACGTAACGAACAACGTTTACTTAAAGTCGCCGAACCTTTAGGTGATAAGGTTCAGGCTAAAACAGCAAATTTGAGTCAACCAGACGATATAAAAGCCCTGTTTGATGCCTGCCAACATACACCTCAAACCATCATCCACTGCGCCGGTAGTGGATACTTTGGCGCGCTTGAAAATCAGCAAGCTGATGCGATTAACGCGTTAATAGAAAACAATGTCACATCTGCAATCATGCTTTTACGTGAAGCGGTGAAGCGTTACAAAGAGCAAGCTGTGACCGTGGTGATTGTCATGTCAACGGCGGCACTGACGGCGAAGGCGGGAGAGTCGACCTATTGCGCAGTAAAATGGGCGGTGCGGGGACTGGTTGAATCAGTACGCCTGGAACTTAAAGGCTGCCCCATGAAGCTTATCGCAGTTTATCCTGGCGGCATGGCAACGGAGTTTTGGCCCTCAAGTGGTAAGTCACTAGATACATCTGGCTTTATGAGCGCAATTGAAGCGGCAACGATGCTTAAGCAGGCATTGGTGGGAACCGAACATGGATATGTATCGGATATCACCATTGCTCGTGGTTAAATACAGTCACACAGACTTTCACTGCTAGCTATCAGGTTTCTCGGCTTCGCATCAGATCGGCCATTTCAAGCAACGACTGCTCGATATAGCCTTGCATCAGCTCGAGTTTATCCTGCATTGCACTGCGACTCGTCATATTAAAGCAGATAGAATCACTGCGCTTAAAGTAACGGATCCCGTAGCCATCATCGACAATCGGTCCATAACCCGCCAGCTCTACACCGTAATCTGATGTGGTGCTGGTACAGACCACACTGTGATTCAATGTCTGGTATCCCTTATCTGTAAAAATTTCTGGCAACTCAGTCATTCCTATGTTGTTGCCAGCCTCTTTATAGCGATACGTTAATGCCATAAAATGGGCGTAAACCCCGAGACCCTGTCTGCATTCACTTGCTCTTTCAACATGCTTTTGGGCTGCCTTTATGAGTGAATCGATTTTTGTCTGCCTACAAGATTCGGCGTCACATATATTGTGAATAAATGCTGTCGACTCGGTTGAAACAGTATGTAATGCATCGAGGCGTCCGTCGATAAACGTTCTTGTCATCACGGCTTCATAGGCGCTGTAAAGCTTGCCATATAGCTTATATTCAGCTAGTTGCAGCGCCAACTGAACGAACGCATCGGGACTGACCCCAAACTGCTTTATCTGATTTTTACCAAACTGAGTAAAATTCAACACTCTGGTCTGGGTATTGGCGACGTGCTGGCTAAAGGCATCTGCAGCCGCTCGAATTGTTTGTTTCAGCGAATCATTGAGATCAAACGCTAGCTCTTCGACGCTAGGAGAAACGACCTGTTTCGTTTCTGAGCGGGTGGTTTTCTCGAATAAAACCTTATCAATCGTGTCATAGATATGTCCGATCAGGCGCAGCATCACAGAGCCGTCCACCCCGGTATGCTCAAAATTGATCCCTGTCTTACCATTTTTGAAAACGATAAACTGCAGGGATTTATCGAAAAATCGATCCTGCCCCTCCCCGTGGAGTAACTGTTTTGAGATTTCCGCTATCTCATTGGGCTCACTTTTATCCAGACATAAAACAAAACTAGCTTCTTCGATAGCAGTCATCGCATTTTTATTATTAGCCGAGATCTGCAGTAGCTCTGCCCGACTTTCAGCCCAGTCATCACGTTGCATTGTGGTTAGCAGACCTAAGTTTTGTCCACTCTTTGAGATAGACAGAATACAATCAAGCTCATATTCAATTGCAAAGGGGGAACGAATACTGCCATGTTCATCAATGATATTGAGTTTGTAGATACCTTGATGATGCATAACGATGATATGGTTTCTTGACGATAAGGTTTTGAACTCATCCGTCCCTTGGCGAGGTATTCTTGTTGAAGAAAAAAGTTGGTTATATTGATTCATGCATAACGGCAGCTCTTTCTGCATATCGACCGCCAGCTTGCGTTCATCAATCAAGCCAATAAAATCGTAAACGCTGCTAATAAGCGCGGCAGCATTTCTTGCCTGCGGATCTACATTTTCATCAAGCTTACTTTTCAGGTAATAAAATACGTTACTGTTGATCACCAGTGACTTTGGGCATGCCAGATAGAAATCGCGCCAAACAGGGGCAAACCAGTTCGTGATTGAGGGGGAGCTAGCCCATTCAACCAACTCATTTTGTAGCCTTTCCCCTTCACCTCCGGGCTGCAGAAACTGCTTAATGGCTTCTCTGGTCTTGGTTATCTCTGGTTCAGTTAATAATGGCTCAGCCCATTCGATGAGTTTACGGCAGGTTATATTTATGTCCGGCACCGGCATTACAGGTAACTCTTTTTGACGACTAAATGTGTTGCCTATCAATGTTTCAACCCCTTAGTGTAAATACATATTTATTGGCGGGCTCTCACAAATGAAACCAGACAAAGGCTATGACCAAAATAGAATGTAAATCTTTACCTAAATAGATAATTACAGTTAAAATAATTTCAACTATAACCACTAAGATATTTTCATATCATAAAAATAACGACTTAACCTTTATAAATCAGCATATTCTGAGTTGCATGTTACGCTTTACCTACTGCATTGCCACTTTAGTTGATTATTACTCAACACTGATCACGTTATGGCTAACACTTGATAGTTAGAGCACTAATGATTAGGGGTCGATTGATTAAATATTCATTAATACGGTTAAAAGTATGCAAATATTGTAAAGTCGAGATAATGTCGACTTTATCTCACCCTTGAACTCAGCGTTAAGCGCCCTACTTCCGGCCTCACAAGCAGTTAGTTTATAAGCAGTTTTTTTATGAAAGCTGAAAAAGAAGATTATTGTCTGGGATTATTCTGTTTTTGTTATTTTGCGCATGAGTGTTACGATTATTTCTGTTATGGTACGCAAAAATAGAGGGGGGGAATTATGGAAAAGTACGAACAGTTATTAATTTCATTACGCCGTGTGATCCGGGCTATCAGCATACATTCTCGACAATTAAATAAAGAGTCAGGATTAACGGGTCCACAGCTAATGGTGATGCGAAAAATTGAACAACTTGACGCGCCACTGGCAAAGCAAATAGCTCAAGAAATAACACTGAGCCCGGCAACCGTCACGACGATTCTCGATAGACTTGAAAGCCGTAATTTAATCATTAGAACACGCAGTGAAACTGATAAACGTAAAGTACATTTATCGTTAAGCGAAGCGGGCCAAGCGTTATTAATTGACTCACCAAAACCACTTCAAGAGCATTTTATTAAGCGCTATCAAAATCTTGAAGAGTGGGAACAAAGCCAGTTACTCTCGGCAGTAGAGCGTATTGCATCCATGATGGATGCTGACGAACTCGATGCCGCACCTGTATTATTGGTAGGACAAATTCAAGCCGATGAGCCAGTGTAATTGATATAACATTGACCCTCTACCTATGCGGCGGGTAATAGACCCGCTTCAGTGATTAGCAGACTTCTACGCCATTTACTCATCACCTGGATCCATTGCTTCTTTTATTTCATCACTGCCAAACCCTTTACGGGATAGATACGCATACGCTTTCGACTTTTCTTTATAATCCGATAGATCATAGCGCTTTTTAGCCAGCTCTTTTTTACAGCTTTGATAAAAATCGACATCTTCTGATAGCGTTAATTGATACAAGATATCTTCAAAATCGCTGACATCGATCAGTCGCTGTTTTAGTTCCTGTAAGATAAGGGTTTCACCTTTACCTTTATTAAATAACTTAATTATTTCAGTGGTTAAGTCAACTTTATCTGCTTTTACGGCTAATTTACTACGCAGTGTTTCACGCTCTGGATGTTGTGCTAAGGCATGATCAATCTCTACACGAGAAAAACCTTTGGTGGTCATCTGGGCATAGACTTTTTCTCTATTGGTGCCATAAAAATTATCAAATTTGCTGAGTAGCCTAGACGTAGCCATCGCGAAAGCATCGACTTTTTGTTCATCCATCACTTGCTCTATTGCAGTATCTATCTCTGTCACAGGTACACCGCGAAGTCGTAACTTACGTCTTATTGCGCCTGTACCGAGTTCATTACTAAAGGCCAGCTCGCAATAGCGTACAGCAAAGTCATAGTCATTTTTCAGGTAACCATTCTCTATTAGTTTGGCGAGTACGGTCTCAATCCATTGTGGATTTTCGGTTTTGCGCTCAAGCTTGGTACGAATTTCATTAATGGTGAAATCTTGTTGACCAAGGTGCCAATAGGCACTATTAAAAACATTGTCGATGGTTTTAGCTTGACGTAATGGTGGGCGCTGCATAACGAATTGATCTTAAGTTAAAAAGTAACCAAAACAGTGTAGCAGATCCCCGCGTTGTTGAGTACGTGCTAGAACCCTTGATGTTCGGATGCTTGCACTTCTACTTTGAACAAGGATATTCCAATTAACGTTCTACTCTGTTGACGATTCATTTTTCTCTCCCATTAGTTCCGCTTTACTATGTAAAAGCAGCTCATAGGCTGCTTCAAAATCATATCGCTCACAGTGAGCTAATAGTGCTTCAAGTTTATCCTTTGGCTTAAGGTCTGCGATGATAAGTTTTTCAACAAGTTCCATTGCATCGCTATCATTACTCAAGAGCAAGCGCTCTAATTCAACAATCGCCGCTATTATTTGTTGAGAAGATAAAGCTTGTATTGGTGAGGTGCTGAGTTTTCGAGACAGATCAGCTTGAGAAATTAACATGAGATCATTGATGGAAGTTGCAAAAGCTTCAAGCTGGATAAAAAACTCATTCAGCTCCTTAACTGGATACTGTTGGATGTTAAACTTCATCTCAAAAACAGCACATTGGCCACTCAGTTCATTGGCTCCCACCGTGGCCAACAAACCTTTGAGTGTATGGACTTCAGCCGCCATATTCTCTAGGTGCCTCCGCTTGTGAATGGCTTTCAGAGATGGGAGCTGCTCTGATATCCTTTGCTGTAATTTATTGAGTAAAGAGAGATAGAAGACTTCATCACTATTGAGTCTGGCTAACGCAGACTCTGTTTGCAGGCCGAACATATTGAGCGACTTCATTAGCTCAGTGTTAGAGCGACTCACTACTTTTGGCTGTTTAGCCTTGCTCGTATTGGCTGTAGCGGATTTTCCTGTCCATTTTGAAATCATCTTATAGAGCGCTTTAACATCTATTGGTTTATTAATGTGATCATTCATTCCCGCAGACATTGACGCATTGCGATCCCCCATTAACGCATTGGCGGTCATCGCGATAATCGGTAAGTGTTCATAATGTGGATCCTGTCTTATTTGTTTAGTCGCTGATATACCGTCTAACACAGGCATTTGAATATCCATTAGCACCAGGTCAAAAGTGTTCTGAGCCAGCAGATAAATGGCTTCCTGACCATTATTGGCAATTGTCACATTCACCTGTACCTGGCGTAACAGTTCCTCAGCAAGTTCTTGGTTAATGACGTTGTCTTCGACCAAGAGTATACGCACGCCACTAAAGTCATATTTTTGTCCTATCGCTATTTCAGTGGCATTTATCGCACTATGGCCGCCGAGCACATCTGTGATGACGCCAAGTAATGTTGATGGGGCAATGGGTTTAGTCATGATTGCCGAGAGTGTAAGATCATGGCTTAAGGTTGTGATTCTATCTCGCTCGAAAGCACTGACCATGATCACTGTAGGGGCGTGTAATTCAAGCTGATTTTGTAGCTCACGAACAAACTCAATGCCATCCATTTCTGGCATTTTCCAATCGCAAATGATCAAGTCGAAGTGGTGATCTTTAAGTCGCTGTAGAGCCTGCCTGGCACAATGTTCGATCTCAGCATGAAAACCAAATGATTCGATATAGGATTTTATCACCATCAACGAGGCGGGATCATCATCGACTATCAAAATATTGAGTGGCATAACTTGTAGATCATGTTCTTGCTGGCCTTGATTATTTGCCGCGATATTGAAGTCGACTTGGAACCAAAAATTTGAACCTTGAGAGACTTTGGCGTTCACCCCTATCGTTCCCCCCATAAGCGTCACCAACTTATGGCAAATCGATAGCCCCAACCCCGTCCCACCATACGTCCTGGTTGTTGAAGAGTCTGCTTGAGTGAAAGGAACAAATAACTTGTCAATCTCTGCGACTGACATCCCAATACCCGAGTCTTGCACTTCAAACGATAACCTGGCGTTTTGCGCGGTCTGACTAACGACTTTGATCGAAAGAGTGACTGCACCATGGTGAGTGAACTTTACTGCATTATTAAGTAAATTGAGCAGTATTTGCCCCAACCTTAATGGATCGCCGATCAAATTGGCTGGGAGGTTAGTATCAAAATCAAACAGTAGCTGTAAATTTTTCTCATCGGCTTTCAAGCTGATTATATTTGACATATTCTCGAGCACATCTATATATAAGTTAAATTGAATATGCTCTAGCTCTAATTTACCAGCCTCGATTTTTGAGACATCTAGGATGTCATTAATGATCCCTAATAATGAATTCGCTGAGGCTTTTATTTTATGAGCGTATTTATCTTGTTCGATGTTGAGGGCACTTTCGAGCAGTAAGTGGGTAAAGCCGATAATCGCGTTCATTGGGGTACGGATCTCATGACTCATATTGGCGAGAAATGCTGATTTAGTCCGGTTAGCATCTTCCGCTTCCTCTTTGGCGTCCTGTATCGCCTTTTCAAAAGCACTCCGCTCAGAGACGTCACGCACAGATGCGACAACATGCAGCCCTTCACTGGTTTTAATGGGGCTTAAACTCACTTCGACGTGAATGTTTTCTCCTTGATGATCGACGGCCATCAAAAGCAGCCCTTTCCCCATGGGTCTAGAGTTCTTTTCATCAATAAAGCTTCGCCTCAACCCGACATGTGCTTCACGGATATTCTCGGGAAGTAAAACCTCTATTTTTTTGCCCACCAACTCGTCAGGGTAATAGCCAAAGAGTGACTCAGCTGCGGAATTGATCTGCACAATCACACCATCATCGCTGACAATAACCATCGCATCAGGGGCTGAAATAAACATCTCATTGGCGTTGGTTAATGCCAGGTTTAACGCTTCTGTGATCGCTTTTTCTGCGGTCAAATCATATAAGGTACCGATAAGCCGTTTCTCATTATCTATCTCAACCACATTACGCAGGTAGCTATAAATGCGCTCTTCGCCACTTGCTAAGAGAATCGACACTTCAGACTGCTTGCTTTCACCTGTATTAAAACAGTCTTCATCTTCAATCCGCATGCGATGGTAGTCGGGAAAGGCGGCAATTTTAGCCAAAAACTCTTTGCTTTTAATCTGGTGTTTCTCAATATCGAACATAGAGGCAAACTGCTGATTACAACCAACAAACAACATATTTTTATCTACGATCAACATTGGGTTAGGCAGCGCATCAACCACTGACGCTAAATAGGCTTTCATCTGTTCAATTTTTTGTTCACGTTTGGTGGTTCTATACTGGTAAAATGAGATGATAATACTGCTGATCAATAGTAAAAAACTGAGCACTTCTGGGGTAACGGAATCATATTGTTTGATAAAACTATCACTGGGCCACACTGATACACTGAGTTGCTCGTCGGCAATGTTTAGAGGAAATACCACCTTTTCAGTTTGACTGAGAAGGCTTGGATTGATGTTGCTATCAATGGATCGCCGAGATTGGTGAAAGAATGCAAAAGTGGTCCCCTTTTCAGATTCAATCAACATATGCAGACCACGCGCGACAAGTGATTGCTGGATCAGGTTGTCAATCAGTTGGCTTAAATTGTACTCCAGTACAATAAATCCACGAATATCTGTCAGCGCGTCTATTTGGTAGGATTTTTGGTAAATATTGTGCCGCAATGGAGCAATAATCATCGCATGTGAAGTCACGGCTTGTCCGTCAAAAATTCGATGGCTTAAGGTGTTTGCTGCAAATGCACCATCAAATACCTCACGATATTGACGCTGAGCATAAAGATCTAACCCTATGTCATTGTCTATGTGGCTGATGGGATATTGATACAAGATGGGAGTATATAAAGCCCGGATGCCCGCCTTGATTTTCCGGCCATCGCTTACCTCTGACATACCCACTTCAAAATCATATCGCCGCTTAATTTGTTGTTCAAACTGATGCTGGTCGCTGATGATTGGCACGTACATAATACGGGTAACTGAGGGGTATTTTTTCAAAAACAGCCCTGACATTGTGTTAAATATGGCTTCATTTTCCACCTCATTGTAATAAGAGATCACGCGCGCGTTATCTAACATAACAGTCAGTATATCTATGGTTGCCTGTAGCGATGTGACATGTGAACTGGCATTACTATGGAGACTTTCCTTTAGCCTCACCGTCTGATGATTAGATAAATAAGAATATAAAGACAGCGAGCTAATCGTGCCTAAACACAGAATAACTAACGCCACATACTGACCAAAATGCGACGGTGAAGGGGATCTTTTAAAATAGGAAAAGTAGATCAATACCAGGCAACACCCTGCGCAACAATAGAGAATAATATTGGGCGTAATACTGTCGAATCCTGTGGGTTTATAAGAGACAAGGACAGTCTGCCATGAGATGGCAGAGACCGCGATAATAAGGATAAGCAAGGGTAAGGTATAAGCAGTGGAATTATATCGTTTCGACGATAAACACAGCAGCATCCCTGTCCCTATCAATAAAAAATTGATACTGGTACTGAGCGCCATTGCGGTAACATTTTTCCAGCCATATACCGAAGGGACACCAAATATATAGCCAAAAATCGCGATAGCGCTGAGTCCGATAACCAAGCAAGCCAGTGCTCTATTTATTTCCACAAACCGCACGCCTACCTGTTTATATAACAGTAAAAATAAGCTAGAAAAAATAAAGTTCAATGCTGTATTGGGGGCCATTCTTCCTGGATGACTGACCTGTTCAGTGTTAATAAAATAAGCCACAAACAGCTCATCGACTCCAAGGTTTATATCGACAACATATTGCAATAAACTCACGCTCGCTATAAGGCCTAATGCAATCGCCAATCGGCTTAAATAGGCCCCTCTTTCATAGGCGATGAGCAGGAGACCCGAAGCACTTAACAAGAAGCACAGTGCGGTATTAAATTGCATAGGGGTCATACTGGGGGCTAATCGAAGTAAGCCATCAATTCTGGCTAACCAACCCATAATTATGATCCCACTGATAACAGTGACGAACATGCTCAATAATTTTATCAACACAACAATCTTGCTGTTTATTTTATCCATGCGTAATACATATTTTTGTGGCCTACCTATACTTGCAATGTTGCAAGCACAATAATGACAGCCTGACACAGTCAACTCTGTATCAATAATAGTCTTTTATTCAGCGCTAGCAGACATTCAATAAGGCATTACACCGGAGGTAGGATGAAGTCCATATCGGTATTGGTCGTCGATTCAACCGATAACATTCGTAATGTGATTGTTAGAATGCTGCGTGATCTGCACTTTGTGAACATTTTCCAAGCCGTTAATGGCCTGGATGCCTTAAAAATTATTGATGAAAACAACATAGAGCTGATTATTTCTGAATGGATGTTAGCCAAGATCAGTGGCAGGGAGTTATTGCAGACCGTGAGGAGCCACCCCAAAATGGCCACGATTCCCTTCATTGTCTGTAGCTCTACTGTTAATCAGGCCACGGTAGTTGAAGCGCTCAAATGCGGGGTATCGCAATTTATTGCCAAGCCGTTTAGTTTCAAGGTGTTTAGAGAAAAACTAGCCTTATCTCAAGAAAAGCCCTTACACCGTATGTTGTATCATGAGGTGACCAACAGACAAGATGCGCTTGTGCAGCCTACTGCAACAACGGTAAGCTCCGAGCCGTCCAGCAGCTTAGTTACACCACAACAAAGGCAAGACTTCTGCGTGCTAATTGTTGATGATGAGGTCAACAATATTGAAGTAGCCTCTAAATGCATAAAATCAATCACTCGAGTACAAGTGGCGTTAAGTGGTGAAAAAGCAATGCAACTTTGTAAGCAGTCTGCTCCAGATTTAATCTTACTCGATATCATGATGCCTAACATGGATGGCTATCAAGTTTATGAGCAACTTCAGCAAGATATTGCCTTATGCGATATTCCGGTCATATTTCTTAGTGCCAAATCGGACGATGAAGATGTCATTCACGGGCTAGAGCTCGGCGTTGCTGATTACGTGACCAAGCCCTTTAATATGAAAATATTAAAAATGCGCGTCCAAAATCAGCTCAATGCAGTTAAACACAGCAAGGCATTAGAATATCAGGTCAATGAGCAAATCAGATTGTTCACGTTAAAAGAAAATATTGAACGGATCATTTTTAACTACTTTACTGGCCCGCTAGCCCAAATAGATGAGACCTTAGAGCGGATCAATCAGCGGGTGTTATCATCAAAACAATTAAAGTTTGAGATGGATAATATTGGCTTTGCCAGCCAGAAACTGAGCCAAGTCATCAACGGACTCAATACGATTTTGAAACTGGAAGAAGGAACGTTTATCCCTGAAAAAACACCGATTGGTTTACATGAGATAATCAGCGATATTCAGCAGCTGTTCACCAGAGAACAGATTAAAAAGTCGATACAGGTGGATAATTTAGTCAGTAATCACACGCAAGTAATTGGTGATAAACTGCTGTTTACGACCATGTTTTCTGAGTTATATAGCAATGCGCTAGAAGCGAGTCCTCGGGGAACCAAGGTGATATTTTTTGAAACCATATTGGACGACAGTGTTGAAATTACTCTTTTCAGTGCAAGCACTGTTCATGAAACGATTAAGGATTCTTTTTTTGAAAAATATGTCACTTATGGAAAGCCATTAGGGACTGGTTTAGGGACTTACGCAGCCAAACTCATCACTGAAGCTTGTCACGGCAGCATCACCTTAGACTGTAAAACGAACGAAACAAGAGTCAATATTATACTTCCAAAATCACTCGAAGATTGATTTTATCCAACAACTTTATCGTTAAGAACAGCATCAAGAACCAGCCATTCTTAATCAATAACATATGAAGTCTTTGGCAAGTTATCAATATTCCACTTGCCCGTAAATCCAATAACTGGGGGGAAATCCTAACTTACACTAGCAAATATGAATAAAATGAGAATTTGAGAGTAAATATGTGAAAATCTAGGCAGGACTTATTCGTTCTTTATAAAAAAGAGCCAGGTTTAACAGAGAGAGTGAGTAAAATTACCAGCCAGTTTGAAGGTACTGACAATCTTTAGAAAAATGTCGTCGGCGTTTACCTAAATGGTCACAATAATTAGTCAGCTCTTGTAATGTACCTACCGGTCCATGGAAGATCTTGCCGAAATCAGAGGTGACTTTTATCCAATTTTCACTGGAAATATTTAGCCGGCTTAATATCTTAGATGCCTTCAAAGAGATAGCCCCACGCTTATCATCACGAAGAACTCTCCCTGTTTCATCCACCAATTCAAGATAGTCCTTCAGCGCGAAGTGAATTCCTTTAGGTTGATTAAGGCACTCACTGCCAATAAAAGGCAATAGCTTTACTGGTTGTTTTCCATTCAAGGCCGATTTTATTCTAAGCTGAATACTTGTATGGTCTGATTGCTCTGGCGTATCAGCCATTTTTGCGCGTACGGGGTTGAGGTCTACGTAAGCCATGCAGGCCAAAACTGCCGCTTCATCTAATAATGCTTGGCTTTTAAAGCGCCCTTCCCAAAAACGACCGGTACACTTATCTTCTTTGTTTGCCATGCGGGCAATAGGTTCGTTAAGTGCTCTCATAAACCAGCTTATATCACTGAGTCGACTTCGATATAGAGCAATAGAGTGCTTTAATTTTTTGACTTCGAAGCTTTCTATCACCTCACCTTTCACAAACTTTTGTGTGATTTCAGTCCCTAAAAATATTTGATGCCAGTGCTCAACCACTTCTTTGTCAGTCCAACGATTAGATTCATAAATATCAACACTAAGAACAACATGCAGGTGATTAGACATCACGGCATAGGCGGCCACATCTATAGCGAACACCACAGCTAATTTCAGTAGCTGAGATTCTACCCACTCTCGTCTATGGTCATAGTTTTTTCCTGTGAGCTCATCATCTCCCAGCAGCATTGCACGCCTGGATACACGAGAACAGCAGTGGTACATAGACGTGTCTTCTAAACTCACTTGGCTTCTTCTTGGACGGGGCATAGCAACCTCTCACTTAACCTCTTTAGTAAAGAGTAGTAAGAGGCATCAATATGTGCCATTTATTGTGGGTGGCACTGTTAATTTGTAAAGAGTAGTAAGAGGCATCAATATGTGCCATTTATTGTGGGTGGCACTGTTAATTATTAAGTTTAAAATTGATTTTCGTTGAACTGCCTCTAAACGCCCAATTAGATGTTTATAAAATTTAACTGCGAATAAACATGTATAAAAATAAACTAGAAATAGAGCTACAAAAATTACAATATTCATCAGAACCATTCTTGGCATATAACGCCAGCTTAAGCGGACAAAAATTGTTGGCTATAATTGTGAAGCGAAACGTAACCAACTGTTTTTTTGTTCCGTTTAAAGCTCTTGTTATGTTTAATTGCGTGCATTAGTAATAAAGTTGTATATTGCTGTGATTTCCTTTTTTAATTCAGGAGTGTAAAGTGCTTTATTTTTACAATTTTCTATATACTTTTTTGCTACTTTAACTTTATCCGCAGTTCTCGTTTTACTATCCTTTTTGATTAAATATTTCAAAACATTGGACCATTTATCAGTATCTATTTGTTCGTAAAAATGAGGGTGAACACTAGCGATTGAACGTTTTAATACATCAGAGTTTAAGTAGTTTTCAATTTCTCTACCTCCAGTAATCCAGACCTTTGCACTCCCATCACGACAACTATTAATAATTCTTTTTTTTGTATCGTTCAACTCGTCATTTTCATTTTTTCTATCACTATCCATTACAATAATAGAATTTATATTTATTTTTAACATTGAAATCATATCATCACCATTATCGTTTAAATCGAAATGACTCAATATTCGTCCACCATAGAACATGAAACTATAGTCAACTCCTTCAATTAATTTATCATCGAAACTTGAAAGCCAATGTTTGATATAGATTCTATCAGAAGGTCCCTCAACCCAAACAACACAATTTGTTTGAAAAACATCGGATGCTTTGTAGCCTAAATCATCTAGTAAGATTTTTTCATTATCAAGAATATCGACTGTTTTTCCTTGAGTATGATAAATACTAACTTGATCGCTAAAGCTTGCATTTATCATAGCTGGTGAATGAGTGCTTAATAATATTTGGAGTTCATTATCAATAGATATCTCTTCAATTCTCTTAAGTAATAGTCTCTGCAATCTAGGATGAAGATTAACTTCTGGCTCTTCTAGTAAACAAACACTCCCTTTCTTGCAATCTCTTAAATATGAAGTAATTTCGGCATATGCTCTCCATCCAGAAGGAAACCAAGAAAGAGGTAAGTTATTAGACATAGATTTATCTTCTTCGAACCAACTCTCAATGAAGCCGTCTTTAGCAGCGATTAGGTTATTGGAATTTACAGGTATTGATTTCTTTAAAGAACCATCTTCATTGATTTTTCTGTTATAGGAGCCATTTAGCTTATTCTCTATTTTATTTAACTCTTCAATATAGTACTTGTTTGCTTTTTCTAACGATGGTGTACAACAAGGTCTATAGTATATTTCGTTAGTAAGTCTGAAGTTAACTCCTTTAAGTATATTGTTGTTCTTATCAACATTAAACTTGCTAATATCACCTAAAAAAAGCTGAGTATTAGAATCTTCAATCCTGCAAGATAAGTATTTAGTCAAACAAAGATCTACATCACTAGGGCCCGCCATACTTACAAATTTACTTCCACTATCATCAAACTTAACTAAGTAAAATGGAGGTGCTCCTGATAAAGGGTTTTCTTTTGCTAAACTTGGAATAACAGACAAATCTGATAAGCTACGAACCATATCTATTATCGTTGACTTTCCCGAGCCATTTTCACCTATAAAAACGTTAATTGTATTTAATTCAATTTGTCTAAAATCATTCGAGTAATCAACATTCAATCTTCTGATGGAGCTAAATAATATTTCTGTTATCCTCATTTTTCACCCAAACCAATAATTTAAACATAACGCCCCCATAAGCCGTGAGCAATGCTGGCACAATTTGTTGCGCCTTTTTTCTCTAGCAACCAATGTGATAGCGTTGCGAATCGTGACTTTATGGGCTTGTTATAAGCCTAGTTACAAGCAAGTTTTGTCAAATAAAGACGCTCATCAATTTAACTAGAGCAACAAACATGAGAGTGGTTGCTACAGCCTTTGGTAATCTTGGGTGTTTTTCTTTCGCCCAATTTAATGATGGTGAAGTCTTGGATATCGGTAAGTATCCGCCAAAATGCAATGCTCCAAGCACGCATATGCCAATTACAACAAAACTATCTGTTGGTTCTGAGAACACTTAATACTCCGTGGCTTATAACGCCCAATTAAGGTGTGAGCAACGCCACCACGAAACCTAACCATGCCACCGAAAACACAACACCCAACGATGGAATGAAAAATGCCATGCGTTGGGAATCACTCTTAAATTGTTTGTTATATGATTGATAACACCAATCTTATTTTGTCTATACTAATATAAATAAATGAAATTGCAGAAAAAGCTATACAAACGACGCATAAGATTCTCGGGATGACACGAGAGTAATTTGCCACATCATACACTAGCCAAAACGATGGCTCTGTTTTTGACCCCCACAAATTGGCACCTAGAGCATGTTCAACACCAGACTCATTCAAAGTGTGGATTCTGTTATCAAACTTCTTTATATATGAAGAGATACCACCTTTCTTTGACCAAAAAGGAATAAGTTCATGCGCTACTTTCTGTAAATATCCACCTTTTCGCCCTGACTTTTTGAAATCTTCAAAATCAACATACTCTTTCAAGAATGGTGGTGAGAATGCCGAATATATTATTTTAGCGATTGAAATCGTTAATGCTGAGAAATAAAGTACCCACCATTTAAACGGGAGAGTCATGTTAAGTGTATACAATTCTTCATTAATACTAATAGAAATTTGGTCTGGGATATCCTTCATAAAAAGAGCAATAATGGGCATTAATACAAAGAATAAAAATGCCAAATTCCATATTTTGTGATCTACAATTTTTGCTATCGAGTTCCAATTTGGAACCCAACCTCTTATAGCATTGAACAATTTAATATCCTCTATACTTAAATTTTAATGATGGTACTAAAAATCATATAACGCCTTGCTCAGCGGCGAGTTAAACTGGCGATTTTTTTGCCGGTTTTTTGGCAAAAAAAGTGACAGTTTGACGAGTCCGACTGCAGCAACTTGTTAACTGTAGCCTGCTCAATGCATGATTCCGCTAAAATGAATAGCACGATACAGACCTAATGACTTTATTCCTTTGATCAAACTCAAAAAGCTCAGCAGTCTCTCCGCCTCTAGCATTTTGATAATACAAGGTTAAGCAGTTTACACCCAATAACACCCGATTCAACTTAAATTCCAGCAACGGATTATTCGTTAGGCCAATAAGAAAGTATTCTTTTAACTTTTCTCGATCATAGATAATTCCATCAGGATCAGAATATCTTTCAACGACTAGCGGCGATTTAAACTCTAACTGTTCTGCATAATGGGAGATGATTTTATCAATATCATGAGAATTCCACGATTCAACCCAATCATCGGAAAATTTCTTTGCAAATTCAATATCCATACGATCTCCCTATTCTCAATGACAGTTAACGCCTAATTAACAGGCTTAAAATTGTTTGCTAAAATGTTTGAGGGACGAAAAACAGCAAACTGTTTTAAGTCCTTGTTTAATTTATTGTTATGTTTTGATGCTCACATTGTAAGTTTTATCATTTACTGAAGCTTCATAGCGAGTTGGTTCATCTTCTGTTTTTAATACGATTAACGCAGAAAAATAAACACTTAGAAGAGCTAATAAAATCAAGATGCTCTTTTTATAAGAGTCTTCTATAGAGACCTGTTTGTTATACCCTTTCAAAACTTTTTTATAATTACCTAAAGTTATATATGACATATTACCTAGATCTCTAACAAATAAAAATGGATCAGTTTTTTGCGTTACAAATAATGCTTCATCTGTATAGAGTTCCAAGAAAAGTTCCATTTGCTTTACCGTTAACTCAACTTTTTTATCGGAACTCATATTTTCTTCATATTTAAATGACGAAACCAGTTCAGGTAAAAATGTTTCAAGTCTTTTTTCTCGCTCATCAAACTCTTGCAGTAATGTGTCAAATTCCTGAACATCGCTAGAAACTTTTGACATATCTGGTACGTGCTGTAGACCCTTTTCATTTAGCTGAACTATGTCACCTAATAAGTTAATTGAAACCTTGCTTTTAAATTTAAGCACCCTCATAAGTTCTTTGATTAAAAAGTGGTATTCATGGATGTCGAGAAAAAAGCTTGAGTCGACGACCCTTTTACCCTCAAAAGAAAGTAATCTATTAACAACTTCACTAGAACGAAGATTATTAAATTTTTTATGAACCTCTTCATTCCAGTAATTTAGTTGGAAGTCGTACTCGTATGCTTTATCTTGCTTAGACTTTCCGGCATCTGACCATGCAAAAGTTTGTACGAATGTAATCAACAACCCCGTAAAAATAATGAGTAATGTTAAAAGCGATTTTTTTCCTATAGTCAAAACTCTTCCTCTTAGATAAAAACATAACGCCGCCAACAACCGTGGAGTAGTTGGCGCGATTTGTTGCGACCTTTGCAAGAAACACGACAGCTGACGGAGTCGGCTTGCTTGGCCTTGTTAGGTAAGCTTTTGACCACAACTTTTACATTCCTCAATTTTCCAACCTGAGCCAGCTAATTTAGTACAGGCAGGGCATTTTGAATTTTTATGCGTAAGGAATATAAATACCATACCTACAGCTTGAAGCAGTAATGCAAAAAGTTGTAGATATATCGAAAATAAAGAGGACTGTGCAAACATGTCTGCTATTGGCTCTTTATAATATTGAATTAAGAGTGCTGGCACCCACAAAATCAAAGCTAATACGGTGTACTTTACTCGATTCTTTTTTTGCTGACTAAATGTTTCAATGATGTCCATATGCCTACCTAACATTTGTATATACGGCTTGCGCGTTTTGCCAAGCCCTCTTGGGAAAGCGTGCACTCAATTTATTAATAAAAGCCTATTAAAAACAATTCAATAACTAAACAAAACTCAAATTGTATCCAATACACTCTCGGCCAAAACAGGCAAGCACACTTTTCTTGCCTGTTAACTCGAATTTTCAAGACCGCAAACTTTCATACTACTGAATTTACACAACTTATTTGCATCCTACAATAGCAAACCGTGATTAGAACAATATAGATACCTTGATTTCTTTTGAAAACCAATAATACTGTATAAACATACAGTGAAATGCATAGGGTAAGGGAATGAAGCATTCAAGTCCTTTTTTAGAGTCGGTTCGACAAGATATTCGGCTACGAGGTTACAGCCTACGTACCGAGAAAGCTTACCTATACTGGATCAAACGTTACATTCTATTCCATCAAAAGGCTCATCCAGAAACACTCTCCTCTGATGACGTAAAAGACTTTTTGAGTTGGTTGGCTAATAGTCAAAATGTAGCTATTAATACCAATCAGTAATGAGTTGTGATCTAATATGGTCACCATCAATAACTCGTACCTTGCTTTGAAAAACTACACAGCAGAAGAGATCTTGGCTTTATCTAGAGCTGAAAAAGATCCCCGTAAACGTATCCGATTACTGGCAGTATCTCTATTTCTAGAAGGTCATAATCGAACGGAAGTTACCAAGAGACTTAAAGTAGCCCGTGCCAGTGTAAATGCATGGGTCTCAAAGTATCTTACTTACGGGCTCAAGGGGTTGGACGCCAAAAGAAATAAAGGGCGAGATAGCTACCTCACTACAAAGCAAAAGCAACAACTAATTGAATATATAGAAGCACAAAGCGTGAGAGCTTCTGGAGGTCGGTTGACAGGGGATGCGATCTTAAAATATATCCAGCTGCACTTTAATGTTGATTACCATCCGAATGCAATTTATAAGCTACTGGATACGTTGAGGTTTAGCTGGATAACCAGTCGTTCTATGCACCCAAAGCAATCAGCTGAAGCCCAAATGGCTTTTAAAAAAGTTCCAACTGGAAACGATCCTTAACATTCCTGGTAGTGTAGGCCTCGATCGGGTCGACATTTGGTTTCAGGATGAAGCTCGTTTTGGACAACAAAACACAACGACTCGATTGTGGGCGAGAAAAGGAACGCGTCCTAGAGCGGTTCGTCAGCAGCAATTTGAGTATGTTCATTTCTTTGGTGCAGTTTGTCCTGAAACTGGAGAAACAGAGGCAATAATTGCTCCCTATTTAAGTAAAGACATCATGCGTCAGCACCTATCGCTGATAGCCAAAAGAACTAAGCCTGGTCGGCACGCTGTAGTTGTAATGGATGGTGCTGGTTGGCATACCAATGATATAGCTGATGAGTTTATCAACCTCAGCATTATAAAATTCCCCCCGTACTCACCAGAGCTAAACCCGATAGAACAAGTCTGGAGTTGGTTACGACAACACCATCTTGCTAATCGCAGCTTCAAAGGTTACGAGGATATAGTGGATGCCTGTTCAATTGCTTGGAATAACTTTATCAGTGACTCAAATAGGGTTATCTCGTTATGCCGAAGGGAGTGGGCAATAATGACTAAATATTAAGATGGAATGGTATAATACTCAAAAGGTTGCGCTAAATTCATTAGCCTTTCTATACCAACAGTATCTTAAAGTTGAGCTAGGAGATTTAGGTTTTACTTTGGCCACAAAGCAACGGACGCTACCTGTAGTCTTATCACCTAAAGAGGTTTCTCTGATATTGGCGAATATGAATGGAACAGCAAAACTGGTCGTAGAGATGCTCTATGGTAGCGGTATGCGGGTTAATGAATGTTTGAGATTAAGACTTCAAGATATCAATATAGATAACCTCTCTTTGACGATTCGAGATGGTAAAGGAAACAAGGATAGACAGACATTATTAAGTCAATCATGTTGCAGTAAACTAATTAGTTTCATCGATAAATCGATAAAACTACAGGAGAAAGATAATAGTAACGGCTTTGGCCCATCACTGCCCTATTCTTTAGGAAAAAAGTACCCTAATGCTTTCCGTCAACCTGCTTGGATGTTTCTATTTCCCTCCATTAATATCTGTGAACACCCAGTGACTAAAGTACTCTGTCGCCACCATCGCCATGACAGCACAATACGCAAGGCACTACAAAAGTCAGTTAAGGTGAGCCAAATAATGAAAAAAGTTAACTGTCATACTTTTAGGCACTCGTTTGCCACTCACCTTTTACAAACAGGTACTGACATAAGAACTGTTCAAGAGTTACTTGGTCACAATGATATTAATACCACTCAGATATATACCCATGTATTAGGCCAACATTATGCAGGAACCGTTAGCCCACTGGATACTCTGTAAGCAGATAGCAAGCTCTACAAAAAAGATCAATTATGCCAATAGCGAAAAACTCACTCCGGTTAATGGCCGAAGTGAGCAACATATTTTGATGGTACTGCTTTATTTTAAACTAGTGTTTTATACTAGCGGCGGTGTACCTTCTGCATTAGAGAAGATTGCATCAATCTGCACTAGCGCATCCATTGGGATCGCTGAAACACCTATGATTGTTGTTGCAGGTAGCTCGCCTTTGAAGAAAGTTTTCATTACTGCATTTACAGCATCAAGATCTGCAATATCTTTAAGTTGAATATTAAGTTTAACCGCATCGTCCATGTCATGATCGATACTTTCTACGATTGCCTTAATATTGTTAAGACACTGCGCAGCCTGCTCTTTGATACCCACAGCGACAACTTTACCCACTTTCGCATCTATTGGCAGTTGAGCGGATATGTTGTTGTAATGAGAAAATGCGACGGTTTGTGTCGCTAGCGGACATTTTGGTGCTTTGTCTGTGTTGTTTGGCTCGATAATAAGTCCATGTCTGTCTTCAACCGCTTGTGGCGGCGTACCATCACCGTGTGACACGGTAGCATCAATTTGTACTAAGGCATCCATAGGTAAACCTGCCGCGACAACGACTGAACGTGCAGGGAAGTACGCTAAGGTTCTGGCGATAGATGAGTCAGGGAAGAATGTTGTATACACTTCATTGACGGCGTCAAGATCGGCGAGGTTTTTAAGGTGGATATTGATTTTTACAATATCATCAAAAGGCACAGTGATGCTTTCTAGGATGGCTTTAAGATTGGCTAGACACTGTTTTGTCTGCTCTTTTACACCGCCAGCGACTATGTTGCCAGATTTTGGCTCGACGGGCAGTTGCGCAGAGATATGGCTGTAATGAGAGAAAGCGACAGATTGAGTCGATACTGCACTGATTGGTGCAGTATCGGTATTTCTAACCAATTTAACCAGCGGGCATGCTTCTTGTGGAGGCGTGCCTTCACCGTTTGAAAGTGCGGCATCCATCTGAACCAAGGCACCATCCATAGGTAGCGCTGCAACGGCGAGAACTGTCTGTGTAGGAAGGTAGCTCTGGAAGAAAGAGGCATAAACTTCGTTTACAGCGTCAAGATCTGAGATATTTTTAAGGTATACATTGATGCGAACCACATCGTGCATCGCATGGGCGGTACTTTCTACGATGGCTTTAATATTTGCCAAACATTGTTTTGCCTGCTCTGCCACACCACCCGCTACAATCTCACCTGTTTTTGCATCTACTGGTAACTGAGCTGAAATATTATTGTAATGGGAAAAAGCCACGCTTTGAGTCGATGCAGCGCTTTGTGGTGCATTTTCTGTGTTTCTTGACAATTTTACAATCTTGTTAGTCATTTCGGTATTTTTCCTTTATATAGTAAGTTGTTAATCACAAATCTAAGTTGTTGTTAAAGCAGGCATACTGGCTGAATAGCTTGGCACTACTTTGAATGATTTCTGGTGATTGTTTGTATTGAAAGTTTTATATCGGGGCTGTTACGTCTGTCGTTAAACTGACTGTAACAGCGCCCTTTTTCTTTGAGTTCTTAGTAATAGCTATGGTTACGGCTATGAAGTTAAGTCTTCACTCTCAAACTCTACATGTGGCGCAACGATGCCCTGGCCACGTGTGGCGATCTCTTCGTAAAGCTTCCATTTACGCTCGAGTATTTTCTGAGCTTGTGCGGTTAGCTTTTCAGCCAGCTCAGGGTTACTCCGCGCTAAGATCTCGAATCTTGCTTCGTTTGAGCGATAGGCTTTAAGCGATATACTCGGTCTTAGTGAATCCAGTGAGAATGGGTTCTCGCCAACATCACGCAGATCTGGGTTATACCTGAACAGTGGCCAGTGACCGGATTTAACCGCTAGCTGTTGCTGCTGTAAACCTTGCTCCATGGTGATCCCGTGGGCAATACAATGGCTATAAGCGATCACTATCGACGGGCCCTTGTATGCTTCGGCTTCACGTAGGGCTAGCAAGGTCTGCTGTGGATCGCCGCCTAAGGCGATTCGGGCAACATAGACGTTGTTATACGAGATAGCTTGCATTGCCACGTCTTTCTTCGGCGTGTGTTTACCCGATGCGGCAAACTTAGCCACAGCGCCCAGTGGAGTGGACTTTGACATCTGGCCACCTGTGTTGGAGTACACTTCGGTATCCATCACTAACACGTTAACATCCGCGCCGCTGGCTAAGACATGATCGAGTCCACTAGAGCCGATATCGTAGGCCCAACCGTCGCCACCGACTATCCAGATAGAGCGTCTGATCAGCTGATCGGCAACCGAGATAAGGTTTAGCGCATCGGTTGAATCTAGCTTTTCAAGCTGCTCTTTGAGGGTGTCGACACGTTTGATCTGCGCCTGAATATCAGACTCTGTCTGCTGATCATCGTTGAGCAGTCTATCCACCAGCTCAGGAGCTAATGGATTTTCTTGGCTCAGGCTGATCCGCGTCAGTATCTGTTTTGCGCTCTCCTGCTGCTTGATGGCCGCTAAGCGGAAACCAAAACCAAACTCGGCATTGTCTTCAAACAGAGAGTTAGCCCAAGCAGGACCTCGACCTTTGTCATTTTTAGTCCACGGGGTTGTTGGTAAGTTGCCACCATAAATGGAGGAGCAACCCGTCGCGTTCGCTATCATTAAGCGATCGCCAAACAGTTGAGACACGAGCTTCAGGTAAGGGGTTTCACCACAGCCTGAACAGGCGCCCGAGAACTCAAATAATGGCTGCAGGAACTGCGCACCACGAACATGAGAGAAGTCGACCCGCGATCTGTCGTTGTATGGCAATGAGATGAAGAAATCGAGATCTTTCTTCGCCTGAGCAGCATACGGTTTTTTAGGCTGCATATTGAGCGCTTTACGTTCAGGCGTCGTCTCTGTGGCCTCCTCTATCACCATCGGACAGGCGTCGACACATAAGGTACATCCAGTACAATCTTGTGCATAAACCTGCAAAGTATAGCGAGTATCGGGGAATCCACGTGCGGTGATGGACTGCGATTTAAAGCCATCGGGCGCATTGCTAAGCTCAGATTTATCAAAGAATTTGGCGCGAATTGCCGCATGAGGACAGACAATTGAGCAATTACCACACTGAATACAATCTTTTTCTTCCCAAATTGGGATCTGCAAGGCAATGTCACGCTTCTCCCACTGAGTCGTCCCCGATGGATACGTACCATCGACGGGCAACATTGACACAGGGATAAGATCGCCCTTACCTGCCATCATCTTCGCTGTCACCTGCTTAACAAAATCAGGCGCAGCATCATCGACGATGGGCTTGTTTAACGCTTTGGCTGTGACGTGCGCAGGGATCAGAACCTCTTCTAAGTGAGCCAAGGTATGATCGACAGCGGCGAAGTTTTTCTCAATAACTTTGGGGCCTTTATGGGAATAGGTTTTGCTGATCGCTTTCTTGATCTTAGCGATAGCCACATCTTTCTCAAGCACGCCAGATAGCGCAAAGAAACAGGTCTGCATAATGGTATTGATGCGCTTACCCATGCCAGTATCTTCACCCACCTTGTAGGCGTCGATCACGTGCAGGCTCATGTTTTTCTCAATCAATTGCGACTGCATCAAGGCAGGCAATGTGTCCCACACTTTATCGGCGCTAACTTGAGTATTAAGTAAAAATACCGCCTTATCTGTTGCCTTAGAGAGCATATCCGTCGTCTCTAAGAAGGTGGCCTGATGACAAGCGATGAAGTTAGCAGACTGAATGAGATAGGGGCTATTGATCGGCTCCTTACCAAATCTTAAGTGAGATTCTGTTTGTGACCCTGACTTTTTAGAGTCATAGACAAAATAGCCTTGCGCAAAATAGGCTGGGTCTTCACCGATGATCTTAATGGTATTTTTATTTGCACCTACGGTACCGTCGGCGCCAAGGCCATAGAAAATCGCGCGGACCACATCTTTAGATTCAATATCGAAGCTGGTGTCTACTTCTAGGTGTGAATGACACACATCATCGATAATACCTAAGGTAAAGTGATGCTTAGGCTCGTCCAGACTCAGGTTATCAAACACCGCTTTTACCATAGCCGGGGTGAACTCTTTGCTCGATAGCCCATAACGGCCTGCAATGAGTTTCGGCATCTTGGCCAGACCGCCTGTCGTGCTTGGGTGATCTTTGGCACCTACCTTTCCTGAAGAGTAAGTATCGACAAGTGATGTGAGTATGTCTTGATAAAGCGGATCGGCGTTACCGCCTGGCTCCTTGGTTCTATCGAGTATCGCAATACTCTTAACCGTGGCAGGTAAAGCGTCTATAAGGTGTTTAGCACTTAGCGGACGATAGAGTCTCACTTGCAGTAAGCCGACCTTTTCACCGGTTTTGTTGAGCGCATCAACCGTCTCTTTAACGGTCTCAATACCAGAGCCCATGGCAATGATCACCCGCTCTGCCGCTTTGTCACCATAAAACTCAATCAGCTTATAGTAACGGCCAGTCAAATCGCCCAGCTTATCCATGCAGGCTTGTACTATTGCTGGTGTCTTATTATAAAAAGGTGTAACGGTTTCACGCCCCTGGAAATACACATCTGGATTTTGTGCTGTACCACGGATAAATGGCTTGTTGGGGCTAAGACCACGCTCTCTATGCGCTCTCACCAATTTGTCATCGATCATGGTGCGAATATCGCTATCGCTGATGATTTCTATCTTGTTCACTTCGTGGGAGGTTCTAAAACCATCGAAGAAATGCATAAAGGGGATGCGAGCCTCTAGCGTAGTTGCATGGGCAACCATCGCCATATCGTGAGACTCTTGAACTGAGGATGATGCTAACAGCGCAAAACCGGTACCACGCGCCGACATCACATCTTGGTGATCACCAAAAATAGACAGGCCTTGTGCCGCCAGTGAGCGCGCCGCGACATGAAAAACAGTCGAGGTTAATTCACCGGCTATTTTGTACATGTTAGGTAGCATCAATAACAAGCCTTGTGATGCAGTAAAAGTGGTTGTTAGTGCGCCACTTTGTAATGCTCCATGCACAGTACCAGCGGCTCCGCCCTCACTTTGCATTGCGGCTATCAGCGGTATGCCATTCCAAATATTACGCGTATCTTGGGTGGCCCACTCTTCTGCCAATTCTGCCATGGTTGAGGATGGCGTAATGGGATAAATCGCGCACACTTCACTGACGCGATAGGCAATATGCGCCGCAGCTTCGTTACCATCACAGGTGTGCATGATGGGCAGTTTGTTCTCTTTCTTTATTAAATTAGTCATATCTGCTCCTATGCCTGCTCGGCTTCTACCATTTCTATGGTTTGAGACATGGGCATTAGTAAGTGGCCAATGCTAATCATTTGAATTTTTAACATATTGACTCCTATGCCTGCTCGGCTTCTACCATCTCTATTGCATGACACGGACACTGTGAATAACACGCTTCGCAACCAGTACATTTGTCATAGTCGATCTTATAACCCTTGCCTTTGCCTAAGCGGGTAATTGCGCCATGAGGACACGCGCCAAAACAGCCATTACACTCGAAGCAGTTACCGCATGAATAGCAGCGCTGGGCTTCAAATAGGGCTTCTTGCTCAGTTAAACCACCCACCACTTCATTGAAACTTTGGGTTCGCACTTTGGCTTCTACTTCAGGTTGTTCGCTTTGTTCGGCATCGGTTTTATACCAGAGGTGCAGCTTATCGAACTTGATCAGTGGCTGTTTATCGACCTTAGTGAAGATACGACCTTTTAAGAATGCATCGATATTGGCTGCGGCCTTCTTACCATGGCCCACTGCGATGGTAACGGTTCGATCGCAAGGCACCATGTCGCCACCAGCGAACACCCCCTTGTACCCTGTCATCATGTTGTCATTAACGACAACACTGCCATCCCATTTATGTTCAACATCAGGGATCGCTTTAGTGAGCTTAGTATCGATGTTTTGGCCTAATGCCAGAATGAGTGAATCCGCTTCTAAGGTTTCATATTCACCGGTTGGCTGAGGCTTACCCTCTTGGTTAATCGCCATTTTTTCAAGGGTGAAGGTGTTGCCATCGATCTGATTAATCGTACGTTGCCAATGAAACTCTATGCCCTCTTCCATGGCTTCGACACATTCGAAATCATGGGCTGGCATATTGGCTCTGTCACGGCGATAGATAACTTTGACGTTAGCACCGAAGCGTTTCGCTGTACGTGCCGCATCCATCGCGGTATTTCCGCCGCCGTAGACGGCAACGGTTTTGCCTAACTTGGGGGCATTTCCTAGTTCAACATCACGCAGATAAGACACCGCATCGGTGACCTTTTCTGGATCGGCATTGGGAATTTCAACGCCACGGCCAATATGGGCACCAATGGCTAAAAACACGGCATCAAACTGACCACTGACTTTTTCAGCCAAGATATCTTCGACTTTATGATTGAGCACTATTTTAATGCCCATATCTTCGATACGTTTTATCTCACTGCCGAGCACATCACGTGGCAAACGATAGGCTGGGATCCCAAAATGCATCATGCCACCGGCCATAGGTGCACTATCACGGATCTCAACGTCATGGCCTTGACGCTTAAGATGATAAGCTGTCGCTAAGCCACTTGGGCCTGCACCAATAATCAAAATACGCTTACCAGAAGACTTAGCCTCAAAACGTACTGGCCAGTTTTGCTTAATGGCTTCATCACCTAAAAATCTTTCTACGGCGTGAACACTGACGGCATCATCAACATCGGCGCGATTACAGGCACTTTCACAGGGGTGATAACAGACGCGTCCATGAATACCTGGCATAGGATTATTGAGGATCAGCGCTTGAAATGCTTCTTCAAAACGCTCCTCTTGTGCCAGGCTCAACCATTGCTGAATGTTGCTGCCTGTAGGACAGGCATGATTACATGGCGGGAGAGAGTTACTGTAGATGGGAAACTTAGTGCGCACCGCGCCCGATCCTTTTTTTACTTTCAGATCAGGGGGTGACGTCATGTCCTTCGAAATATGTCTCATATTTTACTGCCTTAATATGGATCACATAATGCGCCTAAGCAGGAAGATGCGTGAGCGCATTTGATTTAGGTGCTCAACACTGTTTCATGTCCAGTGAGTCACCTTTTCTTAATTAATTATCCAGATCAGTCTCGCTGGATGTTAAATTGCGATACAGGTACCAGAACGCTCAGCTAATACTTCAAGGCCATGCTCTAGCGCCCCGATATAGGCTTTACCACCAAAGCTAGCAAAATCACTGACGGCCTCAACTTTTGGCCCCATGGAACCCGCTGGGAAGTCATACTTGCTGAGCTCTGCTGGTGTTGCGGTGCGCAGCGCACGTTGGTCATCTGTGCCCCAGTCTAAATAGACAGCATCGGCATCCGTTAAGATCAGTAGCTTGTCTGCGTTCAATTGTTTTGCAAGCAAGGTTGCTGAAAGGTCTTTGTCGATAACCCCCTCAACGCCCTTGTATCCATGGTCAGTCTTACATACTGGGATACCGCCACCGCCACAGCAAATGACAATTTCTTCGGCTGCAAGCAAGATATCGATGGCATGCTTATCTATAATATTCATAGGTTTTGGTGAAGGGACGACACGACGTACAAAATCACCATCACGCTTCATGATCCAGTTATTCGCTTCGGCTAACACACCCGCTTCTTCTTCGTTATATACAGCACCAACAAATTTAGTTGGATCGAGCATGCTCTTGTCATTAGGATCCACTTCAATACGGGTTAACAGTGTGGTCACTTCACGATCTGGCATTACGTTCTGGATCTCTTGCGCTAGCATATAACCGATCATGCCTTCACTTTCAGCACCCAGTACATCGAGTGGGTAAGGAGCGACTTCTTTATAGGCCAAGTTCTGTAGGGCAAGTAGGCCAACTTGTGGACCATTACCGTGTACTACGGCTACGCGGTACTCTTTTGCAATCTCTGCAATGGCCACGGCGGCAATTTTTATATTGGCTAACTGATTTTCAAAAGTGGGTGCATCTCCACGACGTAATAATGCGTTTCCACCTAGGGCTACAACTGCGATTGGTTTCATTTGAATTCCTTAATAATGGCCATCACTTGCACTAAGCTAAGACAAGTTCCAATGTGAAATTTTGCTAAGCAATGGCATCTTCTATATGGGTTTAAGTACTGATAATTTAACTGCTCTTATTTGAGTCGGTTTTTATCGAATTGCTTACGGCGCAAGAACTGTCCAGCGCCTGCAGTCCCAAGAAACTCACCATTACGCGCCACAAGCTTGCCACGACTAAAGGTCATGACAGGCCATCCTGTTAATGGGTAGTTTTCAAATGGGGTATAGTCAGTATTGTCGTGTAGCATCGAATGACTGATAGTGACCTGTTGTTCTGGATCGAATATCACGATATCCGCGTCAGAACCTTCCAAAAGACAGCCTTTTTGTGGATAAAGGCCAAAAAGTTTTGCGGGTTTAAAGCTGGTTAGTTCAACAAATTTTTCTGGCGAGATACGGCCCTTACTCACCCCTTCACTGAACATGAGGGGCATGCGCGTTTCAACGCCTGGCATGCCATTCGGGCACTTGGTAAAATCGGTAACGCCGGCTTGCTTCTGGTCGGCATAGGTAAATGAGCAATGATCGGTCGCTATGGTATCTATGCTGCCATCTATCACACCCTGCCACAGCTTCTCTAATTCCGCTTGTGGTCTAAGTGGTGGACTCATCACATATTTTACGGCGTCAATGTCGTTATAAAGACTGTCGTCAAGTAGCATGTATTGTGGGCAAGTCTCTGACCAAACGGCTTGCTTGTTGTTCTTTGCTAAGCGGATGTAATCAAGGCCTAAGCCGTTAGAAAGATGCACAATATACAGGGGCGCATCTCCCGCCAAGCTTGCTAGGTTGATCATGCGCGCAATCGCTTCGGCTTCGCACTCCAGTGGTCGACTCACGCCGTGGTACTTTGGCGCCGTTTTACCTTCCTTTATTAACTTGGCGCGCCTCTGGGCAATTGCCGCATCATTTTCAGGGTGAACGGCTGTGAGCGCATTAAGCTCGTTTAAGCGCGTTAATGCTTTAAGCGCGCTGTCATCATCAAGTTTATAGCCATAAGTGAGGTAGAGTTTAAAGCTGCTTATCCCCTCTTGCTCGACCATGGCCTGCATATCCTCAAGTACCTGATCGTCAACATGCTGAATCACACCATGAAAGCTATAATCGATTACGGCTCTGTCTTTGGCATACTCTTTGTACACCTCAAGTTGATGACCTAAGCTGCATCCTCGGGGACCGAAGCCCATATGGTCGATGATAGTGGTGGTGCCACCACATGCAGCCGAACGCGTGCCAGTATAGAAATCATCACAACTGCGGCTAATGCCTACATCTATGTTGAAGTGGGTATGCACATCGATACCGCCAGGCATCACATGCATGCCCTTGGCATCAATGATCTGAGTACCACTTGGGTATTGGGTTATTTTATCGGCGATTTGGGCAATCTTGCCATCAAGCATCAGCAGCTGTTTATTTACCTGCTGATGGGCATCAACTAAGGTTCCATTGATGATCAATGTGGCTTTGGTGGTCATCTTATTGCTCCTGGGATTGGCGTTCACTACACCGCGATTATTGAAAAATAAAAATGTGATTACAGAAAAAAAGGTAAAAAAAAGGTAAAAAAAAAATGTCATAACATATGTAAATCACCTTAAGGGGTGGGAGCACCCCTTAAGGTGTGGGAGCACCCCTTAAGGTGTGTCTTTCTACTTCTTAAGCTGAGACAGGTACATCTGTGGGATCACAGCGTACATAGCAGCACAGGTCACAAGATGATCTTTCCATGTCTTCTCGTTTGGTGCATGAGCTTCAGGCTCTTTACCTGGACCGAAACCGATCACTGGGATACCGTGACGACCCATGATAGAAACGCCATTGGTAGAGAAGGTCCACTTATCTACGATAGGCTTCTTGTCAAATAACAGCTCGTAAGAGGCTTCTAGTGTCTTAGTGGCAACATGCTCGCTGTCAATTTTCCACGTTGGGAAGTAACACTCAGTTGGGTAAACAAGACCTGTGTAAGCTGGGCGGTCGTACTCGTACATAGAGACAACACCTTTCGCTTCTTGTACTGCAGGTAGTGCGCGAATTTCTTCTAGTGCGCCTTCCCACGTTTCGCCCCAAGTAAGACGACGATCGATTGATACGGCGCAGCTATCAGCGACAGCACAGCGACTTGGTGAAGTGAAGAAAATTTCAGATACTGTCAATGTGCCTTTACCGAGGAAATCATCATCGCCTAAGTTTTGAGCCAAGGCTTCTACTTCACCTAAGATGTGACCCATCTTGAAGATGGCGTTATCACCACGCTCTGGCGCTGAGCCATGACAGCTGATCCCTGGAACGTCGATACGGATCTCCATACGGCCACGCTGACCACGGTAAATCTGACAATCAGTCGGCTCAGTCGAAACCACAAACTCTGGACGAATGTTGCTCTGCTCAATAATGTACTGCCAGCAAAGACCGTCACAATCTTCTTCCTGTACGGTACCGGTAACCAGTAGCGTGTACTCATCTTCAAGGCCTAGGTCCTTGATGATCTTGCCCGCATAAACCATAGAAGCCATGCCGCCTTCTTGATCGGATGCACCACGACCACCGATGATCTCGTCATCTTCCATACCTGTGTACGGATCAAAATCCCAGTTATCCATGTTACCGACACCCACGGTATCGATATGCGCATCCATCGCAATTAGGTGTGGACCATGGCCGATGTAGCCTAAAACGTTGCCCATTGGATCGATTTCAACCTTGTCGAAACCCACTTTTAGCATCTCTTCTTTAATGCGTAAAACCACTTTTTCTTCGTCACAACTTTCACTTGGAATCGCTATCATATCTCGCAGAAACTTCGTCATATCTGCTTTGTATTCTTCTGCTTTTGCTAATACTTCATTGAATGGAATAGACATAATTTTCTCCTTGGTAGCAGCTTGTTAGCCACTGGAAATGTAATGTGTGAATTTCCTAAACCTGGGGATTGAGACAGGATGGTTTAGGAGTTCACATTGGGTTATTTAGCCGTTGTTGGATATTTTCCTTCCCAAACAACTTCTCTATAATTCACTGCATCGGTATCACCCTCAGTGCTCAACAACAGCACCACAGAGTCCTTATTTAGGCCGACCTTCTTCATCAGGGTATCTTTATCTTTATGGAAGTGGATGGCAGCTAACATGCCTAAGCCCACTGCGCCTGATTCACCTGAGACGATGCGAGGATCGCTACCTAATGGATTACCAAGCACACGCATACCTAGCGCGGCAACTTCGTCATCGACTGAGGCAAATTGAGTGGTACAATCACGCATGACAGGCCAGCCGATGGTTGTTGGCTCACCACAGGCAAGTCCCGCCATGATGGTATCTAAGTCACCATCGACATTGACGATCTCACCCTTTTTAGTGATGCTTGAACGGTACATACAGTCGGCTTTGGCAGGTTCTACTATGATTGAGTGCAGATTCTCCGCGCCGTAGACATTGGTCAGGTAACCGAGAGCACCACTTGCAAGGGCGCCAACACCGGCTTGAAGTAACACATGAGTCGGGGCTTTTACCTGATGGTCTTCAAACTGTTTAACCGCTTCAATCACCATGGCTGTATAGCCCTGGGAGATCCATGTTGGAATAGCTTCATAGCCTTCCCAAGCGGTATCTTGAATCACTTTCCAGCCATTTTCATTGGCTGTTTTTAAGACTAAACGTACCGTATCGTCATAGTTAAGCTCGGTGACGATACACTCTGCGCCTAGCGCTTTAATATTGTTGACCCGCTCAGCAGCTGAGCCTTTTGGCATATACACAACGGCATTTTGCCCAAGCTTTTGTGCAGCCCAAGCCACACCTCGGCCGTGGTTGCCGTCAGTTGCTGTCGCAAAGGTCATCTTTTCGGTAATTTCATTTTTTAGCTTGTCGAAATCAAATGCATTGATATCAAGCTTGAATTTATCGCAAAGTAGTAGCGCGATAGCGTAAGCGCCACCGAGCATTTTGAACGCGTTTAAACCGAAACGATATGATTCATCTTTTACTAAGATTTTACCTATACCGAACTCTTTAGCGAGACAATCGAGAGAGCGAAGTGGTGTTGGCTCATAGCCTTCTATGCCACTGTGAAAAGCCAAGGCTTTTTTCGCTTCTTCAACGGTAAAAAGAGGAGAGAGTTGACCATTAAAATGACAGTTATCAGCGATCTCCATATTCAACGAGAATGTAGACATGCATACCTCATAAATGAAAAACAAAGATGGGACAGGCTCCCTGCCCCAGATTTTAAGTAATTGATTAACTAATAATTACTTAACACGCTTCTTAGCATCAGCAACTAATTCTGCTAATACCTTGCCTGGCTCTTGATATTTGCGGTTTAGGATCATCGAAGCGATGATATATGGCTTCCAGCTTGCTTCTTTGTATGTGGCGATGCGGTATTTTTCGAATACTGACTCTTCCACTTCACCTTCTTTACAAGAGACGCCGGTGATATCTGCAGGCAGACAATGCATATAAAGCGCTTCGCCACCTTTAGTCTTCTTCATCATCTCTTCGGTGCAATGCCAATCTTTATGCTTAGCATTTTGTGCAAGACACTCTTGCTCAAGCGATTTAAGACCTGCTTGGTCGTTAGCGCGCAGTAGTTCAGTACGCTTGCCCATCACCTGATAAGGTGCCCAAGACTTAGGATAAACAATGTCAGCACCTTCAAATGCTTCTGCCATTGTGTCTACCTGAGTAAAGGTACCGCCTGATGCTTTAGCATTTTTCTTTGCTTCTTCAACAACTTCAGGGATTAGGTCATAACCTTCAGGATGAGCTAACGTGACGTCCATACCAAAACGAGTCATTAGGCCAATGATGCCTTGAGGCACTGAAAGTGGCTTACCGTAACTTGGCGAATAAGCCCAAGTCATAGCAATCTTCTTGCCTTTAAGCGCTTTTAGATCGCCAAAGTGCTCTTCTAGCCATGCAAGGTCGGCCATTGATTGTGTTGGGTGGTCGATATCACACTGTAAGTTGATCAATGCAGGTCTATGAGGCAATACGCCCTCTTTAACACCGTCATCGAGTGCTGCACCGACTTCACGCATATAGGCATTACCTGCACCTAAATACATGTCGTCACGAATACCAATGGCATCGGCACAGAAAGAGATCATGTTTGCGGTTTCACGAACCGTTTCACCATGAGCAATTTGCGACTTACCTTCATCTAAGTCTTGCTGAGCAAGACCTAGCATGTTTATTGCAGATGCATATGAGAAACGGGTGCGTGTTGAATTATCTCTAAATAGTGAGATACCTAAGCCATTATTGAAAACGTTAGTGGCGATATTCTCATCACGCATTGTCTTAAGTGCTTTAGCAGTCTTTAGTACTTTCTCTAACTCTTCGGGGGTTTGTTCCCACGTAAGAAGGAAATCTTTTTCATGAAGCTCAGACTTTAATTCATTAATTTCATTAATTAGTTCATTTAAACTTTTCATTTCTTTTCCTAATATGGCCTAGACAGAACAAGCTGTGAGGATGGGTTACAAGAATCAGCTAATAAGAAAACGAGCTGTCATTACTCATAAGGCATACTTCGTGCCAACAGCGGCAAAACCTAGACAAGACACTGATTTAAAAGGTGAATATATATAAAGGGTATAATTAACCGAGGATGATTTCACTATCATTGATAGTGATTGATAGCGTGATAGATGATAGCAAAAGCGATAAAATTATCATTCTGATACTCTAGTGTGATCTCGCTAACGTTTTTATTTTTATACGTTTATAAGCAAGCAAATAATGACGCATATCAAGGCCATTAGTTATTTTTATGTTTAGGGTAAGTTATTAGTTAATCAAGGCCGAACCTAAAATATGTTTAATCTCCCCCATCAATCTGAATTAATGCAGCTACAACCCACTATCTTAAGGTTTGTACAGATGCTCTCAACAGTACTGCAACTCGATGTTGAAGTTGTTGATGCTGATTTAGTGCGTATAGCGGGTACCGGGCCCTACAGTAAGTTTTTAGGCAAGAAGCTCAATACCAGTTCTCGCATCTTTCGCTATATCCTTGAGACTCATCAAACCAAAGTGGTGGTAAAAACACGTTCCGATCCAATCTGTCATGGTTGTGATAGCAGAGAAAATTGTCGTGAGACCGCTTTTCTCGGTGTGCCTATCATGTTGGATGAACGCTGTATCGGTGTGATCAGTTTAGTCGCCTTCAATCAAGAATCTCGCGAGAGGCTGGAACAAAAAGAGCAGATTCTATCTGACTATATAAAGCATACTGCGCAGATATTTGTCGCAAAGATGGGCGAGTCGGAGAATAAGCTTAATCAGGTCTTTACCAACCTTCTTAGTAATATGGATCAAGGTGTGTTGGTACTCGACGACAATAACCGCGTTAAATATGGCAACTCTCAAGCATTAAATAATCTAGAGATCAGTCGTACAGAGCTAGAACAATTAGCGGTACATATTCAGCCCTTATCGGTTCATAACAATGAGTTAAAGGGTCATCAACAACATATTATCTCATTAGGTGCACGACAAGAGTTAGTCGTAGGTCAGTTCCATATCATCAATAGTCACCAACTATTTTTAATGTCATTTTATCAACCAAGCACCACACTATCCGGCTCCATCAACTCCCAACCAAATTTCAGCAGCATCATAGGAAAGTCTGACAAGGTCACTAAGTTAAAGACCTTGATCGCTCGAGTCGCAAAGAGCCCATCGAGTATCTTGATCAGTGGTGAAAGCGGTACAGGTAAAGAGGTATTTGCCAAAGCCATTCACAATTGCAGCGATCGAAGCAAAGAAGCCTTCGTTGCAATAAATTGTGCTGCAATTCCTGAACAACTGCTTGAAAGCGAACTGTTCGGTTATGTAAAAGGGGCCTTTACTGGTGCATTGACTAAAGGGAAAATAGGCCTTATTCAGGCCGCGCACAATGGCACGCTATTTCTTGATGAAATTGGTGATATGTCCATTACCCTACAAGCAAAATTACTTCGCATGCTTGAGGAGCGCGAGGTCATGCCAATTGGTGCGAGCAAAACCACACCTGTGGATATACGGGTGATTTCAGCAACCAACCGTAACTTCGCAGAGATGATTGCTAAAGGGGAGTTTAGAGAAGATCTCTACTATCGCTTAAATGTGATCCCTATGCATCTGCCTCCTTTAAAAGAACGAGATGGCGATATTGAATTGTTAACTTATCATTTTCTCGATCACCATACTCAAAAGATAGGCGGCAGCTATCCTGGTATTACAACAAGCGTTATAGCGAGCCTTAATGCCTATCCTTGGCCGGGTAATGTGCGGGAGCTAAGTAACTTAGTTGAATACTTGGTGAATGTTGTACCCGATGGCGATCAGATCGATGTGGATTTACTCCCGCCCTACTTTGAAAACACCCCCAGTGAAATGGCCGCCCCCATCACATTGAGTCAAATACCTTCTGATGGCAACGAAGAGAGTTTAAGCCTGGAACAGATGGAAAAAATCAGAATTGAGGAGTGCATTAGTCGTTTGAGTAATCGTAAGTTGGTGGCGCAGGAACTTGGGATAGGCATTGCCACTCTGTATCGGAAAATTAAGAAGTATAGCTTAAGTGCACACGGCTAAAAGCAAAACCTTTTTTAAATGATAGCCAAATAGACCTGCTGACTTAAATATGTGATCATTAAATAATTTTATCGGTAACGCGTGCAGTATATTCAAGGTCAGTCGCTGTTTAATGGTCTGATACATTAGAATCTATCACGCAGAGTTAGAAGGAAGCACCAATGAGCCAGAGAACATTAAACACACTATTTAAACCTAAATCAGTGGCGATTATTGGGGCTTCTAACCGAGAAAAACGCGCGGGTAATGTAGTGATGAGAAATCTGCTAGCTGGCGGTTTTTCTGGTCCTATCATGCCTGTGACACCTAAGTATGAAGCCGTGCTTGGTGTACTCGCCTACCCCAACATCGAGGCGCTCCCTTTAATACCCGATCTTGCCATTATCTGCACGGCCGCTATAAAAGTCCCCGCTATCGTCGAAAAGTTAGCTCAATTTGGTTGTAAGGTGGCCATCATTAATGCTTCAGGCATGAGTCAGCAAACGACTGAAGATGGTATCGACTTATTGACACAGTCAAAGAGTAATGCCAAATGTTATGGTATGCGCTTACTGGGCCCAAATAGCTTAGGCATGATGCTACCGAATTTAGGGCTTAATGCCAGTTTGGCTCACACCAGTGCCCTACCAGGCAAGATTGCATTTGTTTCTCAATCCGCAGCAATTTGCACTACGGTGCTTGATTGGGCAAATAACAAAGGCATAGGATTCTCCTCTTTTATTTCCTTAGGTGATGCTACTGATATTGATTTTGATGAGTTACTTGATTATTTAGGCCGTGACTCGCGTACCAGTGCCATCATGCTCTACATCGACTCGATAAATGAAAAGCGTCACTTTCTATCGGCGGCCCGCGCTGCATCTAGAAACAAACCCATCTTAGTCATTAAGTCTGGGCGTAGTCTTGAAGGCACCACGGCTGCCAAATTGCACACTGGGGGCTTGATGGGTAATGATGCGGTTTATGAAGCCGCTTTTCGACGTGCTGGTATGTTGAGGGTCAATGACTTAATTGAGCTTTTTGCCGCTGTTGAAACATTGGCGCATTCTTCACCGCTACTCGGTGAGCGTCTGGCTATTGTTACCAATGGGGGCGGACCGGCTGTGCTTGCACTCGATCAGCTCATGTTAGGAGGCGGAAAATCTGCTGAGCTCGATGCCGATTCTTTACATGCCCTGAATCAATTTTTACCTTCCACTTGGTCCGGGCAAAACCCCATCGATATTGGTGGTGATGCTGATGCAGAGCGATATACCAAATCTGTTGAAATTATGATGAGCAGTGGCGTGGCTGATGCTATTTTGGTTCTCCACTCTCCATCTGCATTGGGTGATAGCGTCGAAATTGCCGACAGCCTGAGTGCGATGATAGCTCAGCACCCAAACAGAAATAGAGTCAATGTGCTGACTAACTGGAGTGGTGAAGATGCGGCATACCAAGCGAGAAAGCAGTTTAATAAAGCTGGGATCCCTACCTATCGCACTCCAGAAGGTGCTGTCGGGGCCTTTATGCATATGGTTGAATACCGAAGGAACCAAAAACTGCTACAAGAAGTCCCGCAATCTATACCTGACAACATACCCACAGATGCTGTCGCCGCACGAGAGGCCTTAGTAAAGGCAAAACAGCGAGGAAAACGCATTTTAGAAACCCATGAGTCACAAGCAATTCTAAGTGCTTATGGACTCAAAACCATAGATACCTATGTGGCTAATGATCCTCAAAGTGCCGCTAACATTGCCCAGCAGATCGGTTACCCTGTCGCCTTAAAAATTCAATCTCCAGATATACAGCATAAATCAGATGTTCATGGGGTCATGCTTAACTTAAATAGTGAAGAAGAGGTGAGTCAAGCCGCAGAAGCTATCACAGCAAGAGTCTTGTCTAGCCATCCAGATGCTCAGATTGAAGGTTTGCTGGTGCAAAAAATGGCACTAACCGCTGGCGCACAAGAGATCCGTGTCGCGGTGATTAATGACCCAGTGTTTGGTCCTGCAATCTTACTCGGCGAAGGAGGCTCTGAATGGGACCCTAGCGCCGATGCCGTCGTCGCTTTACCACCATTAAATATGACCTTGGCTAGATATATGGTGATCCAAGCTCTGAAGACCAAGAAGCTGAAAGATCGGCATCTACCACTTGGTCTAGATATGAATGCCCTGTGTGTGATGTTGACGCAAATATCTCATTTGATTATTGATTGTCCTGAGATTGCCAGTCTCGATCTTAATCCAGTATTGTGCGCAGGTGAAAACATCACTTTGCTCGATGTTAATATTCAACTACATGATGAACCGGTAGATAATGCCTCTCGACTCGCCATTTCACCTTATCCGAAAGAGCTTGAGCAATTAGCGACATTAAAAAATGGCCAGCGGGTCATGTTAAGGCCTATCTTGCCAGAAGATGAGCCGAAACATCTTGCCTTTGATAATTCATTATCTGATGAAGACAGATATAAGCGCTATTTTGGTGTTCGATCTAAGATGACCCATGAAGAGATGGCGGTACTGACTCAAATTGATTACGCCCGTGAAATGGCCTTTATTGCAACAGCAAAAGATAATGATGGCGATGATATAACCTTAGGTGCGATTAGGGCTTCAATCGACCCAGATAATACCGAAGCTGAATTTGCCATGGCAGTAAGAAGTGATCATCAAGGGCAAGGGCTAGGTAGACTGCTATTAGAAAAACTGATCGCTTACTATAAAGACAACGACACTGAATTATTGACCGGATTTACCATGTTCGAAAATCGAAGCATGGCGAATTTAGCCAAACGTCTTGGTTTTAGTGTGACATTCGATATGGAAGAACACTTGATTAAGATGGACATGCGATTAAAGGATTAAGCGAGTCATCATTCTAATATTAGTATCTGTTTAAGTATTCAGGCCAACAATATCCACATCAGTTGTTGGCCTTGTCTTAATCAGTTCCCTTTAAATGGTCCTTAACTATCAATGAGCCTTTGTTGCTCATTCACTGCAAATACAATTTCTACCCGAGGATTTTGCACGGTAGAGTGCTTCATCGGCTCTAACGAAATAACTTTCTCTATCGTCACTAATATTCAAGGTCGATACCCCGACCGAAACAGTGATTGAACCTAATGATAGTTTTTTACCCTTGCCTATTGTCAGATTTCGTTCTGAAATCGTCTTTCTAACTTGCTCTGCGACAATCATGGCTTGGCTATTATTGGTATTAGGCAGTAAGATCACAAATTCCTCACCACCGTATCGAGCCACAAAATCGCTGCCTTTAACCGTTTGCTTTAAGGCCATTGCGACGTAAGCTAGCACCTTATCACCCACCAAATGCCCATGGTTATCATTGAATTGTTTAAAATGATCGATATCTATTAATAACATGCTGCTAGGTGAGCCGTTTTGGATATGCTGATGCAGATGCTTAAGCACTTCATCTTCAAAACAACGTCTATTGTTTAATGATGTCAGTTGATCCGTCATGGCGACCAAATTAAGGTTTTCCATCTCTTTTTTTAAGGTGGAAACCTCATCGCGCATGCTATTGAGGCTGCCTTCCATCTCTTTATTGCTTTGAGTGACCTCCTCCATACTATCAACTAAGCTGTCAACCAATCGAGTTAATACATCAACATCCGGCTGCAGTTTTAATTCTGTATTAAACTCAGAGAGCGTTTCTGATAAATTAACCGTACCCTCGGTCATCTTACCGACTTTAGCCAGTAAATTATTAATGATGATTTGGGTTTCAATTTGCACATTTTCAATAACTTCAGGGGACTTTTCTTGAATATAGTTTTTATAAAGTCCATCGTTTATTTCTGCAGAAAAGCTGACGGCATTAGTGATCAGTCCATCAATAGCCCGTTTTAAATCAAGGTTAATCCCCAGATAATACTCATACCACACAGCATAATTCGTTGGCGTCACGGGAATATTGAGTTCAGACATTTTTGGCACTGCATGCCTTAAAATTTTTGCTGATAATTCGGTATCTGACAAATGCTTCGCTAAGTTCATATTTTCACCGCCCTGTGTATCTTTTAGTCACGTACTTTAGCCAATCCCACAATATCTGTAGCGAGTAAACTGATCTAATACCAATCGGTATAAGAAAGTTATCGGTTCACACTTAAGTTTTATTCTTATTTACCATAATAAAAAAAAAGCGGCTTGCCACCCCTTTTTTACATTTTATTTACTTTTTTACCCTGCAGGAACTAAAAACATCCAAGTTTTTAGTGTATACCTCTGATTTTACATTCATTATTCCTAGTAATGAATCAAACAAATTATCATGAGAAAAACCACCAACTTCGGCTTTAGCCGCTAAACATTGAACATTTAATCTGTTGTCTGCATAAAAATCATCAGAAAACCAAGTTAACATGGGGATCTGGGTCTGTTCCTCTGGTGCGATTGCATAGGGTGCACCATGAAGATAGATGCCCTTCTCTCCTAAAGACTCACCATGATCTGAGATATAGATCATTCCGGTATCAAAACGTGTACTTTGTAATTTCAACTTCTGTATCACCTGCGCAATAATATAATCGGTATAGAAAATGGTATTGTCATAGGAATTCATTAACGCTTCATCGGTACAGTTTTGAATGTCACTTTGCTGGCAATCGGGTGTGAATTTTCTATATTCATCTGGATACCTTAGATAATAGCTTGGGCCATGGGAGCCTAGGATATGTAGAACAATTAATATGTCTACGTTTGGTATCTCTACCAAGGTTTTATCTAATTCGTTAAGCAGTAACTGATCTAAACAATATTGGCCATCGCATAACTCAGGGTCACTGTCTAAATTAACCCTCTGGTGTGGCACTCTATCGCATACACCTTTACAGCCACTGTCATTATCTAGCCAAAGTAGATCTATGCTCGCATGCTGTAACACATCCAGCACACTGTCCTGCGCCTTAGCCTGTCGAGCATCGTAGTTTTCACGTTTCAGTTTAGAGAACATACAGGGAACAGAAACAGCCGTTGCCGTACCACAAGAGTGAGTATCTTTAAAAGCGGTGACCCCATGCACTTTAGTAAATGGATTTGTGTCTTTATCGTAGCCATAATATTCGTAGTTCATTGAACGTGCAGTCTCTCCTAGCACGAGCACAACAAGATTCGACTTGTTATTACTGTCTTCAGTGAGATTAACCGCATCCAAGCCTAGCTGCTGGTAAACAATGGCGCTTTGTAAATAGTTACGCTCTGCATATTTCACCATCGAACTAAGCACATAAGTGGGAATGATAAATCGTTTTAACTCATCATTATTACGACCGAATGACGCATAATTTTGATAGTAAATAAACCCTATAACAAAAATACCTAACGACATCAGCAGCATAAAACAAATTTTTCGTAGCAACTCATTCACTAAAGGCTGGAACTCAATATTAAGTTTGAATATGATAAAAGCGGGTATCAAGCCAGTAAGCACAAAGTTGACGACTGAAGAGAAGTTGATATAGGTGAAAGCTTCTGCCCAATTAGTCTCAATCGTGTTTTCAATCATTCCATAATCGAAGACCACACCGTAGTGCAGAGCAGCAAAAAAGACACTGGAAGAGAGTAATGTAACGCTAATGAAAAATGGCTTTAGCAGATACTTGATACTGAAAATAGAGAACAAAAAACTGAATACAAAGACAAGAAAAAGAGGCATTGTCGTAACAAACAATAGATCGACTTCTTCTTGCTTTTCAATGCCTAACTTAACGAGTGTAAAGAAGGGAATATTAAATACGACCACATAGAAAATAGAAATAAATAGAGTAAATTGATTTGCCGTTAGATTCTTTAACCGAAATACCACGCAGACTCTCTTACAAACTGATATTAGCAGGGCTGCAAATCAAAAAATGCAGTGACACTGCTTTAGCTTGTGCCGTATTGGCAGTCTTAGGCGCGTTGCAAACCACTTCGGGCATGCCAATAATTCATGCTGTACTTAAGGTATTAGTTGAAGAATTTGAATAAAACAAGCTGATCATCAAACTTGCCTTTATTGATCCAGATACTATGAAGCAGGCTTAAAATTCAGCATTAATACGCTGCATAAAGCTTAATAATTGCACCCTCTCTTCATCACTGAATTTTACCGTTAATTCACCTGTTAACTGTAAATGAAGCGCGTCATGTTCCTCGTAGAGTTGATGACCTGTCTTGGTGAGTGCAACTAAAATTGAACGACGATCAGTCTCATGGGGTTGGCGTGTAACAAGATCCGCCTTAACCATCTTATCTATTTGCACTGTGAGTGTTCCTGTCGTGACCCCTATTTTTTCGGCAAGCTCCTTCATTCGCATCGGGCCGTGTCCACCGAGTATCTCAACAGTATGAATTTGAGCGAGTGTGTGGCCATTATCTTTGACAACGTCTTGTTCCCAGGAAGATAGCTTTTCATAAAATTCAACCATTGCATGATTTAATTGATCTTCCGTCGTTTTCATCTGAACCTCTTACAATGCCCACTCTCTAGGTGATAGTGGGCAAATAAACTATCAATGACTATATTCTGCCTGAGTAAGGCGATTAACTTCAATGGTCAAATGACTAAGTCGACAAAAATGTTTTAATTTTTTTCGATAATAGGCCGTTTCTCTTGGGTTTCCAGCTAAAATCGAAATTTCAGCGGCGAAATGATCTGCACTGACTCTCCATACATGAATATCTGCTATATGGTGTTCATCATCTGATTCGATCTCAGAAATGATCTCCTGCTTATAATCACTTTCTATGCTCCCATCCAGCAAGATTGGCGCTGTTTGCTTGAGTAGTTGCCAAGCCCACTTTGTTATGATGATAGCGCCAACAATTCCCATGATAGGATCTAACCAATTAAGCCCATACAACTTACCCATCACTAGTGCAGCAATAGCAAGTATGGAGGTTAGCGCATCCGCCAACACATGGAAGTAGGCCGCTTTTAAATTATGATCGTGAGTATCACCCGAACTTTTATCATGAGAGTGAGAATGTTCATGTGAGTGTCCATGATCATGAGAGTGGCTATGATGATCTTTTAATAAAAAGACACTGATCACATTGACCGTTAAACCAATAATTGCCACTAAAATAGCTTCATTAAATTGAATAGCATGAGGATTAAATACCCTGATCAGAGATTCAATTAACATAATTAATGCAACTAAACCTAGGGCTATTGCACTGGTGAAGCCCCCTAAAACGCTTACCTTACCGGTACCAAAAGAAAACGCTGGATTATCAGCATGCTTTCTCGCATACCAATACGCGAATAAAGTGATCATAAACGCTGCAGCATGTGTCCCCATGTGCCAACCATCGGCAAGTAACGCCATCGATCCATAGATAGTGCCCGCGACTATTTCTACAATCATAGTCACTAATGTTAGATACAATACGTATCGAGTATTCCTTTCTCCTGCATTGCTTACTGAAGCAAAATTATGATTATGCTGCCATTTATTAATTATATGACTCTTATTATTCATCTCTTACCCTAACCTTGGTTAATTTTAAATCTGCGTTCAATTTAGTTTGATTACCAAACAACACGATTTTAATATAGTTTGAAGATCAAAGTATATTAAAATCGTTATATTGCTTATTTTGTGTGATCGACATCAGAATGCATTGAACGTTGAAGCTTGATGGGCGTAGGGAATCGATGAATATCGCCATAACAGGCACAAAAAAGGCTGCCTTTTGGCAGCCTTTTATAAATCAAATGCTAATACCCATTGGTATAGCTCAACAATTAATACTAGATACCACTAATTGCTTCTTTACATAACTCGGTAATTCGATTCCAATCACCCTGCTCCATCGCATCAGCTGGTGCAATCCAGCTACCACCAATACAATCAACATTTTTAAGCGCGAGATAATCACGGTAGCTACTTGGCGTGATCCCGCCTGTAGGACAAAAACGAATATCGGCTAAAGGACCCGAGAACGCTTTTAGTGCATTGACGCCACCAGATGCTTCAGCAGGGAAAAACTTAAAGTTAGTGTAACCCAGTGACATACCAGTCATGATTTCAGAGATACTGGCAACGCCAGGGATCAAGGGAATCGTACCAGCCATTGCTGCTTTAAGCAGACTCGGCGTCGCACCCGGTGTGATCACGAACTGAGCGCCAGCATCAACAGCCTGCTGAAGTTGCACTTCATTTAAAATAGTCCCCGCCCCCACTAAAGCCTCAGGCACTTCTTTGGCAATTTTGGTAATAGCTTCTAATGCACAAGGTGTACGCAGTGTCACTTCTAAAACACTGATCCCACCAGCAACAAGTGCTTTGGCTAAGGGTACGGCGTCTTCAATCTTATTGATCACCATTACAGGAACAATAGGGCTGCGTTCAAAGATATCTTGTGGTTGTAGTGACCAGTTATTCTCAGGCATTCGTTACGCTTCCTTTAATAAATTTCGTCAATGGCGCTAGTACAACGTGCACCAGTTTCAGGACTACTTAAATTTGATCTTAATGCGCCAAATAACTCGCGGCCCATTCCATAACTTGTATGACGAAGTTGTACTTTTTCAGCTACGCGTGCATCGATTTCTACTTGGCTCACTAACAAGGACAACTCACCCGTTAATGCATCGACACGGATCATGTCACCAGTTCGAACTTTAGCAATTAGGCCACCATCAAGGGCTTCAGGCGTAAGGTGAATCGCCGCAGGTACTTTACCCGATGCCCCACTCATACGGCCATCGGTCAATAAAGCAACCTTAAAGCCTCGATCTTGTAATGTACCTAAGATAGGCGTGAGCTTATGCAGCTCTGGCATACCAACAGCCTTAGGGCCTTGTCCTTTCACCACGACAACACAATCTTTGTCCAAGTCACCAGACTGAAAAATAGCATCGAGTTTATTTTGATCATCAATCACAACCGCTGGGGCTTCAACATATCGATGCTGCTCAGAAACGGCCGACACCTTGATCACTGCGCGCCCAAGGTTTCCTTTCAATAACTTTAAACCGCCATTAATTTGAAACGGCTCACCGACTGTCGTCAGCACTTCGGCATCTAAACTTATTGTTGGACCATCGACCCAAGTCAGTTGACCATCAATCAGTCTTGGCTCTTGGGTATAACGGCGTAGACCGAAACCGGCTACCGTGTTGACATCTTCATGAAGCATGCCCGCATCAAGCAGTTCCTTCATTAAGAACGCCATACCGCCAGCAGCATGAAAATGGTTAATATCAGCGTGACCATTCGGATAAACACGCGCCAATAATGGCACCGCATCAGATAACTCAGAAAAGTCATCCCAATTAATGATAATGCCAGCCGCACGGGCAGCTGCAACGATATGCATGGTTAGGTTGGTTGAACCACCCGTAGCCAATAATGCAACAATGCCATTAACGATTGATTTTTCATTGACCACTTCACCAATTGGGGTGTACTGAGTCCCCATTTCGGTGAGACGACACACTTGTTTAGCCGCTGTTTTATTCAGTGCTTCGCGTAATGGATCATCAGGGTTAACAAATGAAGAGCCTGGAAGTTGTAGCCCCATGACCTCAAGCATTAATTGGTTACTGTTCGCCGTACCATAGAAAGTACAGGTGCCAGCGCTGTGGTAAGAGGCTGATTCTGCTTCTAAAAGCTCCGTTCTATCGATTTTCCCTTGTGCGAACTTTTGACGAATTCGCGCTTTTTCTTTATTCGGGATCCCTGATTTCATCGGGCCCGCAGGGACAAATAGCATAGGTAGATGACCGAAGCTTAACGCTCCGATTAATAAACCTGGCACGATTTTGTCACAGATCCCCAGCAGCAAAGCACCATCGAACATGTTGTGGGATAAGCCTACCGCCGTCGCCATCGCGATAACTTCACGACTCAGTAAGCTTAGCTCCATGCCTGGCTGACCTTGAGTCACGCCATCACACATAGCGGGTACGCCAGTGGCAACTTGAGCGACACTGCCCACTTCAGCACAAGCGGCCTTCAGTAGATCAGGGTAAACTTCATAAGGTTGATGAGCAGAAAGCATGTCATTAAAAGATGTCACTATGCCTATATTAGCCTTAGTGAGTCCTTTAATGGCTTGCTTGTCATTAGGATTACATGCTGCAAAGCCATGTGCTAAATTACCGCAGCTTAACGCACTACGATGAACACCGTTAAGTTTGGCTTCGTTGAGCGCCGCCAGGTATTTAGCCCGTGACACTTTGCTGCGTTCGATAATTCTATCGGTAACAGATTGTACTACTGCGTGCATAATTACTCCTTAAGCGCTCCAGTAAACGTCAACAGGTGTCTTATGTTGCCCTAAGACCGCTCTGATCGGCATGCTGTTAGCATCTTCATTTTCAAGCGCTTGACGGTAAACAGTTAATTTCTGCTCACCCACAATGTGCAAATAAATTTGACGGCTGGCTAAAATAGCCGTTTTTGATAATGACAACCTTGAATTAGGTGCTGTACCTGGGGTGACAGCGACACAAAGCTTGTCAGTAGAAAGTGCTTCATCTATCTCTTTTGAGCAGGGGAACCAAGAGCAAGTATGTCCATCATTTCCCATGCCCAATACGACGACATCGAAAGGACGAGGAAAATTAGCTAACTGCTCTATTGCCATTGAACAGCCCTCTTCAGGTGAAGAGAACATATTTTTTAAGCCTCGGAACTTGGCGTTGACAGCTTTATTTTGCAATAAATGCGTTCTGACTAATCGCTCGTTTGAATCATCTGACTCTGCGTCTACCCAGCGCTCATCGGCTAAGGTGATGTAAACATCACTCCATTCAACATTTTTCTTACTCAAAATTTGAAATAGTTTTACTGGTGTTGAGCCACCAGAAACGATAAAGCTTGCCTTACCGCGGGTGTCGACAGCTTCTTGTAACTGTTTAGCGATACGGTCTGCTAACTGGTTTTCCAACGACGCTTTATCATCAAATGATTTGAATACACTTTCTTTAATCATGTGTTAATCCTCTTACTCGTCCCAAGAACGGCCATCTTTAGCGATCAAAGCCACAGAGGCTACTGGGCCCCAACTTCCTGCCGGATAAGGTTTAGGTTTTTCACCGCTCTCTTCCCAAGCCTGAATAATTCCGTCGACCCAGGTCCAAGCTTGCTCAACTTCATCACGGCGAACAAACAAGGCTTGATTACCCAACATAGCTTCGAGTAACAATCGCTCGTAAGCATCTGCGATACGCTCGTTTTTAAAGGTGTCAGAGAAGCTTAAATCTAGCTTGGTGGTTTGTAAGCGCTGTTTTTGTTCAAGACCCGGCACTTTGTTCATCATCTGAATTTCAACGCCTTCATGAGGCTGAAGTCGAATGGTTAACTTATTGGGTGGCAGGTTACGATAGCTTGAACGATAAAGGTTATGCGGTGGGTTTTTGAAGTAAACCACAATTTCAGAGCTCTTCGATGGCATACGTTTACCACTACGGAGATAAAAAGGTACGCCAGCCCAGCGCCAGTTATCAATATCGATACGCAGTGCAACGAAGGTTTCAGCATTAGACTGTGTATTAGCACCTTCTTCTTCGAGGTAGCCAGGGACTGATCGACCTTGGAGGAAGCCAGTAGAATATTGACCACGCACAGTATTTTCGTAAATATTGTCAGAATTAATTGGACGCAAAGATTTAAGCACTTTTACTTTTTCGTCACGGATACTGTCTGAGTCTAAGTTGACTGGAGGATCCATCGCAACTAACGTCAATACTTGCAATAAATGGTTCTGGATCATATCTCGCATCTGACCCGCTTTATCGAAATAACCCCAGCGACCTTCAATACCGACTTCTTCAGCTACGGTGATCTGTACATGATCTATGGTTCTGTTATCCCACTTAGATGCAAACAAGGAGTTTGCAAAACGAAGTGCAATTAGGTTTTGAACGGTTTCTTTACCTAGATAATGATCGATACGATAGATTTGGTTTTCATTGAAAAATTCGGACACATTATCGTTAATGACTTTTGAAGAGGCAAGATCATATCCGATGGGTTTCTCTAACACGACACGGGAGTCATGATGAATAAGGTTTTGCTCATTCAGACAGCGACATATATCACCGAAGATTGCTGGAGGCGTAGCAAAGTAGCTGACCATCACTCGTTTTTCGGGCTCTAAAATATCATGGAATTCTTGATAGCCTTCTGATTCAGTAAAGTTAGTCCCTATATAGTGACAACGCGCTAAGAAGCGGCTCACTGTCTTAGCACAAAGCTCCTCTTTAACAAATTCATGTAACGCTTTGTTGACTAACTCTTGGAACGCTTCTTGAGTAAAGTCATCTTTCGCGACACCAATTACTTTGGTTTCATCGTTAAGTAGTTCTGCTTTGTCTAATTGGTATAAAGAAGGGAGTAATTTACGACGAGCTAAATCCCCTTTGGTACCAAACAATACAAAATCACAAGCTTTGGCTTCTGGTGTTGTTATGCCCATAGCTTCTCCATCTCCTAAAGTCACTGTGTTCGATCGAATCGAGGTGAATCTCACGTGTTTGTTGTAATATAACAACAGAATTTGTTAATTGCATCTAAATTTTGTAAATAACAACAGTTAGCGAACTAGGCATACCCCCCTATAATCTGATATGCTTTTTGTGATTAAATTACTATATACAGTAGAAAGTTTTAATCACCTCTTACATATAATTCGTCATACGAGTCAAGTTTCTCATTTCTAGAAACTTTCTAAAATGACTGAAAATAAATAATAAAATTACATAATTTTTCGAGTGGACGTACGCATATGAATACCCTAGAAAAGGTTCAAAAAAGCCTGACCCATTTTAGTAAATCAGAGCGGAAAGTTGCAGAAGTTATTTTGGCTTCTCCGCAAACCGCAATCCACTCAAGTATCGCCACTTTAGCTAAAATGGCGGATGTGAGTGAGCCTACTGTAAACCGCTTCTGCCGTCGCCTTGATACCAAAGGTTTCCCCGACTTTAAACTCCACCTTGCTCAAAGTTTAGCTAACGGTACTCCCTATGTCAGCCGACATGTGGAAGAAGATGATAGCCCTGATGCTTACACGACAAAAATTTTCGAATCATCAATGGCTTCCCTCGATACTGCACGACAAAGTATTGATACATCGGCGATCAATAAAGCCGTTGATATTCTCACTCAAGCAAAAAAGATATCATTTTTTGGCTTAGGTGCTTCTGCATCAGTCGCCCACGATGCACAAAATAAGTTCTTCCGATTTAATGTACCTGTGATCTGTTTTGATGATGTTCTGATGCAACGCATGAGTTGTATTAACAGTGGTGAAGGCGATGTTTTTGTACTGATATCACACACTGGTCGAACTAAATCAATGATAGATGTCGCTAGACTTGCTCGACAAAATGGGGCCGCGGTTATCGGGATCACTGCGCGACATTCTCCGCTATCAACCGAATGTACTTTACCTGTCACCATGGAAGTCCCTGAAGATACCGACATGTACCTTCCTATGGCCTCTCGCCTAGCCCAGTTAGTCGTTATCGATGTGCTAGCCACTGGCTTTACGCTTCGCCGCGGACCACGCTTTAGAGAGAGTTTAAAGCGTGTTAAAGAGGTACTTAAAGAGTCAAGAATTGATAAAGATCAAATTTTGTAACTGACTTTCTTTATACTGACGGCAGTACTACTTTATACGTACTGCCTTTTATTTCGCACTTTTAAGCCTGGCTTCACAAATTTAATATATTGTTTTAGATCATTTTGTTTGTAATTTTCCTACATAAATCCAAAAGCTCTGTTAATATAGTGGTAGATTTCTTTTAACACTTAACGGAGTTTGTCATGTTCCGCAGAACCAAAATTGTAACTACTTTGGGTCCAGCTACCGACCGCGATGACAACTTACGCCGCATAATCAAAGCAGGCGCTAATGTTGTTCGTTTAAACTTCTCTCACGGCTCACCAGAAGACCACCTAAAACGCGCGAGTGATACGCGTAGAATTGCAAAAGAACTCGGCGTTCATGTTGCAATTCTTGGTGATCTTCAAGGTCCAAAGATCCGTGTTTCGACCTTCAAAGATAACAAGAAAGTTCAGTTAAACTTAGGTCAAAGCTTTCTACTAGATGCTGATCTAGGCAAAGGTGAAGGCGACGAGAATCAAGTTGGCATCGACTATAAAGAATTACCGAACGATGTTTGTATCGGCGATATTTTGATGTTAGATGATGGCCGTGTTCAACTGAAAGTCGAAAAGATTGAAGGTAACAAGGTACATACTAGTGTCACTGTTGCAGGTCCTTTATCTAATAATAAAGGCATCAACAAGCAAGGTGGTGGTCTTTCTGCTGCTGCACTGACTGAAAAAGATAAGCGCGATATTGTTACCGCTGCTGAAATTCAAGTCGATTACCTAGCCGTTTCTTTCCCGCGTACAGGTGCAGACTTAGATTATGCACGTGAACTCGCGGTTAAAGCCGGTAGCAATGCGTTAATCGTCTCTAAAGTTGAACGTGCCGAAGCTGTTGCAACCGACGAAGCGATGGATGATGTGATTAGAGCATCTGATGTCGTTATGGTCGCTCGTGGTGACTTAGGTGTTGAAATTGGCGACCCAGCGCTAGTTGCTGTTCAGAAAAAATTGATCAGCCGAGCTCGTCAGCTTAACAAGAGTGTTATCACAGCGACTCAGATGATGGAGTCAATGATAACCAGCCCTATGCCAACTCGTGCTGAAGTCATGGATGTGGCTAACGCTGTTCTTGATGGTACCGATGCTGTCATGCTTTCTGCTGAAACTGCTGCTGGTGACTTCCCTGAAGAAACAGTTAAAGCCATGTCTGAAGTATGTCTTGGTGCCGAGTTACACCCAAGTGTACAAGTGTCTAAGCATAGACTGGATGAAAGTTTCGATTCTGTTGAAGAAACGATTGCACTTTCAACTATGTATGCTGCAAACCACCTTAAAGGCATCAAAGCTATTGTGGCACTAACTGAGTCGGGTGCGACCCCTCAGCTAATGTCTCGGATCAGCTCTTCTTTACCTATTTTTGCATTGTCTCGTCATGAGACAACACTTGCAAAAATGGCAGTATACCGTGGCGTACAAGCTGTTCATTTTGATTCGACCGGTGTCAATGCAGAAGATGTTGCTCGTAAAGCATTAGAATCTCTGACTGCAGCAGGTTACCTTAAAAGTGGTGACATGGTGCTAATGACTAAGGGTGATTCAATGGAAACTATTGGTGGCACGAATACTTGTAAAGTATTAATCGTCGCATAGTTCTATTTTCATCTTTAAAAGGACACGCTTTAGCGTGTCCTTTTTTTTGGAAAAAATATAGTGTTATCAATTTTGTGGAGGCGAAGGACACTGAAGCAGCAAATAAAGGGGGCAAAAGATGGCTAACATAATTTACTATTGTCGTCACTGATGTACCGGAGTAGGGGTACTCCTGATATCACCTAGGCATTCATCCTCGCAAGCACAAGAAAAAGGACGCCTAAGCGCCCTTTCAACTATGATAGCTATAATTTAAAGATAACTAAAATTTAAACCTTAATTAAAGCTCACTAAAGTCATCAACATTAATTGCTGCTAACCTGAGTTTGTCGGCTTTTAGCAGGAGCTCTAGCTCACTGGCATCTATAACTTTTGCATCAAGCGCGAGTGCAAACAATCTTGAGTTAGGTATTTTTCTCGGTAATGTACCATTGCGCTGGGCTGATTTAATTTTCTTATGCAGATTTCTACAGTTATATTGAGCCACAAATGCATTTTCTACCTCTGCGATACCGCCTTTATCCCCAGCAAAATCAGGACATAAGAAAGTGATACGGTCTCGAGCAGGGCCCGGCTTCGACATACCTTTGACAAGATCAATACTCATCTTATCTGTAGGCCCGTTGAAGTGATTTCCCAAAGGAAAAATTACCGCTCTCATTATCCAAGCAACGGGTCGATTGGGGAAGTTACGCAATGCACCCTCTAAGGCTTTTGCCGCATTTTGTAAACGGGTTGCCATCACATGACGTACAGCTGGTAAATCATCATGCTGACGACCGTTATCTTCGAACATCTTTAAGGTCGACGAACCAAGATAGAGCTCACTGAGTACATCGCCCATTCTCGCTGACAACATCTCTTTACGTTTTAAATCACCGCCCATGATCAACATTGACAGATCCGTCATAAAGGCAAGTGCTGAAGACATCCGCGACATGTCTTTATAATATTGCTGTGTTTCACCACTGACAGGCGCTTGATTAAATCGACTTCCTGTTAACGCACTAAAGACTGAGCTGAAGGCATTGCGTGTCGCGTAGCCGATATGTCCTAGCAATAAAGCGTCAAACCTCTCTAGAGCTGCACATTTATCTTCCATCGCTGCCGTTTCCATTTCCGCCAACACATAGGGATGACAACGAGTGGCCCCTTGACCAAATATCATTAAACTGCGGGTTAATATATTTGCACCTTCAACGGTAATTGAAATGGGGTTAGCCATGTACGGATGGCCTAGATAATTTTTTGGTCCAAGCTGGATCCCCTTGCCCGATTGAATATCCATAGCATCATTGAGCACATCTCGGCTCATTTCCGTCATATGATACTTAGCAATGGCAGTGACCACAGAAGGCTTTACCTTTAGATCGATGCCCGTTGTGGTCAAGCGTCTGGCAGCTTCTAATTGATAGGTGTTGGCAATAATACGTGCAAGCGCTTCTTGAACCCCTTCAAAATTACCGATGGACAAGCCAAACTGATGTCTGACATAGCTATAAGCTGTGGTTGTTTTAGTCGTGGTATGTCCTGAGGCTGTCGCCAGTGCAGGCAATGAGATCCCACGTCCAGCAGATAAGCACTCAACCAGCATTCGCCACCCACGTCCGGCATACTGTGGACCACCAATAATCCAATCGAGGGGAATAAACACATCTTCACCTTGAGTGGTACCATTCATAAAGGCCATGTTCAACGGGTTATGCCTTTGGCCTATTTTAACCCCACTAAGATCGGTTGGAATGAGTGCACAGGTGATCCCCAAAGCTTCTTTTCCACCTAACAGTCCTTCAGGATCACGCATTTGAAATGCAAGACCCAGTACTGTTGCAACAGGTGCGAGTGTTATATACCGCTTATCCCAATTGAGTTTCAGGCCGAGAACTTCTTCACCTTCAAACTCTTGCCTACAGACAATGCCTTCGTCAGGAATGGCCCCTGCATCGGATCCGGCTTCTGGGCCAGTTAATGCAAAACAAGGGACCGCTTCACCCGTGGCTAATTTGGGTAGCCAATGCTCCCTTTGCTCTTGAGTACCATAATGAGTCAGTAATTCTCCAGGCCCTAAAGAGTTCGGTACCATCACCGTCACAGCTGCACTGACACTTCGGCTAGCGAGTTTACTCACGATGGTTGAGTTTGCATAAGCAGAGAACGCCTTGCCGCCATACTGTTTAGGAATGATAAGCGCAAAAAAGCCTTCATCTTTAAAATATTGCCAAAGTTCGGGTGGAAGATCCTTTCGATTGTGCACTATGTCATAGTCGTCAATCATTGTGAGTGCCGTCATCACTTGATTATCAAGAAAGTCTTGCTCTTCAGCGGTCAGTTTCGGCTTGCCATAGCTGTGCAATGTTTCCCAATTCGGCTTGCCTCTAAATAACTCACCTTCCCACCAGACATCTCCAGCCTCCATCGCTTCCTTTTCAGTATCGGATAGCGGAGGGAGCACTTTCTTAAAAAACGAGAAAACCGGACGCGTAATAAACTGCATCCGGATATTTTTGACACCAAATAACACTATAATAATTAACAGTGCGAGGATAAAAAGAGTCATGGCATTACCTTATATTCAATATAACCTGGGCTTGCTCAGCAGGAATTACGCAGTTACCGGAACAGCGACACCTGCGGATAAATAGGGGATGACTTTGCGTATAACCGCTTCGATATCATTATGCTCATCAAAATCTGCAGCTGCAATCTCTGTTAGCGCATCTGCCGAAGCCATAGTGAAGACCACGGTACCTAAGGTAAAGTGTAAGCGCCAAAACATCTCTGCAGGAGGAATATGTGGTGCACTGTCGGCTACGGCTTTAACAAATTGTTTTAAATGTTCGCCATAGTGAGTCGTAATAAACCAGCGAAGATGACCCTGACTTTCTATATATCCTCGACCTAACAGCTGTAAAAAGGTACGAGTGCCTTCGGATCTGAGTAGATTTAAGTCTAGCAATGGCTTTACTAACGTCGAAAAAATTTCATTAAGTGAAGCGTTTTGTTCGGCTCCCTGTAACTTAGCGATTTCTGACGATGCTGCGGGCATGAACACATCTAGATAGCGAGCAAGTACTGCTCGGATCAGTTCTTTTTTTGAACCAAAGTGGTAATTGACTGAAGCTAAGTTAACTTCCGCCTTACTGGTAATTAGACGTAATGAGGTTTCAGAAAAGCCTCTTTCTGCAAATAGTTTTTCTGCAGCATCCAGTATTCTTGTTTTTGTATCGGATCGATTTGCCATTCCGTGACCTTTAACTCTATTTTAAACACACGTTTAAATTAAACACTGGTTCACATTTTGTCAAACAAAATTATCCCTCTATGGTAGAGCATGTCTAGATTTTAGCTCCAAAGCCGTTGTTTTGTTTTGTTCCACTTTTAAAAAATGAATTTTTAGATAGAATACTCAACACAATAACAACAAGGGAACTGACAAGATGAAACTTTTTCAACCAAAGCTTAAACGGCTTTCACTGCTTATTGCCATTTCAATCGGTGTTTCAGGCTGTAATTCTGCACAAGACAACAGCCAAACTTCGACGCAGTCTAAAACAGAAGAAGCACAGCAGTTTATTGAACAAGCCGAACAGAGTTTAAGTGATCTCTCCATTGAGATAAATCGTTCAGAATGGATTTATAGTAACTTTATCACTGCAGATACTGCTGCGCTTTCAGCCTCTGTCGGCGAGAAGCAAACCGCGACGTCAGTCAAACTCGCTACCCAAGCTGCAAAATATACCGATCTGCCACTAGATGACGCCAGTTTAAGAAAGCTAAACATATTGCGTAGCTCATTGGTGTTGCCCGCACCACTGGATCCTGTAAAAAATGCAGAACTTGCCAGTATTAGCTCTGAATTAAACGGTCTATATGGCAAGGGAAAATATTGTTTTGAAGATGGCCGCTGTTTAACTCAACCAGAACTCTCTGCAATTATGGGTGAATCGAGCGATCCAGCTTTATTACTCGAAGTATGGAAAGGCTGGCGAGATATTGCCACACCTATGCGTCCTTTATTTGAACGCGAGGTAGAACTCGCTAATGAAGGCGCTATAGATCTTGGCTATGCCAACTTATCAGAATTATGGCGTAGTCAGTATGATATGAAGCCCGATGAATTTTCTACAGAATTAGATAGGCTTTGGGGTCAAGTCAAACCCCTTTATGACTCACTACACTGTTATGTTCGCGGTGAGCTAAATGAAGAGTATGGTGAAGACGTCGTTTCAGCAAACGGACCCATTCCAGCTCATCTGTTAGGGAATATGTGGGCTCAAAGTTGGGGCAATATCTATGATAAAGTTGCTCCGCAAGATGCAGATCCTGGTTATGACGTTACCGAGTTACTTGCAAAGCATAACTATGATGAAATTAAAATGGTTAAGCAGGCTGAAAGTTTCTTTAGCTCACTGGGTTTTGATGAGTTACCTGACACTTTTTGGGAGCGTTCTCTGTTTGTGCAACCTAAAGATCGTGATGTCGTTTGTCACGCATCTGCCTGGGATCTAGATAACTTAGATGATATTCGTATCAAGATGTGTATTCAGAAGACTGCAGAAGATTTTAGTGTGATCCATCACGAATTAGGTCACAACTATTATCAAAGAGCCTATAAAGGCCAACCATTTATTTTTAAAAATAGTGCTAATGATGGTTTCCATGAAGCGATAGGCGACACCATCGCCCTCTCCATCACTCCTAGCTATTTGAAACAAATTGGTCTGCTAGATGAAGTCCCTGATGCTTCTAAAGATATCGGCCTATTGTTAAAGCAAGCACTCGATAAAGTTGCCTTTATGCCGTTTGGCTTGATGATTGACCAGTGGCGCTGGAAGGTATTTAGTGGTGAGATAACACCTGAGCAATACAACCAAGCCTGGTGGGATCTCAGAGAAAAGTATCAAGGTGTTAAAGCCCCTATTGAAAGAAGCGAAGACTATTTCGATCCAGGCGCTAAGTATCATGTACCGGGAAATGTGCCTTATACTCGCTATTTCTTGGCGCACATTTTACAATTCCAGTTCCATCAATCCTTGTGCGATATTGCAGGAGATAAAGGTCCGGTTCATAGATGCAGTATCTATGGTAATAAAGACGCTGGAAGTAAGCTTAATACTATGCTTGAGATGGGTCAAAGTCGTCCATGGCCAGAGGCGCTGAAGGTAGTCACAGGCAGTCCAGAAATGGACGCTAGTGCAGTTTTAGATTACTTTGCACCATTGCAAGTTTGGTTAAATGAGCAAAATACTCAGGCTAACCGTCAGTGTGGATGGTAAATACCTATAATTAGCGAATCAACAAAGCGCTATGTTAAATAGCGCTTTGTTGTCGACTACTACTCGCAGGCTCACTAACGAACTTACGGTTTTTGACTTTCATTTCGTTGCTTAAGGATAAAAGATCATTAACGGTCACTGCAGGATCTTAGTAAGACACACTTTGTTAAGAACTAAAACTTTAGATAATCAACGTCATCTATTATAGTGACTTTAGTATTGGTGGACTTGAAATATTTAATGTCATTTATAAAAGCTATTCTAATCATTTTCGTCACCTTGCTGACTGCATTGCAGCCAGCAATTGCACAAAATGAAGAAAATATTGCAATTAATCAATTGTATACACAGTTTTCTCAAGCATTTAATGAGCTAGATGCCGATATAGTCAAAACGATCTACGCAGAGGATGCATGCTATATTCCTGAAAACCAAAGTAAAGAAATTACTATGGGCCGTGAAAACATCATCGCGCTATACAAGAAGTTTTTCGGAAAAATTAAGCATAAGGAAGCCCGTATTGAGGTTGACTTTAGAGTGATTGAACGCCAAATGTCCATTGATAACGCCACTGATATAGGTTACTACCTTATCCGGTTCCATCCAGCTGCAGAAGCAGAAGAGCCGATTAGTGAGTTTGCTGGAAAATTTGTCAATGTCTCAAAAAAGAAAGCTGACGGAAAATGGTATTTGACCGTAGATACCAATAATCGCTCAGAAACGCCTTTTTACTACAATGCAAAGCCCTCGCCAAACCTGTATTATGGCCGTCAATTTTCTCCATTACCCACAGAGAGTCATGACGACTAATACCAATATTCCCTGCCCATGTGGTGCAAAAGAGGCTGAAACACCTGTTTTATATCCTATGTGTTGCGGTCTACTTCACCTAAAAAACAAGCAAGCCAGCACACCAGAGCAACTGATGCGTAGCCGTTACAGTGCATTTGTCATGCAAGAGTATGACTATTTAATTGCAACTCATCATCCTGGATTTTTAAATGGCCTCACTGTCATTGACTTGTCTGGGCCTCCACACAATCATTGGTTATCTTTGAATGTCATCTCTTCATCAACCTCGGGCAAAAATGGTCAAGTCGAATTTCAAGCTTGGTATAAAGATGATAATGGATTAGATGCAATTCATGAACGATCTGACTTTGAGTTTTTCAATAACACTTGGCTATACACACAAGGTCAACAGTTTAGTCCCCTGTACCCAAAACGAAATGATAAATGTGTGTGTGGTAGCGCTAAAAAATTCAAACAATGTTGTTTAAAGTAGTGTTTCAAACCGACTTAGTGCAATAGTTCGGGGCTGGCATTACGTATAAATTGATAGAAGTCAGCCTCTCTGAGGGCTGGGCTATAAAGAAAGCCCTGAGCTTGGTGACAAAGGTGATCCGATAGAAATTTTTCCTGTTCTTTGGTTTCAACCCCTTCTGCTGTGAGCGAGATATTTAAGGCTGTTGCCATTGCGATTATCGCACTCACAATTTCACGGCTTTCACGGCTCACTGTAAGATCAGAAATAAATGAACGGTCAATTTTTAGCTTACTGATTGGAAATTGCTTTAAATATCGCATAGAACTATAACCAGTCCCAAAATCATCAATGGCCAAGCCGACACCGAGCTCAGATAGCTCGGTACACAAGCGAGTGGCATACTTGATATCTTCCATCAGCTCAGTTTCTGTGATCTCGAGGATCAAGCTACCCGGTTTAAGGCGATAACGAGACATCAAATTCCATACTTGATCAAAAAGATTACCGCTGAAGAATTGACGAGCAGAAACATTAACATGCATGGAAATATCGATATGGTGATGCTGCCATAAGTTTAATTGTTTGCATGCAGCTTCTAACACCCAAGTGCCAATTGCATTTATCATCCCAGTTTGCTCGGCTATATCAATAAATGCCCCAGGATATAGGATGCCTTTTTTAGGATGATGCCAGCGAATGAGTGCTTCAGCACCAATATAGGACTTCTTCTTCAGATCTTTTAATGGTTGGTAATAGAGCTCAAATTCACGGCCTCTCAATGCGGTTTGTAAGTCTCTTTCAATTTGCGTATCTTCTTTGAAAGCATTGAGCAGAGCGTTGTTAAACACTTGAATCGTATCACCCTGTTTTTTCTTGGCATACTGTATCGCTATATCCGCACAGGCTAAAGGAACAAATTGCTCCTCAACTGATGCAATATCAACAATGGCAAGTGCTGGTTTTGGCTGAATGTGCTCCCTGCCGATAATGATTGTTTGGGTCAATTGGGTATAAAGTCTGCTAATGAGATAATCAATTTCCACTCGATCATTCAAGTGTATGATCACAGCAAATTCATCACTTCCCACTCGCGCAAGTTGCTTAGTTTTATTTACATCGGCAAAATGTTTCAATCGCCTCGCAACTTCAACCAATAGTTCATCACCACTCTCATGGCCGTAGGTATCATTGAAACGTTTAAAGCCGCATAAGTCGATTAAAATCAACTGGCCAGATTGAGTCTTGTCTAATTCTTTATTGAAATAGCCACGATTATATAGTCCAGTTAAACTGCAACGCCAAGCTAAGCGCTCTAAATTTACCTGATACTGCTTTTCATCAGAAATATCATCAGCTTTAACCAAAGCATAATGATTGCCTCTATCTGTGATAAATTGCTTAACTGAATATCTTAACCAGTAAGTTTTACCATCAAGCCGCGTTATCTTACTTTCGCCTTTTACCTGTACACCGCCAGCTATCTTAGCTAAAACGGCATCGGCTTCTTCAGGATTTTGCTTAATAAAATCAAGCCTTTTATAAGACTGGCCAATGACCTCATGCTTTGGTGTTCCTGAAATAAACTCATGAGCTTGATTGATATACTCAACTTGATCAGTTTTAAGGTTAATCAAGATACTGACCTGATCTGATTGTTCATCAGCACTCAACAAGAGCATCAGCCGTTCATCTTTTTCGTCGGCATTACGTGTCGCTAAAGTCAGTGCAAGTTGATCGGCAACATGGGTTGCTACATGTATTTCACTCTCGGACCAAGGCCAAACACAGTCCCGCTCTAAATACAGCACCCCTTCTAAATGACCGTTTATCCTGATTGCAATATCAAGCGTTGATTTAACGCCTTTAGGATTAAAGTAAACAGAAGTCAGTTCACTCACTCTTGCATCTTTTTCAACACAAGTGACATCAATAAGACGTTTGTTTCTTAGTTCAGTTATATAATTAGGACAGTCGGAAGGAATAGGACGGCGCAATTTTAGGGAGGTTAATAAGCCAGCATCAGCCACCAGAGACATATCACGATCTTCACATGAGATAATACAAACACCAACATAGTTAACCTCTAAATGTTGACAGAGAAGCTCTGTCGCCAGTTCCGAGGTATTCTTAAAATTGCCATCTTGTTTATCTTTAGAGTTAACGATTGTCTCTAATAAGTACTGATACTTACTTTTATTCACGACGGTCCCTGAAATAGGAAGCATAAAATGCTTGCTCAATGCTTCTTAACACCTTCAACGCTGTGCTAATTGTTAGAAACATCTATTGAAATTGTTATTATATTTAAAACCTTTAGCCTACACATTTTGTTCTGTTTCGGCAATATGCGTCACAACTCGCATTATTTCTAATTTGAGTGTTCAATTTGAGTGTTCAAATGGTATTTTCAAGTTGAAAAATCATTTTTTCAGCACTAAAAGCAAACTCAATGGTTAAATCAATGCCTGATCCTGTACGCTGAACATGACACTTTACGTCTTCAAACCTAGCACACGCTAAATCAGACAGTTTCTTTGATTTTTCATCTGCTTGCTCACCAAAAAGGTTGATAACTAATAACCTGTCGTGCTCATCAATCACAGCGCCAATGTCAGCATAACTACCACAATCGTTACATGAATCGTTGACTAAATTAGATTGCGCATCTTGAATGTTTTTCATACTGTTTAAATCTCAAAAAATACCTTTGAGTAATTATACGCTAACAAGATTAAGACATTGATACTTTCGTCATGTTTTTACGATCCATAAGCTCAAATAAACATACAGGTTTATGGCTATTAAGTAATAAGCTATCTCTTACTCCTCACCAGGCTTCTACTCTCTTGCTACTCAGCAGGCTTCTAATAATCGGCTCATCTGTCTTTGCTGAGAAAGCTGGTCAACAAAATGAAGTTGCTCAGTATGTAATTTAACCGAGTGTGGCACCCGCTTATCAAGTACCTTTTCATCATAGAACTTTTGACGAGTGACGAGATCGCAATTTGTCAGTACTTTCTGCATTGAACTCGGCTGATCACCTCTGATGACAATGGCTTCTGGCTGCATAGCTTGCGCCAAATAGAATGCACTCATTCCACCTTTATGGAAATTAGAGCTGTTATCTATTGGTGATGTTTCACTGGATAAATCAGAGAGCAAACATTCTGCCTGAGGTAAGTCAAACTTAGCTCTTAAACGTTCGTTAATATCCGAGTCTTCTGAGTCTGTATAAAATTGCGCCATATCACGCGCGTCAGTCGACAATAGCGCTAACAAAAGCGCAAATTCACCGCGACGCTCATATTCAATCGCGTGATTAAGCCGAGTGCCTAATTGTGACTCATTTATTAAAACAGAACTAGATCGCATAAAAAAACATCAGTAAATCAACTCGTTGATAGTTAATCGACCGCTTGAACAGGAACTTTAGATATTTTTTCAAATTGGTCTTTACACTGAAAGAAATTCTGACTACTATTGCCGCCGCAATTGAGGAGGGGTTCCCGAGTGGCCAAAGGGATCAGACTGTAAATCTGACGGCTCAGCCTTCGAAGGTTCGAATCCTTCTCCCTCCACCATTTGCACTGATAGAGATATTGGTAAAGTTAGTAGTAAAAGAAAGAAAGCAGTAAATGATAGAAGTAGTAGATTAAAGATATCCGGAGGGGTTCCCGAGTGGCCAAAGGGATCAGACTGTAAATCTGACGGCTCAGCCTTCGAAGGTTCGAATCCTTCTCCCTCCACCATCTTTAAGTTTTAAGTTTTAAGTTTTAAGTTTTAAGTTTTAAGTTTTAAGTTTTAAGTTTTAAGTTTTAAGTTTTAAGTTTTAAGTTTTAAGTTTTGTAAAATCGTACCCCATCTTAATGATGAAGTATGCGTATAAAGAGAAAATGTGGAGGGGTTCCCGAGTGGCCAAAGGGATCAGACTGTAAATCTGACGGCTCAGCCTTCGAAGGTTCGAATCCTTCTCCCTCCACCATCTTTAAGTTTTAAGTTTTAAGTTTTAAGTTTTGTAAAATCATACTTCACCTTAATGATGGAGTATGCGTATAAAGAGAAAATGTGGAGGGGTTCCCGAGTGGCCAAAGGGATCAGACTGTAAATCTGACGGCTCAGCCTTCGAAGGTTCGAATCCTTCTCCCTCCACCACTTTCTTTCAGATAAACCTTCGTTTTCTAGCCTATCCAGGCGCTCTCAAATACACTATTTGCAGTTACAAGTTACTACAAGTAATTAATTCCTCTCTAGATAGACTCTCTAGCTCAAGATATTTACCTCTCTCGCTTCCACGACTAAATCAATTTCGTTATTATCTACTTCAATTAGATATACATCCTAGAGGCATCATGAAAAATTCCTGGGTAAATCAAGCTATTGCTAAAATCGAAGCAGATTATCAGCGAAGTGCAGATACTCATCTCATTAAATTAGACATTCCATCTCTTTCGGGCATTGATATCTATTTGAAAGATGAAAGTACCCACCCAACAGGTAGCCTGAAACATCGATTAGCCCGTTCGCTATTCCTTTACGCACTTTGCAACGGTTGGATCAAGGAGGGAACGACGGTCATTGAGTCCTCTTCAGGGAGCACAGCTGTTTCTGAAGCTTATTTTGCCCGTTTATTAGGATTACCCTTTATCGCTGTTATGCCGCGTACGACGGCAAAGAAGAAAGTACAGCAAATAGAGTTTTATGGCGGACGATGCCACTTTGTTGACCACTCAAGCGAGATCTATGCAGGTTCTGAACGGTTAGCAGCTCAATTGGACGGTCATTATATGGACCAATTCACTTATGCTGAACGTGCTACAGATTGGCGAGGCAATAATAATATTGCCAACTCGATTTTTGAGCAGATGAGTAGAGAAGCTCACCCTATCCCTAAATGGATTGTAATGAGTCCTGGGACTGGTGGGACATCCGCAACGATCGGTCGCTATATTCGATATCAGCAACTAGACACTCAACTCTGTGTGGTCGATCCAGAGCATTCCGTTTTTTACGACTATTACACTAGTGGCGACAACACGATTACTTCACCACATGGTAGTAAAATTGAGGGCATAGGTCGTCCCCGAGCGGAGCCGTCATTTATCCCTGGTGTGATTGACCATATGGAACAGATCCCCGATTGCGCGTCAGTAGCGACTATTTATTGGCTAGAAAAACTGATTGGTCGTAAAGCAGGCGCATCTACTGGTACGAACTTATACGGTGTGCTGCAAATTGCAGAACGGATGCATAAAAACGGTGAAACGGGCTCACTGGTCACTCTTTTATGTGACTCTGGCGATCGTTACTTGGATACGTATTATGATCCGAAATGGATTGCGGAGAATATTGGTGATTACTCAGAATATGAACAGCAATTAAATGAGTTCAGCCAATCAGGCCATTTGAAAGTGTAAAGATAATTCTTGCAGGATATGTTTAGTTTTTTGGCTAAACATATCCTGCAAACATGCATTAATCGATATTAAGGTATTTATGAGTCTGTATCGATAAACGCCAGTTGCGTTCAATACAGGTTTGCATGGCAAGCTCAGTCGCTCTCGCCTTTTGACTAATTGGCTGTAAGCAGATGGTTTTATTCTCTACTGCGATGCCTATCAACAACTCATCTAAGTCTTCAATATGTCGTTCGGTAGCTACGGGATGCTTTATCTCGTTGGCTCTTATCAGTGCTTGAGTCAGCACTGACATTCCAGCTTTCATATTTACTTTAGGAGAAACCGTCACCCAAGTACGCTCAGAACAATGCACTTCAAAAGTACCACTGGTTTCAATTTGCGTGTCAAAGCCGGCATCATTTAACGACTCAGTAAGTTCAATGAGGTTATGAATACATGGCTCGCCGCCGGTGATCACTACATGTTTGGCGTTAAACCCTTTGCTCTTAAAGAATCCAATTAATTCGATAGCAGTTAACTGCGACCATCGACCTTGTACTCCGTCAACCTGTATCACCAGCTCAGGTGAGACGCGATTTTCTTCAAGTAAATCCCATGTATGTTTGGTATCACACCATGAACAGCCTACGGGGCAGCCTTGAAGTCTGACAAAAATTGCGGGAACACCTGTGTAGACGCCCTCCCCTTGAATGGTTTCAAAAACTTCGTTAACTGGATATTTCATGGGCTTCCTCAAAACTGTGGTCGGCATTTATAGTGTATTTTTTAATGACAAGCAAGCTTTGTATCTAGCCTAAAAAAGTGGCAACTACCTAAGCCTTATTTACGTCATATTATACAAGCGGGTTTGTGTCAGTTAAAATAGCGGTAATTCAATTATTTTAGTGGTTAATATGTCAAAAGCAGTCGTCGTATTTAGTGGTGGGCAAGATTCTACAACCTGTCTAATTCAAGCCTTAGAACATTATGATGAGGTACATGGGATCACTTTCGATTACGGCCAACGTCATCGCCAAGAGATCGAAGTAGCCAAACAGCTTGGGACTCAGTTAGGTCTTAGCAGCCATAAGGTCCTCGATGTCACTATGCTGAATGAACTTGCTATTTCTGCACTGACCCGAGATTCTATTCAAGTTTCAAACGAGCTGATGGACAATGGTTTACCGAATACTTTTGTTCCTGGTCGTAATATCTTATTTTTAACCTTAGCGGGTATTTTTGCCTATCAACTGGGTGCAGAAGCAGTGATCACCGGTGTGTGTGAAACTGATTTTTCAGGTTACCCTGATTGCCGCAATGACTTTGTAGAAGCGATGGCTTCAGCATTAGTACAAGGTATGGATCGTCCTCTTGAACTGCTCACACCTTTAATGTGGTTGAACAAAGCGGAGACATGGGCCCTAGCGGACAAATATAACAGCCTCGAGCTTATCCGCGATGAAACCTTAACTTGCTATAACGGGATCATAGGTACCGGTTGTAAAACTTGCCCAGCATGTTTACTCAGGCAACGAGGCCTAGATGATTATCTAAGCGATAAAAAGCAGGTACAGTTAGCACTAAGTGCTAAATCAAGCAAACATTCATGACGGAAACAACAACTAGCCATCTTCAACGTTGGCTAGGCTCCATTTACAGCATTATTTTTATGGTCACTTTAGCTTGTTCACTGCTTTATTTTGCAGGAGTGGATAACGTTTTGGCTTTTAGAAGAGATGAAATTGCTCAAGGCGATTATTGGCGTTTATTGACCGGTAACCTGCTCCATACAAATGCTTGGCATTTAGCAATGAATCTCGCTGGCTTATGGGTCATCGCTTTACTGCATCAGAACCATTATAAGCAGATGCATTTCAGTGTCATTTTTATTCTTTGCTGTATTGCACAGGGACTTGGTCTTTATTTTTTCTTTCCTAGTTTAATTGGCTATGTTGGTTTAAGCGGTATGTTGCATGGCTTATTTACCTATGGGGCACTAAAAGATATCACTATTGGGTTAAAGTCTGGCTACCTTTTACTGTTAGGAGTGGTCATTAAAGTGAGTTACGAGCGAGTTTATGGTGCTGGTGAACAAGTCACTGAAATGATCGGTGCTAGAGTCGCAACCGAAGCCCACTTAGTCGGAGTCATCAGTGGGATGCTTATTTTTATAAGCATCTATTGTTTTAATAAAGTGTTTCTGTCAAAAGTAAAATAACATGCGGAACTCTCCGCATGTTATTTGATAAATATAGGTCAAGTATTAAATGAATTAGGCCTTTATCATTGCTTCTCTAAGTAGAGAAGCCTGATCACGCACTGCCGCAGCCTGTTCAAATTCAAGGTTTTTTGCATGTTCATGCATCTGTTTCTCTAAAGCATCAATTTGATGACTCAAGCTTGCCACGTCCTGAACGACATATTTGGCCTTGTTTTCTGCAACGTTTAGACTGCGATAATCACCTAAGATCCCCTTATCTCGCTCTCCAACATCCATCACATCGGTGATCTTCTTCACCACACCTGTAGGAGTAATACCATTATCGAGATTGAATTGATGTTGCATTTTACGCCGTCGCTCTGTTTCCCCCATGGCTGCCGCCATAGATTTAGTGATGCGGTCAGCATACAGTATCACCTTGCCATTGATATTTCGGGCTGCACGGCCCATAGTCTGAATTAAGGAACGCTCGGAACGTAAGAAGCCCTCTTTATCCGCATCCAGAATACACACCAGTGATACTTCAGGCATATCCAAGCCTTCACGCAGTAGGTTAATACCGACCAAAACATCGAAGACTCCCAAACGAAGATCACGAATAATCTCTACTCTTTCAACCGTATCGATATCTGAATGCAGATACCTTACCTTGATCCCATGCTCGTCTAAATATTCACTTAAATCTTCCGACATGCGTTTCGTTAGCGTCGTGACCAACACCCGCTCATTGACCTTAATTCTTTTACCTATTTCAGAAAGCAGATCATCGACCTGTATCCCCACAGGCCTGACTTCAACTTCAGGATCGAGTAATCCCGTAGGCCTAACCACTTGCTCAGCAATCTCACCATCACATTTTTCAATCTCATATTGACTCGGCGTCGCTGACACGTAGATGGTTTGCGGCATTAAGTTTTCGAACTCTTCAAACTTAAGCGGGCGATTATCGAGTGCAGAAGGTAGCCTGAAACCGTATTCAACTAAGTTTGATTTCCTAGAACGATCACCTTTGTACATAGCACCGATTTGAGGCACAGTGACATGAGACTCATCAATAATAAGCAGTCCATCATCTGGAAGGTAATCGAGCAATGTCGGAGGCCCCTCACCTGTCGCTCTTCCTGAAAGATAACGTGAGTAATTTTCGATGCCAGAACAATAACCTAGTTCTACCATCATCTCTAAGTCGTATTGTACCCGCTCAGAGATACGCTGCGCCTCAATGAGCTTATTGTTATCTAATAATTGTTGTTTACGCTCTCTTAGTTCCTCTTTTATCTCCTCTGTTGCAGCAAGGATTTTTTCGCGAGGCGTAACATAGTGACTCTTGGGATAAACAGTTATTCTGGCTATACGCTTAATGATATGGCCTGTTAATGGATCAAACAGACTCAAGCGCTCTATTTCATCATCGAACAGTTCAACACGTATAGCATTTCTATCTGAGTCAGCAGGAAAAATATCAATCACCTCTCCTCTAACCCTAAACGTGCCCCGATCTAAAGCGATGTCATTACGTTTATACTGCAATTCACTGAGCCTAAGCAGGATATCTCTTTGCCCCATAAAGTCACCTTGCCTCAAATGAAGCAGCATCTTCATATAGGACTCAGGATCGCCTAATCCATAAATCGCCGAAACAGATGCGATTAACACCACATCTGTTCTTTCTAGTAATGCCTTAGTTGCAGATAATCTCATCTGCTCAATATGCGCATTAACAGATGCATCTTTCTCTATAAATGTATTGGTAGAGGGGACATAAGCTTCAGGTTGATAATAATCATAATAAGAAACAAAGTATTCAACCGCATTATGAGGGAAAAACTCTTTCATCTCACCGTATAGCTGAGCCGCTAATGTCTTATTAGGTGCCATGATAATTGTAGGACGTGCCATCTGCTTAATGACATTCGCAATCGTGAAAGTCTTACCTGAGCCCGTCACTCCCAACAACGTCTGGCACGCAAGCCCTGACTTTATGCCGTCGACTAATTGAGCTATGGCTTTTGGCTGATCACCCGCTGGAGAATATTGTGATTCGAGTCGAAAACTGGATTCTGTCACTTAGTCGGTTCCTTTTATGCACAGCAGAATATTTTAAACTAATTTCAGCTTTTGAGGGAATAAGCTTGATGAAAAATTATCTCTCTCATAAAAACAGGCTCTCTTAAGGCTCAAATTAAACCCAAAGGGGTCATTTCTTTAGTTCAAAATGAAACAAATACAAAATTAATTTTATGAAATTTTACTACATGATTTAAATACAAGCTAAAAGGTCAACAAACAGCCGCAAATGCACCAGAAATACAGGATTAATGCACAAGTTAGTGTTGAGACTCTGTTACATTTTGACAACAGAGCATACATGTAAATAATTTAACCCTTGATTTTATCATCTTGTTGTTTTTAAAGACTTAAATTTAATCTCTAAAAATATGACGATTTTAAGTCCAATGCCCAGTTTATAAGGCTTAGACACACATTTTCTATGTTAACCCACAGGTTTATCCACAGATTTAGTGGATAACTCAGGCTAGCCCTTATCATACGGGGCTTTTACCATGATAAGCCAGAAGCAGTAAAAAATGTCTTAGGATGTAATTTTGTTACATCTGACCGTTTAGTAAAATAGAACTTAAGATACAAACACCCGTTTAGAAAACTGAAAATCCAATCTTTCAACGTTTATTCCTACCTTCAATCCACACAACGATTTTAATTTTCATCCAATCACATTAATAACGAAAGCAATAATGCATGGATAAACAAGTTAAATGGACGACTTATACATACGACTTAACTAGACGACTTAAGAAGATGTCACGGATGAGTCACTGAAATCCCAGAGCTGAAGCACTTAGATGTCGCTAAGCCAGCTCTTTTTAATACTAATAGGTAATTAGTTAACTAATAACAAAACACTTTTATGAGAAAGCACTGACAGCAAGTGGTCATAGTTACGCCAAAATGTGTAATTCTACATCAGGACGAACATTAGATGAGCACTTAACCGCATAATTGCACTTTTTTGTCCAACTCGAGTTGACTCATAGGCAAGAGCGATTTAATATGCGCTCCGTCTTCAACGACGAGTAGCTTTAACGTTTCCCCTGTAGTTCAGTTGGTAGAACGGCGGACTGTTAATCCGTATGTCACTGGTTCGAGTCCAGTCCGGGGAGCCAAAGTTATTATTTGTTGAGACAAATCAGAATGTTATTTTGATTAAAAGTATTCCCCTGTAGTTCAGTTGGTAGAACGGCGGACTGTTAATCCGTATGTCACTGGTTCGAGTCCAGTCTGGGGAGCCACTTTTAATGATATCTGATAGAATGAAAACGATTCCCCTGTAGTTCAGTTGGTAGAACGGCGGACTGTTAATCCGTATGTCACTGGTTCGAGTCCAGTCCGGGGAGCCATTTCATTCAAAATATTTAATTCGATTCCCCTGTAGTTCAGTTGGTAGAACGGCGGACTGTTAATCCGTATGTCACTGGTTCGAGTCCAGTCCGGGGAGCCAATTAAGTATTAAATTAAGTAAATATGTTATTTCAATTCCCCTGTAGTTCAGTTGGTAGAACGGCGGACTGTTAATCCGTATGTCACTGGTTCGAGTCCAGTCTGGGGAGCCAAATAACATAAAAATGTAATAAATAGCGATTCCCCTGTAGTTCAGTTGGTAGAACGGCGGACTGTTAATCCGTATGTCACTGGTTCGAGTCCAGTCTGGGGAGCCAATTTATACACCTCGCTTTAATCTAATCCTTTCTATTTATATTCATTTAAGTTTAAAATAACTTCCAGTATTTACTAGAATAATAAATATATTCTAACTCTGCGAATGGATTTTATATGAGCTTAACTAAACTCTTTCATACATTTTTACTGTTCCTTTTTGCAGGTATTACTTCCCTTTCCTATCTCGATAATAAGACCCAACTTCAACAGCAAGCTGATCTGTTGCATAAAAATTATCAATCCGTTTTCTCTGTGCTGGCCCTAGATGCTGAAGATGGCACGATTTTGTTATCCCAGCTTGAAAAGCATGCCTCATTCCAGTTTTTTCAATACATTCATAATGAAGATAGTAACTTCAATCTCACCAAAGGTGATTTGTTTGGTGACTCGGGTCAATTAATCTACAAAATATTTCAAATCGATCTTCCTGATACAAGGCAACTCGCTCATGGTCGACTTCAGGTAAAACTATTGACCCGTGACATTCAGGCTGAAGCGGTCAGTCGTTTTACCCAAGCAGGGATAATCATCTGGTGTGTTTACTTTTTGATTGCGGCTTTTTTCACACTGATGATGTTAAAATTTAAACGTTCAGTTAACTATGCCGCTGCTTATGTTGACTCATTATCGAGTCATTCCTATGACGCATTGGCCTCTTCTAAATTTTGCGCTGAATTAATGCCTATTGGCCGAGCACTTGAGAAATGTAAGGTCGAATTAAAATTTAATTTTGATGAATCGACGAAAGAGAATGAAAAGTTACAACGTGCAGCTTATCAAGACCCTATTACAGGTTTTGATACACGGCTTCGTTTCACCCAAAAACTTGAAACCTTTTCTGCACTAAGTAAAGAACAGATTGGCCTATTGGCAATGGTAAAAGCAACAGAGCTTGGACAAATTAACCAAAGCCACGGTCGCTCCGCTGGAGACGATTATTTAGCTAAAATCGCAAACTGCATCCGCAAAGCCATCACAAAATATCCCAACTCAGAATGCTACAGGATCTCAACAGCTGATTTCGCAGTTTTCATACCAGACCTAGTTTTCAAAGATGGTGTGCCTTTTCTCGAGTCACTAAAGTCATTATTCGATGAATATCAGCAAACATTAAAGACGGACTCGATTGCCCATATCGGCCTCGTCCCCTACACAAATGACAGCGACCCAGTCAATTTATTAACTTTAAGTGATACGGCCGTGAGTATTGCACAGACTCTGGGACCTAATTGTTTTCATATGCAAGATAAGCTTAATGGCGACGAAGTCTATGGTGACACACGCTGGAAGCTCGCTATTGAAGACCTCATTAGACGGCGTGCCATTAAATTCTACCAGCAACCTATCCAGCCTTGCCGTACAGAAGTAAAAGTTTACAAGGAGCTATTTTCACGATTCTATAATAGTGAAGGTAAATTCCTTCCAACTGCCACTGTTATAGCAATGGCAGAACGTCATGGCATGATCGTCGAACTCGATAAGCTTATCGTAATGAACACATTAAAGATTTTAATAGATACCCCGTCACTAGAGGGATCTTATGGCATCAATATTAGTTCCAGCTCTATCATGCAGGAGTCATTTGTTGCTTGGCTTAAAGACCAGCTCGTTAAAAGGCGCCATATCGCTGCTAGGCTAGTTTTTGAAACGAATGAAGCGGGTATGCAATCGAATATGGCCTCCAGCTATGCATTTGTGAAAGTCATGCACAGTGTAGGAGCGCGTGTATCCGTTGAGCATTTCGGAATGGGATTCACATCCTTTAAGTTTTTCCGCGAGGTACGTCCAGACTTCATAAAACTAGATGGTAGTTATACCGATTCGATTGAAAAAGACACCAACAATATGTTTTTTATCAAGATGATAATAGATATATCTCGTCGGTTAGGCATTCGTGTCATTGCCACGAGTGTCGAGAGACAAGAAGAGAAACTAGCACTTGAAAAAATGTTGATTGATGGACTACAAGGATACTACATCGCACAACCACAAGTAATTCAGGTGATGGAGACTAATTAATCAATTTTCAATTTTGACGCTAATAATTTAAAACCTTGTATTCTATGTGTTGTTTCTGACTCAGGAAAAGTCGATAATAGCGTTAATAATTATTCTCAAAAATGAATAGAGATGAGTGAGTATCTCCTATTATTGATCAGCACAGTTCTGGTCAATAATTTTGTATTAGTAAAATTCCTTGGTCTTTGCCCTTTTATGGGGGTATCTAGCAAACTAGAATCTGCCATAGGTATGTCTATGGCGACCACCTTTGTGCTGACGTTAGCATCAGTTTTAAGCTATCTGGTCAACCAATACTTATTACTTCCTTTCGACCTCAACTATCTGAGAACCATGAGTTTCATCTTGGTTATTGCTGTCGTTGTGCAATTTACTGAAATGCTAGTTCAAAAGACGAGCGCGTCATTGTACCGGGCATTGGGGATCTATTTACCCCTCATTACAACCAACTGTGCAGTGCTCGGCGTTGCTTTACTTAACATCAATGAAAAACATACTTTCATCCAATCGGCGGTTTATGGTTTCGGCGCAGCAATCGGTTTCTCATTAGTATTGATTTTATTCTCTGCAATGCGTGAACGACTGGCAGCTGCAGATGTACCTTTGCCTTTTAAAGGAGGGGCTATTGCCATGATCACTGCAGGCTTAATGTCTCTCGCATTTATGGGCTTCACGGGGTTAGTTAAGTAAACATGTCTGGAATTTTTATCGCTATAATCTTGCTGACCATTTTGGCACTATTTTTTGGTGTTTTATTGGGATTTGCAGCTGAAAAATTTAAAGTAGATGGCGACCCTTTGGTCGAACAACTCGAAGCCCTATTACCTCAAACTCAATGTGGACAGTGTGGTTACCCTGGTTGTCGTCCCTATGCCGAGGCAATAGCGAACGGCGAGAAAATAAATAAGTGTCCCCCAGGCGGCACTGCCACCATGGAAAAGCTTGCAGATATGGCTGGCGTCGATCCTGAGCCGCTTTCAGCGACTGAAGAGGTACAAGTCAAGAAAGTGGCCTATATCCGTGAGGATGAGTGCATAGGCTGCACAAAATGCATACAAGCTTGTCCAGTGGATGCCATTTTAGGTACCGGCAAGCTCATGCACACCGTCATCACCGATTACTGCACAGGGTGTGATTTATGTGTAGAGCCGTGCCCCGTTGACTGTATAGACATGTTACCTGTCGCACAAAATATGAAAACTTGGGATTGGAAATTACATGCTATTCCCGTTAAAACGTTAGATGAGGATTTGAAGTGCTAACTTTATTTGAACAAATTGATAAAGGGACACTTTGGCACTCAATCGGTGGTATACACCCACCTGAGCGTAAGTCTATCTCTAACCATACGCCAATTAAAACCTTACCTCTGGCAGCGGAATATATCATTCCTTTACCTCAGGTTGGCGAATCGGCGGTTTTAGTCGTAAAGCCCGGTGACTATGTCGCTAAAGGTACGGCTCTGACCCAAGGTAGTCATTTTGGCCATCTTGCTGTTCATGCCCCCACGTCTGGGCACATTTCAAAAATAGAACCTAGGCCGAGTAACCATGCATCGGGTTTAGACATTTTAAGCTGTGTGATAATACCAGACGGTTTAGATACTCAGATAGATACCTTGCATACTCCCCTTAATGCCGAAGAGCTTGATAATCTATCGAACCAACAAATTCTCACTAAAATCCAAAGTGCTGGCATTGCTGGGCTTGGAGGTGCGGCATTTCCAACCCATATTAAACTAAACCCAGCTAGCGATATCGAACTGGTCATCATCAATGCCATTGAATGTGAGCCCTATATCACATCAGATGACATGATCATGAGAGAAAAAAGTGACGATATTTTAAATGGTATCGCGATAATACATCGCCTTTTAAGCCCCAAACGACTCATTATTGCTATCGAAGATAATAAGCCTGAGGCCATTGAGAAGATGCAACACGCATTGAATCGAAGCGCACTACCTAAACATGGAGTCAGGATAACCACAGTGCCAACACTCTACCCTTCAGGTGGTGAGAAACAGTTGGTGCAGATTTTAACTGGCCAGGAAGTGCCTTCAGGTGCAATACCCGCTCAGCTCGGTATTTTGGTTCAAAATGTTGCAACCGCATATGCTATCAACGAAGCCGTATTAAAAAACCAGCCGCTTATTGAGCGTGTTATCACAATAACAGGTGAAAATACCCAAGAACCAGGCAATTACTGGGTTCCAATAGGCACACCAATATCACATTTACTCACACAGACTGGTTTTAAGGGCACTGAGAACGATAAAGTCATTATTGGTGGCCCTATGATGGGTTACGCTCTTTATAACGATAATGCGCCAAGTTTAAAGGGCTCTAATTGTATCTTGCTCCCCAGTAGTAATGAGTTAGCGCCTGAGCAGAAAGAGTTACCTTGTGTACGTTGTGGTGAGTGTGCCCATGTTTGTCCTGCACAATTGCTTCCACAACAGTTATTTTGGCACTCGAAAGCTGAAGAATACGATAAAGCCGCCAATTTTCATTTAGCAGATTGTATTGAATGTGGTTGCTGCACCTATGTGTGCCCTAGTGAGATCCCATTAGTCGAATACTATCGAATTGCTAAATCTGCGATTAGAAATGAAGCAGAAGAGAAGAAGCAAGCAGAACTGGCCAAACAGCGATTCGAACTAAGAACTCAGCGCCTCGACGATGAGAAGTTGGCGCGGGAAGCTAAGCAAAAAGCCGCGGCTCAGAGACGTAAAGCAAACATGACCTCTTCCGATAAGGATGCTGTTGCGCTGGCAATGGCGAGAATTAAAGCGAAGAAAGAAGCTGTTAGCTCAGCTCCACAAGGAGCGAGTCAATCAGATTCAAAACGCAGTGACATTTCGGCTGCAGTAGCAAGAGCGAAGGCCAAGAAAGCCGCTTTTAAAGCAGAGACTGATACGGATCTAGCCACTCAATCTGATAAGGTAACCTCAACAGACGCATCGACGCCAATTGATGACAAAAAAGCCAAAATTGCCGCAGCCGTCGCCAGGGCCAAAGCTAAGAAAGCTGCCTTGAAAGCAGAGACTGATACGGATCTAGCCACTCAATCTGATGAGGTAACCTCAGCAGACGCATCGACGCCAATTGATGACAAAAAAGCCAAAATTGCCGCGGCTGTCGCCAGGGCCAAAGCTAAGAAAGCTGCCTTGAAAGCAGAGACTGATACGGATCTAGCTACTCAATCTGATGAGGTAACCTCAGCAGACGCATCGACGCCAATTGATGACAAAAAAGCCAAAATTGCCGCAGCGGTCGCCAGGGCCAAAGCTAAGAAAGCGACCTTGAAAGCAGAGACTGATACGGATCTAGCCACTCAATCTGATGAGGTAACCTCAGCAGACGCATCGACGCCAATTGATGACAAAAAAGCCAAAATTGCCGCAGCCGTCGCCAGGGCAAAAGCTAAGAAAGCGGCCTTGAAAGCAAAGTCTGAAAAAACAGGCTCTGACACGAACCTAGCTACTCAACCCGATGACGTGACCTCAGCAGATGAATTGGCGCCCGTTGATGACAAAAAAGCCAGAATTGCCGCAGCCGTCGCTAGGGCCAAAGCTAAGAAAGCTGCCTTAAAAGCAGAGTCTGAAAAGCCAGGCTCTGAAAAAACAGGCTCTGACACGAACCTAACGACTCAACCCGATGGCGTAATCTCAGCAGATGAACCGACGCCAGTTGATGACAAAAAAGTGAGAATCGCCGCGGCTGTCGCTAAGGCCAAAGCCAAAAAAGCTGCACAAGCCCACAGCTCTAAAATTGAACATGAAAAGGAATAATTGATGGCGTTTAAGATAGCCTCTTCGCCTCATCTGAGTCGTCGTTTTCAAACCAGCACATTAATGCAAAGAGTGCTACTTTGCGCTTTACCCGGTGTAGCAGTACAGTGCTTCTTTTTTGGTTGGGGAACACTAATCCAACTCGCAATAGCCATATCTGTAGCCTTACTGTGTGAAGCTGGTGTATTAGCCCTTAGGAAGCGACCAATAATTAATACACTCAAAGACAACAGTGCATTACTCACGGCGCTATTTATTGGCATTGCAGTACCTCCCTTGGCGCCTTGGTGGCTAACACTCCTTGGTGCGATGTTTGCTATTATAATTGTTAAACACCTCTATGGCGGGCTTGGACACAACATCTTCAATCCTGCGATGGCAGCGTATGTCATGTTACTTATTTCATTTCCGGTTCAAATGACTAGTTGGGTCGCCCCAAGTACACTTGCCAGTTATCAGCCCGACCTGTTAGCCAGTTTGCTGCTTATCTTTTTAGGTGGAAGCCAAGTCGATATTGCGGCTTATAAGCTAGGTTTCGATGGCATCGCTATGGCAACGCCACTTGATACCCTCAAAACTGATTTATCGATGGGATTAACCAGCACAGAGAGCCTGACAAAATCAATCTTTAGTGACGGTTTTGGTATTGGCTGGTTTTGGGTAAATATGGCCTACCTCGCCGGCGGTTTGCTGATGATTAAACTCAAACTGATCCGCTGGCATATCAGTGTTGGTCTTTTAGGGGCATTATTCATCTGTGCAAGTGTGGGATTCATGCTAAACCCAGACACACACGCAGGTCCCCTATTCCATTGGTTTTCTGGCGCAACCATGCTTGCTGCATTTTTTATCGCCACCGACCCAGTCACGGCTGCGACCAGTGTGCGTGGTAGACTGATTTTTGGTGGGTTAATTGGCCTTTTGGTCTACGTGATCAGAACCTATGGGGGTTATCCAGATGCTTATGCTTTTGCCATATTATTAGCAAATTTATGTGCACCTTTTATTGATCACTATATCAAGCCCAGGGCCTATGGCCACAGAGCTAGAAGCTAACATGAGGAATTTCATATGAAAAACTCTATGATAAGAAATGGCTTTTTATTGGGTTTATTTGCTCTGTTATGTACTGCTTTTGTCGCTATCGTCAATCAGCAGACGGCAGATAAGATTATCGAGCAACAACAAATTGAGTTGCGACGTACCCTGCATCAACTCATACCCAGTAGCATTTATGATAATGAGCTGACTCAGCACTGTATTCTGATACACAATGAAGAGGCATTAGGTATTGATGAACCTCTACCCGCTTACATCGCAAGCTATCAATCAATCCCTGTAGCAATTGCCATAGAGGCCGTCGCACCAGATGGATATAACGGCAATATCAAGTTGATCATTGGTATTGATAGCCAAGGGACTGTATTAGGCGTCAGAACCCTAACACACGCAGAAACACCTGGACTCGGTGATAAAATCGATCTTAGAAAATCTGATTGGGTCCTCAGTTTTAACCAGAAATCACTTAATTCAGAAGATAGCAAACGCTGGAGAGTAAAAAAAGACGGTGGTGACTTTGACCAGTTTACCGGGGCTACCATCACACCAAGAGCTTACGTTAACGCAGTTAAAAATGTGCTGCTTTACTTTAATGAAAACCATGAAATGTTGCTTCAGCGTCCAGCTAATTGTGAGGTCGACTACCAATGAGTGAATCAGGTCTAGATACGCTAGATGAAACCGCTAGCAAGGAAAAAACTCCAGTATTGAGTGAGTACAAAGAGATTGCCTATCAAGGTTTATGGAAAAATAATCCAGGTCTTGTACAGCTATTAGGTCTTTGTCCATTATTAGCGGTGACAGCAACGTTAACCAATGCCTTAGGATTAGGCTTAGCCACAATGCTTGTGTTGATTGGCTCAAATATTTTAGTTTCACTGGTAAAAGATTATGTGCCTAAAGAGATCCGTATCCCAGTATTTGTGATGATCATCGCCGCACTCGTCACCAGTGTCCAATTGCTCATTAATGCCTATGCCTACGGCCTGTACTTATCTTTAGGGATTTTCTTACCCTTGATTGTCACTAACTGTGTCATCATTGGTCGCGCAGAAGCATTCGCTTCCCGTAATTCACTGGCCAAGTCTGCCTTTGATGGCCTTATGATGGGGTTAGGTTTCTTAATCGTTCTTGCCATTTTAGGTGCCGGAAGAGAAATTTTAGGTCAAGGCACGTTATTTGACGGAGCAGAACTTTTGTTAGGTGACTGGGCTGCAGGGTTAACGATTCAGTTGTGGCAATTTGAAACTAGCTTTCTTCTTGCTATGCTGCCACCTGGTGCATTTATCGGTATGGGCTTTTTAATCGCACTTAAGAATGTTATTGATAAGAAGATTGCAGACAGGCAACCTAATGTTACTAACCCAGTAGCAGTGACGAGAGCAAGAATAACCAAAGTAGGTTAATGCTAGGTGCTAATCAAGACACCTAGCCTCCTGCTAGCAACCATTAAAATAATAAGAATGTTGATCGAGCAATGAATAAAGATAAACGACAGCGAATATTAGAAATTTTAAGAGACAACAACCCTCATCCGGAGACAGAGCTTAACTTCTCCAGCCCGTTTGAGTTATTAGTTGCCGTCACCTTGTCAGCCCAAGCGACTGATGTCAGTGTCAATAAGGCCACAGATAAACTCTTTGTGGTGGCGAATACCGCTCAATCTATCTATGACTTAGGTGTCGATGGGCTCAAAGACTATATCAAAACCATTGGCTTATATAATAATAAAGCAATTAACGTTAATAAAGCCTGCGCTATTTTACTCGATAAATATAACGGTGAAGTGCCGGAAAATCGAGAAGCACTTGAATCTTTACCTGGCGTAGGAAGAAAAACCGCCAATGTCGTACTCAATACGGCGTTTGGTTGGCCCACTATAGCCGTAGATACTCATATTTTTAGAGTCGCTAATCGAACAAAATTCGCCATGGGCAAGAATGTCGACCAAGTTGAAGACAAGATGCTTAAAGTTGTGCCTGCGGAGTTTAAGGTTGACGTCCACCACTGGTTTATTCTGCAAGGTCGGTATACCTGCCTCGCCAGAAAGCCTCGTTGTGGTAGTTGTTTGATCGAAGAACTTTGTGAGTTCAAAGACAAAATCTACCCTGACGAATGACAATAATCTTGCAAATCCCCCCCATAAAAAAAGCCGCAATGCGGCTTTTTTTATGGGGAAATACTTATTTTATACCCATCAGTTTTAATATTTATTGAAATATTAAAACATACTCCAAAAGAAGATAGATAAGCATGTGCCGATAACTGCACTCAAACCAAATGCCATTTTTAATTCAATATTCATTAATTATTTCCAGTCAATGTCAGTAATGTTCTAATCATAATTATCTTAATAAATGGCACTAATTCACATCAAAACCTCGCTAATTTGTGATCTTAATCAGTGTTTAATCTTAAAGAAAGTGGTCTAAAAGCAAGGTAATGGACTAGATCAATAGGTTATACTCGCATCACTGCATGAGCAGAATGTCATAATATCTGAATTTAACAAAACAGAGCCAAAATACAGCCATCGAGGTTTCAATGTCGCAGCTTCTTCATACCATGATCCGTGTCATCAATTTAGACAAAAGCATCCATTTTTACACTGAAGTAATGGGTATGGATCTCCTTAGAAAATCAGAAAATAGTGAATATAGGTACACTTTAGCGTTCGTGGGCTTTGGTGATGAATCCAGTGGCAGTGCTGTCATCGAGCTTACCCATAACTGGGATGCTGACCGCTATGATATGGGAAATGCCTTCGGACATTTAGCCATAGGCGAAGAGGATATTTATGCACGCTGTAAAGCCATTAAAGCTGCTGGAGGTAAAGTCATACGTGCACCAGGCCCCGTTGCTGGCGGCAGTACAGAGATAGCATTTGTGGAAGATCCTGATGGATACAAAATCGAGCTTATTCAGATGAGCTCTGCATCGAAAGGCTTAGGTTAAATATTTCCACCTATTTATAAGCATAAAAAAAGCGCCTTTCGGCGCTTTTTATTTAAATCTGTAATCAACTAAGCTTAGAACTTAACAGTCACACCAGCATAGTACTGACGACCAATGGTGTCATAGACTTCTGGTACCGTTCCACCGTCACTGCCGTTAGAAACCGTTGATGGCTCTTCGTCAGTCAAGTTCTTAACACCAGCACTTACCATCCAAGCATCATTGATGAAGTAACTTGCTGAAACATTATGATAAAGAACTGAATCAACTTTAGTACCTGCACCTAAATCATCCATCTCACCGATATAACGGTTGAAGTACATTACACTCCAGTCGTCTTGGCCAGCTTTGATGCTGAAGTTGTTACGTACTTGAGCATATGCACCGAAGTTGCCATCGATGGTATTAGTGTAATCAACGCCATCTTGCTCAAAGTTCAACAAGTAAGTCGTGTCATTGCTAATGGTCCAATCTAGGTTTAACACTTCAAAGTTATAGGCTAAGTTAAAATCGATACCGCTAGTGTCTTGGTAACCGACGTTAGTTAGTGAGTTTGTTAGGTTATCTAAATCACCATCTGGTCCAATATTGAACGCTTCACATGCTGCTTGGTCACCTGCATAACAGTTGTTTAGACCATTTTGAGTATCCATACGCGCAATCGCATTGGTTACTTTAAAGCGCCAGTAATCGACAGTCAGTGACAGGCCATCAACATAGCTAGGCGAATATACTAAACCTGCTGTGTAAGACTCTGACTCTTCTGGTTTAAGATCTTCATCTGACGTACGAATAACTAAGATCTGTGGGTCTTGCTCATTTTTCCAAGGATCAACTAGGTAATCGAATGAACCAGAGTTTCCGCCGTATAGCTCGCTGACGCTAGGAGCACGGAAGCCTGTTGCTGCAACACCACGAAGCATCAAGTCATCTGTCGCTGCGTATGTTAGACCTATTTTCCATGTAGATGCGTTACCGAATGTCGAGTATTCGTCAAATCGTAGTGCGAACTCACCAGTTAGCTTTTCAGTAAATGGAACGCTTACTTCCTGGAACACAGAAATTACGTTGTAGTTACCATCAGTAGGATCTTGCTGAGCAGCAGTACTTTCACCCGCTACAACAATTGGGTCTGGATTGTAATATCCACTTTCATAACGATATTCTGCACCGATAGCATATGCAACTGCACCTGCATCAAGGTCAAATAACTCACCAGTTAGTCCTGCAGAGATAACATGTTGCTCATTACCACCATCAGCTTGTTCAGTGTAAGCAACACTATCTAGCAAATCTTGGTCTGTCATCGGCTGACCGGTAAACCAAGCATCTTGATCTGCATAGATTGCATTCGTCATGATTGATGCATTGATCGAGTTTTCTACCGCAGTATCAGCTTTGTTCTTACCGTAAGTGTAGGAAATATCCCAATCCATACCGGTATTAATATCGAGAGAGCCTGCTAGAGCTGCAGAAACACGCAATGTATCTGTGTCCTGAGTATAGATACGTGGACCTACATCAGTCATACGTTTTCTGTAGTTAACTTGTCCTTTGTCGTTTGGCGTGATGCCTGCATCGATCATGTCTTGGTCAAGTTCTATACAGGTAAGAGGATCGTCACCCGCTTCACAAACGTCTAAGTCGAGGTTAGCAGGCTGAGGGGCCATCTGCTGGTTTGACTTACGCTTGGTGTAAAGGATATCACCGGTTAACACTAGGTCACCGCCAAGCTCTTGAGTCATGTTGGCGAACAAGCTGTAGCGCTTACTAGGCGTCTGGTAAAAACTGTCTTGTGTATAATCGTACCCTTCTTCACGATCTACCCAGTTACCGTTTTCATCTTTAACCATACCGCCAAGAGAGCCATTTGGAATAAATGAGCTCGCACCTGGATCTGTCCAGTCACGGTCAGACTGAATAACGCCGCGACGCTCAGAGTAAGCAGCACCAAATGTGTAGTTACCTGTATCTGTATTAAAGCCGTAAAGTGCACTGATTTCGCCGTTTTCACCGTCGCTCTTATCAGTCATACCGCCAGTAACATCAATCTGGAAGCCTTCAAAATCTTTCTTAGTGATGATGTTAACTACACCAGCGATGGCATCTGAGCCATATACAGCTGAAGCACCATCTTTTAGAATTTCTACACGTGCAATCATTGCTACTGGAATAGAGTTAAGATCCACAGCGCTGTCTGCACCAGAACCTGAGTTAACCATACGGCGACCATTTAGCAATACTAAAGTACGTTGTGAGCCCATACCACGCAGGTCAACCTGAGCAACACCGTCTGCACCGTTGTTAGTGCTTGAACCAACAGCTGCACCTGCCATTGATGTCTGTGCTTGTAGCATTTGGTCTACAGAAGTGAAACCTTCTGCTTTAATTGTTGCAGCATCGATAATGGTAACCGGTGAGGCCGTTTCCATATCTTGACGCTGAATGCGGGAGCCAGTTACTGCAATGCGTTCCACATTGGCAGTTTCTTCTTGAGCGACTGCAGTACTAGAAACTGTAAAAGCTGCTGTTGAAACTGATGCGATTAACCCAAGCTTAATCGCTTGAGATAATTTATTACTCTTATGCAGTGATGTTCTTATCATTAAGATTTACTCCCTAACTATTATTACTTACTTATTTTGTTGTTATTTTGCGCCAATCTTATTTATTTAATCGTCACCCTATATAGGTTAATCAAACGAAATTGTAGGCGTTGAATTGATACTGTAGTTTCACCATAATTCAGTCAATGCCTATTTTAATTAACCTCTGATAATGAAAGGTTAATAATAGGTGTGACTTTGGTAGCTAATGAAACTAATTATCAAACTGAAAGGGGTCAAACATGTTAATAACAGAACAAAAAACTATATAACGTTAATAAAGATAGAGATTAAACCTGCACACGCCTTAACAGTTTATCAACCTGCACAAAAACGAGAAGTGTGACCCGCGTCACACTTTGAGCTTATCCATTTATAAAATATGCCATTCCTCGGGCTTTAATTGATTGAAGTCAAGCATTGGTAGTTTTGTTTTTTGTAGGGTTCAGTATAGGTTCAGACTTTTTATACGCCTCGTTAGTTTTAATATAAAGTATTAACAATTGCCAAGCCGATACATTATGTAACTTATTTTAAATAAACTAATCCATCGTTAACCATTCATTTAAATAATTATCAAGAGGTACTCAATTGTGACTTTTTATAGGTTGCAGATAAAGAATCAAGCGATTTACCAACTGCAGACATATTTAGAAGTCATTTAAAAACCGCCTATTCATAAACAACTTCAATTAAATAATTTATGTTATATATCCCAGACTCTAATAAAGTGTTCAATGTGAGTTCAGCCCCAATGTCGATATCTAATTCACCCGTTTTGAGATCATAGGTCTGAGATTGCAAGCCATTTGATAGAAATGGAGTGAAACTGTACTTCTCGTGTTTCAATGCAACTAACTCAATAGTGACACGCTTATTAGCTAGCCCACTTAAATGAAAAGTGCCACTGCGCCATTCAGATGCTAAGCATCCGCTACCTTGACGCTCGAAGAGACTAAGGGTGCAAGTGGAATTAGGGTAGTTTTGTACATCTCCAAAGTTAATCGTGCTTTTCTCTATGATTAGAATTGGTTGCACTAGATTAATGCTAGCTTGGCCCATAACAGATGCTAAAACAAAGGCATTTAACATGATAATTTCTAAATAGAGAGACACTCAACGAGTATAGTGTGTAGCTAACAACTTGCTAAAAACTTCTAAGATTGACTCATCTCATCTCCAATAGTGCTCCCACAGAGCTAGTTTAGGATACTCACTGACTCTAGTACCATGTACTCACCAGGCTTCACATTAATTTGTTGTGTGAACTTGTCTTCTATTGAAAGCTGATAACGGCCAGGTAGAACGCGATCAAATATATAGACTCCATCATATTCAACCCTCGTTTTGTATTTTCGATTATCATCTGTGCTTACTAATGTAACCAGCATACCTTTGGCAGGCAGCTGTTTTTTACCATCTAGTAGCATGGCGCTTCCTTCAAGCTCTGCTGTGTATAACACCGGATAGAGCACCTTTTGTACATGACCAGGATGGGGGTTAACAGTTACAGCCATCATTAATGGGATGAGGAAGGGATCGGGCAAACTTGACTCTTTAAGTAGAAGGCGCTGAGGACGTGTCGTTTGCAAATGAGTTATCAGTAACTCACCATCTTGATTGGTACTGGCAGATGTTTGACTGTGCCCTGAAAAACTTAAACCACTTATTGCTAGCTCATCTGTATCAAACAGGCTATTGGCATTATCATCCTGAAAAGCCACAATCTTTACGGCGCCAGTATTTAGGTGGCTCACACGATCCAGTAGCCATAAATTAGATTCAGGCTGCCACAGCAAAGAGCTATTCCATTTCAGTTGAGCGTACCAATCACCATCGGAATCATTATCAAGTACTAACCGTAACGAACTGTGGTCGAAAAGATAGGCAATAGAGTTTCTAACCCTAAAAGCATCAATAGCTTGAGGCTGGTAATTGATCTCCACTTGGTAATTTATACGGTCATTGATTGATGAGTTCGCATTGACGACCCACTGATTAACCTCAAGCTCAGGTGAAATAGACAAGTCAACATATGACCTAAGGTACCACTCACCTAATCTGCCTGAGGCCGCCATACGATTATACACTCTGTCTTTACCTATCGCTGACTGCCACCTCAATTCATTACTGTATGAAAGTAGATTAAATCGGCCCATTAATGCGGCATTAAACTGCAATAGATCAGTGGACATGGAATAGTCTTTCCAGCTGCCAGAAAGTGCCCAGCTCATACCAGAGTCGTCGATGCTACCATTCACATTTAAACTCGCTTGCTGTTCCAGTGTTTCATTAGGGTTCTCCCACGAATTAAAGTTATCAAAATACTCCCAATCCGCTAACCAATCGATGTGTTTCTTGCTGCCTTGCACTGCGACACCTGTAGCATAACCTTTAGAAGTACTGGCGTAGTTAATTTGGATGAGATGTTCACCACCTATGAAATTGATACCAAGCTTGGGAATGGTTAACCAATCATTATCAGCAACTTCTTGCTGAACCAATGATAAGTTTGTAGTGAGACTCTCTGTCACGGCCCAATTAGCGTTAACATAATGAAGTTGTAACTCATCTTGTTCCCTTTGCAGCGAGCCGAAGCTAAAACCTAACTGACCTTGCTCTAAGACTGAGTTATCCAACATTTTACTGAACGTTTCTGTACGTGTTTCGCCACTGGGTCCATAAAACCTCAATTGATATTGATTAAGACCGATAAAAAATGGCACCTGTACAAAACGATAACGTGCATCAGAGCCCGCCCTTTGTATATCGATTAGGCTATTATTTCTATAGAGTTCGACATCCCAATCAGGCTCAATTTCTCCCTCTATTGTGATATGCCGAAAGTCTTGAGTGAATCCATCTCCTGCTGTCAATCTAATGCCCTTGCCTTCACTAGACTCAGAAATTAATGGTAAAGAATGGGATTCAATGCTGCCTATGCGATAATGCTTTAGCCAAGAATCTGATAGTGTTTTCTCAATATAGGCGTTAATCACTTCATCTGTTTCAGACCATGAGTAGCTTGCATAGACATTATGACCAGCAAAATCTGTTCTAGCTTGAATAAACCCTTCGACGCTAGTCTCTTCGATATGTTCTTTTTTTTGAGAGGTAATTCCAAGATCAACGCTCATAGCAAGATCACCAAGCATAGCGTCTTCTCGCTTTATCTCTCGAACAGTCAATTGATCATTTTGACCCTTTTGGGCACTGAACAGATCATATCGCCTCCTCCTATCTTGTATCTGTGAAAGTGGGATAAAACTCGACTCTTTAATGTTGAAACGCTGCCTTGATGGTTCAAAATTGATATTCAAACCAAACATTTGTTCTATGATTGTAAGTTCAATATAGATATCCCAGTCATCAAAATAGATATTGCTCTCTTGAACACTACAGTGGTCACTGTTGCCCCAAAACATCATTAAATGACTACTAATATCAATGTTTCTATCAGGAGTTAGATACCAACCACTTAAAGACAAGGTGTCAATATTGAGCTTAACAGGGAGCATTAAAAGCTCGGCAAGTAACTGAATAGGAAGATATAGCTTTCCTTCTTGCTGATATGCAAACAGCTCATTGCTAATGACCAAGTTACCGTATTTGAGCTGGCTAATAAGAAAGAGTTCTTGAGAGACCGGGAGTGTCTGATAAGGTATTGTGATTAACCGCTTACAAGTATCAGGACTCTCTAACACTTTAGGAGCGATTCTCAGTGCCAATGGATCAAAGTTATCCTTAATGCCTGAATTTACCTCATCAACTTGGGCTAATGATGAAGCATCATGAAGGCTCGTATTTGCAGTTATCACTTCGCCCTGAATTATACGTCTGTGTTGCTTAAATTCTTTAGGGTTAACCTGCATCGCGGGTTTAGTAAAACGTTTTTGAATCCGGGTTAGCTCAAACTGATCGCTAGTCTCTTCATCTGTACGTGTTACCTGAGTATTGGCAGTTCTTAGCTGCTTAAATATCCCTGTGTGAGTGTCTTTAATGGCATTTAACGCGTTAGGTTTATGCTCTAAAAGTATTCTATGGCTTGGCTCTCTATGTTTTAAAGTGAGTGGAGTCGGTGCGCTCCCCCCCTTGATGACATTCATATCCTTGAAAGATTTACCTTGAGTAACGGGGCCATTAAGTAAGAACTCAGGAAGAAGAACGATGAGTAAATAAAATACAAGTGATAGGAGTGAAATCAGAAAAAGCACGGGCAGTAATAGCCCCTGCTTCTGTTCATTATGTTTGTTGGGATACGATGATTTCATATGGACACGCAAATTTAAACCACTAAAGGGTCATGCGTGTTTCAATAATTTGAGCATCATTAAGGTTTTTGCTTTCGGAATAACGAACAATAACTTCTGCTCCCTTAATAAGCTGCCGAGTTAAGTTAACAGAGAAATCTCTGCTATCCAGCTCAGTGTAAATTGCGACGTTTTTAACACTCGCAATATTTTCCAGTTCAGTGACACCGCCAATGTTCTTTTCTACAAAGACTTCGATATCCCCATACGTGCTTCGCAACCCATGGCGTTTAATTGTGACACCAAGACTAGTTTGCTGCTCTGCGTCAGTCACAGCACCAATAGTCACATCACCTTCAAGTTCGCCAATACGTAATATAACTGGAACTGAGATCCGGACGAAGGCTGTCACAGACAAACTAAATGTCTCTGCATAGTCATCATTGGCTTGATTTGACACCCTTGGCGCTAACGGTATTTGGTGAAAAACGATGTAACTTCGGTATTCAGCTGCTGGCAAGCCTTTAGGTACTCTAGCGGCCATACGAACGCGGGTTCCTTGCTCGCTTTCAAGAGTCACTCTTCTTGGTGAGTAACGAACAAATTGAGATAAAGCAGGCTTACCGCCTTCAATAACTCGATAACCGCCTTCGGCTAACTGAACCTTATCTTCAAAATAGATGTTGTAACGAGCTGTGCTAGTCCCCTTATTAACAAGAGAGAAAATAGCGCTTTTATGTGTTGTATCATCTAACTCAGCCCGAGTCGGGGATACAAGCAAATTTGCATTGACACTGAAAGGTATAAAAAAGGCTAAAGCACAGCCTATTAGAAATAGTTTCATGATATCGCCCAGCTAAATTCTATGAAATCTCATATTGAGTGTTTCAAGCTTATTATTGGTTAGCTTACTACGAGCAAAATAAGGCCCTTATTCCACAAAATTGCATCAAAAATGATAGCTGAATTTTATAAGGACCATAATGGCTTAATAAGTGACATCAACCGTATAGGTTAATGAATGTGCACCCGCGGTCGCGGTTGCTGCGGCAACCGTAACGGTTCCACCTATTTTCAAATTAGCAGTGTTTGAAGCGACGGTTACAGTGGAGCTAGCAACGGTCGGTGTAAATGTTACACCGGGTACCGTAGTATCTGGGGCTGAAAGCCCAATAGTGACACTTCCATCGGCAGAGGAAATCGTGAAATCACCAGAAGCTGCGGTTGCACCACCCGCTATACAGCTCGGACCAGCGGTAGTATCTGCATAATCTAGGCTACAGGTTCCATCTACAGAAACGTCAATATCTCCGAACTCCATAGGGGTATTTTGAGTCACTGTGATGGGATATACCAAGTTAAAATTCGCTGTCCCAGTTTGCTGAGTTGCACCAGCTTGGCTAGAAAGTAAAAATGTTGATGCGAGTAGAGTCGACAGAAGCAGTTTTTTTTTCATAATGTGTTCCAGAGAATATTTCTTGTTTTTATTACCTTATGCAATTGAACGTCCGTTATGTTCTATACGTCATTTATGTCTTCCCTGATACACATAAGTCGCTGTTTAAAAGGTACTTAGCACCGTACCTGCTATTTACATTATCAAAGATGAAATATTTAGCAACACTTTATAACAAATTAAACACACCTTAACAACATATGGTATAGTGAAATTGTAAGCGACTGAATATAGTGATTATATTCACGCAGTAAAAGTGTGGTTTAATGAGGTTTTGTTACAAATGGCGTATTTGAGTAATCAATTGATAGGTTGTGGGAATGTAAAATAGAAGTGTTAACAAGAAAATGTTCTTTCTGTGAATGCGCTTACGGTGATCAACAATGAATAAGAAGTAGAGAGTCTATATGCATAAGCTAAGATTATTAAATCTTAAACCCAAAGATTACAAAATAAATAAATTGTGTTTATTCATAGCCTTAATACTAATCGTAAGTTTAAGTTCGCCAGTAAACTCACAAATATTTATTACAGAAATCCAGCCGATTAAGTATCCAAAAGTGTTAAAAAACTTGACCACTAGTACCATTGTCAATGTAAATTGGAAAGGCGCGTTAGGTGGTGCAACAAACGCCACCTTGCTCGATAATGATTTCCACCAAGGCAGGTACTTGATCACTTCAGACACTAACTTGCCGATCACGGTTAATTTTAGTCAGCTGGCTAATGAAGCTAAGGTTAATCTAAAAACGCTAAGGCTGAGATATAAAAACAAAACCTACAAAAACTTTCCCATTTTTGGTCTAGACAGCCCTGGTATTACTGGGGAGTATGTTGAAATTGGTGCAAAGGTTGTTGCAAAGAAAAATTCGACAGCAGGAGAGAAGTTCCCTCAGTATATGTTAATTATTGAAGAGCAATGAACAAGCACAGCCCTTCAAATAATCAATTTCAGTTAGAGACCTATTTTTCAGGTTGGATTAAATTAAAGTGTTTGTAAGCACGTTCAGTGGCTATGCGTCCACGGGGTGTTCGCTGTATAAAGCCTTGCTGTATCAAGTAAGGTTCGAGTACATCCTCGATGGTTTCTCTCTCTTCACCGATTGCCGCTGCGAGGTTATCAAGCCCTACAGGCCCCCCCATAAACTTATCAATGATAGCGAGTAAAAGTTTTCTATCCATAAAATCGAAACCTTCACTGTCTACATCAAGCATATCGAGCGCTAGATCAGCAACGTGTTTATTAATTTCACCGTCATGCATAACCTCGGCGTAATCTCTCACACGTCTCAATAATCGGTTAGCAATACGCGGTGTACCACGAGAGCGTCTTGCCACTTCCAACGACCCTTCATCATCGATAGGCAGGTCGAGGACTTTGGCAGAGCGAGTCACTATGGTACTGAGATCTTTGACATTGTAAAACTCGAGCCTTAGGGGGATCCCAAAACGTGCTCGCAGAGGGGAAGTTAACGACCCCGCTCTTGTTGTTGCACCAATCAGTGTAAACGGCGGTAGATCTAACTTAATTGAGCGAGCCGCAGGCCCCTCTCCAATCATGATATCGAGCTGATAATCCTCCATAGCGGGATAAAGGATCTCTTCCACAACTGGGCTTAGTCGATGAATTTCATCAATAAATAACACATCGCCAGGCTCTAGATTAGTCAATAAAGCAGCTAGATCGCCCGCTTTCTCAAGTACCGGGCCCGAGGTTGATTTAATATTAACTCCCATCTCATTAGCCACGATAAGGGCCAAGGTCGTTTTCCCCAAACCTGGCGGACCATAGATGAGCATATGATCCAATGCTTCACCACGATTCTGAGCCGCTTGAATAAATACCTTAAGTTGAGCACGAGTCGCGTCCTGTCCTGTGTACTCGTCGAGTAATTTAGGACGCATGGCTCTGTCTATCTGCTCTTCATACTCCTCAACACCTTGAGGCTCTGCATGAATAATACGATCGGCTTCTATCATTTATCTCTCTTTAAATTGCACTATCAAACAAGTGTGCTACAGCATCGACTTGAGTGATGACTTGATCAGTTCCTGAGAACTCATTCCGTCCTGGTAGACCGCTGATACTGACTTACTGGCCTGTGCAGGCTTATAGCCCAAGGCCAACAGAGCAGCAATTGCATCCTCTTCGGCAGTGTTGACTACCTTTGACGGCGTATAGTTGCTCTTGAGCATAAATTCCCGCTCAGATCCCGCCGATGCTTCCATCAAACTTTTGAGCTTATCACGCATCTCTACTAGTAGGCGCTCAGCAGTCTTCTTACCTACGCCAGGTAACTTAACTAAGGTGGCAATATCGTCACGCTCGACACAGGCGACAAACTCCGCCGATGTCATACCAGACAAGATAGTTAATGCCAGCTTAGGTCCAACACCATTGGTTTTAATCAACAAACGGAACAAAGCCCGTTCCTGCTTGGTTATAAATCCATAGAGCAGCTGAGCATCTTCACGTACCACAAAGTGGGTGTAAACTATCGCTTCTTGATTGAGTTCGGGTAGTTCAAAAAAACTGGTGAGGGGCATCTGGACTTCGTATCCGAGGCCACTCACTTCTATCAAAATCTCGGGAGCTTGCTTCTCGATGAGCAAGCCTCGTAATCGACCTATCATCTATATCGTCCATATGTTCTTTTGTTTGCCATTCCGCCTAACGCTAATAAGCTTTGACTGGTATGAAAATGGCAAATTGCGACACCTAATGCATCAGCGGCATCCGCTTGTGGGCAAGCCGACAATTTAAGAATTTGCTGTACCATGTGCTGAACTTGAGACTTCTGCGCCTTGCCCGTGCCGACTACGGCACTTTTTATCTGTGTCGCCGAATATTCGCCAACGGGAAGATCGGCATTGGTTGCAGCAACGATAGCTGCGCCTCTGGCTTGGCCTAATTTAAGCGCTGAATCGGCATTTTTAGCCATAAAAACACGCTCGATGGCAAATTCAGTGGGCTGGTACTGGCGTATTATTTCGGAGATCCCATCGAAAATTTGTTTAAGTCGATAGGGGAAATCTTCTGAACTCGTACGAATACAGCCACTTCCCAAGTATACGGGGTGCCGACCATTTCGTTTGATCACCCCATAACCTGTGATCCTTGAACCAGGATCGATACCGAGTATTATTGACATAGATTAATCTAGTAACTCCATCACTTCATCAGAGATCTCAGCATTATGATACACCTCTTGAACATCATCATGATCTTCAAGATTATCTATTAAACGAATGAATTTAGCTGCTGTACTGGCGTCGAGGGAGGCTTTAGTCGATGGCACCATGGTCACTTCGGCGTTAACAGATTCAAGACCCGCAGCATCCAAAGCATCCTTGACTGCACCAAAACTTTCTGGGCTAGTAAAGACATCGATGGCGCTATCTTCATGGCTGACCACATCATCGGCCCCCGCTTCTAAAGCCGCATCCATAACATTATCTTCATCCGTTCCTTCAGCGAAAGAGATGATGCCTTTCTTTTCGAACAGATATGAGACCGAGCCGTCTGTGCCTAAGTTACCGCCGGATTTACTGAATGCATTACGCACCCCCGATACCGTACGATTCTTATTGTCTGTCATGGTTTCGACCATGACAGCGGTGCCACCGGGTCCATAACCTTCATACATAATGGTCTCTAATACCTGACCATCAAGCTCTCCAGCCCCACGTTTAATTGCACGTTCAACGGTGTCGCGTGTCATATTATTAGACAGTGACTTGTCAATCGCTGCACGTAACCTGGGGTTAGAATCAACATCTGAGCCACCTTCACGGGCAGCGACGGTTAATTCACGAATGAACTTAGTAAAAAGCTTACCTCGCTTGGCATCCTGCGCCGCTTTACGATGCTTGATGTTGTCCCATTTACTGTGACCTGCCATATGAATGCTCCTTGATATCGAAGAGGATAGATTACCGGATGAAGAAGTTAAAAGTTAAAGAAATCAATGCTAAATGAGACTTGGATCTGACTGGCAATAAAAAGCCGAGTTTCCCCGGCTTATTATTTATTACTCTTGAGTTTCTTCTTCTTTTTTGATGACGCTAATACCTAACTCGACGAGTTGTTCAGGATTAGCAAGCCCAGGAGCGTTAGTCAAAGGACACGCAGCTGTGGTCGTTTTCGGGAATGCCATGACATCACGAATTGAACTTGTACCTGTCATCAGCATGATTATTCTGTCTAAACCAAAAGCTAAACCGGCATGAGGTGGAGTACCGTAACGCAATGCTTCTAAAAGGAAGCCAAACTTCTCGTTAGCTTCTTCTTCTTCGATACCTAAGATACGGAACACAGAGGATTGCATTTCAGTATTATGAATACGCACAGAACCACCGCCGAGTTCACAGCCATTTAACACCATATCATATGCATCTGAGATAGCCGCTGTTGGGTCGGCTTCAAGTTGCTCCGGCGTCATGCCACTCGGTGCGGTAAATGGATGGTGCATGGCATGCAGTCCACCATCAGAAGTAGGCTCAAACATAGGGAAGTCGACGACCCACAATGGTTTCCAGTCACCTTCAAGCAGGTCAAAGTCTTCACCCGCTTTTAAGCGCAGTGCGCCCATCGCTTCAGCAACGATGTTTGCCTTATCTGCGCCAAATAAAATCAGATCACCGGACTTAGCATTTGTGCGCTCAAGCAATCCCTTAACAACATCTTCCGTAAGGAACTTAAGTACTGGAGATTGAATGCCCTCGAGACCTTTATCAAGATCGTTCACCTTCATCCAGGCTAAACCTTTAGCGCCGTAGATGGTGACGTATTTAGCATAATTATCCAATTGTTTACGTGACAGTTTTGCACCGCCTGGAACACAAAGAACGGCAACACGCCCATTTGGATCGTTAGCTGGACCATTGAAAACCGCAAATTCAACATCTTTAACGATATCTGCAACATCAATTAATTCAAGCGGGTTACGCAAGTCAGGCTTATCAGATCCGAAACGACGCATCGCTTCAGCAAATGTCATCTTTGGAAATTCACCCAGATCAACATTTAAAAGATCTTGGAACAGGCCACGAACCATTAATTCTGTTTTCGCCATCACCTGTGCTGAGGTCATGAACGAAGTTTCAATATCTATCTGTGTGAATTCTGGTTGGCGATCCGCACGCAAATCTTCATCGCGGAAACACTTAACAATTTGGTAATAACGATCGAAGCCAGACATCATCAACAGTTGCTTAAACAACTGGGGTGACTGAGGTAATGCAAAAAACTGGCCTTTGTAAGTACGGCTAGGGACTAAGTAGTCACGAGCGCCTTCCGGTGTAGCCTTAGTCAAAATAGGTGTTTCAATGTCGAGGAAACCATTTCCATCTAGGAAGCGTCGCACGGCACTGGTCACTTTCGAACGAAATATAATACGCTCAGCCATTTCTGGGCGGCGCAGATCCAAGTAACGATACTTGAGTCTTTGTTCTTCTGTATTATGTTGATTCTTGTCCATGTTAATTGGCAGAGGCGCTGAGCTGTTTAAGATAGTTAAGCCTTTGCCTAAGATCTCAATCTCACCGGTACGCATCTGATCATTGATCTGGCTATCGGGACGAGCACGAACCAAACCCGTGATCTGGACACAAAACTCACTGCGCAGGCTACTGGCAACGTCGAACACTTCAGGTAAATCTGGATCATAAACAACCTGTACGAGCCCTTCTCTGTCTCTTAAGTCGAGAAAAACCACACCACCAAGGTCACGGCTACGATTTACCCAACCCACTAGGGTTACTTCTTGTCCAACGTGAGACTTGTTAACGTCTCCACAATATTGACTGCGCATCTAACTCTTTCCTTTAATCCGCAAACCTATGGCTGAGGAATATTCTAATCAACACAAAAGCGGCATTATAGTAAAATATTGCCGATTACAAAACTACTTAGCCATCAGACGGCCAAGGATCAATCATATTTTTTCTAAATCTACTGATTTTCTAGCTAAAGCTAACATTCTCATGATGATTTGTAGCAATTTCCACCACTTTGTTTCGCTCTATACATTAATTTATCGGCGGACTTGAGTAACTCCACCACATTGTCACCATCTGCAGGGTACATTGCAATGCCAATACTGGCACTAACCGTTAATTTTATGCCCTTATGCTCAAAAGTTTGCGACAAATGACTGAGAATCGTATCGGCAACCTGACAAACAAGATCAAGATCTTTGGTTTTATTTAAAATGGCCACAAATTCATTACTACCAAATCTTGCTAAGGTATCAGAACGACGAAAACATGATTTGAGCTCAACGGCCACTATTTTCAGTAAATCATCCCCAGCTTTATGCCCCAACTCTTTATTCACTTTCTTGAAGCCTGAAACATCGATAAAAAGGACACTAAATGTTGCTTGCTCACGGCAATGCAGGAGAACGGACTGCTCGAGTCTGTCATCGAGTAAACTTCGATTAGGGAAACCGGTTAACGGGTCAAAATGGGTTAACTCATTTAATTTGTTTTCTAGCTGTTTTCGTTTACGTCGCTCCTTAGACATGGCAAACCTAAAGAGGAACAAACCGCCAATTAAGAGCAGTAAAATTATAATGACTGCAATACACCATTTGAAAACTTGAGAATCTTGATTTAAAGGTGGCAAAGTCTCAATCCAATTTTGATAAATCACTTCACGACTGCCTTGATTTATCGTGTCGATAGCCATATTCATGAGTGGTATCAACTCCGCGCGACTCGGATGGACACCGAAGTGGCTATGCTGATCAGAAAAATCGGCTAATACAGACATTTTGACGTGTTCATATTCCCCTAACTTTAACTCTGCAGCCATATTAATCGTTTTATCAACAAAAGCGTCAGCTTTTCCGTTCATCACTGCTTTTAATCCAGCACGTGGATCGGCCACTAAAACAAGCTCAATACCATAGTCAGCTCCCATTAATTTTCTGACTAACTCATACCCTTCAACAATGGCTAACCTTTGACCCGAGAGTTCTTGTAAATTAAAAATAACCGATGTGTTTATTGGCGTTGCTAAGGCCCAAGGTGATGGCCAATATGGCTCACTGAAAAGTAATTGTTTTCTTCGTTCTGCAGTTTCTGCCACACTGCCCGCAATATCGACATCGCCATTAATGAGTGCGTCAATCAAGCTTTGCCATTCATCAAATTCAATGGCCTCCATTTTTAAGCCTAATTGAGTTGTGATGACCCTAGCGACATCACTATTAATCCCTGAGAACGCCCCCTTATCATTGGTAAACTCCATCGGTTTCCAAGCTTTTAAGTAGCCAATTCTCAGACTAGACAATGACTGTAAATAAGCTTCTTGTTCTTGAGAAAATGACAGTGAGTTCATCTGAGCGTCGAATATGCGGTCTCTCGCATTTAAAATCCATTTACGCTCGATCTCTTTAAACTCTTGAAAATCAATTAATTCGAAACCTGCTTTTATCCGCTTAGATAAACCTGGACTAGTATGATTCGTCAATACATATATATCAGTCACAAATTCCAAATCAGGGTAGGCATAAAATTGTGACCATACATCATTGAGAACTAAGTAATGATGTGTCCACGATGCTGAAGCCACGAAACTGCCAATATGACCATCTTTTGCAGCTTCTATCATCGCAGTGACCGAGTCATAAAGTTTAAGTTGAACATTTGGCATAGCCTGCTTTAACTCAGCAAGGTATGGCGCAGTGGGGACAGCACCGACTCGCTTTCCAGCAAGAGAGTTCAAGTCTGCTATCGGCTCTCCATAACTGTGTAATCGACTTTTGACTTGGTAGAGCAGTTGGCTTCTGAGTAAACCGGTTTTAAATTTTTCACTTTCAGGATAACCGATATGTACATCAGCTTGACCGCTTTTAACCATGTCGAGTGACTGGTTCATATCGCCTGTAACAAATGAAATAGGTATCCCCGTTTTATCAGACCATAAATTCCACAAATCAACATATAATCCATGGAGGTGCTTGTCTCCACCCACCGAGATAAAGGGCTCTAGATTTATCGCCGTGGCAATTTTAATCCCTGTTTGTTGCCGGTTAATACCTAACCAACGTTCCTCAATAGCGTCTAAACGTGCTTTATCAATCGAAGCAAAGCCTAGATTAATCTCGACAAGCAAAGATTGATTACCATGATTCACTGCGGGTCGAAGAGGGATCTTTTTAATTAAAATTCGGTTTGATAGTGGGAAAAGACCCACGATCTGTTTATTCACTTGTTTATCTCTTAAGTAACCATCCATACCTGCAAATACTTTCACTTCGCTGTTTAATACCGCTTGAAGAAGGTCGTGTCTATTCTTATAACGCTTAAAGATAATTCTCGGGCTAAGCGCTAACAAGTCTGCTTCATGAGATGAACCTGCGACAATGCCGACCTGATAGGGCTCGAGCATTGAAACATCAACCCCCGCTGGAATTTCATGGTGTAAATACAAGTAGGTACTGACATGAGAAATCGCCTCAGAAAATGCAAATAACGTTTTTCTCGCTGGTGTGGCTGCCATACCGATATGGATATCAGCATTACCATCTGACAATTGGTCTAATGCATCGGTCCAATGACGTGAAACAAACATAATGGGTTTATCTGTTTGTCTTGCCCACTCCAGCCAGAGATCCACCAAGATCCCTTGAGCCTCACCACGTTCATCAACAAACTGGTAAGGGTAGCTGTCCTCCCCCATCACCAAAACAAGCGGTTCAGCCTCATCGGCCAATGTGGTCATAGGGTATAAACAAAAAAAAATCGCAATAAATAAATGAGTCAAAAATTTCACGTTCAATATCCAAAAAGATAAACAGGTGTAAAAATCTTGTTATATACTCGCTATTAGACAAAACTTTACGATAAATATCCAGTACTAGACTTGCCGCCTATGGACAAGTTTCGTTAGAATGCAACGTTGAATTGACACATTTAAATCTCATGAAATCATCCCAAGACAATATTTTTGCCCATGCTTGTGAAAACATCGCTGACTTTCAATTTGATGAGAAAGTAGCCGGTGTGTTCAATGATATGATTAAGCGTTCGGTGCCAGGCTATAGCCAAATCATTAATACTCTAGGAGCCTTTGCTCAGAAGTATGCCAGCCCAGATAGCCACATTTACGATTTAGGCTGCTCGCTTGGGGCTGCGACCTTAACGATTAGACGCCATGTAGAAAATCGAAACTGTCGTATTATTGCAGTAGATAATAGCCAATCAATGATTGAGCGCTGTAACGAGAATCTATCGGCGTATGTGAGTGATACACCTGTAGATCTGGTCTGTGGCGATATCCGAGATATTAATATTGAGAACGCCTCCATGGTGATCTTAAACTTTACGATGCAGTTTTTGGCTCCCTCGGATCGTGATGAATTAGTAAAGAAAATATACCAAGGATTAAATCCTGGTGGCATTTTAGTCTTATCTGAAAAGTTAAACTTTGAAGATGAAGAGATTCAAGCACTCTTATATGACCTTCACCTAGACTTTAAAAGGGCAAATGGATATAGCGAACTTGAAATAAGTCAGAAACGAAGCTCACTTGAAAATGTGATGAAGCCTGATACCTTGCTACAACACGAGCAAAGGCTCAGAAAACATGGATTTATGCATTTCAATATTTGGTTTCAATGTTTCAACTTTTCCTCTATGGTCGCCATAAAATAATAAACAATGAACTTATTATCCCAATTTCATAATCATAGGTAATACGAAAGTGATTAGTTTCAGCTCATTTTACAAACAGATTGCAGATTCTAGCCTACAACATTGGTTAGAGACTTTACCGGCTACCCTTGGCCAATGGCAGCGTGAGCATAAACATGGCACTTTACCAAAATGGGAAAAAGTGCTCAATAAGCTGCACTACCCTGAGCCTGATAGCATTGATTTAAAAAATAGTGTCACCATAGGTTCAGGCTCACAGCTCTCATCGGGTGAAAAAGAAAAATTAGAGAATTTATTACGTATTTTTATGCCTTGGCGTAAAGGTCCATTCTCTATTCACGGTATTGAGATTGACACTGAGTGGCGTTCTGACTGGAAATGGGAACGTATCCTTCCTCACCTGTCATCATTAAATAATCGTACCGTTCTTGATGTAGGCTGCGGCAGTGGCTATCACATGTGGCGAATGTTAGGAGAAGGCGCTAAACACGTTGTTGGCATCGATCCAGCCACCCTATTCTTATGTCAGTTTGAAGCAACAAAAAGGTTAGCAGGCTCTCATCACCCTATTCATCTATTGCCATTAGGTATCGAAGAGTTACCTCCGCTGGATGCTTTCGACACCGTTTTCTCTATGGGGGTTCTTTATCACAGGCGTTCACCTATTGATCACTTGTTACAACTAAGAGATCAATTGAGAACAGGTGGTGAATTAGTTTTAGAAACATTAGTCATTGATGGTGATGAAAATACAGTTCTTGTACCCGATGATAGATATGGCAAGATGAATAATGTATGGTTTCTCCCTTCAGCCGCCGCACTTGAAAAATGGTTAAAGAAAGCTGATTTCATTGATGTAAAGTGCGTCGATATCGATGTCACCTCTTTAGCTGAACAAAGAAGTACTGACTGGATGCCTAATGAGTCATTGGTTGATTATCTTGATCCGGCAAATATTGATTTGACCGTAGAAGGTTATCCTGCGCCAAAACGTGTCACGTTTATCGCAACGAAAAACCAGCCAAATAAAGATTTAATTTAACACTGAATACGGCTAAATACCTTCAACTTTAGCCTTGAAGGTATTCGACACAAATGAAAAATAGTAATGGGAAGCACTATGTTAAAGCAGATCATCTGTATTGCTGCAATCACAAGTTTGATTGGTTGCGCATCGACCACGAACACTGAGAGTCTACCGCAACCAATTGATGCTGAAGCATTAGAAACTAGCCAAGCTAAGCAACAAGCCGCACTAATTGCTGTCATTGACAATAATCAGCAGGCGCAAACAGCCAGTTATAGTGAGTTGTCTGCTCAGTTAGAAGGTCTTGAGAAGCAACTGGCCCAGCTTAACGTTAAGCCTGAAGAAGAAAACATTATTCCTATAGAACTAGAGTGTCCAGCATCTCCACTCAGCGGTAAGTTCATTCTTGGTGCAGCTGAATCTGTTTATGTAGATGAAATAAAAACCAGCTTCAAAACCCGAATTGATACTGGTGCGGAGTCATCATCACTCGATGCCAGAAATATTATTTTATTCGAGCGTGATGGTAAACAATGGGTACGTTTCGATGTACTCACCCAAGGCAGCGATGCCCCAGCTGACACCTTTGAATCTAGAGTAGAGCGTTTTGTCCGAATAAAACAAGAAGCAGATGAAAAGAGTGATCGCCGCCCAGTCATTCATGCTCATCTTAAAATAGGTAAATATAAGGCCGAAACGGATCTCAATTTAGTCGATCGTAGTCACCTTGAGTTTCCACTGTTATTGGGCCGTAAGTTTATGCAAGATATTGCAATCGTCGATGTCGGTCAGACCTTTATCCATGGAAAAATGACAACGCCTGCCGTTGTCAATAAATAGGAACAGAGTTAATGCATTCTAAAAAACCTTTCTACATCCTGGTTGCCCTGCTCTTTATAGCTGGTATCGCTTCAAGTATTTATCGTGGCGTTGAAAACAACGTGCCTTTCTTGCCCGGTAAGCAAGTTCAAAGCTGGGCAGTTGATGCAAAAATTAAATTTCAAGGAACAGGTGAGCCAGCTGAGATATCTTTTGCGTTACCTAATGATCCTGCCTTTGAAGTATTGGTAGAAAATGCGACATCACCGGGTTATGGTCTTTCGATCAGTGATGAACCACAAAACAGGCGAGCTATTTGGTCTATTCGTTCAGCAAAGGGCCAGCAAGATCTCTACTATAAGGTCACACTGATCCCAACAGGTATCACAAGCATTCAGGCCGAAGAAGCCCCAAGAGCAGTTTCTCCCCATATCTGGCCAGCAGCGGAGAAAGTCGCCGCAGAACAGGCTTCTGAAGACGTTTGGGCTAAGAGTGCAACTAACCTCTCTTTCGCTCAACAACTCAACAAAGCATTGAATGCCTCTGAAAGAAGCCAGAACATAGAGCTATTATTGAGCAGTAACTCTGCCAGTAAATTATTCGTTAATATGTTGAACAATAGAGGAATACCGGCACAAGAGGTCAGTGCCCTTCACCTTGAAGATCAACGTCGCCGCCAGCAATTAACAAGTTTTGTTGAAGTTTACAATGATGGCGAATGGCACCTATTTGATCCCATGAATGGAACCCAAGGACGCCCAGATAATGTCCTTTTGTGGGACCGTTCAGGAAAATCAACATTGGATGTCATCGGTGGGATAAACTCCCAAGTCAATTTTTCTATGTTGCAAGACACCCGTTCAGCACTCGCAACATCGCTAGATGTAATGAATAATCAAGGCGCATTAGATTTCTCTCTCTATCAGCTTCCACTCGAAGAGCAATCGCTATTTAAAGGCATATTATTAATCCCTATTGGGGTGTTAATGGTGGTGTTCCTGCGAGTGATTGTAGGCCTAAAAACATCTGGAACATTTATGCCGGTCTTGATTGCACTGGCATTTATACAGACCACATTACTCACTGGCCTTGTCGGATTTATCTTGATTGTTGCCTGTGGTCTGATGATCCGCTCTTACCTTTCTGAACTCAATCTACTGCTGATCTCCAGGATATCGGCAGTGATCATCGTCGTGATCGGAATTATTGGCCTGTTCACATTACTTTCGTACAAATTTGGTCTCAGTGAAGGGCTCACCATCACTTTCTTCCCTATGATCATCCTTGCCTGGACCATCGAAAGAATGTCTATTCTTTGGGAGGAGGAAGGTCCTAAGGAAGTTGTTTTGCAAGGCGGCGGTAGCTTGTTTGTTGCCACTTTGGCCTACCTTGCAATGAGTGCTAGCTGGGTTCAGCATTGGGTATTTAATTTCTTAGGTATTCACTTAGTTATTTTGGCTATCGTTTTATTGATGGGCCAATATACAGGTTACCGTCTACTCGAATTGAGACGCTTCAAGCCATTGTCAGGAGAATAGTGATGAGGTTTTCATTCGCGAAACCATCAGCATTGCGTAAAAATGGCGTGCTTTGCATGAATAAACGCAATATTGATTACATCGGTCGCTGTAATCCGCGTAAATTCTATAAACGAGTCGATGATAAACTCACGACTAAGCAACTGGCCCTAGCTAATGACATTGCTGTACCTGATTTGATTGGCGTGGTGCGTGAGCAGCATGAGATTGAAGACATCCCAGCCATGGTGGCGAATGAAGATGGTTTTGTCATCAAGCCATCGAAAGGCTCAGGTGGTAAAGGGATTTTAGTGATAACTAAAGTCGATGCAGGTCGTTACTACAAGCCTAATGGCCAGGAAGTGACACCTTCAGAAGTTTATCGTCATGTATCCAACGTACTCAGTGGTCTATTCTCATTAGGGGGTAGCCCTGATGTTGCGATTGTTGAAGGCTTAATCCAATTTGACCCGGTTTTTGATGGATACTCCTATGAGGGAGTGCCAGATATCCGCCTCATTGTCTATAAGGGCTTCCCTGTCATGGGGATGTTGAGGCTTTCAACAGCGGCCTCTGACGGTAAAGCCAATTTGCACCAAGGCGCTGTCGGTGTCGGGGTCGATATTGGAACCGGTAAAGGTTTACATGCCGTGCAATTCGACTTGCCTGTCGATGTGCATCCAGATACCAATAAAGTGCTTACGGATATTCAAGTTCCTCACTGGGATTTCTTGCTGCATACGGCTTCTAAAGCATACGAAATGAGTGAGATGGGCTACCTTGGCACGGATATGGTACTCGATAGGGTTAGAGGGCCTTTGCTGCTTGAGCTCAATGCTCGACCAGGGCTTGCAATTCAAATAGCCAATGGGCGTGGAATTTTGCCTTACCTTGACCATGTAGACAATCTTGGTAATCATAATATGAGTGTGGATGAACGTGTTGAATATGCTAAAAAGCATTTTTCTCATAGCGCTAAGCTTTAGTCTTACACTCAGTACGGCGGCGAACGCTGCCGTATCACCTCTTCCTTTACTTGTTGAACAATGCCTACAGTTGCGCGCCCCAATTGAAAATATTCAAGGTCATAAACTGATCGCTGCAGATGAGAATATTGACAATAATACCCAGCTCATTAATGATGCTTTTGCCCTCGAGACATCCTTATTAAGCCTTTTCAATATTAAAGATAGGCTAAACTATTACAAAAGCTTTTCTCTACCGCATTTTTATCAAGAGAGTGTCCTGCAATGCCAGCTTCATCTTGCAGATCTTATGTCAGACACGCTCAACTCACCTTGGGTCACTCGATTTATAGACTCCCTTAAACAACAGCAAGCCAAGCTTGAACCTGAGCTCATACAGCTAACGGCTAGGCTAGTGACATTGAAAGCTGAGCAATTAAACCTGACTGACAAATCTAAACTTCATACGGCTCAAGCCACGGTTAAACAAGGTTTACGCACACAAGAGTTAACCTTACAGTTTACCGAAGCTGATTGTCAGTTACCCATTGAAACTAGGCAGCAGCCAGTAAATAGCGATAATGCTAAGACTCACCCCAACAAGACTTTTAATCAGAGTATCGCTACTTATCTGATAAGGCAGAAAGATCCAGGATGTCAAAAGCTAGTTTGGCAAGCATATCAAGGCCGTGCTAAGAAGAAAAATGAGCATGCACTGAACCGGATCTATCAACTAAGACATAATCAAGCCCGCTTAGCACAATTTCAAGATCACACCCACTTAGTGCTAAATAAGCAGTATTTGTCGACCCCAGAATTAGTGAAAACATTTTTAGACTCACAAACAAGCTTGGCTCCAACTCCCCCCTGGCAATTGGGCAATAAACTAGCTCAGTCAAAGAGATCAGTAACAGACATACTCAGTTCAGCGTCACTCTTAAGCCATATCCAAGGTAGAGCTGAAACATTAGGCTTTAGATTCGAAATCATTACTGATGATATTCACCGGGTCTGGTATAGAGAACGATTATTAGGTGATATTTTTGTCAGTAGTGCAACACGAACTAAAACGCATACGCTCAGAGTACCTGTTTTAGGCCGTCAATATGGTCAGATACAATTTTTAGTAAAAGCAAATTACAAAAATATCTCAGATAAAACTCGGTTTATCTCTGAGTATGCTTCAGCGTTATCATCGCTCTCCTCAAGTAGCCATTACTACCTTTTAAACACGTTAAGTGAAACACAAGATACCAGTGCTATTGGACAGCTTTGGCTTAACATGTACCTCAGTGAAGGTATTATTTCTCCTGTAGAAATTAATAGTCGCGAAAGCACCATGAGCTTGTTTTCTAAACAATTAAAGATATTTAGATCTAAAGTCGCATTGAACTTTTATTCAGCTACTAACAAGCAAGCCTATGTTAGTTTAGAAGATGAGTTTACTCACTCATTTTCACTTTTATGGGACAAGAGTGAAGATTATCCTTATAACTTTTATGCCATCGTCACTAGCGGGCCACTCTATTACCAGCAAATGTGGCAAGAATCATTAGCTGAGTATATTTACTTGGCGACTAAACATTGTAAAAATCAACACGATGTATACAAATCATTGTTGGTTAATGAAGGTTTTAAACCTTTCGAACTAAGACTTAGTGCTTTGATTGGCGATCCAGTCGATCCACTATCGCTCATTAAAAGGATAAAAGATGGCTTTTCTTTCTCAGAAATCGTTTATCAAGATCAGTACGATCTCACTTGCACTATTTAGCCTTAGTGCTACAGCTGCGGCACAAGAGATCTCTCAATCTCAAAAAGATACGGTCTACGAAGGGATCAAGATAAATCTTGAGCAGCATTTATATCAATTACCCCCTCGTGTTCAGGGGCATTATGGTATCCGACTTTATCGCATGACCGGTGATGAAAAGTATGTCAATGCCGCGCTTGTGGATCTCTATGCGGTAACTGAGTCTCAGGCCTTCTATGCCTGTTCACTCGATACGCCGGGGTTTATAAAATCTGAAGCCGAAAAAGCCATCTCTGTATTAGGCAAAGGCCCAAGAGCAAAGGCCCGTAAAAAGGCATTGGAACCCTTTCCTGAGTTTTTATTTTATACCGATGTGTTACTTAGATTCTCAAGTAGAATTGATGAGTTCGGTCTCTCTGGCCCCTGTAACGATAAGCTAATTAGTGCATTTAAAAAAGCCGATTTAGTTACAGGCTTAACTGACAAAGCCATGATTAAATCATGGGCTGCACAGCTTATCAATTATGCTTATTGGGCCAAACAAATAGGTGTCGGTGATCATATTCAAGAATATAAACAGGCATTTATTTCTGTCTACCCCAATAGTAAAGACAGTGAACTAGATAAGAAAGAATACAGAAACAAGCTATACGGCCTCACTCATTTCATTTTTGCTGCGAGTGAATATTACCAGCATAATGTCGATGCTAAGGAATTCGCTTGGATTTTAGATTATTTTGAAGCCAATATAGACCGGATATTGAAAGACGCCACTGATGATATTATCGCTGAAGTCGGCATTAGCTTTCACCTTGCAGGCTTATCTAACCACCCTGTAGTTGGAAAAACACAAGCCCATATCGTCAAAGCCTTTGATGAAAAGATCCAGTATATTCCATCGCCTATGGGTAATCCGGCGCTTGCGCTTGGTGAGCATAGAAATGTTTTGGCCATGATGCTACTAAAATGGCCAGAGAATCTTCATAAGGGACCCTATTTCCATGAGCTCAAGGCAACAAAGAAATACTTGCCGAAACAAATTTCAGTAAAAAAGTAACTCAAATATGGCCTGCTTGTCAGGCCTTTTAACTTAATACATTAACGCACCGAAACCTTAGGCCAGATTTATCATGGATAGAGCAAAATCAACTCTCGAACAATGGCGTATTTTACAAGCCGTTGTGGATTTCGGTGGTTACTCCCAAGCAGCGCAAGCACTGAATAAAAGCCAATCATCATTGAACCATGCTGTCGCTAAACTACAAACACAGCTTGGAATTCAACTTCTTGAAGTTAAAGGGAGAAAAGCCTATTTAACTGAACAAGGAACTGTACTTTTAAGGCGTTCACGTCACATCACACAGTCTGTTTCTGAACTAGAATTACTCGCGAACAACCTGGAAAATGGCTGGGAGCCAACACTCACCATTGCCAGAGAGATAATCTATCCAATGGATATGCTTGTCGATTCGCTTGCTAAATTTCAGCCAGAGAGCCGAGGAACAAGGATCACTATCATTGATTCTGTGATCAGCGGTACTCACGATCTCATTAAGCAACAAGCCGTAGATATCGCGATTTGTGGTGGTGTGCCGCCCAAAGGACATATTTCTGAGCCTTTGTGTGAACTCGATTTTTTATTAGTATGTCATCCAGATCATGATCTCGCGATAGATCCAAATATTTGTGATGATCAAACCTTAGCTCAGCACCTACAAATCGTGATTAAGGATACAGGTCAAGCAACCCACATTGATATGGGCTGGCTAAAAGCTGAGCAGAGATGGACGGTATCAAATTTTCATGAGGCCCTAGTCATTCTAAACCGCAGTTTAGGTTTTTGCTGGGTGCCTAAGTATTTGGTTGAACCTTTGATAAATGATGGCAAGTTATGCCAATTAAATTTGAAAGGGAACAGTCACAGAAAAGTCATGATGAGCCTAGTGATCCCAAACCGCGATCTGCAAGGCCCTGCATCTGAGCTGTTAGAGAAGATGATTATCATGAGCCATAGGTAAAACTAAATCTATTATGTTATCTCACACTAACGCATAGAAACTCGGAGTTTCACTGCTCGGTAATTGCCCTCCAGTATCATTCGCAGCATAGCGCTCTGAGATTTGCTCAACGCCATATGTGAGAGTCTCTAGCGCAACGGCATTTACGCTAGCGGAACCTGATAGCTGCTGATTAATGTGTTCTATCACAGGTGAAATAACGTCTTTATCATCAATTGATGAGGGTGAATCGACCATTGATGACGAAATGGCCCCCTCCTCATCCACATCCCCAGAAACTTGTGGCTTATGAGGTGTTGGAAAGATAACGCCTTTAATCGCATCATCAGCTTCAATCAATGGTTCCATTTCATCAATGCTCAAGGCTTGACTCTGCCGCAGATTGACTAATTCGGCTTTAGCTTCATTGAGCTGTTTCAAGGCTTCAGAGGCGACGCGTATATCTGCCATAGAAGGGTTTGTTGGCGCCATAGCCGCTGCATAGACTTTTTGCATTTTATTGACTGTCGCCTGTGGATCACCTGGTACAACAGCGATATCAATTTGTACTTCGCCATCAACGGCGTAACGACGACCATCACTGCCCTGTTCATAACTAAATTGCGGACTTTGGGCGAGATAACCGCCAACGGTCGAATGGGCTTGTTCATGAGCCTTAACCTCAGCATCTCGACTTGATAATTGTGCAAGCAATTGCTGCTCCGCCTGTGATAATGCCTCGGCAGCTTCACTCTTTTCCAAGGCATCGGAATAAGCTTCACTTCTTATGTCTTGGCTATTACTGATATCAGAAAATGGGTTGAAAATTTGTTGTTTGGCATCCTCTTCAGAAGTGGGTGCTTCATTGGCTAAATTTGACTGTATGCCGGATGAACCTTGAGTATTATTGATAGCCTGTTCGGGATCTGAAACTGCTTCATTTGGCATAGTAATAGGACTTTTAACCCCAGTAATGGTCAAAGGACCGAGGTTTAAACTGAAGGAAGCTTGAGGTGAGGCACGACTGATATCAACAGGATTTTGATTAACGACAACTTGATCAGATAAGTTTGCCACCTTTGGACTTGATCGACTTGTTGTACTGGCAGGTATTTTAGTCGAGCTTGATGATTGACTAATAGATGAATTGAGTTGAACAACATCAATGCTTGCCCCCACCACAGGGCTCACTGACGGAGCCACAGACGTGCGTCGTTGGCTAACCGCGATTTCAGGCGAAGGTATAACGCCTAACATAAGACCTACACCTCAAGATTGATGATAGTGCCTAGTGTTTCCGATGATGTTTCCAAAACCTCAACTGCAGCTTCACCTTGTTGCTCAGCTTCTATTGCAGAAACAAGCGCTTCAGTTTGATCCACTTCTTCAACAGGCCTTGTAGTGTCTGCGTTTAAATCGGTATTGGCCGGCTTTGCTACATCTATCGTGGCTTGAGTTAATCCAGATTGGGCACTTTGTAATCCGGCTAGACCCGATGCCTGGCTTGATGGAATTTGCATAACTATAGCTCCAACAATTTATAGGGTTAGTTTAATTATTAATCAGAGCGAGTTAAAAGTACAGCCCCCTTTAGGCTTTGAAGTTATAAACATTGCCTCTTACTCGCGTTTATACTGATTGGTATTATAACCAAAGCCTAGTAAGAATATGAGGCTTACATTATTGTGCTATCCACGCGGCTTCCCAATCTTTCCAAACCGGATTCAATCCTTTGCGTCTCATTGCATCACTGACTTGCGCTGGTGTGCGCTCATCACTAATCTCAAACTGATCAAGTTGGCTATCAGGATTGACATATCCTCCTGGCTGAGTCGAGCTGCCTGCACTGATGTGCGTAATGCCTAGTGCAAAGAGGTTATCACGTAATGCTGGTGACTCTCTGGTTGATAAACTGATGTCTAATTGCTGATTAAACAGCCTAAAAGCACATATTAATTGAACTAGCCCTTTATCTGTTAACTCAACTTTCGGCGTGATCCCACCAGTGCAAGGTCTTAACCTAGGCAGAGAGACACTGTAACGTGTCCGCCAATACTTTTTCTCAAGGTAATCGAGATGATGGCCTAACAAGAGTGCATCTAGCCGCCAATCATCAAGACCTAAGAGAACGCCGAGCCCAATTTTATCAACACCGGCTTTAGCGACTCTCTCTGGGGTCTCTAACCGATATGAATAATCGCTTTTTTTCCCCCTAGTATGATGTTGCGCATAGGTTTGCGGATTATAGGTTTCTTGATAAATCATAACAGCATCGAGTCCAATCCCAGCTAAGTCTCGATAGTCTTGCTCCTCTAGAGGCTGTACTTCCATCGCAACATAACTGAACTGCTTTTTCACTTGCGGTAAAACTCGTTTAAAATAGTCTATACCTACCTTAGTTTCGTGCTCACCAGAGACTAATAAAATTGAATCATAACCGAGAGACTTAACGACTTTCATTTCAGCATCTAGCTCTACTGAATCTAAGGTTTTACGTTTGAGTCGGTTACTCATGCTAAAACCACAATAATCACATTCATTAGCACAAAGGTTTGACAGGTATAAAGGTAAATACATACCTATATTGGCGCCAAATCTCTGCCGAGTTAGCTGAGATGAGCGCTGTGCCATCTGTTCAATATAGGGTTCAGCTGCTGGGGATAATAACGCCAGTAAACTGTTAAGATCGCCACAAGGTGAATTTAATGCCCTTTCAACGTCTTTTTCAGTGGTTGAATAAAGTGCCAACTTGAGTTTTTCTCGCGACAGAGTCTGTAAATAAGATTGAAAGCTCATGAGGATTTAGCCCATTGATTAATCATTAAGAAACCCCGTTAATGGACTCGTTTCATTCGCCTTAGTGGATACATGCCCTAAGCCTGCTAGATAGGCATCACGACCCGTTTGCACCGCTTGAGCAAAGCATCTCCCCATCGCTTCGGGGTCATTACTACTGGCAATAGCAGTATTCACCAGCACAGCATCAGCCCCCAGCTCCATCGCAAAAGTGGCCTGTGAGGGTGCACCGATCCCCGCATCTATGATGACTGGCACCCGCGCCTGTTCGATAATAATTTTCAAAAAGGTTTCTGTCGCTAAACCTTGATTAGAACCGATTGGGCTGCCTAGAGGCATCACTGCCGCACAGCCCACTTCTTCAAGTCGTCGACAAAGCACTGGATCGGCATGAATATATGGCAAAACAATGAAGCCTTTATCACAGAGGCGCTTAGCGGCTTCTAAGGTTTCAATTGGATCTGGCATCAAATACTTAGGATCCGGATGAATTTCTAATTTGACCCAGTCTGTCCCGAGCACTTCACGCGCAAGCTCAGCGGCAAAAACCGCTTCATCAGCATTTCTAGCCCCTGAGGTATTAGGCAGCAATTTAACCCCGCTCTCTAATAAGGGTTGTAATATGTCGTCGTTACCCGTTTTAAGATCGAGTCTTTTCATGGCTAATGTCACCAATTGAGATTCTGACGCCTTGATCGCCGCTAACATGGTATCTGCAGTAGAAAACTTACCTGTACCAGTAAACAAACGAGAATGAAATTGATGATCCGCTATTTTTAACATCTTACCCTCCTGCTACAACAGAAAAAATCTCAAACCTGTCGTCTTTATTGCATAACCTAGCCTGCCATTGCGACTTAGGGACGACTTGTCCATTACAGACTAAAGCTACCGAGTTAACAGCAAGCTCCTGCAGGTCAATCAAGCCTTGAATGTTCATTGCACTGGGCACATTCATCACTTCGTCATTAATAGTTACACGGATGATTTTGCTCACTGGTTCATTTTTATTACTAGTATCCATCACAGGATCCTCCCCTATAAATTCGCTTGTGACTGAGCTGAAGTTTGCCCACAGGATGGACAATTATGATCTCGATTAAGCTGCGCCTCACGCCATTTCATCTCTCGGCCATCAAATCTCAGTAACTTGCCCAAGGGACCATTGACGCCAAGTAAAAAATTCATCCCATTTAATGCCTGCATCGAAGCCATCACGCCAACCATAGGCCCGAGAATCCCCACTGTCTGACAAGACTGTGAGACAATTAACTCACTTGGAAATAAACAGGCGTAGCAGCCAGAATCTGGGGATGACACTTGATCAACCACCAGCAATTGACCTGAAAAATTGGCAACAGAGGCTGATATCAGCGGGATCGCATGGTTAAGACACGCTAAGTTAATGGCTTGACGAGTGTTAAAATCATCCGTGCAATCAAATACAAGATCGCAACCTGCCAGGATGTCTTCACCGTTATCGACTGAGAACTTGTCCGTTATCGCTAAGAGTTCGCAGCTTTTGTCTCGGTTTGCCAATTTTAGACCAGTTACTTGAGCTTTATTCTGGTTAATATCATCTTCTGAAAACAGCAGCTGTCTCGGTAAATTGGATAACTCAACCCTGTCATGATCGACTAAAGTGATTTTTCCAATACCCGCAGCCGCAAGATATTCAGCCACTAAGGTTCCCAGGCCACCCACTCCTATGATGACAACCTTAGCTAAATGCAATTTCACCTGGCCAGCTTCACCCACTTCGGGTAAGAGTATTTGTCTTGAGAAACGAATAAAATCATTATCATTAACTGACATTACTTGCCTCCCACAAACCCTTGAGTTCATTAAAAGCCACACCGGGTTCAGCCGCTTCTGTGATAGCTCTAACGACAGCAATATCATCGACACCGGTTTGCTTCACTGTAGAGATTTTACCCGCATCAATTCCGCCTATTGCCACCAATGGAAAGTATCCTTTGAACAGTGCCACATAATGTTGGAGCTTAATGATCCCTTGGGGAGCTGATGGCATCACTTTAGTGGTCGTCTCGAAGATATGCCCAAGAGCGATATACGAAGGCTGGATTTGCGCCGCTAAAATAAGCTCAAAATAACTGTGACTCGAGATCCCTAATGCAAGACCAGCAACAGATATTTGATTAAGATCGGCGAGATAAAGATCCTCCTGACCTAAATGCACCCCATATGCACCATGCTTAACAGCCAATTTCCAATGATCGTTGATAAACAATTTTGCTTGATAATCACGACTCAAGGCGATGGCTTGGATAATTTTGTGCTCTAACTCAGGGTCGTTAGCTTCTTTTATCCTCAACTGGATAGTCCTAGCTCCAGCTTGCAATAACTCGGCTAACATAGGTATTTCAGCCACCACAGGGTAAAGCCCTATTGGCTCATCAATTGAATTAAAGCTAATATCAGAGGGGAGTGATGGACCTATATCTAAACTTTCGATTCTTGGAAATTCACTTAACTCTTTTGGCCAAGATGTCCTGGCTAATGGCCCAGGACCCGCACCAATACCATAGCTTTGCTTGATACCAGCATTCACATAAGCTTTAGCTACAGTAATTGCATCATGTAATACAAACCCCCATGCCATTACACTGGCAATCGCAGAACTCAAGGTGCATCCGGTACCGTGATTATTCGTAGATTCAATTCTTGGACTTGTCAGCGAAAATACTCGATTTTGATGCAATGTAGAACAACCAACAACATCGATGCAGACAAATATGTCCTGAGCATGCCTGCCCTGCCAAGCTGCACTTTTGTCTCCGCCTTTAGCCAATACGTTGGTATTGAGCTTTAGTGATAGCGATTTTGCCGCTAATAAGTATTGCTCTCTATCAAATAAAGGCTGACCGACTAACGCCGACAGTTCTGCAGCGTTTGGGGTAATAAGTGTTATTAAGCCTTTTAATGGAGAAAAATCCAGTGCGTTATCTTGGCTATCTAACCTATCTCCACAGCTTGCAACCATCACAGGATCCAAGATAACCGGCACATCAAGATCCGCTCTCTTGATGTAATCGTGAAGGTCGAGTGCAAGCCAATTGGCTAATAAGTTAATTTGGCCTTGATTGGCCAGTAAGCCAATTTTTATCGCCTTAGGTGGAATATCCTGCAGTAGAGTGTCTAGCTGAGCTAATAACATCTCATCTGATACCGCCTCGACTAAGCTCACTACCACTGAACTTTGTGCCGTCACAGTTGAGATCACACTGCAGCCATGGCATTGCAGATCTTGCATGGTCGCAAGGTCTGCCTGTATACCTGCACCGCCACCACTGTCAGAGCCTGCTATCGACCAAACAACAGGCTTTAAAGCTGACGATGTCAGCTCTAAATGAGTCATGAGTTAGCCCTCTACTTCGTCGACGATACCAGTGTTGGCTTCGTGGTACAAAGCCGCTCCCTTAGCATTAAACTCAGCCGACATTTTTGCCATGCCAGTCTCAATATCGGTAGCCGTTTTAACTTTAAAATCATGGTCAGATTGAACTTCAACTTTTAGGGCTGCAGCGTATTCACGCACTTCTTGACTGATTTTCATCGAACAAAATTTCGGACCACACATTGAACAAAAGTGTGCAACTTTTGCAGATTCTTGTGGTAATGATTCGTCGTGATAGGCTTTTGCAGTTTCAGGGTCAAGACCTAGGTTGTATTGGTCTTCCCAACGAAACTCGAACCGCGCCTTAGAAAGCGCATTGTCGCGGATCTGTGCAGTAGGATGACCTTTAGCGACATCACCAGCGTGGGCTGCAATTTTATAAGCAATCAAGCCTTGTTTAACATCTTCTTTGTTCGGTAGGCCCAGATGCTCTTTAGGGGTTACATAACAAAGCATTGCGCAACCATACCAGGCGATCATCGCCGCGCCGATCCCTGAAGTGAAATGGTCATAACCAGGAGCGATATCCGTTGTTTGTGGGCCTAAAGTATAAAATGGTGCCTCATCACACACTTCCAACTGCTTATCCATGTTCTCTTTAATCAGGTTCATTGGAATATGGCCCGGGCCTTCTATGATGGTTTGCACATCATATTCCCATGCGATTTTAACCAGCTCTCCTAAGGTTTCCAGCTCGGCAAATTGTGCTTCATCGTTTGCATCGGCAATGGATCCTGGTCGCATCCCATCACCAAGAGATAACGACACATCATATTCTGCACATAGCTGACATATGTCTCTAAAGTGTTCATACAAAAAGTTCTCTTGATGGTGGGATAAACACCACTTAGCCATAATGGAGCCGCCACGTGAAACAATACCCGTGAGACGCTTTGCCGTCATAGGTACATAGCGCAACAGAACACCGGCATGAATGGTGAAGTAATCCACCCCCTGCTCAGCTTGCTCAATCAGAGTATCTTTAAACACATCCCAGTTGAGATCTTCAGCAACGCCATTCACCTTCTCCAAGGCCTGATAAATCGGAACTGTACCAATAGGTACCGGAGAGTTTCGAATGATCCATTCGCGTGTTTCATGGATATATCTCCCCGTAGAGAGGTCCATCACGGTATCTGCGCCCCATCGAGTCGACCATACCAGTTTTTCAACTTCCTCTTCGATGGATGACGTCACAGCTGAATTACCAATATTGGCATTAACTTTGACTAAAAAGTTACGGCCAATGATCATCGGCTCAGCTTCAGGATGGTTAATATTGAGAGGAATGATTGCCCGGCCTCTGGCAATTTCACTGCGAACAAACTCAGGTGTAATGGGCTCAGATATCGATGCCCCAAAACTTTCACCCGGCGCTTTTCTCTTCAACACTTCGTCAGTGATCTTGGATAAATCCATATTTTCACGTATCGCAATGTATTCCATCTCTGGGGTAATGATACCTTTGCGCGCATAGTGAAGCTGAGTCACACATTGACCGGGTTTGGCTTTTCTAGGAGGAAGTAGAGAGTCGAATCTAAGATGATCGAGACCATCGTCAGCCAGTCTCTGTTGAGTAAATCCAGAGCTGACTCCCGTTAACTGTTCGGTATCGTTTCGCTCCAAAATCCAGTTATTCCTCAGCTTATCTAATCCGCTTCGGACGTTAATATTGGCACTAGGATCGGAATAAGGTCCCGCACAGTCATAGACTTTTAGCGGCGCATTGGGCTCCAGAATCGGATCCGACTCCGTACCACCGACCATGGTGTCTGTTTGGAGTATTTGACGCATGCCTACACGAAGATCTTCACGGCTACCGGTAAGATAGACTTTCTCAGAATTAGGGTGCTGCAGCGGCTTTAGAGTATCAATAAATTTTTGAGCTTGAGCTCGGGTTTCACGACGATTTGACATAAGCAATCTCACTTTAATTGAAATGAAGTTGCTTGCCTGGAGAGTTGAATAGCAGACACAAGAAAACCTTCTTAATGTCTAAGATAACCACAATATTATAAGGAAATTAATTAAGCCGATGATCATTTTCATTGAGGCATCAGAGCTAACAAAAGTTAACTATCAGACTCGATATATTCATTTATACATCAAAAAAAATAGACTAAACGGCTTTAGAAATTCACATCATTCATTAGTAATTATCACGCTTGTTTCCTTCGCAGGTTTTAACCTGATCAGGTTCAACGGGTCCCGAATAAACGGTCTCAGCCAATAGGCACTCCGACAAGATGCCAGCAGTATAATCTCAAAATATGCTTATTAACAAGTTATTTGTAAATATATCCAGTCTAAATAAATCATGTCAAAATACAATTATAAGTATTTGTATTAATATTAATTAAAATAAGTAGATTGCTAAGATATATAACATATGAATTTTGCGATGATTTTATTTCATCTTTAAGATCACTAATTTATCGGTCTTTTATATACTCTTTTTGCTATAGCACGTTTTAATGCCGCCGCAACAGAGTCACCATCACAGCGAAATGGATAACCCAAGTTTTCCGCATGGGGATTAATCGGGTTTGGTGTTTTGACCACTCTGTAGCAGGTATTTCCTTGCCTGACGATTCGATTAGGATCCAGCTTATGGTCGAGTGTTTTTGCTGTCAGCCATTCATCTTCAACAGGTAATTCTAATTCGATCATCTCACCGTCCATTTCACTCAATGTTTTTACTTGAGTGTACTGAGCTGCTGCATTTACGGAAAGCTTACCTAATAGAGCGTCTCTTTCTCGGCTAAAATATTCTTGAGTCAAAGCATTTAGACTAGAAATAGACACCGTCGACGGAGTGATAATATCAGAAGAGAAATACGCTTGGGCTTGGACACTCTCCTTGTCTTTATTAAGCCATGCTGGCTGCTCGGTTTCTATCATATTTACCTGCTCCATATCAGCAGCGTCATTGTTAGTCTCATCAACATGAATCACCTGTGTCAGCAAACTCTCTCGAGTGAGAATATTTTCAATTTCTACCGTTTTCTTTTCGTCAGTATCTTCGCTCTCAACAGGCCTCTTGTTATCTGACTGTTTACCACTCAATGGTACCGCTTTTACTGTCTCTTTTAGCTCGTAGTAGATATAGGCGTTTAACTTAGAAGGCGTTGTGGTCGGCACAGATAAATCCGTCGGTTCCCATACAGAATCGAGTGCCAAAAGCAGCGTTAGATGAACAAGGATGACGAGTACAACTGTCAAAGCAGAATTAAGGTATTTGTGTGTATAGCTTTCAGCTAGCACAAGAGTAGCGATATCACTGGATGTGAGCGCAAACTCAAGCTCACTATTGATCTCACTATCACGCTCATTAAACCAAATTAGGCTCGATTCAGCGTTAGTAGATATCTTATTATTTATATCAAAACGCACAGCTAAGATTCATCCCTTGAAAATAGGCTAAGTGGTATCTAGATGTCGCTTGGGAGTATTAGCGAGTAGACAAACTAGCATTACAGCTCTGCCCTGCAAAACCAGAAAGTGAGCATCTTCCTTCGCTAATGTTAAATTCCCCATGCACCTTTTCAGATTGTTAACTGTCGATAAAGTTCATTTCAAGTAATATAAAATGTCGAACATTACCCAATGAACTTACTCCAGTGGCAAAAGATAAAGTTATGCTTGATGAATGCTCACTGACAAACAATTTAAGCTTACACGTGTACGCTTAACTATGGTTTTATCTCTGTATTGCTGATAAACTCCTTAAAAATATCATCGAGTAGTTATATATGGCAGTAGAAGAGTCCCTCGCTCAGCAAGAAGGTTCATCTCCAGTTAACGCGAGTGGTTATACCGAAAAAGAAGAATGGGCGAACAGTATCAGCCATGGTTTAGGTGTGATTGCTGGGATTCTAGCCTTAATCTTTTCCTTCATAAAAGGACAAGATTCATTAAATTCCGTGCAGTTGTTTGGCGTTATTATCTACTGTAGCAGTATCATTTTATTATTTACCTGCTCGACGTTGTACCATTGGGTATCGTCACCAGAATGGAAACATAAATTAAAAATTGCCGATCATTGTGCAATATATTTTTTAATCGCAGGCACATACACCCCACTAATGCTTATCGCGTTAAGTGGTTTCAAAGCAAATGTCATCTTGATCTCTATTTGGAGCCTTGCCTTCGGTGGCGTCCTATTTAAAACACTCTTTATCAATCGCTTTAAGAAATTCAGTGTCGTGCTTTACCTAGTAATGGGTTGGTTATGTGCCACTGTGATGAGTGAACTCACGCAATCTATGAGCACATTAGGTTTTCAATTACTGCTATGGGGCGGCATATTCTACAGCTTTGGTGTGATTTTCTATGTGGGTAAACGTATTCCCTACAATCATGCAATCTGGCACCTTTTTGTCTTAGCTGGCGCCGTGAGCCATTTTTTCTGCGTTTACCTGACTCTTATCTAACATTGATAAATTGATTAGCGCGACTTCTGTTGAAACAGCTCAAACACAGTGTTGAGCTGTTCTGCTTCCTGAGTTAGCCCTTGAATCTTACACACCTCAATTATGCACTCTATGGTACATAAACCACCATCGACCTGGTTTCGTCTCAATGTGAAACTAGAATCATGGTTTCCAGACAAGGCAAACTTAGCTGCCTGTTTAAGGTATGGACTCTGCCTCAACATCTTCCTGGCCTCTTGCCAGGTGGCATCAATGATCACTAACGTCTGAGGTAAGCATTCAAGATAAATATCTTTTGTTAAGAGACTCTCACTTTTAGCGTTTAACGTATCCACACCATTTGGTGATTCACTTGCACCCTTTTCATCAGGAAAGAGTACCGCCGCGCTTTGTTGTGAAAGTAAAGAAACCAAACGTTTATCAGGGGCAACGCGTGACCAGATCAAGCGTGAACAAAAATGTGGGAATGCATCTAGAGCAAGACGACCAGTATTTGTAGGTCGTAACAGTTCACGTTCGTGGGTTAATAACACAATATTCAATTTTTATTCTCTAAATACAATTTTTATTATCTAAGTACAATTTTACTCTCTAAATATCATGCCCTGAGCAAGTTAGCATTAACTTAAGACGGGTAAAATTTCAGGCTAAACTGATTCGATAAATTAAAAGCTTACAAGCCAAACATATCTCTCATTTTTTGCCTAATTATCTAGGTAATCGATTCATTCTAAGATAATATCGATACGAACAATTATCATTAACAAATCAAGTTACCTTTTCTAAAGAGTGCAGTATAGCCCTATGTTCATTCCTTTATCAGGCTTATTTTCGCGACTTCAAGTCAAGATTTTTAGCTATTTCGCCTTATCTTTATTGGCTATTTTACTGATAGCAACTGGGATTGAAAGAGTTGTGATCAATCGTTTGCTAACGCTGCCTGGCTCGACTCAAGCAGAGCTGACTCAACTTGCTAATCAAGCCACAGAATTAATTAACGCTAAAGATTTATTGAGCCTTGCAACTTGGGAAAAAAATCAAAGTTTTAGGGTATATGTGTTGGACGAAAATCTTCGCTCAATCACCCAAGCTGAGATGCACCCGCATTTTATTTTTAAATTGCAATATATGAGGCAACTTCACTTGCCTATGGGAGACAGTGTCAGGAAGCCCCTCATCGGGATCCCTCTTGTTAATGCCATAAACTCAGCATCCCCATTAACACTCGTCGTACAATTGATTCCTGAGCTGCATCCGGCGCAAAAGCTCACTCAGAGCTTATGGTTAATTAGATTACTGGTAGGAATATCCGTTTTATTGGTATTTACCTCTATATTAACTCGCTATTTAATTACCCCTTTGACACACCTTAAAAAAGGCACCCAGGCACTAGCCGGTGGGCAGCTTGATACTAGGATCTCACAACATTTCTCTGTAAAAGAAACCGAGTTTTACCATCTCGCTACCGAATTTGATTATATGGCTGAACAACTGCAAAACGCGATGCAAAACCAAAAGCGGTTATTAAGAGATGTCTCTCATGAGTTAAGAACCCCACTTGCACGTCAGGAGTTAGCACTCCACCTACTGTCGAAGCAAGCCAATGAGCAACAACAAAAAAACCTCTCCCGTTTGGAGCATGAAAATCAACAGATGGCCTCATTAATTAACAGTATTCTTGATTACAGTAGATTGAATAATGCTTATGTTAAATTAACACTGTCATCAGTTCCACTAAACACCATCAGAACCAAAGTACTCAAGGATATTCAATTTGAAGCCAAAGACACTCAAACCATAAGTTGGAATTTAGCGGCTGTTGAAGTCAATATCATTACCGACATAAATTTTCTCATTAGAGCTATCGATAACATACTGAGAAACGCATTAAAATACGCAGGTAATAACTGTACTGTGATCATAAGTACACGTATAGATGAGGAGACGTGCATCATCGATATCGAGGATGATGGGCTTGGGATCTCAGAATCTGAATTGGATAATATTTTTAACCCATTTACCCGAATGGATGAGGCAAGACATTCTAGTCAAGGTGGCTATGGGCTAGGACTCGCTATCGTCAAGCAAAGCATAAAGCTACTGGGCGGAGAAGTTCACGCTAGGAATGTTGAACAGGGGGGATTTTGTATCAGCCTAAGCTTACCGCTTAAACCAAAGCATAGCGGTAAAACTCAGGTGAGAACTAGAAAACTGTCTAGCTCTGTTTGTTGATAATAACTGGCAGTATTTATCGATTCTTCTTTACTTTTTTAAGTGCGATTTGTTGTTTTAACTTTGAAAGATGATCGGTAAACACAATCCCATTTAAATGATCCATCTCATGTTGCAGCACGATAGCTAAAAACGTATCCGTTTCTATTTCAAACGCTTGTCCGGTACGATCTAATGCCTTCACAGTGACTTTTTCACTTCTTGATACTTTAGCGCGATAACCAGGAATAGATAAACATCCCTCTTCCCCGACAAAATCACCATCTGACGATACGATTTCAGGATTAATCAGTACCTGAGGTTGATCTCTGTCTTCAGATAGATCGATAACTAATATGGCATGTTGACTACCCACTTGCGTGGCAGCTAAGCCAATACCATCTTCCGTATCGTACATGGTTTCAAGTAAGTCATCGATGAATGCTTGTACATCATCAATATTTTCAACTGGGCGGGCTTTACGCTTAAGGCGTTCATCAGGAATTGTTAAAATATCGAGCACAGCCATTTACAGATCACATAATGAGAAAATTTGGCGTCATTATGACCGAATAACAGCTAAAGGCAACTGTCTAGCACCGATCTTATCTGAGTAATTGCTGTGAATGTTAACGAATATGTCACATTGCTTGATATCCATGCTATATCTCGTTAGCATAGGTTAAATTGTATAAAATATACAGGAAGTAGCATGACCCAAGTGACTCGAACGCCCTTGCCTAAAACCTTCTTCGTTGCCAATACCATGGAGATATTTGAACGCCTTGCCTGGTATGGATTCTTTACACTATCGTCTCTTTACATGACCTCTCCCTCTCATCAAGGAGGATTAGGCTTTAGTGAACAAGAAAGAGGGTTACTGCAAGGGATGATCCCCTTCTTCCTGTATCTATTTCCCGTCGTGACCGGGGCGCTTGCTGATCGTTATGGCTATCGGAGAATGTTTTTAATTTCCTATGTGATCATGTGTCCTAGTTACTTCATTTTGGGACAAGTCGATACGTTTGCCGGCTTCTTTATTGCGTTTATGGGAGTCGCTCTCGGTGCAGCCTGCTTTAAGCCCGTTGTAACAGGCACTGTTGCAAGGACCACAGATAAAACAAACCGAGGACTGGGTTTCGGCATTTTCTACATGATGGTCAACATTGGCGGCTTCCTAGGCCCGTTTATCGCGGGTTATGTACGTGCTATCAGTTGGGATTGGGTGTTTATCATGTCTTCATTTTGGATAGCCGTAAACTTCATTCCAGCTCTGCTTTTCTACAAGGAACCCACAGATCAAGAAGCGCAAAAAGGTAAGCCCTTAAAGGCCGTTTTCTCTGATATCCAGGAAGTCTTGGGAAATATAAGATTCGCCATCCTATTTTTTGGCAGCTTGATCATTTTAATGTCATTTGGCGCGAAATGGATTTCGGGGCAAACAACACTCATTATCTATCTTGCCTGGTTTGTTGGACATTACGTATGGAACTTGCAAGCTAAAAATGATCTCAACTTAGCCTGGTACAAACAGAAAATTACCATCGGCAATAAGCCGTTTGTGATCTACTTATTAATCTTGTCTGGTTTCTGGATGGTTTATCAGCAAATATTTATCACCCTACCCATTTACATACGTGACTTTGTCGACACATCAGATTTAATTGCCATGCTCTCTTCCTACCCCAACCTGTTAAGCTTTTTAGCGCCAGTCGACCTAAGCAGCTTGCAAACTGAACTGACACGACTATCAGCTGCAATGGTAAATCAAGAGCTCACGGCCCAATCCGCTTATTTCGATCTTGTGCATTATAAAGTCATGGTACCTGTAGCCGAGATAAACAGTGGATTAGCAGCAATAGCAACGGACCCCTCTCAAGCACAACACTATGCTGAATCTTGGTCAGCACAATATCGGCAAATAAACCCTGAATATATGATTGGTCTTAACTTTCTTTCTATCGTGGTGCTGCAGTTAGTTGTTAGCCGTATTGCAGAAAAATTCCAAGCTTTACCAGTGTTGGTCGCAGGTACTGTAATTATTGCCATTGGCACAGCACTCGGCGGCGTTGCACACGGTGCAATTATGGGAGGAGTCATGGTATTGACGTCTATTCTGGTGTTTTCGATTGGAGAGATGGTGGCCTCACCTAAGAGTCAGGAGTACGTGGCTAGCTTTGCACCCCATGATAAAAAGGCCATGTTTATGGGTTATTACTTTGTCTCTTCTGCAATCGGCTTTCTTCTGGCGGGCCCACTTTCTGGTTATCTATATTCAGAAGTGGCCAAGCAAGCACAAAGGCCCGATCTGATGTGGTATATCATCGGGTTTTTCGGACTAATAACGGCCATTGGTTTAGTGCTATTTCATAAGTTTGGCGTCATGAAAACCTATGAGGATCCAAGTTTGAAGCAGAATACTGAAGCGGTATAACCCATGGAAAACTAGACCCGATTTAACCATCTTTATCTTGGTAAAACCAAACGAGTAGTGGTGTTAACGCCACTACTCAATGTTGAAACAACTCATAGATAGAAATTAGCGGATCAATTTATGCTTTACCTTAGCCTCTAAAATTGGGACTTCATGCCTAATAACCATTGAGTGTCTTCTCTAGTCAATCCGTTAAACCTGACAACTTGATATTGATAGCCTAGCTCCCAAGACCATTGATGAGTTAATCGATAGCCGACAGCGATATTTGCCAGCCCTCCATAACGCTCACTGCCATCGATAGAGGCGGTTATCTCTGTTGCAAATTGGTTGTACCAACGTGGATCCCAAGGTTTTAGGACTGATAAACGCCATTTAACGGCGAGACTGTCATTGTTACTAATACTGTCTACATCCAGAAAGTTTGCGGCCAATTCACTGTATACCGACGTGTTGAGCCAACCTTTATATTCTTTGATCATGCCTAACTGATATTGATAGTGACTAAAACTTCCTTCATCTGTTTTCGTTTTACCGTGATCAATCGAAGCACTAACATTCCAAGAATCTGACACTGTGACAGCAGATGGCTGTGAAACATACAGATAAGACAATGCCCATTTGTCCCCGGCAAAATTGCTATTAATGGCTAGACTTTGATTCTCACCACCCAATCTCCCGCCAACTTTTAATGTATCAGCATCAAATCCGAAGCCATATGCGTTACTTATGTTTAACGGATCTGCGATATGACGTCCTTCTTGAGCCTGACTCACGGACAAAAATAATAGAGGAAAAGAACAGACTAGAACGCCTACATATCGGGAAGATAAAGAGATATACAACATAAGTCACACCGCAAAAGAGAGGATTATTACGAGTAAGCAACTGATACGCAAGCATTCTTACAAAAAATTACACCTAACAAACAAGCCGAACCCAAAAGAGAGCAAAAACCAACAGGCGTACCAAAAGGTTACACGAAAATAGCTTCTAACTGGCGAGTTTACAGTGAAAAAGATATGATGAAGTGACTTCATACATCTGGATGCTGGATATCATTAGATGATCAACAACATGGGTAGCACTCAGCCAAATTTTTATCACCCAGAGCATCAGCCTGTCGCTAACAGCTTATCTGCGAGTGAAAAAATCTGGTTTATTGTGGCAATGATCCCAAGCGGCCAAGTGAGCGCCTATGGAAAAATTGCCGATTTAGCGGGTCTACCTGGACGGGCAAGATATGTCTCTAAAGCGTTGAAAATGGCACCTGACAGCTTGCAATTGCCTTGGCATAGAGTCATCAATAGCCAAGGAAAGATTTCATTTAAGCCAGATACGACTCAGTTTCGTGATCAGCTTGAACGACTCAGAGTCGAAGGTATTGAAGTGCACAAAGGTAAGATCCAGATGGCAAAATTTGAATGGCGGCCCGATATGGCGACATTAGTCTTACAACTGCCCTTTTAAAGCGACTCTCTATTTATCATGGTTTCAAGAAACCGTGAGTCAGTATTAGCCGTTGAACCAAAACGACAAGCGAGTGTCAGATGTATTGTCACTCTAGTCTGAATTAGAATGACATGTTGAACCGAGAAAAGTTTAACTCGTTGCACATTAACATCAATATTCATGCATTATATTCATTAAGATGTGACTCAACTTCATGTCAATTACACCCTGTTAAGGAGATTTCATTGTCAATTGGCAAACGTCTATTATTAGTTTCAAACCTCTTTCTGATCAGCCTCTCAGTGGCCGCCTCACCGACTCCTTTAACGCCACATACAGCTGAATATCAAGTCAATTATGGCAGTATTGAATTAGGAAAGGCCCGTTATCAGCTCCCTCAAGCAGAAGGAAACTTATACCATTACCGCTTCGACAGTGCTGTAAGTCTACTGGTGCTATCTGACAGACGAAATGTACGTAGCGACTTTACCTTAGAAAATAACCAACTAAGTCCTATGCGCTACACCCACAATAGAAAAGGAACAGGCCCTAGCTTTCAGGAACAAGCTGCCTTCGCAAGAGAGCAGGAGGTGGTACATAGTCGTTATAAAGATGAAAGATCTAAACTTGATTATATCGATACACTCTATGATCCGCTGATGGTGCAACTTCAGTTCAGACTAGACTTAGCACACGGTAAGAAAGAGTTACATTATGCCATGGTCAAAGAAGGAGAAGTCGATGAATATGATTTCAAGATCATAGGTAAAGAACGGATGAATATTGAAAGTGGTAGCTATGAGACCATCAAGATTGAAGTCGTTAGAGACAGTAAAAAACGCCAAACATTTTTCTGGATGGCGCCTGACCTAGCCTATTTACCCGTACGGTTAACCCATTTTGAAAAAGGCAGTAAACAGCTGGACATCAAGTTACTTAACTACCACTTTACCCCAGAACCACAAACGGTAAAGGCTGAAAGTGAAAATATAAAAACGAGTGTTCAACCTTAAACAGTCGTTTTGCCAGGATTCAATTTACCCGCCTTCTCGGCTCTGAACGCTCGCTTAGTGTAAGCAAGCTTTAAGCAGTCTGGTCGAGTATCAATTGGCCTTTTCGAAACAGTTTCCAATCCCCTGCGGCTAAGATATGCCACTCTTCATCTTTCGTGAGAGGCCGAGTTGCAATCACTGTTACCACATCATCCGGTGTCGTCTCTTTCTTAAAGTCTATGACCACATCAGTATCAATCAGCTTTGCCTTGCCAAAAGGGGCTTTACGGGTGATATAACACAAGTTATTACTGCAATAACTCATCAAATTTTCGCCATCAGATAAGATCATATTAAATACACCTAATGCTCTTATCTCATCTGCTAAAGTTGAAATGTACTGATATACGGCAATAATATCAGCAGGTTCTTGCTCACCAAATTTTTGTACAACTTTTTCTAACAACCAACAAAATGCCAGCTCGCTATCTGTATCACCAACAGGTTGAAATTTAGATACTCTAAACTTGTCTTGATAATCACTCAATTGACCATTGTGGGCATAAGTCCAATACCGCCCCCATAGTTCTCGCGTGAAAGGATGGGTATTTTCCAGAGAAACGCAGCCTCGATTAGCCTGACGAATATGGCTGACAACCACTTCACTCTTAATAGGATAGCTTTGAATGAGTTCGGCAATATGCGACTCACTACTTGGCCGCGCATCTTTAAATGTTCGGCTGCCTTTCCCTTCGTAAAAGGTTATCCCCCAACCATCTACGTGGGGGCCAGTGACACCACCTCTTTGAGCTAGGCCGGTAAAACTAAACACGATATCCGTCGGCACATTCGCGCTCATAGCAAGGAGTTCACACATTAATTCGTCCCTTTGATACATCTGACTTTGATTTCTATTGTAAGTATATTCTAACTATTTGAAGCACAAAGTGGAATCTCGTCTTCTACAATTTTTTTAAACGTATGTTTAAAAAAAACTTGTATTAAATTTCACATAGGTTTAAATTTTATGCGACACAGGTCAGACCACAACCTATAATTGTGATAACGATCAGAACATTTCTGACCAAATAACATTCAGGTCGCATTTTAAGGAGAATAATAGTGACAATAATACTATGGATCATCGCGTTTCTTTTTGTGTTAGGCACCCTAGCCTACCTAAGAGTTTCGTTGCTCACATCAAGCATCATCACCGCTGTCGTTATGGCTATTGGTTCAGCAACCGAGGTAGTCAGTGCCCTTGTATGGATTATCTTCTTAGCTATTGCTCTACCTCTGAATATTAATTCATTCCGTAAAAATGTGCTCACTAAGCCATTACTCAAGCTCTACCGTGGGATCATGCCTGAGATGTCTTCCACAGAGAAAGAAGCCATTGAAGCGGGTACAACATGGTGGGAAGCCGACCTATTTGCAGGAAACCCTGATTGGAAAAAATTGCACAACTACCCCGTTGCCAGATTAAGTGCCGATGAGCAGGCCTTCTTAGATGGGCCTGTCGAAGAAGTCTGTAAAATGTTAAATCAACATCAGGTTTCTCACCAGCTTGGTGATCTACCAGCTGAAATTTGGCAATACTTAAAAGACCATGGCTTCTTTGCCATGATCATCAAGAAGAAATACGGTGGTCTTGAATACTCAGCCTATGCCCAATCACGCGTCTTGCAAAAATTAGCAGGCTTGAGCAGTGAACTGGCTTCGACTGTCGGCGTGCCAAACTCACTAGGCCCTGGTGAATTACTGCAACACTACGGTACTCCTGCTCAGCAAGATCATTATCTACCTAGGCTCGCCAAGGGATTAGAAGTGCCTTGCTTTGCATTAACGAGTCCAGAGGCTGGCAGTGATGCTGGCGCGATTCCTGACTTTGGTATTGTGTGTAAAGGCCAATGGGAAGGTGAAGAAATTTTGGGAATGAAACTCACCTGGAACAAACGTTATATAACTTTGGCTCCTGTCGCCACTGTACTTGGACTGGCATTTAAGCTTAAAGATCCCGATCAACTTTTGGGCGATAAAAAAGAATTTGGGATCACTTGTGCCCTCATTCCAACCGACATTGAAGGTGTTGAAACAGGTCGTCGCCATTTTCCACTTAACTGTATGTTTCAAAATGGTCCCACTAAAGGCAACGAAGTATTCGTTCCATTAAGCTTTATCATAGGTGGCCCTGAGATGGCTGGCCAAGGCTGGCGCATGCTGGTTGAATGTTTATCCGTTGGTCGAGGTATCACCTTACCGTCTAACTCTGCTGGCGGTATTAAAACTGCGGCGATAGCCACTGGTGCTTACGCACGAATTCGCCGCCAATTTAAACTGCCTATTGGTAAGCTTGAGGGTATCGAAGAACCAATGGCGCGTATCGGTGGTAATGCTTACCTAATGGATGCGGTTACCAGTTTAACCACGACAGGGATTGATCTGGGTGAAAAACCATCGGTTATCTCGGCAATCGTTAAATTTCACCTCACCGATAGAATGCAAAAATGTGTTATCGATGCCATGGATATCCACGGCGGTAAAGGTGTTTGTTTAGGCCCGAATAACTATTTAGGTCGTGGTTATCAAGCGGCCCCAATAGCGATTACCGTTGAAGGCGCTAACATTCTTACTCGTTCTATGATCATTTACGGCCAAGGTGCAATTCGTTGTCATCCTTATGTGATAGCTGAAATGGAGTCGGCTTTTGATACGGATTTGGATCGCGGTCTGAGTAACTTTGATTCAGCCATATTTGGCCATATCGGTTTCGCTACCAGTAACTTGGTGCGTAGCTTTTGGTTAGGCCTCACTTCGAGCCGATTCTCAAATGCTCCCTATTCAGACAAGACCAAACGTTACTATCAGCACATGAATCGCTTCAGCGCGAATCTAGCTTTACTTTCCGATTTAGCCATGGCGACATTAGGGGGTGAGCTTAAACGTAAAGAGCGTATATCTGCTCGTTTAGGTGATCTACTCAGTCAGCTTTACCTAACATCTGCCACGCTTAAACGCTACCAGGATGAAGGGCGTCAAACCGAAGACTTAGCACTTGTACAATGGGCAGTTGAAGACTCACTCTATAAACTTCAAGACTCTCTTGATGATCTGCTTAATAACTTCCCAATGGGACTAGGTATTGCCTTAAGAGCAGTATTATTTCCCTTCGGACGCCCAATTAAACGCCCAAGTGACGTGCTCGATCATAAAGTGGCTAAAATAATGCAAACGCCTTGTGCCAGCCGCGAACGTCTTGGAAAAGGACAATTCTTTACCGCATGTGAACATAACCCTGTGGGTGTTCAAGAGCAGACGTTTAAGGATATTCTTGCTTGTGAGCCTTTACATGACAAAATATGTAAAGCTGCGGGCAAAAAGCTACCTTTCATCTGGCTTGACAAGTTAGCAGCCCAAGGCAAGTCATTAGGCGTATTAACAGAAGAGGAAGTTGCACTGCTTGAGCGTACTGAAGTTGGACGACTTAAATCTATCAATGTTGATGATTTTGACCCCGATGAATTGCGCGCCATGACAGCCAATAAACACAGTCATGAGCAAGCGGCATAAATCGATAAAGCTGGCTCAATACCTAAGTATTAAAGATAAAAATGGAGGCTAACGCCTCCATTTTTTTCACTTACACTACTCACGGGAGTTTTTCAGCCGCTTGTGTCACTAATGCCTCATCAAGCTCTTTTGCAAGTAACTGAGCTTCTATGGGGATTAGGCTGATCAGTTCAATGCCACTCACTAAACTGTCACTAGCACCTGTGATAATATTGACCTTACCCGCTTGAAGATAGATCAAAGGTATCGCACATTCACCGTAGCGAGTCATGAAATCGGTGAATGTAAAATTGTCAGTAATACTCGTGCTTTTTATCAGTGCCCCTTTTGACATTAAGCTGGCTAACTTGGCATAGGATACTGACTCTCCAAATAAGCATAAACGCTCTAAATACACCTCAGAGAGCTGATGTCTTGCACTATTCCCATCATTATTATTCAAACCATACACTTTTTTAAAACCTAGCAGATCTTGATAATGAAAGCTCACTAATGGGTTCAATTGACGATACGGTGACATGACTAATAGGCGGCCTATTCCGGTCAGATCAAGAAAGTTACTCGCATGCTCCGAGGTTGGATTGCCAAAATACACCGGTAGGTTATCCATTCTAGCTAGCCGAATATTATCCCAGTTATTATCTGCCAGTGTGACAGTTACATTTTTAGATTTAAGGACTTTTGCCAGTTCTCGAGAAAATAGTGAAGCACCAAAAATCAATAATCCCTGAGAAGAGCCGGCACTCACGCCTAAGTATTTAGCCCAAGGCCCTGCAGTCAAGCTCTGCACGACGACAGTCCCAATGATGATGAGAAATACCAAAGGAACAATAAGATTGGCTCCTGCGACACCAAGCGTCTCAAGTTTAATCGCAAATAAAGAAGACACAGCGGCCGCCACAATCCCCCGAGGGGCTACCCAACTCAGAAACCATTTGTCATTTCGTCTCAGTGTCGTACCGATCCCACAAGTCCAAACACTCAAAGGTCTGGCTATCAACATCACCACAGCTAACAGCGCTAAGCCTTCCCAGCCAAGATTCAGCATGGCTTGAGAGTCTAACCGTGCAGCCAAGAGAATAAATAGCGCAGAAATAAGTAAGACCGTTAATGTTTCTTTAAACTCAATGATATCGGCTATATCGACACCTCGCATATTAGCAAGAACAACCCCCATCACAGTGACAGTCAGCAAACCTGACTCCTCTTGTAGCAAATTTGAGCCGACAAATACCCCCAGCATAATAGTCAACACACCCGCATTTTTAAGATAATGGGGTAATAAATGTCTCTTTATGATCACTCCCACGATAAAGCCAGTCATGGTTCCAAAACCTAAGCCAACTCCGAGCATATAGCCTAATGCAAGTAACACATGGCTAGTAGGATCGGCTGCGACTGCGATATATTCAAATACCAGTACAGCAAGTAAGGCACCAATGGGGTCTATCACTATGCCTTCCCAACGCAAAATCCGTGCAAGCTCAGACTTAGGTTTAACAGTTCTGAGCATAGGTATAATCACGGTTGGACCAGTCACCACCACCAAAGCGCCAAATAACATTGCTATTTCCCATGCGAAACCCATTAAAAAATGAGTCGCAACGGCAATACATGTCCAAGTAATGAGTGTCCCAATCGTAACCAAATGAGTGACCATGCGACCGTGATCTTTTATCTCCTTAAAGTTCAGCGTCAGCGCACCTTCAAACAAGATCACCGCAACACCCAGTGAGATGATAGGAAATAGTAGATCGCCGAAAAGAGCATCCGGATTAAGTATATTGAGGCCAGGGCCTAGCAGTAATCCACAAAGTAGTAAGGGTAAGATAGCGGGTAAGCGTAATTTCCATCCAAGCCACTGACAAAAGAGTGAGAGTACACCTAACAAACCTAACATGGCCGTGATCTGTTCAACCATAAATAATCATCCTTATACCATTCCATATAAGTATCTGGTCAGTTCAGAGACTCTCAGTGTTTTCAATTCAAGGCGCATTGATGAGGAAATGGTTATTCCCTTTTAAGTCAATGCAACACAGAAGTGGAAACACTGAGAGCCTCACGCAGTGCGGCTGATGTTTAAAGAAATGAGCAAAGCCCTTTATGCTACGTTGAATGTTCTCGATATAGAATAACTATTAGCTTCAAACATCCGCCTTGCCTACAGAGCTTTGAACTCCCGCTGAATGATCAGATACTTACTCGGAATGGTATTAAATAGTGTTATCAGTATAGATAACAAGAATCCTTACGTGAAATAAACAGCCACTTTCTACTTATTCTTTCATTTAGCTTTAGACACAAAAAAGCCCTCGTCTTTCGACAAGGGCTTCGTTGTTTGGCAGAGCGGACTGGCTCTTATCAGGAGACGAACCCGCGACCCACGGCGTTACAGCCGCTTTCTACTTATTCTTTCATTTAGCTTTAGACACAAAAAAGCCCTCGTCTTTCGACGAGGGCTTCGTTGTTTGGCGGAGCGGACTGGCTCTTATCAGGAGACGAACCCGCGACCCACGGCGTGACAGGCCGCTTTCTACTTATTCTTTCATTTAGCTTTAGACACAAAAAAGCCCTCGTCTTTCGACAAGGGCTTCATTGTTTGGCGGAGCGGACTGGCTCTTATCAGGAGACGAACCCGCGACCCACGGCGTGACAGGCCGCTTTCTACTTATTCTTTCATTTAGTTTTAGACACAAAAAAGCCCTCGTCTTTCGACAAGGGCTTCGTTGTTTGGCGGAGCGGACGGGACTCGAACCCGCGACCCCCGGCGTGACAGGCCGGTATTCTAACCAACTGAACTACCGCTCCTAAACTTATTGCCTTACGGCATTTAACTGTTATGTCACTAACAATTAAACTAAATTTAGTAACTTGATTGGCGGAGCGGACGGGACTCGAACCCGCGACCCCCGGCGTGACAGGCCGGTATTCTAACCAACTGAACTACCGCTCCACATCAAGTTGCGGTGATAATACGTATGCTCGCATGCCGCGTCAATAGTTATTTTAAACTGATATTCCAATCAGTTAAAAAAACAGCAATTGAGCCTGATTTATGACTTAATCGTCTAGATAACAATCAACCTGCCTTTTCATCTTCAAGAATATCTTCAGGCATAGTCAAATCGATTTCATCTAGTGCTGGTCCCAACTCTTTTGCTTTTTTCTGTTCATCAAGTCTTTGCTGTGTCGCTGCTAATGCTTCCTTAAGATTACGCCTCTTACGCCAAATAAGCAGCGCTAAAGAGCCTAAAATCAACAGGGTCAAATTCACGGTGATGATCCAAAAAATAGCATCATCTTTCGCTTTTTCCTCGGCAATAGCCGCTTTTTTTGCAGCGCGAGCCGCTAACTCTTCTGCTGTGGGTGGGGGCTTGGGAGGTTCAATCAAATTAAAGAAGCGCTCCGGTAAACTTAATACTATTTCTCGTCCGTTATGGCTTGTTGTTGCGGCCATTCCTTTAATTCGATAGCTGCCGAAATCAGACACTTCAGGAAGTAATATTTCACTTTGAGTGGTTTCAAATCCACTCAAAGTAACCGGCAGTTGTAGTCCTGCTGGGCCTACTAGCTCAAGATCTAAATGGGTTTCTGAAAGCTTGACCGCATCACTATTCACATTAACAAAAAGCTTCCAACGATCTTTTAACGGGTCTTCCGGTTCAATGATGTCAATCTCAATGGGAGGGGCTGAAAGAAAAAACTTTTGTGAACTCTCACGGGTAAAAACACTATTTTGAACTTTAACTTCGAGATTGTAATGACCCCAAGGTTGGTTTAAATTTATTTTCCCAGTGAAAATACCATCATCAGGGCGTTCATCTAGATCTTCGCCGTAATCTTTATATGAACCAACCACCAAGGTCCCAGCTGCAAAGTTTTCATCACCTGGTAGATGTTCACTGACAAATCTTGCCGTCCATTCCACCAGGTAATCGAGTCCTGGCATTCTTAAACGCTGCTCATCACCAAGCAGTTGCGCAGTCACTTTAAGGCGCTCTCCTTGGAACAAAGGTTGTGGGAATAGCTCTACCTCGATCCCTAGTTTGGAGATTTTTTGAATCTTTGAACCTTCAACGACTCGGCCGATTAACTGCCAAGGACCGGGTAAAGGATTCTGTATCGTAATGATATCACCACTTATGCCATCAACCCATTGCACCTCTTCGGGATGTCGATTGGCGTACCACTTACTCCCATCAGGTAATACGATAACCACAGGCGCACTACCGTATTGACGTTGAACAAATAGCGTTAGACTGTCGACCATGTGATCGATTCTAAAGCGATTTTTTAAAACACTTGCCTCACTTGAAGCCACAGTATTGGCATGAACAACCGCGGAAAAAAGAGTGCAGAAACTAACACTCAAGCCAAAGACTAGAGCGACGAAAGCAAGTTTGGTCGGCAACAGAGATTTAAAGCTCATAAACGTGGGGACTATCCTCGTCAGCAAAAATTAAAATGGAATGATCCTATCTAGCATAAATCAGGGGCAAGACAATAAGCAGCCCCTATGCGTGTTAAAAGAGCTAATACAATTAATTAACCGCGCCAAACACACTGGCCACCTTTTGCTACTAAATCTAATCTTTCTTCATGCTTAGCTAGTTCATCGGCCGATGCTGCAATCACTTTAAGTTTAGTACGAGAAGAAAGTAAGCGTTTGATCCCGCCTGCAGAGTCACTGCCTTCGCCGGATAAATTAAATTTAGTTTGTCCACCCGTCATCATCAGGTAAACGTCGGCTAAAATTTCAGCATCTAACAATGCACCGTGAAGGGTACGGCGAGAGTTATCTATGCCATAGCGCTTACATAAAGCATCAAGGTTATTCTTCTGACCCGGATGAATATGTTTAGCAATATCTAAGGTATCTAAAATTGAACAGATATCGGCAGTTTTTGGGCCCTTAGGCTGCAGTAGAGAAAACTCATGATCCATAAAACTAATATCGAACGGCGCGTTGTGCGCAACGACTTCAGCACCCTCAATGAACTTTAAGAAGCTAGAAGATATCTCAGCAAATTTTGGTTTGTTAGCGACATATTCATTGGTAATACCGTGTACTTCAATAGCTTCTTCATCAATGATCTGTTGCGGGTTGATATATTCGTGATAATGTCGCCCCGTCAACTTACGGTTAATCACCTCAACACAACCAATTTCAATAATTCTATGACCGAGATAAATTGCACCGGCAGCCTGGTTCATACCAGTGGTTTCTGTATCAAGAATTACTTGGCGTTTTGCACTAGAAATTAGGTTCATAAAATTTATAACACTTATGTAGATTTTGGGTATACTCGCCCGACAATATGACTATGGTAACAACTTGATGCTGAAACCGCTCTCAATATTTACCGATGGCTCCTGTTTAGGTAATCCAGGTCCTGGCGGCTATGGCGTGGTGATGAAATATAAGTCACAGGTTAAAGAAATTTCTGATGGCTTCGCACTAACCACCAATAACAGAATGGAGTTACTCGCACCGATCATTGCATTAGAAGCACTTAAGGTACCTTGCAAAATAGTGTTAACCAGTGATAGCCAGTATATGCGTCAAGGGATCACCCAATGGATCCATGGCTGGAAGAAAAGAGGCTGGCTCACCTCGAATAAAGAGCCCGTCAAAAATGTCGACTTATGGAAACGTCTGGATGCTGCCACTGGCACACATGAAATAGAATGGAAATGGGTCAAAGGACACGCTGGACATATCGAGAATGAGCGTTGTGATGTATTAGCTAGAAAAGCTGCAGAAGCAAGGCCAGTACAAGAAGATAAAGGTTACCCTGCTTAAGCTTTATCTTCTTGCGATGACAGGCTGATTTATTTCGCATAGGGCTGGCGCATCAGGAGCTCTATGCCGTTAAATTATGGAACTTTTCGCAAAAATGAATATAGGCTTCACAAAGAGGTGTAAAGTTTCGGCTCTTGTGATGTATTCGATAAAACTGCCTCGATAGCGTAAGGCCTTCCACTTCAATGACTGCTAACTCCTTGCGACTAATCTCTTTCTCTAAGGTTAACTCAGATAATACAGCAAGACCGGCTCCTTGCTTAACGGCTTGTTTTATCGCATCAGGTGTACTGAAACTGAACTTTTCAACGGGTTGCATATCGAGAGCGTTCGCTGCACTAATAAAATAATCTCTGGTACCCGACCCTTCTTCTCGCATGACCCAAAACTGTCCGCGTAATGCATCGGGCATTACTTTTTTCCCTGCTAGAGGATGGGCTGGATGACAAAAAACAAGTAATTTATCCTTGTGCCACGCTTCTACTTTGATTCGACTATCAAGACATTGGCCTTCGATAAAACCCACTTCACTTCTGAACTCTAATACGGACTTAATAACAGATTGAGTATTATCAATATCGAGATCAACCAGTGCACTCGTGTGCTGCTGGCAAAATGCGACAGCACTTTTAGCCATAAGATAATTACCAATCGTCGTGCTTGCACTCACGTTGAGCGTGCCACTGAGCTCTGCATCCGGTGAGCAAAAAAGATGCTCAATTTGGTTCACCTTCTGTAATGCCTCGGTAGCTAATGGCAAGAGTAAACTGCCTTGAGAGTTCAGTCTGAGCCGGTTGCCAATACGTTCAAATAATCTTGCATCGAGTTGCTTTTCTAATTCTGAGAGAGCCATAGATGTGGCTGGAGCTGATAGGTTCATCATCTCAGCAGCCCTGGCAACCTGGCCACTACGGGCCACGGCTTCAAATACAGCAAGTTGTTTTAATGTTATTCGCATGAGTTATTTCAAGCTCTTGTAATGTTGATTTTGACTTTTATTTATCGAGGTCCTGCCGGCTGTCGGCGCAGTAGTCCAATTGGGTTGACGTACTTTTTGTTTCTCATGAATTGGTGTTAAAGGTGTTTCTAGCTTTCTAGCCACTATCAGATATACGCTGCCTGTGCCAGGTAACCAGGCTTTTAATGCATGTTGCCAAATACTCTCTTGAGCTATTTCACTTAACAGATGATGATGTATCACTCTTTCATCGGCAACCACTTGGTAGCCCAGTAAACCAAGCCAATCTTTCACTCTCGATGGCATAAAAAAACGACCACTCCATGGCAGTTTTTCTTGAAAGCTAGGCAAGACCTTACCGATAAATGCAGGACTTAACGGATTGAAACCTATAATAAACAGGTAGCCACCAGAGATCAGAACCCGATCTGTTTCACGGAGTAACTTGTAAGGGTCTGGTTCAAACTCGAGTAGCATATTCATCACAACAGCATCGATGACACCATTTTGCACCGGCAACGCATTATATTGGGCTCTAAGGGAAGCATCATGATCGTCGAAAACAGAGAATTGTCGTCCAATGAGTAACCCTGGCATGGATAAGTCTGCACTGAGTGGCCCCAAGCTTAACATATGGTAGCCAAACACTTTAGGCCACCAGGGTGCCAATTCTTTTTCAACTTGAATTTTAATCATTTCGCCATTGGGCAAATCAGACCAGCGTTGAGGCGCAGTTAAACTTGTGTTTTCAATCAAACAGCACTCCCTATTAAGATGTCGATATACTGAGACGAAACAGCAGTGGTATAATTATAGAGCGATTAGTTCATACTAATAAATAGCTAAACGCGCACAGGTGCAATAAACTTGCTGAGTTTATACCAATCAGTATAAGAAAGTGATCTACTCAGAGTTAATTTTGGCAAACTAATTCAAGGTGAATAGGTGATGCAATGGTGGTCCCTTGTGAAACTATTCAACGAAGAAGTAGGCAGCCAAAAAAACTCCTGAAAGGCGAGTTTTAGCGCATCAGATGCTGTGTTAACGAGCTAAAACGTAGAATAACTATGTTCTTCACTCGTTGCAAAGAACATGGATGTTCTGAATGTCATTAATGCAGGAGCAATTTATGACCTTGCCCTTGAAGCGCTAAACTCTCGCTGAGCGATCACATCTTTATACTGATTGGTATTACTCACACCCTGTTGTTTTTGCTAATAATATAACCCATTATACTTGTAGAGAGATATATGACTGCCAATGAGACTAAAAAGCTAACTATCACAGCGATCCCAGCTTTCAATGACAACTATATTTGGGCTATCTCGCAAGAAAATTCTCGTTCGATTTATGTTGTTGACCCGGGTGATAGCAAAGTCGTTATTGATTATCTTGTATCTCATCAACTCGAGTTGGCAGGTATCTTAGTCACTCACCATCATCCAGATCATACTGGCGGGATCCCTGCTTTACTGGCCCACAGCAAACACCGACTCGAAATCTACGGCCCAGCCAGTGAAAACATCAATGATTTACTTAATCCAATAGAGAAACAAACTGAAATTACATTAGACAAATTGGGTCAAGTTGTCGAAGTTATCCAGCTGCCTGGTCACACTTCTGGGCACATAGGCTATTTGATGGCGGGTGAGTTATTTTGTGGTGACACCTTATTTAGCGGAGGATGTGGCAGATTATTCGAAGGCACAGCTCAACAAATGTACCACTCATTATCTTTATTATCTCTGTTGCCTGCTGACACTCGGGTATATTGTGCTCACGAGTACACGTTAGCCAATTTAACGTTCGCGCTTGAAGTTGATCCTACTAACCAAAAACTTATCCAGTATCACCATCATTGTCAGCAGCAACGTAAAAATCACTTAGCTACAATTCCTTCAAGCATAGCGATAGAGCGCAACATCAATCCCTTTCTTCGTTGCAATACTGACACGATTAAAGCCTCAGTAAGCCAACAATTTAAATCTAAAACCGAAAATCCAGTCGACATTTTTGCCCTTCTTAGGCAATGGAAAGACAATTTCTAAAAAACAGATTACAATGCTGCGCTAGATAAGTCCCCTTTTCGAACTTTCAAAATAGAGGGACAGAATTAAGGAATTCTTTTTAGATGCGCAAAAATATAATTGTAATTGCAGGGGCTATCGCTCTGCTTTCTGGCTGCCAGTCTTTCGATACATCTGTCACTGACAAACAAGAACCTTCACTCGAGCCGACAGTTGCGACTGATATGAAATCGTCTCCTGTCACGCCAACGGTAAAGATTGACGTCGTTGAGGTCACTGACGTCTGGCAGAGGATCCGCTTAGGAATAACCTTTGATGTTCCAGATCAAAAGTTAGTCAATCAATATCGCGATTGGTATATTAAACACCCCCAACACCTAGAAAGAGTTTCAGAACGTGCGGCCCCATTTCTTTATCTCATCGTTGAAGAAATTGAAAAGCGCGGACTGCCCATCGAGTTGGCTCTACTCCCCATTGTCGAAAGTGCATTCGACCCGTTTGCATACTCCCATGGTGCCGCCTCAGGTCTCTGGCAATTCACTTCCCCTATGGCCAGGCATTTTGGACTAGAGATGAATTGGTGGTATGACGGTCGAAGAGATGTCCCTGCTGCAACCATTGCTGCGCTTGATATGATGGAATATTTATATAAGAAAACAGATGGTAATTGGCTCTATGCCATTGCTGCCTATAACACAGGTGAAGGTCGCGTCATAAATGCTGTAAAACGTAATAAACGCAATGGCAAACCCACAGACTTTTGGTCATTAAGTTTACCGACAGAGACAAGGCGTTATGTCCCGCAACTCATCGCACTTGCTGATGTGATTAAAAATTCAGATAAATATGGTACCAAGCTTTTCCCTATTGCAAATAAGCCGAATATTGAAGTCATCGATGTCGGTAGCCAAATAGACCTTGCACTCGCAGCTGGTTTTGCGGGTATGACAACCTCAGACTTACATAAGCTCAACCCTGGCTATAACCGCTGGGCAACGGCGCCAAAAGGCCCCCACAACTTGGTATTACCAGTTGAACGCGTTGCTGAATTTAAAGTCGCGATGGCAGATATTGACGTGGAAGATAGACTAAATTGGGAGCGCTACCAAATTAAATCAGGTGATAGTTTGGGCCTCATCGCTCAACGCTACCGCACTACGCCATCAGCACTTCGTGCAGTCAATGATATTAAAGGAAACACTATCATCGCAGGGCGTCATCTACTCATCCCCGTCGCAGCAAACGACCCAGAGCAATATGCTCACACCCTAGAACAAAGAGTCAAATCAAAACAAAATATTAGCCGTGGTAGCGAAAAAATTGACTATACCGTTAAATCCGGCGACTCATTTTGGAAAATTGCCAATGCCCATAAGATTAAGACAGCACAACTCGCCCGTTGGAACAATATGGCGCCAAAAGACACCCTTAAAATTGGCCAGAAATTAGCAATTTGGACAGGCAGTAAGAGTAATTCTTCCGTTACCCGAAAGGTGAATTACACGGTGCGCAGCGGAGACTCATTAGCGCGCATAGCTTCAAAGTTTAAAGTCAGCATCAATGACCTAGTTCGTTGGAATGCATTAGAAAAAACAAAATATATTCAGCCAGGCCAAAAGCTAAAGCTCTATGTTGATGTTACTAACAGCAGAGTCTAAAACTTTTCTATGCATCTATACACCCAAGCAAGATAGCTTCATCACTGTCGCTATCTTGCTTAGCCTCCTCACTTATTTCAATTGTGATCTTTTATAAAAATTAAATTAGATCTCGGTCACAACTAGGTAATAAACATATAACATGCACCTTATAATCTGCTGGTTATCACTGTTTTAAATAGCTTAAAATATAATAATCCTTCGGTTAAGTAACTTAATCGGCTAAAGGACATTATGGATAGCAGCCAGTACACTCACGAAAAAGAAGTGATCTACCCTGATGGGTATAAAATACTATCGACTACAAACCTAGATAGTTCAATTACCCATATCAATGATGATTTCAGCAAGGTCTCTGGCTACGAAGAGCAAGAGCTCATCGGAAAACCGCATAATGTGATCAGACATCCTGAAATGCCCAAGGCTGCATTTAAAGACATGTGGCAATCAATTCAAGATGGCAACAACTGGATGGGGCTAGTAAAAAACAGGTGTAAAAATGGGAGCTACTATTGGGTCAATGCATTTGTAAGCCCAATCAAAGTCAATGGAAAAATCGTTGAATACCAATCAGTCAGAACAAAACCAGATCCATTTTTAAAGGAAAGAGCAAGTGATTGCTATAAAGCAATCAACTCGGGAAAAATGCCAAAAGCTAAAAATATATTGAGTATTGTGACCTCATTATTACTTGGCTGGCTCATGAGTATTAGCTTAGTACTCATCGCAAGTCAATTTGAGACCTTATCTTCAAGTTTATTGATATTACTCGCATTATTCTGTTTTCTATATCCATTACTTAAACTACACAGAAGGCTTAACTGTATTTTAACTATGAGTAAGAAGATTCAAGATAACGAATTAAGCCAAATAATTTACACAGGCTATGTCGATGAGCTATCACATATTGAGATGAGTTTGAGAATGAAAACGGCTGAGAGCTTATCCATCATAGGACGAGTTAAAGACTCATCAGAAGCATTAAATATACAGATGGACGAAAACAGCCAAGAAAATATTAACAATCAAAACCTACTAGTAGAGCAATCGGAAAATGTCGATCAAATCGTGGTTGCCATAGGTCAAATGAACTGTGCTGTCACAGATATCGCTCGCAACACAACACGCTCTACTGATGAGGTTTCGGTACTCGTCAAACAAATAGAATTAACAAAGAATGCCTTAACAAGGAGCCAGGAGGCCACTTCTGAAATAACGCAGCTATTAGATGATTCACAAACATCTATTTCAGCCTTAGAAGTGCAATGCAATGAAGTTAACTCCGTTCTCGAGGTTATTGAAGCTCTTGCCGAGCAAACTAATTTACTGGCACTCAATGCAGCGATTGAAGCGGCTCGTGCTGGAGAAGCAGGACGAGGCTTTGCCGTTGTAGCCGATGAGGTCAGAAGTCTAGCAAATCGCTCCCAAACATCGGCAAAAGAGATACAAATAATCATAGAGAACTTAGGTAAAACAACATCCCAAGCGGTATCAAAAATGAAACTGAGTCACCTTTTAACTGAAAAAAGTATCGAATCAGATCAAATGCTGGGTCATAGTTTACAATCGGTCAGTAGCTCTCTTATGAATATTGCCGAAAATGGTGAGCAAATTGCTGTCGCTTCAGAGGAACAGGCAACGGTTATCAACCAGATATATGGCAATGCTCAAGAGTTAGCCGCCGGTACTGCTAGATTAAATGATAGCTGTGAAAGTACGGCACTGAGCAGTCAAAAAATCAAAATGCAATGCAGTAGACAATTAGACTTAGTCAATCAATTTGATAGGCAAAATTGAATAGAGATTAAAATGACGCCAAGATATTTAAGTAAACACCTTGGCGTCAATACTATAATCGATTAAGGCGATGACCTTAATCTTGCGTCAACCTATACATAAATTAATTGAGATATGCGTCAAGAGACAAGCGTGTATCTGGCATTGCTTGCTGGTTTGACTCAGTTGCATGTCCTACGTGAACTCCCACTAAGCTATAACCTTTCCCCTTAACCTGAGCGATTACATCTTTAGGCAAAGTAAATGTCACTGGGATCACTTTTCCTGCAGGGATCACCACATCACGTATCGCCTGAGTAAACATCATGGTATCGGACCAGGCCCAGATTTTATTTCCTTGAGGGTCCAGTACATGAAGATCTGCCGTCATTCCCGAGCGATACTGGATCGGTACGCCATAACTTTGATGATTAGTGATAAGAAGTGACACAGTAAAACCTGATGTCAAAGAGACTTGTAACTGTCCGGATAACAAGCCTTTATCCATCTTACCATCCTTTATTTCAGCTTCCTTGGCCAGTTTATAGGACTCTGAAGACGTTAATGAAGATTCATCGATTTTAGCAGCCTCTGCCTGGACCACTGGTTGCAACTTGACCTGAGTAGCTTCACCTGATGGTGATACTTCTTGAGAGCAGCCAGATAAAGCGATAAGCCCAAGAGAAACACATAACAATTTATTCATTAAAAACCGCCTAATTTCTTTAAAATACTATCTTTAAGCTTATCTTGCACCTTCTCAGCCTCTTGTTTTAATTTAGCATCAAACAAACCAGCAGTATCCAGTGCAAATTTAGGTTCAGACATGGTACCTGTGATTAGGAAAGGAATTTCAATACCATAGAGTAGCTCTTTTTCTCCTCCCCCCTGTCCCTCGAGGGAGCCCACCACTGCAGTGGTTAATTGATAATCCAACGCCTCAGAAATGATGTTGGCGGTTCCTGCACCCGAGAGCCTGATCAAGGGAGACGCCATCAGCAGATCAGGGTTAGAGACAACACCCTTGACCACAGAAAATGAGCCCGTCAATGAAGTGAAGTCGGTTTTCTTTTCCTCTGAAGTCGCTGATGATGAACCACCGCTCAGTGTTGCTTGAGCCTCTCTGATCATTTGCGGAATATTCACACCGTATAAGGCACCGTCTGCAATTTCAAATTGACCCTTAGCAGCAATATTCTTCTTAATATTATCGGGGAGTAAACTTCTGCCTTTGCCTTTAACACTGAAGTTTGCCGTTCCTGCCAGCAGATCAATATCCGCAGCATCCTTCAAAAGCTGTCTCACTTGAACACCTTTAACCGACTTTTCAAAACTGTAGCTCGGTACGGCCTGACGACCATCTAGGCTGGCAGTAACCGCAAGCTTTCCATCATAGAGATCGGCATTGAGTTTCTTCAGATTGAGAATGCCATTTTTTAAGGTTAGATCCATAACCCAATTGCTGGTCAGCATATTTGATGCTTTAATGGATTTGGCTGTCAGCGCTAAGGTGAGGTCCAGAGACTTCATGGCACTTAGATCCGGCTCAGTCGTCAGGGCAGTTTCAGGCTGACTCTTCCCCTCGGCCTGCTCTGCGTTATCTGTTTGCGGCAACAATTTATCAAGATCTACATCACCCAAATTCAACGTAGCGATGATTTTAGGTATCTTATGGCCATAAGCGATATCCAATTTACCTTCGGCCTGGATGTCGTCTGCATTTAATTCATTCAAGATAAGGTGAACTTGCTTGGTCTCTAGCAAGACTTCTAGCTGGGTTAATAATGTAATATCTAACTTCTTGTTAGGTATAGCCTCACCGGCAATAACATTAGTTATCTTAAAATCTTTAACCTGGATCTGAGTCATGTCTTGGGCGACTCTGATTGAGCCCTTCCCCTGACTCATCAGTGTCATATCAGGCATTTCGGCACTGAAGCTATACTCGAGACTGGCAAACTCCCCGAGAGAGAATTTTCCAAGGGACAAATTATCCAGTGTAAATACTTGTTCGGTTCCCGCTTGTTTATCTGAAACACGAATTTGTGTATTGGTGATCGAGATGCCACCAATGTCCAGACCCGATATAGAACCAGTTGAAGTTGTAGTATCGTCAACTTGAGAGGGTTTATTTTCGACGCTTGAACCCTGTAAACCATCGAAACTCGTGCGCCCATCTTTACGAGTTTCTAGATTAACGACCAAGCCATCGAGATTTAATTTAGCAATCTCTACTTGTTTGCTAAACAAAGGCAAAAGCTCTACTTCCGCAACTATCTTGTTTACCTTTAACATAGAGACATTATCGAATCCCTTAGGATTAGATAATGTAATATCTCCAAGCTCGATACCTATGCTTGGAAAGAAGGTCCATGTGAGATCTTTTGTGATGATGAGCTCGCGCCCAGTTTGCTTCTTGACCACATTGACTATTTCAGGCTTAAAATCATTTGGATCGAAGATCAGGGTCAAGTAGGCCGCGAGACTCGCGAACACAAGGAAAAAGACAATAAAAAACCATTTCAAAATTTTCATCACAGGTTCCATCTGATTAGTTTATCTATTTAAAGCAAGGAGGGTAGATTCAGCTTTGTTTTAGCAATCGCAATACCATTTCTGTCAGAATATAGCATCATCCCTGGCTCAATAATAATGTTATCCAGAGAAAGTATACTATTGACTTCACCCACTCCTTTCTTTTTCGTTTTTATGGGGTTAGCACCCAGAGCCTTAACACCAATATTCATCGTTTCAAGCACACCAGCATCGCGTACACATCCGTATATCACGATCCCCTCCCATCCATTTTCAACAGCATTCATCGCAATCAAGTCACCCAATAAAGCTCTATTCATCGAGCCTCCACCATCGACGACCAATACTTTACCTTTACCATCGGTTCCTAGAATATCTCTGACTTTGGAATTATCTTCGAAACATTTAACGGTATTGATTTCACCCCAGAATATTCTCTTACCGCCATATTGATAATATTGCGTCTCAAACAATGAAAGCTCATCACTATAATCATCGAAGAGATCGGGTAATAGGTCTATCATCTTGAACTCCAATATATAAAAGTTCAGGTTACTCGCTAGCCGTTATTTCAACAAGCTTAACCGACAAATAGCATACGAACTTTATTACTATGGATTATTAACTAAAAATTAAAGGGTGAGTTTAGAGGGGTAAACAGTATGAAATAACCAGGTGACACTGGCCCACCTGGTTTTTTACAAAATTGTAATTTAGCTTATATGGCTCAAATTAATTACACTTTAAAGCTAGACACTAAGCCATCTAATTCAGTAGAACCTTGCTGAATTTGTTCACTAGTTTCACCTATTTGAACACTTTTCTGTTGGTTTTCAACTGAAATATCATTGATACGGGTCACATTCATGTTTAATTCAGCAATCACCGCGCTTTGCTCTTCAGTTGCAGCAGCTATCTGAATATTCATATCTGATATCTGACGAATAGATGATTTAATCGTATCTAATGCGTCGACCACCTGAATGGTTTCCTCTACAGTTTGACTAGACTGGCTTCTGGCTCGTTCAACAGAATCGTTGACGTTCTCAATCGAACCTCGAATAGCATCAATAATGCCATTAATCTCTTGGGTCGATTCTTGCGTTCTACTCGCTAAGGTCCTAACTTCATCAGCCACTACAGCAAAGCCTCTTCCCGCTTCGCCTGCTCGTGCGGCTTCAATGGCGGCATTAAGGGCCAATAAGTTTGTTTGTTCCGCTATTCCCACAATGACATCTAAAATTTGTCCAATTTTACCTGAGCTGACCTTTAGGCCTTGAGCGACTTCTGAAGTTTTTGCTAACTCCTGGGATAACTCGTTTATTTTATTAACAGCGCTATCCACTACTTTCGTCGTTCTATCCGCTTCATCATCAGCACTTCCCGCGCTGTCAGCCGCGAGTTGAGCATTCGATGCAACTTCTGAGGCCGCCATGGACATCTCATTAATCGCCGTAGCAACACTTTCCGTTTCGGTTTGCATGTTGCCAGTAATTTCATTCGCTTCAGTTGAAATTGTGGCAAGACCGCTAGCTAAATCCCGGCTGTGATTAACTGAAATCAAAACTGACTTCACCAGAGTTTGAATTTTAACAACAAAAATATTGAAATTACTCGCAACTTCTTTTAACTCATCATTCCCAGCTTCTTCCAACCTAAGAGTCAGATCACCTTCTCCCTTGGCAATATTTTCTAATGCCAAAATAGTCTCGCTCATCGGCCTAGATATACTATGAATGATGATAAATAAAATAAAGATCACTGGAAACCAGACGAGCGCAACCACCAATAGATACATCCAAGCAAAATCTGATTTCTGCGCATTAATATCATCGACATACATACCTGTACCGACAATCCAGCCCCAAGGTTTGAATCGTTTAACAACACTCATCTTTGGACTTGGTGCCGTTGTATTTGGTCGATTCCACATATACTCGATTTTTGCAGAATCCTGGCGCTCGGTCCCCCTGACCATCTCCTCGAATAAGCGAACACCATTAGGATCTTTCATTCCCAGCACGTTGGTGCCTACGAGTTTTTTAGCAAAGGCATGTTGAACCATGACACCTTGTGTAGTTATTGTAAAAAAGTACTCTTTGCCTGCATATCGTAATGTGTCTAGCGCCAAAATGGCCCCAGCTTTCGCCTCATCTTCGGTCATCCCCCCCTGCTTAGACCTCTGGTAGTAACCGGCAATGACTTTTTCTCCCACATCGGCCAGAGAAGATATCTTGGCCTCTTTCTCGCCAATCAACATATCATCGATACTCATAAGCGCAAACATGAACATGAATATGGTAGCCAGTATGGATAAACCCAACATGATAAACAGGCGGCTCGATATTTTTATCTTCCTAAACAAGCTAATAATCGTGTCCATTAACAATCCTTAAGCAATTTGCGCAAAGCTGATTTACCTATATAACTTTTGGAGATATTTTGCTGTTTGTCAAAGATCGTTGGGATTTATTATTAAGGTCATTATCCACACCTTCCATCTTCGCGTACCCAGCATTCTGTATGCATAGACAAGTATTAGAATTACAGTGTCATTAAAGCTACATCATATCGAGTTTACTGACTGCTCAACTTTAGTCTTAAACGCGACATTGTCTGGGACAACTTCTTACTTATGGAGAGTCGTAAACTCAATAAACCAATGACGATTAAAATATAAATACTGGGCTCGATGATTTCAGACTTCACCGACCAGTAGAAGTGAATAGGCACTAAAGCGGCCACCAGATAAACCCAGTTATGTAATTGCTGCCAACGCCTGCCCATTTTCTTTCTGATGACTTTAAGTGAGGTAATAGACAAGGCGATGAGGATCAGATACGCCACAGCCCCAACTAAGATGTAGGGACGCTTAAGGATTTCCTGAAATAGGAGTGACCATTCGAACAAGAGATCTAAGCTGATAAAGGCCAAAATATGTAAGCTTGCATAAGCAAACACATAGAGGCCGATTAGACGGCGAGTCTGTATCAATATCCCTTGTTTTAAGCGACGTGCCAAGGGAGATATCATCAGTAGAATCACTAAGGTATTTAGCGCACCGACGCCAGTATAATGAATAATGTACTGCACAGGGTCCCCCCCAGCATCACCAGCCATCACTGAGATAACCAAATAACCGATTGGCCATAGGGCAACCAGATGTATGATGACTTTCAACCAAAAAAGATGTTTTGAAGTTAACCGCATTATTCCTCCAACTGTATCACTGAGCCTATATCCACTAGGATCTCAAACACATTTCAATTTATGACTAAAAATGGCTTTTTAAATCTAATCCCTGATATAAGTCTGCCACTTGCTCCCCATAACCATTAAACATTTGCGTGTTAATTCGCTTAGCAGAAAATAGGCCGCCCTCACCTATCCGTCTCTCTGTCGCTTGTGACCAACGCGGGTGATCAACATCAGGATTAACATTGGCATAAAAGCCATATTCATGGGACGCCAATTGGTTCCAACTCGTAGGGGGTTGCTTGTCCATGACTCTAATTCTGACGATGGACTTAATACTCTTAAACCCATATTTCCATGGAACGACTAGCCTTATCGGCGCGCCATTTTGCGGGGGTAACGTCTTGCCATAAAGGCCAACGGCCAAGAAAGACAGATCATTCATGGCTTCATTAATCGTGAGACCTTCAACATAGGGGTAGTGGATCCCGCCCCCCATCAATCGACTCTTTTGACCAGGCATCTGCTCTGGGTCAAATAAGGTTTCAAAAGCGACATGAGTAGCATTACTCTTAACTCCTGCTTTCTTAAGTAGGGTCGCCAATGGAAAACCTACCCAAGGAATGACCATAGACCATGCTTCAACACAGCGAAGTCGATAAGTTCGCTCTTCTAGGACCATCAGCTTGGTCAGGTCGTCTAGATCGAGTGTTAATGTTTGCTCGACCTCCCCTTCGATCACTAGCTTCCATGGATCGATTTTAAAGCCTTGAGCATTTTCAGAAGGGTCCTGCTTACTGGTGCCAAATTCATAAAAATTATTATGACTTGTTACTTTATTAAAAGGCGTAGCAATCCCTTGGCCAGCAAATGCTTGATTAGTCGTAAAGCTCAGCGATGAGGTAATAAATGGAGATTGCGTTTTGTTTTCACCAAATAGATCAAAGATCCCAGCTTGGACATGTCCAGGAATACTTGCCCCTAATGCGCCAAGTCCCATGGCCTTGACGATACGCCGACGGTCGTTGAATACGGCTTCTGGAGTCACTTCAGCATCTTTTATATCCCAGGACGCTCTTTGCAATAACCCTTTGGTAAACTTCATCAATCAATACCTCTTTTAATATTCACTAAATGTCACACACAAGTATTAGACAGGCGTCCAAGAGAAAAACTTTCCATTTAACAAAAATAATATTTCATCAAACAACCTGACATCCGATTCGATTAGTTATGACCAGCTCAACAAACAAGCTGCACTTTCCCTACAAGGAAGCAACAATCGCTCAAGTCTTACACATTTAACCTTTTGTTCCTCATTGTCACTTGAAGATAATCAACTTGCATGCGAGTCTAATATCTTCATTCTCCGAGGCCCTATTATTATGCCGGTTAATTTATCTCTTTCTGTGCCTGAAATCATTGTGTTAAGTGCCGTTGCGTTTCTATCCCTTCTTATCGGTGCGCTGTTAAATCAGCGTTTAACCCGCCAAAAATGGCAGACAGTCAAAAGTCAGCTTACTGAGCAACATCTTCAACAGATTGAAGATATCCAAATTCAAATGGGCAACAAAGACTCAGTCTTAACAGATAAAGAAGCACAACTAGAGCACCTCTACGCTAAATTAGAGCAAAATATGGGGGCGCTAGGTCATGCTCAGGCCGATGCCAATAGGGTCGCTCAACTTGATGCACAACTTCAAGAGTCACAAAGAAAAGTGATGGAAGCGCAATTAGCACTTTCAAAATCTAATGCCATGCAACAAACCTTAGCGGTTAAATACAGTACACAGCAACAAGCCCTTGAAGATAAGATCTCTGTACTTGAAGTGGCGGAAGTTCGCCTTAATACTCAATTTGAAAACTTGGCTAACAAAATTTTCGAAGAGCGTAGCGAAAAACTACAAAATCAAAGTACACAACATCTAGACGCAGTACTCGCGCCATTCAAACAACAGCTTGAAGGATTCAGAAAACAGGTTCAGGAATCCTACACTACTGAGCAGTCTGAACGTAGTGCATTCAAACACCAGTTAGAGTCACTCAAAGCGCTCAATTTACAGATGAGCCAAGATGCAGTAAACCTTACAAAAGCACTAAAAGGGGATAATAAGCAGCAAGGAAATTGGGGAGAAGTCATCTTAGAACGTGTGCTTCAAGAGAGTGGATTGCGTGAGGGGCATGAATATGACACCCAAACCGATCTAAAAAATGATGACGGTAAACGATTTAAGCCCGATGTCATCGTCCACTTGCCTGAAAATAAAGATGTTGTGATAGATGCAAAAATGTCTTTAGTCGCCTACGAACGCTACTTTAACAGTGATGATGAAGCCGTTAAGATACAAGCACTCAAAGACCATATCCTCTCTGTCCGCGGACATATTAAAGGGCTTAGCCAAAAAGATTATCAAAAGCTACATGGCCTGACGAGTCTGGATTATGTGCTCATGTTTATTCCCTTAGAACCTGCATTTTTATTGGCATTAGAACATGATCCTAGCCTGGTAAACTATGCGTTAGAACTCAATATCATGTTAGTGAGTCCCACCAATCTTTTGGTTGCATTAAGAACCATCAATAATATTTGGCGCTACGAGTATCAGAATCAAAACGCGCAGCATATCGCCAAACAAGCAGGAAAGATATACGATAAACTTTGTGGCTTTATCGAAGATATGGATAAACTTGGTAGAGCTATCGAAGGCGCGGAAAAAAGCTATACAAATGCCATGAGTAAACTTAGCAATGGCAAAGGAAACTTAATCCGACAAGCTCATCAAATGCAACAACTCGGTGTCGATACCAGTAAAAAACTGGATCCACAGCTAATAGAAAGTGCTACGTCTGACTATTACTCAGAGAGTTCAAAGCTCAATTAGTCAGAGATAAGATGATCGCAAACTAAATATGGATATTGAAGGAAGTAGAAATGCAAAAGCAGTACAGTGGTACTTTCAAGCGTTTTTTATCAAAAACCTTATCGTTTGCGATCTTAGTGTCACTGTTTTTTGCCAATTCAATGTTTCAACTTGCCAATGCCACAAACTACAATTTTGATCAGCAGAATTATTTAGATGCACGTAAAGCATTAAAAAGTAAAAAGATAAAAACCTATCACTCATTACGTCAGCAACTCGATGATTATCCCCTCACGGTATATTTAGACTTTCATTTCAACATTAACCAAATATTGAAACATGAAGGTCAGCAAGCGTTATCTGAGATCTCTCAATTTAAAGATACCCCGCTATTTAATACTGCCAGATATCGCTATTTAATGAATGCAGGGGATCAAAAGCGCTGGAATGATTTTTTAGCCGTTAGTCCACAGTCACCCAATAACATAAAACTACAATGCTTCTACTACCGTGCACAATTTGTCAGTGGTGACAAACTCCTTGCTTATAAGGGAGCTCAGTCACTTTGGCTATATGGTAAATCCAGGCCCGAAGAGTGTGACCCACTGTTTAAGGTGTGGGAAAAAGCAGACTTACGTACTCAAGAAATGATTTGGTCAAGAATGTTGCTCAGCTTTAATGCAGGCCAACATGGACTGCTGACTTACCTTTCGCGAAAAGTGACCAGCCACAAGCATGAAGCTAAACTCCTACTCTCTGTTTATAAAGATCCCAGAAGTTTAAGAAATAAGAAAAAATTCAAAGGGCAAGCAAGCATTAATGGAGATATCGTTGCTGCTGGGCTAAAAAAGCTGGCAAGAAAAGATCTTAATTATGCAGTTAAGCTCTATGTCTCTTACCAGAAATTAGACCGATTTAGCGACTATCAAGGCAGAAAGCTCAGTCGATATTTCATTAAACGCGCCATTATTAAGCAAGAAGTTAAGCTAAAATCCTTTGTCGATACCATGTTACCTTTGTTGGACAGTGATGATTTAATCAAGTTAAGACTCAGATGGGCCATACGGGAAGCTGATTTTGATTCTGTTATTGCTTACCTTCCACAATTGAGTGAGCAAAGTAAGGCCAAACCTAGATGGCAATATTGGCAATCAAGGGTTGACGCTCATTTACCCGACAAGAGTCTGCTTGCTTCAACAGAAACGCACCCTCATTTTGAGTCCGACCCAATAAATAGTACTCATTCAACGCGCCTGACAGCCCTTAGCCAACTGAGAAACTTTTATGGTTTTTCCGCTGCTAATGAACTGGGTATCGATTATCAACTCCAGCATGCCGACTCAATCAGTGATGACAAATTAAGAGAGACAATTGCCGATGATAAGGGCTTAGCCAGAGTCGTTGAATTATTGGCAATCGATAAAACCATTGATGCCAGATCAGAATGGGTCCTTATGCTGGGCCGTCACAACCGAGCGATGCAGAAAGAATATGCAACATTTGCATTGGAAAAAAATTGGCATGATCTCGGCGTTCAAGCCAGCATACAAGGCAAGCTGTGGAACGACATGACGTTACGTTTTCCCTACGCAGCAGAACAAGCCTTTGTGACTGCGAGTAAAAAACAGAAGGTCAATATCGATGAACTCAGGGCTATAGCCAGACGAGAAAGTGCCTTTTATCCTTATGCAACTTCAGGTGTGGGAGCGAGAGGCTTGATGCAACTCATGCCTGCAACGGCAAAAGAAACCGCTAGAAAAGTGGGTCTTAAATACCAAGGCCGGCGAAGCCTTTATGATAATGACACGAATATAAAACTCGGCAGTGCCTATTACGCCTCTTTAATGAAGCAGTTTAATAACAATAGAGTATTAGCGACAGCCGCATATAACGCAGGACCTCACAGAGTGAAGCGTTGGTTAAAAAACACTGAAGGAAAACTCGATGTCATTGCTTTTATCGAATCAATTCCCTACACAGAAACACGGGAATATGTGCAAGCGGTGCTCAGCTATCGCGTGATTTATCAAATTAGACAAGGTAAAGAGCCTGAACTATTTTCTACAAAAGAGCTGAATTTTAAATATTAAAGCCGTGGACAAGTGAACAGATAACAATCAAACAGACTTGTTAATTGTTAGCTTTCAATTAAATGATGAAAATTAAAACAATCAGCAAGAACCAAGTGTAAAGAGTTTAGACACTGCGCAGAAGATATGAATAATTATCATTAACTTATAATGGTGAATATATATTATGATCTCGTTGGATAAGCTCTATTTAGGTGCTGAATATCAACCTTTAATCTCAACCATAGACTCATCAATTTTCGGCTATGAGGCATTATCAAGGTTTTCAGATCGAAATGGAGATAATATTCCTCCCAATCTCGTCTTTGACCAACTTCATCATCAAGCCCCTTTGCTCGAACAAGTTGAAATACAAGCCAAACTATTTCAACTGTCCCATTCTATTTTACAGATGCCACTTTTTATTAATTTGGATCCACATGCGATTGGCCAACACAGTCAAAAAATGCTGTCATTACTATCACAACGACCACAGCTTCATGTAGAGATAATTGAAAACACCTGTATTAATGATGCAAAACTGTCAGAGATCTTAATTTCTCTCCTAAAATCTAAAGGAATAAAAGTCGCATTAGATGATATCGGCGCACCTCACTCAATGCTGTCGTTAGGCTTGTTAAGCCAAGTAGACACGCTAAAATTTGATATTGATTGGCTTAACCAAAGCAATAATGTTGAGCAGCAGCACTTGATGAAAGCGCTGATACAGTTCGCAAAAGATTGCAATAAACAGACTGTTTTGGAGGGTGTTGAAACCACACAGCAATTTGCTCTTGCACAAGAGTTAGGCATTGATTTGGTGCAAGGTTTCTTATTTAGTTCCCAGTTTATTAAAACACCTATTGTGGCCCCTCTTATCACTGAGATAAATCCATGTGTACGCCAGAGTAAACGTGATGATATTCCTTGCAACAAGCAAACTGAATTAGCCTAAGCTTATAAACAGAATGTAACCGACTGGATCGTGATTCCATTTTGTCGCATAGTAGGAACATCTTGGTCGTAAAGGGATTTTTATGTCAAAGCAAACTATTTCTAAGGTCATAACCCAACTTGAGCGAATTCTCTTAGGTAAGCCTCATCAAATCAAACTTGCTCTCACCTGTATTTTGGCAAAAGGACACCTACTTATTGAAGATCTGCCTGGAATGGGTAAGACCAGCTTATCCCATGGCATAGCGCAGAGCCTAGGTCTATCCTATCAGCGAGTTCAGTTCACCAGTGATATGCTTCCTGCAGATATTCTAGGGGTCTCTATATTCGATAAGGAACAGGCACAATTCATATTCCATCCAGGTCCTATTTTTAAACAAATGGTGTTAGCCGATGAAATTAACCGAGCAAGTCCTAAGACACAAAGTGCTTTACTCGAAGCTATGGCAGAAAACCAAATAACGGTTGACGGGATCACCCACCCATTACCTAGTCCTTTCTTTGTTATCGCGACCCAAAACCCAAGCGAACAATCAGGCACATTTCCACTGCCAGAATCCCAACTGGATAGGTTTATGATGCGACTGTCTATTGGTTACCCAAGTGCAGACGCTGAGCTTGCTATGTTAAAAAACCATGACAAATCATCTCAAATAATCGTGCTCCCTCAATGTATTACCCAACTTGAACTGGTGCAATTACAGCAGGAGGTTGAGAAAGTCACAGCTTCAGATGCACTACTTAATTATCTTTTAGCACTCATTGAAGCTTCTAGAACACAAAAAGAAGGATTCGGTCTTTCACCAAGAGCCAGCAAGTCTCTACTACAAGCATCTAAGTCTTGGGCATTTATCAGTGGCCGTAACTATTTAGTCCCAGAAGATGTACAAGCTGTTTTCTCTGCTGTCGCCGAGCATAGAATACGCAGCAGCAGCCAGCAGCAGGGAATTGCCCTATCGCAAAAGATCCTTAGTAATGTTAATCCAATTTTATAGTGTACTAAGATGAGCAGGCCTTCTCACTCGACTAAAAATAAGATCACTCTATGGTGGAGTCGTTGGTTAGCACGCAGACTCCCGCCTTCTCAAACGGTGACCTTGGCACATAAGAGTATTTTTATCCTTCCAACCGGCTTCGGCTTATTATGGATTGGGCTGTGTTTGTTATTGTTTTTATTGGGAACCAACTACCAAAACAATCTGGTTATTGGCCTCTCTTTTCTGCTAATAAGTTTATTTAATACCTGCATCATCTACAGCTATAAGAATTTAGCAGGCTTAACCATGAGCTCAATCCCTCCCCCGCAGGCCTATGCTGGAGAAACCTTAGTTTTCCCAATTGCATTATCTTCAAGGCATGTACAATATGAAGTCTTGCTCTCATATCCAAATAATCAGACCAATGTTATCAATACCATTGAAAAAGAGCCTAAAACCTCATTGGTTTCTTATAAAAACCAGCATAGGGGTCGAATATCTCCAGCAAGAATAAAGGTTGAGTCACGCTATCCGTTAGGCTTGTGTCGAACATGGTCACATATTGATTTAGATAACCAGATGATCGTCTTTGCACATCCCATTGAATCTCATTCTGAATTATCTTCACTTGAATCGGACGATATCACTAATCCATCTGATAGAGGTTCTCATGTACCAGGCGTAGATGAATTTAAAGGATTAAGGCAGCACATCTTTGGTGAGTCATTGAGACAAGTCGCCTGGAAGCAACTCGCCCAAGGCAGAGGCATGTTAAGTAAGGAATTTCAGCAACCTCAAGGCCAACCTATATGGCTCACTCTCGATAACTTAACGGCTAAGGATATTGAGGAGAGAATAAGTAAGTTAACCTGGTCGGTCGATAGGCTCAGTGAGCGTGGGCAAATATTTGGGTTAGCGATTGGGCAACATAAAATCACACCTTCTCAGGGGGAGCAACATAGGGTGCATTGCTTGCAAACTCTGGCATTAATTCCCAGTAGGAGAACAGATTAATAATGACGACTCCTAATCAGCAAGAGATAATCTCTCGTCACAGCTTAATGTGGCTGCTCATCATTAATATTTCTGTACTCTTGCCCCTTTATGACAAATTTACCCCCTGGACCATGGCGATATGCGCGATCTGTTTAGTGTGGCGTTATGGCATTTTTATAGGAAAGGTAGCTAAACCACCAAGACTGCTTGTCACCATTTTGGCTTTAGCTTCGGCCTTAACATTAGCCTTAGTCACTTCGCAAATTGGTCTACTTAACGGCCTGATGAACTTATTGATTTTAGGCTACGCACTCAAATATATAGAGATGAAAGACAGACGCGATGTAAGAATCGTTGTATTAGTCGGTTACTTTCTTATTGCGATGACGCTTATCGGTCAACAGTCTATCTATTACTCGCTATTACTCACCATCATAGTAGCCATTAACACCTGTGTATTGGTCAGTTTGTATCGAGAAGATGTCAAGATCAACGAAACCGCCAAGATTGGATTTTTACTGATCTTGCAAAGCTTGCCCTTGGCTCTTTTACTTTTCTTAGTGTTCCCTAGACTGCCACCACTCTGGTTGATGCCACAACTTAAAACGGACCAAACAGGGATCTCTGACGAAGTCAGCTTTGGTGAAATACAAAGACTAACCCGGTCAGCGGCATTGGCCTTTCGTGTCAATTTTGAAGGAGCGCCACCAGCAAATAACAAACTCTATTGGCGTGCATTAGTATTAGAAGACTATGACGGCAACAAATGGACTCAAAATGACAGCATAAAGTTACTTGAACTAAAAAAACAATCTGTATCTCAAGCCTCGAGTAAGGGATTGTCAGTAAATTACACTGTGATTGCAGAGAAAAGTTACCAAAATTGGTTATTTGGTTTAGATGTGGCAACCAGTGATACAGAAAATATTATGCAGCTACCAGACTATCGGCTGTATTCATCTAAAATTCTCACCCAAAAGTTTCAATACAAGGTCAAATCGTACCCAAGTACACTAATGGATATTGAGTTAGATCATGATATTAAAAAGATTAATCTTGAGTTACCACAAAATAAAAATCCACAAACCTTGGCACTGGCTAAAAGCTATCTAAGACAATTTCCGAAGCCCGAGGACAGACTCAGTGCCATCATGAGTTCATTCTCACAGCAGGCCTACTTTTACACCTTAACCCCGCCTTCGGTCGGCCCCAATCAAATCGATGACTTTCTATTGGAAAACAAAGCCGGTTTTTGTGTTCACTATGCCAGCGCTCTAGTCTTTATGGCACGAGCCACTGGGATACCCGCGAGAATGGTTACGGGTTATCAGGGCGGAGAGTGGAATAAGAACGCGAACTACTTGAGCATTTATCAATATATGGCCCATGCTTGGACTGAAGTCTGGTTAGAGGGCAAAGGTTGGGTGCGCTTAGATCCTACCGCAATGATCGCACCAGAACGTGTCATCGAAGGTTTCGATGCCTACTTTCAAGGGCAAGATAGTTACCTGCTAGACAGCCCATTCAGCGCCTTAAGACTCAAGGATTACCCGCTATTAAATGAACTCAGACTCTCATTAGCAAGCATCGACTACTATTGGAGTGTTTGGGTGCTAGGGTTCGACTCTAACAAGCAAGAACAAGTATTACAGAAGTTAATGGGTAAGATCACCAGAGAAAAACTCGCTGTTTTTATGCTCTCAAGCCTGGCCTGTATCATATTATTGATTGCATACAGTGCTGGATTGCTGCATTTCAGCAGAAATAAAGACAAAATATCATCGGCTTATTTGAGAGTCTGTAAGTTATTAGATAGAAAAGGTGTCTCAAGGAGTCTAGATCAAGGGCCTGTAGATTTTTGCCATACAGTGGAAAGCCAACTACCTTCGATTGCTAAAGAGTTTTCTCAATTAACTCAGTATTACATCGCCCTCAAATACCGAACATTAACACCTAACGGCAGAAAAAGTACCACTAAGCTGTTTATACGATTATCCCGACAGATAAAGCTGAAGTTAATCAAGCTATGACAAAAACTGTAAATTATAGATGAGAAAAAATATTCATTGAATCTGATAGTGCGAAAATTCAGGCGTTAATCTGCTGGAAAAGCGGGGCGTCCAGCCCCGCAGATTAAATGAGTAGATCAAAACGAGTAGAGTTAAACAAAAGTTGAGCCTAAGAGATTAGTTCGACCTATGGATGTGAACGATTTGCCACTCTCCACCAATTTCCTTATTCAGTACTAAGGTTTCCATCCCCTGACTATCTATGGATTTCCCCTTATACAGATCTGAAGATTTCGTCACCGACATTGAGATTGCCGTATTGCACTTCTACTTTGAACAAGGGACCTGTACCTGCTGCTCGAGTATGATGACAGTTAAGCCCTTGAGATAAGTCATATCCGCTCGCTATGAAATTCCCCACTACCTTAGCCACAGGTACTCCCTATCAATAAAAAGCCCAGCTTTAATCAATTTTCATGTTTACGCTAAGTTTTGTGGTCCCAACACACTGGACAGCACAGCTGTCGTGGTTAAAATCAATGCCGCGATGAGGATCTCAACCCCAATCGAACGCTTCAATATGCCTGCGGAGTTCGCCTCATCTCCTGTCACCGCTAATGAGCCTGACTCCTGCGCTTTACCATCAAGCTTAGGCACCAAATGAAACTTGTGCAGTGCGGCTATCGCCAAAATCATCGAAATGATGAAGAGCTTAGTCAAAATGGCTCTGCCATAACCCGTATCGATAAACTCGCTAGGGCTGTTAAACAACAGGCTTAGCAATATCAGTCCCGTAATAACCACCACAGCGACGATAAATATGGCCTGCTTGCCAAACAAGTCCATGCCCCCCTTGAGTGATTGCGCTTCTAAGCGACCACACATGATCCACAGGGGGATCAGTGAGCCAATCCAGGCACCAATAGCGACTACATGAATAGCCACCAGACACTTACCTAAGTCATCCATATCGGCACTGTGACCTATCAAGGTGAATGAATATGCCAAACACAGCGTAGCCATCAGGAGCAGACCCAATGCACTCTTTTTAACGAATCCCGTTCTTTTAACCGGCATTAATGTGGCAAGTAAAACCAGCACAAAACCAGCAATACGCCATGATATGGATCCCCCAACAGAACTCTGCCATAAGATTTCGGTCATCAGAGGATCCCACATTCCAGCAAGACCGGTCTCGGCAAACGAACCAACCTGAATGAAGAAGTTCATGACAACGGCCAAGATGCCGATCATGGCCCCCTTCCTCATGTAGCCGGATAAGTCATCAACAGCAGATCTTGTGCTTGTGTCTATTTGCCGTTTCCTAGTTATCGACCTGGCATTCATTAACGTCATCAAGAAGCCGCCTAGACTCGTCGTCACACCAATATAGATGAGCCATTTCGTCATGATGCCTAGTATATCAAACAGGCTTAGCCCATAAAATACATCAGTCATGAGAATGGCTGGCATGATCATGCTCAGTCGCCTTGGCCATCGCTTTATGGACCATGAAATTAAATTGTCCTTTCATCTTATGGGCATCTTCTCCCATTATCATCCAGCTAACCGAGTAACTTGAGGGGGTCAATTGAGGCAAATCCAGAGAGAATTGATTTGAGCTTTGCATCTTAGGCTTGAAACCAAATTTGATGTCATTACCCCCACCATCTTTCAGGGTCAATTTAACCAGGCGCACCGGACTGCTGAAGGTCAACGCCAGCACTTGGGGAGAGCCTTGCAGCATCTCATTCTTCGCTGGACTCGATTTAACTAGCCCAGAATGGGCAAACGCGGCAAAGCTAAATATCATGGTGGCTGAGATAACAATTGTCTTAATAAATTTCATTTTGTCCCCTTCAATTTCTGTTAAAAACTATGATTGCTTTTTATTTAAAGCGTTTGTTCATGCACAAGTTCGTAACACTTTGATTATTAACTATTTTATTTCTTTACCATTCGGTAAAAGCTCGTCTTAAAACCAAGCTCTGAAACCGACAACGAATTGAGTCTCGCTATCTTCCTCTCCCTCCTCCCTCGCATAATCCGCCGTGTTACCAAACTTCTTACTCCAGTTAACCCCGATATAAGGCGCAAACTCCCTGACTATTTCATAGCGTAATCTCAACCCTGCGCCAAAATCCGACAAACCGGATCCAATACCGACATCGGGATCATTTTGTCCGTAGAAGTTCATCTCAATCTCAGGGGTTAAGATGAGCTGTTGGGTGATCAAGAGTTCATACTCAGTACTTAAACTCACCGCCGTTCTCCCCTCCTTTCCCACATAAAGCGCCGCATCTATTTCAAAGAAATAGGGTGCGAGCCCCTGAATTCCCAGCACAGCCCAATCACGGGAAGGAGACGGTTTCAAGTCCCGTCTCAGCCCCATCTGCAGATCCCAATAGGGGGCGATAGCTCGGCTATACAGGGCCTGAACTTGGGCGTCGATAACATCTCCACCCGAGTATTCCCCCTCAGTTTTAATCCAAAGTTTATTCAGGTCATAGCCAAGCCAGGCCTGTGCTCCCCAGCTGGTGGTACTGTTACTACTGAGATCGTTCTCAAATTCATCGATCATCACCTTGGTCAACAAGGGGTCGTCGGTTTCTGCGCCATAGGCCATGTCGACACTGGCCAAACTTACCAGTGTGACCAGAGCGATGGCGATAAAGGGATAGCGATTTATCGGATTAGTATTCATTTGCGACTCCATATTTATTCCCTTCTTTGATCTATTACTTAAGCTTTTACTTGAGCTTATAGTTATGCGTTCTTAACTTGGACTTTTCTGAACATGCCAGGCATATGGAATAGCAAATGACAATGGTAAGCCCAGCCACCTAACGCATCCGCCGTCACCAGATAACTGATGCTCGAGCCCGGTTGCACTATCACTGTGTGTTTGCGGGGAATAAAATCTGGATCGCCCGTTTCCAATTCACTCCACATTCCGTGTAAATGCATGGGATGGGTCATCATGGTGTCGTTGACTAAGGTGATACGTACTCGCTCACCAAATTCAAGTTCAAGTGGAGCAGCATCGGCAAACTTGATGCCGTTTACCGACCACATATAACGGCTCATGTTGCCGGTGAGATGCAGCTGGATCTCCCGGCTAGGCTGCCTTTTATCCAGTGTTGGAGTGAGCCCCTTGATATCTGCATAGGTGAGTACTTTTCGCTGGTACAAGCTTTGATGGTCCCTGAGTCCTATTCCTGGATCGGTCAAGCCACTGCGGGGGCTCGCCGCCCGCATATCGACCTGAGGACCAAATTCACTGGAAATATGCTTAATTTCATTGTTACTGCCATATCCGGCTAACCCCAGCCCCGTCGAACTAACCTTATTCATGTCCATCTGCATAGCACTATGATCCATACCCTTCATGTCCATGGTTTTATCACCGTTTCCGGCCATATCCATCTGCATGGCACTATGATCCATGTCGTTCATGTTCATGGTTTTGTCACCATTCCCAGCTATATCCATCGAGCCATGATCCATGCCTTCCATATTCATGCCCATGTCTCTGTGTGCTAACACGGCGACGGGATCCATGGGTGGAATAAGGGGCTTAAGAGCCTGATCTGAAGTCAAACTGCCATAGGTGAAACCGGTGCGGTCTATGCTTTGAGCGAAGATACAATAAGCATTGTCAACTTCGGGCTCGACAATCACATCGTAAGTTTCGGCGACCCCGATACGGAACTCATCGACGCTGACAGGCTGAACATTCTGACCATCACTGGCCACCACAGTCATCTTCAGACCCGGGATGCGTACATCGAAAATGGTCATAGCCGCGCTGTTAATGAATCTAAGCCTCACTCTTTCACCCTTGCGAAACAGCCCCTGCCAGCCCTTCTCCGGAGTATTGCCATTCATCAAATAGGTATAGGTATACCCGGTCACATCCGAAATATCCCTGTCACTCATTCGCCCTTTATTCCACATAGAACGCGCATTCCAGGTGTTAACTAAACCATTAGCTGAGATGTCATCGAAGAGATCGACTAAGGTACGCTCACGAAAGTTATAATAATCGGATTGTTTCTTGAGCTTGGCATAGATGGACTCAGGCTCTTCGTCTGACCAATCCGACAGCATCACCACGTATTCCCGATCGTATGCCACGGGATCGGCATCCTTAGGATCAATAACGATAGCGCCGTACATGCCAGTTTGTTCCTGAAAGCCTGAATGACTGTGGTACCAATACGTTCCGCTCTGACCCAGAGTGAAGTTATATTCGAATGTGTCTCCGGGCTCTATGCCCTCAAAACTGATCCCGGGAACACCATCCATACTTGCCGGTAGGATAATGCCGTGCCAATGAATAGAACTGGATATATCCAGGTTATTTTTGACCCTTAGGGTTACCGTTTCACCCTCTTTCCAACGAAGCAGAGGCCCGGGAATACTTTGATTTATAACAGTGGCGCGAACATCTGTGCCAGTAAAATTAACCGTCTGATAATCGATACTGAGATCGAACATTCTTCCACTGAGTGTCGTTAAGCCTTTACGCAGTGACGCGGCTAACACGCTCTGAGTGAAAGGTAGGCTAGCCAGCATCATGGCACTCGCCGCGCCCATGACAAACCGGCGACGAGAGAGACTTGATTGAGGCTTATATACTAATTTTTGAATATTTGAATGTACGCTTTTTGAAGCCATAGGGCCTCCGAATATACGCAGCCTGAAAAATAACTAAGTAGATTGATTCCCCGAAAGACTAAAAGTTAATCTAAGGGTTCAATCAGATTTCAGGCTTATAACTGAGTTAACGTCGGACGGTTCTGAGATTCTTGTTAGAATTCACCATATGACGTAATTAACAGCAAAAGGATTAAGACCGTGAATTTTAAACGGATCTATGCCTTATCAGGCGAATATTGGAGGACGGTAAAGCGAAGAAGGAAATGGATTTAGCGTCGACACGGTAAACACACTCATTTTAAGTAAAGGATGTGTTGTCGTATCAAAAACAGGCAGAGCCATGGTTAAAGCCACTGAAGAACAAGAGCCCATAGCACAATTACACACGCTCTTACAGCAGTCTTGATGCTCATGACCATCACTTATCATAGTCTGGGATAAGCTTGACTGAGCCGAGTTATTATCTGCCACCGAGTCCAGGCTCATCACCCTAGTTTTACTCGATGTAGAGGTCAAGATAACCTCTTCAGACATATTGCTATGAGACATCTGACTCTGAAGCATAGTATTTTGAATAGTAGTACTTTGAGGCATGCCCATGGACATTGAATATGGCATGATCACAGACGCGTATGCCTGACCGACAAATGTCAGTAGCATCAACATCAAGATGATCCCTTTACCTCTATTCAAAATAACCTCAAATGAAAACGATTAACATTTTTAGCATAACCTAGGGCGTGTCATTTTTAAACCCTATTTTAAATGATGCCAGTATTGACTATGCTCGATATGCATATTTTTAGTCTGATATTTTCATCAACTTTTCGATCTATTTCCAGGTGAGATGTATTTAAATTCAAGTGTAAACACAGCGACTCCCTCAGGTTTGTCTACAAGTCAATCAGTCCACTTACCACAGGAGTAACACTTGTTAATCAACTGAATTTCAGTGAAATAATCACATTAACGCGATATAATTGTCGTTTTTTAAGAATATATTGCTGACCTCTGGGCAGCCAACGCTTTATTGAAGAATCACAATTGAAAAATCTAGTTACAGTTTCGTTCTCAACAATTAATGGCTCAAGACATTTCAGGCTAGATAAACGATCCCAGATAGGGATACGTTGGGCTTTCTTATGCTTTATTTTCGTCAGTATATTTATCCTGATGTCCTTGGTTTACCTGTCTGAAACCGCTATTGATGCCAAGACTAAACAAGCCTCTTTGCAAATTCAATCTCTAGAGTTATCAGAGGATCTGGATGTTTTGATGAAGTTGAAAGGGCAACTAAAGCAAGAGTTGACGATGCGAGAATCTCATCTGCTACAAGTCTCTAATCGGCTCGGCGATCTGGAACAAATGTTAGGTGTCACAATAAAAGATGAGCCCGGATTACAGAGTCGGCTAGATACTGCCGCTATTACATCAGCAGTGAGGATAACGTTACTGCAAGAATTACCCAATGGCACCCCGGTTAAAAATGCCAGGATCTCTTCTAACTTTGGCACGCGTACTCACCCAATTACCGGTAAGAAGCGCAGTCACAATGGAATTGATTATGCGGTTAATATCGGAACGCCGGTCTACGCGACCGCAGATGGTGTTGTAGAAGTGGTACGTCCGAGTAATACTGGATCGGGCAACTTCCTTCGTTTACAACACTCATTTGGGATAAGCAGCTCTTATTCACACTTACAAAAATTTAATGTCGCAGCGGGTGCCTTTATTAAAAAAGGTGATTTAATTGCGTATTCAGGAAATACCGGCATGTCTTCCGGGCCACATTTACACTATGAAGTGCGCTTTGTTGGACGGCCAAAAAACCCAAGAAACTTTGTTGAATGGGATCTGGAAAACTTTGATTCTCTCTTTGAAAAACAAAAAGGTATACGATGGGATTACTTGGTAAAAACAGTCGAGCAACGGGTGAGCTCACAACTACAACTGTCATCGCAAAAGGTTGCCATATTGCCGGCGAGCTGAGATTATCCGGCCATATTCAAATTGACGGATTTATCGAAGGAAAAATGAATACGCAGCAAACCATCATAGTCAGTAATGAAGGTAGAGTGAAAGGCGAGCTATGGGCAGACAAGCTCATTGTCAGTGGTCTAGTGGAAGGCAATTGCTATGCTGACACCATACAAATTTTGGCTAATGGTAAAATCAACGGAAAGATTTACAGTGATAACTTGAGTATAGAGCTTGGGGGATGTTTCCTTGGAGAAACCCAATTAAGTATTACAGATCGGGTTATTGAGCATGACGAAACAAATATCGAAACCTTAAAAACCGCTTAACATCTCGCCATTTCACTGGAAAGTAACAGTAAACATAGACAAAATGTTGGCCATTTCCTTAACTTATTATGGGTAATACCTATAGGTGAAATGGCTAACTCTGCCAGCTTTAAACAGAGATCCTTGTAAACCACATCAAACACTGTTTCAACTCTTCCCCACTTTCAACAGTAACCTCACAGTTATACCGCTTGATACTAATGAAAAAGCATCAATCAGCCGTTTTAATCATGGCTTTCATTGGACATCTAAATTCAATAACATAAAATGGTTTCACCTATTTGAATCCGCTTCATTGCTGCTGATTTCTAGAGCTATATAAACTCTAGTCTTCTATTTTATATAGCTTATTCAAACTCTTCTTTAGGAATTTTCATGCTCTATCTTGTTCAGTCTAATCGAATGGAAGCACTCTCGGCGCAACTAGCCGAAGAGTTACAAAACCCCATTGTCGGCATGCCAGTATTAATGCCTGAGCATGTGCTAGTTCAAAGCCCAGGAATGTCTACCTGGCTTAGACTGGAAGTTGCCAAGAAGAACAAGATAGCCGCGGCGTTGGAGTTTCCCCTGCCTTCGAGCTTCATCTGGCAACTCTGCCACATATTATTGCCCGACGTGCCTAAGGAAAATGCCTTCACGAAACCTGCCATGACTTGGAAATTGATGGAGCTGCTGCCAGGTCTATTGGCGATTCAAGAGTTCGCCCCACTAAATAACTACCTTACCTCAGGGCAAGACCAGCCAGAACAAGACAATCCACTGAAACTGTTTCAGCTATGCGGCCAGATAGCCGATATCTTCGATCAATACCTAGTGTACCGTCCGGATTGGATTGCAGCCTGGGAGGCCAATGAACCCACACTCCCGCCAAAGGGTGATAAATTATCCCAGGCTCAGGCCTGGCAGCCGATATTATGGCGGGCCCTGATTAAGTTTAATAACCAAGATCTTGGCAAGAGCCAATACCACAGGGCAAACCTGCATCAATCCTTGTTCGATGCCCTAGACAACCCCGACACCTCACTCGAAGGGCTGCCAAGACGTTTATTCGTGTTCGGAATATCTTCCATGGCGCCGCAAACATTGGATGTACTCTATCACCTGGCCAAACGCATCGATGTGATCATGCTGAACTTGAGTCCCTGTCAGCATTACTGGGGCGATATTGTCGATCCGCGGCTGCGTGCCCGCATGGCGCTGGAATATGCCGATAAACAAAAACTTGAGCAAGACTGGGAAGATAAACTCGAGGTGGGTAATCCCTTGCTGGCCAATAATGGCAAGATGGGCCGCGAGCTACTGGATCTGATCCTCGAGCTTCCTGAAGAACACGCCAACTTTAACTTCGAGTGTTACCAAGACCCAGGTGTCGATAATCTACTGAGCGGCATTCAACATGACATTCTCGAACTCAGTACCCGAGATAGAAGCTTAGGCCCCGATGCCTCCTTGTATCTGACGCTCGATGGACGGCGCATTCTGGCTAAAACCGACGACTCCTTAACCCTTCGCAGCTGCCACAGCCCGCTACGGGAAATAGAGACCTTGCATGATCATCTGCTCGACATGCTCTCCCGAGCACCTGATGATCCCGATGAGCCATTGCTTGCCAGAGATATCGTTATCATGTTGCCCGATGTCGCGGCTTATGCCCCCTATATTGACGCCGTTTTTTCGGCGAAACATGGCGCGCATTTTATCCCTTACGCCATTGCAGATAGAGGTGCGGCCCAGGAATCACCGCTGATCAACAGTTTTTTACATATTTTGTCCATCAACCAGAGCCGCTTTGGTTTAACCGACATCTTAGGCATTTTAGAAGTTCCGGCCGTGCTCAGGCGTTTCGACTTAGATGACGAGGCACTGACCTTAATTCGTCACTGGCTCGAGCAAGCCGGAGTGCGTTGGGGGCGTGATGAAACCAGCCGTGCCGCTCAGTCTCTGCCGGCATTCGATAAAAACTCTTGGGCTTTTGGCATCAAGCGTCTCATCTTGGGCTACGCCTTCAGTGATGATGCCCCACTCTACCAAGACACCTTATTGGTAAAGGGGATCGAGGGCCAATCTGCCCAGGCCCTGGGGAAGTTACTCAACTTTATTGAGACCTTAGATGACTATCAAGAGATACTCGGACAAACCTGCTCAATAGAAGATCGCATGGGGCAACTCGCCCAGCTTGTTGATGATTTTTATGAGGTCGATGATGAGGAGTTACCTCAATTACAAGCCATACGCGAAGCGATAAACAAATTAAAAACTGAGCTCATCGAAGCCGGACAGGTGACGCCGCTCAATACCCAAGTGCTGCAGAATTGGTTTAATAGCACCTTGAGTGAATCCCGCGTCGGCCAAAGATACTTGGCCGGTAGCGTCAATTTCTGCACCCTGATGCCCATGCGTTCCATTCCTTTTAAAGTGGTGTGTCTGGTCGGCATGAATGATGGCGTCTACCCTAGAGTTCAGCACCCGGTAGGCTTCGACCTTGTGGCTCAGTTTGGACCACGAAAAGGCGATCGCTCCCGCCGCCTGGATGACAGATACCTGTTTCTCGAGGCGATTCTCTCGGCCAGAGAGCAGCTCTACATCAGTTATATCGGCCACAGCGAACGAGACAATTCTGAACGCATTCCCTCTATGCTAGTGTCTGAGTTAGTCGAATACTGTCAGCTCTGTTATCTGCCAGAAGGCTTTGGGCCAGATTCGCTCAATCAAGGATCTGCTGATGAACCAGATATCCCCGCCATTGAGAAGGCCATCCACCAGCAATTGTTGACCGAGCAACCCCTGCAACCTTTCGATGAGCGTCTCTATCTCAGCCAAGCGCGAGAAGACACTGCAGATCATCGACTAAAGCAGAGTTACTCGGCGCAGTGGTGTCCAAGTCAAACGGAAGATGATGGGGTTAAGCAGGCAAAGCGCTTTATCGATGCCGGGCTCAAGATAACCCAAGCCATAGATGTCAGTCAGCTAACCGATGTCTTAGATGATAATGAGCTTGAAGTCTCGGCCCTTATCCGTTTCTTCAGAAACCCGGCACAGTACTTCTTCAATCGAACCCTCAAGGTCGATTTAAGCCTGAATATTCAGGCCGACGATAACGATGAGCCATTTAGCCTCAATCCTCTTGAGCGCTACAAGCTTCAGGCAAGTTTACTGGACAACGCCATATCTCAGAAACTAGAGGCCCCGGATGAGGTGCTACTGCAGCGATTAAAGGCCAGCGGCGAGTTGCCGCTTCAGCCCTTCGATGATCTCTTGCTCAATCAATATCTACATGACATTCAGCCTTTAATTGGCCGCGCCGTCTATCTTCAGGGGGATAACCAGCGCTCCATGGATATAGCACTTAACTTCACCCAAGCCGATGGCTTAAGTGAGCCGATGAACTTAGTCGGACGCATCGATGATCTCTGTGCAAAAGGTCTGGTGAACTATCGGCCTGGCACCGCCAATGGACGAGACCTTATCCGCCTCTACATCAGACATCTGTGTATTTGCGCCATGGGCTCAAATAAGGCGACTAACAAGCTGCCACACATTAGCTACCTGTTAGACATCGGTCATTTCCATGCTTTTCATCCCGTGGCACATGAGCAAGCTAAGGCTCAACTTAGCCTGTGGTTAGCTTACTTCCAGTCGGGACAGGTTCACCCCTTGATGTTTATGCCGAGAACCGCACTCGCCTATGTTGAAGCCGAAGGCGATCATCAAGACAAATTACTCGAAGCTCAGAGTCAGTGGCTCGATGAGCAGAGTCAGTTAGGTGAAGCCATGGAGCCTCACTATCAACGCTTGTTTAGTTTCCCTGATGATTTTACAGAAGAAGAATTCGGACACATTGCCATGACGCTACTTAGTCCCATGCTTAGCCTATATCACAAAGATAAACTTGGTGAGCTAGCCAGCTTTGTCGAAGGCGGGATCAACTCAAGCCAAGGAGAGAAGTAATGCCATCAACGCCTTCAACAAGCAGTCCGACTATCCCAGCTGTCACGACGATGAAAAATAAACAGTCTCAGCCCTTAGATACCCTCACCTTACCTTTCGGGGGCAGTCGCCTTATCGAAGCCAGTGCGGGCACAGGCAAAACCTACACCATAGCCGGCCTGTATGTGCGCCTATTGCTCGGTCACGGCATCGACAAACCCCTCACGTGTCAGCAGATATTGGTCGTGACCTTCACCAATGCGGCCACCGGCGAGCTCAGGGATCGTATTCGCAACAAGATCCAACTGGCTTACCGCCACTTTGTTGGCATAGATACCGGTGATGAACTGCTCGCGTCTCTGCACAGCGCCACGCCAGAGTCGATGCGACCCTTGGCCCTTAAACGTCTGGACTTGGCACTTAAGTCTCTGGATGAAGCCTCCATTTTTACTATTCATGGATTTTGTCAGCGAATATTGGCCGACATGGCTTTTGAGTCATCTCTGCTGTTCGAATCAGAATTTACGCTAGATGACAGCGAGTTTCTGCACCATGCAGTGCGCGATTTTTGGCGTGAACACTGTTATCCACTGCCTGAGTGCCTTGCAGAGATCATTCAGAAAAAGTTTACCGATCCCGACGCCCTGTCTAAACAACTTAGACCTCTTCTTGGTGCCAGTCAGGCCAATGCTCATCCACAGCCCGAAGACTTTACCAAGCTCCAGGGCACGCTCACACAGAGCATGAGCCGACTCAAGATCATCTGGCCCAGAGAACGTGAAGCTATAGAAACCTTACTGCATTCGCTGCCCCTCAATGGCGTACGTTTCGGTAAGAAGCCTGATGCTTACCCCAAATTGGCCATCATGCTCGATGCCATGGACAACTGGTGTAAGTTCAGTACCAGCCTGCCACCGTTGAAGGTGATGGAGAGTCTTTCCCTGAGCGGGCTAAAACTCAATAAAGGCGGCGAAGTCCCGACCCCGGAACAAGCCCCAGTTCTGGATCATATCGAGCGCCTGTGTTTACTCATCAAAGATTTCATTCCAAGCTTCCTCTATTGTGCCAGAGCCGGCATATCGAAACGTTTTTCATTGCAAAAGTCTGAGCGTAATTTGATGACACCGGACGATCTCTTGCTCACTCTGGAACACGCCCTGCGGCCGGACACTGGTGATATTACTGAGAACAGCAATAGCTTGGCTAACCTGATAGCCAAGCGTTTTCCCGTGGCCCTCATCGATGAGTTTCAAGATACCGATCCCCTGCAGTTCGCTATCTTTAACCGGATCTATCAACAAGAATGGACCTCAACGGCAGACTATAGTTTCGAGAATAACACCGATAATAGTGCTGATAATAACCAGAGTAAGCCAACATCCAAAGGGGTGAGTCTCTTGATGATTGGCGATCCCAAACAGGCCATTTATGCCTTCAGGGGCGCCGATATTCACACCTATATTCAGGCCCGAGAGCAAACCGAGCAGCACTATAGCTTAGGCACCAACTACCGCTCTAGCCGCAACATGGTCTTGTCGGTCAACGCCCTGTTTGAGAATCGAGACGATCCTTTTATCAATGAGGCGATTGTGTTCGAGTCGGTGCAGCCGTCCCCCTTCTCCGATAAGAAAATATTCGTCGAACAAAATAGAGACGCTTCGGCGCTGAAGATAAAGCTGCTGAGCGAAGACCCGGATAAGGGACTCAACAAAGCCAGCGCCAGAAAGCGTTTAGCCGAAGACGCCGCCGCCGAAATAACAAGGTTGCTGACGGAATCTCAACAGGGTCAATGCTGCATCAGTGGTAAGGCGCTCAAAGCCCAAGATATCGCCGTGCTGGTGCGTGATAGAAACGAAGCAGGGGTAATACGTGAATCATTATCTCAGCGCCAAATTGGCTCGGTATTCTTAAGCCGCGACAGCGTATTTAATACCTTAGAAGCCCGGGAATTGGCTTTGGTGTTACACGCCTTAGCCACGCCTAAAGATGAGCGAGCATTGCGCTCTGCCCTAACCACCTCTTTACTGGGTTATAACGCCGTAGCAATTCATGGATTCAACCAAGATGAAATGATTAGGCAAGACTTGCTGGAGCAATTTGATAATCTGCATCAACATTGGTTGAGGCGCGGGATCATGCCCGCCCTGCTCAGTCTGGCCAATGAGACTCTGCTTATCGAGCGCCTACTCCAAGGCGAAGATGGCGAGCGACGTCTGACCGATTTCAGGCACTTAGCCGAACTGTTACAACAAAAGGCTACTGAGCTGGACGGTATTAGCGCCCTGGTTAACTGGTACGAGCAAGCCCTTATCGCCAACAATGGCAACGAAGAGGCACAGCTCAGGCTCGCGAGTGAACAGAACCTAGTGCAAATCGTCACCATACATAAGAGTAAGGGACTCGAGTATCCCGTCTGCTTTATTCCCTTTGTCAGTCTGGCCCGGGATAATCGCCGTAAGCCAGCCCCCATGCTTTACCATGATAACAATCGGCTTATATGGGACATTGAGCAAACAGATGAAGGCTGGGAGCGTCATAAACGGGAAAACTTAGCCGAAGATCTGCGCTTGTTATATGTCGCCATCACGCGGCCTGTTTATCAATGCTATCTCTATATCGCCAACCATAGCCGGTTCACCAAAAAAGCCGGGATCACCAGTCAACTCCACGAGACCGGCATTGGCTACCTGCTGGGAATAGAAGATAAAGCCTGTGATTTTTCTCGCATTCAAACCCAGGCCCAAGCGTTAATCTGTGATGCCATCAGTGTCAGTGAAGTTGAACCTGATGTCTCGACGCAATCCTTGATCAGAGTCACAGATAAAAAGCTTACCTTAGCCCCCAGAAAACTTAAACGTAAACGTTATACTCCATGGCGAGTGGGCAGTTACTCGGGGTTAGTCAAAGACTTGCCCCATGAGCGTGTTGCCCCCGGCGCCGATGATGAAAGTTTCCCCGAGCTTGAGATAATCCAGGATGAAGTCGACTCGACTCCTTCTCGATTTACCTTCGAGCGTGGTGCCAATGCCGGTAGCTTTATGCACCTAGTGCTTGAGCTGATTGATTTCACCTTGGCCGAGGCTGAATTGCCAGTACAGCTGCCCGTCGCCATGGAGAAATATGGCATCGATGAGTCTTGGTTTAGCATGCTCAATACTTGGTATCTGGATATTCTCGACGCGCCCCTGACTCAAGATGGCTCACTGACACTCGCTCAGCTGACCCCGAGTCAAAAGTTGGTGGAGATGGAGTTTTATCTGCCCATTGATCAGCTTAAGGCGGATGAGCTCAATGAACTGCTCGAAGGTTATGGTTACAGCGCCGGACTCAATTTTGAATCCCTCAAGGGGATGCTTAAAGGCTTTATCGATCTGACCTTCGAGCATAAAGGACAATTTTTTATCGCCGATTACAAATCGAACCATCTGGGTGATGAGTTTTCTCATTATGGTATTGACGCTATGGCAGGCGCCATTCGTAGCCACAGATACGACTTGCAGTACATCATCTATACCTTAGCCCTGCACAGATACTTAAATTTGAGAATGACCCACTACGATTATGACCAGCACATTGGTGGCAGTTATTACCTCTTCCTGCGTGGCATGTCGGTGGATTCACCACTGTCAGGGATCTTCTATGATAAGCCGCCTAAAGCGCTTATTCAGGCCCTAGACGCACTATTTGACAGTAAACAAACACCACCTGTGGATGATATGGCGCACAAAAAAGCGCTACAGGCGGCAATAGATAATGATCAGATGGGGCTTAAGTTATGATCCAGTCAAAGCAATCCATAAAAGCCCTGCTTAAATCATGGGAAATCGAGCGACTCATCACCCCATTGGATCGTCATTTTGCACTCGAGCTCGCTGAGTTTCATCGACAACAGCTTGACCAGCACAACGAGTCTCACAATGAGTTGTTTCTACTCATATGTGCCCTGCTCAGTCATCAGCTTTCCCAGCAGCACACCTGTTTGCCCATAGAGCAAATCTCGCTGGATAACCCCATGAATGAGCAGACTGCCCAGTGTAAAATCACCTGCAGTCACGCCGAACTTATGGCCTTATTGAGTCAGTTCAGTGCGATTGGGGTACCTCAAGATAGTGTTCCTCAAGATAGCCTGCAGGAGAGTAGCTCGACGCCTCTGGTATTAGATCAAGGCTCTCTCTATCTGCAGCGCTATTATCAATTTGAGACTCAGGTAGCAGACAAACTTAGATACCTTGCCCAAGATGAGGTCCAAGGGCTACCCACTGCGACGCAGGAGACCTTGAACATACTGTTTCCCCACAATCCCCCAAAAAATGCGGCCACAGAGTCCCCTTTTCCTAAGCATGAGAGTGTGTATGATTGGCAGAAGATAGCCACGGCCACCGCCTTCACCAAACGCCTGGCAGTAATAACCGGCGGGCCAGGCACGGGAAAAACCACCACAGTCACCAAACTCCTGTTTCTAATGACCCAAGAAGCCGACTTGACCATCAAGCTGGTCGCCCCAACGGGTAAGGCAGCCGCCAGACTCAGTGAATCAATCAAGGCCTCTAAGGTGCGATTAAAATCTGAACTGGCCCCCTTCGCCGACAAAATCGATATCAATAGCTTAAGCCGGGTTCCCGAGGAAGCATCGACCCTGCACAGGTTACTTGGCGTGATCCCTAACTCACCTCAATTTCGCCACCACAAGGATAATCCTCTCAGGTTGGATCTGTTAGTCGTCGATGAAGCCTCCATGGTCGACCTGCCCATGATGCACAAGTTACTGTCGGCCTTACCTAGCCATGCCAGGCTCATCTTGCTGGGCGATCAGGATCAGCTGGCCTCAGTCGAAGCTGGCGCCGTACTCGCCGATATCTGCGCCGGGCTCAAGGCAGACAAGAGCCAATCGGAAAAATGGCAGATGTGTTACTCGGCTCCCTATGCCAAACGTTTATCTCAGCTAACAGGTCATGATTTAAGTGGCTTTATCAGCGCATCCCCAGGCATAGGTGACAGTTTATGCATGTTGATGCACAGCCATAGATTTAAGGGCGACGCGGGGATCGGCCAGTTAGCAAGTGCCGTCAATAATTCAGATAAGTCACGCATCATGCAGGTGTGGCAATCAGGCTACGATGAGCTGTATTGGATTGAACATCAGAAAACAAGCACAGGAAATGCCGGACTCGAACAGTTACTGACTCAGTCAGTGAGTCACTACAGGGCGTATCTGGAAATGGCTAAAGATCCGCAAAGTGATCCTCTGGATATCATAGAGTGTTACAACGAGTTCCGTATATTGTGCGCCATGCGCGCGGGCGAATACGGCGTCGATGGCATCAATCAGGGAGTCAAAGACGCCTTGAAACAGGCCAAGTTAATCTCGCCTGAACACGAGTTCTACCCGGGACGCCCCGTCATCATACAGAGCAATGATTATAACTTAGGCCTGTTTAACGGTGATATCGGCCTCATCTTACCCGATAGCGCCCACCAGCAAGCAACCCACACAGCCCCCCGCTTGATGGCTCACTTTATCCAGGCCGATGGCAGTATCTTGAAGGTACTCCCCGCACGCCTGCCGAGCCACGATACCTGTTTCGCCATGACAGTACATAAGAGTCAAGGCAGTGAGTTTAGCAAGGTCGCCATGGTGCTCCCCCTCTGGCCCAGCCAGGCGCAGAAACAGCTACTCACCAAGGAGCTGGTGTATACGGCCATCACCCGAGCCAAGCATCACTTTACCTGTTTGGGGAGTCAAACCGTCTTCGAGCAGGCCAGCCTGCAGGCAACCAAGCGCTCATCTGGACTGGCGAGGCGACTATGGCTGTAGACAATATGCAAATGAACAATAGCCGCAAACCAACACTCTATTACGTCTACGATCCTATGTGCAGTTGGTGCTGGGGCTATGCCCCAACCTGGAATAAGCTCAGGGCAGCGCTAAGAGAATCAGGAATAAGCGTCGAATATCGTCTCGGTGGTCTGGCTCCTGATTCAGATCTGCCTATGCCAGATGAGATGAAAGCCTTTCTCGAGCAGACCTGGCATAAGATAGCGGTTGAGCTTGGTACCGAGTTTAATTTCGACTTTTGGCGCCAGTGCCAGCCTAGGCGCTCGACCTATCCGGCGTGCCGCGCCGCCTTGATCGCACGGGAGCAAGGTCTAGAACAAGCCATGCTTGATGGCATTCAGCAGGCCTACTACCTGAAAGCCATGAACCCATCTGATCTCACCACCCTAATATCAATTGCCGCATCCATAAACTTAGACATAGACCCCAAAGAGTTTGCCCTGCAACTGAGTAGCGAGGCGATAAACCATGACTTGATGACAGAAATCCACCAGGTTCGGGCACTGCCCATTCAAGGCTTTCCCTCCTTGGTGTTGGAACACAATGGCAGCCTTAGCCCGATACCACTTGATTATCTGGATTATCAAACCAGCTATCGACACTTAATAAACATCAGATAATAAAGATGTGCCAGTCCTATTTTTTTGTGCTTGTCGGATAACAAGTTACTTAAATATTCTTTGAGTAGGGTTCATTTGGCTGGTTTGATACTTGGTTAGTTTACTGAGTACCAAAGCTTCATTGGTGTTTATTGCCTGCAGCAGGCTAATGTGCAGATACCTCTGTGAGCCGCCGCAAGTACAATCCCTGTAGTCTCTGCGATGACATCCATGTCATCGAAGCTCTCAGCTGCATCTACACCTGATTATTCATCTCTACGATTGGGGTTTACTGTTAGTAACTCACTTTTGGACAAAAACGTTTTAGATCATTGAGTCGAATAAGCCTGACATTGATTAGAAAAAGTATCTTAGTTTATCTAACCCCCCTAATTCGCTCTTACCCCTTTATCTCCTTTATCTATGCCAAATATGTTGGTTATCCTTAAGACGTCAGCAATAGCTCCTATGAATCTCGCAATTCTCGACGTAAGATCTTCCCAACATTTGATTTTGGCAATTCATCTCTAAATTCGATTATCCTTGGGTTTTTATAACCGGTAAGATATTTTCTACAATGTTTTTTTATCTCATCAACCGTCACATTACCTTTGCGTACAATAAATAATTTAACTTTTTCTCCTGTGGCGTCATCAGGAATGCCAATGGCCGCAGCTTCAAGGATGTGAGGGTGAAGTGTTGCAACTTCTTCAATTTCAGTTGGAAAAACATTAAATCCCGAAACTAGAATCATATCTTTTTTACGGTCTTCAATATAAAAAATCCCATCGTCATCCATTCTTCCTATATCGCCAGAGCTTAACCAACCTCCTGCATGCATTACAGTATTGGTTTCGGCTTCTTGTTGCCAATAGCCTTTCATCACTTGGGGCCCTCTAATTTGAATTTCACCAATTTGGTTGGGACCTAAAGGTTCATTTTTATCATTAACGATACGGAGTTCAGTGCTGGGTAAAGGAACACCAATTGAAGAAATAAATGATTGTTGTTGATGAGTACCTGCAGCGACCACTGGGGAACATTCAGTTAAGCCATAACCTTCAATGACAGGCATTCCAGTGAGCTCTAGCCAACGATCAGCAATATGTTTCTGCGTCGGCATTCCACCTGCAATAGTAAAACGAGCGTGACTAAAATCTAATTCTTGAAAACCAGCATGATTGTTTAGACCATTAAAAAGTGTATTTAAACCAAAAACCATTGTGAATGGATATTTACTTAAATCTGCTACGAAACCATCTATATCTCTTGGATTGGTAATGAGTAAATTCGTTGCACCGAGAAAGAGCATAAACATCATACTCACTGAGTTGGCAAAAATATGATAAAGCGGAAGTGGGGTTACTGCATATTCCTTATCATATAAGGTTCTTGGGCTAAAATGAGCATGAACCTGTAGAACGTTAGAAATAATATTACTATGAGTAAGCATTGCCCCTTTCGCAGGACCCGTCGTTCCACCTGTATATTGGAGGTATGCTAAATCATCTACTGTTATTTGGGGATCAATAAAGGGAAGTTTCTTGCCTTCGGTTAACGCTCTACGCAATGAAATAGCGTCGGTAATATGATATTTAGGCACTATTTTTTTGACATGTTTGATAAGAAAGTTAACCAATGTACGCTTATGAATAGCTAACTCATCGCCTATTTTGGTTAAAATAACATGCTTAATGTTAGTCTCATGCAGTATTTGCTGAAGGTTATTACCAAAATTTGTTACGGCAACAATAGCACTGGACCCAGAGTCTCGTAATTGATGTTTTAACTCTCGAGGGGTATAAAGTGGATTAACATTTACAATAATGAGCCCTGCTTTTAATGCACCTAGAATAGTTATGGGATATTGCAATAAATTAGGCATCATCAAGGCGATTCGTTCGCCTTTTTTCATTTTTAGTTCAGATTGTAGATAAGCAGCAAAAGCGTTACTTTTATTTTCGAGATCTTGGTAGGATAAGCTATGTCCCATATTAATATATGCTGCTTTTTTAGCATGTGCACTAAAAGACTCTTTAAACAAATCATTGATATTGTTATACATACTTGAATCTATTCTTGTGGGCACATCCTCAGGATATTGTTTTAACCACGGTTTATCATTTGTCATTATAGCCATCATTAATGTTGTTGTTTAAACATCACTATTGTAAATTAATTTACCTAATTAGTATAAAAACAATAGACTGAATTCAATGAATTAACTACTGTTCTAGGGGGTTAGCAGTAGCTAATCTCTCGGAGTGTGACTCGTCCCTGCTTTTATCGCTTCTCCGCTTCACTCTATCTTTCTTCAACAATGAAAAAAGCATTCAACTACTGCATTATCATGACAGTTTCTACTGTGGCACATGCTTGCTTCAGGGTTTGTTGCTAAAGAAAGCTTCGGCAGCATGGACGCTGCCGCAGAGACTACATGGCCATTTTTGTTCCATACAAAAATTGGCATTCCCTCCTTGACCTACAGGGATGTAGGGAATGCCATAATGATACCGGGAGTATCATTGGCCCTTGGAGGTCAGATGTACTCTTATAAAATCAGAGTGCACAATCTCGCCGGACAGGCGATAGATAACCATGGAGGAACGAGCTTCAAACACACTCCTCAATATCAACTCAGCCAAAAGCTAAACCAGAAAATGTAATCAGCCTTCATTCGAAGAATCATCAAAGGGGGCTGGATTCCCGCCCACAAGCATTGCGGGAATGACGAGTATTAAGTTGCGGGAAAGATGAGTATAAAGTTGCTGGGAAGATGAGTATTGAATTGCCGGAATAACGAAAAGTAACGACCAAAAACATGTATTAAGCTTTCATTCCAGGCTAGCAAACTTTGACCATTTCTGATTTAGCGACTCAACCAACAAAATCAAAATCGAAGAGATAGATAATCAAGTGTAGATATGGCTGCGTGCGAGCTTCCAGATCAGTGATTATTTGGCAGAGCTTCCATGGATAGACTTGCTGCGACTCGCAGAACCTTCTCAAAATAAAGACTGCACAATCCTCGCCAACAGGCGTAAGGTTACAATGAAGGAACGAACTTCAAACGACTACTCAAAAATAAAGCTGCCAATAACCAGTCTTCATTCGAAGGCTAGCAGACTTTGGCGCATAAACGTGTCTGTGTCAGCCTGTTTAAGGTCAGAATGTTATTGGCCTTAATGATCGTATTGGCGCATTTGCATGTTGAACGCGGCGGCAAATCAACAAAAAATTTAGCCAACCATTATTAATCAATTATTTAATGAGGGTGGCACTATTATTTTGGAGCTAGGTGGTACTTGCACTAGAACCGTTTACGAGTTGAAACAATAGATATAGACCCGCTATTATCGACATCGTCGCTATGAAGGGTCCTAGAAACAACCAGCAAGCAATATATATTGATATGCCTAGTACACCTTTTTGCTCGGCAACAGAATAAAGACCAAGAGCTCCAAAGATTAACGCGCCGAAGCCTAAAAATCCTGCAGCGATAGTAATAATTATTAGTAATATATCATTCATATCACAGAGCGTATCGCGTTAGGTGAGACGCGGCAATGTTAACTTGTTCTTCCATCACAGTTAGTGCCTAGAGGTAGAGGTATAGCTATATAACGAATCTGGCCATCTGATTAAAGGTGGTATTACCTTTTTAAGGGGAGGTGAAAATAGCTTTACCTCAAGAGATATCAATTTATAACTCACTTTGGGACATAAGTGAGTTACGGAACACTAGCCATAACCACAATCGAAGAGAGAAATAACCGAGTGTAGGTGCGACTGCGGAGTTCGGCTTCAGGGCCGTTCTATGACATCCATGTCTCCACGGCATTTGTGAATCCATTCACATCAGTGAAGCCGCAGAGCGTATAGGGATAACTCTTATGAAATCAATAGTCAGCGCGCCGCAGAAGTAGCTGCACATTCCTCGCCGGACAGGCGTTTGGTTACATTGAAGGTACGACCTTCAATCACAAATCCCAATACGAATTAAGCCAAGTGAATCGAACAAAAAATGTAATCAGTCTTCATTCGAAGAATCACCAAAGAGCTAGATTCCCGCCCACAAGCATTGCGGGAATGACGAGTATTAAGTTGTGGGAAAGATGAGTATAAAGTTGCGGGAAAGATGAGTATTGAATTGCCGGAATGACGAAAAGTAACGACCAAAAACATGTATTAAGCTTTCATTCCAAGGCTAGCAAACTTTGGCCATTTCTGATCTAGCGACTCAACCAACAAAATCAAAATCGAAGAGACAGATAATCAAGTGTAGATACGGCTGCGAGCTTCGATGACATGGAAGTCATCGCAGAGCCCACAGGGATGTGCTTGCGGCGACTCGCAGAAGTGTCTACATAGCCCTCCGCTGGGAAGCGTTAGGTTGACATGAAAGTACGACTTTCAAACACACTCCTCAATACCAACTCAGCCAAAAGCTAAACCAGAAAATGTAATCAGCCTTCATTCGAAGAATCATCAAAGGGGCTGGATTTCCGCCCACAAGCATTGCGGGAATGACGAGTATTAAGTTGCGGGAAAGACAAGTATTAAGTTGCTGGAAAGACAAGTATTAAGTTGCTGGAAAGACGAGTATAAGTTGCGGGGGCTGATATTCGAGTATAGATAAATCGACTCAGCATAGAAAATCATCACTTAGTGCAGAAGTTTGGTGTCTGTGGTTGCAATAAATAACCATAGCGTCATAGTGAGCCTGCAATCGAGAATACTGTCAGGATATGGAGAGACAATGAGCCAAACGAATCTACTATTATTATGTGGTGGCGGTGGGGATGAACACGCTATATCACTAATGTCAGCCAAATTTTTTGAAGCCTCACTGGCCAAACTTGCCCATATAAACCTATTGAAAGTCGAGCTTGATGCCCAGGGCCATTATCGGACTAGCGACGGCGAACTCTGTGAATTGACCAACCGCAAGCAGATCCGTTTTGACGATACGAATAAAGCACCTTGGCCAGTAGATTACGTCATTCCCTGCATTCACGGTTACCCGGGAGAAACGGGTGATATTCAGTCCTATTTCGAGCTGATCAACTTGCCCTATTTTGGTTGCGATTCAGAAGCGAGTCGTAATTGCTTCAATAAGGTCACCGCAAAAATGTGGTTCTCGGCGCTTGGGATCCCCAATACCCCCTATATTTTTCTCAATGAATTTAATGATGACGCCATCACTCAGGCCAAGCAGGCTTTAGTATCTTGGGGCTCTATATTCATCAAAGCCGCGTCACAAGGGTCCTCGGTAGGTTGTTACCGTGTAGACAGCCAAGAAGAGCTAACTGAGTCATTGAAACAAGCTTTCACCTATTCACCCTATGTCATCATTGAAAAGACCATTGAAGCCAGAGAGCTAGAAGTGGCCGTTTACGAAATCAATGGCGAAGTCATTGCGACTCAGCCTGGTGAGATCATCTGTGCGAGCAACACCTTCTACACCTTCGAGGAAAAGTACGCCGAGAACAGTCAGGCAGAAACTAAGGTGGTTGCCGATATCAGTGAGAGTGTCAGCCAAGAGATCCGTGAATATGCAGTCAAGATATTTAAGGGAATGAAGCTCAGTCATCTGTCCCGTATCGACTTCTTTCTCACCCAGGACAATGAGATTCTTCTCAATGAGATTAATACCTTTCCAGGTCTAACTCCCATCTCCATGTTTCCCAAGATGTTACAAAACCACGGTGATGATTTCAGCGATTACCTCAACCGCAACATAATGGACCAACTGAGTAAGAACGTCTGATGATTAAACTCCGGCCACATAATACCTGTGGCCTGAGTATCTATGGACTGAGTATTAAGCGATAAACCCTATATTTAGTCCTATATTTCCACGCCATATTCAAGATAGAGTTCACTCATATAGCCATCAAGGTACATGCTGGTCAACGCCTGTTCCAGCTTCAATGTTGTCTCTAGAGACATCTCACGATTGCATGCCATTGCACGTAATGAGGTGTAGAAGATAAGCTCGGGAGCACCAAAGTTAATCGCCTGTTTCTGCATCTGCTCCCGGGCACTGATCAATTCAGCCGCCCAGAGTTCAATCCTGGAGCGCTTAAGCTTACGTAAATTTTGTGCACTCACAGATGCAAGGTCGACATCGAAGCCAAGATCGGTGAGGTATTCGCCTATGCCACTGCCCAGAAAACTCCCAATTGTATAAGGTTTAGCATCACTGAGTGTGGTTAGGGGAATGATGACATCATCTCGGCTATAGAGGCCGTAACGAGATACCAGCACTGGACTTATCCAGTGAAAACTCGCTTCCCTCTCTTGACTGCGACCAACGGGAAGCACGCAATGACCCGGCATCCTTTCTGTGGTAATGATGGCTCGTTTAAGTGGAATAAACTTAAGTTCATATTGAAGATCGGTACGGGAAAATAGCTCCTTTAACATGTCAACCAACAGCCCCTTATGCGTCTTTCCAACTCTTAAGGCGAAGGGAGACTCCTCATAGGTGAGGATCTGCAAAGTTTCAGCCCTTAGTTGGGTCACAGTCAGTGACATGATGATAAGCACACTAGTGAGAAGACCATATCTCCCATTATTGCCACACATTAATTGCCTCCTCATATTGAAGGGTTCTTCCCTTGGGCTGCTGGAGTATTTTTTGCTTAGGCGATCCTGTTTTTTCAAGCCAGAATTCACGTGTCGATTTAGGGTTTAACTTAGGCTCGCAGCTCATTCCATTATTATCGGCGATTAATGCTAATCGCTCATCAACCGCGGCGGCAAAATTATCCATGCCTTTCTGAGTGGTAACCTTACCCTCTATGATCAAGGAGATATATTGCCACCAATAATTAGCGAGCCCAGGATAATCCGGCACATTGGTACCGGTTGGCGTCCATACGTCACGACCTCGGCTGCGATAAAACTCTACCAAACCGCCGAGATAAGGGGCTCGCTGCGTCATCACTTCAGACTCTATATCGGATCGCCTAATAGGCGTTAGCCCCACTAAGGTCTTCTTTAATGACACCGTTTTCGAGACGACGAACTGAGCATAGAGCCAGGCCGCCTGTTGGCGCTTCAGAGGTGTCGATTTAAGTAACGTCCATGAGCCCGCATCCTGATAACCAGATTTCATTCCTGCCTGCCAATACTTGCCGACAGGCGATGGTGCCACGCGCCATTTTGGGGTGCCATCTTGATTAACGACAGGCAAGCTAGGATTCGTTAGATCGGCAACAAATGCCGTATACCAGAAGATCTGTTGGGCGATTAGCCCTTTTCCTGGCCACTCTCCGGCCTGAGTAAAGTTGAGGTGAATCGACTCTTCTGGTGCGAATCGGTTTAACCAATAGATGAACTTATCCACCGCATAGACTGCCGCCGGACCATTTAACGCCCCACCTCGCTCAACGCTGGCTCCGACCGGGTGGCATCCTTCTACGCGTATTCCCCACTCATCGACAGGTAAACCATTGGGTAACCCTTTATCTCCCACTCCAGCCATGGAAAGCCAAGCATCGGACATACGCCAACCCAGAGAGGGATCTGTTTTAGCATAATCCATATGACCATAAATACGTTCGCCATCAATCTCCTTAATATCTTCACTGAAAAACTCAGCGATATCTTCATAAGCCTGCCAGTTTTGTGGCACCCCAAGCTCATAGCCATAACGGGATCTGAATCGTTTCTGGAAATCTTTTCGATTGAACCAATCATGGCGATACCAGTAGAGGTTGGCAAACTGCTGATCAGGTAACTGATACAAGTGACCATCGGGGCCAGTGGTAAATTTAAGTCCGATAAAGTCCTGTAGATCTAACGTAGGTAAGGTGACACTTTCTCCCTCTAATTTCATGAAATCAGACAGAGAAACCACCGCATTGGATCTAAAGTGAGTCCCTATCAAGTCGCTGTCATTGATATAAGCATCATAGAGATTTTGCTGGGTCATGATCTGTGCAGACAACTTCTTGATCACATCATCTTCACCAGTTAATTCATGCACAACATGAATACCAGTGATCTCATAAAAAGCCTTTGCCAACGTACTGGCCTCATACCAATGGGTCGCAATTCGCTCGGACACCACACGGATTTTCATGCCCACAAATGGTTGACTGGCCGATGTAAACCAGGCCATCTCTTGCATCTGCTCATCTACAGTCAAAGTTGATGGCTGGAACTCATTATTAACCCAATGCTTAGCAGCATTTGACTTAGGCTTAAACTCTGCGGTAACAGTGAAACTGATAAACACTAAGAAGATAAATAGCACAAAGAGTAAATAATGTTTATTAGGATGTATCACTTGCCCTCTCCAATTATCTAACATGTCAAATTCAACCTTCTATAACTATGGCTGAGGCGCTATGTTTGTGCCAATCATCTCCTTGTTTTTCGGATAAAAATAATTACACTAAGCCAAGAGAGAATATTTAATTTTCTTGGACAAATTAAAACCTTAATGGCGGTAGTTGATTGAAGAATTTTGACTTTAACTTACTCACGGTACTTGAAGTATTACTCGAAGAGCAAAGCGTCACCGCAGCGGCGGCGCGTCTACACCTGAGCCAGTCGGCGGTGAGCAAACAGCTTTCAAAGCTCAGAGAAACCTTCGACGATAAACTGTTTGAGCGCACCGCCTATGGTCTTCGACCGACGCCTAAGGCCAAGCAACTGGCACCAGAATTACGACGGGTCCTCAATCAAGTCGAACAGCTAACCAGACCCAGCGAGTTTGATCCCTCCTTGAGCCGGAGAAAATTTCGTATAGAATTGGTTGAGACGGCTTACTCACTCACCTATCCCAATTTTATGCCCGAGCTGCTCAAACAGGCACCGAATGTCAGTATCGACAGTAAAACTTGGCACAGCCAGAGCATGGATAAGTTATTACGCTGCGAAACCGATATTGGGATAGCCTGCCGAGAATGGGATGAACGCTCCCTTTTACACATAAAGAATCTACCCGACGAGCTTAACTATACCGAACTGACTCGCGATCATTCTGTGTGTCTGGTAAGAAAAGACCACCCCTTATTAAAAGAAGAGTGGAATTTAGACACATTTCTTAAATATCGTCACCTGCAAGTGACCTTTGGCGGTATCGCCCAATGGCTATTAGACGATGTGCTACAAATACAGCACCTGAAACGAGATATCGCCATTAACCTCACCGACTTCAATAGTGCCATGCTGCTCTGTGAGAAGAGCGATCTCATTCTTTGCTCCCCCGCCAAATACGCCAAGGAGATGTTGGGACATTACCAACTAATCACACTGCCTGTTCCCACTAAACTCGTGCCGGGTACTTACGTTTTACTCTGGCACAGGCATTTTGACTTAGACCCGAGTCATCGATGGCTCAGGGAGATGATCATAGAGTCGGTGCAGCAAGTTTATCCGGTTTAAGGTTTAAGTTACTAGGCACTAGGCACTAGGCACTAGGCTGATATGACCCCAGTAAAGTGGACACAGGGTTTAAATTCTTGATTCAAATACTATGGGACTCACTCCATTTAGAGTCCCATGTCTTCTCACCATATTATAATAATCATCGATATAAAATCGACACTGTGTTGTCATTTCTTTTCTGCTTAGCTCTTCTAAGTTAGAGAACCATTCTTTCTTTAACTGAGCAAAAAAGCTTTCTGAGCAAGCATTATCCCAGCAATTCCCCTTTCTCGACATACTCACTGTGACCTTACGCTTCGTTAGCCACTTAAGTACTTCAAAGCTTCTGTATTGAGCCCCCTGGTCAGAGTGAAACATCAGCTCACTCCCATTTGGCCTTCGTTCTACCCAAGCTTGTTTGAGTGACTTCATCACCAGTTCGCTCGAATTTATGTAGCTCGTTGCCCAGCCCACCACTTTACGTGAGTACAAATCGATGATGACACATAGATACTGCCAGCCCTCTTTGCACCTAATTTGTGTAATATCTGATACCCAAACAGTATTAGGTTTAGCTACTTCAAACTCTCTGTTTAAGTAATTCGGCGCTCTTGTTTCAATCAACCTAGGCTTCACTACACCGAACTTCCTTTTACATGCTTTAGACCTGTAATCAAACACCTGTAACAAGCTTTGTACTCGCTTTTTATTACAATCGAAACCATTAGCTACAGCATCCAGCCATAACTTCCTATAACCCGCTATGCTCCTGTGCTCAGCTATCTTTTCTTTGAGAAAGTCAGACAGTACTTCGTTATCTTTATCGCGTTGAGAAGGCTTACGAACAAGCCAGCTGTAATAGCCTGAGCGAGATACACCAAAAATATCACAGAGCAATTTTATCGTTCTTCGAGTTGAGCAATAACCTTGGATAAACTGAAACTTTATCCCTGGTGTTTGTCGAAGAACTCCTTCGCCTTTTTTAAGATATCGTTCTCCAACTCTGCACGCTCTAATCGTTTTTTTAGCCCACGGTTTTCACGTTCAAGTTCAGCTAGCCCCTTATTAGGACCGACATTTTTAATAGGTTTAGAAGTGTGTTTCTTCGACGTCAATTGAGCTCTCCATTTACTGAGCAAAGCGGGATGGATACCTAATTTACCAGCTAAAGCCTTTACTGTATCGGGAGAGTTTAAGGATTGTTGAACAGCAGCTAATTTGAAGGCTGCTGTGTGGGTCTTACGAGTTATTATTTTCATGGCACCTTATCGCTTATATAAGGTGTCCACTTTTAGGGGGTCATATCAGGCACCAAAGTAGAAGTGCAGCGCATAAAAAAGCCTGACTTTAATATTAAAGTCAGGCTTTTAGGTTTTATTGCATCATTTATTGTTTAATACCAGTCGGTTTAAGTCACCTTGCTCTTAGCCGACTGATACAAGCCTCTTTACTTATCTGCTGTTTTGGACAGAATCCAAATAGAGGCAACTGCAACGACAGAAAAACCACCTAGTATAATGACCGGCATGGCGCTGTAGCCAAGGACATGCCATATAACATTCTCTAATGTACTCATAATGGCTCCTTAATTCCAACCTTCAACTTTGTGCATATCTGGTAATCTATGGGCAATACCTTTATGGCAATCCACACAGGTCTTTTCACCACTAGCAAGCGCAGTAGAGTGCTGTCTAACACTGCGTGGGCTCTGCTCAGAGAAGTCCATAAATTCAAAGTTATGACAGTTACGACACTCTAAAGAGTCGTTCTTTTTCATTCTTGCCCACTCCCTTTCGGCTAAATGAGCGCGTCGCTCTTTGAACTTCTCTGGCGAGTTAATGGTTTGAGTAACAAAATACGCAAACAGTTCTTTAGAAGCCTGAACTTTACGGATGATTTTATCCGTCCAAGCATGAGGCACGTGACAATCTGAACAGATAGCACGAACACCAGAGCGGTTAGCGTAGTGAATAGTTTCTCGAATTTCCGCCACAATTGGGGCGTGACATCCAGAACAAAACTCTTCAGTGTTTGTCGCTTCCATACCTGTGTTAAATGCACCCCAGAACATGAGTCCACCTGCAAAGCCCATAAATAGAACGATACCTACCGCGGCTTTACTCGGCCGCCTCAATATGCTCCAGAAGCCTTTTAAGGCATTAATAATTAATTTCATATTATTACCTGCCTATTCTATTTTTGCAGTGACTGAACACGTTCAAACGAGTTACCCACTAACGGTTTCGCATCTGCTTGTGTCACGTGACACTGCAGGCAAAAGTATCGTCGAGGAGAAACATCAGCCAACACTTCATCGTTTCGATTAGTAAAGTGAGTCACACTAATTTTAGTCGCGCCCATCTGCTTGGCATTTTTCCAACCATGGCATGATAAACACTTGTTTGCATTAAGAGAGACTTCATAGCTTCTGATGTGATGCGGGATCAGTGGTGGCTGAAACACATAACTGCTTTCAATATCCACCTGATCTCGCGGCACCTTCTTCATAGGATCTGCCGCTCTTGTGACTTCTAACTCAGCAGTGCCGCGTAAAGACTCAACACCACCAATACCACGATCCTGACTGATAGCAAAACCACTGATCAGAGTTAAGGTAATGCTCAACGTCAATAAAATTGATTTTTTCATCCTAACCCTGCCTTATGCTATTTTAGTAATTTTAACAGGACACTTTTTATAGTCTGTCTGTTTCGATAACGGATCGGTTGCATCTAAAATAAGTTTATTAATTAAGATACGTGCATCAAAGAAAGGCACAAACACCAAACCTTTTGGTGGACGGTTACGGCCTCGAGTCTCTACACGAACACGAATATCACCACGCTTGTTACTCATTAGCACTTCATCACCACGACGTACACCATGAGACTTAGCATCATCTGGATGCATGTAACAAAGCCCATCAGGGACGGCCTTATAAAGCTCAGGTACACGACGTGTCATGGTTCCCGTATGCCAATGCTCAAGTACACGACCAGTACATAACCAGAGAGGAAACTCTTCATCTGGAGATTCTGGTGGCGCCTCGTAAGGTGCTGAGATTATCCACGCTTTGCCATCTGGCTTGCCATAGAATTCAAATCCTTTGCCTTTGCCAACATAGGGATCTGAACCCTCTTTAAAGCGCCATTTTGTCTCTTTGCCATCGACAACAGGCCAGCGTAAACCACGCTCTTTATGGTAGCGTTCGTATGGCGCTAAATCATGGCCATGTCCACGTCCAAAGCTTGCGTACTCTTCAAATAGACCTTTTTGAACATAGTAACCTTGATCTTGTGCATCATCATTGAGCGCTTGCGCTTCTGATAATGGGAACTTATTTACTTGGCCGTTTTCGAATAACACTTCACACATATTCTTACCACGTACTTCTGGCATCTTAGCGATCAGTTCTTCGGTCCACACTTCTTCAATTTTGAAGCGTTTTGCAAATTCCATAATCTGCCATAAATCTGATTTAGATTCACCAGGCGCTTTAACCTGCTGATACCAAACCTGAGTACGACGCTCAGCATTACCGTAAGCCCCCTCTTTTTCTACCCACATAGAAGTCGGTAAGATAAGGTCAGCCGCTTGTGCTGTTGCCGTTGGGTATGGGTCTGAACAAACAATAAAGTTTTTCGGATTACGGTAGCCAGGTAAACGCTCACCATTGATGTTAGGACCGGCCTGCATATTGTTGTTACACATAGTCCAGTAAGCATTAAGCACACCGTCATTTAATTTACGGTCTTGCTGTACTGCATGGAACCCAGGCTTTGGTGGAATAGTGCCTTCAGGAATTTTCCATAGCTTCTCAGCAAGCTTTCGATGCTTAGGGTTGGCAACGACCATGTCTGCAGGTAAACGATGCGAGAACGTTCCCACTTCACGTGCAGTACCGCACGCCGAAGGTTGGCCAGTTAACGAGAATGGTCCATTACCAGGAGTTGATATTTTACCCACTAAAAGATGAATGTTATAAACCAAAGAGTTCATCCACACACCACGGGTATGTTGATTCATCCCCATAGTCCAAAGTGACATCACCTTAATCTTTGGATCGGCAAACTGCTTAGCGAGTGTGATCAGTTTCTCTTCAGTTAGACCGGTCATTTCAGCTGTTTTTTCAAGCGTATATGGCGCTACTGATTTTTTATACTCTTCAAAGTCAATTGAATGTATTTTACCTACATTGGGGTTAGCTGCCTTTTGTTGCAGCGGATGCTCATCCCTTAGACCATAACCAATGTCTGTAGTGGCTTGCTTGAAATGGGTATGCTTAGTAACAAAATCCCAGTTGACTGCATCGTTTTCAATGATGTAGTGAGCAATAAAGTTGGCTATCGCAAGATCGGTTTGCGGCTTAAAGATATAGCCTTTATCAGCAAGTTCAAATGAACGGTGATAATAGGTTGATAATACGTTCACTTTCACATGGGGATGACTTAAGCGACGGTCGGTGATGCGACTCCATAAAATGGGGTGCATCTCTGCCATATTCGAGCCCCATAACACAAAGGCATCGGCTTCTTCGAAATCATCATAACAACCCATTGGCTCATCGATACCAAAGCTACGCATAAAGCCACCAACGGCTGAAGCCATACAGTGACGTGCATTAGGGTCGATGTTGTTAGAGCGAAAACCTGCTTTCATCATCTTAGATGCAGCATAGCCTTCCATTACGGTCCACTGACCAGAGCCAAACATGCCCACACTGGTAGGCCCTTTCTCTTTTAAAGCCGCTTTCCACTTATCAGCCATGATATCGAAGGCTTGATCCCAGCTTACTGGTGCAAAGTCACCATTTTTATCAAATTTTCCATTAGTTTGACGTAACAGTGGCTGAGTTAAGCGATCGTTGCCGTACATGATTTTTGAAAGGAAGTAACCCTTAATACAGTTAAGTCCTTTGTTGACAGGCGCTTCAGGGTCGCCTTGAGTCGCAACAACTTTACCCTCTTGAGTCCCAACAAGTACCGAGCAACCTGTACCACAGAAACGACAAGGCGCTTTATCCCAATGAATTTTTGATTGTTCACTCGATGCAATTAAATTCGTTGCTGTGGCTGGAAGAGTGATCCCTGCAAGTGCTGCAGCTGATGCCGCTGCATTTGCTTTGATAAACTCACGTCTAGACATTTTCATACTTGTTCCTCGCTAACACTATAACTGTTATCAGTATCGTTATTGGGTTCACTATCAATTTGGTGATAAACCATAGTGGCACCAAGCACGCCTGGCATATTATTAATTTTTTCAATCACGTCGGTAATAAAGCCTTCTGCTTGAGTCTCTAGGACTACAACGATTTTTCCAACTTCACTGACGCCATAAATTTCGGCTTCATCAAATGCTTCAATTCTTTTTTTAGTTTCATCTAAATGTTCAGGACTAACCTGAACAAGTAGGCTTGAGATATGCGCCTCAGGTAACGACATGGGGGCGTTCCTTATCTATCTGGGGAAAAAATACTGAAATGGAATTCATAAACACTCCAACTTAGGGCTTCAACCCTTCGCAAGTTGAGTCAACAAACATTGGCTCAAGATTTTCATAGAAACTAACGTTCTGTTTTTTCATGCTCTTTACGTGCCGGTGATCATAGTCGCAAGTTGGTAACAAACAGTATACCCACAATTTGGTAAAGGTCTATTAGCTTGATCTGGATCATCCTTTTTATGCAAATAAATCTTAGATCACCCTGTGTAAACAGGTATTTAGATTGAAGCGTGCCAAAGCAACAGGGCGTAACTATTCAGCATCATCTAAACAATGAGTTACAACCGATTAAATATCAACCTGCCAGGTGACGAAATTGTTAAAATTACACCTTAATAGGTAGGGTCTCAATATTTTTCTCACTCTCAATATGCTCAAAAAAAAAGCACTCATCAAATGATGAGTGCTTTTTAATCACTAGTGATTATTTTACTACAGAGTTAATTCTGCTCGATTTTATTTAATACGCGCTTTTCAGAGATCGGATAAGCGGTCCCTAATACTTGTGCAAAACAGGAGACTCGATACTCTTCGATCATCCATCTCGCCTCAAGCAGTGACTCAGGGATAGCTGCCGATCGCGGCACTTTAGCTAATTGACCATCCAGTTCCTTCTGCACATTGGCAATACTGAGCATGTGCAAGCGGTCGCGATTAGGGTCTACAGGCAGCTTGTCTAAGCGATTATCAATGGCTTTTAAATACCGAACCATGTCGGGTAAACGCTTCCAGCCACAAGCCTCGACAAAGCCTCTGAATACGAGCTTATCAAGTTGAGTCTGGATATCACTCATCGCGAAGGCGATATCTAAGCTTATCTTGCCCTTCAAGCGCTTCTTTACCTTTTGGTACAGGGTTAATATCTCTTCGACTCTGAGGGCTATCTTAGCCGCCGTAGGATTAAGCTCTTGTCTCACCCAATCTTTAGCCTGTTCAAAATCTGATTCACAGCGTACATCCAGACCTTTTTCATCGAGTAGCTGCTGCACCGCAGCCGATAAAATATCATCCAATAAGATCTGTATTTGACCGAAAGGGTTAAAGTACATGGCCAGTTTAGCCTTGTTGGGTAAGGTTTTTTGCAGATGTTTCACCGGCGACGGTATATTGATTAACAACAAGCGCTGCAGACCCAGTTGATGGGAGCGAACCGCCTCATTTTCATCATCAAATAATTTGATCGAAACACTGGATTTATCGTCCACTAGCGCCGGAAATGCCTTGACCTCGAAATTGCCTTTCTTCTGTTTAAATGCCTTTGGTAGATCACCGAAGGACCACTGGGTTAGCTCAGTTTTTTCGATGCCAGAATCGGCAACTTTACGAATAGCCTGAGTAACATGCCCTTGCAAGCTGGCTTTAAGCTGCTCAATGTCTCGTGACTGAGCCACTAACTTGCCGCTATCATCCTCCACCTTAAAATTCATTAACAGGTGCTTGCTCAATTGACTGAGATCAAAATCATCGATGCTCACGCGCACGCCACTCATGCGCAGCAACTGTTTACACATGGCATCGATGAAACTCATCTCGAAGGGCTTCATCGCCTGCATACAGGCATTAGCATAATCGGGCGCCGGAACAAAATTACGTCTAAGGCTCTTAGGCAGAGACCGTATCAAAGCAATACACTTTTCTTCTCTTAGCCCGGGGACCTGCCAGTCAAAATCGACATCTTCTATCTGATTGAGTAGCGCAACTGGAATATGCACAGCCACGCCATCATCTTCGGCCGAAGGCTCGAAATGATAACTCAAGGAAAGCTTTAGGTTGCCTTGATGCCAAAAATCCGGAAAATCCAGCGCCGAGATATGACTATCTCCTCGCTGCATTAATTGCTCACGTTCGAAATCGAGTAACTCTGGGGTTTTCTTACGCTCAAGCTTCCACCAGCTGAAGAACTTTGGTGCGTTGTAGATCCCTTCTGGGATCCTTGGCTCATAGAAATCCACCAAGGCCTGCTCATCCACCAAGATATCTCGACGACGTGATTTGTGCTCTAAGTCCTCAACCTCTTTGAGCAAGTCGCGGTTTTTGATAAAGAAGGCTTCGTTGGTTCGCAGCTCGCCATCGGCCAAGGCGCTGCGAATGAAGATTTCACGCGCTTCCAGTGGATTGACAGGGCCGTATTGTGTCTTACGGCGGTTAACAATCGTCAGTCCATAGAGGATTTGATTTTCAAGGGCCACCACACTGCCCTGTTTCGCCTCAAAGTGGGGCTCAAGATAGTTTTTCTTAACCAGATGGCCTGCCAAGGGCTCAATCCATTCAGGTTGAATTTTTGCACAACATCGTGCAAACAGGCGTGAGGTCTCGGTGAGCTCAGCGGCCATGATCCATTTAGGGCCTTTTCGTGCCAGAGGCGATCCTGGAAATACGAAGAATTTACGATTACGTGCGCCGAGGTACTCGTTGTCTTTATCTTTGAAACCCACATGACTCAACAGACCTGTGAGCAGAGACTTGTGCAGCAGTTCATAATCGGCAGCTTCGCTGTTGAGACGCCATTTCAAATCATGCACGGCTTGTCGCATCTGGGCATAGAGATCTTGCCACTCACGCACCCTCAAGTAGGCAAGAAACTCTTTCTTACACTGCTTTCTGAACTGACTACTGGAAAGGGACTTCTGTTGAAGTTTTAGGTGATCCCACAGATTAACGAATGAGACAAAATCTGAGTCCTTGTCGCTGTGCTTCTTGTGCACCTCATCCGCCGCCTGTTTCTTGTCCATGGGGCGCTCTCTGGGATCTTGTATAGACAAGGCAGAGGTGATGACCAAGGCTTCATGAAGACAGCCATTACCATTCGCGGCGATAACCATACGAGCCAGACGTGGATCCACGGGAATATGTGCAAGCTGCTTGCCCAATGTCGTCAAGGATAAGCGACCTTGTGATTGTTTAACCGCTTCTAACTCTTCCAGTAACAGGAATCCATCACGGATATAACGGGGATCCGGCGATTGAAGGAAAGGAAATGCTTCTATGTCGCCAAGGCCCACTGACAGCATTTTCAAGATAACCGAGGCAAGGTTAGTCCTTAAGATCTCAGGATCGGTAAACTCGGGCCTGTTATTGAAATCATCATCGGCAAATAAACGGATACAAATACCCGCAGCAACACGGCCACAACGTCCTTGACGCTGGTTGGCACTGGCTTGTGAGATAGGCTCGATAGGCAGACGTTGAACTTTAGTTCGGTAACTATAACGGCTAATTCTCGCAGTACCGGGATCGATAACGTAACGAATGCCGGGAACCGTCAGAGATGTCTCTGCAACGTTAGTGGCCAGCACTATTCGGCGGCCAATATGACTCTTAAATACCTTAGACTGCTCACCATATGACAGGCGGGCATAGAGTGGTAAAATCTCGGTGTCGCGGTATTGACGACGGTTGAGTTGATCCGCTACATCGCGGATCTCACGCTCACCGTTCATAAAGATCAAAATATCGCCTGGCCCTTCGGCAACCAGTTCATCCACCGCTTCGAATATGCCCTCGGTGAGATCAAGATCTTCACCTTCGTCCCGCACCAAAGGACGATAGCGAGTCTCCACCGGATAAGTACGGCCTGAGACCTCAATAACCGGTGCATCGTTAAAATGTTTAGAGAACTTCTCCAGATCGATAGTGGCCGAGGTGATGATCACCTTAAGATCTGGGCGCTTCTTCAACACATTCTTGAGATAACCCAAGATAAAATCGATATTTAGGCTTCGCTCATGAGCCTCATCGATAATGATGGTGTCATATTGTTCGAGAAGCTTATCGTTAGTGAGTTCAGCCAGTAAAATACCGTCTGTCATCAACTTAATATATGAGTTTTGGTTGATGGCATCGGCAAATCGAACTTTAAAGCCTACCACCTCACCGAGCGGGCTATTAAGCTCATCGGCAACCCGGCTGGCAACGCTTCGCGCCGCAAGACGCCGGGGTTGAGTATGGCCAATTAACCCGCGACAACCTAAGCCTAATTCTAAACAGATTTTTGGTAACTGAGTCGTCTTACCCGAGCCCGTTTCCCCAGCGATAATAACGACCTGATTGCCAGCAATCGCTCGAGCAATCTCATCCCGCTTCTGGGATATTGGTAAGCTTTCAGGATAGGTGATCTCTGGACGGGCTTGTCGGCGTCGCTCAACTTTTTCGAATGCTGCAACAGCCTGAGCCTCGAGCTTATCAAGATCCGCTCGCTTCTTATCCGAATCGACCTCTTTATTGAGTCTAAAGAGACGACGCTTGATCCTTGAAGCATCGGACTGATAACACTGTTTTAAATAACTGTTAGATAGCGGGTGTTGTTGCGAACTCAAGTCAGATCCCATTACTCAGAGCAAAAAAGCGATCCTAGCAAGTAACGATTCTTATTGGTACGGAAAATTAACGCTATATGTCTAATAAATAACCGCCAACTTAATTTTATTTGCCTTATTAGCGGATGTTCAATCAATTGAATGAGTAATCAGCGCAATACTGGATGAAATACTTAACCTGCATTTATTCCGATTGGTATTTTCCCTGTTAACTTGCATACATGCCAACACAAAGCGTTATTTTAGTTAACAATATACCCAAAATACTATTGTGTGAATTATAAATTCTCCTCAGAAAACAATCTCAACACCTTGAAGTTAAATGATATCTTGTCAGCTATAAAGTCATTATGCATAAATACTGCAGAGAGCGGTTGACACCTTAGCGAGAGCTCATAGAATACGCGCCGTTTGTCTGTATCATGGTGATGAAGATCCCTTTTTGCCGATTAACAAACGAGTTTCAATTCAATAAACTTTAGTCAGAATATTTTCGGGGGAAAAGTGGCAAACGATAATAATTACAGCTTAGGGCCAGTGCCAATATCGGCAAGAAAGGGGATGCTCTCGCTAACCATGGTGATGCTGGGACTGACCTTCTTTTCGGCCAGCATGTGGACTGGCGGTACCTTAGGCACCGGACTCTCCTTTAATGATTTTCTGCTGGCAGTGCTACTAGGTAACCTCATCCTCGGCATTTATACATCTTGTTTAGGGTATATAGGGGCTAAAACCGGACTATCTACCCATCTACTGGCCCGTTACTCTTTTGGCATTAAGGGCTCGTGGCTACCTTCATTACTGCTAGGCGGCACACAAGTCGGTTGGTTTGGCGTTGGAGTCGCCATGTTCGCTATTCCAGTTCATAAAGCTACGGGTATAGATACCAACGTACTGATCATCATCTCAGGTCTTATGATGACGGCCACGGTTTACTTCGGCATTGCCGCCTTGATGGTGCTATCCGCCATAGCAGTACCCGCTATCGCCCTATTTGGTGGTTTCTCAGCCTTGACTGCCATTGAGAGTATCGGTGGACTGGAGGGGTTAAATAGTCTTATTCCTAAGGAGCCGATGGCCTTCTCAACCGCTTTAGTGCTTGTGGTTGGCTCATTTATCTCTGCGGGGACCCTCACCGCCGACTTCGTCCGTTTCGGTAAGAAGCCTATGGGGGCTGTATTTATCACGATGACAGCCTTTTTTATTGGTAACTCTCTGATGTTTATCTTCGGCGCAGCAGGCGCTGCGGCCACTGGTCAGTCTGATATTTCTGAGGTGATGATAGCCCAAGGTCTACTCATCCCAGCGATTGTCATTTTGGGTTTAAACATTTGGACCACTAACGATAATGCCCTCTATGCCTCGGGGCTGGGATTTTCGAATATCACCGGGCTGCCCAGCAAGTACCTGTCTATACTCAACGGCATAATAGGTACACTTTGTGCACTTTGGTTGTATAATAATTTTGTGGGATGGTTGACCTTTCTGTCTGCAGCAATCCCCCCTATAGGCGGGATAATCATTGCCGATTACTTAAAGAATCGTGACAAATACAAAGATTTTTCAACCGCCAAATTTTCCAATATCAACTGGGCAGCTATCTTAGGTGTTGCAATAGGTGTCGCTGCCGGTCACCTTCTCCCGGGTATTGTCCCTATAAATGCAGTATTAGCCGGCGCCATGAGTTATCTCATCTTAGACTCACTGCTCAAACGGTTAACGTCAACTTCAGATTCAACAAAAGAGATCACCAATGAATAGTACAAATACCATGCTGATTAACAATGTGACGCTCACAGGGAAAGATGGCCTTCATCAGATCGTCATTGAACATGGTGAGTTTGCCTCCTTCACGGCCATGTCAGAGGCCATGACAGTATATGACCCTTCCGTTAAGGTCATTGACGGTGAAGGTGGAATGGCCATCGCCCCTTTTTGCGAGCCTCATGTTCACCTCGATACCACGCAAACAGCCGGGGAGCCCAGTTGGAATATATCGGGCACCTTGTTTGAGGGTATCGAGCGTTGGTCAGAACGTAAGAAAACCTTGTCTATTCAAGATGTAAAAACACGGGCTAAGCAGACATTAAAATGGCAAATAGCTAACGGCATTCAACATGTACGTACTCATGTTGATGTGTCAGATCCTACGCTTATTGCACTTAAAGCTATGCTCGAAGTGAAAGAGGAGATGAAAGCTTGGGTCGATATTCAAATCGTCGCCTTTCCTCAGGAAGGCATACTCTCCTACCCCAATGGTAAGGCACTGTTAGAAGAAGCCGTCAAACTGGGCGCCGACGTGATTGGCGCAATTCCTCATTTTGAATTCACCCGGGAATATGGCATAGAGTCGCTACATTATGTTTTTGAGCTGGCGCAAAAGTATGATCGCCTCATCGATGTACACTGTGATGAGATAGATGATGAGCAATCTCGTTTTATTGAGACCCTAGCAGCACTTGCCCATAAGTTTGAGATGGGCGAGAGAGTCACAGCAAGTCACACCACAGCTATGCACTCATACAACGGCGCATACGCCTCTCGTCTGTTTCGTTTACTGAAGATGTCAGGCATTAACTTTGTCGCCAACCCACTGGTCAATATCCATCTTCAGGGACGTTTCGATGACTACCCGAAACGCCGCGGCATTACTCGAGTCAAAGAGATGATGGCAGCAGACATCAATGTTTGCTTTGGCCACGATGATATCTTCGACCCTTGGTATCCACTGGGTACGGCAAATATGCTGCAGGTACTGCATATGGGCTTACATATCTGTCAGATAATGGGCTATGAGCAGATAAATCAGTCTCTTGAATTGATCAGCAATAACTCGGCACGCACCATGAATATCGAATCTAGTTACGGATTAGAGGAAGGCAAGCCTGGCAGTTTACTTATCTTACCCGCCGATAATGGCTTCGATGCGGTACGCAGGCAGGTGCCAGTTCAATACTCTATCCGTCACGGAAAATTACTGTCACAGACTCAATTAGCGACGACAGAGATCCATTTAGCGGAAACTGAGGCCGTGACCTTTAAGCGATAGGGTTATAGCCTAAAGTTGAAAGTAGAAAAGCCGCTAGCTCAATGCCATAGCAGAGTTAAGCATGGCGGCTTTTTTTATGAGAAAGGGACCTTTAATGTGTGAAGTTTTATTAGGAAAAGCCTGGCAATCAATTAAGCGTTAGTCCCTAATAATAGGCACTGCAATCATCTTCTATAAAAATGTTTACTCTGATCCTGAGGCTCCATCCCCCCTCCTGTAAAATGGCATTGAATAATCCACATGAAGCTGTAGGATTGTGGCAAACTTATCGCATATATATGTGTTAACAGCATCTTATTTAGCCTGAAGTTTTGACAATTTAAAGGAATATGTCGGCAACTTAAAACAGGGCAAAGCAAGAGTATTGAGGCTTATAATGCCGATAAAACAGTAGCTCGCTGATAAATAAAATTTAGATAACAGGGATGGATATACAATGATACGGAAATTGGCGATAGTGTCGCTCGTCACACTCACTTGTGCCACTACCTATTACCTTTATGAGGCTGATGGCTTTTCAAAAGGCAGAGATAGCATTCTCAACACGAAAAGCCCTAGTGACACGATTAACGGTAAGATTAAAACGGTAGATGACAAACAGTTTGCCACAAAAAAATTAGAGCAACTCACCATTGCCCATACTCAATGCAAACAAAAAAATTATGATATTGGCGATCAAATAGCTTATGTCCACCAGGACATAATTGAAGCATTAGAGCATGAATTAAAACAAGGTAAATCAGACCGTGATCTATTAGCCTATTCAAACCAATATGAAACATATTACAAAAGCTACGATGACTTACTCTTACAAGCTAAAATTAATATCGAAAAAACTAAATACCACTTTACACAATCAGTTTCAATATTAAACAACTGGAATGGTCTTTCGGTGATTGAAGGGGTTAACTCTGATAGTCTCAGTGAGCTAATCGAAGCGCTTGAGCCGTTAGAAGGGAAAAACCACGGACTAAATATGTCTGTCTCTTTATCTGAGAATATAACTAAGTCTGATGTTTATGCTTTACTTGATAACAATCATAGTTTTTCAACGTATTTAGAATCTCCCCTTTATATTGCAAACAGCCCCTTTTTATCTCCATCGATTCTATTTATATTAAGCGCCGAAAAACTGAATATTGATGAGTATAAGCAGACAATATCCTTGCGTTCATTTACCGTAAATGAAGTTGCACTTGCAATACAAAACAATATGCCAAATGAATACTTAATCTTATTACTTGATCAAGCAGCTGATATTGAAGATATGCCTATACCGCGCCAAGACTATTCTGACTCTTATGAAAATCTAGCAGATATAGCGGTTGCTAACTTTAATGTTGAAGCTTTGAAAGTATTAAACCAACATGGTGTTAAGCCAACCAATGAGCCAGGTATAATGACGGCTATGGACATAGCGATAATGAATTTGCCCTCAGAGGACAAGGTTTACAAGGAACTAGATAGCGACTCCAATAAGTATCTAAATACCCTAACTTATCTAAAAGAAAATGGTTATAAAGCCCACGGCAAAGACAAGCAATTTGATAGTGCAACCATTACCTTTTTTAGAGCCCCAGGAAAAAGGCAGTTTAATAGCCATATGCTGCCAGAATCTAAGTTGCGGGAGCTCATACAAAGTATTGAGCTGATAGATAAAAGTCACAATATAAAACAACGTAAAATAGATGATTCCATAGTGTCAGCTGCCATTGCAGAGATGAAAATCAAACAAATGGCTTTTAAACGTGAGTCTGAAGCATGCGTATCAATAAAGCAGCAATTGCTTGCTGAAGAAGGCTTTGAGAGCAGGAAGAAAACATATCAACTAATCGATAATATTAAGAAAAACCCACAGAAGATTGAGGCACGCTTACAAGAGATTGATCCTGTTCTCGTTAGTCTATGGAAAGAACTTGAACTCAATGCCAAAGACTTTCACTTAAGTTCAAAGCCTGATGATGAATTCAGACACTTATTAAATGACGGTAAAACGGAACTGGCTCTGGAATATAGCATACTAACCCCACTCACATTATCTGAGACTGATACCTTGTTTAGGTTTATGCTCAATGAAAATAGCGAATTCGCGCCAATATGGAAAGCACGAATTGAACCGAAAACGCCATCATCTTTAATTTCATTAAAACATTTACCGGTTGAAAAATGGCAGGATTTACTCCATCAGGGATTTGATTTTTCTATTACAGATCAATTGGGGAATGATGCTTTTATGGCTGCGGCATTAAACTCTTCACAAGCAATCAGGTTTTTAGTAGATAATAATTTTAAATTGAATACAGAAAAGTATGGTCTAGACGCACTTGATCTACTGTTAGAGCAAATCTATGAAAGCGGCAAGTTAACCGAAAGTATTACCGAATTACTAACCCTTTACCCTGAGTTCAAACCTAGTCATTACGCCAGAGTTGCGCGAATTAAAAAGTTTTTACCTGATGAATACAATAAACTAATCTCCTTAAATAATGCACTCACGCCTGAGGCAGGTACTAAGATAAATAAATTTCGAATCGAACGGTATTAAGGTGAAAAAACTTGCTAGCACTAATAGGGCTCATACGCTCCATTAAAGCTGCTGACTAGTAATCATTTATTGAATGTTAATAATCCACATTCTGCAGAAGGTGAATTTCCCCATCTTTAATCAGGCCACCCATAATAAATCAACAACACAACGCTGCCGTAACCAGCTTTCACTTCAATGTACTTAACAGTGCCATCCATACTAAATTCTTGGTTGAATTTACAGGGTCACTTCACGTGACCGCTTTTATGGGAGAGGAACCTCTACCTAACAATTGTGGGTGTCTTGGTTATGCTACGATGCTCATTCCCGTAAAATCATCTACTCCCGTAAGGTAGACGTGTCTAACTGTTCGGCTGCAGCAATGATAATATGGCGTATCTTCAATACTAATTTGAGTGCTGCGGGACGGGGCATAATAACCTCCTATATAAGACTCATCATTAATTCTTAGTCGGAGGAAGGTAAGCATGCCTGTCCATATTTTTGGTACGGGAGTCCATATAAGAGGCTGGGATGCCGAAGTGGCCGTTAAACATGGAAGTTATTGGGAATCGCAGAGCCCACATAGAAGACTCTTTATGAAACCAAGAGCCGGCGACTCGTAGACTCTTGTCAAAGTAAGACTGCACATTAGCAAGCCGCAAGCGATAGATAACAATGAAGTTATGATCTTCAATGACTTATTCCAACCGCAAAGAGCACTGGATTCCGGCTCAAAAGCTCTGCCGGAAAGACGGATGTATCAACGAAAATGAAATGAATCAAGAACATGTAATCAGTCTTCATTCGAAGGCTAGCTAACTTTGGTGCATCAATCGGTTACCGCTTCAGGTCTTTGCATAGCGATGTCCAGCTTCATATAGCATGACGTCTAGTGAGCATCAATACAATATTAACCATTACTTTCAAAAACATGTCGACATTCAGGACAGACTTTTGACCGTTAGGCAGGAAGGTTTCACTCACAGAGAAAAATCTTTATCGTAACCAAAGGTCAATGCTGGTTAAAACTTAAATGTGTATATCACTGTTAAATAATGATATTAAAAAAAAAGCAAAAAAAACACTGTGCAAAAAACAAACGATCGCTATTATAGCGCTCAGTTGTTCAGAGAGTTATTAAATGCAGCATCAAGTACAAGTAAAACATCCACTACTAAAACCGTGTTTTGTAGCTAGACGTTTCCCTTTTATTTAGCGTAACATGATATAATTCAATAAATTAACATATTGTTAATGTTGAACTTTTTTAAATTAAATAAATAAGGGGCATCACATGTCTAATTCAATTACTGGTACTGTAAAATGGTTTAACGAAGATAAAGGATTCGGTTTCCTTACTCAAGATAATGGTGGCGCTGACGTATTCGTACATTTTCGTGCTATCGCATCAGAAGGTTTCAAAACTCTTGATGAAGGTCAAAAAGTGACTTTCGAAGTAGAGCAAGGCCCAAAAGGTCTGCAAGCAAGCAATGTTATCGCTCTTTAATGAAGCGCTAATAACGCAAGCTGATATTAAAAAAGAAGGTCGCCAACGCGGCCTTTTTTGTGCCTGTCATATTAAATAAAATTCGACATTACTTAATAGTGCCATCCATACTAAATTCTATTTAGTATCACATCGCTAATATGCAGCCAATAATGACTTAACATCTGGTCGCTACTCGATATAGGTATCACCTACAGGCGCTAAAAAAGCAAAAACAATTCATTTGAAGTTATATTTAGAGAGCAACTTTGCGATTTACCGAATGACAAGCAGGTAAAAGGGCCCGCTTAGAGGTTAATTTTAAGTAAGATAAATCTTACCTAACTTTCAGTTAAGTACTGGCAGGACTGGCTGTAATGTCGCCTTCGCTTATCTAAGTGCTCACAATATGATGTCAGCTCTTGCAGAGTACCTACGGGCCCTTTAAATAACTTGCCAAACTCTTTGGTGATTTTAAGCCAGTTATCGGCAGGAATATTTAATCTAGATAGAAGTTTTTGGCTTTCAAAACTGATGGCACCACGCTTATCACCTCTTATGATACGGCCCGTATCATCAACAAGTTGTAGGTAATCTTTAGCGATGAACATCAGTCCTTTTGGTATCTCTTTTCGCTCATTACCCACAAAAGGCAGCAGGACTTGCGGCTGTTCACCATTCATCGCAGCTTTTATACGCCGTTGAATGCTGGTGAAATCTGAGCTCTCTGGTGTTTGAGCCATCTTGGCGCGAATGGGATTGAGGTCAACATAAGCCATACAAGCAAGGACTGCCACTTCATCGAGTAACGCTTGGCTTTTAAATCTTCCCTCCCAAAAACGACCTGTACAGTTATCTTCTTTATTCGCCATACGAGCAATAGGCTCATTTAGCGCCCTCATAAACCAACTGATATCACTGAGTCGACTTCGATACTGTGCAACAGCATATTTGAGCCTGGTAACTTCATGACTTTCAATTACCTCACCATTTACAAACTTCTGCGTGATATCCGTCCCTTTAAATAGCCGATGCCAACGCTCAACGACTTCTCTATCTGACCAACTATTCGCTTGATAGATATCTATCTGAAGTACAAGGTGAAGATGGTTAGACATTACAGCATAAGCTGCTATATCAATGGCAAAAATATCACCGAGCTTAAGAAGTTGAGATTCAACCCAACCCCGTCTGTGGTCATAATTTTTACCGGTGAATTTATCGTCGCCAAAGAGATAGGCTCGACGAGTTACGCGACTGCAGCAATGATAAATTGGCGTGTCTTCAATACTAACTTGCGTTCTTCTTGGGCGTGGCATAGCAGCCTCCCCTCACTAAACAACTCTCTTTCTAGCTTAGTTGCGAACACCTAGAACAGCAAAAATATTGTGGGTGGCACTGTTAATAGGTGCGACCTTTTGGGTGACGTTTATAGATAACTAAACGGGTTTTAAATCCAACAGTTTGGCCTAGCAGAAATTCACCTAGGCTCTTAGCGCGAGAGGTCGCTTTCAGGTATAAGTTTTTGATTGGTTGCCAATCATACTCACCCGATTTGAAGCATTGAGTTCTGTTTCTAACGCGGCCTATGTAATCCCACTCAAGCGATAACACTTGCTTAAACCAAGGTATACGAAACCCTGCATCGGTCACGATAATTGGCTTGCAGTTGCTTGGTAGCATCGCCTTCAGCCGAGTCATAAATTGCAGGTGAATTTTAGGTTTCTCTTTCAGGTTTAACGGATAAATCTCTTCATAGAGTGTTAAAGAGCGCCCTTGAGCTGCAAGGGAGGCGCGGATGAGAAAGCTCTCCTTCCTGTCATCTAAATCAGACCAATCGATATGGATTATTGGCTGTGACATTTTGCTCACCAATAGGTAAGCCATGCGAGTATAGATGAGCTTGATATCACGGTGTAGCTGAGTGTTAGAGCAGAGTCTGTCTACACGCTTAATCTTATGTTTTTCCAAGGTATTACTATCAATGTCGCGGCCAAGGCCTGTGATTGATAGGGAGCCACCATTCATTGAGCTTTCGATTGCTGAAAACAAACTCTGTCGGCGAGTTTTATGCATTAATGGGGTGACAAGGGAGAGACATTTTGATAAAACTTGCTTTGCATTCATGGCATTTACTCGTGGTAATTTTTGTTTGGCGATAAATTTGATCACCAAATGCCATGAATGTTCCTCAGTATTTTTCCTATCTCATTATTTCTGCTTATCTTTTTGTGGGGATTCGCCAGGGTCATAGCGAATTAGTTAGGTCTCATGATTCAAAAAATTTTTACAGGGAAGGTTAAATAAATAACCTCCTTTTGAATAACCCAGTGTAGATGCAGCTGCGAGCTTCCAAATCAGGGCCAAAAATGTTCCATACATTTTTCGACATTTCCCACATCCGTGTGGGTCAGATGAAACCGCAGAGCGTATAGGGACCTTTCATTTTGCAAAAAGTCATAGCGACTCGCAGAAGCGTCTGCACAATCCCCGCCGGACAGGCGTTAGGTTTAATTGAAAGTACAAGCTTCAACCTCTCCCCTCAATACAAAACAAAAACCACTGGATTCCGGCTCAAAATATCTGCCAAAATGACGAAAAGTAACGCTAAAACCAAATGAAGCAAAATGAAACCGAATAAAACCAAGACAAAATGTCATCTAGCTTCATTCGAAGCTAGGCAAATTAGGCTGGTGCCAAGTAGCACTGCTGCATATAAATATTTATCGCATTGAGCACATTGGTTCGGTTAATGGTGCCAATGACTTTATCTTGCTCAACGACTGGGTAGACCTTAGGTTTGGAACCAAGCATCTGCTCTGCAAGCTGTAACACGCTATGTTCAGGTGAAACACTAAGTACTTCTGCACTCATACAATCTTTCACCCTTGCGACCAAATCACAATGATAGCTACTCTTGAGCATCACAGACATACAGTCTTGCTGAGATAAAAAACCCACCAACTTGCCATGCTCATCAACAACGGGGGCACCTAACTTCTTCCTATCTAATAGTGCCTCAACGGCAGTTGCCAATGGCATTTCTGGGGTCAGTAGTACGGGTTGACGATCCATATGCTCACTCACTTTAATTGAATCCATATATTTCCCCTGTTGTTTTTATCGATTGGTAAATTCGCATTTACCAATATACCTATAGATGAGGAAATTGAGCAAGAGTTAATCACTTTAAATACCGCTGCATATTGATACATAATTTTATTGATTGGCTTTTACACTCTAGCTTCCCTACCGTACAACGCTTAAATATTCAATGATCTACGTGAAAATATTATGCCACTGAAAAAGTGTGACGTGACGAATCAAAACACAAAAATTGCGACAAAATGACCCGCTTTCGACATAAATGACGATCCACTTCATATTCAGAAACACATAAATATCACTTTATAACGAAGCAAATTAAAGCTTGATGCATGTCAATATTTTTCATTTTATTAGGCATAGAATTGATTCAGCAAGTGAGTAAACAAAAACAAAACTATAGACAACTATAAAGGTTTAACATGGATACACATGCAGCCCTTTTTGAACAGGGTAAGGCACGCTTGGAGATGCTTAGACAACTCCAACCTCGCCAATCAGAATCATTTAATAAAAAGATGGAAAATCACGGGATCACTCGTCGTGATTTTATGAAGTGGACAGCATCAGTCTCAGCGATGTTTGCGCTTCCCCTTCCCTTTAGCTCATTGGTAGCTGAAGCTGCTGAACTATCCGATAGAGTGCCTTTAGTCTGGTTACATTTAGCGGAATGTACTGGCTGTTCAGAGTCCCTTATTCGTACTGATACGCCCAACTTAGATTCGCTCATTTTCGATCATATCTCCCTTGAATATCATGAAACGTTAATGGCGGCTTCTGGCTGGCAGGCAGAAGAGAACCTTGAGCATGCATTAGAGGCCTATAAAGGAAACTATCTTCTCGCTGTAGAAGGCGCGGTTCCTACTGCTAACAATGGTGCGTTTCTCACAGTCGGTTGTAAGGGACATACTGGTCTTGAGATCGTGAAACATGCGGCACAGAACGCAGCCGCGATTATCTCAGTGGGGACTTGTTCTTCATTTGGTGGTGTTCAAGCTGCGGCGCCAAACCCTACAGGTGCTAAAGGGGTATATGAAGTTGTCGACAAAACAGTAATCAATCTAGGTGGTTGCCCACCCAGTGAAAAAAATATCGTCGGTACGTTAATGTACTTCATTATGTTCGGAAAACTACCAGCATTAGACATGTTCAATCGTCCTAAGTGGGCTTACGGTGCACGCGTACACGATAACTGTGAACGCCGCGGTCGATTTGACGCAGGTGAGTTTGTCGAAGAGTTTGGTGATCAAGGTGCTAAAGATGGCTACTGCCTTTATAAAGTCGGCTGCAAAGGTCCATACACCTATAACAACTGCCCAACTGAGCGTTTTAACCATCACACCAGTTGGCCAGTATTAGCAGGACATGGCTGTATGGGCTGCTCTGAGCCCAACTTCTGGGACGATATGGCTGATTTTGAAAAGCCACTTGGTAGACAGTTACTTCATGGCGTTGATGCGACCGCAGATACCGTAGGTGCCGTTATTCTTGGCGCAACAGCAGTCGGCATCGGTGCCCATGCAGTTGCCAGTATTTTTGCCAAACCATTAGAGGATTAATCCATGAGCAAGCGTGTTGTTATCGACCCTATTACCCGTATTGAGGGTCACTTGCGCATCGAAGTTGAAGTTGACGAAAACAATGTAATAACCAAAGCATGGTCATCTTCCACTCTATGGCGCGGTATTGAAGTCATCCTTAAGGGGCGAACCCCTATGGATGTTGGCTTAATCGTACAGAGAATATGTGGCGTATGTACCTATTCTCACTATCGCTGTGGTATTGAAGCCGTAGAAAACGCACTGGGTACTGAAATTCCACTCAATGCCAAGTATTTGCGTTCATTGATGCAAACCTCACTCTATATGCATGATCATATTGTGCACTTCTATCATCTCCATGGCCTAGACTTCGTCGATATAGTGTCTGCATTGAGTGCTGACCCAGCTTTAGCCGCCCAAGAAGCACTTAAATACACAGATAAGCCAATTGCTGCGGGTGAAGGCGATCTTAGAGCTGTCCAAGAGCGGGTAAAAGGGTTTGTAGAAACAGGAAAGCTTGGGCCGTTTGCCAATGCCTATTGGGGAAATAGAACCTATAGGTTTACTCCAGAGCAAAACCTGATAGCCCTCTCCCACTACCTTAAAGCGTTGGAAGTACAACGAGTCGCATCAGAAATGTTAGCTATTTTTGGTGGGAAATCTCCTCATCCTCAATCATTGGTTGTGGGGGGAGTCACCTCGGTTCGAGATATGTTAAGCCCAGCTCGTCTCCAAGAGTGGAAACAAAAGCATGCGATAGTGACAGACTTCATCCACCGTGCATACAAGGCTGACATCGTGATGGCAGCGGCGGCATTTGGTAATGAGCCTAGTGTTCTAGGTGGTGTGAATGTTAAGAACTTTATGGCCACCAATGATTTTGTCTTAGCTGACGGCAAGTACATGTTTGATCAAGGTGTGATCATGGATGGTGATCTTGCTGGTGTTACCGATATCAATCCTGATCTCATTAAAGAGGATGTCACTCACGCCTGGTACAAGGCCGACGGCGCACAGCACCCTTATGACGGCACAACAGTGCCTGACTATACCGGTTTTGTTGAACGCGATACCGTTTATGGCAAGCTGCCTACCGTCGATGGTGACGGCAAATACAGTTGGGTTAAGTCTCCTCGCTATGATGATGAACCGATGGAGGTGGGTCCACTTGCATGTCTTCTTGTGAGCTATGCACGTGGTAACCAAGTGGTTATTGACGCAGTCAATGACTTACTCGAGACCACAGGCTTACCTATTGAAGCCCTATTCACCACCTTAGGGCGCACAGCGGCTCGAATGCTGCAAACCGTGATCGTGGCACAAGAGGGATTAAAGACATTTGATGCCATGCTCGTCAACTTGCAATCGGATGAGAGCACATACACAAAACCTGAAATCGACTCGACTAAAGAGTATATCGGCCACTCAATGATTGAAGCCCCCCGTGGCATGCTAAGTCATTGGATCCGAATAAAGAATGGTCTTGTTGAGAACTACCAAGCCGTGGTCCCAACAACTTGGAACGCGGGGCCTGTGGATGCGAACGGTAAGATGGGGCCCTATGAGGCATCATTAATTGGTTTGGAGCTAGAAGATCCCACTAAACCATTAGAAGTTATTCGTATCATCCATTCATTTGATCCATGTATGGCATGTTCAGTACATGTCATGGATTTCAAGGGGCAAGAGCTAGGAAAGTTTAGAATCGACCCCACGGGTAATAATTGATAGGGAGGGATAGCAAATGAATCATTCTGCAACCCACACTAGGCATCAGATTTTCAGTCCTGCGATCCGAGTTTTCCATTGGCTTCGTGCGCTGTCAATTCTTGTACTTGTTATTACAGGGTTTTATATTTCATGGCCATTTTTAGTGGCTCCTGAAACAAATGATATTCAGGTACAAAGCTATATTCGCTTTGCCCACCTAGTATTCGGCTTTGTTTTAACCGCCGTTACTTTGGTCAGGATGTACTTATTTTTCTTTAGTAAAAGTGACATTGAACGCCGCTCTTTTAAAGATGTAATAAATCCAAAAAGTTGGGTAACTCAGCTTAAGTCATATATGTGGAGCGGTCACCTGCATAAAGCCGGGATCTATGGGCCTTTGCAATTTATGACCTATTTAGCCATCTCTGTTGTTGCTATTTTTATCTGCATCACAGGGCTTGCGCTTTATGCAAATGTCTACCATCAAGGAATGGGGGGGGCGATATGGGAAATATCGAACTGGTTTATCGCTCAAATGGGTGGACTCGCTCCAGTTAGGACATGGCATCATTACCTCACTTGGGTGTTTATCATATTCACACTAATACATGTCTATATGGCTGTTTGGTCAGGAATTCGATTTAAGCACAACTCCGTAGACTCGATTGTCTCCGGTTATGACTACCACAAGCATTAGATAGTCATATTTCGTTATCAAATACGCCGATATTTTATCGGCGTATTTTCACGTTTAAATTAAAATAATTATAAATAAGGCAAATTTTTAATGAAAATATTGCTATTAGGGATCGGTAATGTTCTCTTCGCTGATGAAGGCATCGGGGTACATTTTATTAACTATATTTCTGAGAATTATAGATTTACTCATCCTCAAGATACGTTAGATATCACAGATGGGGGCACGTTAGCACAAGGGCTTATTCCTATGCTCTGTCAATACGATTATATGATAGTCGTCGATACCGTGAATGCTGCTGGAGTAAAACCTGGTGAGGTTTACTTTTTTGATTTTGATAAAGCACCTGCTGAAATTGACTGGCAAGGCAGTGCCCATGAAGTAGAGATGCTGCAAACACTACACATGATGGATATGGTCGGTGATAGGCCTAAAACATTCATTCTGGGCGTAACACCTACCATTCTTGAACCTATGGTACTGGGTATTACACCGCAAATTGAAGCTGCGGTACCGCTGATGGAAAAGACCTTGCTTCAACACATGGAACAACTCGGTTTTGGCTTTAAGCGTGTCAATGATGTGAGCATCAACACATTGATCCCAAGCTCATACAAACGTGGTGTACTACAACATGAAAATGATTAAATTCGAGTTTACTTGCTCTAGACCCGTAGCGCTGTATGCTCACCTGTGTAATCAATATCTTAACCACAGTGAGCTCGATATTACCGTTGGCTGTATTAAAAATTGCTATTTCATTGAGGCTCAGGGGCAAATACAACAGCTCGAGGACCTCGCAGACGCCATCGCTCATGACTTTTTAATATCTGTCTGGCTGGTTGATTCACAGATTATCTTAATTGAATCTCGCTTAGGTAATTACCAACTCCTGGATAATGCCGAAGTTAGACAAGAATTTTGCCAGCAATGCTTCCCCCAGTTTGGTGATAATCAGTCTGTAAAATTTGGAGAAATTTCAATACCATGCCATTGCTGTCATGGCTCTACACGGCTTCATGATCATCACCAGCAGCTAAAGCTGACTGACTTGCAATTAATGGCACAACAACTACTGCAATCGGGTACCTGTGATTTTAGGGGAAAGGACACGTTAAGCCTAAGCCTTAACTCTTTTTCTAATGTAAAGCGACCAAAGCTACTCATCTGTAACCCAAACACATTAAATGCTCAATTTCACCTCAAAGATCATCAGGTACTCGCACTATCGAGTATTGAAAAACCGATGATCACGCTTCGTCCAATTAATGGCCACCCAAGATTGACCTCTCCTCTGTACGATGTCTGTTTTGCCCATAACCGAGCACTGGTTGTTATCTGCGAAATCTTAAGACAAAAAGGCATAGACTGGATCTATTTCAACTCTGAAACTGACAAAAAACCAATGGCTTGGATTCAATCAGCATGGAGTGACATCAGCAGCATCCCACGAGAAGAGAGCGCGATATCATCTTTGGATGATCACCCTGAACCACTTCATGATAATGCCAGCTTTAATCAGTTTTCTGTGCGCAGTGAAAAGGGCCAAATTTACTGTGAGCCATATAACAATGAAGATAATTCAACCAGTAAAGGCAATGCCGGTTTTTGTGCACTTCATGCTGGTAACCTGGAATATAAACAGAGTAAAAACAGTGCAGTTATCTATTTCAGTGAACAACAAACAGGTCAAATCATCACACAAGACCGTAAACAGGCTACCGAGCTATTTTTTAGTCTCCCCTCTTTGCCGGCAACGGGTTATGACATCTATTATCAACTAGAGCAAAGCCCACAACAACAGGTCGTTGAAAAGTTTAAGACTAAATACCCTGATGATTATTTAACCTTACTCGATTTGAATTTTTCTCCTCCCACAGATAACCTACAGAGTTTATGGGCAATCGCAGCCGTTATTCTAGGACTAAAAAGCGACAGCACATCCAAACAGTGCCTAAGTGATGCATTAATCAGCTCGGCAATGCAGCATCAGGGAAGTAACGCGCCTCGTATCGACTTCCCACTCACTAAAGGAGAGGCTCACAGAAGTCTGAACTGGTGCAAAACAATCGGTTCATTAATCAGTTACAGGTTGGCTGATGATAACAACACCCAAAAGCTCGCTTTTGGATTACAGGATTCTCTCGCTGACTTTATCGCAAACTGGATCGAGCACCTAGATCTAAACTTAAGTGTCAAATCGGTGATATTTGCAGGCAGTGAGTTTGCCAATGAAGTACTGAGCCAACGTCTGGCATTAAGACTTGGCCGAAATTTCCCTTTAACAGTGAATCGGCAACTTGATATCGATGGCAATAATCTCGCTATAGGAGCCCTGTATTTAAAGCAAAGAAGGTAGTAGGGTTAACATAATAATTAGCAGACAGGAAATAGCTTTCTTGTCTGCTAAACACGAGTTTAAACAACTTATAATGACCTTTTATACCCATCGATATTGGGCTTACTTATCTCGCCAAATCATCACTTGTGCTTCTTCACCATTCTTACGAGTAGCGCGATACATTCCATCGGTGTTAAATGGCGTGGCAATATTACCGCGATGATCAATGGCTATCACACCACCAGTACCACCAGCCGTGATTAGACGCTGGTTAATGACTTCATCAGCCGCTTGGATAATAGATTTATTCTGGTATTTCACCTTGGCGCAGATATCCCCTGCCACTTGATAACGAATAAAATACTCACCATGACCGGTTGCGGATACCGCACAAACACCATTTTCGGCATAGGTTCCAGCACCTATAATAGGTGAATCGCCGATACGACCATAACGCTTGTTAGTCATTCCACCGGTCGATGTCCCCGCGCTGATGTTGCCTTGTTTATCGAGCGCCACTGCGCCAACGGTACCCACTTTATATTCGGTGTCGAGTTCACTATGGGCTGCGAGATAATCCTTGTTCTCGAATTTGGCTTTTTCCATCTTAGCCTTAGCGCGCTGCAATGCCTCGTATCTATGTTGAGTATCGAAACTCTCATTAGCAACTAAGGTCACACCTTGAGTGAGTGCAAACTCCTCGGCGCCTTCACCATAGAGCATGACATGAACCGATTTATCCATGACCAGACGCGCCAGATCAATGGGGTTCTTGATATGCTTAACCCCAGCTACGGCGCCAGCATTCATGGTTTGACCATCCATAATAGATGCATCCATCTCATGCTGTTCGTTATGCGTGTATACCGCACCTTTACCCGCATTAAAGAATGGCGAATTCTCGAGAACATTAATGGCTGATGTAACCGCATTTAGGCTCGAGCCGCCTTTATCTAAAACGGCGTAACCTGCATCTACCGCTTCTTTTAACTTCTCGCGATAAGCCTGCTCCTTTTCAGGCGTAAAACTGCTCGGCTTAATGGTGCCTGCACCACCGTGTATTGCAATCGAAATGGGCTTATCATCTGCCCAGGAGAAAGGCGCTGAAAGCGTTGAGAGGGTAAGAAGCACAGCCCAAAAAACGTTGTTATTTTTCACAGAGAGGTCCTTTATTTTTTATTTGCACTCTTTGTAACCATTTTTTCATTTAATTACAATCATCAGCTTGCTAGAAATCAATTATATAGAGACAATAAAGACAGTATTTCTTATTGACTAGATTAGAGCGCCATTTTTGCATTTGTTTTCTATTCGCCTCAGATTTTTAAGCCTCTTAATGTTGTGCAATGTACTGTGTACAACCTCGGTGATGGCTAGTGAACTCCTCACCCTTAAAATAACGGGGGTAAGTGGGTCACTGACCCGCAATATTGAGGCACATTTGGGGACCTTACCCACCTCAAAGGTTCAACGTAGGGCATTTGTTTTCAATGCTGAAGATAATGTCAATGCCGCGCTAAACTCTTTAGGTTATTACCACGCAAAAATACACCAAGAAGTAAATAATAACCAAGACGCTCCTTGGCTATTATCATTGACCATAACACCTGGTAAACCGACGTTAATAGAGTGGGTTGACTTACATTTTGATGGTGAAATACTCGATGACTCATTTATCCTACAATGGCTAGATAATCTTAATATCAAACCGGGTGACAAACTCAATCATGGTGTATATGAGCAGGTAAAATCTCAGCTCATCACTCTCGCTGTGGCCAGAGGCTATTTTGACGGAAAATACATCAAGTCTTCCATCGAAGTAAACCGCGATATGAACACAGCAAAAATCACCCTGCATTATGATTCCGGCCTTAGGTACCATATGGGAGCAGTGAGTTTCGATGGTCATACTCTGCAAGATGGCTTTCTGGATGAACTCATCCCTTTCGAAGACAATTCACCCTATAGCACTGGAAGTTTATCGCGGTTAAATAGAGAGTTACTAGACACCAGCTACTTTTCTAATATCAAGGTATTACCTCAGATAGATAAAGCGGTAGGTCTTGATGTACCCATAAAAGTTGAATTAAGCCCAAAACCCAGCCACTCCATTGAGTTAGGTCTTGGTGTCGATATAGGTAATACGACAGACAACACATTAGAGCCTAGGGTCAGTATTAACTGGCGTACTCCACAGATAAACAACTATGGTCACTCTCAAGAAACCAGCTTGGAATGGTCTCCCGACCGCCCAAAATACCTCACCACTTACACGATCCCGTTGACCCATCCCTTAGATGACCAGCTCAAATTTCGTTTTGGTATGCTCAGGGATAAATATGGCGTCACTCAAGTCTATGATGCTGATGAAAATAAATACTCAAACACAGGTGAGCTTGAGGGCAGTAAAGGCTTACTTGCCGTGATCCGACAACAAAGACTGGGTAACAACTGGCTACTCAGCTATTCCGTTGAAGGGATGAAAGAGTATTACACCCAATCAGACATTGATTATTCTCCTGAGTTTTTACTGTTTGGTGCCAGCATCTCCAAAACGAGTCGTGGAGATAATACCTTAGATCCCAAGTCGGGCTTTTTTCAGCATTATAGTATTGAGTATGCTAATCCTAATTTGGGATCCGCTATCCAGCTCACTCGACTACAGACAAAATACAAGTGGATTGAGACTTTTTTCGATAAGCACAGAATTGTCTCCCGCTTAGACTTAGGAGTGAACTTAGCCGATGAAGCGGATTTAGCGCTTATACCCCCTTCATTGCGCTACTTTGCTGGTGGCGATCAGAGTATCAGAGGCTATAGTTATCAAGAGCTTGGTCCGTACATAGAGTATGAAAATAGTGAAGGCAATAAGGCAAGAGAGGTTGTTGGTGGACGCTATCTAATGGTCGGCAGTGTCGAGTACCAATATTATGTCACCCCGACATGGCGCGTAGGTACCTTTATCGATGCGGGTAACGCATTCGATGTTAATCAAATTGAACCTATTGTCTCTGTCGGCGGAGGACTACACTGGATCTCTCCAATCGGCCCCATTAAGCTAGATCTTGGTGTTGGACTCAAAGAAACAGAAACGGTAGATAGGTCTTGGCGGATCCACTTAACGATGGGAGCCGAACTATGACCCATCAAGTTGAACAACAAGATGAAGCATCATCAGTAAAATCGAATCGACGATACGTACTTTGGCGCAGTTTCAAAGGTTTTTGTCGAACTGTCATATATATCCCCTTAGGCATACTGATCACTGTCGCCATCTTGATTGGTACCGATTTCGGTAGTCGCATAACGGTATTTGTTGCAGATAGCTTAGTACCAGACTTAGATATCACCTATGTCGATGGCGCGATCAACAACAGATTATCACTCACAAATGTTCACTGGAAAATGGTTGGCGTTTCAGTTGAACTTGATGACTTAGTCCTCGATTGGCACCCCTTATGTTTACTGCGTAAGCAGCTCTGCGTGGATGAATTATCAGCCTCGAGAGTCATTGTCGACGTAGACACTTCTATTCCTGCTAAAGAAGATGAAACAGGTATTAAAGCTAATTCGTCGCCGATTCCAAATGCGGACCACAAAGTAAACACACACATCCAAGCTGAAGAAGCTGGCGATGATATCCATGAAGAGATCACCCTCCCCTTTGGCATCGACCTCACTAAAGCCGATTTAGCCAATGTAAAAGTCAGAGTCGATGATATGCATTTCAATGCCACTCGACTACAAACAAGAGCGCAGTGGCAAGCTACTGGAATAAGAGTTAACTATTTAACGTCCAATGGCCTCTTGGTCGATATACCTTTATCGGGCGATTCAGCTGAGCAATCTAAAGATAAAAATGAACAAGCTGAGAGCTGGACCATGGCAAACCTGCCCCAAGTGTTTATGCCCATTCCAGTTTTTGCCGAACAGGTTTCACTGAACAACAGCCACCTCAGATTAGGGCAGCGAGACGATATTTTTAATAAAATTGAATTTGAAGCCAGTTATCATAGCTTCCTCATTCACGTCGAAAAGCTCCTCGTGGAGCATACCTACGGTAATGTCATTCTCGAAGGGGAAATATCCCTTATCGATGATTACCCAATGGACTTTATTGCCGACATAAATGCCAGTAATGTCAAAGAAGTACCTAGCCTCAGTCAGCAGCATCTAAACCTAAATGTATCAGGTGGTTTCAACAAACTAAGCGTTGAGGCTAAGGGACAAGGGGATGTCGATTTTAGCCTCAATGGCGATATAGCCCTTGCCGAACCCAGATTAGCTTATCAGCTATCTCTAACCGCTCGGCAACTTGGTTGGCCTATTGATAGTAATACTTATTCAGCCAAAGACATTGAGTTATCAACTAGCGGTAACACAGATAGTCAAAAGGTGAGTTTTTCAGGACGAGTAAATACCCCCTATCACCCCATACTGAATGTCGATACCCAATTAACCCATAGTGGCTCCCGAGTTGACATATCCCACCTTAGGGCAAAAGGCTTGATTGGCGAAGTAGAAGCATCTGGACATATCAGCTACGGCAACATCATTAGCTGGGATGCTGATATCAATACGATCGACTTCGATATGCAGCAATTAGCATTAATGCTGGAAAATCCATTACCGGAAAGCTTCATTAGTGGCAGATTAAGCACTCAAGGTCAGGTTAAGGATAGTCAATGGCATGTTGCGATATCACGCTCTGAATTAGCCGGAGAGATCCAAGGCTATCCCTTTGAGCTTATTGGTGATCTGAGTTTAAATGAGAAGTTTAATCTTAGTGCCGAAAATTTAACCTTCAGCGCTCTACAGTCAGTATTGACCATTTCCGGTACAGCCGATGAAAATTGGGCTGTTAACGCTAATTTGGATATTCCCGATCTCAACCTTTGGCAAGCTGATTCATCCGGCAGTATTAACGCTAAGATAAATGTCTCTGGTGAAAATGAACACCCTGAAGTCTTCATCTATGCGGATGTTCAGCAATTGCAGTATACAGACATTCAATTGGATCACGCCTTAATAAAAGGTACTTATCGTCCTCTTGATAATCAAGATTTTGCATTATCAGTCAGAGCGGGAAACCTCAATTACGATTCAGTAAAGCTAGATTCCATCACGCTGGGGGTAAAAGGAGACGAAAACAAACAAAAGTTGAGACTTGAAACCAGAGGAGACTATCAAGTTAACACTAAGGTCTATTCCAATTTTAATCGTGAAACTGAAACCCTACAGGCAGAAGTTCGTGCATTCAATATCGACTCTTTCTTAGGGGCCTGGTCCCTAGAAGATGCTTTGACCGTTAGTTGGGATAACCTCAAGCAAACAGGTCTTGTTACAAGGTTTTGCTTATTTAACCTCAACGGCAAACTTTGTTTAGATGACCCCGCTGAACTCGGTGAAAATGGTGATGCCAGTCTATTATTTGAAGGTGATGTTGGTGCCATTTTAGCACCGTTATTACCTGATAATATTTTATGGCAAGCACAGGCTAAATTAACCTCTCACATCATATGGGCCGAGAACCAAAAACCACAAGGGGCACTAGACTTAGCCTTTGAGCCTGGCCACCTCAGCTTAAATGATAATAATCGTAATGTTGATATTGGCTATAAAACCCTGGCATTACAGGCAAGACTTGATGAAGAGTACCTGTCGACTCGGCTACAATTTGACTCTCATGACATTGCTAGCTGGGAAGGTAAACTGGATATCTCTGTCACGCCAGACAGAAGTTTATCCGGCTATACAAGGCTACATAAGATTAACCTTAAGGCTCTATCAGAATTTTTGCCCCAACTAGAGACTATAGAAGGAAATATTTCAAGCCAGTTGCAGATCGCAGGTACCTTAGCAAAGCCGAGCATCTCAGGTAAGTTGCAGCTAGAAAATGGCGAACTCTTAGCTGCTGCTAATCCAACCTTACTGGAAGACATTCAAATATCGATGTCATTATCAGGACAAAAAGCGATCCTAGAAGGTCAATGGCAAATGGGGGAAGGCCAAGCAGAACTGTCTGGCAGTCTTGACTGGAGCGCAGAACAGTTCAAAGGCGCAATTAAATTAGATGGCGACAATCTAGCCATTATTCAACCACCGTTTGCCATCGTCAATTTATCTCCAAATTTAACGTTAAATTTCAATAAAGACAGTTTTGATGTGGTTGGAGCCATCGATGTGCCATCGGGTCATATCAAAATAGTGCAATTACCAGAAGGCGGTGTCGCTGTTTCCCAAGATGTTGTTTTCAATGACCGTACCTCATCAGGTGTGGTAAACCAAAGCCCGGTCGCCCTAACCACAGATATCAAGATAAATATTTCCGATAAATTACGCATTGACGGTATGGGATTGAGAGGAAAATTAATCGGCACCTTAGATTTAAAACAAGAAGCATTTAAGCCTCCACTCCTATACGGCGATATCCGTGTTATTGATGGGAAATATAAATTTATGGGGCAAACTCTAGACATCAAAGCGGGTGAAGTACAATTTATTGGCCCATTAGAAGTGCCAAATCTCAATATTGAGGCTGTCAGAGAAATTAAAGATGAGGATGTTGTTGCTGGGGTCAGGATCACAGGCACACCGCTCAAACCTGTCGTTACGCTTTTCTCTTCCCCCGCCAAAGAGCAAGCAGAGATCCTTTCCTACATCATTAAGGGGACTGGATTCCACAGCAATGATAATGCTCAAAATAGCGGTTTAATGTTAGGGGCGGCTCTCACCTTAACGAACCAAATAGGGGGGGGAGCAGTGAACAATATTGGCGACTCTGCGACTGGCTTGATTGAAAAATTAGGTTTTTCGAATGTGCAGCTCGATGCCAATGATGATGGACGCGTAGCGATCAGTGGCTTTATTGGCGATGACCTCATGGTCAAGTACGGCTATGGTGTTTTTAATCCAGGTTATGAGATGACGGTAAGATACTACCTGTTATCACAACTCTATTTAGAAACCGTCTCTGGCACGATAGAGCAATCATTAGATATCTATTACAACTTCGATATTGATTAAACTTCAACCTATGCTAAATCGCTAAATAAACGTGTAAATGGTGAGAACCACTTATTTTCAAGTAAAAAAATGCCTCATAAAAGAAGCATTTTACTGTTTCATCATTCTCACGCTGCCAGGCGTTAAGCCTGCTCAGTTTGAGAGTTTTTAAACTTTTGCCACACTTTACCACTGTTAATACCATAGCTGCGCATCAATGCTGGGATAGCGTTGTGATTCTTATCTACAGCTAGCTGCTTCAATGCCTCATAAAACTCAAAGGCTAACTCGCGAGCTTTTGGAATGGCAAAATAATCTTCGCCTACACGGCTGTATAGACCTTTAAACCCATTAAGAATGAGTACATAAAGTGGATTACCTGAGTTAAAGGCTAAACAGTGATGTAACTGATAGTCGAACTCGACATAAGCCTTGGGATCATCACTTAAATTAATCAGTTGCTCTAGGGCTTCTAATACTTTGTCTGGATTGTGTCGAACCGCCCCTTTAAAGTAAATGGCACTAATATTGGTTCGTGCTGACAATAACTGTTCGAGTAGCACAGGCTCACCAGCCGGATTAAGATCCGCGATAGTCTCTAAGACATTTAGGCCAGATGTTTCCCAAATATCATTAACTTTGGTTGGCTTGCCATGTTGGATGGTTAACCAGCCATCTCGTGCTAGACGCTGGAGTACTTCTCTTAAGGTGGTTCGGGTCACTCCAATCAGCTCAGATAACTCACGCTCTGCAGGTAAAATCGTACCTGGGGGAAATTTATCTTCCCAAATTGATCGAACAATATATTTCTCAGCAAAGCTCGCCGGTCCTTTAGCTTCAATAATGTCGGTGGACTTTAACGATGTAGGAGCTTTTGGGGCAATTGTCATCAGGGTAATTTTCCCACTCTAGTTAGGGTTATTTTGATAACTGATCATACCAGAGCTTCAAAAAATGGAAACCTTATCTGAAGTAATACTGGCTAAGATCAAAGTTTAATCCTTCAAAAAACCACAAAATCCATTTCGAATCACCTTTTTAGTACTTTTTTGCTATCTAAAGCTATTTTTTAAGACAATTTTAAGCTTTAGATGTGAGTAAGGTATTAATTAAATGCTTTCTTTAGGCTAAACTGTGGCGATTCTAATAGACTGTAGCTTTATACTTACAATAATATAATTTCAATTTGAGAGGGTGCCATGCCTGTGACAATGAGTCAGGCGTTTATTGATAACTTCTTAGGTAATTCACCTAAGTGGTTCAAAATCGCGATTTTATCTTTTTTAATCATCAATCCAATTATTTTCTATATTGACCCCTTTACGGCAGGTTGGTTACTCGTTATTGAGTTCATCTTTACCTTAGCTATGGCGTTAAAATGTTACCCGCTTCAGCCCGGTGGTTTGCTTGCAATTGAAGCCGTGGTCATAGGAATGACATCACCTAACCAAGTTTTACATGAGATAGAAGCTAACTTAGAAGTATTACTACTTCTAATTTTCATGGTGGCCGGTATCTATTTTATGAAGCAATTATTATTATTTGCTTTCACTAAAATGATCACCAAAGTCCGCTCAAAAGTGGTTGTCTCTTTGATGTTTTGTGTTGCGTCAGCCTTCCTATCCGCATTTTTGGATGCGCTAACGGTTATCGCTGTCATCATCGCAGTCGCTGTCGGCTTTTACTCTATTTATCATAAAGTCGCTTCAGGGAAAAACTTTGCTGAAGATCACGACCACACTGATGAAGGTGGCAATCAACTTTGTGAGGATGAGTTAGAGGCATTTCGCGGTTTCTTGCGTAATTTATTAATGCACGCAGGTGTGGGTACTGCCTTAGGTGGCGTATGTACTATGGTTGGAGAGCCGCAAAACTTAATCATTGCAGCTCAGGCCAACTGGCAATTCGCAGAATTTGCACTTCGTATGTCACCAGTCACTGTGCCAGTGTTTATCGCCGGTGTTATGACATGTTTTCTTGTCGAAAAATTCAAAGTCTTTAGCTATGGAGTCCAGCTTCCTGACGCCGTTCATAAAATCTTATCTGATTATGATGCTTATGAAGATGCACACCGAACTAAACACGACAAGATGAAGCTGGTTGTCCAGGCTATTATTGGAGTATGGTTAGTCTTAGGTCTAGCATTACATTTAGCCTCTGTGGGTCTGATTGGTCTATCTGTCATTATTCTTGCCACTGCTTTTAATGGTGTGACTAATGAACATGCATTAGGTAAAGCTTTCGAAGAAGCATTGCCATTTACAGCGCTATTAGCGGTATTCTTTGCTATTGTCGGTGTCATTATCGATCAACAACTGTTTGCTCCAGTCATTCAATGGGCATTGAGTTATGAAGGTAATACTCAGTTAGTGATTTTCTATATCGCTAATGGCTTATTGTCTATGGTCAGTGATAACGTGTTTGTTGGCACCGTCTATATTAATGAGCTTAAATCGGCATTGATTGACGGCCAGATCACTCGTGATCAGTTCGACCTACTTGCGGTCGCAGTTAACACAGGCACTAACTTGCCATCTGTTGCAACACCTAACGGACAAGCTGCGTTTCTATTCCTATTGACCTCGGCCATTGCGCCATTAGTCAGACTATCCTATGGTCGTATGGTATGGATGGCTTTGCCTTACACCATTGTGTTATCTATTGTTGGTGTATTGACGATTCAATTTGGTTTCCTAGAGGATATGACCCAGTATTTCTATGACTCGCAAATGATTATTCATCATACTGTCAAAGAAGTCGCTAACGGTGCTATATCTAGTCATTAATTATGACAACTGAATGAACTTTTTGGGTTCATAAAAGTCCTATAAACGCCCTTTACGGGCGTTTTTTTATTGCACAAATAATGTCAGCAATTGCAGATATATTTTAAAGAACATTATGGAGAATATGCTTTGAACCCAATGACTCGTTTTGCTCAATCACGTATGGCGTGGCTAATCCTTGGCGGCACAGCGCTAGGATTAGAACTCTGTGCCCTCTTTTTCCAGTATGTGATGAAGCTAGACCCATGTGTCATGTGTATTTATCAAAGACTCGCCATATTAGGTATTTTTGCCTCGGGCTTAATCGGTGTTATTGGCCATAGAAACCGCTTTGCTAGGCTTTTGGCATTGATTGGCTGGGGTATTAGTGCCGTTTGGGGGTTAAAGCTCGCACTTGAGCTTGTAGATATGCAGATGAACCCATCACCTTTCTCTACCTGCTCTTTCTTACCTGAATTCCCTGCTTGGATGCCACTACACGAATGGCTACCGTCTATCTTCATGCCAAGTGGCATGTGCAGTGATATACCGTGGGAGATGATGGGAATAACCATGGGTCAATATATGATAGGCGCCTTTGCAGCTTACCTCATTGCCCTTGCCATCTTCTTCATTCCAGCATTATCGGCAACTAATACCAATCGGTATAAAGCCCGATAGCGCCATTAGCTGTCAGATCAAAAAACGCCCTGATGGGCGTTTTTTTTAAAGTATTAAAAACCGTTTAATCCAGATCTTTCAGTGGCCAGAGTACGATATGATCTTCCATATACTTCACTTTTGTCTCACAAGTGATTTTGTCTTGGGTCGACATTCCTTGTTGGTGCATCTCACTCTTAGACCCTGTCAGTAAAGGGTGCCAGCTCGGTAATGACTTGCCTGAATAGAGTCGACGATAGGCACAACTATCCGGTAACCAAGTTAATTCAGCAACATTATCTATTGTCACTTGAGTGCATAATGGCACGAAATTAAACCGTTGAGTGTAATGAATACAATGTGCCTCATGAGGGTCAAGCAGTTTACATGCAGCGTTGGTGTAGTACAGCTCTTCAGTCTCATCATCGATGATCTTATTCAAGCAACATTTACCGCAACCATCACACAAAGATTCCCACTCAGATGTATTCATCTCAGCTAATGTTTTTTCTTTCCAAAATGCCATTATTTGATTCTATAAAAAAGCCTACTTTCGCAGGCTATTTTACACTATATGGATAAATCATTGAAGTTGTTCAAACAGGATCTGGCTTGTCTGTTGCACAAAAGAAGAACACCGCAGGCATTATCGAACCTGAGTGCTCTCAAATGAACATGACTGCCTTTAATCAATCTGCGGATATTTAATTCTTTCGGATAAATTTGTCACAGATATAGCAAAGTAATCTGAAGACTTCCACGCTAGCAGTGTTCGGTAATTATCATAAACCAGATATTTTCGACCAGAAGCTCCATCAGGCATGATAAGAGAAACTTGCATATCTGAGCGATTGGGTAATTTGCTACCATCAAAGCGTGTCAAACCAAGAGCAGACCATTGAGGAAAGGTTTTTTTCACAGACAGAGACGCTAAACTGATATCCAGGTTTTCAGGCGTTCTCACCTGTCGACCCCATGTTTCTTTGATTTTCCAACCGGAATGCTGAAGAAATGCTGCGGCTGAAGCCATGGCATCAAAAGAGCTATTCCAAACATCTTTATTACCATCACCGTTACCATCTTGGGCATGTGCCAAGTACTGGCTCGGCTTCATTTGGGTTTGCCCTATTCCGCCGGTTCTTGAAGCCCTTAAATCACGATACTCAAGCTGTTCTTGAGCCAGAATCTTAAGTGCAGCAAAAAATTCAGCCCTATAAAAGTCCGCTTGATCCCCTTGATATGCCAAAGATGCTATGACAGACAGCGCTGGATAGGAGACTCGTTGAGCGCCAAAATTGGACTCTATGCCCCATAATGCAAGTATAAATCTAGGTTGAATCCCGTATTTATCACCTAAAGCGTCGAGCTCTGTCTTATGTTCTTTGTACATAGCTCTTACAGTGATCACATTGGCTTCTGTGATTATTTCAGGAAGATAAGTTTCAAGAGTCTGCGGGCGGGTTGCAACTTGAGTGTTTTTATCATGAACCCTTGGGGGGGTAGATTGCTTAAACAGTTTTATCTGTGAAAAGGTAGATGCCAGTATCGATTCATTGATCCCTAATGTTTTAGCCTCTTGCTCTAACTGAGACAAAAAGTCATTGAAATTAGTGACGGATTGATTGTCACTGGCCAACACACTAACGGTAGGCATTAACAGTAACGAAGTCACCAATAATGATACCCAAGACAAACTCAATTTTTTTAGCACCATACCCTTCCCTTTGACTATTAATCCCTACTATAGCCGATCTCTTTTTTATGCTGTTCGAGTAAGTTAACCTTTGGAGGGGGTAATTGTAAATAATATCCGTTTTTTACCAATTCAGTTTTAACTTTATTAATATCTGCAAAGCCTAAATGGTCTCTCTTTGACAGGGGTAATATCATCACCAAAGTCGGAGTACCAAACATTTCCATTAATGGTTCAGGGACACGCTCAAATTCGTTGCGTTTCTCGACAAAAAGATAACTATCAGCTTTACAACGACTCTTATATACCGCACAGATCATATACTACCAACTTTCCAAACTATTCAACTTGCCAGCTATTGAGTCACACTATAACATGGACGGTTAGGAATATAATGCATATCAGCGTTCGCGCTGATTATTTATAAAGAGCAATATCGGAATGCAGAAACCCAGCCTAGAGTTGAAAGGCTCCTCTTTTACACTTTCTGTGCTTCATATCAATCATTTTGATCTGGACAAAGTCGCAGCAGAGTTAGATAGCAAATTAGCTATCGCCCCGCAGTTTTTTATTGGCGCCCCTTTGGTTGTCAATCTTAGTGCGATTACCGATCCTGATTATAATCTTGCGGCGCTCAAAGATCTGCTCACTTCAAGGCAACTCGTCATTGTCGGGATCACTGCTGCGATCACTGATATTGCTGTACAAGCTAAGCAGCTTGGCCTAGCGCAAATAAAATCAGGTAAGCAATCAACGAATCAACCTCAGCTACCTAAGACCACAAAAATCATTAAGCAAAATGTCCGTTCTGGCCAGCAGGTTTATGCAAAAAATGCTGACTTGATTGTAGTCGGAACTGTTGGTAACGGTGCAGAGTTAATTGCAGACGGGAGTATTCATGTTTATGGCCCGTTAAGAGGCAAAGCTATGGCAGGTGCTGCCGGCGATAAACATGCTGTTATTATTGCCAAATCTATTGAAGCAGAGCTCGTTTCGATCTCCGGGCAATATTGGCTTACTGAAAATATACAAGCAAATAGTACAACGAAAAGTGGTTGCATTAGGCTAGACGGTGAATCTCTCACTATCGAAGCCTTGCCACTTTAAAAGACAGATATAAGGATAGAACAACACATGGCGCAAATTATTGTTGTCACCTCAGGCAAAGGCGGCGTTGGTAAAACAACTACCAGTGCAGCTATTGCTACAGGTTTGGCATTGAAGGGACATAAGACTGTCGTTGTCGATTTTGATATAGGACTACGTAATTTAGATTTAATCATGGGCTGCGAACGTCGTGTTGTATATGACTTCGTCAACGTAATCAATGGTGAAGCTAATTTGAACCAAACCTTGATAAAAGATAAGCGTTGCGACAAATTATTTATTTTACCCGCTTCACAGACCCGAGATAAAGATGCCTTAACCAAGGAAGGCGTTGGTAAAGTATTACAAGATTTATCCAAAGATTTTGAATATATTATTTGTGACTCGCCAGCTGGAATCGAAACCGGTGCTATGATGGCACTGTATTTTGCCGACATTGCAATTGTCACAACCAATCCTGAGGTGAGTTCTGTTCGCGATTCAGATCGAATCCTAGGAATGTTACAGAGTAAATCTAAGCGCGCAGAAGAGGGTTTAGAGCCCGTAAAAGAGTACTTATTACTGACTCGTTATTCTCCTGCTCGTGTTGCTACTGGTGAAATGCTCAGTGTTGAAGATGTAGAGGAGATCTTAGCGATACCGCTTATCGGTGTGATCCCGGAGTCTCAAGCAGTATTGAAAGCATCTAACTCTGGCGTGCCAGTGATCATGGATCAAGAAAGTGACGCAGGAAAAGCATACAGTGACAGTGTTGCACGTTTACTAGGACAGGAATTACCTTTACGCTTTGTAACAGAAGAGAAGAAAGGTTTCTTAAAAAGGATATTTGGTAGCTAATTATGTCTTTACTTGATTATTTCAAAACAAAAAAGAAGTCCAGTACTGCATCGACGGCAAAAGAGCGATTGCAGATCATCGTTGCCCATCAACGTGGTGAACGTGATGCTCCTGATTATTTTCCTCAAATGAAGCAGGAAATTATTGATGTCATCAGAAAATATGTCAAGATCGACACAGATCAAGTCTCAGTACAATTAGACCAAAACGATGATAAGTTATCTGTTCTCGAATTAAACGTGACGTTACCTGAAAAGTAACTAAGATTTTATCTACTAATAAAAACGCCGTATCAGTAATGACACGGCGTTTTTTTTATTTATTTTCAGATTAAAACTAGATGTTTGATAATACCAGTTCTGACAATTTAGCTTCTACAAGCCCTTTGCGCCACCCTGACAGCAGTAAAGGTGCATCACCCTGTTTACCATCCCAAAGCCATTGTAAGTATTCATGAATATGGCGTTTTGAACCTAATAGTTCGATCGGTACAAGTTGCTCTTCTGCGATAGCGACTAAACAGTTTTTAATCGCTTTAAACGACGTCTTATAACCCGTTTTTAGTGCTATAACATCGATAGTTTTCGGTGGGTTCTCTACATCTGCAGTCTGCAGTAAAGCGAGAATATCCTTACCGTGAATTCGCTTTTCTTGCTCTGTCAGCTCCGTCATATTGAACAGTTCTTGACTATTCTTCGGCTGCTTTTTAGCTAAGGCAATCAAAGCATGATCTTTAACGACGAAACCTACCGCTAAGTCACGTGTGATGGCTCGCTTTAAGCGCCACTGAGCCAATACTTTTAGAAAAGCGAGTTGCCTAGAGCTTAACTGAAATGCATTTTTAACCTTGAGATAGGCTTGCTCGACATTAGGCGCCGCGAGCCGACCATTAGTCATACGTGCGCCTTCCTCGTAGACCCAATCTAATCGTCCTTGCTGCTCAAGTTTTTCCAGCAACTGAGGATAAAGGTTATAGAGGTAATAAACATCGTTCGCGGCATAATTTAACTGAGCCTCACTCAAGGGACGCTTCATCCAGTCAGTGCGTGACTCGCCTTTATCTAGACTAATGTCTAACGTTTGCTCTACCAGCTTGCCATAACCCAGCCCATGGCCAAAGCCACATAATGATGCCGCTATCTGGCTATCAAATAGTTTATATGGCTGACATTGACCATTTCGCGCAAACACCTCTAAATCTTCACTGCAAGAGTGAAGTACAGTGGTTATTTCAGGTAATACAAGCAAGTCCCAAAATTCAGACAAATTAGAGACTGCCACAGGATCGATAAGAGCCAACGTTTTGCCGTCGTATGCTTGGATCAGACCTAAGCGGGCATAATAAGTACGTGTGCGAACAAACTCAGTATCTATTACCAGTAGATGGCTCTGGCGATATTGCGACACGAGCTCAGTTAATCTCGCATCATCCTTTATATATTCAAACGCTAACAAATTATTCTCCCAGGGATCGTGGCGTAACCATAATAAAAGCCGGCATATAGCCGGCTTCAAGAGTTGATATATTCAGGAACAGGTTTAAGCTGACTTAACCTCATCCCTTAACTCTCTACGTAAGATCTTACCTACGTTGGTTTTCGGTAGCTCATCCCTGAATTCTACCAGCTTAGGCACTTTATATCCCGTTAAATGCTCACGGCAATGGTTAATGATATCGCGTTCGCTTAAAGATTTATCACTTGGCACCACAAATACCTTAACCGTTTCGCCAGACAGCTCGTTAGGTACCCCAACCGCTGCGACTTCAATCACATCTTTATGCATGGCAATCACTTCTTCCACTTCATTTGGGAAGACGTTAAAACCAGAGACTAAAATCATATCTTTCTTACGATCAACAATATAGAAATACCCTAGCTTATCCATGTAACCGATATCACCCGTAGCTAGGTAGCCCTGCTTATCGATGACTGTGGCAGTTTCTTCAGGTCGTTGCCAATATCCCTGCATAATTTGCGGGCCTTTAGCGAAGAGTTCACCAATTTCGCCTTGAGGTAACACCTTACCATCGTCGTCACGAATTTGAATGTCTGTCATAGCAACAGGAAAACCGATTGCTCCATTGTAACCTTCGAGGTTATAGGGACAACAAGTCACCAAAGGCGCAGCCTCTGTTAGGCCATAGCCTTCTAGTAACTTAGTCTTGGTAATGTTTTGCCACTTTTCCGCAACCGCGCCTTGAACAGCCATCCCCCCGCCTATTGAAAGCTTGAGGTGTGAAAAATCCAGCTGCTTAAACTCTTCTGAATTAACTAGCGCATTAAATAACGTATTCACCCCAGTGATCGCCGTATAAGAATGCTTCTTCAACTCGCCGATAAATGCGGGGAGATCCCTTGGGTTGGTTATCAGTAGGTTATTGGCACCTTTATGCATAAAGAGCAGACAATTTACTGTCAATGCAAAGATATGATAAAGCGGCAATGCCGTTACAACAAACTCTTTACCATCTTTGAGCATAGGAGAGTATGCCGCGTTCGCCTGAAGCAAGTTACTGACTACGTTACCATGACTCAGCATGGCACCTTTAGACACACCTGTTGTACCGCCGGTATACTGTAAAAAAGCTAAATCTTGATTAACAATTTTCGGCTTCACATATTGCATGCGACGCCCCTTACTCAAGGCCTTTCTCATTGAAATTGCATGAGGTAAGTCGTATTTCGGTACCATTTTCTTAATGTATTTAACAACAAAATTCACTAAGGTACGCTTTGGCGCGCTAAGAAGATCACCAAGTCCAGTTAAAATAACGCTCTCAACAGGCGTTTGCTCGACAACTTTTTCTAACGTGTGCGCGAAGTTGGACACCACGATAATCGCTTTCGCACCAGAATCGTTCAGCTGATGCTTTAATTCTCTGGGTGTATAGAGTGGATTGACATTAACCACCACCATGCCAGCACGTAAAATACCAAAAAGTGCAATAGGATATTGCAACAGATTAGGCATCATAATGGCTACTCTGTCGCCCTTTTCTAGCTTAAGCTCATTTTGAAGATAGGCGGCAAAAGCACGACTACGCTCTTCGAGCTTACGGTAGGTTAACGTCGCCCCCATATTAACAAAGGCAGGCTGGTCGGCGAATTTTGATACTGAGGTCTCAAACATATCGACGAGTGAGTCATATTGCTCCACATCGATCTGAGAGGGTACATCATCCGGTAAATTATTAATCCAAATCTGTTCCACAAGTCTCTCCTAAATCTCCACATCCAGTGGATACAAACCTATTGGTCTATAACTGCTTGCTAATCAGCAAACAAAAATCTGTTTTTTAATTATTTTTCAATCAACGCTCAATTCATACAGGCGTTTTAATTTAGATCATCATCACATAAATAGAGTAAAAAACCTAGCCCCTATTTTGCTATCTTAATTTCTTCATTGAGACATAAATAGATCAATTGACTCAGACACGGCTCGCGCATTACCCATATGTAGGTGATGATCGCCGGATATTTGCACATGGCAGAGACGATTAAACCATACTTCAGCCTTAGGTAATAAAGTGGTTATCTGTTCATAACCTGCGTCGGCCGTAATTAACAATGTCTCAACATCATGATCAGTCATCAAGGCATCGACTTGTTCGAAGGTCAATCTAATCGGCGAGTCTAATTTTAATCTAGGATCGCTTCGCCAACTCACACCTATGTCATGTTGTTGCATATTTCTTTCAACTAGCAGCCTGCACCACTTCTCTTCAAGACCTGTTAACCTTGATCTTGCCTTAATGGCGACCTCTATTGAATCATAAACAGTAGGTAAAGCGGCACGCTTCTTAGCCCATCTAAGATGACTAACAAAACTCGTCCTTAATCTTTGGTTATTCTTCGATGCAGACTCAAACAAGGGACTCACCGCTTCCATCAAGACTAATTTAGTCACTCTCTCAGGAAAGGCAGCAGTATAGGCAGCAGCAACTATGCCTCCTAAAGAATGTCCAATAAGTCCAGCCAAGGTTTGTTGCTCAGAAATTCTGTCTATCAATATTTCAAGATCATACAGATAATCTATCCAATGCAAAGGATATGCACCTGGTCTGTGCTCGGAAAAGCCATGGCCAGGCCAATCTATCGCTAAGATTTGATAATCTTGTAAATGCTTAGCCAGCGGCTCGAAGCTATTGGCATTATCCAGCCAACCATGAAGGGCTAATAACAAAGGTTTATCAGCCCTGCCCCAATGCCTTCCTGAAAGCCGTATATGAGGCAATTGAAATTCAATTTCCTTTCCCTCTGCACTTGAATGCCGCATAAATCGATCTCCTTTGGTCGTTCATATCGTCAGCCAGTTGACAGATCTGTTAATAGCCCGCTAAACAAGTTTTCTAGCACTTGTGCAAATTATTTTGATTTTGACTAAGACGTTTAATTGAGCGATATGAAGAGTGATTTGATACCCGTAGGTCTGTGGCAACCCAAGTCTCTTTAGGGGGCGAGAGATTGCCACAGTTTATTCTCTATGTCAGGTCATTATTGACTATTTTTGATAAATTTTAGCGTCATGCGATCGCTCTCACCAATGGCGAGATACTTTTCTTTATCTTGATCTTCTAAAGCCAGTCTAGGCGGTAAGCTCCAGACACCTTTTGGGTGATCTTTTGTATCTTTACTGTTGGCGTTAACTTCAGACTTAGCAACCAGTGTAAAGCCTACTTTCTCAGCTAAGGCGATAACTTCAGCTTCATCCATATAACCAGTTTTGGCATCCATTCCCGGATTGGCTCTATGCTCTACCACACCAAATGTACCACCAGTCTTAAGCACCTTATACGCTGATTCGAATACTGGTTGTAAGTGACCCTTCATCGCCCAATTATGCAGGTTTCTGAACGTCAGTACAGTATCCACACTGCCTTCATTGCCGAGGCTATAGAACTTTGGTGGCTCAAACGTCACAGTAGTGGCTTGGCCTAACGAGCTACGATTATCGTTAAGCCAACCTTCAAACTTTTTGCCAGCCTTGACTCGATAACCCTGCTTTTTCTTTTCGTCTTCTGTTTCAGTATTAAAGTTTCCCGCAACATATTGACCATCAGCAGCAAGATAGGGAGCAAGTATTTCAGCATACCAGCCTCCCCCTGGCCAGAGCTCAATGACTGTATCAGTCGGCTTGACTTCAAAAAACTTAAGCGTCTCTACTGGATGACGGTAATTATCGCGACTGGCATTCTTATCTTGTCTGAAGTCACTGCTCACCACTTGCTGTAAAGATACAGCCTCATGCCCCGAGGAGTGTGCAATGGCCCCCGTACTGGCTGTCGCAGTCAAAATTAAACTGGCTAAAAGCGTGCTGTTTTTCATTATTGCTTCCTTGTCGATGATAATTTTGATCCCAAGCTATCAGTACATACAGGTAAATCCAAGTGGGTTTACCTGTATATCTTCGAGTGAGTGACTGAAAATGGTGAGGAAATGTTACAGAAAAGATTAAAAACGATTCATTAGCACTATTTTGAATTTTTTGAAGCTGCACGATCAACACGTTGCCAGCATAGGAAAATCATCAAGGCACTGATAGCTAGCCAGATAAATACCCAAATCCAAGCTGGGATCCAAGTCGCTCCAGCCAACATGGCCGCATCGCCTTTACCGTTGAGCCCCAATAAAACCGTGGGGCTCGCTAAGGCGTTGAGCATGATCATCAAAGCCATCACCCTAAGTCCACTGCCCATAAATCGATTTCTATTCAATTTTAGTGGCAACAAAAATAATACCGCTAAGCTTGCCAGAATAGAGATTGTCAGTAAATCTCGTCCCCATAACAGCGTCGTCAAAACAACAGCAGAGCCTAATACAGCGAAACTAACACGTATTCCTTTCGGCCAGGTCGCCAGAATAAAGATCAAGTAGCCCCAAAGCGCTGCTCCAAAATATCCGCTAAAGCCAATGACGACGGGCCAGCCGCCTTGACTGAAACATAGGCCTGCACCATTTGGAAAAAGCTGAATATGACTCACTGCGCCGCCAGTTAATAAAGTAGCGATACCATGAGATAGCTCATGAAAATAGCTCTCTAGCCATTTAAAAGGCACACTAATAAAAGGCAGGCGGGTGATCAGTAATGCGACTAACAACTCGATTAAAAAACGTCCGCGGGTAGGAGCGCCAGACTTAGAAGCTGAATGAGGAGCCGTCATTGACCCCGTTTGATTAAGCATAAATATCGATACCTACCATCTGCTGAATGGCTTCTCTCTCTTGGGCATGTTGTGTTGTTAAGTATTGGGCCACGGCACTATCATTGGACTGAGTTTGTTTCTCGTATTGTAATTTGGCATCGACACGAGAGGCGACTTGCTCTTGGGTAGGTAGTTGTGGCTCTGAGTGTTGGCCTTGTTGAAGAACGTCCTTATCTAGCAAGTCTGTTTGATTAGCCATATCGTTAGACGATATGTTTTGCGCCTTTTCAACCCCTTCTACGGGGCCTTGCGCCTCAACGTTGTGACTCGCATTGGCTTGTTCAACACTCACCAATGTTGGGCTTTTGGTCTGAGGAGCATCAAAAATACTGGCTTGGATCTGCATAATACTCCCTTAATTTAACAGCCTAATCACCCATCACAAAATAGCCAGCAGAGCCTTACTCTCGCCCTGGTAGTTTTTTCCAGGAAACGGTGTCTCTGACATATACTGGGGCAAGTTCGTCTACTGTGGTCGATAATCCTTGAGTATACCCTTGCTTTGCTAAAGCTAACATAGATTTTGCATCCGGAAATTTAATGTTATCGGCTGGCACTATGTGACTTGAGAGCTCAAGTAGCTCTGGGTAAGTATCAAAACCTGTGCCTGTTGCGACAAGAGTCCCTTCTGTTTCCTGAGTGAGCCTAACCAGATCAGGGGCAATAACCGACTCTCGGCCAATCCCTTGAGCAATACCATCAATAACGATGAACTGTCCCCAATATACTTCGCCCATTCTGGCATCAATGGCTGCAATTATCTGTTCTGCGCCTTGATCATCATAAACGGCTTGAGCCATCGTTTGTAGCGTCGATAAGCCAATGACAGGAATATCTTGGCCCAATGCAAGCCCTTGAGTCATGCTAGTACAGATACGGATCCCTGTAAAACTACCAGGTCCTCGACCGTATGCGATAAGGTCAACATCAGCTAATTTGATATTAGCCTGCGATAACACACTATCAACCATAGGTAATATCCGTTGACTATGCTCACGCGGAACCACGGCTAATTCAGAAAATATTTTACCTTTAACCATTAACGAGGCCGAACAAGATTCGGTACACGTATCTAATGACAAGATAGTCAGTTCATCAGGGGATTTTTGTCGTTCAGTCATCTATTACCACAAACTATAAGGTGAAATAACGCTTGCCACAGCGTCAATGGCTGTGAAGCGTGGTGTTATAAAAGCTGTTAAAACGAATCAAATAACGCATGAAAAATAATATGATCTAAATATGATCTAGAAGTCATATACTTTTTAGCAACAGCAAATTCAAATTATAACCTATGTCACTATCCCTTGTCGGCCACTCGCGTTTAAAAATCGATACTAAGGTTTAATATTTACTCACTTAACGGCTATTTAATGAAATTGATAAGCCACCGCGTCACTAACTTATCATCTAGGGGTAAAGAGAGAGACGCTATCCCAGATTCGATTTGCTCGTGGGGGATCCTATCACGACGAACATGCATAAGATCTTTAGAATAGGTTTTGCTGAACTCGGGGTGACCCTGAATTCCGATAAAATGCTGATTAATTTGTATCATATAGTAAGGGCAAAACTCACTTGCCGCTAAAATTATCACATCTGGAGGCAGGAGTTTCACTTGATCTTGATGGCTAACAACCAATGATATTTCATTGCGGCCTTGCTCCATCCAATCTTGAATATGGGTCATTCGGGATGTATGAATTCCAACACCCCAGCCTTTATCTGACTTTTCAACCACCCCACCGAGTGCCTTAACCATCATTTGATGCCCGAAACAGATCCCGATTAATTTTTTGCGAGAATAGTGCAGCTTACAGATAAATTGTTGTAAGTCTTGTATCCATTCATCGATGTCATTCACACCATAGCGGCTACCTGTGGTGATATAAGCATCGCAATCATCAATCGACTTGGGGAACTCCCCATCTATGACTCGATAAACATTAAACTCGAGATCAACCTCAATCGACTTGAACAAGCGAGCAAACATCTCAGGATAATTTCCATGCTTCTCTCGTAACGCTTCAGTGACGTCATCACACTGTAAGATGCCAATGTTCATTTCGCTCTCCTGCTTCGTGGTGAGTCATATAAACGCCTATTGCTTTTCATATAATACACATCTTAGTCAAGCTGCCCTTTTACTGCGTCGCTAAAGACCATGGAGTATTGTACAGCGGTTAGCGGTATGGGGTTTCCCCCTGATGTGGCATCGGCTACAGCCATCTCCCCAATCAGTACACTATCGTCTAAAGTGATACCAATCTCAGCTAACGAATGAGGAATTGATAATGTTTTCCTGATGGCTAATATCCAGTCTAAAAAACCATCGAAACTGGCATCGTCAAGCGCTAAGTATCGCGCTAAGCGCGTGATCCGACCCTCTAACACCGAGCGATTTCTAAGTAGGACATAGGGCATCAAAATAGCATTTAACAAACCATGGTGTTTGTTATATAGCGCCCCTAAAGCATGCGCGATAGCATGCATTCCCCCAAGCCCTCGCTGGAAACTGGTAGCGCCCATCGTTGATGCAACTAACATCTGAGTACGCGCCTCAATGTCCTCACCGTTCGCCACAGCGGTAGGCAGGAACTCCTTTATCAATCTAATAGCTTCGATAGCAACGCCTTCGGCCATCGGATGATAAAAAGGCGCACAATACGCTTCTAAATTATGAGATAAGGCATCGAGTCCTGTTGCCGCTGTGATATTGGCAGGTAAGCCCGTTGTCAGGCGCGGATCGAGCAATACTCGACCCGGCAACATATCAGGGTGAAAGATAATTCGTTTTACGTGAGTGTCACTGTCTGTGTCTGTGATCACCGATGCTCGGCCAACTTCTGAGCCGGTGCCTGCGGTGGTGGGCACAGCGACAACGGGTAGCATTAACGCTGAATTAATTTGAGTCCAATTATCGCCAATATCTTCTGTTTGCCAAAGTGATAATGACTGCCTAGCTACCATGGCAATGGCTTTAGCAGCATCTAAACTAGAGCCGCCACCAAATGCAATAACCCCATCAAATTGGCCTCTATTTAGCACTTCAACACCCGTTCGAATATTTTCTCCGGTGGGATTAGCCTGAATATCACAAAACACTTCAATAGCTAAGTCTGCATCTAGGCACAGTGTGACCGCCTGTTTTACCATAGGTAAGTTTGCTAAGCCTGGATCGGTGACCAACAACACCTTCGACATCTTTAACTCAATACACGCGAAAGCGATCTGCTTAATGCAGCCATCACCCACAGTGATCGCTGTTGGGTAATTCCAATTTGCCGTTAATTCCATTGTATTATTCCTGTCGATTGCGGTTTCAGTCGCCCTGAGCCATCAAATCTTTGTTAATTATGTTTGATATGGAATGACTTAGGCCTGGTTAACGGCTCAAAACCCAGTGTTGATAAACTGCAGCCTCGACCAGACTGCTTAACGCCTGTCCAGGCAAGAGATGGGTCTAAATAGTCACAACGATTCAAGAAGAATGTGCCAGTCTCGAGCCGCTCACCGAGTGCGATTCCTTGACTGATATCGCGAGTGAAGATACTGGCAGTCAATCCAAACTCACTATCATTCATCAATTCAAGCGCCTGCGTGTCATCAGTTACACTCATGATCCCGACCACAGGACCAAAGGACTCTTCAGTCATGACTCGCATATCATGGGTCACATTGGTTAAAATCTGTGGGGCAAGATATGCCGTTCCAGGCTCACTTAAATTAAACAAGGTTTCATCAATGTGAGCAACCGCGCCTTGAGTGACGGCTTCAGCTATTTGGCCACGGACAAAATCAGCCGCAGCCGCTTTAACTAAAGGCCCTAATGTCACTTTATGATCATCTGAACGGCCTAATTTATACTCTTTGGTTAAGGCCACGGCTTGAGTGACAAACTCATGATAGACACTCTGATGGACATAGATGCGTTCAATACCGCAACATGACTGACCAGAATTAAAAAATGCACCATCCACTAGTGCTGACACGGCATTTTCAATATCGGCATCTTGACGCACGTAAGCCGGATCTTTACCACCAAGCTCGAGTCCAACGCCGATAAAACGCCCCTGAGCGGCCTTTTCTACCATTTGACCACCAAATACCGATCCCGTAAACGCCACATAGGCTATCTGTTCGTTAGCAATCAGTGCTGCGGTATCTTGATGATCCATATGTAAATACTGAAATACACCCCGTGGTAAACCGGCTTTAGTGAACGCATCAAACAGTCGCTCTGCACACAGAGGTGTTTGAGCTGAATGCTTTAAAATCACACAATTGCCAGCCAGTAGCGCAGGGATGATGGCATTGATCGCGGTTAAATAGGGGTAATTCCATGGTGCTATCACTAGCACAACCCCTAAGGCTTCACGTTTTATAAAGCGTGTAAAACCCGGTTTTTCTGCACATTCAATGTCTGCCAGAGCTTGTTCACACACGCTTATCATGTACTCACTGCGCTCAGCTACGCCGGCGAGCTCGCCAGCACCATAGCGTATAGGTCGGCCCATCATCCAGCTTAGCTCTTGGGCTATCTCCTCTTTATGACTCAGTAAAATATCAACAGCTGCCTGACAAAGGGATTTGCGGGTCGCCAACGAAGTCAACTTCCAACTCTTTGCTGAGCCATTAAATGCCTGAGATGCCAGTTTCACACAGGTATCCACTTGCTGCTTATCGGCTAGCGTTCGGGTCAAATAGACGCTGCCATCTATGGGGGAGACAGTCTGTTGAACCTTAGCGGCTTCACTGACGTCATCTGATATTTTTTCTTGCTGTGACATGTTCATTTAGCACTGAGCTCCCATTAAAAAGTACAAAAAATGCTTAACACCACTGACGTAACTCATTAGCCAATCAAGATTAAATGCCTGAGCGATTAGATGATCTCAAAATACCGCTCCATCTCCCAGTCACTGACATGCTTCCTGAACTCTCGCTCCTCCCATTCACGACTAATGGCGAAATGCTCGACAAACTGCTCACCAAAACACTCTTTCGCCGCCTTGGATTGTTTGAATCGTTGCGCGGCATCCCAAAGGGTACCAGGGAGTGCAAGAGAGGCATCATGTTGCTGTTCATAGGCATTACCTTTGACTTGAGCTTGAGGTTCGAGTTGATGCTCTATGCCGTATAAGCCACTGGCCAGCGCGGCGGCTAAAGCAAGGTATGGATTAGCGTCAGCGGCGCCCAATCGATATTCAATTCGCTGAGACTTGGCGCTGCCAGGGATAACTCTGAGTGCCGTGGTGCGATTTTCGACGCCCCAGGTGGCATCGGTCGGCGCCCAAAATCCGGGAACCATACGTGAATAACTGTTGATAGTTGGGGCTATCATGCACAGAAACTCCGGCATCAACTGCTGTTGTCCGGCGAGGAAATGACGCTGTAGTTTACTCATATTGTGGGGCTGACTGGGGTCGAAAAATACTGACTGACCATTTATATCCTGCAGTGAGAGATGAATATGACCGCTCTGCCCCGGATAATCACCGGACCATTTCGCCATAAAAGTGGCCATCAAGCCCCTTTTCTGTGCCAATACCTTCATATAGGTCTTAAATAGCGCACCTTTATCGGCTGCAGCCTCAACGCCATCTACAGCAATTGCGGCCTCAATAACCCCCGGCCCCGTCTCTGAATGTATACCTTCAATGGGGAAATCCATGGTTTCCCCCATCCCAAGAATCGCCTCATACAAGTCCGAATGCACCGAATTTCGGATCATCGAATAACCAAACCAATCCGGTGTCACGGTTTCTAAATTACGGTAGTTTTTCTCACGAATTGAATGAGGAGTCTCATTAAAAAGAAAGAACTCATATTCAAGCGCTCCGAACGCTTTGAGGCCCATTTTGTCTGCTTTTTCAATCACCCGCCTCAAAGTACCTCGTGGACAAACAACTTCAGCTTCCTCAGCAAACTCGGCGATAAACAGCAGCATGCCTGGCTCATCGACCACATCACGACAGGTCTGGGGCAAAATTCTCACTGGTGCATCCGGATAGCCGGTGTGCCATCCGGTGTACTTTGCATTGTCATAAAGCTGATCTTTCATGTCCCAACCAAGGACCACATCACAAAATGCAAAACCTTTCTCTAATGAAGAGAAGAACTTAGATTTAGACATATATTTACCACGCATGACACCATCATTATCAAACACCCCTACTTTGATATGACTCAATCCTCGCTCTTCGATTATGGCCTTGGCATCAGCGACATTCTTTACTTCCCTTGCTTGCATTCCCGTACTCATAGTCATGATCCCTTTTATTATTGTCTAGCGCACCTGACAAGCGCATAAGTATAAATACTGACTCACGCCTTAATTACTGATCTTCTGTATCCGGCTGATAACTTAATATTAGTCATAAAAACAAGGGGGCAGCACTCCCTCCCCCTATAGGATTAGTTCAACTCAGATTCTGCCGACGCTATCATGTCAAACTCCTCCTCGGGCGCTGATGCCACTAATCGATGACGACTATAGAGGACAAAGTAGGTCACCATTATCAGGTAAAAAAGCGCAGACCATGCCGCGGCCTGAATACTGACAACAAAGGTTGATGCCAGAGCGACTAAAGAAAGCACCAGGGCTATCCCTGAAGTAATAATGCCACCAGGCGTCTTGTAAGGACGCTCGAGTTCGGGCTCTTTCTTACGCAGAATAATATGAGACAGGCTCATCATGGCGTAGGAGATGGTGGCACCAAATACCGCCATAGTGATCATCAGATCGCCTTCACCGGTTAATGACAGGAGAAAGCCAATCACTCCAGGGACAATTAATGCCCAAACAGGGACTTTTCGCTCTCCGGACAAAGAGAGAAAGCGAGGAATATACCCCGCTCTGGATAAGGCGAACACTTGACGAGAATACGCATAGATAATCGAGAAAAAGCTAGCGATCAGACCAAATAGCCCCACTATGTTGACAAATTTTGCGGCGAAAGAGTCAATACCATAGATGGATTGTAAGGCGCCAACGAGAGGCGCACCGTGCTCTTTCATGGCTTCAGCCCCTGCTCCACCAGGGACAAGCAGTAACACCAGCGCAGCAAAAACAATTAACACCAACATGGAAGCGATGATCCCTTTTGGCATATCTTTAGCGGGATCCCTTGCTTCTTCAGCAGCCAAGGGCACCCCTTCTACCGCAAGAAATAACCACATGGCAAAAGGTAGAGCAGCCCAAATTCCCATATAACCTTCAGGTAAGAAGCTGCTGGAACCAGCCACATCAGGGTTAGCCGCGATATCGAAAAGATTATCGACGGAGAAGTGCGGGATCATGCCGAAAGCAAACACCCCAATCGCAATCACCGCGAGTAAGGTGATCCCCATCATGATCCTTAATGCTTGCGTTGCGCCCCACAGATGCAGTCCAACAAAAGTCAGGTAGAAGGCGCCATAGACTATGGGACCATCGATACCTATGAGTTCATTGACATAACTGCCGATAAATATCGCAATAGCCGCGGGGGCAATGGCATATTCGAGTAATATTGCAGTGCCAGTGAGAAACCCTCCCCAAGGCCCCATGGCTCGACGAGCAAAACTGTAGCCACCTCCAGCCGTTGGCATCGAGGAGGACATTTCTGCCAGACTTAACACTAAGCAGATGTACATCAGTCCCATGACTAAGGTCGCAATGAACATGCCACCAAAACCACCCAAGGCTAAACCAAAATTCCAACCCGCGAAGTCCCCAGAAATAACATAAGAGACACCCAGACTTGCCAGTACAACCCAGCCTGCAACGCCTCGTTTAAGCTGTCTCTTGCTCATATATTCATCGGAAACAGCGTGACTCTCGATGCTCGATACTTTGGATTGATCTAATCCTTGACGCTTTGACTCTTGTGACATGACACTTCCCTTTATCTTGGTTTGCGAAATGGCCCGAATAAACACCATAAATATGTGTTTATCAAACCTAATGGCCTCCAGCCAGTACGACAACAACAATCATTTTTACTAACTATCTAGTATTAATATTTCTTATACTAAAAATGATTTAACGATTTAACATGCTCTATGTGATCCATCTAGCCGACGTTAATGGCAGCCTCTAACCAAGGCTGCGTTTGTCTATATTCAGTGACAAAAGTTTGCTTCATGATGTCGCAACTATCTTTTGCCATCTGCATCGGCAAATCGCCCAACTCATGACGTCGGCACACTAAGGTCAATTGGCGCTGTAGTGGCATCTTTATTGGCAAAGGAAGACAATTGACTTGATCGAGTCCAATCCCACTTTGATATAGACAAAGCGGCGTGGTGATCGTCCACCCAATGCCTGCGGCAACCATAGATAAGACTGCAAAGGTATTATCCAGTTGCAGCCGTGTATTAGTATCGATACCCAGACGTCGTAGATAGCGCTCTATTTCCGTGCCAATGAGGGAGTCTTGGCTATAGCGGACAAAATCGAGTTCTGCCTCTAGTTGCTTTAAATGCAACAAGTTAATTTCGTCTTCGCCGCTCATTTTATAATGCTTAGGCACAACCAGTACAAAAGGCTCTGAAAGAATGGGGTATCTACAGATATCAGGATTATCTGCAAGGGCATCATCTGAAATGATGATATCGACCCGCCTGGAAATCAGCGCATCGGCATGCATGTGTGAGCGCCCAGTGGTTAATGTCCAATTCTCGGTGCGTTTTTTTACGGCCTCAATCAAAGGTTTACCCAATGCCGTAGCCAGTGAATCAACCAAAGCGATACGCACTAGGTGAAGTTGCTCAAACGAGCCTTGAGATAATACCTTCTGAGTTTGTTCAGCTTGAGATAGGAGGTGAGTTGATTGGTCGAAGAAATATCGACCGGCGATGGTCACCCCGATGGGCCTGACACTGCGATCGAGTAACTGGGCCTTTACCGACTTTTCCAGCACGGCTAGTGTCTGGGAAACCGAAGATTGCGTCAAACCTAGACATCTTGCTGTTTCAGTCATATTGCCCGTTTGAACAGTCATAACAAACACTTGTAAGGCTTTTAAATCAAAGTCAAATACGCGCACGTTCACCTACATTTCAGCTGCCTGAATAAAAAACATGCCATGAAAAAGCTTTGTTTAGTAGCTTTTTCGCTCAACAGTCGTAAATTGGTCTCCCTATCATTCATTTATATCTCTACATAAGCTCACACGATTTCGGAATATTTAACTGACTTTCGAATTGATTACAGAGTTTATGACCATGACTTGAGCTGATGTTTACGACAATATGTTAGGAGTGGGTTAGCGTTTAATAATTTAGCTTTTGATATAAAGCCGTTCAATGAATCGAGTAAGGAAGCATAATGAAGTCATCATGTCCAAAGATAGTGATCGTCGGTGGGGGCGCAGGTGGCTTAGAGCTTGCTACTCAGTTAGGCCATAAGCTTGGCAAAAAGAATAACGCACAGATAGTGCTTGTCGATAAAAATCGAACTCATATCTGGAAGCCGCTACTTCATGAAGTGGCCACAGGATCGCTCGATTCAGATCTCGATGGCGTGGTTTATTCTGCCCATGCGGCAAAACATGGCTATCAGTTTCAACTCGGGACTTTTTGCGATCTCGACGCCGATAAGCAGTTTATTAAAGTCGCCCCAATCACAGATGATACCGGTAAGGTGCTGTTACCAGAGCGTCAAATCCAATATGACAAATTAGTTATCGCCGTGGGTAGCGTCAGTAATGACTTCAATACTCCTGGTGTGAGGGACCATTGTTTTTTTCTTGATTCCCACCAGCAAGCGAACCGCTTTCACCACGCCCTACTAGACAGTTTTACCCGTGTGCACCAATCTGAGTCCATCAATGAACTCAACATCGCCATCGTAGGAGGTGGAGCAACTGGGGTTGAGCTTTCGGCCGAGCTATACCATGTAACCGATCTATTGAAAATCTATGGTCTGAGTAAAATGACCAAAGATAAACTCAATATTCACTTAATTGAAGCCGGACCCCGCATCCTTCCTGCACTCCCCGAACGCATAGCCACTTCGGCAAGGCGCGAGTTGAGTAAGCTTGGGGTTAATGTGATGGAAAACACCCGTATAAGTGAAGCAACCCCCTCAGGTTTCGTCACTGCCGACGGTGAATTAATTGAAGCGAACTTGATGCTGTGGGCCGCAGGCGTAAAAGCGCCTGATTTTATCAAAGATATCGAACTGTTTGAGTTAAACCGCGCCAATCAGATCATGGTAAAGGCTAACTTACTCAGTACAACTAATGATGAAATCTATGTGATTGGTGATTGCTGTGCTTGCCAGCAGGCCGATGGCAGTTTTGTGCCTCCCAGGGCACAATCGGCTCACCAGATGGCTCAATGTGTCGAGAAAAACATTCTCCATGAACTCAAGGGCGAAGCATTAGAATCATACACTTATGTCGATCATGGTTCACTGGTTAACCTGTCTCGTTTTAGCACGGTCGGTAGCCTGATGGGGAATCTAACCAAGAACAGTATGTTTATTGAAGGTAGAATCGCCCGCCTCGTGTATATCTCTCTCTACCGTATGCATCAAAAAGCCATACATGGAACGTTTAAGACCATCGCGCTCTGGTTAGCCGAAAAGTTGATGCGGGTCGTCAGGCCAAGAATGAAGTTGCACTAAATCATGTCGCGCTAAGTCATGTTGCACTAATTCATGTTGCACTAATTCATGTTGCACTAGGTCATACTTGATCATGATTGCAAGCCCTCAGTGACAATATGAGGGCTTAAAGCGATGATATAAAATGCTTCAACGACCAAATAGATCGCTATCTCTCAACGGGGAAGGTGATCTTAAACTCAGTGCCTTCATCTAGCTTACTGGTACACTGCACATCGCCTTTTAGCACTTGTGTTATTAGGTTAAACACAATATATAAACCCAAGCCGCTGCCTCCAGAACCCCGCCTTGTCGTGTAGAAAGGTTCGAAGACCATAGACACTGTTTCTGCAGACATGCCTTTACCGTCATCTTTGAAACTTACAACAACCTTGTCCTCCGCACTGCTGATATTGATTGAGATATGTCCATCGGTGTCATGTTCAAAGGCATGAGTGATTGAATTAAGCAGTAAGTTTTTTAGTACCAGTTTCAAAGTTTCTGCGTAGGTTGTCACCCGCAGTTCTTTATCGCCTGCAATCGTCAGTTGGTGGTGGGTTAAATCTAACTCAGGTAATATTTCGGTAATACCGTCATCGACATGAGACATCAGATTAAATGTTGTAAGCTCTTCTGATGACACATCCACGGCCACCAGTTTAAAGTCTTTTATTAGCTTAGATGCACGATTGAGGTTTGATAAAATCATCTCAGATGACTGAATAGCTGAATCTAAAAAGCTTGAAACGTCCTCCTGTTCGAGCCGGCCATCAATAAATTCTTGGTTAAGTTTACCCGTTTCCCCTTGCATAAAAGAAGCGGCGGTAACACAAATTCCTATGGGTGTATTGAGTTCATGGGCTACCCCTGAAACTAAACGGCCTAATGACGCCATTTTTTCAGCTTTGACCAACTTGTCCTGAGCCGATATCAAGTGTTCCATCGACTTCTGTAACTCCTTGGTTCTGTCTTTGACTAACACTTCAAGATTTTCCTTGTGTACCCTCAACTCCTCCTCTGCTTTCTTCTTAGTTTCATAGGCATTATCTAACCTGAGTCGTTCTTTATAGAGCTCGAGAAACACCCCGACTTTACTCTTTAAGATCTCTTCATTAATAGGTTTCACCAGATAATCTACCGCACCGCTGATATACCCCTTGAACTCGAACGCCTCATCACGGGCAAAGGCCGTGATAAAGATGACAGGGATATGGCAGGTCTTCGGATGCTCTAAGATAAGCGAGGCCGCTTCGAACCCATCCATACCGGGCATCTGAACATCCATTAAGATAAGAAAGAAATCATGTTTGTGAGCAATGGCCAATGCCTGATGGCCAGACATTGCTTTCATAAACTCTAAGTTTAAGGGGGCTAGAATGCGCTCATAGACTCGTAAATTATTGGGTTCATCATCGACGATCAGGATTAGAGGAAGGCGGGGATCATTCATGTAATGGGTCCTTAGTCACGCTTAATTCAGGCATATAATCACACTCAGCCAGATAATGCCCCAATGTATCTATGGGGATAATTTTATCGGCAACAACTCTAGCTATGGCTGCTTTTGGCATCACATCGACCTCGGCGGTCTGAGGGTCTTGGACTATGATTAAACCACCATAATCTTTGATCATTTTCATCCCCAGACTTCCATCAGAATTAGCTCCTGTAAGTATAAGCCCAATTAGGTGATTCTTGTAGCTAGCAGCAGCCGATTGAAAAAGCACGTCAATGGAGGGAATGGAGTAATTCACTGGTGGGTCGATACTCAGACTCAAGGTTTTATCCCGCTCCACCAGCAAGTGATAACCAGCAGGTGCAATATATGCGTAAGCTGGCCGTATCAACTCACCTGGCTCAGCCTCTTTTACCCTAACTGCAGATATTTCATTTAAATAATCGACCAAAAAACTATCCGCCTGCCTGCATCTGTGCTGAACAATCAATACTGCTAGAGGATAGTCATAGGGAAGCTGCGGTAAGATTGAGGTCAATGCATGCAGTCCCCCAGCAGAGGCCCCTATAACCAAAGCCTCATACATGAATAAGCCGCCTGAATATCCGCTCCTTACTGGCAAACTCCTCGAATGAGGGTTTTACCTGACTAAATTCCAGAGTCTCCTTATCTCCGAGTAAGAGAAAGCCTCTGGGGATCAGGCTCTCTTTAAACAGGCCCAGTACCCTGTCTTGTAGCTTGGGATTAAAATAGATGAGTACATTGCGGCACACAATCAAATGCATCTCGGCAAAGGCCTGATCTTTCATCAAATTATGATTGGCAAAAGTAATGTGTTTTTTAAGCGATTCGGCCATCTTAGCCGACTTGAATTTAGCCAAATAGTAATCGGCAAATGAGGCCTTGCCACCGGACGCTAAGTAGTTTTGAGTAAAGAGCTTTATTTTTTCAGCTGGATAGATCCCCTTCTCGGCTATCTCCAGTGAGTGGTTATTGTAATCTGTGGCATAAATCCGCGTACGCGCCAGCAGGCCCTCCTCTTTAAGCATAATGGCCATGGAGTAAACCTCTTCACCGGTTGCACATCCTGCATGCCAGATATTGACTCGCGAATAGGTCTTAAGTTGGGTAAAAACCTCCTGTCGTACCTTCTTAAACACATGAGGTTCACGAAACATTTCAGTCACAGTCACCGACATGTCACGCAAAAAGAGATCGAAGAAATCCGGTTCATGTAGAATTTTAGGCAGCATCTCAGACACTGAGCCGAGATCCGAAAGCGATACCCGATTTAAAATCCTTCTTTCCAGAGAAGCTCTTGAATAATCACGAAAATCATAGCCATAACGAAAATTTATCGCCTCAAGCAATTGATTAACTTCAAACTCAATCATATCTTCGGGTTTCATAATCAAGGTTGTCTCCCCAAAATCTAGTTCCTAAACAACCAGATCCGCATTATTGAGAGTAATTTATCGAAATCGATTGGCTTAGTCAGATATTCCGACGCGCCAGCTTGCAATGATTTCTCCCTATCCTCAGGCATAGCCTTAGCGGTTAACGCTATGATAGGGATATGTTTGTAATGACTCAACGCTCTTATTTTCTGAGTCGCCTCATAACCATCCATCTCCGGCATCATGGTATCCATCAGCACCAATTCGAAATTTTTATCTTGTTCCAACTGCTCTAACGCTTCCTTACCGTTATAGGCCATCTCGACATCAAAGCCTATCTCGATTAATTTTTTCGACAGAGCATAGGTGTTTCTCATATCATCATCGGCCAACAAGACCTTACGACCCTTAAGCATGGAGTCTTCATCGTGGAGCATATGTATAGTTTTTTGGCTACTGGCACAAAATCGAGACTCAATATCATGTAAAAACAGCGAAATATCATCGAGTAATCGCTCTGCTGAACCCACGCCCTTGATGACTATGGTGGATGAATATTTATTCAGCTCATCTTGCTCCTCATCGGTGATCTCTTTGCCCGTATAAATGATCACTGGCGGCACGCGTGTAAGCTCGCTGGCATCGATGCGCTTTAAGACTTCAAACCCACTAAAATCCGGTAACCCTAGATCTAAAATGACGCAATCATATTGTCCTGACATGATCTCATCGACTCCCTGACTGCCATTATCGACACACTTGATGTCAATATCACTGTTCTCTAACAGTCTGATAATAGAGGTTTGATTGGCTATATCATCTTCTACCACCAGTACATGACGCAGCTCAGAAGCAGAAAAATCTCTGATCTCGTCGAACACGGTCAAGAGCTGCTCCTGACTAACAGGCTTAGTTTGCAGGCCAATCGCCCCCTGAACGAGTGCAGAATTTTTATCGTCACTGTGGGCTGAAATAATCTCCACAGGTATATGGCGCGTCTTGAGACTGAATTTGAGCTGCTCCAGTACCTTGTGACCATCGATATCCGGTAGCATAATATCGAGAATGATGCCATCGGGTTGGTATTCCTGCGCCAGATAGATCCCCGTGCGTCCATCACCGGCAACCAAGCACTTATAGCCATTCTCTCTGGCATGATCCCGTAATATTTTAGCAAACACTTTATCGTCATCGACGATAAGCAAAGAGCGATCACCTTCCAGCAGATTCTTTCTATCATCGGGGATAAATTCTGGATGGATCTGTATGCTGGGGTCATGTTTGACAACTTCAGCTGAGGAGCTGCCACTTTTCTTTAAAAGGGAGTCAGGTTCATCTATCAGTGTTGAATATTTTACCTCTGATAAGATAGTCTCATTGTCCCCATGAGACTCTGGTTCTACACCATCAGAGTCAAACTTACTGGGTAAATACAAGGTGAAAGTGCTGCCCTCACTGGGTGAGCTCTCAAGCTGAATTTCTCCCCCTAAAAGGCGCGTCATCTCCCTGGCGATGGTGAGACCTAAACCGGTTCCGCCATACTTTCTGCTGGTAGAGCCATCTTGTTGCTGAAATGCTTCAAAAATAGCCTGGAGTTTATCTGAAGGTATCCCAATTCCCGTATCAACAACAGCAAGTGACAACGCCTTATTTGCATCCAAACTACTATGAGAAAATTGGGTATCGGCTCTGACGTAACCGATATTAAGAGAGACAGAGCCATTCTCGGTGAACTTGAATGCATTCGACAGTAGATTTCTTAACACCTGCTCGACTCTCTGGCCATCACTTGTGATGATTCGAGGCAGTTTTTTGTCCAAATTAATAATAAATTCCAGGCCACGGCTCTTAGCAATAGGGTCAAATACCTGTTTCAGGTTACGGCTAAGCACACTCAAGTTAACCTCTTCAATATGTATGCTGAGCTTGCCCGCTTCGACTTTAGACAGATCCATGATGTCATTAATGAGACACAGAAGATTATTACCACCATCGAAAATAACCTTAGCATCTTCGACTTCTGTCTCATCGAGGTGCTGACTATTGTTGTCGGCCAACCCTTTGGCTAACAGGAGTAAGCTATTGAGTGGCGTCCTGAGTTCGTGACTCATGTTAGCCAAAAATTCTGACTTATATTTACTGGCTAAAGCCAGTTCATTGGCCTTAATGGTCAAGTCAACTTTAGCCGCCTCTATCTCATCTTTCTGGCGTTTAAGAAACACTTGTTTCTCTTCCAACTCTTCGTTGGAGACCTTGAGCTCCTCACTCTGCTGCCTAAGCTCCTCTTCGGAGGTTTTAAGCAATTGAGTCTGTTCCATCAGGCTCTCATTTGAGCTTTTGAGCTCCTCTTGCTGCGCCTGTAATTCTTCCGCTTGCCTCTGGGTCTCAAGCAAAAGGGTCTGTGTACGCTGTTGGCTCTTGAGGTTATTAATGACGATGCCCAGATTACTGCAGATGAGTTCGATGACCTCGACTTGTTCATCGCTGAATGTTTGAAATGTTGCGAGTTCAATCACCCCCATCAGCTCGTCTTCAAATAATACCGGCACCACCAATACATTCATGGGCGAGCTTTCACCCAAACCTGAGTTAATTTGAATATAATCGCCGGGGACTTTGGTCAATAAGATGGTTTTCTTCTCTTTAGCACACTGGCCAACGAGTCCCTCACCTAAGGGGATAATAGATAATATCGCCTTTCTTTTCTTAAACGCATAACTCCCCGACAGGCTCAAGTCATCGCCCTCTTCCCCACAGGTGTAAAGGACTCCATGTCCGGCTAGCATCATTTCGGCTAACGCCGAGATGATGCTATCAGCCATAGCCCCAAGCTCTGATGCCCCTTGGGTCAATTCATTGATAATAGACACTCGGCTCTTCAGCTCATTTTGCTTCAAGAGATCGTCATTGCTCTCTTTTAGCTCCTGTTCATACTGTTTCTCAATGGTAATATCGCGAATAAAACCGGTATACATCACCTCTTCACCTTGCTTCACCTCACCAATCGAAAGATATATTGGAAATGTGCTGCCATCGCTGCACTTGGCGACAACCTCACGCCCTTTACCTATGATGGTCTTCTCTCCCGTAGACTTGTACCGACTTAAGTAATCATCATGCTCAGAATGAAAAGGCTCAGGCATCAACATCTTGATATTTTTGCCTATGAGTGCCTTGGCCGAATACTTGAACATCCTCTCGGTGGCAGAGTTTACCGACAATATTGTGCCATCACCCTTAATGGAAATGATGCCATCTACCGCGGTATTAACTATGCCTTGATTAAGATTGAGGCTCATGGACAAAGAAGCATTACGCTCATTGATCTGACTCTTCATCTCGTGCAATGCTGTACCTAAACGGTCTTTATCACTCTTGATCACCACTTCCTTGGTAAAATCACCACTAGCGAGTGCATCGGCCTGATTGGCAACACTGTTTAAATTACTCAGCATCTCTTTTAATGCAAGGCCTAACACATCTTTATCAGACGCTAGCTTTGCCACTTGATCTAACTCCCCAGCCGCAATCTTTTGTGCCAGATTGGTTTTATCTTTTAGGGTCACCATCATCTGCTTCATCTCGGCCAGGATACCTTGTGCGCTCTCATCTCCCTTCAGCTCGAAATTCAGATCGCCATTGGACACTTTTCTGGCTATTTCAGCGATATAAGCTGGCTCTCCGCCCAATTGGCTCACAATGCGTGTTGTTAACCTAAACGCGATGCCCAAGCCCACAAAGATGGCTAAGAGAGTACCGAAGATTGTCGTTCTGGTGACCAAAGACTCAGTGTCTGCCAAAGATTCTTTTCGCTGTGCTAACAGTATGAGTTCTCTATCCCTAAACCTTTGGATTTGCCCTCGAAACTTATCGAAATAAACCTTACCTTTTGCCTCTCCCACCAGATCTGCCATATCATCCATGGTTTTGGCATCGCCAATCTCTCGGCGAAGTTCAATTTGTGACACCACCACCTCGCTTATCCAGCTATCTATGATGGTTTGGCTTCCCGCTAACGTTGACACTTGCAGAGTGTTATCCGCTACAAACCTGGATAACTCTTCGAGTAACTGATGAAAACGAACACTTCCCTCCTTGTAAGGGTCAAGGAAATGCTCTTGTCCCGACAATAAGAAACCGCGCATGCCAGTTTCCATATCGACTGCGGCAGCGAGCAAGGACTGGGCCATGGTGATTGCACGATAGGAATGGATCTCTAACTCTTCAAGCTGTTTAAGATCTTGGGTATTGGTACTGCTCTTAAGTTTATTGTGACTCTTCTTGACTGACTCTTTTTCACGTTCGATAAATGTATTTATATGTCCCCTGAACTTATCGAAATACTGTTTGCCCTTCGCTTCTTTGATAACATCAGCCATATCATTCATCGACTTGCCATCGCCAATTTCAGCTCTTAGCGCAATCACTGGCTTAGTCACTTCACTGTGCCACTCATCTATGGTCGCCATTATTTCCTCGAGCAGACTCATCTGTTCAGGATTATCTTCTACAAAAGATATCAGTGACTTGACCTGCTCATGGAAAACTTTATCTCCCTTCTCGTAGGGAGATAAAAACTCACTTTTACCCGCCAGTAGATAGCCCCTCATCCCTGTTTCCATGTCGATGGCTATGGTTTCAATTTCTGCCGCTTTAGCTAAAGCATCATAACTATGATTTACCCAATCTTGATCATCTTCCAGAGACTTAATACTAAAGAACACGACTAAAGCGATACCCAGCATAAATGATAAGATCACTGAGTAACTCATCAAGAGTTGGGTTCTAAACTTGAGGTCAATCAACATTATTTCACTCCTGAGCTAATGCTTAAAAAGCCAGATGCGCATGATAGATAACAACTTTTCTAAATCGATTGGTTTTGTCAGATACTCTGATGCGCCAGCTTGCAAGGATTTCTCTCTGTCTTCCGCCATCGTCTTAGCGGTTAATGCAATAATTGGAAGGTGTTTATAGTGCGCCATTTCACGAATTAACCGAGTCGCTTCATACCCATCCATTTCAGGCATCATGGTGTCCATCAACACTAATTCGAAATTTTTCTCTTCTAATAGCTGCTCCACTGCTTCTTTGCCATTATGGGCCATATCGACCTCAAACCCTGTTTCAATTAACAGCTTAGAGAGTGCATAGGTATTTCTCATATCATCGTCAACCAGTAAAATTTTACGCCCTTTAAGCATAGAATCTTCATCGTGAAGCATATGGATTGCCGCTTTACTGTCAGCACAAAATCGCGACTCTATGTCATGTAGAAAAAGAGAAATATCATCGAGTAAGCGTTCTGCAGAGCCTACGCCCTTGATGACGATGGTGGATGAGTACTTACTAAGCTCGTCCTGCTCTTCATCGGTGATCTCTTGACCCGTATAAACAATCACAGGCGGCACTCGTTCAAGGTCACTGGCTTCTATCCGCTTTAATACTTCAAAACCACTAAAATCCGGTAGTCCCAGATCTAAGATGACACAATCATATTCTCCCGACATGATCTCATCGACACCTTGGCTGCCGCTATCGACACACTTGATGTCTATATCACTATTCTCCAGCAGTCTGATGATCGAGGTTTGATTAGCAATATCATCTTCTATGACTAACACATGGCGCAGCTCAGCAGATGAAAATGCCTTTATTTCATCAAATACCGTTAATAACTGATCTTGACTGATAGGTTTAGTCTGCAAGCCTATCGCCCCTTGAACTAAGGCTGAATTTTTATCATCACTATGGGCAGAGATGATCTCAACGGGAATATGACGAGTCTTTAGACTAAATTTGAGTTGTTCCAATACCTGATGACCATCGATATCCGGCAACATAATATCGAGTATTATGCCGCTGGGTTGATACTGCTGGGCAAGATAGATCCCCGTTCGTCCATCACCTGCGACGAGGCATTTATAGCCTTGCTCTCTGCCATGATCTCTAAGGATTTTTGCAAAATTCTTATCATCATCGATGATCAATAGTGAGCGTTCACCCTTTTGTAAATATTTGCGATCGTCAGCGATGAATGACGGATATGGCTGCATCGTTGTCAAAGGATGCAACAAGCCTTCAACCTGAGAATGTTCTGGGTTGATCGCTTTATCATTATCTTGATGATGCGCTAAAGAGAAGTCCATAGGTTTAGTCATTTCAACACTGGTCGTGTGCTCAGAGCGATGACCTTTGGGCTCCACACCTTTTGAATCATAGGTTTTAGGCAAGTAAAGCGTAAATGTGCTACCTAGATTAGGCTGGCTCTGCAACTGTATTTCGCCTGCTAACAATCGAGTTAATTCGCGCGCTATGGTTAACCCCAGCCCAGTTCCACCATATTTTCTACTTGTAGAGCCGTCTTGTTGCTGAAATGCTTCAAATATGGCGTGCAATTTATCAGCAGGGATCCCAATGCCAGTATCTATGACTTCAAACGCTAATGCGTGCTTAGCATCTAAACTGCTATGGGTAAATTGTTTCTCTGGCTTTGAATCAGCGATATGCAAGGTCACAGAACCTGTTTCGGTAAACTTAAAAGAATTTGAAAGTAAGTTTCTTAATACCTGCTCTACCCGCTGGCCATCACTGGTAAAAGATGGAGAAAGTGTCTTATCTATATCAATGATAAAACTGAGACCACGACTCTTAGCAATCGGGTCAAACACTTGCTTCAGGTTTCGGCAAAGAGCACTTAAGTTCACCTCCTCTATATGAATATTTAATTTTCCAGCCTCCACTTTAGAGAGATCCATAATGTCATTGATAAGACATAGTAAATTGTTGCCTCCATCGAAAATAATCTTGGCATCTTCCACTTCGGTCTTATCTAAGTGTTGTTTTTTATTATCTGACAACCCTTTAGCGAGTAATAAAAGGCTATTAAGAGGCGTTCTTAACTCATGGCTCATATTGGCTAAAAATTCAGATTTATATTTACTCGCAAGAGCAAGCTCGTTGGCCTTGATAGTGAGATCATTTTTGGCCGCATCAATCTCATCTCTTTGCTGTTTAAGAAAAACTTGTTTCTCTTCCAACTCTTCATTGGATACCTTGAGCTCTTCTGTTTGCTGCTTTAATTCCTCTTCAGACGTTTTAAGTAGTTGTGTCTGCTCCATCAAACTTTCATTTGAACTTTTAAGCTCCTCCTGTTGTGCCTGTAACTCCTCCGATTGCCTCAGGGTCTTAACAAGAAGCTCTTGGGTCTGCTGCTGGTTACGCAGATTATTAATAACAATCCCTAAACTCAGACTAATTAACTCCAGCATTTCAACTTGTTCGTCTTGAAATGTTTTGAATGACGCGAGTTCAATAACACCCATCAACTCACATTCAAATACGATAGGAACCACAAGCACATTTAATGGTTCTTTCTCCCCTAAGCCAGAGCTAATTTGAATATAATCGGCAGGAACCTGGGTAAGTAATATGGTTTTCCTTTCCTTACCACATTGGCCAACAAGCCCCTCCCCTAAAGCGATTATCGGTAAAATGGCTTTACGTTTTTTAAATGCATAACTACCTGATAAAGATAGTCCTTCTTGGTCATCAGATTTTAAATAAGTGTAAAGAACACCGTAACCCGCATTCATCATTTCAGCGAGTACTGCAATTATCTCATCAGACATCGCATTAAGTTCGGTAGCCCCCTGAGTTAACTCGTTGATGATAGACACTTGACTCTTCAATTCATTTTGCTTCAACAGATCATCATTACTCTTCGTTAAGTCCTGTTCATATTGCTTCTCTTTGGTAATGTCACGGACAAACCCGGTAAAGACCACTTCATCCCCTTGCTTGACTTGCCCAACGGTTAAGTACATAGGGAAAGTAGAGCCATCCTTTTTCAAGCCTATGACTTCCCTACCTTTGCCTATGACTTTTTTAACACCAGAGCTCAGGTAGTTATCCAGATAGCCGTCATGCTCTTCAGTGAAAGGGCTAGGCATTAAAATGTTAATTTTATTCCCAATGAGTTCATCGCTACGATATTGGAATAAGGCTTCTGCTGCAGTATTGCAAGCAAGGATGACCCCTTTGCTCGTAATAGAGAGAATGGCATCTAAACACGTATTAACCATGCCACGATTCAAGGACTCACTCTTAATCATCGACTGTTCAAACTTTTTTTGCTGGCTAATATCACGGATAAACCCTGTAAAAAAAACACCACTTTCAAGCTGTACTTCTCCTACAGAAAGAAAGATAGGAAATTGACTGCCATCGCTTCTAAGCCCAATGAGTTCTCTACCTTTACCTATCACTTTCTTCACACCTGAATTTAGATAATTTGTCAGGTAATCATCATGCTCATCAGAAAAAGGGCTCGGCATCAACATGTTGATCTTCTGACCTAGTATTTGCTCACTGGTGTAGTTAAATAATGTCGTTGTTGCCAGATTGCAGGACAAAATAACCCCTTCGGGGCTGATTGAGATGATCGCATCAAGGGACGTATTAATCAGTCCCTTATTGATCGACTCACTTCTCAATATGTCCATCTCAAACTGTTTCTGCTCACTAATGTCACGGATAAAGCCAGTAAATATAGTTTCATCCTCCAGCCTCACCTCACCTACAGACAAGAACATAGGAAATGTACTGCCATCACTTCGAAGCGCGATAACTTCCCTACCTTTGCCGATAACACTTTTGACTCCAGAAACCTGATACTGGCTTAGATAAGTATCGTGCTGCGAATGGAATGGCTCTGGCATCAACATTTTTATATTCTTGCCAATAAGCGACGCCTCTGAATACCTAAACATTCGCTCTGTTGCGGCATTAACCGATAATATTGAGCCTTTAGATGAAATCGAGATAATACCGTCGACAGCTGTATTAACAATGCCTCGATTAATGGATTCACTCTGAGCTAATGAGGAGGTTCTTTCTAAGATCTGAGCTTTCATTTCATGTAGTGCAATACCTAAACGATCATTTTGACTTTTAATGACCACCTCTTTGGAAAAATCTTCACTCGCAATGGCATCCGCTTGATCAGCAACAATATTTAGGGTATTGATCATGCCATTTATTGATCTAGATAACTCACCAATTTCATCGGCGCTAGCCCAAGACACTTTTTGAGTCAGATCGCCAGAAGTGAGGCTGTCGGTGACACGTTTCATTTCGTTAATGGGTTTGAGGATGATTCTGGCCATCACTGTAAAAATAATGATGCTTAATATCAAAGACGCTACGACTAAAATGATTATTTTTTTTAAGCCTTCTTTTTCATGTTCTTCGGCTATGAGTAATGAGTCCTGGGTAAATTGTTCTATTTCTAATAGCAGTGACGTAATTTTAGCCTCAAGATCTAACTCAATTTGTCCTACCACTTCGAGAGTGGACTTATGCTTAATATGATCCCACTCTTCTCTGGCAATCAGGTTTAATATTTTGCTCGAGTCACGCTCGAAATTCTGATGTGTACTTTTAATTTTTTGTAAGCTCTCCTTTGCCATTTTTAATTCATTAATATCCTCATCAAACTTAGCAATTGTAATACTGTGTTTAACACTTTCCGTGGTTTCTTCTAGTACGGCCTTTACCTGAACTGAATAGCGATTAAACTGTTCAAAAACATCATTAAATTCATTAGAAATACGTAACAAATTGGTCTGTTCATCTGCCAATTTATTGAGCTGAATTTCTTCCCCTAATCTGAGTGCTTTTTCAAAATAAATAGCTTGCTCAAGCAACTTAATTTCGATTTGAGTTAAACTTTTTACTAAGGGAATATCTATCTCAGCCACTTCTTCAATTTCGGTGCCAATTAATGTCATTAAGCTCATCGCGTAAGAACTGATTAATATCATCAACAACAGGTTTAATGTTGCCGCTAGAGTAAGCTTTTTAGCTATTGTGAATTTGAAAAGTTGTCGTGTTGGAGCTTCAACCATCTCAAGACCTACTTACCTGTTAGAGAGTTCTATTTCGACATGATTTTTAATAACGTAATCCCCCCTAACGGGTGTTAAAATATAGGGGTATGTGCATAAGAAGCAGGATCAGTGCTTATTAGCTAATCAAATTATTAAGTAATAAGCATAGTTAAAATTTTGAGTTGTAGCAGGTTAGTTAGATTAGATAAAATTTGGCAGGGGAAGATCTTTTAAGGCCGATTGATTAGCGGTAAGTTCATTATTCACATCTGTTGCCGGATTTTTAAAGCTACTTTATTTGCTCCAAAAAATTCACCACTTTATCCATGTCTCGAGTGCGACTCATGGGAGGAAGTGAGTTCAGAAATGCCTGCCCATATTCACGATTGACGATACGATTATCACACAGAATCAACACCCCTTTATCTTTTTCATCTCGGATCAAACGACCAACACCTTGATTGAGTGATATCACAGCTTGAGGCAAAGAGAGCATAGTGAATGGATCGCGCCCGTCACGGGATACACTCTCGGCTCGAGCACGGTACAAGGTATCACTGGGCGAGACGAAAGGCAGTTTATCGATAATGACACAGCTGAGTCGTTTACCACGCACATCGACACCTTCCCAAAATGCGCCGGTGCCCAACAATACAGCATTGCCAAGCTGCCTAAATTTCTTCATCAGACTCTGTTTACTGCCCTGCCCCTGAACTAACAAGGGATAATTAACGCGACTTTGAAGACGAGCTGCCACGGCGTTCATCATACGATGACTGGTGAACAGGATGAAGGTTCGGCCCTTTGCTGCATTGATGGCCATCACCGACACATCGATTAGCTGCTTCACTGCCGCTTCATGATTACTGACCTTTGAGAGATGACGCGGCACACACAATAGCGCATTAGCCCGATAATCGAAGGGACTTGCTAAAATTATCTGCTTGCTCTTATCTATGCCTAGCCCCTTAGTAAACAGGCTTAAGTCACGGTTAATTTGTAGGGTTGCCGAGGTAAATATCCAGCTTGTTTGAGCATCAAATAACTTCTCGCATTCCTTAGCGACATTGATTGGCGCAATACTCAGCGTCAGATATCGGTAACCATAATCAATACTATAAGCTGCTTGGTTATTTTCACATTGAAAAAAAACGCTCAACTTATTCGATAACGTGACTAATCTTTCAATGCATTCATCGAGTGTTTCACTGCGGCCTAAATGCGCGAATAAAAGCACTTCCAAGGATTTCAACTCTTCAATCATTGCCCAAGAAGCCGATGCTATGTCTCGATTTCCCATCAACAAACGCCAATCGGTCTCATCAGTATCAAACAACTGTTGATGCCAACGATTTAATTGATTGATACTACGAGCAGCTAACAGCTCGATTTGTGCAGAATCCCTGAGTTCAGTTTGATATACAGCTATGATCTGCTGCAATACATTATCTAGGCTTCGAGTGGAAATTTGTTGACCAAAATAGGTCACTGCAATATCGGGTAACAGATGGGCTTCATCGAAAATCACCACATCTGAGTCGGGTAACAACTCGGCAAAGCCCGTTTCTTTTAAAATTCGGTCGGCAAAAAATAGATGATGATTGACCACAATGATTTTAGCATCCATGGCACGGACTCTCGCCTTACGGGTAAAACAAGCCGCATAGTGAGCACATTTATTTCCGGTACATTTTTCCCTCTGGCTGGCAATAAGGCGCAAGGCATCTGAGTTTTCTGATACAGAGTTCAAACCACCGAGATCGCCATCGACCGTCTGCCCTGACCACTGATTTATGCGGAGAAGATCGTCTAATACCTTAGGCTCATGGGATTCACACGCCACTAACTGCTGCTCTAATAATAGCTGACACAGATAGTTACTACGGCCCTTTAGCAGAGCAAGTTTAGGCGCGAGGACTAGCATGTCGAGCAAGGCTGGAAGATCTTTGTAAAAAAGTTGTTCCTGAAGGTTTTTACTGCCGGTACTGACGATGATCTGTTTACCGCTTAATAGAGCCGGAATTAAATAAGCATAAGTCTTACCCACCCCAGTTCCCGCTTCAACAACCAGATTGCTTGTACCATTTATGGCGCTGCACACCGCAGAGGCCATCTGCTTCTGAACGGTTCGAGCACTGTAACCTTTAATATGTCTGGCAAGCACGCCATCGGTATCGAAGGCTTGTTCACTGTCGATTGTCAGTCTGCTGTTCAAGGCGTTCACTTATTAAGCTATAAAATTATAAATCATGATTAATCAGGCATTATCCTTGTTTATTACACAGCATCAAGGCTGTGTAGATAAATTTAACAAAGAATAATACCATTTCCATTAAATAAGTGACCATTCAGCGGGAGTTAAAAACGCTGTAGGCAAGATAAGGGGATTGAAGCTAATAGTTATTCTCGGCTCTGGCATCCTGCTTCGCCCTACCTTCTGCATCTGACCTCCATGGAAGGAGGAAATGTCTTATTTTGTATGGAACAAAATAGACCATGCAGTCGTATATCGAAAGCCACTTTCGCAGCTTAAAGTGTTTTTCCCATGCTTTAAAAACAGCCGCACTTCGTGAGCTTCTCAGGGCTTCTACTTCTGCGTTGCATTGCCTCGAAAGGGAATAACCATTTCGTCAACAATGCGCCTTGAATTTAAAGCCCTGAGAAAGCTCTGAATTGATCATATGTTTAATGGAATTGGTATAAGGAGAAAAAGCGGCTGTGGGATGTTAAAAACTACGCCCTTGGAGACCATGAGGAGATATCCAAGCAAAAGCTGTTCTATGATTATACATTTGGTATTAATCGATAAAAGCGGCCTTAAAGAAGCTGACTAAATTAAGGTTAAACTCTTCAGGCTTGATACAGCGGTCAATCTGATCTTTGTATTTTGACTGACTGAGATCGATCTCTTCCATAGCAACCGCTTGTTTCAATCTGGTATTGTAAAAGACGCGTACGCAAGGAGTCAGCGGCTTACTCTTATTGAGCTTACTGATTAACCCAATTTTGCCACTGTTAAGACAGACTAGCGTTCCCACTGGGTAGACGCCTAAGCATTGAATAAATTGCTCAACCAAGGCCTCATCATAGCAAGCAGGCGAGTCTTTAATCAGGTTTTTAAAGGCTTTGATCGGATGCATCCCTGGTTTATAAACACGCTCGGCAGTCATGGCATCATAGCTATCAATGATTGCTATCATGAGTCCATATTCAGATATCTCATCACCCTCTAACTCATAGGGGTAGCCGGTACCATCAATACGCTCGTGGTGCTCTCTCACCATGCTAATCACGACTTCTGAGAGCTCGGGAGTCTCTTCCAGCACTCTTAATCCCAACAAGACATGCTCTTGCATCACTTCATATTCGACCTGAGTAAATTTTCCAGGTTTATTAAGGATCTCATCGGGCACCAGCACTTTGCCGATGTCGTGTAGGAACGCACCTAAGGCAAGATCTTCTATCCTGGGTCTATCGAAACCTAAATGCTTGGAAAAAATTGTCATCAAAATTGATACGTTGAGTGAATGCTCAACTAAATATTCATCCTTAATCCGTAGGCGTGACATGCATGAGAGCGCATCTTTATTCCTGAAAATTGAGTCAACAATTGCGTTAGTGCTGGCCTGTACTTCAACCAAATCAATCACACGTCCCTCGGTAATTGAGCTAAGCATTTTTTGCTGTAACTCCTTGGCGTTATTATATAACCGACTCGCCTGCTTCATCTCATGCTCGAGTGAAACCTTTGACACCTCATCATGCAATTCATCGATTACAGGCTCCGGCATGACTTTATCGATATTGCCAGTCTGTTTCTCTCTGGCGGGATCGACACTAACCCGGTTAACCCCAAGTTTAACCAGTTTATTAACCCCTTCATCATCCAGAATATAACCTTCTGATTTCACATTAAGCTTATTGTTACCCGTCGAGACCGACACCACATACATACCGGGTTTCAATTTATTAATTGAGATATCCTGTTGGGAGGCTTGTCCTTTCTCAGTCATAAATAAGCTAAGCTCAATTTGATAGTGAATAGATACAGGAAGTATAGTCACGATCTTAAAAAGCATGGGGCTGTTTCTAAAAGCAAGATTCTAAAAGCAAATAAGACGGTCCCTATAGGCCCGCTTGGCTTGAGTTACCGGCTTTACAGAACTGAAATGACGAATTGTCTTTTAAAGATATCGCTAGCTAAGAATCTACGACTTTAATTCTCTTAAATATCGATAGATAGTATGGATTGAAATACCTAGTCCCTTAGCCGCGATCTGAGCACTGTCTTTAAGATCGAAAATACCAAGTTCATTGAGACGTATCACTATCTCGCGATTCTTCTTTGAAGCTGAAAGACTGTCATTAGCCATCACCTGAGTATGCACAGTTTCGATTGAACTTTGCATCATCTCCTCGTTACTGCGCGCAAATGTCTCAGGAGAGAAGCTAGCATCGCCCTGTGGTGGAAGTCCTGGGAGCAAGGTTGCCATCACAGACTGAAACGGTGCGTCGAGATTGGAATTGATACACAATAGGCCAATCGCATCTTGCTGAGCATTGCGAATAACAATAGTGATGGATCTTAATGCTTTACCATCGGGACTTTTGGTCATATAAGGCGCTGATACATCTAGGCCTTCATTCAGTTTCATCAGTGCAAGGTTAGTGATTGGCGCGCCAACTGTGCGCCCTGTGATATGCCCATTAGCGATTTTTGTAATTGATGGATTGCTGATATCTAAGCTATGAAGTAATACTTCAGTATGTTCGCCATACATGGCGGCAATGCCATCGACCATGTTTTCACTGGCCTTAAGGATGGCATGGTCTGTTTCACTTAACTCTCGCACTGATTGTCTCCCTGAGCAAAAACCGCCAATATATACTATCGGCGGTATCAGTCTTCATGCAGCAAACTATTTTGATATGTTATCAATTCGGCTGTTTAGATGTTTTATGCCGACATTATATCAATGATAGTGGTATCTGTAGACCCCATTCCATCGGTTACTAACCGACCAATGTTATGTATTGTATGCTCTACATTGGCAGCAACAATACCTTGGTCTTGAGCCGTTGTGCTCTGAATAGCCAACATAAAGGCATTAACTGCACTACCCGTAGAGGTTTTCACTTTCATGGCACAAGTCGATTTAGCCCCATCACATACCATTCCAGAACAATCGCTCAACACATTTTGGATAGCATAACAAGACTGCTGATAACTACCACTCGCTAAGTACACCATAGCCATGGCGGCGGCAGCACTGGTCACTGTGTTGCCACAAAATGCTGATAAGGGTGGATAATAAGACTTGATATATATTGCGCCTAGATGGCTCATAATTAGGGCTCTTGCAAGCTGCTCATCACTGGCTTGATAATGCTTAGCTGTAATAGTCACAGGTAAAGTCGCCGCAATGCCTTGGTTACCACTGCCATAATTACTCATCGCAGGTAAATTGGCTCCGCCCATTCTGGCATCTGATGCTGCCGCGGTATGCATTAATATGTTATTAGTGAAGTCTGCCGACATAAAACCAGACTCGATACTTTTTCCGATGCTTCGCCCTACCTGCAAACCGTACTCTCTATCAAGACCTTCTAAAGCAAGCTTACTGTTCAAATCTGATGCTTCTAAGATAAAGTGAATATCATCAAAATCGACTTGAGTCGCATAACGGTAGATCCCTTCAATACTAATATCGACGTCATCACAGATCCCTGCTGTTGAACCGCTCGCTGCGACAGATTGTGAGAAAATAATTTCACCATTAACTGTTTTTTCTATCACCTGGGTATGACCACCAGATATCTCAACCGTTACCCTGTTATTGCCACTTTTCGCCTCTACAAAACAGTAAATAAACTCATCAGTTTTAGTACGGCTGACGGAGACTTTTCCTGCATCAATCATAGATTGCGCTAACGCGACCTGTTCAGCAGTAACCGCTGCTAGCACTTCAAGGCCTGCATCTGCATTACCTCCAATAGCGCCAACAGCTGCAGCAATGGCAAGCCCTATCTTGCCTGTTCCAGGAACAAAAACACCCATAGAGTTTTTATAGAGATTATCAGACACATAAACAGAGATACTCTCAGGTTGCTCTTTTAACGTAGCGGCAGCTACAGCTGAAGCAAATGCTGCACAGATAGGTTCTGTGCAGCCTAATGCTGGTTTAACGACGGCATTAAGGATTGCACGGTACTGCTGCCATTGATGTTTCATGGGACTCTCCACTGCTTTTTACTCTGTCTAAATGACGATGACTAACTTTATGTTTATTTTGAAAATGCGAGGTATCTAGTACCTACACTATTATTAATAAACTCGATGGGTTCTATTTAATAAACGCGATGGCTTCAATTTCAACTTTAACGCCGAGCGGTAGATCTTTTACTGCAAAGCAGCTTCGTGCAGGACAGTCGCTGCCAAAATATTCTTGGTAAACCTTATTGAACTCTGCAAAATCTGCAATATCAGTCAGATAGCAGGTTGTTTTAAGCACTGTCTGTAACTCTCCGCCTCCAGCTTCTAGTACAGACTTAAGGTTTTCTAGAGACTGACGAGATTGCGCAACAACACCTCCCTCAACCACACCGCCTAACTTTTTACAAATAGGCAGTTGTCCAGAGGTAAAGATAAGATTTCCATATGCATTAGCATGTGAATATGGACCAATAGCCTCTGGCGCCTTGCTTGAAGTGATTATCTTTTTCATTTTTTACTCCTCGTTAATGTAACTTGCTGCCAAGGTTAAACCCGCAACTATTTTTGCGCAAGTATTTTTGCAATTTATTTCCATCAACACTTATCTTTTCTGTTAGAAGACTACCCACGACGCAAGCCATGCTACCAAAGGGTTTAAAGCAATAGAAAGACTACTATAGCTCACTAATAATCTTAGTAATTAATAACCTGATCAATATCAAATTTATTTGATATTTTGATTTTTCTGGGTTGATAAGGATATTTTTGTCAAATATATTTGCGTGATAAATATTCATTAACTTAAGGTCCACTATGAACAAACTTATTAAGGCAGGATTAAAAGCGATCTTTCCGCTCTGTATCGGTGCTTTTCCTTTTTCATTTATCGTTGGCGCCATCAGCATCAATGCGGGAATGACATTAGCACAGAGCACATTCTGGTCATTTACCGTTTTTGCTGGGTCTTCTCAGATGGTTGCCTTAGGGCTAATTCAATCATCAGCCAGCATCCTAGTCATTATGCTAACAACCTTTATCATCAACTTGCGTCATCTACTCTATAGCGCCTCACTTTCAGAACATATCAAAGGATATCCGTTACATATAAGAGCACTGATGGCATATGGACTGACTGATGAAGTTTATGCTGCAACCATAGGTGAGGTAAGAAAAGAGCAAAGCGGTAGACACTGGTTTTATCTAGCTGCAATGATGGGCTTCTGGATGAACTGGGTATTTGCCAACTTTCTTGGCGCTATGGTCGGATCCTCATTTCCAGAAATAGCCCATTACGGATTAGATTTTGCGATGGTCGCAGCATTCATCGCGATTGTTATTCCACAAGTCAAAAGCCGTGAATGTATCGTCGCAGCCATCGTTGCAGCCGTGACAGGTATCTTATTATCAGGCCTTCCCTACTCGTTAGGACTCGTTATCGCCGCATTCACGGGGGTGTATGCAGGATATCGAATGGACCTCTCTACCGAGAGCATGGCTACCGAGAAAATGACTTCACAAATCAAAGCAGCTGCTGACATAACCCCCCTTCCAGCTGTACAACGCGAGGCTTAAATTATGGAACACGTTCACACTCAACTAGACACGAGCACGTTTTTACTGATCACTTCAGTAATGGTCATAGCCACTTTTGTTATCCGTTTCTCGGTTATCTGTATGGCTGGTTCTTTCAAAATGCCAGAAAGGTTAAAGAAGACTTTGAGATTTGTACCTGTGACTGTGCTACCTGCAATTATCACCATAGAGATCTTGGGCTCTGGCTCAAATATGGAATTTAACTTAGACAACCCGAAAGTACTTGCCGCTATCGTTTGTACCTTAGTCAGTTTGCGCTTTAATTTAATCTGGGTTGTCGTTAGTGGAATTGTATCTCTGCTTTTTTTCCAGCAGTTACTGGCATAACACGAGAGACTCAATCAAGCTGAATGAGTTAAAAACAGGGGAGCAAGTACTGCAAGCTTGCTACCTAAAACATCGACATTTATCGCAGCATCGATGAGCGCAACTTCGACTGAGCGACATGATAATCGCTGCACACCATACAAAAAGCGATTATCCCGCATTGAAAACAATAAATGACATCCCGTACTGTTAAATACGTTTCCCAAAGCTAGATGCCAATACTTTAGATATAGGAAAAAGTACGACATACATCTCCTAACAAGGAACAAATACAACAAGATACACTTAGGTTACAAAGGTATTGTCTGAATGCAGTCTCGAGCCAAATGACATACCTTGCCACTACTCTAATAAACAGATTGAATTACTGACTAAACAATCTAACTTTTAGGGAGTTATTTTAACCGAGTTATAACTTATGCTTGAAGAATATTCATACGCTGAAATTAGTGGTTGCAATCATTTATGAAAATGTTTAGTTTAAATGTAACGCAGGCGAATAGGCTTGCTGAATTATCGTTTCGAGTCATCAGACTCAGCAATTAATCAAGAAAGAGACAAGATTATGATACAGCTTCTGAACACTATCCATCATCACCATCATATGCGGTAGCCTTCGGAAGCTCACTGCCGAAGGACTATATCCTTCCGGCGGTTGATTCAAGAATATCAAAAACCCCTGGAAGGAATTCCGGGGGTTTTTCGTTTTACGGTTTTTATCATTAGCCAGCTGATTTTAAACAGATATAAATTAGCTGAATAAAAAATTAAACAAGATATTTGAATCAACTTATAGGAATTACATCATGTCAGAGTCAAACAGATTACGTATCGCCATCCAAAAATCCGGTCGACTTTCTAAAGAATCGATGAAGCTCCTTAGAAGCTGTGGGGTTAAATTCAACATCAATGAGCAGCGCTTAATTGCTCATTCCGATAATTTGCCTATCGATCTACTTCGTGTTCGTGACGATGATATCCCAGGCTTAGTCATGGACGGTGTGGTCGACTTAGGGATCATAGGTGAAAACGTACTTGAAGAGGAGCAAATTGAGCGTGAAAGACTCGATAAACCATCACGCTGTATCAAGCTTCGAAATCTCGACTTTGGTGCTTGTCGACTGTCGCTAGCCGTGCCAAACGAATTTAACTACGAAGATGCAAGCTCACTCGAAGGGTTACGTATCGCAACCTCTTATCCTAATCTGCTACGCCGCTACATGCAGAAAAAAGGCATCACCTATACAGACTGTATGTTAAAAGGCTCTGTAGAAGTTGCGCCGCGAGCGGGTTTGGCCGATGGGATCTGTGATCTTGTGTCAACTGGTGCAACCCTTGAAGCTAACGGCCTGTACGAAACAGAGGTTATTTACAGCTCTACCGCTTGTATCATTCAGTCAACCCAGACTCAAGAGCCTTCGAAGCAAGCATTGATCAACAAAATTCTCTCTCGCATCAATGGCGTGGTTCGTGCAAAAGAAAGTAAGTATATCCTGCTGCACGCACCCACAGAAACACTCGAGCAAATTGTCGCTCTACTGCCTGGCGCAGAGAACCCAACAGTACTTCCTCTAAACGATGATACTAATCGCGTCGCCATCCACGCGGTCAGCACGGAAGACTTGTTCTGGGATACCATGGAAGAACTGACTAAGCTCGGCGCTAGCTCTATCTTGGTCATGCCAATTGAAAAGATGATGGGGTAAAAAGATGCAGATCCTCAATTGGCACAATTTAACAGAGACTGAGCGCAAAAACGCCCTAAGCCGTTCACCACTCGTTGGTGATGAAAGCTTAGAGAAAAATGTCGCCGTCATCGTTAATAAGGTTAAAACGGAGCAAGATGCGGCACTTATCGCTTACAATCAGCAGTTTGATGGCGTGAGTCTCACTGAGCTAAAGCTATCAGCGGCTCAAATCGATGCAGCTTGCTGCCGTGTCAATGAGGATATCAAGCAGGCTGTGGCGCAAGCCATGGACAATATCGAGTCATTTCATTTGGCCCAGCAATTTGAGCCTATCACGGTTGATACCCAAGTTGGTGTGCGTTGTGAGCTAAGATCTGAAGCCATCGAGAAAGTGGGTCTCTATATCCCTGGCGGCACAGCACCGCTTATCTCAACGGTGATGATGTTAGCACTGCCAGCCAAGATTGCAGGTTGCGAGCAACGAATTTTAGTCAGCCCACCGCCTATCAACGATGCCATCGTCTATGCAGCAAATGCTTGCGGGATCACCGAGATTTTTCAGGTCGGTGGCGCCCAAGCTATTGCAGCCCTCGCCTTTGGCACTGAATCTGTACCTGCGGTCGATAAGATTTTCGGACCCGGAAACCGCTATGTCACTGAGGCCAAGAGATTAGTGTCACAAGACAGCCGATGTGTCGTCAGTATCGATATGCCAGCCGGACCTTCTGAAGTACTGCTTATCGCTGAGAAAGAGGCTAACCCCGAATTTATCGCCGCAGACCTATTGTCTCAGGCTGAGCACGGACCCGATTCACAGGTGATGCTGGTTACTGACTGTGCAGCCTTGGCCGATGACGTCAATGCGGCATTGAACCGTCAGCTTGAAGCGCTCCCGCGTATCGATATCGCGCAGCAGGCACTAGAATCTAGTCGCACTATATTGGTTAGCGACATGAAAGAAGCGGCATTAGTCTCTAATCGTTATGGCCCTGAGCACCTAATCATTCAAACCCAAACGCCACGAGACCTGTTGACCTCTATCCGCGCAGCGGGTTCGGTCTTTCTTGGGGCATATACCCCAGAGTCTGTTGGAGATTATGCTAGCGGCACTAACCACGTTTTGCCAACCTATGGTTATAGTCGAGCAGTATCCAGCCTATCTTTAGCTGACTTCTCTCGCCGCTTTACAGTGCAAGAACTCACTGCCGATGGCCTTTTAGGCTTAGGTGAAACAGTGATGATCTTAGCCGCCGCCGAGCAGCTCGATGCCCACAAGAATGCAGTAAAATTACGCCTAGATAGCTTGAGTTTACAGGAAGGGAAAGCATCATGAGCTTAGACAGTCCCAACACGCTGGCTCAGCGCTTAGTGCGCCCTGAGCTCCTTGAGCTAGAGCCCTATCAATCGGCCAGACGAATTGGCGGACAAGGAGATATTTGGATCAATGCCAATGAATCGCCTTTTAATAATGCCGCGCTAGCCAACATTAACCGCTATCCCGAGTGCCAACCGCCTGCGCTTATCTCAGCCTATAGTGATTTCAGCGGCGTTGCTCAGGAAAGTATAATTACAGGCAGAGGCGCCGATGAAGCGATTGAGCTACTCATTCGCACCTTCTGTGTACCGGGCCAAGACACCATCGCCTGTTTTGGACCAACCTATGGCATGTACGCTATCAGTGCCCAGACGTTCAATGTCGGTGTAAACGCCCTGAGTCTTACTGCTGATTACCAACTGCCTGAAGCTATTGTGGCACAAGTCGATAACTCAAAATTGGTGTTTATCTGTAACCCCAATAACCCGACAGGTACGGTTATCGATAAGAGATCCATTGAGCAAGTGATCACGCAACTGCCCAATACCATCGTAGTGGTCGATGAAGCCTATATAGAGTTTTGTCCTGAATATAGCGTTGCCGAACTCATTAATAAATATGACAACTTAGTCGTACTGAGAACATTGTCAAAAGCGTTTTCACTGGCAGGCGCGCGCTGTGGTTTCATGTTAGCGAACCCAAATATCTGCGAGATGGTGATGCGGGTTATCGCTCCCTATCCTGTTCCCTTGCCTGTTGCTGAACTGGCTACCAGTGCATTAAGCCGTGCGGGGATCAAGCTGATGCAGCAGCAAGTCAGTGAACTAAAACGATGCGGAGCACGCTTGAGTGATGCCTTACAAAACTATGGTGCCAAGATACTCCCAGCTAATGGCAACTTTGTGTTAGCCCAATTTGACAATGTCAGCCAAGTTCAAGATTTGTTAGCCCAAAATGGCGTGGTCGCCAGAGCCTATAATGACGCTCGTCTGGCTCACTGTATTCGCTTTAGTTTCACTAATAATGAGCAGACCGACTACCTTATCAAGCTATTCGAGTCAGGTTAAATAGACTCACTGTACCCAATAAATATTAATAATTAGACAAACAAGATTTTAATTTAAGGTGGAAAGAGCATGAAACAGAAAATTCTATTTATCGACCGTGATGGCACTATCATCGAAGAGCCTGTGACCGATAAACAGGTCGATAGCTTAGCTAAATTAGTTTTTGAGCCTAAAGTCATCCCCGCCTTACTGAAACTTCAAGACGCTGGCTACCGCTTAGTCATGGTCAGTAACCAAGATGGACTCGGCACCCCCTCATTTCCAAAAGATGACTTCGATGCGCCCCAAGATATGATGATGCAAATTTTAGAAAGTCAGGGTGTGAAATTTGACGCAGTGCTTATTTGTCCGCATTTTGATGACGAAAACTGTAGCTGTCGCAAACCCAAATTAGGCTTAGTCAAAGATTATCTAACGCTCGGTAAAGTTGACTTTACTCAGTCTGCAGTTATCGGCGATCGCCATACAGATATGGGCTTGGCCGAAGCGATGGGCATCAAAGGCTTACAATATAACCGTGACAAGCTTACTTGGGATGATATTGCAGAACAGCTATTAAGCCGTCAACGCGTTGCTTACGTCGTTCGTACCACCAAAGAAACCGACATTCGTGTTGGAATTGATCTCGACTCACAGTCAAGGGGCAAGATAGAAACCGGCATCGGCTTTCTTGACCACATGCTGGAGCAGATCTCTACCCACGGTAATTTCAAGATGGACGTGAACGTTGATGGCGACCTTGAAATAGACGATCACCACAGCGTCGAAGATACCGCACTCGCTATCGGCGATGCCATTAGACAAGCACTCGGCGATAAACGCGGCATCGCACGTTTCGGTTTCAGTATCCCGATGGACGAAGCGAGCGCCGAATGCCTGCTAGACCTGTCCGGCCGTCCATTTATCAAATTCAGCGGTGAGTTTGAGCGTGAAATGGTCGGCGAGATGGCCACCGAGATGGTGCCACACTTCTTCCGCTCTTTCTCTGATGGCCTTCGTTGTACTCTGCACCTAACAACACAGGGTGAAAATGACCACCACAAGGTCGAAAGCCTGTTTAAAGTACTGGGGCGCACACTGCGCCAAGCAGTAAAAGTAGAAGGCGATTTGCTGCCTTCTAGTAAAGGTATGCTATGAGTCCAGCAACTAAGACAATAAGCTCGACCGTGATTATTGATACTGGCTGCTCTAACTTAAGTTCTGTTCGTTATGCTTTCGAGCGTCTCACCGATGACGTTTCCGTCAGTGATGACCATGAGGTCATCAAAGCAGCGCAGCGTGTGGTACTTCCTGGGGTTGGCACGGCAGGCGCCGCCATGTCTTCACTGAAGAGTAAGCAACTTGTCGAGCTTATTCAAAATCTTAAACAGCCGGTGTTGGGTGTTTGTCTAGGCATGCAGATGATGTCAGAGAAATCAAAAGAGCAAGGCGGACGCGACGCGAGTAACAAGACAGTTGGTACAGAGACAGATTGTGAATGTTTAGGGTTAATACCGATATCAATCACAGATCTTGATAGCCAAGGTCAACCACTGCCTCACATGGGCTGGAATCAAATTAGTCCCTCATCACACCCTTTATTTAAAGGTGTAGAAGCGGGTAGTTATGTGTATTTCGTCCATAGCTATAAAGCCGCAATAAGCGAGTTTACTATCGCAACCTGTGAATATGGTGAAACTTTTAGTGCAGCCATCGCTAAAGATAACTTTATGGGGGTGCAGTTCCACCCAGAAAAGAGTGCAGAAGTTGGCTCGCATATTTTGAGTAATTTTCTGGCACTCGATACCGAATCATTGAACAAGGCAAAATGGGCACTAAATCAGCAACAAGATAGGGAGAACAGAACATGATCATTCCAGCAATCGATCTCATTGAAGGTCAAGTAGTTCGCCTCTATCAAGGTGATTATAATCAAAAAACAACCTTTGATTTATCGCCTCTGACACAACTCAAATCTTATCAAGATCAAGGAGCCAACTGGTTACATATTGTCGATTTGACCGGGGCTAAAGATCCCGATGCACGCCAGACCCGATTAATCGCTGAGCTGGTTGCTGGTCTCGATGCCAACATTCAAGTAGGCGGCGGTATTCGCACTGAAGCGCAAGTGGCAGAGCTGCTAGAAATTGGCGTAAAACGTGTCGTCATCGGCTCGCTTGCAGTGAAAGAAACAGCCCTGGTACAAAGCTGGTTTGAAAAATATGGACCAGAAGCCATCTGCTTAGCCTTGGATGTCAATATTGATGAAAATGGCGAGAAGATCGTCGCCGTATCTGGCTGGCAAAGTGGCGGTGGCAAGTCTCTCGAGTCTTTGGTAGACGCCTTCAAACCCTATGGATTAAAACATGCCTTGGTGACCGATATTAGTCGTGATGGCACGCTTAAAGGGGCAAATAACGAACTCTATCAAGAAATTTCATCCAGTTATCCGGACATTAACTGGCAAGCTTCTGGTGGCATAGCCACACTCAATGACGTCGCAGCCGTGAGAGACAGTGGCGCCAATGGGATTATCATTGGCAAAGCACTGCTCATCGAGAACTTTAATGTTGAACAGGCCATTGAATGTTGGCCAAATAATGCTGTAGCCAGCACATCTGGAGGTAGCGATGCTCGCTAAAAGGATTGTCCCCTGTTTGGATGTTAAAGATGGCAAAGTCGTAAAAGGTGTCCAATTTAGAAACCATGAGGTTGTCGGCGATATCGTGCCATTGGCTGCACGTTATGCCGCAGAAGGCGCCGATGAACTGGTTTTTTATGATATTACTGCCAGTGCCCATAGCAGGGTTATCGACAAGTCTTGGGTGAGCCGCGTTGCAGAGCAAATAGATATCCCCTTCTGCGTCGCAGGTGGAATAAGAAGCATAGAGCAAGCCCGTGAAAAGCTGGCCTTTGGTGCGGATAAAATCTCGATTAACTCACCGGCCCTTAGCGATCCGAGTTTAATCGAACGCTTACAAGATGAATTTGGCCGTCAATGTATCGTTATCGGTATCGACTCTTATTATGATAGCGAATCAGATAGCTATAAGGTCAAACAGTTTACCGGAGATGAAGCCGCAACTAAGGACACCCAATGGTTTACCCAAGATTGGGTCCAGGAAGTGCAAAAACGTGGATGCGGTGAAATCGTTCTCAATGTGATGAACCAAGATGGTGTACGTCAGGGCTATGACTTAAAGCAACTGTCCATAGTGCGAGAGATCTGTGACGTGCCGCTTATCGCCTCTGGCGGCGCCGGCACCATGGCGCATTTTAAAGAGGTATTCGAAATTGCAAAAGTCGATGCCGCTTTGGCCGCTAGTGTGTTCCATAAAGGGATCATAGATATTCAAGCACTTAAAACATACCTTGGTAAGCAAAATATTGCGATCCGCTGTTAACCCATTTTTTGCAGTTACAGCGTTAACTTTTACACTTAACCTGCGACTGCAGTAGGAAGCGACATGACAACTACAAAAAAGTTAAGTAGCACTCTAATAGACCAGCTAGATTGGCAAAAGCAAAATGATTTGATCCCAGCAGTGGTACAAAACCACCTCACTGGTAAAGTATTAATGCTTGGCTATATGAACAAGGCTGCACTAGAAAAAACGTTAGAGACTAAGCTCGTCACCTTCTTCAGCCGCTCAAAAGAGCGTCTCTGGACTAAGGGCGAAGAATCTGGAAATACGCTTGAATTAATCGCCATAGATAAAGACTGTGACAACGATAGCTTACTGGTCCAAGTCATTCCTAATGGGCCGACCTGCCACCTTGAGCGTGAAAGCTGCTGGCCAGATGGCAATGCTCACCCTTTTATCGATAACCTCACCCAACTTATCGTTTCACGCAAGGGTGACGATCCAAAATCTAGTTACACGGCGCATCTGTTCGAACGTGGCACCAAGCGCATCGCACAGAAGGTGGGGGAAGAGGGTCTGGAAACTGCGCTTGCTGCGGCTACTAACGATAAGCCTGAGCTGATTGATGAAGCCTCCGATCTTATCTATCACCTGCTGGTATTACTCGAAGATCAAGAGCTGAGCATGAGTGATATTACCAATAACTTGATGCAGCGCCATAAGGAAGCTGTCGGGGAATAAAACTGATTTATTTACGATAACAAGAGCAGAGGTTTGCTCTTGTTATTGCGCCTTTCGCGGTATATTTTGTTATAGAAAACAAATTTACCATACAAAACATTACCGAACTATACTGTGTTAGGGACATAGTTGTAGGACGACAAAGAGTGCTCTATAGACATTATCCAATCCTAACCTTCATTTTCCTCATCCTTCTGCCCATAGAAAATCAGGCTGATGAACTCTCTTATCTTACCATTTCGTCCCAAGCAGAACCTTTCCAAATAATAGGACATGCTAATAAAGGCATTATCACAGATATATTGACCGAAGCAGTATCTGACTCAGACATCCAACTTAACTACTATGCCTACCCTTTTACTCGATACATTCGAATGATGCATAAAGGTACACATCCAAATTGGATCAGCTATGGTTCGCCCGCGTGGAAAGAGCCTGCTCAACTCAGCATTCAAAGTAAAAACCTTTCTCATGAAAAGCTATTCGATGTGACCCATGTATTAGTCATCAGAGATGATTCAGATTTTAGAGTCAATTCTATTGATGACCTTTTTGATGTCACCCTTGTCACACTGACTGGTTTTAACTACCCAGGATTGGATCAATATCTAGTTGATCATAAAATTGAGCATATTGAGGTGAGTAGCCATAAAAGAGCACTCGCGATTATTGAAAATCGTAGAGCAGTAGCATTTATAGCCATGAAGAAAAGAGCAATGTATTCCATTAAAGTTGATAAATTTACGCCATCTCACTTTAAATTCATCAATTTTTCTAACATCATTCCCTCCTATGCGATTCATTTCTCCTACAGTGACGGCGTTAAGGCAAAAACCAAGCAAGAAATTGATAAGGCATTAGTGTCTATGAAAGAGTCGGGCAGAATAGAGCAAATTATTAGCTTCTACCTGAGACAATCAGAGCGTTAACTCTCTCAGCTTATCGTTTCCCGTAGAGCTGGTGCTACATAGTCAGTAAAAAGAGGAGCATGTTACTGTTTATACTTCGGGTAAAATTGAAAGTTTTTCAACCTCAAACTGTCTATTATCATTTCTGCGTAATAGAATAGTTATACAGATAATGGATTAACTGAGTTAGTAATGCTGCGCGCCTTTTTCATTTTATTTATTGTTTTGTTCACTTTACCTTCCAGCGCTCAGCCGCTCACTTATCTGTCGATCTCATCCCAAGCTGAGCCTTTTCAAATTATCCACAAGACTAACAAAGGCATAGTTACCGATATTCTATCTCAAGCGGTGCAAGATCTAGATATCACACTCACTGAGCAAGCCTACCCCTTTATGCGTTATATTCGCACCATGCATGCGGGGAAGTACCCTTTATGGGTCAGTTATGGCTCTCCAGCTTGGCAAGATGAAACAGAAATGGCGATTCAGAGTCGAATCCTCTCTAAAGAGAAACTGTTTGATGTCTCCCACGTATTAGTCGTCAAGGCCAATAGACATTTTAACCTCTACTCCATAGAAGCTCTTTTTGGTGAAACTGTGATCATCTTAAATGGTTTTCACTACCCTGGACTTGATGAATACATAGAGACAGGTCAGATAAAAACAGTGACAGTAAAAAGTCATGAAAGTGCATTAAAAGCCGTTGAAAATAGTCGTGGAATCGCATTTATCGCAATGAAAACACGCGCTTTATATACCATTAGCCAAACAGACTTAGAGCGCAAAAACTTTAAACTCATCGATTTTTCAAGCATCATCCCTCCCTATCCAATCCATCTGTCCTATAGCGATACTGTCAACGAAGAGGTAAAACACAAAATTGATCAAGCAATTTCTAGATTGAAAGACTCTGGTGAAGTGGACAATATAATTAGTTTTTATCAGGATTCTGGAGAGAAATCAGAATGATTCTTTCTGAAGAGTTTAAGGCGTCGCGTATTCTGAAGTCACGTGATACCTTCCGAGGATCTGCTGGTAAATCCCTTTCTGCTTAATCTTCAATAAACCTAAGTTAAAAGTCAGTTTAAGCATCTTAGCATTGGGGTAATCTCGTGAAATCATCAAATGAAATGCATCACTGCTTTGTGGTTTACTGGCCACTGCATAGGTAGCAAGTTGCTCCGGAGCAGTTTCACGGATCAAATTCCAACCGACCAACTCATCAATAAGTGTAAAATCGATACGTTGTAGCAATAACATTTCAATATTTTGTTTATCTGAAGTGACATATTGCGCTTCTATACCAGCCTCAATAAAGTTTGCTTCATACCAGTAACCTCTCACGCCCCCGACACGGTACTGTTTAAAATCGGCTAATGTCTCCCATTCGAATCCATAAGGAAATTGTTTAGTACTGTAAAAAAATTTTGGATAAAAAAACAACACCGGCTCAGAAAAATCAAATTCCTTTTCCCTTGCCCCTGTTTTCAAATAGGGAAATGTCGCAAATGCTGCCCCTGACTTAACTGACAATTCACCACGAACCCAAGGTTGAAATTGAAATTGAACCAAATGGTCCATTTCACGAAAAGCAGCGGTGACGATATCAGGAAACATACCGCTGGCCACACCATCAGCATTTATCACATAAGGCGCGTAAACACTGGTAACAAACACTACGGGTTTATTACCAGGACTAGGATGAAGTGGTTGATTTTTTAATGCTTCAGCAGAAAATGACAATTGGGATGCCAGAAAATAACATAAGAGGATGAAACATACAGATAAGCGAATAATCACCAATTCCATGCGAGAATTCACGGTTCTTAGTGAAAGTTGATTTGGGTTATTCCAGCTTAGTTTGCCACTCAAGGGGTCATTCAGCTCCCTGCTGTCGATGTTGGCGCTGTGTGGAAACGCCATCTCTCTACCTATAGTAATAGCAGGCTTAACTTAAAAGGCGAGAAAAGCCTTGTACTTTTACTCTGTCATGTTAATCGAGCATCTCCCAAGTCTCAATATTTGATAAAACCAATCAAGACTGCACAACTTAAGCTTAAGTTAAGTTTGAATTAGGTTTGAGTAACACCTTATGAACTATGCATATAACTAGAATTAAGGAAGTCGGTAATTTCAAGTGAAACGCCACCAAAAACACTCAATTCTCCTTTTAACATAGTGTTGCAAAATGTAAGTTCTGCTACACTTCTGCCGTTCACTAACGCTTATAAAAGCAATCAATAACATTGACCATAATAAAATACCCTATGAATAATTCAAACAAAGTTTTAGCAGTAAATGATGACCTGCCTATCCGTACAGATAAGCCAGTTCATTCAGGTAAGGTTCGCAGTGTCTATTGGCTAACGGCTGAAGATAGTGCCCGTCTAATCGAACAGAAAGGTTACGACGTCCCAACAAATACCCCATTGGCAATTATGGTGATCAGCGATCGGATCTCGGCATTCGATTGTATCTGGCAAGCGGAAAATGGCTTAAACGGTGTACCTGGTAAAGGCGCTGCACTAAACGCCATATCAAATCACTGGTTTAAACTATTCAAAGAGAAAGGCTTAGCCGATAGTCATATTCTAGATGTTCCGCACCCATTTGTTTGGATTGTGCAAAAAGCCCAACCTGTCATGGTTGAAGCGATTGCAAGACAGTACATCACAGGCTCTATGTGGCGTGCTTATACCAAAGGTGAACGTGAATTCTGTGGTATCACGCTACCAGAAGGCCTTGAAAAAGATCAAAAATTACCAGAGCTGTTAATCACCCCTTCAACCAAAGGTGTGCTTACTGGTCTTGAAGGCGTACCAGAAGCCGATGATGTCAACGTATCGCGCGGTGATCTTGAGCGTCACTTGGAAGGCTTTAATTTCCATGCTAAATCAGATATCGATCTTTATGAGAAGCTACTCAAAGAAGGCTTTAGCGTTATCAGCGATGCATTGGCCGAGCAAGATCAGATTTTTATCGATACTAAATTTGAATTTGGTTATGTCAACGGCGCCGACGGTAAAGAAAAGCTTATCTACATGGATGAAGTGGGCACTCCAGATAGCTCACGCATCTGGGATGGGCCAGCACACCGCGATGGCCAGATAATCGAAAAATCGAAAGAGGGCTTTAGACAGTGGTTACTCAACCACTTCCCTGATGCCGATATCCTGCTGAACAAGGAGCGTATGCCAGAGCGTTTCGCACTCGCTGCAGACAACAAGCTACCACAATCAGTGATGATGGATATCTCCAACACGTACATCGGCATTGCAGAAAAAGTGATCGGTGAGAAGTTAGTTATCAGCGAAAACCCTAAACAAGAGATCATCGATATTCTGCGCAATGAATATCAGCTGATTGCTGACTAAGCTTGCCTGGCTAAGTTGCAAGAATAGTGTTTGGCTCAGGTACTGTAAATAACGCAACTAGAGTTGAAATGTTCTAAAGCGAAATAATGATAATAAGCCGTAGCTTCATGCAAATGAAACTGCGGCTTTTTTCTGGCCAAATAGATCCTGGCCCATTACGAGGCCGATTAAAAGGGGATGAGTCCATTCCATTATCTACACTGGATTATTCACAAGAAGGTTCTTTCTTCGACTAAACCTTTTAGGCAAATCGTTCTGTTTTGAGAACGACCTAATTAGGTGCATTGCTTTTATCTAAAGTTGAAGTATCTAATACTTATAACTTCCGCGAAATTGTTGAGAAGTGCAATGTCCAGAAAGGGTTTAGCATTCCTTCTATCCTAGGATAAATGTCATAAAAATATTTAGGGAAGGAGCTATTTTAGAAAAATACATTATTCAGACCAATACCAGCTGGTCACGTTATAGCGATATTCATCGGTATATTCAGTTTTCAACTTTTCCACCCAGTGTTCGGAGCCCTTTGAGGAAGGGTCAAACAAAATACAGCGGTTATATAAAGGCGCAATACTAATAGGTTCACTGTCCTTACCTATAAAAGTAAGTTCACCTCCTGCGTTGTTGTGCCACTCTTTATTTAAATACACCAGCATACAGACCTCTCTTCCGGGAGAGTCATCAGCGTGTAGTTCAACAAAGTCAGCAGCGCCTAAGCGAAAATAATTGGTATTGATTAGAGGGTTAGCTACATTCATATCAGTTATTTGCACATTAAAAATACGTGATAATAGGGACATAAACTCATCCCCTCGCAAAAATAACAAAAAAGCCAGAGCGATATTGGTAGAGAGGTCGTTGGAACCAGCGGTTTCACGCAGCCAAACATCTCGCTGTACAAAACGTTGGTCGGTGCTGGTTTTTTCCCATTGGGTGTTATCGACATATAAAGCTGAATAGGTATGTTTTTGAGTTTGCCAGTCATGCGGTTGCTGCAAAATCTTCATCACTTCATCGAGTCTGTCTTCATCAAATAAATTATCAATAACGATATGATTGGGACAAGAGTTTAATAAAGACTCTCGGTATGCACATATCTTAGAATCGATTAGCTGTTTATCATTTAACCACATTGAAACTACCTATTTGTATCTTTAGATCATCAGCTAAAGATTTGATAATACAGGGTTGAGCGGTAATTCCCTATTACTGGTTATTGTCTTTTCTTTTTAAACTGCACCTGAACGGTTTCATAGCAGCTAAAGCTTTAACATAGCCACCCATAATTTCTGATGATTTATCAAGCAGCAGCTAAGATTAAATAGTCTCTCTTGCATTGAGGTTGTTATGGCTAGACCCAGAAGCACATTAGTCAGTATCGAAGACACCCCGTTTTACCACTGCATGTCGAAATGTATTCGCTTCGCATGGCTTACGGGAGTAGATAAATACACGGGTAAATCATATGAACATCGTCGAGACTGGGTTGAGTCAAGAATTCTTGAGTTAGCCGAAGTGTTTGCGATAGATGTAGCAGCTTATGCTGTAATGTCTAACCATCTTCACTTGGTATTGAGAGTCGATATCTTTGAAGCTAATTCATGGACAGATAGAGAGGTGGTAGAGCACTGGCATCAACTGTTCAAAGGGTCTGATATTACACAGAAGTTTGCTCAAGGAGAGGTGATTGAAAGCTTTGAGGTTACTGACCTAAAACATTCGATTGCTCAGTATCGAAGTCGACTTAGCGACATTAGTTGGTTTATGCGCGCATTAAATGAACCAATTGCCAGAAAAGCGAATAAAGAGGATGGCTGTACTGGACGGTTTTGGGAGGGGCGTTTCAAGTCCCAGGCCTTGCTGGATGAAACTGCGGTTCTGGCTTGTATGGCCTATGTTGACCTCAACCCAATTCGAGCTAAGGTCGCTGACACCCCTGAAACCTCAGATTTCACCAGTATTAAAAAACGCATCAAAGCAGCAATAAAGGGAGAACAACCCGAAGCACTTTTACCCTTTATTGGCAATGAGCGAAAAGAGATGGTTAAAGGACTCATGTTCAGCGCTAAAGATTACCTACAACTGGTTGATGAAACAGGACGAATAATCAGAGTAGATAAACGAGGAGCTATTAGCCCTGAATCACAGAAAATACTTAATAGACTCAATATCCCTCAAGAAAACTGGCTGAAACTCACCACCGAATTTAGTCGCTTGTTTAAAGGGCCAGTCGGTACCGTTCAAGAGTTAGGTGTCTATTGCGAGCACTTAGAGCGAAAACGCAGACAAGGGGCAGCTAATTGCCAGAGGTGGCTCTGCAGCAGTTAACAAACCGTTAATGACTTAATAAACGGTACAACTTAAGATAAATAGCAGACCGAATCGAAATTCGGTCTTTTGGCTGCCTTAATCTAAGTGAGTCACCTTGTCATTTATCGATTTACAGCCATTTTTCTTTTATCTAGGCAAATTTGCCCTACAAACACCTCAATGTTAACACTCTTCCTGGAAAGTTAGATGAAGCGACAAACAATGGATAAAGAAATGGGTGGCTATGTTTATCTGTGGAAAGTTAGATGAAGCGACAAACAATGGATAAAGAAATGGGTGGCTATGTTTATCTGTGCATAATATTTTTGGAAAACTCCGTCCCCTTATAGCCTATTCGTTCTCATGACCCTGCTCATTCTCATCAATCATCCTGATTAACTTAGCAGGCGTCCCACCATACAATGAATCAGGCGGCACATCTGTATTAATAACTGAGTTAGCCGCAATCACAGATCGCGCACCAATGGTCACACCTTTGTTGATCACAACATTGCCACCAATCCACACATCATCCTCAATGGTAATAGGATCGCAGATGGTTTCCCAATTACGACGTTTGAGATAGTTCAAGTCGTGGCTAGCACAGTAAATCTGCGTGTTCGGGCCAATCAATACGTTATTGCCAATAGTAATTTTAGCGCCATCCAGCATAGTTACATTCATGTTGATGAAGGTTTTTTCTCCTATCGAAATCGTCTTGCCGAACTCACAATAAAATGGAGAGCGGACTATACTAGAAGCTGAAATATTGCCCATTAGCTGTTGAAACAGTTCACTACGTTGAGAGCTATCTGTATTTTGGTTAATGGCCTGCAATAAGTTCGAAGCATTTTGACGGATATGATTAATACTGTCTGCACCGCCGTCAAAGTCTTTGCCTGCAAGCATCTTTTCGAATTCACTCATGTTGCCTCTAAACTGTATTGTTTTATTGTATAGATTTGTTGAAACAACATTGTATCACTTGCGGTGTCACCTATTCACCAGCCCATTTATAGAAAGGACAATTAACTTGGCGCTGGTGCACACTTCTTGTCACTTAGGTGTGAAGCACCCGAGAACGCTTGACGCAGAATCTCTCAACACAACTGAAAGTATTGTCCCGGTACGTCTTAGAGTGATCGCTCTAAGCCGTTATTGCCCCAAAGTTAGCTAGCCTTCGAATGAAAACTGGTTACATTTTCTGATTTAGCTTCTAGCTGAGTTAGTATTGGGTAGTGAGTTTTAACTTTTACCTCCATGGTTACCTATCGCTTGCAGCGGGCTTTTATGCAGATGCTGCCGCGAAACGCCGTGAACACTTCCATGTGGGCTCTGCGATTTCATCCCTGAAATCGAAGCTCGCAGCCGCATATATGGACCCATCCCGTTTGCAAGACATTTGATATCAATTTTGAGAAGAGTTCATTGCACCCATATATACGGCCTGTTTATGAGGTTAACCTCTGGCCCTGATGGATATTTGCCTCTACTTTCCTGATCACCTACACGGCTTCTTTAGAGCCCTTGCGGCTGTTAGGTTTTAAGTAGAGCAGTCTGACTGTCTCATCATCAAATCAAGTGTCATAGCAACTTGCTGGTATGTTTTACGCTAACTCGGTTCGTCTTACTTTAGGACCACTGCTACGCAAATGTCCTATATTCATCTTCCCTAGCGGCGATAGCCCAGGTTATTCTTGCAAGCTTGTTAGCCACTGCAACACAGGCCTTATTAAACCCCTTTCTTTCTGCCAAAGCGTATGCCCAGCGGCTCAACCTATCTTGTTTTCCTCCGCAGTGCTGCAAGACCGCTCTTGCTCCATGTATAAACAAAGTTCGTAAATAGGCATTGCCTCTTTTGCTTATCCCTAGCAGGTTATCTTTGCCGCCACTGCTATGTTGTCTTGGCACTAAGCCACACCAAGCTGAGAAGTGCCTACCATTGGAGAAGTCTTTTCCTTCACCCACTGCCGCATAAAAAGCTGTCGAAGTGACAGGACCAATACCTGGAGATGTCTCTATACGCAGGCAAACAGGGTTTGTATTTCTCTCTTCTACTATCTGCGTATCACAGCTTTTTAGGCGTTTCTCTATATCGGTAAATTCTTCATGCAACTGATTGAATATGTAGCGTCCTTTCACTGTCAGTTCATTGTTCTCATCAGATAAAATGTCAGGAAAAGCTTTCCTAAAGGCCGCTTTGCTTTTTGCTATTACGATGCCGTATTCTGCCAGCATGCCTCTAACCTGGTTGACTAAGGCGGTAGACTGTTTGTTTAGACGTTCCCTCATTCGGTGAAGCATCTGTACATCCTGCTGCTCGACAGGCTTTGGCTGTACGAAGCGCATATTTGCTCTTTGGGCTGCCTCAGCTATTGCAAGCGCATCGTTATAATCATTTTTATTACCAGGCCTGTATGGAATGACGTATTGAGGAGCTATCAATTTGACTTCATGGCCTACCTTTTGAAACTCTCTAGCCCAGTAATTTGCTCCACCACAAGCCTCCATGACAACAAGGCTTGGCTCTACTTGTGCAAAAAAATGAATTAAGTCTTTACGCTTAATCATCTTCTTTTTGACAAGCTTTCCTGCTTTATTCACGCCAACAAAATGGAAAACAGACTTTGCGATATCTAAACCAATTGTAGTAATCTTCATGGTGGACCCGTCCTCTTTCTGATGAGTTGTAGCAACTTCATCGTGGCCCATTGTGAGGCCGATTAAAAGGGGATGGGTCCATTCCATTACCTACACTTAGGTTTTCACAAGCAGTCCATCTATTTAGTTTAGGTTTATGGCTAGGCTTCGTGACACGTTTCTGCTCCAAAGTTTGCTAGCCTTCGAATGAAGGTTGATTACATTTTCTAATTGAGGTTGTGGCATCGTTGATACTTGGAAGTGGGTTTGAAAGTCGTACTTTCATGGCAACCTAACGCTTCCCAGCGGGGGCTATGCAGATGCTTCTGCGAAACGCCGCAAGCACATCCGTGTGGGCTCTGCGATTTCATCCTTGAAATCGAAGCTCGCAGCCGCATCCACACTGGGTGTTTTACAAAAAGGGGCATCTTCAACTCGAGCGAAGTATCACTACGGAGATCTTCGCTTCCACGAAGAACACGGAGGTAAAGATTGAGCTAAAAGTTGAGAGTTGCAAAGACTTTAGCTGTTGCCTTTCTCCGTGTCCTCTGTGTTCTCCGTGGTGAATAGAGCTTGCTTAGTTTGTAAAATATATTCTGAATTAGGGCGAGTGCTCTAGCTCACTAATGCCCAGAAACAAGCTAGATTCCCACAGGCTTCTCCTAGAAAAATAAACTCAAACCGAAGAAGTAAACACTCAGGTGTGAACGCGGCTGCGAGCTTCCGAAACAAGGATGTTTTGGCAGAGCCCACAGGGAAGACTCTTATGAAATCAAGAGCCGGCGCCTCGTAGAAGTGTTTGCACTTAAGCGAGCCGCAGGCTATAGATAAACTGAAGCTATGGTTCTCAATAAACTAACCAAGTAACAAAACAAGCCAAATGAACCCACAATAGATATTTCAACAACTTGTTATCCGACAAGTAAAAAAGTCGCATTGCCATTAGGGCATTGCGACTTTTAGCCTAACACCGTTTGAATATGCTATTAAAAGCTATACATCACAGAGATACCAATATTTCTGGGGTCGATCACCGCCGCGTAGCCATCGGGGTAGCGTCCACTCGCAGGTTCGTTAACTGTGAGTGCTTGTTCATCAAATAAGTTGTTCACATAAGCACTTACACGCCATTGATCTGTTTGATAATCGACATTCATGCGACTAACCACATAGTCACCGGCAATCCGCTCCTCGCTATTGGCAATATCAGCAAAATATTCAGCGACGTAATTACCCGATAAACCGAACGTTAGCTCATCGCTAAACCAATATTTAAGGCCTAAGTTTGCGGTTAGATTAGGTGCAGAGTTGAGTTCGTTACCTATGATGTCGCCGTAAGCTACATCGGCTTTTTTGATCTCGGTTCTCAGTAAGCCCAAACCAGAGAGTAATTGCCAGCTGTCGCCAAGCATGGCATTAAACTCTATTTCAACACCATAGGTCACAGCGGTGTCGATATTGGTGATACGACGCAGGCTATTTGAGGCCTGATAACCATCATAATCGTTATAGAACAGATTAGTATTGAGGTTAATATTTCCGCCATCGAATTGGCTACGAGAACTAAACTCATAGGTATCCACAGACTCTTGATCATAATAGTAATACTCGCCACCATCAGGTGTTAATGCCAAGGCGCCACCTCCGGCATTGTAGCCACGGCGACCACTCACGGCTAAAGTGGTGTTATCGCTGACGGCATATTGCAACACTAACTTAGGTAAGGCCAGGGTTTTGCTATGATCCAAGGTTTCATCGACGGCACTGCCACGAAACTGCATGGCGAAATCTCGTGTCTGCTCATCGCGCATCACACGCCCACCAAACGTTAGCCACCACTTCTCGGCTATGGCATATGTCATTTCGCCATACACAGATGAAGAAGTGCTGCTATCATCGCCACCATAGGTAAAGCCACCTATGCTGCCAAAATCTTGTTTACGCTTGTAATAGGCAAGGCCAATAAAACCATTAAAATCTTTGTTATTTAAGCCAAAGCTATATTTTCCGTCGACGGTATAGCTTTTATCCAGCATATCGACATCCTGTTTAGCTGATGCCTGTGCTTCGTACGACTCAAATCCCCACTCATAATCCATATAAGCCACCAGTAGATCCAGAGATTGACTGTCACTTAGGCTGTAATCGAATCGCAGTGAGTGGCTATTGGATTTGGTCTGAATGTAACGTTGGAACATTGGCTTATATGCCCAAGGGTCGTCCCCTGTGAAGTAGTTACGTCCAGCATCCCCCTTCTCGTTATTATATGCGAAGCTATAGCCCACACTTAAATCTTCAAGTCCTGTCGGTTGCCATAATAACTTGCCGCGCCAGCGGTTTGTGACTAACTCATTTTGATCGAACGTCTTAGGGTTGGTATCGAACACCTCTCCCTTGTTATAGGTATTACCATTCACATTTTGGCCGGTGATTCTAAACGCCAATTGGTCCTCTAAAATCGGCCCGGATAACATCACGGCACTGTCGATGAACTGATCTTGATCCCGATAGCCTAAACGTGCAGCCCCCTGCCAATCAAAAGTTGGATCAGCGGTCTTGATGAACACAGTTCCCCCTATGCTGTTTCGGCCATTGATGGTTGATTGCGGCCCACGAAAAACCTCGATTTGTTCAATATCCCATAGACCAGTATCACCGGTCAGATCGGCGACAAAAGGTTCGGCTACACCGTCGACTAATGTTGATACTCGCGCTTTAGCACCGCCAGAAAAAGAGTTAAAACCGCTGGCTGAACCATTACCGGTTACCCCCCGAATATCTGGAACCGATCCCGTCACAACAACGACGTTCGGTACTTCGGCAAGTGCACTGGATATCGATTGATATTGGCCACTATCGAGTGTTTCTTTATCAATAACAGACACAGATGAGGTGGTATCTTTGAGACTGCGCTCAACCTTTTCACCATAGACAGTGATCACCTCAATCGATTCTCTTGGCTCTATATCTACAGCAGCCTGTGCGACCGAAAATAACGGACTACACAAGATTGCGGTAACAAGTAGATTTTTATTAAATACCCTGGACTCCATGGACTACCTCTATTTACAAGTCATTAAAATTTGTTACTACATTGAAAACAGCGATAATTTACAGTAAATGATAACGAGTCGCAATTGCGAATGGTTAACATTTACATTAAAATAGCTGTAATTTGTATCACCTTAATAACAGGGAAATCCAGTTGGATATGTTGACACTCACCGCGCTTTTTTTGACATTAACTGCTGTCATGCTTATCTATATCACCAGCAAGCATCAAAGGTTTTTCACTAAGCCGCAGCCTAAACCGTTGGCATGGATGGGTATGGGGTTATTTCTTTTAGCCTTATTGAGTTGGGTACAGGTTTTTGCTGTTACTGCTGCCATTTTCATCTGGATTTTTACCAGCATCACGCTACTTATCTGCATTCCCATATCCACCCTCATCATTGACAGAGTAACCCTCAAATGAATCCCCTGACCCGCGCACAAAAAATCCAGCCACACTGGTGGCGAAAAAGCCTGATAGCCATCGTATTTGGCCTTACGCTGACCTATGGGATTGTGGCAACATTTGCCTGGTTTGGCCCCGGTGGAATCGATGCTGTCATGAAAGTGCAGTTCAACATGTGGCTGATAAGCCTTATCTGGCTACCAATATTAGCCTTCAGCTTTCTCTTTAAAACTGCAGCAAGGGCGCTCATGTATATGCTCAGTGCCAACGCAGTGATCTATCTGTTATTTATCTGTCTATGGTGCCTACAATGAAAATTCGCTCAGATATATTGCGAACCTACCAATCAATTCACACTTGGACTGGGATCACTACAGGCTTAGTATTATTTATTGCCTTTTTTGCCGGCTCACTCACCATGTTTAAGCCACAAATTGAACAGTGGGCGACGCCGCCATCTCAACAATTAGCCCCCATAAGCAGTACGCAACGGGATAATTTAATCAATCAAGCCATCAGCCAATATGACAAGGCGGCAGATGGCTTCATCGTTAACTTCGATGGGCAATCATCGCCGTTAACCTGGTATGAAAAAGGCGGCGGTCGAGGTTTCCGCCTCGACGACAGCTTAAGGCATGCGACTCTTGATGATAATGGAGTAATAGTCACTCACATCAGTAGCACCAATGAACTGGGTCAACTCATCGATCAGTTACATCGCACTGCTGGGATCATCGGCAAATTAGGCCATGAAGATATTGGTGTGTTGGTCTTAGGTATTGCCGCTGGGCTGTATTTTCTGGCGCTTATCTCAGGTGTCATCGTGCTCTTACCCACTCTGGTAAAAAATCTATTCGCATTAAGATCCCATAAAGGCGCGAGCCGTTTTTGGCTCGACAGTCACAATCTTGTCGGTGTATTGAGCTTACCCTTTCACCTCATCATCGCCTGGACAGCCATGGTCTTTGCCTTTCATGACCCCTTTTATGGTGGACTGAGTTTGGTGTACGGCGACAAGCCCTTATTTGAGCCCAGAGAGAGAGGATTAATTGAGTATTCAGTTGAGGAACTTCCATCAATCGAAACTTATATTGAACAGGTCAGCAAGCTTGCCGATGGATATCAGATCCGCAATATGGAATTTTCAAAACTCAGCTCTACCAGTCCATCATTGGCGGTAGAGTTAGTCGCTGTCGGACAAATGATGCGCGGAGGATACAGTGATTTTATCTACCTTCAGCCCTACACGCTTAAGGTTAACTACAGCACTATTAACCAGCCTGAAGATGGTATTTATGGACCTGTGGTTAATAGTTTATTCGCGCTGCACTTTGGTAATTATGCAGGAGGCTTGGGTCGCTGGATCTATTTCAGTCTTGGGCTGCTTGGCGCCTTCCTATTCTACAGCGGTAATCTGTTATGGCTTGAGAAGCGCCGTCAAAAGCAAGCCCTACAGACACGCTCCAGCCGGGTTATGTCATCACTCACCATTGGTGTGTGTTTAGGCTCGATATTAGGTGTTGTCGGTGCCATGTTAGCCACTAAATGGCTGTACCTTATTAGCGAACAAATCAACAGCTATTATCTCAGCGGCTATTACGTGCTGTTTTTTGTCGCTATCGCTTACAGTTTTGCACGCGGCGCCGCATTAGCTGCCATTCACCTGCTGAAGTTGTTATCCCTTGGCTGCTTACTGATCCCTGTCAGTTCACTACTGACTCTGATAATGCCAGGGCTCATGCCATGGACACCTGCGGACTTTAATGCTGGGTTAATTGAGTCAATGGCTCTGCTATTTTCCCTGCTGTTTTATCTCGCAGCCAAAAAAGCTCAACATCGCGCCTATTATGGTGAACGCAACAGTATTTGGGCACTGGAGCCCCACGCATCAAAGCAGCCGCTTAAATGTCAGGAGCATAGCAGCCAACAGCTGGGTAAACTCAGCTAATGAAAATGTACACAGGCCCTATATTCAAGCGAAAAAATCTCATTGGTTTTAGCTGTTATATAAGCAAATTATCACGATTGTTTACATTGAATATCGGTATCAATCGACCTGAACTTTTTACTCTCAAGCAATAGCTGATACAAACATTTTGCCGCGGGGCCGGTTTTAGCCCCTTTCGGTAGGGTTAAGTGCAGAGGCACCTGATAAGATTCGGCATTCTCTACTTTCAAAATGACAATATTATCCATACTTCGACTGTTTAAAAGATGCTCCGGCAGGCGACAAAAGCCAACGCCCAGCTCAACGGCTTGCCAAGCATGATCGAAATTATCCACTGTAATACGCTGACGGGACTTAAGCCAACCGACATCTTGCTTAGCATTCTGTTTTCCACTGCCGCCTAAGTCTCTGATGACAATCTGGCTTATGGTAGTAAAATCCGCCGAACAGAGGGGATTCTTGCCGGCCAGTGGATGAGTTTTAGCAACCACGGGCAACATAGTTATAATTCCAAAGGCCTCACTGGGGTAGTTAGTCACAGGAAGCGTGACGATAGAGATATCGGCTTGTTCATCAGTCACCATCTGCGATGTTTTAGACAGTGAGGTTTCGATCACTTGAATGGAGGTGCAACTATTTTCTCTCAAGAAGTCCGCCATAGGTTGATATAACCAGCTGCGATCACAAAGGTGATCGACGGCAATGGTTATCTCAGACTCTATTCCTCTGGCGAGTTGCGTACTTATCTCTTCGAGTTCCCTCGCCTGCTCCAACATGGAGTCTGCCCGACGAAGCAACACTTTACCGTCATCACTCAGCACGGCTCTACGGCCTTTAATCTGCACCAAAGATACTCCCAACTGCTCTTCGAGCTTTTTAACCGCATAGATGAGCGTGGTATGGCTCTTGTTTAATCGGACCGACGCTGCTTGGATGCTGCCAGCGCGATCAATTTCAGACAGGGTTAGCCACTGATCCAGGGTGGTTTTCAATCTCATCGGTCTAATTTCTCCACACATAACCGCAGTTTTATGAACTTTTATGTTCAATTTATATAGGTATTATTACACCTATGCCAGAGAGATGCAGAACAATATTTCTGAATACCCGCTCTTACGTTAAGCAATCTTGCTGAGTTTATATTGGAGAAGAGAGATGCAAAAGTTACTACAGGTCGATTTTGGTTTTAATGGTCCGTTTGGAGATGAGATGGCGACCATGCTTACCGACTTAGCCAAGTCAATCAACAATGAACCCGGCATGATTTGGAAAATCTGGACCGAAAGTGAGTCGAAGCAACTCGGTGGCGGTGTATATCTGTTTGAAGATGAGACGAGTGCACAGGCTTACCTGGAGATGCATACGGCTCGCTTAAATGAGATGGGAATAACGGATGTCAGAGGGCTAATTCTCGATATAAACCAGACGTTATCTAAGCTGAACCACGCGCCACTTGCGCAGAAGTAAGGAACGCATGATGAACAACAAGACTTTTTTAACCGCCCACGGCAGTGTATATACGATATTCGCCTTGGCACTATTTTTCCTGCCAACGCTTATGTGGCCTATGTATGGCGTAGAGATTAACGATCGCTATGCATATTTTTTATCTCAGCACACATCTATATTTCTTGGTGGGATAGCCGCTATAAGCCTATTACTGCGTGAGATTGAAGTCGGTTCGCTGGCTAAAAATCTGTTTCTGGCCTTAACCATCTCGAATGGCTTGGGGGTGATTATTACTGTGTATGCAGGAGTGACAGGTATCTTCGTTGGTTTTGGCTGGAGCGACCCGGCATTCTTTACCCTGTTGTCGGTGCTAAGCTTTATGCAGATGAAAAAACAATAATACCAGCCCTTGGCCAGTAATAAAAAAGGTGAGTTTAAGCTATGCTTAAACCTCACCTTTTCGCTTTCACTAATACAATGAAAGCAGCCACTACATCGACTGCACCGGCGATTAAATCAATAGAATGGCGCTTCACCCTCGGGCCGTGTCTTCAATACCTTAAGGAACCACATATACTGCTCAGGGTAAGCCAAGATAACCTGCTCAACGGCTTTATTCAGCGCGAGAGCTTCGTTTTCTTTGCCTTTCATCTCCTCAGGTGCTATGGCGGGCATCACAGTTAATTCATAACGCCTAGCTTTTTGATCATAACCAATCTTAACGGGTAAAACTTGCGCATTACCCGCTTGAGCCAAACGTCCAACGACAGGTAGCGTGGCTTTTACTGTACCTAAGAAAGGGGCGAATACGCTTTTTTCTGGACCTAGATCTTCATCGGGGAGATAGAAGAAGCTTTTATCATTTTTAAGCTCAGACAGTAGCGCTCTAATTCCTGCTTCACGCATATAAATATTACCACCTGCTGAACTACGCAAGCGGTTACTAAACCAGTTAAACAAACCATTCCTATGGGCTTTAGCCATACTGACCATAGGTAGATCGATATTTAGTCTTAAGCCCGCATACTCAATACCCCAAACATGAGGCATGATGAAGATGACTGGTTGACCTGCTGCTCTTGCTTGCTCTACATGCTCGAAACCAGAGAGGTTCACTCTGCGTCGTAGATGAGCCTTTGAACGCACCATCAATTCAGACTGCGCGAGTAAGATCATCACGAAATTTTCAATATTCTCATTAATCAGGCACTCAACCTCTGCTGGAGACTTGTCAGGAAAGCATGCCTTCAAATTGATTCTGGCAACATTGAGCGGCTTCTTAGCTATCTTAGTGACAACTTTCGCCAATTGCCTTGCTATAGGATCACGTAACCAGGCAGGCATAAGGCCAAAAGTAACTAAAACAGCAATGCCAACCCAAGTTAGCCAATATTTAGGATGCAATAATTCGAGTTTAAAGCGGCGATCGAAATACTTTGGCTTTCTCGACAAAAAACTGGCCTCAGTTGAAATTAACTTACGAAGTGATATCAGTAAAATGCTCTGTAAAAGATTGAATAAACAAAGATAATGTTTACTGTATCAAAGTTATTCACTCTCATTTGAAAATATTTACTATAAAAAAGAAACAGAAAAAGCCACTCATTGAGTGGCCTTAACATACGCTTAAACGAATTACTTCTTCGCGTTAGCTTCTTCGACTCGGCTCTTTAGCTTCTGTCCTGGACGGAAGGTAACGACACGACGAGCTGAGATAGGGATATCTTCACCTGTCTTTGGGTTTCTTCCCGGTCTTTGATTCTTATCTCTAAGGTCAAAGTTGCCGAAGCCAGATAACTTGACCTGCTCACCACTTTCGAGAGCTAGACGAATTTCTTCGAAAAATGTCTCTACCATCTCCTTAGCTACCCGCTTATTAATTCCAAGCGTTTCAAAAAGATGCTCTGCCATTTCGGCTTTGGTAAGTGCCATACTTTTAATCCCTCAACAATGCGTTGAACTCTGACTTGAGTGCAGAAACAACTGAATCAACCATCTCAGCAATCTCTTTTTCTTCAAGTGTACGAGTGTTATCTTGTAATGTAAGTGCGATTGCTAGGCTTTTTTTGCCTGGCTCAACGCCTTTACCTTGGTATACATCGAATAAGTTTATGCCAACCAACTGATTTTGGCCAACTTTTCTTATCATTTTTACAACATCACCAGCAGAAACATTGTCATCAACCACCATAGCTATGTCACGACGGTTTGCCGGGAACTTAGATACAGCCTGAGCTTGCGGCAAATTGGCATGCAGTAAAGCATCCAATTCAAGCTCGAAAACAATTGTTTTACCATTTAATCCAAATGGCTTCTCTAAGCTTGGATGCACCGCTCCTATGATACCGATCACCTGATCATTTCTCAGGATTTCAGCACATTGCCCTGGATGAAGTGCTGGATGAGTCGCTGATCTAAAAGTAAATTCTTCATCAGAAACTGTCAAGCCGATAATGGCTTCTAAATCACCTTTAAGGTCAAAAAAGTCAGCAGTTTTAGATTCCATTGACCAATGTTCATCATTTTGGTTACCCGAAATGACGGCAGCAAGCATAGGTTGTTGGCGAACATTTGAATCCGCTGAGCTGTCAGGCACAAATCGTAAGCCGGTTTCGAACAGACGAACACGGTTTTGCTGACGACTCTGGTTATAACCTACAACGCCAAGTAAGCCTGTAAATAGCGATAGACGCATTGCAGACATCTCAACCGAGATAGGATTAGGTAAAACCATCGCTTCACAGCCAGGATGGATCTTATCCTGTAATTTAGGATCAACAAAACTATAAGTCACTGCTTCCTGGAATCCACGAGCCACCAGCATGCTTCTTACGCGCTTTAAGCTGATATCTGACTCATTATGGTCAGGCATACTTAACGCGGCTACAGGAGCGGTATTAGGAATGTTGTTGTAACCGTAAATACGAGCGACTTCTTCAATCAAATCTTCTTCGATAGCCATATCGAAGCGATACGTTGCCGTGACGACATTCCATTGATCAGCAATAAACTCAACAGCAAAACCGAGGCGCTCAAGAATTTCTGTCACTTCAGCATCAGAAATATGGTGACCTAAGATGCGATCTAATTTACTACGACGTAAAGTGATCGACACAGGCTTTGGCAGGTGCTCATCTGATTTAGCTTCGACAACTGGTCCAGCTTCACCACCGCAGATATCGAGTACTAAACGCGTGGCACGATCCATCGCCTTATGTTGCAGCTCTGGGTCGACACCACGCTCAAAGCGATGTGAAGAATCAGTATGTAAACCAAGGCGACGAGCCTTACCTAAAATAGCAAGTGGAGCAAAGAAGGCACATTCAAGCATGATGTCTTGAGTGTCACTGCTAACCCCTGAGTGTTCGCCACCAAAAACACCAGCAAGTGCTAGGGGCTTGTGTTGATCAGCAATCACTAGCATGTCACTTGGTACGGTGATTTCATTGCCATCAAGCAAGGTTAACTTCTCTTCACCGCTTGCCAAGCGAACTTGAATATCACCATCAAGTTTAGCAAGATCGAACGCGTGCATTGGCTGACCAAACTCGATTAATACATAGTTAGTAATATCAACGATAGGGTCAATAGAGCGAATACCGCTACGACGTAGCTTCTCTTGCATCCATAAAGGGGATGGAGCCTGCATATCAACATTTTTAACTACACGGCTAAGGTAACGTCCACATGACTCTGGCGTCTGAAGATTGACTTGTACTTGATCATCGATAGCAGGAACAACCGCTTCCCATGTTGGCTCTATAACCGCTTGACGGTTTAGTACACCAACTTCACGCGCCAGACCTGACATACCGAGGCAATCGGCACGGTTTGCCGTTAAATCGACATCGATGATGGCGTCATCTAGCTGTAAGAGCTCGCGTAAATCGGTTCCCACAGGCGCATCAACAGATAACTCAAGGATACCATCACTTTCGATATCAATGCCTAGCTCACCGTATGAACAAAGCATGCCAAATGATGGCTCGCCACGTAGCTTAGCTTTTTTAATTTTAAAGTTACCAGGCAGTACTGCACCCACCATAGCAACAGCCACTTTAAGGCCTAAACGACAATTTGGGGCACCACAAACAATGTCGATAAGCTCGTCTTGTCCGACATTAATTTTGGTGACTCGCAGTTTATCTGCATCTGGGTGCTGGCCACACTCAACAACTTCACCGACGATAACGCCAGAGAACTCACCGGCAACAGCTTCGATACCATCGACTTCTAGACCCGCCATGGTAATTTGATGTGACAATTCGTCACGACTTATGCTTGGATTAACCCATTCACGGAGCCAAGATTCACTAAATTTCATGTTTTACTGCTCCGTTATTTGAATTGCTTGAGGAAACGTAGGTCATTTTCAAAAAATGAACGTAGATCGTTAACGCCGTAACGCAACATAGACAGACGTTCAACCCCCATACCAAAAGCAAAACCAGAGTACTTCTCTGGATCGATTCCCACACTACGAAGTACATTTGGGTGAACCATGCCACAGCCTAGTACTTCTAGCCACTTGCCGTTTTTACCCATCACATCGACTTCAGCTGAAGGCTCTGTAAATGGGAAATATGAAGGACGGAAACGCACTTCTAAGTCTTCTTCAAAGAAGTTGCGTAGGAAATCATGCAAGATGCCCTTCAACTCGGCAAAGTTAACATTTTCAGCAACGAGTAAACCTTCAACCTGATGGAACATAGGCGTATGGGTTTGGTCATAATCATTACGATAAACACGACCTGGAGAAATAATACGTAGAGGCGGCTTCTCAACTTCCATTGTGCGGATCTGCACACCTGAAGTTTGCGTACGCAACATCACTTTAGGATTAAAGTAAAACGTATCGTGATCGGCACGAGCAGGATGATGTTCTGAGATATTCAGTGCGTCGAAATTATGGAAATCATCTTCAATCTCAGGTCCTTGCTTAACGCTAAACCCAAGCTCACCAAAGAAGGTTTCGATACGTTCGATAGTACGAGTAACCGGGTGAAGACCACCATTATCTATACGACGGCCAGGCAAGGTAACATCGATACTTTCAGCTTCAAGCTGAGTGGCCAGTTCGGCAGCTTTTAAGGCTTCGATACTCTCTGACAGTTTCTGTTGAACAGCCTGCTTGGCTTGGTTCACAGCTTGACCGAAAGCGGGCTTCTCTGCTGGGCTAAGTTTACCCATCATCTTCATCATGTCGGTAATTTTACCTTTTTTACCCAGGTATTCGACACGAAGCTCATCGAGGGCTTTAAGATCGCTAGCCCCGTCGACGGCCAGCAAGGCCTGTTCTACGATTTCTGTTAACTGTGACATCATCTCTTCCAGTGCGTTCGGCCTTCTAATTAAAGCCGTGACTTTGTGTTACTGTCTATTTATCTTACGAAAATAGAAAAAGAGACAAATTTTACGTGAGCCTATCGATTTTGACTAGCGCTAATTTATACTTTTCACCCGGAAAATCGCGATATATTGCTAATATCTAATCTTTTATTCCAAGTGAACACCCTCATTCATCTGCTATAACCGAATATCGCTCGAAGTTAACGCCATAAGATTGTAAAATACACACCATAACATTTAACATTTATTCATCAATATGAGTAATCCTTAAGCAAGTAAGCCACTGAATTGCAAAAACAGGTTAAGAATTTGGAGAAATACCCGATATAAACCTGTGATGACATTCAGCAACAGAGAAGTGCTATGAAAGAAGTAAAATTTCGTTGGGTAGACCAATTCCTTATAAAAATGACACTAAAAACAAAATTTTCCATTCTCGCAATAATCCCAATCCTCAGTTTAATGGGATTAACTTTTATCCTATACAGCCTATTTACTTCGCAGTTAACACAGAGCCATCAAGATGCGGCTTTACAGCAAACAAAGGCCATGAGCCAAATCGTGACACTGAGCCAAAAGTTTATTCCTCAAGAGCAACAAAGTAACTACTTACGCCAGCTGACTCAATTAGACAGTGTAAAAAGCCAACAGAACATGTCTCGAGAACAATTGAACGCAGCTAACCAAGGTGGTGGCATTGTTAACGATAGGTATCAGACTCAAGCCGTGAGTGCCTTAAACCCGAGCGGTCTGGCTACCTTGATTGTGATGGATGATTTAAGCAGCGTCATGGCGGGTTCGCAGATGTATGTGATCACTTGCTTAATTATTTTAATATTAATCATCCTTATCTTTAACTATTACATCTCTTCCTTTGTTGGTGGTGCCCTATATACAAATGTCGTGGCGCTGAAACAAGCTGCTGATGGAGATCTCACAGGACGACTTAACTTTTTTGAAGTGAAAGATGAGTTTAGTATTCTGGCCATTAGCATAGATACTTTGGTTGAACGTCAACATAATTTAGTGACTCAACTCAGTCACGCCAGCCATCAAATCAGGCAGGTGGTACAATCTTTCCGTCAAAATGCACAAGAGGGCCAATCTTTGGCTTCAAACCAAAGACAGCACTTAGACTCATTGGCCACTGCGATGGAAGAGATGACGGCTGCAGTAAAAGAAGTGGCTCGCAATGCAGAACAATCATCCAATGAAACCCAAGAGGCCAACACACAGGTCGATGCAGGCTCTAAAGATATCGCCACCACAGTAAACGCTATCGAGATGCTATCTAATGAAATTGGTAATGCGTCAACGGCTGTCGATACGTTAAATGAAAATGCGGCAAAGATTGACGAAGTTGTTACCACCATTAATGCGATTTCTCAGCAAACAAACCTTTTAGCACTTAATGCTGCGATTGAAGCTGCAAGAGCTGGTGAGCAAGGTCGAGGTTTTGCGGTCGTTGCTGACGAAGTAAGAACGCTAGCGGGTCGAACTCAGGAAGCAACGGTAGAAATAAAGACGATGATTGAAGCACTGCAAACCGGTGCACAAGATCTCACTCAAGTGATGAAGCGCACCGTAGCAAAGGCTGATGAAGGTAAGAAACATGTACTCGATACGGGTGAAGATCTTAAAGCCATCGCCGAACACAGTGGACGTGTTTATGACATGAGTGTGCTGATTGCAACCTCTGCAGATGAACAATCTGCTGTGGCTAATGAGATAGCGACTAACCTGATGGAGATCCGTAATCAATCTCATAATGTTGAGCAATCTGCCAATGAGTCAGTGTCAGGTTGTGACGAGCTCCATGCGACAGCAGAACAGCTAGATCAACTGCTTATCGGTCTTAAAATTTAGAGGGGATAATCCCGTTTCACTCTAACGGTTCCGCCAACCAGCCCATCGTAAAAAGTGGGCTTTGTTCTACAAAATTATCCACCATAAGTTAAGCCTCAACATCGACTGAGTTTAAACCTTTGTCATTTTCATCTATGGTAGAGGTTATCTCTGACCTGATACCTATTGGTATGTGAGCAAAAGGAAGTGTGCCCAAATGGTAAAAAATGGATCCGATGGCCTACCCTCTTTTCACACCCACTGGTTAAGCAGCCTGCCATTTAAATTTTCTATCGTACAGTTTTGTATTGCTGGGCTGATCATTACATCAAGTATCTGGCTGATTTTATCCATTGAAAAAAAACACCATCAGGAAACTCAACTTTCTTTAAGCCAAAACTTAGGCTTAACGATTGTTGCTCAGCTTCAACAAACGACATCAAAAATAGAAGCGTTAGCTGCGTCCTTGGGATCGATGGGTTCAACATATGCAGGATCGTCTGATCAGCTAAAAAAAATAGTGCCGGCTCTTCTCAATACTGATGGACAACAATTTCTGATAGAGGGTGGCGGTATATGGCCTGAACCCGGCGCCTTTGACGCGACAAAGCATAGAAACAGTTACTTCTGGGCTCGAGATAAACACAATAAATTTGAACTCATCAATGGCTATAACAATACCAATGGTTCAGGTTACCACTCTGAACTCTGGTATAAACCTACCCGTTTTTACCCTAAAGGTACCACTTATTGGTCTGACGCATATATTGACCCATATACCGATGAAACCTTGATAACGGCCTCTGTCCCTATGTGGTTAAAGCATGAGTTTATTGGCGTGTCTACGATTGATTTAGCCCTCTCCTCACTTAAAGCATTTTTTGAGAAATTAGCGCTACATCAAGGCTATTTATTTGCACTTGATGGCAATAATAATCTTTTAGCTCACCCTGCTGAATTTGACGAACTGGACACAGGTAAGCCATCACCTTATTTAAGTCATCCTTTTAGCCATTTTACCCAAGAGCAGCCAGCCTACATCTCACTGCAAAAAGAGATTGAGAAAATTGATGCGCTGTTTATTGCCAAAACAGATCAAGGCAAAAATTATGACAAAACACAATTAGAAGCACTATTACAAACGGTAGACCCATCTAAACGCGCTAGGCTGTCAGCATTAATCAACGCGAATGCCCAAGGTATGTCACCTAACTCAGAACGCACCTCCAGCTTTGTATTAAACAATGATCCCCTACTTAAACAGCCTGTTTTAGTGTCTGTGTTTCACATGCCCAGAACATACTGGAAAATAATCTTAGTGACTCCACTCGGTGAGGTCGGTAACCAAGAACATGCCATTGCAGCTAAGATAGGTATCTTCCTGCTCTTAAGTCAATTGATTGCACTCGTTATTCTCTTCATATTTCAACATCGACTTTTCATTAAGCCTATCTCAAGTATGGTGCAATCACTCCAGCAAGGAAATATCGCAAAGCTTGAGCTATCGGCCAATCAACGACAAGATGAAATAGGTCAATTAGCCAAAGCATTTACCTCTAGAAATCAACAGCTTGAAATAGCTTACGCCAGCCTAGATGCCAGTAACTTGGCCCTTGAGCAACAGCTCGAAATGCAAAAGCATGCTCAAGAACAGTTAAAAGCCCATAAAGATCAACTCAATGATTTATTAAATGCATCACAAAATCTTATCTGTATCAAAAACACTGAGGGTTTCTACAGTTTAGTTAATGATAAGTTTTGTGAAGTTCTGGGTATAGAAAGAGATAAAATCATAGGCGCTAAAGACAGAGATTTATTCCCTTCACACATTGCCGAGATTATCGCTAGCCATGATAGGATCGTTATCAATAATGAATCCCCCCAGAGTTTTGAGCAACCGATCCCAACTAATCAAGGAGAGATCACTTACCTTATCACTAAGTATCCCATTCAAGATCAGGAAGGCCAAATTATCGCTTTAGGCGCGATGGCTTTTGATGTCAGCAGTATCAAAGATATTAATGAAAAATTGACTCTACGCGGGGAAGAGCTCAGTAATCAACTGATCCATAGAGAGATGCAGATACAACACCTGCAGATGACATTAGATAAAGTAGAACAATCGAGCATCAGTATCGACAAGCACAAAGAGCAGTCACGTCGACTGCAAGATATTGGTATTCATAACCAAAGACTAATGCCTCAATTAATCGCCGAGCTGTTAAGGCAACAACTCGTAGAACATGAGCTCATCTTCACTAAACTACGCAGTAAAGGCGCACTGAATCAAGCAAAACTTGAGCAAGAGTTAACACAACTTATCACCCAGCAAACAGATAAACTACGCCACTTATTGTATCTAGTCGTTCCACAAAGCGAACAGATTAGATCTGTGCATATCAAACAATTTATAGAGCACCTATTAGCAGTTGTAGAGCCCCAGTTAGATGAACATCAGATACAGTGTCAGCTCAACTGTCCAGATCAGATGACACTTCAAATCTCACCTTGGACACTTTTGATACTCCTCTACAAGTTATTGCTTAATACTATCGAGCATGCTTTTGGTCAAGCGGCCATGGCTAATGACAAACAGAGTGCGAATAAGTTAGAAATAACAGTAGTTAAATATGAGCAATCACTACAGATTGTTATTAAAGATAATGGCGTGGGCCTCAGTCCGCTACAACTAGATGAACTGAATCAAAATATCCAAAGTAACAATGAGGGTTCATTAGCTGAACTCGCTTTATGGCTGAGAATGGAGTTTAACGGTGAGTTAACTGTTACCTCTGAAGCCGGGCAATATACCGAGGTAAAATGTGTAATGCATCTGTCTGAAGATACTAATGCACCCAGTTAGATTGATGCGATGCCTTTGAAATAGTATTTGATAATCTGGCTCGTAGATCACAGCACTCTTAGAGGAGATCGCCCTCTAAGAGAGTGAACACAAATTAGCGGTCAACATCAACCAGGTAGTGACCCTGTAACCAGTTACGACCGATCAGCAGTTTGTAGCTCATTCTACTACGATCTCTAAGGTTAACTTTAACCTTATACTCTGAACCTGGCTCACCAATGTTCAGTTCAACCATATAGCGAATCTCACTCCCTTGAGCATTACGGATCAAAGAGGTTTCTACTATTCTAGCCTTTACTTTATGAGCAACGCCTTTTTCATTTTCAGTCATAAAGGTCAGCATCTTGCCGACATTTTTCTCCATATCATCGACACCAGCTTCAACCTTTAAATCAACGGCATGAAGTGAGTTCTCTACAGCCCCTGTATCAATGCGGGTTTTAAACATCAGTCCGGTCTCCAGAATACTGATTGTTGCTACCGGCCCGATCAATTTTTTTTCAGATACATCAACGATATACTTTCCCTTCAACCAGTTTCGTCCAATCAGTAACTTGTAATCCATATGGCTTCGATCACGCAAGTTGACCATGACGCTACGTTCAGCACCATGAAAGCCAATATCCAGATTAACCATGTAACGAGTTTCTCGACCTTGAGAGTTACTTACTGTCGATGTCTTAACAATTGGAGCTGAAAGCCTTTGACGTTCGCCTGAACCATTCTCAGTGGTGAAATGGAGTGTCTTACCTATATTATCTTTCATATTTGAGGCACTTCCGCCCTCAACTTCGAGATCGAATGCATGTAATGAAGTATTAACAGCGCCAGTATCCATTCTTGCTTCATAAGATAATTGGGTATCTGCCACAGACATTACTGCTGTAGGCCCTATCATCGCTTTGTCTTGTGCAACCACTGATGTTGAGAGTAACAAGATACATAGACTTAATTTCTTGAGCATTATGTTTACTAACTCCGAATAATTTATTAACGCTGAAAAAAGGCCGACTCAAGAGCCGACCTACTGTTTTCTAACCATTAGTCACTGAACTTTCATACACTCTACGCAGTGATTAGCCGCTATTAGCCGCAATCCACTCTTCAGCTAAGTGACTATCAGCTTTATCAAAAATTTTTACTGGGCAAGGGATCATATACGACATAGCTTTAGCCATAGTCGTTATCCACTCACTGTCAGTAATGATGACAACTCTGGAAAAATCAGTCAAATGAAAAAAGCCTAACATAGCATCATCCCAGAGTGTCTCAACTGAGATACCTTTGAAACCATCATCAAATTCATACCAAAGCTTGATTGAAGCATGATCTTTTAATCTCCCTTCAATGGCAGGCAGTAGACGATTATCATAGTCATCGCCTGTTACCACCCCCGAGGCCTTTATTGCTACAGTATCGTGATTAAAGCCATCCAATATTTCTAGCATAATGCGCTCCTTGCATCGACCAAGAAAAATCAATAAATAAAATGAAAAACAAACAGGCTGAATAAGCAAAAAATACACAAACAATGAATTAAATTTTTTCCCAAATGAGTACCGGCTCTAAAGCATTTATAATGCCGAGTAAATTGTACCCCTAGCCAAACAAGTATAAACGGTACAAATGGAAGTGACACAACTAATGGAAAAAAACCCCAGCCTAAGTCTAAAGCGTTGATGCTGAAGATATGGATTGCCCACCAGAACATGAACAGGCCCAAATAGGCTGCAATGTGCTGATGATGCAATGAGCGAGTTAATGTGTTCAAATTAATATCCTAATGTTTGACTCTTTTAAACATTAGGCGTGGAATGATTTGACCACAAGATTAGAGATGTAAAAGACTGTAACTAAATATAAAAATCATTAATTGCGATATCTAATGATTAACATGTAAGTGATCAATACTTATTCTTGCTTACAAAAAGACTAAGCATCGATCATTTTAGCGATTTCTTGATCGAATAGATTTTTTATTAAACTTGAAAATTCGGTAATAAACAGAGTTTGTGCTGGCGTTGCGTTTCGATTGGCTACATTAGCTAGAATCTCTTCCAGATCATAGACGATGGCATCGATTTCACGGATCACTGTATTTCTCTGGGCGAAGCTCAGTGAAGGGTTTTGACCACATACCATGATAATCTGCGCCGATAACTGCTCTTCAAATAGCTCCATCACAGTATCATCTACAATCGAAACAGCATCTTTCGACTCAAACAGACCCAAATGTTCAGTGAGATACTGAATGAGATGCATATAACCGTCTTTATCTGTAACCATTTTTAACCCTAATCACCTAATCAATTAGAGCATGGTAGATACCATGCTCTCTGTCCAGTCTATAGAAATTATAGGATTATTAAACTAATTTATCATCAAGGCTAAATCAAAAGTACAAAAGTGTTTACTGGCTCAAGTTTAGTACGAAAGTGACAGGTACTGACTGACTGATAGAAGTCAATCCAGCAATTTCTCTTAATTTTTCAATACCTGCCGACAAGCCAAAATTTGCAGCATTAACAATAATAGCTTGTGTACTGACAACCAAAAGTTGCTTCTCGGAAAGTTTCGCCACAGTCACTGTGATTGGCATAGTTTGTTTTGTACCATGCATTTCTAACTCTGCGGATACATCCATGACACTTGTACCGCCAATAGGGATAGCCGCGACCTTAGCAAGATCGATACTTGAACTTAAAGACAGCGTAGGATACATGCCCACTTCGAACAACAGCTCCTTCATTCGAGTATCTCGGATCTCTATATTCGTCCACACGCTAGCCAGCTCAATGGTCAGTATAAATTTGCCGCTATCATCCATCTTTCCAGAAAAGCTGTTGAAACTATGTACTTCTGCAACATTCACTTTTTTAGTAGAGATAAAATTCACATTCGAATTTTTACTGTCTACAATCCAGGGAGTGGCTGATGCTGTCGCCCCAATAGCACACAGTAACATCCCTATTATTAGCTTATTCATACACACTCCTTTTTGATGGTATTTACACATTCAGAAAAAAATTAGCTAATAACAGTATATATATGAATGTACATAAGTAAATGCTGATAAATAAATGGTTTTTGACTGAAACTATATTCAAAAATAGTTTATGGGTGCTTAATAGGAGTGAAGCTGATAATTAAAAATGACAGTAACAGGTAGGCGATAGTTCATTAAAAAAGGCGAAATCTGCAAGTCAGATTTCACCCATACAGGACTCATATTTTAAGGTGCTAAGCGATCAATATCCCAATTACCTTGCTCTTTTGAGTAAATAAATCGATCGTGTAAGCGACGTTCGCCACCTTGCCAGAACTCTATACTTGTAGGCTTTACCACATAGCCGCCCCAAAACTTAGGTAATGGCACCTCTCCTTTACTGAATTTAGCCTTCATCTCAGCATACTTGCTCTCTAATGCTTGTCTTGCGGATATCTTACTCGACTGCTTAGAAACCCAAGCCGCTATCTGGCTCTCTTTTGGTCGAGTGATAAAATATTTCATGACTTCTGCTGTCGACAAACTTTGAGCTTCACCAGTAATGGCGACTTGCCGCTCTAAAGAGTGCCAAGGAAACAACAGACTCACTTTGGAGTTTACAGCGATGTGCTGTGATTTCCTGCTTTCTAAATTAGTAAAAAATACAAAGCCATTGGTATCAAATCGCTTCAAGAGTACGATTCTTTGAAATGGCTGTCCGTCGGCATCAACAGTAGCAACAGACATGGCCGTTGGATCACTTAACTGCTCACTGTCACGGGCTTGTTCCATCCACTTAGAAAATAACACCATAGGGTCTTCAGGAAGCTCATCTCTATGAAGTCCGCCTAAGGTATACTCGCGCCTGATATCACTCAGTTTTGACATTTATACGTTCCTACTCGCTCAACTTCTATTCTAGTTAGTTATTCGTTAATTTGTTTTTATCGGCCCATAAATGCAGCATTTCGAGGCCTAATGTCGCACCTGCGAGCGCTGTGATCTCAGCAGAATCATAGGCTGGTGCAACTTCAACCACATCCATGCCGACGATATTCATTCCACGAAGGCCGCGCAATATTTTCATTGCTTTATCACTGGTTAAACCGCCACAAACTGGCGTTCCTGTGCCAGGAGCGAAGGCTGGGTCTAAACAATCGATATCGAATGTCACGTACAAGGGCATATCGCCAACTCGGGCTTTAATTTGTGCAACAATATCTTCAGCCTTCATATCATTGGCAGTCGCGGCATCGATCACCTGAAACTCATGTGTTTCGCGATCATACTCAGTTCTAATCCCTACCTGAATCGAGTGTTCGGTCGAAATAATACCTTCTTTGGGGGCATGAAAAAACATAGTGCCATGATCGTACTTGCTGCCCTGACTGTAAGTGTCTGTATGAGCATCAAAGTGAAGCAAGGCCATCTTGCCGTGCTTTTTATAGTGCGCTCTTAACAGGGGGAGAGTCACAAAGTGATCCCCACCAAAACTGAGCATAGCTTTGCCCGCATCAAGAATAGCTGTAGCAAAGTCTTCGACTCTTTGAGTGAAATCAGCAGAATCGCCACAGTCGTAAACGAGATCGCCAGCATCGACAATTTTTAATGTGTCACACAATTTGAAATCCCATGGCCAACGAGTCTCTTCCCAAGCCAAGTTAATCGATGCTTGTCTTATCGCTCCCGGTCCCATTCGGCCACCAGAGCGGCCAGTAGTCGCCATATCAAAAGGTAAGCCTAACACGACTACATCAGCATCTGATGCAATAGGGTTGAAATCTAAAGGCTGTCTCAAATAGCCAAATGCATTGGAATACAAAGAATAATCTGGCTTATCTGTCATGGTGGTCATATGCTCTCCGACATCTCTAACGATTATAAAATTTCCGTAAAAGGAAGATCATGCTGCTGATGAATATGCTTAAAGTGCACATCGTAGCCATGTTCTGTAGTAATTGAGCAAGAATGTATACTCATGTCATTAGCCCACTCTGTCTCTAATAGTGGGCTACCAAAAGTAATTAAGTCACATCGCTCAGGTTTTAGCTTTTTAACAAATTGATGTAACAAATCAGCAGTTAACACATTATGATCTAAATTAGTTTCAATACTACAATAAGAGCTTTGCTCTTGAGGGGTAATATGAATAGTTAAATACTTATCCCCTTTTAGGCCATTAAGTGAATACCCAAATGGACTAAAAAGATGATCATCGAATTCAAAACCGTTAAACAATTGACTGAGTGCCAACGCAGCTCTTATCTCATCTTTGGTTTGCTTTGCTGAGCGAAAATACCCCGCCAATGCACCTGTTAAGTGATACATAAGAAATTCAGTGGTCGCCAGCGGCCTAAACGATTCATTAGTTTCAGAAATAAATAGATAATGATGATGGCTATCAAGATGCCCTATACGATAACCTTTACCTGCGATCGATTGCTTTATCTGATCCAAATCTTGCTGAAAGCTCCGAGTTTCAATCTGCAATTGATACTCATTTTTTCTCTGGTAAGTCGAATATTCTATAGCCTCTATACCCAACTTATCAATAAACAGTACTAATGCGTTTGGTAGCTGAGTCGAGCCACAGGTTAGCATTCTAATCCGGTCTTTCCAGACAAATAAGCTGGACTCACTTAATAAATAAGCATCGCAATCATCATTACCGATATGGGATATAATTTCTGCACCCGCACTGGCAACTAAGCTCTGCCAAAAGTCATAGGGCAAAAGCCTGAGTGAAGAAGAGCCTGATTTCATACCCAATTCGATAATCTTCTCAGAACCTTCAAACACCATATACTACTACCCTATTTACTAACAGCATGTTGTGACTAAGCCTTTTCGGCTCATCAATTACAGAGATAAAACCTTAAAAAAATATAGATAATCAACTGATTAAGTAAAGTCTTCTAAATAGGTATACCCTTTTAATCCAAGCTGCAATTCTTCTAAAATATTTGCCCGCTCAGATTCTTCAATGTGCATGTTAACTAGCTCTTCATAGGTTCGCATAAATGAAACGGCATCTAAATTCACATACCTAAGCACATCCGCCACAGTGTCGCCAGCCAGCACGGACTCTATATTTGTCAGTCCATTCTCATCAACTCTAACCACTGCCGAGTTAGTGTCACCAAATAGATTATGCATGTCGCCTAATATTTCCTGATAAGCACCCACAAGGAAGAAACCGATCAAATAAGGGCTTTCAGCACTCCAGGTTGGTACAGGCAACGTCGTTTCAATGCCCTGTCCGTCAACATACTGATCGATAGTGCCATCTGAATCACAAGTGATATCCAATATTACGGCGCGACGTTCAGGGGCCTTGTCGAGTCCTGATAGTGGCATCACAGGAAACACCTGATCGATTCCCCAAGCATCAGGCAAAGATTGGAACAGAGAGAAGTTAACAAAAAACTTATCGGCTAACTTTTCGTTGAGTTCATCGATAATAGGACGATGAAAACGATATTTACTGCTCATTACACCTTGTAGTTCATGACAGACTCGAAGGTTTACTTGCTCAGCCCATGCACGCTCTGAAAGAGATAACTGACCTAAAGCAAACAGAGAATGCACCTCAGTGAGGTCGCTTTGACAGTCATGATAAATTTCAATCAAAGCGCGTTGATCTGCACGACCACTCACCTCTACCCAAGATTGCCACATATTATGTAACAGTTGCGGTGCAGCTTCATCGGGAGCTTGAATAACTTCGGCCTTATAGGTTTCCGTACCTATCACATCAGAGATTAGCACGGCATGATGAGCCGTTAAATATCGTCCAGATTCAGATATGATCCGCGGCATAGGCTGCTCATATTCATTACAAATATCAGTTAATACACTCACAATATTGTTGGCATACTCAGTTAAACCATAATTCATTGAATTACTGCTTTGACTGCGGGTACCATCATAATCGACTGCTAATCCGCCGCCAACGTCAAAACATTTTACATTGGTACCAAGTTTTTGCAGTTCACAATAGAAACGGCCAGCTTCGCTGACTCCTTGACGAATATCCCTGATATTGGCAATTTGCGAACCTAGATGGAAATGCAATAACTGCAACGAATCCAACATATCATCATTTTTAAGTGAATCTATAACCGTCAGCACTTGAGCTGCTGATAGACCAAATTTAGATTTCTCACCACCACTGGCCTGCCACTTACCTTTCCCTTGAAATGCCAGACGTACACGTAAACCTAGTCTAGGGGTTACGCCTAGATTTTTAGCTTCTTGGAGTATGGTTTTAAGCTCAGACAGTTTCTCGAGTACGATATAAACCTTGTGACCTAATTTCTCTCCTATCAGTGCCAACCGGATATATTCAACATCCTTATAACCGTTACAGATAATGACAGAACTGGCTTTTTGAGCCATAGCTAATACAGCCATTAACTCAGGTTTACTGCCTGCTTCGAGTCCTAATTGAGGAACCTCTTTAGATTTCTGGCTTGCGAGGATCTCTTCGACTACGGTTTGCTGCTGATTCACTTTGATTGGATATACCAGCAGATAGTCAGATTCATATTGGTATTTTTGAATCGCCTGATTAAACGCATGACAGAGACTATTGACTCTATGGTGTAAAATCTGCGGAAATCTGATCAGCACAGGTAAAGCAACTCCTGATTTGACCATGCCTTTCGCTAATTCATTTAAACCTATACTAAATTGTGGGTTAGATTGATCCGGAGAAACTGTCACTTCTCCAGCATCACTTATCCCATAGAGTCCCTGACTCCAGTAATTAACGTTATACCCTGTGCGGGCATCATTAATAGACCAATCACTCATAACTTCGCTACCTATAAAAGAAATCTAAAAACAAAGGCACATATTCGCCTTTGTTATCTATAACCGTTGGGCAACATGGAAGTCACCACAAAGCCACTCTAACCTAAGTGTCATCATCTTTGTATCGGACATAAATGCCACTACAAGGTCATAAAAAATGGGGCGCAATTAAACACCCCAATAGTGACTTTTGCAAGTTAATTGTCACATTAAGATATAATTAATACGGCCCTAAAATCCAGACAAGATTAACATGCTATTGGTAATTTATAGACCCGTTGCTAATTTTTTCAATAAAATGTCCTAAGAGATTAAAATCACTTAAAGATTGTTAACGCTTTTTCCACTATAATCCTCAATCGAAGAAGATATTCTGCAACAGTTAGAAACAGAGAGTCACATGATACAAATAGGCAAAACCTGCACCCTTGAAGTCGTAAAGTTAGTCGACTTCGGTGTTTATCTCAATGCACAAGAGCTTGGTCAAGTATTACTACCGAGAAAAGTGGCACCTAAAGAGTGCAATATCGGCGATCAGGTCGACGTGTTTCTCTATCTCGACTCTGAAGATGTCGTGATTGCGACCACTAAGAAGCCATTGGCTCAAGTGGGGCAATTTGCCTATCTCCAGGCTGTTGCGACAGGGCCTTATGGTGCCTTTTTAGATTGGGGACTAGACAAAGATCTACTGTTACCCTTCGGTGAGCAACACAGAGAAATTGAAGAGGGTCGTTCATACCTCGTTTACATCTATACCAGCAATGTCGATGAGCGGATCGTAGCTTCATCAAAAGTGGATAAGTTCCTCGACAGAATACCACCACCTTACGATAAGGATGAAGCGGTCAACCTTATCATCGGCGGTACGACTGATTTAGGCTATAAAGCCATAATCAATCACAGTCACTGGGGTGTTATCTACAAAAACGAAGTATTTCGTACCTTAAGTTTCGGTCAGAAGGTCAAAGGGTTTATTAAGCAGGTTCGCAGTGATGATAAGATTGATCTGATCTTACAACAAGGCATCCAGCAAGAGTTTGATAAACATTCTACGACTATCATGTTTAAGCTAAAGCAAGCTAATGGCTTCTTACCTTTAAATGATAAAACTGACGCTGATACCATTTATGCCAAGCTGTCTATGAGCAAGAAAGCCTTTAAAAAGAGCATAGGTGGACTCTACAAGAGTAAACAGATCACCATAGATACTGATGGAATTAGAATCGTAGAGGATTAGTATTTTTCCTCAAGATTATAGATTGTTGACTAGTTATCATGCATTAAGTAGATAACCTATAGTTTGACTCTTTGATTAAAAGCATGACTCTGTTATAACAAAGTCATGCTTTTTTTTATGAGTAAAATACCATGAACCTATCACTCCACGAAGCAAGAATTATTGGTTGTCTTCTTGAAAAAGAAGTCACCACACCGGAACAATATCCATTGTCGCTTAACTCACTCACCTTGGCTTGTAATCAGAAATCGAGCCGAGAGCCAGTACTCGCTATGTCTGAGTCTGACACTCAAATAGCCATAGATTCTTTAATGAAACTCAGGTTTGTCACAGACCAATCAGGCTTTGGTTCCAGAGTCATTAAATATAAACATAGATTTTGTAATACTGAATTTAGCGATCTTCAGTTTAGTAAAGCCCAATTCGCTGTAATATGTTTATTGCTGCTTCGAGGCCCACAGACACCTGGCGAACTAAAGAGCAGAAGTGGCCGCTTATATCCGTTCGCTGATGTAAGTGAGGTCGACAAGACATTAGCTTCTTTAGCTCAAGCTGAGCCCCCTCTTGTAAAACAGCTTGCCAGGGAGCCAGGAAGAAGGGATTCTCGTTTTATCGGATTATTTTCAGATCAGGCCCATGAAACAAGCTCTGCACCAGTGTCGATACCTCTTGTTGCTAGCAATGTAACTCAACAAGAAAATCAAGATTTAACCGCTCGAGTGACCAAGCTTGAGCAAGAAGTTGCCCAATTAAAAGAGGCACTACACGATTTACTCAATTAATTGATATGTCAGTATTAACAATACTTGTTCTGCCGTTCATGTATGATTTTGGAAACCTGACAACACATATTTTTTGCTAACCATTCATGTATGATTTTGGAAACCTGGCAACACATATTTTTGTTATCCATTCATGTATGATTTTGGAAACCTGACAACACATATTTTTGTTATCCATTCATGTATGATTTTGGAAACCTGACAACACATATTTTTGTTAACCATTAAGGGATGATTTTGGAAGCGAACTTAAACAATGGCTTTGTGCGTAACACGCTCATTATTGCCAAATTTGAATTAAAAAAACTGTTATTTAATCCGAAAGGACTTATCGCGCTTACCGCTTTTGCACTGGTGTGGTTACTGATCTTACTTTACCCCATTAGAGGTGCATCAGATATCCTATTAAGCCAAGAGTTCAGGCAACTTATTACGAGTGTTTTTGGTGAGTCATCTGTTGATAAGCTCTTCCAATGGCAGGTCGCGGAGATGGCAATATTTTGGGTTGCGGCGCTGTATATTTTCCCTATGTTTAGCATCTTTGTCTCTGCCGATCAGTTTGCTTCAGACAAACAAAGAGGAACCTTCCGATTTTTGACCTTAAGAACCGGTAGGGACAGTTTATTCTTTGGCCGATTAATCGGTCATATGATGATCCAATCTTTGTTGCTATCACTGACCATTATAGCCAGTATTGTCTTAGCCCTGTCCCGCGATACAGGCTTACTCATGCCTGCATTAGGTTCCGGATTAATGGTCTTTATTAATCTATTGATTATCTTACTCCCCTATACTGCGCTCATGGCCCTACTCTCTTTATATGCCAGTTCAGCAAGGCAAGCGACTATCTACGCCATATTGCTCTGGGCGGTAAGCGCCATATTCTTAGCCATTATAAATAGCCAGTTTCCGGCTATCGGCGAGCTATTACAGTGGGTATTGCCAGGTGCGCAACTCAGTACAATGATAAATACTCAAGGTCTCTCAAGTCTAATGTACGCCCCTATTCCACTCATTCAGGCTGCGGTATTACTTTTCCTTGGCAGAAGTTATATGACAAGGAGTTCACTATGAGCCTTATTCAGTGCACAAATCTCAGTAAATCTTATGGCAGCAAGCTAGCGTTAAACAATGTATCTCTGACACTAAAAGCTGGGGCTCCTATCGCCTTAGTCGGCCCCAATGGCGCAGGTAAGACAACCTTGTTTAGCTTGTTATGTGGTTATTTACTGCCAAGTAATGGTAGTGTCACTATCATGGGCGAGACACCTGGTAGCAGGAAGTTACTGGGTAAGGTGTCATCACTACCACAAGATGCCACACTGGATCCTAATCTAAGCTTAATGACACAATTTATCTTATTTGGCACTTTGCAGGGACTTTCAAAAGCACAGGCGAAATCAGAAGGTGAGCGTGTACTGTCTTTGGTTGGTCTAAGTGATGTCACAGAACAAAAGCCCACAGCATTAAGCCATGGTATGAGCAAGCGAGCTTCAATTGCGCAAGCCTTGATTGGCTCACCTTCTCTGGTATTGCTCGACGAACCCACTGCAGGTTTAGATCCAGCAAATGCTAAGGTGGTCAGAGAATTGGTCAAATCGTTATCAGCAGATATTACCTTCGTGATCAGCTCTCATAACTTAGATGAACTCGAAAAGCTCTGTGATCAGGTACTCTATTTAGATCAAGGTGAATTGGGTCAATCTGTTTCTATGCAGGAAAATTTGCTTGATGAATACATCACGATTTCAATGCAGTCTAGTGATAGTGACACGCTCATTAAAGAGGTCGAAAAGATCATAGGTGTAAACTCTGTCATACCTAAACAGGATAATGAATTTCTAATTCACTACGCAATCAATGAGATTCAGGATATTGAAATCCAGCTTTTCACCCTATTTGCTCAACATGGCTGGAAATATAAAGCCCTGTTAAAAGGCAGAACCCTGGAAGATAAGCTATTTTCCTAGTACCACTTACTTATACCAATTGGTATTAGATGACAATTGGTATTAGATGACAAAGGCGCCTTCGAGGCGTCTTTTCTTCGTCCGTATATTAGTGAGAAAGTGGACTCATAGCGTTTCACGCAGCACACAGACAACTAGATAAACTCGTTGAGCCAACAGCCTTAGGAAGCAGGAAGCAGGAAGCAGGAAGCAGGAAGCAGGATAAATGATATCATCATCTAAAAATAATGATTTTTAAACAAAAAAAGAGCCGCGATAAATCGCAGCTCTTACTAATTCTTTTGGATTAGCGTAATGCTAATCGAAAGTCTAAACCTAAACGATAGTTACGTTTTCAGCTTGTGGACCTTTCTGACCTTGAGTCACAGTGAATTGAACTTTCTGACCTTCGTCAAGAGTTTTGAAACCGTCTGATTGAATCGCACGGAAGTGAACGAAGACGTCTGGACCAGACTCTTGCTCGATAAATCCAAAACCTTTGTCAGAGTTGAACCACTTAACAACGCCAGTAACTTGAGACATGATATAAATCCTGTAACTAAAATAAATTAAAGCCAAAACGGCAGTAGAGCTGGAATATGCCGGTATTACTTATGTTAACAGGACGAACGAATCGAATTGATACATAGAAATAAGCCCAACCTTCAAGCTGCATCCACTATAAATCATTCTCAGACTATGTCAACAAACAAAAACAATATCTCAGCCTAAATTCGCTTTATTTTCTGTTGCTTGTTTTAACTTCAATAAAATAAAAATGGTGTAAAAACACTAAAAACAACCATTTGATTGTTTTTTAACCGACATTTATTAATGAAAATCAAATCGCTTTAAAAACTTCTATTTTAAAATCGAGCTCACATTTCAAACCATTACTGATTAACAGGGCTTTCTGTTCCGCCGTTAGCTTCCAACTATAAGGTGTCATATTAAGAAAATGGCTGATATCAACTTCATTGCTTAACACCAAGTTAGACTCTAGGTTCTCTCTATGTATTAACTTGAAACCCTCAATATGGCTGCTTTCGACAATGTGGTGTTTTGGTTGTTCGTAAATAAGTTCTTTTAATGCAAAATGGTGGTTTTTACCTGCTGAAGCAGTAATTAAGATACCGTCATGTTTAATAACACGCCTTAACTCCTCATCCAAAGACGGTGCGTATATGCGAAGCAAAAAATCGAACTGCTCATCAGTGAATGGCATTTCAAAGGCACTCGCGACACAAAAACTCATCTGTTTATATCGTTTCGAGGCATATTTTAACGCAGACTTGGAGATATCGAGCCCTTGCAAAGACATCTCTGGCATAGCATCGAACAGCCGATGAGAGTAATAACCTTCCCCACAGCCTATATCTAGGCCTTGTTTTGCATCTGGGCAATGTAGCTGCGCAAGTTCAATAACCCGATCACTCAGCAGTTGATAATGGCCTTTATTCAGAAACTCTCTTCTGGCAAACATCATCTCTTTATTGTCACCAGGGTCTTTAGAACGCTTCTTTTGCACTGGGAGTAGATTGACATAACCCTCTTTTGCACAATCAAACCTATGATTATCTGAACAGCTCCATGTTGTGTCATCCAGGCTCAAAGGCTTTTTACATAAAGGGCAGGTGTAATTCATGTTTTATCCAAAAAATAAAATAGTAAAGGTTACTCTTCATCGCAGATAAGTTGCTCTATCATATCATTCACGGCGGGAGTCGAAAGCAGACGATAATACTCTAATTTTCGCATCTGAACATCATTAGACTCAGCGTGATTAGAGGCATTTTGCCAATTGTGTCGTTCAACTGATTGATTGAAAGTTCGAGATAACCATTGTTTCTTTTGTAATAGTTGTGCGTCAAGCTTAAGTACTTCAATACTGAACTCTGGGTTTCGCATCACTAGCTCACTGCATGCAAAACGAGAAAGATCACTCCTTATACTCTCTACCTCAGACAGTTCAAGTAATATTTGCTCTGTATCAGGCTCTTTTAATGCTTCACGTGACATGATTGCCCGCGCATGCATCAGCTCCTTTGGTTCATGAAACAGCCTTACATCTTCTTCAAGCGGGATCAGATGCCAGTTAGACACTTGGCCCATTGAAAATTGCGCATATTCATCAAACTCTATATCAATGTTCAGACCAGCCCTTAATTGTTGGCTACATAAACTTGGTGAGATGCCTAGGCCCGAAAATAAACGCCAACCTTGTCCACATCCTCTCTTAAGAGACCTGACGTTAGTGCTGAGCTTTTGCTCCAGAGGGAGTACTTCCAATGACAAAAATGGATGTAAACGGTATAGCACGGATAATTTGCTATTAACCTCTACCGTAATAAACTCACCAATATGAGCACTGAGAGCTTGTAGCAAGCCAATATCACTAATCGTATCTTTTAATCTAAATTGAAATCTCGACGGACCATTTACTGTAATGATTTCTGGCTGTGTTAGCAGGGGTTCAAACATCTTAACTACCTCTTAGTATAAAGTGATTGTACCTCGCATCTATATTCATCACCATACGGCTAAGCAACTAAAAATAAAGAATATACACATACTTAAATAAGAATATAGACACCCGCTAATCACACAAAACACAGTAAGCAGCTAAATATGTTGCTAGACACCTATTTTAAGCCATTATTCTCACTTAATAACAAACTGATAAGCTCTATAGCGCAGAGGAGCTAACGACAAGGGATATAATAGAATGCTATGATTATTGACAACTATTTTCAGAAATTGATCTCCTATGTCCCACAGTTCAAATACCACCATCTTCTGGCACGATTATGAAACCTTTGGCGCCAACCCAGCTAAAGATAGAGCCTCACAATTTGCCGGGATCAGAACCGATATGGAGCTCAATATTATTTCTGAGCCTGTGACCTTTTATTGCAAAGTAGCCAGTGATTACCTCCCCTCTCCTGAAGCCATTTTAATCACAGGGATCACGCCACAACTTGCTAATCTAAAAGGAATACCAGAAGCCGAATTTATGGCTAAGGTACATGAACAATTTAGCCAGGCAAACACCTGTGTTGCTGGATACAATTCTATTCGTTTTGACGATGAAGTTACCCGCTATGGCTTTTATCGTAACTTCTTCGATCCCTATGCACGTGAATGGCAACAGGGAAATTCACGCTGGGACATTATCGATCTGGTTAGAGCATGTTACGCCTTTAGACCTGAAGGCATTGAATGGCCATTAAAAGAAGATGGTACGCCTAGTTTTAAGTTAGAGCATCTCACCAAAGCGAATGGCTTGAGCCATGAAAAGGCCCATGATGCGATGTCTGATGTTTATGCCACCATTGATATGGCAAAGCTCATCAAACAGAAACAGCCAAAACTATTCGACTATTATTTTCAGCTAAGGCGAAAGCAGGAAGTGAGTAAACAGCTCGATGTCCTTAACATGCTGCCCTTGGTTCATGTAAGCTCTAAAATCAGTGCTGAACATGGCTGTACTACCCTTATCGCTCCCGTGGCTCATCACTCCAGCAATAAAAATGCCATTATTTGTGTCAATCTTGCCATGGACATCTCTCCTCTCATCGAATTGGATGCAGAACAGATAAGACAGCGCATGTATACCCGCAGGGACGATCTTGCTGCCGATGAACTGCCTATCAGCGTGAAACAGATACATATCAATAAATGTCCCTTCGTAACGTCACCCAAAATTCTCACTGACGAACTTGCCCTGCGGCTTAATATTGATAAAGCCTTCGCCAGAGAACAATACAAATTACTGAAACAGCACCCGGAGCTTAGGGAGAAATTGGTTGCCGTCTTCGATGTAGAATATGATAGCGAAAGCCAAGATCCAGATTTCCAGCTATACAGCGGCGGCTTCTTCAGCTCGGCAGACAAAGAAAAGATGGAGATAATACGCCATACTTTGCCCCGGAATTTAGCCGCATTAGAACTCGATTTTGATGATGCAAGATTAAAAGAGATGCTATTTAGGTACCGTGGTCGAAACTACCCTGAGACCTTAGATGAATCAGAGTCAAACAAGTGGAGAGACTTTTGTCAGTCCAGACTCAATGACCCAGAATACATGCTGCGGTTAGAAAACCTCGTTAATGATACTGAGGCGGATGAAGAGAAGCAGAAGTTACTTACAGCCTTATGTCATTATCTTAGCAATTTGTAGCTACCACTAAGAGTAAGTGTGACCTCGATCTCATTATAAATGAAACACACTTACTAAAATGATTTTCAATAATTTAACAAAAATCAGGATATGGCACATGCAAGATAGATTTATAAACAGTATTTCTCAGCTGCCAGCAAAACTCTCAGACGCGCTAATTCCACTATTACACGCTGATTTTGCGGGTCATATTGATGCACAACAATTAGCAATGCTAGTACAAGAGAGTGGCTTAGCTGAGGATAAATTATTATTATCCTTACTCCCCATAGCAGCAACGCTTGCTAGGCCGCCTATCAGTGATTTTTATGTGGGTGCCATCGCTAAGGGAAAAAGTGGCGATATCTATATGGGAGGAAATATGGAGCTTCAGGGTGAAGCCCTGTTTCACTCTGTTCATGCTGAGCAGAGTGCAATTAGCCACGCCTGGCTCAGTGGAGAGACTCAGATCGTCGATATCGTAGTAAATTTTTCTCCCTGCGGCCATTGCCGTCAATTTATGAACGAATTAGTCGAAGGTTCAAAGGTTAATATTCATCTTCCAGAGCAAAAGACTCAGCCGTTAACGCATTACTTACCCTATGCTTTTGGCCCTAGCGACCTTAATGTCACTGCCCCACTGCTATCCAAGCAAACCCATGAGCTAAGTTTAGATAGTTCAGATCCCATGATCATCGAAGCCTTAGACCATGCAAGCCTAAGCTATGCCCCCTACACCAGTAGTTTCGCAGCAGTGGTGCTAGAAACTGCTGACAGCGCCACGTATTGTGGACGTTATGCCGAAAATGCGGCATTTAATCCCTCTATGTTACCCATGCAGATGGCACTATCGACCATGGCTCGCCACAACAGACTCTTTAGTGAAATAACTCGGGCTGTTTTGATAGAGTCCGCCCAAGGCAAGATATCCCTAGTCGGTGCAACGATGGATGCGCTACACGCCGTCGCAGCAGTAGAACTCGAACATATCGTATTAGACCCAGAATAAACCTATCAATACTCCAATAAAAAAGGACTGATATTTCAGTCCTTTTTTATGTCGGTACCTTTTTAAACCGATACGAGAGTGAATTATTTACGATTTCTTTCCAGCTTAGCCAGCAGGCTCGAGGTATCCCATCTACTGCCACCAATTGCCTGAACTTCTGAATAAAACTGATCCACCAGTGCTGTCAAAGGTAAATGAGAGCCATTTTTTCTCGCTTCATTCAGGGCAATATTGAGATCTTTTCTCATCCAATCGACAGCAAAGCCAAGATTGTATTCTCCTTGCCACATGGTTTGATAACGGTTTTCCATCTGCCAAGATTGTGCAGCCCCCTTGCTGATCACCTCAATGACTTTTTCACCGTCGAGTCCGGCACTGCGAGCAAAGTGCAGTCCTTCAGCTAGGCCTTGTACCACACCTGCGATACATATTTGATTAACCATTTTAGTCAACTGACCGGCCCCGATTTCACCTAATCGCTCTACACAACGAGAATATGCGTTAATGATAGGCACAGCCCGGGAGAAATCAGCTTCACCCCCACCCGCCATCACAGTCAACACGCCATTTTCTGCACCAGCCTGTCCACCAGAAACTGGCGCATCGAGAAAGCCTATGCCTGCTTTGGCTGCAATGGCGCCTATCTCTCTGGCAATATCGGCGGATGCAGTTGTATGATCGACCAAGATTGTGCCAGCGTTCATGCCCTGTAGAGCCCCATCTTCACCTAAGGTGACTTGTCTGAGATCGTCATCATTGCCAACACAGATAAACACCATATCTTGTCCCTGAGCGGCAAGTTTAGGGGTAAGCAGACACTTACCACCAAATTCAGCGACCCAATTTCGAGCTTTCTGTTCAGTACGATTGTAAACGGTAACCTCATGACCAGACTTAACCAAATGTCCCGCCATGGGATAGCCCATCACCCCTAATCCGATAAATGCTAGTTTCGCCATCTCACTTCCTAATGATTATTTTAAAGACAGGTATAAAAAAGGCACCCAAAAAGGTGCCTGTTTTAATCATATATTCTATGTCGTCACATGCGCTTCCATCTCAGCGCCGATTTTCTTGCGCATCTCCATCAAACGAATTGCAGAGTCTCGTAGCTTGATATCATACTCGCTCTCAGGCACCCATTCAGGGACTTCAGTCGGATTCCCCGTATCATCCACGGCCACCATGATCACGATACAGTGTGTGGTCAAGTGTCGCTCGGGATTCTTAGGATCTCCCGCTTTAACGTCTATGCCTAAGTGCATGGATGAGCGACCTGTGTAGATCACTTTTGCGCTGGTTTCTACAATATTGCCCACCTGGATCGGTTTCACGAAGCGAATACCGCCCGCGTAGGCCGTGATACAATATTTACCACTCCAACCTGCAGCACAAGCGTAAGCTGCCAGATCGATCCATTTCATTACGGCCCCGCCATGGACTTTACCACCAAAGTTTACATCTGCAGGCTCTGCAAGAAACCTTAAGGTTATCTCTCTCTCTTTACCAGCCATAGCTTTCTCAAATCAATTTTCTTTAAAATAAGTGTACGTCAAAAATCCTGATCAAAGTACCTGTAAAATCGATGATTTGAGTTTAAATCAAACAAAATAAAGCATTTACCCCAGTTTAGTCACTAATAGACAAGCTCCGAGAATAAACGGAATGGCTAGTCGATAGGTCCAAAGCTGAACACCAGGGCTAAGCAATCGCGAACCTTTGAGCCATGAGTGTAAAGCAAAACCTGCGAGGAACAGCCCCAACACCTCGACACCCGCAAGCGTATCGGTATCCCCACCGGTAAAAATAGCCGTCACTAATAAGGCAAACCAAACGACAGTAAAGCCAGCGGCAGCTAAGGTAAATGTTTTCACGCCAATATCCAGATCCGGTAAGAATGACTTATTTTCGCCACGAATAAGTTCACTAAGATTAGCGGTTAGTGCGCCAACAAGTGGCATTAGAGGGACGACGGCAAGATTTAACATGGTATTTCCTACAAACAATTTACAGGAAACAATTATCTGCTCAATGGGCTTAGCTTCCAAGTGATGTTTGCTTGAATGAACTAAGCTTAATCCTGCGGAAATTTAAGCTTCATCTCGACTCTTCTTATCGATATTTGGACAAAATAAAAAAGCGCCAATAGGCGCTTTTGAATAATGTTATCCATCTTATAAAGATCAATTTATGTGACAGAGTTAGCTTTTCTTGAACAGCAGAGAACCGTTGGTTCCGCCGAAGCCAAATGAATTACATAATGCATACTCAAACTTCTGATCCCGCGCCGTGTGAGGCACAAAATCGAGATCGCACCCTTCGTCTGGATTATCTAAGTTCAATGTCGGCGGCACAACTTGGTCTCTAAGGGCCAAAAGAGTGATGATAGCTTCAACTGAACCCGCAGCGCCAAGCAAATGACCGGTCATTGACTTAGTCGAGCTGACAGTGAGATCGTAAGCATGAGCACCAAAAGCAGCCTTAACTGCTGCAGCTTCAGCTATATCCCCTGTAGGTGTCGAAGTACCATGTGCATTAATATAGCCAACAAGCTCTTTTGCTATCTTTGCATCATTAATGGCGTTAACCATGGCAGCCGCAGCGCCAGCACCGTCTGCTGGCGGTGATGTCATATGAAATGCATCTCCACTCATACCAAAGCCTACTAGCTCACCATAAATGGTGGCACCACGAGCCTTAGCATGCTCATACTCTTCCATGACCATGACACCAGCTCCATCACCAATAACGAAGCCATCTCTATCTTTATCCCAAGGACGACTCGCCGCCTGAGGATCATCGTTGCGTGTCGACAACGCCTTAGCAGAAGCAAAGCCACCCACCCCTAAAGGACAAGTCACATCTTCGGCGCCGCCAGCGACCATGATATCAGCATCACCATAGGCGATGGTACGAGCCGCAAAACCTATGTTATGCACACCGGTAGTACAAGCTGTGGTCACGGCAAAGTTTGGCCCTTTCAAGCCATACTTAATCGATAAGTGACCCGAAATCATGTTGATGATGGTACTAGGAACAAAGAAAGGAGAAATTTTACGCGGACCGCCTTTAGTTAAAGCAGCGTGGCCCTGTTCGATGAGTCTCAGCCCACCCATGCCGGCGCCAATGGCTGTGCCGATGCGTGCCGGATCGAGTTTATTCATATCGATGCCCGCATCTTCTACGGCTTGAATCCCCGCCGCCATACCGTACTGGATAAACAGATCCATCTTACGCGCATCTTTTCTTGTCAGATAAAGCTCCACATCAAAATCTTTGACTGAACCACTGAAACGAGTGGTAAACTCACTCGCATCAAATTTAGTGATTGGGGCTATTCCGCTTTGACCAGAAACTAACGCTTTCCAGGTTGAATCTACGGTATTGCCTACAGGACTGACTAAACCAAGACCGGTTACGACTACACGACGTTTAGACACGTTGTCACCTTTTTACTGAGTTAAATAGGAGTGAAGCATGGATACATGCATCTTATTTTAGTTCTGAACTGTTAGAAAATGAAAGTAGTAGTGATGGGAACACGCGATTTCCAATAGCCAGAAACAAAAACAGGCAGCATAAATGCTGCCTGTTTTCTAGAATTCAGGATTACTGATTCTTTGAAACGTAATCAACTGCTGCTTGAACAGTAGTGATCTTTTCAGCTTCTTCATCAGGGATCTCGGTGTCAAACTCTTCTTCTAGAGCCATAACCAACTCAACCGTGTCCAGAGAATCTGCACCCAAGTCGTCAACGAAAGATGCAGCAGACTTAACGTCCTCTTCTTTAACACCTAGTTGCTCAATAATGATTTTCTTTACACGTTCTTCGATGTTGCTCATTAGTTTTCTTTCCTATTCAAATTACGCACTTGCGCAAGATTGCGAGTAGTTTATTCAATTTGGCTAACAATGCAAGCTTAACTTTTGTGGTCTAACCACGAAAGTATGCATATCTTGATGCCGATCATCAATAGATAGCTGCTAAAAACACCACTTACCTCAAAAAAATTATAATCACCCTAAGCCAAATCAGCTTTGGCCAATAGAGTTTCGGTGATCCCTATTCAGTGATGTAACAATGTCACATGTTCGAATAAGGCTATAACACCTACGCCATGTACATGCCACCATTCACGTGGATAGTCTCACCTGTGATATAGGCCGCTGAATCAGATGCCAAAAATAGTACAGTATTCGCTATCTCTTGAGCCTGACCCAATCGCTCCATTGGCACCTGCGACATGATAGCTTGTTGCTGTTCTTCAGTAAGTCCATCGGTCATATCAGTCTGGATAAATCCAGGAGCAATAGCATTCACTGTTATTTGACGAGATGCAACCTCCTTTGCAAGAGATTTTGTAAATCCAAGTAAACCCGCTTTAGCCGCGCAATAGTTTGTCTGACCGGGATTGCCCATAGAACCTACAACTGAACCTATATTAATGATGCGTCCATGACGTTTTTTCATCATAGGGCGCATAACCGCTTTTGACGTTCTGAAGATCGACGTTAGGTTAGTATCTATGATATCGCTCCATTCATCTTCCTTCATGCGCATTAATAAGTTATCTCGAGTAATACCGGCATTATTGACCAGAATACTGACATCACCCACTTTTTCTTTAATGGTTGAGAATAATTCAGCAACAGAGTCTGCGTCTGTAACATTAAGGACTAACCCGAAACCATTATCCCCTAAATATTCCTGGATAGCCGCAGCACCTCGTTCGCTGGTCGCAGTACCAACAACCGTCGCACCAGCTGAAACAAGTGTTTCAGCGACTGCACGTCCAATACCACGACTCGCACCGGTAACCAGTGCCACTTTTCCGGTTAAATCTATTGTTACGCTCATTACAATCTCCTATTCGGTCAATGCGGCAAGAGATGCCACATCGTTGACCACTTTCGCAGTTAGCGAACGGTCGATACGTTTCGCTAGACCGGTTAATACTTTGCCGGGGCCCATCTCAAACAAACTGGTGATCCCTTGCTCCGAGATGGCCTTGACCGTCTCAGACCAGAGCACGGGACAATAGAGTTGACGTACCAAGGCATCCTTAATATCAGCAGCAGACTCAGGGCTTGCTACATCCACATTATTGATGACGGTTATTTGCGGTGTTTTAAACTCAACACTTTCAAGAGCGAGTGCTAGTTTTTCTGCAGCCGGACGCATCAACTCACAATGGGACGGTACACTAACAGGCAGTGCGACCGCCATCTTAGCCCCCGCCTCCTTACATAATACAGCGGCGCGTTCAACCGCAGCTTTGCTACCAGCGATAACCACCTGGCCCGGACTATTATAATTGACCGGACTAACGACTTCGCCTTGGGCTGCATCTTCACACGCCTTAGCGATAGCATCATTATCCAAGCCGATAATTGCAAACATGGCACCGGTACCAGCAGGCACCGCTTGCTGCATTAATTGACCACGCAGCTCGACGAGTTTGACCGCATCGGTAAACTCCATCACGCCCGCACAAACCAAAGCTGAATATTCACCTAAGCTGTGACCCGCCATAATTTTAGGCAGAGTCTTACCACTGGCTTTGAAAGCACGCCAAATAGCCACACTTGCAGTTAATAGTGCAGGCTGTGTCTTATCAGTTTCATTGAGCGTTTCAACAGGGCCTTGTTGCACAAGTTCCCACAGATCATAACCTAATACATCACTTGCCTGAGAAAAGGTTTGCGCTATGATATCGTGCTCGGCAGCAAGTTCGGCCAACATGCCAATGGCTTGAGAGCCTTGGCCAGGAAAAATGAAAGCTGAGTTTTCCATAATATTTACCTATGACAATTCATAAAATAATCTTGATGTTTAAAACAGGCTTTACTCGCCTGTTTTAAACCAAATTAAAAGCGGACCAGTGCACTGCCCCAGGCAAAGCCAGCGCCAAAGGCTTCGAGCAAAATAAGCTGTCCACGCTGAATGCGGCCATCACGAACGGCTTCATCCATAGCAATAGGCACCGAGGCTGCTGAAGTATTACCATGCTTGGCTAAGGTCAATACCACTTTATCTAAACTCATATTGAGCTTCTTTGCTGTGGCCTTGATGATCCTGAAGTTTGCTTGATGGGGAACCAACCAGTCGATTTCAGACTTATCAATCTGATTAATCCTTAAGGTTTCTGTCACCACATGGGCAAGCTTAGTCACGGCGACCTTGAATACATCATTGCCTTTCATGGTCATGTAACCCATGGCTTCAGAAGATTCACCCGCACGAGGCGGGAAAGAGCATTTAAGTAGATCGCCTTGACGGCCATCGGCATAGATATGGGTAGAGATGATACCTGGTTCATTCGAAGCACCAATCACTGCCGCACCTGCCCCATCACCAAATAAGATGATGGTACTGCGATCATCAGGCTGACACAGACGTGATAGCACGTCTGCACCAATGACTAAGACTTTTTTGGCTGCACCCGTTTTTACATATTGATCAGCAATTGAAAGTGCGTAAACGAATCCTGAGCATGCAGCCGCTATATCAAATGCCGGAATAGTATGTACTCCCAGCATGGCTTGTATTTCGCATGCCGCAGCAGGAAAAGCGTTACTCGCGCTCGTCGTACCACAGACTATCATGTCGAGATCTGTTGCCTCTATTCCAGCCATCTCAAGGGCTTTGAGTGCAGCTAGATAGCCCATGGTCGACACTGTTTCATCAGACGCAGCTATTCGGCGTTCTGAAATACCTGTACGTTCAACAATCCACTGATCAGTGGTTTCAACCATCTGTTCCAGATCGGAATTGCTACGCACCTGTTCTGGTAGATAGCTACCAGTTCCAAGAATTTTTGTATGCATAAAGGAAATATCAGTTATTAATGTCTAAAAGAATCGACTCAAGACGTTCTTCAATCATCTTAGGGAGCCGACGTTGTGCCTCTGTCACTGCTAGATTAATCGCTTGTAAATATGCGGACTCATCAGCACTTCCATGACTTTTCACAACAATTCCGCGTAATCCTATCAAACTTGCCCCATTGTAGTGGTCGGGGTTCATCTGATTTAGTACAGAATGTATGCGAGGGGCGATTAATTTGGCCATTAATCGAACAAAAAATCCTTTCTTCAGTCCTTTCTCTAACTGGTGCACTAATAATCGAGCAATACCTTCAGAGGTTTTTAAGGTGATATTTCCGACAAAACCGTCACAAACGATAACATCAACCTCGCCCGAAAATAGATCATTACCTTCTATAAAGCCAACATAATTGAGTTGAGGACTTTGGTGTAGTAACCGGCCAGCTTGCTGTACCTGATCATTACCTTTTATCTCTTCAATACCGACATTAAGAAGTGCCACCTTAGGTGACGGGTTCTTATCTACCGCTTCACAAAGCACCGAGCCCATAACGGCAAATTGAAATAAAGTCTCAGAACAACAAGAAACATTAGCGCCAAGATCGAGTAAATACACAGGCGTATTATTAATAGCAGGTAGGCAGCTTACTAGCGCTGGGCGATCGATACCAGGTAGAGTCTTTAACAAGACTTTTGACATTGCCATTAATGCGCCAGTATTACCTGCACTTAAGCAAGCCTGCGCTTTTCCATCTCTAACCAGCTCAATGGCTAATCTCATGGAACTTTGTTTACGATTTCTTAGGGCATAAACAGGTCGATCGGACATGCTGACGACTTCCATCGTATGCAAAATTTCGATTCTGTTTCTTACACTGGGTGCGACTTGAGAAAGGTGAGGCAATATTTCAGCTTCATTACCAACAAGGATAACGTCAAGAAAAGGGGATAAACGCAGTGCCTGCAGGGTTGCAGGCACTGTGATGTGGGGACCATGGTCGCCCCCCATCGCATCTAACGCGAGCGTCAGATTAGTCATTTAGTTAACAACAATTACTTGTTGATAACCTTCTGACCACGGTAAAAACCATCTGCAGTCACGTTATGACGTAGATGTAATTCACCACTCGTTGCGTCTATTGATAATTGAGGAGTGCTCAATGAATCATGTGAACGGCGCATTCCGCGCTTTGAACGAGATTTTTTATTCTTTTGTACAGCCATTTGACCTGTCTCCTAGGTTACTTGCTCTTCAGTTTTTCTAACACTGCAAACGGATTTGGACGCTCCTCTTGAGAAGGTTCAATCTCGCCTACTACTATATCTTGATCTCCTTTACCGCAACTTTCGTTAGCATGCATAGGAATTAAAGGCATAGCGACTATCAATTCATCTTCAATCAATTGATGCAGACGAACCTCGCCTATTTCATTACACTCAATAGGGTCATACGCATCCGGGAGCTCATCGATTTCAGCTTCGTTGCCACAAGGACTGAAACTGAAGTCGACCGTAACCTCAGTGGTAAATAGCGTCATGCAGCGTTGACAATTCAGAGTGAGCTCCGTCACAGCCTTCCCGTTGAGGTAGACTATCCCCTGTATATCTTCACCACATTCTAACGACACTGTCACATCGGAACAGTCGCCGGCACTTAACTCATTCAACCGTTTTAATTGCTTACCCGGGATCAGGCCTTCATAAGAAAGCTGACTCGAGGCCGCACGTATTGGATCGATTGAAACCGGTATCTTTACTGTTTGCATAAGGCGCGCATAATATAGTTTGAAATCCTCAGAGTCAAAGAAAATTTTCCATCTTAATAAAGAAGGAAAAATCATTTACTCACTTTAACTCTAAAAACAAAAATTGATGGATTATAAATTTTACCCAAGCAGCCGAGTTTACTCAAGTGCTTCATGCCTAAAATAGCAACGTTCACACACATTTTAGCGAAGAAAGTACCAAAGTGCGTGTTACCTAGACAATAACAAGGCTAAACTTCGGAGCTTAACCACTGAAACGGATTTATCAAACTTATTAGCGCAGTTATAAATAGCGTTGCAGTGAAGTCATCTTCAGCCCCTCAAGGACATCAATATCATGTCGACCCCCATCATCTTAGCGTCAACCTCTCAATACAGAAAACAGATCTTAGCCAAACTCGACTTTGCCTTCTCCTGTTGTGACCCACGAGTCGATGAAACCCACTTAGCCGATGAGTCACCTGCAGAGCTGGTAGTAAGGTTAGCTGAAGCTAAGTCTAGGGCTGGTGCACTGCAATATTCTCAAGGACTGGTTATTGGCTCAGATCAAGTCGCTGTGATCGATAATAAGATAATAGGCAAGCCTTTAAACCACGAGACCGCGGTAAAACAGCTGACGGCTTCGTCCGGTAAAGTCATCACCTTTTACACTGGAGTATCACTGCATAATATCGACTCTGGTCATAACGAAAGCCTTTGTGAAACCTTTAAGGTGCACTTCAGGCATTTATCTGCACAGCAAATCGAGAATTACCTGTCGAGAGAGCAGCCATACTACTGTGCAGGCAGTTTCAAGTGTGAAGGGCTAGGCATCACCCTATTTGAACGCTTAGAAGGAAAAGATCCCAACACCTTAATCGGTCTGCCCTTGATCACACTCACCGAGATGCTAACAAGACAAGGCTACGATGTTTTAGCCAATAAATAATCCCCAAATCAATACTAAGTAATGAACGGTTCAAGAAAAATTAGTTATTTAGTATTAGTCGTCTTCTCAATGGCTAAAAAAAGCTTGATAACGGGCCATAAATTGATATGAAAGTAGTGAGCTCTGGACCTATATTACCAAGGAAGTATTAAATTCTACCGGTTTACTCACGCCCAACCAGACAACCACTACACTTATAACTTCATAATAATAGGGATCAGCATCGAGTAGCTTGGCCTACTCGAGCATTTCACCTTGAGTCGACAAGGAGGTCTGACAATTATTTTTTGTGGGGATCGCTAATGACAGATATTGAAGAAGCTCTCGCGCTATTGGCCGCGCCGTGCACCGATGAACGGTTTTTCCAACGCGCCCTTAAAGCACTCGGTCTCGTCACTCAATGTCGCTGGGCTGCATTTGGACGACCCTCACATAAAGACGGTATCATGGAGATAGTGGCTTTTTGTGACTTAAAACATAATATTCCTGGTTTCGAGTTTGATCTCAAGGGCTCTCCATGTGAGTCCATCTACCAGCTCAAATACCCCAATTCCCATGTTCTTTACTCCTGTGATTTGCAAAAGACCTTCCCGACCTTTGCTTTAATAAAGAAACTCGGGGTTAGCAGTTATCAAGCCGAATTAATCCTCAATGACGATGGTACGCCGATTGGCCATATTCTCGTCATGGATACACTGCCACAAACAGAGACAATGAAATCCAGAGAGTTTTTCAGGTTACTCGCCCAGAGGATCGGCATCGAATATAAAAGATTGCTCATTGCTCGCGAACTGGATTTGCACAAGCAGATGATTGCCCACACAGAACAGTTGATGTCATTCGTTGACCGAAACTATCAATACCAAGTGATTTCAAAAGGCTATGAAAAAGTATTTAACCGAACAGCCAAGTCTCTCATAGGAAAGTCAGTCTCTGAGGTCCACGGAGAAACCATATTTAACGACCATTTAAAGCCCTTATTGGATAGGACACTGAAAGGAGAAACTATAACGGCACAAAGCTGGATCCACCCCCCTCACCTATCAGAACCCATTTACCTCAATATCCACCATAACCCCTATTATAATGAGAAAGATGAGGTCGTCGGTGTTATCGTCTCGGCACACAACATCACTGAGCTTCACCATGCCAATGAAAAGATCGCGCATTACGCCAATCATGATCCCTTAACAGGTTTATTGAATCGCAGAGCCTTGTTTGAGCAGATGGAACAAAAATTACAAGCACAAAGGAAAGGTCAACTACAGTTGGCGGTGATCTATCTCGATTTGGAAGGCTTCAGGCAGATAAACGATACCTATGGTCACCATCAGGGAGACAGCATTCTTAATGACGTCGCTAAACGTATTAAACAAGCGGCAAGCACACAGGAGTTGGTCGCGAGAATTGGAGGTGATGAATTTATCGTCTTAGCCAGCTTAGACTACGGCGCGAGTAAGGCTGATTATAAAGACAAATTAACGTCACGTTGCAAACAGTTTCTGACTGATTTGAGAATGACAATAGATATCGAGGGCAGGTGCTTACCCATATCTGCGAATATAGGCCATTATGTGGTTGAAGAGTGCAATATGGACCTGTCTTCTATCATTTCTCAGGCCGATAAAGATATGTACGACAATAAGAAGGTCCAATGACACCGTTTGCTTCACAACAAATCCCAGCAGACTGCTATAAAGCTTCCCTGAGCCTAAACAATGCTTAACGGTTCAGGGATTAACTCTTCGATGTCAAATTGTTTAGTGCTTACGTTTAAATGCTTAAGTGTTCAAGTGCTTGAGTAACTCAATGGGTGAACGGATCACAGCTTTAGGCTTAGCTTGACTCAATGTATCTCTATCATGGGCACCATAATCTACGCCAATGGCATCAATACCAGCATTATTTGCCATGTTAAGATCATGAATTGAATCCCCAATCATCACAGCTTTATCCGGTGAAACATCGAGTTCAATTAATAATTGTAAGAGCATCTCAGGACTCGGCTTACTTGCCGCTTCATCTGCACAGCGGCTTGCCACAAAATATCCACCAAGTTCTGTTGCGGTTAGCACTCGATCGAGTCCAACCCTTGCCTTACCTGTCGCCACGGCCAATTTATACCCAAGTCCATTAAGAGTCGTGAGCAAGTCTTCGACACCATCAAATAAGGGACTCGGTGTCTGATTTAGCGCTAAATATTGTTGACTATAAACCTCTTTCATTTCGGCTTGTAACTCGGCGCAGCCATCGGGATAAAGCGTACTGAGTGCTTCACCCATAGATAAGCCAATAATATCGCGTACCGCTTGCTCCGTTGGTATAGCCATATCCAAGGTCAGAGCAGTTTGCTGCATACAAGCCACAATTTTCCCCACTGAATCCATCAGGGTCCCATCCCAGTCAAAAATCACCAGTTCATACTGCTTCATACTTTCACCAATTTATCTAAAGTTTGAATGAGTACTGGATCGAGAGGCGCAGTGACAACCATGACTTCTTCTGTCCCTGGGTGAGTAAACCTAAGCTGGGCTGCATGCAGAAATAAACGATTTAAGCCAAGCACTCGCATGGCATCATCAAATTTCTGCTCACTGTATTTGTCATCACAGGCAATGGGATGTCCCGCGTATTGGCAATGCACTCGAATTTGGTGTGTTCTGCCCGTTACCGGACTCGCTTGAACGAGTGTCGCACCTTGATAGCGTTGCATTATTTTAAACCGAGTCTCACACTCTTTTCCCTCTTGATTAACCCGAACAATTCGCTCACCTGATTTTAGGGTTAATTTGAGTAATGGCGCTTTAATCGCCTTATCACGTGCTTGCCAGGTGCCTTTGACTAAAGCCTGGTAATCCTTTTGCATTTTTTTGAATCTAAGTTGATCATGAAGATGTCTAAGGGCACTGCGCTTTTTAGCAATAAGTAACACACCTGATGTGTCTTTATCCAATCGATGCACCAGCTCTAAAAATTTCTGAGTTGGTCTTAATGAACGCATAGCTTCAATCACCCCAAAATCGACACCACTGCCACCATGAACAGCAATTCCAGCAGGTTTGTTAAGAACTATGATTGATTTGTCTTCAAATACAATTCGCTCTTCAAGTTGCGACACTTTAGTCAACTTTGCAGAGGGACCTGGACGGTCAGATTTATCAGATACGCGCACAGGAGGTATACGAACAATATCACCGTCTTGTAGTTTGTATTCCGGCTTGATGCGTTTCTTATTAACCCTGACTTCACCTTTGCGTACGATCCGATAGATCATACTTTTGGGTACGCCCTTTAATTTAGTCAACAGATAATTATCAATTCTCTGCCCAAGATGATCTTCATCTATAGTGACTAATTGAACTTTTGGCTTAGGTGCTTCGCTATTCATGGTGAACCTTGTCTACATCAGGAAGCGCATTGTACATCAAGTAACAAGAATTTTATGCCTTTCCATTTGCTGAATTTATTGATTATTGCTATATTTCATCGGTGGTTGGGGATGGTTAGTGAATAAAATGTTCATAAAACCTCCAACCCTAACGCAAGAAGCAGAGAGTAAAATATTTCCATTTGTCGTAAATAACTAATTTACAAGCTGTTTTATGAGTATATGACCGAAAATATATGTTAACGGCTAAACAAAGCGAAAGGCCACAATACAAGGTGGTTTCTCTAAGAAATGCGTCCCAAATTCGAAGATTAATTTTAACTTATCATCAAACGAACTCAATTCGATTTTGGCATTACCGGAAAGTATTTAATAATTTATGGGGTTAGTTGTCGTTTAACAACGAATTCCTTGTTTTTGTAAAGACTAAAAAATAAGCCATAAATGGATGCGACACGCAGAGATTGCGTCTTACAGAAATGCGCACCTTGCCTAGACACTAGCCGTGAGGCTTTGTTACGAATGCTAGGCCCGTAATGCAACGAAATATGTCGTTTGATGACCTTATTTTAGAAGAAAAACGTCATCATGAAACGGATGTTAATTAATGCAACTCAATCTGAAGAGTTGCGCGTAGCCCTAGTTGATGGGCAACAGCTTTACGATCTTGATATAGAAAGTCCAGGTCATGAACAGAAGAAAGCCAATATTTACAAGGGTAAAATTACTCGTGTAGAGCCTTCACTTGAAGCAGCTTTTGTTGATTATGGTGCAGATCGCCATGGATTTTTACCTCTAAAGGAGATAGCTAGAGAATACTTCCCGAAAGGTTACTCTTTCCAAGGTCGCCCAAACATTAAAGAGGTGATTAAAGAAGGCCAGGAAGTTGTCATTCAAATTGATAAAGAGGAACGTGGCAATAAAGGCGCTGCATTAACCACTTTTATCAGTTTAGCTGGTTCTTACTTAGTCTTAATGCCTAATAATCCTCGCGCCGGTGGTATTTCTCGCCGTATCGAAGGTGACGAGCGCACAGAACTCAAGTCAGCTCTATCAGAACTTGAAGTCCCTAACGGCATGGGCTTAATTGTTCGTACCGCAGGTGTCGGAAAAGACTCTACAGAACTATCTTGGGATCTTAAAGTTCTTGAGCACCACTGGGCTGCAATTAAAGAAGCGGCTGAAAGTCGTCCAGCTCCTTTCCTTATTCACCAAGAAAGTAATGTCATTGTACGTGCTATTCGTGACTATTTACGCCGTGATGTAGGCGAAGTACTTATCGATCACCCACGTATTTTTGAAGAAGCTAAACTGCATGTCTCTTTAGTTCGTCCTGATTTTGTTGACAGAATCAAGCACTACGACGCTGAAGTACCCTTGTTTACTCATTATCAAATTGAAACTCAAATTGAATCAGCCTTCCAACGTGAAGTGCGTTTGCCTTCAGGTGGCTCGATAGTTATCGATCCAACAGAAGCATTAACATCAATTGATATCAACTCTGCCCGAGCAACAAAAGGCAGTGATATTGAAGAAACTGCGCTAAATACTAACCTTGAAGCAGCAGATGAGGTTGCCCGTCAATTACGTCTTCGTGATTTGGGTGGTCTTGTTGTCATAGATTTTATCGATATGACACCGGTTCGTAATCAACGTGAAGTTGAAAACAGAATGCGCGATGCCGTTCACCTAGATAGAGCTCGCGTTCAACTAGGTCGGATCTCTCGTTTTGGCTTGATGGAAATGTCACGACAACGTCTCAGACCTTCACTGGAAGAGTCTGCCGCGCACTTATGTCCACGTTGTCACGGTCAGGGTACTATTCGAGGAACGGAATCTCTCGCTCTATCTATTCTTCGCCTAATGGAAGAGGAAGCGATTAAAGAGAACACTTCGCAAATTGAAGCGATTGTTCCTGTTGATGTGGCAGCCTTCCTTCTCAATGAAAAACGCAAAGCTATCCGTATCACTGAGCAACGCCATGAAGTTGAAGTCTATGTGATCCCAGATCCGAATATGACAACTCCGGACTATCGCGTACTACGTCATCGTAAAGATGATCAAATCAGTGAATCAAGCTACAAACTACTGGAACAACCCGAAGCTAAGTTATACGAGCCAAGAAAACTTGAACGTGCAGCAACTCCGGAGCCTGCATTAAAAGGTTTTTCAACGCCAATTAAGACCGCTGAAGTAAAAACAGAAAAGAAAGTAGTCGTTGAAGCTAAAGTAAATGAAAAAGAGGAGCCAGGTTTAATCGCCAAGTTCTTCGCTGCGATTACCGGCCTATTCAAAACGGAAGAAAAGAAAGACGAAGCGCCAAAACCGCAAACGAGTTCGCGTAATAATCAGAACCGAAATAATCGTCGCCCTGCTCGCAAAAATGATTCTCGTCGTAATGACACTCGCCGTAACCGCGATGAAAAAGACCAAAGTCAGAGTCAGAGTAGCGAAAAAAATCCACGTAACAGCCGCAATAAACGTGCTGATTCGAATGACGAACGTTCAACTACTGATAAAAACGAACAAGGTAAACGTCAATCTCGCCAAGACAGTAAGCCGACGCGTTCTCGTCCAGCATCTCAAGATGCAGATGAACAGCCTAAGCAAGAAGTGGCTAGAGAGCGTCGTCAACGTAGAAATATGCGTAAAAAAGTGCGTATTGACAGCGAGCAGTCAAAAAATCTTGACGAACAAACTAATGAGACAGTAAAAGCTGACGTGGTTGTTGAAACCACTGCAGTGCAGACTAAAGAAGACAAAAACACTCGTCCGAAGCGTCAACCTCGCAAGCCGAGAGTAAAAGCCGAGTCTAAGTCTGATGATACCCAAGCGGTAAAAGTGACTGAAACTCTTGAGGCTCAGCCAATAGTTGAAGCTGTAAAGGTAGAGCAAGAGATACTAGGGGATGTTAACGCGGAACCTGTTACTCAAGACCAGGCATCTATAGCTGAATCAAGTGTTGAAACAATCAGTGCTGAAACAGAGTCTGGTGATGAAAAGCGCGAGCCTCGTGAAGGTCAACGTCGCAGTCGTCGCAGCCCTAGGCACCTTCGCGCCGCTGGCCAACGTCGTCGTCGTGAAGAAGATGATGGTGAAGTCGCTTCAGATGCCGCACCAGCTTTCATTCCTAATGAAACTGAAATGGAGTTTCAAGCTCAAGCGGCTGAAGAAGTGAGATCTGAAGTAGCACAAAAGCAAGCTGAAGTGAGCCATGCTAGTGTAGCTGCAGCAACACCTGCAAAAGTAGAAGCTCAGACTGCTTCTGCAGCACCAGCTAAGCCGGCTGCTCCTGTAGCGAGCAAGCCTGTTGTTGAAAAAGCCGAAGCACAAACAGCTTCAGCGGCACCAGCTAAGCCTGCAGCTCCTGTAGCGAGCAAGCCTGTTGTTGAAAAAGCCGAAGCACAAACAGCTTCAGCGGCGCCAGCTAAGCCTGCAACTCCAGTAGCGAGTAAGCCTGTTGTTGAAAAAGCCGAAGCACAAACAGCTTCAACGGTTCCAGCTAAGCCTGCAGCTCCTGTAGCGAGTAAGCCTGTTGCTGAAAAAGCCGAAGCTCAGACAGCTTCAGCGGCGCCAGCTAAGCCTGCAGCTCCTGTAGCGAGCAAGCCCGTTGTTGAAAAAGCCGAAGCTCAAACTGCTTCAGCGGCGCCAGCTAAGCCTGCAGCTCCTGTAGCGAGTAAGACCGTTGTTGAAAAGGCCGAAGCTCAAACTGCTTCTGCGGCGCCAGCTAAGCCTGCAGCTCCTGTAGCGAGCAAGCCCGTTGTTGAAAAAGCCGAAGCACAAACAGCTTCTGCAGCTCCAGCTAAGCCTACAACGCCGATAAAAACTGAAGCTCCAACTGAACCAGTCGTGTCGCCTAAAGCTGAAGTTGCGGTGAAACCAGCACCTAAAGCTACATCAGGTAGCCGCTTTGGTACTATGGTGACATCTGATATGACTAAGCCAGTCGTCGAAGTTAGAGATAACGTAGAGACCCCAGCAGGGCGTCAATATGAAGTATCGACTTCAGACGAGAAGACAGAGCAATCTAAAGTTGCCAACTCAGCAAACTCTGAAATGGCCCGTCCATAAGCTAGACTTAAGCTGATAGACAAAAAAGCCATGCCTTAGTGCATGGCTTTTTTATTTTATTACTGCGGATAATTTGTTAGTATTCGCGACCGCAACTTATTCCAAAACAACAATTTTATAACAGAGGCCAAATGTTCGATCTAATTCGTCACAAAACAGCCAGCAGCAAGGCTGATTTACTATCAGGCCTAACTGTTGCCCTCGCGCTTGTACCAGAAGCTGTCGCTTTTGCTTTTGTCGCCGGTGTCGATCCCATGGTTGGCCTCTATGCCGCCTTTATAATGGGTCTTATTACGGCACTTATTGGTGGCCGCCCAGGTATGATCTCTGGTGCAACGGGAGCCATGGCTGTCGTTATGGTCGCACTTGTCGCTGAGCACGGTGTCCAGTACCTCTTTGCCGCCGTTGTCCTAGCAGGCTTAATCCAAGTCACATTTGGTTTACTTAAACTCGGTAAATTTATTCGAATCGTGCCCTATCCTGTAATGATAGGTTTCGTCAATGGACTAGCCATTGTTATTTTCCTCGCTCAACTTGGCCAATTTAAAGTACCCGATATTAATGGCGTATTGACTTGGTTGCCTCAAAGTCAATTACTGCTAATGCTTGGGTTAGTTGCGCTAACTATGGCGATTATTCAATACTTACCAAAACTGACAACGGCGATCCCCTCTTCACTAGCAGCGATTGTCACTGTGACCTTGTTGGTGGTTTTCCTAGACTTGGACACAAGAACAGTATTGGATTTCTTAAAATCCATGAGTGGTGATGAAAATGCCACTATCGCTGGTAGCCTACCAACCTTCTCTATCCCTGCGGTAGAGTTCAGCCTTGCAACGCTTTATATCATTTTGCCCTTCTCGCTCATTCTTGCTGCAGTCGGTTTAATCGAATCTTTACTCACACTGACCGTTATCGATGAAATGACGAATAGCCGTGGTAAAGGTAATAAAGAATGTATTGGACAAGGCGTGGGTAACATCACCAGTGGTTTCTTCGGTGCCATGGGCGGTTGTGCCATGATTGGTCAGTCAATGATCAACATTAACTCTGGCGGACGTGGTCGTCTGTCAGGTGTTACCGCGGCCTTGACACTTCTTGGCTTTATTCTTTTCGGCTCTGCACTTATTGAGATGATCCCACTTGCAGCCCTTGTCGGGGTGATGTTTATGGTTGTCTTAGGCACCTTTGAATGGGCCAGCTTTAAGGTGATGCGTAAAGTACCTAAACATGATGCCTTCGTTATCATTCTTGTTACTGTCGTGACAGTATTCACCGATCTTGCATTTGCTGTCTTCGTGGGTGTGATTGTTTCTGCACTCGTGTTTGCTTGGGAGCATGCTAAGCATATTAATGTTGAGGTTAGTGAAGATGCAAATGGCTGGAAAGTGTATAAACTGAATGGTCCGCTTTTCTTCGGATCAGTGGCTGATTTCTTAGAGTTATTCCAATCCAATACAGATCCGGAAGATGTGATTGTTGATTTCCAACACTCAAGAGTTTGTGATCATTCTGCACTGGATGCCATCGACACACTCGCTGAACGATATGGCTCATCAGGTAAGAGATTACATCTTCGCCACCTGAGTAATGACTGTAAGCAACTTCTACACAAGGCTGGTGATTTAGTCGAAGTTAACCTTATTGAAGACCCTCATTACAAGATTGGCGATGATAAACTCGATTAATCTGTCGAATGTCAGATAAAAAAAGGCGAGCTAACTAGCTCGCCTTTTTTATTATATTTTACCGAGGTTTGAGCTTATCGCCAAAAGCGGCTCTCAACTTCTCTACTTTTGGCCTAATTACAATTTGGCAATAGGGCTGCTCACCATTATGCTCGAAATAATCATGATGGTGATTCTCTGCCCTATAGAAGGTGTTAAAACCGGAGATTTCGGTGACTATGGGTTTAGACCAGACTTTAGTCTGGGTTAGATCCTCTATCATCTGATTAGCAAGCTTGCTCTGCGCTTCATCATGGGCGAAGACTACAGAGCGATATTGTGGACCGACATCATGACCTTGCTGGTTCAAGGTGGTCGGATCATGACTCTGCCAGAACACTTCCAATAAATCCTTAAAGCTAATGACTTCCGGGTCAAATTCAATATGAACAACTTCTGCATGGGCCGTTACCCCCGAACAAACGGCTTGATAATTTGCGCTCGCCTCATCACCACCACAATATCCTGACTGAACCGAGATAACTCCGCTAAGTTGAGTAAATATAGCTTCGAAACACCAGAAACACCCCCCACCTAAAGTAGCAAACTGATGCTTGTTTAGTTCATCATCTTCAGACTTTGCCTTGAACACCATAGAGACCGAGTTAACGCAGTGGCGAATATTATTTTCGGTTAAATACTCTCCTTCAAACACATGACCCAGATGCGCATCACACTGAGCACAGACGATTTCGACTCTGTGACCGTCAGCATCGGCAACTCGTTTAACGGCTCCTTGGATCTCATCATCGAACGCTGGCCAGCCACAATGAGCATTAAACTTATGCTCAGATAGATACAGAGGGTTCTCACAACGTTTGCACACATAACTCCCCTGAGCATCATGCAGGTGGTACTCCCCGCTAAAAGGCCGTTCAGTACCCTTTTCTTCAATCACATGTCGTTCAAAATCGGTGAGTTCACGCATTCTTGTTACTCTTAATTCGTCGTGTAGATTAGACCAGAGTTCTTTATCATCTCTTTCAAATATAAACGACGCAAGACAAACTGTTATTTATTGTCTGTGGTGTGAATTTTCGCAAAATACTTTTCCACTCACTGTTCTCGCATATGTCACTATTTTAGCGTTATTATTCTCAACAACATTCAATGCTTACCTTTTAAGAAAACAATACCAGAGTGATATTCATCACACTTTATTGCCCCCTAGCCTTAGCCTAGATAAACTAACCTCGGGTTTATCTATTATAAAAGTTAAGAAGAAAGAGATGAAATTAGAAACAATCGATTATCAAGCATCTGATAGCGCAGCAAAATTCGTTCAATCATTAAGAGATACCGGCTTTGGCGTACTGGCTAATCATCCCATCGATAAGGCCTTAGTAGAAAAAATTTACACCGAGTGGCAAGCCTTCTTCAACAGTGAAGACAAGCATGACTTTCTATTTAAACCTGAAACCCAAGATGGCTTCTTTCCTGCTGAAGTCTCTGAAACGGCTAAGGGTCACACGGTTAAAGACATTAAAGAATATTTTCATGTTTATCCCTGGGGACGTATTCCCGAATCCTTGAAAGACAACATTTTAACTTACTATAAATGTGCAAATGAGCTTGCCGAGGAACTGCTTCAATGGATAGAAGAGCATTCACCCGAAGATGTTGCAGTAAATTACTCCATTGCCTTACCTAAAATGATCGAAGGCAGCCATAAGACTCTGCTGCGTATACTCCATTACCCAGGAATGACAGGAGATGAGGAAGTTGGTGCCATCCGCGCAGCGGCTCATGAAGATATCAACCTAATCACCCTATTACCTGCGGCTAATGAACCAGGGCTTCAAGTTAAAGGACAAGACGGCAAATGGATTGATGTGCCTTGTGACTTCGGTAACCTGATCATTAACATTGGTGACATGCTCCAAGAAGCATCCGCTGGCTACTTCCCATCTACCACACATAGAGTCATCAACCCCGAGGGAACAGATATGTCTAAGCCTAGGATCTCCTTGCCGCTATTCTTGCACCCAAAGCCTGAGGTTGTGCTCTCTAGCCGTTACACGGCAGACAGCTATCTTATGGAACGATTGAGAGAACTGGGTGTGATATAAAACACGGTTGTTATACCACGGCGTTTTATCCTAACCTTTTACCGTAACAACAAATAAGCGCCTAATGGCGCTTATACTTTTAATGACTTCAGTAGGAAATTTTTCCCTAACAGGGTAAAATCCCCCTATTGAAGTACATAGAAGAGTAACAAGATGGCTATTCAGTGGTACCCCGGACACATGCACAAGGCACAAAAAGAGATCGCAGAGGTGATGCCTCAAGTTGATCTTGTGATTGAAGTGCTCGATGCCCGTATTCCCTACAGCAGCGAAAACCCTATGGTATCAAGCCTTAGAGGGGATAAACCCTGTATAAAGTTGCTCAACAAATCTGATTTGGCCGATCCAGATGTCACGCAAGCTTGGATTGAATACCTTGAACGAGAGCAAGGCGTAAAAGCAATGGCTATTACTACCCTGCAACCATCTCAAGTGAAAAAACTTCCTGACTTGTTTCGTAAATTTGTGCCTAGTCGCGACAAAATTGAAAAAGATATTCGTACCATGATCATGGGGATCCCTAATGTGGGGAAATCCACCATCATCAACACACTTGCAGGACGAATGATTGCTAAGACAGGTAATGAACCGGCGGTAACAAAAGTACAACAGCGTATCAATTTACGTAATGGCATTGTGCTTTCTGATACACCTGGGATTTTATGGCCTAAAGTGGATAATGAAAAAAGTAGTTATCGTTTAGCGGTCACTGGAGCGATTAAAGATACGGCGATGGAATATGAAGATGTCGCCATGTTTGCTGCAGAGTACTTTTTAAAGGCCTACCCAGAAGCCATTGCCGAACGCTATAAGCTTGATTCACTACCCGATACCGATATCGAGCTATTAGAGGCCATTGGCCGTAAACGTGGCGCACTGCGTCCTGGTGGCCGAATCGATCTGCACAAGGCTTCTGAGTTAGTGTTGCATGAATATCGTTCGGGAAAGATGGGATTACTCTCTCTAGAAACGCCTGAAATGATTGAAATAGAAAAAGTCGAAGTCGCAAAACTTGTCGCTGAAAAAGAAGCGAAGAAGGAAGCCAGAAAAGAGAAAGAAGCTTTAAAGCGTGCGGGTAAAAGATATAAGTAAGCTACTAGGACCTAGACTCTAGGTCCTAAATTCACTCCACTTTATTTCGATTCATTTATCTTTGTTTATTTTCTCTATTAAGTTATCACAACTTTGTTCAATCAAATCGAGTACAAGCTCAAAACCATTGCCAGCACCATAATATGGATCGGGTACCATTTACTCGAGATCTGACTCAATAAAACTCAGCTTGAGCCGCTTTATGGCGAAATATAGCTTCTCCCGTTGGTGAGCGACAGATGTTGCCCATACATACAAAAAGGACGGAGTTGACTGGTTTCATTTCAAACAACCTTCAAGTATCACTGTTCAAACCTTACCCTAAGATAGCGAGCAAACCTAGGTGTTCCTTTCTGGGTCAAACCAGAGTATTGATAGGTGACGATTGAACCTATTGATGGTGGATTCATTCGCTCTTTAATGGTAAATCCAGTGCCTATTTTAAACGTCACACCTTCAGAGTTTACAACAAGAATCGAACCCATCATTCCCTCAAACTTGCCTTTTCCTGCTTGATAAGCAAGTACGCTGGCTTCTGCATCATAATAAGGCTTTAATTTTATCAGATCACTGTTTCTCCCTGATTTGTATGTAGCATTTTCCCTATGCAACATTAATCCTTCACCGCCATCCTCAATAACCTCTTCGAGCCAAGTCTCTAATGTCGCTTGTTTAACAATACGCTTATGTTCTATCACTTCCATGAAAACAGAGAGATCACTCAAGCTAAGTTTTGCTTGTTTGTATCTGGACTCAAATTTTTCGGAACTGGCTGGTAAATCAAAAACCATAAACTTAACGCTTCTCCAATCTTCATCTACTGCTACTTTTCGCCTTGCCAGTGCAGACATCTGTTCAAATGTCCCTCTTCCCATCCACAGCTCACCATCTAAAGGGTAACTAGGAAAGCGTTTAACAAACCATCTAGGTACAGGGATCACCCTACCTGAGCGTGACAACATTCTCTTACCATCCCAAAACCCTCTCACGCCATCGAGTTTCTCACTGACTAAATAGTCTGCAATTGAGCCTTGGATCTTTGCATCTGTCGCCAGTTGAATATGCGTAAATGCTATTTTTGACTGAGTCGTTATTACGCGTTTCGAATTAATGTCTAACTGTTCCTCTGCGCCAACGGAAAGTGGTAAACAAACAAGCGCAAGTACAAGTACAAGTACAAGTACATGAACAATAAGCTGATGAACTGAAAAGATATTCATAAACGTTCCTTCGTATTAGTGGGACAGGTTAACTCCATTAACCTGATTTAAATGACCAAAAATCTGCTCAATATAAGTGTAGTTCAGGAACCAAACTCTTTGAAATTGGTCTCAAACATTTCAAATGATATAATTACGACAAATTTATCAATTCGATAACAAATAGTTATTAATTTATTCGATTTTTCACGATAATTATCAAAAATACTCCACAGATGGAAGATTATGAAACCTGCAAACAATCACGGTATAAAACGGATCATTAGGGCGACTGGCTTTTCAATGAAAGGGCTCAAAGCGGCATGGACTCATGAGGCAGCGTTTAGACAAGAACTTATATTAGCCATTATTATGTTGCCCATTGCCTTGATAGTCGATGTCACCAGTATTGAAAAGCTGTTTCTTATTTTAACCCTCTTCATCGTTATCATTGTTGAGTTATTAAACTCAGCCATTGAAGCCGTGGTTGACAGAGTGGGTGATGAAATACATGTATTGAGTGGACAAGCCAAAGATATTGCCTCAGCAGCCGTCTTTATGAGCTTGGTATTATGTGGCCTCTCTTGGTTCATCATTCTAGCGGGTCGATACTTATAAACACCCATTAAACACTCATGATAAAAATAGCCAATATCTCACTTCAGTTAGGGGCAAGCTCTTAACTGAAGTTATCATTTTTATTCAGACCATACCTTCCAACCCCAAGTAAACCAAGTCTCATGCTTATAAGCATATTATTGAGTCTCCGACAAGACACGTTAAAAACATAATTAGAACATTTTTTGATACAAATCATTCACAAATAGACACGATCTGCTAATATAGATCTTGAAAAATAGTTGAAATCAACAAAATCAATTACTTATAACAATAATAATCTTTTATGGAGCCGCCTTAATGATCGATAGATTAGGCATCTCATTTTTATGTCTTTTAGCGAGTAGTCCGATACTTGCAAATGATGTTAACCCATCTTCGAGTGGGTCAGTAATCTCTAGCAGCGACGATCAAGTTGTGATCCGTGTCGGTGGATTTTATTCTAATTCTAATTCAAGCATGGATGTCACTAATCCACTATTAGGAAAAGACTTCAAGATCGACTTCGAGAAAGATCTTAAGCTCGAGGAGTCACAATTCCTCCCCTTTTTCGAAATGTTTTATCACTTTAATGAACGCCATAGTCTCTATATCGACTGGAAACAGCTACACCGAAATGCTGAAGTTCAGGCAATCACGACACCATTCCAGGTTAATTTTGAAGACAAAATTTATGATATTCAAGCCGGGGCTAAGCTAAAGACAACCTTGAATATGGACATCGCTAGATTAGGATACGGCTATAACTTTTATCAAGGCAACAACTACAATCTAGGCCTATCCGTTGGGCTACACACCATGTTCATTAAGACCGGTTTTGAAGGTGATATTGGCGCCTGTATCCAAGAACAGCAGAACCTCACTTGTGATCAACAGCCACTTGACAAGGCTGTTGATGAGAGCGTTACCGCTCCCCTACCAGACGTGGGTATTTATGGGGATTATGAATTCAGTCCAGGTTTTAGATTTACCGCACATGCACAATTCTTCTATATCAAACTTGATGATCTAAAAGGTAGTTTGATTGATATTCGTGCAGGGGTTGAAGCATCGATCACAGAAAATTGGCACATGACAGCCGCATTTAACTACTATGAAGTCGATGTTGATTATGCTCAAAAGACCAATAATGGCGACGTTCATGTAGCCGATTATAACCTCTACTACAGCTTTATAGGCCCCATGCTATCGATAAGCTATCGATTCTAGTTCAAACCTACCGGGTGACTCATCGGCTCCCGGTCACTCTGCCCTTTGTATTTATTCTTTCCAGCGTTATTAAACCTGCTTATAAACTCAAAAAAGTCTATTAAAGCCATCTGGCTAATCGCCTGAATTATTGATAGAAAAATAACCAACATTTTACGTTCTTAAAAAAACGCCAAATCAAGACAAAAATAAAACTCACACCTTGGAAACTTCACCTTCTTCTAGCTACATTAAAAAGGAGATGTAATTGAGGAAAGTATGATGAATAGATTAACAAAGCTAATGTATGCACTCATTATTGCAACGAGTTCATTGCTTTTAGCAATACCAGCGAGTGCACAACCAGATTCATTCTTTGATGTTTTTTTCGATATAGAATTAAGAGATAGTAGCCCATCACAATCACCACTTGATCTCACCGCAGTTGTAGAGATGAGACATAGAGGTGGTGAAACCCGGACAATTCAGACTGAAATTTTATCCATGGATCTTTCATCATCAGGTAGCTTACCTACTGATGATGGCGCCGTGAGAGAAACACGCCATAACGCAATGGTGAAATACCGTTTAATGAACATAGGTTCATCAGGACAAGATGGTGTACGCTTTGCCGAATTGGTCATTACCTGTAGTCCCGAATGCCGAGTGACAAATTCTCGCTCTATGACGAAGAAAGATCACCGGGGTCATGTTACCGTTCTCAAATAATTTACTATTTATATATTGAACATTCGTAACTAGGCATAGCAGGTTATTTGGTGGCTCATTTGCCCTATGAACCACCAAACTCAACATGATACCAATCAGAATAAGCTAACTCGATCAGCCATAAAATTGATAACAGACAATAATAGCCGCAACGATCCCAGCTAAGTCTGCAGTTAAGCCACAAACCAATGCATGCCTACCATTGCGGATCCCCACTGCACCGAAATACACCGCCAGCACATAAAAGGTGGTTTCTGTACTGCCTTGAAAAATGGCTGCCAATCGTCCAGCAAATGAATCGGCACCATGATGGTTCATGGTTTCCAACATCATGGCTCTAGCCCCTGAGCCACTAAAAGGTTTCATAATTGCAGTCGGCAAAGCATCAACAAAGCGAGTATCTCCGCCTATCACAGAAACAATCACAGCAATTATGTGTAGTAAGTAATCGAGTGCGCCAGAAGCTCTCAGTAAAGCAATAGCCAGTAGCATGGCGAGTAGATAGGGGATAAGCTTAATTGATTGCGCAAAGCCTTCTTTTGCTCCCTCTATAAACTCATCATAAACAGCAACCTTTCTCACCCCAGCCACCAAAATAAAACTAAACACCAGCAACAACAAAATGCCATTGCCCATCACACTCGATAAGGTGCCGATTGCCGTAGTCGTTAATGTTCCTAGGTAAAACATCAAGGCCATAATTGAACCAAAAATTAATGCACCATAGCCCATTACAACCGTATTCATCAGAGATAATCGCTGAAATGCAGCGACAACAAGCACCCCGACTATGGTCGATGCTGAAGTTGCCAACAAGATAGGTAAAAAGATATCGGCGGGCTCAGCCGCACCTTGTTGTGCTCGATAGAGGAATACAGTCACTGGGATGAGTGTCACCGAAGAGGTATTTAGCACTAAAAATAATATCTGTGCATTAGTTGCCACTGTTTTCACCGGATTTAAGGTTTGCAGATCATGCATCGCTTTTAACCCCAGAGGCGTAGCAGCATTATCTAACCCGAGCACATTGGCAGTTAGATTCATGGTCACACTGCCATAGGCGGGATGACCTTTAGGCACTTCAGGCATCAGCCGAGATAAAAGCGGTTCAAATGCCTTGGCGAACACGCCTACCACGCCGGCTTTTTCACCAACCCTCATCAACCCCATCCATAAAGACAGCACACCAATCAAACCAAGAGCGATTTCAGCCGCGAGTTTTGCGCTACTAAACAGGGCTGTAACCGATGCCGATAGCACCTCCGTCTGCCCATTCAACAGCTGCCCGACTATAGCAAACATGGCAACGACAAAGAAAAACAACCAAATTCGATTTAACACATACCTTCCTTAAAATGATCAATCCACAAATATTAATCAATCGTGTCGTTAAAATTGACAATGCAATTCGATAATAAAACTGTCGGTGATGAGCAAGGCCTCACCCAGCTAGGCTCTGTGATATAATCCTGCGAATATTATTCGCTGCCTGTCAGCGTTTGCATAACCTACGGTTAAAAAATGGCTCAATTAAATCAAGACTTTCTCGACAGCATTGCCAAAGACATGCCTTCGCACCTTTCTATGGACGACTTTATTCAATACAGTGCCCGCCCACTGAGAGCTTCGATTCGAATCAATACGCTAAAAATCTCTTCGGTCCACTTTATTGAGCTGATGGAGCCAAAAGGGTGGAAACTAACACCTATCCCTTGGTGCCAAGATGGCTTTTGGATCGATCTCGAAAATAAGGTGCAACTGGGTAACACTGTTGAGCATTTACAAGGTCTTTTTTATATCCAAGAAGCCAGCTCAATGTTGCCACCAACAGCACTATTTTCCCAGCTAAATGAAATAGATAATCTAACTATACTTGATATGGCCTCGGCTCCGGGTTCTAAAACGACTCAAATGGCCGCCTTAATGGATAATTCAGGCTTATTAATTGCCAATGAATACTCCTCAAGCCGTGTAAAAGTCTTACATGCCAATATTCAACGCATGGGAGTGAGTAATTGCGCCCTCACCCATTTCGACGCTCGTGTATTTGGTGAATATCTATTTGAGCGTTTTGATGCCATTTTACTCGATGCCCCCTGTAGCGGTGAAGGCACAATAAGAAAAGATCCTAGCGCTTTAAACGGCTGGAATATCGATGAGATAACCAAGATTGCAGAGACCCAAAAAGCATTACTTGAATCCGCTTTTCTAGCGCTGAAACCCGGTGGGACATTGGTCTATTCCACCTGTGCATTAAGTCGCCTTGAGAATCAGCAAGTCTGTGAGTACTTAAAAGAAAAATATCCCCTGGCCGTCGAGTTCGAGTCTCTTGCTTCCCTATTTGAACATGCTGATAAGGCCTGCACTGAAGAGGGATTTCTGCATGTTTGGCCACAAATTTACGACAGTGAAGGTTTCTTTATCGCTAAGATAAAGAAAACGGCCTCGATTGAAAGACTAAAGCTTGAGCCTAAAAAACAAAAGAATTTCCCTTTCAGTAAAGCCCCACACAAAATTGATGCTGAACTCAGGCACTACTTTAAAAGTACATTCGATATAAGCCTACCTACAACAAGCTTGATTATGATGAGGGATAAGGAGTTTTGGCTATTTCCAAAGCAGATGGAGCAACTTATAGGTTTGATGCGCTTTCAGCGAATAGGCATTAAGCTAGCCGATGAGTTAAAACATGGCTACAAGGCACAGCATCAAGCTATTCAAGCCCTAAGTAAGCAGTTAAGCCATCATGAGTTAAGCCAAGCACAAGCCATTGAGTACCTGATGGGAAGGGATATACCGTTAGATGGGAGTTTGAAACCACAAGGTGAAGTCATTGTCAGTATTCACGGCAGTCCATTGGGACTAGCAAAGCACTTAGGTAAACGTTTGAAAAACAACTTACCCAGAGACTTAGTGCGAGATAAGATTGTTAATTCCGACGCCAGCTCGTCATAAAAACACATTTAGTTACAAAGGTGCATTATAAATATCGCACATAAACGCTACAAGTGAGTTCTGTCGACTACACTATTAGCCAGAGAGTTAATTCCTAATGAGGATCTCAACAGTAGCGCACGGCTCTTTAGGTAGAGCCATTCCCCTGACCCAAAACAATCGGAATAGTTTTGGGTCTTTTTTTGCCTAAATTTTGAGATTAGCGGCCCACGAGTTTCGCAGCATCAGAAAATAAATTAAAGAAATTATCAGTGGTATATTGAGCCAACTCTTCATAAGAATCCCCTCTTAACTCAGCGATAAACTCTGCCACATCACGGACATAAGCAGGTTGATTCTCTTTACCTCTGTGTGGTACAGGAGCTAAATATGGTGAGTCTGTTTCGACCAAGAGTCTGTCTCTGGGTACCTTTCTCATTACAGTTCTTAAATCACCCGCATTTTTAAATGTAGCAATTCCTGACACTGAGATATAAAAACCAAGGTCAAGCGCTGCTTTAGCCATCTCCCAGCTCTCTGTAAAACAATGCAGCACACCACCAACGTTATCAGCATGGCCATTTTTTAAAAAGTTCAGTGTATCTTCTCTGGCATCCCGAGTGTGAATGATAAGGGGCTTGTTCACTTGCACCGCGAGTTCAATTTGCTGCTCAAAACACTGCTGCTGCAACGCCTTCGTTTCATTGGCATAGAAGTAATCTAAACCGGTTTCACCAATCGCAACCACTTTAGGCTCTTTGACAAACTCATTGAGCTCTTCAGTGTTCAGTCCTTCTTGGACATCTAATGGGTGTACGCCAGCCGAAAGAAAAACTTGATCGAATTCGGCCATTTTATCCCTCATTGAGAGAAAGCCTTGTTGACGAACATTCACACATAAGAAATATTCAACATCCCGAGCTTTTGCATCGCTGATGATCTGTTTGAGCGACTGATGATCGGGCGCGGCTTTTAAACGGTCGAGATGGCAATGAGAGTCAATGAGCACGTGAGTTTCCAGCAGGGTAATAACACTAAAAAAGGAGACAAAGAATACAGACCTACACGAGCCGGGTCAAATCCACGCAGAAAGGAAATGAATATGCAGGATAACGAAAATTACATGGTGCAGGTTAAATCGCCTGAGGCGAGTTCAGCAGATAATAGCGTTTCTATATGATGTTTGTGAGTTTCAGCATCAGATAATATCTTGATACCAATCCCTACGGGACGGCCTCCAGATGCGCCCAGCGGGTTGATCCACACGACCACGCCTTTGAACTCATGTTTATTGGTTGAGCCTGGAAGTTGATAAGCAATCATCAAATCTTGCCCTAGGTAATGGCTCTCACTCGTCGCAATAAACAGCCCCACGGGCTTAATAAACGGCATATAGGCACGATATAGCTGATGTAAGGTATCAAAATTAACAACTAGGTCTATCATAAAAAGACTATCTCGTTAACCTGTTATATTCTAAGACAAAACTATTAAAAAGAGCTAAATAGTTTACGTTCGGCATAACACTCAATTTATGATAAGTATCCATAACCTTCATCCCAAACTCTGTCACTCTCACTCTTAATAATGCATCTAAATCTGTTTGTTTGATTAATTTCTGTCTTAAAATTAAGTATAAAACTTTAAGTGCATCAGAAACTTGCTTTTCATTCACATTAATTAAACTAGCACAGAGGTGACCAGAGGACAAACTTTGAGCCCAGTCTTTCCTAAATTGTAGCAGTTGCTCGTAACGTCCGCTTTCTAGTGCTGAAGCCAGCTCTATAGGCCCTCCCATAACTGGTAAACACCAAGTCACATCGGCGCCAGAATTAACATCTGTGGCTAACAATGATCTGATCTCTGTCATAGATGGCATTTGAAAGTGCACTAACTGACAACGACTCTTAATTGTAGCCATCAATCTGGCAGGCGTATCTGACTGTAAGATTAACAAGGTATCTTTACCTGGTTCCTCTAAGGTCTTTAGCAGTGCGTTTGCCGATGCTTGATTTAGCTTTTCACATTGACTGATCACAGCAATGCGCCGCCCGCCTTGCTGGGAGGTTGAAGTCAACTTTTGGCAAAGTTGCCTTACTTGATCGACTTTGATTTGATTACCGTCAGCAATAATGTGATAAAAATCTGGATGCGTATTCGCTTCCATTAGCTGACAAGCCTTACAAAAACCACATGCTCCTTGCTCAGTCGATGTTTGGCAAATAGCAGATTTAGCCATACCCAAAGCAAGTAACTCACCACCATAGCCCGAATGCACACCAACAAGGTAAGCGTGACCTAATAAGCCCGCTCTCGCCTGTTGACTGAACTCACTAATAGGCTTAACGAGCCAAGGAACCGTCGTCATTACCACTCCTGAGATTGTAACAGGGCAAGAATATCTTTATGAACCTCTGCCATTGTCTGACTTGCATCGATAACAGCAATGCTGTCATCGTCAGCCGCTAAAGATAAGAACGTTGCGCGGGCACGCTCAAAAAAATCTAGTGCTTGTTTTTCAATCCTATCTAGCTCGCCACGATTTGCGGCTCTTTGGAGACCAAGTTCAGGGTCAATATCTAAATAGATCGTTAAATCTGGTTTGAAATCACCTAAGGTCGCTTGGCTAACAACATTAACCAATGTCATCAATCCTCTGCCGCCACCTTGATAGGCCAAAGAGGATAAATTGTGTCTGTCGCCGAGTACCCAATCGCCACGTTCAAGGGCTGGTTTAATCACATTAGCAACAAGCTGGGCTCTGGCTGCATAAAGCAGCAAACATTCAGCTTCATCGCATAATGGATCACTGTCGTCGGCAATCTTGACCAGATCTCGGATACGCTCTGCCAGCGGTGTACCACCAGGCTCTCGCGTACAGACCGGAGCTTGGCCTATGTGTTTTTCTATAAAATCACCAACCAGAGAGATAGCGCTTGATTTCCCTGCACCTTCTAGTCCTTCTATTACAATAAATTTACTCTTGTTATCTCTGTTCATCGATTTCTCTGGTATTTATTGACGGCACGATTGTGCTCAGTTAACGTTTTGGAAAACACATGACTACCGTCATTTTTCGACACAAAATACAGGTAATGCACGTCAGCGGGCTGGGCTGCGGCAATTAAAGAAGCCCCACTAGGCGCTGCAATGGGTGTCGGTGTTAATCCGTTGATACGGTAGGTATTGAATGGGGTATGTTCACGCAGGGCTTTGCGGGTTATGTTACCTTTATAGCTGTCCCCCATGCCGTAGATAACTGTCGGATCAGTTTGTAGTCGCATGCCTTTATTCAGTCTATTGGCAAAAACTGCAGAAATCCAAGGGCGCTCACTGGCCTTACCGGTCTCTTTCTCAATAATAGATGCCATGATCAGTAACTCATAAGGAGACGTTAATGGCAAGTCTTCAGCACGTAGTGCCCAGGCAGCATCGAGCTCTTGTAGCATTTTCTTATAACTCTGCTGCACAATAGATTTTATATTGTCACCAGCAACATAGTGATAGGTATCAGGATAGAATTTACCTTCGGGTAAACCCGACTCATCACCATTTTCTTGCAAGACCAGATCAAACACATTTTCATCGAACTGGCTATGTGCTAATGCTTTTAGCACTTGCTTCCACTCTTTAATGCTTTGCCCTTCGATTAAGGTAACACTAAACACCTTTTCCTCCCCCTTAATGAGTTTGGTTAAAAGCTGAGTAACAGACTCGCCAGGATGTATTTCATAGAAACCTGAGCGGATCTTAGCAAGTTCTGGTTTCAATTTGACTAAGGCTTTTAGCTTCCAGCCGTCAGTGATCAGATCCCTTTGCTCTAAGGTAGACACAAGATAAGAAAACGAAGTGCCTCTTTTAAGCACTAACTCCTGCGACTCCGACGTATTCAATGTTGAAGTTGCAAAATCAGAAACTACTTTATAGCCCCATATCCCCACGCCACCAGCTAAGGTCAGTAAGGTAAAACAAGTCGCTATAAGCGCAATCATTATTTTTTTCATAATATTAGGTGCAAATTTCGCCTTAGCGTTTGAGTGAATGGTGCTTGAGCATAGTCAAGATCATCGATTTTATTTATATCAATGAGTCCTATCAGACTGTTCGTCATAAAAGCATGTTGAAATTGTGACAAACCAGAATGAGCAATAGGCCTAGCTTCTAGCTCAAAGCCTAAATCGATAAGAGCATAAATCATCTGCTCTCTCATGATCCCTGCCACACCAGATAATGACATAGAGGGAGTCACTACCTGGGTTCCATTAACAAAAAATAGATTGGCCATGGAAGATTCAACGACGTCATTTCTAGCATCTAAAACCAGCCAATCATCATAACCCTCAACGATAGGTTCAGATTTAATCAACACCTGCTCTAGCCGATTGAGGTGCTTGATACCCGCTAATCTTGGCTGTGTTGAAAGCCTAATTGGTGAAGTCGTAATGGCTATTCCAGCTTGCTGCCAATGCTTATAATGACGAGGAAAACCATGAACTGATACCACTTCCGTAACATCACAGAATTCAGGGGCAGCATAACCTCGCCCGCCGCACCCTCGCGACAGCAATAATTTAATACAGCCACGAGTTTCGACACCCGCTAATTCTTCGAGCTGTAATACTAATTGATTCGATGCAGACCAAGGCATGCCAAGACGTTTAGCACCTTGACTAAGACGTACTAGGTGTTCAGATAAAAAGGCGATGCTCCCATTAACTATCCGCATCGTCGCGAATAGCCCATCACCGTAGGCTAAACCGCGGTCTAGGGGATCAAGTCGATGGTGTCGTTCACCATTTACCCAAACTTTTGGCATTAGATTATTATCCATATTATGTTTTGGATAACCACTAAGAGCCCTTAGTTATCTTGACTATGCGTTATCTCACTTATCTATATATTTAAATTTACGTGAGTTAAGCCGTTTGTAGGGCAGCTCTTTTGAGCGGGTTATTTAGCTAAAAGATGTTGAATTCTAGCCTTTAAAATATCTGTTGCGATACGGTTTTTACCACCGCGAGGGACGATAATATCAGCGTATTGCTTCGAAGGATCAATAAACTGCAGGAACATGGGACGCACAGTTTCAGTATACTGTGACATCACAGACTCCATGGTACGTCCTCTCTCGGCTACATCACGGGATAATCTGCGCATAAAACAGATATCCAATGGCGTATCCATAAATACGCTAGCATCCATGAGCTCACGTAAATTAGGATCAGTAAGCAGCAAAATACCTTCAAGGATGATCACCTTTTTAGGCGTCATAGTGATCGTTTCAGCCATACGTGTATGTTCGTTATAGCTGTACTGAGGGATCTCTACGGCTTCACCAGATTTAAGCGCTCTAAGATGACAACACAAATGCTCGTGATCTAACGCTTTAGGATGATCGTAATTAGTGAGAACACGCTCATCCATAGACATATGGCTCTGATCTTTATAGTAGGCATCTTCAGCAATGACTCCTATTTGATCTGTACCTAAATCTCGGCATAATTCTTCGTAAATGGTTTTCGCAATTAAACTTTTTCCTGAAGCTGACGCCCCTGCGATACCGATAATGACACACTGAGAATTCATGCTAAAACCTTATTCGTCTTCTGAAATATTAATAGATACACTTGGAGTGACTTGCGTAAGCGCTAATTGAGCGCCGACTCTGCGGGCGATATCACGATAAATAGCAGCCACTTCACCATCGGGGTCGGCAACAACTGTAGGCACACCATTATCCACATCTTCACGTATATTAAGCTTAAGCGGTAACTCACCTAATAGTGGCACCTGGTAGCGTTCTGCCATTTTACGGCCACCGTCACTGCCAAATGGATGCTCTTTATGACCACATTCGGTACAGACGTGAAAACTCATATTCTCAACGATGCCTAACACAGGAATATTCACCTTTTGGAACATGCTAACGCCTTTTTTAGCGTCCGCTAGCGCAATATCCTGTGGAGTTGTCACCACAACAGCACCTGTAACCGGTACTTTTTGAGACAAGGTCAGCTGAATATCACCAGTTCCTGGTGGCATATCGATAACCATATAATCAAGTTCAGGCCATTGAGTTTCACTAAGGAGTTGTGCCAATGCTCCTGCCGCCATAGGTCCACGCCAAACAGCCGCTTCATCTTGGCCTAACATAAAGCCGATTGATTGAGCTGTGATGCCATGAGCTTCTGCAGCCGTCATCATTTTACCGTCTGGTGAAACAGGCTTAAAATCGGTCACACCCAACATGAGTGGAATCGAAGGTCCGTATATATCGGCATCGAGTATGCCAACTTTCGCGCCTTCGGCAGCCAAAGCTAACGCCAGGTTGACTGCTGTAGTTGATTTACCTACACCACCTTTACCAGACGCAACTGCAATGATTTGTTTCACATTGGGGAGAGGGTCAACAGCACTTAGCGCTGAAATGGTTGCAGGTTGGAAATCAATTTCACACTCGACTTCATCGATAGCATCCAGCACAGCTAAAGCTTTCGTCACCGTCATCACAGTGTCTCGGTATTGAGTCATACAGGGATAGGGGTAAACCAGTCCAAGTAGCAAACGTTTCCCCTCAATATCGAGTTTATTAACACAACCCGCACTGACCAAACCTTGTGCCAAATATGGATCTTGATGAGCATCTAAAATAGCCAAAACTGGCCCGAGAAGATCGTCGCTAAGACGGTAATGTTGAGAAGCTGAAGACAAAAGTGCCACCCCCTATAAAAAATTTGACCAAGTGTACCAGAAAACAGCACAAATATTCGTGTAGATTTAACCCACTTAAATCACCTTTTAATGAAACTCTTGCAAGGATCGGTTAGTATCTATGCCATTATTTATGGGCCCTAAACTGATTCAGAGACAAGATGGCAAATTCACAACGAAAAATCCTCGTCACGAGTGCACTACCATACGCTAACGGACCGATACATTTGGGCCATATGCTCGAATATATCCAGACTGACATCTGGTCACGATATCAAAAACTTCGTGGTCATGAATGTCACTATATTTGTGCAGATGATGCCCATGGTACGCCAATCATGCTCAAGGCCCAGCAATTAGGTATTGAGCCTGAAGAGATGATTGCTCAAGTCAATAAAGAGCATCAACAGGATTTTGCTGACTTTAATATTCAATTCGATAATTTCCACAGTACTCACAGTGTAGAGAATCGTGAACTATCGAGCGAAATTTATCTAAAACTACGCGATTCAGGCTACATAAAGACACGCACAATTTCACAGCTATTTGACCCTGAAAAGTCGATGTTCTTACCCGATCGTTTCGTTAAAGGCACCTGCCCTAAGTGTAAGAGCGAAGACCAATACGGTGATAATTGTGACAACTGTGGTGCCACATATAATCCTACTGATTTGATCGACCCAAAATCTGCAGTTTCTGGTGCCACACCAGTGATGAAAGATTCTGAGCACTTCTTCTTCGACCTACCCGCATTTGAAGGCATGTTAAGAGAATGGACTCGCTCTGGTGCCCTGCAAGATGAGATTGCCAATAAACTGGCTGAATGGTTCGATCAAGGACTGAAACAATGGGATATCAGCCGTGATTCACCTTATTTTGGCTTTGAGATCCCAGATGCGCCTGGCAAGTACTTCTATGTATGGCTAGATGCACCGATCGGCTACATGGGTTCATTCAAGAACCTTTGTGATAAGCGCGAAGATCTCAACTTTGATGATTTCTGGGCCAAAGACTCTACCGCAGAGGTTTATCACTTCATCGGTAAAGATATCGTTAACTTCCACAGCCTATTCTGGCCAGCAATGTTAGAAGGTGCGGGTTACCGTAAGCCTACTAATGTCTATGCCCACGGTTATGTGACAGTTAATGGCGCTAAGATGTCTAAGTCAAAAGGTACCTTTATCAAGGCACGTACTTACCTTGATAATTTAGACCCTGAATACTTACGTTATTACTACGCCGCTAAGCTCAGTAACCGTATCGACGACCTCGATCTGAACCTTGAAGACTTTGCCCAGCGCGTTAACTCGGATTTAGTCGGTAAATTGGTAAACCTTGCATCTCGTACAGCAGGCTTTATCAGCAAGCGTTTCGATGGCAAGTTAGCGAAAGTGAGTGACACTACGCTTGAACAAGTATTTCTAGCTAAGCAAGAAACCATTGAAGTCCTATATGAGTCACGTGAGTTTGGTAAAGCAATGCGTGAAATCATGGCATTAGCCGATATGGCCAACGCTTATGTTGCAGATGCTGCGCCTTGGCAGTTGATCAAACAAGAAGATAAGCAGGAAGAAGCCCACCAGGTTTGCTCTAATGCACTTAACCTGTTCCGTATTCTGGTTACTTATCTAAAGCCTGTGCTACCTAAATTGGCTGATGATGTTGAAGCATTTCTGCAATTCCCACTCACGTGGGATAACTTGCATGCCGATCTTACCGGTCATGAAATCGCAAAATTCAAAGCCTTGATGCAGCGTATTGATATGAAAAGTATCGAGGCGATTATCGATGCATCAAAAGAAAATTTAGTGCCATTACAACCACAAATAACAAAATCAGAGCAAGTCGAAACTGAGACTGTCACAGATATGACCGATGTAGATCAGTTAGCACTTGATCCAATTTCAGAAGAGATAAGCTTCGAAGATTTTGCCAAAATTGATCTGCGTATTGCGCGTATCGCAAAAGCCGAACATGTTCCTGAAGCTAACAAGCTACTTAAACTTCAGCTCGATTTAGGCGGCGAGACTAAACAGGTATTTGCGGGGATCAAGTCTGCTTATGCTCCAGAAGATCTTGAAGGCAAGCTCACTGTCATGGTTGCTAACCTTGCACCACGTAAGATGCGCTTCGGAATATCTGAAGGCATGGTCATTGCTGCAGGTCCTGGTAAGAAAGATCTTTGGATTGTAGAGCCCCATGAAGGTGCACAGCCTGGTATGCGGGTTAAATAACGCTAGCTCAATAAAACTAGGCCGCTATTAAGCGGCCTTTTTTCTATCTCAATTTCTACGCTCTAGCCCTTTCTATTACTCCGATTTTGCATTACCTTAGATAATACAGAGTAAAACTCTAAAATAGCTTGCACGTATAGATGATATAGCTAACGGATTAATCACATACAACGGTAAGGATCACTGTTCAACATCAATTATCTGCAAATCATTCAATAACGGACCATAAGTGAATGACTATGATGAAGGATAACTCCCAGATTGAGCAATCGATTTACCGTCTATTTGAGATAACTCCGATCCCAGTTGTCTTATCCTACCCAAGTGGAAAGCTTGAATATGTAAACCCTGCATTCAACAAGATGCTTGGCTACGAGAAGGAGCAGATATACGCAGAAGGTATTGTTATCACCCACCATGATGATATCTCCGTCAATCAGGAGGTAAGACGTCAACTCATAGACAACCCCTACTCCCCAGTCACTATCGAAAAACGTTACCTTCATAAGATGGGTCACGCTATCTATGCACAACTTAATATTGTGGCTCAACCTGATACAGAGGGAAATGTGGTCAGATATATCTCTCAGCTGGTTGACCTAACCACGATCAGAAAGTCAGAAGCCGCAGAGGTACTCCTCAATCATCTAGTTAACCAATCTAATGATGCAATATATGTTGTCGATCCAAAATGCGGTGACTTTCTTAACTCAAACCATCTAGGCTACAGCAGACTTGGCTACAGCAAGACGGAACTGCTGACACTGTCTGTTCCTCATATACACCCAGCGCTACAGCAAGCTGGAAAATGGCAGCAGCATGTCGATGATATCAAAGATAATGGTAGCCAAGTCATCGAGTCGACACATAACCGTAAAGATGGGACTGCGATACCGATTGAAGCAAACATCAGTTTTATAGAATATAACGGCGCAGACTATCTAATTGCGATTGTCAGAGATATCTCTAGACGAAAGCAAAAAGAGAAAGAAGTGCTTGAAAAAGCCAATTTAGATCCATTAACCAACCTACCTAACAGACGGATCATGGAGCAAAAGCTTTCACAGATGTTTTCAAAAGTGGAACAACGCAATCAATTTATTGCCTTTATCTATATTGATCTTGATAAATTCAAAGCTATCAATGACACCTATGGGCATACAACGGGTGACGGCATATTGAAAGGAACAGCAAATAGACTCAAAGCCTGTATTAGAGAATCTGATATTATCACTAGACTGGGGGGAGATGAGTTTCTCGTTGTTGTAAACGGATTTAAAAATGAGGAGCAGATTAAGTTGATGGCTGGAAAGCTATTGGCAAAATTTGACTCCCCATTTCATATTGAGCACATTACCCTTCATGTCGAGGCTAGCTTAGGGGTTGCTGTTTATTTTGGTAATAACACTGATGTGCACACCTTGATACAGCTCGCCGATGAGGCGATGTACCAAGCTAAACAGGTATCGGGAACTTCTATATACTACTTATAATAATCATTAATTTTGAAGTTAAATTTACATTACAACTCAACAGGCAATTTATGATCGCTTCCCCAATCAGCCCATGAACCATCGTAGAGTACATTGTTATGATGTCCAGTTGCCACAGAGGCTAAGATTAAAATACAGGCTGTTATTCCAGAACCACAACTAAAAATACGCTCGCTTCCCGCTAAAGGGTTATCCTTTTCTTTCACCGTTATCTCAGTGAATAACTCACTTAGCTGCTCAGGTATTTTTAAGCAATGTCCATCCAAAACCTTAGAAAATGGTAGATTTATAGAATTTGGAATATGTCCGCTACGCACGCCAGCTCTAGGCTCCGGAGCCTGACCAGAAAAACGTGAAGCCCCACGAGCATCGAAAATACTCATCTCTTTGTTTGAAAGATTATCAAGCAAGTAAGCAGAATCGCATACAGCATCCTGCATATGAATCATGAGTTCACTGTCACGGTCTAAAACTGGATTCGCTAGAATAGAAGCTGAATAATGATTAGCCGTCACCCTGCCTTCATCTAACCATTGAGGCAAACCACCATTGAGTACATAGACATTATCAAACCCCATTACCCTAAAGATCCACCAGGCTCTGGGTGAAGAGTAAATACCTTGATTGTCATAAATAACGATGTGACTATTTGAGGTTATTCCTAGAGTAGAAATGACATCCCAAAACTGCTCTGCTGTAGGAAAAGCGTGAGTCATTGACGCGCTGAGATCACAAAGGACATTTTCTAGATCCAATTTCTGAGCGCCAGGAATACAGGCCAATGTGTCATAAAGTATCGGGGACTTACCTACGACTTTTTCCATACTGGCATCGAGTAAAATAAGTTTATCATGACTCAGATTTTGCTCGAGCCACTCAGTAGTGACTAGGGGAGATTTTATCGGTTTGTTCATTCAACTCTTCTCTTCTCTTCTCTTCTCTTCTCTTCTCTTATCTCATCACAAAACAGATACCTTACTGGTACCTCCTGAGGCCTTTAAATAAATGTATCGACTTGGTCCAAAGCCATATGCAGCAAGGGGAATGGCTGACCTTGACTATCTAATTCTGAGCGTCCTATTACACAAAATCCAACATGCTTATAAAACGCCAACGCCTTAGGGTTTTGCTCGTTTACATCAACCTTAGTCGCACCCTGATGCTTAATAGCATATGCCACTAATGCTGTTCCTATGCCGCAGCCCATGCTTTCTGGCGCTATAAATAGCATCTCAATATTACCCCCAGCGACGCCACAAAATCCTTGGATACTTCCAGCGCGATCTTTAGTGCACCGCAAATCAACAGCATCAAAATAATACTGTAAGACTAACGGCCGTAACCTTTCAATATCAGGCTCACTCAAGAAGTCATGGCTTTGTCGAACCGAAGCCTCCCAGACCGTTAGCAGCTCGCCATAATCTGTTTTAGTCACTGATTCAACTATCATGCTGTAACTGAGACGTGTGGTGTTTAAACAATTCATACTACATCTTCACCTGAACCAGCTCCGATACTTCTAAAGAGCCGCCAATTTCAAGAAAGGGACAAGCTTTAGCATGGACTAATGCCTGCTCCATTGATTCAACATCTATGAGTGTAAATCCAGACATACCTGTCGTACCGCCAACACTCACGGACCCATCGGAGTTAACCGTTTGGGTACTTTTTAGCAGGTTTGCAGGACTCACCATAGCGCTCCCTAAAGTGGCTAGCCAGATTTTGTATTTAGCAAAATGCAACTTCCCCTCTTCGGGCGTTGCAGGTTGTTCTCCACCGAGATAAGTGAGCATATACTGAGGCATAGCGATCTCCTTCCTTTGATATTAAGCCATTCACTCTAATATAAAAGACCTAAAAGAAACAATAAGCCAATAATCAGGTATCAATCTCCCCTCAAAGACTGCTCTTTCCAGATAATCAGCAAGTAAGCCGTCATAACAATAGAGAAAATATCAAGCAGATAAGCTGAGCCCGTGGTGAAATCACCAAAGGGGATCCCCAGGGATATCGGTGGGTAGAAAGGTAACCAATGTAGAAAGGTGAAGGGTTTTACACACTGAAACAAGAAAAAAACTAAGGTAAATATTCTGCCCCAAGACTTTCTAAACCAGAGCCCGTAAGCGCAAAGAAGAGGTGATAATAAGAATATCACCCCGTAAATGACAAACTTAGATAAGATATCATGACTTGGTTCAGCAAAAGCCATGACACCTAATCCAGTCATGGCATATAAGCATGAGATAAACGCAGCGATTTTAGTACTTACTGCTTTCACTTGCTACTGAACCGGAACCCCAGAAGGCTGCCATGCTCCAGTGTTATAGAGGGGTACTGTCGATAAGGCATGCTTATGACTCCCCTTCGTCTCTTTAGTCGAGTAAGAAAGATAGAGTAAAGTTTGATTTTTCGCGTCATAGATACGGCGCACTTTGAGAGACTTAAACAAAATACTCAAAGATTGCTTGAATACGATTTCACCATTTTTACTCTTATCAATTCCGGCAATCTCTTGCGCCGAAATAGGACCTGTTTGGCGGCAAGCGATACTCATATCCGAAGGATCAGCCAAACTTAAATTCGCTTCAATGCGACTGATATGACAAGTGACACCTGCTATTTTAGGATCATGACGAGCATCGATAATCACATCTTTTGTGGTGAATAGACCAAGACTCACTTTAGCGACATCGTCACCGCCACATGCACTGAGGCCAAATACCATCACACCTGCAGTAACCCACTTCCCTAAAAGGGATACTTTTCTCATCTGTTAATCCTCTTTAAATACTTTTTGTGCCCAACGAGTCAACCCTGCGGTAACGCTGCCGAAATGATCACCGACGACAATCGGCAGTTCAGGATGCAAACCTGCTATCTTGTCATAGATGGCAGGGCTTCTTGCCGTCCCACCCGTCACGTAAATCACATCAGGACATACACCAGCGGCACGTAAAGCCTGCTCCATCAATGCTTCGATTTTCTCACCCGGTATCTTTATCGCATCACTAAAGAGTTGACGGTTAACTTCAGCATCCAAATTGGGACAGATATAATCTAGCTTAATCATCACTGATTCACTATCTGATAATGCAATTTTAGCTTGTTCGGCGCTGCGTACTATTCTATAGCCCAATTGATCATGTTGTACTTTTAGCAATCTACTGAGTAACTCAGGCTTCTTCGCATCTTTAACCAGCTCTTGGATCATCTTACGCGAGCTCAAAGAGACAAAATCACGCTGGGCACTGATATCATTGACCGCGACAGCATTCCAGAAAGGTTTACTCGGTACAGGCAAACCATTAGACAAATGGCAACCTAGGCCTAAGTGACTCATGAAAGCTTTCATCGATAAGGCAATATCTAAATCATTGCCCCCCACCCTCTGTCCACTATGGCCGAGAAAATCTTGGCTTCGCTCGGCACTGTGGACATGAGATGGCCCCATTTTTACCACTGAGCAATCTGTGGTACCGCCGCCGACATCGACCACCAGCACGACTTTATCTTCTGTTAAACTGGCTTCAAAATCCATACCTGCTGCTAGTGGCTCAAATAAAAAGTCGACATCAATGAAACCGGCGCGCTTTGCTGCAAGACGTAATATTGACTCAGCTTGAAGATTACTCTCTTCACCACCGACACCTTGAAAGTTAACCGGTCTACCTATGACCGCGTGGCTGATAATACCTGGGTTATTAAGCCCTTTTTCAGATTCGGCGATATGCTTCACATGTAACATCATCATGGTGACGATATCTTCAAACAGGGCCACTTGATCAGGCCTTAAGCCGCTGGCACCAAGAAATGATTTAGGAGAGCGGACATAAAATCCTTCCTCAGGCATGTCTAAGTATGCCTTAACAGCCTGCTCACCAACAAAGACGGCCTGCTCATCGCTTTCGAGATCGAGATCTCGCCTTGCATGCTTGGCACGGCTTAACTGAGCACCACGCTGTTTTGCGTAACCCGCTTTTAAATGCTGCGGCATTCGCTGATAAACGGCTTCGGCGATCAATTCTCTGTCGAGGGCATAAAGCGTTGAAGTCAGATAATTAGATCCCGCCGATAAGGGGAGTAATCGAACTTCACTATCATCCATGATACCTATGGCGCAATTCGCGCTGCCATAATCAAAACCAACAAACATTCACTCGCCCCAGAAAATTAAACATTTCGCTAAAAATAAAATAAACGAAAGTGATAAAAAGCCGAGAAAAATAACACAGATTGCTACGAGTAAAAAGACAAATCATCTGTCAAAATAGATTTGCCATCTTTCAGAAATAAATCATCACTGAGGATAATCATACAGTCACTCAACATCCTCAGTCATATAGCGCTTAAGCTGCCACTGAGAGCATTACTATCATATGCATTGTCATAATCGCCAAATTTAGGCGTACCTACTGACTCGCCGCTGATATCAGCCAATAAAGTACCCGATAATAGTGGCGTGTATTGTAAATGGTTAATCTTGATTAAATGACAATGGTCCCCAGCTTCGATATAAACCTTATCTTCATCGATCAGACGCTTATCAAGCATCATCTTGACCCCATAAGCCTCTGCCAACCCTGGAATCGCACCTTTGTCGCAATCATGAAACAAGGACAATAAGTCTTGCTCATCAGCTAAGCTGTACACCTCCCCCATTAACTCACTGACTTTTAATACTGACAAGCGCCTACCCGAACCAATACCAGCCAACATATAGTCACCTTCTCCATTTACCAGTAATACGGCTTTAATGACTTGTGCACTTGGAATATGTGCCGATGCCGATGAATCTAGTGAAGAAAGGGTTTTTCTATGTTTCACCACACTATACGTAACGTGATGGCTGTTTAGAAAAGATGCCAAAGTGATAGCGATACCCATGTATACCTCCTTTGACCTGAATCGATTTTACCCGTTGTGACTAAGCAAATATCCAAGTCAAACCATTTAAGGGAGCCTTAATCTAATTATAGTTAAGCAAAGAATTTATACGCATTAAGCAGAGCCGATATTTTTTAGCTAGACTTTACAATAATGGCTGCAAAGTTGCTTTACCATGAGACCAGCACTATCCCTAGCTTGTTCAATGAAGATCTCTCTAATTATGGCATTATCTCTGATGATGTTTACCACCTCTCCTGCATTCGCTGCCAATGAGACTTCGACACCACAAGCTGCTCAATCGGATGAATCTAAGGTGAAAATATCAGATGTGATTCCGGTACTGAGTATCAAAGGCGCTATAGGCCCAGCCATAAGTGATTACTTAACCAGTGAAATCGCTCTAGCCAATCAGTTAAATGCACCACTCATTGCCATCATCATAGATACACCTGGTGGCTTAGTATCAAGCCTGCGTGATATTAACAAGGCGATACTCAACTCACAGGTGCCAATAGCATGCTTAGTTCATCCTGCAGGAGCCAGAGCGGCCAGTGCAGGGACATACATCCTCTACGCATGTCACATCGCAGCCATGACACAGGCCACGACACTAGGCGCTGCCACCCCGGTTAGCATTGGCGGTTCACCCAAGAGTCCTCAAGAAAAAGATGACAAAACCAGCTCTCCATCTGCCATGGAGAAGAAAATCCTTAATGACTCCATTGCCTATATTCGTTCATTAGCTCAGCTAAGAGGCCGGAATGAAGAGTGGGCAGAGTTGGCCGTTACAGAAGCTGCGACCTTAACCGCACAAGAAGCGTTAGATAAAAATGTCATTGACCTTATTTCAACCTCGGTAAATGACTTAATTGAACAAATTGATGGCTGGCCGATAAACATAAACCAAAAAGAGAGCGTACTTTCACTCTCATCGGCACACTTAAAAGAGATAAATCCAGATTGGCGCAATGAATTTATTGCGACCATTACCAATCCCAATATTGCCTATATCTTGATGTTGATAGGCGTTTACGGTCTGATCTTGGAATTTTATAGTCCCGGGATAGGCGTAGCGGGTGTCACAGGTGCAATTGCTCTGGTCATTGCCATGTACGCCTTTCAGATGCTGCCGGTCAATTATGCGGGCCTTATGCTACTGCTGTTAGGCATAGGTTTGATGGTTGCTGAATCTATGGCACCCAGTTTTGGGGTGTTTGGTGTTGGCGGTGTCATCGCTTTTGCATTGGGTTCCATATTTCTAATCGATACCAAAAACACAGACTTTCAGATCTCCCTACCCGTTATTGCTGCCGTTACCTTTGTCAGCGCCACCTTTGTGATCATTTGCTTAGGTTATCTGTGGCGCGCACGTCATAACAAGGTAGTCAGTGGCCAGGAAGCAATCATAGGCGCCCAGGCTAAAGTATTGGAAGATTTTACTGACCATGGCTTCGTGTTGTTTGGCGGGGAACGCTGGGCAGCAAAAAGTAATTTTCCAATGCATAAAGATCAGTGGGCGCGAGTAGACAATGTCGATAATCTCACCTTAATACTCGGACAGAAAACCGACAATGAGTCTGAGTTAATTCCAACACATGACGATAAAAACAAGGAGACGAAGAATGGATCCCATTCTACCTAGTGGTGCCATGTTTAGTCTGGCCGTATTGCTACTCTTCTTTGCACTCTTATTTAGTGCATTTAAGGTTTTAAGAGAATATGAACGAGGAGTGATCTTCATGCTCGGTCGTTTCTATCGAGTAAAAGGACCAGGGCTCATCATCGTCATCCCAATTATTCAGCAGATGGTACGGGTTGACTTAAGGACCATCGTCATGGACGTGCCGACTCAAGATGTGATCAGCCGAGATAATGTCTCCGTAAGGGTCAATGCGGTGATCTACTTTCGCGTTTTGGACTCTCAAAAAGCCATCATCAATGTAGAAGATTATCTACAGGCGACCTCTCAGTTGGCACAAACCACACTGCGTTCAGTCCTCGGTCAGCACGAGCTCGATGAGATGCTGGCAAACCGGGAAATGCTCAATACCGACATTCAAAGTATTCTCGATACCCGTACCGATGGCTGGGGGATTAAGGTATCAAATGTCGAGATTAAACATGTAGATCTCAACGAAACTATGGTCAGAGCGATTGCAAGGCAAGCGGAGGCCGAACGAACTCGGCGTGCAAAGGTCATTCATGCATCAGGTGAAATGGAGGCCTCGGCTAAGCTTGTAGAGGCCGCCAATAAACTCGCCGAAGAACCCAATGCCATTTTGCTTAGGTACCTGCAAACTCTGACTGAAATAGCAGGTGAAAAAAACTCTACTATTCTCTTCCCATTACCAATGGATCTTCTCGAAGGAGTGATGAAAAAAAATGTCAGTGAATCGGGTAAAAATCAGAATAAGTAACTGAAGCTCACTCAAATCCAGCCAATAAAAAAGCCGTCATAGACGGCTTTTTTGCTGCATGTATGAAGTATGAATCGCCCGATACAGCGTTAATCAACTCATTATGCCAAGTAACTATAGCAAGTAATTTGCACTATGCCAGAGCTAAGTAATTTATTTCTTATTCAATTCAAGCTGGGCTTGTTTCAAGATTTCCTTCTCACTGCGCCGAGACTGGATAACCGATTTTACATCGCTGCCGATATGCGCTTCACCACGCTTTTGGGCGAGCTGCATTTGGCGCTCACGCTCTTCGAAGCGCTGACGTTGTTTATCAGATATTGTATCAATACAGTGGGGACAGCTTACACCTTGGACATAAGCAACACTCGCCTTCTCAGCTTCAGTGATTGGCATACGGCAGGCATTACACTGATCGTATTGACCTTTTTCTAAATCATGGTTAACCGCTACACGATTATCAAATACAAAGCACTCACCTTCCCACAAGCTTTCTTCTTGCTTAACTTCTTCTAGGTATTTGAGCACGCCACCTTCGAGATGATAAACTTCATTAAAACCTTGCTCTTTAAGGTAAGCAGTTGATTTTTCACAGCGAATTCCACCGGTACAGAACATGGCCACTTTCTTGTGTTTGGCCGGATCTAAATTCTGTTTGACATAATCAGGAAATTCTCTAAATGTGTTCGTCTTTGGATCAACGGCATGCTTAAAGGTCCCTATCTGAACCTCATACTCATTGCGAGTATCCACTAAGATCACATCTGGATCTGAAATTAATGCGTTCCAGTCTTTTGGCTTAACATACGTGCCCACCACTTTCAGCGGATCGATTCCTTCGACACCCATGGTCACAATTTCTTTCTTTAGTTTTACTTTTGTACGATAAAATGGCATTTCATCATCAAATGAAAATTTATGCACAATATTATCTAAATCAGGCTGACTCGCTAACCAATTCAGTAGCTTATCGATCGCTTCTTGAGAGCCAGCGACAGTGCCATTGATACCTTCACTGGCCAATAATAGAGTGCCTTTAATCGCAGATCCTGTCATGACATTGAGCAGCGGTTTTTGAATGGATTCAAAATGCGGTAGAGAAACAAATTTATATAAAGCACAAACAACAACTTGGGACATATTAACCTCAATGCTGGCAGGAGCTTAATCTCCTGTGCATAAAATAATGACAGCCCGCAACGTGATACAGGCAACAAAAAGCAGCAGAATTCTACACGAGTCACGCTTTGACAAACAGATACAAAATGTAAGGTTATTATTCTTTATAAAAATTTCGCTTAATCGTTTTCAACTCTGCTGCCATTTATTGATTGTCATTTTTTCTTTAGCAGTTAAGAATGACTGCTGAAATACTTAATAAAAATGAAGCTATCCCATGCCATTACCCATTCTCTACTCTTTTAGACGTTGCCCTTACGCCATGCGTGCCCGTTTAAGTATTTACCTGTCTAAGACCTCTGTATCTTTACGAGAGATAATCCTTAAGCATAAACCTCAGCCTATGCTTAATGCTTCACCCAAAGGCACGGTACCTGTATTAATATTGCCAGATGGATCCGTTATCGATGAAAGCTTAGATATCATGTGTTGGGCATTAAGCCATTACGATCCCAATAACCTGTTACTGAATGATAACCCTAGACAGCAAGAGATAGCCAAAGCCTTGATAGAAACTAATGATAATGACTTTAAACCTTGGCTCGACAAATATAAGTATGCCGACAGGCACCCCGAACAGACTGAAGCGTTTTACCGCTCTGAAGGCGAGAAGTTTATCGCTCAACTTGAACACCTATTAGAGAAACATCAGCAGTTATTAGGTGATTCAATTAGCATTGTTGATATTGCTATCTTTCCATTTATCCGCCAATTTTCGGGAGTAGATAGTGCTTGGTTTAAACAAGCTCCATACCCGAATGTACAGCGCTGGTTAACGGCTCACCTTGAGAGCCCGGCATTTGTTTATATAATGAAAAAGTATCCGACTTGGCTGGAGAGCGACGAATCCTTTCTATTTGGCTCAAATATAACCTGAGCGCACAAAACTTATACGAAAAATGAGGGGCTTTGTAATGGATAATGCCTTCTATACATACAGTTTGGCCCCAGCATAATATCTTGGTTTCAATGGAGTGATATGAACAAATATCAGCATACAGTCAGTACGTTTGACAAGTTAGCCGAGCGCTATCAAGACAAGTACATGGATTTGTCCCTGTACGGCGATACTTTTGACACCTTTATTGAGCAATTGCGGCTCATTAAAGCTACCAGCTTATTTGAAATGGCATGCGGGCCTGGCAATATTACTCGCTTACTCCACAAACACTTACCAGAGCTGTCGATATTTGCCACCGATCTGTCACCTAACATGGTCAAACTGGCACAGATAAACAATCCTACAGCAGTCATTGAGGTGATGGATTGTCGTAAAATAGCTCAAATCGATGATAAATTTAATGCCATCATGAGTGGCTTCTGTTTACCCTACTTATCAAAAGATGATGCTAAAGAACTGATAGAGGCTTGCGCAGCATTACTACTCCCAAATGGTGTTATCTACCTCAGCACTATGGAAGATGATTATGAAAAATCTAAATACTCAGAGAATAGTGAGGGAGATAAAGTGTATACCCATTATCATCAGGCTGAGCACTTGAGCAAACTCTTAAAGGAAAGTGGGTTTGAGATCCTCAAGCTAATACATAAAACAAGCCCAGCTCAACAAGGTAGCAGTGAGAAAGATCTGTTTATTATCGCTCAATTAACTGATGTTACCCTGTGAAGTTTATCTCACTTTTCCAGTGTTAATCATCGAGTCGACTGATTATTAGCTTGGGCTCCCTATTATTTATTACCATTATCTAACTAGCATTAGTTAACGACCATAGGAATTGAGGCGACTAATAACGCAGCCATTAGCCAATTAAAGTGCATGCGCCTCTTGGCTGAATTTAACAGTTTACGGATAGCTGCACCAAGAAAAACCCAAGTAAATGAAGCTGGCAAACCGACCAAATTAAACACTATCACACCAAGAATTGCACTGAGCCAGAATGCCTCGCCCGCTAGAGTAAATGCGCTACATAAAGTGATCGTCGCCATCCATGATTTAGGATTCACCCATTGAAACAATGCTGCTTCTTTTAGCGTCATGGGTCTGGCATTGCTGTCTTCTACCTTATCGCCCACAGATGATGTTGCCACCCGATAGGCTAGAAACAACAAGTAAGCAATCGACAAATACTTAAGCACTTGATGAAATACAGGCCAACTCTCAAATAGCGCACCTAATCCCAGTAAAATGGACACATGCAATGTCGTTTGACCCACTCTAATCCCCAGAATATGAGGTAATGTGCTTTTAACGCCATAATTGGCCCCTGATTGAGCCAGCAAAATATTATTAGGTCCTGGTGTCATGGTCATGGTGGCGCCAAATATCCCTGCTGAGATCATCAACGCCCATAAAGATTGATCCATTCGTTTCTCCTTTTTATGATCTCTACTGCTTTCGCCATTTAATCACGTCAATTTGCTACATCTTGAACACGAAATAATGTATGCATACAATTATTGACACAATTAGCTTTACGTGCATAATAAACACAACTAAAAATGGATCAATGGTTTTATTGTCGTGGGTACAATCTGGACGCCAAAGCTCAATGCCTTTCATGGGCCTAAATATTTACGAATATTTGAGGCTATTGAAGATGCTATCCAGTGTGGTGCATTAGCCGATGGTGAAAAGCTTCCGCCTCAAAGGCAGCTGGCGGATAGACTTGGAGTAACCATAGGTACGGTTACCCGTGGATATGCCCAAGCCGAGCAAAAAGGCTTAGTTGAAGCACGAGTCGGAGCGGGTACTTATGTTAAGCCGCAATTTAAACCGAGTCGTTCAGAGCAACAGGTGAACTTCGCCACCTGTCAGCAACCTTTGACCAATCAAATCGGGGCGCTCAGTGAAGCCTTGACTCAGCTTGCCAAAGACCCTCACAAGCTCAGTGTGTTACTTGGATATCATCCGAATCCATTACCTGAGCAGCAGTTTGTCTTCCACCAATGGTTATCTAAACGCGGGATCATCCAATCCAGTGAGGATCTGCTCTTTACCCACGGCGCGCAGCAAGGCATATATGTCACTCTTAATGGTTTACTTAAGCCCGGTGATACACTGCTTCATGAGGAGAACTGCTATCCCGGGATCAGACTTGCCGCTCAGCAATTAGGACTTAACAGCATAGGCGTGCCCTTAACTCATGATGGGCTCGATCTGGATACTCTGGTCAAATTAGTCATTGAGCACCAGCCTAAGATCATCTACCTGACGCTGAACAATCAAAACCCGACCTGCATTCAATATAGCGATGCCCAGAGAGAAACCCTACTCGACCTTGCTCAGCAACATGATTTTTATATTATCGAAGATGACGTGAATTACTGTTTACCTGGGGAGTGGAAGGCCCCGCTCTGGAATCTTAGTCTAAGCAGAAAAAGCAGCAATAGCCCTCACAGGGTTATCTACCTCTCCAGTTTGTCTAAATTATTCTCTGGTGGATTGAGACAAGGTTTCCTGCTGATCCCAGAGCACCTCAAACCACAGATTAAGCTTGCGCTTCATAGCCAATGTTGGATGATTTCACCACTCAATATTGAGCTGGCGACTCAACTTATCTCTACCAAGTCTCTGATGGGTGACAGAGACAACCTCATCGCTCAGAGGCAACAATTGTGTATTGAGATGAGTGAAAGGCTTGGACTTAAGCACAGATGGCGAGGACTCACTGGCTGGTTACAGCTCAAGTCTCCGGTCAAAGCCCACCACGTGGTGACATCACTGGCAAGTACAGGGATCTTAATTCGAAATGGTGATGATTTCGATAACCACGACAATTTCATTCGATTAAGTATCGGGGGAGCAAACAGCAATGCCGAGTTTGAAGCCTCCATACTCGCAATTGAATCTTGTATCTTAACCTTGACTCAAAATGCCTACTCAGTCATGTGAGCTATCTATGAAAACGAAGAGATAAAAGTGGCTTCAAGAATGAAGCCCCATAGCTGGTTAATACATAACCAAACATGATCAGGCTATAAGTAAGCGGTATGAGGTATGAGGTATGAGGTATGAGGTAAAGTCATCATTGATGCATATCAATGGCTGTATTTCGTTACAATTAGCCATGCTTAAAATAAACTTAAATTCAACTTACCCATGGCTAATTGTCCTGATCACTCGTACAATAATTTATCTCAGATAACGGTTATAAACATGTTATTGATACCAGAGATGTCCAGCTAAATCTGCGCAATTAATGTTCCGACAAACAAACTATGAATTGTGTCAACACGATTTTTATCGTCTAAATCTAGTCATGACTTGATAGTAATCATATGTGCCCAATATTAGGGTTCATTCTCACTTATAAGAGGTATTAGTGAAAACGGCATCCAATCAAGCGAGCCCCACAACAGGTCCAGCAGCCAATTTAAATCTTGTCATCTTGATCCCTATGTTGTCTGCAATTATCGCAATTACACCATTAGCTATCGATCTTTATCTGCCCGCCATGGCGACACTTGCCGGTAGTTTCCATACCGATATCACTATGGTGCAACAGTCACTCAGTATCTATTTAGCTGGGTACGCGTTAGGCATGCTCTGTTTTGGTCCTCTAGCCGATCGAATTGGCCGCCGTCCTTTGGTTATCGCAGGCCTTACCGGTTTTGCCTTAATGAGCTTTCTACTCGCCTTTGTCACCAGTATCGAGTCATTTTTAGCACTTAGATTCGGTCAAGCCTTCATCGGCGCAGCAGCGACTGTGGTCGTCCCAGGTTATATCAAAGAGGTTTATGGGAAAAACACGGCTAAGGGAATGTCTTATGTCAGCCTTATCATGATGTTGGCTCCATTAGTAGCGCCTAGTATCGGCAGTTTGATTCTTGAATTTGGTGAATGGCACCTTATCTTTTTCATCTTAGGCTTCTACGCTATCATCTTACTGGTTTTGGTGTTTTGGAAGTTGAAAATGCCCAGCGATAAGGATTTAAGCAAGCGTAGTCAAAAGTCCTTTTTTGGTGCCTACGCGGTGGTCTTTACTAAGCCAGGGGTAAAGCTTCATATTGCCAGTGGCGTGCTGACCTCCTTTGCATTCTTCTGTTACCTGACGGCGTCGCCATTTGTCTATATGGAGGTCTTCGGCTTAGATAAATCCTTGTTTGCCATCTTGTTCAGCACCAATGTCAGCGCTCTGATGCTGGCCAATATCGTTAATAGCCGCATTGTCGTTCGTTATGGTTCACGCAGGATGCTCAAGGTGGCCACCTTGCTAGCTATCATCGCCGGCTCTGCCCTTTTTGCGGTAAATTGGATGGGGATGAGCTATCACTTTACCGTGATCACTTTGCTGCCATTTATGGCGTGCCTCGGCGTGATGTCTGTCAATGCAGATGCTATTGTCTTGATGCAGTTCCAAAAAGAGACGGGTACGGCTACGGCAGTTGTTGGTACCTTGAGGTTTGGCTTCGGCGCGGTAGCCGGTCCTCTATTGGCCCTATTTTACACAGGCACTGCAGTCCCTTTCTCCGCCCTTATGTTAAGTGCTGTTATCTTGGTCGCTTTTTGTCAGTTCTTCGCTCACAGGCGCTGCCAGAGTGATTTATCTCCAGCGAGTTGACCCTGCTTGTACGGTAAAATATGTCCTTTATGCTCAAACTCAGCATATAAGGACATAATTTACCCAACGGTGTAGATGCAAACATCTGAAAATACAGTGGATCCCATATCGACCAGAATCAACATTTTCATTCAATTCGATAAAGACTCATCAAAATATTCTTGATTTACTCACTAAAAACTCACTTATCTAGCATTATCTGCATCTTTAACTGTATTTTTTCTCATAAACGGCGTTATTTAAAAAATAATACTTGAATAGATCTGCTTTTTTTATATGATGAAATTCTGTTCATTTGAAACAGGTGTCGCGCCTTACAAGGTAAAATTAACTTTTAAACCAAAAGTTACTCGGCATTTCGAGAGCAAGGATTACCGTCCACGCTCATTTAATTCAAGCGATTACCGTCGCTGTAGCAAGATACTGCATACCGTAGCGGTAACTTATGAGGGTTTACAAATGGAGAAGTTATCAGGCGCCAGCATGGTCGTCCGTTCTCTTATCGACGAGGGCGTAAAACATATATTCGGCTATCCAGGCGGATCTGTATTAGATATCTATGATGCCCTTCACGAAAAGTCAAAAATCGAACATATTCTTGTCCGTCACGAACAAGCTGCCGTGCATATGGCCGATGGTTACGCTCGTTCAACCGGCGAAGTCGGCGTAGTACTAGTGACATCAGGCCCTGGGGCTACCAACACCATCACAGGTATTGCCACCGCTTATACAGATTCTATCCCACTGGTGATTATATCCGGTCAGGTTCCCAGTAACTTGATCGGCAATGATGCATTCCAGGAGTGCGACATGATTGGGATCTCACGCCCCGTGGTTAAGCACAGCTTCCTAGTGACCGATGCCAAAGACATTCCGACAATCATCAAGAAAGCCTTCTTTATCGCGGCCAGTGGTCGCCCAGGACCCGTTGTTGTCGATGTACCCAAAGATTGCATGAACCCTGAAATCTTGTATGAGTATCAATACCCTAAAGATATCAGCATGCGTTCATACAACCCGACCACATCAGGTCATAAAGGCCAGATACGCCGTGGTCTTCAGGCGCTATTGGCAGCTAAAAAGCCTGTACTCTACGTCGGTGGCGGTGCCATCATCTCTGAGTGTGACAAGCAAATTCTAGCACTATCAGAAACGCTCAATATACCGGTAGTCAGTACCCTGATGGGACTTGGTGCCTTCCCGGCCAGCCATGATAACAGCTTGGGCATGCTTGGCATGCATGGCTGTTATGAAGCCAATATGGCGATGCATAATACCGACCTTATCTTCGGTATCGGCGTGAGATTCGATGACCGGACCACCAATAATGTCGAAAAATACTGCCCTAACGCCACCATCTTACATATAGATATCGATCCATCTTCTATCTCTAAGACGATCAGAGTCGATATCCCCATAGTAGGTTCGGCCGATTGCATACTCGATGAGATGTTAGCGCAACTCTCGACCAGCGGTGACACGAATGCCGATGAAGCCGCCATCGACTATTGGTGGAGCGAGATAAGTCAATGGCGTTCGCGCAAGAGCCTGGCCTATGACACTAGTCCAGATAAGATTAAACCCCAGCAAGTGATCGAAACACTGCATAAGCTCACCGATGGAGATGCCTATGTAGCATCGGACGTGGGTCAACACCAGATGTTTGCCGCGCTCTATTACCCATTCGACAAACCACGTCGCTGGATAAACTCCGGCGGACTGGGCACCATGGGCTTTGGACTCCCCGCCGCTATGGGCGTGAAATTTGCCCATCCCGATGCTACCGTGCTGTGCGTCACAGGTGACGGTTCCATTCAGATGAATATTCAAGAGCTTTCAACGGCTCTGCAATATGGTATCCCGGTCAAGATCATCAACCTGAATAACCGTTTCCTTGGCATGGTCAAACAGTGGCAGGATATGATCTATTCCGGTCGTCACTCACATTCCTATATGGATTCGGTACCCAATTTTGCCAAGATTGCGGAAGCTTATGGCCATGTTGGTATCAGCATCAGCGATCCAGCTGAGCTCGAATCGGGTCTGAAGAAGGCCCTGTCGATGACAGATAAGCTGGTATTTGTCGATATACATATCGATCAGACTGAGCATGTGTACCCCATGTTGATCCGCGGCGGCGCGATGAACGAGATGTGGCTGAGCAAAACGGAGAAAAGCTGATGCGTCGTATTATATCTGTATTACTGGAAAACCAACCCGGCGCCCTATCTCGCGTCGTCGGCCTATTCTCTCAACGCGGCTATAACATCGAGAGCTTAACTGTAGCGCCCACCGATGATATTACTCTGTCTCGTCTTAACATCTGTGTGGTGGCCGATGAAGCAGTGCTCGAACAGATAGAAAAACAGTTACATAAGTTAATCGACATTCTTAAAGTTTCCAATATCACCGAAGCTGATCACATCGAACGAGAGATCGCGTTAGTGAAAGTGAAAGCCAAAGGTAATACCCGTGATGAAGTTAAGCGTACAGCTGACATTTTTAGAGGACAGATTGTCGATGTGACTGCCGAGCTTTATACCATTCAGCTAACCGGTACATCCGGCAAGCTGGATGCCTTTATCGGCGCAGTAAGTGAAGTCACTAAGGTGGTTGAAGTGTCTCGCTCCGGTGTTGTTGGATTATCGCGCGGTGAGAAGGCAATGCGAGCCTAAGAATAGTAAACTATTTTTATAAGCTTTATTTAAAAGTTAGACACTAAAAAGGGAGCATTAGCTCCCTTCTTTTATGGCGGTTTTTATCAGCAATAAACGAGTACTGAGTCCAGGCATTGCTCAATAATATGAGCATTAAACTCGCTTAACTCTACAACTCACCTTAAATAAAACAAGCTTGAGTCAGCTATTCTGATTCCAGAACACGTGATGTACCAATCTCAATTTTTCTTGGCTTTAAAGCCTCGGGGATCTCGCGTTGCAGATCGATATTGAGCAAGCCATTTTCAAGATTAGCCCCAATCACAGTCACATAGTCTGCAAGCTGAAAAGTACGTTCAAAACCGCGTTCAGCAATACCTTGATAAAGGTACTTACGCGACTTATCTTCTGCCACTTTGGTTCCCTTCACTAATAACTTTTCACCTTCGCTGGTGATATCGAGTTCATCCATGCTGAAACCGGCAACCGCCATAGTAATGCGATAACGGCTTTCGTTGAGAAGTTCGATGTTATAAGGGGGATACCCAGAGTTGCCTTTGTTGGACGCCGCATGCTCTGCAAGCTGGGCTAGACGATCGAAGCCAATGGCACTGCGGTATAGGGGAGTAAGATCATAATTACGCATAGTTATATCCTTGTCTTAAGCAATATATTTAATTTAAGTTGGCCGACTCGACTGCAGAAGCAATTTTTTGTCGCACCGATTGATTACTCGTTAACTCTTATGACCCCGAAGGCATCACGAACTGAGTTAACTTAGGAACCTCATCGAGCGTTCCATAAACTATATATGTAGTCGTATTTTTTATTTTCAAGGGGGCAAACAATTATTTTAAAATTATTTGTTGGTAGGAAAGTATGCGGAGTATAAATAAAAAAAGCAGCTCGAAAGCTGCTTTTTAAAAAACTTTTAACACTAAACCAACGCTAAACTAACGCTAAATTAACGCTGACAAGCCAGAGTACTATTACTGTTCAAGAACTGAATATCACTGGCAACTGGAGCAAAATCAGCAACCATAATATCACCGATGTCTTTAATGTAGGTGTACATAACTTCAGCATCTACATAACCAGTCATAACAGGTGCAAGTACTGGGTAGCCATCACCGCCTGCTGCATTGAAGCTAGGAACGGTAAAGCTGTACATTGCATCTGCAGCAAAACCTTTACCATTTATGTCGTTAATCGCGACGGTTTTAGCTTCACAATCAACATCCATCTTAATCCCTACAAGCTGAGGGTATGCGCCAGAACCTTCTACACCGATATCGACTGTAGCGACGACATTTAGGTACTCAGTGATTTCTGCGCCAGTCATTGTGCTCAAGGTAATTGAGTTGCCAAATGGCTGTACAGTCAGCACATCTTTGTACGTGATTTCACCGGCTTCGATAGAATCACGTACACCACCTGAGTTCATGACTGCAAAGTCAGCATCTACTTTAGTACGCTGAGCTTCAGCAATCAGACGACCCATATTAGTCTGTTGTGTACGAACAACGCCACGGTCTCCTTCAAGTTTGCCATCGGTAGTACCGATAACTTCAAGAAGCTCTTCCTGACCGACATTTTGGTACTGCTGCATAATTTCAAGCACGGTAGCATCAGGCGTGATTGCTTCACCGATAAGGACACGCTCGCCCTCTTCGTTCTTCTTCTTCAAGTTAACAGGGATCAACTTGTAGCTGGCTAAATGTAGCTCATCATTGAAGTATTCAAAATTAGCTTGGCCAACATACTTACCCCACTCGTGAGCCTGCATGATGAACGTGCCGTTCTGCACATCTGGCTTACATTCGCCACCAGGTGTGAACTCAGGATCGTATGCATCACCTTCCATACAAACTGGGTTCTGGGAGTGTCCACCGATCACTGCTGCTAAGTCACCAGGAGTCATAGCACGAGCCAGAGCAACATCACCAGGTGCGTTGCTGCCGCTAACCGCATCGGCAAAGTGGCCCATGTGAGTCGTCGCGAAAATCAAGTCAGCCACATCGGCATCTTTAATATCTTGAATAACTTTCTTAAGTTCTTCTTGTGGGTCGGTAAATTCGAGACCGCTGATGAATTCAGGGTTACCAATTTTGGCTGTATCTTCAGTTGTCAGACCGACAACCGCGATGCGAAGACCGTTAACATCGAATACCTTGTATGGTTCGAAATAACGAGCACCTGAGACTTTGTCATAGATGTTAGCCGCTAACATCGGGAAGTTAGCCAGTTCACGCTGCATATCAACAACTGATAATGGGTTATCAAACTCGTGGTTACCCACTGCCATCGCATCATAACCAATTAGGTTCATACCAACGAAATCCGGACGTGCATCTTGCAAGTCTGACTCAGGTACACCTGTGTTGATATCACCACCAGAAAGTAAGATGGTTTCGCCACCATTTGACTCAACTTCGGCACGGATCTGGTCGATCAGCGTCTTACGCGCCGCCATTCCATACTCGCCATATTTGTTTTCAAAGAAGCGGCCATGGTTATCGTTAGTGTGAAGTACGGTGAAAATTGTACAAGCTTCACCCGCTTCAGCACATGTAGTAGGCAGAACAACTTCTTTGTTGTCATCGTTATCACTACCACAACCTGATAATGCCGCTAAAACTGCAGTCGCAACTAAACCTTTAATTAGCTTATTTGTCATTACTATCAACCCCTAGATTTTTTATAAAATATCTTTTTGGTAACCATCATTGTTTACAAAAACGGACTCTTCGATCTCGCTGGCAACATCATAGCAAAGAATATTTGGCTAATGTGTCATTTTTATGAATTTTTGTGACGTTAATGTGTTGCTTTACAGTGATTTATTTCAACAATTGTTCATATATAAGAACAGACTAAAAAGCCAACAAGTATAAGTTAAAGCATCTCGAGTCAATATCGACCACAAACAATCAGTGTTACTTTAGTTTTCAAATGATTAATCAGCTTTAACAAGTAGCTAACTTAGAATCAAAATAAGAACAGTGGTTAACCGCAACTAAGACCTTGCCATGACCTTGTCATAAAGAATAATGAGGAGTTTCGCAAAAATGTTAGCTAATAAATGACAAATATTGAGATTATTTGAATTTTGAATGACAACAATATGCTTACAGAACACAATTAATTGTCAATGTTAAATTAGCGCTGACTAACTTAACATTCGATAATGACACGCCACATTCACTCAGAATGCGGGAGAATTTGAATAATCAGAGATAAAAAAAGCAGCCATTCGGCTGCTTTTTATCCAGTGTGTTTAAAGCTGCTTACTTAGCACAACTCTTAACTTCTGAACCACCTCGATAAAAGACCGGATGGCCACCATTTTCAGGCGCGTATTCAGTCACCTTGATACTTGAATTACTTTCAAAGTATTCACGAAGCACAGATGCATCACTGCGTTGTGTATCGATATAGTTGGCGTGATCAGTAATCGCCGGGTAGTCATCACCGCCAGAAGCACTGAAGTTTATCAGTGAAAAAGTGTAATCGCTTTCTAGATTAAACTCTCGACCACCAAGGGATTGAATATCAACAATATCAGCAGGCGTTGCATCAGGATTGATGTCGATAGCATCACAGGTAACAGTCATATCCATAGGGTAAAGCTGAGGCATACCGCCGCCAGTCTTCTGCGCCACATTAGCAAGATATGCCTGTACTTCTACGCCTGACATAGTCACAAAAGCAACATCATTACCAAATGGCTGTACAGTTAACACATCACGATAAGAAACATCACCAGGAGCAATCGAAGCACGAATACCACCTGAGTTCATCACACCAAAATCGACTGTAGGTTCGAAGTTAGCAGTCACCCAGTCACCATAGGCACGAGTAAGCAGCTGACCTAAGTTAGTTTGTTCAACACGTACCACATCACGATCACCTTCTAGCTTACCGTCAGTGCTTGATATGACCACATCCAATAGCTCCTGACCCATATCTTGATAATGCTGTAGTGCATCAATGACAATTTGGTCTTGCTCTACCTCTTCGGTGGCAAAAACTTTATCGCCGTTTTCATCTTCTACCTTGAGGTTAATAGGGATCAGGTTATAACTTACCAGCGTCAACTCACCATCTACATACTCAAAATCTGCACGGCCTACGTACTTGCCCCATTCATGGGCTTGCATAATAAAGGTGCCATTTTGAATATCGGGCTTACACTCATCACCAGGTTGGAAATTTTCATCATAATCATCCCCTTCCATACACACTGGATTTTGTGAATGACCACCGATAATAGCCTGAAGTTGTCCTTGCTCTAAAGAGCGCGCTAACATCACATCGCCCGCAGCTTCTGTACCGTGATTTCCATCGGCATAGTGGCCCATATGAGTCAAAGCAAAGACCATATCTACAGTTTCATTGGCTTCAATCTCAGCAAGCACAGTCTGAATTTCATCTTGCGGATCGGTAAAGTGCAAACTGGCAACATTATCAGGGCTCACAACTTTAGGAGTATCCACAGTTGTAAAACCAATAATGGCAACTTTCAGACCATTAACTTCAAATACGCGATATGGTTCAAAATAGCGCTCATCAGTGATGATGCCATCGATATCTTTTTTATAGATATTTGCAGCAAGCATTGGGAACTGAGCAATATTAGCCTGCATATCTAATGTCGTAAGCGGATTATCAAATTCATGGTTACCTACAGCCATAGCGTCATAACCAAGTATGCTCATGCCGATAAAGTCAGGGACAGCGTCCTGCATATCAGACTCTGGCACGCCGGTATTGATATCACCGCCAGACAAAAGAATGGTCTCGCCACCACTGCGTTCTACGTCAGAGCGGATCTGGTCGATGACGGTTTTACGTGCCGCCATACCATACTCGCCATCGCTATTTTGCCAGAAGCGGCCATGGTTATCGTTAGTATGAATAACCGTAAAGCCGGTACATGTTTCACTGCCTGATTCACAACCTGTTTTGGGTGCATCATCATCACTACTATTACAACCAGCCAGTGCCGCTAATACCGCTGTCGCAACGAGGCCTTTTATAAGCTTATTTGTCATTACATCAACCTTTAGATTATTACTTTACTTTGAAAGTGAGGATTCTGTGATCCCGCTGATGAAATGATACCAAAGAGGTATGACAATTTTTATATTTATTCTCATCACGAAAGATAGAAATGTAAACAGAAACAAGCTGTTATTAACAAGTTGTGTCTCGTGATAGAAACAAGCTTATATAAGGAGCTAACAAAGATTAGGGGATACGGCATGCAGTACTAAGTACTAACAGCTTAAAGAGCAAGGCTATCAAGACCATAGAGAAACAAGCTGTTCATTATTACTATACCGAAAGTAAAACAGTGCAGATAAGAAACAACTTGTATCAAAAACCAAACGACAACAAAACGCTTACTTAAAGCAAGCGTAAAACCAACCACTTTGCAATATCCTGCAGTTGTTGCGGCAGTACACTGTGTCCCATGGCATAGGTTTCCCACTCTGTTTGGTACCCTGCTTGGTTAAGTAGATCATTAGCCATCTTACCAGCGAACAGCGGCACCACATCATCTTGCTCGCCATGATGCTGTAATATTGCGGTGTATTTATTAGATTCACTGAGTAACTCAGGTAACGTATCACCGGTAGGCAAGTAGCAAGATAACGCCATGATCCCGGCTAATGTCTGCGGATACCTCAAGCCGGTGAATAGGCTCATGACGCCGCCTTGGCTAAAACCTGCAACTACGATTTTGTTGGCGGGGATCCCTGAATCAATCTGCTCTTGGATCAAAGCGAGGACAGATTGCTCCGACTCCAATACACCAGGCATATCGGCGCGATTATGTAGATCCATACTTTTGATGTCATACCAGGCTCGCATCACATAACCCTGATTAATCGTTACCGCCTGTTCAGGTGCATGGGGAAACACAAAACGTATGCCGTGCTCCTCGGGCAAGCCTAAAGCGGGTACGACGGGTGCAAATCCTGCTCCCGAATCTCCTAAGCCGTGTAACCAGATCACACAGGCAGTAGCTGGTGTGTTAGGTTCAATCGTGATCCTCTCTAATGCGACTACTGACATATTTTCCCTTTAATCTTCCACTCATTTTTGCCGATATCATATCAGTGTTAACTGCTCAGCAAAAACATTCGATTAATTCGTTTATAAACTGCCAGTTTATGCTCTTTTTATTCGGCTAAATAGAAGTTAAATTATTATCAAATAATCAGCATCGAGTGGGAAATAGTATGGGCTTACTTCAAAATGGACAATGGGTCGATCAATGGTATCCGACCAAAGAAAATGGCGGCAAATTCGTACGTGAAGATGCACGCTTCAGACATTGGATCACTGCCGATGGGATGCCCTCCTCGCAAGATATTGATGCTTCTGGCTTTAAAGCAGAGGCTAACAGATATCATTTATATGTATCTCTTGCCTGTCCCTGGGCACATAGGACATTAATTTTCAGAGAATTAAAGTCTCTGCAAGAGATCATAGATGTATCGATAGTAGAGCCACATATGCTACATAATGGCTGGGAATTTGAGGGAAAAAATCAAAGTGCCGAGGCGACCCATATCCTAGGATCAGAGAGTGATCCTCTCTACGCTAAAGATTATCTTTATCAAATCTATCAACTTGCAGCACCTGACTATACAGGGCGGGTTACTGTGCCAGTGCTCTGGGATAAGCTCACTAAAACCATAGTCAGCAATGAATCTGCGGAAATTATTCGTATGTTTAACTCTTCGTTTAACCATATAACCGATAATCAGTTAGATTTTTACCCGCAAGCCTTGAGGTCTGAAATAGACTCAATCAATGAATGGATCTACTCGAGTATTAATAATGGTGTCTATCGCGCAGGTTTTGCCACATCACAAACAGCATATAATGAATCATTTGATGAGATTTTTACCGCATTAGACAAATTGGAGTCGATACTCACAGAGCAGCGATATCTCATCGGAGGCAAGATTACTGAAGCCGATTGGAGATTGTTTACCACCTTAATTCGTTTCGATGCCGTCTATGTCGGTCATTTTAAAACGAACAAAAAGCGCATTGATGACTACCCGGCAATATCCGGTTATCTAAGAGAGCTATATCAGATTGAGGGGATAGCTGACACAGTTAACTTTGAACATATCAAACAGCATTATTATTTCAGTCATGCCAATATCAATCCAAGCAGAATCGTACCAAATGGTCCGGTGCTGGATTATCTAGCCCCCCATAACCGAGAAGACATATAATCTCAATTAGAGTAACCCAGCCAAGGCGTCTTTTATATTAGACGCCTAACTCTTCACGAATCGCAGCTATTTGTTCTGGAGAATCTAACTTTAAACTCCACCTTACCGCCCCAGCGTCAGCATGCATGATAAGAGCATCATCGATAAACTTAATGTCTTCAACCATGGCATACATACTCATACCAAAGAGTGTAAAACGGACTTGTACTTCAAACGGCGTAAGGATTATTTTCCCCTGGGAAAAGTCGATAACCATAAGCGTCCTTTATTGAATGTTAAACTATAGCGATAAAAACAAAAACCAGCACAGATGCTGGTTTTGATGGCTTAATGACTTAGACTCTAATTATACCGATTGGTATTAATGGTGATGTCCGCCTTTACCGTGGGCATGACCATGGGCAACCTCTTCATCGGTCGCATCACGGGCTTCGATTATCTCGATATCGAACGTGAGCTCACGACCAGCAAGAGGGTGATTAACATCAACCGTTGCCATAAATTTACCCATCTTGATGATAGTCACCTGACGTTTGCCTTGATCGGTATCAATCAATGCACGCATGCCCGCTTTCCATTTTTTAGCACCTTGCAGATGCTTAACGGAGACACGCTGAGTCGAGTCTTCATTTCTAACACCGTAGGTCGTTTCTGGTGCTAGAGTGACAGAGAAGCTTGCGCCGACCTCTTTACCTTCAATTGAATCTTCAACACCAGGCATCATGTTGTTATGACCGTGCAGATACGCGATAGGGTCCAGATCTTTATTTGTCTCTAATACTTCACCCTGCTCATCGCGAAGTGTGTATTTAAACTGAACAACCATATCATTTTTAATGCTCATCAAATGTCCTTAACTCTATACCTGACTTTATTTTGGTAAAGAAGCTTAACAAAAGTCTCTAACGCACTCTAGTATTTTTACCCATTGAACTCGGTTTATCGGCTCCGACCACCGGGAACAATCGCCAACTGATCTATCTCTTTAAGCACATCAAGGTTTGATAAGGCCAACTGGCAAACACCGGTAGAGATTTGATGCTTAGCAGAGCAGTCAACGCTCCATTGCCTTAGCAGGTAACCTGCCAGTGCTGCACGGCTCTGTACTTCCGTCTTGTTATCAATCATTTGATAGTCAAGCGCTATGGCTTCGGGATGTTTAAGGCTTGGATGCGGGATTAGCTTCAATGTCAAAACTTTATCCCACTGAATGTCTTTAGCTTGTGTTTCATTAAAGCTTGGTACACTTTCAGCACCTGAAATCAGCTTGATTCGAGTAACAACAAAATCGGTAAACACTTGGTGATCACGATCAAAGGCTCGCACATGCCAGCGCTGACCATTATTCACTAAGGCATGGGGTACGATCTCACGGTCCTTTTCACCGGATGACACCGACACGTATTTAATCTTCAACGCTTGTTTATTTTGGATTGCACGCATTAACGCCGCTATAATTTCTGTATCAGGATGGATAAGCTGCACTGCATCAAGACAAATTTCACTGGGAGAGATAGGATGCGATAAACCATCGCCAAAGCCTTTTGCTAAACCATGAAGAATGCCTTCAGGCTCATGTCTAAATAAAGCTGTAAATTCAGGCTTACGGTGGTAACTTTTAGTCTGATGCACTAACGACATATTATCGGGTGCCAGAGCACGATAACTAGCAAAATCTCGGGTCGCAGCCGCTAAACCGGTCGCAAATTTTTTAATGAGATCTTGCCTGGACACCTGACCAAAATATTGCAAACTAAAATCAATAAACGCTAGGCGCTGCTTCTGCGCATGAGAGAGGTTATCCATAAGGTTCATCGTCTTTTGTCTCTGGTTATTTAGGTCTGCAGCTGAAATTACCTGTAATGTCAGTGCCTAGGTAGGATTAATGTAATGGATAAAGTAAAAAGGTGCAATCATAATGATTACACCTTTTCTATACTATAACATCGCTCATTAATAGATTAAGTCGCACTAGAGATTAGAGCTGACCTTTAATTGATGCCAATGGCTGTAAAAGTTGCTTCACTCGGAAAGCCATCTGCAACAAGTCCAACACTGCGCTGATAGGCACGTAAACCCGTTTTTGAATTGGTGCCCATGACACCATCGGGCTTACCCACATCGAAACCTTTCTCATTGAGCTTAACTTGCAGTGTTTTTACCCGCGCACGACTCAAATTATCTTGTTTTGGCGGCGCCACCTTTAAACTGACTCCACCATTGATCCTGTCAGCTAAGTGACCGACTGCTATGGCATAAAAGGTTGAGCGGTTCCAACGCATAATCACATCAAAGTTTTTATAACCGAAAAATGCGGGGCCCATGTGTCCTGCTGGTAAGTATAAAGCCGCGTTCATATCTGGTGTCGATAGTGCGTTACCATTACTTTGCATCACGCCCAGTTTTTGCCATTGTATCAATGATTGAGATTGTGCCTTGCCTAAGTGATCATAATTAAAGTCTTCAGGAAGTTTAACTTCCCTGCCCCATCGTTCATTGCGCTGCCATCCAAGTTGATTGAGAAAATTTGCCGCTGAGGTCAGCGCATCAGCAGTACTGTTCCACAGATCAGCTTTACCATCACCATCACCATCGACAGCGTAATGAGTATAAGCACTTGGCATAAACTGGGTGTGGCCCATAGCGCCAGCCCACGAGCCCACCATTTGAGAAGCATCAAAATCATACTTCTCTTTAAGTTTGAGTGCTTTCATCAACTCGCCAGTAAAATATTTACTTCGGCGGGGATCACAAGCTAGCGTCGCCAGAGAGTCTAATACTGGCATCTTGCCTTTATATGAACCAAAGTTTGTTTCTAGCCCCCAAAACGCCATCAAATACTGAGGTGGAATACCATAGGTCTCCTGGATTTCTTCCAGTAATTGCTTATTCTCTTTGAGTAACTTTCGTCCCTGCTGTACGCGCCAATCTGTCACCCGTTTACTGAAGTAATTATCAAACGTTTGACTAAACTCTGGCTGTTTTTTATCAAGCTCAATGACTCTTGAAACATATTTAACATTAGCTAAGGTGTTATCGATTGTCTCTTTTGATAAGCCTTCTTGCTGTGCTGTTATTTTTAATTTAACAACACAGCTAGGAAAATCATTGGCAATGGCAGGCACTGCCCACAAAGAAGAAAGTAATAATGCGGACGCTATTGGGACAATTTTAATCAAAACGACGACTCCAAGAATGCGATAAAAGAATTTTGACCACAATGACAAAAAGAAAAGTGCTCAGAGTCGATAAAACGACATAGAACTGAGCCATAATAACTAGACCAGCAATATATATTAAGTATTAATCCTCATTTTTTTACCGATTAAGGTTATTTTTACTTAATGTTGGCCTTTAAATCTGTCTTCTTCGAAGATTTCCTTGGCGAAGTCGTCACTTGCCGTATAATGACTCGGTTAAAATTACATACTTAAGAGACCTATCATGAGCGAAATAACCCCTGAACTAGCTAGCTTTATCGAAAATGTAAAACAACATCAAGCCGTCTGGGGACTACAAGATGAGACTGGTGAAGGTTGGGTAGTCTGTGATTCATCAGAATACGAAAATACCGACGTTATGCCTCTTTGGTCTTCTGAAGAAAGTGCTAAAATTCATTGCAGTGAAGAATGGGAAAATTATCAGCCTGTGTCGATTACTTTGGTTGAGTTTCTTGATTTTTGGGTATCTGATCTCAATGATGACGGCGTGCTTGTCGGCACAGATTGGTTGGCCGATCAGGAATGTTTCGAAATCGATCCAATCGAATTGGCCACATCTTTGGTCAATGTCGAAGAAGAATAATCGTTTGTTCTGTCTATCTGCTGAGACACTGTGACCTAATGGTAAGTTCCAGCCACCTGCATTGGCGTCATTTTAATATGGTCATTAAATGACGCAGTCAGTTGCCATTATCGATGTTCCTTTCAAATACCGTCATACTTGCTGGTTCTGTAATGAGCCCAGCAATTACGTGTTTGAATATCATGCAACCGCGCATACTCCACATTCAAGCCTTGGGATCCCTGCTTGTAAAGAGTGCTTAAAGCTGGCAAAAAAGAGTCCACTCACTTCAATTTGGGATTGCCAAATGGCTGTGAAAGATGAGCTTATGCGTATTTATGCCAAGCATCTTGCAATTGGGGTAAATTGGACCGAACAAGAGTTAATCGATTCAGAGTTTTCCTGCAAAGTATTTGAAGGATTTAAAAAAAGCGCTTGGATGATGTACCTGATTGCCAGAGATAGAGTCAATGCCACGGGCTGGCCACTCAGTCTAGACGGTGTAGAGATCGATCAAGACAGTTTCGTCGTAGGTTTTGAATTCGATGGCGTAAAATATTCCTCTCTCGCTAAAGCTGTCACTCACTATAGCCAAACATTAGGCCTAGATAGGCATTTTTTCGAAGCTATTTTATCTCAGGTCGGCCGACAGCGTTTTGGCTATGCGGTGAGAATATCCCGTATCAACATCGCCTCACCAAAACGGGTAAAGCAGGAAGTGGTAAAAGATATCGCGTTCGAGCAAGGCAGTCCGTTAACCGATGGTACCTGGTTCTAAACCACCTAAAATCGACTCAATATACATGACCACTTAAACGATTAACTCTCTTAACCTTTGCTGTACAACATCCACCAGCACATCTGGTTGGAACTTGGATATAAATCGATCGCAGCCCACCTTTTCCACCATCGCATGATTAAAGTTGCCGCTCAATGACGTGTTTAAGGTTATGTAAAGGTCACTCATACGTTTATCATTACGGATCTCATGGGTTAACTTATAACCATCCATTTCTGGCATTTCAGCATCCGTTATCAGCATTAATATTTCATCTTGTACTGACTTTCCTTCATCACACCACTTCTGTAGTGTTCTCAATGCTTGTAACCCATCAGAAACCTCCAATATTTCAATGCCCAAGGGCTCCAACGTCTCTTTGATCTGTTTTCGAGCCGTTGATGAATCATCGGCGATTAGAATCTTACGTCCCATCATTTCATGAACGAGTTTCTCATCCAAAACGCCTTCTGACAGAGTGATGTCGTAACGGATAATTTCAGCTAATACTTTCTCTACATCTATGATAGAAACCAATTGTTTATTACCATCGACTTCAATGTGAGTGATGGCAGTTAAATAATTATGGTTACCGGCAGATTTAGGCGGAGGTAAGATGTCACTCCAGGTCATATTGACGATATGTTCAACTTTTCCAACCTTGAAAGCCTGAACGCTGCGGTTGTATTCGGTTATGATCATATTGGCTTCGTGTTCACCCGTAATTGGACGAAAACCGATAGCACTACGAAGGTCAATGACTGGAATAGAAGTACCACGAATATTGGCCACCCCACTGATATTTGAATGGCTGCCCGGCATCGAATTTAAAGACGGCAATTTTACCACCTCTTTAACTTTGAACACATTTATAGCAAACAACTGGGTTGCATTAATTCGAAACAATAACAATTCGAGCCGGTTTTCACCAACAAGTTTTGTGCGTTGGTCTACAGAATCCAGTACTTTTGCCATTATGCTGTTCTCAAAATAAAAGGTCATAAATTAAGGGACAAGATAATGAATAACAGTCCCAACAATACTCTTGTTAATTATAGTCATTCTCATCGATTTGAGCCGCCGATAAAAGGCTCAAGTTCACAATTATCCAATCAAGCATCAGGTTTAGTCTTACCTACACGCCCTAATAATAAAAACATATCTTCATATGTCACAAAAATAAGATACACAGTGTTAGATTTTTGCAGCGATCGGTGCCACAGGAATAATTCTAGAACCATGTTTAACCACTATATCCATGATCCCAAGGTGTAACTCTTCTGCGACTAACTGATACGTAGGGTAACTAGTGGTACCAACATAGGCAAAAACATTCACTTGTAAACCGTGCAATCCAAAACCTTGAAAAGTCACCCTTAATGGGCTCTCATCCACTTCATTATGCCTTTCCAGCATAGAGGTAATATCGACTGTTATCGATTTAAGCTGTTCTGAGGAAGTCTCATAATCGAGACGAATGTCGGCTTTGAAGCGGATTTTTTCCCGCTCCGAAATATTCTCAATTTCCATTTCAGCTAATTTGGCATTAGGTACATGGATTAGCGTCCTGTCTAACGTTCTAATCTGAGTGCATCTCAGCCCTATCTCTTCCACCGTGCCACTAATGGCACCGAAGCGACAAAGATGACCAACCCTTATGGGCGCGGCTGAATATAAGGTAATAGTACCTATAAAGTTTTCAATAGACTGCTTGGATGCTAACGCAATAGCCACACCACCAATTCCCATTCCAGCTAAAATTGCACTGGCGCTAAAGCCAAGGTGTTCAAGCCACACTAAAGCCGCTAATACGACAAAAATAACCCGTAAGAAATTCGTTAGCGGACCAAGGAGTGACGCTCCTTGCTGATTATCTTTCGCTAACCAACGTCGCTTAAGACCAGCCTGAAAAATGCCGAGTGAAGACCAGACTAACCAAACGATGGCAATAAACATTAAAAAACCTGTATTAACCATCTCCAACGCCATGGCCGAAACGCTACTGTGCGCCATCCAAGCCCTATCTAACACGACAGCAATAAATAAACGTAAAGGTCCAGCAACAATATAACCAAGCTCTTGTTTTAACGCGTAGTGGCTCTTTAAAATAATGAATTTGACTATCCAAGTGATTGGAATAACGATGAGAAAAGCTACAACCAAATAGACTAATAGTAAGGTTAGCTCCCAAAGGTTCACTTTAAATAAGCGCCCCTCTGGAATATGCTCAACAAACCACTCAACCACAGGCCCATAGCCTAATTGATCATAAAGTGAGGGGATTTTTGCCACAGTGGCATTTGATACCTTCCATATCGATCCCTGTTCACCAGGAACTCGCTGTAATAATAATGAAACTTCACTACTTTCTAATTTTATCCGGCCAAAAGCATCTCGATAAGCAGGCAACATATCGTTATCGTGCCCTCGTGGAGAGTCATTAATTTGATCCAGATCAACCCAGATATTTCTATCTATAATGGCCTGTAATTTTGATGCGTATTCGGCGCCCTTTGCTTTGGTCATGCCTTCGGGTAAATATCTAAGATCTAGGTACTTGGCTGCGAGTTCAAAATCTTGCTCATAAGCCGCTTGAGTAAAACCTTCAAGGGTTCCTCTGGGTGTATCTCGTTTCAGTTTATCTTTATATTCATATTTCTGATGCACTGACAATTCATTGACGACGGGCTCCTCTGAGGATGCCCCTTTGAGTACCCCCATCATACTGGGTGTACCTGCAGCTTGTGCCATTGAAATACAACATTGGGAAACAAACAAAAATGATAAAATCCATTTACTCAAACGCATACCAAAGATCACCTGATAACAATACACTCACAAATTCTATCACTTATTCTCATAAACAACAGTTTTACAACTTGTTTTTGTACTCCATGTTTAAATTACCTGCATAAAATAAGTTGACAAGGTTAAACTCGTCGATATAATAACCATTGATTTAGAGACACCCTTAATTAATTTTTACTTCGTAAGTCCGATTCCATTCGTCTTTTACCTCGCAAAAATATTATTACACCGGTTTACCTCATCAAATTTCGTCATTTAGCTGTCATATATTTATGTTTAACTCTCATTAATGAGTTCTAGATATCACAATGATTACAATTGCTCACATTTATTGTGATCTGGCTAACTTGATTAAACTGTTGAAGATGGGTAATCTCAATCCACACTTAATGCTCATCTTTTGCAAATTGCTAAGGATTTTTATTATTAAATTCAAACTGCTATTTACAGCAGTAACATAAGGAGTATGACATATGTCGTACAACGTAAACGGTCATCAGATCACAGTTAATTTTCCAGTAGATTCAATTTCTGTTAATAAATCTTCTATCGCTTTCACTGATAGCCAAGGGAAAAACAGACAAACTTTTTCTAAACGAACTGAAGCACTGAAATTTATGAACTGGCTATTGTCAGGTAACAAATAAATCTCGTTTGCCCATTTCAAAAATTAACTTGAAATTAGATTTAAATCGGTCACACCAACTGCTATTCGATACACTCCTCTCACTGGTATCGAGTGTTTCCATGCTAATTAATAGGAAACAGATAGGACTGACATCATAAGTCGGCTATTAGCAATCAGCAATTCCTACCTTTGGTTCAGGCTGTATCACTTTCACAGATACTCAGCCTGACCAAACGGTAAAACCCTTTTATTAACTCCTACTTATTTTACCGTATTTTCGTTCATATCTAGGCAACATGGTTTCATTACCGAGTAAACCACCTTGATGCAGATATAATATCGGTATGCCACTATCAAACTCTTGAGAATATTGTTTCAGTGCGATCCAGCCTAAAGGGTCATAAAGCAATTCAAACTCAATACCCGTCTGACTAAGCGTGAACCACATTTCATAGAATTCACGGTACAGCTTTCCAAAATGATATTTTTTAGGTAAAGACACCACCTTTGGATGAAACGCTTCATTTTCATCGAGTTCATAAAACTGCTTAACCAGATAATCATCACCGCCAACAGCCGCACAGGTGAACACACGAATGTTCACGCCTTGCATGACAAAGTATTTATTTAAAAATAGTGCCGTTGTCCCTGTACCTGAAGGTAGAAAGACCATGAGTTCTGGTTGTTTATTGGTCTGCGCCCATTGAACGATCTCTGCTCCGAGTTTAAACACGCCAAATTCAGCATAGGCACATCGTCCCCCCTCTGGAACAAAGACTGTATTCTCTTCATTGGGGAGAATTGTCTCTTGAATATAAGTCAAAACATCTCGATCATTCCTATCGGGAACACTGTCGAGTGAGATCACATTTGCGCCGTTAGCTAACGCTGCACCATAGTTGCCTACTGGATTTTCGTTAATATGAGAAGCAATGTGATCGACATAAAAATCAAGCTGCCAACCTTTAAGTTTGGCCAGTGCAGACATTGAGTAAAGAGAGTTAGCTTGGGGGGACCCATAGCCTATCAATTTATTCACTCCAGGAAATTCGTTCTCAAGAAAGTAAGCAAATTTTCTGGCTTTATTTCCTGAAAAATCAGGGTGAAGCAGATCATCTCGTTTGAGATAAAACTGCCTTTCGAACATTTCAATGGTATCAACCTGGGTATGACTTAATTTCATGGTAATGAATTTTCGCAACTAAATATAAACCGATATTACCATTGGGTTAGAGACTCTATCGACTAAAAGCACTAAAAGCTGTGAGTTCTAACCAATCAACCCCCAACCACAGTTCACAAGCAATTGTTATTACTGACAAATATATTTGGCATGATTTTCGCTTAATTACTGTAAGTAAAGTAAGTCATAATGATTGGGAGGCCTTAATGGCAGTATTACGTTTAATCTTTAATATCGCATGGTTTGTTCTAGGTGGGTTTGTGATGGGACTGGCTTGGTGGATAGCTGGGCTGCTTTGTTTCATAAGCATAATAGGGATTCCGTTTGGCCGTGCCTGCTTTGTGATTGGTGAAATGACATTCTGGCCATTTGGCCAAGAGCAGATGAATAGAAGAAGCCTTACAGGGCAAGACGATTTAGGAACTGGCGCTTTCGGAACATTAGGTAATGTAGTCTGGTTTTTACTGTTTGGCATTTGGCTGGCCATTGGCCATATAACGCACGCGTTAGCCTGTTTTGTTACTATTATCGGTATCCCATTCGGGATCCAACATCTAAAACTGGCAATGCTAAGTTTAACGCCTATTGGTCAGACTATCGTCGCTAAAGCTTAACTTCCGTAATCGTCGACACAACGGCTTAGCTTGCTTACTAAGCCGTTGCTATAGATGCTATGTGCATAAACGATTAATCACCTACCGTAATTGTAGCCATGTAACGATCCAGAATCGATTTAGCATCTATTTGAGCTAATCCACGATTAAAGGTTTCACGCCATTTCTGACCCTCTAGGCTATTTTTAAATGCGATATATAAGTGTTTTTCTTCTAACAGCTTTTTATTGATCTGTAACTTATCAGATAAAGGCTTCAAGTCACTTCTGGAAAGGATATATTTAAGTACATGCACATCCACCACAGCGGCCTTAATCCGACCCGATGCAACTTTCTTTATATTGTGCTCATCTGAATTAACCACCTCAACCTGCTGTATACCTTGTTTGATCATGCTATCAAGACCTGCGGTATTCACATAATCTCTGACGACTCCCAAGGTATATTGGTTGAGATCGGCGAGTTTTGGCCAATTTATTGGATTCATCTGTTGTTCAACTAAACCTAAGGGGCTTGTGCCTAATGAGTCAGAAAAAATAAATCGCTCTGTAGGATATGAGTATGCTGGGACATAGCCGTTGTACGTAGAGTCAACGCGCCCCACCAGCCTTACAGCCCTGCTCCAAGGATAGAATTCAATAACCAGCTCATGACCTACAGCATTAAGCGCTGCTCTTGCAATAGCGATTGACGCGCCTTGCTCAGTCAGTTGACTACCTGAATAAGGTGGCCAATGTAATGAGGTTAACTTGAGGGTATCTGCATGAAGTGGAACTATCCAGAATATCGAGAGCACAAGTACTCCACTGAACTTAAACATGCCAGTAAGAATATAGCGCGATATGAATTGAACCACTGAAAGTATATTAATAAGAGAAATGCCTGCTAATAATTAATTCACATAAGTATAGACCCTTTATACATACTAGAAATTAACCTTTGTTACAATTATCAACTGGTAAAGATATGCTTAATGGTGAGATATTATGCTTTTAGAACATCAATTAGTCGGAGTTGCTATGTTAAAAAAAGCATTAGTCTCTATCATAGGAGGAGGGTTAACACTCTTAGGCATAGCGCTATTAGCACTTCCCGGCCCAGCTTGGCTGCTATTACCTATAGGACTTGCGGTGTTGAGTTTGGAATTTCCTTGGGCTAAGGTCTGGTTACGTAAAAGCCAGCGCCAATTTTATTCATCAGCGGCCTGGTTAGATAGAAAAATTCTATTACGAAAAATGAAAAACTAGTTCTAAATACTTACTGAGGAAAAAAGTGAGATCACATCTTTTTATAAAACGTGATCTTAATGTACCATCCTGCCTGAAAGCATCACCCTTGTCTGAGATCTTGTTCACGATTACTTAATCCAAATTTCCGATAGTCCCTATCGAAACAAAGCGTTACCGTGTTTACCACCTAACGAATATGATTGCCCTATTAAATACCCACACAAAATACAAGTATTAATATGAGGTCATATATGAAACGACTTTCTTCTTTATCAATCGCCATCATTGCAGCGGTAAGTGCAGCACCAGCTATAGCGAATGAACCAATACAGATTATTGAACCCGCAAAGATCACGGCGCCAGAAAAGGTCGAACTTGGTAAGATGTTGTTCTTTGAACCAAGGTTATCTATATCAGGCTTCATTTCATGTAATTCGTGCCATAACCTTTCACTAGGTGGTGTTGATGCCCTGCCCACGTCAATCGGTCATAACTGGCAAGAAGGTCCGATCAACTCTCCAACGGTACTCAATGCGGAATATGGCTTAGCCCAATTCTGGGATGGCCGTGCTAAAGATCTTAAAGAGCAAGCTGGCGGACCTATCGCCAACCCAGGAGAAATGGGCTACACCCATGAACTTGCCGTTACCACTGTAGACTCAATGCCAGCTTACCAAGCAAAATTTGAAGCCATCTATGGCAAAAATTCAGTCAATATTGATAATATCACTGACGCTATTGCCGAATTTGAAAAAACCTTAGTCACACCAAACAGCCCGTTCGATTTATACCTTAATGGCGACAAGTCAGCCATTACCGCTGAGGCGAAGTCAGGCTATCAATTGTTTAAAGATAAAGGTTGTACCAGCTGCCATAATGGACCTGCCGTTGGTGGCACCATGTATATGAAAATGGGTCTAGTTAAACCATTCCATACAAGCAATCCAGCTGAAGGACGTATTGCTGTAACAGGTAATGCAGCAGATAAGTTTGTATTTAAGGTGCCGACACTCAGAAATATCGAGTTAACCTACCCCTACTTCCACGACGGAGCAACCTGGACACTGGAAGAAGCTGTGAATACCATGGCAGATATTCAGCTCGGCCAGCAACTGTCAGAGACTGAAGTCAAAGAGATGGTGGCTTTCCTTAAGTCACTCACCGGCGAGCAACCTCAGATAGTATTGCCTATCCTGCCGCCTTCGAATGCTAACACCCCAAGACCCGTGCCATTTGGTAAGTAAACCCATTATTCAAAACAAAAATGCCAGCAAGTTGCTGGCATTTTTATGTCTGGAACATTTATGTACTCTTTACTATAAATAGGCCATGGATGGTAAAAAATTGACTTTATGTCTGGAACATTTATGCAAGCTTGCCATGGAAGGCTTGAAGCTTGCTTTATGTCTGGCTTCTCTTAAATAGAGAGTATGTATCCTTTGCTGAAAAGAGGCCATGGATGGATAAATCTCAGCTTATCCCCTACACAGTTAGGCTTACTCTTTTAGCCTAACTGTGTGCTAGCAAGCAAGTTTCATTGAAAAATTATTGTATCGTTCAAGAATGGCAATCAAAACCCCTTGGCGCCTCATATTATCCATCACCCCTGGACTAAAACATTCTAGCCGAGTCATAGCAGTGAGTAACAACTGGCACTCATGCAATGTTGCATCAGCAATATAATCGGGTCTGTCAACTAAATGGCTATTTTGATACCACTCGTCCCACTTGAAATCAGACAATAGCAAGTGACTCTTAGCTAAGTCGTCGGTAAACTCTTGGATTTTACACACTGAAATGGGCTTTTCGCCACACGCTAAGATATTCACATACTTAGCGTAAAGATTTGATGTCTGATGCGTAAATAACTGTTTCATCTGATACCTCCAATCAACGGAACAGAATGAAGTGAATAACAGATAAAGCTGTATAGTCACTTTTACATATTCTCGTTGAAGATGTCTTTTCAGACTTTATTGATCGATAACCTTGTATCCAATAAATATCTGCATATGTCGTACCACTCATTCGATAGACAAATCTTAAATCGAATCAACTGAACCTAAGCTTAACGGTACGCCATGTTCTATTTATCGGCAGTTCCACACATTTTCTTTACCAAAAGCACTGAATGCTCCTGCACAATTCGATGCCATAAATAGCCAAAAAGATATGAACTAGATTTTAAAACTGCTTCGATTCCTATTTTGCAACGCAAATATGCAACATTTGACAACTTTGCTACTAAAATAGATACAAGACTTCCAGATCAGGCGATATAGCTTGATGGGGAGCGCTAGGAGTATTTATGAAGGCCTTGTACAAACGAGTAATAATTTCGATATCATCACAGACTAAATTGATGGGGAGAAAAGTGAACTCCCACAAGACTAGAGCTCTGCACGAGCAAACTCTTCCAAAATGAGCTCAGTAAACAGACGACCCGCTTTACCCAAGGGGCGCTCCATGGTGGATACAAGTTTAGGGGTGAAGCTGTGACGACTACCACCACTAAAATCAACTTCAACCAGTGAACCCGATCTTAGCTGTTCATGAATAAGAAAATCAGGCATCCAACCAAATCCTAGCCCCATCTCCAAGGCATTCTTCTTCATGATAAAGCCCGACAGATAAAACACCTTATCACCTCCAAACTGAAGCTCATCTTGGTCATTAACCTCAGGAGATGAATCTTCGATAGTAAGCTCCACATGTCTTTGCAATTCAAATAAAGAGATATTTTCTTCTACCGCTAAAGGATGATTAGCTGCGACAACAAGAATACTGGTAATATTTGGTAATGATTGTGGTCGATAATTTGGCCCAGTTCGATAGTCTTTCACTAACATTAAATCGGCATTATCCCGCTCAAACCTGTCTTGTACTCCGCTTAAAAATTCCATGTTTAGCTGGATTTTTGTCGGTATATTGTGGGTTGCCATGCGCTTCAAAGCCTTCATAATCGGCTCCATCGGTAAGGCACCATCGATCACGAGTTCAAGCTTTGGCTCCCAACCTTCACTAAACCTGCTGGCTAAATGCTCAATATTTGCAAGGTATTGCAATAGCCTTTGCCCCTCAGCAAGAATAACTTTACCTTCAGGGGTTAATTCTGCTCGGTACAGATCCCGACAAAAAAGATTTACACCTAAATGTTGCTCTAGTTTTTTAACTTGATAACTAACCGCTGATTGAGCCTTATGCAAACGCTCTGCAGCCTTAGCAAAACTGCCCTCTTCAACCACAACTTCAAGCACTTTAAATGCATCAACATCTATACGCATACTCGCCTCATTAGTGTAAAGATTGATATACCATCTAATTTATAGATTAACTCAAGCCAATTATTATTCTTTTTTTTGTTCATCTGAGCAACTAAATTGATACTAAGATCACAAATAAAATGAAATTGGCGCCTAAATCAAACAAAGACATCAGTTCGCCAAACATATAAAAAGCACATATCAAGGTGCATGAAAAATTGAACGAGGATAGAACAATGGCAAGCGAAAAAAATCCACTGGGTTTATTGGGCATAGAATTCACAGAATTTTCCACCCCAGATCTTGAATTCATGCATAAAGTTTTTATCGATTTCGGTTTCTCAAAACTGAAAAAGAGCAAAACCAAAGATATTAGCTACTATAAGCAGAATGACATCAACTTCCTGCTCAACAATGAACGAAGTGGTTTCTCGGCCGAGTTTGCCAAGAGTCACGGCCCTGCTATCTGCTCTATGGGCTGGCGCGTAGAAGATGCACAATTTGCCTTCGAAGGCGCGGTAGCACGCGGTGCTAAGCCTGCCGATGATGCTAACAAAGACCACCCATATCCAGCGATCTACGGAATTGGGGATAGCCTAATCTACTTTATCGACATTTTTGGCGAAGAGAAGAATATCTACCAAGATGATTTCATCGATCTTGAAGAGCAAGTCATCACTCAGGAAAAAGGCTTTATCGAAGTCGATCACCTCACCAACAATGTCTATCAAGGCACAATGGCATTCTGGTCTGACTTCTATAAAGATATCTTCGGTTTCACCGAAGTGCGCTATTTCGATATTAAAGGAGCTAAAACCGCCTTGATCTCATACGCCCTACGCTCACCGGATGGCAGCTTCTGTATTCCTATCAACGAAGGTAAAGGCAGTGAGAAGAATCAGATCGATGAATATTTGAAAGAGTATGATGGCCCAGGTGTACAACATCTTGCATTCAGAAGCCGTGATATCGTCGCCTCTCTCGATGCGATGGAAGGCTCATCAATTCAGACATTAGATATTATTCCTGAATATTACGATACCATCTTCGATAAGCTGCCTCAGGTCACCGAAGACAGAGCACGTATAAAGCATCATCAAATATTGATCGACGGCGATGACGATGGCTACCTGCTACAGATCTTCACTAAGAATTTGTTCGGACCTATCTTCATCGAGATCATTCAGCGTAAAAACAATCAGGGTTTCGGCGAAGGTAACTTTACCGCCCTATTTGAGTCAATCGAGCGTGATCAGCAGCGACGCGGCGTACTGTAACAACCCGAATTTCTGCCTGTTAGGTTAAGCGGAGTGTTAATCTAGGTTAGCTAGATGTAAAACCAGCCCATATGGCTGGTTTTTTGTTTTCAGTGTAGACAATATTCATTAGACTGCATGACCTAATCACAAATCAAATAAGCTAACTTAACATGCCTGATATCGCCCTACTTGCTGTTTTCCTGCCCACCTTTTTCTTCGTATCTATCACACCGGGTATGTGTATGACGCTCGCGATGACCTTGGGCATGAGTATCGGTGTGCGCCGCACCTTTTGGATGATGATTGGTGAGCTGGCTGGCGTCGCTCTCGTCGCTGTAGCCGCTGTAATGGGGGTGGCTAGCGTTATGCTTAACTACCCACATATTTTTGAAATTTTAAAATGGGTCGGCGGGATCTACTTAGGATATATCGGCGTACAGATGTGGCGTGCAAAAGGCAAAATGGCAAGCTTAGATGAGCAGTCAAATAACATTAGCAATAAAGCATTAATATCTCAGGGCTTTATAACAGCCATAGCCAACCCTAAAGGCTGGGCCTTTATGATCTCACTGCTGCCTCCTTTTATCAATGTTGACCGAGATCTCGCCCCGCAGTTTATTGCCCTACTTGGGATCATCATGTTGACCGAGTTTGTCAGCATGACCGCCTATGCCACTGGTGGAAAAACCCTAAAAGTATTTCTAACCAAAGGGGATAATATCAAGTGGATGAACCGTATCGCAGGTTCGTTAATGGTTGGTGTCGGTTTATGGTTGGCATTAGGTTAAAAGCCAAATAGGTTCTAGATCCTAGGACCTCAATTATTCTTTCTTCTTAAACGGCAGCAATTTTGCTGCCTCTGTCATGTAACGCCGATTCTGTTTTGTCTCTTGTAGAAGAAAATCTTCGATAGCTTCTCTGAAGGCCGGATGAGCAATGTGGTGATTTGAGTAGGTCATCACAGGCTCAAACCCTCTGGCAATTTTATGCTCACCTTGCGCCCCGGCATCAAAGGTTTGTAATCCGTGTTTGATGCAATATTCAATGCCTTGGTAATAACAGGCTTCAAAATGTAAAGCGTCTGCCTCCTCTAAACAGCCCCAATAACGTCCATAAAGATGGGTTTCGCTGGTAAAATACAAAGCCGCTGCGACTAGAGTCCATTCGCTATGTTCAACCAAGCTTCCCAGCTCGCTATCACTTATTGGCATCATGGGCTTCTCTACTACCAGCAGCTGTATTTGTGCGGGCATGGTTTGCCCCAGTTGCTTGAAAAACGCTAAATTCAAGTAACCGTAATGACCCGAGCGCTTTGCATAGGTGAGCTGATAGCAATAATGGAATGCTTGCCACTGCTTATCTGTCACTTCAAGCCCTGAAATAAATCGGATACGGTAGTCATGGCTTAGTGCCTTCTGCCGCTCCTTAATAATATTTTTGCGTTTACGAGAGCTCATTGCAGCTAAGAAATCATCAAAATGCTGGTAATTTCGATTACGCCAATGGAATTGGTTATTTGTTCTCGTCATGCTCGACGATCCATCGAGTTGCTTTTGTTGGTTTAAAGGTAAAAACAGGCAATGCCAACTTGAATACTCGCCACGAGACATTTTTTTATTCAAGCTTTTAACAATAAACTCAGTGGCAATGCTCGATTCTTGCTCCGTTAAATTAGCCTCAATACCAAATCTTTTTCCTGATACTGGCGTGAAAGGCACAGCACTCAATAACTTTGGATAATAAGCGATGTGATTTCGTTCATAGGCATCTGCCCAAGCCCAGTCGAAGATATATTCTCCGTAGGAATGACTCTTATTGTACAAGGGCATGACAGCAATTTTCCGGCCTTGATACTCCACAGATAAATGCATCGGGATCCAGCCCGACTCAGCACAGACACAGCCACTTTTTTCTAACGCTAAAAGATAGGCATGGCAAATAAAGGGATTGACTGCGTGACCTTCCTCGAACATCAAGGCATTCCATTCATAGGCTGAAATGAGTGAGATAGACGCTGAAAACTCAACTTTTAATTCTGAGGTAAACAATGGAGTCTCCAATTTTTTGGCTTGCAATTTAATATGATAAACGTCACATTGCTCAATTATAAATATAAGACAAGGGATCATCATGCGCTCATTCAAACGTTTATTCGTCGCCATGTCTGTCGCTGTACCATTACTCGGTTTATCATCGGCATTCACTGTCGTGCCACTGCAAGCTGCAGAAACTTCAATATACAGCCACATGGCTACCGTGCAACCCGTTTGGGCTCAACAAGGGATGGTATCGAGTCAAGAAACATTAGCGACTCAAGTGGGCGTAGCGATATTAAAGCAAGGTGGAAATGCCGTCGATGCTGCCGTCGCCGTCGGCTTTTCCCTTGCTGTGACACTCCCCCGAGCAGGCAATATAGGTGGCGGGGGCTTTATGTTGGTTCACTTAAGCGAGCCGAATAAAACCATAGCCATAGATTATCGTGAAATGGCGCCATCCAAGGCTCATCGAGATATTTTCCTTAACGAGCATGGTGATGCAGATGCGAAATTAAGCCGCGAACACGGTTTGGCTGTCGGCGTACCAGGCACTGTGATGGGGATGGAGCTAGCATTACAAAAATATGGCACCATGACCATGAAACAAGTCACCGCTGCAGCGATTAAAATGGCGGCTGAAGGCATTAGTGTCACACCTGACCTTTCGACCTCGTTAATTGGACTCAAAAGACGTATCGCACAATGGCCAAGTTCTGCCGAAATATTCTATAAAGCAGACGGCAGCAATTATCAGGTTGGAGAAATGCTTAAACAGCCTGAACTTGCTCATTCTTTATCGCTGATCGCTAAGCAAGGCAGTAAAGGATTTTATCAAGGTGAAACTGCTGAAAAACTTGTCACAGCCGTTCAAAATGCTGGCGGGATCATGACCCTAAATGATCTTAAAAACTATAAGGTTGTCGAACGTAAGCCAGTAACTGGCGACTATCGCGGCTATCAGGTGGTTTCAATGCCACCGCCTTCTTCAGGTGGCATACACATTATCGAAATGCTCAATATGTTAGAGACCTTCCCTATCGATAAGTTAGGTCACAATACCGCGGCGACGCTGCACCTGATGACGGAATCGATGAGGCGTGCCTATGCCGATCGCAGTGAATACCTCGGCGATCCAGATTTCTATAATGTCCCTGTTGCGGCTTTAATCAATAAAGATTATGCCAAAAATCTGGCAAGTAAAATTGCAATCAATAAGGCCACGCCCAGTAGTGAAATAAAGCCCGGCAAACTTGCCCCCTATGAGAGTAATCAAACCACGCACTACTCTGTCGTCGACAAATGGGGCAATGCGGTATCAAACACCTATACCCTCAACTTTAGCTATGGTTCTGGACTCGTCGCTAAAGGCACAGGGATCTTGCTCAATAACGAAATGGATGACTTCTCGGCAAAGCCTGGTACGCCCAATGGTTATGGCTTAGTGGGTGGTGAAGCTAACTCAGTCGAAGGTAATAAACGGCCACTCAGTTCCATGAGTCCAACCATAGTCATGAAAGATGGCAAACCATTTATCGTGACTGGTAGCCCAGGCGGTTCGCGTATTATTACCACCACGATGCAGGTCATCATGAACGTCATCGATCATGACTTAAATATTGCCGAAGCAACGGCTGCACCGCGTATTCATCATCAATGGCTACCCGATGTGCTTCGCGTTGAGCACAGTTTAAATCGAGATACTATCGAACTGCTCGAAGCCAGAGGTCATAAAGTCAGCGTAGGGAATGCCATTGGCTCAACCCAGTCAATCATGGTTACAGAGCAAGGCATATTTGGTTCATCTGATCCTCGTCGAGCAGGATCACTCACTCTAGGTTATTAACACTCTCAGTAATGAAGCCATTCATCTGGCTTCATTACTGGCTTCTAATGGGTACCTTCCTATACAGCGTCATTGCGCTGAACACTTTGGCGCCAAAACTGTTGAGATAGATTATGGGTTTTAGCCGATAATCGTGCGACCTGCTCTCCTCTTTCGCTTGCATCTGTAGTCTGACTCAAACTTTCAATGGCCAATTCATTGATCAATTGGATAGACTGGCTGATCTCACTCGCAACTGAAGTTTGTTGTGACATAGCAGCCGCATTTTCATCACTCATTTCATTGATTTTTCCGATTGAGATTCTGAGTTGATTAAAAGCGGTATCAGCTTGCTTTGCTAGCGCCACCGAATGAGCTGCTTTCTCTAAACCTGATTCCATCGTTTGAGTGGCTCTTTGGGTACTTTGTCTAAACTTACTCACTATGGATTCTATCTGGGATGTCGAGTCACTGGTTCGGCTTGAAAGCTGTCTAACTTCATCAGCGACAACAGCAAATCCCCTACCGGACTCCCCAGCTCTGGCAGCCTCAATCGCAGCGTTTAATGCCAATAAATTTGTTTGATCTGCAATGCCACGAATCACCTCGAGCACCTCATTGATATCGCGGCTATCTTGTTCAATGGATAAGACAACCGACGAGAAATTGCTCACTTCGTCACTCAACTTATTTATCGCATCGATAACGGCCACCATTCGCTCGTGCCCGCTCTGTGCAGACTCAAAGCTCTTAACCATCTCCTGTGCAGCTAAATGAATGGTTTGATTCACTTCAGAGAAGCTACTGCTCATCTCCTCAATGGCTGTCGCTGCCTGATTTGTTTGCACGCTTTGACTATCGGCTCGTTCACGAGTACTTGAGATGGTTTCATTTAAGCTTTTGCTCTGATGCTGAATCGAGCCCGCAGAATCGGCCATCCGGCCGACAACCCCACCGGTTTCAGTCACTAAAAACTGTATCGCAAAGCTTAATTTTCCTAGCTCATCTTGCCGGCCGCTAAAAACACCGGTTGCAAGCGGATCATCGACGATATTGGTCGCCATAGTCACAAGCGCTTTAAAGGGAGCAAGGATCACTGTTAAGCCGATCCCTCCAAAAATAGTGGCAGCAATAATTGCGAGGTATGGAGATATACCGGCTAAATACACACCCAATATTACAGTAAGGAAAAACCAGGCGAATAGCCTGCCACTAAAGCCCAAACGTGCAGGTTTTAGCGCTTTAGGCTGTTTATTTGCGTTTAAATCTTGATATATGTGAGTTGCAGATTCAATTTGATCCGGCGTGGCTTTACGCCTGACAGACTGATACTCATGGATTTTACCATTTTCAAATACCGGGGCAACATAGGCATTAACCCAATAATGATCACCATTTTTTGAGCGGTTTTTAACAATGCCTACCCAAGGTTTTCCCTGTTCAATCCTTTGCCACATCGATTTAAATGCAGCTTTGGGCATATCAGGGTGGCGTAAAGTGTTATGCGGTTGTCGGTGTAACTCTTCGTGACTGTAGTCACTCAAACGTAAAAAGTCTTCATTGGCATATTTTATTTTGCCATTCAGATCTGTCGTCGACAATAAAATACAGTCTTCGCTAAGCAGTCTCTCTTTTTGCGTTACAGCTCGATGCTCAGTCATATATATAGTTCTTATAGTTATTAATACGCCGACATTCTCACAAATGATCAAGAAGATAATATTGACAACCGTCAACTTTTCACCTGATTTGTTAAACGAACATTTAGACCATACCGTACATCGCATCATTTTCATTCAGATATTTTTACTGCTGGCTTGATGAATGTAAGTGCTATACCAATTCCATTAAACATATGATCAATTCAGAGCTTTCTCAGGGCTTTAAATTCAAGGCGCATTGTTGACGAAATGGTTATTCCCTTTCGAGGCAATGCAACGCAGAAGTAGAAGCCCTGAGAAGCTCACGAAGTGCGGGTTTAAAAACACTTTAAGCTGCGAAAGTGGCTTTCGATATAGAATAACTATTAGCTTCAATCCCCTTATCTTGCCTACAGCGTTTTTAACTCCCGCTGAATAGTCACTTATTTAATGGAAATGGTATTAACTTGTAATAAGCTTTAAACGTATAAAAACAAAGCACTCAAAACATTTGTTACAATCAAAACATTTTTTTCATAGCTTTAACACCTATAACCATGATATTTAAATGCCTTTAAATGTCTATTTATGACTTTTTGAGTAGTGAGCTCTTCAGCTACTTTTAATCGCTTGTGATAGTGCTAGCTTGGCTATCGCGACTGAAATTAGATCGCAAGCATTACAACAAATGAATCCGGGGATATAAATATGAAGGGATTAACCCTCAAACCACTCGTAGCGGCTATGGCACTCACTTTGGCATTAGGTGCATGTAGCTCATCAACATCAGGGACGAACGAGACAAACGTCGCACCAAATGTTGTTGCACAGCAGATCATCGAAAATAACGCTAATAACCCTTTTTTTAAGCCTTATGATACTTATCTGGGTATTCCTGATTTCGATAAGATCAAGCCAGAACATTACCTTCCTGCTTTTAAAGCGGGTATTGCTCAACATAAAGGTGAAATTCAATCGATCATCGATAACCCAGAAGTGCCAAGCTTTGCTAATACTATCGAAGCGATGGAATTTTCAGGTGAGCTAACATCAAAAGTGGCTAGCGTGTTCTATAACCTTACGGGAGCAGACACCAACGATCAGCTGCAGAAACTCTCGAAAGAAGTCTCTCCTATGCTATCGTCAGCCAGCGATGACGTATTGCTAAATAACAAGCTGTTTCAAAAAGTAAAATCAGTTTATGACTCTCGTGATTCACTTAAACTTAATACCGCTCAATCTAAGCTTCTCGAAGATACGTATAAATCATTCACTCGTGGCGGCGCCAACTTAAGTGAAGCAGATAAAACTCAGCTTCGTAGCCTTAACGATCAGCTGGGTAAGCTTAGCCTAGAATTTGGTGACAATCTGCTTGCTGAAACAAATGCATTTGAACTTGTTATTGATAACAAAGACGCTCTTGCAGGTTTACCGCAAGATGTGATCAACACAGCTGCAGCAACGGCGTCAAAACGTGGTCATGAAGGTAAGTGGGTGTTCACCACTTCTCGTCCATCAATCACGCCGTTTCTAACTTATGCCGATAGCCGTGAACTTCGTGAAAAGATCTATAACGGTTATATCATGCGTGGTAACAACGACAACGCTAATGATAACAAGAAGATTTTAGCTAAAATGGCTGCCCTTCGTGCAGAGCGAGCTCAGCTTATGGGTTACAAAACCCACGCCCACTTCGTGTTAGAAGAGCGTACGGCTAAGACTCCAGAAAATGTTTATGAGCTACTTAACAAAGTATGGCCTGCCGCCCTAGGACAAGCCGAAGCTGAAGTAGCAACCATGCAAGAACTTATCGATTCTGAAGGCGGAAACTTTAAGCTTGCTGGCTGGGATTGGTGGTACTACTCAGACAAGATCCGTGTGGCTAAGTACAGCTTCAATGAGCAACAGACCCGTCCTTACTTTTCACTAGAAAATACCCTTAAAGGTGTATTCTATACGGCGAACCGTTTATTCGGTATCACAGTGAAAGAACGAACTGACCTACCAAAGTACAACGATGAAGTCCGTACTTGGGAAGTCTATGACAAAGACGGTTCACTCATGGCTATCTTCATGGGCGATTACTACGTACGCGACAGCAAGCGCGGCGGTGCATGGATGAACTCTTACCGTCAGCAGTACAACATGAACGGGGTTAAATCAACGCCAATCATAGTCAACGTACTTAACTACCCTCGCCCAGCAGCTGGTGAACCTTCATTACTGACATTCGATGAAGCAAGCACGCTATTCCATGAGTTTGGTCACGCCCTTCATGGCATGCTATCAGATGTTGAATATCGCTCTCAGGCAGGTACATCTGTCCCACGTGATTACGTTGAGTTCCCATCACAGGTGATGGAAAACTGGATGACTCAGCCTGAAGTATTGGCTCAGTTCGCTAAGCATTATAAGACAGGTGAAGTCATTCCTCTGGAGCTTGTGAAGAAGATCCAAGCTGCAAGTAAGTTCAACCAAGGTTTTGCCACCGTTGAATATATGGCCGCGACAAAGCTAGATCTCGATTGGCACACAGTGACAGACTTCACCCCGAAAGATGCGGCTAAGTTTGAAGCTGAGTCACTTAACAAGATGGGGCTTATCGGTGAAATTGCACCGCGTTACCGTAGCACTTACTTCTCGCATATCTTCTCTGGTGGATACTCTGCGGGTTACTACAGCTACTTGTGGTCTGATATCTTAGGTGCCGATGCATTTGAAGCGTTCAAAGAAAACGGTATATTCGATCAAACAACGGCTGAAGCCTTCAGAAACAATATTTTGTCTCAAGGTGGCAGTAAAGACCCAATGCTACTTTACAAGCAGTTCCGCGGTAAAGAAGCAGGTATAGACCCACTACTTCGCAGTCGTGGTCTTCTTGCTAAATAGCACACTGTCACAAACATAATGTTTGTGCTTGCTTAGGTTAAAATATTAAGAGTCCTTTTTAGGGCTCTTTTTTATATCTATTACCCACACCAATACCTTCACATATTCCCCACACACCCACCAAGTTCAAACAATTAAAACCTAAGCGTATCAACGCATGGATACACAAGTGATTAGATAGCAAGCAAACAGTACCTAGATCGCAGTAAACCAGCTAACAGCCTAGTCTAAATCACATTTCTGAAACCTTTCTAGCATAGAATATGCTACACGCCTTCAGTGAGATCATAAGAAATATCACGTTGGTTACATGAGACAAGTCTTCAATTAATAGATCTGTCTCGGGGTCTTAAATAAAATGAGAATGATGGATATGTTTAATAAAAAAGTTTTGGCAGTCGTTATTGCATCGACACTTGGGTTAACCGCGTGCAGTAACTCAGATGATGACATGATCACATCTGCGCAAGTTGATCTTCGCATCTTAGAAACAAGCGATCTTCACACCAATATTATGGATTTTAACTACTACAGTGGCCAAGAAGACAAGACCATTGGACTCGCTCGTACAGCCACGCTTATCGCTGCAGCGGGAAAAGAGAGTGAGAACTTCGTGCTCGTCGATAACGGCGATCTACTGCAAGGCAGCCCTATGGGTGATTATGTTGCCGACCAGTTTAAGAAAGACCTAGGCGTTGCTGCTGGTGAAACACATCCAGCTTATAAGGCGATGAATACACTGGATTACGTTGTTGGTAATATTGGTAACCATGAATTTAACTATGGTCTGGACTTCTTAGAGCAAGCTATTTCAGGTGCCGATTTCCCCTATATCAATGCCAACATATATTGTGATGCATATGACTGCTGGAATGACCTACAGCGCGGCGACAACCTGTTTACTCCCTACCTTATTCAAGAAAAAGAAGTTATCGATAACAAAGGGAACAAACACACCATCAAGATTGGTTATATAGGCTTTGTGCCACCCCAAGTATTACAGTGGGATAAACAGCACCTTGAGGGCAAAGTCAGAGCCGATGACATCATAAAAACTGCCGAGAAGTTTGTGCCTCAGATGAAAGCTGAAGGCGCCGATGTGATCATCGCGATTCCGCATTCAGGCATAGGCTCTCCTGAAAATCCTGGTGAAATTGAAGCTGAAAATGCGACCTATGCATTGAGCTTAGTAGACGGTATTGATGCCATTATGTTCGGCCATAGTCATTCAGTTTTTCCTGGCGCGAACTATGATGGTATCGAGAATATCGATATCGAAAAAGGCACTATCAATGGCGTTGCCGCAGTAATGCCTGGACGTTGGGGTGATAACTTAGGCGTTATCGATCTTAAAATTGAGCTTAAAGATGGACAGTGGTCTGTGATGGATTCTCAATCTGAAGCCAGACCGATCGCCTGGACCGATGAAAATGGTGATAATGTATACGTTGAAGTCGATCAATCAATCCGTGATGCGGTTGAACAAGAGCACTTAGGCACACTGGAGTTTGTCGATCAACCGATAGGTGTCGGCTCAGCCAACATGTACAGCTTCCTGACGTTAGTGCAAGACGATCCAACCGTTCAAATTGTCTCAGATGCGCAAATCGACAAGGTTAAACAGCAGATAGCCAGTATTCCTTCATTAAAAGATATTCCAGTGCTTTCTGCAGCAGCACCATTTAAAGCTGGCGGACGTCATGAAGTGTCAAGCGATGCTGACCAATATGTGCAAGTCGATAAAGGCGATCTAACCTACAAGAATGCTGCCGATCTTTACCTCTACCCAAACACTATGGTGGCGGTCAAGTTAAATGGCGCCGAGCTTAAAGACTGGCTTGAGTGTAGTGCTAATCAGTTCAATCACATTGATATCAGTTCAACGGCGCCACAGAGTTTAATCAACTGGGATACCCACAGAACCTATAACTTCGATGTCATGGACGGTGTAACCTACCAAATTGATGTCACACAGCCTTCAAAATTTGATAATGATTGTGCAATAATCGAAGGTAATGAAACCGCTGAGCGTATCACCGGCCTTACTTTCGAAGATGAGCAAGGCGTTCACAGCGGTGAAGAGCTGGCAGCCATGGAGTTTATTGTCGCCACCAATAACTACCGTGCCTTTGGCGGTAAGTTTGCCGGAACCGGTCCAGATCACGTCGTGCTTGAACTACCTGATGAGAACCGAGATGTGCTTGCTCAATACATTACGGCTCAGACTGAAGCCCATGGTCAGGTAAATACTGCAGCGGACCACAACTGGAGCTTTAAGACCATTGAGACGACGACGGCACTAGATATTCGTTTTGAAACTCAAGATAGTGAGAAAGCTTCTGATTTCATTAATGAAACGAAACAGCGCCCGATGACAAAAGTCGCTGTCGATGAATTAGGCTTTGCCGTTTATCAAATCGATTTAACAGCTGATACCACCAAGTAATTTCAACCTAATTCACTGTAATTAGTCCAATAACAAAGGCTCTCTAGGGAGCCTTTTCTTTACTCGTTTTTTATACACGTCCCGAATTAGTCAATAATTACCCCTTCATTATTAGCACAGAGTTAAACCATCATTAACAGCAAGACCAAGAAAAAAACATTAAATAACAAACCATTAACACACGTATCAACCTGTTCTGTATGCATAGGAGAAGGTTGTGATAAAGATCAATGTCATTAGTTTTCATATCGTTAAAATTCGTTGCTGTTAGTTAAAAGCTAATAAAAAAATAGTTAACTAACAATTCAATATTTGCCAGGTAGAACAGGTTATCTACGGAGTTGGCAATTATTCCAATAATAAATGGGGTTGATAATGAAAAATACAAAATATAGTGTGTTGTGCTTAGCGATTCTTGCAGGTCTTGCTGGGTGTTCTGACGATGAAACTATCATTAATACCGATAGTGGATACGCACCCGTTGTAACTGAAGGGAAAACACTGACAAACACACCTGATATAGTAGTAAAAAGCCAAAATGAAGTTGATGAGCTCACCATCACTATTGGCGCAACATCAGATCTTCACGGCCGTATATTTGGTTATGACTATGCATTAGATGCAGTAGATGCAGATGCGGGTCTAACGCGTATTGCCACTTTACTGCAAAATGAAAAAGCTAAAAACCCGAACATGATCTTGATCGACATCGGTGATACGGTTCAGGGTAACTCTGCTCAATTATTCAATGATGATCCCACTCACCCAGTAGTCTCAACGCTAAACGCGCTTGAATTTGATCTATGGGTTCCAGGTAACCACGAATTTAACTTCGAGCGTAGCTTCATCGATCGCAACTTAAACCACTTCAATGGAGCGGTTGTATCAAGCAATATCAAATGGGAAGAAAATAGCGCTAACTATATTCGTGCATTTCAAATTTTTGAAATTGATGGCGCCAAGGTGGCAATTGTTGGTGTAACACCTTCAAATGTTCCTAACTGGGAAGCTTCAGCACCGGGTCATTTTGCCGGCCTTAAGTTTGAGGAAGAGCTAGCTTCAACACGTGCAGCTGTTGATGAGCTTATCGAGAAATACTCACCAGATGTCATTATTGGCGCTTTCCATATCGGCCGAGATTCAGACGCTGGCGCTGGTGTACATATGATTGCAGCAGAGATGGCAGACAAGTTTGATGTGATCTTAGCGGGTCACGAGCATGCAACCTATATCGAAAGCATTAAAAAGTCATCTGGTGATGATGTCACATCAACTGATATATCTGTTGATGGTGCTGACACTGTTGAGAACAAAGAAGTTTCAGGCGAATATAATGAATCTAACCGCGCGCAAAGCGTTAAGATCATTGAGCCAGGCAAATGGGGTTGGGCACTGGCTAAAGCTGAAATTCAACTTAAAAAGAACACCAGTGGCAAGTGGGAGATGGTTGATACCACTCTAAGCAATGTTACAACAGATGGTGTTGCAGAAGATGAGGGGATCAGCGCTCAGTTCCAGTATGTTGATGATATCTCTAAAGAGGATGCTCAAACTGTATTAGGTACAGTTACTGGTGACTTTACTCCGGGTACCGGTGCTGATGAAGCTATCCATGAGGATTACAATAACGAAGCAGGTCGTCTTTACTCAACAATCCATACTGCAAAAGTTATCGACACACCGCTAATGGACTTTATCAATCAAATCCAGATTGAAAAATCAAAAGCAGTAGTTTCAGCAGCCTCGCTATTCTCTGATAGTTCAAACCTAGTTGATGGCCAAGAATACGCTAAGAAAGATTCAACCAACCTATATAAATACGATAACACCCTCATTGGTATTAACATGACGGGTGCCAACCTTAAGCGTTACATGGAATGGTCATATACCTACTTCAATACCTATAAAGAGGGTGACTTAACCGTCTCTTTCGTGAAGGGTAGTAAAGCTTACATGTACGATCAGTTTGATGGCAAGATTCAGTTTGAAGTCGATCTAACTGGCGATGCTTTCGCCATGGATGAGAACAACCAGATCACCAACGAAGGTAATCGTATCAATATCATCGAGATCGATGGTAAACCATTCGATGCTGACGCTAGCTACAAGGTTGCACTAAACAGCTACCGTTGGGGCTCTAACGTTAAGAAGTTTGGTTGGGCTACCGATGCTGATGTTTACTATGACTCAGTTAACGAAGCCGTTTACGCTATTCGTGACATGCTGACTGAGCATGTTGAATTGAATCAAGGCGTTAATGCTGCAGACTTCACTAATCCAAACTGGGAATTTGTTCAGTATCAAGCCAATGGTGCGATCACTCAACTTCGTACTGATGGCGCTGAAGGTGAGGCACTTTGGAATAGACTGATCAATCAAGAGATCTGTGTACAGATTGATCCAGACAACCCTAAGTATCCTGGCATTTTAGATTCACTCAATGTTAACGATGCTAATTCATACTTTGTAAACCCTAACGCGGGTGATAGTGATCCAGTTAAGGTTTACCAAGGCTGTAGCCTTTAATAAGAGATTGGTAAGTTCAGAGTGCAGACTCTGAACTTTTCTCTCATTAAAGCGTAAAGGTGAGATAGCCAAATCAAGCTTAACTTGGTTTATCTCATCTTAATCTCAACTTAAATCACCTTTAATGCCATCAATAACAGTAACGCTGCAATCACTGTTAACGTTCAGCTTAAAATGTGCTTATTACAATCAGTAAATACCTATGTTACGTACCTACCGTTTTACACTGTTTATCGCCCTTTTATCGACATTAATTTTTTATATATCACCGAGTTTGAGTGAGCATTTAAAGCCTAAATCTCCACTTGAACAAGTATTTGTAGACGCCAAAGCCATTGAGATAATTTCCAACAACCTAGCACCAGACGCCAGAGTCCCATCGATTTTGACTGGCAAACAGGTTTTCAATGCCGAGATTTTGGAAGGTGAACTAAAAGGTAAGATTGTCGAAGTCAGAAACCCACTAAGCAGACAGCATAACGTGCTTGTTTCAGAGGGAGATACCTTCATCATGATGATCCGGGAAACCGCAAATGGCACCATTTACTGGGCTTACAATCACAAACGCTCAACCGCCATCTACTGGATGTGCTTCGCATTTCTGCTTTTACTTCTCTCATTTGGTAAAAAGGAGGGCATGAACTCAATTGTCTCGCTCTACTTTACTGCCGCCCTTGTCATCGGGGTACTCATTCCCGCCATTTTTGCAGGTTGGGATCCCGTACTTGTTACCATTATTTTGATGGGGTTGAAGATTGTCGTCAATTTCATTTTAGTTTCGGGTTATAACCGCAAAAGCTTTTGCGCCATGGCTGGCACGCTTATAGGTGTGATTGCCGCAGGGGTCATGGCACAAGTATTTGGCGAGTTTGCACACTTATCGGGCATATACTTGGATAAAGGAGAGGATGTTATTTACCTTGCTACTCAGCCAATTCAAATCCGCTGGCTGATGTTCGTCGCCATTATGATCTCAGCGTTAGGCGCTATCATGGATGTTGCAATTTCTATTGCATCTGCCTATAACGAGCTGCGAATAACCGATCCAAGACTCACCCCTAAACAGCTTATGCATGCAAGCATGAATATAGGCCGTGACATTATGGGAACAATGACTAATACCCTGATCTTGGCTTTTGCAGGTAGTTCTCTGACGACAATAATGATGGTTTGGGGCTTAGATATGCCACTAAAGCAGTTTCTCAATACTCCAGTGATTTCATTAAGCATCATACATGCATTAGCTGGAAGCGTTGGAATTGTGCTTACTATTCCTATTACTGCATGGTTAGCTAGATATATCCTTAGTCCCACCGAAGACCGTCAATTAGCCACTGGCCAGTCAATTGAAAATAGTAAGCCCTAGTTTGTTTCCAGAAAATGTATCTAAATAGATAAGGCTCCTACAAGAGCCTTATCTGTTTAACCTTTTATACAGAGTGCAGTGTTAAACTCTGAGCTCTCGTTGCCGCCAACTCTCAGTGACCTTAGGTTCGAAGTAACTGGATAACAGTTTAGGGATTGCAATAAATAGTATAATTAACCCCAATAGATAACGAATTAATACGATATCTATTGCCATCGCCAACATCACAAGACAAACAAATATGGCAAAAAATGGAAACGCTGCTTTAAATCGAGTACGTTCATTTCTATGGTATTCCAACTCTTCAGGTAAAAGCAGTTGGACAAGTTCCAGCGCATGGGCTTTCACGGCTTGGTTAATAAAAACGACTCTATGTCGCTGACCTTTATACTTAACATAAAAAATATCAGAATTATGATCACTTACCAGTTCTGTGATCTCATCAAAAGGAATTCGATGCACTTTTTTAGGATCGGCTAACGAAATGAGTTCATCCACTGAAGCATGGTGCTGATACTCGACTTGAAGCCGTTTGGTCATCTTGCGTTTAAACTCAAAAAAAACCAACTCATCGGCTTGTATTAACACCAGGGATTTATCATCTACATCTAACCAAGAACTCTGTGTGTAAAAGCCTTCAGGCAAGTTTCCTTGGGATACTTTCACACAGAGAAGTTTCAACAAAAAATAAGTGACGACACTAAAAAATGCACTAAAAGGTAAAACATTAGAGACATTATCGAGTATTCCCTCACTACCAATGGCGCTATTCGAAATATTGGTATCACTGAACTGCAGCCAAAAATACGAACTAGGATTTAGATATTCAACAAACAGTACTGACCAAAAGGTAGTAAAAATAAAAATGGCGAGAGAAAGGGCAAAGATCACGTATTTATTTTTCTGACTCGGGGATCGATATTTAATCATGCTACTTCCCTGTATGCTACATCCTGAACGCCATGTGATGTTCACAAGTTTGTTCATTGCTTTATGTAAGCTAATTTATCTAACGGCTCCTCTCCTGGAACCTAAGCTCACAATACATAATTTCTTTATCACTAAAACTATAGCAGTAAAAAACTAACTGGCTTCGTAAATTGAAGTATTTCACTGGATCATACTAAGGGGCTTCGATGCTTAAACTTTTATCTATCGCCTCTTTAAGTAATATAGGCATTTTCCCTGATACATATTATCTCCTTCACTAAGCCATTGCAGAGCTAAAAAATAACCCGTCATGACAATAAGTCAGTCTAGGTAAAGCTCACCTTTACTCACCAACACACTCCCTCCGCCAATCCAAGTATCGACAACTTGCCCAGCCTTTTTAAGCGCCCTAGCCTTAAGCACACTTGGACGACCCATCTCGACGCCTTGTGCTATGGTCCAATCCAACATGCCATCTTGTTGACTGGAATGATTCGCTAGCAGCCCGGCTAATGCACAGTTGGCACTACCTGTAGCCGGATCTTCCGGTACACCATCGAAAGGGGCAAACATACGAGCCTGGATATCAAACTGCTTCTCTGCTTTTGACACTTCATCTCGTCTTACATAGAGATGGATATCAGGGGTCACCCCGAGGGCTTGTATCTTCTCGAACACGTCCAGCTTAGCTCTCGCCCTTGATAAAGCATCTAAACTCATAAGCTCAACCATAAGAAATGGCAAACCCACCGAGGCCACAATGGGCTGATGGGTGCTAAGGCAGATATCATCAATATTGAGCGACAGCGCCTCGGCAACAAGAGGCGCATCAATACTCAGTCCCAAGGAAAGCATCTCTGGCGCATTGAGTTCACAGAAAATACCGCCATCGGCCCTTTGTGTTATGGAGATGGGGACGAGCCCAGCCTTCTCTTCGAAGATAACCGTTTGCAATACGTCTTTTCTCTGTTGGAAAACGAGCTGACCCGTCTTAGCCAATAAAAATGCGGTGCCCACATTAGGGTGTCCGGCAAAAGGGACTTCGGTAGACGGAGTAAAAATCCGTACCTTTCTGGTGTTTCCCTGCTCGGCTGGAAATACGAAGGTGCTCTCAGGAAAATTAAACTCACGGGCTATTTGCTGCATCTGCTTAGAGGTTAACCCTTGGGCATCTGGTAAAACAGCTAATTGGTTGCCACCAAAGCGTTTATCAGTAAACACATCGCAAATATAATAGGGATAAGATTTCATCGAACACTTTTCCTTCGTTATTCGTTGACTTAGCTAAGGCTGACAATAAGCCGCTATTACTCTTCTCGTTATTTATACCAATTGGTATTAGAACTCACGAGATCTCACTCTTGCTGATAGAGCGTCGATTACTATAGGCATGCCTTGGAATATCCCTCACCTCGGTAGAGATCATCTCGACGTTTGGGAGCAAATCGCAAATCGCCTTAGTGACAAGATCGGCGAGTTGCTTCTTCTGCATTTCGCTTCGACCGCTTAACAGGTGCACTAAAGTATGCACATAGGGAGCTTTGATACCGCCAACGACATAATGTTCAGACAGGACGAGTCTGGCTTTTACATCACCAATATCAAACAGATTTGATGACTCTGCGGCGTCATGGACGGCCAATATTAGCAGGTCAAAATCAACCAAGGATTTAAGCTCAGTAGGGCACTCAATCACGCAATGAGGCACATTTTTCTCCTTAAATTTTTCATATAGCATGCAATTAATCATAAGCATGCTTCTGCTTGCTAGAACCTCTCATTACCGCTTATGTAAGCACTATTTCAGTGATAACTTCAGTTTTAACTGAGTTAGCGATAAAGCACTGATCATGGGATTGGTGATGCATCTTTTCAAGCATTGCCAAGCTAGGCTGTTTATCTCCACAAAAGCGCACTTTCGGCCTCAATATAACCTGAGTCATCGCCATTTTTCCTGTTTCACCTTTACTCATTACCCCTACTGCATTATCAGTGTAATCATCGATAACAAACTTACGTTTAGCGGCTATCGAGAGAAAAAACAGCATATGGCAGCTAGACAGCGACGCCACAAAGGCTTCTTCCGGGTCGACATTGGTCGCAACAGAGAAAGGCAGAGGGACAATATGGGCGGATGATGAGGCTGGTACTACAACGCCACCATCAAAAATCCACTCATGACCACGGCTATATTGGTTATCGACAAAGTTTTCAGATTCTTGCCTGCTCCAGGTCACTTTTGCAAAATATTCAGACATGCTATTCCTCTTTATTTAACCAGATAAAGGCAATCATCCAGCCCTATTGGCTCTGGATATTGAGCTTCTACGAAGCCAAGATGTAGATAAAGGTTTAATGCGGGTAAGTTATGGCTAAGTACAAATAGGGAGACATTACCTGGCACATTGGAGACCTGCAAATGATGACAACCGAGCTCACTCAGCAAAGTAATCAAAATATGACTGTATTTTTGCCCAGAAAAGAGTCCAGATCTGCAATGTTGGCCACGAAATTCAGGACCAATGACTAAGCGACCCAGGTGACATTTTCCATTACGAAGATAACACTGGCCGAAACCAACGAATTCACCAACACTATTAACTAATGAGAATGAGCGTAACCCCGTAAGATTAAGATCTTTTTTAAAGCTCTCATCAGTGAAAGGATAACTAAAACCAGGTCCCGCCCAAGCCAGCAGTGAGCTTTCGTCAGTAAACCAAGTCATCATCTGTTGCAGATGTTCCCTATCAACACTTAACAGATTCATAATAATTGTCCTACCCCTTATGCAGTTCCCATAGCAAAATAACCTAGAATAAGTGACATAAATCACTACCTGTAGATAGCTTTCCAATGTACAGTATTCGCAAAAGATAAAGTAAGATATTTAACCGTTTACATTCAATTTTGTATTATTTGTTGTAACTAAATAATCTAACCCATTAAGGTTTATATTTATGTCATTAGTGCCCTTCTCTCAAGCATGCGAAAATAACAAGGGCCCCATACTCGAAGTCATCAGCCAAGTCTTTTCATCATCAAGTTTGATATTAGAAATCGGCACAGGAACAGCTCAGCACGCCGTGCATTTCGCCCAAGCAATGCCCCATCTGACATGGCAAACCAGCGATCAGGCCTGCTATCTCAACGGCATTGAAGCTCAACTTAATTTTATACGTTCGCAAAGCGATCAAAGCACAGATCCCATCGCTAATATCCAAAGCCCCTTGATACTGGACGTGACTCAACCCTGGCCATATTTCAGTGGCAAAGGAGCAATAGACGGAGTTTTTACGGCTAACACCTTACATATCATGGCAAAAGAGATGGTCGAGGCTTTCTTTGCGGGGATCGGAGAACACTTACAAACTAACGGAAACTTATGTATCTACGGACCATTCAATTACGCCGGTAACTACACCAGTGAAAGTAATGCCAGCTTCGATATCTGGCTAGCGCAGCAGGACCCGAGAAGCGCCATACGAGACATTGAATGGATAATTCAACTCGCAGAGACTCAAGGGTTAACCTTAGCTGAGGATCATAAAATGCCAGCCAATAACCGTTTACTGCATTTTGTGAAATCATAACGCAGTCTTCTAGCTCAGTATTAATATTTACTCGAGTGTTTTAACAAAAAATCCTGCATCCGGACATAGAGCCGTACTCTATCTATTGCATATATCGCTTATCCCTTGAGTCTGCAACACCTCATTTTTTTCGATATAGTCCAGCATAAAGTCACGTAAACATTTGGCTTTGGCGCTCAAGAGCCTGCCACTTGGCCAGACGGCGTATAGCTCACGTCTGGGACCAGTCCATTTTGTGAGTACTTGCACTAAATTGCCATCCTGCAAATCTTTGTATACTTCGCTAATAGGCAATAAAGCAATACCTATCCCATCACAGGCCCATTGACTGGCCATCTTAATATCATTGACAAAAGTATTGATACTGGGCTTAAGCTCCACCTTATGCCCGGATATTCTATGGGTCAGTGTCCATAGGGAAATACTATTTACCCCAATAATTCTATGCTGTGAAAGTTCGCCCAATTGGGTTGGCGCAGCATTTTGTGCTAAGTAAGCGTTCGACGCGACAAGAACGGTTGGAATGAAACCCAAGCCCTTTTGATACAACTGAGAATCTTTTTGCGGCCCGATCCGCAGGGCGATATCGGACTGAACGGCCAAAATATCTTGGTTGGCATTATTCAAATTGAGATCCAACTGAATATCGGGGTAGGACTTGATAAATGATGACCACATGGGCTGCAGCAACCCGGTGGATATATTGGTTGGAGCCAGCACCTTCAACTTGCCACTAAGCAGATTTAGCTCAGTACTCAGGCTTCTTTGGGTAGTTTCAAAACTCTGTACTAACTCATAAAACGCCTGGTAATACACCTCCCCCTCCGCCGTTAGAGCAAACTGACGCGCGGACCTATGTATCAGCTTACGACCGATAGTGGCTTCAAGTTTTTGCAGCCTACGAGTCACTGTGGCTGCAGGCAAATGTAACTGTTTCGCCGCGCTGGCTAAGCCCCGCGACTGAACAATATGAATAAAGAGCGCTATGTCATCTAACATGATTTCAAAAATGGAATTTATGATTGAATTATTACGTGTTTTTATAATAAACGAAACCATATAAGCTCGTCTAACTTTCTTAATAAACATCGACACACTAAATAAGCGCCCATGCTGATAAATAAAAAGTTATCAAGCAAACATTAGCGATCAATCAGGGGGAAATATGGGTCAATTATGGATAAATGCGGGTCTGGTTACAGAAGAAGGCTTAGACACAGACCAAGTTAAGCAGGCACTGCACGCTTTGTCAGAAGCAACGGTCAAGGAATCTGGCTGTGTAAAATTTGAAGTACTGCAACATCAAGACAATCCATCTCACTTTACCCTATGGGAACATTGGGTAAACAGTGATGCACTCAGCGCACACTTTGAAGCCGAGCATACGCTGGCTTATCTTGCACGTAACTTGACTAGAGTGACCTATATCGAAAAATTAACCAGTGTCACTTACGAGGGGGAATGATGAAACAACGCATAGTATTTTCGCTATTAATGTCCTTTGTATTGTCCCTGCTGATGACGCTTTGGATAACATGGATCAACTTAGGGCTACCAGCAAACTTTCTCTGGTTATGGACCAAAGCCTTCATGCTGGCATGGCCCGCAGCCGCAAGCATCTCTTTCCTGTTTGCGCCTAAGGTGCATAAGTTAACTGAAAAAATAGTCAGTAAATGGCTAAAAACGGCCGGATAAATGGCTGTAAATACAGAATCGAGTATCTGTATTTACAGCATAAAAAGGAATTTATATGAATGTTCAAAGGATCAATTATGCCGAGCTTGGCGAAATTGCGGGGCCTTACGTTCACGCCAGCATTCACAAGCATACTCTGTACACATCAGGCCTTACCGCGTTTGGTACTCAGGCTCAAACTGGCAATATCGGTGAACAGACCAGAGCCATATTCTCCCAGCTGAGTCTAATCGCGACTCACCATAACATCACACTCAAGTCATTGGTTAAAGTCACCCTGTTTGTGACGGACTTAACCGATATCGTCCTATTACGGCAAACCCTGTTCGATATCTATGGGGATGACTTACCCGCAAGCTCACTAATCAAGGTCGATGCCCTCTTCTGCGACGACTTAAAAATAGAGATAGAAGCCATACTGGGGCTCTAATTTAAGAGTCACTAAAAATGAAGGGAGCTATCTGAATCAATAATATTACAGTCTGAACCCCTCAATCTGCGCGGCAAGCTTCTTGGCATCTGCAGCCAAATTGAGACAGATCTTTGATGCGCTTTGGGCCGATGCAAGCGCATCATCAGCGCCTTGCCCGATAGCTAAGGTCTTAGTGTCTATCTGTACAGTGGCGATGCGCTGCTCGGCAACCGAGTGAGCAATCTCTTGGGTGACCACGGCAAAACCTCTACCCTGCTCCCCGGCTCTGGCCGCTTCAATCGCAGCATTGAGTGCCAGCAGGTTAGTTTGATCGGCAATAGAGCGGATCACATCCACCACATTACCTATTTCACTGGTGTGCAGCGCTAACTGATTGATCACCTCAGATCCCGTGGTGACCTCTTTAGCGATATTATCTATCCCTTCAACAGTGTCTAAGATGACAACTTGCCCCTGTGTCACTGGCAACAACCACCTTTTCACTCAAGGTTTGAACCTCTGTGATTAAACTGCGAATACTGGCAAGCATCTGATTAAAAGCCCTGGCTATGTGAGAAAATTCATCGCCACCTTTACCAGATGTGCTGGTATGGGAAAGACTAATCTCTTTGCTAAGGTCACCTTTCGATACTCGGTCAACGATAGATTCAATTTCTCGCACATTCACCACTATGGCTTAGTAAATAACCATGAGCGAATACAGACTGAGGCGCCACGAAGACATAGAGCTCACTTTGACGTGAGACTAGCTCAAGACCTTCGATTAAGCTTGTTGATCCACTCACAGATCCTCCGTCAGAGGCTCTAAGATGACTAAGTTCCTTATCCACACTTGCCAGACTCTGCACAAATGCCAGACCGGTGAGCTCACTCTCCACCCTGTTCACCTCTTGAAACTGAAGTAGAACAATATAGGCGGCACCAATAGAGAGAGGTAACAAGGTTGCGATGGCTAACAGAATAAATTTCTTTTTAAAACTCAGTTTGTTGGCCAAGTTCATCCCGAAAGAGAGAAGTGCAGACATAGGAAAGAATCCATTCAGATATTGACAGTATATTTTAGACCAGTGAAGCGTTGTTTTTATTATAAGAAAATAACATTTGAATACTCTTCATGAACAGGCTGTCTTCATAGCCGGACAGTCTTCATATAATGTTTTGGGGTTATCCCGAACTGTTTAGCAAAGCGTTGGGAAAAACGAGATTCTGATTGATAACCACAGAGCAGGGCTAAGTCAACCTGTCGATATGTTTGCTTCTGCATCAGACTCAGGCCGTGGAGCATACGGACTTCGGCCAACACCTCCCTAAACGACGTGCCTTCCAGCGTCAGGTGCCGCGTCAATGTCGACTTACTCATGGAAAAAAACTGACAGACTTGCTCAATGTGATGTTCGGCCCCAGGACTATGAGCCAGATAACGGCCAAGTCTCTGCCGCAATGATTGCGGATCGCCGGGAAACAGCTTATCCAAGCAGCCCGCTTCCAAGAGTTGCTGATAGAAGCCATTCAGGTAGTAACTTTGTACTTGAGCGCTTAAATCCTGCCCCTGCATGCTCAATAACAGCTCTAAGGCAAAGCTGAGTTGACTATTCGCACTTAACTTAGGCGATTGCGTCTGAGAAAATCCATGATACGCCGATGGCAGGTCCGATCCTCCCATACCAGCTTCCTTGTTTCCTCTGTGCTTGCTTTCTTTCCTGTTTCCTTTGCTATATCCAAGTTCAATCTCATCCAGCAACTCTTGACTTGGTGGCTGCAAAAAAGATATCTGCACCGAGCTGAATTGCTGATGGTGAGGCTCATTGATGAAAGTGAGCTGGCTATCTGCTGCTGCGATCAGCCAATCCCCGTCACGTATATCGAGTGACTCTTCATGCCAACTCATCAGCTTACGGCCTTGTTTGATAGCAAAAATACTCGGGCTATGCACAGGTACATTTCGCAGTGCCTGTGGTGCTATGCCCTGAAAATGGCTCACCAAGATCAATTTTGTCATCCATTCAGCCCTTTGAGTATTATTGCAGCCGTTAACAACAGCTAAGGTAATTAGCGCACATAGGTAGCCGTCAACACAGCTTTCTCAATCACCATACTATTGAGGGTGTAACCTACTACAGCAGGTGAAATATCCGCAGGCAGATCTATCTTAGCTTTTGGTAATGCCCACACGGTGAACTGGTATCTGTGCATGCCATCACCCTTAGGCGGACATGCCCCGCCAAAGCCCGGTTTACCAAAATCAGTACGAGTCTCCAACCCCGGGGATGCCTTACCCGATGCGCCCTGTGGCAAGCTGAGTGTGGATACAGGAATATTTAATACCGTCCAATGCCACCAGCCACTCCCCGTTGGCGCGTCAGGATCATAAGCCGTAATAGCGAAACTCTTAGTGCCGGGCGGTATCTTAGTCCAAGAAAGTTGAGGAGACAGATTACTGCCATTGCAGCCCATGCCAGAGAATTCAAAGGTCTTGCCCATAAGCTGACCTTCTTTAATGTCTTGGCTGGATATCTCCATGGCCGAAGCAGATATGCCGATAAACGCGGCCATGATGGGTAATAGTGTGCTGACTTTCATATTAGTTCTCATTAATTAGGTAGAAGCTATAAGATAGCGCTTTCCCAGAGAAATACTTAACTGAAAAGTTCATTATACTGATAAATAACCAGTAGTTTGACACTTTAAGTAAAATATTGGCTGATTATAGCTTGTCATCCATAAAAAGCATTAACTTCCGTACCCGACTCCAGCGCGGCGAGCGGTACCCCGTTCAAATAAAAGTGACATGTCCACACCTGATTAGGATCAACCACCCAGAATTGACGACTAACTTGTATACCTTTAGTTGTCACTATACCTGCAATGGTTCTAGCGCCTGCTTAACCAGTAATGGAAAATACATAAGTTAATGTCCAGTTTTTCTTGACCAATACAACCCAGAGTCAAGATGTTCAGTTCGAATACAACCCACAGTCAAGATGTTCAGTTCGATTAGACCAGACTAATATTTAGTGATAACTTAAATCTTCAAGTGTTCATAATGTAGGCTGCATGATGAAAATATTGGTATTCCTTTTTGTAATTCTACTTTTTGATGGAGTAAACGAAGTCGCTGCTGCAGATAAAACATTTAAGATAACTACAGAGCAATTTGCGCCATTCATTGGTCAACAATTAAAGAACGATGGTTGGCTGATGGATATAGCCAGAGCGGCCCTTGAGCCACAAGGATACCAAGTTGTCTTACACTACCGGCCTTGGGCTAGGGCAATGCTTGAGTCTAAAGAAGGACAACACGATGGATTGTATTTAGCTTATTACACGAAAGAAAGAGAGCAATGGTATGTATACTCAGATCCGGTTGGTACTGTTAAGACGGTATTTTACAAGATGAAAGAAAAAGATATTTTTTATGAAAACCTACAGGATCTAAAAAATTTCAACATAGGTTTAACAAGAGGTGTTGCGATTAGTCCAGACTTTGATAAAGCAGACTTCTTGAGAAAACACTCTACAAGCAGTGATATCCAGGGCCTGAAGCAATTACTCTTGGGGCGTATTGATTTATACGTAGGTAGCAAATTAATTTGTATGCACTTGATTAATAATGAAATTAACACAGAAGACCGCAACAAATTCGAGTTCATAGAACCAGCCTTAGCTGTTCACAAAATGCATATGGCGATATCGAAGAAAGCACCGGATTATATGCAGAAATTAGCAGATTTTAATCGAGGTTTAAAACAGATTAAATCAGATGGAACTTATGAAAAAATTAAACAAAACCATGTTCTTAACTAAATGAACAAGAAAATCCTGCCTCTTCAGCCAAACTGCAACATATCCTCGAAACCCTACACACCGAGTTCCTTGACCGCTAGCAAGAGTCTTGCAGTCATTTTTCGCAGCTGCTGGGTGACAGCTGCGAAAACATCTCGGGTTAAGCCCAGTATTTCGAGCACCTTGTGACTCAGTTAAGGTCGAAATCTGCCTCAACAAGTTGGGTCAAAAGTTCACTGCTGGACTCTATCTGCTTACGCAGGCTGCGAGTCTGTACCGTCCAATAGCCCATATAGAACTGAGCGGTTTTAAGCTTACCCTCATAGAAAGCGGTATCTTCCGTACCAGACTCAAGCGCCGCGAGCGCCGTAGCCGCACTGCGAGTCCACATCCAGGCCAGGACGGTGATCCCAAGGATCTGCATGTATGGCATAGAGCCTGCGCCCAAAATATCCGGATTCTTAGCAGCATTAACGGCCATAAACTGAGTCGCTTTCTCAAGATCGCCCGATGCATCCATAAGCCCTGTTAGATAAGGCTTCATGGCATCGTTAGCCATATTTTCGCCGATAAGCGTTTTCACCATATCAGACCAAACCATCAAGGTGGCGCCCTTGTCACCCATCAGCTTGCGGCCGACGAGATCGAGTGCCTGCACGCCATTAGTGCCTTCATATAACATGGCGATGCGAATGTCGCGTACAAATTGCTCCATGCCCCACTCATGAATATAACCATGACCACCGAAGACTTGCTGCGCATCGACACAGGCATTGAAGCCTCTGTCTGTGATGAAGCCTTTGACGATTGGGGTAAATAGCGCCGCAAGCTTATTAGCCGCCTTTGCCTTATCGGCATCGGGGTGACGCTCGGCTTCATCTAACCATAGAGCTTGCTGACCGATTAAGGCTCTTGCTCCCTCATTGAAAGACTTCTGCGCCATCAACATGCGTCTGACATCGCCATGTACCAAGATAGGATCGGCGGCTTGTTGAGCATCTTTTACGCCACTTAAGCCGCGGCCTTGAATTCTGTCTTTGGCATAAGCTAGCGCATTTTGATAGGCAATTTCTGACACACCTAAACCTTGAACGCCAACGCCGAGTCTGGCTTGGTTCATCATGGTGAACATGGCCCTCAAGCCTTGATGGGGCTCACCGATAAGCTCGCCTATGGCAGCATCAAAATTCATCACACAGGTAGAGTTACCATGAATGCCCATTTTATGCTCAAGCGCCGCGGCACATAAGCTGTTGGCTTCACCTAAGCTGCCATCTGGATTAACCATTATTTTAGGCACAGCAAACAATGAGATCCCCTTCACCCCTTCTGGTGCATCGGGCAACCTAGCCAGTACAAGATGAACTATATTTTCAGTCAGATCATGGTCGCCTGATGAGATAAATGTCTTCTCACCCGAGATAGCAAACAGTCCCTCACCCGCCTCAACGGCTTTGGTTCTCAATAAGGCCAAATCTGTCCCTGCATGGGACTCTGTCAGGTTCATGGTGCCGGTCCATTCACCGGAAACCAGTTTTTCTAAATATTTCTGTTTCAGTGCATCGCTGCCATGTGCATGAATTGCCGCATAAGCGCCATGTGTCAGACCCGGATACATGGCAAATGCCATATTGGTTGCCGTTTTCATCTCGGTAGCAAACACACCAATAGACTCAGGTAGCCCCTGTCCGCCGTATTCTGGATCGCAAGTCAGTGTCGCCCAACCATTGTCGACATATTGCTGATAGGCATCGGCAAAACCTTTGGGAGCGATGACCTTGCCATCCACCAACTTACAGCCTTCCACATCGCCACTGCCATTGAGGGGCAGCATGATCTCTGTGGTAAAGTCCGCCACTCCTTGCAAAATTGCATCGCCTAAATCGGCGTCGATTTCATCGAAGCCTTTAAGCTCAGTACGTTGATATATATTGAGAAGCTCGTTAAGTACGAACTGATAGTCACGAAGTGGCGCTTGATATGTTGGCATTCCTGTTCCCTTTATTTTTATGCTAAATGGTAAAGCTCAGGTGTTGTTTATCAGGTCTTCTATCTTATGTATCTTGTGCGTAGATTCTATAGAATGAACTTTTCATACACGAGTTTCAATCATGCGTTTAATTTAACCATTTTACAAGTGCAGAGATCCGACCACTTTACTTAATTTGGCTTAAACAAACTGCATTAGTACACGTTTGTTCCACTTATCGAACAGCGTTACCTTAAAATCAGCATAACGCCCCCTTATGAAAGCAAGTAAAACAGGGTAAGCTAATCGTCAGTTTTTGATATAAGTTCCGCTGCACAAACATACAGCAGTCTCCTCTGGTTTTGTTTGTACAGCGTGCATTGATCGAATGAGGAAGCAGTAAATGGGCTCAGTCACCACCAAAAAGCACCCCAATGGTTTAGAATATGTCGATGTCGATACGCCATTATGTAAGGCGCGAATTTTCCTACAAGGCGCACAAATAGACTTTTTTCAGCCTGTCGGTAAAGCGCCTCTTCTTTGGGTATCCGATGCAGATGAATATCAGCCTGGCAGTGGCATCCGAGGCGGGATCCCTGTTTGTTGGCCCTGGTTTGGCATGAGTGATAATCCTGACTGGCCTCAACATGGCTTTGCTCGCACATGCATCTGGGCACTGGGATCTGTACAGATGAAAAACCAGGCCGTCGAACTGAAACTGACTCTAAACATAAGTGAAGAAGACAAGCTCTATTGGCCCCATGATACTCGCGTCGAAATGCTGTTTACCTTAACCGATACCCTGACCGTGTCTTTAAAAAACACCAACTTGGCCAGTTATCCGGTGAGTCTGACTCAGGCGCTACACACCTATTTCCCGGTCAAAGATATTCATCAGCTCAAAGCCACCGGCTTTGAAGGCTCAAAATACATAGAGTTTGGCGAAGGTCCATTTAAACAAAATGGCGATGAAGTACTATTCAACAAAGAAACCGATCGGGTATACACCCAGTTAGCCGATGTACAAGCGCTGCACACTCCAGACGGCATTATTGAAGTGAGCCGTGAAAACAGCCACTCAGCTGTACTGTGGAACCCTTGGATTGATAAATCTCAGCGTCTGTCCCGTTTCAATAGCGATGACTACCAGACCATGGTCTGTCTCGAGGCTGCTAATGTGCTTGAAGATAAGCTCACACTTGCACCCGATGAGACTCATATGTTGACCACTAAGATTGGCTGGAAAAGTTAACCCGATTTTAATTAGCCAAACCTCAATTAAAGGGCATATTGTTTATCAATAAGCCCTTTTTCATACACTGGTCATAACGTTAATGATGAACGCGACAAGGACTCTTAAATGAAACCCACTAACTTAAAAAAGTTATCCAAACAATTTTGGGGTTTCGGCCTGCTTGTGGGCGCACTTGGTGCTTCGCTTATCACATCTGTGATCACTCTCTGGGAGTTAATAGAAAATCCCGGTGAGATTTTTCGTAATGCTCAAGGGGTAAACTGGTCTTTTGTTTTTGATACCGCCAGTAGTTGGTTTATACCAAGCTTTCTCTATCTGGCCCTAATCTCAGCCATCGCGCACCTGTCCATATCGGCGCTAACTAGGGGCTTGAACAAAAGTTCACAAGGTAAAAACAAAACGAAAGCCGATTAGTATAAAACAGATTTTCATCAATCAGTTGCACTGTTCCAATAACGCTAGCTTAGCTGCAATATTACCTTTAGTGATATAGTTACGGTTGAATATCACTCCATGCTAAACTCAAACAATATTTATCTACGCTAAACGTATTATCTAAAATGTTAAGTCATCTATCCCAAACAAAGCGGCTCATGCTTGCTTTGGCTTTCACTCTACTCATTCTCGTTGTCATTTTAGTGAACAGCTACGAGAGAGTATTGATGAGTATTGCAAATCATTATCTTGCCGAATATGACACTCAGATAACTCAACTAAACATTAGACCCACCTCGACTCACCATTGGCTGCTCCCCGAACTCAAGCTAACGGTTCATGACAGCGACATAAACATCGAAGGTTTAGCGTTAACCTTAAATACAAATATGAGCCTCTTTAGTCTCTATTCCCAGCCATTCTCAGCCAGTCAGGTGATGAGCTTAATAGAGGTCATTTCTGTCAAAGAGATACACGCCCAACTCAATCCCGGCGTGTTAACTGACGAAGGGAAAAATGTCGACCAGCAAGGTCCAACCGTGGCACTGGATCTCAATGAACTCCCTCAGATAGATATTGGCACCACCTCACTGAGTCTGGCAGGCATTTCACCTTCCGCTCTGAGCCTGACCATGGAGCATTTAACATTAGATGAAGAGGGCAAGCTAAGTACGGTAATCAGTCGCAAAGGTCATGGTATTTTCCAATTAGATGCCCGCTTAACCGAGAAACAATGGCGCGTTTCGAGCCGACTCGTCTTCGATGAGCTATACACATTGCTTAGTGAACTCGCAGCACAAGAACTCGATCATAGCGCCCTCGTCCCCCTGCTTGCGCTTAAACAAGAGAGTGAACGTTTAGGGCTGGAATTAAGTGGCAGCCTGGAGTCATATGCCACATTGGATCTAAAGTCGGCCCAATTAACATCATCCCATACCTTAAAAGATTCGAGTCTGACAATGAGGCATTTCGAAGGGCTCACTTTAGCACCACATTCACTCAATTCATCGACCAAAGAAACTTCAGAACAAGATAGCGTTAAATTTGACATCTCCGGTCATCTTGCAGATCTCACCTTCTCACTACAGCCTTTCGTCCTTGAGGTGAGTCCGAGTCGCCAGCAGATAAACAGCTTATTGCCCCTTCTTTTTAATGAACGGCATAATGAGCGGTTCACTCCCCTTATCAAGGCGATGCTCGAGCCCAGAAGGACAACAGCAGAAAGAAAGCATAAGGATGAAAAGCCAGCAATCGAGATATCATTGACTCTGAACGAGCCTTTAGCGTATTCGTTTGTCTCTAACCATATTTCTTTGGGTCATGCCCAGCTTAAGATCCGTGATGCAATAGTGGATGCTCAATTATCAGCAACCGATTTATCACTGCAAATACCCACACAGAGCCAGGCATTCGAGTTTGAAAGCGACTGGCAGTTCGCTGCAACGCGTGAGCAAACAATACTGCTAAGCTCCTTAATGCCTAACGAGCCAGGCTCTGTCGCTGACCACGTTTCTGACAGTTCTTCCAACAACAAGCTGACAACTGATATCAGACTCGGTGCTTCATCTGTTTCCCTGGCAGGTAAAATTAGTATAGGAATAGAAATAGGGACAGATACAGACCATGAATCGCCTCAATTTAAGCTCAGTATCAAACCGAACTTAGAGGCACACATAGCCAGTGTGGAGCTAGTTGCCAGCCGCGTTAAACAACCATCAGCCAAAAAAACTGATGATCATCCCCCTGTTAAATTTGAGCTGAACACTCTCAAACTCGTTAGCCATGATGAGCTGGTGATAACCTCAAATGAGGCGAATACGCTGAGCCTAGACATCCCCAGCCTGACATTATCTGTTGGCCCTACGCACTACAAGCAAGGCATACCCACTGATTTACCCTCTGTAACTAAAGCGCTCAGCTTCGATGCTAACAGCCTCAAATTCAGCACCGCGGCAATGAGCCACTTCTTAATAAATAACAATCCTGTTGCTGAGAGCCTAACCAACAATAACCAAGAATCTAAAGCCGATAACGCGTTAACCCTATCCGCTTTCACCTTCGAGTCTGAAGATGTTCAATTTACTCAGTCCATAAGCACAGGTGAGAGCTTCTCTGTATCTACCGGAGTGACGCGTCTAACCAGCCTGGGCCCACTGGTGATAAAGCGGATCACTGGCTCAGCAGGCAAAGACAAACAACCGCTACAAATAAGCGTTCCAGCATTGAGTTTCGAACAGCTCGATAATCAGTTTGCCTTCAAACATATGCCATCGGTAGAAAAAAGCGAATATCTCGGTACATTATCAGGTCTGTATCTCTCTTTAGAAAAGCCCAGCTCATTGCTTATACCCGGTTTCACGGCGGAGGCTCTGAGCCAGGTATTAACCCAAAACCTGTGGCACAACCTCCTCCACTATGAGCTCAATGGCGCAGATCTGACTCACCATTACCTTAAAAACAAAAGACAACGTACCGAAAAATTGCTAGGTCTATACACGGCGAGTCTTTCACAATCATTAGACTGGAATGGCGCCCAATTAGATACCCATGAAAACTGGGAGTTCGATGGTCTGGAGTTTGTGAGTGAACATAGATTACAGCCCCAAATGACTTCTGCAGCCACAGCAGAAAGCGAAGCTAACAACCCAGGGTTAAAACTCACAGGAAAGCTGAACTTAGCAACTAGCCTTGGCAATATTTTATCCCTTGTGAGCCATAACTATTCCCTGCCCACATCCCTGTTCATTACCGGTGATGCCCGGCTGCAAGCTCAATATGAAGTCAATAAAAATGATAGTTCGACTCAAATGAATATCAATTTTACACCTGAGCTCACCTCCCTCAGCGGTAGCATTAATGAGCTTCCCTTTGAGCAAGCCGATATTCAGGCAAGTTGTCACTTTCAATTGGAGCAATTAAGTCAGTCTTCACCCCCTGAGTCTAAGGGAACTAGCATCAGCACCTTAGCCTGCCCGAATATCCAATTTTCTGCAGATGCGTTTAACCCCGGCGTATTGATCACAGATATCAAGGCTGAAGCGGACTTTAGCATCACCTATGATGATAAGCTCGTTGCTAAAAACGCAAAGGATGTAATAACAGAATCAAAAACAGAACAGCAACAAACACAGAGCCAAGGTGCTGTCAAAAATGAAGTCTCTATCATTCCTGACACCTTAAGTGCAGCGAGTATTCAGATGAATGCCAGCGGCGAGCTCCTCGGCGGACAACTACTGTTACCCGAGTTTAACTTGAGGTTACACGACAAGTCTCATGGGTATTTACTCCTGCAAGGACTTGAGCTTGAACAGTTAATAGCCATTCAGCCACAGGTCGGCCTCTATGCCGATGGGATCTTCGATGGTGTATTACCGGTTGATTTAGTCCAAGGCAAGATTTCTGTCAGCGGAGGACAATTGGCAGCGCGAGCGCCAGGAGGGCTTATCTCAGTCAGCGGTAACCCGGCAGTGGAGCAGATGCGCCTGTCCCAGCCCTACTTAGATTTCGCCTTCTCCACCATGGAACACCTCGAATATTCTGAGCTTGCGAGCACCTTCGATATGCAACCAAGCGGGGATGCGCTGTTAAAGGTGAGCGTAAAAGGAAAGGCGAAAGGGATTGAACGTCCTATTCACTTGAACTACTCTCAAGAGGAAAACATGCTGCAACTGTTAAAGAGCTTACAGATCGGCGATAAGCTGCAGACTCAGATAGAACAATCAATGAATTGATATTTGTACGTTCAGCTTACAGTCATCTCAAAGCGATATAGTGATATTAACCTGCTACAAAGTTTACTTGATAAAATAAGGAACACTCAGTGAAGAGACTGCCTATTTTGCCCACGACCATTAGTGCGATGATCGCTCTCCTGGCGCTCACAGGCTGCACCCCAACAGTTAAAATTGAGCCTCCTGATAAGCCAATTGTGATTAACTTGAATGTAAAGATTGAGCATGAGATCAGAATTAAGATCGATAAAGAGCTCGATGAGCTACTGACCAACGATGAACTGTTTTAATCTCGGCTATAGAATTTAAGGAGTACAGAATGAAAACCAAATTATTGGTGCTCGCAGCAGGACTATTGCTGAGCCTAAATGCATTCGCCATATCGCTACATGATGCTAAGTCTCAAGGCATCGTCGGGGAGCAGACAAATGGTTATCTTGGCATAGTGAAGAGCAGTCCGGATGCTAGCGCGTTAGCGAAGCAAGTCAATGCCAAGCGTAAATCTCATTATCAGAAGATTGCCAAGAAGAATGGGATCTCAGTCTCTGAGGTCAGTAAAATGGCTGCCGAGAAAGCGATGAAGGCAACCAAGAAGGGCCAGTTCATCCAAAGTAAAAGTGGTAAGTGGATTAAAAAATAATTCAATTAGACTCGATAGAAGATCTAATACCAAAAAGCCCGCGACTGCGGGCTTTTTATTGCGTCAACTAAAGTTGACTAATAGAACTAGTTAAAACTTCAGACTGGCTTTTCCTTTCAAGCCATCGTCATCCTTAACGATCAATTTCACCTTGGTAGCTTGCCCACCGAACTTAATCGTCATTGGCCCACTAGCACGACTGCCATCGTTAAACTTCCACTTATGTTGAGTGATATAACCATCTTCATCGAAGCTGTTCGACACAAATAGATCGATAAACCAAAGATCAATATGCTCAATCACAGCCACAGGCTTAATCTTTTCTGTTTGAGTCGTGATAGTGACTGTTTGCGATACACTGTGAGTTAATCCGCCATTATCAATAACAGTTAATGTCACCACGTAATCGCCATCTTGGGCATATTCATGGTTAACCATTGCTGTCTCAGCGACACCGCCATCGCCTAACTCCCACGAGTAGCTGGCTATCTCGCCATCTTCATCTGTTGAGTTATCGGTAAAGATCGCCATTACACCGTCAATAGACACAGTAAAACTGGCTACTGGCGCAAGGTTCTCTTCACCAAGCAATACAGAGATAACAACAGGGTCGTGATCAGATGAGCGATATGCATCATTATTGTACAAGTCAGCGAGCTGCGCGTCAGACTTAAACTCTTCGTTGTAATCGAGTAATCTTGGCTCATCGGTATTGATATGCCACTCGGTTACATCGATGACCTTATCCAATAAACTTGCATTGGCCAGCGCGTGATCCAACTGACCCGACTCACCCGAATAAACATAAGAATATGCATTTTCTTTATCAAAATGATCGAACAGCTCCACAAATCCAGCATTTTTAAGTGCGGTTAGTGGATTTTCCTGCGCATAGGCATTGAGATCGCCCATCACCAATACATCGACATCAGCGTACTCGGCCTCTAGCCACAAACCAACCGCCTGGGCGGCGCTGGTGCGGGTCAGGTTACAGTTACCTTGGCCATCGTTCATATTCGGATCGCCTAAACTGTCACAATCACTGCCCTTAGATTTGAAATGATTCACTGCAACCACAATGACATCATCGCTTTCAAGATGTCTGAAGCTCTGAGCTAACATTGGACGGTTTTTGCCATCATTAAACAGTGGCGCGTTGTTTTCACCCAATGGGGAATTGGCGCTTGATAGCACCTTAGCCACGCCATCTGGGCTCACCTTGTCTAAGCGATAAATCAAGCCCACAGTGATAGCGTCAGTCCCGATGCCAGCGGCTGTTTCAGCACTGATAAAAGCATAGCGAGTTTCACCTATCGCCTGATTAAGACCAGAGACGAGATCGGCAATGGCTGACTCACTGCCAAAGCCATCATTTTCAATCTCCATCAAGCCAACGACATCGGCATCAATGGCAACCATAGCCGCTATGATCTTGTCTCTTTGACGGGTAAATTCGGTCGCGGTGTCCGCGCCACGTGGGGTCGGGAATCCCGCTCCCGCACCGTCACCATTGAAATAGTTAAGCACATTGAAGCTGGCAAGGGTTAGATTGCCGCCTTCGGCGAGCATAGGCGCAGATGTTCTTGCATTCTCGGCGACAAAATTAACCGTATCCAGTGGCATTAATCGATATTTACCAAAGCCATAGTGCATCACGGCATCAAGCCCAGTGATCGTATCACCGACACGCACAGTATTTGATGCACTTAAGCCAGGAGCCGGGTAACGTACTGGATCTGGGTTTTGAGATGTTAAGCCATCATCTAATACTATGGCATCTTTGGCATTCGCCGCCGTAACAGCAAGTGCATCGACGCCAGGCGCTGCGACTTGCGTTCCGATAAAGTGACGTTGGCTACCCAGCAGTAGCTCACCATAACGACCTAAATTGTACACCTCGTTGACGGCTAAGTTATGACTGAAACTAACGCGCATCCCTTCGAATGCTTCTAAATCACTCGTTTCATCGATGGGCAATGTCACAACAGCTGCGGTTGGCATCGCTTGGGCAGAATCACACAGCATATGTGCGGTGACATCGGTGAGCTCAGTCAAACCGCTATACTCTTTAACCTTAGCTTGTAAACGAATACGATCGCCAGCAAGATAACCCGTGGCGCTGCCCGTATACACGAACACACCTTCTGAGGTCAAAGGATCGCCATCGACTTCATTGTCAGCCATCTGCACAAACAAGCCTTTAAGACCCGCTTCCTGATTACTGGTGACTATGGCTTCAATTTCGACAACTTGACCATTGAGTGGACTGGTATCCGTTATCCCTTGAATAGCATGGATAGCCGTAGATGGGTCATTACACACCAGTGTCACAGGTTCTGTGGGATCCGTTGGGTCAGTTGGGTCAGTTGGGTCAGCATTAAACTGCCCAAGATCTGAAAAGTCATCCTTAGCAAAACCCTGCCAGGTATCGAATGTCACCTCATCGTCAATAATTACATCGCCGATGAGCTGTTCAGGAGCGCGGCGCAGCGTGTTGTCTTGAGTCGACAAATCGCCTGTTCCCCACTGACTACCAGGATCAACGCCGACTTGACCTAAGCTATCAACGACTGAACCCGATTTTCTAAGGACGATAGCATCGTCACCGTTAAAAAAACTCGCGTTACTCGTTTGATTGGCAAGGGCCAAAATCTCAGCGTTGGCATCATTGTCTGCCAGTACAAACGTCTGCCCCGCAGCTAAGGTTCCTGTCAATGCTATGGTCGAACCGACATCGGTTTTGCCATTGAAATAGTATTCAACTTGGTATTGACTGAGATCGATATCTGTATTGGTAGGATTGTAGAACTCGATGGCCTTGTTATTACTGCTGCCTTCGACATATTCAGAAATGATGAGATGATCGGCTGCCTGAGCGAACGTGGAAACACCACCTATCGCCAAGGCAAGTAAACTTGCTTTGGTAAACATATTAACCCCTTAATATTATCCATTTAACCTAGTTTTAATTCGAGTATTTGACTCTTTTGTTCAAATTACTCAGGTTTTTATCCAAAAAACCAGTCGATACTATAAAGGAGTTTTGTTTCCAAACGGTTGCGTTTAGGTTGCAATCATGCTGTTTTGTATCAACTAATAGCCTAAGAAGTGTTTCACCACCTTTACAGTGGTAGTTCAACACTATGCTGCTTGTGGCCTGTCAGTCTTAAAACTGATTTGTTGAAATCAAGAGCAGTTTCTGCAGTTCCATAAACCAATGAAGAACTAGCAGCCACTGACTTATCAGCACCTCACCTGTGCGCTAGTCCATATAATAGAAACACAGCACGTGAGCCGCTTCACAGCTTAAACAAATAGTGAATTACCCACCTCTACATAAGCATTAACAGGAGTAAAATCTATTGTGTATCGCTCGTGCTGTGCGGCTTTGCTATTTTGCTTCCAATTAAGGTTATTTATGATCGCTATAGAATTTTTTGTTGTACTTGCTTTTATCTATCTAGGCGCTCGAATCGGTGGAATAGGAATAGGGCTTGCTGGCGGCGCTGGTGTCTTAGTATTAACCCTATTTATGGGCGTCGATACAGGGCATATTCCCGTCGATGTCATCTTGATCATCATGTCGGTAATAGCAGCAATTGCAGCGATGCAGGTGGCTGGAGGCTTGGACTGGTTGGTCGATTTATCGGAGCGATTCTTACGTAAACACCCAAAACGAATTACCTTCTACGCACCGATTGTGACTTACTTTATGACCTTGCTTGCAGGCACTGGCCACACGGCATTTTCAACATTACCCGTCATTGCTGAAGTCGCTAAGGAGCAAGGTATTCGCCCTTCACGTCCCTTGAGTATCTCAGTTGTCGCTTCACAAATTGCTATCACTGCATCTCCTATCTCGGCGGCCGTAGTGTTTTTCTCTGGAATTTTAGAGCCCCTCGGCGTCGGTTACTTAACCTTGCTTGCCATCTGTATTCCAACCACCTTCACCGCTTGTATGGTGGGCGCGTTCGTCGCCAACTTCTTAGGTTGTGAACTTAAAGATGACAAGATCTATCAGGAGAGGCTGGCAAAAGGCTTAATAACGCTTAAAGGACAGACTAAAAGAGAGATCTTACCTACCGCAAGATTAGCCACAGGTATCTTCGTTACCGCCATTGTGGGTGTGATCGTGTATGCAACATTGATTTCCGATGCGGTCAATATCATAGAAAACCCCACACTGGGCCGTAACGATGCCATCATGGTGTTTATGCTTACCGCAGCGACAGCCATAGTGACCTTCACTAAGATTGATGCATCAGAGATAGCCAATGCCGCTACCTTCAAGTCCGGCATGAGCGCCTGTATCTGTGTACTTGGTGTGGCTTGGCTCGGTGATACCTTCGTATCCAGTCATATCGATCAGATAAAAGAGTTTTCCGCAGATATCCTCAATCAATACCCTTGGATGCTGGCAGTGACCCTGTTTTTCGCCTCTATGCTGCTTTACTCGCAAGGTGCAACAACCACAGCCTTGATGCCAGCCGCTTTAGCCATCGGCGTAGCACCAATCACCGCCATTGCTTCATTTGCCGCAGTAAGTGCGCTGTTTGTCTTGCCGACTTACCCGACTCTACTCGCCGCTGTTGAGATGGATGATACCGGCTCGACGCGTATCGGCAATTTAGTGTTTAACCATCCTTTCTTTATTCCTGGCCTAGTGACCATATCAACTTCGGTAGCTTTGGGATTCTTGATCGGTGGACTCGTGTTATAAGTTTGGCGGAGCCATACTCTAATTTACTTTAACTCTGAAAATGGGCAGCCTTCAAATGAAGGCTGATTACATTTTCTTTTGCTTGTTTCATTCGGCTGGTTTTATGTTTGGAAGTGGATTTGAAGGTCGACCCTTCATAGTTATCTATCGCTTCCCAGCGGGGGATGTGCAGCTACTTCTACGAGACGCCGTGAACACGTCCGTGTGGGCTCTGCCAAAACATCCATGTTTTGGAAGCTCGCAGCCGCACCTACACTTAGGTTTTCACAAGCAGTCCATCTATTTAGTTTAGGTTTATGGCTAGGCTTCGTAACACGTTTCTGCCCCTTAACGAGTTACAGGCGGTAAGCAGCGCAGATAAGAGACAAGTTAGTTGACCTACTTTTGCTAATCGATGAGTGACAAGCAGTGATTACTTTCGAATCAACATAAATACGAATGCTCACATTTGCAAAATGTTGTGCTCGTTTATTCAATATTAATCTGATAGATTCCTTATAAATCAATAGATTTTGTTCAGCAAAAATTAAATAATAGGTTTATTAAATGTGCATGCGCGTTTTGCCAAATACGTGCGCAACGCACAAATACTAAGACGTTAGCAAGTGCTATTCAGCCACAGTAATAGCCATCAGTTTTTTATATAGTTCATTATTTTCTTTTTGAGTGCCATCATTCAGAGTATATAAAACATCTTGCGATAGAGTTAAGGCTTTTCGTAATGGCTTTGGTAACTCTTCTGGCAAAAATGACTCTTCAATAAATCCTGGTTTTACTGGAGCCATACCAGTTCGTACTAAAAAATCAATTTTACCATTGCTTTTATATAGTATGTGGAATTCATTAATCTGTTCATTGATATTTAAAAATTCAAGCATATAGTCATACAATTCATTAAACGGATAAACAACTGTTCCTTTGGTACACCCTGTAGTTTTAACTACTGAGTGTCTACCAAAATACAAACCAATTCGATCTTTATTGAAAATTGCTCTGATTAAGCACGATCGATCAATAAAAATCTGGCCATTTAGCTCAGATAATAAGAAGCTCGGTCTAATATGAGGTTGCTGTATTTTTTTTCGAGTTTGTTGTCGTTTGTTGATAAATAAATTTTCTTTTACTTCTGAGTAAGGGGTCCCCTTCGTAAAGTAGATGTATCTTTCTTCCCAAGCACAGGTATTGCAAGGCTCAGTCATTGCTCTAAAATTTATTGAATTATCAGACTGAACTATAGTGCTATAACATTTTTTGCATGGTTTGAATGTCGATAAAATTTTATCTTGGTTAATAAAGAATCGACGAATCCTCGGGAGTGTAATCTTTAAGCCTCGGACCCATGTGCTTCTTTCGGTATTGACGGTTGCTAATTGTTTACTGTCAGGTTTTCGAGTGTTTTTATAAGCTTTAACAATTAACATTGGGGCTAACCAAGCACAGTTAAATTTACCGTTTCCTTTGTGGAATTTAATTATTAATAAATAATCCGATGTATTATACTGAGAGGAAGACATTGAAACTTTGTCTACCAAAGTGCTCTTAATTTCAATGTAATTTCCTTTGAAGTTAATATCAAAGCCATCATTATTAACAGGTAGTTCTTTGTCAGGAATGAGCAACTCTATTAATGCTTCACCAGTAGATCCAATTACTGTTGAATACTCATGGAATTGGTGAATTAAGTTTGGTTCAATTCCAGAAGCGTAAAGAGTTTTCGCTATTTCTTTATACGCATGAACTATAGTTAATTCATCAAGAAGCTTGTGTCCTTCCTTAATATCTGAAAATCTATTAGTACATTTGTATTTCTCTAAAATATAATCGTCCCATATTTTTGGCGATTTGTTTTTTTTAAGAATATCGAAAGGTATTTCTTGATAATTCATAGTACATTACTGGATAGCAAGTTCTTCTGTGTTGAATATTAACACAGAAGAACTTGTTGAGAAATAAGAACTTTATTGACACCTCGTTACAGCACTATGCTAATCGGGTAGCCGGAGGTATCTAGCCTCCAGCCCCCACACCACCCTGCATGCGGCTCCGCACAGGGCGGTTCATTTAGAACGCCTAACCTAAACTCTCTGGTTAGGATAATGAACTGCGATCCATCCATCTCTTAGTGAACATAAACCCGCTTTCTTAAGATGAACATTAGTAATGATAATGACTATCGTAAAGTTTAGAGCTTAAGCACTAGCTAGCTTTTGTCCAGAAATTAGCTAAGGGGCGTAAAACTTTTCTGCCCCATAGCTTGCTAGCCTTCGAATGAAGATTGATTACATTTTCTCTTTTGCTCAATGATATGGGGTGTATGTTTGAACCTCATACCTTCATTTGTTACCTATCGCCATGTGCAGATACTTCAGCGAGACTCTGTGAAGCTATCCTTGGCCGCTCTGCGGTTTTAAACTACGTCCGTGTTTAAATGCCCGTTCGGTATCCCTACCTCTCGCTCAGTGAGTTTCGCTATGTGAAACTTCGCACTGAAATCGAAGCTCGCAGCTGTATCTACACTTGGTGATTTCAAGCAAGTATTCTCTTTAAATTGGACGCTCGATAACTGGATGGTTGTACAGTTATAATTCGAAGACCGCAAGATACTAATTTTGCTTCTCGTATGTAAGAGAAAAATTCTCGGTTTTACCAAACGAAAAAATCTATAACATTGAAAAATAGTTAGTTTATGCTTCATAAGGTTTACATAACGACCCAAAGTTATTCTCGATTATCTAAATTCTCGGTTTCTCCGCAAGAAATGGCCATTGCCTCACAGAAACCTTACTGATAAGTCTCTAAAATCATTGTGAATAAGTGGCACTTTTACGATTATATTGGTTAACCGTTTGTAGGGTGTTTATCGGAATTAACTCTAATACGCTGTTGAACTAAGCCGCTACGCGGAGCCTAAATAAGCTTCAATCGAGTGTCTAACCGATTTTGAATCAGTTAGACTTAAAGATATGTGAAGGAACACAACGATGACAAAGGAATTTCAATGAAATACGTAGAAGCCACGCAATATTATTTGTTCAAAACAGCTCTACAGCCAAGAGCCAGCATCAAAAAAAGCAAATTCCTATAGCATAAAGCATACCAATTAACTTTGACTAGGCATCGGCCAAGTCCAACAAGCGATTTATGCCCTGCAAACAGCGCAACGCATAAATACTAAGACGTTAGATTTTTATGTAACTAAAGGAGGTCATTATGGCCGCACAAACATATTCACTAGAGTTTGAGGGATACTGGAGGGAGCCTAAGAAAGGTAGTGTCCCTGCTGCATCTGGTATTTATAATGTTTACACTTGCCTTTTCAATGAGTCAAAGAAGACTGTAACATTGAAAAAGCACCTCTATACGGGTGAGTCTCAAAATGTTCGAGAACGACTTTCAGATCATGAAAAACAACCTGAATGGGAGAAACACCTAAAAACAGGGGAAGTTCTTTGTTTCTCTGTTGCCAAAGTTTCCTCTACATATAGAGTGCGTTGTGAGGCGGCCATAATTAATCAGCACAAGCCACCTGTTAATACTGAGTACGTTAATAATTTCCCATTTGATGAAACAACAATGAATTTATCAGGAAAGATAAAGTTTCTTCAAGAAAATTTTACTGTTTACCGTAAAGACTAAAAATCTAACAAATGCAACCAATCGGAGGTTTTAGTCTTGTCACCGTTTTTTGCAAAAAGAAGCAAAAACACCGCCAATCCTAAACCGCCGTTGTCGCAGGCGTTATCGAGCATACGATCGCCATACTTTTCCTAATCAAAGCGTCACGGGCTAGAGTCAAATTTCTAGCTCATTTCTGTCCAGAAGTGAGTTTAAATCTTTAATGTCCTCTTACAATAACAGCCTGTTCCTTGGCATTTTTTACTCAAAGTGCGGCTCAATTGTCAAGAGGATATGTAGTGTTTGCGGTGTTTAGGTGCGTCTTTATTTCCTAATGGTTTTATCCTCTTAATCCCCCCCTGTAAACTTGATCCATATTAATTCTGATAGTCTATCATTCGTGTATAGTTTGATTATATTACGCAATAATCTAACAGGGAATGGGTCAGATTATGAATAATAACGAAATCTATATTTTAATAATAATTGTAACATTTGCTTTAGCCGTTATTGGTTCTACTTGGTTAGTTAAACGAGCAAAATCAGAAAAACGAATCCACTGGTTTATTGGTAGCTCAATTGTTACAGTGTTTTTGTTAGGGATTATTAATGGGCCTATTGCTATTGTTTCAACTGTGGCGTTGCTTGCTTTCATAAAAAAAGAAGATGATCGACCTCTTAGTGATGTTGGTGAAGGCTTATTAAGTATTTTTAGTTCTGGTTTAGGTATTGTTTTTTATTCCTTTTACATGTTTTTTGGAGTTGGTGTTATATATTGGCTTTGGCTGGCGATCCAATTAGAGAGTTTTGGCATGTTTATTGTTGGAGTTATTCCTTTTGCTTTTATACTCACTGGCCCAATAGGTGCGTATTCGCTAATTTTTGATACGCCGCAATGGATAATTAATGTATTTGGGTAACTCACATTGGATCTTACAAGCCAATCGTTAGTAAGTGCGACAAATAGGTCATTAATAAATTTTGCTGTAAATGTGTTGTCTGATTAATTTTTCAATTGATAACATCCTGCTTGCAGCAATCGAAGTGCAGTCTAGGATGTCTCAACCTCGAAGAGACTGAACAACAGCGCATGGTTAAGCGTTATTGACAAAGTTGCTTCCAGGTAACCGAGAAGTCACTGACCTCGTTTTGCAAAATGGATAATTCCAAAGTGCCACCTGATACAAATTTTTGAAATCCACCATAGCCACCAAAACTATTTTTAGAATTTACCTCACCACAAGTGACGGGGATATTGTCTGAACCTCGATGAAAATAGACATTTCGAAATTCTGCTGAATTTGGGTCTTTGAGCCGTTGCTTAACCGCATTTTTTCCTTTGTCCATCCATGCAATTTTTTTAGCACTTGTTGTCTTATTATATGAATCAGTGATATCCGCTATAGCAGGCATTGAACAAAGAACAACAAAAATCAGCCCTAGAAAGTATTTCATCAGTTTTGTTCTCCTACACAGTGGTAAAAAGCGAGCCACGTAGTGGCTAGGCCAGTGGAATACCATAGGCCATGATCGATTTATGATCGCCTTGTTATGCATTAGTAAAAAGTATAGTAACGATTCTAAGTCAGCGCATAACTGAAGAGATTAGTGATGTCTGCTGTGCAAAATTTGAAGACCTGACAAAGCTTGTTTCTTGGCATCTCTCTCTAAAAGTGCAGCTCAATTGTCTATGGTGTTTATGCTTACCACAGCGACAGCCATAGTGACCTTCACTAAGATTGATGCATCAGAGATAGCCAACGCCGCTACCTTCAAGTCCGGCATGAGCGCCTGTATCTGTGTGCTTGGTGTGGCTTGGCTCGGTGATACCTTTGTATCCAGTCATATCGATCAGATAAAAGAGTTTTCCGCAGATATCCTCAATCAATACCCTTGGATGCTGGCAGTAACCCTGTTTTTCGCCTCTATGCTGCTTTACTCGCAAGGCGCAACCACCACAGCCTTGATGCCAGCCGCTTTAGCCATCGGCGTAGCACCAATCACTGCCATTGCGTCATTTGCCGCAGTAAGTGCGCTATTTGTCTTGCCGACTTACCCGACTCTACTCGCAGCAGTTGAGATGGATGATACCGGCTCGACGCGTATCGGCAATTTAGTGTTTAACCATCCTTTCTTTATTCCAGGTCTGGTGACCATATCAACTTCAGTAGCCCTGGGATTCTTGATCGGTGGACTCATATTATAAATTTAGAATTTAGAATTTAGAATTTAGAATTTAGAATTTAGAATTTTAGTGTTTAACCATGACTTAGTCTTTATTCCAGGTTTAGTGAGCATATCTAGCTCAGTAGCCCTAGGCTTTCGGATTGGCGGAGCCATACTCTAATTTACTTTAGCTCTAAAAGTGGGCAGCCTTCGAATAAAGGCTGATGACATTTTTATCTTGGTTCATTTTGATTTGGTCGTTACTTTTCGTCATTCCGGCAGATCTTTTGAGCCGGAATCCAGTGACCTTTGCTGTTTAAAAATGTCATTGAAGGTCATAACTTCATTGTTACCTAACGCTTGCAGCGGGCTTTTATGCACTCTTTATTTTGAGATATTTCTGCGAGACGCTGGCTCTTGATTTCATAAGAGTAATCCCTATACTCTTTGCGATTTCAAACAACTTCCATGTTTAAAGGCCAGTTCGGCTTCCATGCCTCTCATTCGAAGAACTTCACTAATTGAAGCCTCACCCTGAAATCGAAGCTCTCAGCCGCACCTACACTTGGTGGTTTACAAGAATATTTGACCTTATTCGCTTCGACCCCTTTGTTCAGGTGACTGGTGCATATTACACCAATATTGTGATTTTTAGGTGTGTATTAATAAGCAACAAATTAGCGGTTCCTGTACGACTTAATACTTGGTTAAAAAACCAAGGAAACTTGCATATAAGCTTGACCGGAACTTACTAATGGGTGACCCTCTTGATTGCTTCGGAGTTAAAGTTCTATAGCTTCCCATCTATTTTTAACCGGATATTAGTGTTCTTTGTTATAAACGCTGTGCTCAACTAGATGTCTATATCAGGGAGCAATAGAAAACACATAGTTAACAACTGTTTTGGGACGAGCAGCAAGCAATTCTCCAGAATTTTTAAGAAGAGACCCCATGTTCTCATGATGAAAGTCAGCCTCCTTTTGACTCGAAAAAAGAACATCGACAAAAAAATGTTTTTTGTTTTCATCATAAGATGCACACCAGCTAACAGGCCCACCTTCTGCTCTTTTTAATGATGTCAATTTAGCACACTCCAATAATAGATTTCGTGTCTCCTCTAATTTATTGTCTAGAGGAATTAAAATCACATGGTGATGTTGCATAGTGTCGCTCATAGCGATCTCCCTGTTTTTGATTCTTCATTTTATAACGTTCAATAATTTAAAAACATATTAAGTGCGACCGTATTTAAAGTCAACCCGTAAGCTTTTCGAAAAAAGAGGCAGTGGAGGTCGGTGTGGATTATTTTACGATTCTGATCACAAGTTTTCTTGTTCAGAAATTTGACTTTAAATACGATCGCATCTAATGTTGGCGCGGTCGGCAATTCGCCGTAGAAAATAGAAGGTAATACGATGAACAAAAATCAAACGTTAGATGAAAAACAAAGATTGGATAAAATTGATCAGGGGCGACGGAAGTTCTTTGAAACCTCGATTCCATTAACCGCAGGAGCCATTGTCGCCGGCGTGTTGTCAGTCCCATCAATCGCCACTGCCAAAACGTCAGTGAAAAAGAGCTTAGATCGTCAAGTAATCAAAGCTCTTCCTTGGCAACGCGATTATGGCTTCGTCCAGGGCAATGTCATCTCGGGGCCACACCGTACATTTCATATGGCAGGTCAAGGCCCAACCAATGAAAATGGCGAAGTTTTATATCCAAATGATATGAAAGGCCAAGTATCCGCCACGCTCGACAACATGGAACGCGCCTTAGAGCAAGCAAATATGAGCTGGAGTGACGTCATCAATTTAAGTGTATACACAACGGATATGTCAGGCTTCTTTGAGGTCTACCAGGAGACATTACACCAGCGTGTGGTGGTTGAGGGACGGGCAGTATTTGGCGGCGCTCTTCTTCAAATTTCTGGATTTGCGTTTCCAGATATGAAAATAGAAATTGTTGGCCTCGCTGTAAAATATTAAGAAATGTATCTAGCCTGAAACAGGCGTTTTTCCTGATTTCAGGTTGCTATGGTCAACCAATGTTATGAAATTTTAGCGGGAGAAGTCGATATTTCATCATTCCTTTGGATTTGAACAGTTCAACTTGTGACTAACAGCGAAGCTGTTAAAATGAAGCTGACATGTAAAGCGCAAGGGGAACTAATGGCACGCCACAAGAAGTTAGATAGAAATGCATTGCTCGATGCTGCAGAAATACTGGTGCGCGAAAGAGGATCACATGCTCTGTCGTTAGCCAATGTTGCTGAGACAGCCAATGTATCCAAGGGTGGAATTCAATCCAATTTTGGTACGCGCGAGAATCTGATCAACGCTTTGTTAGAAAGATGGGAGGGTACATTGCAAAATGCCGTTGTGACTATCAGCGAGCAGGCTGCCCCTTCAGTCTCTGAACTTGATATTCAGATACAGGCTTCTCGGTTAGCCTACAACCAAAACCCTGATCATTATAAGGCTATGATGATACTTATAACACAGAGTGATGAATTGCGGTCTAGATCACGAGACTGGTTTCGAGATAGTTTATCGAAAGTCGAAAAAAATAAGCTAACAAGCCGTAATGACAAATTAAAATTATTGCTAAACGAGGCAATGATCGCAATCCATGCGCTTGATTTAACATCTCTATCAGAGCAGGAATGGAAATATCTGCTGGAAGATTTGGATGCAAAAATGGAGAACTAGTCATAATGTGTCTCGATTACATACGTTACTAAGCCCGACTTAACAGGTCGTATAATCAGCCACATTTCCTGATCCACCCCCTTCTTTTATCCAACGATTGAATTGATCTTCTGTTGGAATGTATCTTTTTTTATGCAACTTTATTACTCGACTACAGCTGTATCGATTATTCCCAACATCGTTCTGGTTCGAGATCTCTTATAGAGATCTCAAATATCTTTTTGGGATACAAAAAGTAGTGTGAAGAGTAAACAGCGGACGTTGCGGCTAAATTGAAAATGTCCAGAAACGTTACTCGCCGAACCCATTATTCATAATCGAAGAGATAAATACTCAGGTGTAAACGCGGCTGAGACCTTCGACATCAGGGATGATGTCGCAGAGCCCACAGGGATTGTGCTTGAGGCGTGTCGCAGAAGTGTTTGCACTTAAGCCCACGGCAGGTGATAGATAAACATGAAGCTATGGTATTTAGTTCGCTAGCAAGTACAAAATCAGCCCAATGAACCCAGTTCAAAAGATACTTGAGTAACTTGTTATCCGACAAGTCATCACATTTTTATCTAGAAGTGAGTTAGCAGAGAGCCAGAACTGTCATATCTTTTTGTGCTTTAGAGCATCCCCTTGTTCTTCGTGAAAGTGAGCCTCACTTTCACGAAGAACACGGAGGAGCAGATGAAGATGCCCAAAGGCTTGAGCTCTTGCCTTTCTCCGTGGCCCTTCGTGTCCTCCGTGGTGAATAGCTTTGGGTTTGATGCTTTAGCCCAGAAACAAGCATCCTTACCACGGAGCGCTTCGCTTACACGGAGAGCGCGGAGGTAAAACCTCAAGATTAAATTCAATCCGCCTAGCCATTAACTCAATTAGCTACGACCTTCTTGTCAATACAATGAGCTAACAATAGAACTCATTACGGATGTAAAAAGGTACCGATGAAGAGTATAAACTTCAAAATATATCAAATAATTATCTCATCTAAGCTTAAAAAAACGACTACCACAGAAAAGCAAAAACCTATAGCATACCGAATAAATGAAGTTGGCGAGGCATCGGCCAAGTCCAACAATTGATTTATGCCTTGCAGACAACAAGGCGCATAAATACTAAAACATTATGTTTAAAATCAAATGTTGGAGATTAATTATGGAAAATATCACGAAAAAAAAGAGTTTATCTCAATGGTTTTTTGGAGAGTATTCTTGGACTTTCAAATTTAGTTGGGTGCTAGCAACATTAGTATGTGTTTATCTAGGAGCTACTCGTGAAGAAAATATCTGGGTTCTTCTTGTTAATGGGCATGTCAACTCTGCCTTTCTTCTTTACATACTTGGATGCTTATCTGATTTTAGATATCGATTTATTAAAGAGTCGAGAAATAACTAAACATAACAATAACTTCAAACAGAGATGATTTAATGTGTATTACCATTCGGCCAGAAAAAACTAGCGATATTCAAAATATTCATAAAACTACCATTGCAGCATTTCTTGATGCACCACATACAGATCATACTGAACAATTTATTGTGGATGCATTGAGAGATTCAGGAGTCTTATCTGTTTCTCTTGTTGCAGAAGACTCATCTCAAATAGTTGGGCATATTGCTTTGTCGCCAGTGACTATCTCTAGTCATTCTAGTGGGTGGTTTGGTTTGGGCCCCATTTCTGTAATCCCAACTGAACAAAATAAGGGTATTGGCTCTAAACTAATGCATGCAGCTCTTAGCGAGTTAAAGAATCTCAATGCTAATGGGTGTGTATTACTTGGTGATCCAAGTTACTATCGTCGATTCGGTTTTAAGCCAATAGATGGCTTAGTACTCCCTGAAGTACCTCCTGAATATTTTCAAGCAGTGTTACTGAAGGGGGCTTACCCGACAGGTATTGTGACATATCATGAGTCATTTTCAGCACAGGGCTAGCAAGCTGTTTAAGCCGGACAAATAACAGGGCGTGATGCCGAAGAGAATCTAATTAGATGCCTGAACCAGACCCATTGAGAATCCTGTCATTTGCAACACCGAAAGATCTCGGCGAGTGGCTAAAGGTGAATCACGCAACTGAAAGTGAGTTGTGGGTAAAAATATTTAAGAAAAAAACAGGGATTCAAAGTGTTACTTGGAATGATCTAGTGATAGAGATTTTATGCTTGGGTTGGATTGACGGTGTGAAAAAGTCAATTGACGATCAAGCTTATCTTCAGCGCATAACTCCCAGAACAGCACGAAGTAATTGGTCTAAAAGGAACACTGAGCATGTTGAACGTTTGATAAAAGAAGACCGGATGAAGGAATCTGGGCTTGTGCATGTTCGTGCAGCGAAAGCTGACGGTCGTTGGGAAAACGCCTATGTGGTAAGTGAAATTGAAGTGCCCGCAGATTTCATCGCTGCACTAGAAAATCAGCCGATGGTAAAACAGTTTTTTGAAACTCTTAATAAATCGAGCCGTTATGTAATCGCTCTCGGTTTAACAAGTGCAAAGAAAACCGAAACGAGACAAAGACGATTTACAAAATACATGACAATGCTTGTTCATGAAGAAAAACCTAAATAAGTGGCATTGAGCGTCCGTGAATGGCCGTTTTATGACATCCATTCATATCTGATGTCACGCAACTGAATGATTGATTAACACGCCACAGATAACAAGCTCAGTTATCCCCTTCTCGCGTAATAAGCTTTCTAACTCTGTGTTGATAAACGCAGGATTTTGTGTATCAATCATGTCAATTCCCTATGATGCCTAGAACTGTTGCTAATGGTGATCAGCAAGTAATACTTATGCTAGTGCTGTAACTGAAACTCAATAAAGTGCTTTTTTTACCGCAGCTTCTGCATGGATAGCCGTTGTATCATACAAGGGAATGTGAGTATCTTCTTGGCCAACTAATAGTGCTATCTCAGTACAGCCTAAGATAACCGCTTGTGCGCCTCGCTCAAATAGCGAGTCAATAGTCGTCAAAAATGCTTGACGAGAATTTGCGTTTATATCACCTAAACAAAGTTCCTCATAGATAACGCTATGAATAAGCGCTCTCTCTTTAGGCTCTGGGGTCATGACCTCGATAGCAAATTGTTCAGTAAGCCTCTGCTTATAAAAAGCCTGCTCCATGGTAAATTGTGTGCCAAGTAAGCCGACAGTTTTAATACCATCAGCAACTAACTGATCCCCGGTTGCATCGGCAATATGCAGTAATGGGATAGTGACACTCGCCGCTATCTCATCGGCAACTTTATGCATGGTATTAGTACAGATTAAAAAAAAGTCAGCCCCTGCTGCTTCTAGAGAGAGTGCTGCTTTTGTCAGAATATTAGCGGTTTTATCCCAATCGCCAATATGTTGCAGCCGTTCAATTTCGGCAAAATCGACACTGTTGAGTACTATTTTACCTGAGTGTAATCCGCCAAGTTCACGCTTAACCCCTTGGTTAATTGCCTGATAGTAACTCACCGTCGACTCCCAGCTCATGCCACCAATCATACCTATGGTTTTCATGCTCTCTCCTTGAATAATTTTTCATCGCTAAAGCCGGCTGAATAAAAACTCACAAGCTTGGCCATATCTCTTTATCTCTTATCTGGGTGTATTAGCGTGTAATAAAATCAGCAGAATCACCACACCTTCACCGCAACGTGAACGGCCTGAGTCAGCTCATGGAGTGTCTTACCCGAGCGGGCAAGTACGGCCAAGCCATGAATAAAGGTCATGATGTAATTGACGTTGGCTTCTACATCGAAGTTCTGCTCCAGCTTGCCTTGAGCTTTCTCCTCCTTGAAAAAGTCAGTCAGCAACTTTTGATGAGAGCCTTGGATCGTTAAAATGGCATCCATGGCGCTCTGGGGCATATCATGACTGGCAGATTCCGCGGCGCACAGAGAAACAAAACAGCCCTTTGGCAGAGACACATCACAATGCATCTCTATCACAGACAAGAGGTAATTTAGCAGGCGTTGTTTGATGCTAAGATTTTGCTGTTGCAACATTTCAACATGGGGCGCGGCATATTTGGCCAGATAGTGCTCAGTCGCAGTGACAAACAGTTGCTCCTTATTGCCGAACGTCGAATACAAGCTAGGCTTGTTGATCCCCATACTTTCGGTCAAATCTGTCATGGACGCGCCCACGAAACCCTTCTGCCAAAAAACTAAGGTCGCTTTTTCTAAGGCTCCATCTATATCGAAGTTACGCTTTCTACCGGAAGCCATACCTGCCTCTACTCATCTCTACAAATAAAATTTTTTGGTTCTTGACAATATTGTACCGATCGGTAAACATAATATCAAATGTACCGATCGGTACAAAATATAATTTTAGATCATCAAATTGATTATTACCGCGAGAAGGAAGTTAATTATGAGTTTTAATATCACAGATAAAGTGGCACTGGTTACTGGCGCGAATCGTGGCATAGGCAAGTCAATCGTTGAATCGTTTCTGGCTCTCGGCGCTAAGAAGGTCTATTTAGCAGTGCGGGATCTTGACTCTACAACTGAACTCGTAGAACGGTATGCAGATAAGGTTTCCCCTCTGCTGATCGACATGTCCAAGCCTGAATCAATCGTGGCAGCCGCGAAACTAGCTACTGATGTACAGGTAGTCGTGAATAACGCTGGCATATTGAACGTCGCCGCACCGTTAGATGAGCATGCTGAGCAGTCCTTGACCGAAGAGCTGAACATAAACGCATTTGGTTTACTGCGCATAGCCCAGGCGTTTACCCCTATACTGGAGAAAAATGGCCCTGGCGCCCTGGTTCAACTCAATTCGGTAGCTTCAATTAAAAACTTTGGTGCACTCACCACCTATTCAGCATCAAAAGCCGCAGCATATTCTATTACCCAAGGCTTAAAAGAGAGTCTGGCGCCGAAAGGAATCACTGTATTGAGTGTCCACCCTGGTCCTATCAATACCGATATGGCAGCCCAAGGTGGCATGACAGAAATAGCCGAGCCCACCAGCGTGGTTGCAGAAGGAATAGTGACCTCCCTAAAAGCAGGAGACTTTCACCTCTTCCCCGATGCCATGGCCAGAGACTTTCAAGGCGCCTACCAAAGCTACGCCGACAACATCATTGAGGCTGATTAAAAAAGCCATTAAGACAGCTGAGTAGGGAAGCATATCGGTACAAGTTGCCTCCCTACTCTGTTACATCCGTTTATACTGAATTACTTTCTGTTTGATGAATCTCTTCCTTATCTTCGATGCCAGAAAAATGAGTCAGACGCTCAGCCTCTTTTGCTTCTATCGGCGTATATCCCTCTACAGTCAGTTAACTAAAACATGAATAGTTCACTGACCGCCAACACTTATTTTAGTTAAGTGATCCAGTACAAAATTAGCACCCTATAGTCTTGATAATTTTACATTTCAAGTTATGCTTCAAACAATTTTTAATCCGTGGGTATAGTCTTGCATTGCACGAGTAAAGTGATATTAATCCTTATCTTGCTGACATTTGTCGGGCAGACTTTTGCGTTTACAAATTTACAATGTTCGCTGCAAAAAGACGCTGTAGAATCTAACGTTAACACCCTAGTGATCCCAACACAAAGCACTTCAAATGCTAATAGCTTAACCTATGAAGCGGTTAATATTGAATCTCAAGATCGGATAACCACTTCTACAAACTGTTGCGACTTACTCTGCAATTGTCCTTCTGTCTGTTGCGCGTTAATTCCATTGGCCATGTCCCTCCCCTCAATTCAGAAAGTCGCTCAGCCCAGACTGATACTCGTCTCAAATAAGGTCGACAAACTGTCACCTTATTTATCCTCTTTATATAAACCTCCAATCACTGCACTTAATTAAACAAACTTACTTCTAAACATTGCTGGCAAAATAACGGTTCGGGTAACACCTGCTTCGCTTATTTGCGTGGTAGCAATTGCGTTTATCTTAGCCACAATACCCATATTAGTAGGTTTGATAGCGACACGTGAAAGGTGATTTCATCATTGTACTTTGCATGGGATTACTCTGTAACTATCTATACATTAAGAGTATTAAAATGACTTTAACAAAAATAACTTACGCTTCTGGGGTGATCGTTTTAGCCTTGTTGTACCAGATATGTGGTATGGCTTATGCGACCGAATGGGTAAAGAAACACTATGATCCATTTATGGGCTTGGAAACTGAGAGCGCTAAAGTTGTCACTCAATTTCACCAGGCACTAAAGCGAGGTGACGAGGAGCGAGTCAATAACCTTCTCGCTGAAGATGTTGTCATTGTAGAAAATGGTAAAATAAATCGGTCTCGATATGAATATATCAATCAGCATATGAAAGAGGATATGCTGGCACTCAATGCATCGAAGACCGTATTCCACGAACTAAGCATTAAGGTCAACGGAAGTACGGCTATTGCAACGGCTCGAAAGAAAATTATAGAAGTGGAGCGAGGAGAGGAGCTCGACATGCACAATATAGAAACTATGGTACTCAATAAACAATCAAATGGGCGCTGGAAGATTAGCTATATTCATTGGTCTAGTTAAATACTCCACTGGTATTGGAAGTATAGTTTGGCTTGCCATAGCTCCAATACTCATAAAATACACAAGCTTACAAATCTCGAGGGTTATCAATTGATAACCCTCATTAACGACAAACTATGACCCTTCTTTCTAAGCTTGGGAAGTCACGCCCTGCCACTGATAATGCTTATTCGCTTTTTGGGTAACGACTCCCTCAGTAAATAACTGAGCAAAAATCTCATCCACTTCGTCGTTAGTAATATTAAGATACTTACTTACCGCTCGCTTACTGCAGTTGACCTGATTCGAACTTAACGCATTCACCGCTTGCTCATAGGGGCTATAAACCTGAGATGGTGATAGCTCAGGCTCATCTAATCGATCAAGCTCCGAAAAATGTGTCAAACGCTCAGCATTCTCTGCTCCAATTGGCGTGAAACCCTCGATAGTCACTGGCTTCAAATTACGAAATTGATGACGAAAACGATTCTCTTCGCCTATGAGGCCGACAAAAAAGGCGGCAAAGAAGTCCAGTAATACCGAAAGAAATACCACCAAGCCAAGTTGGGCGGTGACAGCTTCAATGTTCAAAGACCTCGCAAGACTCTCTATCAGACCGATGACAGAACCTTGACTGACTAGGGGTAAGTTATCCCTCTGCATGGCCAGCGTTTGCTGCTCTTCTCTAAGGCGGCTATTTTCTTTCTGAATACGGGTTACACCGGTCGCAATTCGTTCCATCTGAATGTATTTTTCGGCCGCTGTGTTATTGAGGGAGATCTGTTTATCAATAGCCTCAATCTGCATATTGAAGGCATTCACCTTACTCTGCTGCACGTTTACATGTTCTTGAGCCTTGTTGGTGGCACTATTGATCCCACCAACAGATCCACCAATGGATATGGCAGCTAATACGGCGTAAAAACCCAAGGCCGAAAACATGCCTAAATAGTTACGTCTTGCATGACGCTCACCCACCTCATACCAAGCAAAAAATTTACCTAATTCGAAAATAACCGCCAAACCACCGAACAATAACTGCATGACTGGATCGTCATCGATGGACAAAAATAGCAATAAGGAAAAAACAATAGAGGCGAGAATCGAAGCACCAGTAAAGCTGTAAACACTCCACATGGCAAATCTTCCCTTAGGAAAACGTAAGGCTAAATCTTGGTTGTAAAACATAACTGACTTCTATGTCGAAGAGCGGATGCTCGGCTCAGAAAATGACACCTACAAATACACATTGCAAATGAAAAAACGGAGCGCAAGGATACACCACAAATAGGGTGATTTCCCTTATAAAACACCAGTTACTGTCCCTGTTGACGAGTTTTCAACCTATGACACATCGACTGTATGATGTATGAACTAAAATGTGTATCAAGTATAGATACTGTGTAAGCAAGCCGTTAAATTAGCAAGAGGAAATATAAACAAGCTTGGCACCGAAAATCGAGGCCAAGCCGTATTTGTCTACTCACAGTAAACCGAGTTAAAGCTAATCTCTTTGCAACGCCACAATGGGATCAAGTTTCGCCGCCTTCTTAGCCGGATATAATCCAAAACCGACACCAATAGTCATACAAACACCTAAGGCGAGAAAAATGGCAAAGGGTGACCAAGCCACTGGCCAACCTGCAGCACTGGAGATCACGACGGCTAGTAACAAGCCTACCCCGATACCGATAACGCCTCCTGTCGCCGAGATGGCAATACTCTCAATCAAAAACTGACGAGCGATATCTTTACGCCGAGCGCCCAATGCTCTAAGTAAGCCTATTTCGCCCGTACGTTCCATAATTGTCGCCAGCATGATGTTCATAATGCCAATCCCGCCCACCAGCAATGAGATCCCAGCGACACAAGCCATGACAATATTAAATATTTGCTGGGTCTTCTGATGTTGTGCAAGCAAGTCTGCTGGCACGACGATATCATAGTCTTTCTCACCACCATGACGACGATTCATTAAGTGTCGTAAACTCTTAGCAGCCAAAGAGGGCTCGACCCCTTCAGTCAAAGAGACTTTAAAGGCATCGAGTTCATCCTCTAAACTTTTAAAGTTCATCTTCTTTAGCGCGGTTGCTAATGGAATAAAGACCTGATTACGTTCACCACCTAACTTTACACCTTGAATTTTTGACGAGCCATTTTGAAGATCCGTTAACACACCAACGACGGTGAACCATTGATGATTAATCTTAATCACGCTGCCAACGGCCTTGCCTTGGGGAAACAGACCTCTGGCCGCTTCAGGTCCCAATACGGCAACTTGTCGATAATGGGCTTCATCGCGGGTATCAAACGCTTCCCCTTCACTTAAGTGCAAGGCACTTAAATCAAAGTAGCTAGGTGTTACTCCCTTAACTTGGGCATCACTACGACCTTCGAGGCTGAATAAACTGAACGTTTTGACCTGCTTTTCTGCGCTCCACTTATCAACAAAAGGTAAGGTTTCTTTAGCGCTCTTAACATCTCTTATGCTCAGACCAATACTGTGTTCTCTAATGGATTTCAACGCTTCTCCGTCGGTTGTACGGGCATTAACGACCAGGTTTCTTACTCCCATAGACTCGATCATCTTAAGCGCTTCTCGCTCTGCACCTTCGCCAACACTTAGCATGGCAATCACGGCACCAACGCCAAATATCATCCCCAGTAAGGTCAAAGCCGTACGCAACTTATGATGTCGCATCTCATCAAACGCTTGCTTAATGCCTTCGAGATAAACTTTACTTTCAGCCATAATACTCATACACGACTCCTCTTTGGCGGCGTCGTAATCGCAATCACATCAACTTGGTTCAGCCTCTCGGCGATCACTATGATTATATTCATACTCGGCTCCTTTTTGGAGGCGTCGTGAGTGCAATCACATCCCCTTCGGTCAATCCATCTGTTATCTCTGTGCGATTAAGGCTACGGTTTCCTGGCATCACAACTTGTTTAATAAAACCTGCACTCGTTTTGAGGTAAACCCAATATTGACCCTCTTTTTGAAATAATGCCTGATTAGGCACAGTGAGCACATCTTGCAGATTAAATAGATGTACCTGAGCTTGAACTTGCCTACCCGGCTGCATTATCTCCACTAAGGTTTTGTCTAAACTGATGGTAAATTGAAAGTAGTTAACCGGGCTATCTTTCTCCTTTGGCTTAGCTAGCGCATCGACTTGAGTCACTTTACCTGCAAAAGCTTTATCCGGATAAGCGTCCAGGTAAACCGTTGCGGTTTTACCCAGTGCTAAACCTGCCGCTTCTGACTCCTGCACATACAATTTTGCTTGCATGACTGAAATATCAGGCAGGAGACCAATAGAGAAGCCAGACCACATCATATCGCCAACCACGGGAAACGATCCATCCCAGCCAGCCTGATAAACAAACAAGCCATCATGAGGCGCGATGATCTCCATTTGATTAAGATTGTTCTCAAACCGATTTATCTTAGCTGAGTGACCTTTTTGTTTCAGTTTAATCAACTCCTGTTCTGCATCTGCCTGCTCGCCATGTTTATCGAGTCCCCAATCAAAATAATGCATTTTTGCCACCAAATAATCTTGGTTGCGCATCTGATCGATGATCTCAATCTTGGTATATACCCGCTCATCTTCACTGAAGAAACGCTCGGCTAAATCTTTCTCTTCGCTAGTGATTTGTGTTCCGCTGGATAAGGTTTTACTGATGGTTTTATCTTTCTCTGTTTGCATCTGACTATCAAACGCCAACTTATCGAAGTCAAATTGCTCCATCTTCAAGCGATAGTTTTCACGGGTTGGATCCATTCTGGCAACCACATCACCCGCCCGAACTTGACTAAAGTTATCTAAAATCCAAGCTAAAGACTGCGGCCCTCTAAGGCCCGTTGGTACAATGACTGAGGTAGATTGACTGGCTTCGAGCTCCCCAAGCGCTGGGATATCAACATTAAAATCACCACGAGTTACATTCATCGTCAACACGCCGTCTTGTGACTGCTGACTGCACGCCGTTAACGTCAGCAGTAACAATAAGCCTGCAGAGATTAACTTAGACACGTTTATTACATTATTGATCATGGCAGTAGCACCTCTTGACCCACTTCGAGACCCGAACGAATAGAGACTTGCTCTTTGCCAATAGTTGCTATCCTCACATTTTGCTTGGTCTCACCAAACAGGCTAGGTAAAAGTACATAAGCCTGACCTGCTTCATAATGAACCGCATCGAGAGAAAGCAATAGTTCTTCGGTTTCATTAGCAATATCGATAGAAATTTTAGCTGTCATCCCAGGGCGCATTAGCTCCGTATCAGCTTCAAAAATACTCGCTACGGCATCAAAAATCACCAGCGGGATCTCTTGGTTTTTATGCCTAAAAACAGCACCGAGCTCGATAATTTCTCCATGAAAAACTTTATCCGGATTCGCATCCAGCCTGATTTTTAGCTTCTGACCTAACTTTACCCGGCTAGCTTCTACTTCCGGTATTGTCATGTTCACCTGCATATGATTTAGGTCTGGAATGCTCAGTACCGCATCCCCCATAAAAACAGATTGGCCTTCCTTAATTTTATTACCTTGTGAATCATTACCATAAACCACCATGCCTTCACGAGGCGCGATGAGCGTTAAGGAATCAATGCCTCTTTTTAACGCTGCAACTTCAGAGGCAAATTTTTGCTTATCCCCCTCTAACATCGCTTCTCTTTGCTTGGCACTTTGGTTTTCTAAATCAAGCTTTTTTTCCGTTAAAACCAATTTATCTCTTGCAATAACGGCATCTTTTTCATACTTGATTTTATCTATTTTAGCCACAGTTTCATCAGACAAGTTAAATTTACGTTCAGCCTTTTCAACGTTCATTTGAGCTTCAGCAAGCTCGAGTCTCAATACCTCTAGCCGCTTAGCATTACGTAATTTTGAGGTTGCTATATCTTGTAGCGTCGCATCTAATTTGGCCGCTTTAACCGACAATCTCTGTGTCAGCTCAGAGGTGTCTAACTGTGCAACAAGATCGCCTTGCTTGACCTTAGACCCCTCAGGCGCCAACATTTTTACTTGGTATTGCCAAACCCTACGTATTGAAGGCGGCATCATAGAGACGGTATCCGCAGAGACCAGCTCTCCACTTGCTTCAATGCTTTGAGTTAACACTCCTTTTTCAACAGAAGTTACAGGTTCACCACTGCAGGCTGTCATCAGTATGCTACTAAAAACAAGAGGGAATACCTTAATAAAGCGACAAAAAGGCACAGGGTATAGATGCATCCTCATGTTATATCTCCAGTACTCACTAACACGCTCATGCCGGGTACAATTTTTATGTTGTCACCGGGCTCAAATTTCACTTCAACTTTAAACCAGTTACTATTTCCCCAAGCCATCTTCTTTTGTGCTTGGCGGCCAATCTCTTTGATACTGCCTTTAAAAGGTTTATTGGTCTGAGAGTCGAGCCTCAAGGTGACTGGTGTACCAACAGAGATTTTATCCACATCAACTTCGTTTACCCAAGCGATGACCTCTAACTCTTCCATCGCAGGAACAATGGCAACTTGGCGGCCTATTTGAACCGTATCACCGACGGCGAACTTCTTATCATTACGCGGATCGCTGCCATAAAGTACTGGCCCTTTAATTTCTGCCTTTAGCTCCAATTGCTCTAAACCATTTAACGCCTGTTTGAGTTCCAATTTTGCCCGACTTCTGTCGATGGCTAGCTGCGATTTACTGGCAGATTGTTTATCCAACACTTCTTTCAACGCTTGTTTTACTTTCGATAGCTCACTATGCGCTTGCATAAGCTTAAACTGATTCTCTGCATAATCTTTTGCTGCGATATAATTCGAGGGTACTGCGGCATCCAACTGGCTCTTTTCAAGCTCTGATTGCTTCTGCTTTAGATCAAATTGAGCCTGTAATACACTCGCAGTAAGATCGATATTTTGGCTTTGTTCCTGAGCCGTGACTCTTAAAAGACTTGCTTCTAGCTGCTCTATTTGATTGGCAAGCTGACTCTTGTCAAAAATGACCACGGTCTGACCTGGCTCAGTGATAGTCCCTTCGGGTAACATCCATTGAATTTGGTAACGCCAGGCATCCCCAGCCTTGGGCACCATAAAAGCTTGTGATTGAACTGAAGAGATTTGACCGGTTAATAATAACTGCCGATCACTTTGACTTACCTGCCCTTGCGAAGCTGAAGTTGTCGATGGCTCACCAGCATTTACCGGTACACTAAAAGGTATGGCAAGGCTGACTATCAAGAGCATGGCTGCAGACCACAGCTTAGATTCTATTTCAATAGGTGGTTTGTTCATATAATGCTTTCTAATGACACGTTTAGGCGGCATAAGCGCCTCGCTCTTCAATTTCAACAATGCTGCCATCACGCATGCGGATCACTCGCTGTGCATAAGCTGCGACTTCCTCTTCATGCGTCACTAAGATAATGGTTTGCCCGGCTTTATGTAACTCAGTAAACAGCTCCATGATCTCAACGGATGTTTTACTATCCAGTGCCCCTGTCGGTTCATCAGCCAGCAAAATAGCCGGTTTATTCACCAGAGCACGAGCTATCGCCACTCTTTGCCTTTGCCCACCAGAAAGTTGATTGGGTCGATGATCTTGTCGCGTACCAAGACCCACTCTCGTCAATAGCTCAGTTGCATAACGGGTATCATCATTAGGAGGTGAAGCAAACCTTAAGGGAAGTAAAACATTTTGCAGCGCGCTCATTCTTGGCAGCAGGTGAAAACTTTGAAATACAAAGCCTATGTCTTTATTACGAACTGCAGATAAGGCGTCATCATCAAGACTGGCCACTTCCTGAGTATTCAATTGATAACTGCCGGAGCTGGGCTTATCTAAACAACCTATGATATTCATCAAGGTTGATTTTCCAGAACCAGATGGTCCCATGATAGCCACAAATTCATTTTTCTTAATGGTGAAGTCAACGCCTCTGAGCGCAAAAACTGACGCGTCACCCATCTGATATTCTTTAGTTAATCCACTGACTTTAATCATAATATTATCTTATCCACACACATACTCAATCTCTGGAATTTTGTTTCCAGTTATATTTTCATCAAAACCGGTGTTCGGCTTTTTATCTCTACCACACAAAAGAGTGTTATAAGCGCATCAAGTTCAATGATTATTTCGATATTTAGGGTATATACAATGCCTGACAAAGAAGCGGGCATGCAATTGAATTTAATTAACTTTGCAAAGCAATCAAATAATAAGGGAGAAGGGAGTCACATAAGATCAATAAATATGAACCAACAAACGGTTTCAATTTAGCGCTGCGATTTAGTTAAGATAGATCCCCATAAGGCTCAATGCAGAAATAGCTGAAAACAAACTCCACTGAAAAAGGTGTTTAAATGGTGATTTAATATCACTAACAAAAGCGATGTAAATCTGCCAAATAGCGAATAATGCAAAGTTGAGTGCAACAAATAGCACCAGACTTATCCCTTGCATATAGGCCACGAGATCTAAACCGCAACCAGCGAGTACTAGCGTCGACAGCACCAGAAACGCAGATACATAATGAAAAACACAATGTATGACTGCTTTTGCAACAGGATCGAAAGAAGCATTAAGCATAGGTTTGAGGTAGTTCGTCACCCCGTAAGTAAAATGCCCCACACAAGTCGTTAAACTCAATATTGCTGCTGCGATAAAAAAATAGTTCATTGAGTTCCTTAAGCGGGGTTTAGCACCTGAAATATCGGCTATATATGATAGACAGTATAAAGCTTAACTTTATTGCAAAAAAGAGCCAGCAGGCTCTTTTTTATTAGGATAATTGACGCTGTATCACTGCGGCGACTTACATGGTTGCCATGATCCAATAATCCAGCCTTTTCTGAGGCTCAGCAAGTAACGATTTACAACTATCTTTATACTTACCCATCAATCTTCCTAAGCTCTTATTATCTGGTAGAGCAGCTAACTGTTTCTGCTGAACCTCAGACAAGACATCTGCAACGGCTTCATCAGACTGATACTTTTGCGCCAAAGTAAGCGCTTCAATAGAGGTATTCTTCAATCTATCCCCCACAGCTTTCATCTGTGGAGCATCCATTTTTGCTATCGCATCAGAGCTAATTTGATAGTAAGAAGCACATTCAATGACTTCATTACTGAAAATAATTTCAGCTTCAGAGGGAGCCGCTTTAACAGAAGTTTGCACCAACAAGACTAGTGGTAAGCTCATCAGGGTAGTTTTAGCAAGCTTTCGAGTCGTGTTCTTCTTAAAGGCGAAGGGGGAGGCTGAAGTCGACATTATGATTCCTTTTTATTACTCAACGCACTGAAGCTAGATCAGGCACAAATTGAGCATGTTGGCTCTAGACGTTATAATAGTAGCAATACATTTCTTAAGCGGTTGAAATTAAATCTATTCAAGCTCATTAACGTTTTACTAGTTTAGTAGAGCCTAAATATTAAGTCAGTCATCTAAAATGTCTAGTTCTTTTTCCCTTCGATGCGCTAAGAGTCAGATTGTAGATCTAATTTGATATCGGATAAAATGATCGCGATGCACGAATACCACACACATCAGTGACCAGTAAATTCATTTAATCTATCGAATATTGCTGCAATCTAAACTGTAAATCCTGCTTTACCCTTGGCCATTCCTTGTCGATGATAGAGTACACAACAGTATCTCTAACTGTGCCATCTTTGAGCAGCTTATGATTGCGTAGCACACCATCTTGTTTTGCCCCCAATCGAGTAATAGCCTCCCTCGATGCTTGATTGTGCCAATGTGTTCTGAATTCCACCGCCATCACATCTAACGTCTCAAAGGCATAACTAAGCAATAGTCGCTTTGCTTCACTATTTATTCCGGTTTTTTGTGCTCGCTTTGCATACCAGGTATAGCCAATTTCAAGACGTCGGTTGGCTTGATCCCACGAACAGATCCGAGTCGAACCTATCACCTCACCAGAACGTTTATCCCTAACGGCAAACGCTAATGCTTCACCCTGTTTTTCAGCTGCTTGAGCAGATTCAACATACGCTTTCATCTCATCAGGGTGAGGGACACTGGTAAACCAAAGCAGCCAAAGTTCACCATCTGTCACAGCTAATGATAAGGCGGGGACATGCTCTAATGTTAATGGTTCTAAAACAACTAATTCGCCTGCTAAACACTCTGCCATAACTGCATTTTCCACTTTTCTCTCCCTAGCCTTTTAGAGGATAGCCTGATTAATAGATATTTAATCGATATAACAATACTTCTGAGTCATCCTCATCCCAATGTAAAACTGAATCAAACACCATACCCAGTTTTTCAAGTACCGCGATTGACGGATCATTTCCAGGACTCACAATTCCTAGCAACTGACTGATAGCTAAGCGCTTACTGTACTCCACAACCGCAAGTGAGGATTCGATAGCATAGCCCTTCCCCCAAAATGCAGGCAGAAAAGCATAACCTAAATCTGGCTCATCGAGCTGAGGTCGCTTTACCAGGCCACATAAGCCTATAGCCTCTCCACTCTCTTTACGTTCAACCAAGTAAAGGCCAAAACCATTTTGTTGATAGCTAGATATAGGTCCATCGATGAGGTAAGTTTCAGCTTGAAGCAGATCTCTCACTCCTCTATCGCCAATATTATCGATAAAACCAGGGGTGTTAAGTAGCTCTAAGATAAATTCAGCATCCGTCAATCTTACATGTCTTAATCTCAACCTAGTCGTTTCTAAAACAATCAATTTTTGTTCCTAAGCCTTTGACTTACTTTATATCGACTATACTTGTTTCAGTCACGCAGAGGAAGCTAGAACTATGTCAAGGAAACGCACTCAAGTCAGTCAATATTACGTGATTGCCGCCGTTGTCGCTGCAGAATTAAACCACACTCTAACCTATTGTAAACAAATAAATCTTACCGCTAGCAATGCCCAAGCAGCCTCCTCAAGGGTGGGCAATGCCGCCTTAGGCTTTAAAGCATTAACAGGTTTTATTGATGACCTTGCCTCCTACACCATGAAGGCGGCAACAGACATTAATACTTTAGCGCACTCAGCCAGTAAGCTGGCAACGGATACCGCAAGAGCAGCAACCGCACTTAAACACTTCGAAAAAGCCAAACGAAATGCAACACAAGCAAAATATGCTGCAAGTATGGAACCCGCTGTAACAAAAACCGCCAACCTTTACGCTCAGTTACAGAAGTCATTTCAAGGGTTAATCACTCAGATGGAACTACAACTGCACGAGTTAAAGAGAAACTTGCGAACAGCTAACATCTTAGCCTCAATCTGCAGAATAGAAGCATGCAGAGTTGATATTGCCAATCAAGCCACCTTTAACGATGTCGCTAACCGTGTCGATAGCGTTGCAAATCAGATACGTCAGCGTGTCGATAATGCCATAGCATTATTTGATACTTCGCCATCCTCTGAAGCCGCCTAAACAATAATTAAATATATAAAATTCAGCCTCGATAGCAATTACTGAGGCTGTTGTAAAAATTATGGACACTCATTTTTAACAGGGAGCTAGAACAGATGAAAAGCCAGTTAATCGTTGAAACCCCCACTCACCAGTGGATCTACTTTGGCAGAGATCCTGAAAAACCCGATAAAATAATCGATACCAATCAATATATGCTGGTGACAGAAAATAAAGCCCTATTGATGGACCCTGGTGGTATTGAACTATTTGCGCCTATGCTGGCGAACATAGTTAAACATATACCTTTGGAGAAACTCACCCACCTTTTTGCCTCTCATCAAGATCCAGACATCATCTCTTCTCTTGGATTATGGGATCAAACATTGCCAGGTGCTAAGCTCTACTCTCCTTGGCTGTGGGAAGGATTTATTCGACATTTTGGCATGCACAACATTAGCTATGAAGCGATACCAGATGAAGGCAGCAGGCTATTACTCGATCAGGTTGAAGTGCAATTTATTCCGGCACATTACCTACACGCTTCAGGTAATTTCCATGTTTACGATCCAGCAGCGAAAATATTAATGTCTGGCGACGTAGGCGCTGCACTTGAAGATCATAATGTCGATATATTCGTCGATGACTTTGAAGAACACACTAAAAAGATGAGTTATTTCCACCAAAGGTGGATGCCATCAAATAGTGCTAAAAATGATTGGATAACTAGAGTCAGAAAGCTCGATATCGATTATTTATGTCCACAACATGGTCGTATCTTTAAAGGAGAGCAAGTGGGTCAGTTTCTTGATTGGTTTGAGAAGTTGGATGTGGGTCTGGCAATATCAGGGAGGTGATCCATCGCTGGCTAACTAAATGAACTAAATGCCCCATCACTATACACTGGGGCATCTCACCAATAGTTAACCTATTTTAAAGATAGCGCACGAACTCATCGCAAGCCTTACTCGATTTTATTGGCGCCTTTATTGCTGGCGTCCCCAAGTAAAGAAAACCAACAATTTGGTCATCCGCAGATAAGCCTAAATCTTGGTGAACCCCTTTATCAAATGCAAACTCTCCGGTACGCCATATGCCACCGAGTCCCATAGCAAAAGCCGCTTGTTGCATCGCCATCGTTGCACAACCAGCAGCGATTAACTGCTCTAGTTCTGGCACCTTAGCATGGAGCTTAGGTTTTGCCACAACGGCAATGACCATAGGTGCCCTAAGCGGCATAGATTGGGCTTTAATTTGCTTAGCGTCATCGCCACCATTTTTTATCACCGCATCAAGAAATATGTTACCTAAACGAGAAAGTCCTTCTCCTTGGGCGATAATAAACTCCCAAGGAGTCAAGCCTGCATGATCGGGGACGCGCATGCCAGCATCTAATATCGTCTTGAGTTGTTGTTCATTGGGAGCGGGCTCAACCAAGCGTGGGCAAGATTGTCGAGTTAACAGTAATTCTGTCGCGTCCAAGAGAGCATCCTTTGATTTAAGTTACGTGCAAAACAGAATAACAAAGGCATTAAAAAAATCCCACCAAATTGGTGGGATTTACTTTATAAGGAAATATTGCAAACTAATCAGCTGTATTGCTTATGAAGCGTTTACGCAGAAAATAATCCACACTGGTATAACGCCCGCCCCCTAAAGCAATTAAGGCCAACAGCATAATCGAATAAGTGACAGCAAACTCGATACCATTATTTAGGATGACAAAATTACCTGAACTCGTTAGCCATTCGTAATTTCCATGTTCCTGTAAAATAGTCTTAGCGGCACTGAGTTTCTCACCCGCAGCCAATACCTGATCATTTGCCAGCCAAGAGCCACCATCGGCTATCGCTAACCAGCCATTATTCCAATGCACTGAAAATGCAGCTACCAGCATGGTTGCTAGCAAGGGGATTGAGATAAGCCGTGTGGCTAAACCTATGATCAATAAGAAACCACCGAAAAACTCAGTTCCAGCCGCCATGGCTACCATCACTTCGGGCATAGGCAGACCTAGCCCCCAGTCAGGATTGCCAAACCAGGCAACTGTATCGCTAAAGTGAGATAACTTGTTATAACCCGCCTGCATTAAAACAGGCGCGAGATATAACCTCAGGGCTAAGGGAGCCAGTCCCGATATTTGTTCCATTAACCCTAAAAATTTTTTATATGCGTTGACCACTAACATGTTTGCTCCTTTCTATCTCTATTGACAGAATAGACCATGTTGAAGCCATTTATCTTTCACTTGTTCATTCATATCACTTCTATCGTCTTTTTAATAAACAGAAATGCATAAATGCCGCTGCAGGCAGACTATATTTTACTCATGTTTTTGTATTAGCGCATAAAACTGTTTGAAACACTCTAGGTATTGCGATGCCTGATGAGGAGAAGCTCGTTCTTGTTCCACCATAACACCTGAGTTACCGACTTCATCTGCAGCCATTAATAATGACCAGCATGCGGCAAAGACCCAGTAAATATTAATAGCATCTGGCAGTGAATCTCTTGCCGTTGAAGTGAGTTTGGGGTGATTAGTCAAATATGCTTCGATTAAATGATGTCGTTGGCAGGTCGATAATGCGTGACTCGACAATACGCCAGCAAGATCAAACAAGGGATGTGAACTACATGCATATTCGAAATCAATACAGTACAACTTACCTTCTCTGAGCAGTAAATTATGAGGATTAAGATCTCTATGACTATACTGCTCAGCGGTTGCACATTTATCCAATTTGGATAACCATTGCCTAATAATATCTTGCAGAGACATCAGCGCATGGTGACACTCATGCCAATGCTCTGTAATGGATGAAAACTCCATAACACTGGCCATGTCTTGCATCGACTCTTGGTAAATAGCCCACTGTTTAGACACTGATAGGCTATTTTCAGGACATGGAAGCTCAGACAGCTGAGTTAATAAAGATAGCAGTGCAAGATCAGCATCGGGCCAGAGCACCGACTCCTCGAGCAAAGGATATGCCGATTTAGCCGTGTTCAAACACCCCCAAAGTCCTGTGTCCTGCTCGATATATTCACTGAGATAATATTTCATATCTTGGCTGACATAGTACAGAGAGGGTGCGAGTCCTTTCTTTGCGGCTATCAGCCAATTAGTCACCTCTGCACCACGATCACAAATATGGCTACTTGCAGCAGAGTTCACTCTAAGCACCCAAGCTTTCCCCGTTAAAAACTCACGAAACAGGTAATTTTGATTACTGAGACCGTGTGTGAGTACGTTTACGTCTAACGATTTTGATAAGGGTAGCCCCGCTTGCTCCAATTCAAGTTTCACTGTTTCTGAGAGCGTAACGAATAAGTCTTGAACTGGAACCATCACAACTTCCTAATAATTATCAGTTAAGCACGACTCTCTTTGACTTGCTCACTCATCGCGGTACGCCAAAGGAAATAACCCCCGATAGCCATCCCTACATACATGATAAACAACAGAGAAGTCAGCATGAGTCCTTTTTGCAAATAAAGGTAGATGGACACAAAATCTATCACCACCCAATACAGCCAGTTTTCTAATACTTTTTTAGCCACTAAATAGGTGGTCATCACCGCGAAACAGGTCGTAGCCGCGTCTAAGTAAGCAAACGATGCTTGGGTATAGGTAGACATCAGATAACCGACTACAACAGAGATTATCGCAGTCACAGATATTAATTTAACGTGGCGCTGTAAGCTCCAGGAAATGACACCTATCGCCGCATCGCCACTCCGCCCTTTTGTCCATTGGTTAAAGCCATAGACAGCCATTGCCATATAATAGACATTAAGGACAGACTCCATCAGGAGTGATACTTTCCAAAAAAGTGCAGTGTAAATTGCCGTGCTAGCGAATGCAGCAACCCAGCACCAGATACTGCCTTTCATTGCCAATACCAGATAGGCGGCAGCCAATACAACGGCAATAGCCTCCCACGCGGTTAAAGCCGTCGCTTCAATCAAGGCAACATCGATTGTACTTAGCAGTGCCGACCAAAAGTCCATCATAAATGACCCCGAAATTGTATTACCTAGACCAAAACAGATACTCGCCAGGATCAGTGATCTGGCGAGTATAATTTCAACATAACATTGAACAGAATAAGGCTATTGCGTGTGCGAGAGGTTTAACTCACCACCAATAAACTTGCATACAAACACAGCTTTGCCCCATTTTACATGAGCCGCTTCCATCTCAGTAGCAAGCATTGCCATGACGTCGCGATATTCACCACACACTTGTGTTGCCATGGCATTGGTTTTACGTTCGATATTGTCGTAACTATCTAAACGATCGATAAACCATAAAATAGGATCTAAATAATTATCTTGCAGTGGGTAGCAACTAATCTCGGCTGTTAATTTCATTTCTTGACCTCAGGTGACACGCTTCATATAAGCTGCCACCACAATTAAATAAATAACTCACTCGTAAATCACTCAATAGCTAAGGTAACAGACATTTCAATCAAGTTTGAAGAGAGTGCGCGGAGTTTATAAGCATAAATGAGCACTCTCGACAAAAAATTGATTATAAATGGCAATAGCTGAGTATTGAGTTACATAAACTTGACGTTTACGGTCAGCCCTAGCTGGCGCGGATCACCGTAGCGTATATATTGCTTGTCTGCCCAGTCTTGATCTGGCTCGTTGCCAAAGTAAAAACCTCGGGTACCGTATTGTTCATCAGATAAGTTCTTACCCCAAAGGTAAGCAGACCATATATCGGTTTCATAACCGACACGGGCATTGAAGATGATATAAGCTTCAGACTTAGACTCGTTACTGTCTGAATAATAAAAATCACTCTTACCACTGGTGGTCAAGTTAGCGAACCAACCAGAGTCGGTGCGATAAGTCGCCCCTGCACTGTAAGTAAAGTTTGGTGAATGAGCCAGTTCGCGACCAGTCAGATCCACCGTTCCACCATACTTATCTTGATAAGCATAATCACCATATGCAGTTTCTAGCCAACCTAGGCTGGCATAAAATGTAAGATCCGATGTTGCATACCAATTGGCATCAAGTTCGGCACCATAATTATGTGAACTGCCTGCATTTTCAGTGAAGAGGATAAACTTTTGCGGTTCTTCAGGGTTCTGAAGTGATGCTGAAACTTGCTGATCACGTCTGTCCATATAAAATAATGAAAAATTCGTACTGGCATCACCATCAAGCCAAATAGATTTAAGGCCTATTTCATAGTTATATAAAGTTTCGGTATCATACTCTTTCTTGTCTGACAGCTCAGCTGGCAATGACATATTGAAACCACCCGCCTTATAACCTCTAGCGATTCGTGCATAAGTTTCATGACTGTCACTTAACGACTTACTCAAGGCAATATGCCCGCCCCACATGGTCTCACCAGGACTAAACTCATCACCGGCACTGTCACTGTAATCGCTGTCACGTCGTTCGACTCTCAGACCGAAGGACAAGGCATAACCCGCACCGAGATCTGAATCTAATTGGCCAAATACGGCAGTATTATTCGCTTCATATTCGGCAGCAAGCGTGTCTAACCAGCCGTTATAATCTTCAACTGTGTCGTTGTCTTCAGTTAAGCGCATACCATAAACACCCAGTAACCAATCTGTGCTACCAGAAAAGATACGTCCAGCTTCAGTTGAGCTGAGTCTAAACTCTTGGCTAATGGTATTTCGCTCCCCTTCTTTATCCCAGGTATAATCGAATTGGCAAGGCTCACCGCCACAATCCAGTCCGCCCCAGTAATCAGGGTTTGCCCAATCACCATCATAATTATAGTGAGTCTGAGAGTTAGCATATGATGTTAAAGAAACGAGTTCGAACTGCTCGGCACCTGAATAGGTAAACTTAAGCGAGCTACCTGTGGTGCGCTGCTTATCGACGCCTGGCGCGTCTGTTAGGGTATTCTCACCATTATTATCTAAGGTCCACACATCATAGCCATTATCATAGTCAGCATGAAGCAGGGTCAAATCTATCTGTAAATCATCTGTGGCATACCAACGCAATTTCGCCCGGCCGGTAAACTCATCCCGGGCATTGGTATCGTCACGTTCAAGATAAAGGTTATTTTGATAACCATTTTGCTGATGTTGCTGCAGTGACACTCGGTAGAGTAACTTTCCTGAATCCGTCAGAGGTCCAGAGCTAAAACCACTGAACGTAGTGAGATTATCATCACCTACTGAGACTTCTGCACCATGTTCAAATTCATCGGTAGGGTCGTTACTCTTAAGGTAAATCAAGCCAGCCAACGCATTGGCGCCATAACGTGTGCCTTGAGGGCCACGCAGCACTTCAACTTGTTGTAGGTCATACATGCTCGATACCATGCCAAGACCTGACATATCGATATCATCTATGATGTAGCCGACAGATGAATTGGGGGCGCCTTGATATTCTTCCTGCTCACCGACACCACGAATTTGGAAGTATTTAGGACGAGAACTACCACCCGACCAGTTAAAGTTAGCGATAGAATTAAGCACATCTTCGAAATGTTGTGCACCTTCATCTTCAATTTGCTGCTGATCGATAACCGTAATGCTTGATGGCATCTTGTCTAAGCTAGAACCGCGAAAATCAGACGTCACCACAATGACTTCCATCTCATCGGAGCTGGCTAACGTTTCAGGTTGTTCTGCAGCCAGTGCAAAATTACTCGCCAATACGCTAGATACTGCTAACGCTACCGGAGAGACTCTTTTTAAGAGGCTAGAATCAAAAGATAAAAATTTAAATGTATACATAGGACCCCAAATTATATTTTGAGATCCGGCAACTGGAAAAGCGAGAAAGGATAATCGTGGTCGACTACAGATGCTCTATAAGAACATCACGAATACATCAAACCTATTGGCCCATTCCTACGCCGGTATAAGCCGGATCAGGTTCAAAGGGTTTGTCATATGACATCTCAGAAACAGTCAAATAATGTGACTGCCTCACCCCTTGGCAAACGGGATTATACATGAATCATACAAATTGTTGACAAAGATATGTCACCAAATGGGCAATTTACAGTACTTGGATCAAAAAAACGTCAGCTTGGCTGACGTTTTAATTAAATAATAGCTTGAGTAACTAGGGTGAAGCATCGAAATAAGCCGTTACCGACTAATTAGAAAAGGCTTTTCTCACATAAATTTCATAGCGAACGGCATTGGCATTTGGTGCTGCTGCGGTAACTTGCATGCGCTGCATACCATGTAGCTTCAATGACTTCCAAGAGCTGCCATCATCTTCTAGTGTATAGCCATTGATATCATACCAAGTAAATTTATACTGAAGCCTTAAGTCAGTAGATACCTTACTCATGATAACGCCAGCACCCTGTAGCAGATCGCCTTGCTGACGTGCTTTAAGCTGGTCAACGCCAACCTTACTCGCAAAGCTGCTATTATCAACACGGATCTCCCCCGTTGAACTGGCCATCACACCGGCAGTATGTTGTGCACATGCGGTGATAACCATGACTGACACAAAAGCCAACAGTAATTTCTTCATCTTATCGCTCCAAACTATTCATACATGTTTATCACGGCCTAACACAGAGCCAGTATATTTTATATCAGCTTAACGTAAACCAGAACTCACTTAACCACAAAGAGAAAGTAAAATCTTGCTTATTTTCTAGATTAATCAATCAAGAAATGCGCCCTTGCCGTAGCAATCAGTTTTTTACGACTGGTTTGCCAGCAATTAATGCTCACATTGGCAACTCGTCGTCCTTGGCGGGTGATTTTACATTCGGCAAACGTATCTTTATGGTAACCCGCCCTCAAGTAGTCAATGGAAAAGTCGACGACTTTGGGGACTTTCGATGTATTCATAAACACCATGAGTTGCACAATAGCAGACATTTCCATAAATCCAGCAATCACACCACCATGAATGGCGGGCAATATCGGGTTGCCAATATTGTCATCTTTTGCTGGCAGCCTGAATACCAATTCGTCACCGAAACGCTCAACACTCATGCCAATAAAGTTAGTGTAAGGAACATGCCCTAAAAGATGGCCAAAATCATTCAACTCGGTGGCCTTCTTTACCATTTCCTTTACGTCTAACTCTTTACCATCGAGCTGTTTAACATCTAACGCTTGTCTATCTGGGGCGATAGATTTGGCTAATGGTGTTTCTCGGATAGTACTTTCTTCTGCAATGGGCTCAGCTGCTGTTTTTTGCTGACCTAATAGCGCCTGGCGAAAATCATCACCAATCATCTCTGGGCTTATGCGCATAAAAGAGCCTACCGCATGGGCAATGGGATCATCAATCGAATCTTGATAAGCAATGGCTCGGGTAAAAGAAACACTCGATGAGATTTTATAACACTCTGCAAAACCATAAACAGGCTTGTTAGGCTCTGCAGGCTTCATGTAGTCGACCCTAAGGTCTAATGTCGGCGATAGTTCTAACGACTTGTATTCATCGTAAATAGCGCAGACAACGGCACTTCCACTGGCTGTGTCCATTAAAGTGGTGATCACACCACCATGAATAACCCCAGTATCAGGATAACCGATTAATTCGGTACTGTAAGGCAACTCTATAAGCACATGATGCTCACTGGCCTCATGTACTTTGAGTTTTAATCGGCGACATTGAACAAGCTGTTCGACAAAACGTGTCGCAATTTGTGTCAAAGGGAAAAAATCTGAATTAACCTGCATGACTAACCGCTCATTCTATCTGTTAAGGTTCAACATAGGGCCTAAAGAGCAGCCACCGAGCAAGTGCATATGAATATGGAACACCTCTTGGCCACCATGCTTATTACAGTTCATGATGATACGGTAACCGTCTTCTGCAATCCCCGCCTCTGCTGCCAACTTTGCAGCGACAGTCACCATGCGACCTAAGGCTTTTTCATCAGACGATTTAACATCGTTTGCTGTAGGAATAAGATGATTAGGGATGATTAAGATATGCGTTGGCGCCTTGGGATCTATGTCTCTAAATGCTGTCACTAGATCATCTTGAAATAAGATTTCTGCGGGAATTTCACGTCGAATGATCTTGCTAAATATGGTTTCTTCAGCCATTTGACTGTCCTCTTATCATTAGGGTTGCCACAGTATACGCATAAATCGATAACTTGTGATGGTATCAAGCTTAAGAGTAGAAGTAACAGACTAAAAAGTAAGCGTTAATTTTCAATTTAATTATAGAAGTAAAAGGCAACAAACAAAATACAACTGCAAAGTTTCAGCCGAGAGTTACAAACCAAAAACCAACCATAAACACACCAAGGTAACAAATTACACATATGTATATACAAACCAATTGACATCAGCAAGCAAACCCTTTTAAATACTGATAAATTTATAAGGGAATGTATCTAATGCTGACAAACAAAGAGACAGCTTTACTAGACGCTGCAACTGAACTCATTCGAGAAAAAGGCATGATTGCGTTAAACATGTCAGATGTACATAAAAAAGCTGGCTACTCTAGAGCGGCTCAATACCAGTCTTTTAGTGATAAAAATTCACTACTTGCTGCTTTATGTATGCGTGAACTCGTACAAAGTACCACGGCCATTGAAGAGCAGAGATATAAAGAGCTAACAGCTGACTTTACTGTCGTACTCAGACCTGTGGTATATGATTATTTGAAGTTATCTGATCGTCTGATGATAGATTCTGCATTTGGAAATATGCTGAAATGTGTTGAGGCCTTACCAGAGGTAGAACAATTCTCTTTCTTAAAGCAAGGTTTTGCTTTCTTGCATGCGGAAAGAACTAAAGCGAAAAATACATAAGCCAGCAGAAAATAAGCCTCGTCTCCTTTCGTAAATCAGATCACTAACGAGGTTTCACTTTCAGATTGTTGCTAGTTTCAAATTGTTGATAGAGGGGGGTGTTAACCGAATAAGCTTAGCTTCCCTTTTCACCTGTTTAAGAAACTGATGAGATCTCAGCTCTATTGAGCTTAATGATAACTCGCTGACATTCTGAGCAAATATAGCGGCCAGCTAAGGTATTTTTCGTCTCAAACTCATCACAGTAAGAACATAATCCAAAACTGCGAACCTTGATAACATTTAGCCCCACTGTAGTATTATCTAGCACATCTCTACGACTCGATGTTTTACAAGCTGCCTCTACGCTGTTCTGAGCGATCAACAGTAAGGTATTTGCAATGCCAATAAGTAAGACTTTAACGATATAGAGACTAAAAGCCATCACCAACAAGCCAATAACTGCCCAGATTGAATTATGAAATTCAAAACTCAAGAGCAGTTTAAGCCCACCACCTATGGTGAGTAATGCCAACAAAATGGTCAGCACAATATCGAGATGACCAATGACACGGGAAAAATCCCTAACCTTTGTTTCCATGGCTAATTACGCCTTGATTAAATATACAACGCCATCTTTTTCATAGACGTTCTTAACTTCACTTCCTTCACCTAATACAACCACTTGCTGGCCTTTTTCAGTCACAGCATTACCGGCAGCATCCAATATAATCGCAATTCCCAAAGCAGTCAGTACCGGTGAACGGAAGGCGTTGTAATGATGATGATGTCTAGGAACAACCACAACAGGTGCTCTAACTACACGCTTGTAACCCACTTTCTGACACTTAACACCACCAGCACGTTCACAGCCTACGGTTGCAGCTGCGGCCGGTGTGGAAGCAAGTCCAAGAAAAGTGAATGCAATAACAGCAACTAATGTATTAACCTTGAACATAATAACCTCTTAACTCGATATGTAGCTCAGCGTGTGATTTTTACACTGAACAATAAACACACGAGAGTATACACATGACTAGCCACTATGTAAATCCAGATTAACAAATGGTCATCTTCACTACCGTTTTTTGGCCTGCGCGTATAATTATCTAAACATCTCATATAAAAAGCGTATAAAAAAAGCGCCCGCAGGCGCCTTTATTAAAAGGGTGAACACACTATCCCTGCTTAATTCGCTCACTGACCCTAGCTTCAGAATGCGCTTCAAGCCAATACTTTTGCAGTACCGTATTTTTAAGTCCCGTATCAGGACTGCCCAAATTCCATGCACGCTTCCAGATCCCATCGGCAATCATATGCACCACGGCACTTTCTATTGCTTGCACAACACAGATGCTCACCGGCTCATTCGAGGTGTAACCAAGCTCTGACTCCAGCAAGTCTTGGGCATCGATAAATTTAAACACACCAGCCGATAGCTCTTTAGACAAGATTGATTTAGTCGTGGTCACACTACTGAGCACTCTACCGGTTCGGATATCGACTGCACGTAAGTTTACAGTAACGGTATCGACTCTAAATTGAGAATTAACCCCAATCCCTAAATAGCGTGCACCCGCCCCACCAGTTTTGATATTGGTATCATAAGCGACAATGCCACCTTCCATCAGTATTTGCGCTGAATTCAATTGAGGTAGATTGCCCGCTTCTCCCTTTAATCCTGCACGAATAATTTTTCGCTCGGTTAACAGGTTTTGTAAACCTTCACGCTCTACAGGAACAAACCAGGCAGAATCATTAAGCGCTTGTGCTAGAAAGGCTGTGCCACTTTGTGGGACCGCTGTCGAGAAGTTACTCGACGGGATCGGCTTATATTGTCCAGTTTGATCGCGAAAATCATACACTGCTGCGACAATACTGCCTTGAGGCGCAGGTAAGCCAATCAAATCATAATAACTGCCGCTCTTCGGCATTAAGCTTGAAGCGGGTTCGATATGCTCGAATTCACTGGTTGAAGAACAAGCAGTAAGTAAAATAAGCAGGCTAGTAATGAGTAACTTTTTCATCTTATCCACCTATCCCGCTTTCATCGATCACACCGCCGACTTCAATGACGGTGGTCTCACCTGTCACTATGTCGGTAATGTGCACTAGCAAGACACCATCTTCATTGACCACATTGATCTCAAAGTCGGTAGTTTTAAGATAACCTTCCTGACCATTAGTGGCATCATTAAATAGCTGGCTGATTAAACGTGACTCAAGCGAGCTCGCCATTCGCTCTAATGCAGTCGGTGCTACATAGCCAGAGCCACCACTCTTATGATCGTTTTGCGCCGAAGCATTGGCCAATAAATATGAACCGTTAAGGTAACTTCCGCCAAAGTTTGGATTCACCGGAGTATAGATAAGCTGTGTCGCATTAACAGAGCCACTGAGTAAACTCCCTAAGCCCCATGCCACTAATAGTAACTTTTTCATCTGCTTTCCCTGTCTAAAATTCATCAGCTGCAAGATCTGGATTTAAAAACTGTGTCCAGCTTGCCTGTTTCTTATTCTGCTTAAGGATATAATTTATCCTTGACGCCGCCGCCGCCGCTTGCTCATCGATATTACGACTCGCTGGCGAAACGGCAGTGATAAATACTTTTCTGCGATTATTATAAATAGTGATGATACTGCCGCTTCTTGCGGTCGCTTTCTCTTCAATGGTAAGGCCCGCATGATCGGTTTCACCATTGATGTCACGATAAGCTGCGACAAATTCTCGATAAAATCGGTGGCCGAAGCGTGTCATCGCTCGGTTTAAAATCAGACCATCGACCATATCTGTTTCATGACGTGGTACAGCATCACTAATACTCTGAGCCTCTAATGCCTGCTTTGCTTTGATTTCGACCTCACGTAACGCTTCGGCATTGACCACAGTCACTGAGCTCAGCAATAGAGAAAACAACACGGACTGCGTGACAAGCCTGTTGCGCTTCACTGACACACCTCATGTAGATGAGTCTGTGCCCAGGCAATAGCCTGTCCTCGACTAGAGACGCCGATTTTTCTAAAAGCGCGATAAAGATGGGTCTTAATGGTACTTTCACTCACGAACAATTGATTGGCGATATCAACATTTGTGCTGCCTCGCAGCAGGGCTTGCAACACTTCTCGCTCACGAATGGTTAAGTTATCACTCTGCTCTATCAGGTAACCATTATCAGAATTAGCGATGAGTTCAGCTGGTATAGAAGTGTTGCCTCTCAACACCTGACTCAGGGCTTTGCCAATGACCTCTAAAGAAACATCATTGTAAAAAACACCCGCTGTTACGTTCGGGTTTAATAAAAATCGAGCATCGACTTGTTTGGGGAAATGCAGAAAAACCACTTTTAGCCCGCCATATTGCCTCTCCACGATTTTCTGCAACTGATAAGCCAGCTGTATATCAACCGAAGCCAAATCAATGACGACGAGACTGGTGTCAGTCTCTGCTAACATCTTCTCTGCAGCTTCTGGCTGCGCGCGGTTCAGTTTAACCAGGAACTCTTGTGGCCAACGAGACTCAAGCAGGTCAGTCAGTAGTTGAGAACGGGAAACGACAATCCAATGTGTGACTTTGAACATTCTTCGCACTCCATGTTACGAACGAGTTTAATCAAGTATACAGACGCAAAACTACATTGTTGCAACAGATGTATCTACTCATATTGCAAAATAAGTTACAGAATGAGTTGCAAAAAGTTTGTCGCACAGCGTAAATAACCAACTACAACTAAATGATGACAAAATTTCAGTTAGACAAAATAAAAGGGTGCAGGTGCACCCTTTTACTAAAAATCTAATTTAGCTGCCGCTATTGTTAGATTGAACAATATGAGCAATGTTTGAATTACCAGTACTAAATACTTCTGCATAATGATTGAAACCAGACTGACTGACGTAAACATCATGACGGTTACCCGCATTTATTTCTACATCGGCAAACTGTGAACTACCAGACTGCAGTACAACTATATAATCACCATAACCACCACCACCAGTCACTTCCGCATCATGATTAACTCCTGATTGATCTACCCAAATATCAGAACCATTTGAATCAATATCAACATGTGCCCAGTTTCCTTCTCCGTTTTGCATGATATAGAGATCGGTGTTGTTGCCGGAGAGTGATGCGCCGAGAGAATCATTTGAATTATCTTCGGTACTGACGTAGTTCCCCGTACCAGACTGGTCAATGTAAATTAGTGAGCCATGACCAGCATCAGTTGTAGCACCGGCGTAGTTATCTGCACCACCGGTAGAGGTTTGCGTTACACTTATCGTGTTTCTTCCACCATGTGATGAATCCTGTACAACCCATGCATCATTACCGTCACCATTTTGAATCACTGTAGCGCTATCATTTTCGCCATACTGATCAACCATTGCGTATGCATAACCTCCATTACCACCATTTTGCTGTGTAATTGAAGCATCGTTCTTATTTGCACCGCTTTGGTAAATATATGCATGAGCATTTTTAATAGTATTTTGTTGAGTAATAGCAGCTGTATTTCTGTTCCCCGTAGTTGAAATCTCAGCATATGAACCATCAACAATATTTGCTTGAGTCACGTTTGCAATGTTTTGATTACCATTTTGAGTAACCGATGACTCAGCTTCCCAAGTTTTAAACTGGAGTACTGTTACATCGTTGCCGTTACCTGTAGTAGAGACAGTTGAGAAGGAACGGTCAACCGTATCTTCTTGAGTTACACTAGCATCGTTATTATTACCAGCTTGAGTAATCGTAGATGTCGCATCCCAAGTGTGTTTTTGAATTGATACTGCTGTATTACCTTGATTTCCGGTAGATGTTTGCGTAATAGTTGAGGCGTTATTTTTTTGAGCACCTTCATACTGATAAATTTTAGCACTATTACTATCACCGCTAATTTGATTTATTTTTGCATAGTTATCATTGTCAATATCTGTAGCAGCATAAACAGAGGTAGAAGCTAACAGAGCGGTCGAAACCACTAACGCTATTTTTGAATATTTCATCTAGATATTTCCTTTTCTTTAAATAGTGTGCCAAATATTGGCGATTTACCGCTTGTTACAAACTGAGCTACAACTTTATTACTAGCCTAGCCGTCATCCTTTTTCTAAAACTGAAACTAAAACTTTACGTAAAATCTATTCCATTCTCTTTCTATCTTTTTATTTGTCTCTCTATTTTCCTATCTATCTAATCTTTTTCTTGCTACCTAGCAAAGCGCAGCATCTGCAGTGACATATCAGAACCTTCTTGCTGAACGATGACCTCGCTCATGGGAATATCACCACTTTGAAAAATGATGGCTAGATTGTCATCGCCGACCTGGTTAATTTCGGCGTGATGCCCTACGGCGCCACTTTGATTGACATAGGCAAGGTTGCTATTACCAAACTGGTAGATATCAACCGAATGCCCATAGCCTGTTTGGTAGGCATAGGCCATGTTGTCATTGCCATATTGCGCTATATCAGCATTCAGATTATTACCTGTTTGCTCTAACCAGAGGCCATTACCCTCGCCTTGCTGATATAGAGTCGCTGATAAGTCCATGCCACCATAAATTTCACTTTCAAGACCCTGTTGAGTCACGACCTGTACATTGCCTGTGCCTATCTGCTTAGTATCAATGCCTACACGCCCATCATTAACACCCGATTGAGTAATTATCGAGACGTTGTGTCGCCCTTGTTGTAGGGCTTGAACATTGAGGTGTGAGCCATCTTGTTTAACACTGATGAGGTTGCCCTCTTGTGCGGAAGCTAGCGCTTGAAATGCTTCAATCTGTGGGAGGTCTATAGGGAGCAGCTTGAGTAGGTCACCTTCTACAATGATCTGGGTATCTGCGAATAAAGGCTGTGAAGAAAATAAACATAAAGTAAACATAGATGCTTTACTTATACTGCGGCACAGATTCGATGTGCGCTGTAAGCGTGCTCTATTATCTCTTCCCTGAAGCTGAATGCCCATGCTGCCAATTGCCTTGTATAGTCGACGTTGTAATCAAACGGTCGATGTCAATTAATTGACGACAAGTATCCATGGTTACACACTCAGTAACATCCACCCCTAGTATTAAACAGACGTATCCAAAGGGATCGATCTGCCAAACAATACCTAGACTAAAGCACTAGGTAATTAGTAGTACTTTATCCACGCAAAAACACTTAACAAGCTGTTTTGAAAGGCAACATATTAAATTAAGAACAAGATCTGTCGATTTTATAGGTAAACTATAAGTAGGAGTGATTGGTTGTGATAGGAGAGTTATTCTCTTTCAAGCCAAGCTAATTTGGCTTTATACAGGTTCTGACTCGCTGGCTGTTTCGCAAGTTCGATACCTTGCTGAATGGATGTTGTCGCTGACGTCTTTTTACCTAGCGCATATTGTGCCTTGGCTAAGTCAAAGTAGGCCTTATGATAATAAGGAGTATTGTTTAAAAACTTATTCAGATAGATCTCTGCACTTTTAAAATCTTCACGACTCAATGCATCTTTCCCTATCAGGTACCAATCATAGGGACTGGTATCCTCAAGTTGTAGCAACTGCGCCTTTATGCTTATTGCAGCTAGAGTATTGCCCTGTTTTGATAACAGGAAGTAATAGTTACTTAATAGGCTAATTTTTGAATCTGTGACTTCTAGACCATATTGATAAATACGTTCAGCAGTCACTTCATCCCCTTGACGTCTATGTACTATGGCCATCATATTTATCAACGGGGCATACTCTTCATCATAACTCAGACCTGAGATTAACAGTTGATAGGCTAGATCAAGATTGCCCTCTAAGAGGGAGTCTGCAGCTAGGTTTCTGTAGAGCATAGCGATAAATTGATTTTCATCTATGATCTTACCCGAGCGATCATAACGTCCGGGAAAGTAGTCCAAAACCCGATAACTTCTACCTGAAAAGAAAAATCCTTTACTCGATTGAGCAGTATCTTTTTCTTCATATAGAAACGTGCGCACATGATCTGAAGTAACGGCAATATTCGAAGTCACCTCGAGTAACAAGGGTTCGGTATGCATGACTTGAAAAACCGCCTCTACACCTAAGTGTTTCGCCACAGCATAGGTCAGTAGTGCCAGAGACATGCAATTTCCACCACCCTTGAGCATCGCTTCACTGGCTAAATAGTTCTCACCTTCATAATTAAAATTAACTAACTTTTTCGACAAATACTCATAAACCTGCTTATGTTTAGGCAGTAACGCAATATCAGTCTGACTGACAAACTCTTGAATATCCTGGGTTTGCTTAGGCGTGAGGGAGATAAGATCACTATATAAGGGAATTCGAGTACTTGATAAATCAAATAGTTGCTGATTAGTTTTAGGGAATTCAGGCTTATCAACAAGTTCATGAGAAGGCGCGCTTGAGCATGCTGACAGCGCAAAAAACGTGACTAAAAGTAAGGTCCATCTTAACGTACAGCGCATATATCTGTGCTCAGTACTACACATAGTACAACTCCAATTCCATGAGTATTCATTGTGACAATGTTTGAATGTATCAAAACTTAAACTATATCAAAGAGTTCAAACAGGCAAGCTTTCCCTATTTTCAAGTGCTTCTTTTAAATCAAATAGTTAAAATCAATTAAATAAAGTCGGTCCATGTCTAAGTCAGTTTAACAATAGCAGCAGTGTCGTTGTACCAAAAAGCAGTGCTACACCTTGCCAGAATCTCGCAGGGTCCCTCTCTAGCAGTGATCGCCCCACTTCCGGTTTGTCCCAATTCGCCAAGGGTTGATTGAGTTCATATAACAGCTCACTGGTATCAACCTGACGACTCGCGGGATCGAAGCTTAAGGCCTTCTTTAAGGGAGGGTCCATCCACAAGGGGATCAGTGGATTGAGCTCATAACTCGGAATGTAAGCCAGTTTGAGGTAATCCTGTTTGGTACGACACTGTGCCAACTTGCCTTTAAAGGGTAACTGACCGGTAAGCATCTCAAAAGTGATCACCGCCATGGAAAACAGGTCGGCTTTGTTGGTTACCCGGTAGCCCAATACACTCTCGGGAGCGGAATAGTCTGCGGTGCCTAAAATACTATCTCGTTGAAGCGGCGTGGCAATCTCGGCGATTCCCTTGATATGACAGGAACCAAAATCGATGAGCTTAATCTGGCCCTCATAAGTCAGCAAAATATTATCGGGTTTAAGATCTTGGTGTATGGTCTCCTTGCGATGAAACGCCCTCACCCCGGACTCGATCTGTTTTAACAGCGGCAAGACCTCCTGCACCGACGCCTTAGGATTACGAGTGATCCAGGTACTCAATGACAGTCCGTTGAGATGCTCTGTAACATAGTAAAGTGCACTTTTAGCTCGGTCTCGGTCTAATAACTTCACCACGTTCGGGCTGTTTATCCTGTGGCCTATCCAGCTCTCGAGCATGAAACGTTCGATATAGGCCCCGTCATCGAGATAATTAACCGAGGGCGTCTTGATGCAACGTTTATTGCCTGTTGCATCCGATGCCAGGTATACCTGGCTGCGCTGACTCTGATGTAAAATCTCTTCTATCAAGTAGCCGTCTAACTTCATTCCCTCAGACAGTGGAGGCGGAAAAGGCAACTTAGATAGCCTCTGATAGAGATCGTCGATATTTAACTTGGGTAATGTGTCTATGGATAGCAGCTGACAACTGACGTTATCCAGACTGCCAGCATCAATTGCCTGAGTACACAATAGCCTGCAAAACTCATCATGACCGATTGCGGCGTCTGACTCTTGTTTAGGGCTTGGTTTAAGGCTTGCTTTAAACTCAGATTGAGAGTCTGGTTCAGATTTAGATTTTAATTTATGTTTCAGTGTAGAGATGAACTCAGACAGATTAGCAGCCAGGTCTTGATCGCTGATAACGTCGTGAATGCCGTCTGTCGTCAGCAGATAAAGATCCCCGCGCTTTAACTCAAGCTTGCGATAATCCACATCAAGCTTCACGTCTAAACCTAAAGCCCTCGCCAGATAGCGTTTGTCTCTGCCAAGCACAGTCACATGATCCCGACTCAAACGTTCAAGCTTTCCCGCTCTAAACCGATAGGCTCTGGAATCACCGACATGAAGCAGGTGAGCACTGCAAGATTTAAAAATAAGGGCAGTAAAGGTGCATACGTAACCCCGCTGCGCCTCTCGATAATCCTGACCCAAACCGTACAACCAACGATTCAGCGCGGTAAGCACCTGAGAACTGGATTTCTCCACGCTCCAGGTATCCGGCGTCGAATAATAATCAGAGATAAAATTACTGATACTTATTCCGCTGGCTTTCTCAGCCTCTTCTGCCGCGCTCACCCCATCACAAATAACAGACACGGCGCCTTTAGTTGTCAGCATCAGACCATCGGGAATACGTATGCCGATGGCATCTTCATTGGTAGATTTAGCTCCTTGAGCAGAGAATTGACCCGCGCCAATCTCAAGCTCCCCACTCAAAGGAAGCTCCTCATTGACAGACTCTTCTACAGCTAAAGGCGGCTCTTCACCTACAACCGGCTCGGGTGTAGGTGCTAAATCATCTTCCACCATACTCTTACTCAATGACGCTACGCCCGATACTGACATCTTTTTTACCTGGTTAATTGACACTGATTAAGGTCACTTCACCGTCTTCATTCACCTCGGCGATATGTCCCTTTGGCTCAGTAAGAAACAGCAGACTCACAAGACCCAGCACCGCACTGGCAGCGATAACATAGAAGAAAAATTGCGTAGACACCATAGAGTAAACGGTTAGAAAAAATACGGCTCCAACATTTCCATAGGCTCCAGTCATACCGGCTATTTGGCCAGTTAATCGTCGCTTAATCAAGGGAACGGCAGCAAATACAGCCCCTTCACCACCTTGGACAAAGAAAGAACAAGTCATCACCATAATCACAGCCAAAGGTAAGGCCCAATCTGAGGTTATTTGTGCCATACCAAGGTAACCCAGTGCTAAGCCTGCAGTCAAAATCATCAGGGTAGGCTTACGACCGAATCGGTCACTTATCCAGCCACCGCCGGGCCTCGAAACTAGATTCATAAAGGCATAACTGGACGCCAACATGCCCGCCTGAGCCAATCCTAGCTCGAAGGTTTCGGCAAAATATAGCGGCAACATAGAGACCACGGCAAGCTCTGAACCAAACGTCGAGAAATACAGTACATTTAATACCGCAACCTGCTTGAAGGCATAGCGCTCAAACTCAGGCACTGGGCCTTCGAATATATATTTGTTCACCTGATAGGTTTGATACAAGTCGACCATTAACACACCTACCAAGATGGCATAAATACCATAGACTTCCCTCTGAGTGAACATGCTGACACCCGCTGGTGATAACTTCCAAGCCAGCAGTGCCAAGGTGGCATACATGGGCAACTTCATCAGGATAAGCAGGGCTAAATCTCCTTTGCTTGTCACTTCCAGGGCACCCGCTTTCTTGGGTTTAAAGTAGGTAGAGCCTTTTGGCGTGTCTGAGACGTTAAAGTAATAGATAAAAGCGAACACAAAGCTCATCACTCCCGTTAGCCCTATGGCGTATCGCCAGCCATTATCTCCACCAAAAGCGATAGCGATAACCGGTAAGGTAAACGCCGCAGCTGCCGAGCCGAAATTGCCCCAACCGCCATAGATGCCTTCAGCCGTACCTAGCTCTTTCGCTGGAAACCATTCGCTCACCATACGAATACCGATAACAAAGCCAGCACCTATAAAGCCAAGTAGGAAGCGCGCCAGCGCTAACTGCTCGAACGTCTCCCCGAGTGCGAACATAAAACAGGGAAAACTACACAAGATCAGCAATGCCGAATAGGTCAGCCGAGGGCCAAATTTATCCGTCACCATGCCTATAATGATCCTCGCGGGGATCGTTAACGCCACATTCAGGATAAGCAGTGTCTTAATCTGCTCATTGGTCAACCCCAGACTTTGGGCTATCACCCCCATTAGGGGGGCGGCATTAAACCAGACCATAAAGCTGACGAAAAAAGCCATCCAGCTGAGGTGCATTATTTTCATTTTCCCCGAGAAGGAGAAAATATTAAATTTGTCAGAACTCATCATTACCGCCTATATCTATGACTATTTTCTAGCACTGTCGCACGTGTTATCTACAGCACTTTTCACTAATACCCGTCCATCTTCACACTTGACTTGATAGACGTTGACGCTTAATGACTCATCTTCGATACAGGAGCCATCACGCAAGCTGTAATGTTGCTTATGCAGAGGCGATGCAACAAAGATATCCCCTTCGAGATCACAGATAAGTCCTCGGGACAGTAGACTCACGCCAGTAGCGGGGTCGGTATTATCCAGAGCAAATAATCCTCGCTCACCTAAGTTAAAAATGGCGATAGCCGTGTCATCAAACCAAGCCGCAACTCCACCAAAGCCTGGTAGCGCAGTTTCTTCACAAATATTGACCCAATTCATACTTCTCACTCCTTTAAGCCAATGGCCTTACTTAATTAGTTCAACAATCTCTTCAACATCAGATACGTCACTTGTTTTTGCCTCTACAGGCAGATTCGTGATGGCAATATTGCCGATAGCGCCCGCAGGAAATTTTTGACCTCGGCTATAACGGTACTGCTCGACATCGACATTAGGCATTTTTTCAGGGTTAACGAACTCGCTGAAACGAGATAAAAATTCCGGGCTCTCGAGGCTGGTACGCCACTCGCACTGATACGTCGATATGACTTTTTCCATCTGAGTTTCCAGATCTGCCGCCACTCCCAGACAATCATCGATGACCACAGATTTCAGGTAATCCAGACCGCCCTCTAAGGACTCGAGCCACACTGAAGTGCGCTGTAAACGGGCAGCAGTCTTAGCGTAGAAGATCAAGATCCGGTCGATATAGGTCACCAACTCTGCTGTAGATAGGTCGGTTGCAAACAGATCCCCATGACGAGGTCGCATGCCGCCGTTACCACCCACAAACAAGTTCCAGCCCTTGTCACTGGCTATCACGCCGATATCTTTACTTTGTGCCTCAGCGCATTCTCGGGTACAGCCCGATACCGCGAATTTGATCTTATGTGGGGCGCGTAGTCCCTTGTAGCGATTCTCCAGATCTATCGCTAAACCGATTGAATCTTGGACGCCATAGCGACACCAAGTGCTGCCGACGCAGGACTTAACCGTTCTTAAAGATTTACCATAGGCATGGCCTGTCTCGAATCCCTGTTCAATTAACTCTTGCCAGATCATCGGCAGTTCTGAGAGCTGAGCCCCAAAGAGGTCGATACGTTGGCCACCAGTGATCTTGGTGTAGAGATCGTGACGCTTAGCAATCTCGCCCAAGGCGATTAACTTATCCGGTGTAATTTCACCGCCGGCGATACGAGGCACTACAGAATAAGAGCCATCTTTCTGAAGGTTCCCTAGGTATGCGTCGTTGGTGTCTTGCAGGTTGGCATGTTGGATATTAAGTACATACTCATTATCTAAGGTGGCAAATATTGAGGCGGCGACAGGTTTACAAATATCACAACCAAGGCCTACCGATGCGGCTCCCCCCTTGCCATGGGTGTTAATCAGGTGAGTAAAATCACCAATCTCTTCAACCTGACAGAGATGAAACAATTCCTGTCTGTTATATTCAAAATGACAACAGATCCCCTTCTCAGTCTCTAGACCTTGCTCTTCCATGGTCTGAGTGATCACACTCTGAACCAAGGCACTACAACCACCACAGCCTGACGCCGCTTTAGTGCAGGCTTTCACCTCAGTCAAACTATGGGAACCAGCCTGAACGCTCGCAACGATGTCGGCCTTAGTCACCTGATGACAGGAACAGATAATTGCGTCATCTTTCATCTCGAAGCCTGTACCTTCTTCCTGCTGCAGTAAGTCAATAGCTGGACCGTCAAGTTCATCACCAGACAGGTATTGGTTTAGCAGCAGACCGTAATCGCTGGCATCCCCAACAAGGACGGCACCTTTGAGGTAACGACCGGATTCATCTAACCAGAGCTTCTTATAGGTACCAGCTTGATTATCGGTAAGCTCGACAAATTGTGCCTTATCAAACCCGCGACTCTCACCGATTGAAGCGACATCCACCCCAAGTAGCTTAAGCTTAGTGCTCATATCGGCACCTTCGAACTTCACTAAGCTCGAAGATGTGCCAGTATTGTTAGCACCAGCCTTAAGATGAGAAACCGCCGCCCGCGCCATCTGATAGCCCGGGGCAACGAGTCCGAATATTCTCTGCTGCCAGAGGGCACACTCGCCTATGGCGTAAACATCCATGGCAGAGGTTAAACAGTGATCGTCGATCACGATTCCGCCACGCTCACCCACCTCAATGCCACTTTGTCTGGCTAGGCTATCCTGTGGACGAATGCCGGCTGAGAAGACAATCATGTCTGTTTCAAGATAGGTATCGTCATTGAAATTCATGCGGTGAAGCGCAGATTCACCGGCAACGATTGCCGAGGTCGCCTTGCTGGTATGCACAGATACCCCTAACTGCTCAATCTTGTCACGCAGAAGGTCACCCGCCTTATCGTTGAGCTGTACAGGCATCAGCTGAGATGCAAACTCAACAACGTGAGTATCCAACCCTAAGGTCAGTAAGGCATTAGCAGCCTCTAATCCCAATAAGCCACCACCAATCACCACACCGGATGTAGATTTGTCTGCTGCTTGCTGTATCTGCTGCAGATCTTCTATGGTGCGATACACCATACACTGGGGCCTGTCTTTACCCTCAATAGGTGGAACGAAGGGGTAAGACCCCGTGGCCAACATGAGTTTGTCATAAAACCAAAAATCACCATCTTGGGTATGGAGGCATTTGTTCTCGGGATCCAGCCTAGTCACCTCTTTACCTAGATGTAAGGTTACTCCCTGTTTGGCATAGGTATCGACATCGGCCAACATCAAGCTATCGGCGCTGCCAGTCTCAAAATATTTAGACAACTGCACTCTGTCATAGGCTGCAAGTTGCTCACTGCCAAATACCTCTATTTGAAAGTGTTCATTGAGCCCCTGATCGCAAAGCTGCTCAATAAAATGATGACCAACCATGCCATTGCCTACAACGAGTAACCTAGGCTTACGCTCCAAATCTGTTTTTGCACACCCCATAACACACTCCCCATCTCTTTTTTGAATCTGCGGCTCTAACAAAAAGGCGCCATGCTCTCTAGTGAGAACATGGCGCCATTGCCGGTTAGATCCGAATTTTCATTTTACATATTGTCTTATACCTTATTAGTGCAGTGATTATGCCAATAAACATATACACGCAAACTATTGATTAGAATGAAATTTAAATATTGATAGGTAAGGATGGAAATGAGTAAGCGCACAACCAAGGCGCTTCTGCACCATTTTGGGCGGAATTGAAATGCTTAGCTTAGCGGCAATTGATGAACTAGCTGCTCAACAGAGATCCCGCTATCCATCGCCTGTTTTTGCAGGAGTTTATGGGCTTGAGATTCACTCAAGCCGTTTTGCTGCAGTCTTGACTTCACCTTGGCCAACAACTTTTGCGCCTCCAATGATGATTCCAATTGCAGAAGCTTCTGTTTTTGTTCGTTAGCCAGACTGAACCTTAATTTTGCCAGTTCTATGACCTGCTCTACTCTACCGGGCTCAAGCTCACCAGGGACAAATGTCACCCTGCCACATTCGAGTAATCTCGTCAGCGCTTGTTTCTGCCAATACTTGGCATTCACTATCACGGGTATGGGAGCGAATTTCATAATACGTAACAACAGTTGAAGATCGACGTCAATCATCTCTGAGCAAACATAAACGAGAAGATCTTGTTCATTGCAAAGAGGTACTCGCTCTATATCCTGTAACTTAGTTAAGCGAGTAACTTGCCAGTGAGTATCATGGATTTGAAGCTCATCAGCTTGATCTGTAAAACAGGTATAAACAGTCATCTTATTCTCCATGCCTGATTGGCTAAAGATTCAGCTTCTGACACTGATTGACACTTACCTTGCAGTATATAAACTGCCGATAATGTACTGATCACACTCGCCTCGGCAACTTCTCCTAGCTTAATGAATAATGCCGAGTCGATTCCATGCCGATGCTCACTAGCATCACCTTGACTCCAAGTTTGACTCAATATCAGGCAAGCTTGTTCCGGTACAAGTGCAAGCTCTGATGACAAGGTGTTCATGCCAACAAAAGCCTCTAGCCGGGTAGGAAGATCAATAACTTGGCTATTAGCCCTAGATGTGATGGTCAGCTCGGTGGAGATCCTAGGATTTATTTCGGTTTCTCCCTGAACCCCTTTAAAAATACCGACCTTCCCCTTAAGTGCGAAAGCCTGCTCGGCATGATTTACCATTCTTCTATCAAAAGTGCTATCAGTATTCTCATAAAAAGAGCCATGAAAAGAGTTATCCAAATCTAAATACGTTTGGGCCATCAGTTTGGCAACCTTAGTGTGCATCTTATCTAGCCCTGGGTGAAAATAGCTGCGCAGGCTAACAGGCGCATTAGCCGGATTAGTGCAGCGAATGGCTGTCTGGAACAGACTTCTTAAACCTAGTTCTTGATGTAATTCACGAAATTGCGCAACCAAAGGCGAGAAGCTATCGGCATCGACATAGCAGATCCCCACAGTGTCCAACGCGACTTTAGCTTCTTCAGGATTGCTTGCTTTGGGAATATTTAGTCGCTCAACATGATCCGCAATGTGATTTCTATGACTGAGTGATCTAGGGTCCCCGTGAAGCAGTACCCGCTCACCTTGATTGGCCAATACTTTTGCGGCGAGTAATAGCCAGGGCAATAACTCACGCTTTCCTGCATAGCAGGGCCAATCGATGCTCACATCGAGATCTGACCATTGGTCACTGATTGTAGACTTGAGACCTAAGGCTGCACCCGCAACTTCTTCACAGGTTTCTCCCCTGACCCGCATCAACATCAACGCTGCTGCGAGCTGCACCTTAGTGCCAATACCATCAGCGAAGCCTGTGATAAGAAAGTGGGCCTCACTGAGTGTCAAAGCTCGGGAGCCTTTTGCACCTCGCCCTAATGTTTTTATTAACCCCTGATAGGCTTTCTTCATAGAGTCTACAGCCTCTTATTATTTCAATTTAAAACAAAGACATAAATGAGTGAATGAAGGAGAAGCTTTTTCACCACAATCAAACTAATGTTTTTATTAACCCCTGATAGGCTTTCTTCATAGAGTCAACAGCCTCTAATTATTCCACTTTAAAACAAAGACATACATGAGTGAATGAAGGGTAACCTTTTTCACCACAATCAAACTAATGCTTTTATTAACCCCTGATAGGCTTTCTTCATAAGTATCACAGCCTCTTATTCATCAAGACAAGATTATCGGGTTCAAGCATGCTTTGTGAATATTGGCTAATAAGCTGAGCCAGCTCTTGTCCCACAGAAACCACTTCACCAACAATCATTAAAGTAGGGCCCGACACCTGAAGCTGACTAGCCACTTCGGCCATGGAGCCTAAGGTCGCAAAACTTAGCTTTTGATCAGATCTAGCCCCGCTACTGATAAACACCATAGGTAGTTTGATATTTGCCCCCGCCGTTAGCAGACCATGTGCGATATGCGCCGCCTGCTCCTTGCCCATATAAAATACCAGCGTTGACTGCGCCGTTAGCAGAGCCTGCCAGGCTGCGCCACTACGAGTAGAATCATCGATAACGGTTCCGGTCACTAAGGTGACAGATCTTGCCACCCCCCTGTGAGTCAGAGGGATCCCAGCACTGGCGGCACAGCCCAAAGCAGCTGTAATACCGGGGACAAATTGACTCTTAATACCTTGTTTAGCCAGAAACATGGCCTCTTCACAACCACGGCCAAATACATTGGGATCGCCGCCTTTTAATCGTACGACCTTAAGTCCGCGCTTCGCACAAGCCACGAGCAGTTGATTGATATCATCTTGCTTGGCACTAGGCATACCACACCGCTTGCCGGCAAAGTGCATCTCACACTCCTTCGATGCCAAATCAAGAATATCTTCACTGACCAAACTGTCGTAAATGATTGCATCAGCAGCGGAGATAAGGCGAGCGGCTTTCAGCGTAAGTAGCTCAACATCACCACAACCAGCACCAATAATTGCTACTCTGTACGAGGGTGAGATATCCCCGAGCTTTACATTCTTGCTATGTTTCAATTCAATAATATCGGCACTTTCCATCTCATATCACCCACTTATGTTCGCGATAAATATAAGATTGCAACCAACACGCCAACATTTAACCTGTTGATAATCAACAATAAAAAAGTTATGCGGTATTGTTTTTTGATAAAATGAGCAAAGAGAGTGCAATCAGTAGGTAGAAGCAGTAAGAAGTTGCACCAATATGGGGCTCACGGATCGCACTCAGGATGAGTATGGGGAGTGACTAGGGCTTATTGGCACAACTAATCCCTAATGGTTTGCTATAGGGCAAAGACAAAACTAGCTGCTACGACTGCCATCAATAAAAGGTTCGAGAGTTTGTTAAAGTTTGCCAACTAATATCCGGCCGCCAGCCACTTATCCACTCAGGAATATCTCCAGCTGGCATGGGCTTAGCGATGCCATAACCTTGTGCTAATTCACACCCCAGTTTTAATAGTGCAGTGCCGTGCTCAATCGTTTCCACGCCTTCGGCGATCACCTCTCGTTTAAATGATTTAGCTAAAGCAATCACGCCTTCGACAATCGCCAAATCATCAGCATTATGCAACATATCCCGCACAAAACTCTGGTCAATTTTAATCAAGTTTACTGGTAATCGTCTCAGGTAAGTCAGTGATGAATAGCCTGTACCAAAATCATCTAAAGCAAAGTTAACCCCTATCGCCATGCAAGCTTCCATGATCTTTGAAACATGTTGCACGTCATCTAAGGCACTTGTTTCCAGCACCTCTAGCTCTAAACAACATGGTTCAACATCTGGGTGGGTCGCTAGCAGTGTCGTTAGTCTCTGCGTAAAATCAGGTTGTTGTAATTGTATTGCGGCTATATTGACACTCGTGCTTACGGGTAACTTTAGCCCCAACTCTTGCCATAGGCTGATTTGTGTCAGTGCGGTATCGATGACCCATTCACCTAACTCTATACTCATGGCGTTATTTTCGATAGCGGGTAAAAAATCGATAGGGTGTAATAGCCCACGCGTTGGATGTTGCCAACGAATAAGTGCCTCTACACCCGCCACTGTACCCGTTTTCATATTAACCTTAGGCTGATAATGGAGCACAAATTGATGATTATCTAATGCACTTCGAATAGCCTCTAGGCATTCTCGCTGAACTTTAACAGCGTCATCTTGAGTCGTACTAAATAAGTGATATCGATTCTTACCTAACTCTTTTGCCATATACATGGCTTGGTCAGCATGACGCATAAGTAGGTCAGCATCGACATTATCTTGAGGGTATAGGGTGACACCAATACTTGCTGATATATTCAATATTACATCACCAACTGTAACAGGTTCAGATGATGCTAATAGCAGTCTTTCTAATACCGGCTCACAATCTTCAACTTTTGCTAAATCAGCTAGCACAGCAACAAATTCATCACCACCAATACGGGCTAAGCTATCGCCTTTACGTAACGCCTCTTTCATACGGACTGAGAGTGCAATAAGTAGCTCATCACCTACATCATGCCCATAGGTGTCATTGACAGATTTGAAACCATCCAAATCTAGGAATACGACAGCAAGTGACAACTCGTGACGACGGCACTGCAGCATGGCTTGCGATAACCTATCCGCGAGTAATGAGCGATTCGGCAAGTTAGTCAGTATGTCATAATGGGCAATATGCTCTATCTCTTCTTGATGTTCTTTCATCGCAGTAATGTCATTACCGATGGAGACATAATGAGTCGTAACTCCGCGTTCATCACATACCGCACTGATCGTTTTCATGACGGCATATACTTCGCCACTTTTACGCCTGTTCCAAACCTCTCCAGACCAGTAGCCATCTTTCAATAAAGTTTTCCACATAGCAGTGTAAAATTCAGAAGATTGCCGTCCCGATTGGAGAATTCGTGGGTTTTGACCAATAACCTCTTCACGACTAAAACCCGTTATACGCGTAAAGGCGTCATTAACGTCGATAATCGTGGCTTTTTCATCGGTGATAGAGATCTCTTCACAGGAATGCGAAAATACACTAGCGGCGAGTTTAAGCTTTTCTTCAGACTGTTTACGTTCAGTGATGTCGTGAATGACTCCTACCAGAAAGAAGTTCCCTTTAGAGTCTACGAATCTATTCTTTCTGGTTAGAATTGTTCTTGTTTGCTCACCTTTCGGTGTCAGTGTTTCTTCGCATAAAATCTCTTTACCTTCAGTTAACACTTTTCTATCGATGGATAAAAAATGATCTTGCTCGTCAGGTAGTACTTGCTCGGCAAGTGTTCTACCGATGATCTCTTCTTTAGACATTCCAAAAATGTTGCAAAAGGCATCATTAACAAGCAACAGTCTGCACTGATCATCTTTTACAAATATGGGGTTGCCAGTATTATTAAAAACCGCATTGAGATACATTTCGATATCATGCAATTTTTCATCAAATAGATTTAACCTAGCTGAGTCGTTGAGTTCTACAGGCGTCATTTTCTATCATTCCTTGTTTGAAATTAACCCAGGAGATATACAAGAATGCTGCTGTCATTTGTTAAGATTTGTGGTTTAAAGCCTATGCTCAAAATAGTTCAGAGCTTTCAAGCTGGCTTTCAAAAATGGCAATTAGAATCCTTTAATTAACCATGATCTCACTCATCACTCTCTTTTATAAATATAGAATAAACCTGATGAAATTTCAATCACATATGATGTATGTAGACTGAAATATAGGCTTTGTAAAGGAAGGCATATTAGTGATTAATATGAACAAGGGTATTGGGCTGTTTATAATGATAATAGGGGGTGTTCATAGACTAAAACGCTTTATAAAATCTTTATTTAGTGATTTATTTAGTGTCTTATTTAATTAACTAAAAGGTTAGCCCTTAATTATATAAAGGCTAACCTCTAACATTTCTTACTCTAGTAGCTGCAGACAGTCAGGCGCATTGATGAGGAAATGATATTACTACTCAGTGAGTGCAATGCTTGCCATCTTCATGGTACTTACAAACGATGCTGCACCAGCGATAAACAAACCGTTATGGCAAAACATGGCATCATCTAGGCCTGTTACTTCTTGAAGCGCTGTACCGTTTAGCCCTGCCCACGCTTTTGGTAGCGACTTTCTATCTTCGAATGAACCAAGTTCTGCGGGTACGGTTTGAATTCTCCACTGCCCAGACTGAGACGGATAAACAACATATAAAGCCGCTTCTGATAAGGCGTGAACAGTTCTTTTCCAAGGTGTATATTTTTCTAATACAATCACTCTTGGATCTTCAGCATCATCAATCGCTTTAGCCACAATCGCTTTTGCGCTAATACCACCGTTAGCCGAAGCAATAAAGCGTGCTAAAACCCGTGATGCAAAGTCTACCGCTTCGTTAAAGCTAGCATCAAAGTCAGCCTCTTCTTGCCAAGTTGGATTAAACATGGAAATAGTGTGACTAAGGCTAATACCTGTAGCAACACCAGTAACATGGCCACAATCAATAGCATCGATGGTCGATACTAAACCAGCATCAACTGATGTCGCTAACTCTTGATCACCCTGACAAATTTCTAAGCCATATTTTTTCCAAATTAAGCCAAAAGATGAATACGGAATACCATCTTCACGCTCACCTGCTCCACCACGTTGATGATGATCAAAGCGGCCTGCGCCCGGATCATACTCTCCACCAACATCAAGCACGACATCAGCTTTAACAATAATGTCAGCATTACGTGTTCGTACGAGGTTAAAAGCCGGAAAAACACACTTAAGTGCTGCGATACTGAAAACATCATCGGCATGAAAATTACCGTCGTGGGTTACTATCGTTATATCATTCATCAGTTTTTATCATTTTAGGAAGAAATTAAGAAGGTGCAGGTAAAAATCTTACCACAAATTATAGCGTGGATTCTATCTTAACCCTGTCGACAACAGCTGTTTATCGTTATCCATCACGACACAGTTGGTATAACGAAGTCTTAAGCGAACAATTATCCAAACGTAAAAATGGGAGCCTAAGCTCCCATTTTTCAAGCACCTGATAATCAGATACTTTATTTAAACGCTTATTTCAGCTCTTATTTAAGAACTGACTCAGCGGTACGACCATCATCATGACAGCTATCACAAGTTGGCTTATCACCGACATTCATGTCATGTGGAGCATGACAATCTGCACACATTAGGTTGCCATCATGTGGCTGGTGAACAGCATCCATCTCTTCTAGTGTACCGTGACAGCTTTGGCACTGCTCAAATTCAAATGCGCCATCTGCAGAAGGCTCACCATCTTCGTGACAAGCTTCACAACCATCCATCTCAGCATGCATCTCTGCAAGCTCCTGTGGTTCAGCCATAGCAACAGGTGATAAAGCTAACGCAGCTAAAGCGGCACCGAATAATGCACTTAGTAATTTTTTGCTCACAATAATTTCCTTTTTTAACGACAGCATAGTGGAGATTTATTAGTTATCACCATCTTGCTCTCAACAGTCTTAGCACGACATTGCATAAAATAGCTAAGGAACTGCAAATACGCAACTTTTCTTGAAGTGAGAATAGCGTCAAAACAAGCATAAAACTGTGAGCTTAATCAAGTTACGCTCTTACTTATGTACTAGAATCAGTTATATAGTGAGCTTTATCACATAAACCTTATGCGAAACTGAATAAATCAATTTTTTTTATTGGCTGACTTCACTGTTTAGAAAGAATCATAATTATGCAGAAACACTCCATAACTAATGATAATAATACCCATTACCATTAAGCTGCACTCACGCTCCTTTATGAAGCACAAAAAACGGGAGCATAAGCTCCCGTCCAATGTTGATATTAGCAATACTTTGAGAGATTAACTCGCTCTTAAAGCAGCAATACGCTTCTCTAGTGGAGGATGACTCATCATCAGCTCAGACATAGACTTCTTACCGTTAATCCCCAGTGCAGACATCTGTGCTGGCATAGCACCTGTTGCCGGTCCCTGACGTAGACGCTCAAGGGCAGCAATCATCTTGTCCTTACCAGCAAGCTTAGCAGCGCCTTCATCGGCCTTAAACTCACGAATGCGCGAGAAGTAAGCGACGATCATTGATGCCAAAATACCGAAAAGCATATCGAGAACAAACACCACGCCCATGTAGGCGAACATACCTAGGCCTTCGCCCTCTTCATCATTACTGGCAACAAAATTGTTGATTATGCCTGCAACGACACGGGCTGCGAAGATAACGAAAGTATTAACGACACCTTGAATAAGGGTCAGTGTCACCATATCGCCGTTAGCCACATGGCTGACTTCGTGGGCAAGCACACCTTCAATTTCATCTTGGCTCATGCCATAAAGCAGACCACTACTCACTGCAACAAGTGCATTGTCTTTACTTGGGCCGGTAGCGAAAGCGTTAAGCTCTTCAGATTGATAGATAGCCACTTCCGGCATCTTTATACCTGCTTGCTCAGCTTGACGAGCAACAGTTTCAACCAACCAACGTTCAGTATTATCACGTGGAGTCGTTATCACTTCACAGCCCATGGTCTTTTTAGCCATCCACTTAGAGATAGCTAGGCTGAGAAAAGCACCACCAAAACCGAAAATTGCGGCGAAGACTAATAAACCGCCCATGGTAGATGTATTTACACCTAATAGTGACATCACAATGGATGCTACAAGTAAGATTGCCATATTGGTCGCAATCAATAGAAAAATTCGCATTAAATAAACTCCTGTTTGGTACTTCAGTACCTGATGTTACGTTCTAAAGACATAATATGTCCGAATGACGAGAATTCAAGGGAAGAAAAGTAAAAAAATGTACGACTGATTAAATTCAACTCAATTCGGACTCACTTTAAACTCGCAAAATACTAAGGTCTATTGACCTTCCATAGTAAAAGGAGATGCAGTCTAGGAGGCTTACATTAAGCAAAGCTTAAAAACTTAACTCTGACTTAACCAGACCTGACTATGTGTATTAATCTTTGTTTATTACACATTTCTAGCCCTACTTAGGGTTCAACACTATGGTTCTAAGACTAGATTAATGGATTAACAACTACACTGTGTTATAGCCAATTTTTATTGTAGCAGTCATATAAGGTGGACCGAGCTTGCTAAAATCTCATCAATTAGTCAGCGTACAGTTTCGATTTGACTCAATAAATGGTGTCCCATCATGAGTGTCGCTATTTGCTGCTTAATTTCTTGGTTAAGGCATCTAAGTTTATGCATAGCTATTAGCCTGTTAGTCATATCTTCACATTTGAGCTATGCCAACGTCGATGTTCCAGAAACAACAGACAGACTAAAAACCCGCTATATACATTTTCTCATACCAGGTAGTGAAGGTGGAGGCTGGGATACAACAGCACGAGAAGCCGGCAAATCCTTACTGGCTGAAAAGATCGTCGAACGCGTGTATTTTGAAAATTTTATTGGCGCAGGTGGTGGACGAGCTTTAATGGATCTAGTCAATCAACCAAGTAAACATAGCAATACTCTGATGGTACAGTCCACACCTCTTATTTTACGCAATTTAACTGGCGTTATAGATTATGGTTTTAGAGATACTATGCCGATCAGTATTCTCATTGCTGAATACCAAGCTTTAGTTGTTCCAATTGATTCTGAATTTGATTCAATTAATGATCTCATTCAAGCCATTGCAATTTCTCCAGTACGTAACCCTATTTTGGGAGGCTCTTCATTGGGCAGTTTAGATCATGTGACTTTGGCTCTCATCGCTCAAGCAGGTCAATTGCCCATCAACAAACTACGATATGTACCGACCGATGGAGGGGGAGATGCCATGCTACAGTTAAAACGCGGGATTGGCGTTGCGTTAGTCAGCGGAGTTGGTGAAGTTATTCAGGCGTACCGAAATAATGAAATAAAAATATTAGGTATTACCAGTAAACAGAGACTCACTAGATACCCTGATATACCCACTTTTGTTGAACAAGGTTTAGAGGTTGAGTTCGCCAACTGGCGGGGATTTTTTGCCACAAAGACGACGCCCTTAAGTAAGGTGAATAGGTTTAAAAAATTGTTATTGGAACTCAGCCAAACTCATCGTTGGCAGGAGATCTGCCAACGACACGAGTGGCAACCCCTATTAATACAAGGTGATGCACTTATCCATTTTCTCGAAAAGCAGGAAAAGTTATTGGAGCGGGCTCTCAAAAGCCTAGCCATTGAATGAATCCCTGATGAAACCTGTACTGAATTTTAATCGATTATAATTCGCTAATATCAAGATGTTCAGCAGCCGCTTCAGCCGATACATAATCCAAATGAGGCACTATGCCTAAACATGGCGATTCCATTAAATGATGCAAACTAGCAAGGTTCTCTTCTAAACAGCTTGTTTGAGGATCCACTATATTAGCAACCCAGCCTTTAATCGTTAAACCATCGGCTTTAATTGACTCTTGAGTCAATACTGCATGGTTTAAACAACCTAATTTAACGCCTACGACTAAGATGACATCGAGTTCAAGTTCTTTGACAACTTCTGAAAGAAAGTGCCCCTCACCTAATGGTAAACGCCATCCCCCTGCGCCTTCTATGAAACAAACATCAGTCTCACTCAATGAAGCTGAGGCTAGGCTTTGCTGTATTTTAGCCAGTATTGCGCCGGGACTGATGTCGACACCAGCCTGTGACGCAGCAATATGAGGTGCAATCGCAGGCAGAAAAGAGATTGGGTTTACCAAGCAGTAATCCAACTCGATGCTGGACTGCTCGATAAGCGCCAGCGCATCACTATTGCGCAGACCCTTTTCAGTTTGCTCACAACCAGACGCTATAGGTTTCAACCCCAAGCTTCTTACGTTTACATGACTGACGTTCACTTTATGTAATAACGCCGAGGTCACTAGCGTCTTACCACTGTCTGTGTCTGTACCTGTGACAAAAAACTTCATCTCTTATCTCTTTTATTCAACAGCTAATTAAGGTAAACCCATTAAATATTAAACAATCCGTTTAGCAGAAATCAGGGCAATTTGATAAGTTAATGGTAAGCCATTAGGAGTACGGCTCTTTTCTGCTTCACTGAGCAGTTTAACCCAGTCCCCTCTCCCACGGATCCCTTGGCTTGATTGGTCATTAGCATGAATTGAAGCGCCAACACCTTTTATTGAATAAAGTAGCGACTTCAATTGGGGAAAGTAGACTGTCACAGCTTTAGTTTCAGCCGAGATAATCTGCCACTGCTGTTTGTTATCGAAATGGCTTAGGATCTCATCTATAGATCTAAAGCCATTGACCCTAAAGCCTAAGTCTGACAATTCTAACAAGCTATCTTTCGCCACTACCGCCAAGTGATATTCACCATTGTGTTTTAGCACTCTAGCGGTTTCATTTATGCTTGCACCGAGATCGCTGCACCATTGCAATGCTAAATTTGAATAAGCACTATTAACTGAATCATTTGGCAAAGGTATACTTTGAGCATTAGCACACAAGGTCTGATATTCAGGGAAATCTTGGCTCAACTGATCCAACATTCCTTGGGCAATATCCAGGGCGATTACTTTTTTAACACTTGTGAATTGACCAAAATTGGTTCCAGGGCCAGCACCGATATCGAGTAAGGTGCCATGAGGTGACATTTTTTCGAATAGAAGTCTGCTAGACATTTTTTGGATTCTATCAAAATCATGGTAATGCTTAGCCGCTGCAGAAAATCGCTGAGCGACAGTCTGATCATTAACGCTTTGTGCTACCCCTTCTTTCACTACTTCGGGCTCCATCAAATATTCTTAAATTATCTACTGTTATCAATATAGAACAAGGGCTTGTACCTAGATCTATATTTCATGGTGGTGCAACACGCTTTTGAGTCCATCTACCAGCTTATCGAGATCATTAAAAGTGTGCATGGCGGTGAGCGTCATTCTCAATCTTGAAGCACCTTGGGGGACAGTCGGAGGACGTATGGCCCCAACACAGAACCCGAGTTGCTTTAATTGTTCGGCAACCTTCAAGGTGACATCCACATCACCTAAAATAAGTGGCTGAATTGCTGTTTGTGAGTCTGTTAATTTGATGCCAGTCTGCTCGCACTGTTTTCTAAAGTAATCGATATTCTCGTTAAGCTTCTTCGAACGAGAAAAATCTGAATTCACCAACTCAACGGCGGCAAGTGCCACGCATGCATTAGCCGGTGATAAAGCCGTCGAGTAGATGTACTCTCTGGCATTTGAGACTAAAAAATCTATCACCTCTTGACTGGCAAGTATGGCTGCACCCTGACATCCCAGTGCTTTACCGAAGGTCACCACTTGTATATCGGCGATAGTCGCATCGACTAATGGCGGCATTTGAACACCAAAACCATGGGCATCATCGACAATGAAACTCATATGATGCTGTTTACACAATCTAGACAGTGCAGCCAACGGCGCAATGTCACCGTCCATACTAAAAATACTTTCTGTCACAAGTGCACTAGGAGCCTGCTTTGATATTAATCGCTCGGCACTGGCAATATCATTGTGTAAGAAACGTTTAAACTCAGCTTGGCTATCCTTGAGCCCATCAATGACAGAGGCATGTACCAATTTATCAGCGATTACCCTGTCACTAGAATCAAATAAGGTCTTCATCAGCGCTGTGTTAGCACTAAAACCTGAGCAAAATAGCAAGGCAGCCTGATGCCCCGTCACTTCACATAGCTTTTGCTCTAAAACCAAATGCGCCTCACTGTACCCCGTCACTAAAGGTGAAGAGCCACTGCCAACCCCATAAGTGTTAGCACCGAGTATTAACGCCTCAATAAGCACTTTCGAACGAGATAAGCCAAGGTAATCATTACTGCTAAAATTCAGGTAATGTTTACCTTCTTGCGTGAGCGATAATCCGCCGGAAAGATCAAGATTTTGCTCTTCAGCTCCGTTAACAGAAATAGCATGCCTGCGGCGAAGCAGGCCTTGATTCTCAACCCGAGACTGTTTCTTTCTAATCTTATCCAGCATAGATGAAGCACTCATTTACGCTTATAACGCGGCAGCATCATAGAAGGCAGAACTCTGCTTATCTTTGATGGCATTAGCCTTTGCCGTTGCTTTGACGAAGACAGCCTTATCGTCTTCGACTGTGGCATATTTGCCCTGTTCAGGATGAAGACCTAGACGTTTAAATAGAGCCATATCTTCATTTTCTTCAGGGTTATTGGTGGTGAGCAGCTTACAACCATAGAAAATGGAATTAGCCCCGGCGAAGAAACACATGGCCTGCATCTCATCAGACATTTTCTCACGACCCGCAGACAGGCGAACTCTTGAATAAGGCATTAAAATCCGCGCCACGGCAATGGTGCGAACAAAGACTAAGGGATCGAGATCATCAATATTCTCGAACGGCGTACCAGCGACTTTGACTAGCATATTAATCGGTACAGAGTCAGGATGCTGTTCCATGTTCGCTAGCTGCTGCAATAGACCAGCACGATCGCTAGCTTGTTCGCCCATGCCGACTATACCGCCAGAGCACACCTTCATGCCGGCTGCGCGCACATTAGATAGGGTATCAAGCCTGTCTTGATAGGTACGGGTAGTGATGATATCGCCGTAATATTCAGGCGAGGTATCTAAGTTGTGGTTATAGTAGTCTAAACCCGCTTCGGCTAACTCACCCGCTTGTTCTGGAGAAAGCATGCCTAAGGTCATACAGGTTTCCATGCCCATGCCTTTGACTTCGCTGACCATATCTTTTAAATAAGGCATGTCTCTTGGGTGTGGATTACGCCAGGCGGCGCCCATACAGAAACGAGAGGCACCGGCAGCCTTAGCACTGCGAGCCTCGGTCAATACCTTATCAATCTCGATTAAGCGCTCTTTTTCAAGGCCTGTATCATAACGTGCACTCTGAGGGCAGTATTTACAATCTTCAGGACAAGCACCGGTTTTAATCGATAACAGACGACTAATTTGAATTTCATTAGGATCATACACTTGGCGATGCAATGAGTGCGCTTTAAACAGGAGGTCGTTCATAGGCAAAGAGAAAAGTGCTTCTATTTCATCACGTTCCCAATCATGGCGCAGCTGTATATCCGACATTTAACTTACCCTTTTTGCTCAATATAATTTGTTTTTATCTTGCCTAGGATACCTGCAGGTCGTAATCTGTCAACGCCAACCAGTCAAACAGGTTTACTAACGGTCACTATATGAACAATAACAACACCGATATCAGTCCTAGTATCTCAGCTGCGACTCTTTCTACATCAAAGGCTTCGACATCCAAGCTGCCAACATCGAGCATAGATCTTGAATTTGATAAGCAGCATATCTGGCATCCTTATACCTCGATGAACAATGCCCTGCCCGCTTTCGGTGTCGTATCGGCAAAAGAGTGCGAGCTGACCTTAGATGATGGCCGTCAACTTATCGATGGTACCAGCTCTTGGTGGGCCTGTGTGCACGGTTACAGCCATCCTGCCATCATCGATGCAATGCAGACCCAGCTTAATAAGCTGAGCCATGTAATGTTTGGTGGGATCACCCACCAGCCAGCGATAGAGCTGTCAAAAAAGTTAATCCAGATGACCAGTGATAACCTGACTAAAGTATTTTTGGCAGACTCGGGCTCTATTGCCGTCGAAGTGGCGCTTAAGATGGCACTGCAATATTGGCAAGGACGAAGTCAGCCACAGAAACAGCGTATATTGACGGTAAAATGCGGTTATCACGGCGATACCTTTGCCGCAATGAGCATATGCGATCCTGAAGGTGGCATGCATACTATGTTCGGTGACTCTGTCACCCAACATGAGTTTGTCAGTGCCCCAGAAACCAGTTTTGGCGCCAGCTTTAACCCCGACGAACTGGGCGAGATGCGAGCTAAGCTTGAGGCAATGCACCATGAAATTGCCGCTGTGATTATTGAGCCAATTCTGCAGGGCGCCGGTGGCATGCGCTTCTATCACCCGGATTACCTGGCTGGATTGCGTCAGCTTTGTGATGAATTTAACGTGTTGCTGATCCTTGATGAGATAGCTACTGGCTTTGGCCGCACCGGTAAGATGTTCGCCTATGAACACGCCTGTATAAATGAGCAAGCCGTGGAGGCCGATATCCTCTGTTTAGGTAAAGCACTAACAGGTGGCTATATCTCTCTTGCTGTTACCCTATGCAGCGATGAAGTGGCACAAGGGATCAGTGACTCACCGGCGGGTGTGTTTATGCATGGTCCAACCTTTATGGGAAATCCATTGGCCTGCTCTGCTGCTTGTGCGAGCCTAGATCTTTTGGCCACGAATGAATGGCAAGGACAAATTAGTCGCATAGAGTCTCAGCTAAAGTCTGAACTTGAAGAAGCGAAAAACTACCCGGAAGTGAAAGATGTGCGTGTGCTCGGAGGCATAGGTGTGATTGAGATGAACGCGACAGTTAACACCGCCGAGCTTCAGCAACAGTTTGTTGATTTAGGCGTCTGGATCAGGCCATTTTCAAACCTGATTTATATCATGCCACCTTATGTGATCACAGCAGAACAGTTGACTAAGCTAACCTCTGCGATGAAACAAGTCGCCAGCACCATTTTACCCTACAAGCATGAAGGCTTTATTAGTAATGGTTAATACTAATCAGAATGACTAATAGCAATCGGGGTCTGTGATACAAACAGTGCGCCGCATGGTGTAAAAATCATGTTGCTTTAACAAGCATTTACGGTCTGCATCGCAAGCCGTTTTTCCTGCCTGATAGCTTCTTTGCGCTCAGCCCTTCTTTTTGTGGTAAATGCGGTAAGTGGATCTTTGTAATACTTAGTTTCAGTTCCGCAAAAAGTGGGGATCTCGACGGCATAGAGCCCCTGGGAAAAACTCACACCATCAGGTAGCACTTTCATAATTATATCCATCTCAACACCCCTAGAAATACGTAAACTCACCACGCCACCAGCATAATGTAGAGATAATATACTAAATACACCACAAAATAAACACATGTATAGTCACAGTGTTATGTCGTGAGCCTAAAAGCGATTAAACAAAGCGCAATATCATGCTGTGAACATCACACGCTGACACTGGGCTGCTCAACTCTAGGCTTCTCAATTCTGGGCTTCCATTCCCACCATTGCATCTGCTCATCATTTTCAACGCGGCGACTCTGATAAATATCCCATGTCACTAGGAAGTCTGGATTAGTGACAGTCACTCCCTCGACACTGGTATTAAACCTTCCTTTGGGCGCAGTAAACCAACATGACAGATCTGTGGGGATTAGGAACTGCTTTCTTCCCGGCTCTGAGTTCTCTTTTGCAAATAGCTCGATACCTATGCCATTTTCAGCATCACTGGAACTGACTTTCCCCGCCAACAGAGACTGCTTGAGCATCTCTCCTTCGGCGTTAAAGTAGGTCAGTCCAATTAAGCAGATCTTCTCTATGGTCGTTTCCAATGTCAGCATACTCACCTCGTTTATCTTTCTTATTCTTATCACGTTTGTATTTATGATTCTGACTCTTATTACTGCTAGCTCTCAGCAATTGTTAACTGGCTTAATGAGCCAACGGCGCCACACCACAGGCCGGATTATCTGCTAAACCTATATCTCTGGCATGTTGCTCGAACCCCTTATTTTTCCAGAAGAAGGCGCCGGGCATAGTGGTGGGGATCACCAGGTTATAAAACAGCGCCCGGCCTATGACGGCGCTGATGCAGTTAATTAAGGCGATAACTGACCAGGCAACCAATGCCCACACGTTAACGCCTACCGGCTCAGAGGCTAGCCCTTGGGTATTGAATATGCCAAGTTCACCCAGAGCCAGTAATGTCAGGCCGGCAAAGATATTCAAGGTCAACATCAGGTTACGCAGCTTATAGGTCTTACCAAAAGTGGTGCACTGAATGTAATGTGCCGCCCCTCCCTCATTTTCACTGGCATTGAGATCACGATTGTGAGCTATCAAACCCATGGCTTCGAGCGCCACACCAAATAACCATACGCCTCCCAGTAGCTGTAAAGCAGGTAATAGCGGCAGAGACAAGGCGGCTAGAGTGCTCAAGATCATCACACCACTCACCATGGCACCCAAGGACAAGCTGTTACCTAAGAAACTGGTCACCGTTTGCCAATGATTCCAAAATGGTCGTGCCTTGATCTGATAACACTGGTTCATGTAATACAGACCCGCAACACCTGAAATACTGGCAAAAATGCCCGCTCCCAGAGCTAAGTTAGCCAAAGGCAAAGAGTCGATAAACTTGGACAGACTGAGCCCGCCCCCAGAGATCAGTTGCTCACTAAACCAGGTGTTGGTGGCTAGCAAGCACACGGCCATCAAGCCGAGTCCAGCACTGAACATGGCTAAGCCTAATCCTTCACGGCTCATGGGTGAATAACGCAGGTTATTAAAGCCGCGATAGAAACGAAAAGGTTTACCTAGGTGAGTCACACTCATAAATAGGCCAAAAGAGGTCATCGAAAGTGATGTGACCACCAGCACCAACATCATGTCTGAGGCCGCAAATAGCTCAAACAGTTCAACCCCGCCCAAGGCCGCAAGAAAGGGGATGATGAACGTGCCCAGAGCTGCCTGAGCAAACAGGGTGAACAGCACCAGAGGATTCTCCCGACTGTTAAGCATAGCCAGATTCCAGTGCTGCTGTTTACCCACTTTCTGATCTATCACAGGCTTATATTGGCCGTCCTCGCCCTTGTGGTATTTTACCGGCATAGAGTCGGTACGTGTCATCTCTTCTGGCATAGACTTGGTCTGTTGAAAGCGTATGTTAGGCCGAGTAATGTCCGGTGACGGAAATCCAGGAATACTGGTCTTACATTGCTCACGATTCTCCGGGGTATTTTCTATCACACCAAAGTCCAGCGCATTACCCACACAAGCCGAGACACAAGCAGGTTTTAGCCCCACTTCCAACCGATCGACACACATATTACATTTAGAGACCTGCCCTTTCACCGGATCTAATTGAGGTGCATTATAGGGACAGACCCAAGTGCAGTAACCACAACCAAAACAGGTTTCAGGATCTTGCAGTACAGCGCCATATTCCGCATGTTTAGTGTAAGCTCGAGTCGGACAGCCCTTGAGGCAGACAGGATCGTCACAATGGTTACAGGCCATAGAGATGTTCATCCGCTTATAATCAGGATATGAGCCCCCCTCCACATAGCCGACCGAGCGAAATGCCAGATGAGCCGGCGTTTCATTTTTCTCGGCGCAGGCCGACTCACAAGCATGACAACCGATACAGTTGTCTGCGGTAAAGAAGAAACCATGCTGCTTGTTACGGTCCGGATTCGTGCCCACTGCCGGATTGTCGTTAATAAACATAGAGCGGCCCACAGGTTTGTCGGTCAACTCTACCAAGTCGATGCGCTTGCCGTAGCGGTTCTCTACCTCGCTTTCGGTCTTAGGCAGGTAAGCGTAGGCCTGTTCCTCGGTGCGCACTTCCCAATGATTTGAACGCCCAAGCTGCTCTTCGCCTCTCTTAGGAAAATCGTTCGCTTTGGTGACCTTTATGCTTGAGCCGGTCTCTGGGGTAAATAGCCCTACACCCGCCTTGTCACTGCCGCTCTGCAATTTTCTGCCTTCAGTTATCTGTGATGTCATTATCTCGTCCCCAGCCTTGAATCTCAGGCTTCAAATTCGCAAAATTATTTCCTAGCCCTAAAATGCACGACGCTCGACGTTGATCCGAGCCGCTTCATCCTGATCGATCGGCTCTATTCGCGTGCTGCACTGCTTAAATGCTGGCTGACGTGAATAGGGATCGAGTAAACCTAAGGTGAGACGGTTGACACAATCGTGGTAATGAAACGGGATAAACACCATGTTACGTGGCACCCTGTGGGTCAGCTGCACCATGACAACGGCATCGCCGCGACGACTGGTGAGGCGTACATAGCTCTGGTGTTCGACCCCAAGCTCTTTAGCCGCGTCCGGGTTCATCTCCATGTACGCCGTTGGGCTGAACTTGTTGCAGTTACCTATTTTTCCGGTACGGGTACGGGTATGAAAATGCTCCACTACCCTGCCGCTGTTGAGCCAGAAGGGATACTCGTCACAGGGCTGCTCGTTGTTGTTATAAAAATTGATGGGCAGCAGGTTTGCCTTACCTGACTGAGTTGGAAACAGGCCATCGCTGTAGAGTCTGGCTGTGCCTTTGAGACCTTCATCTTGTTCTCTAAATGGCCACTGAATGCCTCTGGCTGCCTCGATTTTTTGATAGCTCATGCCCGAAATATCTAAGTGACGCGGACCGCCATGGGACAACTTGCCCTTAGACAGGTACTTCATCTCCTCAAACGCCCCTTCCGGCGTCTCGGGAAAATGGATCATCTGACCGTTATCGAAACGCTTGGCCAGCTGATTGAAGATCCAAAAATCCGGTTTAGAGTTCTTAAAGGGCGGCAACACGTTGCTGATCAGGTTGACCCTGCGCTCTGTGTTGGTATGAGTGCCCTCTTTCTCGGCCCACACCGATGCGGGCAAATAAACATGGGAATATTGATTGGTCTCCACATCGCTGTAAACATCTTGTATGACTAGAAAATCCAATTTTTCTAGCGCCTTGCGAATGCGAGCCGTGTTGGGCATTGAGGTCATGGGATTCGTCGCGACGATCCACAAGCCTTTAATCTCTCCCGTCTCTATGGCAGGAAAGATATCGGTCTCGGCCAGGCCGCGTTTCTTGGGAAAGAACTCAGGGTCTATGCCCCAAAAATCAGCGATCTCATTTCTGTCGGCCTCATTTTCCAGATAGCGGTATCCGGGTAAGCCAGAGCAAGATGACCACTCACGGGTGCCCATAGCATTACACTGACCGGTTATCGATAAACTGGTGCCACCTGGCTTACCGATATTGCCGGTTATCATATTAAGGTTATTGATGTTGGCGACACCATCTGAGCCGTGGGTGGATTGGTTTATCCCCATGGTCCAGATGCTCATGGCCGCCGGCGCTCTCGCATAAATTCTTGCCACATTACGTATGGTATCTTCGTCTATACCGCAGATGTGTTGCGCCTGCTTAGGATCATAGTCCTGCACCAGTGCCTTAACCGCCTCGAAGCCTTGGGTGTGCGCGTCGATATAGGCCTGATCTTGCAGCCCTTCATTGATGATCACATGCAGCATGGCATTGATCAGCACACAATCTGTACCTGGGGTGATAGGCAAATGTATATCGGCAAATTGCGCCAACATGGTGACTCGAGGATCCACCACTATCAGCGGGAAATGACGCTTTTCCAGCGCCTCTTTCAGACGCCAGTAGATGATAGGATGTTGCTCGGGAAGGTTAGAGCCAAAAGCCATCAGGCAATGGGTATGCTCAAAATCATCATAACAACCCGGCGGACCGTCGGCGCCGAAGGAGCGCTTATAGCCGCTAACTGCAGATGCCATACATAAGGTAGTGTTGCCATCGTAGTTATTGGTGCCAATCACGCCTCGGGCAAGTTTGCCTAAGGTATAAAACTCTTCGGTCAACAACTGACCCGAGGAGACGATGGCGAAGGCGTCTCTGCCATACTTAGCTTGAATAGACTTTATCTTATCAGCAGTCGTGTCCAGCGCATGATCCCAAGAGGTAGGCTCGAAGTCTTCGAAATGCTTGTCTCTTATGAGGGGCTCGGTTCCCCTGCCCGGACTCTCAAACAGCTCGTGTTCTAAGATCCCCTTGATACAAAGTTTGCCGCGATTAACGTCCGCGCCCGCATGGCCTCGGGTGGTAACGATCTTGTTCTGCTCATTTAAGCCAATCTCGATGGAGCAGCCCGTAGAGCAATAATTACAGGTGGTGTATTTCCACTGTGCAACTTTCTTGCTCGGGATCACAATTGGCTTTCTGTTTTTACGACCAAACAGCATAAAATACGCCCCCACATTGAATAAATTCTATTTTATTTTTGCTTTATCTCAGCAATGTTTATAACAATGCAGCCGTCATGCCAAAACATTAAGGCAATAAAATCAATGGAATAGTGTTAGGGTGATATCGATTAATGACCATTTTCGGTGCTTTCGCTTTAAAGTGGTGCAGTCTGGTTTTAAAATAAATTAAAATAGTTAACCCCTTTTCATTTTCCAGTCGTTTATAGGGGTAACTAAAACATCTTTTTATTTTTGGAGATTTATGAATTCATCAACACTTAACGCCGCTAAGACAGCATTGACCATTACATTTTCAGCAGGAAGCATCTTAGCCGTATCTCTATTATCTTTTAATGCATCGGCCACCAGCCCAGCTCATCCAACGGGTCTTAATCAGAGCGGCCACAACCAAAATATCATCACAGCTCAGGCCTTCTCTTCAGCGGATTATCAAGTCCAGGACGCCACTAAGATGTTTCCTGCACCAGAAATTGGCATGGTGCAACACATACTCACTCTGCCTAAGCTCGATGATGAATCGAACTACATGGTCGAAATACAGATAGGCCAAACTAAGATGGTTGACTGTAATGGCGGAAGTCTGTCAGGTGAATTGCAACAACACTCGGTTCAAGGTTGGGGGTATAACTATTATCAAGTAGATTCGATCACTCAGGGACCTACCACTATGATGGCGTGTTTCAAGGAAGCCGAGAAAGAGGCATTTGTGCCAATCAGAGCAGATCTGAAAATTAAGTATGATAGCCGTCTGGATAAGGTATTTTACCTACCCGCAGGCAGTGAATTGAGATATCGAGTCTGGGCTGTTGAAAGTCAGTTCAACACCTCAAAGCTAGTGAGTGAATAATTAGCGCCAATATTGGTTACACATTTCACTAGATAGATTAGTGACTAATTCTCCATACATAAATGCCAGCTAGCACAGCTGGCATTTTGCCCTTCACTCCTTCTTGCAGACTTTTATCTGGGAAAACAGCAATTTTTCTCTAACAGTCCCGGCCTGATGACTTGCTAATTTATTCTCGATTATCTAATTTAGCTAAACGACTTAAGGCATAAAAATAAGCACTCATTCGAATCAACAAGGACTCGGTTACTCTTGAGCAGACTCAGTATCAGTCTCTACACCACATTAGCCCTTATCGCGTTCGCGGGTAATTCTGTCCTATGCCGTATGGCATTAGGCGATAACACCATAGATGCGGCGAGCTTCACTTCAATCCGCCTGCTGTCTGGAATTTTAGTATTAATGATTATCTTAGCGTTCACTCGATCAGGCTTAGGAGCTAGCTTCAGCCGCGCTGAGGGTAAGAGCCCGAACCAAGATGAACAAGATAACCTGCAAGAGACATCTGCGGGCGACGCTTTGAGTCAGTCAAAGTCAAAAGGCAGTTGGCGAGCCGCTATATTGCTATTTATCTACGCGATAACCTTTTCCTACGCCTATATATCACTATCCACAGGTGTTGGTGCCCTCATCTTATTTGCCTCGGTGCAACTCACTATGGTGATAGCCAGTCTGCTTAGCGGTAAAAAACTCCACTATACAGAATGGCTCGGACTGATGATGGCTTTTGGCGGATTCATCTACCTGGTCATGCCGACACTCGCGACACCTTCTCTGTCAGGCTTTATTCTGATGACAATCTCAGGCATAGCATGGGCTGGTTACACCCTGATGGGGCGGGGATCTGTAAACGCACTTGGGGATACCAGTTATAACTTTCTACGTACCTTACCTTTCGTTATTCTGTTAGTCCTGTTCACATTTCAAGACGCTCAACTATCAAATACTGGCCTGGTATTAGCCATAATATCCGGCGGACTCGCCTCAGGAATTGGCTACACCATCTGGTATATTGCCCTGACAGGTCTGAGCTCAATACAGGCCGCTGTTGTACAACTAGTTGTGCCTATTATTGCAGCCATCGGCGGCATCATGTTTGCGGATGAATCAATATCGATGCGCCTGATCCTAGCATCTGCAATGATCTTAGGCGGGATTTTATTCCTGATAGTCGGTAAATATTTTCTTGAGACCTGCAGTTCGCGCCATACTAAAGAAAACAAAAGCAATTAGCAGAGCCTGAGAAATGAACAAGATTATTAAACAAAAATTCGATGCCTACCCCGATAACATAGCTCAAATTTTAATGGGACTCAGACAAACTATCTTAGATCTGGCTGCTGAGTTAGAAGATGGAGAAGTCGAAGAAGCGCTAAAATGGGGAGAACCTAGCTATATTGTAAAACATGGCAGTACCGTACGTTTCGATTGGAAAGTGGCGACGCCAAGCCAGTATCGTATTTACTTCAATTGTAACACCCGCTTAGTTGAGACCTTCAAAGAACTCTATGGAAATACCTTCACCTACGAAGGTAATCGAGCCATGGTATTTTCGACCTCAGATATCATACCTTTGACAGAGCTCAAGCATTGCCTCTCACTTTCCCTTAGATACCACTCAATTAAACATCTTCCTCTACTCGGCGCCTGAACTGAGACTAAGTTAACAAGACTAAATTAACCAGGCTTTGTGAACGAAACTAAGCTAACGAACCCTATAAACACTAAGGTTCGATATCAAGACCTTACCCCCTTCCCTCAGGATATCTTTATTACTTCTGCATTCTGCAACAAATGTAAATATTAGCTTTATCTTTGCAGCGGCCTTTACAAATACCTTTCCACAAGCATAATGATATTGATTCTTATTTGCGTTTGAGTGTTGTCGATATTAAAGGAGTGAGGTATGGATACATGGAGGCAGGTAATTTGCGAGGCAAACCGGGCTTTTCAGGCCGGTGATTGGCAAGATGCCGAACGTCAATACTTGATTGCTATATCGAGGATTAATCACCTCTATAGTGAGTATACCAACGATGAGCAGATCATGATGGCTTGGTTAGCCAGTTATCATAACCTGTCAGAACTATACGGCAGACAGGGAAAAGCCGATGCTCAACTCACCCATATCATGACTCCTTATCACCAATTAAGAAATCGGCTTATCACTCAGGCAGATAATGAGCCCATCTATGCCGCAATCCTTCATGGATTGAAGCTTAGCTGCAAAGAGTTATACCTATTCCAAAAGGGCCAATTACAGGGATCAAAATGTGTCGATATGAACGCTTTGGCTCCGGTCATTCACTAATTGTGGCCATACATCAAACCACTAAATATCCTGCTAACATTTAAGGTCAGATATCCATGAAGCAAAGATTCTCAGCAGCACTCACATCCGTATCCACTTTACTTATCGCCCCTACGGCCTTGGCACATCCAGGACATGATCATGCTCATTGGTCATCGTCTATGGTTCACCTATTGTGGATTTTACCTACCGTGGCCGCTCTGGGACTCGCCATCACCATGTACCGCCGAAAGAAAGCTGCGACTCAATCAGACAACAAATAAGGGGCGAACATGTTTTATAACTTATTGAATAAACTCGACAATAAAGCGCCTTTTAAACGTGCCTCGGCTCATTGTGATATACCGTGCAAGATTTACGATCCCATCACGTCGCAGTTGGCGGTATTAACCATGATCCGTATGGTCGATTTGCTCGAAGAACTCAATTCTAAGCCGTCTTTGACGCCCAATGAGCAGGCGCAATTCGGCCGCTTAGTGGCCGAAAAGGAAGTCCATGGTCACAAGGTAAAGGATGAGATCACGGTGATCTGGGGCGACTACATCAAGCAGCCTCAACTGGAGCAATTTCCGGAGCTCCATGAATTGAGTCACAGCATCATGTTGGCGGCATCGAAAGCCAAGCAACATATCGATCGTGAAGCGACTCTGCTACTACTGGAAAAGGTCAACCGATTCGCCGAGATCTTCTGGGAAACCAAAGGGATTAAGACTTATCAAGCCACCTGCCCTTATCCACCCGCAGAGACATTAATTTACCCACAATTAAAATAGTTACTGCAGTAAATTAATTTAAGGAGCACTCATGTTTGGGATCAACTTATACCGCGTAGCCGGAGTCAGTATGCAGCCGCGTATTCCTGCTGGCAGTTTTGTTCTGTGCATGAGCGCTTTTAAACGACCATCATTAAAACTTGGGGGGATATACCTTTTCAAACACCCCAGATTAGGAGAGTTAATCAAGACTCTGGTCAAGATAGACAATGCCGGTAACCTCTGGTTTAAAGGCGAAAATGAGACAAGTATATCCAGCCAAGAGATGGGGCCAGTAAGAAGTAGTAGAATCATAGGCAAGGTCACACTCATTATATCGGCCTGACTTACTAACCTGCTAACTCTTATCTGTTAGCAATTCCCCTACTTATAATACTTGCATCAATTGTAACCTCGAATGCACTTTGTTAGGGTTAGGTCATGACAACATTTCATATCACCAGAATACATACATCGAGAGGCATTTTCAGGCTCAGCGGCAACTGGACTGAGACACTAGAAATATCTGCCATCGAATTTATGGGCACAGATGGCTGGGTGGCATTAAACTTAGCCGATGTAAACTCCCATCAATTAATAGCCAGTCTGGAGCAGGAGGTTTTAACCCATTTAAATTCCCAGCATAAAGGCAAATAGAACTAGCATAATCACAAACAGAAAGTAGAGATAAAAACAATTAGAAGGCTTCGAACTGCTTAGCCATTCTTTGTATCTGAGCTAACGGCACGTTATGGCTATTTCGTTCTGCACACAGTGCTTGGTGTGCGTTATCTTTAGGCTCACCAATCAAGACGATCCGCACTTGATAGCCCAAGGCTTTCGCCGCAGTTTCATAAGCCATAAACTCCCAGTGAGCAAGGTTTGTATTATCACAGATAACGATAGGCTCAGAAGTCGATAGGGCCTGTATAAACCCCGTTAGATTGCGTTGGTGATATTCTGATAATTTCTTACTGTCGAAACGATATCGCTCTCCGTCATAGAAGAAGCTATCCGTTGAAAAATATCCATTAGCACGCGCATTAATCGCAATCTCGATGCTTTGAATCCCTAAGAACTCATCCACCCAGTGGGATTTTCCACTTCCTGGCAAACCACGCATGATGATTACCAGCTTATTACACTCTGTACTCTGCTGCTCTTTGCTCAGATTTCTGGGCAAAGAATTACTCAGCGCTTCTTCCATTGATTCAGACCTCAATACATAATGTGATTTAGTCAATAATATCGCTAATAACACTTCCCGATAAGATTCTATCGACTAAACGAGGCAAAAGCACACTCGCATTACCTTGGAGGTGATACTGGAACTGGCTATGACGATCGGCTGCAACCAAGTTAACTTCTACAGTCTGTGCCCCGTGATGATTGGCGGTATCAACGAAACCAGCAGCCGGATATACGGTACCGGAAGTGCCAATGGCGATAAACAGATCACAGGTGTCTAGAGCATGCTGAATACGGTCTAAGCCAATTGGCATTTCACCGAACCAAACCACATGTGGTCTGAGCCTTTGGGCTGGAATACAACATGTACAACAATGCTCTGGTCCGAATGGATCACGTAATATAAATGTTTGACGAGAACGTGGACAGCGACCTTTCGACAATTCACCATGCATATGCAATAAACGACGTGAACCGGCTCGTTCATGCAGATCATCAATATTCTGGGTGACAACTAACAGTTCGCCTTCAAACTCTTGCTCAAGACGTGCAAGTGCTTTGTGACCTTCATTAGGCTCGATATCACCATTATGGAGTTGCGTCCAACGCGTGTTGTAGAAACGATCCACAAGTTCTGGATCTCGCGCATAACCTTCAGGCGTCGCAACATCTTCAATTTTATGTTCTTCCCAGAGCCCATCTTGATCTCTGAACGTTCTTAAACCTGATTCAGCTGAGATTCCAGCGCCAGTTAACACCACTATTTGCCGATACATCTTCAATCCTTCCATACTATTTTTTATTCTAAAAATACCAATAGGTATAAGTAAGTGGTCAATTCAGAGTTATTTTTGGCGGCATAATTCAAGGCGAATGAGTGAGGAAATGGTGATCCCTTTTGAACTCAGTCAACACAGAAGTAGGCAGCCAAAAACACTCCTGGAAGGCGAGTTTTAGCACTTCTGATACTGCGTTAACAAGCTTAAACGTAGAATAACTATGTCTCTCACTCGTTGCCTTGCCTCACAAGCGCTAAACTCTCGCTGAATGACCATATCTTTATACCGATTGGTATTACTACAAGCCAAACATATGCTAATAAGCCTGACGCATTTATCTAACATTCGATACTAGGCGTTAGTATAAATACCGTAATAACAATACAAAATGTAAGCTTAAATCGCATGCTTTATCTCTGATTTTTCATCATTTATTGTATTTGTATTGATAATACTAAGATAAAGCTCTATAGAGGTTTAAGTTTTCAATTTAACCTCTATAATAGAAATTAATATCCACTATTGAACCGAAGGCTACACTGCTGGTTCTGCAATCAAGAGATTAGTAATGACAGATGGAAATCAGGCGCTGAAAAAAGCGGGTTTGAAAGTTACCTTACCACGAGTCAAGATCCTAGAACTGATGCAAGGACCCGAAAACCAACACATCAGTGCTGAAAATCTTTACAAGAGGTTATTGGATTTAGGTGAAGAGATTGGTCTTGCGACGGTATACCGCGTACTTAACCAGTTCGACGATGCTGGCATCGTGACTCGCCATCATTTTGAAAGTGGTAAAGCGGTTTTTGAACTAGCGACTAAACACCATCATGACCATCTTGTGTGCCTATCATGTGGCAAGGTCATAGAGTTTTCTGATGACATGATCGAATCTCGCCAAGATGAAATCGCTATGAAGCACAACATTAAGCTGACTAACCACAGCTTATATCTCTACGGTGTATGTACCAACGATGAATGTGAGCACAACGACGCGTAAAGAAGACTCAGTTTAATTCCGACTTTAGCGTTTAAAAACCAGCTTTCTAGCTGGTTTTTTTGTGTCAACAACTCATAACTTTTTGTGGTATATATTCACTTTATGACCCATAAAACTATCTCGATTTCTATGTTTCATTCCTAGCTTTTGGGCCAGATTTTCGGAGCCCTTATTACCCAACAAAATAATCGCAATCACCTCATCAATGCCAAACCGTTGAAATTGTTCTAACGCACTTCTACCCGCTTCAGAACCAAGTCCCAGTCCCCAATAATCAGGTAAGTAGCGATAACCTAATTCTACCTCGTCATATTCGGTAATATACTTAGGACCGCAAAACCCTATCACTTTATTATCAAGTTTGTGCTCTACCGCCCATCGGCCATAGCCAAACTCTTCATAACTAGAAAGTATGACCTCGTTAAATATCTCTTCCGCCTGCTCAACACATGTCATCGGTTCACCTGGTATGTAGGTTAATACTTCCGGGATGCTATTGAGTAAAAAAATGCTGGGTATATCCCGTTGTTCAAATTGTCGTATGATTAACCTATCGGTTTCAGCAATGATCATAACTCTCCCTTCATTTGAATCTTATTGGTGACACCCGTTTAATAATTCTTATGGATTCACTAAATCTAATTAAGTAACTAACTTATATACCTATCCCATATTTATCAATATAATCTCTTTACAAAGCAGATGTTTTACTCATTTAGCTATGTCGAACAAGGAAGAATCATGACGATTATGCAAATGGTATATTGGCTGATTGCCAGTGTTGGAAACCTACTCGCACTATATCTTTTCAATACCACTGGTAACGGCTTGTCCATACTGCTGCTATTTCTTAGCCTCAGTTATTCTTGCATCGGTTTTTATGACCTAAAGTATAGTCCTCACACACTCAATCGTCTTTACCCCGTCGTTGCCTATATTCGCTACTTTCTCGAATCCTACCGTATTGAGATTCAACAATATTTCGTCGCCAATGATACTGAGGAACGCCCCTTTAACCGAGAGCAAAGATCACTGGTCTACCAGAGAGCTAAAAATGTTAGAGACACCATAGCTTTTGGCACCCAAAGAGATCTGATGGAAGATAACTACCTGAGCCTTTGGCACTCGCTTTCTCCTAAACATATTGCTGATGATGTAAAAAGAATTACCTTTGGCGGCCCAGATTGCACTCAACCCTATAACGCCTCCTATTTGAACATTTCGGCGATGAGTTTTGGCTCCTTAAGCACCAATGCAATTGAAGCAATGAACTTAGGCGCTAAACAAGCGGGTTGTTATCACAACACAGGTGAAGGAGGCGCAAGTCCCTATCATCTAAAACATGGCGGAGATATCGTTTGGCAAATAGGCTCAGGCTTATTTGGTTGTCGCGATGAATCAGGTAATTTCAATCCAGATACCTTTGAAACTATGGCTAAACGGTCTCAAATAAAGATGATTGAGATAAAGCTCAGTCAAGGGGCTAAGCCGGGTCACGGAGGCGTCTTACCCAAAGCAAAAATTACTCGTGAAATTGCTGCTATTCGCCATATCCCCATGGACAGGGATTGTATATCTCCAGCAGTTAACCCTGAATGCACCACACCCATCGCCCTACTTAGGTTTGTAGTCCGCTTAAGAACGCTTAGTGGTGGTAAACCCGTTGGCTTTAAACTCTGTATCGGTAATCCTGCTGAGTTTTTAGGAGTCTGTAAGGCCATGCTTGAAACAGGCATAACACCAGACTTTATTACTGTTGATGGCGCAGAAGGTGGTACGGGCGCAGCGCCAGTTGAGTTTAGTAATCGATTGGGTATGGTGTGTCTGGAAGGAGTCTATTTTGTCCATAATGCCTTAGTGGGTGTAGGCTTAAGAGATAAGATCCGAATTATAGCGTCAGGAAAAACAGCCTCAAGTTTTGATATTCTAACAAAAATAGCTTTAGGCGCAGACACAGTGAACGCGGCCCGTACCATGATGTTAGCCCTTGGCTGTATTCAATCTAGACACTGCAACACCAATATGTGCCCCACTGGAATAGCGACTCAAGATCCAGCTAGATCCAAAGCAATAAATGTCGAGCAAAAAAGCCAAAGGATTAAAAATTTCCATCACAACACGCTAGAAAGTTTCTATGAACTTGTAGGCAGTATGGGATTAGATGATCCTGCTAAGCTGATGCCCCAGATGGTAAAGCGCCGCTCACCTTACGGTCTTTTAATGTCTGTCGGCAGCCTTATCGAGCCACTAGCGCCGAATGCACTTATCGATGACAGTGCAGACCGTCTCGTTGATGAGGTATGGTCAGCTTGGTGGAGCACTAGCCGTAGCGATCAATTCTATGCCGATGACCTCTATGTGTTAACTCCCGCCGAGTTTAAACATCAGGCATGATATGCCTTGAGCTGTTAAATATGTCAAAAGGGATCACCATTCCCATATAAAAGATAGGTAACAAAAAAGGCGCCAAAGGCGCCTTTTTTAAACAGAAAGGGTATTTACCAACCTGTTCTAGTACGAAGTGCTTTACCGATATCGGCAAGTGAACGAACAGTCGTTACGCCTGCAGCTTCAAGAGCGGCAAACTTATCTTCAGCAGTACCTTTACCACCGGCAATGATTGCGCCAGCATGGCCCATACGCTTGCCTTCAGGTGCAGTAACACCGGCAATGTATGAAACAACAGGTTTAGTCACGTTAGCCTTGATGTACTCAGCCGCTTCTTCTTCAGCAGTACCACCGATCTCACCGATCATCACAATCGCTTCGGTCTGTGGATCGTTCTGGAATAACTCAAGAACGTCGATGAAGTTAGTACCAGGAATTGGATCGCCACCGATACCAACACAAGTAGACTGACCGAAACCTTCATCGGTAGTCTGCTTAACCGCTTCATAGGTCAGTGTACCTGAGCGAGAAACGATACCGACTTTACCCGGCTTGTGGATGTGACCAGGCATGATACCAATCTTACACTCACCAGGAGTGATAACACCTGGACAGTTAGGACCGATCATACGAACACCAGTTTCTTCAAGCTTAACTTTAACCTGAAGCATATCCAGAGTCGGGATGCCTTCAGTGATACAAACGATAAGCTCGATGCCACCGTCGATAGCTTCAAGAATGGCATCTTTACAGAAAGGAGCAGGTACATAGATAACAGATGCTGTAGCACCAGTTTCAGCTACCGCTTCTTTAACTGTATTAAATACTGGCAGACCAAGATGAACTTTACCGCCTTTGCCAGGTGAAACACCACCCACCATCTGGGTACCGTAATCGATAGCTTGCTCAGAGTGGAATGTACCTTGACCGCCGGTAAAGCCCTGACAGATAACTTTAGTATCTTTATTGATTAAGACAGACATTATTTGCCCTCCGCAGCTTTAACAACTTGCTGAGCCGCGTCAGTAAGACTCGTGGCAGCGATGATATCGAGATCTGAACCAGCCAATACTTCACGGCCAAGTTCTGCGTTAGTACCTTCAAGACGGACAACAACAGGTACGGTTACACCGACCTCTTTAACTGCACCGATAATACCTTCAGCGATCATGTCACAACGCACGATACCACCGAAGATGTTAACCAATACTGCTTTAACGTTATCGTCAGACAGAATGATCTTGAACGCTTCAGCAACGCGCTCTTTAGTCGCTCCGCCGCCAACATCAAGGAAGTTAGCTGGATTGCCGCCGTGTAGGTTAACTATGTCCATAGTTCCCATAGCAAGGCCCGCACCGTTAACCATACAACCGACGTTTCCGTCTAGTGCGACATAGTTAAGCTCGAACTTAGCTGCATGTGCTTCACGAGCATCATCTTGTGATGGATCGTGCATGTCACGAATTTTAGGCTGACGGTATAGTGCATTACCATCGATGCCAATCTTGCCATCAAGACAGTGAATGTTGCCTTCGTCGGTAATAACCAGCGGGTTGATCTCTAGTAGTGCGAAATCATGGTCTTCAAACATCTTAGCTAAGCCCATGAAGACTTTAGTGAACTGCTTCATCTGAGTCGGGTTTAGGCCCAACTTGAAGCCAAGATCACGAGCCTGGAATGGCTGAGGACCTGTCAATGGATCTATGATAGCCTTGTGGATCAACTCTGGCGTATTTTCAGCCACAGTCTCAATATCAACACCGCCTTCGGTAGAAGCCATGAATACCACACGACGTGAAGCGCGATCGACAACGGCACCTAGGTACAATTCGTTGGCGATGTCGGTGCAGGTTTCTACTAAAATCTTAGCAACCGGCTGACCCTTCTCATCTGTCTGGTACGTTACCAGATTTTTACCTAACCAATGTTCGGCAAACGCGCGGATCTCGTCTTTAGAGCTAGTAACTTTAACGCCACCCGCTTTACCACGGCCACCTGCATGTACTTGACACTTAACAACCCAAGTGTCACCGCCAATTCTTCCAGCAGCTTCAACGGCTTCTTGTGGTGTATCACAAGCAAAACCTTCTGACACTGGCAAACCATATTCGGCAAATAGAGCTTTTGCCTGATACTCATGCAAATTCATGATGATCTATCCATATACTTCTTATCAAATTTAACTGGCTCTTTCTGGGCCAGTAACGAGGGTAATACCAATCACATCCTGAGACGTGACTGGTATGGTGTCACTGTACTATTTTATAAATCTAACAGTAGACGAGTTGGATCTTCGAGGAAGTCCTTAATGGCAACCAAGAAGCCAACTGACTCACGACCATCGACAATACGGTGATCGTAAGAGAGTGCTAGGTACATCATGGGCAGGATTTCAACCTGACCATTAACTGCCATAGGGCGATCTTTAATGGCATGCATGCCTAAGATAGCGCTTTGTGGCAGGTTCAAAATAGGTGTCGACATCAATGAGCCAAATACACCACCATTGGTCACGGTGAAGTTTCCACCCGTCATATCTGCAACAGTTAGCTTGCCATCACGACCTTTAAGAGCTAATTCACGAACATTGCGTTCAATGTCAGCAAGGCTCATGGTGTCAGTATCACGCAATACAGGTGTCACTAAACCACGTGGTGTCGATACTGCAATGCTGATATCGAAATAGTTGTGATAAACGATATCATCACCGTCAATTGACGCATTCACTTCAGGAAAACGCTTCAGTGCTTCAGTCACGGCCTTGATGTAGAAAGACATGAAGCCCAGACGAACACCATGACGCTTCTCAAAAATCTCCTGATACTGCTTACGGATATCCTTGATAGGCTGCATGTTGACTTCGTTAAACGTAGTCAACATGGCTGTGGAATTTTTAGCTTCCAGAAGACGCTTAGCAATAGTCTTACGCAGGCGTGACATAGGAACACGCTTCTCGCTGCGATCAGCCAATGGCGCTACAACTGCGGGCGCACTTGCAGCAGGAGCCGGTGCAGCCTTTGCGTTCTTAACAAATGCTTCAACATCTTCTTTGGTGATACGTCCACCAACACCTGTGCCTTTAAGCTTACTTGCATCAAGGTTATGTTCGCCAATCAGACGACGAACTGAAGGGCTTAGGGCATCGCTAGTCTCTTCAACAACTTCAGGAGCGGATGCTTCAGCTTCAGCCTTAGTCACTTCTTGTCCGGCTACCACACCAGCAACAAATTTAGCGATAACAGCTTCACCTAAAACAGTGTCACCTTCTTCTGCTAAGAATTCAGCGATAGAGCCATCTTCTGGAGCAACAACTTCGAGTACAACTTTATCAGTTTCGATATCAACCAGGTTTTGATCGCGAGAAACTTGTTCACCAGCTTTCACATGCCAAGTGGCAATAGTTGCATCAGCAACAGATTCAGGCAGTACGGGTACCTTAATTTCGATACTCATTATGAGCTATCCTTTTTAAATAGTTTGTAACTAAAGTTTTAATGCTGTTTTTATCAAAGAATCTTGTTGCTGAGCGTGCAGTGCTGGATAACCACATGCAGGTGCAGCAGATGCTTCACGGCCGGCATAAGTCAACTGTGCGCCGGCAGGGACTGCACTCCAGAAATGATGCTGGCTACAGTACCAGGCTCCCTGGTTCTGCGGCTCTTCTTGACACCATACAAAATCTTTAACGTGCTGGTATTGAGATAATATTTGCACCATATCTTCATGCGGGAACGGATAAAGCTGTTCAACACGAATAAGCGCGATATTAGTCAGACTCTCTTTGCGACGTCTTTCTAGCAGTTCGAAATAAACCTTACCACTACAGAACACCACGCGATCAACCTTAGTACTATCTAAGGTATCCATCTCAGGGATCACGGTCTGGAAGCTGCCTTGGGCAAGTTCTTCCATACTAGACACAGCTAATGGATGACGCAGTAAAGACTTAGGTGACATGACGATCAGAGGACGACGCATTGGGCGTACAACCTGTCGACGTAGCATGTGATAAACCTGAGCCGGTGTCGAAGGGACACATACCTGCATATTGTGGTTAGCACAAAGTTGCAGAAAACGTTCCAGACGAGCACTCGAGTGCTCAGGTCCTTGACCTTCATACCCATGAGGCAACAACATGGTCAGGCCACACAAACGGCCCCACTTCTGTTCACCAGAAGATAGGAATTGGTCGATAACCACTTGAGCACAGTTAGCGAAATCACCAAATTGAGCTTCCCAAAGTGTTAATCCGCTAGGCTCGGCAGTCGCGTAACCGTATTCAAAGGCAAGTACAGACGCTTCAGAAAGTACCGAATCGATAAGGTCAATCGGACCCTGTTCATCGGCAATATTACGCAGTGGCATATAAGCTGATGCATCAGTTTGGTTATGCAACACAGCGTGACGATGAAAGAAAGTGCCACGACCTGAATCTTGACCAGTAATGCGAATACGTTTCTTATCTTCAAGAATCGACGCATAAGCCAGCGTTTCTGCAAAACCCCAATCAAGCAATTTCTCACCGCTAGCCATTAATGCGCGATCTTTGTAGATCTTAGCGACGCGTGATTGTAGCTTGTGATTTTCAGGAACATAACTGATTTTATCAGCTAAATTATTGATTCGTTCCATCGACATCTGAGCAGGATAGTCTTCGTTCCACTCTCTGTTGATATAAGGAGACCAGTCAACCGAATGCAGTGTCATAGGACGCCACTCAGACACGACACAATCGCCGTGATCGAGTGCATCTCGATAATCGTTAACCATAGAGGTCACATCATCAGCACCTAAGGTCTGCTCGGCAATCAATCTGTCTGCATAGATCTTACGTGGCGTAGGATGCTTCTTGATTTTTGCATACATTAATGGCTGAGTCGCACTCGGCTCATCGGCTTCATTATGGCCATGACGACGATAACAAACCAGATCGATAACCACATCACGCTTAAATTCGTTGCGGTAATCCACAGCTAGCTGAGACACAAAAGCAACCGCCTCTGGATCATCGGCATTGACGTGAAAAATGGGTGCCTGAACCATCTTAGCGATATCGGTACAGTACTCAGTAGAACGAACGTCTTCAGTCAAGTTAGTAGTAAAACCAACCTGATTGTTTATGACGATACGAATACTACCGCCCACGGTAAAACCGCGAGTCTGAGACATGTTAAACGTCTCTTGTACAATACCCTGACCGGTAATGGCTGAGTCACCATGAATAGTTATCGGCAATACTTGTCTGCCGTCAGAACAACCGCGGCGATCTAAGCGAGCACGAACAGAACCCATAACCACTGGGTTAACGATCTCTAGGTGCGATGGGTTGAACGCAAGGGCAAGATGGACATTACCGCCTGGCGTTTCAAAGTCGGAGGAGAAACCTTGATGATACTTAACATCACCCGAACCGTTGAGTTCATCGCTGTGCTTGCCGGCAAATTCGTCAAATAATTCAGCAGGCTTTTTACCTAAGACATTCACCAGTAAATTAAGGCGACCACGATGGGCCATACCGACGACGACTTCTTTGGTACCAGCATCACCCGCACGATAAATGATCTCTCTCATCATAGGGACGAGTGCATCGCCACCTTCAAGAGAAAAACGCTTCGCGCCAGGGAATTTAGCACCTAAATACTTTTCAATACCTTCTGCAGCATTTAAGCCTTGAAGAATGCGAGTTTTAGCTGTTTTGTCGTAATTAGCTCTACCTAAAGAAGGTTCTAACCTTTGCTGTATCCAGCGCTTCTCTTCAGTATCGGTAATGTGCATGTATTCAGCACCGATAGAGCCACAATATGTAGCCTTCAATGCGTTTACAAGTTCACCAAGCTGCATGGTATCGCCACCATGAGCAAATGAACCAGTATTGAATTCACGCTGCATATCTTCGCCAGTTAAGCCGTGATAGGCCGGGTCCAGTTCAGAGACTGTGTCACGTTTCCAAAGCTCCAGAGGGTCAAGATTGGCATTCTGGTGGCCACGAAAACGGTGAGCATTAATCATCTGCAGGACTTTAACTTGCTTAGCATCAACTTCAGGATCAGTCGCACGGGCTAGGCCCTTCTGACGACCTTCAAGAGCTAAGCTACGAAAATAGTCACGTACTTTAGAGTGGGCTGCTTCGGGTACATCAGCCGATGCGCCGTTGGCATGAGGGAGGTTATCAAAAACCACTTGCCAGTCTTCTGCAACAGACTGAGGGTCTTCTTGATAGGCTTCATACATCTCTTCTACATAGGTCGAATTGGCACCACTAAGGTGTGATGATTCGAGCCAGGCTTTCATGATGCCTTGGTGCATTTCTATTCCTTTCAAACTTTATACACGTGTTTAGCCAAAGTTTTATATATGCACTCTCGTCATCAGCAATAAATAGACAAGAGACACATATCATTTGCCGCCCCTAGAAATCCAGATTTCACGGCATATTGTAGTTCCATTACACAAAAGAGCCACTTCCCATAAGAGAAGTGACTCAATTCGAGCTATATAATTATTACTGTCAGCTCTTTGTCTTGCATTTACACTGCTCTCTTTAGCAACATGGACTTAATGTGTCCAATTGCCTTAGTTGGGTTTAGTCCCTTAGGACATACATCCACACAGTTCATGATGCCATGGCAGCGGAATACGCTGTATGCATCATCAAGTTCTGATAAACGCTCTTCAGTCGCTGTGTCACGGCTATCAATTAGGAAGCGATAGGCATGTAACAAGCCACTTGGACCGATAAACTTATCAGGATTCCACCAGAAAGATGGACAAGCGGTCGAACAACAGGCACACATGATACATTCATAAAGACCATCTAAATGTGCTCGCTCTTCCGGTGATTGCAGATGTTCACGCGCAGGCGTTTTTTCATCGTTTATCAAGTATGGCTTGATCTTCTCATACTGCTTGTAGAACTGAGATAAGTCCACAATAAGATCACGGACAACAGGCATGCCAGGCAGTGGTCTGATCTCTATTTTCTTACCTTTGAATGTAGACACTGGCGTGATACAGGCCAAACCATTCTTACCATTCATGTTCAGGCCATCTGAACCACAAACACCTTCACGACATGAACGACGAAATGCCAAGGTAGGATCTTGCTCTTTTAGAAGAATTAGTGCATCCAGGACCATCATATCGGTACCTTCAGCTACTTCTAATGTGTAATCCTTCATATACGGCTTAGCGTCTACATCAGGGTTGTAGCGATAAATTGCGATATTCAAATTCATCTCAATCTCCTTAGTAAGTACGCTTAATCGGTGGGAAGGCGGCACGAAGCTTAGGCTTCATATTCACATCACGCTTATTCATCTCTTCAGTAACTGGGTCGAAGACACTGTGACATAACCAGTTCTCATCATCGCGGTCTAAAAAGTCTTCACGAGAGTGCGCACCGCGGCTTTCTGTGCGGTAGTTTGCCGCGTAAGCCGTTGCAATCGCCGTAGCCATCAAGTTATCTAGCTCTAAACACTCAATACGCTGAGTGTTAAATTCTGTCGAATTGTCAGACAATTTAGCATTGGCTAGACGCTTGCGAATGGCCTTAAGCTCTGCAAGACCTTCAGCCATAGCGTCTCCACTACGGAATACTGAGAAGTTAAGCTGCATACAAAGCTGCAAATCTTTACGGATTTGTGTAGGGTCTTCGCCGTCTTTGTTGCTTTCCCAACGATTCAGACGGTCGAGTGATTTGGCAATGTCAGCATCCGTTGCATCTTTAGGATCGGCAGTTTCATCAAGCGCTTTTCCTAAATGTTGACCGGCTGCGCGTCCAAATACCACTAAATCAAGCAGTGAATTACCACCTAAGCGGTTTGCTCCATGTACCGATACACAGGCAATCTCACCAACAGCGAATAGGCCAACAATATCTTGCTCAGTGCCATCGCTATTTTGACGGATCACTTGTCCGCTAACTTTAGCCGGCAAACCACCCATCATGTAATGACATGTCGGTAATACAGGGATTGGACCATCGGCCGGATCGATATGAGCGAATGTACGAGACAGTTCACAAACACCAGGAAGACGCGCTTCTAGTGTCTCTTTACCTAAATGATCCAGCTTGAGTAGCAAGTGCGGACCTAAAGGACCATCAAGACCGCGACCTTCACGAATTTCAGTCATCATCGAACGTGCTACCACGTCACGTGAGGCTAAATCTTTCGCATTCGGTGCATAACGCTCCATGAAGCGTTCGCCATCTTTATTGAGAAGATATCCACCTTCACCACGACAACCTTCTGTAACCAGTACACCCGCACCAGCAATACCGGTTGGGTGGAACTGCCACATTTCCATATCTTGCATCTGCACGCCAGCGCGCATTGCCATGCCAACACCATCGCCAGTATTGATATGTGCATTGGTCGTCGAGGCGAAAATACGTCCCGCACCACCGGTTGCAAGAATGGTTGCTTTCGCTTTGAAATAAACGATTTCACCGCTTTCGATATCGATAGCCGTACAACCAACAATGACGCCGTCTTCGTTTTTCACTAAATCGAGTGCATACCACTCAGAAAAAACTTCGGTTTTATGCTTAACATTTTGCTGGTACAAACAATGAAGCAGAGCATGACCCGTACGGTCAGCTGCTGCTGCAGTACGAGCCGCTTGCTCGCCACCAAAATTTCTTGATTGACCACCAAACGGACGTTGGTAGATAGTGCCGTTTTCGAAACGAGAGAATGGAAGTCCCATTTGCTCTAGCTCAATAACCGCTTCTGGACCTGTTTTACACATGAACTCAATCGCTTCTTGGTCACCGATAAAATCGGAACCTTTCACGGTATCGTACATGTGCTGTTCCCAATGATCTTCATGGGCATTACCTAGTGCTACAGTAATACCACCCTGTGCAGACACAGTATGAGAACGAGTAGGAAAAACTTTAGATAAAAGCGCGCAGCTCTTACCTTCTTTAGAAATCTGTAGTGCTGCTCGCATACCCGCACCACCGGCACCAATAACGACTGCATCAAACTCGCGAACTGGAATACTCACTTAAACACCCCACACTATCAAAATACCAGCGGCCAGATAAGAAAAGGCTGCGACGACAACAACAAACTGAAGTGCACCACGAAGCATTAATGGCTTTACATAGTCTGTAAGCACTTGCCAAATACCAATCCATGCATGAACAAGGATGGCAACGAGGGCAAGTAGTGTAAATACTTTCATAGGCAGAGCGCTAAATAGACTATGCCATATGTCGTAGGTGAGTGGAGAGCTACATGCAACAAATCCAATCAAGAAAATGGTGTAAATAGCTAAAATAATTGCACTTGCACGTATTAAAATAAAGTCATGAACACCACTGCGTCCAAGACTTGCTGCATTAGTTACCATACCCACATCCCCACAATGATTGAAAACGCAATTGACAATGCAAAAGCGGCTTTTGCCGAAGCAATACCAGCTGGTAACTCTTCCCAGCGACCGGTATCCATTATCAGATGGCGTATACCAACGATAAGGTGATAACCCAGTGCGGTTAGAATTCCCCAGATGACAAACTTAACGAACAAATTATCAAAAAGAGATTGTACGCCGGCGAAACTTTCAGGGGATGCTAAAGATTCATTTAGCAACCAAATGAGAATGCCAACTGCAAATAGCATGATGACACCGGATACACGATGAAGAATGGACGCAATCGCTGTTGCAGGAAAGCGTATGGTCTGCAGATCTAGATGGACAGGTCTTTGCTTTTTCACGTTCTGCTCACTCTGCTCTATTGAGCTATATTTTTGTTATACGATCCGCTCTCGCTCAAATTTTGATCCGTGAGGTTGATCACAGTTCAAGGTCATCACAAAAGAAAGTTTAAACAGACTATTAACATTCTAGATAGAACTCATTAACCTAGTGAAAAAAGTGCTAACTAATCAGTAATGTCTGCAGCTCATCTGAGCCGAAGCAAGTATACGCGCGGCAAATGTCAAATACAAACATCACATTATGCAAATTTTGTTTTTTTGGTAAAAAAATCTGCCAAGTTCCTGTTCTATTATGGGGTTTGAGCAAAATAAGACCATGGTCTAACAAATTAAAACGGTTATTTAAATTGAAATGTGATCTAGATTCACTGTAAAGTGTTGGCGTTTGATAAGCCGCACTCACATAAGAATGAAGTAAGGAGAACGGGTATGGCTGAAAATATAGCCAAGTTGGAACTGCCAGGAAATGACTCAATCGATCTGCCAATAAAAAAAGGAACGGCAGGCTTTGATGTTATCGACATCAGCAAATTAGGAAGTAAGGGTCACTTTACTTTCGATCCAGGATTTCTCGCGACAGCTTCCTGTGAATCAGCAATTACTTATATCGACGGCGCACAAGGGATCTTGCTTCACCGCGGATACCCGATTGGTGAACTCGCCATAGATTCAGATTATTTAGATCTTTGCTATTTGCTTTTGTACGGAGAGCTTCCAACTAAGACTCAGTATGATAAATTTGTTCATACAGTTAAAAACCACACCATGGTCAACGAGCAGCTTGTAGCCTTCTTCCGAGGTTTCAGACGTGACGCTCACCCAATGGCTATGCTTTGTGGTGTAACAGGTGCACTTTCTGCATTTTACCAAGATTCATTAGACGTAAACGATGAGCGTCACCGCGAAATCGCCGCTTTTCGCCTAGTGTCTAAAATGCCGACGATTGCAGCCATGTGTTACAAGTACTCAATTGGCCAGCCATTCGTGTATCCACGTAATGATCTAAGCTACGCAGGTAACTTCCTTAGCATGATGTTTGCTGTACCATGTGAAGAATACAAGGTTAACCCTATCGTAGAACGTGCCATGGATCGCATCTTTATTTTGCATGCCGATCACGAACAAAATGCGTCAACATCAACGGTTCGTCTGGCCGGTTCTTCAGGTGCTAACCCATTTGCATGTATTGCAGCGGGTATTGCGTCACTTTGGGGACCAGCACATGGCGGGGCTAATGAAGCGTGTCTAAACATGCTTGAAGAGATTGGTAGTGTTGATCGTATTCCTGAGTTTATTGCACGTGCTAAGGATAAAGAAGATCCTTTCCGTCTAATGGGCTTTGGTCATCGTGTTTATAAGAACTTCGATCCTCGCGCAAAAGTTATGCGTGAAACGTGTCACGAAGTCCTTAGTGAGCTTAAAGTGAATGACCCACTACTTGATGTGGCAATGGAACTTGAGCGTATCGCACTTGAAGATGAGTATTTTGTCTCTAAGAAGCTGTATCCTAATGTTGATTTCTATTCAGGCATCATCATGAAGGCTATCGGTATTCCAACTAGCATGTTCACAGTACTGTTTGCGCTTGCGCGTACAGTTGGTTGGATTGCTCATTGGAAAGAGATGTTGGATCAGCCTGGTCATAAGATCAGTCGTCCACGTCAATTATATACCGGCGCACCTGAGCGCACATTTGTCTCACAAGGCAAGCGTGAATCTTAAAGCTGCTATAACCTAGGTTCTAGAACCTAAGGATCAGCAACTGAAAAAGGCACTCATCGAGTGCCTTTTTTATACTCTTAATTTGGTAAGCTTCTACCCACTTCAATACAGCTGTCGAAGTCTCTCAAATCACATCCCTTGTTGTACCATTTGGCTTCACTGTCACCTTCAGACATCTGGCCAGCCCTACGACATCCTGAGATATCACCTAAATCACACGCACGTCCATAATAGAGTATAGCGCCGACGGTATCCTTGAAACGTTCCACCCCTTTCCATGCGAATTGATAACAAGCTGATGCGTCATCTTTCATGCAGCAATCCTGATACTGACTAATCAAGTGTCTAGGGTATTTAGCTTCATCAATTACGCACACTTGAGTGATTTGGGCAGGTTTTGTGGGGGTGTTCATCACCAGGAAACTTTGACTGACTATCTCAGTGCCCTTTTCGAGTACTGATACCGTCCACTTACCTGAAACCAACTCTGATTCTGATTCAAAATTCCAAATCACATAGTTAGGTCTGCCAAAATAGAGTATGTCTTTCCAGCTCGACTCGGTCGTCACTGTCCCATCTGTTGATGTGATTTCAGGGTGTTTGACGGTAATGGTTACCGGTACTTTTCTTGGTACATCAACAAGTATCTTTGCTGATGATGTATCCTTTTTGATCATATTAACCGCAATGGAAGCGTTATAAGTGAAACCAAAACCGGTACCCAATGTAGGTGCAATAGGGAAGCTTGGCGTGATATCGTACCCAACAATCAAGCCATTCATTTTCCTTGGGGTAGCAAGACCTTTAGCATCGATACTGGCATTGATCCCCACACTATGCTCATTGGACGATTCAGCCATATCCTCAGTGGAACCAGCCTCATTGGGGATATTACTACATGCTTGTAAACTAAAAAGACAGATAATTGAAAACACTTGTACAAACTTCATACTATTCATTACTTTAGCTATTTAAAACTGGCATGCTACTGAACTAAAGACACATAAACAAGATACTTTACCATAACAAATTACCACAAAGAGACTGAGCTCACATCAAGACGACAGGGCTTTGAATTCTCGCAGAAAGATCGCAAATTGAGTAGGATTGGTACTAATCCGCTAACCATTTGTCGACAGCTCCACGCTTACCTTGCTTAATATCCCGGCGCATCTCTTCGGCAATCTCATCGCGGGGATCCATTTTATCTTTTGCTCTGCGCAGCTTCCTTGTAGCATTGTGCTCCATTTTATCCAATTTCTTGTCGACATAGCTGCCATCTGCCAAATCCCTGGCATTATCTTTAGCTCTACTGACCTTATTCTTTGTCTTATTGTACTCATGCTTGTACTTATATTTGTTGTCTTTAAGATCTCGATTCATGCGTACTGCGTCTTTCAACAAGTTTTGTGCATGTAGGTTTGGTGAGAATAGGAACACTGACATCAAGGCCATAGCGACTAGATTTTTAATAAGAGTGAATTTCATAAAACTAAGTGTCATAAGAGCGTCTTCCATAAAAGTTATCCACTCATTATCTCCCTCCAATCCCAGTAAATGAACGCCACTTGATGCATTAAGGTTATTAACCAAACAAATGAACCCAATGAACTGAATTAATCACCCCTGATACATCTTGTATCAAATCGAGTTTGAATTGTTACACAATTAATCGTTAAATCTCTCTTAGTCAAAAGCATCAAGTTTTAAACCTTTTCGCTACATTATGTTTAACAAATTTAACTTCACAGACATCGCGAAGTATAAGCCATTGTATTCAAATCGATTTAATTTGTGGCATGGCTTGTGCTTAGTTAGTGACAATTAGAACAAATAACTTAGGTATTTTTACATGGACTCTTTAAATACACTCGCTAACATTCAAGTTACACACACTCATAAAGCTGGTGTTAAAACTCGCCCGCTCAATAGTTTCAAGTTTGCACTTCCTCTCCTTCTGGTGTCAGTGCTCTCGGCTTGTAGCGGTGAAGAGCCGCCTAAAGAAGAGGAGAAATATGCCGTTCCTGTTGAAACGACAACCGTTATTCAAGGCGATGTTTCTTCATTTTATAGCACGACCGCAACCCTTGAAGCGCCACAAGAAGCAAACGTTGTCACCCGAATCGCTGGTTTAATCGAAGAGATCAGAGTCGAAGAGGGAGATAGAGTCACTAAAGGCCAGCTTCTCGCAATCATAGATGCCAAAAGACAGAGATATGATCTTGCCCGCTCTCAAGCAGAAGTGGAGATCATCGAACAAGAACTCAATCGTCTGAAAAAAATGGGCAACAAAGAATTTATCAGTGCAGATTCCATGGCCAAGCTTGAATACAATTTACAAGCGGCCATTGCCAAACGTGATCTTGCAGGTTTGCATGTTGAAGAAAGCATTATCCGCTCACCTATCGATGGGGTTATAGCGACCCGATTCGTCAAAACAGGCAATATGGCTAAAGAGTTTGAAGAGCTTTTCTATGTCGTCAATCAAGACGAACTATATGGGATCGTACATTTGCCAGAGCAGCAGTTGCAAAGTTTACGTTTAGGCCAAGATGCTCAAATCTTTGCGAACAAACACTCCGAAGAGACTGTTCACGCCAAAGTGCTGCGAATAAGCCCGATTGTCGATGCGCAAAGCGGTACGTTTAAGGTCACTCTTTCAGTACCGAATCAAAATGCAAAATTAAAATCTGGCATGTTCACCCGTGTAGAGCTTAGATATGACACCCACAACAATGTCATCACAGTTCCTTATAACGCTGTGGTCAACCAAGACAATGAATTCGCCCTTTACGTCATTGATGGCAACAACGTGAATCGTAGACAAGTCTCTCTTGGTTACCGTGAGGCTGATACAGTCGAAATTATTGCTGGGATAGAGCCTGGAGAACAAATTGTGATCCGCGGTCAGCAAAACCTAAAAGATCAGTCGCTTGTAGAAGTTATCAGTACATTAGATTTAGCCTCTGCCGCGAAGTAAAGGAAACCGAATTATGTCTATTATAAAAACATCGGTAAAACGACCTGTCACAGTGTGGATGTTCATGCTAGCAGTTATCCTTTTTGGTATGGTTGGGTTCTCACGTCTGGCAGTCAAATTACTACCCGATTTGAGTTATCCCACCATCACCATACGTACTCAGTATGTAGGAGCTGCACCGGTCGAAGTCGAGCAGCTAGTCTCAAAACCCATTGAAGAAGCCGCTGGCATAGTCAAAGGCCTAAGAAAAATCAGCTCCATTTCACGATCTGGCATGTCAGATGTCGTCCTTGAGTTTGAATGGGGCACCGACATGGATATGGCTAGCCTTGATGTACGAGAGAAGCTAGATACCATCATTCTACCTTTGGATGTCAAAAAGCCACTATTACTCAGGTTTAATCCAAACCTTGATCCTATCGTTCGCCTTGCACTGTCGGTACCTGAAGCCAGTGATACTGAGCTGAAACAGATGAGGACTTATGCAGACGAAGAGCTCAAGCGCCAACTTGAGTCTTTAACTGGCGTCGCCGCAGTCAGGCTTTCAGGTGGTTTACAGCAAGAAGTTCATATTCAGCTTAACCAGCAGAAGCTGACACAACTGAATTTAAATGCCGATAAAATTCGTAACCGTATTGCTGAAGAAAATATTAACCTTTCAGCAGGTAAAGTCATACAAGGGGATAAAGAGTACCTTGTTAGAACCCTTAATCAATTCAACTCACTCGAAGAGCTGGGCCAGATCATTGTTTATCGTGATGCTCAGACCTTAGTGCGTTTGTTCGAAGTGGCCGAAATTGTTGATGCTCATAAGGAACGTAATGATATTACTCGGATAGGCGATCAAGAATCTATCGAGCTGGCCATCTACAAGGAAGGCGATGCAAATACCGTTGCAGTGGCAAGAAAAGTCACAGCTGCATTGGATGCACTAAATAGTAATAACGTTAAATCTGAATTGACGGTTATCTACGATCAATCTGAGTTCATTGAAAGTGCGGTCAGTGAGGTCACCTCGGCTGCGTTAATAGGGAGTTTACTCTCTATGCTGATCATCTATCTATTTTTACGAGACATCATTCCAACGCTGATCATCTCTATCTCTATTCCCTTTTCGGTAATAGCCACATTTAACATGATGTATTTTGCCAATATCAGCTTAAACATCATGTCTCTGGGTGGAATAGCCCTGGCGGTGGGCTTATTAGTAGATAATGCCATTGTTGTACTGGAAAATATTGATCGCTGCCGCTCGCAGGGTATGAGTAAACTCGAAGCTGCAGTAACTGGTACTAAAGAAGTCTCTGGAGCCATATTTGCGTCAACATTAACAACACTAGCTGTATTTGTGCCATTAGTCTTTGTCGACGGGGTTGCCGGTGCCCTCTTCTCAGATCAGGCCCTTACAGTTACCTTTGCACTGCTCGCTTCGCTACTCGTCGCGCTCACAACCATCCCTATGTTGGCATCTCGAGAAGGGATAAAGTCTCTGCCGCCTCTACTCGCTAAAGAGAAGAAGCCAACACCTGAGACTAAAATGGGCAAGTTAACACACTACAGTGCCACGGTTTTCTCTTTTCCCTTCATCGTCTTATTCAGTTACTTACCCAGTGCCCTGTTAACCTTAGCGCTTATGTTTGGCCGCCTGCTGTCTTGGTTCACCGGGTTGTTTATGCGCCCACTGAGCCAAGGATTTAATTGGTGTTACCGCCAGCTTGAACATGTGTATCATCGTCTACTCGCGTTAGCGCTTAAATTTAAGGTGTTAACCTTATCTATTGCCATTTTAGTGACTGCGGGAACTGGTTTACTCGTGCCTAAACTGGGAATGGAGCTTATTCCTCCAATGAATCAAGGTGAATTCTATGTCGAGATCCTACTGACACCAGGCACTGAGGTGTCAGAAACTGACAAGGTACTTCGTACCTTGGCATTGTCAATCAAGGACAGAGAAGATGTTAAACATGCATATAGCCAAGCAGGTAGTGGCGGATTGATGACATCAGATACTTCACGTGGGGGTGAAAACTGGGGCCGATTACAGGTCGTCCTAGCCGACCATAACGCATTTGAGGCCGTAGCTTCTGTGCTGCGAACCACTGCGATGCGGATCCCTGAGCTTGAAGCCAAAATTCAACATCCTGAGCTCTTTAGCTTTAAAACACCACTCGAAATTGAGCTTATAGGTTATGACTTAGCCCAACTCAAGCAAACATCAAACAACTTAATTGATGCCCTTTCAGATTCAGACCGCTTTGCAGATCTCAATACCAGCCTCAGAGACGGACAACCTGAGTTAAGTATTCGCTTCGACCATGAAAGACTCGCATCACTAGGCATGGATGCGCCTACTGTAGCCAACAGAATTGCGCAACGCATTGGCGGCACTGTCGCAAGTCAATACACAGTCAGAGATCGTAAAGTTGATATTCTAGTCAGAAGTGAAATCGAAGAGCGTGATCAGATCAGTGATATCGGTGCCATGATCATCAATCCAGATAGCAATCGCCCTATTGCACTCAGCGCTGTTGCCGATGTGACGTTAAAGCTAGGCCCTTCAGCCATTAACCGAATCAGCCAGCAAAGAGTCGCTATCGTCTCGGCAAACTTAGCCTATGGTGACTTAAATGAAGCAGTGCTCGAAGCCAGAGAAATTCTAGCTAATCAAACACTGCCGACTTCTATACAGGCGCGATTTGGTGGTCAAAATGAAGAGATGGAGCATTCATTCCAGTCGCTACAGATAGCCTTAGTGCTGGCTGTATTTTTAGTCTACTTAGTGATGGCCAGTCAGTTTGAGTCACTGCTACACCCACTGCTTATCTTAATTGCCGTGCCAATGGCTGTTGGCGGCAGTATTTTAGGACTCTATATCACCAATACTCATCTGAGTGTGGTGGTATTTATTGGACTCATCATGCTAGCAGGTATCGTGGTCAATAATGCCATCGTGCTGGTCGACCGTATTAATCAGATAAGAGCCGATGGCGTTGAGAAGATGCAAGCCATCTCTGAAGCAGCAAAGTCTCGTTTACGTCCGATTATAATGACGACACTGACGACCGCTTTAGGTCTTTCTCCGATGGCATTTGGTTTGGGTGATGGCTCAGAAGTTCGTGCCCCTATGGCCATTACGGTAATATTTGGCTTGCTACTATCGACACTACTGACATTAGTGGTGATCCCTGTGCTGTACGCCCTGTTCGATCGTAAGGAATATGCCTCACCAGAGACCAAAGATACACAAGAAGCATTGCTTACAAGTGAAGGAGGTCAGGCATGAATCTCACCCGTTTAGCAATATCTAGGCCTGTGACCACCAGCATGTTCTTCGTGGCTATTCTGCTGTTTGGTTTAGCGTCGAGTCGCTTACTGCCACTGGAGATGTTTCCAGGCATAGATATGCCTCAGGTCAACATTGAGGTGCCATATAAAGGCTCGACACCAGCTGAAGTTGAGCGTGATATTACCAGTATTTTAGAAGAATCACTGGCAACCATGGGCGGTATTGAAGAGCTAAGATCTAGCTCTTCACAAAATGGCGCAGAGATAGAACTCAGAATGAAGTGGGGAGAAAATGTCGCGACCAAGAGTCTTGAGGCGCGTGAGAAAATAGATGCTGTCAGGCATCTACTCCCTAAAGATGTTGAACGGGTCTTTATCAGACAGTTCAGTACCGCTGATATGCCTGTGCTTAACTTGAGAATTTCAAGTGACCGTGAACTATCAGGTGCGTTCGACTTACTCGATAAACAATTAAAGCGCCCGTTAGAAAGAGTTGAAGGTGTGTCTCAAGTCACCTTATATGGTGTTGAGCAAAAACAGATAGAGATTCGCATCAATGCAGACAAATTGTCTTCCAGTGGCGTCTCTCTCCAATATCTGAACCAAAGACTGCAACAAGAAAACTTTATTGTCAGTGCTGGAATTTTAAGAGCTAATGCAAGAGTCTATCAAGTCTCTCCAAAAGGCGAATTTAGAAACTTGGATGACATTCATGCCGTCGTCTTGAAACCTGGTGTGACATTAGGTGATATTGCCAACATCTCATTTTCACTGCCAGAGCGTTTAGATGGGCGTCATTTAGATCAAAACTATGCCGTGGGCTTAGATGTGTTTAAAGAGTCTGGGGCCAACTTAGTTGAAGTGTCTGAGCGGGTGATGAAGGTCATCGAGAGTGCCAAGCAAGATCAACAATTTGATGGCATTAAACTCTTTGTCATGGAAGATCAGGCTTATGGGGTGACATCATCACTCAATGATTTGCTCACCGCGGGGCTCATTGGTGCCCTACTCTCTTTTGGCGTGTTATATCTATTTTTGAGAAATTTAAAGATGACACTGGTGGTAGTCACCTCTGTGCCTATCTCAATCTGTATGACGCTGGCCGCAATGTATCTTCTCGGCTACAGCCTTAATATCCTTTCGATGATGGGCTTATTGCTCGCTGTCGGTATGCTTATTGATAATGCCGTTGTGGTCACCGAAAGTGTACTGCAGGAGAAACAAGTTGCTGCAGATCCATCGGCTAGCAATAACATGGATAAAGAGGCCAACAACAGCGCCGTGCTTAGTGGTGTGAATAAAGTAGCACTCGCCGTGTTAGCCGGAACGCTAACGACTGCAATAGTATTCCTGCCTAATATATTTGGCGTAAAAGTTGAACTCACCATTTTCTTAGAACACGTCGCTATTGCTATCTGTATCTCACTAGCAGCCTCATTGCTTGTGGCTAAGACACTACTGCCATTAATGCTCAGTAGAATGAACATTGAAGTTGAGGCAGAGGTAAAAGAGAGTAAGCTGAAATATTTTTATCATAAAAGCTTAGATTGGATACTGGCTCACTCGCGCACGTCTGGCGTTATTTCAATCATCATCTTAGCCTCAACCGCTTTGCCATTGACCATGGTTAAGCAAGATCAATCTGACGGAGAAGGTAACAATAAGCTCTACATCAACTACCAAGTTGAAGGTCGTCATAATCTGGATGTGACTGAAGCGATGATCACTAAGATGGAAAAGTACCTTTATGCTAATAAAGATGAATTCCATATCGATTCTGTCTATAGCTACTATTCACCAGATCGTGGTCAGTCAACATTAATTTTAAAAGAAGACACCGAAGTTGACATGAAGGTATTGAAAAAATCCATACGTGAAGGTTTTCCAAAGTTTTCAATTGCAAAGCCTCAATTCGGTTGGGGCGGTGGTAACAATGGCTTGAGAGTCACCTTGACAGGTCGCTCTACCAGTGAACTCATTGAGATCAGTAACAACGTGATCCCTTTATTATCTAAGATTGAAGGTTTGACTGATGTAAGATCTGAACTCAGTGGTGCGCAACAGGAAGTGGTTATCCAGATTGATCGTCAAATGGCTGCTAGACTCGATCTTAAACTCAATGAAATTGCATCGAGTATCTCTATGGCGCTAAGAGGCACTCAACTTCGTTCGTTCCGCCATGATCCAAATGGAGAGTTACGTATCGAGATGTCTTTTGAACAAGAGTGGCGTTTGTCCCTCGAACGCTTGAAGCAATTACCGATTATTCGAATAGATAACCGTGTATATACCTTAGATAGCTTAGCCAATATTCAAATATCGCCAAGGTTTGACACCATACGCCATTACGATAGACAAACAGCACTATCTATTGGCGCCAATCTTGATGACTTAACCACCGAAGAAGCACAAGAAAAAATTACCGAAGTCATGGAAAATGTCAATTTCCCTGCAGGTTATGGTTATTCACTCAGAGGAGGCTTTGAGAAACAAGATGAAGACCAGGCGGTAATGGCGACTAACATGTTGCTGGCATTAGCCATGATCTACATAGTGATGGCGGCACTGTTCGAGTCTTTACTGCTACCGACAGCTATCATCACCTCGATCTTGTTTTCTATCACTGGCGTCTTCTGGGGGCTACTGATTAGTGGGACTCCGATGGGTGTCATGGTGATGATTGGTATCTTGATCCTGATGGGAATTGTCGTTAACAACGGCATTGTTTTGGTGGATCAGATTAACCAGAAGCAGCCTGAGTTAGACAAATTATCAAATGCTATCAGTCAGGTATGTATTTCACGTTTACGACCTGTATTAATGACTGTTGGCACAACGGTATTAGGATTGCTTCCACTGGCAATGGGAGATACCCAACTCGGCGGCGGAGGTCCATCATATTCCCCCATGGCTATTGCCATTATCGGTGGTTTAACTTTCTCAACCGTCACTAGCTTATATCTAGTGCCACTTTGTTATCAGGCGCTTTATAGAATGCGATATAACTCAGCGGTACGACTAGGACGTGCAAATAGTCTTTCTAGAAGGCTTATGCCTTGGGCATATTGATCATAGATCTAATACCATTTCCATTAAACAAGTGACCATTCAGCGGGAGTTAAAAACGCTGTAGGCAAGATAAGGGGATTGAAGCTAATAGTTATTCTCGGCTCTGGCATCCTGCTTCGCCCTACCTTCTGCATCCATGCAGTCGTATATCGAAAGCCACTTTCGCAGCTTAAAGTGTTTTTCCCTTAGCTTTAAACATCAGCCGCACTTCGTGAGCTTCTCAGGGCTTCTACTTCTGCGTTGCATTGCCTCGAAAGGGAATAACCATTTCGTCAACAATGCGCCTTGAATTTAAAGCCCTGAGAAAGCTCTGAATTGATCATATGTTTAATGGAATTGGTATAAATATATGAGTGACGAGTAATTAAATGAGGGCTGCTATTGCAGCCCTTTCCTTTACAGGGACACAGTAAAATGTAACTATCGGATAACCTTAACAACAATAATAACAACAGAGGTAACAGGCAATGCGATCATGCAGGCTACTCAAAATTAGCACTCTTATGCTGGGTCTCTTACTGTCTCAAGTTTCATTCGCCGATAGATTCGCTGATGTAGAAATTAGCAAACAAAAGCTCTCTGAAACCAGCTATATGTTAACTGGCTCTGGTGGCAATATTGGGGTTTCAGCGGGTAAAGATGGGATCTTAATTATAGATAATCAATTTGCTCCCCTATCGGGAAAAATTGTTGCAGCATTATCGACAATTCAACCAGGCTTACCTAGATATGTTGTTAATACTCACTATCATGGCGATCACACTGGTGGGAACAACCTCTTCGGCATGAATAGCGTTATTTTCGCCCATCATAATGTATTGAAACGATTATCTGGTGATAACAGCTATAAAGCTGCTGGTCTTCCTTCAGTGACTTATCATGAGGGAACCAGTATTCATTTTAATGAGGAGACACTGCATTTAATCCATATGGGACCAGGCCATACGGATGGAGATAGTGTGGTGTTATGGGAAGATAAGAGCGTTATCCATATGGGCGATCTTTTCTTTAAAGATAGGTTTCCCTATATCGACCTCAAGGCGGGTGGCTCAGTGAAGGGATACCGTGACAATGTTGCAGCCATGATCCGAAAAATAAATACCGACACTAAAGTGATCCCAGGACACGGTTCGCTCGCGACCAGAAACGACCTGATCCGCTTTAAACATATGCTCGATAAATCCATCAACTGGATGGAGAGTAAACTCTCGTCTGGCATGGATCTGGAACAAATTCAGCTTGAAGGAATACCTAAAGGTAAAATTGACTGGAGCTGGGCTTTTATCACAGAAGAAAAGTGGATTAATACGCTCTATGAAGGGTTAAAAGAGTAACTTATCAAGATACTCATACCAATTGGTATTAAGAGGAAGCACGACGCTCAGTGCTCCCTCATGAAATCAATAGCAATCAAGGTCATCGAAACGGCTTAACGATTATCCTCTGCACGTCTCGCCTTAAAATCAGAGTCCTCGAGCCATCTTGGCCAATCTTCATTGTTAGCAAGCTCAGCTAAAATACTGCCTATAAGCGCTAGATCTTGTTTTACTCCGCCAAGAGACCAAGTTTCATCATAGTCATCCTGCCCTTTATGATATTTGTGTGCAATGTAATCAGGATCGGTATCGCCTAAACTCATAAATAGCAAACCTGGCACTCCCTGCTGGGCTAATGCAAAGTGGTCTGAGCGATACATCAAACCATTTTGCGGACGAGGATCCGCTTTAACATGGCGTTTCAACTCAGAGCTGGCATCTTTTAGGTAACCTTCTAGTTCAGATACTCCTTGGCCATAACCTAAGATGTAATCCACACCATCATTAACATTCATGCCATCGATATTGAGAAAAGCAACCATGTCTTTAGTGGGTACTGGTGGATTAAGAGCGAAGTGTTGGGCACCGATAAGGCCTGTTTCTTCGGCGGTAAAGTTAGTAAATAATATATCTCGCTTAAAAGGGGTTTGGTCAGCCTTCGCCTTAAACGCTTTAGCTAAGGCAAGTACGCCAGCAACACCTGAGGCATTATCGACTGCACCATTAAATATCTGCTTATTTCCTTCTGCATCTAGCTTAGTGCCCAGATGATCCCAGTGGGCATGCATCACAAGCGTCTCATCACTCTTATTGCTACCAGGTAGTTTGGCAACGACATTGTAAGACTCAGCTTTCACTATGGTATTTTTCAATACCAAATTTGCTTTCATCTTTAGATCCACGGCCTTGAAATCAGGCTTACGGGCCGCGAGCTTCAAGGTTTCATAATTGAGATCAGCCTTAGTAAAAATTAGTTTGGCTACGTCATGCTGCACCCAGCCCATAACCCCGACTTGACTCAGGTTATTATTATCGTCGATTAACGTATATTTGCTACCCGTATTCGAGTTTTGCACCACACCCCAACCATAGGCTGCTGGTGCTGTTTCATGAACGATGAAAACAGCTGCAGCGCCTTGTCTGGCTGCCTCTTCATACTTGTATGTCCAGCGACCGTAATAAGTCATAGCGTTGCCTTTAAACACGTTATCATCTTGAGTGGCAAAGCCTGGATCATTGACTAAAACAATGACCGTTTTTCCTTTTACGTTAATCCCACTGTAATCATTCCAGCCATACTCAGGTGCATTAATACCATAGCCCACAAATACCAAATCGCTGTCTTTGAGTTCAACGTGATCAATGATCCTCTGGGTTCTGGCTGTAAACTGATCACCTGAGATAAATGTCATTCCATCGATAGCAAGAGTCATATCTTGATCGGCATTAATTTCTGCCAGTGGGACAGCTTGTAAATAGTCACCTTTATAGCCAGGCTCTAGACCGATATCTTTAAAAGAGTTAACCAGATAATCTAGCGTTAACCTTTCTCCAGCAGATAAAGGCGCCCTTCCGCCAAACTCATCACTGGCGAGTATTTTTGTATCTTCTTTATACTGTTTTATATCAAAGTCGAAGACGTGTTGTGCCGATATGACAGGTTGGGCTGACAAAAAAAGATAACAACAAAATGATGTAAAAATAGCTCTTTTCACAATATATCCCTTATTGATTTTTATAATTTTAGTTATAGAGGAGTTGCAGTGTAAATGGGCTTTTAAGTGAGGACAATAAGCGAATCAAAATAAAAATGAAGCTGAAGTCAGCTTTAAGCAAGAGGAAGTAAAAATGAGTAGGCCAAGCAGATATAAACACTACTACTATGAAAAACGCTCCCTACAGGAGCGTTTATTCATTAAGCTACAGCTTACGCTTCATCTTTCCATGGTTCAGCCATATTTTCCAATAAAACTGGGATCCCATCGTTGATGGCATAGGCCAATCGGTCAGCTTTACAGATCAATTGTTGTTTGGCTTTATCGTAATCCAGTTTGCCTTTACAGACCGGGCAAGCAACAATTTCTAATAGTTTTTTATCAAACGCCATCTGATTTTCCTTCTTTTTCAACAATAACTCGATGGAGTTTATCCATGAGGTTCACTTCAAATTTTGTCGGTAGCTTGGCATCAACAGCTAAATACCACCAGTTATCTTTTGCAAAATCGCGACACTTAACCGCATCTTTTTCTGTCATTAAAATGGTTTGTTCGCCTGCCACTTGAGTGAGTAATTCAAGCGTAAACTTTTGATGGTCTTCAAACTCATGACATTTAGTTAAAGTATGCCCCTGCTCATGCAATGTATTAAAAAAGCGTTGAGGATTGCCTATCCCAGCAACAGCGACCACAGGGCATGGTACAAAAGTGCCATTGCCTGAAGCGGAAACTGGCTGAATAGCTTGAGGCTGCAGACTCATCTGAAATTCTCCATCATGAGCCTTTCCATTTACTATGGTGAAATCAACATGCTTAGCGCGCCACACCCCTTCTCTTAGCGGACCGGAAGGCAATAACATTTCATTGCCAAAACGTCGTTCTCCATCAAGGATCAAGAGTTCAATATCTCGCTCAAGACGATAATGCTGCAAACCATCGTCACTAATGATGACATCAACCTGCCCAGAATGAATCAAGGCTTTCGCGGCCTTAACTCTGTCAGCGCCAATCACCATAGGTACAGCCGTTCTTGCAACAATCATAGCAGGCTCATCACCCACTTCAGCAGCCGACATATGGCGCTCAACGCTTTTCACACCCTCAAATTCAACACCATAGCCTCGACTGATCACCCCAGGTTTCAAGCCATGTTTTCTCATTAATTCAATAAGAAAAATAACCATGGGTGTTTTACCACTGCCGCCAACCGTAATATTGCCGACGATAATAACCGGCACAGGCAATGCGAAAGTTTGCTTTATCCCACATTTAAACAAGACGCGCCTAACACCACTGACTAACCAGAAAAGTAGAGATAATGGTAACAAAAGGCGCTTAAACACTTTATATGCAAGAGGCGTATTTTTGTTCGGATACCAAACTTTATTGACAAACTCTTGCATAAATTAATTGCTAAACTGCATGTTATACAGATTAGAATAGATACCCTTTTTAGCGATAAGAGACTGATGGTCGCCTCGCTCAACGACTCTACCTTGATCAATGACGAGTATTTGATCCGCAGATTCTATGGTTGAAAGTCGGTGAGCAATCACTATCGAAGTTCTATTGTGACGTAAGTTATCTAAGCCTAACTGAATGGCCTTCTCAGACTCTGTATCTAATGCTGATGTGGCTTCATCGAGGATTAATACAGGTGAGTTACGTAAAATAGCCCGCGCAATGGCTATTCTTTGTCTCTGTCCACCAGAAAGTAAAACACCATTTTCACCGACTTGGGTATCTAACCCTTCTGGTAATAACTCAACAAACTCCATAGCATGGGCAAGAGTTGCAGCTTCTATAATCTGCTCCCTTGTCACCTCACCGGGATAAGCATATGAGATATTGTTGGCAATAGAGTCATTAAATAATGTCACTTGTTGAGAGACTAATGCCACCTGATTTCTCAGGCACTTCAAGTCATAATCATCGATATTGACACCATCAAGCTCAATTGAGCCCTCTTCAAGCCCAGTGTAAAAACGCGTCACAAGACTTGCTATCGTAGATTTACCTGAACCTGAACGCCCTACTAAAGCGATGGTCTGGCCTTGTTTAACGGTAAAGTCAATCTGCTCTAAGGCAAGCCTCTCTTGATCAGGGTAGCGGAAGTTCACCTGATTAAAGCTCAAATTACCTTTCACTCTATCCACCGTATACTGGCCAGTATCAACTTCGGGCTGAGTATCTAATAGCTCAAAAATGGTGGTACAGGCAGCAATACCGCGTTGAAACTCAGCGTTCACTCTGGTCAAATTTTTAATCGGCTGCAACATTGCGAGCATAGCGCCAAGAATTGTCGCAAACGTACCTGCAGTCAGCTCCTCTTGCATTCCCTCAAAACTTGCAGCATAAAGAACGAAAGCCAATGCAAAGGAACCAATCACCATTACAAGCGGTTGGCTTATTGATTGTGCCATTGCCAACTTCATATTCTGGTAACGATTTTGTTCATTCACTACAGCAAAACGGTGAGATTCGGTTTCTTGCCCGCCGAAAGCCAAAACATTCTTGTGCCCTTTAATCATCTGCTCTGTTGCAGCAGTCACTCCACCCATTGCGGTTTGAATTCGCTTAGAGACCTTGCGAAATCGCTTGCTGACGATAGAGATGATCAAACCTATGATGGGACCTATGACCAAAATACAAAGAGATAGCTTCCAGGAGTAAAAGAACATGATAGCCAACATGCCGACCACAGTAATACTGTCTCTGACTATGCTGATCAGTGCACTACCGGTTGCTCTGGCAATCTGTTCAGTGTCATAGGTCACACGGGAAATAAGGTTACCTGAGTTTTCTCTGTCGATATAGCTGACAGGAAGTGTCAGATAATGTTCGAATACCTCTTGGCGCATATCCATGATCAAACGCGCACTCATGTATGAGATACAATAGGTCGATAAGAAGTTGGCTAAGCCTCTAAGGCTAAATAATACAATAACAACAATAGGTGCTAGCATGAGCACATCACTGGATGCACCAAAACCTTCACTGGTCCCTAGATCGACACCACCGACACCCACAGCTGAAGTCACTTCACCGGCCTGGCCACCAAAACCACCATCGATAAAGGGTTTAATCACAGCAATAAATGTTGCATCAACTGCGGCGTACATCACTAGGCCCAAAACAGCAAAAGCAAACACTACTTTCAATGGCTTTATATAACCCATCAGGCGTTTAAAAACGCTCCAGACTTCATTCTTTGATTCTTGATTTGAAGAGTTTGACATTAACGGGTCTATTCATAATTCAAAAAATGCATTCTACTCTGTATTTTTCAACTCACCAAACCTAAACAAGCTGTTGTACCAAAAAGGCGCTAAATCGGAGCGGTAAGTTGTAATAAGACGTTTATCGTGCCGAAAAACTATACTAACCTGCCCCTCCTTTCCTGTGGTTATCACTTCAGCCCCGCTAGCAATGTAGCGTTCAACAACATCGTGTTTAGGCAAACCATATCGATTATTAAAGCCAGCGGGTATAAGTACTAAGCTAGGCGATACTGTATTTATAAAGGCTTGAGTTGATGACGTACGGCTGCCGTGATGAGGTGCAATTAACACATCACTAGAGAGGTTTATTGATTGCTGTAACAATAAATATTCAGCTTTATGTTCTATATCCCCAGTTAATAGCACTTGATGCTCTCCATCAGACACTTTCAACACGCAAGAGCCATTGTTTCCTTTGCTCGCTTGCAGAGGTGCTAATATTTCAAGCGTTAGTCCTTGCCAATCTAACCGCTTAGGACGGCAATTAAGTAGTGAGTGACGATAAATATCCTCAGAGTGCTTATTCAGCCCAAATGTTCCAGACTGATGTATCTCTTCCCTAGATTTAAACACATAGGGTAAGTCACTAATCAGGGTCGTCTGCTCAAAATGTTGAAGAATCACTTTAGCCCCACCAGCATGATCGTTATCACTGTGACTGATCACCAGATAATCAATGCGGTTTATTCCCTTACTGTGAAGAAAAGGCAAAATAACCCGCTCGGCATAGGTAAAGTCGCTGCCATAGGCCGCTCCCGTATCATAAATCAAACCATGACCCGATTTTTCTATGACGACGCTTAACCCCTGACCGACATCCAACAAATGCAGTCTCCATTCGCTAGCGGATAGACTCAGCTGCTCATTTATTAGGGTAATAATTAATGGTAACGATAGGGTCAAGGATACCAGTCTCCACCTAACAAGCGTCCCTTTGAGTGCTAACCATACTCCGAGCAAGAAGAATCCTAAACACGCTATCATATGACTTGATACTCGTATCCAAGCACTCGGTAGCGTGTCAACCAGTTCAAACCCAAGACTCATAGGCAATAGACTCATATCAACAAGGTAAAAAATAGGATGAATATCGACGCTAATCAGCCCTGCGAGCATCCATAGCCCAAAGCTCACCATAGCCAAGGGGATCACAATTAAGCTAAACCAAGGAACCAAAATAAGGTTAAACAGTAAGCCATAGGCAGAAATCCCACCAAACAGTATTGCCTGTAAAATGCCAAGCCCAAGGCTTAAACGCCATTGTATCGACCAAAAAAGTGCCATTTTATGGGTGTGACGTCTGTTAATGATCCCGAGTTCTCTGAGTTCTGATGTCTGCTTATTCTGTTGACTGATAGTCAGTAGGATGATCCCTAACGCTGAAAATGACAGCCAAAAACTCGCGCTTAAACTGCTAAGAGGGTCCAATAAGAGAATGAGAAACAGTGCATAAAGCAAGCGCTCCCAGGGTGATGAGTAACGCTTAACTGCAGCAAGTAAAAGCAGTAGCAATAACATGATTAGTGCACGTTGAGTCGGTAGTGCAAAGCCCGCAAGATATGCATAAGCACCGGCAGATAGTGCCGATAAAAAACCTGCTATCAATAAGTTTCTTCGGCTGACACAGACAAGGTAACGACTGAGAATAACTTGAGATAAAATAAATACCCAACTTGCAACAACGGTCAAATGCAGGCCAGATATTGCAATCAAATGACCCGTTCCCGTCACCCGTAATGCAGCCCACCTCAGCTCATTGATCAAGCTTTTATCGCCAACTAAAACCGCTAAGATCAAGTCACCATGATCCAACTGCATCATTAAAGGCGTTAAGCGAGTAATAATTTGGCTTCTAGGTGTATCAACATGGCCTATCAAAGAACCAGATATGACTCGGCCTTTCATGACGATATGCTTGCTGAGTAAACTGCGTTGCTGGTTATAACCACCTTGGTTTAATACACTCGTAATGGGTTTGGGCTGAATAACCCATTCCCACTGTTCACCTACCGTTACCTTAGGTGCATGCTGCCACGTCACCCTGAGTGCTTTTGGCAACAAATTAACATTTTTTAATTTCAACAGGCGAATATCCATACTAACCCAGTCGCTGTTTGAGCGAACTAGTGATATGATTTCGCCCCTCACGATTATATTTTGTGCTCTGTTCGGTGGTTCAACAAACAATAAGAGTTGGACAAAAATAGATACCCACCCAACAGCGAGTAGCGTTCCAGCTATAATTGGAGCGCGTTTTAGCACTAGTAAGCCGACCACTACTGAGGTGATATAAAGTGATGCTGTTGGTAACAATGGCCACAGCAGAGTGGATATAATGGTAACGCTGAAACCAATCATAAATCGATTCATACTGAATAAGTTAAGACAGTAATTGCAATCTATGCCAAAAAAAATCATTGAAAGGTTTATGCCTAAACCTGAAACACTACGAAACCATAAACATTTACAGATGTTTGGGAAGTTACTTCATAAAGCGAATTTATGGACCTTGAATCGTCGCTCAGCCCCTGCGGCATTCGCCGTTGGACTCTTTGTTGCTTGGATGCCAATGCCATTTCAAATGGTCTTAGCCGCCGCCTTAGCCATTGTGTTTAACTGTAATCTGCCTCTGGCGGTAGCATTAGTGTGGATAACCAATCCCATCACTATGCCATTTATGTTTTACGCAGCTTATATGCTAGGGGCAAAAATTCTCAGTCACCCACCACAAGAGTTCGCCTTCGAAGCCACTTGGCAATGGGTTGAAGCTTCTGTATTCACCATAGGCCCACCCTTTTTATTGGGTTGTTTAGTATTGGGGACTATTTTTGCTGTTTGTGGTTATCTGTTGATAAAGGCACTGTGGAAGTATTCAATTTTGTTTAAATGGAAGAGTCGTAACCAGCATTAGTGACAAGGGTCAATATTAGCGGCTCAAGCAAAACCGACCATATGTGGTCGGTGCCTCGATTAACCAGCCCGTTACTCCTCAATCATAGAAAACGGCTTAGCTACGAATAAATTGGCGCGCCTAATATGACTATAGCCGTTCTCTCGCGTAACAATTACCTTCCGGCAAGCGCCATCGCAGGTTGAGTCTTACTCGCCTTCCAGGCGGGATAGATGGTCGAAAGCAGACTCATTACAAAGGCTAATATCAGTACAGTAAAAACATCTGCCATATTGAGCTGTGAAGGGAGAAAATCGATAAAATAAACATCCGCGGATAGAAATTTAATGCCGAGTAAACTCTCAATTGACGAGGCGATTTTACTCAAATTCTCGGCCACTAACACGCCAAAAACCCCACCAAGCAGGCAACCCAATAATCCATTGAGTGCGCCTTGCACGATAAAAATCATCATAATGGAGGCTCGTTTCATCCCCATGGTGAGTAAGATTGCTATTTCAGACTGTTTATCACGAACAGCCATCACTAACGTTGATACGATATTGAAACAGGCAACAGCAATCACTAGCGCTAAAACTAAATACATCACAACCCTGACCAGCTGTATATCCTGATAAAGGTTCCCTTGAGTACGTGTCCAATCACTCAAGTATAAATACTGCTGTTGGCTATAACCTAATTCTCTGATTAATCTTGGTGCTTCAAAGACTTTATCAACTTTAACTCTAACACCCGACACGCCCTCTTCCATTTTCAGAATAGACGCAGCGTACTCCATAGGCACGTATGCCGTCGACAGGTCCAATTCCCCACCGAGCTCGAATACACCCGCCACGACAAATCGATAGCTTTTCGCTGTTCCTATGCGTGAAGTGTTGCTATTTGCAGCTTGTATATCGGGCATGTATAAGCTCAAGGAGTCGCCGACATCGATGCCTAATGCTTCAGCAAGCCCTTTCCCGAGAACAATATTATTTTGATTACTCTCTGACAATTTCGTCCAGGCCGAGCTGGACATAAATTTTGAAATAATCGATACTTTTTGCTCTTGCTCTGTATCGATACCCAAAACTGACAAGCCTTGAAAACCACCCGGCTTTTGCACTAAACCTTGGAGTCGTATAAACGGCGCTGCAGCGATGATCCCTGGAATTTTTGCTGCATCATCAGCTATGCCTTGCCAGTTCTGCACTGGGGCGTTAACACCACTGAGTTCTGCATGAGCGACAACCCCAAGTAAGCGCTCTTCTAATTCACGTTCAAAGCCATTCATGGCCGACAGCACCACAATTAAGACCGCAACACCCAGAGCGATACCCGCTGTGGAAGCAAAGGAGATAAAACTAATAAAACTATTGGATTGCCTTGCTAAATAGAAACGCCAACCGACCCAAATAGACAGCAACTGACTCATGAAGCCTCACTCTTAAACTTGTCTTCATCAGGACTCAGTAAGAAACCATCTTTCATTTGCAGTTGTCTATCCATTCTGGCTGCGAGCTTTGTATCATGGGTCACCACAACAAATGCGGTTCCAAATTGAGTCGCGAGCTCTTGAATGAGCTCATAAACTGCCTCACCACTGCTGGCATCAAGATTACCGGTTGGCTCGTCAGCGAGTACTAACTTGGGTTTATTGATCAGTGCTCTAGCAATCGCTGTTCGCTGCCGCTCACCACCAGACATCTCTGAAGGGGCATGTGACAACCTATGTCCAAGTCCGACACGTTCGAGCAAGGTTCTAGCCTCTTGATGAGCGAGTTCACGATTAACACCTTGAATTAACGCCGGCATAGCGACATTTTCCAGGGCTGTAAACTCAGGCAATAGATGATGAAATTGATAAATAAAGCCTAAATCTTGATTGCGGATCTGTGACTGGCGTTTACTTGTCAGTTCATAAAGATCTTCACCTAGTAATGTCACTTGACCACTACTAGGCCTATCTAAGGTTCCCATGATGTGCAGTAAGGTACTCTTTCCTGATCCAGATGTTCCAACAATAGCCAGTTGTTCTCCCTTAAAAACATCTAGATTTACTGCGTTCAATACTTGGGTATCGACGCTTCCTTCGGTATACCTTTTACTGACATTTTTTACTGTTAGCAATCGCTCTTGCATATTCTGTCACTCTTTATTTATTCGATATGATTTATCTCGATAAAATCATATGAACGAGTTTATCTTTTCAAATCCCTAAGCCGAGAATTAAACCGAGTTAGACGTTTAATCATGACTAAAGGCAATATTATCTTAATAGGATGCTGCCTTAATAAACTGCCACTTAAGTGAGTTATTCGTATCTCAACGCCGTTGCAGGTTGAACCGCTGCGGCCCTTAGTGCGGGATATACAGTAGCCATAAAAGAAATAGCCAATGTACCAATAACAATCCATCCCATCTGTCCCCACACCAACTCGACAGGTAAAGACTGACCTGCACCCAAAATAGAAACCCCTAAGCTGTTAAGAATGCTATTAAGGTTTAATGTCAGCCCAATCCCAATAGCTAAACCACAAATGAGTCCAATGATGGCGTTTAAGGAGCCTTGGATCATGAAGATCCCCATCACATCGAATGTGCTAAGCCCTTGTGTTTTTAACACAGCAACATCGGCAGTTTTATCAACGACCATCATGACAAGCGCCGATACTATGTTAAATGCTGCCACTGCAATAATAAGACTCAGCATCAATGACATCATGTTTTTTTCCATTTTCACGGCACCAAAAAGATGACCATAGGACTCACGCCAATCCGTCGTTGTCACATCTATTTGTTTAGCCTTAAACAACAAAACAACATCGGGTCGTAATTTGGCAGCATTAAAAGGGTCTTGCAGATATAAACGCAGCTGCTTTATCTCACCTGGAGTTTGTCTCATCAATCTTTGTGCGTCTTCGAAATGTATGTAAGCCAGATTTGCATCAACTTGGGAGCCCATCTCAAACACACCAGCCACGACAAATTTTCGTTGACTCGGTACCGGCCCTAATGGCGAATACACCACGCCTTCTCCACTGAGTAAACGCACACGTTCGCCTACAGAGACATCTAACCTTCTAGCCAGCTCAGAGCCTAAGACCACTCGGTACTTACCCGATTCAAGCTGTTCGAAACTGCCATTAAAACTTCGCTGCATGGTTTTAAGCAGTGCATGCTCATAACTAGGATAAATCCCGTATAGCTCAATAGCACTGATATTGGAATGAGATTGAACCATAGCCTGAGTTGAAATGCTGGGGGTTGCTCCCTGCACGCCTTTTAAGGTTTTTAATGCCTCGACTTCTGACTGCCAATCATCAAGAGGAGTGGCAGAATGAACAGTTAACTGAGGGATCGCACCTAAAATCCTCTGCTTTAATTGACCTTCTAGGCCATTCATCACAGAGCTCACTATAATTAATGCTGCAACGCCAAGTAAGATCCCCGAAACGGCAAAAAAGGTAATAAAAGAGGCAAAGCCATTAGCCTTTCTTGCACGCCAATAACGAAAGCCAATATGTGAAGATAACGCCAGATTCATAGTTTCCTACAGGCCCAATAATTAATCAGCCTTGCTAAATCATTAAGATGCGCACGATAATAGGGGTATTAGCTATATAAAAACAAGAGGAAATCCCTTGTTCACTGAATCAACTCCCTATTTTAGTATTAAGCATGGCTTTAGTGCCTATCTTTCTTCTTGGCCAAAAGATGAACCATTACCCACAGAAGATGAACTACGCGCCATGTTACCCGCTGGTTTATTGCTGATCAGTCAAGTAAAAAGTCTGGAAGCAGACTGCTTGATTCAGCTCAGACATTTAGATGATGACGCTAAAAGTGTAGTCGATTACCTCAAACTACAGTCACGTAAAATAGACATAGTACTGCAGCATGTTTTAGAACAAGAAGAACATGAAGGTGAACGTTTTTCCGGTACGCACTTTGGTGGCAGTGGTATTAGCATCATTAGCGATAGCGCCCTCAATATTGGAGCACAATTTAAAGTTTCTCTGCACATCAAAGAAGAATTAGTCGCGCTAATATGTTTTGCTACAGTCACAGCTTCTGAATCGATAACTTCGGAGCTTCATCCTTCACATACCCAATTCAACCATGTGCTTGAGTTTACTCAAATCCTTGATACGGATGTAGAACAGCTAGTTAAAGCCAGTTTGAGCGTGCAGCAGAAACAATTAAAGTTACGTAAACAGGCAAAAGCGCCTCGCTGATTTTTCTCTAGCACTGGTGCCTGTAAGCCTCTACAATATCAGGCATCTTTGACGCGACTCTTTACTATATCTGAATGAAAGCTTTCTCAATACTGACGCCACCACCAGTTAAAAGTGCATCAAAATCTCAATCGCTTTATACCTTAGGCGGTGCATCACAAGCCATCACCTTGGCGAATTTAGTCCAAAGGCATGAAGGGATCACTGTTGCTGTAACCCATGATACGCCTACGGCGCTTTTACTCGAATCTGAGTTACATTACCTGTTAGCAGGAAAATCCTTCCCTGTCTGGCTATTCCCAGACCGTGAGACACTGCCCTATGATAACTTCTCGCCGCATCAAGATTTAGTCTCACAGCGACTCGAAACGTTATCTCGTCTACCCAGTGCTAAGCAGGGGCTTGTTATCGTTCCCTTAAGCACCTTGATGGTACGTTTGTCGCCGAAGTCATTCTTAACCGGTAACGTACTCATACTGGCGAAGGGGGATAATTACTGCCTACAAGATGTAAAGCAGCAACTGGTCAGCACTGGTTATCATCTGGTTGAGCAGGTCTATGAGCATGGTGAGTTTGCAGTCAGAGGTTCAATCATCGACCTGTTTCCCATGGGCTCTAACCAACCATTTCGAATTGAGCTTTTCGATGATGAAGTCGAATCCATTCGGCATTTCGATCCTGAAACTCAACGCTCAAGTGGTGAAATAGATTCAATAAGATTACTGCCAGCAAAAGAGTTTCCAACAGATGATGCCGCCATTGAAGGATTTAGGCAGAGATACCGTCGTCGCTTCGAAGTATTAGTTAAAGAACCTGAATCTGTTTACCAAATGGTTAGCCGTAAAATCCTGCCAGCAGGGATAGAAAGCTACCTACCGCTCTTCTTCGATGAAACAGCAACGCTGTTCGATTATCTGCCTGAAAATACTCAGCTGGTCAATATTGGCGATTTAGAAGCTGCCTCTAACGCTCACTTAGCTGAAGTTGGCCTCAGATTCGAAGACAGGCGCGTCGACCCTTTACGCCCTTTGCTTGAACCAAAAGAGTTATATCTACTCACCGAGCAGCTTTTTTCTCAGTTTAAGACCCTGCCAAGGTACTTACTTAAGGTAGGAACTGGTGAAGAGAGTGGTCATCAAGCCAAAATAGAAAAATTGCCAGAATTAACCGCCAACCACAAACTGAAACAGCCTCTGAGCTTACTAGCGGATTATGCCCAAGGTGACGTAAGCATTCTATTCAGTGCCGAGTCTGAAGGCCGACGAGAGGCATTATTAGAGCTGCTAAGCAAGGTCGATATCAAACCGAAGCGGTTTGACTCACTAGATGATTATATCGCATCAAAAGCCCGCTTTGGTCTTATTGTCTCGCCGTTATCCAACGGTTGTATCATAGACAAAGCCCGCGGCGGGAAGTTTAGCCTGGTTTGTGAAACAGAACTTTTCGGTCACCGCATCTCTCAGAAGCGTCGACGTGACAAACAAAAACAGATCAGCAGTGATGCTTTAGTGAAGAACTTGGCTGAATTGAAAGTTGGCCAACCTATCGTTCATCTAGACCACGGTGTCGCTAAATATCAGGGCTTAGAGACGCTGGATACTGGCGGTCTTATCGCCGAGTATCTCAAGTTAGAGTATTCCGGAGGTGATAAGCTTTATGTACCCGTATCATCACTGCACCTTATTAGCCGCTACAGTGTGGGTCCCGACGAAGAAGCAAATCTAAATAAACTCGGTAATGAAACCTGGGCAAAAGCAAAGAAAAAAGCCGTTGAAAAAATCCGTGATGTGGCTGTCGAGCTACTCGATGTTTACGCTCGAAGGCAAGCTCGCCCCGGTGAGGCCTGTAAGATCGATGAACAGGAATATGCACAATTTTCCAATAGCTTTCCGTTTGAAGAAACCGTCGACCAAGAAACGTCTATCAATGCAGTCATCACTGACATGTGCTCACCCATAGCTATGGATAGACTCGTCTGCGGTGATGTTGGTTTTGGTAAGACAGAGGTCGCCATGCGAGCGGCATTTGTCGCCGTTAACGATGGCAAGCAAGTCGCTATTTTAGTGCCTACAACATTGCTTGCTCAGCAACACTATGAAAACTTCAAGGACAGATTCGCCGATTGGCCAGTGAAAGTAGAGGTGGTCTCTCGCTTCAAAACGGCTAAAGAGCAAAAAATCGTCATGGGTGAACTCAGTGACGGTAAAGTCGATATCATCATTGGCACCCATAAACTACTCCATTCAGAAGGTGAGTTTGATAACTTAGGCTTGTTGATCATCGATGAGGAGCATAGATTCGGGGTTCGACAGAAGGAAAAAATTAAGACTTTACGGGCTAACGTAGATATCTTGACCTTAACAGCAACACCGATCCCAAGAACCTTGAATATGGCGATGTCAGGCATGCGTGACTTGTCAATTATCGCCACGCCGCCAGCAAAGCGACTTGCTGTTAAAACCTTTATCAGAGAATATGATCTCAGTACGATCAGAGAAGCACTTCTGCGTGAAATTCTCCGTGGTGGCCAGGTATACTTCCTGCATAACTCAGTAGAAACAATTGAAAAACGCGCCAATGAGATCAGTGAGCTTCTTCCTGAAGCTCGTGTCGTAACCGCCCATGGTCAAATGCGAGAACGTGAGTTAGAAAAAGTCATGTCTGACTTCTATCATCAAAAGTTCAACGTACTTGTGTGTACTACGATCATCGAAACTGGTATCGACGTACCATCAGCCAACACGATCGTCATAGAGCGAGCCGATCATTTTGGTCTTGCTCAGCTTCACCAACTCAGGGGACGAGTCGGTCGCTCTCATCATCAGGCTTATGCCTATATGATGACACCGCATCCTAAACGTATGACGGCCGATGCGCGTAAACGATTAGAAGCCATTGGCGCCTTGGAAGATTTAGGCGCTGGCTTTATGCTTGCAACACAAGATCTTGAAATTCGTGGCGCCGGTGAGCTCTTAGGCGACGAACAGTCAGGACATATCTCCAAAATAGGTTTTACCCTTTACATGGAGATGCTTGAAGATGCCGTTAAATCTTTGAAAGAAGGTAAGGAGCCATCTTTAGGTCAGATGCTGAGGCATCAGTGTGAAATCGATTTACGTATTCCTGCGCTGTTACCTGATGACTTTGTCCATGATGTTAACATTCGTCTTTCTCTGTATAAGCGCATTGCAAATTGTGACTCAGAGCAAGCACTGGATGAACTTAAAGTTGAACTTATCGATCGTTTCGGCATGCTGCCTAGTGCAACAAAGAACCTGATGGAGCTCACCTTATATAAACATCAAGCGACGGTATTAGGGATCAAAAAGCTCGAGATGCATGCTAAAGGCGGCAGTTTAGAATTTAATGATGATCATTGCGTCGATCCAGGGTTTATCATTGGTTTACTTCAAAGTCAGCCACAAAACTATCGAATGGATGGCCCGAGTAAGTTAAAATTCCTGATCCCAGCCGAGTCACATACGGACAGACTGGCATTGGTAAAATTGCTCCTGGGGCAATTATCACAACATCGTCTTGGAGAATAATGTGTTAAGACAAACTCTTTTAGTGATTGCAGGCTTAGTGTCTGCTTCTCAAGCGTACGCACAAGATGAGCGTTGGTTTGAGGTAGAAGTTTACCTGTTCGAACGAAACAACAGTCAGTCTCAAGAAGCTGTACCTGAGCATGTTTCTATCAAACAGCCAAAGAAGTTGGTTGACCTAATTTCACCCATTTTCAGTACTAACATCACAGGAGCAAGCCTTAGTTTAGAGGGCTGTTCATCCCATGATTGGGTAACCAATGCGGATATGTGTAACGAGCAACTCAAATCAGCCCAGATGGATCACCCTTCACATATTCCTGTTAATATTGCAGCAGCAAGCGAGCAGTATGGTGTGCCTTATGGACCCGCAGTCCTATTAGGCACTAACCAAAATCAATTCACTGATCTGATCAACAAATTGTCTCGAGAAAAAGGCAATAAAAGTCTTCTGCATATGACGTGGCAACAGTCTATGTTACCAAGACACAGAGCAAAGGCTGTTAGACTCTTTTCAGGCCAAGATTATTCATCACGCTTTAAACTTAATGGCCAATCTGTATCAAGCCAAAAACCTGAAACCGATATTCCTCAATTTGACTTTCTAAGTAGCTTCAGTACAGAGGAAAGTAAGCCTGTGTGGAAATTAGATGGCTCACTTAATATTTACTTAGATCATTACTTGTATGTAGAGACTGCACTTAATTTACGAGAAGAAGGCACTAAAAAATTAGCGGTCATGAGAGGTCACAACCCATTTAAATATAGTGAGGCGGATCTATCGACCCCCTTCCTATATGCCATTCCTATGAAACAAAATAGACGGGTGCGCAGTGATGAGATCCACTATTTTGATCACCCTAAAATGGGGATGGTCCTACAGATCAGGAAAATGCAGCAGCCTATAGATAGAGAAAAAGTTCCAGCGACAGAGCCTCTATAAATCGGCCAAAATAGATAAGTTAAACGATTAAAAAGCCTGGCATATTAGATATGTCAGGCTTTTTACTACTCGCTGCACTAAGATTGCACAATGGAGAAATCCAGATAGATCTCATCTGCATCATCCTCTTCAATGAAAACGTTTGAAACTCTGCAGTGTGGTGGGCCATCATGGCACCAATCAATGAGATTATCGACGGCAGGAAAAGCCCCCTGAACTAAGATGCTTACACTGCCATCATCACAGTTTGAGACATAACCCGTTAAGCCTAACTCTTTTGCTTTAGCTAAGGTAAAACGTCTATAACACACGCCTTGCACCTTGCCTTGGACATTAATCTTGACTCTTTTCATCATGTTCTCCCCAACTCACTTCATTTGAAGATAACGCATGCAAGTCAACTAGGCAAAAAACAGGCAAAAAAAACAGCTAACAAAAAGGGCTAGCTGCATCGGGCGACATACGCAAATTGGTGAGTCTAAAAAGACTAAGACGATAAATGTATCAATTTGTAGCAATTATTACCATGAGCGCTACTTTACACTGGAGACGATAACATTCAAACAAAAACCAGCTTTTTCATCTAACTTTAATACCCAATGTGATCTTGATCACCTGCTATAGCGGAAAAATCAGTATCTTATACTGGAGTACCACTTAGAGATAATCTAAATTAAGTAACTGTAATAAAAGATGGCTAGATTTTAAACACAAAAAAACCGCACGAGTGCGGCTTAAATTGTTGATCTGTTAATGCATATAATACTAAATTATGAAGCCTTATAGCTGGCAATGTTTGATAGATGGCTCGCTAAAGAGGGGAATTTGTGCGGCTGCTCCTCATCCCAGATCACTTGGTAATAATGGTTCAAGGCTTTCTCTACTTGAATATTGTCGTTTTCAGAGTCTTGCCTAGACACAATGACTAGTGCCTTTTTTTCATTTTTCTCTCGAAAATTCGTGACACACTTACCGGCAATATCACTGTACTCTTCAGGCCGATCAATTTTACCAAGCATACTGATCTCAGGATGTAGATTAGGGTTGATTAAAACGCTTCTTAAACCGTTAAGAAATCCGATCCTTTCAGCCCAAAAAGCCCCTAAGCCAACACCTATGATCAGAGGCGAAGGATCATCTGACTGCTGTATTTGTCGGCTGACTTCATTGAGTAAATGCTGCATATCATGTTTGGGATGCAAAGTGCTGTAACTCACCAAACGTACATCTTTATCAACAAACTGCAGTTGGCGCATTTTTTCATGATTACCAGGGCTTGTTGCATCGAAACCATGTAAATAGAGGATCATTGTGCTTCCTTTGCTTTTCTAGAATATTCACTTTAGCTAACTTACCTCTTAAGTTAGTTGAGCTAAGTCAAACTTATCTAATAATTGGCTAAAATTTACTTGGAAAAGACTCAGCTAATTCTTTAGCCTTCTGCCAGCGTTGCTCCAATTGTAAAGCCTTGGCGACGGCATCAGGATCTGCTTTAAGTAGCTTGGCTGATTTATCTGGAGCTTCATCAGGCCACTCAAGCTCGTTAAGGACTTCTGTTGCACCTTGTGGGTCATTGCAGACTAAGATCATGTCACAGCCTGCATCTAGAGCTGCTTTCGCTCTTTGTTTGTATCCACCAACAACCCCCGCACCTTCCATGCCTAGATCATCAGAAAAGATCACCCCTTGGAAGTTAAGTTCACTGCGCAGTACCTGTTTGAGCCAATAAGAAGAGAAGCCTGCAGGATTGGGATCGACTTTAGGGTAGATAACATGTGCGGGCATCACACCTTGAAGCTTCCCCTGCTCAATGAGCGCTTTAAAAGGCACCATATCTAATTCACGGATCTCACTTTCATTTCTATCATCGATAGCTTGTGCCAAATGGGAGTCAGTCTCGACGCTACCATGGCCCGGAAAGTGCTTGCCCACTGCAGCCATTCCAGCCTGATTCATACCCTGAATAAAACTATCGGCTAAAGGGATCACGATTTCAGGATCAGAGCCAAATGCCCTAGTGCCGATAACGCGGCTCACCCTATTAAGATCAAGAACAGGTGCAAAGCTTAAATCGATATCACAAGCCAGTAATTCAATTGCCATCAGGTATCCTAGCTCTACAGCGCAATTTTGCGCTTTTGCTATGTCACCATTAGCATGAGCCAATATATCGCCCATAGCAGGAATACGTGTAAAGCCTTCACGAAACCTTTGTACGCGTCCGCCCTCATGGTCAACGGCAATAATCAAATCTGATCTGACAGCTCTAATTGACTTTATAAGAGACACTAATTGAGCTCTATCTATAAAGTTGCGCGAAAACAAGATCAACCCCCCCACCATAGGATGCTTCAACTGTGTTAATTCGGCCTCGGTCGCTTGGGTAGACGACAGATCTAACATTAAATAACTCACACTTTCTCCTTAAGAAATCTAATCACTAAAATGTACGATTTCAGCAGATAATAAATAGTTAAAAACAGTGTGAATGAATACGTCTATTTGTACTAAGCTAAGTTTATTGCCTTAGTTTAGCTAATCTGAAAGTTCTTATTAAAAAAACTCATGATAAGTCATGCAGGAAAGTATGGGATACTTTCAGATCAAAGATCCACACAAGCGGATAAGAATAACATATCAATGCTTTAATCCTGTGAACTTTGATAAGTCAATTGGATTAAAGCTCATTAATATTCGTAGATTACATAGTAAAAGAACAATAACAAACAGGTTTTTAAACATGATAAGTGTATTCGACATGTTCAAAATTGGCATTGGTCCATCGAGCTCACATACCGTGGGTCCAATGAAAGCAGGCAACATCTTTATCAATGACCTCAGTAAAGAAGGTCTACTTGATTGTACAGATGAGCTACGCTCAGAATTATTTGGCTCTCTTGGGCAGACAGGTAAAGGACACGGCACTGGTAAAGCTGTCATACTCGGCTTGATGGGTGAAGCCCCCGATACTGTAGATACAGATTCAATTGATAGCATTCTTAAAGATGTCAGTGATTCTCAAGAGCTTCTAATGGCCAACGGAAAACGCGTCATTTTCAGTCGTGAGTCCGGCGTTATTTATCACCGACGAAAAAGCTTACCGGCACATGCCAATGCCATGACTTTATATGCGTTTGCTAAAGGTAAATGCATCTATGAGAGAACTTACTACTCTGTAGGTGGCGGCTTTATCTTAGATCAAGATGAAATAAAGGCCCAAGATGCCTCCCCAGCAGCACCAATCAAATCTGCACCTTTTGATTTTGACAGCGCGGCTCAACTACTCGAATCTTGTAATAGCAATGGCTTCAGTATTTCTGCCTTGATGATGGAAAATGAGCTCAGTATTGCCGAAGAAGCAGATATCAGAAAGCAACTCTGGCATATCTGGGAGACAATGAAGACTTGTGTCGAACGTGGTTACCATAAAGAGGGACTGCTGCCAGGCGGCCTGAAACTGAGACGCCGCGCTCCAGCCATGTTTCGTAGACTCAAGGCTGAAGGAAAAAACAGTGTCGATCCCCTAATGGCTTTGGATTGGGTCGATCTATTTGCCTTGTCGGTTAATGAACAAAATGCAGCAGGTGATAGAGTCGTCACCGCTCCGACTAATGGTGCTGCAGGGATTATTCCAGCTGTCTTATGCTATTACGACAAGTTTGTACAAGAAGTGGATAACGACATCTGTTGCCGCTACCTGTTAACCGCAGCAGCCATCGGTATTCTATATAAGAAAAATGCGTCTATTTCAGGCGCAGAAGTAGGATGTCAGGGCGAAGTCGGTGTCGCATGCTCTATGGCCGCAGCAGCATTAACCGAAATTATGGGTGGCACGGTCGAACATGTCGAGAATGCTGCAGAGATCGGCATGGAGCATAATCTTGGACTAACTTGCGACCCAGTCGGTGGACTCGTTCAGGTACCTTGTATTGAGCGTAATGCCATGGGCGCCGTAAAGGCAATCAATGCCTCAAGAATGGCCCTTCGCGGTGACGGTAACCACAAGGTTTCACTTGATAAAGTGATCAAAACCATGATGGATACAGGTAAAGACATGCGCAGTAAGTATAAAGAGACGGCAAAGGGTGGCTTAGCGGTTAATATCGTTGAGTGTTAACGGTTTTATTTGCTGATTCTGAATAATAAAAAACTCGCTTAGGCGAGTTTTTTATTTTCCCACTTCGCGACTTGAAACTAGCGAACAGGCAATTGGATATCGGCAAACATATTTTCAATGAGTTGTGGATCTCTTAACGCAACCGCTTTTTCTACCACTTCTTTAGTGAGGTGCGGTGCAAAGTGCTCAATAAACTCATACATGTAAGTTCTTAAGAAGTTGCCTTTTCTAAAGCCAATTTTAGTTGTGCTATGCCCAAAAAGGTGACTGGCATCGATAGCGACTAGATCTTTATCCATATGAGGATCGATGGCCATTGATGCAATCACCCCGACACCTAGACCCAGTCTGACATAGGTCTTTAATACATCGGCACTGGTAGCACTAAATACCACTCTAGGCTCGAGCCCTGCACGATTAAAAGATTTCTCAATCTCAGACTCTCGGTCAAAACCAAACACATAAGTGACTAAAGGGAAACGGCCAAGATCTTCAATCGTAATATTACTGCGATTCGCTAATGGATGATCACGGTTGACGACAATTGAACGGTTCCAGTGGTAACAAGGCAGCATAATTAGGTCAGAGTAGAGATGCATCCCTTCAGTCGCAATTGCAAAATCAGCATCTCCTCTAGCAGCAAGCTCGCTAATTTGCGATGGCGTACCTTGATGCATATGCAAGTTGACTTTAGGATAGCGTTCAATAAATCCACGAATGATATTAGGTAATGCGTACCTAGCTTGGGTATCTGTAGTCGCTATGTTTAGCTCACCCTGATCAGGCTTGGTATATTCTTCAGCAACTTTTTTAATACTTTCGACTTTACCTAAAATATTATTGGCTATACTTATAACCTGCTCACCAGCGGGAGTTACATGAGTTAAATGTTTGCCACTTCGACCGAAAATCTGAATACCAAGTTCGTCTTCCAACATGCGGACTTGTTTACTGATCCCAGGTTGGGAGGTGTAAAGATTTTCCGCGGTAGCCGAAACGTTGAGGTTGTGATTGACCACCTCTGCAATATATCTGAGTTGCTGCAGCTTCATCTTTTATCCTTCAATTCGACCTCTATTGAATACTTTTAGTGGGTCTGGAATGGGAGATTAAGTATAAGAAATAGTTATAGTACAACGTGAAAATTAAATCAATCTGGAATATAACATAGAGTTCACACTATTCACACGACATTAGTCAAAACCTAGTCTAAGATAACTATGCTAGAGTGTTGATTTATAGTAGCATTAGTAGAATTGCATAATTAACGGTAGCCCTATGATATTTACTTTAGTTCTGATCAGTATCGGTGCGCTCTTATTACTCGTAATCGGAATTAATATCATTCAGCAGCAAAAAGAACGTGCAGAAGCTGAACGTAGAACTGAACTTGCAAGACAAAGAGCCATTATTGACGAAACCGAAGAGGTGTTGTCACACACAGGCATGTTCCCCTGCTCCACTCAAATAATTATAGTCCTTTATAAGCGTGTCGAAGACGCACTGGGACTCGCTGTCACCCATGCCGCCGCTCAAGCAGGTGATTACCAAAGAAGACAAACTGATATCAATGGTCAAATTCAAACTCTAAAGGCCGCACCTAAGCAAGCACCATCCATTGAAAGCTTTCGCCTACCTGATAATGACAAACAGATTTTAACGTTAGTGCAAGTACTCAAAAAATTGAAAGCCATCTTACGCGCTGAACATAACAAGGGAAAAGTTGAACCTGGTATATTTACCGAAGAAGAAGGACGTATCGATAGCCTACAACTCAGGATCAATGTTGACTCCATGTTGTCTCGTGCACGAGCAGCCTGCTTTATGAAGCAATATGGTTCCTCTAAGCAGATGGTTACCAAAGCGCTATCGACTCTACACGCAATCAAAGCACAAACACCCAATGATCCCTTCATCACTAAAAAAGTCGATGAAGCTAAAGCTATGTTAGAAGAGATCATGGGCGCACAGAAGATCGCTTCACCTACGGTAGCAAACAAGAAAGAAGAGGAAGATATTGATATCCTATTCCAGCCTAAAAAGAAGTGGTAATAAGCAATAGGTGTTAGGTACTAGGTACTAGGTACTAGGTACTAGGTACTAGGTACTAGGTAAAGTTTGTGCCCAACTATGGCCTCTGCATATCATGTGGGGGCTTTTTATTAGCAGTATTCAAGCTGGATCCTGAAACAAGTTCAGGATGACTGCAAATACTAAAAACTCAGCTCTTACTTATCACACCTATCACTAAAACTTCACCGCTTACGACTCCTCGTGTCTCGTGTCTCGTGTCTCGTGTCTCGTGTCTCGTGTCTCGTGTCTCGTAAGAATTATTTCCCATAACACAGACATAAAAAAAGCCCCGAATCATCGAGGCTTTTTATTGGAAAAATAACAATAGATCAAACGCTATGCGTTATTCTTTATCCTTTGCTGCAGCTTTTGGCTTAGCCTTGGCCTTAGCTTTAGTGGCCGTTGCCGCTTTCGCTTTTGGCTTGGCTTTCTTCTTGGCTTCTGTTACCCACTTACCGTCGATAAACTTAGAGGTCCAGCCCGTAGCTTTACCATCAGAATCGGTAGCCACGTACTGCTCTTTTGTCTTACGGCTAAAACGTACCGTTGCCTTATTGCCATCATCATCGGCCACTGGAGCATCGGCGAGGTATGCATACTTAGGCCATAATAACTCACGGTATGTAACGAGCTCTTCCACTAATGGTGCACGAGTTTCACGTGATTTAGGGAAAGTACTCGCTGCCATAAAGATCCCGGCGGCCCCATCTCTGAGAACAAAATAACCATCTGATTTGGTACATTTAACCTCAGGTAAGTGAATAGGGTCTTCTTTAGGAGGCGCTGCTTCACCGCTTTTCAACAACTTACGTGTATTTTTACACTCACTGTTGGTACACCCGAAGTACTTACCAAATCGACCGTTCTTAAGCTCCATATCATTGCTACAACGGTCACATTCGATAATGGGGCCTTCGTAGCCTTTTATCTTAAACTGACCGAGCTCAACTTCATGGCCATCACAGATTGGGTTATTACCACAAACATGTAGTTTACGCGTCTCATCAATAAGGTAACTGTCCATGGCAGTACCACAAACACCACATCGATGCTTCGCTCTTAGTGCATCTGTTTCAGCATCTTCACTATTTTCACTAATCGCTTCTTCACCAGGCGTCAGGTTCATGGTGGTCTTACAACGCTCTTTAGGCGGTAAAGCATAACCAGAACAACCTAAGAATACCCCGGTCGTTCCTGTACGGATCCCCATAGGACGCTCACAAGTTGGACACTTGATGTTGTCAGTCAGCACCATCTCGTTAGGACGCATGCCTCCCTCTTCAGGAGGAAGATCTGCTTGATCTAACTGCTTAGTCAAATCTTTATAGAAACCATCGAGTACTTTTTTCCACTCTAAATCGCCCTTGGCAACATCATCGAGTGTCTGCTCCATGCTTGCTGTAAAGTCATAGCTCATCAGTTCTTTAAAGCTACCGACCAAACTTTCGCTAACTATTTCACCCATTTTTTCAGCATAGAAACGACGGTTTTCAACCCGTACATATCCACGATCCTGAATGGTAGAAATAATCGTTGCATAGGTAGATGGACGACCGATACCACGCTTTTCAAGTTCTTTAACCAAAGAAGCTTCACTGTATCGCGCCGGTGGCTTAGTGAAGTGCTGCTTAGGATCTAATTCTTTTAGAGTAAGCTTGTCGCCCTGATCAACATGAGGGAGTGTACTCTCTTCCTCATTTTTCTTCTTAATCGTTGTTTGGACACGTGTCCAACCATCAAATCTAAGTGTACGACCAGTCGCTTTTAACTCGTATTCGCCCGATTGTACAGTCAATCGAGTTGCATCGTATTTGGCTGGGGTCATCTGACAAGAGACAAATTGACGCCAAATCAGCTCATATAAGCGCTGTGCGTCTCTCTCCATGTCGTTCATGAATGCTGCCTGAAGTTTTACATCCGACGGGCGAATAGCTTCGTGAGCTTCTTGTGCGCCCTCTTTGCTACCATAGCGAATCGGATTCTCAGGCAAGTACTTATCACCAAACTCTTTACCAATCATCTCACGGACATTATCCACCGCTTCCTGGCTCAAGTTGGTCGAATCGGTACGCATATAAGTAATATGACCCGCTTCGTAGAGGCGCTGCGCCATCATCATGGTCTTTTTAACACCGTAACCAAGACGAGTACTCGCTGCTTGTTGTAGCGTCGAGGTGATATAAGGTGCAGAAGGTTTACTTTGAGTGGCTCTGTCATCACGTGCGGCCACAACATAAGCAGACTGAGCCAATGCAGCGACCGCTGTATCAGCTTGAGTTTGATTAACCGGATTAAAGGCCTTACCTTGAAACTTCACCACCTGCATTTTCAATGCATCGCTGGCTTGTGTCGTTAAGTCGGCATGGATATCCCAGAACTCTTCAGGCACAAATGCCTTAATCTCACCCTCTTTCTCTACCACTAAGCGTGTGGCAACTGATTGCACTCGACCAGCAGAGAGACCACGAGCCACTTTCTTCCAAAGCAACGGAGACACCATAAAGCCAACGACACGATCGAGAAAACGACGAGCCTGTTGAGCATTCACCATATTGGTATCTAAATGCGCTGGTTTACTAAAAGCGTCTTGAATGGCTGTTTTAGTGATCTCATTGAAAACGACACGCTGATAGCGTGATTCATCTCCACCAATGAGTTCCTGTAAATGCCAAGCAATAGCCTCTCCCTCTCTATCCAAATCGGTTGCGAGATAGATTTTGTCGGCTTTCTCGGCTAAAGCTTGCAGCTCTTTAACCACTTTCTCTTTGCCTGGGAGTACTTGATACTTAGCCTTCCAGCCGTTTTCAGGATCCACACCCATACGAGCAACAAGCGCTTGTTTCGCTTTTTTGCTCTTATATATGGCTTTTTCTTCAGGAGGCATCTTCCGAACTTCAGCGGGCGTTTTGGTTGCCACTTTTGCGTCAGGACTAGAAGATGTTGGCAAGTCACGTACGTGACCCACACTCGATTTAACAATATAATCTTTGCCGAGATATTTATTAATAGTCTTGGCTTTGGCCGGTGATTCGACAATAACTAGCGATTTACCCATAGAATGATCTGCGCCAAAAGTCTCAAAATGCTGTAATTGGCTCCATATATAGAGGGTTGTCTCGATATTTTCAAGCAAATCCCTGTTTTATTTATACTGGTGAGCCACTTTTTAACCATTTTGGACATTTTATAAAAAAAGTAAGAAAAAAATAAATGCTTAATTAAAAACTAATATTCCATTATTAGTCATCTAGCAAGGAATTAATGTGCATTTCGATGCAAAAATCACAAACTTAGTCATTTTACCCTCCCTTGTTAACCATCAAAGCTTCAGTATACTGAGCTCAATTTCAACAATTGTTATAGCTTAATAGCATTTTCAAACAGAATTATTACTCGACTCATTATCTTGCTAACGAGCACTTATAAACCTGTTTAACGCTAATCTTAAATTCACTATCTCCAGATTGATTTTAGTGTATCTAAGAAATCTGGCAACCATGGTTCGGCGAGTAACCCCGTCAAGCAAGCAATAAAATTGATCACATAACAATAAATATAGGTATCGCTACCCTGCATAAGGAAAACTAAATGAAGCATTTTGAAGCGAATTTCGATGGTCTAGTCGGCCCTACCCACAATTATGCTGGGCTCTCCTTTGGTAATGTGGCTTCACTCAGTAACGCCGCTGCAGTATCAAACCCAAAGGCCGCTGCCAAGCAAGGGCTACAAAAAGCCAAAGCACTAGCAGATATGGGAATGGTACAAGGTATGCTTGCTCCTCAGGAGCGCCCAGACCTTCATACACTACGAAGAATCGGTTTTACAGGCTCTGACGCCGAAGTATTAAATAAAGCCGCTAAGCAAGCTCCTGCGTTGTTACGTGCCTGCTGCAGTGCTTCAAGTATGTGGACTGCCAATGCGGCAACTGTCTCTCCGAGCGCCGATTGCGCAGACGGTAAACTTCATTTTACGCCAGCAAACCTTGTCGATAAGTTACACCGCAGCATAGAGCCTGTGACCACGGGGAATATTCTGGCGGCAACGTTTAATAACGAAAAACATTTCAGTCACCATCAACACTTACCAGAACATGCGAGTTTCGGCGATGAAGGTGCGGCCAACCACACTAGGTTATGTAATGAGTACGGTAATAAAGGCTTAGAGCTCTTTGTCTATGGCCAGGAAGCGACAAATCCAGCGGCACCTAAGCCGTCAAAGTACCCGGCAAGGCAGACACTAGAAGCATCACAAGCTATCGCTCGTCTGCACAAGCTCGATGATGACAACACAGTTTATATTTCACAAAACCCAGATGTGATTGACCAAGGCGTGTTCCATAACGATGTCATTGCCGTCGGCAATCAAAATGTGCTTTTCTATCACCAGCAGGCATTTCTCAATACTCAACATAAACTGGATGAGATAAAACGTAAGTTTGGTAGCTCTGAACTTCATTTCATCGAAGTGCCTACAGACAAAGTAGGCATTCAAGATGCGGTTAAGAGCTATCTGTTTAATACTCAGATAATTACTCTCCCTTCTGGAGAGATGGCGATTATCGCACCAACTAACTGCCAGGAAAATGAAGCGGTGCACGCTTACCTGCAGGAAGTGGTGACCTTGGGAACTCCCATCAAGCAAGTGCATTACTTCGATGTGAAGCAAAGCATGCAAAATGGTGGCGGCCCAGCTTGTTTAAGACTGCGTGTCGCCATGAACGACACTGAAGTGGCAGCGGTGAATCAACACACCTTGATGAATGATGTTTTATTCAGTGAGCTAAATAACTGGGTAGACAAGCACTATCGCGATCGCTTGAGCGTTGATGATTTAGCCGATCCACAGGTATTGATAGAATCGCGTACTGCTCTTGATGAGCTGACGCAGTTGATGCAGCTGGGAAGTGTGTATCAGTTTCAGAAGTAACTAATTTAAGTTCATGAACGCAATGAATAAAAAAACCCAAGATTTTTATCTTGGGTTTTTTGTTGCTCACTTTAATCTAAATAAAACTCTGTTACTTAATCTGTATGCTTAATGAAACAACTTCTGTAATAACACCATTTGGAGTTTCAACATGAACGAGGAAAGTACCAGAATTGGGTTCATCCTCCCCCTTAAAAGTAACTGAAATCTGTTCGCCACCATTATAGTTACTACTTGGCCAGATCCATTCAGTTCCACTAACCACTGAGCCTGCTGTTGCGGTAAATGTGACTTTACTTCCCGCTGGCATCTGCTGATTATGGATATCTGAGAGAGTAAATATTACTGATGCTGAGCCCTTGCCTACAATAATTATATCGCCTTTATCCACCACCGGATCAGTCCTAGGCGTTCCAGCAAAATGCCATTCATCTATATCATCTATTAATATAGCTGAATACATAGTTCCAAAAGCTTTGCTGCCAGACATCACCATAGTCAAACTTCTGCGAACATATAATGATTTTGAGTCTGCAATACCGTCAGCACAACCAGCGTGCGCAGGTGTTGAACACAAGACACCATTGTATAAACCATCTTTAAGATCAAATACCCCGTTTGAATTGAAGTCGACAAGTTCCTCTAATGCTCCCCCTACGTGACCGATTAACTGCCCATCAGGTTGTGGATTAAATACTGTATCTTCGTTGTAATCATTAAAAGCATCATTAAGATCGAATGATTCACCAGTCACATCTCTGCCGGTTAAAAACTCAGACATTTCACTTGCATCAAACCGACCGTTACCGTTTAGGTCAGGAAATGATTCTTCACCAATTGCAGTGGCAGTAATCGTAGCGCGGCCACCATATTGTTGCCCGTAAAAGTTACCGTAAATGCGAGTTTGTGTATCATCGTTAGTAACACAAACACCTGAATCAGTATTATTTACTTTAAGTACATTACATTCTAAGTCAGCTCTCGGGTTACGAATTTGAATTCCAGTTTCATCTATTAACTGCTCACCCACAGGCCTTGCTAGCTGACTGGTCCATTTAACAGAACATGCGCCATTGACGGTTTGACAGGCATCTTCAATCGCACCACCTTCGGTGGTAAATGAAACCGTAGTGCCATCTGGAACAGGGTTATTAAACGAATCAGCCATTCGAGCCGTTACCATTACCTCGGTGCCATCACGGTTCCAACCTTCTGCATTTAGCACTTCTGCAGATAATGAGAAGCTGTCTTGATCCGGAATACCCGTCGAGATTATTAACTGCTTAGACTGACTCGATATAGCCGGCGTTGAATCATCATCAACGGTAGCAGTGACTCTTACAGAAGTCGCCACTGTACCTGTGGTCACCACAGTTTGTACTATACCTTCATTATTGGTAGTCGCTTCTACTGGACTAATTGCCACTCCGCCAATGCCAGTATTGAGTTCAAACAACACGTTTTGATTACTCACTGGGTTACTATTCTTATCGAGTACCTTGAATTTAACTATCGATGATTCAATGCCACCGGTACCTAAGATACCAATATTTTCTGGCTCAGCAGAAACAAATACAATACTGCCTACATCGGCCTGTAATACATTGATAATACCCACAGCAGAAAGACTGATACCACCTGCATCGGCGGTCACATTGATTTGGTCTTCACCCACGCAGCCTTGAGCGAGATACGTTGAGGTTGCAATACCATTACTAGATGAGACTGGTGAACTGATTTGCGCCTGAGCTGGGTCTTTAGTTGCACAGGTTGATGAGAAATTCACATCCACAGGCTGAGTAAACGGATTACCTTGGTCATCTTGAATGAGTACAGAAATCGTTGCTGTACCGCCTGCTGATAAGTTTTCGGTGCTCACATCTGCAACACCTTCGACCAAGGGAGTACCACTGCCCATCACAACGTTAGTGGCACCAACAACTATGATTGTTGTGCCAACTTCATTAGTCGATAAGGTCGCAGTAACTTCAGCGGCACCTAATGAACTACCCGCATAGATATCAACAGTAGCTTTACCTTCTGCATCAGTTACCGCACTTTTAATGGGTAGATCACCAATTGGGCTAGCGAAAGTTACAATCACGGATTTATTAATTCCCGTTACCGTCGCGGTTAACTTACCAGGAGATAAGGTACTGATCGATTGAATGGGTATGCCCGCAGCATCGGTTAATGCCAAGGAAACTTGAGCGCCACCTCCAGCTTGGCCGCCATCGCCAACCATAGTGACCTGTATTGAAGCTGTCTCGCCGGTCGAGATATTTGCAGTTACCGTTGCACCAGTATTGATTTCAGCGGTATTGATTTGTATTTCCGCAATACCATTGACAGTGGCAACCTCACCAGTACCTGGAGCGAAAGTACCATAAGATTCATTATTTAATGTAAAAGTAACGAGAGTGCTGACTGCATTCCCTGAGGAATTCTTAACTGTTGCTGTGATAGTTCCCGGCTCTGCAGCCGATATTTGAGTATTATTGATGCTTAAGCTAACTGTGATCTCATCTGGAGTAGGATCGGGATCGAGTGGATCCGCAATATCTCCTCCACCACTACAGGCAACCATGAAAAACGACCATAAAAATACGATAAAAAACTTGTAAACTGACTTCATGCCAGACTCCCTGTTACTCAATATGTAATTTTTAGCGAGGCGCTTATTACTTATAGGCCAACATTACATAATTTTCCTGCTACTTTTCCATAACTATCTTGATTTATTTTGCGAAAACACGCTAAAAGTTTAACTATTAGCCCGTTTCATCGGTCTACGTTTCTTGATAGGCTTACATCGCAAATTGAAAAGCATAATAATTATACAGGAAGCACTATGGCTTTAACTCAAGCAAAAAAGCTCGGACTCACGAGTAAAATCCTAATCGGTATGGGTACCGGTATTATTTTTGGATTACTGCTACGGAACCTTTTTCCCGAAAGCACATTCATCGACGAATATATCACTGAAGGATTTTTACACGTAATCGGAACCATATTCGTTTCCGGACTTAAAATGTTGGTCGTACCTTTAGTGTTTATTTCACTGGTCTGCGGCACATGTTCACTCAGCGATCCATCTAAGCTAGGTCGACTCGGCGGTAAAACCATCGCCTTCTATCTATTTACCACGGCCATTGCATTATCTACAGCAATCTTAGTCGCGATTATGATCCATCCAGGCAACGCATCACTAGTGAGCGAAGGCTTAAGTTTCAACGCAACCGAAGCGCCGAGTTTGGCTGAGGTGATCATCAATATCGTGCCGACCAACCCACTGCAAGCGATGAGTGAGGGCAACATGCTCCAAATCATCCTGTTTGCGGTTATTTTTGGTTTTGCTATCTCACATATTGGCGAACGCGGAAAACGTGTTGCAGCGCTGTTTAACGACCTTAACGAAGTGATCATGCGTGTAGTGACACTCATCATGCAGCTTGCACCCTATGGTGTGTTTGCTTTAATGGCAAAACTGGCATTAACTTTGGGACTTGAAACGTTTGGTAGCGTGGTTCAATACTTCTTTGTCGTGTTAGGCGTTTTACTGCTTCATGGCTTTGTCGTTTACCCAACGTTATTGAAACTCTTCTCTGGTCTAAACCCGTTTATCTTCATTAGAAAAATGCGTGATGTTCAGCTATTTGCTTTCAGCACAGCAAGCTCAAATGCGACACTTCCAGTGACAATTGAAGCTGCAGAGCATCGATTAGGTGTTGATAACAAAGTTGCCTCGTTTACTTTACCTCTGGGCGCGACCATTAATATGGATGGCACGGCGATAATGCAAGGTGTCGCCACGGTATTTATTGCTCAAGTTTATGGTGTTGATTTAACCATCACCGATTATGCCATGGTCGTCATTACTGCCACACTTGCATCGATAGGAACTGCTGGTGTCCCTGGTGTCGGGCTTATTATGTTAGCCATGGTACTTAATCAAGTGGGTCTGCCTGTTGAAGGTATTGCGTTGATCATCGGCGTAGATAGACTGCTAGATATGGTCCGCACAGCGGTCAATGTCACTGGTGATTCGGTCGCGACTGTCATTATTGCAAAATCTGAAGGGGCGTTCGATATAGAAACCTTCAACGATACTCAGGCAGGTAAAACAGCCGGTAGTTTCACTGCACAGGTAAAAGGACAGGAAGCTTAAGGTTTCATATATCGATGCGCTTAGGCGCATCGGTTATAAACCCTACGAAATGTTCCAGACACAAAAAAGCGTCCAAATGGACGCTTTTTTTTATGTCTGGTTATGACGAGATTTATCTTTCCCAGTATGACTCTTCTAAACTATCTTCACGTTCTGGTAAACCACGAGATAGGCGTGGGCTGTGCTGAGCTAACACTTCATAGGCTACACGGTTAGCATATTTACATATCTGCGAGAACGATGAATAACACAAACCATCACGCTTATGTTTACTCGAACCAGGCACATTCGCCTTATGGAAAGTATTGGACGCCAGATCATGGAGTAGCGCAGATAGGGCACCATCTCCCGCACCATTAGTATTGCGGATCTTCTCTGGTCCGCCCATATAGGGTGAGATATGTGCAAACACTTTTATCGGAGAATCGCAGGCACTCTTAAGTTTAGGACGAGAAAACTCATAGCGATTAAACTCAGGAATTGCGCCTGGGAGGAAAGTATTACTGGTTTCTCGCTTCTCTGAATCTTCAGTATAACCCGCAGTATAAAGGCCTAATGAACCAGCTGTGGTTAGCACCATGTCACAAAGTTCTAACGCAGCATCACTTGCGGCAAGCGGGTCTTTAAAACCAGTAAGGGCTTCACCTTCATCTTCATTCATCGCTAAAATCGTCACATTTTCATTGATGAAGTTCTTCCACCACTCTGGATCTTCTTCGATCAAAAATCGTGTTCCAAGAGTCAGTACGACGGGGACACCGACCTCTTTAGCATATTCAATGGCCTTTAAGGCTGCTTCAGTCATCTGATCGCCACCACTGGCTCTCATCAGGTAAGCGGTCAGTACTAACGCCGATGCGCCTTGGACTAAATCTTTATCAATATACTCAGGGGTTAACTTATCCATAGAGCCTTTACTGATAGCAAAAGTTCGTTCACCGCATTCAGAGATAAGTGTAAAACAACGGCCAATAGCGCCTTCTACTGGTTGTAAATAATTAAGATCTACTTTCGAAGACGTGTCACACAAATACCGGTAAGCATAGCTGCCAACTTCAATGTTGTTACTCATAACACCGAACAGCACCGAACGATCATCCGCTAAAATAGAGTAGTTATGAACCGTATTGCCTATAGTTCCACCGGCAAATTCGTCACTGATCATTTTTTCATTTTTCAGCTCATTGTACAGGGCGTGAGCACTCTCATCATCGATCAGGGTCGAGTTACCTTTCGGAAGCTTGAAGCGCTCAAGCAACTCATCAGCAACTTTAGCCTCAATATCCACGAGAGTCTGGTCGATACCAGTAATGTAAGTCGGAAAGCGAAGCGGCTGCTGCGTTAGCTGTGCCAATAACGGGTCACGGTTTTGGACGGGAAAATAGTGTTTGGACTTACGTTGACCTGGAAACTTCATGGCGTGCTCTCAACAATTGGCAACTTAACGGGCTGACTCGATATCATCAGCTATAGTGGGAATATAGTTCAAATTTATTGGCCCTAAAAGACTAGAGCCAATATAAATGGCGGCAGATACTACCACATGCAGTGGTATTCAACAGCAGATAAAGCCATTTTTGCTCGTTTTAATTGCTCTTCATTGTCAAGCAGATAAAATTTAAGCACTGGCTGTATAAATCTACTGCCAGCCTAGACTTTGCTGTTTCACCAGCTGAACTAAAAGCTCGACATGATCATCATTATCGTTCAGGCATGGAATAAACTCATAACGCTCCCCCCCGGCTTCTAAAAACATCTCTTTGCCACCAATAGACAGCTCTTCAAGAGTTTCTAGACAATCTGCAGCAAAAGCCGGACTGATAATATCCACAGACTTAACGCCATCGACCGGTAAGGCCTTTAGCACTTTATCTGTTTGCGGTGTCAGCCACTCCTCTTTACCGAAAATGGATTGATAGCATAATTGCCATTGTGTTTCGTTAAGCCCAAGTGCTTGAGCAAGTAACTGCGAGGTCTGCTCACAATGATCTTGGTAAGGATCACCTTCTGTCACGTATCTAAGTGGGATCCCATGAAATGACATCAAAAGTTTATCTGCCTGGCCAAATTTGTCCCAATGTGCTCTGACTGAACTGGCTAGCGAAGAGATATACTGAGGGTGATTGTAGTATTCTTTATTAATGCGAGTTTCTGGGACTTCTCGCCAACTTTTGTACTCAGCTGCGATGGCATCTGTTACAGCCGCAACCGTTGAACAAGAATATTGTGGATAAAGAGGCAGAACAATCACTTTCTCAACGCCTTGAGACTTGAGTCTTTCAAGACCTGCACCTAGTGAAGGGTTGCCATAAGTCATTCCAAGTTCAACGGGAATAGCTTGCCCTAGCTGTTTTTGCAGCATCTGTGACAGCTTAACCCTTTGGCGTTGACTCACTACCATTAAAGGTGAACCGTCATCCCACCAAATTGATTCATACAGCTCAGCGACCTTGGCCGGACGAAAATTTAAAATCACACCATTTAATACAGGCTTCCAGATCAGAGGGTTAAGATCGACCACTCTAGGATCACTAAGGAACTGTTTTAGAAATGAACGTACATCTTTTTTCGTTGCTGTATCTGGCGTCCCTAAATTAACCAGAAGCACACCAAATGCTGGGGTTGTTTTGCTCAAAACCACTCTCTTATAATATCTAAATGCTTCACAAAGGCTAACATTCAAAAACCCATAAAAAAAGCCCACCTAGGTGAGCTTTTAAAAATATGAGAACTAGCTCATATACTGAAGGGTTTCAGACTTTAGCTTAACGCTGCAACAATTTCTTCGCTAACGGCGGCAACACTCTGTGTGCCATCAAACTTGTTGTAACTCGCTTGACCTGATGCAGCAACTTTACCGTAATACTCAACTAGCGGCTTAGTCTGCTCATGGTAGATTTCTAGACGCTTTCGAACCGTCGCTTCTTCATCATCTGGACGAATAGTTAAATCATCACCAGTCACATCATCTTTACCTTCAACTTTAGGCTGATTGAAAACGATATGATAAACACGCCCAGAACCTGGGTGAACACGACGACCAGCCATGCGCTTAACGATATCTTCATCAGGCACGTCAATCTCGACAACATGATCAATATTAACGCCACTTTCAGTCATAGCGTCAGCTTGTGGGATTGTACGTGGGAAACCATCTAGCAAGAAACCTTTAGCGCAATCATCTTGTGCTATACGCTCTTTAACTAAGCCAATGATGAGCTCATCTGAGACCAACTGACCAGCATCCATCACTTTCTTAGCTTCTATGCCAAGAGGCGTTCCAGCTTTAACTGCTGCACGCAGCATATCGCCAGTTGAAATTTGTGGAATACCGTACTTTTCCATGATGAACTGGGCCTGTGTACCTTTACCGGCACCTGGGGCACCTAATAACATGATGCGCATCTCGAGAGTCCTCTTATTTCACATAGTTTTATCATTGGGCGGCGATTTTCGCACAATTGGCCGCCCATTAGAAGGGGTTTTCAGTTAGTTTTAGTTCGACTTTAGCCTGATAGACACAGGTGATTAACCATTAAACGATTTCTTCTTTGGCCGTGTTTAACTTTTCAACCAAATTCAATATCGATGTTAATATAATAAACTGTATAACTTACGACGGTATTGATTTGCCAGCTGATTGCCCTGACCTAATGCAGTCAGAATTTCTAAGAAAACTTGTTTCACTTCACCGTCTGCAATTGAAATATCAGTCGATAGTGGCTTAAATAACAGCTCCAATGCCTCTTCATTTCTCTTCGCTTGGTGCAGAGCTTTTACCAAATCTAACAGTAATGAGATATTATTCGGCTCATTGTCACTGGCCTGTTGCAGCAGGCGAAGCTCTGGGGTATCGGCAGCATCAAGTGCTAAAGCAAGCTTGGCCTTTAAACTTTGAAAATAACTCGTTTGATCAGCAAGCCCTACCGTCGCGAGTAGCTCTGCAGCTAAATTAAGCTCACCCGCCATCAATTCTGCATCGGCATATACCAAGGCAATCTCAGCATTTGGTGAATCACCATAGGCGTCTTTTAATAAGACCAATGCCGATTGAAAATCCTCATCAATAAGCAGTGCTTTTGCCTGATTAAGCTTGAGTTGCCACTGGGCAGGGAGGTGTTTATCCAGCATTTCACTGATCTGAATCTCTTCCTGAACACCGGAAAAGCCGTCTATCGGCTTGCCCTCGCTCAATAGTAATGTTGTTGGCAAACTCTGAATTTGGAAATAATTGGCAATTTCCATTTCATGATCACAATCTATCTTCGCCAACACAAAACGACCCATCTGTTTTTGCGCCATAGCGGTCAAGGTTTGACTTAAAGCAACACTCTCAGGGTTCTGACTTGACCAGAAGCAAAGTACAACGATTTTCTCAGCCGATGCATCGACAACTTGCTGAATATTTTCTTTTGTCAGCTCTAGAACAGTTTCCATAACAAACCCACTATTTTACAAACTGGTGTTACTTCTCAATGATACCTTTGGTATTCATATTGAGAGAAGCAAACTAAAACTGTTGATATAAAAAAGGCAGAGCCCTAATGTCACTATGTGCTACTAGATGCCCTGCCTTCTTATATTACAGTTACTTATTACTTAAGTTTAGCCAACAACATCTGATTCATCAGTTTGATGAAGGCAGAAGGATCTGCAAGACTGCCTTTCTCTGATAACTGAGCCTGTTGCAGCAATAACTCGGTCCACTGAGCAAACACTTCCTCATCTTGCTCATCGTTCAGACGTGCAACCAAAGGATGCTCAGGGTTAATCTCAAATGTAGGCTTACTTTCTGGTACAGCCTGACCAGCAGCCTCCATTAACTTGATCATCTGAGTCGACATTTCACCTTCACCCGCCACAACACAAGCAGGTGTATCGGTTAGACGAGTCGTCACTTTCACTGCAGACACTTTATCGCCCAATGAATCCTTTACTCGCTTAACTAGGCCTTCAGACTCAGTTTGCAACTTCTCTTGCGCTTCTTTCTCAGCAGTATCTTCTAGATCGCCTAGCTCTAAATCGCCACGAGTCACAGAGTGCAGTTGCTTGCCATCGAAATCAGTAAGATGGTTGATCAACCACTCATCGATACGCTCAGACATCAATAATACTTCGATGCCTTTCTTGCGTAGCAGCTCAAGATGCGGGCTATTTGCCGCCGCTTCATGGCTATCAGCAACAATGTAATAAATCTTACTTTGGCCTTCCTGCATACGACCAATGTAATCAGCAAGAGACACTGTCGGTGCAGCATCGGTATTATGTGTAGATGCAAAACGTAACAGACCAGCAATACGTTCTTTATTGACCATATCTTCTGCAGGGCCTTCCTTTAGCACCTGACCGAACTCTGCCCAGAATGTCTGGTACTTCTCTGCATCATTTTTAGCAAGCTTCTCAAGCATGCCAAGTACACGCTTGGTCACAGCCGTTCTCAGTGCTGTGGTCACTTTATTGTCTTGTAGAATTTCACGAGACACGTTCAATGGCAGATCATTTGAATCAATCAAGCCTTGAGCAAAACGCAGGTAGCTAGGCATAAACTGCTCAGCATCATCCATAACGAAAACACGTTGAACAAATAACTTTAAGCCATGCTTACGATCGCGGTTCCACATATCCCAAGGTGCTTTAGCTGGGATATACAGTAAGCTTGTGTATTCTTGCTTACCTTCAACGCGGTTGTGGCTCCAAAGTAGCGGATCGGTAAAGTCATGAGAAATATGCTTATAGAACTCTTCATACTCTTCTTTAGATATATCGCTCTTATTGCGAGTCCAAAGAGCGGTTGCCTTATTCATAGGCTTCCAAGAGCCTTCGACTGCCGCAACGGCTTCTTGATCATCAGACGCCTCTATCGCAGGCGTTCCCTCTTCGAACATCTCAACTGGAACTGAAATATGATCTGAGTACTTAGTGATAATCGAGCGCAGACGATAGTCATCGGCAAACTCTTTCTCTTCTTCACGAAGGTGCAATACGATTTCTGTACCACGAGTCTCTTTAGTTATCGTTTCTACGGTAAAGTCACCTTCACCCGCCGACTCCCACAACACAGCTTCATCGACAGCATGGCCTGCAGCACGAGTGCGTACCGTGACCTTATCGGCAACGATGAAAGATGAATAGAAACCCACACCAAACTGACCGATAAGTTGCGTATCCTTTGATTCATCACCGGAAAGGTTCTTAAAGAAGTCTGCTGTACCCGATTTAGCGATTGTGCCTAAATGCTCAATCACACCGTCGCGGGTCATACCAATACCATTATCGCTAATAGTGATAGTACCTAGCTCTTTATCGGCACTGATACGCACATTCAGCTCACCATCACCTTCGTAGAGGGCATCATTAGTAAGTGCTTGATAGCGTAATTTATCTGCTGCATCCGCGGCATTAGAAACCAGTTCACGCAAGAAAATCTCTTTATTAGAATATAGAGAGTGGATCATCAAATTGAGGAGCTGTTTGACTTCCGTTTGAAAGCCGTGAGTTTCTTGTTGTGACATGGATTGTTCCTTTTGGTATTTCACAAAGTTTACATTCTTTATGAAGATAAGCTGTGTTGCGAAGCTAAAATGCTTTATGCAATAAGAGATGGGGTTGGAATTTGTCATTTCAAGGGACAAAAGCCATCTATGATTTAAATGGCTAAAAAAAATCCAGTCTTGCGCGAGCAATGACTGGATTTTCAATTCGACTTTTCATTCAGGCGTTAACATTCAGGCTTTAAATAAGTAAAACCCAAATAAGCAAAATCACATTTACAATGGCAGGCGTCCGTTAAATGACAAGGCTAATGTCGTGCTATCGACATACTCAAGCTCACCACCGACAGGCACACCGTGTGCGATTCGACTCACCACAACCTCATGAGTTTTAGCCATATCAGCAATAAAATGGGCCGTTGCATCCCCTTCTACCGTCGGGTTAGTCGCTAAGATTAACTCAGAGACTTCGCCCGAAGCCAAATGCTCTTCCAATAATGCTAAACCTAGCTCCTCCGGTCCGACACCATCAAGAGGAGATAAATGGCCTAGAAGAACGAAATAACGTCCAAAGAAATGACCTCCAGCTTCAATAGCCAGTACATCGGCTGGTGTCTCTACGACACAGATAACCTGAGACTGCCCACGCTTATTGCTTGCACAAATCGGGCAATGGACCTCTTCGGTGAATGTACGACATGAATGACAATGTCCCACATCGCTCATGGCCTTAGACAGAGCTTGCCCCAGCGACTGGCCCGCTTTTCTATCTCGCTCTAATAACTGAAACGCCATACGCTGAGCGGATTTAGGGCCGACGCCAGGTAAACACTTCAGCGCTTGGATCAACTCATCAACCAGGGGACTAAATTTCATTATCTAGTAATACTCTAAATTAGAACGGCATCTTCATGCCTGGTGGTAACTGCATACCGCCAGTCACTTCAGCCATTCTCTCTTTTTGGGTCTCTTCAACTCGGCGTGCGGCATCATTACATGCTGCAGCGATTAGATCTTCTAGCATCTCTTTCTCATCTTCTAACAGGCTTGGATCGATATCCACTTTACGCACACTGTGAGAACCTGTCATGGTTACTTTTACAAGACCAGCACCAGATTCACCGGTGACTTCCATACGCGCGATCTCTTCTTGCGCCTTGGCCATTTTATCTTGCATCTGCTGGGCCTGCTTCATCAGGTTACCCATACCGCCTTTTCCAAACATATCTATTTCTCTTCAATTAAGGGTCGAATAAAGTTGGCTCATCTTACTTAAAAAACGCTGATAATCAATCAAAGCCGTACAAAGTTATGACTAAGATAACGACTTAAAGTTCGTCTTATCAATGAGCTCAATGGTATTTCCTTTTAAACTCAACAGCTCAGGAGCATAACTTAAGCTATCGGCTGCTAACTCTGCGCCCATTTGGTTCATCAACCATTGGATATTGCTATCCGATATTAACCCTTGATGAGCCTGCGCTTGTATCTCACGGTGAAAACGTTGACGAATTTCAAGAGGTGTTTCTCTCTGTTTATCTACACCCACCGTAATATTAACCTTATTGTCACTCTCCAGTGCGCGGGAAAGTGCTTCTTCTAACTGTACAATTGCCACTTCAGCAGCTAAATGCTTCTGGTTAGGTTTCAGCAATAAATTCAGAGGATCAGTAAATTCATGACAGACAGAATTAACCGCTAACTGACGCACTCGGCCACCGACATCGATGGCCGACATCAATCGATACCATTTGAGATCGACCTCATTGCCCGTCACCTCGCCTTCCCCAAGAGGAGGCAACACCTCGTACGGCTCAACTTGCATGTCACTTGGTGGAATAACTTGTGGCACTTGCATAATTGCTGATGAGTCACTCATTTGAGTAGGCTCATCAGTCACAGTGCTCTGCTTGGATGCATGTTCGGAAACATGCTCAGAAACATGCTCGGAATCAAGAGTGCTCTGCTCAGATACTAGGCTCTCAACAGGCTCTTCCCAAGGAGGCCTATCCTCTATCTCGTTGCTGTCTGTACGACTATTGTCACGGCCTCTTTGTTGACTGTTCCCTGCAGCAATATTCGTTTCAACAGCGTCTGCTGACATACCTGCAGCATCAGTGGAAAGGCCGTCATCACCTTGCGTCATAGGCGTTCGTTTAGGAGCGACAAACTCCTTACGCCCCGCTTCAGGCTTTTTTCCAGCACTCTCCTCAGGCTGATTAGCCAAGTCAGTTAAGAGTGAATCACGAGCTGCAAGTACCGCATCTAAAATATCATCTTCAACAGGTAAGCTTGCTGCCCCACTTACTGACTCGCTTACTTGAACCTGCATTTCAGCCCCTGAAATCATTGGAGCTTCAGCCTCAAGCGCATTAATCACAGGCGCTTCAGAGGCGGGTAAACTATCAAAGGGCAAATAGTCGTCAACGACTGGGTCTTCATCTTGCGCAGAACCATATTGAGCATCATAAGCAGCATCCTGAGCCAATTGTTCACAATCGATGCTTTCAGTACTAACCTGCTCAGTCTTAGCTTCTGCTTGAACCGGTAATTCTTGATTGTCTGGTAACTCTCGTTCAGGAGTTAGCAGTGTTCCTGAGTCTGGCGAGTGTGACTCACTCACCAAACTTTGCTCCATGCCTTGGCTCGAAGCTTGACTTACAATGAGAGCTTGTTCGCTATTAAGCGCCAACAAATCATCGCTGCCATCATCTGCTTCATCTGCTTCATCTGCTTCATCTGCTTGAACTTGTTCTGACAGCTGGGGCAGCGCCTTAGTTTGCTGAACTTTAGCTTGCTGAACCTTAGCTTGCTGAACCTTAGCTTGCTGAACCTTGGCTGGATGGTCTTGGCTCTGTGGAGCGGCAACGATTTCAGGCAATGACACTTTGGCAGGCTTATCAACCACCCAACGCGTCACAGGCACTTCAGGGACAAATGAAACGGCTCTTAATAGTGCCATTTCGAGACCCGATTTAGGATCTGGTGCATGAGGCAGATCTTTCCTGCCCGCCAATAACAGTTGATAATAAAGCTGCACTTGCTCCGGGCTCAATTGCTCGGCAAAGGCTTTAATCTGCTCGCTGTATATTGAAAGCTGCGCTGCGGCTGGTGCAAACTGACTTAGAGTAATTTGATGTAAGAGCTCAAGCAGACTTCTCAGCACTTCTTCAGGATCGGCGCCAAAAGACAAAATTTGTTCTATCACATGCATCAAGCTTTCAATTTCACCTTGGACTAAGGTATTGAATAGACGGATAACATGTTGATCATCAATACTGCCTAGCATGGTTTGAACTTGCTGTAATAAAACCTGACCAGCACCATATGCAATGGCTTGGTCAGTTAAGCTCAAGCCGTCACGCATGCTGCCATTGGCTGCTTTAGCTAATAGCGTTAAGGCTGCGTTTTCAAAGCTGAGTTTTTCTTGAGTCAGTATATGAGACAGCTGTGCAGTGATTTCATCTTGCGTCAGACTTTTAAGATTAAATTGCAGACAACGTGACAATACCGTAACAGGCAAACGCTGTGGGTCGGTAGTCGCAAGTAAAAACTTCACATGCTCAGGCGGTTCTTCTAGCGTCTTTAATAAGGCATTAAAACTGCTGCGAGACAGCATATGCACTTCATCAATGAGGTATACCTTATAACGGCCACGACTTGGACGATACTGCACATTATCGAGTAACTCTCGGGTATCATCGACTTTTGTTCTAGATGCAGCATCGACTTCAATAAGATCGATAAATCGGCCTTCGGCAATTTCGACACAACTTGAGCATTGACCACAGGGTGACGCAGTCACGCCTTGTTCACAATTTAACCCCTTGGCAAAAAGTCGAGCTAAACTTGTTTTTCCGACACCTCGGGTCCCAGAAAAAAGATAGGCATGATGTAATCTTTGTTGAGAAAGCGCGTTGGTTAAAGCATGTAAAACATGAGACTGACCAACCATTTGCTCAAAGGTGGCAGGGCGCCATTTTCTGGCCAACACCTGATATGACATGGAACTCCCCAAAGTGTCATTTAAAATTTCGGGAGCACGCTCCTCAGTAATCTGCACAATAACATGTCATGTTAAAAGGTGCTACAGAGGAGCATTTTTACGGCTGATTATTCGCCTTCAAACACACAAAGTTTAACCAATTCAAGATCCATTGCTTCCAATTTCTTCTCGCCACTAAAGATCTAGTTGCGAAATGACAAACGCTGCATGGTTTACTCGATGGTTTACTCAGTGAGTAGCAAATTTACCCGTTGACCTTATTCGCCTTCAAACACACAAAGTTTAACCAATTCAAGATCCATTGCTTCCAATTTCTTCTCGCCACCGAGATCTGGTAGTGAAATAACAAACGCTGCATGGTTTACTGCGCCGCCGAGACGACGAATAAGCTTTACGGTCGCTTCAATCGTGCCACCAGTTGCAAGCAGGTCATCAACCACTAGCACTTTATCATCAGCTGTAATGGCATCGGTGTGGATCTCAAGTACATCTTGTCCATACTCAAGATCATAACTTTCTGAAATCGTTGCGCGTGGTAACTTGCCCGGCTTACGTACAGGCACAAAGCCGACGCCCAATTCTAATGCTAACGGCGCTCCGAACAGAAAGCCACGGGCTTCAGTACCAACAATTTTGGTGAACCCTTGTGCTTTGTACTCTTCAACCAATAAGTCGATAGTGGCTTTATAAGCTACAGGGGTTTCAAGCAAGCTTGTCACGTCTCTGAAGAGTATCCCTGCTTTAGGGTAATCTGGAATGGTTTTTATGCTCTGTTTTATCAAGGCTAAGCTGTCGTTATTCATGGGCAATCATCTTTTGGTTTCGCTGGAATTGAATCACCAGCCTAAAAATTTTCGGCTAAAGCTTATGTCTCTTTCCCCTCAGTTGCAACAATCAGAGCGATCTATACAACAAGAAATGGGGGATCGAGTCACATTTCAACCATTTTTTGTATATCAAAGACATTGAGTTCGATGTTAAAAGGAATATTTAAATTATGTTTGAATGAGGCGTGTCAATCTTCAAGTTCTGGAATACGCCATAAGTAAAACCCTAAGCCAATGGCACAGCAGACTAACATGACTTTAACCCATAAAAGCGGTACGACAGCAATGCTCACGCCAAAGCTTAACCCACTGACAACATAAGCTTTTTTCTTTAACCCTTTACGGATCCCTCTATTTTTATCCCAATCATTCAAGGCTTCAGAAAACCAAGGGTGCGTCATCAACCAATGATGCAACCGGTCACTAGAACGGGCAAAGCAAAATGCAGCAAGCAAGATAAAAGGAACTGTAGGTAGTATAGGAAGCGGGATCCCCAATAAACCTAATGCCAAACTGCATAGACCACAGACTAAATAAAAACCACGTTTTAGTGCCATAACACCCTTACTGAACCAATTAAATAGAAATAGACACAAAGCAATATTCTTCCCTTGACCTACATGGACGTAGGGAATGTCCAACTGATGTCAGGAACATCATGGACCCGTGGCCTCTTTAAGAAATATTGCATAAGTGTTCCAGACACAAAAAACCACTCATAGAGAGTGGTTAGTCTACCCAATCAAATCACAGGTATCTAGCTTCCTTTGATACAAGAACGACCGATTAAATAAGCCCAGCAATTTTCAACCAAGATAAGGTTGCTGGCAGCGTTGGGATCATCAAGACTAGGATGAAACCAATGAAATAGATGATATTAAACGGATCTTTAAACGGCTGACTCATAACTTCCTCACTCAATTTTATTGATCTAGATCAATTTTTGGCGACATTATAGAGAGATGTTCTCTATTTAGGAAGCGACTATTTACCATAAATTTACTTTTGGCTGTAATGACCAAACATGAGACAAAGGCTAATCAAAGAGGTTTATAGTGTTTTATCACTCCTTTAGCCCCTAATTCAGCTAACATTTGGCAACAGCCTTGAATCAAATCATTTTCATCCATCTGAGGGTAAGTCTGTTTAAGCCAGTTAAATAGCTCATCAAAATAGACACTTTCATGCTGTGAGATAAAACCTAATACTTGGGCAGTTAAGGGATTTAACTGTAAAAAAATCACTTCATCTTCTGTATCGCGATATAAGCAAAAGAGTTGTGGGCTTTGAGCGGGTTCATCAGGTTGATACTCTTCCGATATTCTTTGTACATCATAACTGTACTGCAAGACTCTAGCCGTATCGGATAAACAGAGTCCCGCTTGTTTTATATCAAGCCCTAAAGGCTGATGGTCGAAATTGTCTTTGGCGACAGCGACCACTAATTCCATATATTCATAATGAGCAAGTTCAATAATAAACTTGGGCTCACCTTGCTTAAATTCGTACTCTGTTTGCAGGAAAACAACAAACTCTTGTGCGATTTCAATAAATATCGGTGTTTCACAGTCATGGTTCAAAAAAAAGTTTTGCACTAAGGCTAGCCAGTCATCTTCAGCATAAAGGCTTTTTAGCACCGGGAATGCACTGGTCACAAAACCATTAATATTATTAAAAAATAGATCCCGATATATTTTCATCCGCCGCGCTTCTGTTCCCTGTGGAAGAGGCCGAGACGGCTGTTTAATATAATCAATAAACGATTGTTGAATCACATCAAAATTCATTATGCACTCCTGGATAATCGAGTCTGATTGAGATGTTGGTATTGATGAATTTTGTCAATTTCTTGAAGCAGAACCTGAGTTTCGGGAATATTAAAATCTCTTTCTAACAAGGTCGAATGCACACCGTGCACCTCATAACACGTCTTTAGTAAATCCCACACGGGTGAGACAATATCCGCACCATGAGTATCGACAATAATATCTTCAGCTTCTTCATAATGCCCCGCAATATGAAGATAAGCGACTCGTTCCGTAGGCATAGCTCTTAAAAATGCATTAGCATCATATTGATGATTTATTGAATTGACATAGATGTTATTAACATCGAGTAACAGCTTACAGTCCGCTTCACTGAGCACCGCATTAACAAACTCCAACTCAGTCATCTCAGCACCTGGAGCGGCATAAAATGAAACGTTCTCGAGGATCAGTGGTCGCTCAATAATATCTTCGACTAGTTTAATTCGCTGAGCAACATGCTTAACCGCTTCTTGAGTAAATGGAATGGGCATCAGGTCATACATGTGACCCGATCCAGAACAATAGCTTAAATGCTCGGAATAAAGCTCAATATTGTGCTCATCCAGAAAGGTTTTCACATTTTTGACAAACTCAACGTCTAATGGCGAAGGCCCACCAATGGACAAAGATAACCCATGGCAAAAAAAAGGCCTCTGCTCAGTAAGTTGACTAAACTGTCGTCCATACTTTCCCCCTAAGGTCATCCAATTTTCCGGCGCAACCTCAAAGAAATCGATAGCATCCGGGACTGAAGTGCAAAACTCATCCAACATTTCACGCCTTAGCCCTAAGCCAACTCTGGCTTGATGTGTCATATCCACTCCCCAATCTTTTCTACTTCACTCGGCCATTGCAGATTGTTCACCGCCAAGATAAAAATACCTATTACCTGTATAAATACAATTAAGGCCAGTATATACCGGCCTTAATTAATCATCATTGTTAGGCTCAGCCTAAATAATAATGTCAGCTATTACATGTCGCCGCCACACTTACCTTCTTTGCCTTTCTTCATGTCGCCGCCACATTTACCCTCTTTAGCCTTCTTCATGTCGCCGCCACATTTACCCTCTTTGGCCTTCTTCATGTCGCCGCCACATTTGCCTTCACCACACTTGCCCTCTTTACCTTTCTTCATGTCACCGCCACACTTGCCTTCTGAGGCTTTCTTCATGTCGCCGCCACACTTACCTTCACCGCATTTGCCCTCTTTACCCTTCTTCATGTCACCGCCACATTTGCCTTCTGAGGCTTTCTTCATGTCGCCGCCACACTTACCTTCGCCACATTTACCTTCTTTGCCCTTCTTCATATCGCCACCACACTTGCCTTCTCCGTCGACAAGTTGATAACCAGCTTCCATCTGGCTAAAGCCAAATGGATTCGCTTGCACTTCAGCAGCAAAAGCAGAACCGATAACAACAGTACCTAACGCAGCAGCTAAAGCAGTCTTTTTAACTAAATTCATAATGTATTCCTTTCAAATCAATAAAGTAGTTTAGGTTACCAACCAAACTGCATATCAGCTGGCTTGCATAAGTAGACCTGACCTAGCGCAAACTTATTTCATTTTTTTTACCAACATCACATTTATGACCCATAAAGTGACAAATCGCAACTAATCTCATTTGAAATAAAAGATAAAATTCAAATATAAAGGCTCTGAAACTAGGTTTGAATGATTGTCATATACTAGTTTTGAATTAGTCCTCATCATGAGTTAAAATGCTGCCCGCCTAGAGGTAGCGGGTAATTTAAGTACTGAATGGTGTTCCAACAACCCTATTCCTGTACAGACTCAGAACTGAATTTTGGTTTGAAGCAGACGTCGGCTAAACAATCACTTTGATTTAAAGCTCTTAGCCCTACTAGATTAGACTCAAAATAGCTAACTACACTTTTAACACTGACAAGAGCGAAAATATGCGTGTAATACTTGCCCCTATGGAAGGCGTCGCCGATGCGCCGATGCGAGCACTATTAACCGGTGTTGGCGGCTACGATCTGGTGATCAGTGAATTTATTCGTGTGGTTGATCAGCTCTTGCCTGAAAAAGTATTTTATCGTCTATGTGCTGAGCTAGCGAATGAGAGTAAAACGCTGTCTGGCACTCCGGTACGATTACAACTTTTAGGTCAGCATCCTCAATGGATGGCTGAAAATGCGATAAGAGCGATTGAACTTGGCTCCCTTGGCGTTGATTTAAACTTTGGCTGTCCGGCACCTATGGTAAATCGTAGTAATGGGGGTGCGGCAATGCTCAAACAGCCTGAAACCATTTACAAAGTGGTGAAAGCTGTGCGCGAAGCTGTAGATGAAAAATTCCCCGTATCGGCAAAAATCCGTTTAGGATGGGATGATAAGAGTCGCTGTGTTGAGATTGCTCAGGCTATTGAAGCCGCAGGTGCGACTGAGTTGACCGTGCATGCAAGAACCAAGGAAGAAGGCTATAAGCCCCCTGCACATTGGCTGTATATCCAAAAGATAAAATCGTCAGTTGCAATGCCTGTGATCGCAAATGGTGAGGTGTGGAGCCGAGAAGATTACCTTAAATGTCAACAAGTCAGTCAATGTGATGATGTGATGATAGGTCGTGGTGCCTTAGCCGTTCCCAACTTAGCCCATGTGATCAAAGGCGATCAAGCTAAAATGCCATGGGCCAAAGTGTTACAGCTACTTTTACAATATTCTGAATATGAAATAGTCAGTGAAAAAGAGAAATATTATCCAGCTCGAATTAAGCAATGGCTCAAATTTATTGCCAAGCAATACAGTCAAGCTGATGAACTTTTTGTTCAAGTCAGGGTATTAAAGAAAACGCCAGATATCCTCACCTTGCTCAAAGCTCAAGTTTAATCCACTAACATGAATCTAAAGTATGCTGAAATCAGCAAGAATCACCTTGCTGGTCGTACCTCCATTAAAAAATAGACAAAACTTCCTGATCCCAGTGACATCCTGCTGATTTAAACATTAAATATGACTCAGTTTTTGATCTTAGTCATAGCGGTATCTCTGCATCGGTTTAGACTAAATAGCTAAATTAATAAAGAGGTCTTTTCTCGTGAGTCACCCGCAAATTAGACATGAATTGTCAAAAATAGAAACTAATCTAAGGATAGAGATTGGTCAGCTTGCGGAACGTAAGCAGATCGGCATTGACTCGCAAGGCACTAATCTTTGTGAGCTCATTGCTCTGCTCACTAATGCCGCCCTAAGTGACCATCCTCTTTTTAGTCAACTAACCAAACTTGATGCCGCATTTTGTCAACTCGATATTGGTCTTTATGGGCTTTGCTCGGATTGCGAAAGCGAAATTGAACCAGAGCGTTTAATTTTAGATCCTGTGGAACAGAGATGCGCCCTATGTGCCGAAAGTTATGCTCACGAACATAGGCATGAACTGAGATTAACCCACTAGTCATATTTTCTACAGTCAATAAAAAGCCTGCATTTAGCAGGCTTTTTTAATGTTTGCAGTTCATTGTGCACAAAATCAGCCTAGCGGTTGATTCTTCTCTGCAAGCTTATTGAAGATACCATTGAATGACAGCGAAGCTGCATGCGCAATTTTATCAGCAAACTTTTTCTTGAGCTGATAACGCACTTTAATGACAGTTTTCTCTTTCGCTAGCTTCATAATCACATCATCGCTGGTCGAAATTTCATCGACTAAACCTAACTCGATCGCTTGCTGTCCATACCAATGTTCACCAGTAGCCACCTTCTCAAGATCTAACTCTGGACGATATTTAGCAATAAACTCTTTGAACAACACATGGGTTTCTTCAAGCTCTTTTTGAAACTTCTCACGACCTTCATCGGTGTTTTCACCAAACAAGGTTAACGTACGTTTAAAGTCACCTGCCGTATGCTGCTCATAATCGATATCGTGCTTTTTAAGCAATTTATGAAAATTAGGAATTTGGGCTACAACACCTATAGATCCCACAATTGCAAACGGTGCGGCATAAACTTTGTTCGCCACACAGGCCATCATATACCCCCCACTGGCAGCCACTTTATCAACACAAATAGTCAGTGGGATATCAGCCTGACGTAGCCTATCGAGCTGACTTGAAGCGAGTCCATAACCATGGACCATACCGCCACCACTCTCAACGTTGACGATGACTTCATCACCCTTTTCAGCAATAGCAATAATCGCGCTGATCTCTTCACGAAGTGACGCCACCTCAGCTGCATCGATACTGCCTTTAAAGTCGACCACAAATACCTTAGGCTCTAGGATATCTTCCGTCTGCTCTTTTTCAGCTTTCTCTTTTGCTTTCTCATCAGCTTTCAACTGTTTTTCATAAGCTTTGAACTGTTTCTTACTGAGTAGCTCTTCTTTGAGATCATGCTTTAGGTTTTGAAGCTCTTCAGATAAGTTAGTTAACCTCAACTCACCTTTCTCACCTTTTTGCTTTACAGCAGAGGCAAGTACTAGAATAACAACAGCGATAATCGACAACACTATGGTAATTGCTTTAGCAAAAAATAGTCCATACTCGTACAAAAATTCCAAAGTCTACTCCGGCTTAATTTTATCTTTAATGCAAATTGGCGTTATTCTATCAGTCATTGACCTAATAACAAATAAGCCAATAAAAAACCCAGCAAATGCTGGGTTTCAAGAGTTAATCTTTAATTAAGTGTTAGCCTGCTGGAACGGCACAAGGCTGAATAATATCGGTATTCTCAACCAAGATAGTCGCCGAACCTTTTCCTGCAGTAAGCGCGAATGCTGCAACTTGCTGCTGCATCTCTACCGTTGATGCCGTTCCTGCTGGATCAGTCAGTGAGCTATGATGCCCTTCTGTAAATCTAACCGCACCAGAACTTGCCGTTGTTGTCTCAATACACTCTAATCCTAAAGCTGCAATGAGCGGTTCTGTACCTGATGTAGGGAAGCCTTCAACACTGTTAGGCAGTACCTGATCGGGCTTGTTTTCATCTGTTCCATCACCAACAACTTCAATCAAGTGCACTGGAAGACCCGTCGCTTTTAGCATAGCGCCATGGTTAACAGGATCTGCACTATCAATCGCAGTTTGTACGGCAAACGCAAACGTTGGAATAAACTCAGCATAAACTGCAGCAACTAAAGCGGCATACTCATCAGAGCCTGGCTCATATCCTGCGGTATTAGCCTCATCGACAAGCGCTTGGAATGAATCACTGGCTAAAATGCTTTCTTCAAGCATAGGCGCGAACGTTGGCGAGCCAACGAAAGCCCCAGCTAAACCACCAGCTGGTGCGACTAACGATGAAGCATTTAGCGCATAGACATTCGGCAATGCTGTTCCTGTTGCAGGATGCGTTAAGCCTGTGCTCGCATAAGCTGAAAAGTTAGTATTAACAATCCCGCCAAGACTGATCCCTTGTGAGCTTATCTTGCCTATATCAAAAATCTGAGGAAGCTCCATCTGAGCTAACTGCATTGATAAGCCTGTCAGTGCTAGACGAACACCTAAGTGATCGACCACGCTCTGGCGGAAGTTATCACGGGTTGATAGCGTACTTGCGATGTTTATAAAGGCTAAAGGATTACCATTAACGAATGCCTCTGGCGTGCCAACAGCATAACCAAACTCAGGTGCTGATGCCGATATTTCATAGACACCATCACCATTTGCATCGAAAGAGCGTGCACCATGCAGAGGATGATCAATTGCAACCGTTGCTATACCCATAGCAGCATAAGTTCCTGCAAATGTCATAGCAGCTTCTTTACCGCCGCCTAGACCATGTAAGGCAATATTGGTTGGCCAACCTGCTGTCGGAGGAGTAAATGGCAAGCCTTGTTGAGCATTAAAGGCAGCCAGTTTTGCAGCATCGGGCAATGTAATAAAGACGGGGACCTTCTCATAGCCCTTAATTGCTGGAATAGGGTTAAATTTGGTCAAGTGCTTAGCTTTATCGGCCGCTGTGCCATCATCGAGTAACCAGGCTTTACCGGCTAAAAGCGCAGGGTTAGCAATACCAGCTGCTGGATCAATTTCGTATGCCATGGCTTGCATACCATAGTTTTCCTGACTCATGGTGCCAGTTTGCAGTGCTAACAACACTGATACAGGGCTATCACCATATGCTTTCCAGCTGCCATTGATTGTCGGCTGCATGTTTTCATCTAAACAAGCAGATGACGAACAATCACCAAATACTGGAAGTGTAAGCTCAGCGCCATAAACGTTTGCCATATCAGCTAGCGCATAAGCGATTCCATCGGCGGGAGTCAGTCCAGCTGCCATTGCGACGGTATAGCCTAATGGGGTCGGCGCCACAGAGAAAGTAGGCGCATAGGGAGAACCCGGCTCAACCATCAATAGCTTGGTTGTTTCATAAACATCTGCCACTGATTGAGTCGTAAACAGACCCGCATAACTAATGGTCTCAGTATCGACTCCGTGTTCTGCTGCTATGCCTTTTTCGTAGCTATTCACTAAGGTCTGCAACATCAATTGATCAGGGGTCTCAAGTGGGTGAGTGTCAATATCTAGCTTAAGAAGACCATAGGTGCTAGAAGGCGCGATGGGTCGCCCCTCTGAGTCCATAATTAAATTAGTGGTTGTATAAATATATGACTGGCCAGCTTTAAGCGGCTTCAAAGGGACAATGGCGATGGTATTGCCAGAACCTTTGGAAACAAAATCGACACCAAAAGTCAGTTCATCACCCACTTTACACGCAGAAGCCGATGGATTTGCACCGCATTCTGGATCGGAAGATAGAGGACCACCGACAGTCGCTTCAAAAACTCTGACAGCGCCGGGTTGATAAACAGATGCAACATCTAAACTCAATACTGTGCCGTCATGATCAGTCGCTGGGTCAACAGTAATAGAGATTGGCGCAGTTGTAGACCAACCATCGAGAGCACCAAGTGCCATAGAAGGATCGCTATAATCACTGCTTCCATCTAGCGCTTCGCCTGGGATGTGAATAGTACCATCCAGAGTGCCACTAAATAGCAAATCATTGGGCAAAGGAACTGCACCATTGGCTGGATCGAACACCATATGAGACTCAGGGATCAGAGGCTCAACCTTATCTTTTAGCTCATCAACACTATCTTCACTACAGGCTGTAAGTCCTAGCGCAGAGGCAATCGCAACACCCAAAAAGAGTCTTTTCATCTTTGTTCCCCAAATCTTGTTGTAATAATTTTTGTTTTCCCCAAAAAATTTGGTCACAATAGGCAATACCGTGTGACCAAATAGGACTTTTTTAAGCCCTTACCTAAGCTCAAGTTAACGTAAAAATATATACTTAGCTACATTTTTGTCACACAAGGCCAGTGATCATACGAACAATACTTAATCATTTGTTTAAAACAAGTGTTTATCGCATCAGTGACTCTAGAGGTGGCGGGGTTTTCCGCCGACAGGAAATATTGACTCATGTTGGAATATCAAGCTGCAAAAGATCTACTTATTAACAAAACAATCTTAGTAACAGGTGCGGGAGACGGCATAGGTCGCACTGCTGCAATACATTTCGCCAAACACGGCGCTACGGTTATCTTACTAGGCAAAACCGTTAAAAAACTGGAAGCTGTATACGACCACATTGTGCAAGCGGGTTCGCCAAAGCCTGCCATCGTGCCGTTAGATCTGCAGGGTGCAACTGAGCAAAACTATATCGATATGGCTGAAACTATCGAAGAGCAGTTTGGTCACCTTGACGGTCTACTCCACAATGCAGGTAAACTCGGTGTATTAGGGCCGTTTGAGCACATCTCAATGGATTCGGTAAAGGAGGTCATGCAGATCAATGTTATCGCTGAGATTATGATGACTAAAGCCCTGCTACCTGTGATGAAAAAGGCACCACTTGCCTCCCTTGTTTTCACATCCAGTGGCGTTGGGCGCCAAGGCCGTGCATTTTGGGGAGAATATGCAATTTCTAAGTTCGCCACAGAAGGCATGATGCAATCAATTGCCGATGAATATGAAGGGTCCAATGTGAGAGTAAACAGCATCAATCCAGGTGCAACTCGTACCGCTATGCGTGCCAATGCTTACCCTGCTGAGAACCCTAGTACGCTTAAAGAGCCTGAAGACCTTATGCCTACTTACCTTTACCTGATGGGTGATGATTCGGCCAGTGTAAATGGCCAGCAACTTAGCGCTCAGTAATTCTGTACATAGTCCTTAAATATAGAGCTTAAATATAGTGCTTAAAATATAGACTTAAATTTAGTGCTTAAATGAGTTCCTAGAATTTCAACACTAGGAACTCATCCTTATACTGCTACTGCTGACAAGCTAATCACTGCAAAGTAGATAGCACTCTTCCCCTCATGAGAGGAGTAATAACTCACTTTCAAAAGGTCACCATCCAGTATCACCCCCGCATAACTCGTATCTCCTCCCGAAGGTAATGTGAGTAATTCTTGGATCTCGCCAGTCTCTTCATGTATTTCAACCAGAGAGGTTCTTACTTTCTCATCATATAAGCGCACCACGGCAAGATGTCTTCCTTGATAAAAAAAGCTAACCGGCCCACCGATACGCTTATCTAACTCCTGCCAACACCAATCTATATAAGGTGGCTGAGCAGTACCAAGCAACGCATTTTGTTCTGGCCCGAAAACAGGATCCCGCCTGAGTAAGCAATGAGAATGACCAAGTTTATCGAAAATCAAACCCGACTCATTAACATAGCCAGCCTGATTTAATTTTGGGACAAGAGCTTGATAACCTATGCCATTTAAACTTTGATAGGGCGCCACATAGCCATCCAACTCATGAGGGAAGTAGGCAATTCCGTAAAGACTGTTTTTAAACGGTGTGATACGCCATAGCCATTCACTGTCCTTTACTATCTTCACTGGATCAGCCCATTGTGTCCCATCAGCGCTACGCCAAACATAAGATCTAAGTGCTTGGGGCTCCGGTTCTCTTATCGGTCCGGCACCAAATATCAATAATTAACCGTTAAATACAGCTAGCTTTCCATCCCGTAGATCTCTACCTGCTAACTTAAAAAGACCTGCTGAGTGCCAGCTCTTACCTTCATTATTGGAGCGCAATAATCGTAAATGACCTTCAGCTGATACATGCTCGCATCCCTCACGAAACACTAAGTAAAGTTCACCGTTAAACCGAGCTAGATCGGTAAAAGCATTATGAGGGGCTTTATCCCAAATTTTATTAGCCGATATCAATTCCATTATGTCGCTCCTCACAATATTTTGATGATACATAGAAAGTATATAATTTAATGAGTTAATGCAAAGACAGTCAATATAGAGCTTCAAATGAGGAAGTGAGAGAGCTTTAAGTGAGACAGTGAGATTTAATCTGGGATTCATACCACTCGGTATAAGAAAGTGGTCAGTTCAGAGTTATTTTTGGCGGTATAATTCAAGACGAATTAATGAGGGAATGGTGATCCCTTTTGAACTCATTCAACTCAGAAGTAGGCAATGTCTAACTGATGTCGGGAACATCACAGCCCCCTGTAAATATTGCATAACTCTTGTTACGAGAAGTCCAGACGTAAAGCAATATTTTTACTATCCCTGTAAATATTGCATAAACGTTCCAGACGTAAAAAAGGCTGCAAATGCAGCCTTTTCTTAACGTTCCTAGTTCCTAGTTCCTAGGTACTAAAATCTAGGAACTCGTCACTTGTTTAACTAGACTCTCTTACGAGTAGGCTTAGGTTTGGCAGCTACCGATTTGTGCTTACGTACTGCACGGCGGATTTTTGCACCCTTCACTTTCGAGCGAGCCACACTGTGCTTATCGGTTCCCATGATAGAGCGTGTCTCTTGATCCATTCCAGCAGTTTTTCTCAAGTAGTTAACTTGCTCGAGTGTCAGCTCAACCCAACCACCACGTGGTAGAGATTTAGGCAGTTCAATTGCGCCATAACTGATACGGATCAAACGGCTCACCTGAACCTCTTGAGACTCCCATAAACGGCGAACCTCACGGTTACGACCCTCAGCCAGTGACACATGCCACCACTTGTTCATGCCTTCACCGCCAGCCGCTTTAACTTTATCAAAGCTAGCAGGACCATCTTCAAGGGTCACACCCGTACGAAGACGTTGAATACAGGCATCATTGACTTCACCGAAAGTACGTACAGCGTATTCACGCTCAACTTCATTTGATGGATGCATCAAGCGGTTGGCAAGCTCACCATCAGAGGTGAACAATAAAAGACCTGAGGTATTGATATCCAGACGGCCCACAGCAACCCAACGTGAGTCGCGGGTCTTAGGCAGACGATCGAATACGGTTGGACGACCTTCAGGATCTTTGCGGCTACATATCTCGCCTTCAGGCTTATGATAGGCAATCACACGACAAACAAGATCTTCTTCAGACTTAATTGAAATGGCGCGACCATCGATACGGATCTTCACATCGGCTTCGATACGATCACCCAGGTTAGCTATCTCACCATCTATACTAATTCGACCTGCAGCAATCCATGCCTCCATCTCACGACGGGAGCCATGGCCTGCACGGGCCAAGACTTTCTGCAATTTTTCACTCATTAGTTAACTCTTTAAGACTTTTAATCTAAGTAACAATAACTTAGATTAATGATAATTCGGTAGGATTTTAATTATGTACCCAGTTATGTACACATAGCTAAAAATGCCTCTTTAACGCATTAGTTTACAGGGAAAATAGCCTATACGCAAAACAGGTTAATGAAGAACCTATCTCAAATGACATGAAGACCTTTTCAGCCATGGCCATTAATTCCAAACGCACCTGCACCAAGGACGCAAACAATTATTTATCAACCAGTTCGACATCACTAGTGACCTCTGGACTGGTTTCCGAGCCCGCATTAGAAAATAGCGCCTCTAAAGACTCAGTATCGGTTAGCGGCGGTAGATCCTTTAATGCATCTAAGCCAAAGTAGGCTAAAAATTCGGTGGTTGTGACATAAAGAGCCGGTCTGCCTGGCACTTCTTTATGCCCTACCGACTTAATCCACTGTCTGTCTGTCAACGTTTTAATGGTATGGCTGCTAACAGCTACGCCTCTGACAAACTCTATATCACCTCGAGTGACAGGTTGTTTGTAGGCTATGACGGCTAACGTCTCTAACGTAGCACGTGAATATTTTGGTGCCTTTTCCTGCCATAATGGCTGAAGATAAGGGCTTAGTGCTTCGATAGTCTGGAATCGATAGCCACCGGCGACGCTGACTAACTCAATGCCCCGCCCCTGATAATCTTGTTGTAACTCTTCTAAAGCAGTCTTAATTTTAACGTGTGTGACGCTAAAATTCACCAACACGGTCTCTTTTAGCGTCTTTATCGTGACCGACTTTGCTAACACAAATAGACTTGCCTCAATCAACTGCTTTAGCTGATCCGGATTTATGTGTGTTTGCTTTTGCTTTTTTTGATTTAATGCTGACAATCAATATGCCTTAACGTGTATGGTTGAAAACGGTTCAGTTTGTACCAGCTCCACAAGAAGCTCTTTAACCAGCTCCATCAAAGCTAAAAAGCTCACCACAACGCCACTGCGACCTTCGGCAACATCAAACAAAGCTTCAAAAGGTAGATAGTCCTCACCATCGAGCAGAGATAGAATCTGTGCCATACGCTCTCGAGTAGACAACACCTCGCGTTTTACATGATGATGCTCTGTGGCTGCTATTCGTTTCATCACAGCGCCAAATGCTCTGGCTATCTCAAAAAGCGAAACCTCAGGCGGCAGTAACACAGGCTTAATATCCGGTGCTGGTGTTGCTTTTGCTTGAAACACATCTCGCTCTAGACGAGGTAACTCATCTAGCTGCTGCTGCGCTTCTTTAATGACTTCATAAGCTTTCAGTTGGCGGATCAACTGAGCACGAGGATCCTCTTCTTCTTCATTCTCGATCACAGGTCTTGGCAATAATAATCGAGATTTTATCTCTGCAAGCGTGGCCGCCATCACTAAGTAATCAGCAGCAAGCTCAACACGTGCACCTTGAAGCAGCTCTATATACTCAAGGTACTGCTTAGTGACAGGCCAGATAGGCAATTCCACAACATCGAGTTTCTGCTTACGGATCAGATACAGCAGTAGATCCAGTGGCCCTTCAAAGGATTCAAGAAACACTTCGAGCGCTTCAGGTGGAATAAACAGATCTACCGGTAGCTGTTTAACCGGCTCACCTTTGACTATGGCCAAGGGCAACCTTTTTTGAGTCCCCTGCATCCATTGTCCTCAGTTTAGTAGGTTAAAAATTGAATATGTCCAAGCTGACTCAGCCTCTTGCTCATAAACAATGGCGCGCGATTATACCTTGATACATATCGGTTGCACAGTTTAAACAAAAGGTGAAATATCACCAACACCCTCACGGATAATTTCGATATCACCTTCAGACATATCAATCACAGTCGTCGGTTTCTCACCCAAATAACCACCATGAATAATGGCATCGACCTGATGTTCCAAAATGTCACGGATATGTTCAGGATCTGACTCGGTAAACTCTTCACCGGGCAAAATGAGACTGGTCGACATCAAAGGCTCGTCTAGCGCTTCGAGTAGTGCAAGTGCAATCACATTATCCGGAACTCGAATGCCTATAGTTTTCTTTTTAGGGCTCTGTAGACGCTTTGGCACCTCTTTACTGGCCTTAAAGATAAACGTATAAGGACCTGGCGTATTGTGCTTCAACACTCGATAAGCCTGATTATCCACTTTCGCATAGGCTGATAACTCAGACTGGTCGCGACACATCAATGAAAAATTATGGTCATTTTCAATCTGGCGTATGCGCACTATACGGCTCATCGCATCTTTATCGCCAAGCAGACATCCCAGGGCATAACCTGAATCTGTTGGGTATACGATCACACCACCACTTTTAAGTGCATTTACCGCTTGATTAATCAGCCGTGGTTGCGGGTTTTCTTCGTGTACATAAAAAAACTGACTCATGATCTTTTCATCCAATTCTTATCAATATGGTGCTTCAAGCCTTCTGCTCGCTAAGATTATCCAATCTCAACATAAAGGTCGTTAAGCGGCTTGGCCCATTTTCCAATTATCCATCTGCCATACCCAGTTCACACCTTTGGGTTGGTACATACTCTTACCAAGTTCAATAAAGCTACCGGGAAAATGAAAATCACTGCCCAGGGAGGCAGCAAGCTCATTCTGTAAACTCAGTGCGATTAAATTATTTCGATCTTCTATGGTCTGGCGACTGACAATGACTTCCATAGCATCTCCACCCGCCTCTTTAAACTCTCTCACTAAACGCTTGACCCATTTAGAGGAAAGCTTGTAACCGCTTGGGTGTGCCAATATTGCAATGCCACCAGCTTGGTGTATTTTCTCGATTGCAGTAGCCATATCAGACCAATTATTGGGCACATAACCTGTTTTTCCACGGGCGAGGTACTTCTTAAACACATTTGCAGTACTTGTTGCATACTCATTCGTCGCCAACCAGCGCGCATAATGACCACGACTCAAAGCCGCCTCTCCTGCTAAGGCTTTTGCGCCCTCATAGGCGCCTTCAATTCCAGCCTTTGCCAATCTGATCCCGATCTCTTTCGCTCTTAGTTCTCTTAACTCTCTTTGGTTTGCCAAAAAAGCTTCGAACGATTCATTATCTAAGCTGACATTAAGACCCACAATATGAATATCGTGATTATGCCAGCGCGTCGAAATTTCGACACCATTAAGCAAGGTTAATGGAGATTCATGTGCCTGATTATAGGCATGTGCTTCTGCTAAGCCCCCAGTCGTATCGTGATCTGTGATAGCAAATATCTGCACACCATTATCAATGGCGCGTTCAATGAGTTCGGAAGGGGTGAGTTGACCGTCGGAAGCGCTTGAGTGGCTATGGAGATCGATTAATAAAGTTTCATCTGTCATGGGCTTATTCTACTTGAGTTTGTTAGCAAAAGGGGAAAAGAGTTAAATGGCCTAACAATTATTTGTAAAATGCTACTTATAAGGTAGAGAAGTATCCAAAACTCACGCTCTTCTGGTCAGATATGCTCAAATATAAAAATATTCAATTGACATGATCAAGCCGCTAATGTTTTGATATAGCCACTGAATGCATTTTATAAACGAACTTAATGCATAATTAGTATTTTATCTTTTACATGTTCTTTCTTTTAAAACGGACTCAACTTCACGATGAAAACGTTATTTCCAGCACAAAACATCAATTGGTGGTGGCACTTCCCAACTTAGCGGGTGGTGTGAAATTCTGTGCTCATGTAAAAGAGACAAGATTAAACAAGAAGCCCGCACAAGATGCGGGCTTTTTTGTACCCAATTTTAATACAGCAACAAGTCAAGACAGGTATCTAAGCTCATCGTAAAGAGTATTAATATCAACTTATTTAAAAACGGATTAGAGAAGCGAGACAATAGATGAAACTAGCTCAAGTCAGCACGAGTAAGGAGCGGATCTCCTACCCGGATGATCCTTTAAGTTTATATCAGCACCTCACCCAAGATGCGCCACACACCATGTTGCTCGAATCTGCTGAAATTGAGAGTAAGGACAACATCAAGAGCATTATTCTCTCCCATGCCGCCTTGATGATCCGCTGCGAAGGTTACCAATTGACCTTTACCGCGCTCACAGACAATGGCCAATCGCTACTGTTACCGATACAAACATATTTTAAACACGCTAGCTCTAATCTAGAAACCAATGTACTAAAGCTCACTTTGGTCAAGGAAACCGAGCAGCTAGATGAAGATGCCAGACTCAAAGCAACCTCGCCGCTCGATGGCCTTCGAGCATTAATACAAGAGATAGATTGCGGTGACAAGCCAGCTTTTGAAGATCTATTTTTAGGTGGTGTGCTAGCGTATGACTTAATCGATACTGTCGAGCCTCTACCTCAAGTTAACAACGGTGACAATACCTGTCCTGATTACCTGTTTTATCTTGCAGAAACCTTAATAACGGTCGACCGTCAGCAAGAAACGGCTGATATTATCACCCATAACTTCATTACAGACACCACAGATAAAAATGCTTACGCTGCAATCTTAACCGCTCGCATTGATTCCGTTAATGCACAGATATCACAGGTCAAAGCGGCTTCAGCTCTCGTCCCTGTTAATGCAGATGTCACTGTCAATGTCTCAGATGACGCCTTTAAAGCGACGGTGAGGGATCTTAAAACGCATATTATCGCTGGTGATATTTTCCAGGTCGTGCCGTCACGTAGCTTCAGTCTTCCCTGCCCTAATACGCTAGGCGCATATCGCGCGTTACGTCTAACCAATCCAAGTCCCTATATGTTTTATGTCAGAGGCGATGATTTCACCGTGTTTGGTGCCTCCCCAGAAAGTGCCTTGAAATATGAGACCAGCACCAATCAAGTCGAAATATATCCTATCGCTGGGACTCGTCAGCGTGGAAAAACCCCTGATGGTCAAATTGATGCCGACCTCGATAGCCGTATAGAGCTAGAGCTTCGTTTAGATAAGAAAGAGCTTTCTGAACATCTGATGCTGGTTGATTTGGCCCGTAATGACGTCGCGCGTATCAGTCAAAGTGGTACCCGTAAAATTCCAGAGTTATTAAAAGTAGATAGATACTCCCATGTAATGCATTTAGTCAGCCGAGTTACCGGCCAACTTCGTAATGACTTAGATGCGCTGCACGCTTATCAAGCTTGTATGAATATGGGGACACTAACTGGTGCCCCAAAAGTCAGTGCTTCACAGCTGATCCGCGCCGTTGAACAAACAAGGCGTGGCAGTTACGGCGGCGCGGCTGGCTACTTAAATGGCCTTGGCGATATGGACACTTGTATCGTGATCCGCTCTGCGTTTGTTAAAAACGGTATTGCCCATATTCAAGCGGGTGCTGGTGTTGTCTATGACTCAGACCCACAAGCCGAAGCCGATGAAACCCGTCAAAAAGCACAAGCTGTGATCACAGCCATTAAAATTGGAGGCGGGCTATGAAACTCTATCTTTTAGACAATTTCGATTCTTTCACCTACAACCTAGTCGATCAATTCAGAAGCCTAGGCTTTGAGGTCGTGATCTATCGTAATGACCTAGATGCTGAATTTATTGCAGCTAAGCTACTCAATGAGAATGAAAAAGTTGCCTTGGTCTTGTCACCAGGGCCTGGCGCTCCTCATGAAGCAGGCTGCTTAATGGCACTGATTGCAAAACTAGCCGGTAAGGTACCTATGTTAGGGATCTGCCTTGGCCATCAAGCCTTAGTAGAGCACTATGGCGGTAAAGTAGAGCGTGCCCCCCATGTCGTTCATGGTAAAGCTAGCCCAACCTTCCATGAAGGCATCGAGCTGTTTGCTGGCCTGCCTTCACCTCTGCCTGTTGCGCGTTATCACAGTTTAGTGGCAACTCAGGTACCTGAATGCCTTAACGTGATCGCCACCACCGAGGAGATGCCAATGGCTATCTCTCATAAGCATCACAAGGCCGTTGGTTTCCAATTTCACCCTGAATCTATTTTGACGACACTCGGCAGCCAACTGCTGACGCAAACTCTCAGCTATTTAACCGGTACTGATGTCTCAACCATAACTGGAGATGCAAAATGAGCCAGCTTCAACCTCTACTAGATAAACTGTATGCGGGACAAAGCGTGACACGCACAGAGGCTAACACTTTAGTTAGCAGCATCATTCAAGGTGAGATGAGCGAGGTGGCGATGGCTGGAATGCTCATCGCCATGAAAATGCGCGGCGAAACCATCGATGAGATTTCAGGTGCTGCAGATGCACTTCGTGCGGCGGCGAAACCATTTCCATCCCCAAGTTATGCCACTCAAGCTCAAGGCATCGTCGATATCGTCGGTACCGGAGGCGATGGTCATAACACCATCAATATCTCCACCACAGCCGCCTTTGTAGCAGCGGCATCTGGAGCAAAGGTTGCTAAACATGGTAACCGCAGTGTGTCGAGTAAATCTGGCTCATCTGATTTATTGGCTCAATTTGGTATCGACTTAACCATGTCTCCAGACACGGCTCGTGATTGCTTAGATGAGTTAGGTCTTTGCTTCCTGTTTGCCCCGCATTACCATGGTGGAGTCCGTCATGCAGTGCCTGTTAGACAGGCATTAAAAACACGCACTCTGTTTAATGTTCTTGGTCCACTGATTAATCCATCTCACCCTGACTTTATTGTGCTCGGCGTCTATAGCAGTGAGTTAGTTGAACCTATCGCTCAAGTGTTAAAAGCCTTAGGAATGAAGCGCGCGATGGTGGTTCATGGCAGCGGACTCGACGAGGTGGCGATTCACGGTGATACCCTTGTTTGTGAGCTGGTAGATAGTGAGATAAATCAGTACCAACTCACCCCCGATGACTTAGGTATTACCCAGGCCAATCTCAAAGATTTAGAGGGCGGAACGCCACAAGAAAATGCAGAGTTCACCCGCGCAATTCTTCAGGGTCGTGGCCAAGCGGCGCATCGTGATGCCGTTGCCGCTAATGCGGGGTGTGCTTTATATATTTCTGGTGTGTGTGACTCAGTAAAATCTGGCACCGCCCTAGCCCTAACCACTTTAGAAAGTGGCAAGGCATACCAATTACTCGAGCAGCTTGCTAGCGCCAGCACAGCAGCCAAATAGAGCCGGAGCAGTAGAGTGAATAGTCGAAAAAATAGTTCAGAAGATTTAAGAAATAACAATCAGACAGAGCCATTAGCTAAAACCAGTAATGTACTGACAAAAATTGTCGATACCAAAGTCGCGCATATCGCATCACTCAAGCTGCGTTTTCCTGAAGCGGACCTCAAGCCTAAAATCTCAGATCGCAGCTTGTTCGAAGCATTACGCGCTCCCAATGCCGGTTTCATCTTCGAGTGCAAGAAGGCCAGTCCATCGAAAGGATTGATTCGAGCGGAGTTTGACGTCGAAGCGATTGCTGATGTCTATAATCATTACGCCGCAGGTATCTCGGTACTCACCGATGAGCAGTTTTTCCAAGGTGATATGGACTATATTCCTAAAGTCCGAGCTCGTGTGAAACAGCCGATTTTATGCAAAGACTTCTTTGTCGATAGTTATCAAGTAAAACTTGCCGCCCACCAAGGAGCCGATGCGATTTTACTCATGCTGTCAGTGCTCGATGATGAGCAATATCGTGCTTTAGCATCAGAGGCTAACAAGTACCAACTCGATATGCTCACCGAGGTGAGCAACTTAGAAGAGCTTGAACGTGCCATTTCTCTGGGTGCTAACATTATTGGCATCAATAACCGTAACCTGCGTGACTTGTCTACCGATTTGGCGACCACAGAGGAGCTCGCTCCCCACATTCCAAGCGATCGTATCGTTATCAGTGAGTCAGGAATTTATAATCAGGCACAAGTTCGCCGACTCAGCCCGTTAGTGGATGGCTTCCTAGTTGGCAGCTCTTTGATGGCAGCAGAAGACCTAGACTTGGCATGCCGTACCCTCACTTTGGGTCACAACAAAGTTTGTGGTCTAACGTCCATTGAAGATGTTACGGCTGTAGCCGATGCAGGCGCCATCTATGGCGGGCTTATTTTTGCTAAAAAGTCACCTCGTTATATCAGCCCTGAGCGTGCTTTGAACCTAGTGCACACTCAACGTGACACAGGTAAACAGCTCCATTTCGTGGGTGTATTTGTCAACGAAACCGCTGAATTTGTTGCCGACATCGCCAGCACGCTTGGACTGTTTGCTGTGCAACTTCATGGTAGTGAAACTGAGTTCGAAATAACTCAAGTTCGCAGTGCTCTCGAGTCTGTCGGCTGCAACGCACAAATTTGGAAGGCGGTAGCCATTGATGTCGACCTTCATCTTGATGCTACTAATAGTCAATTACCCATTCCGACCAATGCAGACCGTATCTTGTTCGATAGCAAAAGCAGCAAAGCCGGTGGGCAGTTTGGCGGTACAGGGCAAACCTTTAACTGGCAGCAAACACTACCGAGTCGTGCTAACGCCATGCTTGCAGGCGGTTTAGATACCGATAATGCCAAGGATGCAGCCAGACAAGGCTTTTACGGCTTAGATTTCAATTCAGGCTTGGAGAGTGAACCTGGGGTTAAAGATCACCAACTGATCCAATCAACCTTTGCAGCTCTTCGACAGTACTAACAATTTATGGTTAGGTCTATCCACGCTTCTTTGCAAGTCACTGGTGATAGACCTGTACACATATAATATTTTTATTCTCACGCCGCGAAGCGGTATCAATAGAGATGCGCAGCAGATCTATTTTAAGGACATATAATGAAGCTTGATCCCTACTTTGGTGAATACGGCGGTATGTACGTACCGCAGATCTTGGTACCAGCGCTTAAACAGCTCGAAACCGCCTTTATTGAAGCCCAGGACGACCCTGAATTTCAGGCTGAGTTTAGCGATCTCCTGAAAAATTATGCGGGTCGGCCAACAGCGTTAACCCTCACTCGTAACTTGAGTCCTAATCCGCTGGTAAAGATCTACCTAAAACGTGAAGACTTGCTTCATGGCGGTGCTCACAAGACCAATCAGGTATTGGGCCAGGCCCTGCTTGCTAAACGTATGGGTAAGAAAGAGATCATCGCCGAAACGGGAGCAGGTCAGCATGGCGTAGCCACCGCCCTAGCCTGTGCACTGCTAGATCTTAAATGTAAGGTCTACATGGGCGCTAAAGATGCCGCTCGTCAGTCGCCCAATCTCTTCAGAATGAAGTTAATGGGTGCTGAAGTGATAGAGGTGACTTCAGGCTCTGCGACACTAAAAGATGCCTGTAACGAAGCCATGCGTGACTGGTCTGGCAGCTATGAAAAAGCCCATTACTTGCTCGGTACGGCTGCAGGGCCACATCCATTCCCAACCATAGTACGTGAGTTCCAGCGCATGATCGGTGAGGAGACGAAGAGACAGATCCTAGAGCGTGAAGGTCGCCTTCCCGATGCTGTTATTGCCTGCGTCGGCGGTGGCTCAAATGCCATCGGTATGTTTGCCGATTTTATCGATGAAGAAAGTGTACAGCTTATCGGTGTAGAACCTGCTGGACTTGGTCTCGATACGCCCATGCATGGCGCACCGCTTAAACACGGAAAAACGGGTATCTTCTTCGGTATGAAGGCGCCGCTCATGCAAGATAAAGAGGGACAAATTGAAGAGTCTTACTCAGTATCGGCAGGCCTCGACTTCCCATCCGTGGGGCCGCAGCACGCACACCTTGCCGCAACTGGCCGGGCAACCTACGAATCAGCTACCGATGATGAGGCATTAGAAGCCTTCCAGCTGCTTGCCCGCAGTGAAGGTATCATTCCGGCGCTAGAGTCGGCCCATGCAATCGCTTATGCCCTTAAGCTTGCCGAAAAAGCCACTAAAGAGACGCTTTTAGTGATCAATTTATCTGGTCGTGGCGATAAAGATATCTTCACCGTTGCAGATATTCTTGAAGAGCGTGAGAAATCACAAACGAGCCAGCAAACAGAGGAGAGTGGCAATGACTGAATCTAAACAAGCAGGCCGTTACCAGGCAGCATTTGCCGCACTGAAGGCAAAAAATCAGGGCGCATTTGTGCCATTCGTGACCCTAGGCGATCCCAGCCCTGAACTGTCACTGAAAATCATCGACTGTTTAGTCGACAATGGTGCCGATGCCTTAGAGTTAGGTTTTCCCTTCTCAGACCCACTGGCTGATGGCCCAGTCATTCAAGGTGCCAATCTGCGTTCACTGGAAGCGGGTACCACGCCGACTCAGTGTTTCGAAATGCTAACCAGCATTCGTGCTAAATACTCAGATCTTCCTATCGGACTCTTACTCTATGCTAACTTGGTTTATACCAAGAGTATCGATACCTTCTATGCTAGCGCTCAAGCTGCTGGCGTCGATTCGGTACTGATCGCCGATGTACCCGTTGAGGAAGCAGAGCCTTTTATCGTATCGGCTAAGGCCCACAATGTTTGTCCTATCTTTATCGCACCACCAAATGCAGATAGAGAAACATTGCAACAAGTGAGTGAGAAAGGTGAAGGTTATACTTACTTACTATCGCGCGCAGGGGTGACTGGTACCGAGTCTAAAGCGGGTATGCCTATCGGTGAGATTTTATCTCGATTGAAAGAATTTAACGGTGCGCCACCACTGCTAGGCTTCGGCATCGCCGAGCCAAGCCAAGTGAAAGCCGCCATCCAAGCCGGGGCAGCAGGGGTTATCTCCGGCTCGGCGGTGGTTAAGATCATCGCAGCCCACAAAGATGATGAAGTCACGCTACTTGCTAAACTTGGCGAATTTACTCGCAATATGAAAGCGGCGACCTAGCCAAGTCAGTTAGCGACTTACAAAAAGCCTAATACCAACTGGTATAAAACAATAACGTCAGCCATAAAAGGCTGACGTTTTTTATTCCCTCTTGTATCTATACCTGTTTTGTCATTTTTAAATCTTATTCCGATGAGTATTAGTTATTTTGTCCCACAGCTGGCGTTGAAACGTTAGACCCATCACGGTTGACTTGCTGCACTGGGACTTCCTGACTTATGCGTGAGGTGGGTCACACATCTTGAGTTTGTTTACAGCATATAATCTGATGCAAGTAAACTGACTGCGATTCATTTGCATCCCAGTGACATCAATTTAAAATAATAAGAAAATCTCAGCCTAGATCCCCTCGATCATTCAAGATATTTCTCATTATACCAATAGTATTAATACCGATTGGTATCAATCACCCAATGACAGCGGCTATAAAGGCTGTTTCCGGGAAACGATCTCATACAGGCCTTTTGTCAGACAGAGAAAAAATAGGAGAGCTATTCCAAACTTTGACAATCGCGCTTGGTAATTTTCGCTATATCTATTTTTATAGATCTAACAAATTTGAGGTCAACTATGTGGCAAGCATTTAAACAGCAATACCTAATAAAATTTTGGTCTCCAACCCCGGCAGTGATTGCCATGGGAGTGTTATCTGTTTACTTTTTCGGTTTAACAGGCTCAACTTGGGCGGTGACAGGTGAGTTTACCCGTTGGGGCGGTCATCTATTACAGCTGCTCGGCTTCGAGCCAGAGAAGTGGCAGTATTTTCAACTTATCAAGCTTCAAGGTACACCGCTGGACCGCGTCGGTGGCGTGATGATAATGGGGATGTTCTCCGGCTGCTTTGCCGCAGCTCTTTGGGCTAATAATGTAAAACTACGCATGCCACAGAACCGAATAAGGATAATGCAAGCCCTGATTGGCGGCATAATCGCAGGCTTTGGTGCGCGCCTTGCTATGGGGTGCAACTTAGGTGCTCTGTTTACCGGTATCCCACAGTTCTCACTCCATGCTTGGTTCTTTCTGATCGCCACCGCTGTAGGTTCCTATTTTGGTGCTAAAGTGTGTTTATTACCATTTTTCAAATCGCCAATCAAGCTAACAAAAGTCACTAAATCGACCCAACTTGATCAAAATAGCAGCCGTACTCGAAGTCGCTTCATCTTAGGCATGCTTATCTTCTTCGGCGCCCTCGTCTGCGCCTTGTTCCTGATGTTTGACTCTCCTCGTCTTGGTTTTGCTCTGCTATTTGGTATTGCCTTTGGCTTGCTTATCGAGCGAGCTCAAATCTGTTTCACCTCAGCTTTTCGCGATATGTGGATCACTGGCCGCACCCATATGGCTAAAGCGATAATTCTTGGCATGGCCATCAGTGCGATTGGTATCTTTAGCTACCTGCAATTGGGCATGTCACCCAAAATTTTATGGGCTGGCCCTAATGCCGTTATCGGTGGTCTGCTATTTGGGTTTGGCATAGTGATCGCCGGCGGCTGTGAAACTGGCTGGATGTACCGCGCTGTCGAGGGACAAGTTCACTTTTGGTGGGTAGGTGCCGGTAATATTATTGGTGCAACTGTGCTGGCGTATTTATGGGATGATATCGCCACACCTTTGGCAACCAGTTGGGATAAAGTCAATCTGCTTACTGAGTTTGGCGATATTGGCGGACTACTACTGACCTATCTAATGTTGGCTCTCAGTTTCGCCTTTATGCTTTTTTGGGAAAGACGCTTCTTCACTAAACGCGCGCAAGCCATCAATAGTTCAGCTGAAACAAATAATACTTCCGCCATTCTGTCTAAGGAGAGTGTATGACAAATCATGAAATAAAAGATGTTAGCCTTGAGGCTATCACCCCGGACTATAACTTAGAGATATTTGGTGAATCTTGCCCCTACCCTGCGGTGGCCACGCTTGAAGCGATGGCAACACTTAACAAGGGGGAGATATTAGAGGTGGTGACCGATTGCGGGCAATCTATCAATAATATTCCACCAGATGCACAGAATCATGGTTATACCATGCTCCTCATCGAACAGAATGGCCCTCATATTCGTTATCTGATTAAACGTTAGTTTATTACTCTTCACATAAATGTTAAGTGACAAATAGAAACGCCTGAGCATGCTCAGGCGTTTTTTATTAGCTAATGCAAATTACCAATCGATATAGATATCAATATCTGCTCACTCAACGAGAGTTAAGCGTCCTTCTTGATAGCCTCAAGATTGGCTTTATGCTCTAGCTCGTTGGCTGGCATCTCTTTACCATCATTTTTCAGGTAGTGATCCATCCAGCGCATTAGACGAAGATGATAGTCATATTGAGCCGCCGCTTTACGGTTACCATGACCTTCACCTGGGTAGTAGACTAGACGTACCACTTTGCCCTGCACCTTCATGTAGCGGTAAAGCTCCATAGATTGTGCTGGGTGAACACGGGGATCGTCTTTACCATGCATAATCAGTAGTGGTGTTTCAGATTGACCCGCCCAGTAGATAGGACTGCGCTCAAGATACCACTGCCACTTATCCCAAGGGTAAGAGCGAGCGTGAACTAGGTGCATCTCATTAGAGATATCTGTGGTACCAAATTTCGAAAGCTGGTTAGTCACACCGACAAACATCACGCTGGCCGCAAAATGCTTAGTCAGTTTAGTTGCCGCCCAAGCCGATGCATAGCCGCCGTATGAACCACCAGTAATACCCACTTTTTTGGTATCAACAAGGCCCATATCAACAAGGTGATCTTTAAACTCGACTAAATCATCAAACTCTTTGCCAGCATAATCATTCTGACCCAGCTTTGAGTAATCCACACCCTTACCTGTACTACCACGGTAGTTAGGGTAGAACACCGCATAACCTTGCGTTGCACCTAGCTGACCAGGACGTGAGTAGTTAGTCAACCAACCATCTTTATCGTGACTCTCAGGTCCACCATGGACAGACATGATAAGTGGGTAACGTTGACCCTCTTTATAGTCGAGTGGGTAGATAAGTACGCCACCAATCTCAACACCATCTTTGGCTTTAAAGGAGATAGATTCCTGCTTAGCAAAACGCTTGTCATCGAGCCAAGTGTTCGAGTTACTCAAGCGCGTTGCTTTATGCTTGCTGCCACGAAGCATATACACTTCATTTGGATGCTTGGCAGTGTTAGCGCGCACTGCAATGGTCTTGTCAGAATCTGAGATACTGAGCTGTGAAGCGATAAACTTACCAGGCTTAACAACAGTCTTATAGTCAGTGTTTCCAGGCTTGATTAAGCCAACGACGGAGTCGGTATCGATATTGGTGATAAAGTAGAGCTCATTCTTATCATTTTTCCACTCAAAATCACTCACGTGACCTAAGTGATTTGGCAACCACTCACTCACCTTACCTGTTTTAGTTTCTGCAAGATACAGACGACCAGCAGCAGGGTCATGCTTATCTTCAGCCCCTAAAATGGCCACATATTTGCCATCATGAGACAGCTCAGCATCACCTAGCTTTCCTTCAGTGATAAATGAGGTAAGTATCTTCTGTGTGGCAGCAGTAACGACATGCCACTGAGACTTCATGTACTTATCATCGATCAGTGCTGTAGGCTGCGTCTTAACCAGCAGTTGCTCACCATTAGCTGACCACTGTACATCTGAGACATAATCTTCGATGTTCCAAGCAACTGGGGACAGAGGCTTATCACTCACCGCTAGATCAACAACAAAAAGCTGCTTATTAGTCAGGTTCTCTTCATAAACTTCGGCCATAAAGCCAAGTTTCTTAAGCTCTTTTACACTTTTATCTTTAGCAGGTTTTGCTATTAACGCTATCTGCTTACCATCCTTGCTAAGGGCGTAATTGGCAACATCAGTCTCTTTTAGCTCAAGGGTCTTTTGCGCCTGACCACCATCAAATGGGATCTGGTACAGTGCAGTATGCTTATCTTCGCCCATCTTAGCGAGGAAGTAGATTAAGCTACCATCAACAGACCATTGAATATTATTAATCGTCACTTGACCGGTAATATAGGGACGCTCGACTCCTTTATCATCAACAAGGTAAAGCTCAGCCCAATGGAGTCCGTTCTCCTCTTTGTAGATTTCACGAGGGACGTAACGGGTAAAGGCAACATTGTCACCTGATGGGCTCACTTGTGCTTGGGCGACTTGCTGTAGGCCTATCACCTCTTCAGCAGTGAGGTTATTGCTTGCTGTAGCAGTAAAGCTAAACAGGCCCAGCGACAAGGTCACTGCATGTTTAACAGCATTCAACTGTCTCTTCATATTGTGTGTTAACTCCAATTTGTTAATTCTCTTGTTATTGTTATCTTGTTGTTCTCGCCAATCATGAGCGCAGCATTATAGATTCATCGGTAATAAAACGGAAACAAATCCCGAGAAGAATTAACCTTATAAGCGTTCACTATGAATAGAGCCTTAAAACGGGTCATAAATACTCACTTTTATAGATATTTCTGTCATCACTTTGCAAGAACGCTCATCATTTACCCATATTATTTTTTCTGATAGTTTATCGACTTAAGGGCCTAAAATGACGTGAAGGGAATCATGAATAATATTTTACTGAAACTGCAAGAGTACAAACAGAAGAATGGTTTAGAGCATACTCAATACACGATAAAATATGACAATCAACAAGCGATTCAATCGATCTCTTTTCGGCTCTCTTTACTTCTCGGGAAAATATCTTTTAAACGGGATATTGCTAAGCAAGAGATAACGGTTAAAGATGGTCAATTTATCATGTATCTTTTATCATTTTGGCTCATAGCGACTGGTGTTTGGCTATCAATGAAAGTTGATGTTGAAACACTTCATCGTTTATCTGCAGGTCTTGCAAATATTACTTTAGGGCTTGTGGCACTGGTACTGTCTATCACTAGAGAGATAAAAATTAACGCGCTTAAACGCTTTCTGTTTGAGTAGAGAGAATCAATACTCTCTATTATCGCTAGCTTATTCCCAGTAGATAATGTTATCGCAAACCTGTGATAACAGATCCTCATCATGAGAGATAATCAGCAGCGCCAGATTTCTCTCTTTTGCATACTGACCCAGTGATTGCCAAATCTGCTGCTGCGTTAACATATCGAGGTGCGCAGTTATCTCATCACAAATCAGATATTGGGTACTCTCAATAAGTGCCCGCAGAATATTGATCCTTTGTAGCTGGCCTCCCGACACCTGAGAAGGTCGTCTATCTAACCAGCTTGGCTCTATGGCAAATTGTGCTAACAGCGGTTGATACCCTTGCCCTCTCCAACTCTCTTCGAGTGACTCACGGAGTGTCAGTCTTGGATTAAACGCAAATTCAGGCTGCTGAAAAATCCATTGAACTGGATTGGCTACGCCAGATTGCTTGGCTGGAAGTACTAGTTCACCACCTGTTAACGGCTCAATGCCAGCTAACACCTTGGCAAGTGATGATTTTCCAAGGCCACTAGGGCCAAATAATCCAATACTTTGCCCAGGTAAAAGTGCAAGATCAGGGAATTGAATCCCCGCCGGTTCACCAGAGCCATAGGAGAGATAACCGTTACTTAACTTCAACATACCGCTCTCCTATCGATGCCACATGAAAAGTAACGATGTCGCTTACTAATATCAAAGCACACATAGAAGCTAGGCAACCTCAGCATACTCAACCCTCTCCTTGTGCCAATTGGCGGGAATTGCCTGCCAAAGTGCCAGTGTATAGGGGTGACTCATACCAGATATAATCTTATCTGGCGTGGTTCTATCGACAAGCTGCCCCTCTTGTAAAACTAAAATTTCATCAGCCACTGAGAGAAGTTGTTTTAAATTATGGCTGATCACCAACACCCCTCTGCCCTCTTGCTTTGCAAGATAGCCAAGATGAGCATAAAGCGCCTGAGCACTCTGATAATCTAGGCCACAGCAAGGTTCATCGGCTAAAATGTAATCGGTCTGCTGCCAGCTAGCCTGAGCCAATAGTGCTTTTTTAGCCATACCCCCCGACAGTTGATGAGGATAACAACGGCCAATCTGTTTATTGATCAACTGAGTGTTTTGATTCTGGATCATCGTTTTAGTCGATTTAGCTTTCCGCTGTGTCGTCAGTTTGGCTCGACGAAGAAGCTGAGTCATCACAGTACGGAGTGGGTCTAGCACCGTCGCCGACTGCGCCGCTAATGCAACTGAAGCTGCTAAACCGTCTGAGTCACCTGAGTTGTCTGAGCAAAAAGTCACATTACCGCCACGAGTGAATCCCTTAGGGATATCACCAAGAATGGCCGAAGCGAGTAAGCTTTTACCGCTGCCACTGGCACCAATCACGCCCACTATTTTGCCCAGATTAAGCTCAAAGCTAATAGGAGAGAGTAAATTCACCTCATCTGATTGTATCGATAACTTCTCTACACTAAGCATCTTTTACTCCGGCTGTTATTACGGGACTTGCTGCGACTTTGATACAGGGCTGCACATCAGATTTCACTTTACTATTAGTGCTTGTCGTTGCTGTTTGCGGGCCTTCACGGACAATATTAAGCACACTATGTTTACCCAGATTAAGCGCAAAGCTAATAGGAGAGAGTAAATTCACCTCATCTGATTGTATTGATAACTTATCTACATTAAGCACCTTTTACTCCGGCTGCTATTACGGGCTTTACTGCTACTTTGATACAGGGCTGCAGATCAGGTTTTACTTTACGATTAGTGCTTGTCGTTGCTGTTTGCGGGCCCTCACGGACAATTTTAAGCACACAATTGGCCAGATAGGAGAGCATCAACAAGCTAATGAGCAATAATCCCCCCGGACATAGCGCTAACCACCACATCCCCGTTAATAAGTACTGACTCGCTTGAGAGAGCAATGCCCCCATAGAGGGGGTCGATGGGTCTAAGCCAAAGCCTAAAAAGGTCAATGCCGCCATATGCGTCAACGCATGGGGAAATAGTAGCAAGGCTCCGACAAACCACTGAGGCAATACGTGGGGCAACATATGTCGCTTTATAATGACCAATGGAGAGTGACCAAACTGCTTGGCTAACTGAAAGTATGGGGTGTTCGCTATCGCCTGCATCTCAAATCTAAGTAGACGCGTTAATCTGGGCCAATGGCTCAATGCTATCGCCATCACTAACCCCTGTTGGTCGCCACCAAACACCAAGGCGAGTAGGATAAGCAGTAGAAGATGAGGCAGTGACATAAACAGATCCACCAGCAGGTCTACGCTCCAACGAAAGTACCTATTCACTAACGCTAGCATCGCCATCATCAATGCTATGGTGCAGCTTAATATCACCGCCATGCCGCCAATATAAAAACTACTGACCAAAGCTTTTAAACTGCGACTAAAGAGATCGCGACCCAGCCAGTCGGTGCCAAACAGATAAGTAAGACTCGGCGCCATATTCTTATTGAGCAGGTTTATCTCGGTTCCCGATGAAGGCCAGAAAAAGGCACTGAGCAGCAGTAATAAAAGAGAACAGCCAATCGCTACAGCACCCTTTTGTGACAAAAATCGCTCCACTGATGAGCTCCGCCAGGTATTTACTTTGGCTAGGTGGCAATCATTCACTTTGACTCTCCAGCAAGCAGGTATTTTGATAAGCCGTTAGCGATTAAATTACCGCAAAAAACCAACAAAGCCGAGATCAAGGTACACCCCATTAAAAGCGCCGTGTCATTGGCAAGGCCTGCCTTGACGATGCTGGCACCAAGACCTGGAAAGTTAAACACTGTTTCAGCTAAAATAGAGCCACCAAATAGCTCAGCAAAACTGGCAAAGTGCAGCACAATTGCCGGCAGTACGCTGTTTTTAAGCACATGAAAGCTCACCACCTGGCGTTTACTGTCCCCATGCAAATGTGAATAAACCACATAATCACTATTGAGCACGTCAATCACCTTCTCACGGGTATGCAAAATAATCGGCGCCATATGCACTAGCGCGAGTGTCATCACCGGCAGCAACAGATGCTGGCTCATACTCCAAAATGATTGTTCTTCAAAGCGCATTCCAATGGGCGCGGCGCAGCAGACAGGGGTAAGACTAAGAGCAACAGAAAACAGACTAATAAGCAGCATGCCTAACCAAAATGAGGGGATACACGCTAGTAGCCAAGCTGATTGGTTAATCACTCTATCTACAAATCGCCCCTGAAACAGCCCGGCTAATAAGCCTAAGAGGTAACCCATAAATAGTGAAGCAAGCCAACTAAGACCAATCAATAGCAGAGACAGAGGCAGCTTATCTTTAATAATTTCAGAGACACTCTGTTGATAGAGGTTGGAGTAGCCTAAATTACCGCTGATCAGCTCATTAAACCAATGCAAAAACTGCTGCGCGACACTCTGGTCAAGCCCAAGCTGCACGGTTAATTCTGCCTTTTGCTGGGCTGAAACTGAATATAGATTCCCCCCCAGATAAGCATTGATGGGGTCAAGTGGAGACCAAGAGAGCAACAAGTAAGCCAATAAGATAACCAGCACAAGTTGCAACATTAATCTTACTGTCGCCGAAGCGAAACTTGAAGATAGCCACTTTGTCATCAATGACATATCCATCGCCATTGGCTGATGTTATTGGCTAAAGGCCAGCCATGTCCATGAGGCTCAATGCCTGGTTCACCAAGATCTAAACAGGGAGAGGCTGCATATAAATGCTTTAAATTCACCAGCCAGCTCCAGGGACGATCTTTACTGATTAACCGCTGCGCTTCTTGCCAATAGGGGAGTGAGCTTTCCCACGTCAGGGCGTGCTGGGCATCATCGAGGGCTTTGTCGACACTAAGGTTACTGTAATAACCCGCGTTAAAGTACTCAACACCACGATACTGGCTGTGGTGTACGTACCTCACCTCAGATGCGCTATGGCTACCAAAGCCAAACAGTACCGGTTGACTATGCATATGTTTGTATATGTTTTCCCAGCTTTCGCCTCTTGGGGTGATATGAATACCTAATGGCTTCACCATCTGGGCGACGGTCAGTGCCAGTTGCTCTCGAATGCTGTCTCCAGCGAGGTAGTAGAGTGAAAACTCAGCCTTTAGCCCCTGTTTTTGACGAACGTCATCCGTCAGCTTCCAGCCAGCATTATCGAGTAACTGTTTAGCTCGAGAGAGCTTTTCACTTGAGGCTACCTTTTTATCAAACACTGGTTTATTAAGTGCTGCTTTATCAAGTACAGGATTCTCAAGTACAGGATTATCAAGTGAGAGGTTAACGCCCCACGGTAGGCCATCGGAGATGGAAAAAGCAGGCGTAGCATGACCATCAAGCAGTTGGTTGACCAAAATATCGCGATCGATTGCCATGTCGACAGCCGTTCTTATTACCAGCTCGGAGGTGACATCATTGCCAATATCCCCTTTCGCTTTAACCATAGGCCAAGCAATACCACGGTTATCGACACTGTCGATACTCCATAATTTAAAACCAGCAGGAAGTAGATTTGCATAACGAGGGGCAACGGCAGCTAATTGAAGTTGACCTGCCATGAGGCGGGAGTATCGGCTCTCCTCATCGCTAAAGACAATGGTCAACTGCTCAAATGCTGGTTTATCACCGTAATAATGGGGGTTGAGTGCTAACAGTAGTTGCTGGCCTCTATCCCAACGGACAAATTGATAGGGACCAGAGCCGATAGGATGTTGACCATAACCTTTCGCGTAAATATGTTTAGGTACGATGGCAATATTGATAAAGTTATCAATAAAGTTAATATCGGGATGCTTTAATATAAATGTTAAAGCTGTCGACGACTGAACAATCACCTTATCTAAATTGGTCAGATCATGGATGGATGCTGACGCTTTAGCTTTATCAAATGTAAATTTAATATCATCGCTGGTTAACGCTTCTCCGTCGCTAAATAAGAGGCCACTTTTAAGCTTTACCGTCCACGTTACTTTATCTTTTGACAATTCCCAGTCACTGGCAAGGTCGGCAGTGATATCTAATTCACTATTTCGTTTTATTAAAGAGGATTGAAACAGCGGATTATTATATTTACCCCATCCATATATAGGATCGAAACCACTATCAGGCTCTTTACCGAGTGCAATCGTTAAAGAGTTCGGCTGTGCAATCGATGAGTGACTCATTAATGATAAGTAAAACATACAAAAAACAACAATTATCGCTTTCATAAACCGAGGTGCCAAATTGTAAGTATGGTCAGTAATACTACTTTTCGATTCGTAATACTACAAGCAACATAAACAAGGAAAGTACTAAAACAGTCATGATTTTTAGACTTGTATGATAAAGATCACTATCTAAAAAACCTGTTGGGATAACATGTACAACAACCTTTATTACCAGCTGCTTATTTAGCGAGTTATCATGTCAGACGAAACCATAAGATTTACTGTCTCCCTACCAGAGTCACTCTTTAAAGAAATTGAGTTAGATCAAAAAGATCGAGGCTATCAGTCACGCTCTGAATATATTAGAGATCTGTTTAGAGACAGAATTGTCGATAAGCAATGGAACAACAGTAAAGATGATGTTGTTGGCGTATTGACCTTAGTATTTGATCATCACCAAAAAGGGCTTGCCGAGAAGTTAATTGAGATACAACATAATGATTTTATTCATGTCCTTTGTAGTACTCATGTACATGTCGATCACCACAACTGCCTAGAAACTATCATCATTAAAGGTCAAGCATCCGCCGTTAATGAGATAGCCAATAAGATATCCTCACTCAAAGGTGTCAAGGTCGCACGCTTAAGTAGAGCAGGAATAGTATAAATCAGATGTAATTAAAACCCTGTTAAAAATAAAGTACTACAACTCAATATAGCCCCACTATTATAAACAGGGCCCCTCTCCCTATTGAACTAAACACGTAAAACCGTTCAGTAATACTTTTATTAAAAAGGTAATACTGAATTAAAAAACAATGATCAAGATCTCATCATTATTAAATTACAACCCTATAATCCCTAAAAAACATCATTACCTTTACAAAATAAAAACAGAGAACGTAAAAAGGAATAATAAATGTCACTTAAGCAAATGGGATTAGCGGTAAGTTTATTATGCATGGTTAATGTATCATCCGCCGATGATATAGAGCGAATATCGGTTCATGGTATTCAATTTGAAAATGATGGTACTAATAAAAACGTCACTTTAGGCAGTGATATGACTGTGATTAGCAGTGACATGATTGTGCAAGCTGGCAGTATCGATATCAATAAAATATTAACTCAATTTGTACCTGGGCTTTTCGCTAATGGGCGCGCTGGGCGTCATACCGATACCGACTACTCACTTCAAGGGAGTCGTCCTCAAGATATTTTATGGCTAGTCGATGGCAACAGACTCAATAATCGACTCTATGGCTCAACTTATACCGATACCATAAACCCGATGATGATTGAGCGGATTGAAGTAATAAAAGGTGGCCAAGGTGTCATCTATGGCTCAGATGCGATTGCTGGTGTGATCAATATTATTACTAAGCAATATCAAGGTCACGACCAAGGCGAAGTGTCAATGTCAGTAGACTCGCTTCCAAGCTATGATGCTGGTGCTTTTGTCAGCGCTGAAGTTGACAACTTTCAATACACTTTAAGTGCCAGCACAAGCCAATCAGAGGGCTATCAAATATGGCCTAATGAGGAGTATTCCCCGACTGCGGCACTCGATAAGACGAGAGGCTATCAGATGAATAACTTCAGTGGCAAGCTCAACTGGCAGGCAAATGATCAACATAGCCTGACCCTTTTTACTCAAGTTAATATGGGCAACTTAGAACGTCCCCTCGCCTATAACGCAATCTTAAGTGAAAACGATAGAGAGCAGATACTTTCTCACCTAGATTGGCAATATCAAGCCAATGACCAACTGCTCTTGCAAACCAAGATCCACTATCAAGAGTGGGATTCACACTACAGTGAGATCACAAAGGATGAGCAGGGAAATATCGATGTCCCCTACTGGGATGCCTACTGGGGCTTTAAAGATATCGGTGCGACTATTTCGGCAAACTACCAGACAACATCGGGTTCTCAATGGATCGCAGGGGCTGAATTTCAGCAATATGAGGGTGCTGATGAGGTGATGGAGTTTGTGGCTGAAAAAGATGATAACTACGCGGCCTACGTCCAGTACCAACCTCACTTCGACGCCCTCCCCAATACAGGCCTGTCAGTTGGCGTTAGATTTAATCGGCTTTCAGATAGCGATCAGCAATGGGTTGGATCTTTGGGCATGACCCATGAAATTGATAATCAATGGCAAGTCAGAGGCTCTATAGGTAATGGTTATCGACAAGCAACGGTTTATGAGCTGCAATCTCAAGTGGGCACCTTAGGCAATCCAGAACTTGAGTCAGAAACCAGCCAAAACATCAACTTAGGTCTTACTTTCCAAGGAGATACTCACATCACACTGGATGCATTTTGGCGCAATGTCGACAACTTGATTGAAGCAACTGACCTAGGAAACGCCGTTTGGCAATATAACAATGTATCAGGCAACGTACTTAGCTACGGGGCAGACGTCCATCTCGTCACTAACTTCACCCAGGCGCTAGAATTTGAGTTCAGTGCCGGTTATGCCAATGCCACAAGGGAAGATACTGGTGAGCAGATCAACCGTGTCCCCGAGTTTACCGGTTTTAGTAAGCTTAACTATCAAAGCAGTGATGCACTCAATTTCTGGTTCAGTGGCAAATATGTTGGCGAATTTCTCGATTACGGTTTAACCGCGGGCGACTATGTACTGGCCAGTGCTGGTGCACAATACTGGTTAACTGGCGCACAGGATCAGCAGTTATCGCTCACCATAGATAACCTTTTTGATAGTGAGATAACCCAAAGTATCTTTAAGCATGGACACCGCGCCGAATATCCTATCGAAACCTTAGGCGCACCGCGCACATTCCAGATGCAATACCGATACCTGTTCTAGGCATAGATAGCGACATTAAACAATATCAGCCCAATGGGAGCATTCAAAAATACGATGGAGCTCCCATAAATCAAAATTCAGTTAAACGCTTCACAACAGCTTGACCTAGCCCTAAGAATTTATAACTTGCAGCTGTCAGGATAATAAATAATACCTCTATATATGTATAAGGCTTTGGGTTGCTACTTATGGTTAATGATCAAAAACAAAGCGTAAATACACAAAACTCTGATATTCAAAGAGTCAGACTATTCATTAACGGCATAGTACAAGGTGTTGGTTTTAGGCCTTTTGTCTATCGATATGCCCTGCAAAATAAGCTAACTGGCACTGTGCTTAATGATAGCCAAGGGGTGACGATTGAGCTTCAAGGTCTGGAAAATCAGCTAACATCATTTATTAGCCAACTGAAGAACTCACCTCCGCCATTAGCACGAATTGACCTCTTTGAAGAACTATATATTCCTGTCAATCCCAATTGCAGCGAGTTTAAGATCATTGAAAGTCAGCAGCAATCTCAAGCCATTGTTATCGTTCCTACGGATAAAAGTAGCTGCTCGGAGTGTAATAATGAGGTGCTAGATCCGAGTAATCGCCACTATCAATACCCGTTTACTAACTGCACCAATTGTGGCCCAAGATACACCTTAATCAAGGCGCTGCCCTATGATAGAAAGCAGACCTCAATGGGAAGTTTCACCATGTGCAAAACCTGTGGTGTTAGCTATAAAGATCCCCTAGATAGAAGGTATCATGCTCAACCCGTAAGCTGTCCAGAGTGTGGACCTCAGTTGGTTCTCACCTTGCAAGATGGCCAAGCACTAGCCCATAAAGAGCAAGCGCTAACTGAATGTATCGAACGATTAGAGTCTGGTGAAATACTGGCCATTAAAGGCTTAGGTGGGTTTCATCTGGTCTGCGATGCTGCAAATACTGATGCAGTGGCAAAATTACGAGTGCGTAAAAATCGGCCTGCAAAACCTTTTGCCGTGATGGTCCCCTCTATTGAGATGGCAAAAATGCTGGTCACAGGGTGTGAGGAGGAGTGGCAGTTGCTGCAGTCCCAAGAGCGTCCTATCACCTTGATGAATAAACGCCTGGATAATAACACTCTCATCTGTGAACGTGTTGCGCCAGATATCGACAAACTTGGGCTATTTCTCCCCTATACCCCACTGCATCAGCTACTGCTTAGCAGATTAAACCGGCCCATCGTTGCCACCAGTGCCAACCGCAGTGGTGAGCCCATCATCACCTGCGCCAAAGAGATACAGTCTCAGCTCAATGGTGTCGTCGATGCTATATTGGATCACAACCGAGAGATAATAAACGCCTGTGATGACAGTGTCGTACAGGTCATAGGTAAAGAGACGCAAGTGCTGCGTCTAGCAAGAGGCTATGCTCCAATGAGCTTGCCTCTGAAGCAAACTCTGCCCGAAACAGTATTAGCCGTAGGGGCTCAACAAAAAAACACCATCGCATTTGGTTTTAACCGCAGCCTATTTATCAGTCCCCATATTGGCGATCTCTTTAGCCTAGAAGCCGAAAGCTACTTTGAGTCCACCATAGACACCTTTAAGGCTCTGTATCAGCTAGCGCCACAAACCTTAGTGCACGATATGCACCCGGACTATGCAGCCAGTAGGTGGTGCCATCGCTATCAAGTGCGCCATCCAAACACCAAGCGGATCGACATCCAGCACCACTTCGCCCACGTACTGAGTGTGATGGCGGCAAACCGTTACACCAAGCCAGTTCTAGGCTTCAGCTTCGACGGCACCGGGCTGGGTGATGATGGCAACTTATGGGGCAGTGAGGCGATGATTGCCAGTCCTAAGGGCTATGAACCATTGGCCCAGTTGGCGCCCTTTAAGTTAATTGGTGGTGAGCAGGCGATAAAAGATCCCAGACGCGTACTGCTGGCCCTACTGCTGATGCAGTATGATCTTGAGCAGATAACAGCGATGCAGCTTCCCGCCTTGGAAAAGCTCTCTACTGTGCAACTCACTAATTTAACTAAATTATGGCAAAGCCCGAATCACGGTCTTAAAACCAGCTCAGCGGGGAGGCTGTTCGATGGGGTCGCAGCGGCATTAGGCTTAATAGAAACGACCCAATTTGAGGGGCAAGCTGGCATGCTGATTGAGACGGCGGCTAATCGCTTAACCTCAACGCCCGAGCTGTTCACTCTCACGTTAGTCGACAAACAGTGGCAAAGTGGCGAGCTGATGGCGCAGATTGTTAAGGCTATTATCAGCCAGCCATTAACGGAGCAGAGGATAAGCCAAATTTCAGCAGGATTCCTACAGGCCCTAGCCACTGCCATCACTCAATTAGCCGATAAATATCCGGACTTACCGATTGTACTCTGCGGCGGCGTTTTTCAAAACCGCTATCTAAATGAGTATTGCCAATCCCAGCTACAACAACGAAATCACCAGGTGTTATCACCAGGTCTCGTTCCCATTAATGATGGTGGGATCGCACTGGGACAACTCTGGTATGCAATTTGTCGCGGTGGCCAATAAATTACGAGAACAAGTTCACAAAACACCTTGATATCACATAATTTAATGACTAATCCTGTACAAACTAGACACATATCAAAAACCCGATTTTGGTTTTAGTTAACACTCAGTCATTAGGTGAAAAAATAGATAATAATAATGGAGTAATAACATGTGTAAAGATTGCGGCTGTTCACTAACTCGCTCAGGGGATGGTCACCACCATGATGCTATCCACAGTAACCCTCAGCTAAATGATGCCAAAACGCTTTCGGTTATTCATAAGATCTTAGATAAGAATGATATAGAGGCGCAGCACAACCGCGACCACTTTGAACAAAGTGGAGTTACCGCCTTTAACCTAATGAGTAGCCCAGGTAGTGGTAAGACTGCTCTGCTAGAGCACTTACATGAGCACACCTCACTCAATTATGCTGTTATCGAGGGCGATCTTGAGACATCACGAGATGCTGATCGCCTCAAAGCAAAAGGCATTGACGCTTTTCAGATCCAAACCGGCTCGGCCTGTCACCTCGACGCCTTTATGGTGCACGGCGCACTGCACAATGTCGACCTAAAGCCACTGGACATCTGCTTTATAGAAAATGTCGGTAACTTAGTCTGCCCTGCGAGTTACGATGTCGGCGCTCATAAAAATATCGTGCTGGTCTCTATCCCTGAAGGCGATGACAAGGTAGAAAAATACCCGGTGATGTTCCGCCGTGCAGATTTAGTGATAATCAGTAAGTGCGACCTTCTCCCTCACTTTGATTTTGATATTAGTGATGCAAAAAAGCATATCTTAAGGCTTAACCCTGATGCCGCTATTATCGAAGTCTCAACCAAATCACCTGAATCACTGCAAGCTGTATCACACTGGCTGAAAGAGAATCAAATACCAGTCACACAAACAAGTGAGGTGAACTAATGTGCCTGTCTATTCCCTCAAAAATTGTTGAACTACACCCAGAAGAGACAAGCATCACCGTCGATACCATGGGGGTTAAACGTAAGGTCAGTTGTCACCTTATTGTTGAGCCACTGGCACTTGATGACTATGTACTCATACATATTGGCTTTGCCATGAACAAGATAGATAAAGCCGATGCACTAGAAACTCTCGAACTCTATAAAGAGATCGCCCAAAAGATGGAATCAGAGATCTAGGAGTAAAGTGATGCTTGAACTAAAACAGTTATACCAAGGTTTCAGGGACCCAGAAACCATCGCCAACCTTGCAAAACAGATAGCGCAGCAAGCGGCCAAAGTCGATGGTGACATTCGTATTATGGAAGTATGCGGTGGTCATACACACACCATCATGAAGTACGGGCTCAATCAACTGCTACCTGGCAATATCGATTTTATTCATGGCCCAGGTTGCCCTGTCTGTATTATGCCCAAAGAGCGTATTGACCATGCAATTGCCATGGCCAACCAGGACAATGTGATCTTAGTGACCCTGGGCGATATGATCCGCGTTCCGGGCTCAAAAGGCACGCTGGCTCAGTGCAGAGCTAATGGCCGTGATATCCGCCCCATCTATGACCCATTAGATACCATCAAAATCGCCACCGAAAACCCAGATAAAACAGTGGTATTTTTTGCTATCGGCTTTGAAACATCAACGCCAATGACTGCGGTCTTGATAGAGCAAGCTGAAAAGTTAGCCATCAGCAACCTCTATTTCCATATCAACCATGTGCTGGTGCCCCCAGCAATCGATGCAGTAATGGCCGACCCTAATGTGAAGGTCAACGCCTTTATCGGTCCTGCGCATGTGAGTGTGATCCAGGGCAGCGAGATATACCGTCCAGCTGTTGATAACTATGGCACTCCCGTTGTGGTTTCAGGCTTTGAACCCGTCGATGTGATGGAATCAATCCTGCGGATCACCACCCAAAAAGCACAAAATATTGCCAAACTCGATAATCAGTACAGCCGCTCTGTGACGCCTGAAGGTAATCTGGCAGCCAAAGCTGTCATCGACAAATATCTCTGTATACGCCCCGAATTTCGCTGGCGCGGTCTAGGTCCAATCCCCAACTCCGCACTCATGCTAAGGGAAGAATTTTCTCACCGAGATGCAGAGCTACATTTCGCTTCGATACTGCCCACTGAGGAGATAGAAGATCATAAAGCCTGTCAGTGTGGTGATATTCTTCGCGGACTTTGCAAACCCAAAGATTGTAAAGTCTTTGGCCGCGGTTGTACCCCTGAATCTCCCATGGGCAGTTGTATGGTCAGCTCTGAAGGCGCTTGTAACGCTTATTATCGCTATAACGGCATCAATGACGAGCTATAAACGCAAGCCAAAATGTGACCAGTCAAAAAATTAGATATGAGTACTAACATGACAGAAAGCAAACGCAAAAAGCAGATCCAGCTTAGCCATGGCGGTGGTGGCAAAGAGATGAACAAGCTGATTAAAGAGCTGTTCTTCAAAGCCTTCGATAACCCCATCCTTACAAACGAGGAGGATGCTGCACGTCTTGTGCTTAAAGGGCCTACAGCCTTTACCACCGACTCCTTCACTGTTGCGCCGCTGTTCTTCGCCGGCGGTGATATCGGCAAGCTCGCCATTGCTGGCACAGTCAACGACTTGGCCATGATGGCAGCGCGGCCTGAGTACCTAAGCTGCAGCTTTATCATCGAAGAGGGTTTCGAGCTAGACAAGCTTAAAACCATTGTAAATTCAATGGCCAGCGAGATGAAAAAGAGCGGCGCTAAAATAGTCTGCGGCGATACTAAAGTTGTCCCTAAGGGCTGCGCCGATGGCATCTTTATCAATACTTCAGGTATCGGTGAGATCTTACAAGACGGTATCTCAATCAAGAACATTCAAGCAGGCGATGCGATCATCGTCTCTCGGGATATTGGCCGCCACGGCGCCGCTATCTTGATGGCACGTGAGGGGCTAACGCTTGAGTCTGATCTCACCAGTGATTGCGCCACACTTTGGCCTATCGTTGATGCACTTATTAGCGCTCAAATACCACTGCATGCCATGCGTGATGCGACTCGTGGTGGAATTTCTGCGGTGCTTAATGAGTGGGCTGTCGGCTCAAATGTTGAGATCAGCATTAATGAAGTCGATCTTCCCGTTGCAGACGAGGTAAAAGGCCTGTGTGAACTCTATGGTTTTGAGCCCCTCGATCTTGCTAACGAAGGCACCTTTGTCATCGCCCTACCCCAAGAATATGCCAATAAGGCTGTTGAGATTATCAAGCTGCATCAAGGTGCCCACAGCGGAAGTGAAAGTGCCGATAGCGGCTTTATAGGAGAGCAGGCAGCGATTATCGGCACTGTAGGCACTGAACGCGCGGGTAAGGTCATTCTCAAGACGCCATGGGGCAGCAGTCGTTACCTCGATCTGCCGCAGGGTGAGCTGTTACCTAGGATCTGTTAAGTCAAAGGTCATTACCTTTATGCAAGTGACTGGAACAGGCTCCTCCGCCATAGGTCGAGCCAATGACCAATAAAGGATCTGCTGAAGGCATGGCGATATAGTCATCCTCTTGATTTAACTATTTTAAATAAAGGAACTACTGATGCATGAATACTCGATTGTATTAGCCCTTATAGAGCAATGTGAAAAACACGCGGCTGAGCATCAGGCTAATAGCGTCAAGCGCGTCTCTATTAAGGTTGGCGTGTTGAGCGGAGTTGAGCCCGAGCTATTAAAGAGTGCTTTTGATACCTTCAAGCTTGATGGGATTTGTAAAGAGGCCGAGCTTGAGATGCATGTCCAACCGCTGGTGCTGCATTGCCGTGACTGTGATATACAACAGGAAATCACCGAGTACAACATCCTCTGCCCCGATTGCAGGGGCAACAATACTAAGGTACTCGATGGTGAGGATATGTATCTGATGCAGCTGGAAGTTGGCCCTAAGGATGAGAATGAGAAGGTTGCTGTTAAAGATGAAGATGAACCCGTCAATAGTGCTGAGGAACTGATTTAGTAAGTGATTTATAGTTTGTTCCCAACGGTAAATAATCGATGATAGATACCTATCATCGATAAAACCCTGTGTCTCAATGCAAGGGCACAGTGCTCTCACTAAACTAAGTGTGATTATCCAAAAAACCTAATTTCATCTTCATCAAATGCCTCACACTCACTGACTCTTAACATGCTTATTCAAGCTCCACTTCAACAGCAGTGGACCGATTAAGGTGGTGATGGCGATGATAACCACAAGCTCGGTAAACAATTTACTGTCGATAATCTCCATTCTGCGGCCTAATTCGGCAAACACTAAGCCCACTTCGCCGCGGGGCACCATGGCACTGCCAACCACCAGTTTGGTTTGCCAGTTTCCCCCCGCAAGCCAGCCCGCTACCAGTTTACTGATAATGGCCAACAGAGATAACCACAGCAATATCAAGATCCCACTAGCACTGAAATCTAGCTGGCTTAAATCTAAGCTAATACCGACATAGACAAAAAATATTGGTGCAAACACATCCACCAAAGCTTTTGTCGACCGCTCCATTTTGTGGGTAAAGGCGAAGGGGTTAACTAAATAACGGTTAAAGGGTGAGATAAATTGCCGGCTAAGCGCTAAACCAACGGCGAAACCGCCCAGTAGTGCAGGCGCGCCAAACAGGTGGGCCAGCCAAGCAAAAAAACAGATTAAAATCATCGCGATGATGACTTCATAGCCAGAGCTGTCATTCACAGGCTTAAGTGCTCTAGCTAGGTAGAGTAGCGCACGGGCAAATGGGGGGGTAAATATCAAAAACAGCAGCACTTTAGCTATCAGTAACAAGGTGCTGGTAACATCAAGTGCACCATGACTGGCAAAGTTAAACAGCACACTGAGCAATATCACCCCTACCACATCATCGATAACCGCCGCGCCCAAGATAATGTTACCTACTGTGGTTTGTCCTTGTTTGGCTTGAACCAGCACACGTAATGAAATCCCTATGCTAGTGGCGGTTAATGCACAACCTAGATAGACAGCGGTAAATACCGAATCAGTAAGATAGTAAGCACTAGTTAAACCCATCACAATAGCTGGGACAACTATGCCTAACACAGCAACGCTCACGGCGCGGCCACCAGCTTGATAGAGTCGCTTAATGGATGTTTCGCAACCAATGGAAAACAGCAGTAAGATCACCCCTAATTCGGCCATAACCGCTAAGGTCGGGTGAGGAGCAACAAGATTAAGCAAGGTTGGGCCTAACAGGAGGCCGGCAAGGATCTCACCGACCACGGCAGGCATTGCTAATCGTTCGAATAAAATGCCGAAAACTTTGCCACAAAAAAGGATTAAGCATAACGAGATAATAAACAGGTCTACCGCCATATTCGCCTCGTAACAACTGCTAGCGCTGATTGAATATTGAGCGCTTTTATGATGAAGATCAAGGAGTAAATTTAGCTATTTGATATGGTAAATTTAGGTTCATTTTATGCACATTTAGGGAGATGACCATGAAAAAACTATTTATCATTTCACAGAAGGATCAGCAGCAAACAGATGCAATAAAAGCAGGCGTTCTGTTAGCTAACCAGCTAGATTTACTCCCCGAAATTGCCGCCTACAGCTATGAGTCATTCAGTGGAGATGCATACTATAATCCCCGCATTGCCGCTGCTGTACGGGCACAAGTATTAGCCGATGATACTGCCTATATTCAGCAGCAACTGAGTGATTTAGCTGCAAATCATGTTCCCTTTAACAGCATGTGGTGCAAAAGCTTATTTGAACATGCCTGCGGATATGCTCAGCCTGATGAATACGCCATGATAGTAAAGTCGATTCATGAATCGGCGCACTTTCTCCCCATGGATTGGCAGCTTATTCGCCATACAAAAGTCCCGTTAATGTTACTGAGCAATAACCCCCTTAATCGTGCAAAAACAATTTTAATGGCAGTGGATTTAGGCAGTAATAACGCAGCGAAGCAAGCACTGAATAAAGCCGTCATCACGCAAGCCAATAAGCTGGCTGCCGCTACAGGTTATGAACTGCACCTTGGCTTTGTGATCCGCTTGCCTAAAATATTGCGGGATATGGATCTGGTGAATAGCCGAACCTTGATTAAAGAAGCCTATAAAAGACATAGTCAGGAGCTTAATCAGTTAGGCTTAGACAAAGACAGTGTACATATTGTCGCTGGAGACGCAGACATGTGCCTCTTTGAATTAAGTTGCCGATTAAAGGCGCAATATTTAGTCATGGGAGCTCGCCAGAGACAAGGCATAATGGGTCACGTTATCGGTAATACCTCTGAGTCTATTTTATCGCGGATCCGCAGCAATGTACTCGTGGTGCCTCAGCATTCTGAGGACTGAAACTGAGCGCAGAGCTGCGTTCAAAGCTTACCCATCAGTCTGCGTGCACTTAATTTGTATGCAGAAAATAGTGGTTAATCATGCCTAAACCACTATTTAAGGATAGCAGTAGCGCGACTCCCCTATCGCGCCAGTTTTAAAATACCGTTTTACAGTTTGATTTACGTCACCAGCTCAAGTGAAGCAACAGGATGTTCGATACGGCCAATGTGACTGTAAATATTGGCTCTACCTGGTCGACAAAAACCGATAAGAGTTAGATTATTTTCCTTGGCAAGTGTCACCGCCATTTCTGTTGCGGCGGAGATGGCAAGCAGTACCTCAACCCCTGCGGTGATCGTTTTTTGCACCATCTCATAACTAGCACGGCTGGTCACTAAAATGACGCCGCCAGTCAGTTTATTGCTGGCGATATAACCGATTAACTTATCAAGCGCAATATGACGCCCCACATCCTCTCTGATCGCTAACAACTCACCAGAAGTACTGACATATGCCGCCGCGTGAGTCGCACCCGTTAATGCATTGAGCTGTTGATGTTGATTAAGTTGCTCTAGGGCAATATCAATATGCTCGACATGAAAGCTAAGAGTAAACGCTAGCTTGCTCAGTGGTTTTTCGAAGCGTTCCAAGCTCTCAGTTCCACAGATCCCACAGCCGGTTCTGCCTACCAGATTGCGCCTATGATTTTTAAGCTTGCTCAGACAACGATTAGCAAGTTCAATATGAAGCTCAATGCCATTACAGCTACGAACCACCTCAATATCGTGAATATCGTGATAGTGCTCAATAATCCCTTCGGTCAATGAGAACCCCACAGCGAGCTCCTCCAGATCATCGCTAGTGCACATCAGAACAACATGGGAGATGCCGTTATAAATGAGTGCTATCGGTGTCTCGACAACCAGCAAATCAGTCTCTAATTTATAGTTTGCATGTTTACGGTATTGATGTACGCAGTTGGGGTTGATCACTCCAGTCTGCTGCTCTGAGTCATTCGTCGCTAACATAGCTTATCCAGCCCCTTAATAAGTGAAAATGTTCAAATCGATATTGATGAACCGTTCAGATATTAAGAGGCGATAGCGTTAACTGACGTTAGCGTAACTTCTCGATGAGATCCCCAAGCGTTGCATTCTCGACAATAAAGTCGTTCTTTTTAGCCCTAAGCGGACTGCCGCCCCTTTAGGACCTGCAACTATGCCATTAGTCTCTTTTAAAATCTGAATGATATGTTCTCTTTCAATATCAACTTCGGTTTGTACTTCCTGAGGTGAAACTAAATGAGTCTCCTCCTCTAACGGATTAAAGCTGCTGCAGTTTTCAACCGGCAACAAGGCTTTTAATTCATTAGCTGGCAAATTAAGCACCTTGCCACTGGTTAAGATCACTGCCCGCTCAATCACATTTCTTAGCTCTCTGATATTGCCCAGCCAAGGCAAGAGCGATAATAGCCTCAGAGTTTCCGAGGAGATATTAGTGATATTTTTATTCATCTTGGCTGAGATCTCTTTAACAAAGTGTTTTGCTAAGAGCGCAATATCTTCTCTTCGTTCACGTAATGGCGGTAAAACTATCGGGAAAACATTTAGCCTGTAATAGAGATCTCCCCTAAACTCCTTATTATTAACCATCTCGAATAGATCACAATTGGTGGCTGCAATTAGCCTCACATCAACAGGGATCAATTGGTGTTTACCTACCCGTTCAAACTCACTCTCTTGCAATACTCGAAGTAATTTAGGTTGTAACTCGAGTGGCATATCACCCACTTCATCAAGAAAAAAGCTCCCTTTATCTGCTTTCTCAAAACGGCCAATACGCTGGCTTAATGCACCGGTAAATGCGCCCTTCTCATGGCCAAAAAGATCGCTCTCAAACAAGCCTGCTGGCACCGAGGCACAATTCATTTTTACCATCTCATTGTTTTTTCGCTGGCTCAATTCATGAACCGCTTTGGCAATGAGCTCCTTTCCTGTGCCCGTTTCTCCTAGAATTAATACGGTGCAATCACTCTGCGCCACCATCTGAACCTTTTTAAGCACTTCACTCATCGCACTGCTTTTATAAATGATTTCGCTAAAAGCTTGATTGGCCTTAATATCGCTGTCGATCTCTAAGGTCTCACTGGCTTCGGTTACTGCTGAAATTTCCTGATTAAGATGAAAATTATTAAGTCCCATTGCCGCGCGTGCAGCCACTTGTATTAACAGTTCTAAATCACAGTTATTGAAATAATCTCGATCGCTGTGGCAAAACTTTATCGCGCCTAACATGTGCCCACGAAAAATAAGGGGTAACACACATGCTGAACTTAATCCTTTCTCTATTATCTCTTCACAGTACTTATATTTATTTTTATAACGAATAAGATCATTGAAACCAATTAATAATGGCGACCTGTTTTTTATCACCATTTGTGCCGGCGTATCGATTAAACTTATTTTTCTTTCTTGATAAATATTATCAACATTATTAACTGCTGATACATCATGACATAAAAGCTGTTCTGAACTTGCATCAATAGACATCAAACTGAGATGTTCAATATTGAAATACTTTTTAAGATGTAGATGCAGAGTCTTTGAAAGATCTTTAAGCGATCTTTGGCTGATCACAGCATTGGTAATGTCGACTAATACCTTAGAACTCTCGCGCTCACATCGAAGTTGTAGCACTTTGCTATGAGATTGCTCCTTCTCAAGCACATTTTCTAATGAGATGGCGATAATTATTGTCAGCTGTTTGAGTTTTTTTAGCCGCTCATCATCAAATTCATTAACCCGTTCACTGAGATACTCAACAGCACCAATCAAGCCATTATCTGATATTAGAGGTTGGCGACAGTATGAAGCTAACCTCATGTACATTTTATTATTTTCTAGACGAGGGTACTCACAAAAAAATGATTCTCGGTCTAATATATCAATCTGCTCTCTCCCTTGCTTAAAGGGTCCTATTAATATTTTTTCACAGCGTTGAAACTCAGGCTCTATATAAAAAAGAACATTTTTATCATCATGATAATCATTTATTAAAATATTTATATTTTTTAGTTGTATGAACTCAAAATCATAATGATTCAACTGAGTAATAAATGATGAAATATTTTTTACTGATAATAGCTCTTGGGCTACATCCAAAAAAATTGGATCCCATTCAGCAGTAATTTCCTCCATCAAAGGTACAGACTGTATTCTTAACATCGCTTCCCCATTCTGGTGTTAACTGCTTAAATAAAGTATATAAAATCAGTTTATTTTCACAGTGATAGAGATCGTAATCTCCCCACTCGTCAATGGAATACAGTGATGCCAGTCAAACTATTACACTTTTTCACAATTATTACATTTTCAATATATAAAGTTTAGAATAAATACTCTCGGCATAGCTTCACATAACTAACCATACCGAGAGATCTATCTTAAACTAGGCTGTTCCTGTTGCTGTTTTTCTTAACTTAGCTTTAAGCGCACTATATTCAGTTTGAACATAATTCTCAGCCCATTTTTGGTCCTGAATAAGTTCTATCTTAACCGCACAATACTTATATTCAGGCGTAAATGATATCGGATCTAAGTGCTCGATTGTGAGCTCATTACAAGCACCAATCCACCACTGATAAGTCATATAGACGGCGCCCATATTGACTCGTTCATTGACCGCAGCCCGGGTTATGACTTTGCCACGACGGGACGATATCCACACTAGCTGCTGATCACGGATCCCTAGTGCTCTGGCATCATCTGGGTGTATCTGCACATAGCCAGGCTCATCAGCCAAAGTCTGTAGGGCAGAACAGTTACCTGTCATGGAACGACAAGAGTAATGCCCAACTTCTCGCACAGTCGACAAAACCAGCGGATACTCTTCATCCGGTTGCTCTAATGGGGGTCGCCACTCACTTGCAAATAACTGGGCTCTTCCATTTGGCGTAGTAAACTTTGCCCCCTCGAACAAGAAAGAGGTACCAGGGTGATCCACCGTTGGACAAGGCCACTGCACCGTTTTCAGTCCCTCCATTTTCTCGTATGTTGCACCCGCAAATAACGGCGCAATACTTCTCACTTCATCCCAAATCTCTTCAGTATTTTGATAAGACATAGGGTAGCCCATTGCCGTCGCCATTAAGCAGAAAATCTCCCAATCATGCTTAACATTTTCTGGAGGATTTATCGCCGGGTAACTGCGCTGGAATCCACGGTCGGCACTCGAATAGACACACTCATGTTCACCCCAACTGGTTGCAGGGAATATCACATCGGCCATCTCGGCGGTCTGTGTCATAAAGATATCTTGCACAATAACCAGCTCCATCCCCTTGATGGTCTTACGCAAATGAGCCAGATCGGCCTCAGTCTGCGCAGGATCTTCACCAAAGATATAGTAGGCCTTACAAGTGCCATCTTTTACCCTGTGACCAAGCGTCGTTAAAGTATAACCAGGTTTGGACGATAACGGCACTCCCCACGCTTGTTCAAACTTGGCTCTAACCTCATCATCATCTACATTTTGGTAGCCAGGATAGACATTAGGCAACATGCCCATATCACAGGTACCCTGAACATTATTCTGCCCCCGCACTGGGCCTACGCCCACGCCACGGCGACCAAAGTTCCCCGTCATAACAGCTAGACTTGCAAGGCCTTTAACCACATCGACTGCTTGACCATATTGCGTAACACCCATACCCCATAAGATCATCGACTCAGATGCATTAGCATAGGTACGGATCGCCAAACGAATTTCTTCGGCTTTTAAGCCTGTAATGGTTTCTACATACTCTGGGGTATACTTCTTAATGGTCTCGCAATACTCTTCGAAGTTGTCAGCATGCAGTGCTACAAATTCAGAGTCATACAGCCCCTCTTCAATCAACACATTGGCAAATGCATTAATCAGAGCCATATTGGATCCATTTTTCAGTGGTAACCACTGATCGGCAATTCTGGCAGTTTCAACCATGCGTGGATCACACACAATCACTTTAGCGCCATTGGCTTTCGCCTTAAGAATATGTTTCGCTACGATGGGATGTGAGTCCGCTGCGTTGTAGCCAAACACAAATAAACATTTTGTATCTTGTATCTCGGTGATGGAATTACTCATTGCACCGTTTCCAACTGTTGTTACCAGACCGGCAACTGAAGGGGCGTGTCACACCCTAGCACAGTGGTCGACATTGTTTGTGCCGATAACGGCACGGGCAAACTTCTGCATCACATAGTTGGCTTCATTTCCTGGTCCTCGGGCTGAACCCGTTGTCATAATGGTATCTGGACCGAAACGTTTTTTAATACTGGATAACTTGTCTGCCGCAAACTTTATGGCTTCATCCCATGAGACGATTTCTAATTGTGACTCTTTAGTCCGTCTGATCATCGGATGCTTAAGCCGTGGCGTCAGCAGGTTTGTGTCGTTTAAAAAATCCCAACCATAGTAACCCTTGAGACAAAGATCGCCCTGATTAGTACGGCCATCGGCAGGCTCTGCACCGACTAATTTACCATTTTCGGTAATTAAATTTAGCTTACATCCGGTACCGCAGTACGGACATACTGTTATTGTTTTCTTCATCGCTACACTCTCACTGTTAAAGAAAATATTTACATAGGAACGCCGGCTAATGCAGCAACTGCAGCCTCTTGACGTTTCTGTTGATTGAGCTTAGTCATATCCTCTGGCTCTATGACTCTCAAAGCGTTCGTTGGACAGACCTCTACACATGCAGGGCCCTGCGCTCGATGATCGCAAAGATCACACTTTAGTGCCTGAGCTTTTATCTTATTCATTGCAAAAAGTGCAGATGATGGTTTCTGTTCAACCGGAAACGCAACCACATTCATCGCCCCATATGGGCAAGCTACTGCACAGGTCTTACACCCTATGCATCGCTCTTGGATCACATGCACCTGACCACCTTCACGATAGATAGCATTGTTAGGACAAACCTGCTCACAAGGAGCGTCCTCACACTGCCGGCACATAATTGGCGTCGTCACCTGTCCGTTTCTTACCAGAGTCAATCGTGGGTAGAAGCGTGTGGGATCGAATGCAGCTATGCGGCTATCATCCTGATGGGACAGCACACAGGCCACTTCGCATGTCCTACATCCGATACACAGATTGGGGTCTGCAAATACAAACCGATTCATAACTTAGTCCTCTTCAATCGATCATTTTCGAATTCGAGCCTAATGAACTTAAGTAGGCTTAACGACAACATCGCTGACATCTAGTTAAAGCATTATCTGTACCAGTTGTTACGCCACGCAAACTTTGTTTTTTAGTCGACTATTATCAATTAGTTACAACTAACAAACTCAATAGCCTCATCTGTTACTTATATCATTGATGTCGATGTCGACATCAATGACAGCAAAAGTGACGACGGGGGATATTCATGTTCGTCATCACCAACTTCAGTTAACTGAACAGCTAGATCACGGCAAAACTCCATAACCTTGCCAGGCTTAATTGACAAATGCTGATTTAGAAAGCTAACAGCATCATCAACCAGATATCCAGTTAACAAAACAGCTAGATCACAGCAAAGCCGCCATTACCTTGCCAATTAGGTAACTGCTTATAGAGATGTGATACCGCTTCCTCTACCATCTCAGTCATAGGGAATGAAAATGCGACAATCGCAGGTTGTACGCCAACAAACAGCACTTCCGGTATAAAGGTCTTTAAGTCATCTATTAGAAAATTGAGCGGCAAACTGTGGGTCGACATGATAAACATGTCAGCTATCGAATCTGGATCAATGACCCTGATCTCTCCCGCCTTCTCACCTATCTCTGCTGCATCAAAAACGATCACCCGCTCTGGTTGTAGCTGACGGATCTGATGAACGCAGTTCTCTGGGGCACTGCCACCATCAACAACCTCCCAGTCATCAATCGGGTGTTTTGACATCATCTCAGCGAGAAGAGGGCCAGCACCATCATCGCCCATCATGCTATTGCCTACCGCTAAAAGTACGTTAGTCGCCATGACTACTCTCCTCTCTTTAAATTGTTTGAAATTATTTGTTGAACCTTCATTAGCGGCCCCTCACCATGATGTAAACATCTGGCTCTCTATGCAGAGCGCCAAGCGCGGTAATAAAGGACTCACTAAGGGTTTTAAACTCAGGTGTTTGCTCAGCAATAACAGCCTGAAAGGCATTTGCTAACATATGGATATGCTCAGGAAATATAGTGATCTCCCCAAAGGTAAAGAAGCCCTCCATCTTCTGTCTTGCAACGCTCCCCTCAGGAAGATACTCGAGCCACTCTTGATAAGCTTGACGACTACAGCTGACAACCACTTTGAGACAGTCGACAATTCCAAGGTGATGCCCAATGGCTAAGCCGTAATAAATGATCTCTTTGGCCTCCTCGGGAACATCATCTTTCTCATCAACAAATTTTCTATTGAGCGAATAAAACATCACTTTGTCAGACATCGTTGCCATATCTGGTATCTTTGGCTTGTCCGGCACTGACTTAGTTGACATTGATTCAACTGACACTGATTTCATAGACATAATTACCCCTCCAACTCAGCGCATTCCTGATTAACAGCAAGCTTGTCAGGCTGATCCTGGTCTAAACGCTCAAGCACTGCGGCATTTAAGTTGGTGATAATCTCATTCAAGCGAGGATCGCCGCGCTTATCGAGATAAGCTTTTATCTTGGCATCGACATTGTCAGGCTTGGCATCGACCAAGATGGCCATAAACTCATCGGCGATCATCTGCCCATGACGATATCCGGCAAAGCGACGGGCTTCACGCTCTATCAAAATCCTCAGTTCCAGTGGAATGCCGGTGTGCTTGAGTGTGGCAACCTCTTTCTCGCCTTCGATGTGATGCTTAGCTTTTAGCTTTTGATCGAGTAGACCTAACGCAACAGCAAAGCCATAGATGGTGGCTGCAGGTGTCGGTGGACAACCAGGAATATACACATCAACAGGTAAGATTTTGTCCGTCCCCCCCCAGACACAATACAGATCATGGAAGATTCCCCCATCGTTGCCACAGGCACCATAAGAGATGACAATTTTAGGATCTGGCGCGGCATCGAATGCCCTGAGCGCTGGCATTCTCATTGAACGAGTCACCGCACCGGTATAGAGTAAAATATCGGCATGGCGAGGAGATGCCACCACCTTGATCCCAAAGCGTTCGGCATCAAATACCGGGGTAATGGCGGCAAAGATCTCAATCTCACAGGCGTTACAGCCACCGCAATCGACGCGATACACATAGGCTGAACGCTTAATGTCCTGCAGCAAGGTGCCCTTTAACTTGGCGATATGCTCATCAACGACCAAAGGGATGGCTTGAGTATGATCATTGCCGATTAGTGGCTTAATTCCTCTCATCAGTAGACTCCTGAGTTAATGAGTGACCTTGAAGTATGCCGTCCCCCTCAAGCATATTCTGCTTGCGGCGACATTCTGGACATGTATTGAGCTGCTTCGCTCTGAGCTCAACCTGACTCTCATCTAAACCATCTTGAATGAGCAGGTCGAGTGCATATTGCACCGCTTTTTTAGGTGCAAAAGCTTGATCGCAAGCCTGACAAAGACACAGTGAAAACTCAGCCTGCTGATAAAGATCGGCTTTATTCGTGACCGCAAGCTCAAACTCGGGTGAGAGCTTTATCGCCCCCGTTGGACAGACCTCTTCACAGCGGCCGCAATAGATGCAGCGCGCTAAAGAGAGCTGCCAGCGTCTTACGCCAGTTTGCTCATTGGTCTCCATAATCAAGGCATTCGCAGGACATGCCCGAGTACATGCCGCACAAGCAATACACTGCTCAGGCTGATACTCCGGCTTACCTCTAAAATCTTCAGGCACCTCTAGCGGGGCGAACGGGTACTTAGTGGTAGACTCCCCCGCCTTAGCAATCGTCTTTAACAATTTAAACATGCTATTCCCCTACTTCAGTGGTGAGTTTTTACGCTCAATGCCATAACGTTCGAACTCTTTATACGTAAAGGTCTTACTCTTGTTCTTACGTCTATCGACAACGGTCACGCGGTCAGTACAGGAGTAACATGGGTCAAGGCTACCGATGATTAATGGTGCATCTGACACTGTGTTGCCCCTAAGCATGTAGCGCAGTACGGGCCAGTTCGCATATGTCGCCGCGCGGCAACGCCAGCGGAAGAGTTTTTGGTTATCCCCTGTCATACTCCAGTGAACGTTCTCACCACGAGGCGCCTCGGTGAAGCCAAGCGCAAACTTGTTAGGTTGATAGTCAAACCCTTCGACGAGCAGCTTGCCGCCCGCGAGGTTATCTAGCCCCCACTCAACCATATTCAATGAGTCAAACACCTCACGTATACGGACTAAAACACGAGCTTGGACATCTCCAGAGTCAACGGTTTGTAGCTCCATCGGCATCTTTGAGTAGGCTTCAAGAGACTGACCATGGATAATTCGTGCATCACGCTTAAAACCACTACCACGAATAAGAGGTCCCACTGCACTGAAATCTCTGGCGATATCTTTCGCTAGGATTCCCACGCCTGAAATTCGACTTTCAATATTTGGCGTCGCCAGTAGAAAATCCACCAGCTCGGCAAACTCTTGGCGCACTTCACGCACCAGCTTAATTCCTTGGGAGCGATGTGGGCCGAGGATATCGCGTCTGACACCACCAATAAGGTTCAGACCGTAAGTCTTACGGGCACCGGTCAATAGCTCAGCCAACGCCATGGTCTTTTCACGCACGCGGAAGAACTGCATAAAGCCGGTATCGAAACCCACGAAGTGACTAGACAGGCCGATGTTGAGCATATGACTGTGCAAGCGTTCAACTTCAAGTAACACGGTACGGATCATCTGTGCCCGCTCTGGCACCTGAATACCGAGAGAGTTTTCGACACTGTTTGAGTAACCTACGCTATGGGTAAAGCCACAGATCCCACAGACACGGTCTGTTAAAAAAGCCACTTCGTTATAACCCATACGGGTTTCAGCTAGCTTCTCCATGCCGCGATGCACATAAAACATGCGGTAATCGGCATCGACAATGTCTTCACCATCGACAAACAAACGAAAATGTCCCGGCTCATCTGAGGTGATATGCAGCGGACCTACCGGAATAATACGATTAGAGTCATCACCTAACTGATTATCAAACGGGTAGTTCTCTTTCTCAGTCGTTGGCATAGGGCGCTGACGATAATCCATCGAATCTTTACGCAGTGGATGCAGATCTTCTGGCCAATCATCGGGCAGTACTAAGCGGCGATCATCAGGCAGTCCGACGGGGCGAAGGCCATACATATCTCGAACTTCACGCTCTCCCCATACGGCTGCAGGAATAAATGGTGTAATAGAGGGAAACTCTTGGCTGTTAGCATCAACTAACACCTTAACGGTTACCCAGCTCTTAACCTCGCCCTCCATAGACAGTGAGTGATATACCGCAAAGTGTCCATGGAGTGAGCGTTCATCATTACCAAATGTGACAGCAAGCCAGCCCCCTTGATCGTAATAGAGCCACTTCATCACATCGATAAGCGCGGTAGGCTTAACGGTAATGGTCACCTGGTTATCTGTCTGCCACTCCTCATCAATAATGGCTGACGGGAAGAGTTGACGAACACCGGCGACATAACCTAAGCCCTTTTGGCCTGGTTGCGCTTTCGCCTGTTGCCGACTATGTTGCTGAGCGTTCTTTAGATTTAATGTATTCATTTCCACAAGATTCCTCGCTTATTTCTGCGCTAGAGTTGGGTTAGGAACCAACACTTCGGTGGACTGAGAGACTGCTGGTAAGTTGAGCAAATTGAGCACTGTCGGCTCATCACTATCGAGTAACACTAATGCGGCGCGGTCGATGCCGTGCAGGACCTGGGTTGGGATCAATGTGCCCATAATGACAATAAGCCCGACGAGTACGACCATAGGGGCAATCGTCATGAAACCAAGTTCCCCCTTCTCAACTTCTGCGGGCTTATCACCCATCACACAACATGCAACCATATGTGCTAAGCCACCGAGAACAACCGCAAGTAGAGATAACAACGCCACAGTAAAGAAAGGCATATCTTCACCAATTGCCGCAGTGACCATTAAGAACTCACTCACAAACATGCTAAATGGCGGTACACCGCCCAACGCAAGCGCACCGATGGCGACCAAAATACCTGTCATAGGTGCCACTTTTAAGATCCCTTTCACCACCGTAATATCGCGAGTTCCATACTTAAGTAAGATATTACCCGCACCACAGAACATCAGTGTCTTAGCCAAGCTGTGGTTGATCACATGCATAAGCCCAGCAATAACCCCAAGCGGACCCAATGCGATAGCAAGGGTGATAAGCCCCATATTTTCAACGCTGTGGTAGGCCAATTTACGTTTAATATCATGCTGAGTGATGATGAAGAACGCCGAGACAGCGACCGACATGAAGCCAAATACCAACATCAAGGTTTGAGGAAAGTCAGGACCTATCGATTTCACTGTGATCATGTAATAACGCAGTATCACCAGCAGCGCACAGTTCAATAGGCCTGCCGAAAGCAGTGCACTAACAGGACTTGGTGCCTCAGAGTGAGCATCTGGCAGCCAAGCATGCATTGGAAACAAACCGACCTTGGTGCCAAAACCAATCAAGATGAAGATGAAGGAGATGTGCACTAAAGTGGGATCGAGCGCCTTAGCATTTTGATGAATATCCGTCCAGAATATTGCGTTAGCAGGGTCGGCAAAAACAGCGGCCGCATTAGAGTATGTCAAGATAGAACCAAACAGACCAAATGCTAGACCCACTGTACAGATGATAATGTACTTCCAGGCCGCTTCAAGTGATGAGCGCTGACCGTAGAGTCCGACTAAAAACACCGAACATATGGTTGTCGCTTCAATGGCTACCCACATCATGATCACGTTATTAGCGGTGACAGCCAAAATCATTGTCGCGATAAACAGGTTGAATAAACCGTAGTACAAAGCGACTTTAGTCCCTGATAACTCACCATGTTCGTACTCATGGCCAATGTAGCCAATGGAGTACATCCCAGTTAGAAATGAGACTACACCTAATACAGCAAGAAACAGCGCTGAGAGTCCATCAAGATAGATCCAGTTATTGAAGGCATGTATCGGTCCATCGACAAATACCGACCCAGCTACGGTGATTGCTAGAATGACAATCAACAGCATTGAGAGTGCATGACAACCTATGGCGAGCTTCCTAACCCCCTCGCCACCTCGTATTGCCAAGAATGAGACTATCGCTGCAACAAATGGTACCACCATAAGTAGCAGCAAAATTTCAGTAGGAGACATCTGTTATCACCCCTTTAATGAAGTCAGTTGATTCACATCGAGTGTGTTCAACTTAAAGTAGATTTGACGAGCCAAAATCACCATAAACAGCACGGCGAATACGGCATCGGTTGTGATCCCTATTTCTACAAGACCAGGCGCTTTATTTGCCAGCAATGCCAAGGTCAGTGATGAGCCGTTCTCCATTAAGCAGTAACCAAACAACTGCTTAAGAATATTGCGCTGGCTAACAATGCATAACAGTCCTAAGAAGAAGTGACTCAGCGAAACAGCCAATGCCGGCTTTAAATGCTCCACCAATGGCAACTGCACACTCTCAACGGCAAGAAAACTGGCCACTGTGATCACGCCAGCAATGGGGATAAGCCAGCCAAAGTGAACTACCGGACGATCCGCTTGAGGATCGCTCATCTTACTAAAGGCGTAATAGAGCAGTGCCGGAAGCGCTATCACCTTGGTGATGAACGCTGTGATTGACCAATGGTAAAGCTCGGTTGCATCAACCGATTTTGCTATCGCAACAAAGGTCAACACCAGCACAAAGGATTGCAACGAGTAGAGCAATGCCGCCGATTTGGCTTTACGGGTGCCAATCACCATCACAGAGGTGATGATCAGTAGCCCCGCTAAGTTGTTTATTAAAATATCTGAATTCATAAATACTCCCTTAATTCACCCATTAAACGAGCCAGTTAGCTGCGATAAAGCTTGAGCAGAGCGACATGATGATTAAAATTACCAAGACTATCTTCATAGATGCAGGGATAGGTTTAGCCTTAGCAACCACATCAGAAGGCTCACCAACCACAGACTTACCGAACCAGTACAAGATCCAACCGAAGCTCGCCACAGACTCAATCAATGCCAAAATCATGACCGGCATTAACCAACTATGTGTCGAGGTCAGCTCAAAACCTGCAGCAAATATCGGGAACTTACTGAAGAAACCGTTGAAAGGGGGGACACCGGTAATAGCCAATGCCGCGACACAGAAACCCACAGCCAATAATGGTGATGTTTTTACGATCCCCTTTAGTTGTGGCAGCATGCGGGTACCGACGCTATAACTCAGCGCACCAGCCACTAAGAAGAACAAACTCTTAGCAAATGCATGGTTAAAGATGTAGGCAATACCGCCATCGAGTGCCATTTGAGAGCCAAATATCGACAAGGACAACGCCAAGAAGATATAGGACAATTGAGTGATGGTTGAGTAGGCAAGTAGTCGCTTCAAATCTTTTTGAGGCAGATACATAACGAAGCCATAGATCAAGGTGATTGTGGCGCCAACGACACCAATCACACCTATAATCTCAGGTATGTCACCACCAGACATGATGGCTCTGGCGAAGATATAGACTCCCACTTTGACCATTGAAGCCGCATGTAAATAGGCGCTGACCGGTGTCGGTGCGCTCATCGCATCGGGCAGCCAAACATGCAATGGCAGTTGCGCCGACTTACCCCAAGCAGCAAACAGCACCCCTAAGAACACTATGGTCTTAGTATTATCATCGAGCCCGGCGATAGCTGTTACCGCAAAAGTCCCCGTCTCTTTGAAAAGATAAGCCGCTGCGATAAACAAGCCGATAGAGGCAACATGCGTCACTAGCAGTGCTTTAAGCGCAGATTTAAGTGATTTAGGCGATTGGTAGTAGCCAATTAACGACCATGAACAGGCGCCTGTGACTTCGAAGAAGAACAGCTGACCTAAAATAGTCGATGAAAGTACCAAACCTGCCATCGCACCGATAAAGATCAGCAAGAAGGCATAGTACCTAGGTTGGCCCGTATGAGGGTGCTCTCGGTTACCATCTGTCATATACCCAAGTGAGTACATACTCACGAGGAAACCAAGCACAACAACAGCAACCGTGATCAGCGTACTGACTTTATCTACGGTAAGACCAAATATCTCAATCTGACCAATCGACAATAGTGAGTAAGTGACAGTCGGTTCAGTACCGTTAAAAAAAGCAACTGCCAGTGCGATAGCGCCAAATGATGCGATACCAGCAAATAGCTGACACACCCATTTAGCCGCCTCTTTAGGTACAAGCAGTGTGATTATCGCCCCGATAAAGGGAGAGATAATCGTGAGTAGAGCAATAGTTTCTAACATAGCTATTTTCGCTCCTTATAGACCAATCAAGTAGAAGACAAAGCCAAGCACAGCGATGCCGAATCCTACCCAAGTGAGATGATGCGTCTTTAAGAAACGCGTACGAGCAACACTGTTTTCAATCACACCTGCGATCAAGAAGACCACAAACAGCTTGATAAACAGGATCACGGCGGCAACAGATAGTGCAGCGAGCGTCAACTCAGCGGCTTTACCGAACGGCACGAAGATAGCGAGGAACAACTGAGCTACGACTAGCTGCTTGAGTCCTAATGCTAATTTCACCATGGCAAGTCCAGCACCTGAATACTCAGTGATAGGACCTTCTTGTAGCTCCTGCTCCGCTTCTGCGCTATCGAAGGGAAGTTTGCCCATTTCGATAAATACCGCAAAAGCACACGCTGCACCTGCTAACAGTACGGCGCCAGGAACGGCCCAAGTTTCGGTGGCCATATAGGTACTGATATAGCCTAAGTCGAAGGTGCCCGCCATGAGTGCCATGGTGAAGATAGAGAGCATCAAGATAGGCTCAACTAACACACCTAAGGTCAACTCTCGACCCGAACCTACACCGGCATAAACGCTGCCGGAATCTAAGCCTGACAGGGCAAAGAAGAAGCGGAAAATAGCAAACAGATAGATATCAGTGATCACATCGCCCGCGATGGGGAAAGGTGAGTAGTTCGTTACTGTTGGTAATGCCATAGCAACAAGTAAGATGCTGGACATTAAGATCATCGGCATCACCTTAAAGATGATCCCCGATGGGTTAGGCGCAACCTCCTGGCGACGCAATAGTTTGCGAATATCGCGGTAATCCTGCAGCACCCCTGGACCTTTACGAGAGTGCATTTTTGCACGCAACACTCGTGTAAAACCTGTGGCCAAGGGAGCGAGACAAACCATTATTAATGCCTGAACGACAGCTAAAGCGATCCATTCAGGACTTGGCATTTCAAGCCCTTGCATCAGCTTACTCCTAAATTAATGGGGATAAACAGCAGCACCAGTAGCGCTACAACTATGTAAAGACAGTAGGCTCTAAAATCACCGTACTGAAACCACTGAATAGATTTACCTATCCACTTAACAAAACGCACAATCGGTAAGATCACCTTGTTATCAAGCTGAGGTTCCAACCAAGCTGCCCCATTGGCCGTTGCCGCTAAAGACTTTGCCAGCAGTGGTGCTGGGTCTAGTCGTTTTCTCATGGTGTAGAGCGGTGCGAACATTGAGCGAAGAGGCTGAGTAAAGCCGCCTGCAGAAACAGACATCTTCTCCTCGTAGCCATAACCACATGCCCACGGGTCGCCCCCATTACGTGATGGCATTTTGGGACCTTTGAAGAGTGCCAAAATCGCCACTGGCACAATCAAGAGTGCAAGCAGTGTGAACGCGATGACTGGCGTGGAGAGAATAGCTTGCGTCGGCTCACTCGGAATAAGTGCTATTCCCTGGGTGACGGTAACTGGTTGTGCATCGACTAAAGCCGATGCAATGCCAGAGATGATAGGCGCAACCCAAGGCGCACCGATACCTAACACAATACAAAGAATGGCAAGGCTTGCAGTGCCAAAAATCATGGTCATAGGCACTTCAGTTGCCTTGGTAGCTTGCTCACTTCGCGCCGCACCGGTAAAGCAGATCCCGAATACCTTCACGAAACACATACAGGCAAGCGCACCCGTTATCGCCAACATCACCACAGCAATCGGCGCCGCAACTTGCATCGCCATGCCGCCCTCTTTGCTCATCGCCAGCAGTGACTGATAGATGAACCACTCACTCACAAAGCCGTTGAGTGGCGGTAACGCCGAGATAGCCATAGTGCCGATAAGGAAAGCGATAGCCGTCAGAGGCATCAGTTTTGCCAGTCCACCCATCTTCTCCATATCTTTAGTATGGATACGGTAGATAACTGAGCCCGCTCCTAGGAAGAGTAAGCCTTTGAAAACGGCGTGGTTAAGTAGATGATAAAGCGCGCCTAGCATGCCTAAAGTAGCCAGTACGGGCATCTCATTAGCCATACCTATCATGGCGATGCCTACACCGATTAAGATAATGCCGACATTTTCTACTGTGTGGTAAGCCAGCAAACGCTTAATATCATGCTCAGCTAAGGCATAAAGCACGCCCAGTACCGATGAGACACAACCAAAGGCGAGTACCAGATATCCCCACCAGGCTATTTCAGCGCCGAGGAAATCGATACTGACCTTGATGATACCGAAGACACCAATCTTGACCATCACACCAGACATCAATGCCGATGCATGTGATGGCGCTGCAGGGTGAGCCTGAGGTAACCAACCATGAAGCGTGATCACACCCGCTTTAGCACCAAAACCGAAGAAGGCTAACAGGAACACGGTCGAGGCTTGGTAGCTTGTTAACTCAGCATTGGCAAAGTCGGCAAAGTTAAGGCTGCCGGTTTCACGATAGAGGATGTAAAACGCTATCATGATGAGCACTGAGCCTGCGTGGGCAATCAGAAAGTACTGCAGACCCGCTTTAACGGCTTTCTCATTTTGCTCTGAGATAACCAGAAAGTAGGACGCCAGTGACATCATCTCGAAGAAAACGATGAAGTAGAAAGCGTTATCACACACAACAAGAGCTACCATTGATGCGATAAAGGTATTCATAAAGAAGCCCATCGCCCAAGCGCCTTTACCCAGGTACTCCTTCATATAGGAGAGGGAGTAAATAGCGGTAGCAACGACAAGCAGTGAGATCACCAGTAGCATAAATGCAGACAGACCATCCAAGCGAATAATAAAGTCTGAGAAATTAAATGGGCTATAGATCTGTTTAACAATCACCTCGCCTGAAAGCAAAATAGGCAGTGCAGATGCAAGGCCTGCAAGACCTGCCAGCGCACCTAATCCACCTGAGAGTTTTATCGCTAAAGACTCCTGCTTATAGCAGAGCAGCGAAGAGACTGCCGCTGCAACATAAAGCAAGATAGCTAAGAGTAGAAAATCGAGTGACATCATAATTCCTGCCCCCCCATGCCAGTTGAAGAGAGGTTAACTTGAGCGGCGCTCGTTGCGGCTTGCTGACGTTTCTGCTGCGAAACGTTTTCAAGTGAACTCTCTTTCGCAAGGAAAATAGCCTGAGTCGGACATGCAGCAACACACGCAGGTCCATCTGGCTGGTTATGACAAAGATCGCACTTAATGGCGATGCTCTTAACACCAGGTTCCCAAGCCAAAATATCTTTACCAAAGCAGCTTGGTGTCGACGTCGATGGGTTACTGGAATGGATATCAGATGGAATGTAAACATCGTAGGAATTAGCCATCGCAATCGGCCTACTGCCATCAAGAGAGATAGCCCCGAACGGACAGGCGATTGCACACAAGGTACAACCAACACAAATGGTCTCATTAAGCAGTACCTTACCCTCCTCCTGGGTAATGGCCTTTACAGGGCAAACAGTGGCACAGGGGGCGTCTTCGCAATGTCGGCACATTACAGGCGCCGTAGCGCTCAGATGCCGCATTACCGTCAATCTTGGTTTTATTTGCAGTCCCTTAGACTTATGCACCGTAGAACATGCCGCCATACATGTTCCGCATCCAATACACAGCTTAGGATCTGCAATAAGAAAACTATTCATAGTTAGCCTTAGTTATATTGCAGTACTTAACTAGGGTTATTACAATTTTCACACCAAGTTTTATTTTTATAAATATAAATAGAATTTAATAACTAACTAGTTGTAATTATTAGTATTTGAAGGCAGGTTGTTTATCTAGTGCTAATACACTACAAGGCATAAGCGAATATCTAAAATGCGTGTCGACACTTATGTCGACACAAATAAAAACTAATGACACAAGCTCCTCTAGATATAAAGACAAAAGTCGTTAGCAGCTATTTTAAAATAGAAATGTGACCGATAACTCAAAATGTAAAACAGAATACCCTCAAACAAAACAAACACACTTAAAAGGTTAAAATCAATAACTTAGATAAAACCCTGAGAGTGATAGATAAAGGAGCATCAGCTCACCGAGCTTTACTGATTATAGGAAGTGGGTAATTAAACTAGCAGGAGTAAAACCAATATAGAAAAATCAACGTTATTAAAGTGACTACACGGGTCAGTGTTTGAATAAAAACAAACTGCGAATATAAACTATTCATTCATAACTGCGATTAAAGAAATGGGCTATGAAGGCAAACTTTTTAATACGATCCTGTCATTTTCATCCCTTCTTACCCAGCCATCTCTCTCCATCTTATTGGCTAATGGAATCGCATATTTGCGGCTTAATTTTGATCTAAGCTTAATATCAGACATACTGAGCCTATCGTTCTTTTTGTGGCCGATTAAAATATCTTCAACTAAGCGGGAATATAGCGCTAAATCATAATAGATATTGTCCTCTAACTGAGTCACATACTTAAGTCGTGCGAGATTCTTCAGTCGTTTCTTAACATCAGCTTTGGCCTGCTTCTCCAGAATATACCCATCACGCTCAGAAGCGCGGATCTGACTAAGCAAAGATTGGCTCTCTTGGCAGAGATCATCTTCACTACTACCACTGCCGGCAAGCCAGCAGTTGTAACTGAGATGGATCTTATCTTGCTGTTTGAGTTGCTGGATCACCTCAGCTAATACCGTCACATTGACTCGAAGTTGGCTTGCCAGTTCAGCACTCGATAGGGCTGCTGATGGTTGATTAAGCAGCGAGAGTATCGACATTTCAATCTGCTGATACCAAGAGCGTAAAACAACAAACTCACCTAAGTTGATATACTCAAATTGCGGGGGCAAGTCTAGTTCATCATGACGAACGATATAACCTTCAAGTTCCAGCTGGATCTGAACTTGATGGGGATCTTCTATCGATTCGGGCAGTGCATTGAGTAAAGTGTAGAGGTTGCGTCTTTGCCACCGTTCAATCTCACTTAACCAGACACATCGTCCACTGGCGATAAGCTTACTGCCGCCATGTTGAATGAAAGCGATAGGTTGAGCGAAATGACAACAGACCTGGCTGTTTAGCTTGACTCGTACCAACTGGGTATGTGAGATTTTTATCAATTGCCCTACACCATGCCAACTCCCAATAGCCACCTCAACCTGACAGTTTTTCAACTTAGGCGGTAGCGTATTTAAGCGCACCACAATCTCACTGGTCCCACTGTGCATCTGTGGTTCCACCACGAGGCAATCTCCTCGGGAAAGCGCCTTATAATTTACGCCCTTTATCCCCACAGCAACTCTGGAAACTGCCGCCACTTTATCAACGCTCTGGTGATAAACCTGCAGGCTACGTACCTTCACCTTTAGCCCTTTAGGCATCAAGGTTAAATGACTACCGACAGCCAAACTACCACCCACGAGTGAGCCTGTGACTACGGTACCAATGCCTGTCACGCTAAAACTTCTATCTACATAGAGGTGTGCTTTTCTGTCTTGATAACTCAGCGCCTTAGCCCGCTGACAATCTGGATTAACACTTAACGCCTTTGAATGTGTTATTAGGCTAAGTTGCTGGCTAATCAACTGTTTGAGCTGCTCGATGTTTTCACCAGTCACAGATGATACACAGATAACTTCAGCCACCTCATCGCAGCAGTCCATTACCCGCTCAAGTAACTCCTCCTCTAAAGCAAGTAACTGCTCATCATTAACCAGATCTTTCTTTGTGATACAGATAATGATCGAACGTTCACCCATCGCTTTCGCCACTTCAAGATGTGCCTGGGTCATCGGCATCCACCCCTCGTTAGCGGCAACCACCAATACGACAAGCTCTATGCTCCAAAGTCCTGCGACCATATTGCGAATATAGCGTTCATGGCCCGGTACATCGATAACACCTATCTGCTGACCTTGGCTACCGGTAAAGTGTGCGAAGCCTAGGTTTTGTGTCATGCCACAGTCTTGTTCAAAACTACGTGCAGTCATGATCCCAGTTAAGGCATGTATCAAAGCTGTTTTGCCATGATCGACATGCCCAGCCATGGCGATCACAAACTGCTCAGGCAACTGAGGTGATAGCTCGATCGCGTCGATTTTAGATGAACGCATCATTGACACTCCTTCAAACAACTGTCCTCACTTGTTCACCTCTGCAATGGCCATCAATAAAGCCCTCTTTTAAATAGAGGTAGTCCTCTAATTGCAGGATAAGTAACTCAAAATCGCTATCTGTCACGCTGGCAAGGTTTAAGATAAATTTGTCCCTCTGAATCACGCCAATAATTGGTGTGCTTGCCAGTCTCAATTCACGACTTAACTTGAGCGGATCACCCGCTAAAATAACGCCCCAACAGTCATAATCTATATCTGGCAAGGTACCTCCCCCCACCACCGCCTTTAGTGGGCAGATCTCAATGTGATTTGGAAACAGTTGAGTTAACCTGTCGGCCTTGTTTAATGTGCTTGATAGTTGCGCAACCTGCCGCTCAGAGATCCCCCTGCCGCTCTCCTGCTCATTGAGCTTACGAACAAGTAACTCTTCGATAAGTGACAGTACGACCCTACCGGGTCTAAATGCTCGCATCATAGGATTTTTTTCTAAACGCTGAACCAGAGATGCATCCCCGCAGATGATGCCAGCTTGTGGTCCGCCTAAAATTTTATCGCCGGAGAAACAGACGAGATCGGCGCCAGAAGCGATATACTTAATCACGGACTTCTCTTCAGGGAAATGGGGCTCATTGGTAACGCCAGAGCCTTGATCAACAGCTAAGATCACCTCTTTAGGCAAGCGACGGCTAAGCTCCTTAATATCCGCAGACTCAGTAAAACCACGAATGACAAAGTTAGACTGATGCACAATCAACACCATCGCGGTGTTGTCAGTGATCGCCTCAATATAATCATCTGCGGTGGTAATATTGGTCGTCCCCACCTCAACCAACTTTGCACCAGAGAGCGCTAAAATATCGGGAATACGAAACCCACCACCAATCTGTATCTGCTCCCCGCGAGAGACAATAACCTCCTTGCCTTTAGCAAGTGCATGTAGCAATAGGTAGATGGAGCAAGCATTGTTATTAACAAGTAGCCCAGCCTCAGCGCCTGTTAATGCACAAAGTAGCGTATCAAGTAAGCCCTTTCTTTGACCACGTTTGCCATCCTCAAGTTTCAACTCAAGATTGTTATAGCCTGTATTGACTGCTTTTACGGCATCCCATAGCGCAGGGTCTATGGGGGATCGTCCTAAGTTTGTATGAATAATGGTACCAGTCGCATTGATCACAGCGGTTTGGCGCTGAAGTAAGACGCCATGTAATCTTGAGCTTAACGCTTGGGTGATATCGAGCCCATCTACTCCCGCATGCTTAAAAGACTCAGATTGACGAATTTGTGTAAAGTAATCGCGGATCACCATAGTGACAACCGGACGACTCAGACTTTTGATAAAAGGGGATAAAAAATCTTGTTGAAGCAATTGCTCAACTTGAGGAAGGCGATAGTTAGCTTCTGGATGAGCTTTAGGATTAGATTTTTGACTCACTTTTTGATTAGCGTTCACATGCACTCCTTAAAACGATTTCGAAGTTCATGCACAGTCAAAAAACAGTAAACATGTATAAACAGCAAAATAACTGCAAATTCATGCTCAAACTGCCACAATCACTATTTAACTAGAATTTGGCGGAAGAGGCAGGAATCGAACCTGCCAAAGTCTATTAGACTCACATCGGTTTTGAAGACCGAGAAGGCCACCAGACCTCATCTACTTCCTGAATACGAAATAAGTATATCCAATTAACGAAATAAAAGTTTGAACTAGATCTCAATATATAACAACCATTCTAAAAACACATTAAAATGATAGCCACACAATAAATCATCGACGTTGTTAATAGATATATTACAATCGCAAGTAATGTGAGCAATGTCATTTCATTTTACATAAAACAACACTAAATTATTTACCACATAATAATGAGTCATTGGATATGCTATGAAGAAATCATTTGTTCCTGCTATTGGATTATTACTATTCTCACAATCATTGATGGCGACAAGTTTTACATTTACCGCGATTCCAGACGAAGATGAAAGTCAGCTTAGAACTCGATTTGAAAAGGTTGCTCTATATCTTGAACAGGAGTTAGGTGTCGATGTTAACTATGTGCCAGTAAAGTCATACTCCGCCGCAATAACAGCTTTTAGGAATAACCAGGTTCAATTAGCCTGGTTTGGCGGTTTATCAGGTGTCCAAGCAAGACGCTTAATCCCTGGATCACAAGCAATCGCTCAAGGGTATGAGGATCAATTTTTTAAGAGCTATATCATTGCTCACACGAGTACAGGCTTACAAAGTGCTGAGCAGTTTCCTGATATCGATGATCTCACATTCACTTTTGGCTCAAAAGGCTCAACCTCTGGGCGATTAATGCCACAATACTTTATTGAGCAGCATCTAAATAAAAAACCTCAAGAGGCGTTTAAACGGGTTGGTTTTTCAGGTGACCACAGTAGAACCATAGCTCAGGTTCAAGCAGGTGCATACCAAGTCGGCGCAGTAAACTATAAGGTTTGGGATAGCACATTGGCTGCAGGAAAAATAGATCAAACTAAGGTCAGAGTGATATGGGAAAGCCCCTCATATCCCGACTACCAGTGGACTATTCGTGCTGGTGTCGAAGATCAATTTGGAGAAGGTTTTATCAAAAAAGTGAAACAGGCTCTGCTCAATATGGATGATCCTGAACTGCTGGCAAGCTTTCCACGATCTAGTTTTATTGAAGCCGAGAATAGTGACTATCAACCGGTTGAGGATGTTGCCAAGCAGATAGGGTTAATTGATTAACCGGTTATAATACCAATCGGTCTAACACCAGTAAGCAGGCCACTTTAACGTGTGTCTTACCCTTCGACTGGCGACTATTCATTAGTCGCTTTTTTATATTTGAACCATCTCCCCCCCCATTGACTAATACCAATAGGTATAAGCCCCCTGCAAGATTTCAGCAAGCTTATGCCGACAAAATACCTCAATGGTTAGTAAGAATAGTTGGATGTCATCAGCGACGAAATGAAGTCGACATAAGTGTCGACATCGTTAGCGATTAAATTTACCCCATCAAAAACAAAACTTAAATACCCTTATTTAACAACAGTTAACACAAACACAACGAGACTGGCATCGGTATTGCTATCTAGAGTCTGTATGAAAGATAAAACCCGAGTACTTGCTTAGTATAGTTGGCAACTTTGATGCTGATTGGTGAGTCATTGGGAAACAAAGACCACGAAACCTGAAGTTCAAATAGGTAAATAATCAAACCATAAAAGCAACCTAAAGGAGGGTGCAATATGGATAACAACAATCCGTTCGATGCGTTACTGCCGGGCGACATGACCAAAAAAGCCGAAGATGTGGGTGTCGGTAAAGCGACTAAAAGCCCGATACAGGCCTTCTTCTTGGCCATGTCTGCCGGGGTGTTTATCTCTATCGCATTTGTCTTCTACATCACAGTAACCACGGGGGCTGGAGATGCACCCTGGGGAATGACAAAGTTTCTCGGTGGTATCGCATTTAGCTTAGGGTTAATACTGGTCGTCGTATGTGGCGGAGAGTTATTTACCTCAACAGTACTGACAGTTGTAGCCAGAGCCAGTAATCGTATTACCAATATACAGATGGCAAGAAACTGGACCACGGTCTATATTGGCAACTTCGCGGGCGCAATGTTCTTTGTCGGTATCATCTACTTGGCTGGACTCTATATGGGTAACAGCGGTGAGTGGGGCATCAATGCGATGAAAGTTGCCCAGCACAAGATCCATCACACCTTCCTGCAAGCTGTTATATTAGGTCTTTTGTGTAACCTTCTCGTCTGTCTCGCAGTATGGATGACCTTCTCCTGTCGCAGTAACACGGACAAAGTGATGGTAATGCTCTTACCTGTCTCGATGTTTGTTGCTTGCGGCTTTGAACACAGCATCGCTAATATGTTTATGATCCCAACTGGCATTGTGATTCAAAACTTTGCCACTGCTGAATTCTGGGAGATGACGGGTCATACAGCAAATGAATTTGCAGATCTAAATATATATAACTTTATTTTTAATAACCTAATTCCAGTCACCATAGGTAATATTATTGGTGGAGGAGCATTTGTAGGCCTTGCTTATTGGCTTATACATAGAAGACCAATATTAAATGCAAATACAGAACACAAGACAACATCGAAGGCAAAAAACCAGAAAGGAGTAAAAGTAAAATATAGTGCAAAATAAATAATAGACTACTTCATACAAAATAACGCTATTAACCTGCAAGTAATAGCGTTATATCCACTTATATAAAATATATGATACCCATTATAAAAAGCAGTAAATATCAATACGAAACAACAAACCACCCAGCTTAAAGGTTTTAAGTAAACTGTAATGCATTCAGCAAATAAAACATAGTTAACCGTAAAAAATAGCCACAAGAACAAGAAAAACACCTTAACACACTAAAATACTCAGTTACCCCACATCATAGGCACTGATAAGTCGAACTTAAACACAACAAGTAACTTTAACCGCTTACAAATGAGTTAATGAATACTCTATACCTTATGTCCTACTTGCTTAATCTGATATCGACTCTTATGCTTTAATCTCACTTAAAGGGGTTGATTGTACTTATGTTTAATGCGTTTTATCAGTTAGATGAACACCCTTTTACAGCAGAGATTGCCCACAAGTGGCTTTACTTAGGTGAGAGTCATAGGGAGGCGCTTGCACACCTGAGCTATGGTATTGAACAAACTGGTGGCTTTTTATTACTCACAGGTGCAGAAGGCAGTGGTAAAACTTCTGTGTTAACTACCTTTTTAAAGCAGCTACCTGAAAATACCGATGTTGCCGTTATTCGAAACCCTGCAGTCAGTGAGACAGAACTACTGGCTAACCTATGTGATGAGTTATCCGTATCTTATGCTGAAAAAAGTTTAAAACATTTAATCGATCGATTAAGTGAGTACCTATTAGTTAATCACCAAAAAGAACGTCATACCTTAGTGGTCATAGACGACGCACAGCATTTGAGTGAAAAAGTACTCGAACAGCTAAGATTACTCACCAACTTAGAAACAGACACCACCAAATTACTGCAAATTATCTTGATCGGACGTCCTGAGTTGCAACAACACCTCAATCAAAATGCCCTTAGACAGATTGCTCAACGCATCACAATGAGATTTAAACTTGCGCCTCTTAATTTAACTGACACGCGTGAGCTTATAGAAAACAGACTCAGGGCTTCTGGCCACCATGAACCACTTTTCAACAAAACCGCAATAAAGCTTATCTATCAATACAGCGGTGGAAACCCAGGGAAAGTGAATCAAATATGTGGGCGTGCACTGATGATAGGCTATGGCCAGTCTAGTAGACAGATTGATGCTAAGATTGCTCATCTTGCTATAAAAGACGCACTAGGGATTGAAACCAGACAAGTTAAATACAGCAATCTCTACCTTGTTGTGGCTTCAATTTCGCTCGTTTCTTTATTCGCTTTTGCCCTCTTTATGATGATCACTCCTCAGAAAAATCTGAGAAGTGTAGAAAATGGAGAAACAAAAAGTACCAGAAAACCGCCAATTCACGCTCCCATAGAAAAGATAAATAGTGAGCGAATAAGAGAGCCCAGCAATAATAGACTGGTTCAAAGTGACCATTCAGATAGTTCAATTGCGCTTCCAGAGCCAAGCCAAGCAGTTGAAGCTAAGTTATTGGTAAATAACTTACTGCTAACGACTCCCTCAGAGTCATTAGACACTAAGCAAGCCAATTTCCCCGTAAAAATAGCTGATACCTTAGATCTGATCCAAGTGGTGAATATCCCCCCTCAAGCAGATAAACCTCTACAGAAGTGGTATGTCGTGCAGGTGTATGCAGGTCAAAATCAGCCTAAAAATTTAGAACGATTCTCTTGCGGTGACTATAAATTGGTCATACGTCACCATACAAACAGCATTTTTATCACCTCGCCGAACTTGACGTTAGCTGAGGCCAAAACGTTTAAACAAACAATAAACAGCAGGTGTCAGCTCGACTCGTGGGTAAAGCCACTACCAACATCTTGGCGAGACCCGCTTACGGCAAGAAGTAATTAATCACTCCCCCCAGCAGAAAGTCATCGTTAATTCAGACTTATTTCATAGTCAGTAATTATGCTTAACAACTGCAGTGGCGCTACTGCTATTGCCATTTGTTAAAGCCGACGCCCGTGTTACACTCGGGCACACTTTTTTGAACTCCAATTTAGAACATATTCCTATGAAACAACTGCTCGATTTTCTGCCTTTAGTTATCTTTTTTGCCGTCTATAAACTCTTCGATATTTATGTCGCCAGTGGTGCGCTTATTGCCGCAACAGCCTTGCAGTTAATCGTCACCTATGCGCTCTATAAAAAGATTGAGAAAATGCACCTTGTGACTTTTGTTATGGTGACATTTTTTGGCACATTAACCTTAGTGTTTCATGATGATGCTTTCATCAAATGGAAGGTGACCGTTGTTTATGCCTTATTCGCCATCGCACTGGCTGTGAGTCAATTTATCAACAAGCCAATTCTCAAGAGCATGTTAGGTAAAGAGCTCGTGGTTGAAGACCGGATCTGGGCCCATGTCACTTGGTACTGGGTGACCTTCTTTATTGCCTGTGCTCTGGTTAATATCTATGTGGCTTTTAGCTTGTCTCAAGAAACTTGGGTCAATTTTAAAGTATTCGGCTTAACCGCCCTGACCCTGCTCAATACGGTTGTCACTGTGATTTACTTGTTTAAACACATGCCGGAAGAACAAAAAAATGAGCTCACTAAAAAGTAGATAAATCTTCAATCAGTGGATAAATACTGATAAAAAGGAATGCTAACGATGTGGTATATGATCTCCTCTCAAGATGTTGAGAACAGTTTAGATAAGCGCCTTGCAGCCCGTCCAGAGCACTTGGCACGCCTGCAGCAGTTAGCCGAGAATGGCCGTCTGCTAGTGGCAGGTCCTCACCCAGCTATCGATAATGAAAATCCAGGCGAGGCAGGCTTTACAGGCTCACTGGTCGTTGCTGATTTCCCATCGCTAGAAGATGCTCAAGCTTGGGCCGATGTAGACCCTTACATTGCTGCTGGCGTGTATGAAAAAGTGATCGTTAAGCCATTTAAGCGCGTACTGCCATAATGAGAGTGAGTAACATTAGATGAAAATAGTTTCTTTTAATATCAATGGTATTCGCGCCAGACTGCATCAACTGCAAGCACTGATCGACACTCACCAACCTGATGTGATCGGCCTACAGGAAACCAAGGCTCACGATGAAGTGTTCCCGGTTGCCGATGTTGAAGCCATGGGTTACAAGGTGTATTACCATGGTGGTAAGGCCCACTATGGGGTTGCTATGATGTCTAAACTTGAGCCAGTGAAAGTACAAAAAGGCTTTCCCACTGACGAAGATGATGCCCAACGCCGCATGATTATGGGGACTTTTGAGCAGGAAAATGGCCGTCCGTTAACGGTACTGAATGGTTACTTCCCTCAAGGCGATAATATTTCCCATGAGACTAAGTACCCAGCAAAGCGTAAGTTCTATAAAGATCTGATGACCTATCTCAATGAGAACCACAGCCCAGATGAAGATTTAGCTGTGATCGGTGATATTAATATCTCACCGGTGGATCTCGACATCGGCATCGGCGCGCCGAACGCTAAACGTTGGCTAAAAACCGGTAAGTGTAGTTTCCAGCCCGAAGAACGGGAATGGCTAAAAACTCTGATGGATTGGGGATTAGTGGATACCTTCCGTGAGCTGCACCCAGAGCGAACAGAGCGGTACTCTTGGTTCGATTATCGCAGTAAAGGTTTTGTGGATAATCGCGGCCTACGCATCGATGTGGTCTTGGCTACAAAGTCACTCAACGAACGCTTGGTAGAGTCAGATGTGGACTACGAGCTTCGCGCTATTGAAAAGCCATCTGATCATGCACCTATCTGGAGCTCGTTTAAATAACGGATCCAGATAACACTGAACAAGTTAACTTATTTTGATACTGGCCCATTGCAGCTCACCGCTACAGTGGGCTTTTTATGCTCCCTCTTTCTTTACTAGCACCTAGCACCTAGCACCTAGCACCTAGCACCTTCAGCAATATAGAGCTTTTACTCTTCAACTGGCCAACCTTGTCTTGTAAGGATACTAATTTGTCATCTTTAGTCATTAGGCTTAACTTACCATTTTTTAAAAAGTAGGTAATAGTCAATAGAGCAATTTATAAACGCTAATAAAACTAAAAATACGCGGACTGTTGACTAGTATCACTAATAGGCAGGAACGCGAACAAGCATTGAGGCAAGTATGGAAGCATCGTTTTGGAATGGTAAACGCGCCCCGGGGATCTCTGATTCTATCGATTTAACAGCATACAGCTCCGCAGTAGAAGCGATAGAAGAAGCTTTTATCAAATACCCTGACAGACCAGCATTTACCAGTCTCGGTCACACCCTGAGTTATAAAGAGATAGATCAATATAGCGCGGCCTTTGCTCACTATTTGCAAAATCACACCGCACTCGTTCCAGGTGATGCCATTGCCATTCAGATGCTCAATACCCTGCAGTACCCTATTGCTGTTTTCGGAGCCATGCGAGCCGGATTACGTATCGTCAATACCAATCCTTTGTACACCGAACGTGAGATGATCCATCAGTTTAATGACTCTGGTGCAAAAGCTCTCTTGTGCATGGATATTTTCGCCAAATCGGTTGAAAATATACAAGGTGATACCAATCTAGAGCTGATCATCACCACCTCGCTTGCCGATATGGTCCCTGGTGTAAAGCGTCTGATCATCAACTCTACCGTTAAACATATTAAGAAGATGGTGCCTAAATACCATCTGCCCCAAGCTGAGTCATTTCGAAAGCTACTCAAGCAGAGTTTCGGTAAAGGCTTTAAACCAGCACATCTGAGCCAACCTGAAGATACCATTGTCTTGCAATACACTGGAGGGACTACTGGCGTCGCTAAAAGTGCAGAGCTCACCAACGCCAATATCATCGCTAACATGTTACAGGCAGGCTCCGTAGTGCGTCAGCACGATGAACATGGCGAGCCTATGATGAAAGGCAAGCAATCTATCATGGTCGCGCCGCTGCCTCTTTATCATATCTATTCGTTTACTGTTCACTTGATGGCCTTTTTCAGACTCGGTGAGCACAGCGTGCTGATTGCGAATCCAAGGGATACTGAGACCTTTATCAAGGCGATGAAGCCCTTTAAGATCACTGGCCTTATGGGGCTTAACACATTGTTTGTATCACTGATGGAGAGTGACAACTTCAAACAACTCGACTTTAGTGAGATGAAATTTACCCTCTCAGGTGGCACGGCCTTGATGGATGACACAGCTAACCGCTGGAAAGCGATCACAGGGGTGGGGATATCTGAAGCCTATGGTCTTACAGAGTGTTCACCCGCCGTCTGTATGAACCCAATTAATGGGTTAGAGCGAGTCGGCACTGTGGGGCAAGCTCTTCAGCATACCGCCCTTAAGTGCATCGATGCGCTCGGTGATGAAGTCCCTGTGGGTCAGCGCGGCGAGCTGTGCGTAAAAGGCCCACAAGTCATGAAAGGCTATTGGAATCGTCCCAAAGCCACCCGAGAATCTTTCACTCAAGACGGTGACTGGTTACTCACGGGAGATGTGGCCATTATTGACGAAGATGGCTATGTCAGCATTGTTGATAGAGTCAAAGATATGATTATCGTCTCTGGCTTTAATGTCTTTCCTAACGAGATTGAAGCTGTGGTGTCTGAGCATCCGGATATCACCAACTGCGCAGCAATTGGCATACCCGATAGCAAAACCGGTGAAGCGGTGAAACTCTATATCGTCACTCATAACAATATCACCCTGACTGCTGAGGAGATCAGGGCATTTTGCAAAGACAAGCTGACTAATTATAAAATTCCACGCCAGTTTGAATTTCGTAAAGAACTGCCTATGTCTCCAGTCGGTAAAATTTTACGCCGTAAACTTAAGGAAGATAGCACTGGGGAACAAAAAATCGCCTAATGTCCTTCCTCATTGGCTCTCTTCTGTGATCTTGATGTTCTGAAGCGCCCCGGCGCTTCTCCGGTCCAACGTTTAAAGGCTCGCTGAAATGCAGTAGGTGAGCCAAAACCTAACAAGTAAGCAATTTCACCTAAGGTTAACGCCGTGTCGCGTACATAGCTGATAGACAGGGTTCTTCGAGTGTCGTTGAGGGTTTGTTGGAAACTGCCGCCCTCCTCGACTAATTTACGCCTGACCGTCCAGGGCGCCATATTCAACTGCTCTGAGACTTGCTCCAGTGTTGGCGTACTGCCATCGAGCAAGGGACCAATCACTCGGCTGACTTTTTCATGAAAACTCAGTCCCAATCGCACTTTTTCCAGCTCTTGATCGGCGCCTCTTCTAAGGTGCACAAACGTCGACGCACTACGATTAATACAAGGCCAAGCTAATGCTTCGGCTTTGATCACCAAATAGTTACTCGTTTGTTCAAACAGGACTGGGCAATGAAAAAGTTCATGGTATTTATCACTATAATCGGGGGCTGGAAATTCGAAGCAGACCTTCTCTATCACATCCGTCCGTCCACTCAGTGATTCTATGACCTTTTGCCAACCCGATAAGACAGAGTCCACCACGAATAAGTTATAGTCATTATAGGGATTGATGGAGTAAAACATCAGTACCGCTTGATCTTGTTCGATTCCATACTCTCGACTCAATTCAAGGTATTTGTCTTGCTCCATACCAAAGGCTCGATTGACAAAAAAACGCGACTGCCCTCTGGAGTTATATTTATTCAATCGCTCATAGGTCGCGATTTGTTCGCAGGCTTGCTTAATGTTTTGCGCTGAAAGCGCAAGTAAACCGGCGATACCAAGGTTAGTTGGACAGGTAACCTCCCCCATCATCAAGCCCAGCCATGGGCAATCGCTTTGCTTGATGCAGTCATAGCCCAGACGCATAAACTTTGGAATACTCACCCGAGCATCGGGAGAGGATAAAGAGGCAGAGTTTATGGAGTATTTATCGAGAAGAGGGGTAATATCCTCATCAAGTTGTACCATTGCCTTACTCATTATCTCTATATAAGAGACAGAGATATCACCAAGTTTCATGTTATTCCACCATGGTTATAGAGATAAATATTCAAACAAGCTAAATACAGTCATCAATTTGTAACCTTTAGTCATTGGCCAATCCTAACATTCGCTCTATCTTTAACCAATAAAAATAATACTAATATAACTAGGAAGAGATTATGAGCAATGCATATCCACACCTGATGGCGCCGTTAGACTTGGGCTTTCGTACACTAAAAAATCGTAGCTTGATGGGCTCGATGCACACTAACTTAGAAGAAGCGCCAGGCGGCTTCGAGCGAATGGCAGCCTACTATGCCGCACGTGCTGCTGGCGGCATTGGCATGATAGTCACCGGCGGTTTTGCCCCAAATATAGAAGGTGGTGGCATGCCTAACGCCACCATGATCGCCACAGATGAAGATATCCAGAAACATAAGCTCATTACTCAAGCCGTACATAAAGAAGATGGCGTGATCTGCTTACAGATCTTACATACAGGCCGTTATGCCTATCATCCTAAATTAGTGAGCTGCTCGCCACTTCAAGCCCCCATCAATCAATTTGTGCCAAAAGAGTTAGATGAAGCTGGCATTGAAAAACAGATCCAGGATTTCGTCAACTGTGCCCTCAACTCACAGAAAGCTGGTTACGATGGTGTCGAGATCATGGGCTCAGAAGGCTACTTCATCAACCAGTTTATCTGTAAACGCACCAACCACAGAACCGATCGCTGGGGTGGCAGTTATGAGAACCGTACTCGACTGGCTCTTGAGATCGTTCGTCGTACCCGAGAAGCCGTGGGTAAAGAATTTATCATCATCTTCAGACTCTCAATGTTGGACTTGGTCGAAGGTGGCAGTACTTGGCAAGAAGTTGTCGAACTGGCAAAAGGGGTAGAAAACGTCGGCGCGACAATTATCAACACAGGTATCGGTTGGCATGAAGCACGCGTCCCCACCATTGCTACCAGCGTACCTAGGGGCGCATTTGTCGAAATCACTAAGCGCATGAAGCAAGAGGTCAATATTCCACTTTGTACCACTAACCGCATCAATACCCCTGAAGTGGCCGAAGATATTCTTGCTACAGGCAATGCCGATATCATCTCCATGGCGCGGCCTATGCTTGCAGACCCGGATTTTATGCTCAAAGCCAAGGCGGGTAAATCTGATGAAATCAACACCTGTATCGGCTGTAATCAAGCCTGTTTAGATCATATATTTCAGATGAAACTCGTGAGCTGCTTGGTTAACCCACAAGCTTGTCACGAAACTAAATTGCTGATTGAGCCAACGACAGAGCCAAAAGAGATAGCTGTGGTCGGTGCAGGCCCAGCTGGGCTTGCCGCCGCAACAACCGCCGCTAGACGCGGCCATAATGTGACCTTATTTGAGGCTGATAATCAAATTGGTGGACAGTTTAATATTGCCAAACAGGTGCCGGGTAAAGAGGAGTTTAGCGAGACATTAAGGTACTTCAAGAAACAGCTCGAACTAACTGGCGTCAATGTAAAACTCAACACCAGAGCCAGCGAAGCAGATTTGATTGGCTTCAATGAAGTATTACTCGCAACCGGCATTGTGCCTCGCCAGTTAGACATTCCAGGTATAGAGCACAGCAAGGTGCTTAACTACTTAGATGTGTTACGGGATAAAAAACCTGTTGGAAAACGTGTCGCTATCATCGGCGCAGGCGGAATAGGTTTCGATGTAGGTGAATACCTATCTCATCAAGGCCCTTCCACCAGCTTAGATAAAGATGCTTATATGAAAGAGTGGGGAGTGGACCTTAGCGGCTCAACCCCTGGTGGCCTAATAGAACCGAACCCAGAGCCATCACCGCGAGAGATCTTCCTGTTACAGCGTAAAACCTCGAAAGTGGGTGCAGGCCTTGGAAAAAGTACCGGCTGGATCCACCGTACGGTACTGAAAAATAAAGGCGTGAAGATGCTTAAAGGTGTGCAGTACACCAAGATTGACAATGAAGGTCTGCATATATCCATCGAGGGTCAACAGCAACTGCTGGAAGTGGATAACATTATCATCTGTGCTGGACAAGATTCACATAGAGCGCTGCAAAATAAGTTAGAAGCCAACCAGGTTAAGGTGACGCTGATCGGCGGCGCCGATATCGCCTCAGAGCTGGATGCGAAACGAGCCATTAAGCAAGGTACTGAGGTCGCTGCAGCGTTATAATTTGAAGAAACTAGATCCTAGGGCCTAGTTCCTAGGAACTAGCACCTTCTCTAAAAATAATAACGACTCGCCAATTGCCACTGTTGCTCGACTAAGTCTTCAGGAAAGCCTTGTTCAGCCCGTGCAGGGCGTAGTGAGTCGATACGATTATATTCAGCTTGCACAAACCAGCCTTTTTTCAATTGATAACTGTAAGAGACTGTCATTGCCTGTCCCTCTTCACTGTTATCATCATCAAATGTTAGGTCATTGTCAGTCACACTAAAGTCTTCGAATCGCGCGGAAAGTCGATGTTTCTGCCATCGGTGACTTAATAGGATAAAAGCTGAGTCATAGCCATTATCGACGATGTTCCTGCCGTCTGGCGATTTCATCAAGGTATCCCCCTTCATATATTGAGCGATCAGTTCAATATTATAGGGAAGGCGCCATTTAGTGCCAATGTGCACAAACTGAGTCAACCAGGCATATTGCCCCTCAATAACAACTCGGGTATCGGCGTCATTATCATAGTATCCCACTTCAAGACGACCCAGCCCTTGCATACGCCACTGGGTTTTAACATGATAGCCGATGCGATCATCTAGCTCTAAGAAAGGGTCAGACTCTTTGGCCTGACTGCCGAGCTCACCACCGTCTAGACTAGGAAGGTCACTTAAGGGCAGTGTCTCTTGCCACAGTGTTTGACGTGAGCTGCTGGTCCAGCCGTGCCAGGCTAACATGGCCCCTGTCGTATCATTATTTTTAAAGAACTCGCCAGAGAGTGTGAAGTCATGGCGAGAGTCATGAAACTTACCCAAGTAATCCACACTGATTTGTGCACCAATATGGCGAACCTCTTCACCTAGCCAACTGTTAATTCCTGAGTAAGTTAACGTATAAGGAGAGGACCAGGCGGTAGCAATATTTTCCATGGAGATTTCAGGATATATGATCCCTAACTTTCCACCCAGTCGTAAACCATTGTCCCAAGGAAGCCCCTTGTATTTGAGGTAGGCCTCAGTAATGCCGATATTATCCTCTACACCATCCCAGTACGCATTGGCGACCACATGCGCCGACAAAGGATTATCCCAATCCACAGTGTAACTCACACCAGCTTGTGCTAGAGAAACTTGTCCATCAGGGTTGAATCTAAACTTACCCAGTCCACCATCGACATAAGAGGTAATTCCATTTGTGTAACTGGCCCTAACATCGATAATACCTGCAAGCTTATGCTCTGCAGCCAATATCAATGGCGAGTATAAACCAAGTATCCATACCCAATATTTCATCCTTGCTCCTATTCTGATCTCTACTTTTCTTAATCTGCGAGCACCTAGCGCCGATTATGCATAGCGCGAGCTTGTTAACCATTGCACTAAATTATCGGCATCGGTAGGCCTAGAGAGATAATACCCCTGCCCCATTTCACAGCCTCGCTCGGTTAACCATGCCAGAGCGGCTTCATCCTCAATCCCTTCAGCTACAACACGTAAACCTAAGCTATGGGCTAGCTGTAAGGTGGAATTAACGATGATCTGATCGTCTTGACTCACCATTAAATTTTGCACGAATGATTTATCAATTTTCAATTCATCTACCGGAAGTTGCTTCAATTGTGCCAGCGAAGAGTAACCCGTGCCATAATCATCAATAGACAATTTAAGACCATATTTTTTCAATATCTTCAACTGCTTAATCGCATTCTCTGGATCAGAGACCACAGCATCCTCGGTGATCTCTAACGTTAGCGCCTCAATAGGCACATTGCTGTCTGAGATGACATCTAATACATATTGACAAAAATAGGGGTCTTTGAGGTTCTCTGCCGAGATGTTAATCGCGATCCCCAGGTCGATGCCTTGAGATTTCCACCTCAAATATTGCGCAATAGACTCATTCATCACCCAACGGGTTAAGGCATTCATCTGTCCCATCTGCTCGGCAATCGGGATAAAGGTATCTGGGGGGATCATGCCACGATCAGGATGTTGCCAGCGCACAAGTGCCTCAACATGGGTCACCTTATTGAGTTTCAGATCTAGCTTAGGCTGATAAAACAAGACTAACTCACCCTGTTCAATCGCTGATTTTAGCTCATTGATAAGTTGTAACCGCTCTAAGGTATTTACATCAATCTTTTGGTTGTAGATTTGCTGATCTAACTTGTTCTTCTTAGCATACTGCAGTGACGTATCGGCTTGACGTAACAAGGTTTCTAAGTCACTCGGGTAGTGGACAAAGCTTATCCCGACGGTGAGCTGTAGATGCAGAGAAATATCTTGGTAACAATATTCAGCCTCTATGGTTTGTTGTACTTGGGCCATTAACTCTCTAAGTGCTTTGGGAGAGGTCTGTTTTACAACCAAGACAAATTCATCGCCACTCATTCGACACACCAGATCGATATTATCTACCGAGCACAAACGCTTACTGACCTCTTTGATCACCTCATCCCCAACCACATGACCCAAGGTACCGTTGACCTCAGTCATACGCTTGATGTTGATTAAACAGATTGCAACGGCTGATTTGTCCTCAAACCAGGGCTGAGTGACTCGCTCTAACTCATTTTTATTCGGCAAGTTAGTCAGCGGATCATGATAAGCCTGAAATGCTATCTTACTCTCACGACTGACAATCGCCTCCTGCATCACAGTAAACTCTTCGGCTAACTGTTTCATCTCTATGCTATTACCCACTTGCACCTTAGAGTTATAGTTACCTTTGGCGATAAATCTGGCTTGTTCAATCAATACCTTAATGGGTCTGGTCACATCGCTTGAGATAATGAATGCTAATAACAGTGAGATGGGGAGCATTAATACAATCAAACCCAGTTGCAGTAGCCATTGTTTCTGAAATGACTCAAGCACGTCATAGCGAGTGAGATACATAAATGCATGGAGCTGTTTGTTATTGACCTCTCCAAGCGCCTCGTGCCACAGCACATACTCATCATTTGACTGACCATTTTGGATAAATTCAGACACTGCCTGATAATCATCAGTATTGACTCGCTCTGCTGACAGACTAATAAATTGATTATTCTCTCCGTTAGATACCATAAAACCTGCGTTGAGCCCGGTTTTCATCTGCAGCGAACGCGCTAATTCATCGCCAATAATATAGCCAAACCCAACCCAGCCAATGATGTTACTGGCACCACTGGTCAGCGGCGCAAATTTAATCTGGTAAATATTGTCATCCAAGGGGTATAGCGGATTAACATCTTGAAACTCTGTATCTAATGGATAACGAAACTGTTTTCCATGCTCTGGGCCGACTTTCACTTTGCCCTTATCCATTCCACGGGGGCTAAGCATCAACTCCCCAATGATATTTCCTTCAATGTTGATCGCGATGGCAATATCCGCATTGATTCGTTTTCGATGATTATTCAACGCCACTAAAAAGCTCCGGCTATCATCATCAATAAAGATATCTTTGAGCCCGAAGTCTTTGGCCGCAGTTTCAGCAAATGCAGACAGATAATAATTACGATCGTTATACTCAGATTTAAATACCAGTTCGGCCACAGAGAGTTGATTGCGAAGTTGCTCTTGCTCTAAGCGTTTGTTCGCGTAGAAAGTGATTGAGAAAGAGATAGCCTGCACCGCAATCAATAAGATCACGAAGAAGGCAAAAATGCGCATCTGTATTCGATTAAATATACCGAACATTAATAGCCTTCCAAAAACTCAAAATCATCAAGGCTCTCCTGGGAAGGGATCTCAGCCATGGGTGCTGACACTGTGATAGTCAACGCCTCAGCTAGTGGCAATACCACCCCTTGTGACACGCTATTTTTGTCAGCCGACAACTGAGGATGCCAGATAACTAAGCGGTAATCAGCATCCGGTACGTTATCAAAGCTTACCCAGCCTGCGTCATCTGTGGTACCAAAATAGGGGGTATCAACAACGAGCAGGTGACCGCTCATCCAATCATGGATATTGCACCCCATAGAGATATGACCCGTCTGATCAAACACCATGCTTTGCGTCGCGTTTCCCTTACGTAATTTAAATGAAAAACGATTAGGCCCCACCGCCGAGTAGATGTGATGGGTAATATCATCATCATTAACAAACTGCAGCTCATAGCCTTTCTGAATAACGGTGATATAAGGAGTGAATTGCTTGTTTTCTTGATGTATTTCCAGCGGTGCACTTTGATTATCTCCGCTCATGGCCTCAGTGTTGTCAGCTTGTTTAGGCTGTAGATAGACAACCATGCTCTCCATGGCCTTGCCAGTAGAATCGACTAAACGGAATGTTTCGGCATGAACTTGAAAGCTTCCGCCAATTAACGGCCCTAAAAAAAGTCCACTAACTAGTAATACTGCCCGACGATTTATCACATCAACCTCAACTCTCATTATTACCTAATTTGTTATCAGCAAAGAAAAGTTCACTAAGACCAAACTAAAATATGCGTTTTTTAAGTTTCTCTCGCTGGTATAAGAACGGAGAAAGTGTAAATAACTTTCACATATCGCTAACAAACAGTGTTTTTAGTAAAAGCACCACACAGATGTGATAAATAATAGCCAAAAAAAAAGCAAAACCAAGGTTTTGCTTTTCAAACGAGAAACTGATTAGTGATTAGCTGGTTCGATATTGGCCTAAAATCCCTTCTAATTCGCTAGAGGATTGATGCAGTTCAGCGGCTAGGGATGCCGAACGCTGAGCGGTCTGTTTAATGGTCTCAGATTGATCGCGGATATCATTAAGCTGCATGGCAATATCTCGTGCAGAGACACTCTGCTCTTCAGCTGATGCTGCAATTTGTGAGCTCATATCAAATACATCATTGGTTGAACTGGCCATGGAATCGACATCTTCACCGACAGACACAATCGCGCCACGGCCCTGATCGGCTTGGTCGACAATTTCTTCGGTCACACGAGTCAATTTAGCAGAGCCTGATTGCAACCCCTCAATCATAGATTGAATTTCTACTGTAGCCTGTTGAGTACGCCCTGCAAGGGTTCTGACTTCATCGGCAACGACAGCAAAACCTCGTCCCTGCTCACCCGCACGTGCCGCCTCAATAGCAGCATTCAGCGCCAACAAATTTGTCTGCTCAGAGATACTGTTAATCGTCGTCACCACAGCGCCTATCTCAGAAGCATGCTTAGACAGCTGAGAGACTGAATCTGATGCCGAACTAATTTTGGTTACCAAACCTGATATACGTTCAACCGCATCCAAAATACGCAGTTTACTTGCTTCAGCCTGATGAGAGTTGGCTTTAGTCTGCTCAGAGGTATTAGCCGCATTGTGTGACACCTCTTCGATAGCGGCAGTCATCTGATCCATAGCTACTGCCACGGTATCTAAGAATTGATGCTGAGCACCTATCAACTGATCGCTTTGCTGAGCTTGTTGATTAAATTCGTCGGCAGCTTGGGCTAACGTGCCGGCATTTTTGCCAATCGCTGTGACCATTTCACTCATATTATCGGCGCTGCGATCAATTTCGGTAGCGATCATACTAAAATCATCTGTACCGAAAAAGTTAAGTCGCTGGGTCAAATCCCCATCAGCCAATCGCTTAATCGCAATATACATATCCCACAATCCACCACCTAGTGAGGTGGAGATCCAATAACTCAGTTGAAACAGGGGCAGCAAACCGGCAAGTGCTATCCAAAGCATAAAGTTAGCATCGCTTGTGGCATCAGACTCCCATGCTTTTACATTCACATTAAGCAGTAAGTGCTGATTGCCAACCGATGCCGTCACAGCAACATTATCGCCCTGCCTGGATGAATCCATGCGGCTTGTTACTTGAAGCCCATGTTCTCTGGCGTATTGATTAAGTTCGTTCTTTTTCAACCCCTGAGACTTGGCCACAGCGGCAAAACTATCGACCATAGACTGAGCTCTCGCTTGAGAGCTTTTGGTCGCGTGATCCGCTGCATGCTCCCAGTTCATTAACGCGATACCGGCTGTGATCAATGCCACCATAGTGCACACCAGCCAAAACTTACCATTCAGGCTGAGCTTAATCATCAAGGCATCTATCTTTCTAAATTCGATCTGTTTCATATTCGTTACCTAGTCCTAATTCTGCTTTTCACTCTTATAGAAGCGACCTAACTAACGCATCAGCGTTATTCGTTAGTCGTCTGAGCGGTGATTTTATTGGTATTATTGACATTATTGGCGCTTGTTGCTGCGGAGAACTCTCTCCACTTATTAGTAAGATTAACAAGTTGTGTGGTCAGTAAAGTCATCGAGTAACCCAATAACGCGCCCAGTAGTAATGCTGGCAGTATATTGGCAATATCGCCAGCCATGGCAAAAGTAATACAACAACCAATAAAGGCACCAGGAATGAAAGATAATCTATGGTAACTCGCCTGAAGACACATAGCCGAGGTGACTATGCCTGTGAGTAGATACCCCACAAAAACTGACTCAAAATAACCACTGCCACTGATGACAATCCAGGCCCAAAACACACCAGATAAATTAGTCGCCCAACTCAAGGCAACGCCTTGAAACCCTGATTTGGTTTGAGCAAAAAAAGTACTGCAGGCTAAGAAACCGATCCAAGTGACTAAGCTGAACGTATCAGCAACACCGGCCCAGATAGCCGCAAGTAAACCCGCCGAAATGGCGACTTGCCAACGATTTTCCATGTATTGACCCCTCATTACATAGGAAGAAAGCCAATTCTATTTATTGATTGGCCATTTTGTTGGTTAAATTACTCCCTTTTGTAAAATAAAAATAGGATCTAGGGCATGATTTCAGTATTAACTGCTGCTTAATTACACTTATGTGGCTCATATGTTGTTTTTATAGCAGTTAGCGAGCCAGCTCAAATTAAAATTTGTCGTAAAAAGATCAACAAAACGAGCGATGCTAGCTAAACAAGCTAGCATCTTTATTTTCAAATCCCTTGGTGAAAATTGAAAAGTACGAATTGAAAAGTACGACTCGACGATTTTAGCACTCACGTTCGCAAGTTAAGTGTCTCTTCTAGGCCGTCGCCGCTGAGAATACCAATCGCCCACCCCATGGGGTGAAACAGCAACCCCTATCATTTAAGAGGGATTGAAGCTGCAATATCAGGTTAGCCTATATCATTAATAAAAAAGTTGGTCGGCGACAAACGGATTTTGGTCTCGCTCATGACCAAAGGTAGAAACTGGCCCGTGTCCTGGAATAAACTCTACATCACGCCCTAGCGGCCAAAGCGTTTGAGTAATAGAATCGATAAGATCTGAATGGTTAGATTGCGGAAAATCAGTGCGGCCAATAGAGCCGTGAAATAACACATCACCAACCCATGCCAGTTTGCTGCTCGGCGAAAAAAACACTAGGTGACCAGGCGTGTGCCCTGGACAATGTAACACCTCTAAAGTCTTTGAGCCTAAGCGAACTGTGTCACCAGCATTCAAATATTGCGTCGGCGTAAAAGGCTCACAGGGCTTAAAGCCAAAATGCTTACTCTGCTCTGGCAAGCTTTCTAACCAAAAACTGTCCGCTTCATGTGGGCCAATAATTGGGATCCCAGCCTGTTCGGCTAACGCTTTTGCAGCACCTACGTGATCGATATGACCATGAGTCAATAGGATTTTTTCTAGCTTAAGCCCTAGCTTATCCACCTCAACCAAGATACGGTCAAAATCACCACCGGGATCAATAACTGCGGCTTTCTTCGTTTCATCACACCAGATAAGACTGCAATTTTGTTGAAATGGGGTAACAGGAATAATCTGGTATTTCATGAAGTTCCGCCTAAGGTGACTTTTCTATCGGAATAGAACGTATAGAGATAGATAGCTATTGATACTGAATAGTAAAATAAGGTTACGTTAACTTCACCCTTTTCTCTCTCGGGCAAAGCTATAAACTGATCTGGATCAATTTTAATGCAGCAATATATGTTCATGACCAAACGTTTAAACTAGGTATCTGCTGTGATTTTGTATACAATTTGCCAATAATGACACTCTGCTCACTATTATAGTGGCAGACATAATAAGCATCAAATATTAACTCTATTGTACAAGGCCACCATGAAATCTGACTTAACCCTCGCAGGATTAACAGCCATTAAACACAGCTTCTCCCTCCCTTTAGATTATGCCCATCCCGCTGGCAAGCAGATCAAGGTTTTTGCTCGCGAGTTAGTGTCGCCCGATAACCAAGGCAAACAGCTTCCATATCTCGTATTTTTTCAAGGTGGACCAGGTTTTGGTGCGATTCGTCCGGCGGCTAACGGTGGCTGGATAAAGCGCGCCCTGAGAGAGTTCCGAGTATTACTATTAGATCAGCGTGGCACAGGCCTGTCTACACCCGTTAGCTACCTCAGCTTAGAACATCTGGACTCAGAGCAACAAGCCGAGTACCTGACTCACTTTCGCGCTGACAACATCATCAAGGATGCCGAAGCCATACGCGCTCAACTGTCTCCAGAAAAAAAGTGGAGTATCTTAGGCCAAAGCTTCGGCGGCTTCTGTGTATTAAAATACCTAAACGATGCGCCAGAAGGCCTCAGCGAAGCTTACATCACCGGCGGTATCCCTTCCCTCACCCGTCACTCTGATGAAGTATATCAAGCCACCTACAAACGCGTTTTAGCCAAAAACCAAGACTTCTTTAAACGCTTCAGCGATGCGCAAACACTGATCACTGAGCTCGCTGAACATATCAGTAATAATGTCGTCCGCATCGCCACTGGCGAGCGCTTAACCGTCGAGATGTTGCAGCTACTTGGCATAAATATAGGTATGGAGCAGGGCCCTGAATCTGTCTACTACCTACTGGAGCAAGCACTGATTGAAACCGGCTCAGGCACACAAGTGAACCCGCTTTTCTTGGCGCAGTTCTGCCAGCTACTCGACTTTAACACCAACCCTATTTTCGCCCTACTTCATGAAAGTATCTACTGTCAAAACCACTCTTCAAAAGGCGAAGCCTCAACAAGCAGCGCATCAAATTGGTCGGCCCAGCGCGTTCGCGGCCAATATGATGAATTTAACTATGAGCCAGGCAAGCCATTTCTGTTTACCGGAGAGATGGTCTTCCCTTGGTTTTTCGAGCAGTTCACTAACCTCAAGCCCCTCAAGCATGCGGCCAACTTACTCGCCGAAAAAGCCGATTGGTCACAGCTATATGATTTGGACACACTAGCCAAAAACCAAGTGCCAGTCGCAGCAGCCATCTATAGCGAAGATATGTTTGTTGAGATGAATTACAGCCTGGAAACCACTAAACAGGTAGGGGCGCTTAAATACTGGTTAACCTCTGAGTATGAGCACAACGGCATTCGCATGGATGGCGAGCATATTCTCGATAAGCTCATAGGGCTTAATCGTGGGGCATCTTTGAGGTAGGAGTACCTAACCCAAGGGTGCGGTGAGACTTGTCAGATAACAAGTTTCAAATATCTTTTAGTGGGGTTCATTTGGCCGAATTAGTATTTAATTAACTTGCTAAGTACCATAGCGTCATTGGCGTTAATTGCTTGCGGCAGGTGCTGTAAATGGATTTACGAATGTCGTAAAGGCATGGATGCCTAAAAGCGACATTAAGTGCAAACTCTTCTGTAACACGATGGATCTTGATTTCGTAAGAGTCATCCCTGGCCGCTCTGCGGTTTAATCTGACCCACATGGATGTGGGGAATGCCGAAAAATGTATGGAACATATTCGACCTTGATGTCGAAGGTCACAGCCACGTTTACACCTGAGTGTTCACTTCTTCGATTTAAGTTTATTTTTCTGGGACAAATCGGTGAGAATAGAGCACGTTTTTTGACAGAAGTGGGTTGGAATTCAAGCTCTAAATGAGACAGTTTACATTAGGGGAACTATGGCAACCTGATACTGACTAACGCAGGTTTCAACAGCTACGTTTAGGGGAAACGAGAGACTTTCTGACTCACAGATTAAGGTTGGAGAACAAAGTTCACACTAACCCCACTTATTCATGATACAGATTTAATTAATCATCAACACCCAACAAAAAAGCCCCGGGGGGCTTTTTTTAGTCTTCACTCAACAGCTTATCGAAATGCTGTTTTATCTCGCTTTGCCTAGCGTTGTTATCTTCAGAGTGTTTGTCAGGTGTGACTAGATTAAACATGACGATCGCAACCATTACGACAACAATCACCCAATACAAACATTCGTTTTACTTACCATTCTACACCGGCCCCAAAAAATACAGTCGGCTGACTGGTTACATCATCAAATGCGCACCCGCTTTAATTGAGAAATTGTTATCTAAACGCATACCAAACCCAAGCGCTAACGCATTCGCATTCCCATGATGTGCAGTGCCCATAGAAAACGAAGCATGTCCAACACCATGAGGCTCCATTAGTGCAGACATTGCACCTGACTGAGCGTAAGAGGCATCAATTTTGGTATCTAAATTATCTATCTCTTCTTGAAGGTTTTTAATCGCAAAAAAATTGTTATCGACGCGCTTGTTTACCGCATAGATATCTTGCGCATTTTGCCTGACCCCTCTTGAATTATCACTGATGTTATTATGGTTAGTGGCGATGGCTTCAACGTTTTGAGTAATATCTTTTCTTGCCTCTTGAATGCGATTTCCGTTATCTGTTGATTGCGCCAGAGAGTGGTTAGCAACACTGACGGCCTCAGTAGCATGCTTATCTGCAACAACCGAACGCGCCTCAGCATGATTAGCAACATTTAGAGCTGAAGTCGCATGGCTATCAGCGCTAGCAGCCGTCTTGGCAACGAGTTTAGATTGAGCCAAAGATTCATCAGCAACCTTAACTGAATGATCGGCATGAGATAAAGCTACACCCGCTTTACTAACGGAAATTGTACTATAGGTCATTGCGGTTGCTGCATTTTTTGCATTGCTATCAATGGCCACCTTGTTTGCAGCAATGACTTTTTCATTTTTTGTAAAGTGTCTAGCCTCAGACTTCTCTAGCCCACCAATGTGGGCATTAGTCACATCAACCGCATGTTGCCTCTGTTTAATCAGTAATGAGTTTTTCTCAGTTCTGGCAGTAACTATCGCCTCTTCATTATTGAGTTTACTGATCGCAGCCTTGTTATTAGCAATACCTGATCCATTATCAGATACAGACGAAGCAACAGATGTTACAGATTGAGCAAGCGTTTTAGCCGATGCGGTATTAGAAGCCACACCCAATGCGTTTTCTGAAATCAAAGTGTCTGAATCTGCCTTATTTTTAGCAATCGCATTGGTATTACCACTCACAGCTGCATCAACACTGGCTTTATTCTGTGAAATGGCTGAGTTAATGCCATTCACAGTTGCAGCCATATCTGTTTTAACTTTGGCAATATTATGAGTATTGCCAGAAATTAACGAATCTGCATCAGCCTTATTTTTACCTATGGCTGTAACATTGCTATCAATTTTATTCGAACTATCTGTAATGAGTGATGCTAAATGTGCATCATTTTATTAATCGCGTTCGTATTGCCTGCAACTAAATTATCGATGCGCATTGAATCTTTGGCGACTGACTGAGTGATATTAGAAATATAAGACTCAGCATCTGACTTATTTTTAGCAATTAACGCATTAGTGCTTGCAGAGCTTGATGCCAAGGTTGATGACAGAGCATCTGTGCGCGCCTTATTGTTAATTATGGCCGCACTATTATCGCCAGCCGCTATAGTGTTAGCCGCGATTGCAGCCGAATTATTGTCAATGCTAACCTGTAAATCATCAGCAAATACACTAGGGGAAAGTGCAACAGAAATAGCTGTGGCAAGGAATAATAATTTCATAATGTAACCTTATAAAGTCTTAAGAAAGGACATTTCACCCTTTCAATAAATATGACGTTCCCAAACACTCCTGACTTCTCGTGCCGGGTATATTGAATAATCCAACACTCATAGCACTGTTGATATAACACTGCGCATGAATATTAATATTAAAGCCGTTAACTATAACGTTTCCTCGATAAATTTTTCTGAAGAAGAAACGGAATAAATGAAGATAAATTCTATGTATTATGTATATCTGCCTCTCTATATAACATCCATATAAAAAGCAGTTTTAACTGGGTTGCCACCTTTAATACTATAAAAACCAATCCAAGTCATAAAACGAGCCCATTTAAAACTTGACGGGATAGATTAAGAGACAACCCACATAAGAGCCAAATCAATATATCAACTTAAACCTATAACCACTTAATAACTATGCGTCCATCACTTAGCTAACATATTAATTACCAAGGGGAGCCTACGAAAAATCAAAGTTAACGAAAACCCACAACTTAACAGATGTAGCAATATGTATCCCAACACGTTTCATGTCAACATTAAATTCAATAATTAATAAAACATCATTTAACGATCAAAAACCACCTAATATTGATTTAACTACATTAACTAAACTGCAATTAACCATCCAACAAATTAAGCAATACAGTACCAATTCACTAAGCAATAACAACTTTAACGATGACTCTTTCCAGCTATATTACAAAATTGGATTAAACCTATGTTATTTCGAATAAAGTAATGTTAATTAATTCCCCCCTTATCATTGCCAAAAACATTTTGATAATGATTCAAATAATAAGAACTTTAAAAAGATAACAGTGATGTCTAAACTCGCGATTACTTCCAGAAAATTTTATGAGAATTATATTATGTCGAACAAAATTACTATTGGCGTTACCGACCTATCTTTTCACCATGTAGCTGCATCACTGGTATATAACGTGTTGTCTGAAATGGGTTTTAATGTTGAGCGGGTTTACTCTCCTCACCAAGACAACTTTGCGAAACTAAAATCTGGCGAAATCGATATGTTATCGTCAGCCTGGCTACCCTCTAGCCATGGTATTTATAAGTCAGATGTTGAAACCGTCGAGCCATTACTCGAGCTTGGTTTACATTACGAACCTTATGCACTTTGGGGAGTGCCTGATTACGTACCAGAAGACGCCGTTTCACAAGTTAGTGATTTACTCAAACCTGACGTTTTTTCGCGAATGAACAAAAATATTCAAGGTATCACCCCTGGTGCAGGGATAACGCGTTTCTCTATAAAAATGATGGAAGAATATGGACTTAACAATCTAGGCTACTCTTTTCATACTGGTAATGAAGAAGACTGTTTTAGTGCTTTTGAAACAGCAGTTAATAAAAAAGAGTGGATTATTATACCGTTATGGCAGCCACAATTTTTACACCATAATTATCAAATTCGGACAATATCGGAACCAAAAGGTTTACTCGGTACCGTTGATAGAGCTGTCTTACTGCTGCGTCAAGATCGCTCTAAACTATTTACTCAGACGCAATTGGAACAGCTAGATACTTTACGCTTTTTAAATGAAATTATTTCAGCGCTTGATCATCAAGCCTCTCGAGAAGCCCAACCTTTAGATGCCGTCACGAGTGCTTGGTTAAAGCATCAAATGTAGTTCAATGACTACAATCTAAAAAGCATATTTAATCGTGTCAGAGTAAGAATGACTGGTATATAAGCCTAAATCACTTTTACAATTGAAATAGCATAATATTCAACCTTTTCCCCATGATTGAATTATCTTTTATATAAGAATACGTTAAATTTAACGTTAACAAAATTGACTCTCCACGAAGACAGGCAACGCCTACAGCCTTTGCAGCTCTTTATCTTCGCGCTGCCCGTGTAAGCGGAGCGCTCCGTGGTGACATTTAGATTAAAAAATATACGGCATCCTTATGTGCGATAACGCCACTTTCACGGTTTTGTCCCGTCTAAGGCCTTATTACCCGTCAATTCCATAAGTTTGTCATTAATGTCTTTAACTTGATACGCATCAGTTACTGATTTTTTAACTTCATTAAGTGCCATTTCATACGCCACATCTAGGGCATTTTCGCGCGACACTTCAATATGGGGCTTAACGCCAACTGACTCCCAATTTGTTTTTGTTTTCGGGTTAATTGCCTTAGCAATAGGAATACCAGCCCTAAAGCCATTGCCTAATTCATAAAACTGCCAGGGATTTGCTCCACCTTTAGTTGTTTCACCCACTAGCGTGGCTCGGTTAAGGTGTTTTAAGTTATAAGCAAATTCTTCTGCCGCAGAAAACGTCTCACGGCTGGTGAGTATGTATATGGGAGTCGTTAAATTTACTGAGCCATTAATGTTATCAAATGTACGAAATTCACTTGTGGTATCAGTGCTTCGCCAATAAATACTGTTTAAATGGGTATTGGGTTTTAAAAAATAGCTACTAATTAACTGCACCATTTCAGCACTGCCACCACCATTTTTACGAAGATCAAATACCAGAGCATCTACATTAGACACAAATCCCATAACACCTTCTGCGACTTTTCTTGAATTATCTGACAATGCATCAAACCCCCAAAAGTCTACATAACCTATATTGCCATCAAGTATTTCAACTCGATTAAAACCTGAGTTTTTTCGACTTAATTTGCTGAACCAATCTTCATACTTTACTTGCTGATCATGGATTTCATTTGGATTGCGCCATTGTACGGCAAAATGCTTATCTATATTTTGTAATTCTGCGGTTAGAAGAGAGGCAAATTGCTCTGGTGACTGGCTATTACTATATGCGGGATTAGATTTTAATTTTGTAAGAGAAATTGAGATTTCATCTATCTTTTTAATTTCAACATACTGTTTCTTTATATTGGCTGTAAGCGCATTCAATATACTATTTTTTTCAACAGAACTGATATCAGCATGGGCTAAGCAGGACAAACTAACAATGTAAGCTCCTAAAATTCCATTTCTTATTTTCACTGTACTTCCTTATTTAGTATTTTCGAATTCAATGATAAACATAGTGTTAAACATAGCCACCCATTTTACTTATCTGTTGTATATTGCTTCATGTTATTTGTCAGGAGAAGTGTCAAAACGTATGTGTTTGTGGGTAAGTTTGCCTAGGTAAAGGCTAAATGGATTAAAATATTTAAGCTACAGAGGATAAACATAGCCACCCATTTTACTTATCTGTTGTATATTGCTTCATGTTATTTGTCAGGAGAAGTGTCAAAACGTATGTGTTTATGGGTAAGTTTGTCTAGGTAAAGGCAAAATGGATTAAAATATTTAAGCTACGATAAACATAGCCACCCATTTTACTTATCTGTTGTATATTGCTTCATGTTATTTGTCAGGAGAAGTGTCAAAACGTATGTGTTTATGGGTAAGTTTGCCTAGGTAAAGGCTAAATGGATTAAAATATTTAAGCTACAGAGTAACTCCTCCTGATTCAAGCAGCCAAAACGCCGAACTTAAATTCGGCCTACCGTTTATTTTAAGATGTACTATTTACTAGTTCACTAACTGTTGATTAGGTGCTGCTGAACCATATCTGGCAATTAGCCGCCCCTTGTCTGCGCTTTCGCTCTAAGTGCTCGCAGTAGATATCAAGTTCTTGAATCGTACCGACTGGGCCTTTAAATAAACGGCTAAAGTCGGTGGTGAGCTTAATCCAGTTTTCTTGAGGGATATTGAGCCTAGTTAATATTGCTTGTGATTCAGAGCTGATCTCACCATGTTTATCCGCTCTAATGATTCGGCCCGTTTCATCAACCAGTTGCAGATAATCTTTCGCGCTAAGCATCAAGCCTTTAGACATCTGCTTTTGCTCATTTCCTGTAAACGGTAGAAGTGCTTTGGGTTGCTCACCCTTCATGGCTGATTTGATACGCCTTTGAATACTCGTAAAATCTGAGGATTCTGGGGTATTAGCCATCTTGGCTCGTATGGGATTAAGGTCAACATAGGCCATACAAGCAAGAACTGCGGCTTCATCTAAAAGTGCTTGGGATTTGAATCTTCCCTCCCAGAATCTGCCAGTACAGCCATCCTCCTTATTCGCCTTCCTTGCTATAGCTTCATTCAACGCACGCATAAACCAAGATATATCGCTTAATCTACTCCGGAACTGCGCAATTGAATGTTTTAGGCTTGCAACCTCATAGCTTTCAATCACTTCCCCCTTGGTAAACTTCCGTGTGATTTCAGTGCCTTTGAACAGGTGATGCCAGTGATCTACCACCTCTTTATCGGTCCAATTATTCGCTTCGAAAATATCAACCCTCAATACCAAATGCAGATGATTAGACATCACTGCATAAGCGGCCACATCTATCGCGAACACTCCGGCTAATTCAAGGATTCTTGACTCTACCCAGTCACGACGATGTGCATAGGATTTGCCTGTATGTTTGTCGACTCCCGTAAGCCAGGCAAAACGGACACATTTTGACATGCAATGGTAGAACGGCGTGTCTTCGATACTGACTAATGTGCTTCTTGGTCTAGCCATAGCAACCTCAATTCAATAGTAACTAAATAAAGCTTAGTCGCAGCTAAAAAAAGCACCTAAAATTATGGGTGGCTATGTAAAAGAGTAGTTTTGTAAAAGTTATGAACAAAAGCCATTTACCACGGAGAAAGATAACAACTAAAGTCTTTGCAGAGCTCAATCTTTACCTCCGTGTTCTTCGTGGTGAAATTACGCTTGAGTTAAAGATGTGCCGCTCCTATTTTTAGAGACCGCGTTTGGTTCTTGGGGGCTTACTGAATTAGCTTACTTCAAATTTATCTAGGGTTGGCCGGCAAGTGATGTACAGAGACTTCTTCGGTGCGATGCAAGCCCTCTAAGTAAGAACGATGACTCCATTTAACAGTGACAACCTCAGCTTAGTCACTGTTAAAGACTATAAAGAGTTATAGGTGTCACTGTTTATCTCTCATTTAATCTCTTTCATTAAATCTCTATGTAAGATTAAATATTACCGCCGACTTGATTACCTGTAGGTAATCCCCCTGGCACCTCTTTATAAAACTCTTCAGTGGTTAAGCTATGCAAAAAGGCTTCAATATCATCAATATCGTCCTCGCCTAACTCAACCTGAAGATCTTCACGGTCTTCATAAACAGCTACAGCATGAAGTAAGGTAGGTGAAGAGCCGTTCTGCATATAAGGTGCTGTTTTTGCAATATTCCTTAGTGATGGCGTTCTCACTGCTGGCAGATTAGGGATAATTTTATCATCTTCATGTAATAAGTTATCTGATAACATCATGCCGCCATGGCAGCGTGCACACCCCGCATTAATAAATTTATTTAAGCCAGTGATTTCACGTGAAGTTAACGCTGTTTCGTCTCCCTTTAGAAATTTATCAAACCTCGTATTCGCCGTTACAATTCGACGCTGAAATGTAGCTAACACTGCGGCAATGTTTTCTTTTGTGACCGATTCAACTTCAAGTAGTGTTTCTGGATCAACTAAACCAAACTCCTCATCAAAATATGCTTGATAAGGCGAATTTTGCAATTTGTCGATAATAAAGTCTAAGTATTGATCATCATCCAGTCCTGCATGTTCAGGTAAGTCGCCCCGCATTTCAACAGGATTGACGATAGGACCTAGCGCTTGCTTTTCTAATGTTTCCGCTCTTAAGTCCCAGAAGTAACCTCCAGACACAAAGTTAGCTGGGATGACCTTGTCATCCACACCCAAGCCGGTAAACGCTACATTCATAATCGTTGGAGAGTGAATAGGAGTAATATTCCCCATCCCATTATCTTCTCTATCTGGCCCCAATCCGATACCGCCTACCCCTATAGAAAAATTTCGCCCATCCGCCCAACCTAAATCTGGATGATGACATGTGGCGCAGGCTATATCTCCTCCACCCGACAAGATAGGATCAAAGAATAGTAGTTCACCGAGCTCTTGTTTACCTTTTGAAAATTGATTACTAACCGGATAAGTCGCTGCATCAGGTAAAGCAGTAAATAAATCAGTATAAGGCTGATCAGGTATGTCTCCTAAATTGTTACTATCGTTGCAACCAGATAAAATGATTGCGAATAAAAAGGAAAATATCAATTTCATAAATTAACTCCAGAAAAAAACCATCATCATCTGAGCATTTCTAGAGTGAACAAAATGTCATAACAAAAACAAACAACATTGCTATGCAATGAAGGCATGACAAGAAATAACGACCCATAAGCAGATGAATTAAGGTCAAAATGTCATCAAGCTTCATTCGAAGCCCTAACACTTTATGAAACGAAGTGAAGAAGTTGTTGATCTTTATCAATGTAATAAAATCGATTACTGCACACAATGTAATCATGTATTAACGGTTTCTAAAGGGAAACCAACCAGTTTTCGGCGGGTGGATGAATTGATTGGGCCACTATCGCAACTGTCACATAGAGGAGGAAAATCCAGTACTTATAATTGTGCTAATGCTCAATTAGCATCTCATTACTTGCTTTTCCTACCTTAATTTTTATATGTGACTCTGCCTAGAGTCAGCCAGATATTTAAGGTCAATAATGGAAAATACCCAATCTACCAGTATCGAATTAACCCACGGTCTTGATAGCAAACCGCCCTTCTTTGCATCACTATTTGCTGCTATACAACATATGCTCGCCATGATTGTTGGCGTGGCCACACCGCCGATTTTAATTGGCAGCGCACTCAACTTAAGCCCTGAAAATGTCACTTATTTGGTGAGTATGTCGCTGTTTATGTCCGGTATAGGCACCTTTGTACAGGTTAAGCGTCTCGGCGGATTTATAGGCTCTGGCTTGCTAACAGTGCAAGCCACCAGCTTTGCTTATCCTGCGACAATTATCTCAATCGGCACCTCATTTTTAGCTGCCGGCATGAGCCAAGATCAGATGCTCAGTACCATCTTTGGGGTATTATTTGCCGGCTCGTTCGTCACCATATTTGCTAGCCGATTACTGCCCATGCTACGTAAGGTCATATCGCCGACGGTCTCAGGGATCACCGTGATGCTGATCGGCATATCCTTAGTTGAGGTAGGAATGACAGATTTTGCTGGCGGCTATGCCAGCAAGCTTGATGGCTCATTTGGCTCGATGGAAAACTTGATGTTAGGCTTTATTGTTCTGGCAAGTATTCTGCTTTTTTTTCGTAGTCGCAGCCAATATATCAGAATGAGCGCCATAATTTTGGGCATGACCATTGGCTATCTGGTGGCACTCTATATGGGCAAAACCGATTTTAGCGCGTTCAATAATGTGCCTCTGTATAACCTACCTGTGCCGTTTAAATTCGGGCTGTTTCAAATAGATTGGCAGGCGTTCTTTCTCATCGGCTTTGTCTATCTTGTGGTGATCATTGAGGCTGTAGGCGCATTAACCGCGACCTGCATGCTTTGCGATAGACCCATAGTGGGCAAGGAGTACAACGAAAGGATCTCAGGCGGGGTACTTGCTGATGGCGTGATCTCCGCTATCGCCTCAGTTTTCAACGCATTTCCACTTACTGCATTTAGCCAGAACAATGGAGTTATTCAGATGACGGGAGTGGCCAGTCGCAAGGTCGGTCTGTTTGTCGCCGCGCTACTGGTAATTTTCGGTCTGTTCCCGGTGATCTCTATTATTTTCACCTCACTGCCTAAACCTATTTTAGGCGGAGCAACATTGATCTTATTTGGCACAGTAGCTGCCGCGGGCATTGGTATTATCACCCAAGTTAAGCTTGATCGCCGAGAAAGTATGATTATTGCGGTCTCTATTGGGGTAGCACTGGGCGCAGCGTTTGTCCCTGAAGCCATTGCCCAGCTGCCGCCAATGCTGCAAAAGATGCTAGGCACGCCTGCTATTGCTGGAGGCTTAACTGCGCTAATGGTTAATCTGCTATTGCCCCGCCCAGTCCCTCAATCGATACTCAAAGCCGAATCAGTTCGAAAGGTGAGAGCAAAATTTGATGGCTCAGCCCAAGGCTCAGTCCAAGACAAGGCCAAATCAGCCATTGACTAGAGCGGCATGACATAATTGGAATAAGAGGCTACTTTGAACAAGGGTCCCATCAAGGCAGATGAGCAAAGATGGGGCTCATCATTTAAGGCTGTAGTTTAAATCAATAGTTTATAGTCGTAGCTTCAGCCTATCGCGTCATTCCACTCTAAAACAGAATGCGCTTTTCCATTGTTCTGTGTCGACAAACCAGCGCTCTTCAACAATTTTACTGCCATCGAACTTGAACAAAACCATCAGCTGTGAGGCGGCAATCTTAGTTGATTTCCACTCAAGAATGGAAACCACTTCATTCTCCCCTTCTATTTGACGCAAGCTGGTTATTTCAAAACCTGGTGGCAGCAGGTCTCCAAGGCCATTTAATGCTTCGCGAAATGCCTGACGGCCTGTTAACAAATCCGCTTGCCCCGGCATGATGAACACCATATCTTCGGTATAATCAGCCACTAAGGTGTCAAAATCGCCAGCACCAACCGCTTCCCAACCTGCTTGTACTATGTCCGCTAAACTCATGACTTTCAGCCCTATCGTTTGAGTATCATCTAACTATAGAAGATGAGGTGTTATAGGGGCCTATTTTGTGGTCTATCGGATCCTTGCTTATCACTATGGTGACCGTACATGTTTATCTCAACCGTTGAATGCTCTATTGCAAAGCGCTCTTTCAGCAAGGTTTTAACTGCTATTTTAACCTGAGTGATATCAGCACCTTCAGGGACATCAATTTCAAGGGTGGCCATAGGCCTTTCCTGAGTGATAGACCAAGCGTGGACGTGATTGACCTTTATCACTTCGGCGATTTCAGTTTCCAAGGCTTCTATGAGCTGACGTCGATCGAATCCTCGTGGCGCCCCCTCCAGCAAGATATGGCCACTTTCTTTCACGACATGCCACGCAGAACGTAAAATGATGATCGCAACAAACACAGACAAAATAGGATCGATAGGTGTCCAACCCGTGTAGATAATGACGATAGAGGCAATAATTGCGCCCACCGATCCAAGTAGATCTCCAGCGACATGTAACAATGCCGCCTTAATATTGAGGTTATCTTTCTCACCTCGGGTCAAGATCCAAAAGGCGAGAATATTCACAATCAAGCCACCTATGGCCACCAACAACATGGTGCCACCCAGCACTTCCACAGGCTCGTTAAGCCGCTTAATGGCTTCAAAACAGATCCAGGCGGCGATCAGAAACAGAGACAAACCATTGACCAGAGCGGCCAGAACAGAAAAACGATCGAAACCGTAAGTGGCTTGCCATGACGCGGGGCGCTTAGCGAGATGAAAGGCAAACCAGGCCAAGCTCAAGGCGACAAAATCTGTCAGCATATGACCTGCATCGGCGATCAGTGCGAGCGACCCCGATATGAGACCGCCCACCACTTCGGCAATCATAAAGCTACCGGTTAGTATCGCTGCGATGCCGACAGCCTTTTGATTACCACCGCCATGGCTGTGCCCCGCTGCGTCATGGTTATGTTTATGGTCATGTGCCATTGATTCGCTCCTTAAACTAAACTCTCTCAGTACTTATAACTCAATCATTTATTTGTTTGCTACAACATCTTGCTTAGCCAATTTCTGCTGCTCTTTAGACCAATAACCCGCCAGCAAGGCGCCAGACAAATTATGCCAGATTGAGAATATTGCCGCAGGCAGTGCTGATGCAGGGCTAAAAAATTGAATCGATAAAGCCGTGGCTAACCCACTGCGGCATAAAGTAAGCCGTAAGCGCACCAAGCAGTGCCAAAATAGGGAAAAAGCGGTTTATATTATCTAACATCAGACCTCTTGCAAGTTTGCTTTGACTATCAGCTAAACATTCAATTCACAAATAATGACAGTTAGTTAGCCGATAAACAATCCGACTCAAACTGGCATCCCATATCGGGCTGCCGTAGCCAGTGACTAGACGCCCGTAGCTAGAAGCACATGACTCGACCTCAGAGACTAGCGAACCGTTACTCGTCTTTGCACACCAGTAAATTCTGATTATGATTTTTATCAGATTCTTTTCAAGTCACCGCTTCCACGCTGATTTAATCAACAGCCAAATAAGCTTCACATTTATTTTACAAGTGTCGCGTTAATGTTCATCACCTATCAATAAGGATAGAAGTATGGAAAATGTATATGTTCGTAAAAACCACTCTCACACTCCTAGGCTTGCTTTATTGCGGGCAAGCATTTAGTGACACCCTAATCCCTGGCGCTCCTGCATGGTCAACTCCAGTTAGAGGCTCTGTCAGCGTTAGTGAAACGAGTAAAACACCACAGCAATTAACTGGCAGTAATAAAACTTATACTCAGCTGCAGATTGATGACAAGTTTAATGCACCAGACTGGTATCCCAGTCAACATGCAGTCATGCCAGACATAGTAAAATTCGGTAAATCCCCCAAAGTATGGGCATGCAGTTCGTGTCATCTTGCTTCAGGCTTAGGTCACCCAGAATCTTCAACTTTGGCTGGGCTTTCTGCATCCTATTTGACGGCCCAGATACGCGCTTTTAGCAATGGGGATAGACTTGACTACTCAGGGCATATGAATCGCATAGCGCCACTTCTTTCCGAACAAGATATCCTTGATGCGGTCAATTACTTTTCCTCGCTGCCATATCGTAATTTCATTGAAGTTGTTGAAACACAAACTGTACCCGAAACTTATTTCGACCAAACTCGCATGCGTCAAGTCAAACACGATGGCAAACAACAAGCCATTGGGGATCGAATCATTGAAGTCCCAAAAGATGATAGAAAAGTTGCCCTTCGAGACCCCTATGCGAGTTTTATTAGCTATGCTCCGTTAGGTAGCGTTGCACGTGGAAAGGTACTCGTTGAAACAGGTTCTGGTAAGACTACAGCCTGCCATAGTTGTCACGGTTCTCGATTAGTTGGTGGCCCTATAGGACCTTCCATTGCAGGAAACTTCGGAATATATACCGTCAGACAGCTTTATGGGTTTAAGGCTGGAACACGTAAAAATTCATTAATGGCAGCCGTTGTTGCCAACCTTACTGAACAAGACATTATCGATATAGCCGCATACCTATCTTTTGTCACTGTGACGGATTGAGTCTCGACCTACAGACTCGATTGATCATTGCTTGATCTTGTCTGTGTAAAATCGACCGAACATGTTATTCAGCCTAATCCAAATGAACAAAAAATATGACCAGTAAACTTCTTAGAAAAATACATATCTACCTGTCACTTATCTGTTTTTCATTTCTATTCTTCTTTTGTTTTACTGCAATAACACTCAATCACCCCAAACTATTTGCAACTGAAATGGTGTCAGTGCAACACCTGATACCTTTGACTAATACCACACCAGCAAGCATTCAAACCTCGCTCGCATTAAAAGGTATTGAACTGTCCAAAATACAGATATCTCAACTGATCGAAATGGGAGAACTCGAAATAGCTTCACCGGGTAAACGAAGCGATCTTTATTATGATGAGTCTATTAAACAGATTGAACTGCTCACCACTGACTATGGCTTTATCACCATGCTCAATGAGCTTCATCAAAACCGCCATGCTCCAGAGATATGGCTGTTCATCTCAGATGCCGTTGCCTGCATCATCATGCTCATTTGTGTCAGCGGGATCTGGTTGAGCTTAAAACAAAAAAGGCAGCGCAAGCTCTACCTTTACCTACTTACTAGCAGTGTCATTGCACTCATCGCTTTGGTATAAACCCTATGAAATTAACTCAACGGCTCCTAATTACGCTATTTATTTTCGGCTTTATCACTGTGGTATCCGCAAAACCCATACCCACTAAAAAGGAGAAAAGGCTATCAGTAGAGATTGCCTTAACCCAATTTACCTCTTTTTCAGAAAAACCCTACCTTGCTCTTTGGTACAGCGAGGAAAATAAGACCAATACGCCGCTATTAGTACTGAGAGCTGACAGCAAGTGGCTACGTGATCTCAAGTCGTTCTGGCGATATATAGCACGTTACCAGCGAGAAAAATTAGATGGGGTCACATCAGCAACTGTTAAATCGGGTGCGCACCAATTTACATTCGAGCTGCCACACAATGCGCTAAGTAAAAAGTACCGTTATTGGCTTGAAGTCGTCAGAGAAAATGGCGACAGAGAACTGCTCAACATCAGCATAGCCCCTAACACTGAGCATGTTAACAGCCACCTTATCGAGAAAAACTGTGTTCAAGGTAAGCAAGAGATCGACTCATTCTGTGTCAGTTATCAATAACACTTAAACAAAACGAGGTTCAAAACAAACGGGATCACGATACTTGAGTGATATTTGGTTCACTCCATAGAGAATAACATCGAGAGCTTAATCCACTCTATGGTACCAAAATGAAAAATGTCATTATCACATCGCTGCTCCTCGCTGGACTCAGCACAAGCGTAAACGCACATGAAGTATGGATAAACACAGGTAGTTTTGAACTTAATTCAGATGAACAAACCACTTACTCACTCGATGTTGCGCGATCTGCTGAGGCATTTATTGCTGAAGCCAATCACCATGTTAGTTACCTGAATGTGCTCACGCCAAGCGGACAAAAAAAACGTCTGGATGCGGTGTTCAGTGGTAAAAACAAGGAAGTGTTCGAACAAAACTTTTCTGAAAGTGGCACTTATCACTTTAGAAGCCCTGCTACCCAAGTCTTCTTAACATTTTATCGAGACGCTGCGGGTAAAAAACACAAAATTGGCCTGCCTAAGAGTCGCTACAATGAACTGCCAGACAATATAAAAATAGAACGTACCGTCGAAAAACAGATGATCACCGAAGCCTACATTAGCTATAACGGCTTTTCAGACCCTCAGTATAACAAGGCGCAACAAGGGATAACTATCATACCTTCAAAGCATCCAAACATGTTTACTACTGGTGATAAGATTAGCTTTACCGCTTTATTCGAAGGCAAACCACTCGCTAATGCTGAATTTGCGATTAAGAGCTTAAACAGTATTTATCACCCTGAGTTTGATCAAATTGAACTCATGACAGATAAAGATGGGCAAGTAGAGTTTACCCCCAGTGATAGCGGCCGCTATATCGTGGCAGTAGAACATGCTGTCACATTGAAAAATACCAAAGAAGCCGACCAAAGGTCTGTTGAGCTGTTTCTTAGCTTCGATGTCGTTAACTAGTTAATCATCTTCCTTTCCTGATATAGCTTTCCCCTATATTCACAGGTGGCGTCAACTTCCCGTGGCGCCACAGCTAAGCCTATATTCATATCCTCGCCCAATAATGGCAGCAGCGGTATCGCTAAATCTCAACAGAAGTTCTCAACAATAGCCCTGAACAAAAGCTCTGAACAAAAGCTCTGAACAAAAGTCCTCAACAATCTTTTGCCTTAAAATCAATTGCAGATATATAAAGTGAACTTTTATTCACAGTTGCAACACTATAATCACGCCACTCAAAATCTGATAACAATTATCATTCGCATTAACGAGAGGTCGTGACCATTATGAAAATATCTAGATTAACTTATATTGCCAGCAGTATTGCGCTGGCTATCGCTTGTAATACAGCCCAAGCAAAACAGGAAACAAACGAAGAGACTGTTTATCGACTCGACAATATTACCGTTACCAGTCAAACCGAAGATCAACAAGATCCCTTAACCATGACCCAGTCGGTAAATGCCATCGACAGAGCAACGATTGAAAGCATGAGCACAACCAATATCCCCAATGCACTCAAGATTATCCCCAACGTTGACGTAAAGGGTGGACCCTCTTCAGGCAACCAAAACATTACCATTCGAGGCCTACCTCAATCCCATGCGTACGTGATCATCGATGGTATATATCAAAGTAACTACGCCTCTAAACGGGGAAGCTGGTACCTTAATCCTAATCTAGTGAGTAATATTCAAGTCACTGCAGGTCCAAGCTCTGGAGCTGCGGCAGGTAAGATTAGCATCAGCACCATTTCGGCACTCGATCTGCTCAAACCAGATGAAAGCTTCGGTACAAAAGTCGATCTTGGTTATCGCAGTAATAACGCCCAGCAAGATACAGGGTTAACCGTTTTTGGCAAAAGTGGTGCCACTGACTACTTACTCTCAGGTTACTACCTTGATAAAGACCCCTATGAAATCGGCGGTGGAGGAACTTACGATAAAACCGCGGCTCGCCAGAAAAGTGGTTTGTTCAAACTTGGCCATCAAATATCTGCAGATCAGTGCCTTCAGTTTACCTTGAATCTCGATGACTCTCATGGGCACCAAGTTAGAAATGACATAGGTTATCGAGACGAGCAATACACAGGTGCATCATTGGTTTGGAAAGATAGTGCTACAGACAACCAGTATCTCAACCTAAGTGCTTCGCTGTACTACAATGATGTGGATTCATATGGCGCAGAGCAAGGACGTTCTGCCGAAGAAGTACAAGACATCAAAGACACCAGCATCGGATTCAATGTTAGCAACGACAGTATTTTTACCATCGCCTCGATGAATACTCTGCTACATTACGGCGTGTCAGGCCACTTCACCGATCATGATGGCCATGTCTATTCAAAAGATTTTGATACTGGAGAAATTATTGAAGATAGCAGTGCAGCAGATGAAGCGACGACAACGAGCCGTAAACTTGCAGGCTGGATAAACTACCAATTACCGATCACCGAGTCTTTAGAGCTGATCCCGGGTATACGCTATGATGAATTCTACATTGAATCTGCCAATGCTATTGACGCGAATGGTCAGCCACTACTGCGCGATGGGAGGACGGAAGACCGCTTATCTAAATCGCTTAACATAAACTACTACTTAACGGACGACATCACGCTATTTGCCTCTTATGCCGAAGCCCTTAATGCCCCACAAAATGGTGAACTATTTACCTCAGGCAGAGGTTTTAAGCCCAACCCATACTTAAAGTCAGAACGAGCCGATAACAAGGAAATAGGAATCGTCTGGGATAGCCAAGATATTTTTAGCGTCGATGACAGTTTAACCACTCGGATCAACGTATTCCAAAACGATATACAAGATTACATTGGCACCGCATATACCGACAATGAAAACTACCCAGACGGCGTCAAAGTCAACATCGGTGAGGTGCGATTAAAAGGCTTCGAGTTTGTTGCCAGTTATCGCCTTGCCGATTGGGATGTTAATTTTTCCTACGGTCAAACCCGCGGTACCGATATGACAACAGGCTGGTACTTAGCCGATATACCATCAGACAAATTTAATCTGACAATAAACAATAACATCAGTGACTCCCTACAGCTCGGCACTCGCGCCACCTATGCGTTACAACATGACAAGGTACCCACACAACAACTTGGTGAGAACGGAGTAATAGAAGAAATTCCTGCTGCAGGCTTTGATGCTTGGTTCACCATGGACATTTACGCGACTTACAAGCCCATTAGCATTGATGGACTGGTTACTAGTCTGTCAATCACCAACCTCTTTGATACGGCTTATGCCTATCAGATGGACTTCGAACGTGACGGCAGTGAAAAGCCCGCTAATGAATATTATGAAGAAGGCCGTAGTATCAACTTAAAACTGAGCTACCAGTTCTAGTGCTTAGCCCGCGGTAAACTATAAAAAGTTAGCCGCGGCCCTCAAATGCAAACAAATATCATTAGCGTTGACATTTGTTTGACATGTTAGCGGTTATCTTACCTCTAGCTCTGGATATCGCTCAATTGTGAATTATCAATAACGTATCCTATTCCCATTAAACTCCATCAACAGAAATCATAGTTATGTTTGAAAAAGCACAGGTATTACTCGTCGAAGATAATGACGAATTAGCTGGATCCGTTGCCGATTACTTAATTGCTCTGGGCTACGACGTGGACTTCGCTTATAACGGTGCAGCAGGCCTACAGTTACTAGAGAAAAACCGATACGACTTGGCTATTTTTGATGTCGCAATGCCTAAGATGAATGGCTTAGATTTGTGCCGAAAACTGCGAAATGAACTCTTCAGCCCAATCCCAGTGATCTTTCTAACGGCCAGAGATACCTTGGATGATAAAAAGCTCGGGTTCCAAGCCGGAGCCGATGATTACCTGGTTAAACCCTTTGCGCTTGAGGAATTACACCTAAGGTTACAAGCCTTGTTATCACGTGGACCAAGGCGTGATGTTGGTATTCAAAATATTGCCGGGTTAACCATTGACCATAACCAATCATTGGTGTGCTGTAATGGCAATCAAGTTCGTTTGCTTAGCTTGCAAATGAATATTTTAACCATATTGCTTAAACACTACCCTAACGTGGTATCAAGACAAACCCTCGAGCAAGCTATCTGGGATGGGACACCGCCAGAAAGTGATCCCCTGCGTACCCATATCTATCGTCTGCGGGCCACCCTCGAGATGGCTTTTGACAAAACAATCATCCGCACCGTGTATGCGAAGGGTTATCAAATTGTTTAAGTTTAATAAATTCAACCACGTACTAACCGCTACTTTTTTGATTTACACAAGTCTGTTATGTGCTCTGTATGCGTATTTACTCTTTCATGCAGTGCATGAAATAGAAAATCAGGCGGCGCATATCTATCTACAAAATGTCCAATCTGAAGTCATTGAAGAATCAAGATTAATAGAGGAAAAATTTAAAGCAAAAGAGTCACTGGCAGATGGAGATGAAGCAATAGTTATAATTTCAGATATGGAAATGATCGCTAAATTGATTCAGAATTTCAAACAGAAACGTCCTCAGCTCAGCATACACTCATTGCTAGAGGCCAATATTCCCAGCCATCTGATCATGTTATCACCAGGACTTCATGAGTACATTCCTAATAATACTCACATATTAGTATTTTCACTTCCTAATAGGAAAATCCCCCTCTACCTGACTTATGACGAAACTAATGCCTCTAACCTAGACAAGAGCATGCCAGATCTCATTGTGATACTCAGCTCAGTCGCTCTGCTCATTTGTTTGCTAGGTTTCATCGTCTCTATCCTACTCGGACGAAAAATAGCTGAACCTCTGAAACAGCTGGCACTAGACGTTGATAAAGAAGAACCACAACTGCCCTTAATTGGTCACTGTCGCACTGATGAAATTGGCACCCTAAGCCGAAACTTCACCTCATCGATTGAGCGTTCGAGACATTTTCTCAACAGGGAAAAACAGTTCTCTCGGCATGTGAGTCATGAACTGCGGACACCCGTCGCTATCATCAGTAATAGCCTGAGCTTACTTAAGCTTGAGAGTGCCAGCGATGAGGCTAAAGAAACGGCCCTAAATAGAATCAAACATGCCACCAGCAATATGAATAGTCTGATTGAAACTTTTCTCCTACTGGGCCGAGAACAAGAGCCCAATAGCAAAATTCGGATAAGCCTAAGAGATGCTGTTTTTAATGAACTTGAAAAGCTCAATTCATCAAATAAACAACCAACGCTCAAGCCTAAAGTCCTCATTTTTAATGACGGCATCATACAATCTGAGGCTGGGTTACTCGGGATCCTAATCAACAATTTATTACGTAATGCACTCGCCTATTCCGCGTGTTTCGTGCGGGTCTCGTTAAGTAATAACCAGCTGATAATCGATAATGACATCGCCGAACTCGATAGCGTGACGAGTAGCAGATTTGGCTATGGCACTGAAATCATCACTCGAATAGTAGAAAGCTTGGGCTGCCAAATTGTTGTAGATAAAACCGATGTTCGCTATCACGTTAGCATTCAATTCAATGACTAACGTCATTGGTTCGGCTGCCAGAACACATTTAAATCAAAGAAAGGAAGTACAGTGAATTCACCCGATTGGCTCATTCAAGGCGGCTGGTGCCTCTGGTTACTTATCGCGCTATCTATTGTCTCTTTTAGTGTATGTATCTATAAGTTCATTAGCTTTATTGGTCTAAGACTCTATAAAAAGAACGAATATCAATTTTGGTTAGACGCTATCCCTAGAATAGAGAACATGACTCATACAGACTATACAAATAAGCGTATTAGCCCCCAACACCCGGCAACACGCTTGATGAAATTTTGTGCTGTATCTCTGGCGTCTAGTCTTGATAAGCAAGCGTTAGAAAACAAGCTCTCTTTCCAGGCAGAGCAGGAGATCGACAAGCTAAAAAGCGGTATGAGAATACTTGAGGTTATCTCTGCACTTGCGCCACTTATCGGATTACTCGGTACAGTGTTAGGCATGATCGATTCATTTCAGAGTCTGCAGCAAGCTGGCTCTAAGGTCGACCCTGCGATGCTTTCTGGCGGTATATCACAGGCCCTTATCACGACAGCAGCCGGACTCATTGTCGCCATCCCGACCACCGCAGCTTGGCATTACTTAGATAGCCTCACCACCAGGCAACATGCCTCGATAGAGCACTTATTAACAGAATATCTTTCTCTGCCAATGATCAAGGCTAAGTTTCTGTGAAGTTGAAGACCGCTAATGCAAGAAGACCCCACATCAGCCTGACACCACTGATTGATGTGGTATTTATCTTACTCATATTTTTTATGCTAGTGACGAAAATGGATACCTATCAGTCACTTAATCTTTACCTCTCTCAAGTAGAAAGTAGTATCAGCCAAATGCAGGACAAGAAAGCTGTTCAAATTACTTTACTGTCCAATGGCTACTTACGGTACCAAGAGCATGAGTACACCCTTGAGGAATTCAGTCAGGAGGTGCCAGCCGATACCATCAGTAAGCTCAATATTAATATTACCTCCACCGTGACAGCACAAGTATTTGTCTCGGTAAAAGAGCAACTCCTTGAGTGCGGTTATAACAATATAGAAGAGTGGGTGATCCCAGATGAAAATTAACAGTTCGGTAAGTCATCGCCCTGCTATTGAGCCTATGTTATCACTGATTAACGTGGTTTTTTTACTGCTTATTTTTTTCTTGGTTGTCGGTCATATCTCAGCGGATGATCATGGCGATTTACAATTACTCGAAACCCGACATCAAGACGTTGAAATCGACATTCCCAGTGATGATTGGCTCTATGTGACCTTATCAGGTCAATGCATTTATCATGAGAAAACCGTGACATTAGCTCAGTTTAAAGACCACTTCAAACCCGCACAGGCTATATATATTGCGGTTGATGCGTCACTCACTATGGACAAGTTAAACGATGTGATCACACGGCTAAAACAGAACAAGATAACCAAACTGTCATTAATCACTCGTTTAGAAGAAAAATAGATGAAACATCCATTAATATCTGTGGCAATAGCAACTGGGCTCCACGTATTCGCCTTGGTACAGTTGAGTTGCCACTCAAATAGTGTTGGCTCAGGTGAACACTCTGCACAATTCAAACTGACAAAAATATCTATGCAACTTGGCCATTCCCAAATAGCCTCGCCAAGCAGTACAAAAAGCCTTGCCACTCCCCTCGACAACACAGCTCAAGCTGAAGATATTCCGCTAGTGACACCGCCAACCACTCTGCCGTCAAAGACCCAGCCAACAGAGGTCCCCAAAAAACGTCCTTCACCAAGAGAAAGTAAGCCAAAAGCAGATAAGGTCACCGAAACTGCCGTAGTCAAGGTAGATTCACATGCCCACATTAACGAAGACACCCTAGAACAAGAAACGGTTCAAGCAGCCGATTTGCAATCGAGTCAAAAGGAAAGCTCAGATCCCTACAATGATTCACAGACGGCATCAAACTCGGTGCACACAAGCACACAAGCCGAGGATGCATCAGCCTCTGGTACAGAACGGGATAATAGTAATTCAGCCGAAAACAGAATAAATAGATACATAGAAAGTGTTCGCTTAGAGATCCTCAAACAGAAGCGATACCCAAAACAGGCTAAATTAAGGCGGCATCAAGGCAGCATAACGGTGGCATTCACCTTGACTGGCGAGGGAGAGATTAGAAATATAAAACTGCTCAAGAAGTCATCGAGTAAGTATCTCAATAAAAGTGTTCGTAAGTTACTCCGTCGTGTCCATTTACCCGCTGCCGAGCAGCAAATTAAGCAAGATTTTCCGAAGTACATCACCTTAACACTAGACTTCTCTCTAGAGACACTAAACAGTTAATCTCCGCCGAGATAGACATCATCCTTAATTAATTTGCGACATAAACTCAATAAGGTGCTGCGTTCTTCCAGCGTGAGAGGGGTAAAGAATTGCTCGATAATGCCAGTAACTATCTCACCGGCTTCATTTTTTACCTTAAGCCCTTTCTCTGTGATCACTAAATACTTGGCTTTTTTATTGGTTTCACTCTTGTGCGCTTCAATCAAGCCCCGTTTGATGCAGTTATCCACTAACCGCTTGGTGGCACTACGCTCACGCTGTAGACCTTGAGCAAGTCCCTGTTGTGCCAATTCACCATGATGAGATAACACTCTCAGCGCGCCAAGCATTTCGATGCTTATATCAAGCTTGGTTGATAACGCTTGATTGGATAAGGTTCTAAATTGCTTATAAGCTAATCCCATCATAAATGAAGCACTAGTGTCGAACTCTGGTATTAAGTTGGCCCCTTTGGACATGATTCTCTCTAATTTTTGCTAACTGAAATATTAGGAACAATATACCTAAAGTCACTGCAAGTTCCCATGCTCTAAGTAAGATCCTCTCGAATCCAAAGCCATATGTCCCTAAATACAATTGTATCGGTAACACTGTGGCTAACATCGCATCACTATGAACATCTCGGCCTATCTTCGACGAGGTAACCATAGCCGTGGCAATCGCAAAAATCGCCGCGCCCAAGATCAAGGCATAATAACTTAAAATAGTTTGGTGACCGGCTATCACTATACTAATAAGCACGGCTACCATACAGCCACCGACTTGCGTGACAAATCGTTGTGAGACGACCTCAAAATAGCGTTTACGATTGACTTGGGTTGCCGCAGCAATCACAGGAACCATACAAAATGTGGCAGAAAGCAGATCTATGTTCATCAATACTGCAACACCGGTACCAATTAAAGCCACAGTGACTAAGCGTTGCTTATAGGTCACTTCGACCCTTTTAAAAGCAGGTGGTGGATTACTATTCTTTACAGGAAAAAGCGCAACAACTCCTTTCGCCACACACATGGTGATCAACATCGACAGAAGAATTTCACCAATTCGATCCGGCATACTCTGGGTACTAAATTGTGAGAAAATAACAATCAACACCCAGTTGAATATCGGCATGATAGACCCACCTACTTTAGCGGGGGTATCGGCTCGCTTACGCATATAATCAATAAACAGCAGCGTAATCGTCCAGATAATAAAAGGATGGGACTGAAAAACTTCGGAGATCCACAATGCCACACAAGCAGCCATAAATGTCGGTCCAAAGGTTTTACTTAGCCCTGACCAGGAGTAATCCTTTACCTTAGTCATGGCTATCGTAGGATACAGCGCCAAGTATACGGTGGAATCAAAACTAAGGATCTGTCCCATCAGCATACATAGCGTAATGCCAATGGTGACTCTGATAGCCTCATTTCGTTGATCTATTGTCTTAAACATAGGTAACCTGCTTAATAGATGTAACGGAAATAGCTGACGACATTCATCCAACTCATGGCAAAGAAATCAACAACACTGTTGCCGTTTAACACCATGGCCGTGGCTCTGGAACCTGAAATCAATTTTGCATCTAGCTCATTTACAGAAATGCGTGTGCGGATTTTTTGTTGCTCACGGATCCAACGATCACTGTTGGTGACATCCGACAACTGACTGCCCACACTTGATGCATCATAAATCGCGCGATCTTGATTGATGATTGTGCCGCGAAACGTTTCGCCAGGTAATGCATCAAACACCAGCACAACTTCAGCATCAGTGTTTAAGTAATTCACCCCTTTCTCGTTAAAATCAGCGTTGATCCAAGCATGTCGTTCATTGACAATAAACAAGCCAATATCGCCTGCACTAAGGTAAGTGCCCACTTCGAGTTGCAAGTTACTGATAGAGCCATCCACTAACGCCACGATATCAGTATGAACAAGGTCACGCTTTTTCTGTTCTAATTGGGCTCTAGCAAGCTCAATCGCGGCGCTGTCGTTTTCTTGTGCAAGCTCTGCGGAAATTCTCAATACCTCTGCATCCGCTGCGATAATCGCACTTTGTGCAACCGCATGTGAAAGCTGGACATCATCAAGTTCCTCTTGGGTGATCAGTCCATTTATTAACAAAGATTGGTAGCGTGTTAACTTATGCAGCCAGTTATCTCTTTCGGCTTGGCGCTGAAGTCGAGACTGCTTGGCTTTTGCCAGTTCTTGCCATTTAGCCGAATCAGCTTCTTCTGCTTGATGTAGTGTAGCCTCGGCTTCCTTTACAGCAATTCGATAACCTGTCTTGTCGATGCTATAGAGGACCTGCCCTTTATGAACCCTTTTGCCGTTCTCAACATTTATATGAGTCACAACGCCCGACACTTCAGCAGCAATAATGGCAACATTTTTGTGCACACTCGCTTGAGTCGTAAATGGCGCTATGTTGTCAGAGACAATTAAAAATATCGAAAAAAACACAGTGACAGTCACGACTAAATAACTGATGTATTTATAAATATTATCTTTCATATGGTTTATAACCTAATCATTCACTTCATTTCATCACTGAGCTTGGTGAATAATTTCTATCCTCTAACCAAACTCTGCATTTTGTTGTTTATACAACAAAATAGAGTCTACCCCACTTTTGTTGCGTGTGCAACAAAAAAACAAGAGTGAGAGCTAGCTTATATATCCCAGTTAGACATTTGTTTCACAAGCTCTGCGTTAGTCTGTCCAATCATAGATAGCCCTTTGCCAGATTTTAGCTGTTGATAAATTCTCCTCAGAGCAAGTGTTCACGTACAGTACAGGTATTAAATCAATGACAATAAATTGCAAAACACCTTCCGCTAATTTACTCATAGCCAGCCGTGCTATGCCCAAAGCTATACCAGTGCTTTTTATCGCCTTCACCGCGATTATTTCATTTATCATTCATGCCACAGCGCCTTCTCCATCAATCAAGGCTGATACCGAAACAGCAATCAGCGTTAACGTCATGCAGGTCGATAAGGGAGCATTCACTCCAAGCTATACAGCCTACGGCACTGTCATAGCCAAGAATACGCTGACACTGACCGCACAAGTTGATGGTCAACTCAGCTATCTTGCTAACAATCTTATCGAAGGTGGGATACTCAATATTGGCGATAGCGCTTTTCAACAAGACCCAGCGGATTTACAGGCGGTATTATCACAACGACAGGCTGAAGTGGAGATAGCAAGCGCTCAGCTCGCGCTGGAGTTAGGCGAGCAAAGGATCGCTGAGAAAGATTATCAGATGATGTTAAATGACTTTAATGAAAACCAATGGTCATTAAATCTGGAATTATTATTGCGTAAGCCTCAATTAAGCCAAGCTAAGGCGCAACTAAACATTGCCCATAACTCAATGAATATTGCCGCCAGAGATCTCAAGCGCAGCCAATGGTCAAGTGATAAACACTATGCCGTTGAATCAAGAACTGTCTCCCAGGGAGACTATTTAGTCAAAGGTGATGAAATCGCCAAGCTGATTGAAATCAATCAACTGCGCGTCCCCATCTACCTACCCAGAGAAGTCGCTTCACGTGTAACAACCGGCCAAGCTATCTCGCTCTACCAACCGGATACCAAGCGCACAGTGAAGGCTTATGTCAGCCATATTTTTCCAATGCTAGATAGCAAGATACAACTTCAAAAGGTATTTGCTGAGTATCAAGCCGATCTGAAAGATCCCACCTCGCTTATTATCGGTGACTTTGTAGAAGCAAGATTCTTGTTTACTCCAATAGAAAACACGCTGAATGTGCCGTTATCTGCCATTGATAACCATAATATTTGGTTGGTCAGTGCCAACAACACACTTAAACGCAAACCGATAACCATCTTGTCTCAAGATCAATCGAGTGCTGTGATACATAACGTTATTGCCGATGATGAACAGCTTATTATTAGTAAAATGCACTCACCGCAAGCAGGTTTGAACGTTCGAGTGGTAGGGGGAGTCTAATGCAGAAATTAACAGAGCCTTGCCAATCAGCGTCCAAGACAAAAGCTGACTCTATACTCAACCGACTCATTAGTTGGATGATCGATAATCCCATTGCAGTCAACCTACTGACTGTCGCTATTGTCATATCGGGTCTTTATGCCTTTGGCAACATAGTCCAAGAAACCTCCCCCTCATTCAAAGTCGATGAAATTGAGATCAGTGCCGACTTTCCCGGTGCTTCGCCAAAGGAGATAGAGCAAAGTATTGTGCTGCCGATAGAGCACAGCCTGACTGAAAATACTCAAATAGACCGCATCTCAGCCACTGCCATTGAAGGAACAGCCACAATAACGCTCACCTTAAATGATGGTGTTGATGCCGACAGTGTGATTGCAGATGTAAAAAATGACCTTGATGGGATCAATAGCTTCCCAGCCAGTATGGAGCCACTACAAATATCCTTAGTTGAGGAGCTAGATTCATTAGTTGAGTTCGGGCTTTATGGTGACTTAAGCGAAACATCCTTAAGGCAAGAAGCCACACGACTTAAAAATGCGCTGCTGAACCAGTTTGATATTGCCAAAATTGAGCTCGAAGGCGTCAGAGAGCCAGAGATCATCATAGAAATAACTCAAGATAAGCTCTATCAATATCAACTCACATTAGCGCAAATAACCCAAAAAATAGCCGCTGAAGTCACCGATATCTCAGCGGGCAGCATCAGTACTAATGCCGGTGACATTCTCATTCGTACCTTAGGTCGAAAAGATGAAATATCCCATTTCAGCCAAATAAATATATTGTCGCAACCCGACGGTGCACAGATCACATTAGGGCAAATCGCCAACATCAGTTTTGGATTTTCTCAACAAGAAGCGCCATTTTTAGTTAACGGTCAACCCGGCGTCATGCTGGTGATATACCAGAGTAAAAAAGCCAAACCAATTAAGCTCAGCAGTGATATACAAACATTTGTCACCCAATACCAAGCATCTCTTCCTTCAGGCGCAGAGTTAACGGTACTCGATGACCAAGCTCAATCCTTTCAAACGCGAACTGATTTGTTATTGAATAACGGCTTAATCGGCATGATTTTAGTGATTATTGCCCTATCACTTTTCCTCGATATGCGCTTGGCTTTTTGGGTTTGCATGGGAATACCCATAGCGATAATCGGCTCGCTGTCTTTGATGCCCCTACTCAATATTCCATTGAATATGATCACCCTGTTTGCCTTTATTATTACCTTAGGGATCTTGGTCGATGACGCTGTGATCGTGGCAGAAAATATCTATCAAAAAATTCAAAATGGTGCGGATATAGATACAGCACTCAAACAAGGTGCGAGCGAAATGGCCGTCCCTGTTTGCTTCTCTGTCGTGACAAATATTATCGCCTTTGTGCCATTATTGTTTGTACCCGGTGAGCTAGGTGTCATGTATAAGCCGATGACTTTGCTCATTTTCGCTATATTCACGGTATCCTTAGTCGAGGCACTGTTCATATTGCCTTATCACCTCAAGCAGCTAGGAAAACCAAGAAAACTTGGACGCTTAGGCCTCTTTCAACAGCAGTGCTTTCACGCATTTGAAACACTTCGCGATAGTCATTTTAAAAAGCTGCTAAAAACCAGCTTGAATCAGCCTTGGAGCGTGTTAGCTTTTTTTGTCTCTATGACTCTGATCACTTTTAGCTGGGTAAACTCTGGCCGTGTTGACTCAGGCTTTGTGCCAAAAGTGGAATCCCAACGCATCGATGCTGAAGTCGAGTTCCCCGCAGGTGCAGCCCTGAGTGATAAGAAGCAGACTATGGCCTTGATTGAAGCTGCTGGAGTTCGTGCTTTTGCTCGTCTAAACGAACCCAATAGCTATAAGCACATTATGGTTTCCATTCATGGCAGTTCCGCTTCAACAACCTTTCAAATTGTAGAAGATACTGAACGCGACTATACCGCTAGGGAATTTGTTGATACATGGCGCACGGAAATAGGTGAGCTAGCAGGCACTAAATCACTCTTCTTCGATTTTGAAGTGGGGCCTGGCGGCGGAAAAGAGCTCTCTATCGAGCTGGGTGCCAATGACAGTGAGTCATTAAAGCAAGCCACCTTTGAACTCATGCAACAACTGCAACTTATTGAAGGCGTGATCGACATAGACAGCGGGCTTATCGATGCCCAGCTCGAGTACACCTTAATGGTGAATGCGCGTGGCAGCATGATGGGCTTTGACAGTGATAGTTTAGGCGCTTTAGTTCGCAATAGCTTTTATGGAGACGAGGTTAAAAGGCAAATTCAGAATAGTGAAGAGCTAAAAATCCGCGTCATGCGCCATCGTAATGAACAATTTAAAGTCAACACCTTAGGCGACCTATTGATCGTGTCTCCCAGTGGAGAACAAGTGTTACTCAAGCAAGTTGCCGATATTAAGCCTATTTGGTCAGCGAGCCAAATAGACAGAGTTGACGGTATCGAGCAGGTGGAAGTCAGTGCAAGCTTCATTCGGAGCAAGGTCAATGTTTCGTTGATCACCACGCAAATATCAGATTCAATATTACCCGCCTTAATGCAAAAATATCCCAACGTCACGGCTGAAATGGGAGGCAGTGCGCGTACCGAACGAAAAGTCAATTCGCAGCTGATGACCGGCGTCATGCTGGCCCTGTTTATGGTATTTTCATTTTTAGCGATTTATTTCAAAAGCACCCTTGATGCCGTGTTAATACTGAGCGTGATCCCCCTGTGTTTGGCAGCCGCAATGCTCGGTCATATCATATTAAATCAGAGCTTTAGTGTGATGAGTTTATTTGGCATGATCGCTCTGTCGGGTTTAGTGTTAAATGGATCATTTGTGCTCTTATTAGAGGTAAAACAGCAGTTGCATCGCGGTGTTGATATTGAAAATGCCATCATAAATGCGAGCTTAGGCCGTTTCAGACCTGTGGTTATCACTGCGATGACGACAACGCTCGGACTAGCACCTTTGTTATTTGAAACCTCCACTCAAGCCCAATACCTTATTCCAATGGTAATAAGCCTCAGTTTCGGTACTCTTTTTTCCATCGCGACGATTCTTGTTTTCGCTCCAGCGTTATTCTTACTTTCTGAGAGTTGGCGTTTTAGACGTGATAGTGAATCAAACGGCTTACTCACTCAACAAAATTGATGATGAAGCTATCTTAAGCACAAAGGACGGATAATCATTATCCGCCCTTTGCTATTTGAGCTTTGAGTTGTGAGCTTTGAACCGAGACGATAAAGCTTAGCAGTAACTCATAATTCCCCCCTGAGGGAATGTAATAGTGTTACGGTTTAACGCTTCATACTTGGGTATTCGAACTCATGGCATTGATTACAATATACCTTGCTCTGTTTATGCTCCTGATGACAGTAAGTACAGGCTAAGTCTGTACCGTAATGCATGCTGTCATGTGGATTTGGCTCAACGGTGTGTCCTGCATCTGCTGGGCGCTGAGTGAGTGCTGCCACATCCTCTGCGCTGCCATGACAACTTTCGCATGCACTGACTTGGGGAATTGTTTTACGTTTCACATCTCCATGGCAGGCTGCGCATTCAACTTGGCCACTCTCATCTGTCATTATCTCTTTATGATAATCTTTTAATTTCATCGCATTCGCTGAAGGTGCAAATATCGTCGCTAAGGAAAAGGCAAGTGTAAGGCTCAATGAGAGCACTGATAAGTTTTTAAACATTTTGGATCCTACAAAGTCTCAAAGTGGGAGTGTGACCTCCCACTTGATTAACTTTAGTGACTAATCGGTTGATTAATAGTTGATGATAAAGGTATGAGAAGCGCTAATGTCTGGCGTAAACGGACGGTCCACACTGACAAATGGCACCTCTTTGCGATAAGCCTGGTACATAGCTTGAGTCGCCTTACCTAACTTCAGCTGACTGTTTGCAAGCTTTCTCAAGTCGATGGCCTGAGTAGAGTGCAGTAACTCGAGTCCATACATTACATTGGTGTTATCAACAATCTGAATAAGGTTGTCAGAGGCTAACTTAAGGTTAGTGAAGGTATCTTCGATATTACCCGCAATGGCAATACCGTCGAACGATACAGGGTTTGCCAACCTCTTATTGCGTACTTGCATATCAACAAATGTTTTCTGTATTGCACCAAAGGCATGACCATTATTACCTGGTGCACTCAAGAAGCGTGGCAGATGAGTAAAGTGGTCATCTGACAAGTGTATTGTGCGCATGGCGCTGTTATGAGACAGATGAGTCAAGGCGATGCTTAACTGCTGCGTGGCTAACGCAACTGGGAGGGGCTCAAAGTTCGTGGTCGGGAACACGCCGCCTTTGCCTTCAACCAAATACTTACTCACTTGAGAGTGCTGCGAATAATCAGCAGTATTGCCCATCACAACGGCAGGGTTATCATCTGAGTGGTTTATCTGAATGGCTATGACATTGCCTAAATCAAACAGTGCATCTTTGGCGCTGGCCAAGGTGTAAGCCGTAGTACGATAGCTTAATGGGTCTTGCAGCGAGCGCTCATCATTAACATCCCACAGGTAGCTGCCATCAAGCGCGGCTAAGATCTCTGATGTGGCCTCCTTGATATATGGGAAGGGGCGAATATTGTTAGTTTGTGGCAGGAACGGCGCAATATTACCGTTAAGTCCTTCAAGGCTTAAGCTAAACACAGTTGGCGTTACTTCAATCAGTTTGGCGGCGTCTCGGTAACCTTTCATTGCATAACTAACAGCAACTGAGTTGTTCGAGAGGATTGAGAGCGCATCTTTACCCACTGGGTCCAATGGCTTGATGCCTTCCGCTTTCATTGCACTAGCACTGCTGACGCGCTTACCTTTATACATCACATCCCACTCACCTATCATGGCAAGACCAACATGAGACGAAAGTAAGATATCAGCTTCGCCCACCGTGCCTCTTGATGGAATAATAGGGGTAATGCCTTCATTTAGGTAAGCCTGATAGAGATCGGCCACATAGGGCTGTACACCAGTATGACCCGACAAGATAGTATTAAGCCTAACCGCTAAAGCAACGCGAGTCAGACGTACTGGCATCGCTTTACCAATACCTGCACTGTGAGCACGTAGCGTGCTGTAGTTAAAGGATTTAGATGCCTTCATCACCTCTTCACTTAGCTCGCCATTGGCCGAGAAAAGTTTATGATCTTTATTCAGCCCAACCCCAACAGTAAGCCCATACACCGGCTTTCCGAGCCTAGCAGCATCCATCAATAGTGAATGCGCCTTACCCAGTTGCTTTCTTGCCTGATTAGCAATTTTAACCTCAGCGCCATCGGCAATCTCCCACGCTTGAGCTTGGGTCAAATGCTGACCATCGAGTATCACACTGTCCATTGCCAACGCACTGCCAGAAAGTAAGCTGAGTGCAGCGGCAATCAAAATCATCTGTTTGTTATTGTTCATCTGTCTATCCATTACGTTTCATCTGAAACGATTAAAATTTATTAGCTATCAAAGGAGTCGCTAGGCTTGCGCTAGCTCGACTCGCTTAGACTGAGTACACATCTGGCCAGCATTTCGTCCGGTTACCACACCTTCGGCAACGGCGCAGGCTCCGAGGCGACTAGCCCCATGAATACCACCTGTTGCCTCACCAGCTGCGAACAAACCTTCGATAGGTTTATCAGTGATAAGATGCAGTACCTGAGAGTGCGTATTTACCCGCACGCCGCCCATGCAATAGTGCACTTTTGGCCACATACGCACCCCATACCAAGGGCCTTGATCTAACTTCATCGCCTTTTGCATCGGACGGCCAAACTCTCTGTCTTTACCTGCCGATACCGCTTTATTCCAGCGTGAAACCTGCTCTTTAAGCGCTTTTGCTGGAATGCCATAAAGCTGGGCTAACTCATCTAAGGTTTCCGCCTGTTGAATCACCTTATACTTAAGTCCCCAAGCTAATGTTTGCGCTTTTTTAGCACCTTCGGCATTGGTAAAACCTATCGGGTATACAGGATTGCCTTGCTCATCGCGGCGGGTCATGATGGCGTCAGCACGGGCCTTTCTGTCGGCTAACTCATTAAAGAAGCGCTCACCAGTACGAGAGTCGACGACGATGCCGCTTGGGTAAGTAGCGATGGTATTGAACTGAGATGCAGTGCCGAAGCCCTTCTCATCAGGAGATGCCCACGGGCCAAGCTGAATTTGATCGAGATGAATAGGGTTGGCCCCGATTAACATCATCTGTTTCAAGGCTTCTGAAGTCGCACCGGCATGGTTTGTTGAATCTAACTCTTTGGTTAATTTGGGCTGCTGCATCTGACGATATTCGATATCTCGCCCAAAGCCTCCAGTGGCCATTATCACTCCCTTACTTGCACCAAACAGGCGTACTTTACCTGTTTTATTTCTGGGAAAATAAAAGCCATCTCGAACCTTAATGCCGATCACACGTCCTTCATCATTTTTTACGAAAGATTCGAGCTTGGTCTGATTTCGCATATCGATACCCGCCTTCTTCGCCGCCTTGATCAAAGGACGAATAATGCCAGCACCAGAGCTCTCAACCGTCTGCAAAACACGCGGCAGTGAATGACCACCAAAATGCTGTACAAAAGGCTTCCACTTAACCCCATGCTCGGTTAGCCATTCACAGGACTCAGCGGTGCCATTACAAACAAGTTTGAGCATCTCAACATCATTCATCCCCCTGCCAGCTTCTAACATGTCGGCGACCATAGTATCGACAGAGTCTTCAATACCCTCTTTTTTCTGCAGTGGAGAACCAGCAACAGCCATAGCGCCACCATTGATGGTCGAGTTACCACCAAATACTGGCATCTTATCGATCACCATCACGCTATCACCCGACTCTCTAGCTTTAAGCGCTGCAGACATACCAGCAAAGCCACTGCCGATAACGATAATATCGACAATTTCATCAAATTTAGTCTGCACTTTACCTTGGGTTCCTGCCATAACAGGTAAGGTCGCTGCGCCACCTATTCCAGCTAATGTGAGAGCGGCTCCTCCCTTTAATAACTGACGCCGACTGTGATCCATCTTCTGTTTTTCACTCATGTTTCATCGTCCCTCTTCTTATTCTGCTTTACTCTGAACTAGTACTAGAAATTGCATTCAACGTATTAATTTGAAAAGAAAATAGACTCACTAATCTTATTAGTTTTTAGCTGGTTTCTTTTCTGCTGATACTTGTGCTAAGTGCAGCAGGCATGCCAACTACCTAAAAAGAGGTGTAGAGAAATGATTGTTTGAAGAGGGACACAGAATCACGATATATAATGATCTACAATCACGAAACTTCGTGGTTAATATGAAATATCAATGGAAAGAAAATTCTATTACAACGCAACTCAACGTCTATGTAGCAGTTTGCAGCTAGAGGAATCACTGCAAAGTTACTTTGAGCTAATCAAGCAAGTTTTGCCTATCGATGGGATCTTCCTCAATATTTATCGACCTGAGTTCAGTGACATTCAGTTTCTTGCCCATGTAAATGATCAGTTAGCGACGCCTTTAGAGAACCAAGTGCCTATCTCAAAAGAGATGGAGCAGTTATTACAACAAGCTGACCGTCCCGTCATCAGAATCGTCAATGACATTTCATTAGATAGCGTGACTCAGTTTGTTGCCCCTAAGGTCATACCCGGTATTAAATCTCTGATTTTAATGAGAATGGTTTCGGGAAACACCCATTTAGGTATAGTTGGCTTTTATTCAAAAACTGTCGGGGTCTTTAAGACTAAGCATGCCGATATGATTGAGCCACATATGCAGACCTTCTCCTTGATCACGGCGTTTAACCTTAAAGACAGAAACCTGTTGATGTTGAATCAAGCGTTGACTCAGCAGAACCGTTCACTCAAGCGCGTCATCTTTACTCCCAATGGCGTTGTGGGTGGTAATGCAGGACTGAAAAAAGTGATGAATCAGGTTGAGGCGATAGCAAAGCTTAATACTAGCGTCCTGTTACAAGGGGAAACAGGCTGCGGTAAAGAGGTCATTGCCAATGCCGTTCATGAGCAATCTTCCCGTTCAAGCAGACCCTTTATCAAGGTCAATTGCGGCGCTATTCCAGAGACTCTGATTGACTCGGAGCTGTTTGGTTATGAGAAAGGCGCGTTCACAGGAGCTGAAAAGCGTAAAGCAGGTCATTTTGAACAGGCTAACGGCGGGACTATTTTCCTTGATGAGATTGGTGAGTTGCCTCTTTCAGCTCAGGTCCGTTTACTGCGAGTATTACAAAACAGTACGATCACGAGGGTTGGCGGTCACAACAGTGTGCAGCTCGATATTCGGGTAATAGCCGCAACCCACAGAAATTTACAAGCCATGGTACACAGTGGTGAGTTTCGAGAAGACCTCTGGTATCGCTTAGCTATATTTCCCATTGAAATCCCCTCTTTAAGACAGCGACGTTCAGATATTCCCATACTCGTACAACACTTTTTAGAAGTACTCAGCGCTAAATTTAACCTAAGCAAGCTGCCTAGAGTCTCCACAGAGCAGCTAGATACACTCAATAGTTATCAATGGCCTGGCAATGTTCGTGAATTAATGAATGTACTTGAAAGAGCCATTATTCAATCTCCCCAAGGCCCGCTGAACTTTGACTTTATCTCAGCTAGCAAAAGTGAAGAAGCTGTCGAAACGAGTTCAGGCGAGACCATAGTCATAGACCCTAGCCATGCCTCAGATAAACTGGTACCACTGGACATCATGATCAGTAAATATATCGAACATGCGATGCGCGTAACTGGCGGAAAACTCTACGGAACCGGAGGCGCAGCAGAACTATTAGATATCAACCCCAATACCCTGCGCAGTAAGATGAAGAAGCTTGGGATCTGTTGATAGTATTAATTTATTCGATCGATTTTATTCCAGTTGGTATTAGTCCAAGGCACTCATCATCGTAAGTTTCAACCATAAAAAAACACCTCAAATGAGGTGTTTTTTATGTCGTATCGTTCGGGATTTTACCGATTGGTATTTAGAAGAAGTACCGAATACCTATCGCATAACTGTTATCTTGAAGCGCTTCAAAGCTCTTATCATCCATCTCACTGAAATCTAGCTTAGCTTCAGCAAACATCACAGTGTCATTACTGTATCGGTAGTGTAGGCCTAGCACTGCAAATTGGCGGGTCCACTGCCCTTTTATGGCCGTGCTCTCATCAGTATCGAGATCTTGGTATGAGAGTAAAAAGCTCGGTACGAATCCATTCTCATATTGATAAGCCACAAGGAACTCTGCACCAGTAGAGTCATATAACTGGCCTGCAACTAGCTCATTTTGCTTACTTTGATGTGCGTTAACACCGACATAGAGTCCATCGGCTTCACGGTTAGGTGCATATTGATAAAATGATCCGTACTGAGCACCTACGCCAATGATCTCATTAGTATCATCAACTTCAACACCCGCTAGACTGCCTTCAAAATCACCACGGTTAAAGCCCGCTAACACCTTAAATTTGTCAGTAAAGTGATAGGTTAAACTTGCACCATAGCTTGTATCGAAACTGATGTTCGAACCATCATCTAGCGCCATACCCTCTTTGTCAAACAGAGCCACATCGCCATTTTGCTTGGCTGCATACTGCAGTGCAATATCTAAACCTCCAAAGGAGTTACGGTAGATAAACGATGAATCTGCGCGGCCAGCACCTGTTAGCCCACCATCACCGAAGGTGTAGGCACCCACTGAGTAACCCGTAAACACATTGAGTACATCAGTGGTATAGGCAACATCATAATAGGCCCCCCACTGCTTACCAAAAGTTAGACTTCCCCACTTGTCGTGTGCAAGCCCAACATAACCTAAACGGTTAAATAGAAAATCTGAGCTCTTCTCTGCGCCTAACTGGCCGCCTTCATAAGTGAGGCTGTCATCACTGGTGACCATATTGATGCCCCACTCAGTATGAGCAAAGCTGCGCCAACCATTTTTCTCCTGACGGTCAAACCTAAAGCCAATTCGTGAGAAGTTATCAACGACGGCGGTATCAGAGCCATCATTAAGTGCCGCAAAGCCCAGCCAACCCATCATGTTAATACTGTTAGTGTCATCTTTATAAATTTCAGCAGCCTGAGCTGTTCCAGCAGCTAGCAAGGCTGGGACCAATAGCGCTAATACCTTCTTTTTCATCACATCTTTCCCTTACTTATTATATTGATAGACGCTAAATTTGATTTGAGCGCCTTTAAACATTGAAAACTAAGTGGGAAAAAGCATCTTGTATGCCATAGGGTAAATAGAGGTGAATTCAACAAGTAATTAGGAGATAGATCGGTCAAACACGATATATCGCAAATCAATATCACGAAATATCGTGTTAAAAATTAAATATCGTTGTATACCAGAGACGGTATGGTGATGAATGAAGTGACTGTTTTTAAGCTTGGTGTTAAAGCGCAGAGATAGGAATGATAATGTTATACGACACTCCCTCACCTAGGGTACTTTTGCAATTTATCTGCCCATTAAATCTTTGGGTAATAATGTTATAAACCACGTGCATCCCGAGACCACTGCCGCCACTACCCATTTTTGTGGTGAAAAAGGGCTCATAGACCTTCTTGACATTTTCGTTGCTCATCCCTTTACCATCATCACTGTAGGCGATAGTAAGCTCAGTCTCAGTCAGCGAGGCATGAATCAAGATCACACCAGTGTTGAGCCCCTCAAAGCCATGTATCACCGAGTTCATCACAAAGTTGCTGATCACCTGAGCAAAGGGTCCAGGTTCAGAGTCAATGCGTAGTTGTTCATCGATATCAATGTCTATCTTAATCGATTTTTGCTTAAGCTTGTTATTCAAACTTAGCACGCAATCATCAACAATCTCCTTCAATGAAAACTCATAATGTGCTGCTGAAGTCTGTACCACAGCAATCTGCTTAAAGCTCTTAATTAGCTGTGTGGCTCGCTGCATATTTTTAGAGATAAGGCTTACAATTTCATTAGAGTGCTCGAGGAACTCGGTAATATCTTCCGCTGTTAGCGTCTCATCGACTATATGCTTATGTAAAATATCAAGCTGTTCTTGCAGCACTGATATGCCAGTATAGCCAACACCTAAGGGAGTATTCACCTCATGGGCAATACCTGCAACCAATGAGCCTAATGCAGATAACTTTTCAGATTCTATCAACTGCTGCTGAAGCGCTTTCAGCTGATGGTAAGCTTGATCTAACTTATCTTTCTCATCTTTGACCCTTTGGCTGTACGCCGTTAGTTCTATATTGGCTTGCTCTAATTTAAACGTACGATCCCTAACTTGAGACTCGAGAATGCGCTGATTCTGCTTAAGACTCACCTCATTCATCGCTAAGGTTTTTACCGTTTTATCTAGATACTTACTCAGTTGGCCCAATTCATCTGATCTCTCAAGCGTAAACTCCACATCACTCTCACCACGCTCTACTAGATTGGTTGACTCAACTAAAGTGCGTATAGCTTGTGTTAACCCTCTTCCCATTAGATAGGCAAAAATAACCCCAACCGATATCGCTAATAGCGTGTATAACAGTCCATTTCTAGTCACTAATTTTAGGTTGTTAGTTATCTCTTTTCTGTCGATGCCTACTCTAGCCCAACCTATCTGCTGCTCATTGAAAATAATGGGAGAAGCCACATCGATAAACTGATGATTATCAACAAGTATCTTACTCACTGATGGGGAATCTAGCAGCGATAAGCTGATAGGATCATCTAAGTATTGACCCACTTTCTCTCTGTTGGTAAACCCAATAACCCGGTTATTCATATCTAGCAAGATAGCGTAAGTGAGTCCGGGAAAGTCAGATTGAGATGCAATGATCTCCTCAATACCCACAACATCATTAGCAAGCACCCAGGAGACACCATTGGCTGCTAAAGTGTTACTTAAGCCAATAGCCTGCTTTTGACTCTGAGATACCATAAACGTTTGTTGGCGATGGACTAAATCAAACACAAAAATCGTCATCAAACAGGCATGGGTCAATGCCATGCCTAAAATCAGCTGCCTGGTAATTGATTTGGTCCAGAACTGTTTAATTGATAAAAGCATCTTGTTCCGATTTTACTCCATCAAGTTCGCCATTAAGGGCTTATATCTTGCTCAATTTATTGGCCTTACCTGCTCACTAAATTTGATTAGAAACTGATCAACAACCTGGTAATCCTCATTGGAGGCCAGTTCAAAGCGGCTTAACGCCATCGCCTCAAGCATGACCATTCCTTCAGGATGAAGGTGAAGCTCAGCAGTTAAGTTAGCTACCTGCTCAACAATCTTGTTAGGGATCTCATCTTTAACGACTAGGCCATTATTTATCAGAGGTGGCGTCGACCACTTCACCTCTAACTCCAGGGCTAACTCTGGCCGCTCTTTAGACAGCGCAATCCACGGAAGTGGCCAAGTAGAAGCTGCCGCTGTTTGTTTTAGGTACACATTCATGATTGAGGACTCTTGCGATCCCACATAGCGATTATCCAGATCTAACATCACGTCAACACCATGAGTTTGTAAGTAGTATTGAGGCATCATCGTCGCCGCTAATGCTGTCGGTGCAGGGTAACTTACCGCCTTGCCTTTAAGATCAGTAACCTTGTCGATGCCACTGTCCTTGCGCGTTAAGATGATCCCTTTGAAATTTTCATCATCGCCCATCTTGGCAAAGACTCGATAACCTTTACTCATGGCATTAAACGTTTGGAAGGGGTTGGGCAGTGCAAAATCAAACTTACCTGAGTAGAGTTTTTCATCGAATGCAGCGTAGTTACGTGAGGCTTCAAGCGTAAAACTGACCCCCTCAATGTTATCTGACAGGTACTGTATATAGGGATTGAATATCTCAAACAGACGTTGGGGATTATGCAAAGGGTGAATACCAAAAATATAGCTGACCTGTTCAACCACTGAAGTATCAGAAAAATGCAATTGGTACTGCCTATCTTGTTGCCGTTCACAGGAGAGTAAACAGATACCAGCCATAAGACTGACTATAAACTTGTTTAGCATCTCCACTCCTAATACCGATCTACATACAGACTTGATCACTCTTACTTGTTAAAACCGCTGATAGCTAGGTTATGAACACTGACTTATCCAGATTGGTATAATTTCGCCGTTAACCACAAATGGGATCTGCTGAGAAAATAGTTAAACAGGGCTATTAATAGTGCTAAGTGTAGTCTGGCTCGAATGTGCGTCAATGTGGGCTACAAGTCTTTTTACATCTAGAATCTTGTACCAATAGCAAAGAGTGACATACTTAACCAATGCCACTACCAAATAGTCAAAATTGACGAGGTGTAAAATGATGTCACTTAACTTAGAAGGCTTATCTGCCGAAGTTTTACTCGGCATAGCTAACGAACATTTAAGGCACAACTGTAAAGATAAAGCGGCGTTGTTTTACGATCTGGATATCTGCAGTGAGCATCTAGAGAAAACCCTCAATGAGGCCGGGTTTAGCTATGATGCTAAGAGCAATCAATATCGAGATATGAAATAGATTTAGCTTTCAATTTTAACAATTAGAAATTATCAATATTTCTTATTATAATAACTTTTTGTTATTGATCTACTTGAGCTAATTTATGTTGAACCCTAGCTGGCTACACACCTTTAAGACATTGATCGACACTGGGCATTTTACCCAAACTGCCGATAGGCTTTACATGACCCAGCCAGGTGTCAGTCAGCATATAAAGAAACTTGAGCAAGCCTGCGGCCATTCTCTGATAAATCGTGACAAAAAAAGCTTTGAACTCACGGAGCAAGGACGACAAGTATATGATTTTGCCTTGCGCCTAGCGAGTAATGAAGCTGAGCTATTTGAACGTTTACGTTTCGATGATCCCTATTCTGGCTTATGTAAAATGTCTTGCTCCGGTGCCTTAGCCTTACAGATCTACCCAAAACTACTCAAGTTACAGGCTCAACATAAAGCGCTTATCACTCATCTAGAAGCAGCGCCTAATGGCAAGATACTCAATGATATACAAAATGGGATCACTGATTTAGGCATAGTAACCCAAGCACCTAAATCCAGTCAGTTTCATTCAGTAAATATTGGTAATGAACCTCTGTGCCTAATTTTGCCTAGAGAATATCAAGATAAACAAGTCACAGCAGAATCACTCAAAGCATGTGGTGTGGTTAAGCACCCGGATGCAAAGCATTATCTGTCACTGTATTTTGATCTTTGTGGCGACAGTGAATTATCAAAGCTTAATATCGATGAATTGCCAACCGCCACCTATGTCAACCAGCTAAGCCAGATATTGCTGCCTATCTCTGTTGGAATTGGGTTCACCGTGTTACCCAAGAGTGCATTGGATAACTTTGCTCATAAGGAGCAACTGTTTATTCATCGCCCCTGTAAAATAGTCAACGAACCGTTATTTTTAGTATATAAACGCAATCGACAGCTGGCAGCAAGATACAAAACAATCCGTGAAGCCTTATTTGATGATTTAAATAGTAAAAATCAAAATAGATTCTAGGCTCTTTTGCTTGTCGTTTTGGTACTTTTCTTCTTGGTGTAGCGCCGTTTTTTAAAACTAGACTGCGGTGCTTTAACCCCTTGCAAAGAGGTCGGCAGTTGAGCCCCTGCTTGAGCTATCAACCCCTTGAGCGAGTCCTCTAGCGGGCTCATGAAATTGGCATATCTCGCCTCTTTACGACTGATCGCATCGAGATTTCTCTCCCACAATGCGGTCATATCAGGCGTGGTGGCGCTCATCGGCAGGCTATTGATTAGCCCAGAACCTACATCTGTAGCCAAAATAGACTTACCCTGCCGGACTAAAAACGTGCGTTTAAACAGTAATTCGATAATCCCAGCACGCGTCGCCTCAGTGCCAAGACCATCTGTATCTTTCAAGATTTTGCGGATCTCAGGATCTATGACATAACGATTGATACCTGTCATTGCGCCGAGCAAGGTTGCATCGGTGAAATGTTTAGGTGGCTGGGTGTTTTTCTCTATCAACTCTCCTTGTCCTGACTGCAATCCTTGACCTTTCTTGAGCAGAGGCAAGCTCTGTTTGGCGAGTTCGTCCTCTTCATTGCTATCTCTTGAGTCTGCTTTTGAAACAGACTTTTCACTGCTTCGGCCAAGAAGCTGTTTCCAACCTAATGCTCTTTCCTGCTTGGCCTTGGTCTTAAACAAGCCACCTTGGATTAATATCTGTACCTCTGTTTCACTGTACAGGTAGGGAGGATAAAACTGACCAAGATATTGCCGTGCGACTTGCAGGTAGATTTGTTTTTCACGCTGATTAAGACTGGATAAATTTGCGGTTTTCTCAGTAGGAATAATCGCGTGGTGCGCATCGACTTTACTGTCATTCCACGCCTTAGATTTAATTTTTGGATCTGGCTTATCACACCTGTCTATCAGCTCTGCAGCCCCAGAAACCACGGCTTTAATCACCTGATGCGCTTGAGAAAACTGCTCCACAGGCAAATAGCGACTGTCCGATCGTGGATACGTGATCAGTTTATGCCTTTCATACAAAGCCTGACAGGTATCAAGCACCTCTTTAGCACTCAAGCCATACCGCTTAGCCGCATCAATCTGCAGCGAAGATAAACTATAAGGTAAGGGGGCATTTTGTTGCTTGTCTTTGGCAAGCACTTGGGTCACTTCTGCCGGCTGTTCGGTGATACGGTCAACCACATTTTGTGCCAAGCCTTTCGCCAGCACTCTGCCCTCTTCATCCATATAAGGCTGACAGGCTTCGCTGGGGTGCCATTTCGCTTTAAAGCTTTCGTTTTGATCCGTAGTAAGATTGGCCAACACTTCATAAAAGGGCTTAGAGACAAAATTGGCAATCTCTTCATCACGGCGCACCACCAAGCCTAATAAAGGCGTTTGCACTCGTCCTACCGATAACACTCCCTGATAACCTACCTTACGCCCCTGCAGCGTATAGGCTCGGGTCATATTCATACCATAGAGCCAGTCGGCTCGTGAGCGAGCCAGTGCCGATGTAGAGAGCGGAATAAACTCTCGGTTACTCCTCATCTGACCGAGTGCCCGTTTAACGGCTTGGGGATTGAGATCGCTGATCAGTAAACGCTGAGTGCTATTGAGCTTTTCACCCTTCACGCCCAAATGTGCAATCACCTCATCGACCAGTAATTGCCCTTCTCTATCGGGGTCGCCTGCGTTGACCAACCGAGACGCCTTTTTAACTAGGCCTCTCAGCACAGTCAGCTGACTGCGGGTCTTAGGTTTAGGTTTCATTTTCCATTTTTCAGGAATAATAGGCAGATGCTCAAATTTCCATGACTTATAGTCCGCATCATAGCTATCAGGCTCAGCTTGCTCTAACAGATGACCAATACACCAGGATACACAATCACCGTTGGCAGCCATAATATGACCATCACCCTTTTTATGAGGCTTAGGCAAGACGTCGGCAATCGCACGGCCAAGTGATGGTTTTTCAGCAATATAGAGGATCATAGATGTGGACTTAAACTACTGTACAAATTACCAGTAACTTTAGACTAAAGTGCATTTGGCTGCAATGACTTGATGCAAATAGCCGAGGTAAAAAGCCCTTTCTGTGTAAATTTAATTGAGAATGATTATCAATTAGGTATCATTTAATAATTAGTTTACAGATAAAGAGGTGGATAATGATAGCAACTACAACGGCAACCGGCAGTAGCCTAGATAAATTATTGCTTTATCATTTCCTTATGGTGACGGCAGTTGCGTTACTGATCACCCCATTGATCACCGACAATAAGATCTTCGAGTTGATGCTATTGGTGACAATGCAGATTGCATTAACCTGTATCAGTACATTGATCGGATTGAGTATGGGGCACACCATAAGTAAGCGCGCCGCGAGTCTATTATTTGCCATCTGGATGTTGGTCTGGTGCGTTCACTTAGCATGATGGCCTTGATATAAATGAAAGCGCGTTAACTTTGCATAGCATTAACGCGTTCTTTATTTCTATATATTCCGTTGCATTAATCTTGTGGCAAGATGTAATCTAATCCATCAGCAATTACAGCTGCATGCACAAAAAGCACTTCTCATCATCAAGCTAAAACTATCCTGACTTGTCGTGCTCAACCTTTGCTTTGAGTCAGGGATTAAGCAAGCGGCAGAATATAATCTAATCCACCAGTTATGGCAGCTACTTGCGCTAAAATACAGTTTTCATCATCCACTTTAGGGCTATCAGGATACACTTCTGTGGTTGTCGCATAAACGCTATCGCTGAATCCAATGCATAAGCCTAACGCCTTAGTCGCATAGTTAATCACGCCAAATTGCGCTAATTGCACTCCAATTAACTTACCCGAGTCATCCGCCGGCGCAATATGGGTGACTTTTTCCACTGAGCTAATAATGGCAGTTTGAAAATCATTGACTGGCAATTCGGTATTACCGACCAGATAAAAACCATCAGGAATATTCCAATTGCTGTGCTCAACCGCGTCTCTGGCGGCTAATGCAGGCCTGAACTCGGAATTATCGGTATCTGTGGTTTCGTGTAGATCGATATGCGCAGTGATCTCAATGCCTAAATCTGCGATATAGGTCATTAAAGCCGCTGACTCTTCAGCTGGGCTTTCTGGATAAAATGAGCGATTTGGATCGACGGCATTTGGATTCCAGCGATTGATAGTTTCATATCCCCAAGGACTCACACACGGGGCAACCAGAATATTAAATCGGTCCAGATACTCCTTAGCCTTGGTTTGCAAGAAGCGTATCGCACCCTGCACGCCACTTGTTTCATAACCATGCACGCCACCAGTGACTAGTACTGTGGGCTTATCTTCACTCCATTGCTTTGACTTAACCACAAATAAGGGATATTCGTTTGGATTGTAAGACAACGCGCCATATTGAACGACTTGAAAGTCTTCAGCCAGTGGCGCAATTTTAGCCGCTACCTCTTGCTGATAAGAACGTTTGATCGTTTGTGCTTTCAGCCATTGTGCTTTTTCAGACTCGCCCCATGCTTGGCCAGTTAAGCCAATTGAATAACTGCTTTGTTGAACCATCTGTATTCCCCTAAATTTGAACAATAAAAAAGCCGACACTCACAATGAGACGTCGGCTTTTATGACACTTAATAGCTCCTTAGAGCCCCTAGCAGACTAACGTCTATGGATGACAAACGTTATGCATCTCTAGGTTTGTGCCGATATCTTTGCTGCGGTTGGCCTTAGCATCATCATTACGTAACTGAGTAATGTGGTCCAGATAATCCTGATCTACATCATTAGTGATGTAGTTACCATCGAAAACCGATGTTTCGAAACTCTTAATCTCTGGGTTTTCCATACGAACCGCATCAACCAGATCTTCAAGGTCTTGGAAGATCATGCCATCGGCACCAATCATCTTACTGATCTCGTCCACATCACGACCATGAGCAATCAACTCACTCGCCGTTGGCATATCGATACCATAGACGTTAGGGAAGCGTATTTCTGGTGCTGCAGAGGCAAAATACACCTTGTTAGCACCGGCTTCACGCGCCATCTCAATGATCTGTTCAGAGGTAGTACCACGAACCACAGAATCATCAACCAGCAGTACATTCTTACCTTTAAACTCAACCCCTATCGCATTGAGCTTACGGCGAACAGACTTCTTACGTTCCTGCTGGCCAGGCATGATAAAGGTACGACCGATATAACGGTTCTTAACGAATCCTTGGCGATATGGCAGTTCAAGATGACGGGCAATTTCAAGTGCTGTATCACATGAGGTTTCAGGGATTGGAATAATCACATCAATATCATGATCTTCCCACTCGCGCTTGATCTTCTCACCTAGCTTAGCACCCATGTTAACGCGGCTACCGTACACAGACACTTTATCTATGGTCGAATCTGGACGTGCGAAGTAAACAAACTCAAACAGACACGGCGCATAGCTCGGTGATTTAGCACACTGACGTGTATAGAGCTCACCGTCTGAAGTGATGAATACCGCTTCACCAGGAGCCACATCACGCATGAGTTCGAAGCCGACGGCATCAAGAGCAACACTCTCAGAAGCAACCATATATTCGATGCCTTGCTCTGTTTCTTGCTTACCTAGAACCAGAGGACGAATTCCGAATGGGTCGCGAAAAGCAACCATACCTTGACCTATGATCAAGGCAACCACAGCGTACGCACCACGAGTCAATGCGTGTACACTCGCCACGGCATCGAACACTTCGTCGGCACTTAAGTTTTGATTTTTACACTGTTGTAGCTCATCAGCCAGCAGGTTTAACAACACTTCAGAATCAGAGGTTGTGTTCACATGACGACGCTGCTTCAGCAAACGCTCGTGTAACTCTACGGTATTGGTCAAATTGCCGTTATGGGCTAATGAGATACCAAATGGAGAGTTAACGTAGAAAGGTTGAGCTTCAGATGCACTTGAACTACCTGCGGTAGGGTAACGAACATGGCCAATGCCAATGTTCCCTTGCAGGCGTTGCATATGTTTAACTTCAAATACGTCTTTTACCAGACCATTGGCTTTACGTAATCTAAACGCATTACCATCAACAGTCACGATACCAGCAGCATCTTGTCCGCGATGCTGAAGTACAGTTAATGCATCATAGATAGGCTGATTAACCGATGACCGGCCAACTATTCCGACGATACCACACATGGGGGAGATTCCTCATTGTAAGATGTTCTGATAATTATAATTTTTTAGTCGCAAAAGTAAGAATCGACTTAAGCTAAACTTATTAATGCTTTATGCATTTTATATTTTGGGTACAAAGCTTGACGTGTTTTCTATGTAGTCAAAAAACCACTGGATAACAACGCCGAATTCGGGCACGAGTTGTGAACTCTGCCACCAATCCGTATTGGGTGCGCCCGTAAACGCATCCATGAAAAACAGTAACGCACTGACGATTAAGGCGCCTCTTAGCGCGCCAAAACACAAACCAAGCACTCGGTCTGTGCCAGATAAACCGGTTTTTTCGACCAGTTGACCAATAAGATAATTAATGAGTGCCCCAAGGATGAGTGTTGCAACAAAAAGAATAGCAACAGCGACGCCATTACGGAGCATTTCGTCTTGCATTTGGGTGAGATAAACGGCGAGGTCTTGATAAAACTGACTCGCAACAAAAAAAGCCGCAAACCAGACGACTAAAGACATGGCTTCTTTGGCGAAACCTCGAAGTAGACTGATGAGAGTCGAGACTCCGATAACAGTGATAATGGCGTAATCGATCCAAACCATTTAATGATAATCCGGCATAGGGTTAAGACGGCGGGATTTTAACAGAGACCGAGCATATTCTCACCCCCAAATGAGGTAATTTATTGTTTCGATCTCCAACCACTGTTTTTGCTTAAGAAGCCGTTGGGCTATAAGCGACAATTCTACCTTTTAGTTTGGTCAACTTTTCCACACCTGGTTGCAGTGATTTTAATTTAGATTTGGAGATCTCTGGACCCACAAATACCTTGGTCAACTTGCCGTCAACGGGTGACACTGGCAAGGTATAGGCGTTGAAACCTCCAGCTCTTAGTTTACTGACTAACCCTCTTACATTGGCCGCATTATTAAAACTGCCCAGTTGTAAGGTAAAAGCGGAAGATACTTGAGTCGGTGTTTCTTTAGTCGGTTTAGTCTCAGGCTTACTGACAGGTTTTACTGCAGATTTCTGCTTCGCAGTCTGTATGACGGGCTTATCAGTCTCTTCTACGATTTTCCATTCGCTGTCACTAGCTGTGGTTTTCACTTCAGAGGCTTCATCTGTACTTTCTTGGGCAGCGAGCGCTTGCTGTTGCTCGCTAAGATCAACCGCCTGAATAGCATCAAGCGGCAGAGTCAATTCAGCGACCTCTGGACGCAATGGGATCTCAGCGAATTGTTCCTCTTGCTGCACCTTTTTACCATCAAGCACATCGGGTAAGAAAATCACACCTAATGCAACAAAAACGATGACACCCACCAGACGATTCTGAAAATGACCAGATAACTTTTTATCCTGTGTTGAATCTTGTTGTTTATCTTTTGTATCCATGATTACTCACGACCGTCCAGTGCAATGTTTTTAAACTCTGCCACAGTGTAAAAGGAGCCAAATACAATTACTACATCTCCTTGGCATATTTCTGCACTAAGTGACTGCCAAGCAACATCTAATGAGTCAAAGTCATCAGATTTTACCGCTTCAATGTCGGTAACATGTTCAGACAATAATTGATTGAGGTCGCTAGCCGACGCACTTCGGTCAGTTTGCAGGCGAGTAAACGCCCACACATCCACCTGTGGCGCCATGATTTTTATCACTTCGCTGCAGTCTTTATCTTTTAACATGCCACAAAGCGCCAAAAGACGCTTAGGCTGATGACCTTGTAGCTGATTTGCCAGATAACGAGCCGCATGAGGGTTATGAGCAACATCGAGAAGAATTAAAGGCTGCTTGCTAACCACTTCGAGTCGGCCAGATAGTCGCGCAGCTTGTATGCCCTTTCGAATAATATCAGCATCTAGTTGAGGCCAACCAAGTTCAAGTACCGCCAATACCGTGGCAGCATTAGGCAATGGCAACGAAGGCATGGGAATATCACTTATCGTTTTCATGCCGCTGAACTGCCAAGAACTGGCTTCACAGCGATAGCTAAACTCATGACCCACGCGATACATGACTGCACCTAAGTCATTAGCATATTCGACCACACATGCGGGTAAATCTGGCTCACCGATTATCGCCGGCTTATTTGCACGAAAGATGCCCGCTTTCTCCATACCCACTGATTCACGAGTATCCCCTAAGTATTCCTGGTGGTCGAGATCGATAGAAGTGATAACGGCAATATCGGCATCAATAATGTTTATCGCGTCGAGCCTGCCACCTAAGCCGACTTCTAAAAGCACCACATCAAGCTCAGCGTCTTTGAAGATATATAGCCCAGCCAAGGTCGCGAACTCAAAATAGCTTAAAGAGATATCGCCACGGGCCTGATTGATCGCGCTAAATGCCTCGATAAACAAGGCATCATCGACATCACAGCTGTTTATCCGCACCCGTTCATTGTACTTAAGCATATGCGGTGAGCTATAAACGCCAACGGTTTCACCACTGAGTAGTAATACCTTCTCTAACATGGCGCAGGTGGTCCCTTTACCATTTGTCCCCGCAACGGTGATAACTTTAGCTTGGCCTAAGTCTCTAAGCCCTAAACGGTCGGCCACTTGTGATACTCGGCCTAACCCCATCTCAATTTCAGTAGGATGAATAGCGAGTAAATAATCCAGCCAAGTCTCTAAACTGGCATCTTCTGTGGGAGATATTGGCATGATTGTTTTGCTCATAATTCATTTAAAAAGTTCCACCACATCGTGGTGCCAATAGAGATGTTCAGCAGCGCTATTAATCCAGCATGAATAGAGGACCGAGTGCCAATTTAGGCAAGTCATATTTTTCAGGATAAGTCACATCGACCATATATAAGCCATTAGGCTTAGCTGTTGGGGCCGCTTTACTTCGATCTTTTAACGCCAACAGCTCGACAATCCAATCGCCTTGCTGGTGACCCAGGCCAATCTCAATCAAGGAACCGACAACATTTCTCACCATATGATGCAAAAATGCATTGGCCTTGATATCGACACAGATGTACATGCCTTGACGTGTGACATTCACCTCATGAACATGGCGAAACGGGGTTTTAGACTGGCAATGCAAGGCTCTGAAACTAGTGAAATCATGTTCACCCACAAAATGCTGCGCCGCTGCATGCATTAAGGACTCATCGAGCTGACTACGATAATGGCTCACGCCAGAACGCAAAATCCCTGGCCTGAGGTGATAGTTATAGATCATATAACGGTAGCGTCTGGCGGTGGCAGAAAAACGAGCATGAAAGTCTTCATCAACGATTTTGACCCACTTTACTGCTATATCATCGGGTAAATTAACATTAACCCCTAAGGTCCAGGCACTCTCTTTACGGTTAGCCGTTGTTTCGAAGTGCACCACTTGGCCTGTACCGTGCACGCCTGCATCTGTTCGACCGGCACAGTGAACTGTAATGGGTTGGTTGGCCACTTTTGACAGTGCGCGCTCTAACTGGGCTTGAACTGTGTCGACTTCGAGCTGACGCTGCCACCCATAATAATTGCTGCCATCATATTCGATACCTAACGCTACTCGCATATATCCTCTTTGAACGACTCACAAGTCTATGTCGCCGTAAAACTTCAATCTGATAAACCTATTTGGCCGCGGAGTTTACCACAGACTTTAAATTCAGATAAAAAAAACGACGCAGTTAGCGTCGTTTTCTTCGAAACAAGACAAAACTTAATCTAAGGTTTTAATTAAGCCATCAGCCTCATCTTGCTGTCTGTTATTACCATCAATTTGTACTTCTTTTAGCAAGGCTTTAGCACTGTCATGATCATCAATTTCAATATAGGCTCTTGCTAAGTCGAGTTTAGCATTGACTGAGTTTTCTTCGTCATCGACATCCACCATGGCTGCATTGCCCATCAAATCGTCGAGTTCGCCCATATCAACATCTAACTCTTTATATTGATCGGCTTCAACTTCGTCTTCATCCGCCTCATTGAGTAACATATCGATATCGATAAAACCGTTATCTTTTTGGAAAGTACTGAGGTCATGTTCATTAACGGCCACTGCAGGTGACTTAGACAACTCTTCGACATCTAAGGCAGCAATAGCTTCGTCAACGGTCAGCTTGGTTTCATCTTCGAGGGCTAAATTTAGCTCACTGCTATCTTGCATGACTTTTGAAGCTCGCTCAGAAACAGGATCTAACAGTTCGTCATTACTCGATGGCGCAATAACGGGTTCTTGAATATCGGCACTTGAGTCCCAATCAAGACTGTTATCATCTGTTTTCTTGCCACCCTTAAGATCCGCAAACATCCCACCAGAGCCTTTAACAGCAACCGGATCTTTAGCCTGAGCAGGGTCCACAGACTCTAAATCGGCAAGTAGTGAATCTAAGGCTTCATCTTTACTGCCCGACTCATCTGCACCTGTGTCTATAGAAAGCAGGGCATCGACGTCATCTGCTGCTGGTTTATCAAGCGTTTCAGCAATACCTGAATCTGTAATATCAAATTCAGCTAGAAGAGAATCAAGTTCATCTTCGCTGCCTTCACTTTCAGTAACCTCGCCTTCGAGTTCAGCCGAAATCGCATCAGTTAGATCAGCTTGCTGTTCATTAACCTCTTCAGTCGAACTCTTGTCTTCATCGAAACTTGCAAGTAATGCATCTAAATCCTCCTCAGATTCAACTTCAGAGCTGTCGATTTCACTCTCTAGCTCTGCTGAGATAGCATCTGCTAAATCACTATCATCAGCACTTTCTACAGTTGGTGCTGTCGCTGGCTCAGCATCTGAAACCATATCTAACTCTGCAAGTAAAGCATCCACATCTGCGGCATCTTCACTTGGTTCGGCGCTTTCTTTTTCACTATCTTCCGCCTGCGGTGACTCATCGAATCCAGCAAGCAGTGAATCTAAATCGTCTTCCGATACGGTATCACTAACAGGTTCTGCAATTTCTTCTACGCTAGCTTCTACACTGTCTTCTTCACTGCCTTCCGCCTGCGGTGATTCATCAAATCCAGCAAGCAGTGAATCTAAATCGTCTTCCGATACGATATCACTAGCAGGTTCTACACTTTTTTCTTCAGTGTTTTCCGCCTGAGCCGGTTCATCGAATCCAGCCAATAATGAATCTAGGTCATCTTCAGAAACAAGTTCACTGACATCTTCTGGCGTGCTTAGCTCAACAGCATCTTCAACTACATTTTCATCTACTGCAGGTTCATCTGCTGCTGGCTCATCAAAACCTGCTAGCAGAGAATCTAAATCATCTTCATCCGCCGTTTTAGGTTCCTCATCATCTTGCTCACCCATGGCCTCAGCCCAAAGGTCATCAAGGGATTGGCCTTCCTCTTCGACAGGTTCCTCCTCACTTGGAGTTTCACCCGGATCAACAAACATCTCTGACTCTAAATCAACTTGCTCATCACTGCTCATATCGATTTCAGGCTGCAGATCTGCCGTATCTATGCTCATGAGAGAGTCGATGGAATCTTCCCCTTCAGTATCGAGGTGAATCGCTTCCACTTCTTCAGCAGACACAGTATCTTCTGCAGTGGCATCTATGCCCGCTGCTGCGGGGGCACTGCTCGGCGTATCTTCTGTTTCTTTCTCTGCGGGATCGGAAGATCCATCATCACGACGTCGTCTCAAGAATAGCCACAAGAGACCCAGTACTAATAAAGCTGGAATTGAAATAGCTGCAACCAGCATCATTGGGTTGCTCATGAAGTTACGCCACAGATCTGGCTCCTGTTCAGGCTCAACTGTCTGCAATGCATTTATCTGTTCTTGCAAAGCCTTCACTTCTTCGCTAAGCCCTGCACCTTGCAGCTTACTGGCTTGAAGCTGCTCTTCTAGCAGCGCGACCTGCTCATTCAACTCGTCAATTTTGCCTTTGAGGCTGTCTGTATCTGAATTTCCTACATCCAACTGATCTTGCGCTCTGCCCAATTCATCAGTCAGCTGTAAATTTTTTGCCTCTGCGGTTTCAAGTTTAGCGGTTAATTCAGCAAGTCCATCGGTTTGAACAGTAGGCTTTGCTACTTCTGCCTCTGCAGCAGTGATAGGTAAGGTAACAGGCCTTACTGGCGTCGTCGCTTCTACCCTTGCCTCAACCTTTGGCTGCGTCGCTTTCTTCCAACCTTTATCATCTCTCTCTGCACGCGCTTTAGCCATGCTTTGAGGAATGGCTAGCATTAATTCCTTAGAAGGGATAAGCAATATCATGCCTTTCTCTAAGCTATTAAAGTTAGCATTTGAGAAAGCATGAGGGTTAGCGTCATATATAGCCGCCATCACCTGATAGATGCTAACACCGCTATCGGGGCGTACTTTTTGAGCTATGCTCCAAAAAGTATCGGACGATTGAGTCGGACCGTATTGACGATTTGTCTGTCTAACCTCGCCATCAGGGCCAGTGATTTTTAGTGGCTCAGCGGCAAAAGCTGTTTGTTCAAAAGGACTAACAGTAAAAACGAGTAGAGCTGAGGCCATCAGACCGACAAGATATGAAGTGCGAAAGTTCATCAATTATTCCCTTTCAAGCGCAGTGGTGCTGCCTTTAAACAGCATAGCTTTAGGCAATTGTATTTATTGAGATTACTATAAACCAGAAATCAAAGGTCTGCTACTGTTCACAATTCAAAAACAACTGCTAAAACAAAAAAAGCCTGCATATTGCAGGCTTTTTCATCAATTTAGCTCTATTTCAGCTTTGAAAGACTAAGATTAATAATAATCTCTTATCAGCACTTCTGCGATTTGAACGCTGTTCAAGGCCGCACCTTTTCTAATATTATCAGAGACAACCCATAGGTTTATTCCATGAGAATGTGAGATATCTTTACGAACACGACCCACATAAACAGGATCTGTTCCCGCCGCGTCAGTAACAACTGTAGGGAACTCTTCATTTGATTCAAAAAGTTCAACACCCGGCGCATCACGCAACACAGCCTTAACATCTTCAGCTTCTACGGGCTGGATCGTTTCCAGATGAATTGCTTCTGAGTGACCATGAAACACAGGTACACGCACTGCAGTAGGATTAACCACGATATTGTCATCACCGAAGATTTTCTGAGTTTCCCAGACCATCTTCATCTCTTCTTTGGTGTAACCGTTATCCATAAACTTATCGATTTGAGGTAACACATTAAAGGCTATCTGTTTTGAATAGGCTTTTGGCTCGACAGGAAGACCCTGGAGCAATTTTGAACATTGACCCGCAAGCTCTTCAATCGCTTGCTTACCTGAACCAGATACTGACTGGTACGTCGCCACGTTAATACGTGAAATACCAAACGCATCATAAATAGGCTTGAGTGCTACCAACATTTGAATCGTTGAACAGTTAGGGTTAGCAATGATATTACGATTACGGAAATCAGCAATGGCTTCCGGATTCACTTCTGGTATAACAAGGGGGATATCGATGTCATATCTAAAATGCGAAGTGTTATCAATAACCACACAACCATTTTCAGCAGCTATAGGCGCCCACTTTTCAGAAACATCACCACCGGCAGAGAAGAATCCTATCTGCGCTTGAGACCAATCGAAGTCATCTACGTCAAGAATTTCTACCTGTTTACCGTGAAAGCTGACCGTATCGCCCGCACTACGGCTACTGGCTAGAGGGTATAAATTTGCAATAGGGAATTTGCGCTCTTCGAGGATCTCTATCATTGTTTGACCCACTGCACCCGACGCACCTAATACGACAACATTAAATTCTTGCGACATAATTACTGACCGATTCCTGAAAAACCTAAATTGGACAACCAATTTACATCAGATTGCCCCGTACTTACTACCCTTAAGGCACTAAATTCACGTCTATGCTTGTGATTTTTTCTCATAAGGTCAAACCCATTGTTATTAGCGCAATTAACTCGCTTGTTTTTTGATGAATTAATGAGAATCATGGCTCTAAATTGTTCATCATCATCCCGCAGGTCATAAATAAAGCGGGACAATTGTAACAGGGATTTTTCACTGGGGACGCTTTCGATACTCAATTGCTCGCTCCACAGTGAAGGCAATAACGAAGTCATCGACTTGTCGGCTTCCTGTCCAAGCACCTGCATCAGTTTCATATACAGCATGTAGGTTCCGCGCGCTTTTCCTTCCAAACTGTAGCCTGCGATATGAGGTGTTGCCAATTCAACATAAGGAACAAGTTCAAGCATAGGGTTGGGCTCGCCTTCCCAGACATCGAGCACCACTTTTATATCTGAACGCTGTTGCTTCACTTTTATCAAGGCGCGGTTATCAATCACTTCTCCGCGGCAGCAATTGAGCAACCAGGTATCAGGCTTTAAACTGTTGAGTCTGGCTTCATCAAACAGGTACCAGGTTTTATGCTCACCTGTTTTTGTAATAGGCACATGCAGGCTAATCACATCACAGCGATGTATCAATTCATCTAAACTAACAAAGTCACGTGGATCGCTATCTGCAATGACAGGATCATGCAGTAAAACATTCACACCATAGGCTGCAAGACACTTAGCCACCGCAGAACCAGTGTTACCAGCCCCAACGATACCTACGGTTTTGCTTTTTAAGCTGTCATCAAATCTATTCGCCAGTTCCAGCATAGCGATAAAGACAAACTCCCCAACCGCAGTGGCATTACAACCCGGTGCGTTGCTAAAAGGAATATCACGGCTCGCAAGGTAATCAGTATCAATATGATCTGTGCCTATAGTGGCACTGCCGACAAATTTAATCTTTTTATTAAGTGACAACAAAGACGCATTAACCTGAGTCACTGAACGAACCAAGAGCACATCGGCATCTTGTGCCTGCTCTGGCGTCAGCTCCCTACCATTAACAGTTTCAATCGTACCTAAATCACCAAATAGCTGTTGGACATAAGGCATGTTTTCATCGGCAAGGATCTTCATTTTGGTTTCCAAAAAGTGAGCTGAATGCGGTAGTTGGCGTATTCTACCAAGATGGCAGCAACTTGAGAATGAAGCCGGTTACTTTTTTGCCTTTGTTGTAGCCTGAGTTTTATTTGGCTGTTTTGGTATTGGGTAGGTTGAATATATGTCGTAGATTGATGAAGCTCGTATCTTCTTTGTCATCTAGCGCCTCCCCTTTAACATAGCCACCCATAATTCCTGCCGCTTTATTGAGCTGCGACTAAACTTAAATAGTCACACTTGCATTGAGGTTGTTATGGCTAGACCCAGAAGCACATTAGTCAGTATCGAAGACACTCCGTTTTACCACTGCATGTCGAAATGTATTCGCTTCGCATGGCTTACGGGAGTCGACAAATATACCGGGAAGTCATATGAGCACCGCCGAGACTGGGTTGAATCAAGAATTCTTGAGTTAGCCGAAGTGTTTGCGATAGATGTCGCCGCATATGCTGTGATGTCTAACCATCTGCACTTGGTATTGAGAGTCGACATTTTTGAAGCCAATTCATGGACAGATAGAGAGGTAGTAGAGCACTGGCATCAACTGTTTAAAGGGTCTGATATTACTCAGAAATTTGCTCAAGGAGAGGTGATTGAAAGCTGTGAGGTTGCAGATCTAAAACATTCGATTGCTCAATATCGAAGTCGACTTAGTGACATCAGTTGGTTTATGCGTGCATTGAATGAACCGATTGCCAGAAAAGCGAATAAAGAGGATGGATGTACTGGAAGGTTTTGGGAGGGGCGTTTCAAATCCCAAGCTTTATTGGATGAAGCAGCAGTTCTGGCTTGTATGGCTTATGTCGACCTCAACCCGATTCGAGCTAAGGTCGCTAACGCCCCTGAAACCTCAGGTTTCACCAGTATTCAAAAACGCATCAAAGCAGCAATAAAGGGAGAGCAACCCCAAGCACTTTTATCCTTTGTAGGCAATGAGCAAAAAGAGATGGTTAAAGGACTCATGTTCAGCGCTAAAGATTACCTACAGCTGGTTGATGAAACAGGACGAATAATCAGAGCCGATAAACGAGGCGCTATTAGCCCAGATTCACAAAAAATACTCAATAGACTCAATATCCCTCAGGAAAATTGGCTGAAACTCACCACCGAATTTAGTCGCTTATTTAAAGGCCCTGTCGGTACAGTTCAAGAGTTAGGTGTCTATTGCGAGCACTTAGAGCGAAAACGTAGACAAGGGGCAGCTAATTGCCAGAGATGGCTCAGTAGCAGCTAACAAACCGATAAGGACTTAATGAACGGGACAACTTAAGATAAATATCAGACCGAATAGAAATTTCGGTACTTGATAGTGCCTGAATCTCGGTGAATAACTATATTTTTTGTATATTTGCAGTAACATTACTCACCTCTTAGACATATTTACCTACAGACATCTCAGTTTTGACACTTCCCGCCTAAAATCTCATCAAGCGATAAACGAAGGTAAATAAAATGGGTGGCTATGTTTTTCTTTGTTTTTCTTGTCCAGAAACGAGCTAATACCAGTAAGCTTATATCAAAGAAATTAATAACCTGATGTAGATACGGCAGTGGGCTTCCAAAACATGGATGTTTTAGTAGAGCTTACAGAGACTGTACTTGCAGCGACCCACTGAAGTGTCTTCATGTCAGCTTGCTGCAGGCAATTAACACTAATGAAACTTTGGTACTAAGCAAACTAATCAAGTACCAAAACAGTGAAATGAAAACCAACTCAAGAAAGATATTTGAAACTTGCTATTCGCCAAGTAAACTCCTCGCTGGACAGACCCTAGATAACAACGCAGCTATGGTTCATAGCAGACTCAATAAATACTAAACCCGCCTAATGAACCCAACTCAAAGGATATTTAAGGAACTTGTTATCTCACAAGTTACAGCCCATTGTGGTATTGCAATACCGTCGATTGTGGCACCATATCCTCAAGCGTTTTTGCCGCACTAGTTTGCCCACTCAGGAGTTGCTCAAACTGCTTGATCAGCTGGACCTTGTCAGGTGATGGCTTATCTCCGGCGCCAATATTGGTTAAATCAATCATAAAACCATCAAATAGATGAGCGAGATCGTCTATGATCTCACTGTTTAAGAATTGGTCTTGATTATAAATACTGGGGTAACCCGCTTTTTGCTTATCAATAGCAAACTCATCACCCTTAAGGTTGGTGATACTGGTCGATTTATCGCAAGAGAGCATACAGCCATTATCGATACGCGGCTTTTCACAGCCCACACTCTGCTGGAAAAAACACTGTCTGCTCGCCATAAGTAAAATCGGATGATAGATGCTATACATCATCTTAAAGTTAGCTGGGCGGGCAATATGTTTAATTTGCTGCTGATTGATTTCGTTAGAAATAAAGGCGCCGTGGCAATCAAACTGCTCTTGCATTGCGAGTAATGCATAAGAGTTAGTGGTGTTTAAAAACGGACCCGCAATCCATTTAATACCAAGTTCAAAGGCGCGATTGGCGATACCTGTATTGTTGGTGACAATCAGTGCAGGTTGTACCTGCTCTAGAATATTCAGCGCTGCATCAAAATCTTTACCAATTAGCACTGATGGAAACCAAGGGATGAGTCGTGGGTTCTGTTTGAAAAAATCCACATATTGGGTGCAGCCGCGCTTATAAGCATCGGGCAACTTAAAGTAAATGTCTGCATCTGTGGTATCAGCAAGGGCAATATCGGCCTCATCACAGATTAAAATAGACAACTTAGGAGTCTCATCTTGTATTTTTTGATGTTTAACCAGCTTAGGCAGTTCAACGGCGGGTAATACGACTGTGCCATGGTTAAGCTGCAATAATACCTGTTTCTTTAAGGTGGTGAGCTCTTTAAAGGGGATGCTCAAACCTGCCGCTAAATCGTCGGTGATGAGTGACTGAAGGTCGAACTCAGCGTTATGTAAACTCTTGAAGCGTTTCTCAATTGCACTGCTATCAATGCTAGCTTCGTCACTGTGAGTCAGTAAACTACGAGAATGCACGGTAAAGGTTTTATCGACTAACTGGGTTTGACCAATAATAAAATCGTGGGTGCTAACACTAATAGATAGTGGCTCGCCAACTTGACCCGAGAAAGCCAATGTCAGCGGCAGTTTATCAATGCTTAAGTGCTTAATTTTGTCATTGACCGTCGCTTGAATTTGGCTCTTTTCTACCTGTAATGCTTGCTCCGCATCATGAATTTGTACCACCGAAATTGACCGTGAGCCATTATCAGTGAGTTTATCTTTTAGGTGATTTTTCGAGTTATCACGGGGGTTATCGATAAACATCGACTGATTTAAGTCACCCTTTAAAAAGGAGTTAGTTAGATCGCGGTTGAAGACTTTATAGAGACGCTCGCCATCTTCAAGTAACTCTCCAGTTGCTAGAAAGCCATCAATCTGTTTTCGAAAGCTGTCTATCACAGTATGGACGTAACTTGCGCCCTTAATGCGACCTTCTACTTTAAACGAATGTACGCCAGCTTCGATTAATGCCGGCAGGTCGAAAAAAGCCGAGTTGTCTTTAATATTGAGCGGAAAATTATGACCTGACTCGGTGGTTTCATACTCTTCTCGGCAAGCTTGGCTACAACGACCGCGGTTACCCGAGTTACCGACACTGGCTGAGGTGGAATAGCATAACCCTGAGAACGCAATACAAAGGGAGCCGTGAACAAACACTTCAGTAGTGACATCGTGTTCAAGTCCAGCCGCAGTGACTGCGGTTATCTCGCGTAGATTGAGCTCTCTCGATAAATTGACCCGTGAGGCGCCTAGCTTCTTTAAAAATGGAATTTGACCAATGTTATGGGTCGTTAGCTGAGTCGATGCGTGGATATCTAAAGTTGGAAAATGCTTTTTGAGCAGATAGAACATGCCAATATCTTGCACTATCACGCCATCTAAAGTGGTGTTAACCAACTTGCTAAGTAGCTTTGCCAGCGACTTAAACTCATTTTCTAAGATCACGATATTCAGTGTCAGAAAAATCTTACATTGATACTGGTGTGCTAAACGAATGATGCCAACCAGTTCCTCAAAGGAGATATTAGCGGCGCGGTTGCGAGCATTGAAGGTATCTAAGCCACAATAAACAGCATCGGCTCCGGCAACAATTGCCGCTTTAATCGCATCAACATCACCGCCAGGGGCTAATAATTCAATCTTTGGATCCATGGTTACAACTTGTTGTTAGGCATTTTATGGGGGGATGGTACCCGTATCGTTTGCTAATGAATATGGTTTACGAAAATTATTAGCAATTGCTACACAGCGATACAAGCCCAAATATCAGAAGTAACAATGATTAAAAATGAAATCGTGTGCTTAAAATTATAGTGGAGTTGTTGTTATTACTGATATTTTGAATAAAACCACCCTCTATCACCCATCTTGGGTTAACCCATTGAAGCCCAAGAGTGAGCTGATGGGTCAATTTATCGACTTCATTCCACCTTCCATTAAGTTCAGTGACAAGATTTAACTCGGACACAATCCCCCAATCTGGTCTCGCAGAAGGAGAGAGTCGATACTGCCAAGAGATATCATACCGTCCACTATCGGGGCGTTGTGCTACGCCCGCTTGATAAAGAAGATCAATATCAAATTCATGCCTGTTTTTAAAATGTGTATAAACAAAGCCAGCTTGTACAGCCGGATCTCGAGCATTCGTTCCTGGCACAAGGGCCCCAGCTAATAATGCCAATCTGGAAGTACCGGCATAGAAATCATCTTGTAGCACTGTGAGGCGATAAATAGCCGATAGATCGCCGACACCCGATCCGTCTGTCGAAGATAGCGTGTAAGGAATGCCAATAAGTAAGGCGTTATTGCGACTCAGTCCATAGGCTGCACTGGTAATAAAAGTATCTCTGCCGCCATCAACTGAGCCTTCATATGAAAACCGTACTACATAGCCACTCTTATCAACCGGTAAGGCTACAAAGGATCGCAGCCCCATGCTGTTAACACCTTGCACATTAAATAATAATAAAAGTGTAAGGTAGACAATGGCTTTAACCCTGTATTTTAGATACTTCATCGGTAAGCACTGTGATTTTTGTTGGCGTAAAGCCAGCATCTAAAATTGTCTGCTTAATCACCTCTAGGCTCGGCGCACTTGAGTCGACTTCTAGTTGCACTTTCTTAACCTTCATACTCACCTTCACTCCTAGCACACCTTGCATCTTGTTAAATTTTCGATTTAACGTATCGACACATAAGGCACAAGTCATGCCGTGTACATCGACTTCAATTGTCTTGGCATGAATAGGGAATGCCAAAGATAAAATAACAACCAATGCTAATAATAGAATCTGTTTCATGATTTTTCCTTCATTACATAGTTCTCCTTTATGACTCAAGAAATAGACGAAATGGCAGTAAAAGATAACTTGTGAAAAAACCAATGAACCAGATCGCTGAACTGAACCAGAAAACCCTCTTATTCCATTGTTTTGTTTTTTGACACAGAGCAGCCAAAGAAGGATCGGAAGGACAGGCTTGATTAGGACGCCAGATCACCCAAGCCAAAATAATCAAGACTAAAGCAGCTAAGAGCAAGGTCCAGATTTTATACTCAGCAAGAAATAGCAGTGCGGGTATTTCATAATTCAAACTTGCTACGACAGCACCAAAACCCAAAGAAACCAATAAAATAGGCAAGGCACAACAGATCAAAGTACCGCTGGCGACAAACAGCGCAACCCATTTTAGGTATGGTTTTTCTAATAGAGTCATTTCTGGCATTCTCCCCCCATACAAGCAGACAAGGAACCAGACTCCTGGATTGGTGGACATGGTACTGAGCCATAAGAACAAAACACACAGCAATCCCCTTGCAGAGGCTTCAGTAACCGCTTACAAGCAATACACTCATGAAACCATTGACAATAATCCATCGGCATTTCAATCAGCTCCTTGTACCCACACTCAGGACATCTGAGTTCTGAACCTGTAATAATATTCGACATACATGTTCCCTAATCTGTTTATGTTATTATAGAACCTATAGTAACTATAGGTTCAAGGGCTTTGATATGAATGCTGAAGAATATTCAGTTGGACAGCTGGCCAAAGAAGCCAACTGCAAAGTTGAAACGGTTCATTACTATGAGAAAATAGGTCTGATGCCGAAGCCGCCAAGAACCAGTGGCGGGCACAGGGTGTATGCGTTACCCCATGTTAAGCGGTTGAATTTTATCAGGCGTAGCCGTGATCTGGGTTTTAAAATTGAACAGGTCAAAGATCTGCTTAAATTTATTGATGAACCCAACCACTACTGCGGTGAAGTGCGGGCATTAGCCATGCAACAGGCCAAGTTGGTGCAGGAAAAAATTAATGACTTACAACGTCTTCAATCGGCACTGGATGAGATGATCAACCAATGTAAGACGAGTCATGACTCAATAAACGACTGCCCTATCGTTGATGCACTCTTTACCAAAAAATAGAGCCAAATTGACATCTCATTTTTACGAGAATGCCAGACACCAAGTAAATTTATTCCCATCCCTGGTAAATTGACATCTCTTGTTTACAAGAATTCCAGACATAAAAAGGGAGCCTAAGCTCCCTTTCTTTACCGCGTTAGCGGCTAACAGTTACAAATAACGTTCAGATGGAAAGTTACTTGTACTTGGTCATCACCAAAGTGGCATTGGTGCCACCGAAGCCGAAACTGTTACTCATCACTGTGTTGAGTTCAACCTCACGGTATTCAGTCACTACTGGCATACCTTCCGCTTTCTCATCTAAGTTATCAATATTGATACTTGGAGCGATAAAGCTATTTTCCATCATGATGATGCTGTAGATAGCTTCGTGAGCACCAGCAGCACCGAGTGCGTGGCCAGTCAAAGACTTAGTTGAAGCGATAGCCGGCAGGTTGTCACCGAAAGTTTCACGTAATGCTTCAAGTTCACGGGTATCACCCACTGGTGTCGATGTACCGTGGGTGTTGATGTAATCAACTGGCGTCTTAACATCAGCAAGGGCCATTTGCATACAGCGAACCGCGCCTTCACCTGATGGTGCAACCATGTCATAGCCATCTGATGATGCGCCATAACCTACAACTTCAGCGTAAATTTTTGCGCCACGTGCTAATGCATGCTCAAGCTCTTCAACTACGACCATTCCGCCGCCACCTGAGATAACAAAACCATCACGGTCTGCATCATAGGTACGAGAGGCTTTCTCTGGTGTGTCATTGTACTTAGTTGACAGTGCGCCCATAGCATCAAAGCCCATAGTCAGGGTCCAATCAACTTCTTCAGAACCACCCGCAAACACCATATCTTGCTTACCCATTTGGATAAGTTCAACGGCGTGACCGATACAGTGAGCACTGGTTGCACAAGCAGAGCTTATTGAGTAGTTCATGCCTTTAATTTTAAATGGCGTGGCTAAACATGCACTCGCGGTACTGGACATGATACGTGGCACGATATACGGACCAACACGCTTCACACCTTTCTCACGAAGAATATCGGCAGCCCTAACCTGGTTAGCAGAAGACGCACCACCACAACCAGCAATAATACCCACACGAGGATCAGAATACTGCTCTTCGGTTAAGCCTGCATCTTCAATAGCCTCTGCCATCGCGATATACGCATAAGCTGCAGCATTGCCCATAAAGCGCAGTGCTTTACGGTCAATATGATCTTTAGGATCTAACTTGATATCGCCCCAAACACGGCTGCGAAGTTTCATCTCTTCAAACTGAGCTGAGTGAGTAATACCACTGCGGCCGGCTTTTAGTGACTCGGTGACTTCTTGCTTGTTGTTACCAATACTTGAAACTACGCCAAGTCCGGTGATCACGACTCTTTTCATTAATTTCCTATCCATTCTGTACATTAGTACATTCAGTACTAAATTTGCTGAGCTAATAATATCGCTTTTCGAGCAATTAAGTGGTCAGCTTTCCATAAATATGGGTAAAATAATGCCTAAAGTAAGACACAGAGTAAATTCATTGACTGAAGAACGTGAACAAAAAACAGTAAATAGTCGTAAAACTAGTCATTTTGACTCTTTTATAGCGCAGATCGTCAAAAATCATCCTACGAAAAAAAACTTCTCCATAGGTATGATTGGACTAGCTGATGTTGAAAAGTTGATTTCTATCATCCTTTTGCAACAAAACTCCATGCTAGATACCCGACTTTATGTGAAAGTTTTTGAAGCTGATTTTTCAGTCATTGAACAAACTAATCTCGACCTCAAGGCTAGACTAAACAACTTATGTGACAAATCTACGGGTTCCAATTTAGAATCTGATTTAGAAAGGCTGGCAGCACTCAAGCAACTTTCCGCTACTGAGCTTATTAGCATTCCAGGCTGCCAAAGACTGATTTTAAATCGAGGCCAGTGTGTCATCGATCTGTATGTTGGTGATATACAGACAAATTTAAGCCATACGTTAGCACCTAAGTTGAAAGATGCTTTCATCGATGCCTGGCTACACTTATCAGACTCACTCGATGAGTCACTCTTATGGCAAATGGCCAAGTTTAGCAGTCGATTAGCCCCCCTATTTAGCTCAAACATGAATGCCAAGCAGATTAGGCTGGCCCAACTCACAGGCTTTACATTGTCAGAACCTCATTGCTCTACCCTCTCCTCTTCAGATGAAGTGGGTAATGAGATAGCAGAACAAGAGCGCCGAGCCTTAAGGCAAGCCCAAGCCGATACATTTCTACATTATCCTCAATTCCCGGCAAAAGGTGGTGAAATTGCCGTTATAGGTGGCGGAATAGCCAGTACTCATCTAGCACTGTCTCTGGCTGAGCGACACAAAACGGTGCGACTTTTTTGTCAAGACAATGGCTTTTCTCAACAAGCTTCTGGCAATAAGCAAGGCGCTATTTATCCTCTACTCACCCCAGACAATGGCACACTTAGCCAGTATTATCAGCAGGGGCTACTGTTTAGTCGTAGACGATTAATCGCTCTGGTTGATGAAGGCTATAACATAGCTAACCAGTTGTGCGGTGTGCTGCATACAGGTCACGATGAACGCAGCCGTGGCAGGCTCGATAGAATAATCTCGGCTCAAGCTTGGCCAAAAGACATTGCCCATAGTGTCAATGCAAATCAAGCGTCCCAGCTGGCAGGCATAGAAATAGACAAAGATGGTGTATTTTACCCTTTAGGTGGCTGGATCAGTCCGCCAGAATTTACTCAGGCCGCCTTCGATAAAGCGGCACAAATCTCCGATGTTAGTGCGCTATTTAATTGTAATATTGTTCGAATTGAACAAAGAGAAAACGCTTGGTATCTTTACCAGTCTCCATCTGAAGAGGGAGGAAATGAAATAGAGCATGGTCCTTTTGCTACCTTAGTATTGGCCAATGGCCATGGGTTGACGCAGTTTGAACAAACTAAACTGCTACCCGCAACTGGGTTCAGAGGCCAAGTCAGCCATATTCCAGCTCGTAATGAGCTCGCAAAGCTCAACACGGTGCTTTGCTCACATGGTTATCTGACACCAAGCAATAATCAGCTTCATTGTACCGGTGCCAGTTATGTCAAAGACCCTAAACATTTAGATTATTGCCCTAACGAGCAGCTGGATAATCTTAAAAAGATGCAGCACAGCTATGAAGGCAAGTCTTGGGTCGATGATATCGACATCAGTGGCCACAGTGCCAGAGTCGGCGTACGTATGGTCACCCGCGATCATGCACCTATGATGGGCTGCGCGCCAGATCTCGATGTGATACTTGAGCAATACCAACAACATCAGCACACTAAGGAAAGTATAACGTTTTGGAAGGGTAACCCGGCTCCCGTCCATGAAGGTTTATTTATTTTGGGGGGCCTAGGCTCCAGAGGGATAACCTCAGGGCCTCTTGCCGCTGAAGCCCTTGCCGCTCAACTTTGTGGAGAAGTGCTGCCACTGGATATGACCACCCTAGCCATGCTTAACCCGAATCGGATGTTGATGCGTAAACTAATAAAAGGCAAAGCACTTTAGCCTATTAAAGAAAACCCCCAGCGCCATCACTGGCACTGGGGGTTATTATCTCTATCGCATTTATTCTCAGCGGCTTAGGCTTAAGACATCGTTTACAGAGCCATGCTCTCACTAAAAGGTTAAGCCATTGAGTTATACTGATTGGTATTATTTCTGTGTTTCTGCGCCAGCTTGAATAAGTGCATTTTTAAGTGAGTTAGCCCAGCTTCGATATACCGTTCTGACATCTCCCCAATTAAACACCGAAGTATTCTGTCTCCATTGATCAAATCCTTGGCCTCTATCGGCGGCCTTAGCTAATACTTGGCCAGTTTTACCGTCTTTAATCTTCGCCAGTAGCACCATAGAACCTGAGTTTTGGCTAAATGTTTTCCCCATTGAGCTGTAGCTCCTTCGACTATCTTCACGGGGTGCTGTCATTCTGATATCAGTGACGGCGACCTCAACAACCAAAGTCCCCTCTTCAGCTTCGCTTACCAAGATAAAAGGTTGCTCTTTATTAAAGACTTTCTCAGTCATCAAATGAAACTCATCAGCCATTTTTTGCAGATCTTGCTCTCGCAAGTCATAGCTAGCATTCACACCATCGCTATGTCGATCAATTCTAGGAGGCTTATAATCTGAGGCGTGATCATTGGTTACTTTGACGGGTTCAAAATAGAGTTTTGTGTATTGAGACCAATTGACATTGGGCCTGATGAAAGACATATCGAGCTGTGAGTTGTCAACCTTGACCAAGCCATCATCTCTGATATCTGCACTATTTGTACTCAGAGACAGTGGCTGAGAACTGCAAGCTGTCATATTCAATAATAGAAGAGCCATATAACCAGTTAAACGTTTCATAAACAATCCATTGCTAATGTTTGGTCTAAACAAACTAACTCAATGTTAATGGATTGTATATCAGGATTATGGCTACTTTAGACAATTTTACTCTGCTTTTACTCTGACTCGATTATTAGTGTCTCGACTTTTCCTGATGAGTGCATCATCCGCGATCTGCATATTGTTTTTGGCTAAACGATCATACAGTAAGACATTGACTGACGAGGCTAAGTTCATACAGCCAATGGTCGGCACATAAACCACTGCATCAGCTTCATCAATGAGCGACTGTTCGATAGTGCCATCTTCAGGACCAAACACATAAATAGCTTTATCAGGATGAACAAATTCAGGTAAAGGAGTCGCTCCTTCAACTAAATCAACACAGATAAGCTTTACCCCCTCAGCCCGAGCCGATAACAGGTCATCGGTGGCCGATAGTGGAATATGTAATTTTGAGTTTTTTGTATCGGTATTGTACTGCGCGCCCCTATGTTTAGCGGCGAGTGCATAGCGTTTTCCGGTATACAAAATTTCGTCTGCCTGATAACAGCCAGCGGCTCTCATCACCCCGCCGACATTGGTCGGGCTTTTCGGGTTAACTAGCCCTATGATAACCAAGCTTGTCTTTGCTGTGCTTGCAGGCGTATCGCTCACGCGCTGAGTCTTCCACTAAGCTGCTGCCATGCAGACTCAACTAATGCATAATCAACATCCCCTAATTCTTGCTTAGCCAGAACGAGGCAATCATCCATCTTAATATTAAGCGCTGCAACATTTTGCTCAGACTCACTCTCTAGTTGAGAGAGCGCAACAGCAAAATGTCCCTGAAGGTATCCACTCGAAAAAAGCGCATCTTCATCACCTTTCGCAACGATATCATCAATCCACTCATACAATGCTGTTTCATACTGCTCTAACATGGGAACTCCACTCTCTTATCTCAATACATACTACTGACCGGCAGTAGACTATGGCTCAGGGTTATAGTTGTTTAAATGTGTTAATTCAAATCGGGATTAGCGACCTGATACATGACATAGTCATGGTAACCTGTGATGACTTGATAATAGCCACACAGATCTCTGTCTAATTGTGGGTCGCCACTATCCACAATTAAGGGGCGTCCTTCAAGTGCTTTTAGCTTAGTTTTAGTGGCTATAATGATTATATTGTCTTTACCGACACGTTTTATCAATTCACTGGACAATTGTTGATTACCCCGGCCTAGGATATGCCCCTGCCCACCGATAAGGGTGATAACTAATTTAATAGGCTGATCTTGAGTAAAAGATTCTTGAGTCAGTTGCAGTAATTGCTCTGCACTCAGGTCCGTCCCAATGACTTGTTGGTCTTGAACTAAGTCAACACCCAGCAAGGTATTTTCGAGTCCCATTTCAGCCATGACTGCTGCAACGGTACTGCCCGAACCCATGATATAGCACTCTTCATTCATGTTCTCGATCACTTCGGCGGCGATGTCGACCAGCACTAATTCATCACTTTCAATGCCACCCATCTTAACCGCCTGGATAAATCTAGGCTCGGCTGGCACTAACATGTCACCATAACGTTTCGCTCTGACAGTACCTTCTCTGAAGGCCACCTCATCAATATCCATCACATCGGCGCTCATCAAGCAGACTAATTCGCCATCGAGCAGCATTTTTACCACCATGCCTGATGCATGAGGAGTGATGCCATACACACCAGAGTGGATTTTCACTCCCGCTGGCACCCCTAACACTGGCATATTGTCATCGGCCACACTATACACATCTCTGGCAGTACCATCTCCACCAGCAAAAAGCAGCAGATCGAGTTCTTCCTCTAATAAATGTTTGACGACAGCCTGAGTATCGCTCGCATCACTCTTACCATCGACACTGTGCACCACCCGAACATCAAAGCCCATCTCCTTAGCGAGACTCTCGCCCATATCACCAGAAGCGGTGATCACTTCAATCTGTTGCTGATAAGGAAGAATAACCTCAAGGGCTTGCTGCATACGTAAATGAGCCTTAGGCTTAGCGCCGCGGGCCAATGCCTCCTCAGCGACACCATCACTCCCTTTTAGCGCGACACTACCTCCTAGTCCGGCGAAGGGGTTGATGATTAAACCAAGACGAAATTTAACTGCCATTTACTGTCCTTATCTCTACTGGTTGATACCGCTTATGCTGTACGCCAAACACACTTTCGTATCTGACATATTTTAAGCGACTTCTTGAGCGCTGTTAACCTGTTTAGGAATAAAGTAAATTGCTATCATAGACAGGAAAGCACAAACAGCAGCAGCCACCCAAGCTAAATAAGCCCCTGAGCCGTCTCCCCAGATCATGCCACACATCCAAGTGCCTAATGCACCACCGACGCCAAAACTTAAGCTGGCATACAAGGCTTGACCTTTGCTGCGGTGAGAGATATCGAAGCGACTGTGAACAAATTGAATCGATGCAGCATGCACTAAGCCAAAGGTAAACGCGTGCAGTAATTGACTGACACCGAGCCAAATAAAGCTATCGACACAATAAGCCATCAATAACCAACGGATCCCGGTAAAGCCCAGGCTTGCTACCAACAGTCGCTTAACGCCAAAACGGCCCAGTAAACGAGGTGCTATCATAAACATCAAAATTTCTGCGAGTACACCTACGGCGACGTAAATACCGGCAACCGCCTCAGTATATCCAGCCTGTTTCAGATAGAGGACAAAGAATCCATAAAAGGGACCAGCGCTCATCTGCAACAGCACTGCGGAAATTAAAAACCAAACAATCCCTTTATCTAACACTAACTTGGGTTTATCTGCTTTTGACTTCACCACTACACGATCTGACGGTAGCGGTAAGGCACTTAACAACAGACCAATGAACAACGACATGCCAACATACGGCAGTATTTCTGTTCCCCAAATACTAATGGCAAAGCCCACACCCACTACAAACACCAGATACCCAAGGCTACCAAAGCTGCGAATGGCACCATAGCGGGAAGTATTCTCCCCTAGCGTTTCTAGCGTTATCACTTCTAGCTGGGCCAGAATTGCATTCCAGAAGAAGGTATAGATACATAGGCTAAGTGCAAGATAGGTAAAGCTGCCATCATAAAAAAACGTCAGATAGCTTACTGCAGCAGCTGCAGCTCCCCATTTTATGAGTTGAGATCGCATCCCTGTACGGTCTGCTACCATGGCCCAAATATTCGGTGCTATGATCCGTGTTGCCATCAAAATAGCCAACAGAAATCCTATCTCTTGAGGATTAAAACCACGATTTTCAAAAAATACCCCAAGGTATGGCACCATCACGCCTAAGATAGCAAAAAAGAAAAAATAACAGGCACTTATCCAGCGCAGCTGCATACTGACATCAGAAGTTTGTTTCATTACACCAAATCGAGATAGGAAAGACGGCGCTATTTTACGCTTAAGTCAGTTAAACCGTAAGTGAAGTTTGACCATTTTAAGCAAAGTTTTTTCATGGTAGGAAGAATGATGATAAATAACAAAAAAGGCGCAAAGCGCCTCTTATTCTAATCGATAAATAAACCTAAATCGTTAACGCATACCAATATGAGGTGTGCTGCTGTGCACATCCATATTTTGTGCTCTGTGTCTAAGCAGATGATCCATCAATACAATTGCAAGCATCGCTTCTGCGATAGGTACTGCACGAATACCCACACAAGGGTCGTGGCGGCCTTTAGTGACAACTTCAGCCGTCTCACCTTGAGCATTCATGCTCTCACCAGGAATGCTGATACTTGAAGTCGGCTTCATCGCGATATGGGCCACGATAGGCTGACCTGAAGAGATGCCACCTAGAATGCCACCGGCGTGGTTAGAAGCAAAGCCTTGTGGAGACATTAAGTCTCTATGCTCAGACCCTTTTTGATTAACCACTTCAAAACCATCACCAATCTCTACACCTTTAACCGCATTGATCCCCATTAATGCATGGGCAATCTCGGCATCGAGTCGGTCAAATACTGGTTCACCGAATCCAACAGGAACGCCCGTTGCAACCACTGATACTTTAGCGCCGATAGAGTCACCGCTCTTTATCAAGTCACGCATATACTGATCGAGTGCATCAATTTTATCAGCATCGGGGAAGAAGAACGCGTTTTGCTCAATCTGTTCAAAGTCGATTGTCTCAGCTTTAATAGGGCCAAGTTGAGACAGGTAACCATTGATTTCGATACCATGAACTTGCTTCAGGTATTTTTTAGCCACTGCTCCAGCAGCCACTCGCATGGCTGTTTCGCGAGCCGATGAACGTCCACCGCCGCGATAATCACGCAAGCCGTATTTTTGCTGATAGGTATAATCGGCATGCCCCGGGCGGAACAAGTCCTTAATATTGGAGTAATCTTTACTACGTTGATCGGTGTTTTCAATCATTAAGCCGATCGAAGTCCCAGTCGTTTTACCTTCGAACACGCCCGATAAGATACGTACTTCATCAGCCTCACGCCTTGCGGTGGTATAACGAGAAGTCCCAGGACGACGTCGGTCTAGATCTTGTTGCATATCGGCTTCATTAAGCTCAAGTCCTGGTGGGACCCCATCGATAATACAACCTAAAGCGACACCATGGCTTTCGCCAAATGTTGTCACGACAAAATTTTGTCCAATACTATTTCCCGACATCCGTTCTATTAACCTCTGACTAGTGTTAAAAATACTCTTAATTTGCACACAAGCTGAGATTAGCTCAAATGAACGACAAGTGACAGACATAAAAAAGGCTAACTTATTCGTTAGCCTTTTTTATCAGCAGTGTGTAATTGAAAGATCAAACGCTAGCGATTACTCACTGTCTTTAAAGATGACAAACAGTGTTTCGTTTTCAACCAGCTGATCACGGGTCAATACAAATACGCCGTCGCCGCCATTTTCAAATGAAACCCAAGTAAATGGTACATCAGGGAACTGCTCAGTCAGCTGCACCATAGAGTTACCTACCTCAACGACAAGCAAACCATCTTCAGTCAGGTAATCGGCAGCATTGGCTAAAATACGTTTGGTGAGATCTAGACCATCACGACCCGATGCCAAACCAATTGCTGGCTCATGCTGATATTCATCAGGCATATCATCGATATCTTCAGCATCCACATACGGCGGATTTGACACGATTAAATCGTAATGTGGCCCTTTGGGTATGGCAGAGAATATATCTGATTCAATAGGAAAGACCCGACTCATCACCCCTAAATTCTCGATGTTGATTTGGGCTACATCTAATGCATCAGAGCTAATGTCTAACGCATCGACTTCCGCTTCTTCGAACTCATAAGCACAAGCGATAGCGATACAGGCACTGCCAGTGCAAAGATCAAGAATACGGTTAACTGGCTTGTTATAAAGCCAAGGGCTGAATCGATTTGCAATCATTTCTGCAATCGGTGAGCGAGGAACAAGCACACGTTCATCGACAAAGAACTCGAGTCCGGCAAAAAAGGCCTTATTAGTCAAATATGGAACAGGAAGGCGCTCTCTGACACGGCGGATAATTAACTCAACGATTTTGTGTTTTTCACTACTCGTAAGGTTGGAATTTATGACTTGCTGACCAATCTCTTCTGGGAGGTGCAGAGCATGAAAGACGAGTGCAATGACTTCATCCCACGCATTATCGGTTCCATGGCCATAATAGATATCGGCATCATTAAAACGGCTCACGCCCCAACGTAACATATCACCTATGGTACGCAGTTCAGTTACCGCCTCATCTACAAAAATCTTATCCAAAACTCACTCCAGCATGATTATTCCGCTTCATTGTAACTGAAGTCTATTCATATGGCATCGGATTCAATAAAATAGACTCTGTATTTCCATGATTTAGTGATTTTGCCACTTTAGGCCGCAATTGCTGTATCGTTTCGGCTCTAAAGTTAGTAAGTAGGACAAATGAAGAATAAACAGAACTCCGACGATCAAGAATTATTTTCATCTTTAACAAAGGGCATTAAACCGCTTAAACAAAATAAGCGCTTTTTTAAAGCCGAACAAAAAGATAAGAAGGTGATCGAGGAAAAAACCCAGCAACTGCATGCTGACAGTTATTTTTCAGATACTTATCAGCCACACCTTCCTAGCGAAGGGGCTATGCGTTGGTCACGTGATGATATTGATAGCTTTGAGCTCAAACGTTTGCGTCGTGGAGACTACCAGCCCGACCTATTACTCGATCTGCACGGCATGCGACAAAGTGAGGCCAAACTTGAATTAGCCGCTTTGATTCAAGCCTGTATCAAGCAACAATCCCACTGCTGCTGTGTCATGCACGGCCATGGAACTGGCATACTGAAACAAAACATTCCAATGTGGTTGGCTCAACATCCGCATGTAATGGCTTTTCACAAAGCGCCTAAAGAATGGGGCGGCGATGCCGCTTTATTGGTACTCATTGATATTGGTGATGTTCCGTATAGAAGGTAAAGGTAACAGTGCGAGGTGCGAGGTGCGAGGTGCGAGGTGCGAGGTGCGAGGTGCGAGGTGCGAGGTGCGAGGTGCGAGGTGCGAGGTGCGAGGTGCGAGGCAATATAAGTTCAAAGAAAGAAAACAGTCAATAGAACCACTGTTTTCTTACTAAATGAATCTGATAGTTAACTAATCGAGTGAGGAGCATGCTGCCAAATTAAACTCGCTGGCTCACAATGTTTATCAATAAGTGTTACACCCGATGTCGCAAACAGAGGTGGTTCAATCCCTGCGACAAGCTCACTGACCATGTAACCCAGCAAAGGCATGTGGGCAATCACTAACACTTTATCTGCTTTAAATTGCTCGGCGTATGCCACAGTAAGAGCAGCTGCAGTTGACGGATCTCCAGAAGGAACCAGTTCATCAAGAGTTAACCATTTTCTAGGTTCAGGAAAATGTTTACTCACTTCCTGCCAGCTTTGTTGTGCTCTTAAATAAGGGCTAACTAAAACCAAATCAAATTCAACCACAGATTTGCCAAGCCAGTTACTCATCACCGAAGTGTGGTAACGACCCGTATCTGTTAACGTCCGCTCTCTATCCGAATGAGCCTGATAGCCGGCTTCACCATGACGCATTAAAAATAGCTGCATACCACTCTCGCTACTCATTATTCTCGTTATATGCCAATTGTAGCCTCAAAACCCATTGGCACAAACCCCAATTAAGTCATTATTTAGTCGAATAGACTTTATACCCGCATCACTTTTAGTCTCAAGATCTTCCTAGAATAAAATTCAAGCCTAATAGAGACTTGCTAAACAGAGATAAGCAGACCAATATGTAATACTTACCGCTGTATTTTAGTTTAAAACACTAGGTCTTTATTCCTAGTCATCGTTAGCATCTAATGCGCATTCATTGCCACCGGACGGAGTCACTTCATTGCCTGAATCATTGCAAATCATCAAAAGCCCAAATGATCACCGTCGCTATCAGTATTTAACACTCGACAACGGATTATCGGTACTTTTGGTTGAAGATAATCAAGCTAGCCAAGCTGCTGCATCAATGGCAGTTAATGTGGGCCATTTTGATGATCCTGCAACAAGACCAGGTATGGCACATTTTCTTGAACATATGCTGTTCCTTGGCACAGAGAAATTTCCTGATTCTGGTGAGTACCACGCTTTTATCAATCAGCATGGCGGTAACAATAATGCTTGGACGGGAACCGAACATACTAATTTCTTTTTCAGTATCAATGCCGATGTATATGAAGAATCACTAGATAGATTCAGTCAATTTTTTCTTGCCCCCTTATTTAACGAAGAGCTTGTCGATCGTGAGCGTCATGCTATTGAATCTGAATTTAGCTTAAAGCTCAAAGATGATATTCGTCGTACTTATCAAGTTCAAAAAGAAACGGTGAACCCAAAGCATCCTTTCTCAAAGTTTTCTGTCGGAAATCTAAAAACCTTAGCAGGTGATGAGTCTGTACTAAGGGAAGAGTTACTCGATTTTTATCAAACTCATTACAGCTCAAATATCATGACATTATGTCTAGTTGCTCCCGTGTCGCTAACAAAACTAGAGAAATTGGCTGAGCATTATTTCAGTAAAATCATCAACCGTCAGCTGACTAAACACTACCCTAATGTACCGATTTATGAACAGGAACAGCTAAAATCGCAACTGCATATCATACCGCTTAAAGAACAAAAGCGAGTGGCTATCACGTTTAACTTGCCTGCAATAGATCCCTTGTATAAACATAAGCCACTCACCTTCATCAGCCATTTACTCGGTTATGAAGGCTATGGCAGCTTGCTTTCCTATCTAAAAGAGCAAGGTTATGCCATTAACTTATCCGCTGGCGGAGGGGTGAACGGATACAACTTTAAAGATTACAACGTCAGTATTCAGTTAACGGAGAAAGGACTCACTAACCTAGATAGCGTTATACAGTGTACTTTTGAATATATAGAGCTTATAAAAATGCAAGGGCTAGAAGATTGGCGATATCTAGAAAGAGCAAACCTACTTAACTTGGCTTTTAAGTATCAAGAACAAATAAAAACATTGGATTTAGCTAGCCATCTCAGTATCAACATGCACCACTACGATGTCGAAGACTTGGTTTATGGTGACTATAAAATGGATGGTTTGGATGTAGCAGAAACCCTCAGTTTATTGCAAAAAATGACGCCATTAAACATGCGAGTTCAGATTATTGCTCCTGAGCTAGATACCCAAAAACAAGCTAACTGGTACCACACTCCATATCAGATCACACCGATTGCAGCTGAAAGGTTAGCCACTTGGGCACACATCAATATTCGCCCTGAACTCAAACTCCCTAGCGCTAACCCATTTATTATCTCTGATTCTATTCCTCGAGCAGAAAAGAGCCAAAATAAAACACCCGTGATTGTTTCTCAAGAAGAGGGATACCGGATTTGGCATCGTAAAGATGACGAGTTTAATGTCCCTAAGGGACACATGTACTTATCATTAGATTCAGAGCGAGCCGCTTCTTCTCCAAGAAATGCCGCACTGACAAGGCTCTATGTTGAGATGTTGCTCGATTATCTGGTTGAATATACTTATCAAGCTGAAGTTGCTGGTCTAAGTTATAATATTTATCCTCATCAGGGAGGCATCACTCTTCATCTAACTGGCTTTACAGGCAAACAGGAAGCCTTGCTTTCACTCTTGATCGATAAAGCCCGCGAGCGAAACTTTACGCAAAAGTGCTTTGACTCTATTAAGCGGCAAATCTTAAGAAGCTGGTATAACCAAACTCGTGCTAAGCCAATATCACAAATTTTCACCAGCTTGACGGTTACACTACAGAAACGTAGTTATGAACCCTCTAGAATGGCAGAAGAACTAGAAGAGATAACCCTGGAAGATCTTCACGAGCATGTGAGTAAATTTTACGAGAAGATCCACCTTGAAGGCTTAGTTTATGGTGACTGGTTAGTCGAAGAGGCACAAAATTTAGGGGGTCGACTTGACCATATTCTATCCTTAGTTTCTTCGCCGAGTGAAGAATCTGGTCGTGAACTGGTTAATTTGCAAGGAAAAGGGACATTACTCAGAGAAATTACAACATCACATCAAGACAGCAGTATCATTGTCTACTACCAATCAACCCATTCCACACCCGAAACGATGGCATTATTTAGTTTACTTAACCACACAATGTCTTCTACATTCTTCCACGAACTCAGAACCAAGAGACAACTAGGCTATATGGTTGGCACAGGCTACCTGCCGTTGAATAGATACCCAGGGATAATCTTTTACATCCAATCTCCAACATCTTCTCCGTTACAGCTTCTAGAAGCAATCGATGAATTCATTGCCGACTTTAACTACGCGGTGATGCAGATAACAAATCAGCAATGGGAAAGCACTAAACTAGGGCTCATTAACCAAATCATGGAGCACGATGCTAATTTAAAGACGCGGGGACAACGTTATTGGTCGAGTATAGGCAATAAAGATTATGACTTTAATCACAGAGAGCTAGTTGTGGCTGAAGTAGAAAAGTTAACTCGATCTGATGTGATCAAGTTTATGATGCAAAGAATGCGCAATAAACTTTGCGACCGTTTAGTGCTATTCACCACAGGTGACAACCATAGACAGCAAGAGCGTTTAACTTCGGACAATTTAATCACAGATCTTCGTAGCTTCAAGCAGCAAGCGAAAAAATTCAGCTATTAGCTCTCTTCCCCCTCAGGGCTTCGGTTGAAGCCCTGATGCCAGATAACTCTGTTGGCATCGAGCTACAATATAAATTTAGCATAATGGAGGATATACCTTCCTAACCAACAAGCCTAGCTCACATATCTACACAATGGCTCAAAGACAGTTTTAAGAACTACTACTCAGCAGCATTCAGAATAAAAAGCCACAAAACAAATCGGATGACAATGATTATCACTAAAGAAATGTACTGCAAATTTTGACAAAGTCATCACTTTCTGAAAAGGTGAGGTTAACTAACTGTTGCCTAAGCATTACTGGCTAATAATCAAACTAAAAATGATGCCAAACGCTATTATGAAAACAATCACCACTCTCCTATTGACCCTCTGTCTTTTCGGTCAAGTGCAAGCTGCTGAAGAAACAGCCCAAGCGATTACTATTGATCATCTCCCCCAAGCAATAGCTGAAGAAGCTGTTGGGCAGCAAGCTTCCATACTGCTAAATGCCGAAACTTACAGTGTCCCGGAAGGGTTATCACAAAGCACAGTGACATCCTTAGTTGAAGATCAAGATGGCTATGTATGGATTGGAACCCTGAATGGACTCAACAGATTCGATGGGAAAGAGTTTAAGCATTATTTTGCCGATGATAGCCTATCAGGTCTTCCGAGCTCTTTTATTCGCAGTTTATTGATTGATTCAAATGGAAACCTTTTGGTAGGTACAGATAAAGGTTTGGTTATATTAGATAAAAAAATTGAAAAATTTGTTCCATTGGTAAAAGCTTTAGAAACAAGTAGCCTTCCAATATGGTCTCTAAACATATCTAAAGAAGATATATTAGTCGGAACAAACAATACAGTAATAAAGCTAAATAAAAACAATCTTTTATTTAAATCAACCTTTATGAATGATTCGTTTGATGGAGTAAAAACAATAATAGATTATGGAAATAGTTATTTAGTTAGGAACTATAATGGAGACATAATCGAAAGTACTAATGATGAAGTTATATCTAAAAACTCAAAGAATATAATACCATATAATGGGATAGTTATTATTAACGGACCACTTGGTTTATCCACCATTCAGAACAATAAGATTACATTAGTTAGTAGCACGAAGTTTGACACCATATTCATATTAAAAAACAAGCTTGTTGGAATGATAGGAAATAAAATTTACACATTAAAACATGATTTTAGTCACATTCCTTCAGCGATAATAAACAACTTAAATTATTCTTTAGATAAAACTTTAGTTTTCCCTGAAAGAAGTAGTTTTTATTTGGCCACTCAGAACATGGGATTCATTCAAATAAGAGAAAAGTCAAATATAATCAAGAGAAGCTCAAAGAACACTAGTAACATATGGTCAATAAACAAAGAGGAAGATATAAGGTTAACTATAGTTGCTGATTCAAATATGATTTCTGTCTTTGACATTCACAATAATGAAAAACAATTCAACAGCAAGATTACTGGTGCGAAAACTGCAATAACTTATAAAAACAACTTATATGTCGGTAGTACTAGTGGATTGTACTCTATACACTTGGTTACAAAAAAAAGGACAACAATATCAAGCCTGCCCGTCTCAGTATTAAAAGTCAATGAACACGCTGGCACTATACTTGCCGGAACAACTGATGGACTTTTATTATCAATAGACCCATTGACAAAGATGGTTAATAATGAACTGTCAATAGACTATGGGAATCCTATTTTTGATATATCTTCATTTAGTGAATCTATTTTTGTATCTAGCCAAGGTGGGCTTTTCGAAGTAACTCAAGATGAATCAACACCTATATACACTGATGATATTGTATTCAGTGTTAAAAACACATCAAAATCTGTTTTTTTTGGAACGACTAAATCACTGATGGTCTATAACAAGGAATCAAAGACACATTCGATCAAGTATAGTAACAACCGCGCCATATACTCTATATCTTCAGAAGAAAACCAAACAGTTGCAACTTCTATGGCAGAGGTAATATACATAGATAATGAAACACTCTATGTATTAGATGGCACGACTGGTAGCCAAGAAGAGTATAATACTCAATCAACGCTTTACTGGAAAGGTGAATTTATATTGGGAGGAATAAATGGTATAAGCCTACTAAACCCTCAGAATGTTAATTCATACATTTCAAAAGTAACACTTCCTAAAGTAAAAATTGAAGAGCTTCTTGTTTTTAACATCGTTAAAACACCTAATCACGGTATTTTGGATAAACCAATTTCAATATCTGATGAGATAACCTTAAAATATTCAGACTACCCCTTCACATTCAACTTTTGGTCCCCAAGCAATAATTTAGGTGAAATAAATTTTCTATACCAAATGGAAGGACTATCCGATACTTGGATTGAGTCTAAAGGTGTAAACTCAGCAACTTATACCAACCTTTCACCTGGTGATTACACTTTTAATATCTATGCAGTAGATAGTTTTTTGAATAAAAAAGGTGATATTAAACAGCTGAAAGTTATAATAACACCTCCTTGGTGGCTCTCTAAGCAAGCCAAGTTTATCTATTTTATGCTGGCCCTCATGATTTCTGCGGTCATTGTAAAAGCCGTACTCAGACGTCGTGAAGTTCAAAACCAGATAGCTAAATCTGAAGAGCGCCTAAAATTATCACTTTGGGGCAGTGGTGATGAGATGTGGGATTGGGATATTGAAACGGGCCAGATATACCGTTCGAACATATGGGGCTCGCTAGAATTCCCAAGAGATGGCCAGAGATCGGGAGAAAGCGGAGAAGAGAGTAATATCCACCCTATGGATCAAGAGCGTGTCAGTACAGCTCTCAATAATCACTTTTATGGAAGATCCGATCACTTTGAAGCCGCCTACCGAGTAAAAGGCAAGTCAGACGAGTGGGTGTGGATTCTAGACAGAGCAAAAATTGTCGAACGGGATGAAAAAGATAATCCGCTTCGAATGACTGGCACCATTAAAAACATCAATAACTTTAAACATGCCGAAGAGCAGTTAAGATTATTCGAACGGGCAATTGCTAATATATCCGAAGGCATGTTCATTCTAGATAGCCAATTCCATTTTGTGGAGGTTAATGAAGCATGTTGTGAGCTGTGTTTAAATCCGCGAGAGAAATTCATCGGTGTACAATTCAATTTCGATCTCTATCCAGATAGTTATTCAGAGCAGATCCGTTCAATTTTAAACCAACAAGGACGTTGGAGTAACGATGTGGAATCAGCCAAAGGAGATGGGTCTAGTTTCTTAATGGAGCTAACTGTCGATGCGATTTATGATGAGCTAGGTCAGTTGTCACACTATGTCGGGGTCTTCTCCGATATCTCACGTCGAAAGCAGCAAGAGGAAGAGCTCAGAAAGCTCACCAACAACGACCTGCTTACTAATCTCCCCAACCGCTCTAGCTTAATGGTGACTCTTGGTAACTTAGTTAAGCGCGACTCGCATCATACATTAATGGTATTAGATCTTGATAATTTCAAGAAAATTAATGACTCACTGGGCCATCAGGTTGGTGATGAATTACTGATAAAAGTCGCCAAACGGATTGAAACTGCAGTCCCATATCACACCAGTATCTACCGCCTCGGCGGTGATGAATTTGCCATTCTAGTCGATAACAACCCAGATATAGGCTCTAGCGCAGTGATTGCCAATAATGTCATTGAAGCCTTTACTAGCTCATTCGAATTAACGTCAGATAAAGTAGTCGTAGGCATGAGTATTGGTATCGTGCTTTACCCTGAAGATGATCAAAATGAACAAGCCCTGCTGCGCAAAGCCGATATTGCCATGTACCATGCTAAATCCGCAGGCGGCAATCGCTACCAGTTCTATTCAGAATCACTAAACCGAAATGCCATCAGACAGTTAGAGGTAGAAAATCTTATTCGCCAAGGCATTAAAGAAGATCTGTTTGAGGTCTACTATCAACCTAAGATAGAGCTTAAGACGGGTAAAATGGCGGGAATGGAAGCCTTAGTCAGGCTTAATCACCCTGAACAGGGTCTCATTCCACCCAGTGAATTTATCCCATTAGCCGAAGAGAATGGTCTGATCGTCGAAATTGGTGACATAGTGATGAAGAAAGCCTGCTTCGCGGCACAAAAATGGCGCAGTCAAGGAATTTTCGATGGACGGGTAGCCGTCAATTTATCTTCATACCAGTTCGCTTTACCCGATCTTCAGCAGCGTATAGAGTCAATTTTACGTCTAACTCAGCTGCCAGCAGCTAACTTGGAGCTCGAAATCACCGAAGGCACCGTCATTAAAGAACCAGAAAAGGCCATTAAGGTGATGCAACAGCTAGCAAAAATGGGCGTCAGCCTGGCTTTAGATGATTTTGGTACAGGTTACTCATCACTCTCTTATCTGAAGCGCTTCCCAATTCATACCTTGAAAATTGATAAAGCGTTTGTTGACGACATAGATAAATCAGATCGTGATCTTAAAATGGTCGACTCAATAATTACTATAGCTCATAACATGGGGCTATCCGTTGTCGGTGAAGGTGTGGAAGATGCATCTCAGCTAAGCATATTAAAAGCGCTAAATTGCGAGGAAATCCAAGGATTTATATTCAGTAAGGCAGTAACAGAAGCTCAGTTCACCGAGCTATTACGCCAAGATTTTATCCAACCTGGCTTAGTTCAAAAACAGAATAAAGCAATATAAAGTCTACAAAATAACTGCTTTTATTTAAACAAAGGAAAAAGATGGCATAACAACTGCAACTATTCTCTCAAGTGTCAACAAATATGACATACCTACTGACCAGATACCTCAACCTTTGAAGTATCAAAACTTGAGAGAAGAATATAATGATTAAAGTACTAGCAACGACTATCGCCCTTGCCCTATCAACTTCAACAATGGCCTTTGAAATTCCTGCAATAGACTCTAATCAACTCCTACTTTCTGGTGCCCCTCACGTTAAATTCAAGCCAATTGAACTTGCTGGTGCCCCTCACGTTAAATTCAAGCCAATTGAACTTGCTGGTGCCCCTCACGTTAAATTCAAGCCGGTTGAACTTGCTGGTGCCCCTCACGTTAAATTCAAGCCGATTGAACTTGCTGGTGCCCCTCACGTTAAATTCGCCGATTGAACTTGCTGGTGCCCTCACGTTAAATTCAAGCCAATTGAACTTGCTGGTGCCCCTCACGTTAAATTCAAGCCGATTGAACTTGCTGGTGCCCCTCACGTTAAATTCAAGCCGATTGAACTTGCTGGTGCCCCTCACGTTAAATTCAAGCCGGTTGAACTTGCTGGTGCCCCTCACGTTAAATTCAAGCCGATTGAACTTGCTGGTGCCCCTCACGTTAAATTCAAGCCGATTGAACTTGCTGGTGCCCCTCACGTTAAATTCAAGCCGATTGAACTTGCTGGTGCCCCTCACGTTAAATTCAAGCCGATTGAACTTGCTGGTGCCCCTCACGTTAAATTCATCAATCAAGAAATTGCTTAAGGTCTAAGGAGAATTATTATGTTTGATTCAATTAAGAAAGCACTAGGCCTTACTCACAAGCCAGAGCGTATCAAGGTTAAGTTACCTGAAGGGCTGAACCACTTGGAAGTTATTTCAGCGAAAGGTTGGTGGAAGTAGTCCCCCTTCCGATTTCACTGTGATTTTTTAGACGAACCAGTGTTGAGATCGTATAAACAGAAAAGGAGCCAATGGCTCCTTTTTCAGTTTTGAAATTTATTTGTGCTAAAAACCAAATCTAAAATCTAATTGTGTAAATTGATTGCCCTACACTACGACGCCAAGCATAACGCTTGTGAGTATTAAGTAGAGGGTATGCGACAGGACCAATCAAGAAGCCGAGAAAAGCCCAGCGCTTAACACCCAGTCCAGCAGTGAACGCCATATGCCCCATTATCACGCCAGAAATAATTAGAATAGAGATAACACATACTATACTGGTCAAAGAATCAAATACTTGCACTTGCCTACAACCTCATATCAACGACTTCATACCAAAAAATCAGATGCACATTGCGTCTCTTGATCACATCACTTGATAACTCATGAGTTATTGTTTATTCACTTTCATTATCCCACCAGCATAGATAGCTGATAAAAATAAAAATGAAACAAAAATCGACCGCATTATACAAAAGACACCTTTAGAAGTGAACAAAGATCAGGCATTGATTATCCTGCAGGCAATAAAAATGCGGCATTATGTTGCCGCATTGTTAAATCAAAAGCCAATTAAAACAGCTTAAGATAGGCTTGAGCCCAAACTCTCAATTAGTCGAAGAAGCGCTGATTATTTTCAGCCATCTCTTTTAGCTTGCTGCACGGCACAAATCTATCACCAAAACGTGACTGATACTTCTCGAGTTTCTCAACTAAAGCCCCCGCACCTAACGAATCGATATAATGGAATGGTCCGCCAAGGAAAGGTGGGAATCCAATACCAAAGATAGCACCGATATCGCCATCTCTTGGAGAAGCTATAATTCCCTCTTCTAAACAACGCACCGCTTCATTCAACATCTGTACGACACAGCGCTGTGCAACCTCAGATTGTTCGCCATCAGTACCTGGCGTTAACCCAAGCACCTTGTAAACACTCTCATCGACTTGCTTAGCTTTCTTGTTAGCTTTACCGCCATAAAGATAGAAACCTTTGCCATTCTTACGGCCTTTTCTATCATCCTTAAGCAACTTATCAAAGGCTTCTGGCGCCTTAAAACGATCGCCCAACTCCGCTTCCAATATTGGTGAGATCTTAGCACCAACATCGATGCCCACTTCATCAAGCAAGGTCATAGGGCCAACAGGGAAACCGAACTTAACCAGTGACTTATCTAAATGCTCCACACTTTGCCCTTCTAACAAGAGCTGTGCTGCTTCATTCATATAAAGTGCAAGTATTCGATTCACATAGAAACCCGCACCATCTTGAACAACAATGGGGGTTTTACCTTGCTTACGGGCAAAGGCAACTGTTGTAGCAATGGTCTCAGCAGAGGTTTTCTCATGAGCGATAACTTCAACCAGTGGCATCTTTTCTACTGGTGAAAAGTAGTGCAGGCCAATCACGTTCTCGGGACGGGATGCTGCCTCAGCGATCTGTGAGATAGGTAAAGATGAGGTATTAGAAGCAAAAATGGTGTGTTCACCACATTCACGTTCAACATCTTTGACCATCTGGTGTTTCAAATTAAGGTCTTCAAATACGGCTTCAACGACTATATCGGCATCTTTAATGCCTTTATATTCTGTCGTTGTTGTCATAAGTGACATCAAACTGTCTCTAGCAGCTGGCGTCATATGACGGCGTTTAACGCCTTTATCCAGTAACTTGTAAGCATAAGAGAGTGCATTACTCAGCCCTTGCTCACTGATATCTTTGACTCGAGCCGGGATCTTCGCTTTGGTGGTTGTCACCGACGCTATACCGCCTCCCATCAATCCGCCACCAAGAATCATCGCCTTGCTGACCTTTCGAGGCTTTACATCGCCCGCACCAGTTTCTTTCTTCATCTCTGTTGTTGCAAAGAAAATACTTCTTAGCGCTGCAGATTCTGTAGACATGACCAACTCGGAAAAATGACTCGCTTCGACTTCTAAGCCTTTAGCCTTGCCTTTGGCCATGCCTTGGCGGACACAGTCGATGATTTTTGCAGGGGCTGGGTAGTTACCTTGAGTCTTCTTCTGAACCTGCTTACTCGCCTGATCAAAAATAATATTTCGGCCTACTGGCGTGCCTTCAAGCAGCTTATTGACCAATGACTTTTTAACTTTCTTAGCTGTTCGCTTGCCTTTTAACGCCATTTCAACTGCTGTAGTTAACAGGATAGATTCAGGAACAACCTCATCGACCAAGCCCATCTTAAGCGCTTGTTTAGGTCGAATTTGCTTACCCGTGAGCATCATATCCAGAGCCGTTGTGATACCAACTAATCTCGGCAACCTCTGGGTTCCACCGCCGCCAGGTAGCAGGCCTAACTGAACCTCAGGCACTCCCATCATGGTTTTAGTATTTAGACTACAGACACGTAGATGACAAGCTAGCGCTAACTCAAGTCCACCCCCTAAGCAGACTCCGTCGATAGCAGCCACAACTGGAATATTGAGCGCTTCAAGTTCGTTGAAAACCACATGGCCTTGTTGAGACAGTGCTTTAGCATCAGCGGCAGATTTGCAGGCATCTAGCATAGAGATATCAGCACCGGCAACGAAGCAATCTTTTTTGCCCGAAGCGATAACCAAACCCTTGATACTGCTATCGGCTTTAATTTCTGCTAATACATCAGTGATCTCAGGGCCAAATTCTGCACGTAGTGTGTTCATAGACTCACCAGGCACATCGATGGTCAGTACAGCGATACCGTCTTCGCGACGGCTTAAATTAAATGTCTTTTCCATGAGATCACTCCACTTCTACTATCATAGCCGCACCTAAACCACCAGCCGCACAAGCCGTGGTTAACCCTGTTCCACCGCCACGTCTTTTGAGTTCACGACATACTTGGGTGATAAGACGTGTCCCTGTAGCGGCAAATGGGTGACCATAAGCAAGTGAGCCACCTAACACGTTAAACTTACTCATATCGATTTCACCGATTGCGCGATTTCGCCCGAGCTTTTCTTCAGCAAACTTCTTCGATGCGAACATCTGCATATTGGCCAATGTTTGTGCAGCAAACGCTTCGTGCATCTCGATTAACGTCAGATCTTCAAGTTCCATACCTGCACGCTGTAGAGCTAGAGGCGTCGCATAAGAAGGTCCCATCAACATGTCTTCCCACACATCTATGGCACTGAAAGCATAACTCTTGATGTAACCGATAGGCTCATAACCCAGCGCTTTAGCGCGGCTCTCACTCATCATTAATACGGCCGATGCGCCATCAGTTAATGGGGTACTTGTCGCGGCTGTAACTGTGCCATGTTTGCGATCGAAGGCTGGTCTTAACTTGGCATAAGATTCGATGCTGGAGTTTTCACGGATATTATTGTCGCGATCGATAAAACCTTTATAAGGTGGCACATGGGCCGCCATCACTTCATCTTTAAGATGACCAGCATTCCAGGTCTCTGTAGCCAATGTATGTGAACGATGCGCCAATGCATCTTGATCTGCACGGCTAATATTATAGGTCTTAGCCATCTGCTCAGCAGTTTGTCCCATTGAAAGACCGGTCGAGAATTCAGCAACCGCCGGTGGAACAGGCAGTAAATCTTTGATCCCCAAACGTCTGAAAATGGCAAGTTTTTGACCAAATGAACGCGCTTTATTTAAGTCGACTAAAGCGTGTGCCAGCTTTTTAGAGACACCGATAGGCAGTACAGAAGATGAATCGGCACCACCAGCAATACCTATGTCGATATTACCTGTCATGATAGATTCAGCGACATTGACCGTAGACTGAAAACTGGTGGCACATGCCCGGCTAACGCTATAAGCATCGGTACCGACATTCATGCCCGTACCTAAAACAATTTCACGAGCGATATTAGGAGCCGCTGGCATTTGTACAACTTGTCCATATACCAATTGCTCAATTAGCTTAGGGTCAATTTCTGAACGAGATAGCATCTCGTTAACAACCATCTTACCCATATCTAATGCCGAAACACCATGAAATGCAGTCGCTTGCTTAGCAAATGGCGTTCTTAAACCCGTTACTATTGCAATACGATCGCCCTTGGCATTCGTTACCTGTTGTCTGTCACTCATTTGCCGCCCTCTTCTTATACGTCTAGCCGATTGTTAGCTATCGACGATATTATTTTCCTTGCGCATTTAATCTGTCCGACTGTATTGCAGATAACAGGTCTGACCATTAAAGTGTGATCTGATTCTAACTTCTTATAAGAAAGTTTTAAACACTTGTTTGGTTTTTAGTCTCAGAAATATATAAAAAGTGTTTATTAACAATGTTTAATGAATTTTATTTTGATTTTTATTGTCCTATTTATACATATTAATAGTGAGCAAATATAGTAGAAGTGACAATCGAGTGTTTCGATAAATCATACAATTACTATGAATTTATGCCCTAAAGGTAAATTGGCACTAGCCAAACCCTATGGGAATTTTTTACCATGTTGATGGTCTATACCTAACTAATTTAAAATAAACCGAGTAGCATCATGCCTTTGAGCCGATTTCACGCGTTACGCGAATACCTAAACCAGGTAATTCTAGGACAACCAGTCCTAACAGAGAACTTACTAATAGCCTTGATCGCAGATGGACACTTACTCGTTGAGGGGCCTCCGGGTCTTGCTAAAACTCGAGCAGTAAAAGCCCTCTGTGATGGCGTTGAAGGTGACTTCCACCGCATTCAATTTACGCCGGATCTGTTACCAGCAGATTTAACTGGTACTGACATATACCGTGCACAAACAGCCACCTTTGAATTTGAGGCCGGGCCAATATTTCACAACCTAATCTTAGCCGATGAGATTAACCGTGCCCCAGCCAAGGTCCAATCTGCACTGCTTGAAGCGATGGGCGAAGGTCAAGTTACCGTCGGTAAAAATAGCTATAAACTGCCAGAATTGTTTCTGGTTATGGCGACCCAAAACCCTTTAGAAAATGAAGGCACTTACCCGCTACCCGAAGCACAACTTGACCGTTTCTTAATGCATCTTAATCTTGACTACCCAAGTGCAGAGACAGAGTTTGAGATCATGCGTATGTCTCGTAAAGAGGCCTTGAAACAAGCGGCACCGACTGTTGAGCCTATTATCCAAAAAGATATTTTTGAAGCTCGTGAGGAATCTTTAGAGCTTTACCTTGCTGAGCCGTTAGAGAGATATATTGTCGATATTGTAATGGCAACTAGGCAGCCTCAGCGATACAGTGACGAACTGGCAAGCTGGCTCGAATACGGTGTTAGCCCTCGAGCGACATTAGCAATAGAACGCTGTGCCCGAGCGCGTGCCTGGTTACAAGAACGCGACTTTGTATCACCTGAAGATATTCAAGCCGTGGCACCAAATGTATTAAGGCATAGATTACTGCTCAGTTATCAGGCCCAAGCCGAGGGCGTGAGTAGCGATCAGGTTATCGACCATATCTTATCTCAAGTTGCGGTGCCTTAAGTGTCTGAAATTGTCCTGCCTCTTTTTGCCGATGGGGTTAACCTAAATCAAAAAGAGCTATTAGCGTGTCAAAATATCGCCAGAGCACTTCCCGAGAAGCGCTCCAAGGCTCGTGCTAGCTTATCCGGTCACCGTGCCAGCTTAATTAAAGGCCGCGGAATGGAATTTGCGGAGGTACGTCAATATCAACCCGGTGATGATGTCAGAACCATAGACTGGCGAGTCACAGCTCGTACAGGTAAGGCGCATACCAAGCTATTTGTTGAAGAAAGAGAACGCCCTGTTCTCATCTTGCTCGATCTCAGTCATAGCCTCTATTTTGGCTCGAGCCTTCTGTTGCAATCAGTCCAGGCAGCGCACTTAGCAACCACCTTAGGTTGGAGTGCTATCTTACATAGCGATAGGCTAGGTGCGCTCATCGCCACCGAGAATGAACATCTAGAGTTAAAACCCAGAAGCCGTCAGAAGGGCATTTTACAACTTATTTCAGGCATCGAATCTCTCCACAGCAAACAGCTTAACCAAATGGCAACCCATGAACCTGAGCCCGAGCATATGTTCCGAGCGTGTCAAAGGCTCAGACGGATCGCAAAGCCTGGTTCATTAATCTGGATAATCAGTGATGGCAGCAACTTCAATCAAGCTTGTCTCGCCCCATTATCAGATCTAAAACGTCATTGTGATATGGGCGCCTTTTTAATCACAGATCCCTTAAGACAAGGCAAGCTGAAGCTGCCTAAACAGTTCCAACTTCCGGTTAAAGAAGGTAATAAAGAGCTGACTTTAAATCGAGCGGGATATGATGACTGGCTAAAGAATCAGCTACACACTCAAGAGCAATTTATACAAATGATGCAAAAGTTGAATGTACAAACCCGTACTGTCGATGCAGGCATGACACTTAACGATCAACTTGGAGCGTTAAGATAATGGAGCCAACATCCAACCCAGCACTTAATAGTATGCACGATATCCAAACCCCAGACGTCATCACTAGTATGCCCATTGCCATGGGTTATTGGTTAGTGCTTGCCATCGTTAGTATTGCGATTATTTTCTTCGTGGTGAAGCTAAGAAAAGAGTGGCTTAAAAGAGCGGTGAAACGAGAGGTTTTAGCTCAACTTAACGCCTTAGCGGTGACTCAAGATAATGCTACTGAAATATCGGTGCAGATCAATAGCCTAATCAAACGCGCGGCGATGAGCTACTTATCGCGAGAGCAAATCGCCGGTCTTCAAGGAGGGGCTTGGTATCTATGGATGGATCGACAAGTCAAATCGCCCAGTCCTCGGTTAACGACTTTGCTAGACAGGCGGTACCAGAGAGCAGGATTAAACCTTGAAGAAGCCAACGAGCTTAAGACGCTCGCTGAAAACTGGTTCAAACAAGCATTGCCTCTGAGCACTATTTCAACAAAAAAATGCAATCAGGATACCAAGGAAGCACAATGTTAACACTCGCATGGGCCTGGTTACTCTTACTTCTCCCACTCCCGCTTATTTTCAGAAAGAAACAACAGACTGTCGAGGTTAGCGGTCACCTTCACCTGCCCGGTGTCGGTGAGAATGGCGCAGAACAAATTCAACAACAGCCGAATTCTCGTAAAGCATACTGGCTAGTGTGGTTTTTTCTTGTCATCGCCGTAGCAAGACCATTATGGATGGGAGACGCTATAGAGCTACCCAGTAAAGGACGCGACCTGATGATGGCGGTAGATCTGTCAGGCAGTATGCAAATTGAAGACATGGTGCTCAATGGTCAAACCGTTGACCGCTTTACCATGATCCAACATGTTGTGAGTGATTTTATTGAGCGACGCAAGGGTGACAAAATTGGGCTTATCTTATTTGCCGATCACGCCTATCTACAGGCGCCACTCACCCAAGACCGACGCTCAGTGGCACAATTTCTAAAAGAGGCACAGATAGGCCTAGTAGGAAAACAAACCGCCATTGGCGAAGCCATTGCCTTAGGCGTTAAACGATTTGATATGGTTGAAGAAAGTAACCGTATCCTTGTATTGCTGACTGACGGTTCTAATAACTCAGGCTCTATCTCTCCAGAGCAAGCAGCTGCAATAGCCGCCAAGCGTGGCGTTAAAATATATTCCATTGGCGTCGGCGCCGATGTCATGGAAAGGCGTTCAATCTTTGGAACCGAACGTGTCAATCCCTCCATGGATCTCGATGAAGAACAACTCACCTCCTTGGCACAAACCACTGGCGGTCGATATTTCAGAGCCAGAAACTCACAGGATTTAGAACAAATCTATCAAGAAATCGACAAGCTGGAACCTATCAGTCGTGATCAACTTAGCTATCGGCCACAATCAGAACTCTTTTATCTGCCATTAGCGGCAGCACTGTTGATCACAATACTTATGGCACTATCACAACTTCCGTTTTTTAATCGTATCAATTTTAGATTTACAGCTCGTCAAGGAAGAAATTAAATATGCATTTTATTCGTCCTGAATGGTTATTTGCCCTGCTTCCTTTAGTCCTGATTTTACTGCTGCTTTGGCGCAGTGAACGTAAGAGTTCGACTTGGAATCGCTATATTGCGCCTCACTTAGCCAATATATTGGTTAGCCAAACCAATGAAGTTAAACGCAGTAAAATCGGTTACCTTGCCTTTGCTTGGTTCATTGCCGTGTTTGCCTTATCGGGTCCGGCATTGACTAAGCAATCGCTGCCAGTATTTGAAGCGGCTCAAGGTCGTGTCATCGTGATGGATATGTCCTTGTCTATGTATGCGACAGACTTATCCCCAAATAGACTGTCACAGGCAAAGTTTAAGGCAACCGATCTCATCGATGAACTCAAAGAGGGTGAAACTGGATTAGTGGCCTACGCGGGAGATGCTTTTACCATTAGTCCATTAACACGCGACAGGGCAACACTACTTAACCTGCTTCCCACGCTCTCTCCAGATATCATGCCGGTTCGTGGTTCAAACTTGGTGGCGGCATTAGAGCAAGGCAAAAACCTCCTCTCACAAGGCGGACATATTCGCGGTGATATTCTGCTGCTAACCGATGGCGTCACCACTCAACAAATGAGTGAAGCTAAATCGGTGCTAAAAGGCAGTCAATATCGCTTAGCCATCTTAGCCTTAGGCAGTGAGCAAGGCTCACCCATTCGTCTGCCTGACGGCCAATTACTGCGAGACAATGCCAATCAAGTTGTCGTTGCTAAAACCAATTACTCACTACTCAATGAGTTAGCTAAAAATGCAAAGGGGGTACTTATTCCCTTTAGAAATGACGGTGAAGATCTTAAACAATTACAAGCTTGGCTATCCACAACGGGTGATACTAAGGCTACAGAACTTGATGGTGAAGTTTGGCAAGACGCCGGACCTTATATTGCTCTGCTACTACTCTTACCCGTTCTCATGAGTTTTAGACATGGTCTAGTTACCGCTATTGCGCTTGTCATCGTATACATACCTGCTCCAGTGCATGCTTCAAGCTGGGATGACTTATGGAAGACTCAAGACCAACAAGCTATGCAAGCTTATAACTCGGAAGATTATCAGCAAGCAGCAGATACCTTTCAATTTCCACAATGGAGAGCCAGCGCGCTTTATAAAGCCGGCGAATATGATCAGGCGCTTGAATTATTCGAGCAAGATGACTCAGCAACAGGCTTCTACAATCAAGGTAACAGCCTACTTCAACAGCAAAATTATTCTCAAGCCATTGAACGTTATGAGACAGCATTAGCTCAAGCACCTGATAATGAAGCGATTAAGGCAAACCTTGAACTGGCTAAGCAATTAGCACAGCAGCAAAAGGAGAGTTCTGATAAAGACCAATCAGAGCAAGACCCGTCTGATAAAAACCAAGACTCACAAGAAGATCAGCAAGACAAGAAATCTGATCAACAAGATTCAGACCAAGGTGAGCAATCTGAAGAACAGCAACAACAGAAAGAACAATCTGAATCTGAATCTGAGCAATCATCAGAAAACGATGCATCTGAAGATGACAGCTCTGACAATCAAGAAAATGATGCTGATATGCAAGCAGATCCCAATGAAAAGCCCTCTGATGATGACCAATCTGATGCTGAGAGTCAGCAAGCGCAACAAGATAAGGCTGATGAACAAAACCAGCCAGAACAGCAACAATCTGCAGCGCCCCAAAATGCTCAAGCTGAAGAAGCTGATGATAATGAGCAAGCTAAAAAAGAGACTGAAGCCGCTCAAATGGTTGAAGGACCCGATGATCTGCCACCCGAAATGGAGCGAGCGCTTAGAGCCCTCGTGGATGATCCCCAAGTATTACTAAGAAACAAGATGCAACTCGAATATCAAAAACGTGCAAGACAAAATGCCCACACTAAGGAACAGCAGCAATGGTAATATCAAGACGTGTTTATCTAGCATTGATCATGCTCATGCTCTCCTTCCCGACTTTCGCTATCAGCGTGCTTGAAACATCCGTTGATAGAAACCCTGCTGTGGAAAGTGAATATTTAGTATTAACCATCACTGCTGATGATGATGTTAAAACCGGAGACTTGGATACCTCAGTTTTACTCAAAGACTTTATTGTCGGCCGGACAAGTGTGAGTCGCAGCACTCAGATTGTTAACTTTGACTCAAAAAAACAAACTCGTTGGCAAGTACTCTTGGCCCCGAAAAAAGTGGGTAACCTAGTCATCCCAGCACTGAGTATTGATGGAGTCAGCTCTAAATCCATTAGTTTAAGTGTGGTCGCATCAGGCAGCCAACCTGAACAGATGAAAAACCTGTTTATTCGCACGAGCTTATCAACCGAAGAAGCTTATGTCGGTCAACTCATTACCTATAAGGTTAAATTATTCTTAGCCGTAGACCTCCAGCGAGGCGTGCTCAGTGCCCCCACACTCGATGGTGCCCAAATTAAACAGCTAGGTGAAGATCTTGATACAACAGAAATATTTAATGGCAGACGCTATCGCGTTATCTCGCGTACTTATGGCATTATCGCCGACCAGCCAGGTGAACTCACCATTGATGGCACCGGATTTTCTGGCGATGTATTAATACAAGGCTCTCGCCGTGGTGGCATGTTCTCTTTCAACGAGAGTCGTCCAATGCAAGCCAAAGCGGCTAAATCTATCTTATTGATCAACCCTGTGCCTTCTGAGTTTCACGGCGAGTGGTTAGTTTCAGATCTTGTCGCACTCAATGAAGATTGGCCTCAAGAACAACAAGAATATCAAGTCGGTAACCCGATCACCCGCACAATATCCTTACTGGCATCGAACACAGATGAAACCAGTTTACCTGAGCTGCAAATCCCGGTACCCGATGGGCTTAAGACATATCCAGAGAAATCACAAAGAAAGACTTTTTTACGCGATAAACAGATGGTTTCTCAGCTGACTCAAACCTTAGCCATTGTGCCTACTAAAGCCGGAGAATATACCTTACCTGCGATTACTGTTCCTTGGTGGAATCCACACACAAAACGTCAAGAGCAAGCCAGATTACCAGCACGAAAAATTATCGTGATCAGCAGTGACACCCCAGAAGTGAGCTTGCCAAGCATTCAAGTACAGAGCGGAAGTGCGTCAGCCGGTTACTGGCCTTGGCTGACCTTAATATTCGCACTGCTCTGGCTCATCACCTTGCAACAGTGGCAAAAGAGCCGTAAGCAGCTCAAACAACAAGTTATTGATACCACTGAAATACAGCTAGCCACTTCAGGATCCAATAGCGATACTTTACAACATGAGCAACCACATGCAAGTGTCAGAGTTTCGGCAAAACAGCTCAGTAAATTAACCGCATTAGTACAAGCCTGTCAGCAGGAGAATCCAGGCAAAGTATTAACTGCAGCCCAAGCCTACTTTACTGAACAATACTCAAAACCCATGAGCCTGAGTGATATCGCTGCTCTCTCGTCAGAGTTAAATCAAGCCATTTCACATTTACAACAAGCGGCTTTTAGTAAAAATCCTGTTGCCATCGATTATCAATTTATTCTCTCTGCGGTAAAATCGATGCAAGCCACATCCACACAAAAAAGAAAGTCAGCGTTAGTTGATTTAAATCCTTAATCCCCCTTGATTGGCAAGAAGTTTTCTTTATGTTTTTTTATTGTTAACTTCTTGCCATTCCTCTCAAGCAGGTTAAGCTAGCAGGTATTGTGGCTATTTAATCGAGCACTTATTTAAAAATGTTTAACCGCCTGCGAAATAAAAAACCGAGTTCCTCGGTCAATTCTGACATGCTAAGTAAACAAAGACGATACGATAGCCTTGTCAGGGCACTCCATGCAGACATCTTCCGTTATGCCTATTGGCTATGCGGCGATAAGCATATTGCGGAGGACATCACTCAGGAAACGTTTCTTAGAGCGTGGCGTTCACTCGAATCATTAAAAGATGATAAGGCAGCGAAAGCTTGGCTTATCACCATTGTTCGTAGGGAAAATGCACGTCGCTTTGAACGCAAACAGTTTGATTATTCCGATGTCGAACAAGACCAACTCGAAGATCACCTCTCAAGTAGCACTGAGGATAATGCGGAACTACATTTGATCCGCAGACAGATCTCAAAGTTAGAAATTGAGTACCGTGAACCTTTACTTTTGCAAGTTATTGGCGGTTTCAGTGGTGAAGAGATAGCAGAAATTCTAGAGCTTAATCGTAATACGGTGATGACTCGACTCTTTCGCGCCAGAAACCAATTAAAAGATTTAATAGATCAACCACAAGTAAGAGGTCAATCCAATGGATGAGCTGAAGTTTAGACGCCAGGCCTATGGAGAGCCAAACTGTCAGGATGATGACTTTCTAGCTGCAATGAAAGCGGCTCCTGAACGCGAAGCTTTTATCAATGATTTAAAGAAACTAGATAAAAAGTTAGATCGTGCTTTTAAAATTGATGTACCTGAAGATTTAGCCGCTAAGTTACTGCTTAATCAGCAACTGCATCAACATCAAAGTCAAAGACGCAAATCAGGCTTCACGTTAGCGCTAGTTGCATCTGTCGCTTTCATCGCTGGGATCAGTTTTACTCTGTTAAGAATGGCCCCCGTTGACTTAGGCCAACACGCACTCGCACACGTTTATCATGAGTCCAAAGCATTAAGTACCGATCAGAATGTCAGTTTTAATGATGTCAATTTTCAACTGGCTTCGATGGGAACGACGGGTAACGCGCAGTTTACACAACAACCTGGAAAGGTTTACTACAGTACCTTCTGTGATTTCCAGGGAGTGAAAAGCTTGCACTTGGTCATGCAAGGTGAGCAAGGCAAAGTGACTCTCTTTATCGTGCCAGTCGAAGAACGAATGGTGTTAGAACAGGTTTTTGCTGATAATAAGTATCAAGGTGAAGGTTTCGAAACCGACAATGCTTACATGTTACTAGTAGGTGAAAACATTAACGACCTAAGTTACGTTAAGAAAGAGATCCAACAAACATTCATCTAAAGCCATAACAACCTGTGGTGGTAGCCATCACCACAGGACCGATCAGTCTCACATTTTCAATCAATATTGAGCTTGGCATCAAACATCTGCTAGCATGTCGTCCACATTTAAAAAATAAAAAGTAATGGCATAAGCATGAGCATTGAATTACCGATATTAATTACTTTCATCGGCTATCTTGCCCTAATGATGGGAATTGGCCTATGGGCCTATAAAGCAACAGATTCAGTTGACGATTATATACTCGGTGGCAGAGGCATGGGCCCCGCAGTCACAGCCCTGAGTGTCGGAGCCTCTGATATGTCAGGCTGGCTACTACTGGGCTTACCTGGAGCGGTATACTTAGGCGGGCTGGGTGAAGCTTGGATCGGTATTGGCTTAGTGATAGGCGCATGGTTGAACTGGCTATTCGTGGCTCAACGTCTGCGGGTATACACCGAATTTACCGATAATGCACTTACCCTACCCGACTTCTTCGAGAAACGCTTTGAAGACAGTAAAGGGTTACTCAAGCTAGTATCGGCTGTCACCATTTTGGTTTTCTTTACCTTTTATGCCTCCTCTGGCATGGTCGGCGGAGCTATCTTGTTCGAAAAAGTATTTGGACTCGATTACACCTTAGCACTCATTATCGGCTCCACCATTATTGTGGCTTACACATTCGTAGGCGGATTCTTCGCCGTCAGCTGGACTGACTTCTTTCAAGGCTGTCTTATGTTGGTCGCCTTGTTGATTGTTCCTGTGGCCATTTTCAGCCAGCCTGAAACTCAAAATGGTTTAGATAGTATCGATCCTGCGATGCTGTCTATGTTTAATGAAGACACCACGGCCATAGGCTTAATATCGCTACTAGCATGGGGATTAGGTTATTTTGGTCAGCCACATATTCTTTCACGCTTTATGGCTATCGCGCGTCCTAAAGATATCCCATTGTCTCGCCGTATCGCGATGAGCTGGATGCTCATTGCCCTTGTTGGCGCCTTAGCAACGGGGATTGCTGGTAGTTTATATTTCGCTAGCGATCCACTAGCCAACCCTGAAACAGTATTCATTCATCTGGCACACGCAGCATTTAATCCCTGGATTGGTGGTCTGCTAATCGCAGCCATTTTATCGGCTATCATGAGCACAATCGATTCGCAGCTCTTGGTTTGTTCAAGTGTGATCACTGAAGACTTCTATAAAAAGTGGTTACGACCACAAGCCAGCAGTAAAGAGCTGATGTTAGTGGGCCGTATTGGCGTACTGGCTATCGCAGTCATTGCCGGTATCGTTGCGCTTAACCCAGAAAGTAGTGTATTAGGACTGGTCAGCTATGCGTGGGCAGGCTTTGGTGCCGCATTTGGCCCGGTTGTACTCTTATCACTCTTTTGGAACGCTTACAGTCGAAACGGCGCTGTAGCCACGATCTTGGTCGGTGCAATCACCGTTGTGGTTTGGAAGCAACTTTCAGGTGGCATTTTTGACTTATATGAGATCTTGCCAGGATTTGTTTTTGCAACACTAACGGGGGTCATAGTGAGTAAAATGTCGGCTCCATCTGATAGTGTTAAAGAGCAGTTTAGAGTATTTACTTCAAAACTATAAACACTAAAAATAAGGTCTTAGCCTCTAAAAAAGTAAAAATAGCGTACAGGTGTACGCTATTTTTATGATTTATTTTCCCTCCTCTATTTTACAAGCCCGCAACTTAAATTCAAATCACTGAAAAGCCTTGATAGGCCTAGCAATAGGTGCTCCAGCTCACGGTTAAAATTAACACACATCATCAAGCCTAAAATACCTGATTTAATTAACAAAAACGCAACTGACATTCGCCACTGGTCGGAGTTGTTGATGGGTAAGACCATCCCTAAGATGCACTGGTCTAACAAGTATAAAAGGCATCGAGTCTCAAAAGGCAGAAAAAAGCTTTACTCGAAAATAGCCAGATTAAACATTACAGAGATGATAATAATGAATAACTTCAACAAGACTTTATTAGCTGTAGCCGTTACGCTTGCAAGTTCACAAGCCATGGCAGCAGGTTTTCAACTAAACAGCCAATCAGCAACAGGTATTGGCCGTGCATTCGCTGGTGATGCAGTCATTGCCGATAATGCATCTGTACTTTCACGTAACCCAGCCGCTATGGCGCTTTTTGATGAAAAGCAGCTATCAATGGGCCTCACTTACGCCGATGTCCAAGTAGAAGTTAAAGACGTTGCAATGGGGGATGTGCATTTTGGTAGTGTAAATGACGCTGCTGAAGCAAAAATTATCCCTAATTTTTACTATGTAAGCCCAGTCAATGACAAGTTTGCCTACGGTGTGGCTATGTTCAGTAACTTCGGTACAGGTACCGACACGACTGAACTGTCTAACAATATAGTTGGCGGCAAAGTACCTGCACCAATTGACCTATTAGGTAAAACAGAAGTAACTACCATTAACTTTAACCTAAGTGCTTCATACCGTTTCAACGACCACTTCAGTGTTGGTGCTGGTGTAGACGTCATTTACGGTTCCGGTGTTCTGACTCGTGGCGGTGCAGTACCTAACCCACAAGGCGGAGATCCTATACACATGGATCTTGTCGATGTGGATGCCGATGGCATCGCATTCGGTGGTATTGTTGGCGCAGTTTATGAAATCAATGCCGATCACCGCTTCGGTGTGAGTTACCGTTTCAGCCCTGAATTCAGTGCTGATGGTACAGTGAACTACGGCGGAACTGATTTTGAAGAGATCAATATCCCTATCCCTGATATCTTTCAAGTTGCAGGTTTTCATCAGTTAACTGAGAAAATTGCTATTCATTACACGGCTCAGTTAACGACATGGGGCGATTTCCATGAGATCTCAGTCTCTGATCCTATCGATGCTCAGCTTAAGCATTACGCTTGGGATGACTCATGGCTATACAGTGTAGGTGGTACGTATACTCTTAACGACAGCTGGACACTGCGTGCAGGTTACATGTATGACCAAGGTGTTGTGGGTGAAATCAGCTCTATCTCTATCCCAGACTCTGATCGTCAATGGTATACAGCGGGTGCAACATACAACCTATCTAAGCACACAAGTCTAGATTTTGGTATTGCTGTGATTCGCGGCGAAGAGACTGACCTTGTTGAGTACAGCGCAATTTATCAGCAAACCCCGACCCCTATTAATGCAACAACACTATCCAACGCCACATACTACTCTATGCAGTACAACTACAAATTCTAAATTGGTTTGTAGTTAGTTAATGAAAAAGCCGCACATGTGCGGCTTTTTTGTTTTTAAAAGAAAGCGCTACACTAGAGACAATTAAGATTTATTCACTAGATTTAGATAACGAAAAAAATCTATACTGTTACTTCAAACTCCCCCTAGGCTCAGTATTACCATGAATAAAAACAACGCGATAAGTGCTCTGATATTAGGCTCTCTGCTCTGCCTAGGTCTGGTTATACTCGGTAATGGCATTGGCCAAAGTCTAATCGAAATAAAATCAATGGAAAGAACGGTTACCGTCAAGGGTCTCGCTGAACAAGAAGTTAAAGCCAACATCGCTATTTGGCCAATTCGCTTTACCGAAGTCGATAACGATCTCTCCACCTTATATCAGACCGTTCAAATTCAAACTGACAAGGTGATCTCCTTCCTATTAAAGCAAGGGTTTACAGTCGATGAGATATCCAGTTCTCTGCCCTCAATAGAAGACAGACAAGCTCAGGGTTATGTTGATCCCAATGTAAAATATCGCTATGCGGCCAAAGTCACCATCTCTATTTATACCAAGAGGGTCGATCTGTTATTAGCTAGCCGAAAGAATATGATTGAGCTGGCTAAAGAAGGCATAGCGATCTCCAGTCAAGATTACAACAGTAAGACAGAGTTCCTATTCACGGAGCTCAATGCCGTCAAGCCGACAATGGTGCAAGCAGCGACAATCAACGCAAGACAAATAGCCAATAAATTTGCCCAAGACTCAGACTCGGTACTCGGAAAAATAAAAAGTGCCTCTCAAGGTCAATTTAGTATCTCAGATAGAGACAGTAATACTCCCCATATTAAACGAGTAAGAGTCGTGTCGACCCTTACATATTATCTCAAAGATTAGAGGCTAAATACCTTCATCAATACAATGTACATTTACCCTATACAAGCTAAGTATTATACTAAATACACTAGCCTAAGCTCACTCATTGACCTTGGGCTAACTTGATTCGTATACAAGTGGGTAATATGTCGTACAATACGCTATTCATTCATAAATATAAGGAAAATAAAGTGAATAATCACAGAAATACCACGCTGAAAAGTATTCAAAGCTTCGGCTATATGATCATCTTTGCGTTACTTAGCCTAATGGTAAGTCAATTAGCGTTGGCGGCAGATAAAGATGCAAAAGTCGCATGGACTAAAATTGATGCTGGTGCCATGGTCGTCGATGTCAGAACAGCCGAGGAGTTTGCTGCTGGTCACTTGGAAAATGCCATTAACATCCCTTTTGAAGAGATAGCCGTAGAGTTTAAAAAACGGGGTATTGCAAAAGATACATCTGTCGTACTCTACTGCCGTAGTGGTAGGCGCAGCGGTATCGCTTTCGACACCTTAGTTTCTGAAGGTTACACCAAGAGTTATAATGGCGGCGGCTTTCAAACCTTGAGTCAATTCAAAAAACCTCAGTAATCACTCTCTATCCACTTTGATAACTCGGAAAAACCTAGTTACCGAGTTATCAATGATTGCCTTAATATTTCAGCAGCATAATCCCCCAACCAATCAAAAGATCAAACGATAAATATCTGATTATTATAAGCAGCTTGCTATATACAGGCGCTAATCTATAAAATTTAGCGTCCAGGACCCACCAAAACAAGCAAGCTCATTACTTTTAGTTATATGTTATAACTATTACCCAGCTAAACTGTAAGCCAATAAATTCAATGGCTTAAATAAAATAATTGACCATCATGATTTTAAAATCAATAAGTTATATTGAATACAAAAATCAATATAATCGTAAATTGAGCATAAGCATGCATTTAACAAGCGAATTAAACCAAATTAAATGCGTTTTAAACGCAATAATTATTCAGTAAAGTTTTCATTACTCCCAGAAGAAACAAATAGACACAAGTGTTAACGACTTATTTACATCAACCATACATATAGATACATTCACTATTGAGTAACCGGTTTAATTTAGCTTCGACTAAAAAGCCATCTAATAATAATGATAAATTCTAATATATATGGAAATAAATTATGACAATCAGTAACACAATATCTGTTTCACTCAGCTTATCAGCCTTAGCAATCGCCATCTCAGCGAATGTACATGCAGCGCCGACTTTTACCCCGGTGCTTCAATCAGCGGCAGCTAACGTTAAACAGAGCTCACCCCTGCCAAAACGTTATATTGTAAAGTTTAACAATGCCCAAGCGGGATCAAACATCCAAACAAGCGCTGAAGATATGCTTGCAATGGATTATGAACCTAGAGCTAATGAAGTTTTCTCTCACTTTAGAGCACTAAATAGTGCCTCAGCTAAAGAGATGAAACGTATTGGTCGCAGCAACAGTTATAGCGTTAAACTCGATGATAAAAGTATCAAGTCACTTCGCCTGCGCAGTGATGTTGCTTATGTTGAAGAAGATGCTCAAAGACACTTTCTCAGCGAGACGACACCTTGGGGGCAAACCTATGTCGGTTCGACTAACTTAAGTGACTCAATGGCTGGTAATCGTACCATCTGTATTATTGACTCGGGTTATGATCGCTCACACGGAGATTTAAGTGGCAACAACGTAACAGGAACTAACAATTCAGGCACAGGTAACTGGTATGACCCCGGCAATAATAACGCCCATGGTACCCATGTTGCAGGAACCATTGCCGCCATAGCCAATAATTCGGGTGTGGTTGGTGTAATGCCAAACCAGACTGCCAATATTCATGTTATCAAGGTCTTTAATGAAGCAGGCTGGGGCTACTCATCTTCTCTCGTCTCTGCAATCGACACCTGTGTGACTAATGGCTCAAATGTCGTGACTATGTCTCTAGGTGGTGGTAGCTCAAGCACTACAGAGAAAAATGCCATGACAGCTCATTCGAATAATGGCGTACTATTAATTGCTGCTGCGGGTAATGCTGGCGATAGTACTCACAGTTATCCGGCCTCTTATGATGCTGTCATGTCTGTTGCTGCCGTTGATAGTAATAAAGACCACGCAGCATTTTCTCAATACACCAATCAAGTTGAAATTTCGGGCCCAGGTGAAGCAATTCTATCTACAGTCACATTAGGTGAAGGCCGCTTGGCGAACATCACTATTGGCGGCCAGTCTTATTTTGATAACGGTGTCGTGCCCCATAACCGTTATATCAAATCAGGTACTAATCATGTGGTCACGCCTATCAATGGCAGCATTACTGGTGAATTAGCAGAATGTGCAGTATCTGGTAGCACATTTAACTGTGGCGATATGAATGCTAAGGTGTGTTTAGTTGAGCGCGTCGGTAACCAAGGTGCAAGCTACCCTGAAATTGATGCAATCAAGGCCTGTAATTCAGCAGGAGCAAGCGCTGTTATCGTTTATGGTAATACCGAGTTACCTGGCCTACAAAACCCTTTCCTAGTCGATACCAATAACGAAGCCTTACTGGTTTCTGTATCTGTCGATCGCGCAACGGGTCAGGCACTCCAAGCACAGTTAGGTTCAAGTGTAACGGTCGCCAATACTGCCAATGAAGATTATGAATATTACAACGGGACTTCAATGGCCACACCACATGTATCTGGTGTTGCAACCTTAGTCTGGAGTCATCATACAGAGTGTAACGCCGCTCAGATCCGCTCGGCATTAAATGCAACCGCAGAAGATCTTGGCTCTGCGGGTCGTGATAATCAGACAGGTTATGGTCTTATCGACGCAGTTGCAGCGAAAGCATACCTAGATGAATCTTGTGATGGTCCAACCGATCCGGGCACGGGTCCTGGTGACTCAGTCCTTGAAAACGGTGTAGCAAAGAGCAATCTAACAGGTGCTAAGAATGATGAGCTTCACTTCTCGCTCGATGTTCCAGCAAATGCTACAGACTTGAGCTTTACTATGAGCGGTGGCAGTGGCGATGCAGATCTGTATGTTCAATATGCAGCAGCCCCAACAACTGGCAGCTACGATTGTCGTCCATGGGAAGGCGGCAACAATGAGTCATGTCCAATTAGCAACGTACAGTCTGGTACCTACTATGTCATGGTTCAAGGTTATAGCAGCTTTGATGGCGTCAGTTTAGTGGCAAATTTCACTGAATCTACTGGCGGTGGCGATAACACTGGCGGTCCAGCGAGCTACACCAACACTAACAGCTACTCAATTCCTGATAACAATTCAGTAGGTATTACCAGTCCAATATCTGCAACTCGAACCGGTGATTCAGGCACTGTGACGGTGAACGTTAACATTAGTCACACCTATATTGGTGATTTACAGGTTGAGCTACACAGCCCGACTGGCCAAGTGAGTATCTTGCATGATAACGCAGGTGGTGGCTCAAACGATCTCATTCAGAGCTACACTGTCGATATGACAGGTGTTGAGTCTGCTGGTGATTGGGCACTCAAGGCGGTAGATAGTGCAAGACGTGATACTGGTACGATAAATAGTTGGGAACTGACTTTTCAGTAATCCTATGAACTTTGATTAACTATTTTGAGGGCCTTGTGCCCTCTTTTTCATCAATCTGCTCAGCTCTGCTATTCAACCTTTCCCTGATGCTGGTATAATTAACTCAATATCAATTGACACAACGACATTATGACCCAAGCAAACAACCCGCTACACGGCATCAAGCTAGCTGACCTTCTCACAGATTTGGTCGAACATTACGGCTGGGAAGAGCTAGGCGCAAGGATTGATGTTCGTTGCTTTAATCATGATCCCAGCATTAAATCAAGCTTACGATTTCTACGTAAAACCCTTTGGGCGAGAGAGAAAGTTGAATATCTTTATTTGAAGATGAACAAATTACCCTTGCCAGCAAGAAAACCAAGAGATGATCACTATCAAGCAAGTGATAAAAGTGTACGTGCTGCAAATAACAGAATGACAAATCATGCAACATCAGATTCTAGCGCCAGTTCAGATGATGACAGTGAAGTAAACAAGAGTATTTGGGGCAAGTAGCGCCTGCTTTAAACCTATAATACCAATCGGTCTAATACTGAATGTAATAATATAAAAAAGCGGGATAAACCAAATGGTTTATCCCGCTTTTTTATATGTAATGCTTAGCCTTTTAACGGATAATCTTCACCATCTTTAGCGGTAAACATCTGTGTTCCTTGTGAACTATGAATGCCACGCTTCTGTTCAATATTCAGCAGGCTTATCCAGTATTCATGGCCTTCCAATCTGATGTCTTCGATATGAGCGTGATCTTTAATACCCGTTGCACCGCAGCGATCAAAGCTTAATTCGATATGGGTGCCGTTATTCTTCAATAAAATTGCCTCTGGCTCGCTCTTATGACCATTTAACGCTACAAATTGTCCAGAATCCCTAAGACCAGTATGAGTGCCATCGGCAAAAAACATAAGCAGTTGCTGATAATAAACAACATAACTGCGTACATCTTTATGTGAGCCTTTAGCCAGTGGAAATGTGCTATCAAGGAACTGTTTCGCATTAGCCATAGTGTCACATTTTTTGACAACTTCCGCTTTATTCACATTCACAATGCCGGCATTGATAAGGTTTGTAAAATTCTGTTCACTGTACTCATTGCTAGTAGTAGATATATCCATAGCCTTATCCTCTCAACTCAATCTCGGGTTATTTTTCTATTATTAACAACTGGATAAATTCAGTATCATCAATAAACATCAACTTTTATTACTGTTTAACTACTGTGATGAATAATTAATATCTTTTCCGATTGCTTGATTTGTAGTCTAGCTAATTTTTTACTACAATTTCACAATTAAAATTTTACAGTGTGAATTTTACAAAATGAGAACTACAAAAAGCTTAATGCGAAAGTCACATTTTCTTGGGACAAAGATCCGAAACCTCAGAAAAAGAAACCATCTCACCATGGAAGATCTCTCTGCCAGGTGCATAAGAGTCGATCCAGAATCGTCACCATCTGTGTCCTATTTATCTATGATAGAAAGAGGCAAACGCGTGCCAAGTGCCGGCATGTTGGCCGTGATCGCAGCCGTATTTCAAAAAGAGGTCGATTGGTTTTTAGACGATGTTCCTGAAGATAATGCCATCACGCCGGAAAAAGGCCGACGAGGCGGGATCAATGGCATGGCACTCGAACCGAGCTTTTTGTTTTCTAAAGACATATTACAAATAGCCATTCCAGAAATGTTATCCCAGACAGGGATCACCGGACGCCAATTTGCTCATCTGTTGATCCGAGCCCATCAAGAACATCATCAAAACCATTTCCCAGATCTCGAACGCGCTGCCGAAGAGATAGGCCATAAACGTTTACCGCTTGCCTTGGAAGACATAATGGATATTGCCAAGGGCTTGGGGCTCAAAGTAAAATGGATAGATAGGACGCCCCAAGATGTTGTCGATGAAATGGGTGTCACATCAACACAACTGGTCACCTCTTTCTTTGAGCCACCTTCAACCATCTACATCAACAAAAAACTAAAATCGAATCCAACACGTCTAAAATACGATTTAGCAGTGCATATAGGACATTGTGTTTTACACAATAAAGATGGTTTAAAGTCAGTACTCACCACAGGGCGAAGCCAGGTCAGTACCCAGATGGACAATGGCACACCTCAGTCATCAACAGTTAATGCCCAAGATATCTTACATGCCTGGCGTGATTTCGAGTCTAGTTTTTTTGCAGGTGCCCTGCTCTGCCCTAAAGTCCCATTTAGACAGTTATTAGACCGTCATGGTTACGAAATTAATATACATGAAAAAGTCGGTGTATCTGCGTCCGTTGCCATGCGTCGTATGACTGTAGTTTCACCTTATCCACATTGGCATTATTTTGATGCATACGCTCCAGGAAAATTAAAAGCGGTATATCGTGGTAATGGGATCCCTCTTCCCTGGGGTAATATGCGACTGGTACAAGATCCCTGTCAACATTGGGCCGTCTTTAGAAAAATTAATGAAGCCAGTACAGGCTCTTCGGCGCAACTGTCTATTTTAGATGTCGATGATGAACCAAGGATCTACTGCTGTGAGTCAGTAAAAGTGGAGGACATGGCAGGTAATAACCATGTCCTTTGCGCCGGTATCGACCTCAACCCAGCTATTGAAGCTCAAGGTGGAGATCCACTCAGTATCGCAGCCGAATTAAAGCAAGCTTGTGTAAACAGTGGTGGCGAAGCCGAGATCCCTAAAGCCATTAAGAAAAACCTCATGAGCGTGGCAAAAATTTTAAATATTAACTGGGTCGAGAGAGGTATTGATACCCAGGCCAGATTAATCTGTTCCAGAGGAGCTGTGTGCCCAAGGAAACCAAGTTGCTATGAAGCTGGAAAGTCTCAATGTGAATAAGGCAAATCGGTATAAAAGCTAATAGTGCTAGCGGGCCGGGAGTTAAGCCAAGGTCCGTTATCTTCGCGAATGGTTAAACTGTGATTGTACTGGTATTAGACTTTAAACTGCTGTACTAAACTGGCTAGATGACGAGACAATAGCAGTAAGTTCTCACTGGCTGAAACTGTATTCTCAACGGCCTCTGTCGTTGATATTGAGCCATCGCTGATTGAGACAACATTTTGATTAATCTCTGAAGCCACAACGGCCTGCTGTTCGGCAGAAGTATCGATCATGGCATTGAGCTCATTAATCTCAGTAATTTGCTCCTCTATCGTCTTTAAAGCATCCCCTGCCTTCTGTGCTTGTTCGAGTACAGATTTAGCATCCTCATCGCCCTGAGACATGATACTGACAGCATGCTGAGTGCCCGATTGCAGATTATTGATAATCTTATTAATCTCTTCTGTAGATTCCTGAGTTCGCAGCGCAAGAGTACGTACTTCATCGGCTACAACGGCGAAGCCTCGACCCGCTTCTCCCGCTCTTGCAGCCTCAATAGCCGCATTAAGTGCAAGTAGATTAGTCTGCTCTGATATCCCTCTGATCACATCCAGAACTTTACCTATGGCACTACTGTCTTTCTCGACTCTAGCAATAGCCAGATTAGCATCAGCGATCATGTTAGTCAGGCCTAATGTTTGCGTCACTGAATTCTCAACCATTTGACGACCATGAGAGGCTGCCTCGGTTGCATTGAGCGTTGCCAGCGTCGCCTGTTCGGTATGTTGCGCAACCTCCTGAACCGTAGTGGCCATCTGGTTGATTGCCGCTGCAACTTGTTCCGTCGAATCTTGCTGATCGACGACGCCTTGTTTCGTTTCACGCATAATTTTCACTAAATCGGATACCGCAGTATCTAACTGCTGACATGCATCGGTCACTTTACTCACTATGGTGGCAAACTGCGCCATCATGCGATTAAATGCAGTTCCAGTTATCCCAATTTCATCTAGGCTCCTGACCTCAAACCTACTGGTTAAATCTGATTCTTTCTCAATCCGTTCAACCGTTGAGCGAAGCCGCTCTATTGGGGTACAGATCTCACGACGCATCACATAGGTATAGATAATACTCAACAGAATAATGACAACTAGCAGGGTAATGGATAGAAAAAACAGTTCAGAATTTTTTTGCACTACCTGAGCAGCGGCATCTCTGACTAAACTTCCGGAGCGGGTAACCTCTGCACTGGCCGATTTAGCCTTCAAGCTGACATTTTCAAAACTGATATTCGCAACTTGCTGAAAACTGAGTATGAGCAGCTCTATCTCTTCCGCCTGTGCCCTACTTCCCGCAATTAATGAATTTCCTTTCACTCGGTTATCATCAACATAGGCATCGACGGCTTCTAGCATAAGGTCATAAAACGCTTGAGTTTTATTCTTAAGTTCATTGGCAAGGCTCGCATCAATTTTCGACAACTCATCAAGCTTACTGTTGAGATGTTCTTGTGTTGCATTTGCCTGATCTTCGGCTTCATTTAACCAGCTGACAGATAGATCCAGCATCCATGCCCTAAGATCTCGAAACTCTCTGTCTATTTCGCCTGCAAGAAGATATTTATTACGCTCAATTTGTTGAAGGGTTTGCATCTCTTCCTGATGCCTAATCGCATCAATTTGTTGCTCAACCAACTCTTGCTGCTCAATGCTAATTGAAGAGATACTTTCTACCGTAGTCAGTACATAGATCAATGCGATTGCAATGACTGCGGAAAAGCCAAAACTCCCAGCGACTAACTTGGTCGATATTGTCATATTTTTAAACATACCACTACAACCTCTACTGGTAGATGATCAAACTGATCGCCCCACCTAATTCACCCAACACACCTCCTTCTTTTTTACCGCCAGTAATATCTCTCTCACCTTTTGGCATGCCATGGCAGCCTAAACAGGACTTGCCATAATATTCGGGCAATATAAATCTAAATGCCTCTTTTCCTTTTACACTCGCCTCTTCAGAAAATGGGGTTCCTTTCTGATAATCGACGCGCTTAAACATGGTCTCAATGACATTATGCTCCCACTTATCAGGCCTGTTAGCTCGGTTTCTCACATAGCTCTTAGGTGCAGTCAGCTTAATTTTCATTTTTCCAGCCATACTGGCACTGAATTTATTAGCAACCTGCCTAGCAAAAATTGCAGGTAAAAATCCCTTAAACCCAACACCTTGCTCATTAATTAACTCTTGATTTTCATCCATCACATCTTCAACAGCCTTTAGCATTGCACTCTGAGCATCAGTAAGTTTTTCGGTATCAAGAGCACTGCCACTGGCCTCGGCATAATTGGCTAGAGCCTGCTCTGCCACCAGCTTTCCCGATAATTGTTTATCGCCTATGGAAGCATCATTAATATGCTGTTGATTGACAGAGATGACTTTTCTGGCAGCACGATAGAGGGTTGTCAGCTCTTGACTCACCTCAGTATTGGAGTTAGCTAAAGCCAATTGAATATCGGCAAAGACAAATAGGAATACGCAGACAAGTGAAACCAGTATACGTGGTGTGATCATGACAAGTGCCCTACTAAAAGACGCAGACAAGTTAATGCCAAAGTGACTTAGACATCAACTTTGAACTGCAAACTAAACGTCCTTTAATTATAGTAACAACGCATCAGTAAGCTTGTTTTTTGAAGGTTATTTGGTAAGTAAATTTAGATGGGAAATTCAAAAATCAAACGCCACGCCTGAACACCGTCACCGGCTCTCACACTTAAGCCGAGTCTATCTATGCCCATCCACTCCCATAAGATGGGTTTAGAAAATGCCAATGTCGCACCGATCTCTAAGCTATGAGACACCAAAACATCTTCGCCAAAGGGAGTCGCGAACCTTAATTTATCGAAATACCAATATCCGGCAGCAAAAAATCTAGGTTCAACATCGACACCAAGCCAATCCCAGCGCCAGTAGATATCCGTGCCGATATCGACACCAGATTGCAGTGCAGAGTATGTTTCATTCTGCTTGCCATCGAAACTTGAATAACCGGCAAAGAAGAGTCTATTGACCCATACAGGATCGCTTTGTCTAAGCTGTAAATCTAACAAACTAGAGACACCAGCTGAATATATGGCAACATTGGTCCCTGACGTAAAATTATTGCCATAACCCAGATCGATATAGGCCTGAAACTCATGGTCGTCGGAGGTGTTGACCCGATACTCAATACCTGGAGTGACAGTCATAGTGCCGACATTGTCGGGGAACTCACCTTCTGGCAGGTCGCTCCAGGTAAAATTAAAGAAGCCCAAGGATACTGGAGTGCGCAAGATCAAGGATGAAGTATCGTCGTTTCGAATATCAAAACTAATGGGGATATTGACTACAGTCGCATTTTGACCTGAGGTTTTATAGATACCACTGCCTAAATAATTGGCAAAGGCATAGTGAGTAAAATCTTCTTCTGCAGAAACAGTGATTGAGATGAAAAAAGATACTAGGAAAATAAGATTTTTCAGAACCATAGATAAAAATAATTATTATATTTATGGTTCTGAATATAGCGGCAGATTGAAGGAAAATCTATAACTTCAGTTAATCTTTTTCTTCATCAGAAAAGTGATATTCTGACATCAAGTGGCCAAGTTCGGTGGATTTAGTTTTCAAATAAGATTCGTTATAACGATTCTTACCGACTTGAAGTGGTATGCGCTCAACAACTTCAATCCCTAACTCTTTCATTGCTTTGACTTTACGGGGATTATTAGTCATTAACTTGACCTTCTTAACACCCATTTTTTCCATCATTGGCAAGATCATGTCATATTTACGCATATCAGCGGCAAAGCCTAATTGTTCATTGGCTTCAACAGTATTGGCGCCCCGATCTTGTAGCTCATAAGCTCTAATTTTATTGAGTAAGCCTATGCCTCGCCCTTCTTGACGAAGGTAAAGAATAAAGCCTTGACCCACATCGGCAATATTTTGCATTGCTGTTTGTAACTGAAAACCACAATCACAACGTAAGCTGAACAATGCATCACCAGTTAAGCACTCAGAGTGAATACGCCCAAGGATAGGTTGCTCGGAGTCCAGCTCACCTAACGTTAGTGCGACATGCTCTTTTCCAGTCTCTGTGTCTTCAAAACCATGCATGGCAAAAACACCCCAAGGCGTTGGAAGTTTTGAAGAAGCGATATACTTAATCGACATGAAATAACCTTAAAGACTCTCTTTCCCTGAGATGACTAAAATCAGAAAAACAACGAGAAATACCTGAGTCTATAAAACAACAATTTTATAAACCTACCCATTCATTCTAACTCGAACTGAAGGGAGGAATTTTAGCTGGTTTTACCAGTAAGTGAAATACCTTAGCGTTTTAATCGGCTATTGATTCACCAAAGACTCACAATCCCGTCACCATTAGGCTCAGAGGATACGCCTTGCGACAAGACAATAACTTGAAGTCGCTCACTAAAGATGAATCATCTAGCTGATATAAAATCAAATATTAGAATTTTTTAGCAGCGAAACCAGTCACAACTTTTACGCCCATTTCACGTCCTAATGCCGTCATAGGATGTACAACAATCAGTCCTTTTACAGACTTTTTCAGTTTACCCATATCAGCTTGCTCGGCTTTCGTCAGAGGACGATTGAATTTCATGCCGACAACAGTGCCTCCCTGCTTACTTAATTCACGAGTCTGTTGAGTTTTAGTGCTCGCAATGCGCTTAGTCATTGCATTGATCTCTTTCCTAAACTGCAACATAACAGCTTGGTCACCGCGCTTCTCCGCTGCCGCTAATTTACGACGAAACGTTTCTAGCTTATCGCTTAGCTCGTGAAGCTCTTGCTTTAAATTCATGGTCTTGCCTTAAAATAATCTATAAAAATGCAAAAACAGCCTAAATGAAATGGCTGTTTTTTTAATCTGTTGAAACCTTATGGCAGCTATTATAACAGTAGTCGATGAATACAGTTATCGCTTTTGTGCAAGATTATGAATTACCTGATTACTACTGCCACGAAACACTAAGCTTGGGTCGGCTTTATCCTGCTCAAATTTACCATCGACAAGCACATCCACATAATCAACTATCGCTCGCTGAACAATGCTTAACTCTGACAATAGATAGCCAGTCCACAGCCATATATCTTTATCGGGACACTCAGCTTTAACACGTTTCACTAATGCTAATATACATGCCAGATTCCCCGGATAAAGGGGATCTCCACCAGAAAGTGATAGACCCCTTCGCTTAATTCGCTGATCTTTTAAGTCATTGATGACCTGCTGTTGCATCTGCAGATCGAACTCATGGCCATGGCACGGGTTCCAGGTCGACTGGTTGTAGCAACCTCGGCATTGATGCTCACACCCTGACACAAATAAGGTCGCTCGCGTACCGGGCCCGTTAATGACATCGATAGGCATGTATTGGTGATAATTCATTAAAAGTACGACCTAGTTTTAGCGGTTATAAATGAAGAAAAACGCCATAAATTAATATGGCGCTTTTAGCCTAAGCAGATAACTCTACTGATTGGTATTATAAGTGTTTAACCCGTCGCTTAACTTCTTCTTGCTTGCCAAAGTTAAATGGTCTCGCATCTGGGCTACCTAGGTATCCACATACTCGACGGGTTACTGAGACTCGGCTTGGCTCATGATTGCCACACTTAGGACAGGTAAACCCTTTACTGGCACATTCGAATTCGCCGGTATAACCACAGTCATAACACTCATCAATCGGTGTATTGGTGCCGTAATATGGCACGCGACTGTAGCTGTAGTCCCACACATCCTCTAAGGCTTCAAGATTATTCTGCATATTCGGATACTCTCCGTAACAAATAAAGCCACCATTGGTTAATGCAGGATATGGCTGCTCAAAATCCAACTTGTCGTAGGGATTCACTTGCTTCTCTACATCAAGATGGAAGCTATTGGTGTAATAACCTTTTTGAGTAACCCCTTTAACCACGCCAAAACGTTTAGTATCTATGTGACAGAAACGACTACATAAGTTTTCACTCGGCGTGCTGTATAAGCTAAACGCATAGCCAGTCTCTTCTTTCCACTTCAAGGTTGCAGCTTTCATGTACTCAATGATAGCTATCGCCTTTTCTCTTAATAGCTCACTGTCATAGACATGCTTGTCAGTGCCATAAAGCGCATTAATGGTTTCATGTAAACCAATATATCCAAGAGAAATCGAGGCACGGCCATTTTTAAAGATGGTTGAGATCTCTTCATCGGCGCGCAATCTTACCCCACAAGCCCCTTCCATATATAAAATAGGAGCGACACGGGCTTTAACCCCTTCCAAACGCTCAATACGGGTATCTAATGCCTTACGCGCAATCACTAAGCGTTGATCTAAAATACGATAAAACTCAGCTTCATCACCGCCTGACTCTAGCGCAACTCTTGGTAAGTTGAGGCTGACTACGCCTAAATTGTTACGTCCTTCATGGACTAACTCACCCTCTTCTTCATAGGTTCCCAAGAAGCTTCGACACCCCATAGGGGTCTTAAATGATCCCGTCACCTTTTCCACTTGCTCGTAGTTAAGAATGTCTGGGTACATGCGAGTAGAGGCACACTTTAGGGCTAACTTTTTGATATCATAATTGCAATCGCCAACCTTGTGGTTGATGCCATCACGAATAGCAAATACCAATTTAGGGAAAACTGCCGTCTTACGGTTCTTACCTAGACCTGCAATACGCACCTTCATCATCGACGCTTGAATGAGTCGAGACTCCCATGAAGTGCCTAAACCAAAACCGAAGGTAACAAACGGTGTCTGGCCGTTTGCGGTATGTAAGGTGTTGACCTCATATTCCAACGACTGGAAAGCATCATGACACTCTTTTTCTGTCTGAGCCGTTGCAAACGCTTTAGCATCGGTAATGCCCCAGTCCAGTGCTAACTGATATTGCTTGTCATAGCTCTTAGCTACGAATGGTGCGAGGACTTCGTCAATTCTGTTGATAGTCGTGCCGCCATAGATATGACTGGCGACTTGCGCAATGATTTGAGCCGTTACTGCGGTCGCTGTCGAGATAGACTTAGGCGTCTCAATCTCGGCATTACCCATCTTAAACCCTTGAGTCAGCATGCCACTGAGATCGATCAGCATACAGTTGAACATAGGGAAGAAAGGTGCGTAATCCAGATCATGGTAATGAATTTCGCCAGCCTCATGTGCCGCGACCACATCTTTTGGCAGAATATGTCGAGTGGCATAATGTTTGGCCACAATACCCGCGAGCAGATCCCTTTGAGTTGGGATCACTTTGGAATCTTTATTGGCATTTTCGTTCATTAAAGCAGCATTACTTTGCTCAACTAAGCCACGGATCTCTTGGTTTAATCGACTGCTCGTTTCACGATGCAGATCTCTGTCATGGCGATACTCGATATAAACACGTGCAAGGGATTTATAAGGCCCTTCCATCAGCTGATTTTCAACGAGGTCTTGTAGATCGTGAATATCTATCTCTTCACGCATAGACACACTGCTCGCAATTACATTCGCGACCTGGGCCGCATAGGCTTTATCATCAATACCTGCCGAGTTAGCTGCAGCTGATACTGCATCTCTAATCCTTGTTTCGTCAAAAGGCGTGCGGTAACCATCCCGCTTAATAACCACTGGCATTGTTTAATCTCTCCTCAAGTGACGCTGAAAATAACACCACATCTAGTGTTTTAACAAACGTTCAGCACAATATGTTGCGTATTAAGCTACAAACCCAAGAAAAGAACATTGATCGAGATCATGATTATACCGATGGATTTTAACTAGCAATTATTCCTGCCAAGAAGGCCACTGATCAGAAAAAGTAGCCTTGACGCTCCGATAAAAGCAGGCTAGATGGGAAGAGTGCAATGGTTAGTAAACAGACAATACGGACAAGGCGGGTAATGGAGAAATCTAGTACTTACCTAGGCTAAGATAACTATTTACCATACCGACAGCTTGTTGATTTTCACCCATTGATGAAGCTAACTGCATGGTAGACTTAAGACCTTGCCACTGCTCCCTGTCACTAACAGACATCTGTGCATCGCTCTGAAGATATACGTTTAACTGGGCCGAAACACGGGTCGCTTTCTGGCTCACCTCTTTACCCTGTGCATTGTCCATCTGATTGAGCACACTGTCGGCATCATTGAGCAAGCTAACCAGAACAGCAGACATGCCTTCGACCTCTCCTTCTGCCGTTAGCTCTTTTCGCTTATCTTCAATAAAGCTCTTAAGGTCATCAGGTTGACCTTTGACTTGAGGTAAATCAAAGCCCCCTTCAGATAAACGATTCAATTGAGAGTCTGATAAGATCCCGTCTTGATGTAGACGCTGAATAAGCTTAGGTAAGTCTGCGGCAGAAAAATCGCCTTTGGAAAAAAAGTCTTTCGCCATTGTCTCGATTTTTTGCGCTCTAGCAGCTCTGGGTGATAAAGAGACTGACTCATCCTTAATTCCATCTCTATTTTGTCCCGCAGTGGCTTCTTTTGACTGACTCAGGCTCACCTTGTCACTGCTGATCCCAGCATCAGTTTTCTGGCTATTAACACCATAACTGTCAACTAAACTCTTGCCAGCATTCCCAGCTGTGGCATTAACACCTGCGTTAATCGCTGAATTGATTTGGCTAGCTGAGTTAGTAATAGGGTTCATTGTCAAAATACCGACATAAAAAGAGATATATCGGTGTTAAGCAGGAAACATGCCGAAACTAACACTCAGAATAAATATGATGAATTGAACCTAATCTTTACTCTTTGTTATTAAGATCGTCGATAAGTGTCATACACAAGTCTCTCAGTGATTCAATTTCGGCCTCATTGAGTGAAACTTTACTCAGCAGTACCTGTTTAAGGGCTAGCGCTTCCTGCTTCAATGTCAGTCCTTCTGAAGTGGTTTGTATCACTTTTTTACGCTCATCTTCAGTATCGATACGGCGATTTAGAAAACCCTTAACCTCCAATCGCTTTACTATCGGCGTGAGTGTGCCTAAATCTAAGCGCGTAGCCAATGAAAGCTGAGTCAGGCTGACTCCATCATTTAACCATAACGCCTGCATCACCAAGTATTGCGGATAGGTTAATCCACACTCATCGAGCAAAGGCCGGTATGCACGAACCAAGGCATTTCCCGCTGTATACAAGGCAAAACACACATTCTCCGACAAACAATTGCTCGCTTGTTTATCATCCATGTTCACTTGTTGATCAGTATCAAGCTCAGACGACACACTTCTACTCCACATATTAATTTGCGCGCAAACTAGTTGCGCGGAATTCATTTTACTTGTAGAGTCTACCACAATTAGTTTGCACGCAAAGTAAAAGAGGATTTATGAACGCCAATCAAATTGTTTTACACTCTCGCCCTGAAGGTATGCCAGTTGCAGCTAACTTCAAGCAGGTCTCTGTTGAGCTACCAGCACTGGAGCAAGGTGAGTTTCTGGTAAAAAACTTATGGATGTCAGTCGATCCTTATATGCGTGGACGTATGATTGACAGAGAAAGTTACATCGCTCCCTTCATTATTGGCCAAGTGCTAGAGGGCGGTTCGATCGGAGAAATCATCAAATCTAACAATGAAGCCTTCCCTGTAGGCAGTAAAGTCAGCGCGATGAATGGATGGCGTAGCCACTATGTCACCGATGGTGCAGATCACACCTTATTACCACAGACCCCCATTAACGAGTCACATTTTCTGGGCGTCTTAGGTATGCCAGGTATGACTGCATGGACAGGTCTAAATAAGATAGCCAATTTAAAAGAGGGTGAAACCTTATTTGTTTCGGGTGCTGCCGGCGCTGTAGGCAGTATCGTTTGTCAGTTAGGTAAATTGATGGGAGCAAAAGTCATCGCTTCTGTAGGCAGCGATGATAAAGCACAACACCTTAGCAAATTAGGTGTTGATGCCGTCATTAACTACAAGACAACAAAGGACTTGAGCCAGTCACTGAGTGATGCGGCTCCACAAGGTATTGATGTCTATTTTGAAAACGTCGGTGGCGAGCATCTCACCGCCGCACTCAATAATATGAATGACCATGGAAGAATTGCCGTTTGTGGCATGATCTCTCAGTACAATGATACGACACCGACTCCAGGTCCGAATAACCTGGCTATGATCATCATCAAGAAGCTAAAAATCGAAGGCTTTATCGTATTCGAACATTGGGATAGCTATCCGCAATTTGCCAAAAAGATGGGTCAATGGCTTGCTACTGATGCCATCAAAGCTGAGCAAACTGTTTATGAAGGGCTTGAAAAAGCACCTGAAGCGTTCATCGGTTTATTCGAAGGAAAAAACCGAGGAAAAATGCTAGTAAGCCTCAAATAATCATTAGCAAAATAAAGATTGAAAAAAAGAGCCAAAAGGCTCTTTTTTTATGAAATGAGATCGACTAATTAATCATATTTTAATCGTTCAATGACCACTAAGAATCGCTTCAATCTGATGTCTAGCTTGCTCAACAGCCAACTCACCCGCTTTGATTGCTTCTTCTGCTCGGTGAAATTCCATCGTCCCTATATCACCTAAATCAGGGACTAAACAGATATCCGGTGGATCACCCATCAATCTGGCACGTTTATGACGCTGCTCGAGAATATCCATAGACTGCGACATAACAGCTAACATGCCAGGATTAGACTCTTTACCCGAAGAGAACTTATCAGTGAGGTGAGTGACATAGTCTCTCCCACGAGCGAGTAGATCCATAAACCCTGTATCAGAATGTTGTAGTGCTTTCTCACTCTCTTCAGCCGAAGGTTTGTTACAAGTCATATCGACAGGCAATACCTGCATTCGGCCACGACGTTGCCCGTTCAGATCGACAGCAATAACCAGATCGACCTCCATCGCTCTGCTGACCGAAACGGGAACAGGGTTGACCACTGCACCATCAACAAGCCACCGCTCGCCCACTTTCACTGGGGGTAATATGCCTGGCATAGAACAAGATGCACGAATAGCATGGCGAAGGTCTCCCTCCTTAAACCAGATCTCTTGGCCAGAGTAAAGATCGGTGGCCACTGCAATAAGGGGCTTTTTCAGCTGTTCTATCTGTAGGTCACCAATATGGTTTTGAATAACATCAAACACTTTATCACCACCAATTAAGCCACCTTTACGCCAGCTTAAATCCATCAGTCCCAATACATCCCAGCTTGAGAAGCTTCTCACCCACTTTTCAAGATCATCGAGTTGGTCATTAGCATAAGCGGCTCCAACAAGCGCACCTATGGAGCAACCAGACACTTTATCCGGGTAGATGCCCATTTTTGCCAACCCGTTAAGCACGCCAATATGTGCCCAACCTTTAGCTGCGCCACTGCCTAACGCAATTCCAATTTTAGCCACTTAAGTTCCCCTAAATACCGTCTAGATAATGACACCGTTAGTGTGCTGGCTTATTTTGTTCTTGAGGGATATTTAGCGCCGGTAACGTTAAATAAACCCTACGATTGTTGGCTCTGTGTTCAGTGGTTTCATTATCCACTTCAGGTAAAGTCTCACCCAGTGCCTCAATACTGATCTGCTCCCCATCAACGCCGAGCTCTTTCAAATATGTTGCCACAGATTCAGCACGTCTCTTTGACAACTTCATATTGTATTGAGAGGCGCCTACTGAATCCGTATAACCTTGAATGGTGACTCTGGCGTTCTGGTAACGATTTAACCTTTCAGCGACCTTAACTAAAGCATCAGTTTGGATTGGTACGCTACTATCAAACTCGAAATGAACAACTTGAGTGATTTTAGGCAATATAAGTGGCTTGGGCGGCATAATGACAACAACCGGCTTAACCTCTTTTATCGGCTTCACGGCTGCAGGCTTGTTAGTCGCTGTTTGACCGAAACGATAACTCAGCCCTAGACTGGTAAAATGAATATTACTCCCACCAAGCAGATCGCTGCCTACCGAGTCAAAATATTGATATTCAACTCTGGCAACCCAAGATGGAGTCAACTTATATTCAAGCCCTATACCCACCATAGGTGCCCAATCATCATCACTTTGATTTGAATAAGGTCCCACGTTATTGCCATCCCACTTCAATGTCCCGGCTTTACCAAACAGATCCAGGTTGTCGGTCAGTGGTAGGTTTCCTTTAACTGAAAATTCCCAGCCTTTCATGGTGCCAATATATTCGTTGAGCAGCCCGCTCTCAGGGTAAATAGCTGATGCTTGGCCAAAATCATTATAGCCAGCTTCAACTCCCCAGTTGCGGTGAAATTGATATCCAAAAAATCCGCCCCAAGCACTGTCATCAGCATCGCAGTCGACAGCAGAAGCTTCACAAGCATTTTGATAATTAACCCAACCACCTTTAGCGCCAAGATAAAAAAAGTTGTCATCTGTAGTGTGTGGATTTGAATCGGACTGATATGTGCCTTCAGCCAAGGCTAGAAATGAACTTGTGGCTAGTAAAGATAAAGCCGAAAATTTACACAAAATAGAAATGGGTCTCAACAGTTTCATTCTTTAATCCCTTAATGTATCCCATCCAACGAAGAACGCATGATTAAGTCATGCTGATTGGCTCACTGGGCCAATTTTATTCTTAAGTTACAAAAACTACAAAGAAATTATAAACATCAATCAGTATTTATCACCCGTTAGCTCTATCCGTTTGGCATTACACACAATGAAAACCGTGATTTGGTTCAGTTAATTGAATATTCAACTTGCCCCTAAGCAGCGCTGAGCATCGATTTTAATGATGTTTATAGCTCAAACTAACAAAGTCAGGTTATAATACGCAGTCATATCAAATTTGGAGTACACCTTTGCAATTTACCGATTTTTCACTGGATAAACGTCTGTTAGATACCTTAGGTCATATGGGCATTGCAACGCCTACAGAGATCCAACAGCAGGCTATACCAGTCGGTCTATCAGGAAAAGACCTGATGGCGTCATCAAAAACAGGCTCAGGTAAAACCTTAGCGTTTTTGCTTCCGGCGATGCAGAGGATCATTTCCACTAGAGCATTGAGTAAAAAAGACCCTAGGGTCTTGATATTACTGCCAACTCGCGAGCTGGCTAATCAGGTATACAGTCAGCTACGACTTTTAGTTGCCAATACACAATACAAAGCAATTAAGATATTGGGCGGTGAAAACTTTAATGATCAAGCCAAGTCTTTAGCTCGCGATCCACACTTTGTTGTGGCAACACCAGGTCGTTTAGCCGATCACTTAGCCCAACGCCACTTACATTTGAATGGCCTAGAGCTACTTATCTTAGATGAAGCCGATCGTATGCTAGATCTTGGTTTTGCCGACCAGCTAAAAGCGATTAACAACGCCGCCGATCATAAACGTCGTCAAACTTTAATGTTTTCCGCCACTCTGGATCATGGTGAGATTAATGACATTGCCGCCGAACTACTTAAGTCTCCAGTGCATATTGCAGTGGGAGCGGGTAATGTCGAAAACTTAGATATTACTCAGCGTATCTTTCTTGCGGATCATTTAGATCATAAAGAAGCGTTACTCAATCATATTTTGAAGAATGAGCCGCATAAGCAGATCATTATTTTTACTGCTACCCGTGAAGACACAGATAGATTAGCCGCTAAGTTGGCAGAAGGTGGCTTTAACACTGCAGCACTCAGCGGTAATTTAAAACAATCGGCTCGTAGCCAGATCATGGATCAGTTTAGCCGTGGCCTACAGCAGATATTAGTGACCACAGATGTCGCATCTCGTGGACTCGATCTGTTAAATGTCTCTTTGGTGATCAATTTTGATATGCCGAAATTCGCTGAGGAATATGTTCACCGAATTGGCCGTACTGGTCGAGCTGGCGCTAAAGGAGATGCAATCTCTTTGGTCGGTCCTAAAGATTGGCTGAGTTATAAGCAAGTACAGCAATTCCTTAAGAAGAGCTTTGACCTCAGTGTTATCGATGGTTTAGCCGCTAAGTTCTCAGGTTTGAAAGATAAGCCTAAGACGAAGAAGAAAACCAAGACAACGGCAAAGAGAGCCCCAGCGAACAAAGCCAAAAATAGAGCTAAGGCTAAACCTAAACAGCTAGATAAACGTTTTATTACCGGTGTCGATGTTGGTGATGCGCCTATGCTTAGAAAACCAAAATCTAAGCTTCAGGAAACACCAGAGTAAACAATTTCATAGCCGCTGATGTTATTGGCGGTAAGTAAAATAAATTTCAGGTTATTAGCTAATAATATCTAGCGTAACCAACAACATTTTTAAAGGGTTAACATGAGAGTTTGTGGCGTAGAATTAAAAGGCGGCGAAGCGGTAATTAGCTTATTGAGCTACGAAGGCGAAACCTACAATGTACCAGATTGTCGCCAGCAGTCATTTATCATTTCACATTCAGAAACAACAGAGTCTATTCGTGACTTCCAGTTTGCATTCAAGAAGCTGATGGAAGATTATGCTATAGATAAAGTCGTGATCATTGCGCGTGAACAGAAGGGCAAACTTGCAGGCAGTGCCACCAGCTTTAAAGCTGAAGCTGCGATCCAGTTAATTGAGCTGCCAGTTATCTTAATTTCGCCAGTGACAGTCAAAGAACGTCTAAAGCGTAACCCACCTCAAGTTGATTTTGAAGGATTGGGCCTAAAGCGCTTCCAACAATCAGCGTTTGATGCGGCTTATGCTTACCATAACCAACATATTTTTAATGTTTGGGGTAATGAGCAGACAGACAGCTAAGTCTGTAATACAGAGCTTTTAAGCTCAGTGAATCAGGGGGCTAAACGCCCTCTTTTTTATGCCTCTAACAAAAGCAAAAAAACTCATGGAAAATCAGCTTAAATATCTAAACGGCTACCGCCAAGAAATACAAGATCAAGTATCTAGCTTACTAGAAAATGATAAGTTACAGTCTGTGCTGCTCAGTCGTCATCCGCATATCCACGATATCCGTAGTGATAAAGCACTATACGATTACACTATGGCGATAAAAAATCGTTATCTGCGTAAGTCTCAGCCACTTGCCAAAATACAGTACGATGACAAGATCTCTTTAACCCATCAAGCACTGGGTTTGCACTCTTTTGTCTCTAGAGCTCAAGGGCGTAAGACAAAAGCCAAAAATGAAATACGAATTTCTTCCCGGTTGAAGCGCGTACCTGAGTCATTACTACGCATGGTCGTCGTGCATGAGCTCGCGCACCTTAAAGAGAAAGATCACAACAAGGCATTTTACCAGCTGTGCTGTCATATGGAGGGCGACTATCACCAACTAGAGTTTGACCTCAGGCTGTTACTGACCTTAGTTGATAGCGGCATTGATATGGAGTGGTGACTGAAGTGTAATAACCAAGAAAATAACTTGATTGATAATGATTGTCATTTATAATCAGGTTTCACTCTTTGAATTGGTCACCTCGATGCATCTGGATACTGGTCATGCTTTAAGTAAACAGCAGCAAAAGTATGTTTACAAACTAGCAAAAGCTAAGAAAAAGCTACAGCTAAACCAACTCAAGATGATCACTGAACAGCCCAACCTAGCAAAGCTATCAAAACGCGTCAGTAAGCAGATAAAGTACCTAGGTAAAATCCAAAAGTATCAATTTAAACTCGCTCATATTGAGCTTAACCCTATACCAGAGAGCCATCAAGATCACACTAAAAGCAGCAGTAGCCCCTCGACGGTAATTAATAACAATGCTCAACTAACGATCCCAGCTTCTCTAAAATCCCCCCTCGACAAACTGATAGTTTCAGAGCTACAACCTTTAAAAGCTCAGCCTTGCGGTGCTTGTCCAGCACTTAAAGCGGGTCGTTGTCAGTGTGCTATAAAGGCCAATAGTAGAGTTAGCAGATTAAACTAAGCGTCAACGACAAATAATTAGCGGCGAATGCTAATTCCCTCTTAATTAAACCTCAACTCTTGCCTATTAGGCTCCAAACTCAAAAGTGCAGAACCTAAGTAACGCTCAAATATCTGTTTGCACTCTTCACTGTTTAAAAATTCTGGTAATTCGTTATTAAAAGCATCTCTGATCGCAGCATCATGAAAGGAAGCGCTTGCCGCAACGGCTGGGATCAACCTATGTTCTGTAAAAATACTGACATCTCGACTTTTGTCATTGAGTCGATAGAAGTAATAAAAGATATATTTATCGAGGACAGCAAAATCATATCTGGCTTTGGCTAACAACTCAGGTATTGCAGCCATATCTGTTATCTCTTTATATTGTTTTCCCTTAGCTAACTCAATAAAGTCAGCACCAAAGTAACCCGGCGCACCTTGAAAAGTCGCTACGCTATGACCTTGCATATCAAGGATTGAAATTGGCGTTAGCTTGCTTGATTTCAAGGAGAACACCATAGGTTGATATTGCACTATCGGTGCAGAGGTAAAACTTCCCTCGATATCAGATTGCATAAAGGTAGGCGCAGTCACATCAACATGACCCATCTTCAATTCATGCTGTGCTCGTTTGAGCCCCATAAACTGATAATCTACATCATAGCCAAGACGCATGAGCACAGCTTCAACAATGTCTAAGTCTATACCGTGGTGAATATCATTAATGGTATGGGGCGGCCCCTCACTAGAAGCAATAGTGAGTGTCTCAGCATTCGTTGATAAAGAGAGTAAAAGCAGCAGAGCCATCAATGCCTTCACTAAGTGATTTAATCTCATTGCCATAAATAAAAAGTCATAGATGAAAACCATAAAATAAGCCATATAGTATGATTATAGATGTTGGCAGAGAACCTTAGTATTTTTCGCACTAGAGGGATTTCATTAGCTTATCTAACTGAGATTTTGCCTGGCCTATAACATCATATGACAATCGCGTTTCTAGACATTCATTGTGCTCAATCACAATCCACTGAGTACCTCCAACTCTTATATTGGCACTCAGCAACCTCAACCAACTATCTGTGTTTGCGCCTAACAATGATATCAACCCATTACTTGAAATGCCTTGCTTCATTTTTGCTTTGTAATGGGTGGAATGTGTCCTGCCAGGAAAGCGCTCAACATATTCAATAGGATCTTTGCCTGCATAGACTAACCAGCCCACATCCATCTGCATGACAAAGTTTTGGGGAGTCGATTGAGCAATCACATCCCAAAATGTAGCCTGTTCAAATTGATCAAATTCATGCTGGTGATTGTGAAAGCCAAGTTGAAAACCATAAGCAAGAATACGGGAGTGTAATTGATTTAACTCGTCAATCAGCTCATATAAATTTGTTGCGCTCCAAGCACGCTCATCCCATGCAACAATCAATAGCTTTACACCGAGATCTCGATAGAACTTAAGCTGTCCTTCAATGCTTTCTGCGGTAAATTGCGACAGTTGAATATGCGCTCCACAGGACTCTAATCCTAAGGTATCGAGTAAACGTTTTAATCCCTTAGGATCATCGATAAATTGACCAAACTCACCTGCAAACTCAACCCCTTCAAAACCCATCGCGCTAAGCAAGGTTAATGTTTGCACTAAATCTTCTCTCAGCTCATTGTTAACTGAACAAAGTTGAATACCAATCTTAGGTAACATTGTCACTTTACCTCCTTAGTTGACTATCACAAACACTTGATAAAAAACTAAAAACTCATCAGAGGGTATTTATTATACAATAAATACCCGAATAAATGTAAGCGCTAACACTGACAAGTAGAACAATTCACGTTAGTATGAAATTTACGCCAATACCCGAGACAAATAACAATTATAGATTGGGAAATGATATGAAAACAGTGCTGTTTAACACTCACGATATTGTGCTTATTATCACTATTTATCAGTGTGTGTTATTTGCTTTTTTCCTGCTGTCCTTCAGAAAAGGCAATAAGCACAATAATGTTCTGCTGGCCCTTTTTCTGCTGTCATATGCTGCTATTCCTCTCGATACCTTAATCAATTATGGCGAGGCATTTAGAGGTTATATTCTCAATGTCTCTCCCAATATGTTTAAGGTATTCGGTTACGCTTATTGGCTTGAAGCTGTACTGTTACTGTTTTATGTTCGCTCCTTAATCTATAAAGAGTTTATTTTTAAAAAGCATGATTTTTTGCTTTTTGTCCCTTTGATTATCTATATCACCTATGACATTAACGACTGGTATTTACTAGATAGCGCCACAAAAATCACCACCCTTAGCAATTTCCATCCTGCCGATGAGCCTTTGCAATCACGTTTTATTGGGCTATTTAGAGAATGTTTTAGACTATTTTGTGGAGTACTGTGCTTAATTGAGCTACAAGGCTATCAAAAGAAAATCAAAGACTGTTTTGCCGATATAGAAACGGTTTCCCTTACCTGGCTCAAAATATTGGTTATTGGCTTTCTCTTTATTCGCACCGATGCAATATTGGTTTCGCTAGCCATGTTCTCTTCGTTCGAGTTCGACCTTATTATCAATTATGAAGTATTAGGCCTTATCTCAAACTACACCGTTTTACTGCTGATCAGTGTGCTTATTTTCTTCAGCCTTAGGCATTCAAGCGTCTTCAAGGGAATAGAACAACCAAGGGAACAAACCAGCCTGAAAGTTGATAAACACCCTATAGACCTTGATATTGTCAACAAGATCTTAGGGGTTATGAAAACTCAAAAGCCCTACCTAAATCACCTGCTGACGCTAGAAAACCTAGCGAATCAATTAGAGCTCCCGCCGCGCTATCTTTCTCAGATAATTAATCGACATTTTAAGCAGAACTTCTTTGAATTCATCAATAGTTACCGTATCGATGAGAGTAAACAGCTGCTGCAGATGAGTGAAAACAGCCGGGTGACTATGCTCAAAATAATGGAGCTGGCTGGGTTTAACAGTAAAGCGACCTTCAATACCTTCTTCAAGAAAACTGTAGGACTGACGCCGACTCAATTTCGAAAGGAGTACCATAAAACACAACAAGAAGCGGCCGCTTGATATCACTAAAATCCAAGAACGCAGCGAGCCTCATCACTCTGAGCCGCTGCGCTTCAAAGAACAAAGGTTAGCGATAGGTAAACTTGGCTTTCTGACGTATATCTTCAACCGATGATCCTAGCATTACCTCAAACTCCCCAGACTCAGCCAACCAGTCATTGGTTTTGATATCCCAAAAAGACAGGTCGCGCTTATTCAGGCTTATTGACACCAACCCGCTCTCTCCCGCTTTTAGGGCTAGCTTACTAAAGCCTTTAAGCTCTTTTAGAGGACGAGGCACACTGGCATCAATATCATGAAGATAGAGCTGCACAACTTCGCTACCAGCACGCTGTCCAGTATTGGTGATCTTTACGGTTACAGTTAGAGCTTCATCTTTTGAAAGTGTGTCAGATGATAACTGAATGTCACTGTATTCAAACTGGGTGTATGAGAGGCCGTGGCCAAAGGGAAACAAAGGCTTAATACCTTGCTGTTCGAACCAGCGATAACCGATAAATACGCCCTCTTTATACAGTGATTCCACGGCGTTGTAGTCATTGAGTGCAATAGCAGCTGTATCTTCAATTCTGACTGGCAAGGTAATAGGCATCTTACCGCTCGGGTTCACATCACCGAAGAGAATATCAGCATAAGCATTCCCCGCTTCCATGCCACCATACCAGCCCCAAACAATCGCTTTAGCTTGTTCAACCCAAGGCATCTCTACCGCTGAGCCGCCATTGAGAAACACCACAGTATTAGGATTCGCGGCGATAAGCTTAGTTATCACGGTATCTTGATCATTTGGCAGCTTCATATCGGTACGATCTATCGCTTCCCTATCATCGGCATGGGAGAGTCCCCCAAAATAGATCACCGCATCGGCAGACTTAGCTGCAGATAAGTACTCACTCTCAGCAGTAAACAAGGCACCTGGCGCTTCCCAGCCTAAGACCACACTGGCTGGACCACTGTAATTAAGCTCGAAGGTGTAAGTTTGATCTGCGCTTAACAAGATTTCATGCTCAATAAGGTTCAAGCTTCCTTGTACTCTTGTATGATTGCTTAACTCCTTTGTTGTGAGCACTTGCTTACCATCTATCAATAGACTCGCTTCACCTTCGAGTACTAGCTTAAGCGTATGGCTTCCTGTTGCTAACGGTTTTATCAATGTTTTAAGTCGAACGTGTTCCACTTGCCCAGGTTCGCTGACTTGATAGGCTGAATTCGCTATCCAGTCATCGCCTCGTAGTATTGTTTTATGCTGACCGTCTTTATAACGTGTCAGCTCCCACTGTGGCGTCCCTGTCCAATGCCGTGCAGCCATATAGTCTGTGGCAATCGGTGAGATGGTCGCACCGTTTTGTGCTCGCATCACGGTGATATTTACCTTGTCCCCTAAACGGTTTTTTAACCCTTGCAGGGGTGAGACTTCATAAAGCGCTTTCACTTCAGATGATCCACCGCCTTGACTGTGTAGCAGCTCAGCATTTGGGCCAAGCACCAATATGGTTTTAATTTTCTCCTCTTTTAGCGGTAACAGCTTATCGTCATTTTTTAATAGTACGACGCCATTTGCGATAATGTCTCGCGCGGCTTGATGATGCTCGCTAATATTACGCTGGCCAGACAAGCGCTGTTTATCCATCATGCCAATGGTGAGCTGAACCCTAAGGACGCGTCTGACCTTATCATCCAATACAGCAACGGGAACCTTACCCGATTGGATCATCTCAAGGAGCGGTTGGGCTAAAAAATAATCATCATAATGCTCAACCTCAGTCCCCATCTCGATATCGAGTCCATTCATGGCGGCATCAAAGGTATTAATATCCACATTCCAATCAGTCAGCAATACGCCTTTATAGCCCCACTCCCCTTTTAAAATGTCCATCACCAGGTGCTTACTCTGGTTGGCATTGGTGCCGTAATAACGATTATATGCGCCCATAATCGTTTGGGTGTTTCCCTCTTTCACTGCAGCTTCAAAGGCTGGAAGGTAAACCTCACGTAAGGTGCGCTCGTCAGGCTTAGCATCCACTCCGGTTCGATTTAACTCTTGGGTATTGAGGGCATAATGCTTCACTGATGCAGCGACATCATTACTCTGAATCGCTTTAACTTGCGGGACGACTAACTTGGCCGCTAAAAAAGGATCTTCACCCAAATACTCAAAATTTCGTCCATAGAGAGGCAAGCGAGCTAAATTCACACCCGGACCTAAAATGATATCCTTGTTTCTATGACGCGCTTCACTGCCTAATACATTGCCATGAAGAGTGGCCATATTGGGATCCCAGCTTGCTGCCACCGCAGTCAAGGGCGGCAGATAAGTTGAGTAGTCATTATTCCAGTTAGCAGAACTCCAGCTATAACGCTCAATTTCATGGCGCACCCCATGGGGGCCATCTGACATCCACATCTCATGAATGCCCAAGCGCTCGATGGCGGCTATTGAGAATTTTGCATTGGCATGAGTTAAAGATATTTTTTCCTCAAGCGTCATCTGCGCGAGTAGTGACTCAACTCGCTCCTCCACAGTCGATAACCTATCGCTTAGGCGTCCATCAGTTTGTGAGACCTGTTTAACGTCGAGTGACAAATCCTGCTTCTGAGGACTACCGGTATTATTGCAAGCTGTGAGCACTATTACTGACAACGTTATAGGAAACACTAAGTTTGGTAACTTCATCAAATCGCCTTATCGTTCTAATTATAATCTTCTCTACAAACTACCAAGTCGATACTTGCGACTCGACTAATCAGAGGTAATTAAGCAAATTTGAACGTTCAACTTTCTGCAGCGAGAAAGTTGAACCTTCAACAACTTGTTATTAAACAATAATCCCCTAAGAGAGAAATATAATCTAAGGATATTAATATGGATTTTAGGCAAAAAAATATCAGCCTATAGCTGATATTTTTTATTGATGACCTCGCTGATTAACGATAAACGCTTATGCTTGGCCCATCATCATCTTGCGGACTTTAACCAGCTGTTCAAACTCACTCATCTGCTTTTTAGACAGTTTGCTGGCCATGGGAATATTGGCCTTCATCGGATCGACCGGTCGTCCATTAACATGAAACTCATAATGAAGATGTGGCCCAGTAATACGGCCTGTATTACCCGATAAAGCAATCACCTGACCTCGTGATACTCGCTGACCTTTATGCACTAAAGATTTGGAGAGGTGAAGGTAGCGCGTGCGATAGTTATTACCATGCTCTATCACCACATATTTACCAGCAAATCTATGGTCGGTCACCAAAGAGACAATACCATCACCAGGTGCAACCACTTTAGTGCCTATTGGTGTCGCAAAATCCGTCCCATTATGAGGTGAAGTACGCCCCGTCACTGGATGATGGCGATGGCGATTGAAACGCGAACTAATCCGATAATTACTCTGCAGCGGGATCCGCTGGAATGCACGGGATAAGCTGCGTCCTTGATCATCATAATAGTTGCCATCACTATTTTGAAAAGCGGTGATATCACTTCGGCCACGATGAATCGTAACGCCTAAAATATCACTCGCCCCAGTTGAACTGCCATCTATAAATTGATCGTTCATCAATACAGAGAAACGGTCACCGGCACGTAGATCTCTGGCAAAATTAAGTTTCTCTTTTAATAATGTTTCGATTCGCTGAATTTCAGCGGCACTTAAACCCGTTCTCTTTGCAGAAAGATAAAAAGAACCTTGGATCTCTCCGCTTAAGTTTCGATTGCGCCAAATCCCTTCGACATTGATTTCATCGACATTGAAGCTGCCATCATCGAACCGAGTAAACACCACCTGACGTGCCGCAGAAAAATACAGCTCAAGTTTTGTTAACTCGCCTTGATCATCAAGCCAGAACTTAATTAAATTACCCGGCTTTAACGTATCTAACGCCAGAACATTGAGATCGGCTTCTAACACACGATACATGGTCTGCTGATCAACACTGGCCTGTACAAACAAGCCACTGAGGGTGTCACCACTGGTGATCTCATGGTTGAAATCTGCTCGACTAATGATGTTTGTCATTGGAGTAGCTGGTGTAAGTTGAGCCACTAATGACTCAATATCCAGATCGATAGGAATGCGCTGTGGCAATAACTCTTTATTCGTTGGCCAGAGTATGACGGCTCCAATGAGCAGGCCAGCACCTAAAATGACCCTCTTATGTAAGCGAGTCTCTTGAGCTGTAAAGAATGTCTGAAAATTCAGTACTGATGACTTTAAAAAATCGAATCTAGAAAATGAACGTTTACTCGTTTGCACTTGAGCCCCATATAACATCTTTGTTTTTGAAAACCGGAGCTATCCTGTCAATAAAGTGTCATCAGCTCTTATACACAAAAGCAAAATAAGTAACATTTCACTCGCGTTATCTGGCTGTAACACACGGTTTTATTACATTCTTATAGATTTAGCTTGTTTACCCATAGGGTGAAACAATCGAGATAACTTATACCAAAATTAAGCTAAAGTACAAACTGATCGACTACACAATTTTGAATAATTATTCTTAATGTGGACCAGTAACACAGATCCCTGTAAAAGTTTATAGCTGCAAGCCACTCATTATGCTGATCAATATTCAACCAGTGATGATGATTTCAGCCATAAAGAGTTGAAGCTTGCAACTCTTTATGGCTTGTTGTTGCAAATTGCTGTTACTCACAGCAACAGGTGTAAAGAGCGTTTTAATTAACAAATATTAAGGGGCTGTGATTATCGCCCCAAATTAATCTCTGTCTTTGTCGTCCTAATTACGGCAGCACCAGAGTGACCTCGCTACCGACTGCAGTTTTAAGAATATCGATTCGGGTACCAATCTGCTCCTTCATCTCAGAAACGTGAGAAATCACCCCAATCATGCGACCAGAAGACTGCAAATCCATTAATGTGCGAATGGCTAAATCAAGCGAGTCTTGATCTAAACTGCCAAAGCCTTCATCGATAAACAGAGTATCGAGCTTAATTCCACCAGCATATGCTTGCACTACATCGGATAATCCCAACGCCATCGACAGTGCTGCCATAAAGCTTTCACCACCACTCAAGGTTGCCACAGACCTCACCTTAGAGGTATAAGCATCTTCGACTTCTAACTCTAGACCAGAGGCCTTATTGCCCTTGGCACGATCTTCCTTGCGCAGCAGGCGGTATCGACCTTTACTCATCAGCTGTAAGCGGTGACTGGCCTCGAGCAGCACATCATCGAGCAGCACACTGAGTACAAAACGCTGTAAGCTCACCTTATTACCCGTTTGGCCATTCGCCACCTCGGACAATGTGCCAATGATGGCATACTTATCTTCGAGCATCTTAGCCTGCGTGTCTGCATCTTTAAGCTGCTTTTGGGTTTGAGTTAACTGGGTTACTCGCCCCTGAATAAGCTGCCAGGTTTGCTCTGCCTCTTGCTGCTGGAACTGACTTGCTGCCACTGATGACTCAAGTAGGCTCAATTGAGGTTTTCTCTGCCCATCCAACTTTCCATTGAGCTGTTGTAGACTCGTTTGGTTGGCAATGGTGTCCTGCTGATACTTGGCGAGCTCATCAGTAATCTTTTGCAGTGTTTCAACGGGTAACAAAGCTTGAGTTAACGCTGATTTATCAGTAAAGCCCGATGTGGCTAATTGAGTATTAAGCTCAGATAACGCCTTGTCATTTTGCGTTTTTGCCTGTTCCTGGCTCGACTGCGCCCCGGATAACGCCGCTGTTTGCGCTGCATCTTGCTCAAGCGCCTGGGTGTGAGATTCTCGGGTACGCTTGATGCTTTGCTCTAGCTTAGTGACTTGAGCGCTTACATTGCTCAGCCCTGCATTGAGTGCATCTAAGCTTCGATATTGCTCAGGTATCGCAGCTAGAGCTTGCTCCACCTGCCCCTTAAGACTAAAGACATTATTTTGCAGCGCTTGAAATTGCTCTCGCTCAACATCAAGCTGAGTTTGTAACTCTCTCTCCTGTCGCTGCCAGTCTTGTATCTGCGCTCTAAGCTTAATCAAATCTTGCGCTGCTGCATTGGCTGAGTTCACCTGCTGCTGTAGCAGCTGCAGCTGTGACTGTAAGCGCTCAATGCCTTGCTCGCAGCCATCGCCTAACCTTTGTTGCTGCTGCGCTAACTGCTTTATCTGCTCTTGGTGCTTAGTATTTAAACCAGAATAATCGGCTCTGGCTTGATTCAGGGCTTCACTGGCCAACTCTTCAGCACGCTGCACCTGTTGCAGCTCCTCTTCGGTGGGCAGTTGCTCTTCGCTTTGCGCTGGACTTGGGTGCTCGCCACTACCACATACCGGACATGGCTGCCCAGGATTAAGCTGCTGGGCTAAACTGGCTGCCTGACCACGATGCCAGACCAGTTGCAGTTTTTGGTGATTCTTTTTGGCATCTGTAAATTGAGTACTAAGTTGCTGACCTTTATCTTTTACCAAGCTCAAAGACTGCTCGGTCTGACTGGCTTCGCTGCTCGTCTTCTGCCACTGCAAATAACGCTCTATCAGATCACTTTGTGCTGTTAAGGCTTGCTGAGCATTAACTTGCTCATTAGCAGCTTGCTCTAACTGAGGGATAAGTTGCTCTGCTACATTTTTGTCTGTAACTAAAGCATCTAATGTCGCCTTTTCATTGATTCCTTTCTCTTTGGCTTGCTCCCGCACACTTGTTGCCTGAATCAAAGACTGTTGCAGTGCATCTAGTCCTTGAAGCTGCGGCACTAACGAGGTTAACTGCTGGGCTTCACGCTGGACTTGTTGCAGTTGCAGCTCTTGCTCAGGCAAAGAATCAAACTGGCTCTGACTAAGGGCTAAACCCTGCTCGCTGCTCTGCTTAGCTAATTGAACCTGAGTGAGTCTCTCTTGCGCTTGAGCAACTTCGGTGCCCCGCGCGATTGCCCCCTCTAACACAGGCTGTAACTGCTGGGCTTTTTGACCCTGCTCAAGCTGGAATTGGCGCTGCTTAATAGCCTCTTTGTGGCCAGATAACGTGGCGGCAGTCTGATTCAACTTATCCAGATTATCGAAATCAGTAACCAATAACTTAGCCGACTCGAGCTGCTTATTCGCTTCAATGAGCATGAGTTGAGCTTTATCTTTACTCTCTAGTGCATCAGTTAGCTTAGGCGATAATTCATTAAGCTCACTGGCTAACGCTTCATCTGAGTCAAGCTGAACACTTTCCAAAATCCCATCACGCTTATTGCGGTGGTCTCTCACCTCAGCCTTTATGCTTGATGCCTGAAACTTCAGCTTATCTTCAATCTTGCGATAAATTTGCGTCTGAAATAGCTGGCTAAATATTTTCTCTCTATCTTTTGAATCCGCCATCAGCAGCTCACGGAACTTCCCCTGGGGCAGTACCATCACCTGACGAAACTGATCGGCATCCAGCCCTGTCAGCGTCTCAATTTCGGCAGTTGCTTCCGATACTTTACTGGCCACTAACAAATGTTCCGTGCCATCATTATCGATGCGATAAAGCTGCGCTTCCGGCTTTTGCACCGTGTATCCATCACCACTCTTCTTGGCGCGCTGCTGCTCCGGGACTCGTCGAATTCGGTATTGCTTGTCACCGAGTGCAAAACTGAACGTCACTTCGGTTAGTAAGGTGTCAGCGGCTAAGTCACAGCGCATCTGACTGCCTTCTCGCTCATCACCCGTCGTCTTGCCATACAAAGCAAAACAGATGGCATCAAGCAAAGTCGTTTTACCTGCGCCCGTTGGTCCATTGATCAAGAACAGCGGGTTTGAACCTAATGCTGAAAAATCGGTAACTTGAGTCGATGCAAATGGACCGAACGCAGACATCTCTAAGGTAAGTGGTCTCATGATGTGCGCTCCAACTTATGTAGCTCATCGATGGCTGCTGTCATCGCTTGTTGCTGCGCCTCTGTCATCGCATCACCGGACACTTGAGTGAAGAAGTCACTAAACATATCCATCTCACCCTTCTTGATATGATCCCGGCTCAGTTCAACCTTGCCGTTATCACTCATCAAGCCAGTACGCTCTAAATGCAGCACATTGGGATACACGCTTCTGAGCTTGCCCATGGCATCTAAAATAGCTGTCTTATCACTCAATCTCACCATCAGATAATCTTCACGATTAACATCGGTTTTACCGATTTTAAGTAATTCGGCCAACTTGCCTTCTATAATGCGCACATCTCTCATGGCTGATAATGGCAGCAACTCAAAGTGAGCTTTCCCTTCACTATCTAACTCAACTAAAGTCACTGACTTATTCTGATGCTGCTCACTAAAAGAGTATTTGAGCATAGAGCCTGAATACCTGACATGATCGCTGCCTTTGTACTGCGGCCCATGAAGGTGACCCAGCGCCGTATAGTTAAAGGGCGTAAATAGTTTGGGTGATATTTTATCGGCGCCGCCAATACTCAGAGGACGTTCGGACTCAGACTCGCTGCCCCCATCGAGAAAACAATGGCTGATCACCACTTTAGGTAAACCATTGCTGTCGTGTTCATGCACCTGTTCCAGCAATTTATCCATCGCGGCTTCATGAGTACTCACCTCACAATCCAATACGTGACGCACAGTGGCAGGATCGGCATAGGGCAGACCATAAAACATCGCACTGCCCTGCTTACCTTTAAGCTCAATAGATGTAACCGTTTTTGTTAACGGGCCGACTATGTGCAAGCCGCTATCGATCATCTGTCTCGACGCAAAGCCCAAACGTTCATGACCATCATGATTACCGGCGATCATTATTATGGGGATCTTAAGTTCATTCACCACACGATTGACCACCTCATCAAGCAGGGCCACGGCACTCGCTGGCGGAATGGATCTGTCGTAAATATCACCTGCGACAATCAGCGCATCGACATCATGCAGGACTGCAAGCTCGACAATCTGATTAAGAACGAAGCGCTGGTCGTCAAGCAGGCTCTGATTATGAAGTTGCCTGCCAATATGCCAGTCAGAAGTATGGATAAATTTCATGCATTCTCGTTTAAAAATGAGGGAGATAGTGGTGAGTTTCTATTTTTCTATAGTAAGAAAACTCGACCCTTTTCACAAGGGCTCGCAGCTTGTATGGGGACACTTTTGAGACACACTGAAATGGCATACCCATTTATCTATTACCGCTAAGTGTCACCGAGCAGAGGCTGCAAGCTTCTATTCTTCTGTCTTGTGCAATGAGCGCACCCATAAATGTAAACGCTAATAACCAGTCTAAGTATTATATTTAACCATTTGTTGCGCGAGTGTTGCTGAATGCATACTGGTATGATAGGTTGACTGTACAATATTGATTCACTAGATACTGTATAGCTGTAATTTGTAGTGCCTAAAAAAATTAAAAAACACATAGAGGGAAGTTATGAATTTAAATCAGAGAGCATTTCACCGAACAGCATTATCTGTATGTATTGCCGCTTTACTTAGCCCAACAGTAATCGCAGCAGAAGAAAATACAGACGTAACACCAGAACCCTTCGAGCGTATTGCGGTTACCGGTTCTAACATTTTTAAAGGCAGTGCTAATGCTTCGTCATCGGCACCGATCACTGAGATTGACAAAGAAGCTATAGAAGGTATTGGTGCAGTATCTATTGGTGATGTCTTAAACAGAGTTCCCTCGATAACTTCTGACATTAATGGGTCATCGAGTAATATTTCTGTTGGTGGTGGCGCAGGAGATGTTGGTGTTGCAACAACATCTTTACGTAACTTAGGCTCTGCACGTACCTTAGTGTTAGTTAACGGTCGTCGTTATGTATCAGGAGTGTCTGCTAACAATGGTTATGGTGTCGATTTAAACTCTATCCCAACCGCCATTATTGAACGTGTTGATGTATTAACAGGTGGTCAATCAGCCATTTACGGATCTGATGCCATTGCCGGTGTTATTAACATCATCACGAAGAAAGACTTTGAAGGCTTTGAAATCAACGCTCTAGCTTCTTCAGCCGATGAAGGCGCCGAAAGATCAAACATTGATTTTACCTTCGGTCAAAACTTCGATGCAGGTAACGCTTGGGTATCTGGCAGCTTTACAAAACAAGAAAAACTCATGTCAAGAGACAGAGACTTTGCTGCTAATGAATTACGCTTTATTGATACGACTGGCGATGGCATCAGAAACTCCCTCGCTGTACGTAATGGTCCTAGCCATGTAGATGGTGCTTACCTTGGTTATGGTGATGTGAAAATTTTTGGTAACGGTGACCCATTCAATACCAACCAACCTACACTGGACAGTAACTATAACCGAGTAGGTACGACGGATTATGATAACCAGCATGCGGGCCGAACTATTGTCACACCCTATGAGCGTTTTACTATTGCTTCAGGGATAACTTTTGATGTCTCAGACAAAGAATTTATTGAATTTGAACTGAACTACGCAGCGACTTCAGCCAGTACCGCGATAGAAGAAGCACCTATCGATGTTAATGGTAACTTATTTAAAACGGGTGCCGGTGGTACAAACCCTATTGATGTAGCAACTAGCCCATACTTTGTGGGTAGTAGTGCTGGGGCACAACTTTTAGCCGAAATGAATGCTAATGGTGGCGATACTAATCTTTCTAATGTAACAACGAATAGAAGATTATGGGAATTTGGTGAACGTGGAATTTCGAATAACCGCGATACTTTTAGAGTTGCCGGTAGTTATAGTTACTTGTTTGATAATGACATGGAATGGAAAACAAGTGCTGTTTACGGTGTTACCAGTGCACAAGCGGTAATTACTGGTGATACTAGTCTGCCTAATATGCGTGAAGCTGTGACCATAGAATCAGACGGTAATGGCGGTTACCAGTGTGCTAATGAATATGCCAGAATTGAAGGTTGTTTACCGGTTAACCCTTTTAGCACAGCTGACAGTTTAGCCGGTCAAGCAGGTATTGTTGGCTTCTCTGAAGACGCGATTAAATATATTAAAATCGATTCTAGTCAAATGGGTAGAGTCGAACAAACTGTGCTAACAAGTGTGGTTTCTGGTGAACTTGATTTTTCCATTGGTGCCGACAACATGGGCTTTGCAGCGGGTGTTGAGTACAGAAAAGAATCAGCAGAAGAAACACCAGATAGTTTCCGTCAGCTCGGTTTTTCTCGTTCGCCAAGTGTCCAGCCTATCAAGGGGTCATTTGATGTAGTCGAAGCATTTGGTGAGCTTTATGTCCCTGTTGCAGATTGGCTTAATGTAAGTCTTGCAGGACGAGTGGCTGAGTACTCGACAGTGGGTACTACCTTTACTTACCGTTTAGGTCTTGATGCACCAGTTAATAATTGGATTCGTTTACGTGGGAGTCAGTCGAGTTCAGTTCGTGCCCCTAACGTCAGTGATTTATTCGCTTCAGGCTCATCGTCTGTTGCAGGAACAGATACTGATATATGTAATGGTACAAGCAATACGGGTACTAGCAATATTGATAAAAACTGTGCATCAGTCTCTGCAATTGCAGCTCGTATGGCAGCGGATCCTAATGGTGAATTTAACTTAATTGCATCTGAAACTAACAATACAACGTTATTACAAACAGGCTCAGAGGATTTATCAGAAGAAACGGCTGATGCATTAACATTAGGTGCTGTGTTTACCCCACTCGATAACTTATCAATTTCACTAGATTACTATTCTATTAAGATTGAAGATGGTATTGCTCGAGTCAGTGCTTCTACTTTTGTTGAACGTTGTCATGATGTGGACCCAGGTAGTTTTGATGAGACCTGTGGCGGCAATCTAGTCAGAGATACGGCAGCGGGTCCAATCTTAGATTTACGTTCAACACTGATCAATGCCGATACCATTAATACTAGCGGCTTTGATTTTGAAGTTGCCTATTCACCATTGGATGAATTAAGCCTGATGCTTAATGCAAACTTTTTATCTGAATGGGATCAGGAAACGGCTGGCGGTATTGAAGAGTTTGTTGGCCGTCCACAATTTCCTGAAATGCGTTTGGCTTTTAATGCCTCATACAATATTACAGAAGACTTTAATCTTTTTGCTCAAGTGACATATCGTTCTGAAACAGAAGCTTATCTTGATAACGTTCCTGGCGATGATTCAACAGCAAACTTGTCTGAAGATATAAATACAATGGACGCTGTAACGTATGTGGATATTAGAGCTAGCTACCAAATTAATGATGCGATAAATGTTTATCTTGGTTCAAACAACTTGCTTGACCAACAACCTGATATTTTAGCTCGTGGTGCTGCAATAGGTACAAACACTGAGCCTAGAGCTTATGATGTTATTGGCCGTCAATACTTTGCTGGAATGAAACTCACGTTTTAATTGAAGTGAATTAATGGATGAGAGTCCATTAATTCGGTAATGTTAGCTGACAAATCAATCAAACCTAATCTGTGCAGATTAGGTTTGATTTTTGGTTTAAATAGATTATATCGTTGATATTAGGGTTATGACATTCAAACTTAACCCAACCCTAGACAATGCTGTTTATAGTCATAAAAACAAGGATATACCATTGAAATATTTAAAAATGTGTATACTATTTTCTCTATGTTTATCTTTATATCTTAACGCCGTTGAGAAGCCGACGACTCTTGGTGATTCTAGCGAACGGTTCAATAATTCTAACAAGCAAGCATCGGCTGAAATCCAAATTCTTTGGAAAAAATCGGGGAGTTTACCGGCTCCAGAAGGGTTCTTAGAGTCACTTGGTGTTTCCGCGGCTTACACTGCTTTCTTAGGTGATTATTTGATTGTTGCTGGTGGCGCTAACTTTCCTAAAGGCCACCCCGTTTTTCAAAATGGGCAAAAAGAGTATTATTCTGATATTTTTGTCTTCGATGTGAGTAACGACCAATTAAAGCTGGTATCAAATGGGCACTTACCCATTAAATCTGGATATGGTGCCACTGTCGTTGTCGGTAACAGCCTATATTTGGTTGGTGGACAAAATAATGAACAAGCATTGGATTCTATTATCAAGCTGACCTTAGATGATAATCAGGTACCTATAACTGAAGTAATAGCTAAACTCCCCTTTACTTGGGCATTAGGGAGCGCTGCATGGCAAAATAACGCGCTGTACCTTTTTGCTGGCCAACAAAATACCAAACCAACGAATAAAGTATGTCGGTTTTCATTTGAGAAAGGCACTTGTATTAATGCCGAAGACACCCCTGCGATACCGGGTGTAAATCGAGTTCAGTTTCCTTCGATCAATCATAATGGGCTTTTCTATATTTTTGGTGGGATGAATTTCGAAGGGGAAAAAGATGAGTATGTGTTAACTGACTCTTATGCGTTTGACTTTAAAAGTAAGAGTTGGCAAGTATTATCACCAACAACCCTAGATGGAAAAGCGTTTGCGGTAACCGGTGGTGGTGTTGCAAGCCTATCAAGCAATAAATTACTGTTACTCGGAGGGGTAAATAAAAAGATATTTGATCATGCTATCTATCAACTTGGCAGTTTGCAAAATGAAGAGTTAAATGAATTTAAACAAGCCTATTTTGCTATGGAACCAAAAGACTTTCACTTTAGCCATCGCCAGGTTATCTACAATATAAAAGAAAATTCATGGGATGTATCGAGCGATGATGTTCCATTTCCTGGTGGTGCAGGTCCATTGAATATTGAACAAAAAGAAAATAAGGTATTCTGGATTTCTGGTGAGGTTAAACCCGTTATTCGCAGTCCAATCGTGTATCAAGGCACTGTAAGTATTATGAACAATTAGCGGTTATAGCGGCCAACGAGGTTGACCGCTATTTAAATATATTATGCCAAGTCATCGATAGTTGAGATGCCCATGCTAGTTAACACTTTAAAACAAGCCCCTATGGTATGGAAATCACATTTTGCGCCCGAGACACTCTTTTGATTTGAGTAGTGCGAGTTATCATTCTTAAGAAGCCAATACCAAGCCCCTTCCTTATGGTCGACAAAGTGTTCCCAACTATATTCCCATAGCTTGTCATAAAACATTAGATATTTATCATCTTGAGTTTCATTGAATAACATGGCCGCTGAAGCAATACTCTCAGATTGCACCCAAAAATATTTGTCACTGTCACAGATATCACCATCGGGAGAGAAGCCATAAAATAAGCCCCCATACTCATTATCCCAACTCTTATCAAATGCCCGGTCAAATAATTCTTTAGCACTATCAATAAGCCAGTCTTTTGGGGAGTATTGGTTTAATAAAACCAGTAACTGTGACCACTCAGTTTGATGACCTGGCTGAAATCCCCAGGGGCGGTATATATTCTTAGGATCGTCCTTGTTGTATTCCCAATCGGGTTGAAAATTCTCAGTGAAGTGCTCCCAAATCAAACCATCAGTTAGGCTAGCCTGTCGCTTAACGATATTAAAGGCAATTATTTCAGCCTTTTTCAAATATAGGGTATTTTGAGTGGCTTCAAAACAGTAGATCATGGCTTCACACATATGCATATTCGAGTTTTGACCACGATATGTGCTTAACTCTCCATCCGGGGATATTTCATCCGCATATAGGCCGTATTCTTCCTGCCAAAACATGTCTTCAATCAGCTTGTATATTTTTAATATTTGTTTCTCGTCAGTGACAAGTCCAGCCTTTTTAGCCGCCGCGTACATCATCAATACAAATGCATAACCATATGCCTGCTGGGTCATATCTGTTGGCTTATGGTTATCCATTAGCCATGCATACTTTTGACTTTCTTCTTGCCAATGAACTTGCTCAACATAATTTAAACCATGGCGAGCAATTTCAAGGTACTCTTTATTATTGAAGAAATGACCAGCCGTTGCATAATTTATTACAATTCGAGTACTGCTCACTAAATGCCTGAACTTTTCGTTAAACAAACGACCATTATTATGATAGCTTTGAAAATACCCGCCCGTATTATCAATGACTCGTTCATTATAAAATCTTAAAATATTTTGACAATGCTCTGTAATAAATTGGGGATTATAAAATTCCATAGTAGCACCTTATTAAATAGTGTTGTTGAATGCTTCCCAGGCTGTACTCACTTCACTGAGTACTGGTAATGCTGGAAATGCGCCTAATCTAGATACAGCTAAGCAACCACATACAGCAGAAAATTTAATTAACTGTGCTAACGCGTCAGGTTTGGCAATGATCTCACTAGGATTAGCTAAAGAACTTAAGCCAAATAAAAGTCCACCACTAAATGCATCCCCCCCAGCTGTAGTATCAATAGCATCTACTTTTGGAGGTAGAATTGAATATTTATACTCACCGAAATAATATTCAATCTCCTTTGGTCCGTCCGTAATGACGATAAGCCAAGGTGTATTTTGCAGGCATGTTTCAATATATGCTTCAACAGTTTGCCCTTGTGCTAGATACTCGATTTCTTCTCTAGCAAACTTGATCACATCGCTCCTGAATATGAACTCATTGACTAGTGAAATATCTATATGGTTGTTTTTCCATAAATTTTCTCTTAGGTTGACATCAAAGCTGATCAAATTATTTGCTTGTTTTGCAAGCTCAATAGTACGAGACGTTGTTTGTGTTATTAATGTGCTGGTTAAGCTATTACTGCAGAAATGAAACAAGCCTCCATCACAAAACCAGTCTTTAGATACCTGCTGAGGTTGCATTAACACATCCGCTGTTTGCTCTCGATAAAAGGTAAAATGACGATCTCCATCGTCATCTAAAGTAACAAAAGCTAACGCCGTTTTCGCCGTAGAGTGTTGCATTAAAAATCGGGTATTGACTCGATATTGATCCAGTGATCTTTTCAAAAAGTCACCAAATATATCCGAGCCAATTTGTCCCGCAAAAAAGGAAAAACCGCCTAATCGAGCAATAGCAACGGCAGCATTTGCCGGCGCCCCCCCAGGGAATTGACGGTATTCATCTAATAACGTACCTGAATCTTCAACTTTCCTGATATTAAGAAAATCAATTAACACTTCGCCAAAACAAACAACAGGTTTCATATTTACACCAGAAAATTTAATTTAAGGATTAGACGTTCTTTACATAAGAAAGAGTATACCTTCTAAGATAGAGCTCATCACAACAAGGTGATGGTATAACAAGTATACCTCTTATTTATTTTTATTCAATACTCTTTAAATCAGGCCAATACAGAGCAATGATGACTGCGTAATGGATAAATGTAACGGCATCTTTTTCAATGAATATTACCGATTAGTTCTCGCGATTAAGCTTCTATTTGTAAAGCTTTTACACTGGGGGAAGGTGTGACATTTTGCACTCCGCACCTATTAGTTTATGGCGTGAGTACCTATGCCGATATTATCAATATTACATAACAATTCAATCTAGATTATCTATGAAGTAACAGGTAATAAACTACTGAAGATTATTAATATTGAGTTTGAAAAAAATTAAATAAGGTTATTAGCAATATCACAGTTTATAACCCGTTTTATTGTAGTAAAACAGGGCTAGTTAGCATCGATAATACTTCTCCTAACACAATGGCCATTCGACTCGTCTGTTTATACTGATACCTAATGTAAATATAAGTCCCCCCTCGACTAATGTTAGTGAAATGTAACATTTACACTTTGCAATATCATTCTTTAATGGTACATTGGTATGACAGGTTAACTGCGTACCAGTAATCATGCCGATGGGTGAGATTTGCTATTACTGCCTAAGCCTGTGATGAGATAACAATAGCGGCTCAGTTTGAAATCAAATACGATTTTTTGTTTTTTTAAAGAAATAACCCAATAGAGAAATCATGATCACCACCTTAATTGCAGAGCAAGTATTTGATGGTAAAAACATCATAAATAATCAGGCAATAAGCTTTGAATATGGAAAGGTTATCGCCCTCGGAACAGTAGAAGGCGCGCAAGAAATACAGGTTGCAGGCTTACTGACCCCAGGCTTTATTGATATACAAGTTAATGGCGGCGGTGGGTACTTATTTAACCATGACACCAGCTTGTTGGCGCTTAAAGCTATGGTTTTAGCGCATAGTCGTTTCGGTTCAACAGGCTTACTACCCACGCTGATCACCAGCGATTTAGACACAATTAATGACGCCGCAAACGCTGTCTCCTTGGCAATTAAACAGAAATTGCCGGGTATAATCGGCGTACATTTTGAGGGGCCACATATTAGTGAGCCCAAAAAGGGCATTCATCGTAGTGAGCACATTCGCGCATTATCAGAGCGAGAACTAGCCATTTACTGCCGAGATGATCTGGGGATTAAAATTGTCACCCTCGCCCCTGAAAATGTCACCACAGAGCAAATTAAATACTTGACTGACCATAACGTAAGAGTTTGTTTAGGCCACTCAAATGCAAATTTTGAAATAACTCAGGCGGCAATCGATGCGGGGGCAGAAGGCTTCACCCATCTGTTTAATGCCATGTCCGGACTCACGTCTCGGGAGCCAAATATGGTTGGCGCTGCACTACTTGATGAACGCACTTGGTGCGGCATGATATTAGATGGTCACCACGTTCATCCTGCAACGGCAAAGCTAGCAACTAGTGCCAAACTTAATGGCAAGATGATGTTAGTGACCGACTCAATGTCTACCATTGGCAGTGATCAACAGGAGTTCGAATTTGATGGGCATCAAATTCAACGGTCTGGAGACAAGCTAACAAGCCAAACTGGGCAGTTAGCCGGATCGGCACTCGATATGATAACGGCGGTCAATAATGCCCAATTGATGCTAGATGTGACATTAGAAGAAGCCTTGAGAATGGCAAGTACCTATCCGGCGGACTTTCTTGGTTTGAATAGACACACTCCTCAGCTAGCTATCGGCACTAATGCTGATTTTACAATACTTCAATACGATAATAACTCTGCTTTACATGTTAGCCAAACATGGATTGACGGCAAACAAATATTCTGAACTAACAGAGGCTTACAATGCAAAAACTTACTGGATTAATTTCCGCTCCTCATACACCATTTGATAAAGACGGCGCGGTTAACCTTACGGTTATCGATCAGATTGCTAAACTACTCATTGAACAGGGAGTTGGTGGTGTTTATATCTGCGGCACAACAGGTGAAGGTCTCAACTGCTCTGTTGCTGAACGTAAAGCCGTAGCTGAGCGCTGGGTTTTAGCGGCTCAGGGTCAACTAAGTATTACGATTCACACTGGGGCATTGTCAATTGTTGATACACTGGAATTAACTAAGCATGCCGAAACACTCGATATCTTTGCGACTTCAGTGATCGCCCCCTGTTTTTTCAAGCCAGGTTCGGTTGATGAACTCGTTGCCTACTGCGTAGCCGTCGCTGCAACGGCTCCAACAAAAGCCTTTTATTATTATCACTCTGGTATGTCGGGAGTTATGTTAGATATGGAACAGTTCCTTATCAAAGCTGATAAGCTTATTCCAAACCTCGCCGGTATTAAATTCAACCATGTCGACCTCTATGAATTTCAACGTTGTAAGCGAGTTTGCGGTGGTAAATTCGATATCCCATTTGGTGTTGATGAATTCCTTCCGGGCGGGCTTGCTGTGGGCGCCATTGGCGCTGTCGGCAGTACCTACAACTACGCTGCCGCCCTTTACTTAGATATCATCGAAGCTTTCAAAGAGGGAGATCAAGCGACTGTCACAGCCCTTATGGATAAGGTTATCGCTCTTATCCGACCACTCGTTGAATATGGTGGGGTTGCTGCAGGCAAAGCTGCAATGCTTCTTCACGGTATTGATGTTGGTGATCCACGCCTTCCAATTCGCGCGCTCTCTGCACAAGAGAAAGAAGATGTGGTCGCTAAAATGAAAGCGGCAGGATTTATGAATCACATAAAGATGATATAAGTGCAGCGATAAAACTGGATTTATTAAAACGTTTTACCTCCCCAGGCTTTGTATGTAAATAAGGATTAACAACAGGTTTTATTCATTTATATCACCAAACTTACTCGCTTTACTCCATAGCGATTATATTAACTTTATCTATATACAGCCATCAACAATTGTTGATGGCTTTTTTACTTTCAAGTGAGAGCTAGATTAAAATGCTTACTGCCTATGTATTAGTTGCCTGGATATGCTGCCAATATTGTATTTACATTCTTGGTTGCCAATGCACACAATAAAAACTCACCAACAAAAATCAAAATCAATGGTTATGATTTTTGTTGGTTGGTTTTGATTAGATTACATTGGTGACGTGGTCACTTTACGCTTGAAATAAAGTCACTGCATGTTGATATATTGTAGATTGATATATTTAATACTAACTCACTGAATTTATATTTTTCTGATATTGTTTGTCAGCTTTTCAATTACCGAAACAGGAAATAGTTATCTACTTAATAATTGGTTTCTTTATATATAAAAACCATATTCTTTATTTATTTCTTGATGTTCATTATTAGCCAAGTTGAAGTATTCTTGGTTAGAGAGTTCACTTGCAGCCGCTTTATCTAAAATAATAACCGCATGCTCGTGTAGCTGCAGTGCTGATGCGGGGCATTTCGCTGAGAGTGGACCCGTTATCATCTCATTAACGGCTTTAGCTTTATTTTTACCTGTTGCCATGAGTAGAATATATTGTGCGTCTAATATCGTTGATATCCCCATGGTCATCGCCATCGTCGGTTGATATTCATCAGGTTGAAATAAACGACTATTGTCCTCAAGCGTCTGCTTAGTTAACGTTTTTAGCCTGGTACGAGAGGATAAGCTTGAGGTGGGTTCATTAAATCCAATATGACCGTTTGCACCGATCCCCAATATTTGTAGGTCAATCCCACCAGCCAATCTAATTTTATCTTCAAAAGCGATACCTTGCTCTCGTGGGTTTTCACCTTTATTACAAGTTGGTAGATGAGTGTTTTTTTGATCAATGTTTATTTTATCAAAAAGATTATTTTTCATAAAAGTACGATAACTATGCTCATTCTCAGCATCTATATTGTGGTATTCATCGAGATTAAAGCTGGTTACATGGCCAAAGTCTACCTGATCTTCTTGATGACTTTTTACCAATTTTTGGTAAAGACTAATAGGTGTGCTCCCCGTAGCTAAACCTAGTACTGGGTTCGTTTTTTGAGAGATGAGTTCAACAACCCACCGGCTAGCATGTTGTGCGACCTGTTGTGCATTTTCTAATATTATGACTTGCATGAATATCCTGCTCTATATTGACAAGTAGAAGATTATTTAGTGTTTAAATAATATTTGAATATTGATGTGCGTAAAAAGCTGCACCTAATAAATCGGCATCGGCACCCATTTGGGGAGGAATAATGCTCACTTGGAAAATTGTTGGTAATTTGGCAACTTTGGCCTGTATTTGTTGCTGGAATATATCCACTGAGCCCACACTTCCGCCTAAAACAACAATACGAGTTCCTGTTACAGCTTTAATATTGGCAATTAAATCGCAGATAGCACTACTTGCATCATCAACAAGGTTCGCTATTTCTGGCACAGCTAAGTAATGCTCAAAGACCTCTTTGCAGCTCACCGTTTTGTTTAAAATGACTGAAGCTTGTTTTGCTATAGCAGTACCCGAGGCGATGGCCTCGGCGCAATTGACTCGACCACAATGACACTGTATTGATTGCTGACTGCCATGTTGTACCGATACATGGCCTAAATGGGCGCAAAAGCCATCAGTGCAGGTAACTAATTGCCCATTTTGGATCATGCCACCGCCAATACCTGTCGATACGGTAATATAAACTAAGCTGTCGTCACGCTTGTGATTAACGTGACTGGTATTAGAATCCTCATGAGCTTCTGCTGTAAGCTTATTCAAAGCACTGTACTCAGCCCAAGCTGCGGCGGCTGCATCATTGATAATAGTAATAGGCAATTTAAAAGCCGATTCAAGCTGGGCTTTTAGCGGTAAATTTTGCTTAGCAGAAAGAAAATTAACGTACTCAACACCGATTTGGCCCGTACAAGCAATAGACACATGTGTCGCTTGCTCAAGCCAGCCTTGGCAAAGCTCAACTAAGTAATCACTCAAGTTAATTAAATCACTGTGTATGACTGATTCAATTTTTCGTTGTTTTACTATTTTGAGATCAAGTATGTTAGCGTTAGCGACGTTTCCATTAGCAACGCCGCTGCTGGAGATGAGCGCTGCTGATATCTTAGTGCCGCCCACATCAATTGCTATGATCATTAACCTCTTCCCTTCATTTTCATCTGAGCTATAAGTTCGAATTTAGCCAGCTTCGCTATACGGGTGTGGTTTTAGCCACATTATCAATACTGCCGACAAACCATTGTGTAATGTGCTCAACACGTGTGATGGCAGATCCAACCGTCACAGAAAAAGCACCAAGCTCAATGGCTTTGGCTGCGCGCTGTGGTGAATTATATCGGCCCTCAGCAATGACATTGACTCCTTGCTCAACCCAGCGAGAGATCAAGGGGTAGTCCGGTTCATTCGGAGTGTTATTTAAATCGGTATAACCTGACATGGTACTACCAATAAAAGTACATCCATGCCTTGCCAGCATTAAGCCGGTCTCATAGTCTGCACAATCAGCCATAGCCACGCAGCCATGTTGATGAATAGCATCAAGCAGATCTAACATAGCGGTCGGACGCTTCCGATCAGTACCATCGAAGGCGATGATGCTGGCACCAGCTTGCGCTAATGCCTTCACATCATCGATGAACGGAGTAATGCGTATTGGACTGTCAGTTAAATCTCTTTTAACAATACCAACTATGGGCGTTGAGGTTGCCTTAGCAACGGCAGTAACATTCTCAACACCTTCTATTCTTAACCCTTTCGCACCACCATCAATTGCAGCCAAAGCCATAGCAACAACATGTACAACCTTGTCCATTGGTCCATCATCAACCGGCTGACAAGAGGCGATTAAAGCGTGTTTCAATGACAACAACAGCTTTTGTTCCAGTATTTGATTTACGACTGACATACAGATTTCCTAGAAGCTAAATAATTTTTTGACAATTTACGTCGCGGGATCTCGCATTGTGTACAAGGTGAGTCCAGTTAAATCTTTTGCCGTTGTTTCTGCTGTTTGGGTTAATAAGCTGGCAATGTAGCCAACCACTAAGCATGACACTATGCCTATGGTGGCGTATAAGTAGCCATTAGCCCAACCTAGCTGCCATGCTGATATCATGGTGGTCACCCCGGCTAAAATACCCACACTAGCGCCAAATGAATTCGCTTTTTTAGTTAACGCACCAAGTACAAATAAGCCTCCCAATGCCCCCATAAACATGCCAATGACTTTAAAGTAGGCTTCCATTAATGAGCGAATTTCAGGGTCAATAAAAATGAGTCCAGCTAATGTACCTAATGTGCCCATGATAAATGTTAACCAGCGCGCAGAGCGCATATAGCCTTTTTCTGTTTTCACTAGATTGAACGGGCGTATAAAGTCTGTCACTAAAGTGGTCGCAATAGAGTTCATGCTGGTTGATACCGTTGATTGTGCAGCAGCAAAAATACCAGCAACAATAAGACCTGCTACACCAATAGGCAGCTCAGTGGCGATGAATGTTGGAAATATTTGATCAATTTGAATACTAGGATCTAATTTTTCTGGATGTGACTGATAAAAAGCATATAGACCGGTACCAATACAGAAAAACAGTAACGCACCTGGAGCAGCTATGATGGCATTTGCCCAAATTGATTTTCTAGCCTCACTGAGATCTTTGGTGACCATATATCTTTGTACCACGGCTTGATCGGCCGTATAGCTCGATAAGTTTTGCCCAATCCCACCAATAACGATCACCCAGATAGAGAGAGTGGTTATGCTATCTAAACTAAAATCTGCATTGACCATAGTAAACTTATCATCAAGCATACCAATGCTGATAAAGTCAGTTAGCCCCCCTTCTAAGCCTAAGATTATGGTGACAAAACACGTTATCGCCCCAATAATTAATACGATTGTTTGCAAGGTGTCAGTCCAAATGACCGCTTCAATCCCACCCATAGTGCAATAGATCAAACATAACACCCCCATGATCAAGACACTGTCGCTGGCCGACAAGGGGGTAACCGCTGAAAGTGCTAAGGCAGTTAACGCCATCACTATGCCCATGCGACCGATGTGAAAAAGGGTAAACAGGCCACTGGCGAATAACCTCACGCCCATATTGAAACGCTTGGATAGGTATTCATAAGCACTCGTCGCATCTATTTGACGAAAAAAAGGTATCGCTACATAGATAGCAATGGGCGCAACGGCGATGATCATCCATATACCTATTAGTAATAGCCAGTTACTTTGATAGACCACGGCAGGCAGTGCGACATAAGTCAATGAACTCAGCATTGTTGCATAGATGGAACAGGCTGCTGCCCACCAAGGGATAGATTGACCACCACGGAAATAGTCATCGGTATTTCTGTTTTTAAAGACAAAAAATAATCCTACTAGCACCACACCAATTAAGTAGACCACTAAAACAGTCATATTGACCCAGCCAAAATTCTTTTCTGGTTGTTTGAGCGAAACCTGCCACAGCTGCAACGATCCTCGATGATTAGCGACACGATTTAATGAATAGATCTCACCGGCTGATGAACTCACGGTTTCACTGATATATTGCGCTGAATTTTGGCTTTTGTGACTCGCTATGCCAGCTTCAGCCTCTGGACGAATAGTACTGGCAAAATATTGTGTCCAGCTACTGGTAATGGCATTGAATGACAGCGTATTACCTTGATTGGTAAACGCTAATATATGAGATTGACCTAAGGTACTTAACGCATTAATTCGCTCTTTTAGGGTATTTTTAGTTATCGTAATATCACCGAGATCTTGCCACACCTGCTCAGAGCTCAGAGCCAATGGATCATACTTCCAATGACGAGTAACTGCTAACAACTCATCTTGGCTAGCAAGATGATCCTCCAAAAGTTGATAGCCCCCCATAGCAAATATTTTTTTGCCACGACCATCATTTTGCACCGCTAGTTTTATCGCATTTTGATAAGGCTGCTCATTGCTGGCTAATGGTAATCCCGGTAACACAGTCCATAAATTATGCGCCGTAAAGTATGCGATATCTCTATGATTAAAAGATAATCCCCCCTCAATATTTAATAATGCGCTTAAGTCTAACGCATAAAATTCATTACTCGCGTCAGAGCCAGTTAGCACATAAACAGTATTTTCAATTATCACTGCTGAAGGGGAGTTGGCGTCTTTAGGTAATGGGGGCAGCGAATAACTTTGTACTGTTTCTGAGCCGGGTTGCCACTTGACTAGATTAACTAAGGCTGACGCCTCTTTACTGGCAATACCACCAATAACAAGTGTAGCGTCATGAAAGTCTGCTGTAGCTGCGTAAGCTCTGTTACCGAACTCTGCGGTTAAATGAGGTGTAAGCATATTGTCACCTGTGACAATTAACATGCTGCTTGCTTGACCCTCACTAGCGATAAATCGTTCAGCAACAACAGGGCCTCTGCTAGCCGCATCTCCAATATTCATCCCAGAAGAGATCAGCAAACTATCATTTTGCTTACTGATAAAGGCGCCATTGCCTATGTTAAATTTATCAACAGCAGAAGTATCGACTTGCTGCCAATTGATCAGTGTTTGAGCATTCGCAAATAACGGCATCATCAAAAATAAAATGATTGCTGATTTAAACATCTTAGTAATCATACTGACTCATCTGGTATTGTTTTGTACTGTGTACCTGTTATACCACCAGTGTTAAGCTAATGCTATCGAAACATTAAATATCGTAGCGAGAAGTTGCAAAATTATTTCAGAGAGCTAACTGCACAGTATTGAAAAAAATACAGCAATAAAAAAGGCTACCTCGCGGTAGCCTTTAAGTAACATGTTACTTGGTAAATATTTGATTTAATACCTAAATGATATACTACTCACCGTAATGTCTTTCAAAAGCATATTCTAAATGTTGAGTTAGCTTCCTATCCGCCCCTTCGACATCATGATTTTTAATGAACGCTAAAATCTCTACATGATCTTGATGACTTTGAGCATTCAATTCTTTGGCATTGGCTTTTTCAGCTCTTGCATCGATAACCCAATCAACCAGAGCTTGATGAATAGCTAAAAATATTGGATTGCCCGGTATTGAGGCTATGACACGATGAAAATAGACATCTGTTTTTTTGAATTGGCTGTCACTGTTAATCGCTTTACCGTTTAATTCAAGTGCTTTTTCTAACTCTTCAATTTGTTCTTTTGTCGCAAACTCAGCTGCATGGCGTACTAAGCTTGATTCAAAGAAGCTTCTAAGTTGGTCAAAATACTGCAAACCATTAGGCTGGGTTAAAAAATCTTTCGACATACCTGACAACTCAGAGATGATCGTATCTGGTGAGGGCCTGGTCGCTCGAGTTCTCTCACCACTACTAATTTTGACTAAACCTTTACGCGCAAGTGCAGATAAAGCATCACGAATAGAGGGCCTACCAACACCAAACGCAGCCATTAGTTCTCTTTCAGAGGGAAGTGGATCACCTACAGCGATTTCACCTTGACGGATCATCAACTCCAACTCTTCTTCAACAGTTTCAGATAATTTTTTTCTTTCAATGGGGCGTTTAATGGTAATTGGCATGTGTAGTTCCTTAACACAGTATCGACTGCTTGTTAACCTATTTTGCTATCATACCAGTGTGACGATGAATGTATATGAAATAATTTAAACTGATCAAATAATATGCACCTTTACACTTTTGTAGATAAATAAAGTAAATGATTGAATTGATGGTGTACCTGTTATACCTTCCACTTATTATTCTCGAATCGATGCCGATTATATTTATGAGAAACGCCCTTAAACAAAATATTTTCTATGGCCATTATAGTCAACAATTTGCACAACTTTACAACGCAAAATGTGCAAATAACACACCTGTAGTTATTGTCATTCATGGTGGTTATTGGAAAGATAATCATAACCTTGATTCTTATGCGACCTCTTCAATTGTTGATTACTTACAAACGTTTGAAGTTGCGATATGGAATATAGAGTATCGACGTATGAATGCTGAGGGAGAAAATATTAAAGCCCCATGGCCGGCCCCCTTCAAGGATATTGCCGATGGTATTGATCACCTTCGTACTATCAAAGATATAGAAGGGTTAGATCTGAATCGTATTTTATTGATAGGACATTCTGCAGGAGGTCACTTGGCCACATGGGCTGCATCAAGAGCTAGCATTAATTCTGATAGTGAGCTCTATTCTGAAAGCCCTCTACCAATACAAAGAATCATCTCTATTGCTGGCATTTTAAACCTGCATGCATTGCAAGATGTCGATCAGCCGGCTCAAATACAACGACTGATGGGCGGAAGTCCACAAACTCATCCTGAGCGTTATCGAGCTTGTGATCCCTGTTTTTTAAATAATACTTACATGAATTTAACCGTGGTGCATGGCAGGAAAGACGCTTGTGTCGAAGTATCACAAGCTCTGCACTTTTGTAGTAAAGCAAAGGGAAACGTTGAGCAGATAATCATCGAAGAAGCCGATCATTTTTCAATGCTGCCCCATGACGGTCAATGGCAAGAAGCACAATGGCAGCAGATAAAACAATTAATAGCACAGCAAATAAAGGGCTTAGGTGTGACTTAACGCGACAACATACTAGGGCTATCACATGAATAAAATAGCCAGATGAATCCCAAATAAACAATCAGATCTCATTCTAAGGCCCCTCACCTCTCTGTTGTCTAATTTGAACAGCTGCTCACGCGAACAAATAATTTGCGATTTATCTAGTAGACCTTGATGAAATCTAAATACGTCACTTAAAATGAAATAATAGATGCGTTTTTAGCTGAATATTGTTACTACAGGCACTCTGAAACGAGCATCTTGAAGTGGCTCAGGTATTTAATGACGCCGTTAATACCTAGTTAGAGGATTAACTTTTTGTAATGATTCATCCACGTTGGTGCAAGGGACAACACGTACAATTCAGTTCTCAAGCAACAACCCACTAGGATAACAAAATGAAATGGTCTAAATTAATCTGTGTCGCGCTGGCCTTCACCTCACTATCAGCATTTGCGGATCGTGAAGACGACGCACTGTCCGCACTCGCAATACAACGCGCTAATTTCACCTTAGAGCAGGCGATTGAAAAAGTCAGTACAGATTACGCTAAGCACATTGTCGAATTTGAAATTGATGATCATGATAATCAAGCAACCTATGATATTGAAGCGATCAATCTGGAAAAAAAGCAAAAACATGACATAGAATTAAGCCTTGCTGATGGCGCGGTGTTAAAACATAAAACCAAAGATAGCTTAAGGCGATTAGATGATGATGACCTGTTAGCATTGAAAGAGTTACAAGCATCAAAATTTAACTTAGGCGCGACCATAGCCCAATTACAGCTAAAATACAGTGCTGACGTTTTTGAATTTGAATTAGAGAACAAAAAAGGTATTACATTCTACAAGTTTAAACTCATGGGTGAGCAAGGCCTTACACGTGTCATTGTGGATGTAACCACTGGCAAAGTCATTCCAGTGATGAAGCGCTAGTTCAGCCAACATTTATGGGGGAGTTGCACTCCCCCTAGGGGAAGAAAATTGCGGATTCTTGTTATTGAAGATAACCAGACGACTCGTCAATACTTACAAAAAGCCCTTCAAGAACAGGGCTATGAGATTGATCTAGCTGATAATGGTCAAGATGGTTTATTCTTAGCCCTTGAGGGCGACTACCAATTAATTGTGCTTGACCGGATGCTACCTAAATTAGATGGCTTAACGGTACTATCGACGTTAAGAAATGCAGGTAAACAAACACCAGTACTGATTTTAAGTGCTTTAGATAGCGTTTCTGAACGCGTAAAAGGCTTGCGTGAAGGCGGTGATGATTATCTCATTAAACCTTTTGCACTTTCTGAATTGCTCGTACGTATTGAGATACTCATTCAGCGCAAAGGCACACACAGCGAAAAGCTAACCAGTGTTTTGCATGTTGCCGATCTTAAAATGGATCTGCTTTCTCATAAGGTGTTTAGAGGCTCAACTGAAATAACCCTGCAGCCAAAAGAATTTAAGCTGTTACGTTATTTGATGGAGCATAACGGACGAGTCGTATCTCGCTCATTACTGTTTGAAGCCGTTTGGGACTATCAATTTGATCCACAAACGAATGTTATTGATGTTCATATGGCAAGATTGCGTAAAAAGGTAGAATTTGATGGTCTCACCCCTTTACTCGAAACAGTACGTGGCGTCGGTTACAGAATGGTGGAGCAGGGTTAAAACCGCCCACTCGGTATGGCGTTTAACCCGTTTGTATACTGGCTTATTATTATCGGTAGTGACCATCTTACTAATCGTCTTGTATCAATTAAGCATTGGTCAAATGAACCGCCAACAAGGCCTGCAAATGGCTAATATTATTGCTCAGCAAAACATGCTTGCTGAGCAGTTAACGACTGAGCAGTTTCTCGAACAATTTAAGCTGCAGGCTCAAAGTTCACGCCAATACATTCTGAGTTATCAAATAGATCAAAAGCTTTTTGGTCGACTTAGCGAAATCCCTGCGGGCTTAACACAATGCCCGAGCTTATCGCGTTTCCCGATTTGGTTAGACCAATTTGATGAGATCAGACTGGTTTCAGGTTGTGCTCAGCCTATGGCCTCTGGAACCCTCATTGTTGCTGTCGACGATGAATCATTATATGAACTAAAAGCGCAATTTATCAGTGCTTCAGCCGTTGCATTATTACTGGCCGTATTGCTCGGCATCATAACGGGCTTGGTTTTCTCAATGCGGGTGTTAAAACGCATTAACAGCTTTAACCAAGTCGCATTACGGGTTGAGTCAGGCCAATTGAGCGCGCGTGTAGCAGTATCAGACCATAATGATGAATATGATCATATGGCCTTACATATCAATACCATGCTCAATCAATTGCAGCACTCCTTTGAAACAATTTCCGGAATTACTGATGCGATTGCTCATGATTTACGTACGCCACTGAGCCACTTAAGGCAGCAAATTGAATCGGAGATATTAACTAAACAGCAACTGAATCACCCCAGTGAGCAGCTAGAATCTATGCTAGATAAGCTTGATGAGATTTTATTTACCTTTAGTGCAATGCTTGAGTTAACTAGGCTTCAGCAACAGAAAGAGAGCAACAGCCAACACTTTAAAACGGTTGATTTACAGCAAGTCATTATCGATGCCGTGGATTTAGTCGAGCCGCTTGCAGAAGAGAAACAGCAAGTTGTCAGTATAGAAAGCACTGAGCCCTTCTCTATTCAAGGTGACGCAACGCTATTGTTCCGAGCCATATATAATCTGCTAGAAAATGCCAGTAAGTACGCCGGAAATAATGCACAAATCAGCGTTCACTTAACACCCCGTGGTTTTACTGTCAGCGATAATGGACCTGGTATTTGTGATATCGAAAAGGACAAAGTTTTTCAGCGCTTATATCGCATAGAAAAAAGCCGTGGTGTAGCAGGTTTTGGCTTAGGCTTGACCTTAGTAAAAGCCATTATACAACTGCATAACGGCAAAATAGAGTTACTGGATAATCAACCAGGCTTAATTGTACAAGTCGAATTTTTAAACTAAAAAATACAGAGACGACAGCAACGCATATCTCCCCCTATTCCCATAAGCCTAAACGAGACAAGTGAACAAATAAATTGCGATTTCGCTAACAAAACATGATGTATTCCAAATTAGTCACTAAAAATTCAAATAATGGGTGCGTTTTTCGCTGAATATTGTTACTACAGGCACTCTAAGCTATTTCGATTTTTTCAAGTGTAGGTGTCATGCAGTATTCAAAGTTTGGTGAAAAATTTAATCGCAACTCCGGCATTAATCAATTGATGAATGATCTCAATGAAGGGCTGCGTACACCAGGCGCCATTATGCTCGGTGGTGGTAACCCTGCCACGATCCCGGCGATGCAGGATTACTTTCACCAAGCAGCAAGCGAGATGCTGGTAAACGGAGAGCTGGTAGCTGCATTAGGTAATTATGATGGGCCGCAAGGTAAAGACACCTTCTTAAAAGCCTTGGCTGACTTGTTACGAGACACTTATGGTTGGGACATAAGCGAGAAAAATATCAGCCTGACCAATGGTAGCCAAAGCGCCTTCTTCTACCTATTTAATCTGCTTGCAGGCAAGCAAGTTGATGGCAGCCACAAAAAAATCCTCCTACCTCTCGCCCCCGAATATATCGGCTACAACGATGCCGGCCTTGATGATGACATTTTTGTCTCTTACCGCCCCGAAATCGAGATGCTAGAAAATCGCCTATTTAAGTATCATGTTGATTTTGAGCAGCTAAAAGTGGATGACTCGGTAGCAGCGATATGTGTGTCACGACCAACGAACCCCACAGGTAATGTACTCACCGATGACGAAGTCGCTAAATTAGATCAACTCGCACGTGATAAGGGCATTCCCCTTATCATAGATAATGCTTATGGCACGCCTTTCCCCAATATCATCTTCGAAGAGGTGACACCCTTTTGGAACAGCAACACCATACTATGTATGAGCTTATCCAAACTCGGCTTACCCGGCGTACGCTGCGGCATCGTGATTGCCAATGAGGAGGTAACGAAGGCACTGACCAATCTTAATGGCATTATCAGCCTAGCCCCAGGTGGTTTTGGCCCTGCAATTGCCAAGCACATGATTGAGTCAGGCGACCTGCTACGCTTGAGCGAATCGGTAATTAAACCTTTTTATAAACAAAAATCAGAGTTTGCCCTGTCTTTGTTGCAGCAATCCATCAGCGATAGCCGATTCAAGATCCATAAACCCGAAGGCGCCATGTTCCTCTGGCTCTGGTTTGATGAACTCCCCATCACCACCATGGAGCTTTATGCTAGATTGAAGGCGCGCGGTGTATTGATAGTACCAGGCGAGTATTTCTTCTTCGGACAAGATGACGAATCGATGGAAAAGTGGGACCACGCCCATCAGTGCCTGCGAATGAACTACGTGCAAGATGAAGCCAAGATGCGCGATGGGATTGCAATCATAGCAGAAGAAGTAAATAAGGCTTACACCCAAGACTAACTTACTTGTCAGATAACAAGTTTCAAATATCTTTGACCAAGGTCCATTTAACGGTAGTGATACCTGAATAGATTCTTCAATATCGTAACTTCAGTCTAATCTATAGCCTGCGGCTCGCCGAATGTGCGAACACTTCTGTGACACGCCGCAAGCACAATCCCTGTGGGCTCTGCCGTGACATCCCTGTCACGGAAGGTCACAGCCGCGTTCACACCTGAATGTTTATCTCTTCGAGTTGGTGATCACAGGCTACAAAATGATTGTAGTCGTTAGGTGTTGGACAGAAATGGGTTAGATTTTTTACTCTAATACTCGTGGTTCAGATGAGAAAAAGTATCTTAATTTTTCCGAAAGCCCTAATTCGCTCTGACCCCTTTATCCGTTTTCTCATCGATTCACCACCCAGCTCTATTCGGTGGTAGTTGTGGATTAAGCGATCTAATAACACATCGGCGATCGTGGCGTTGCTGATCATGTGGTACCACTCTTTTATCGACAGAGCCATCAACTATGCCTGTCCATATTAGTTTCTATAGGAATAGGGGGAGGTGAGTCGAGGCATTTTTTGGTATTATGGCTCCATCGTACAGGCTGAGCCTGATACTCACATTTTATAGACACTTAAATAGCGTTAGTTGGATATTCCCCATGATTGAACAGCAAGAGAACAGCCCATTACACGGCTTAAAGTTAGAGACTATGCTCACCGAGCTCGTGGATTTTTACGATTGGGAGATACTGTATGCCTCGCTGCGTCTGGCGTGTTTCAAGACAAACCCTAATATGTTGGCATGCCTTAAGTTTCTAAAGAATATTGAGTGGGCCAGGGAGCGAGTAGAGAACTTTTATCTGTATCGCTTCAAACGCATGCCTAAAGGCGATACGGCGCATTTTGAGCTCAAGCCCAGAGAACGTGGCTTTGCTAATGGCATAGTGCCGCGTAAGCCCCAAGCTTTGACTATTGAGCTTATCGAAGAGATGCGCGCCAAGTCGAGCGCCGGTTACGAGGCGATGAAGCAGAACAAGGACCGGGCAAGGTTTAGCAAAGATAAGCCAAGAGCCCAAGATTCCTATGCGCAGAACACCCGCTCCGGTGGGAATAGGTCCCAACCATCCCAAGATCCTAACAATCCATGGGGTAAGTAACGGGGCTTGTTTAGCAATCCCAGCTCCATTTAACGGTGCCCCTTCGTTGTGACAAGCACCGTTATCCATTTAGATTCGCTACCTTACACAACCTCTCTATCACTCCAGTTGTTGGCCGAGTCAATATCAATCCTCAACACCAGATGTAAATGGTTACTCATATACTCCCGCTAAAAATGCGCATCTGACGTTTCTACTACATGAATGGTAATATCAAAGATTTATCAAGCCACCCAGTATAAATTGAAGGCTATTTCGCCGCATAGCGAACCTAACATTAGGAGCATTCAATGGCCTGTAAGGTAATGATTTTTTGAAAAATAAATATCAAAATATGATATTTATGCAACTAGGATAAGTAGACACCCATAAAGTTTAGACATTTCTACTTTGAACAAAGGTGTTGGTGATTATTGCTGAGATCGAGTAATCCATTCTATGAACAAAGGAGTCGAAGCGAATAAGGTCAAATATTCTTGTAAAGACAAAAGACGGAAAAGACGAAAAGACGGGACAGGCATAACTTCTAGGTTGAACGTGGCCTTTTCAGACTAACTTTTCTATAGTCAAAGCTGTACTCGCCCTATTTACCTTATAACTGCGAAACACACTTTGGGGCTGAAACTGCTTAGTGCGATCACTCTAAGTCGTGCTTAAACATTAGTGAGCTAGAGCACTCGCCCTAACTCAACAAATATTTTAAAACTGAACAAAAGCGATTCACCACGGAGAACACAGAGGGCACGGAGAAAGGCAACGGCTAAAGTCTTTGTAGCTCTTTATCTTTACCTCCGTGTTCTCCGTGAAAAGCGTAGCGCTTCGTGGTGATGTTACGTTTTGATAGTTTAACTTGATACCAATGCTTCATTGATATCAAGTTACTTGTGGCAGGCGCTGTATATGGATATGAGCAATTTTATAACCGCTAAGGGGGGTTATTTGTTTTGCACAAATTGATCAATTTGATTTTGAGCTAAGGCTTGGTCCATGGTGGCCTTAAGCAGTTTGTACATCAAAATAGACGCATCAATTTCTGTTTTACGGTTAGTTAAGCTTTCAATATTGAGCCCTAATGGAATATTCAGGGGGATAACTGCGGCCAAAATTTTCTGAAGGTTACTGTGATTGACCTTAATTGACTCATACAGAGGATCGTCAGCCGACAAAATACGTTCGCTGGTAGCTTCAGGAACAGAGACACCTAGCCAATTGATAAATTCTAAGGTTTTAACACTACCGCAAGGTGAGAATGTCAAAATTATCCGATTTGGCTTGATATTATTTAGCTCACATTCCTGAGCGTAGCTGGTTAACATATCGATAGTTGCTTGGGCGTTATACACTGCCTGTGTGATGTAGTACTCACAGCCATGGGTCGACTTACCTAACAGGCGAATATGTTCATTCTTTTTCGTTAAATGGCGTTCAGCAATTGCTACTCCACCTAGGTAGAACTCTTGAGAGTGTGCAGCTAACAGACGATAAGCGTCATTGAGAGGCAATGAACTTGCAACCTGAGTCGATGGCGAGCCCACTAATACTAAATCTCTTACACTGTTTTGATACCAAGCACGTGATAACCACTCATTAAAGCCCTGTTCATCAAGACCGGCAACGCTCTTATAGGCGATAACAGGCTTACCAGACTTTTGATTGAGCAGTTGCGCGTAGGTGCCAGAGTCATGGGTGGCTTTAAACGGAAAAGGCCTTGGCGTGTCAATGCGACTGGTTTCGTCCTGAATATCGTAAATGATCAAACCATCAAAACTAATCTCATCAAGGCGAGCCAATAGCTTATCTGCGATAGTACTGACTGATTCAAAATCTGTATCGATTTTAGGTGGGGTCGTACCAATAAAATAGATCCCACGGTGATGATCGGATGAGCGCTGCTTTAATGACTTCTTCATATTTTAGCCGTCTAGATGGATACTAGGTTCATTGTGACTTAAATAGAGGCTATTGTTAAGGCTGAATAAAGATTTATCAAGCCACCCAGTATAAATTGAAGACTATTTCGCCGCATACCGAACCTAACATTAGGAGCTTTCAATGGCCTGTAAGGTAATGATTTATTTTGAATTATAAATATAAAAATATGATATTTATGCAACTAGGATAAGTGGACACCCATAAAATTTAGACATTTCTACTTTGAACAAAGGTGTTGGTTCTTATTGCTGAGATTGAGTAATCCATTCTATGAACAAAGGGGTCGAAGCGAATAAGGTCAAATATTCTTGTAAATCACCAAGTGTAGATACGGCTGCGAGCTTCCAAAACATGGCCGTTCTATGACATCCAGTCACCACGGCATTTGTGAATCCATTCACATCAGAGGCTGCCGCAGAGCCCACAGGGCCAATTTTGTTCCATACAAAATTTGGCATTCTCTCCCTGACCCATAGGGATATGGGAAATGTCTTTAAAGCGTCTGGAACGCTTAAGACCATGGCGGTCAGAAGTGCTTGCAGCGTCTCGCAGAGACTTCTCAAAGTAAAGAGTGCACATTCCTCGCCGGACAGGCGATAGATAACCATGAAGGGTCGACCTTCAAGCCCATTTCCAAATATAAAACCAGCCAAATGAAGCAAGAGAAAATGTAACTAGCCTTCATTCGAAGGCTAATAAAAGCCAATTAATCCGCTGCCCCATCAGGTATTAGACGAAACACCCCTCGGCCATCTATACCGATATAGACATAACCATCATGTCCCTGAAAAATGCTCCTGACACGCCCTAGGTTTTCCATCACGTCCTCTTGTTTACTTACCTGATTGCCATCTAAATGCACGACAATCAACTTTGCAAACTTAAGTGAACCGATCAGCAGGTTTCCGTTGAGTTCAGGGTAACGCTCACTGGTGACAAAGGTCATGCCCGATGGTGCGATTGAGGGCACCCAGTAAGTGATGGGCTGCTCCATGCCCTCTTTCTTAGTGAGATCGGTGAACGAGCTGCCGCTGTAATTGACGCCATAACTGATGACAGGCCAGCCGTAGTTTTTACCTTTTTGGATAATATTGAGCTCATCGCCACCTTTAGGGCCATGTTCATGAGCCCAAATAGCTTGTGTATGTGGATTGAGTGCTAACCCTTGTGAGTTGCGGTGGCCATAACTGTAGATGGCCGTTTTGGCGTTTTTAGCATCGACAAATGGATTGTCTTTAGGGACACGGCCATCATCGTGTAAACGGTATATTTTTCCCGAGTCACGGCTAATATCTTGTGGGTTAACATCACGCATGCCTCTATCTCCAATAGAGAAATACAGATAACCTTGCCTATCGAACGCGATGCGACTGCCAAAGTGTACGGCGCCGCTTTCATATTTATCGGCCGTGTACAAAGGCTCAATATTGATCAGCTCGTAGCCTGAGTCAGAGTCCGAGCCAGTCTGTTGTAACTTAGCTCGGATAAGCGCGGTATTGAGCTTGTCCTCTGTGCCGGCGCTGTAACTGATATAGATCCAGCCATTTTCTTGATAGTTTGGGTGCAGTACCACATCGAGTAAGCCACCTTGCCGTTTAACCACAATGTTAGGTAAACCTGTCACCTTGACGGCCTCACCTTTAGTGGGCTGCAGATACAGATCCCCTTGCCTATCGGTCACCAGTAGATCGCGATTAGGAAGCTGAGTGATTCCCCATGGAATGGCAATATCTGTATTAATGGCTTCAAGCTCATAGGAGCTCGCATAGGCCGAAACGCTCAAAGCCATGCTTATGAAGCCTAAACCTGATAAACCTAGGCCAGTTAAAACAGTCAGTAGTGCTTTTTTCATGACTCGATCACCTCAATTATAAAGTTGCTGCTAGCGTAAACATAAATTGTTGTTCTGGCCCCGGCTCGTAATAACGGCCGCCGTAGGCATTAATTCTTATGTTGTCGTCGTAGTATTGGTTAAATAGATTGTAAACAATGAATGACAGCTTAAAACTGACATCCTCAAACTCCATGATTTTGCTCGCACCGATATTGGTTAACCAATAACTGGTGGCCGATTGTGAATTAGCATTATCGACATATCTCTCACCAACATAGAGTAGATCGGCGTTAACGGACAGCCCAGAGCCTGATTGATAACTTAGGCCGCTAGAGGCTTTGTGCTTGGGCACCCCAGGTTGTTGCTTGTCACTGAAATCACCTTGAGGAGTCGAAAAATCCTTAAAAGTAAAGTCAGAGTAGCTGTATTGATTGCGCAGTGAGAAGGTATCTGTCAGTTGATGCACAGTGCTAAGCTCAACGCCTTGACGGACTAAATGGCCGGCATTTTGAAAAAATGTGGTCTCATTATCAGGGTCATCATTATAAAAAGGGGTCAGTGCGTCGGTCACATCAATATAAAACACAGCAATATCGTATATCTGCTCCTCACTAAACTGTCCTCGATAGCCTATCTCATAATTATTGGCTTTTTCTGGCGCTAAATTAGGGTTAAATCCCCCGGCAACTTGAGCCAGGGCCGTATTGGGGTTTGCCAGCTCTGTGGTGGTCGGCAGTTGAAAAGATTGACTAAAACTGGCATATATCACATCACCGAACGCCAGCTGATAGCTAGTTCCTAAGTTAACACTGGTGTTGTTCCAGCTCTTATCGCCTGACTGGTTATTATCACCAAGAAACTCATCCATCACTTCAACGCGATCATGTTCATAGCGAACACCAGCATTAAATAACCAGTGAGTGGTGAGGTTAGTCGTTAGCTGAGTATAAAGCGCGGATGATTCAATAAACTCTTGCTGAGCAAGCGTGAGTTCCCCTCGCTCTCCGCCCGGATGATTATCATACCTCTGCCTAAAATCATCTTGCTGCTGAACGTTGGCGCCTACAATCAACTGCATGTCGTCAAACAGCAGAGGCAAGCTGGTCGCGTATTGTAAATTAGCACCGAAAAACTTACGCGCTAACTCAACTTGGCCGCCGTGCTCGAAGGGCAATCGGTTACTGAAGTCTTTGTCATAGTGATACAGCTGCAGATTGACACTATTATTTTCATCAACTTGATACTGGCTAGACAGGGTATTTTTAACTTGCTGAACCTGCTCACCCGCCTGATATTCGACATTTTTATCTCTGGCTGACTCAGGGTTAAGTTGAGATTGCGCTTGAGTCAGCCCACCGGGATCTTGTGCTTGAGGGCTGTCTAACCACTGACTATTGAAGCGCAGCAACCACTGAGGGCTAACTTGCCAATCGGCGTGACCGTTGAGCATAGTGGTTTCAAACTGACTATGGTCTCGATAACCCTCTTTCTTGGTATGTTTTGCCGAGACACCAATATTAACGTTATCAAGATTTTTATTGGCATAGAGGTAAGCTTGATGAGTATCAAAGCTGCCTTGACTGAGTTTTAACTTAAGCTCGTCGCTGTCGCTCTGCTGGGTTCTGATATTTATAACGCCACCTGAGCTATTACCATAGAGCGCTGAATTAGGGCCTTTTAGTACTTCTATTGAGGCTAAATTGTGTAATTCGAGTCCATCAATCTGACTCTGACCATCCGGCAATGTATGCGGAATATCATCGACTAATATCTGAATGCCCCGAATGCCAAAACTCGACTGAGCCCCGAAACCTCTAATGGATATACGCTCATCTTGGGAGAAGTTTTGTCCCCCCTGAATGAATACCCCTGGTGAATTATTCAGGTATTCACTTAAGGTTAACGGAGATGCAACCCTTGCCAACTCTGCTTCATCTAAATAGCTATAGGCGTGAGGAAGCACCTTGGGCTGATAGCGCAGTGGCTCACCAAATACAGTCATCGTTTCGACTGTGTTTTCGAGAGTGTTTTCGTTAATGGCAGGCTCGCTGGCATAGGTCATGTTACATACTGAGGTGAACAGCAGAAATAGCGTATATTGAACCCGTAATCGATTGCCAATCCGCTTGATGTTGCTTCTTTCCATAGATGATACTTGTTTAAAAATGCCTAATCGGCTCATTATGCAGTAGTTAATCAAGGGTTGGAACCCATATTAAACAACAAAAGCACAACCAAATAGTTACACAACTTTTAGATGTATGCCGCCGAATGTTTAATTACTAGCGACACAGAGTTAATCACACCGACATTTACACTTTAACCTACATATATTCGATTTAAGCTTTAATTTTAGTCACTTATCACTGGACAAGATTTTGGACGCAAACATGTTAGTGCCTAAGTTCTGTCGAGAAGGAATGAAGATAGAAAAATATCTAATCTCATATATTGACAAGGGTAGAGTGAACGCTCTACCATACAAGTAGAACGAATACTCTACCTGTGAGTTGAATATGATGAGAGAACAGATTGCCGCTAGCCTTGAACAGGCATTCAGTCAATATGGTTTTGCCGAGCCGGGCGTGGCTCAGCTAAAGACAGCGTGTAACGTCAGCCTGCGGACACTATACAAACACTATCCATCCAAAGAAGCGATGATCGTCGGCGCGCTAGAGTATCGTCATCGAAGATACCTCTCTTTTCTCCTTCATGAGTCTTGTTCAAGTGGTGTGCAGTCTGTGTTGTACATTTTTAGTCAACTTGAAAAGTGGATGCAGGAATTTGCGCCACACGGTTGCCTCTCGATGAACGCGATTGCAGCTTTTCCCGACAACCCGCAAATCAAGGCGGCAGTAGAAAAGCACAAGCAAGATGTACGACAAATTTTAGCTCAGCAAAGCCAGAGAGACGATCTGGCTACTGCGTTGTTTTTACTGCACGAAGGGGTATCAAGCACTTGGCCCTTACTGGGTAAAGAGGCGGTACACTCAGCCCAAAAAGTGCTCCTACAACTTTTAAAGGAAGATTCATGATGACTGAGATCCCAAAAACTATGAAAGGTGTCCAGCTTATCGGTCATGGCGGCCTTGAAATGCTCCAGTACCGTGATGATATTCCGGTTCCTACGCCCACTTCAAATGAAGTGCTTATCTGTGTCTCTGCCGCAGGTGTGAACAATACCGATATCAACACAAGAACGGCTTGGTACTCAAAAAGCGATGCAAACAGTACTGATGCAAGCTGGTCTGGTAACACCTTAGTTTTTCCACGCATTCAAGGCGCTGATGTCTGCGGCACCATTGTGGCCGTCGGTGATAAGGTCAATAGCAAGCGTATTGGAGAGCGAGTGATTATAGAACCTTGCCTTAGAGCCGCTAAGGGTCAAACACTTAACTCACCTTGGTACTATGGCTCAGAATGTGATGGTGGATTTGCGCAATACACCCTTGTCGATTCCCAGCATGCTTATGCAGTGAATAGCCCTCTGTCTGATACTGAGTTAGCGTCATTTCCTTGCTCTTACTCAACTGCTGAGAATATGCTGACACGATCAAATGTCACATCACAAGACACAGTACTTATATCTGGCGCTTCTGGCGGAGTTGGCTCGGCAGCCATTCAGCTTGCCAAAGCGCGCGGCGCACATGTTATTGCCATCACCAGTCCAAGCAAAAATCAGCAGCTACTGGAGCTTGGCGCAGATCGAGTCGTAGCCCGAGATGCTGATTTAATCGAAGTGCTAGGTGAAAACAGTATTGATGTGATTATCGATCTGGTCGCAGGCAAGCAGTGGCCGCAGTTTTTACAAGTGTTAAAGCCAGGCAGTCGATACGCCGTTTCTGGTGCGATTGGCGGAGCCTTAGTTGACTTGGATGTCAGGACCCTTTATCTGAAAGATTTAAGCTTTTTTGGCTGTACTGTGCTTGATGCTGGCGTATTCCAAAATTTAGTTAACTGTATTGAACAAGGTAAAATTCGTCCGCTCGTCGCACACACATTCCCACTGGAAGAGATAAATATCGCTCAAGAGAGATTCTTGGCAAAACAGCACATAGGAAAAATTGTTTTAAAAATATAAGATCTACCTGTATGACCTCCCAAAGGTGACTAGCCTCTGCTAGGCCTTTGGGTAAAAGTAAAAACTATGCTCGATATTCAGGGTAATCGATATAGCCCTCCTCGCCACCACCATAAAGAGTCAGGCGAGCATCGGCATCAAACTGAGCGAGCGGCCAATCGTTTTTAAAGCGAGCGACTAAATCAGGGTTGGTCACATAAGGCGTACCAAATGCCACGAGATCGGCATACTTGTTCTTAAGTAGAAGGTGCGCGCTCTCTTTGGTTAACTTACCAGCAACCATGATGGGGTTGGGATAAACAGCCCTAACCTGTTGGCGAAACGATTCCGGCACTTCAATATGGCGAGATATGTTCTCTGAAAAATGGACATAAGCCAAATTCATTTTAGCCATTTTCTCAAGCGCTTTTAGCATCATATCGACAATGTCAGTATCTTCGTCAGCGAAGCCTTCAATCACATGGGGTGACACCCGAACAGCCACTTTATCGCTGCCTATCTCATCGGCAACCGCTTTAAGTGTCTCGAGCATGAAACGCATACGATTCTCTTGGCTGCCACCGTATTGGTCATCACGCTGATTACTCACTAAACGCATAAAAGTATCAAACAGATAACCGTGAGCGGCGTGGATCTCGACGCCATCGAAACCCGCTTCCATGGCATTTTTAGCCGCTTGGACGAAATCTGCAATGGTATCTTCAATGTCTTGCAAGCTCATCGCTTTAGGCTGCTCGGTCTCTATCATGCCAAAACCATCTTCCAATGGACCAAAGACTTGGTCCGGCACTTTTATCGCCGAAGGTGCCAACGGCTGTGAGCCGGAAATACTCGAATGGCTACGACGGCCAACATGCCAAAGTTGGATAAATGTTTTACTGCCTTCGTCATGAATCGCCTTTGTGGCCTTCTTCCAACCCTCTATATGTGCTTGTGTGTAGATGCCAGGTGTCATCGAATAACCGCGGCCGACTGCGGATATTGGTGCCCCTTCAGTCACTACTATGCCTGCATTGGCGCGCTGTTTATAATAAGTAGCCATCATATCATTAGGCACATCACCAGGCTGAGTGGTACGAGAGCGTGTCATTGGTGCCATCACGATACGGTTTTTTGCTTTAAGTAAGCTATTGCTTATCGCTTCAAAAATCATCATTAACCTCAACTTGATAAACGGGGTAATCGGTTAAGCCTTGCTCATCGCCACCAAAGAGCGTCTCTGCAATGTGCTCTGCTAATGGGTAGCCATTTTGAATACGACTCGCAAGATCTGGGTTCGCGACATATGGACGGCCAAAACCAATCATGTCAGCAAGACCTGCATCAATTGCCTGCTCAGCCTTTTCAGCGTTATAACGACCTGCGTAGATTAATACGCCTTGGTATGCTTCTCTCAGCGCTTTTTTGAACGAAACGGGTGTATCCGGTGCATCATCCCAGTCAACTTCGGCAATATGCAGATAGACAATGTTATGGCTATTGAGAAGCGCAGCTGCTGCAGTATAGGTATCAATAGGATTAGCATCGACGGTGCCATTGAGTGTGGTCAGCGGCGCAAGACGTACGCCGACTCGCTCAGAGCCGATAGCATCGACCATAGCTGCGACCACCTCATCGAGAAAACGAAGACGATTTCCTAAGCTGCCACCATACTCATCGGTACGGTTATTGGCCTCTGAATCGATAAACTGATTAATGAGATACCCGTTGGCAGCATGGAGTTCTATGCCATCAAAACCCGCTTCAATTGCATTTAGCGCAGCTCGGCGGTACTGCTCAACCACCTGCGCAATCTCTGTAACTGTCATCTCTCTTGGCTTAACTGCTGCAACAAAGCCTGGCTCGCTGGTACCATTATCAATAAATACTTTAACGTTTTCGGCTTGTATCGCCGATGAGGAGACAGGCTGCTGACCACCAATATTATCTGGATGAGTCACACGGCCCACATGCCAAAGCTGAGCGAAAATTGCGCCGCCTTTAGCATGTACGGCATCAGTGACTTTCTTCCAGCCGGTGATCTGCTCCGGCGTGTAGATCCCCGGCGTCCAGGCATAACCTTTACCCATGGAGGAGATTTGTGTGCCCTCTGAAACGATCAAGCCAGCTGTAGCACGCTGTGCATAGTAAGTTGTCATCATATCATTAGCCAGATCACCAGGTTGGCTAGCGCGAGAGCGCGTCATTGGTGGCATAACAATACGATTGTTAAGGGAGATATTGCCGAGTTGAATCGGCTGAAACAGTGAAGTGGTCATGATGTGCCCTCTCAATAAGTTGAGGGCATATTACCAAGTTTTCTAACAATCATTTATAGCAAAAACAACAAATGATTATTGTCAAATTTGCAAAAATAAAGATAGAAGTGGTCAGTTATATTTATATATTATAGTGAGAGCTTAGGCTGGATAAAATCAATAAACGCCGAAATACGTTTGGCAACGGAAGAGGAGCGGTAAAATACCGCGTTTATCTGCTCCCTACCCGTGTTGATGAGCTTCTCAGGCTCTAGCAATGGCACTAATCGCCCCTCTTCGAGATCTTTTTTCACCATAAAGCCAGATAAACAGGCGATGCCATTACCCGCTAAAACCAGTTGCCGAACCGTTTCTCCATTACTGGAGGCAAAGGTAGGCGTTATCGCTTCAAAGCCTTTAATCGGCCACTGATTGAGTACTTTTGGACCCGAAAAACCTATAGTGTCATGACTATTGATCTCACTGACCTGCCTAGGAAAGCCTCTCCGAGAGAGGTACTCCGGTGATGCAACAATATAGAGTAAGCTTTTTCCTAGTGGGCGGGCATGAAGGGTTGAATCAGTTAACAGTCCAATGCGAATGGCAACATCGGTCTTCTTTTCTAATAGATCGACAAAGCCTTCGTTAGAGGTGAGCTCAAGCTGGATATCCGGATACGCTTGATTAAATCCTTGCATCAGTGGCACCAACTGATGAAACACAAACGGACTGGCCGCATCGACACGTAAACGCCCTTGGGGTAACTCCCCGCGCGCGATGAGTTCCTCTTCCGCTTGCTGCATCTGCTGTAAGCCAATACGTACAGCTTCAACAAATTGACGACCTTCATCGGTGAGCTCAACACGCCGGGTCGTGCGATTGAGGATCGATACACCTAGTTGCTTTTCTACTTTACTCACGGCCCGTGACACGCGCGCGACTTGAATATCTAATGCATCTGCCGCCGCTGAAAAGCCGCCACAGTCCACAACGGTAAGTAAAATCTCTAAATCATCAGAACGGGTTAACATTCAATTATCTCGCCTAGCGCAGCTTATTACTCATATTTATAGCAAAAGTAATTCACTAAATATACTGTTTTTAGCAAGGTTACTAAATGGTAACTGGTTGTTTAGTCACTGACTAATACCTATAGTTCCTAGTATGAATTTTTCACGTGAAAGAGAATAATTATGGCAAGTTCAAACAAACTTAAGGCTGGCGGTGAATTTCCTGCGATAGAGGCTACGCTGTTAGATGGATCAACTGTCACCTTAGGTAAACCACAAGGCGATGCAAGCTGGCAGGCCGTGTTTGTCTACCGAGGTAAGCATTGCCCGCTATGTACGCGCTACCTTAATGCTCTTGAAGGTTTTAAACAGGCATTTTCTGAGGCTGGAGTGGAGATCCTCGCGGTATCTGCGGACTCAAAACCTCAGTTAGAAACCCATTTAACCCAGCTTAATATCAGTTTCCCTATCGCCTATGGCTTGAGTGAAGCACAGATGAAAACGCTTGGCTTGTACATCTCATTGCCACGTTCAGAGCAAGAGACAGATCATAAGTTTGCTGAGCCTGGTTTATTTGTGGTTAACGAGCATGGAAAGTTACATGTGGTCGATATATCAAATAACCCGTTTGTTCGTCCTGAGTTAGGTGCCCTAGCGAATGGACTTAATTGGACCCGCGATCCTAACAACAATTACCCTATACGTGGTACGTCTGACGACTAAACAAGCTATTAGCTTGATAAGCAATCATGAAAATACCATCCATATTAGCTGGTATGTTCATGATTATCGTTTACCTCCGCACTTGGATCTGGTTGGTCTCAGACCAAATTCGCAAGTCATCTAATATGGCTAACGCGCTGCGACCAAAGTCGGTCAACTCATAGCTAACCGCAATCGGACGGTCGCTGATCACTTTTCTGATCACCATATTTTCATCTTCTAACTCTTTAAGACGCTGATCGACCATTTTTTTACTCGCTCCACCCAGCATTCGCACTAAATCATTAAAGCGAACCGGGCCATCTTTTAGGTGGTAAATGATCGAGCCCTTCCATTTAGCTCCAAGAATACGCATGCCCTTCTCTATCGCACAGGGTTCAACACACACATTGGTTACCGTCTTGCGGCCTCTGGTATCAGACTTTACTTCTGCTTTCATCACAGCCTCACGTAGGTAACTAACAGTACACTAGTCTAGTTTACACCAAAGGTTTGCATAGGAAACCATCAAACTCACTCAAAAAGCTAAATGAGCTAAATGAGCTAAATGCTTAGGCATAAACAAGACTGCTAATTTCAAGGCTTTGTAGAGCAAGAAAACTATTGTAATACTAACGTTTGGATGGGTGAGTCCAGGCAAACTTTTCAAATGGTACATCTGGCGTAGTGCCTGCTAATGCGTTAGTAAAATTTGAGATCAACTTTGCAGATAATCCCGTCAACACTTCCAGAGCTTGGCGTTTTGTATAGCCTGCATCAAAGAAATCCTGCAAACACTCACCACCAACATGACCACGATTATCTAATAAGGCCTTGGTAAAATCGTGCAATGCTTGAAGCTTCTCATCAGGAATAACATCACCCTCTCTAAGCGCTTCGATAACTCCATCTGGCATTTTTGCTGCTTTCATCATCCAGGTATGGCCCGGCACACAATACTGACAATTGTTCTCAAAATTTGCAGTCATAAAGACAACTTGCTGCTCCAGCGGGCTGAAAGTCGTCTGCTTCATAAACAGTTCAAATGTGGTGTTATAGGCTTCATATGTTGCTGGTGCTTCGGCTAAAATAGCGTGTAGATTTGGCAGCATGCCAAAACCTTTTAGCGACTGCTCTACAAGCCTTTTAGAATCTTCAGGTGCTGTACCTGCTGTATAATATGTAAATTGACTCATAATACTTTCCATTAGTTAATAACGATAATACCAATTGATATAAGCTGGTTACTTCTTCTGTTCCACGATAAAAGCTGTCACTTGCGTATCACCAGAATTAGTCACTTGATGTGTCCATGCTTGATGCCACATAACGAAACCATCTGGTATCACCATCTTGGTTGCTAAGCCATTTTCAGTAATCGTCAGATCTCCCCCTTTCTCGAAGTAAACCGTTTCATCATTATGTCTATGTGTGATATCAGCTTCGCCAGGCTCTAATACCATTTTTAATACCAGTACCTGATCGTTTTCCAGGATCACTTCATACTGTTCGGGAGATTCAATATCGGCTCGTTGATGTTCATCTTTAAGCTGAGCTTGGGCAGCAAGTGCTAACCCTAACCCAGTCAAACCGGCCATCAATTGGATAGTTCGAGTTTTCATCATTAAGTCTTAAAAATTTTCGTTGATATGGGCTTCAAAGCGTTTGAAGTCATTTTCAACGTCGGCATTTTTCATAACATCGAAACTTGCAAAGGTTGGCAGGGCTGACATACCAAAGAAACGGAAGTTAGCATGCATGTGGAACATTAAGTCATCGACGCTCTTACCTTGGAATAGGAACTCACTGTCATCGTTAAATGACTCTTCAGGTGCGTTCAGTGTTAATGACAGCATGTATTTAGTATTAGTACGAGTACCACCTGTGCCATAATTTTTCTTTGGTTCCTCAGCTGTACGTCCATCAAAATCACACAGTCCTCCGCCCATACCAGCGGTAAATACTTCATCCATGTATTTCTTGAATGACCAAGGTATTGTCATCCAGTTGACTGGGCTTTGCAGAATCACTTGATCTGCCCACTCAAAATGTGCCAATTGCTCTTCTACTACAATTTCATCCTGCATAGTCACAACACGTACGTCATGGCCTTTAGCTGCTAATTGGGTTTGAGCCTTATCTACAAGAGTAGCGTTAAGCTTACCTTCAGAGAATGGTGAAGGTTCGTGTGCGTTGATGATTAGTACATTACTCATTTTATGATCCTAGGTTCAATTAAGTGATTAAGCGGACAAATGCTTGATGCCCTTGATTGTGGTATATTATGGCAACCTAAGAACTTAAGTCAACCAGTATACTTTTAGTAACCTTTAGTGGAGGTTTAATCATCTATCAGAATACCAAGCAAAAACAGAGGATTAAAAAAGGATTTTTTATTTGTTTTCAGCTTAACAATGACGGATCGCAGTGAGGCGTAGATGTGAAAGGTGATGCTAGTTGTAAATAAACTGCACCGTACTCCATGATAAGGCAAAGCCAAGGAAGCATAGCCACCCATTCTAAGAGGAAGCATAGCCACCCATTCTAAGTATCTTTCGTTTATAGGAAGCATAGCCACCCATTCTAAGTATCTTTCGTTTATAGCTTTATATGACTTTTTAGGAAAGAGTCAAAACTGAGGTGATTATGGGCAAGACTGTCTGGATTTTAGCCAGGTGACTAAAATTTATAAATTATAAGGTGATTTCCCTAGATTCAAGCACAAGAAAGGCCAAACTTAGATTCGGTCTGCTATTTTTTTAAGGTGTACTATTTACTTGGTCATTAACTGTTTGTTAGCTGCTATCGAGCCACCTCAGGCAATTAGCTGCCCCTTGTCTGCGTTTTCGCTCTAAGTGCTCGCAATAGACACCTAACTCTTGAACTGTACCGACTGGCCCTTTAAACAAGCGACTAAATTCGGTGGTGAGTTTCAGCCAGTTTTCCTGAGGGATGTTGAGTCTATTAAGTATTTTTTGTGATTCAGGACTAATCGCGCCTCGTTTATCGGCTCTGATTATTCGTCCTGTTTCATCAACCAGTTGTAGGTATTCATTAGCGCTGAACATGAGTCCTTTAACCATCTCTTTTTGCTCATTGCCTACAAAGGGTAAAAGTGCTTCGGGTTGCTCTCCCTTTATTGCTGCTTTGATGCGTTTTTGAATACTGGTGAAATCTGAGGTTTCAGGGGTGTCAGCGACCTTGGCTCGAATTGGGTTGAGGTCAACATAGGCCATACAAGCCAGAACCGCTGTTTCATCCAATAACGCTTGGGATTTGAAACGCCCCTCCCAAAATCGCCCAGTACAACCATCCTCTTTATTCGCTCTCCTGGCAATCGGTTCATTCAATGCGCGCATAAACCAACTAATATCACTAAGCCGACTTCGATACTGAGCAATAGAGTGTTTTAGGCCTGCAACCTCAAAGCTTTCAATCACCTCTCCTTGAGCAAACTTCTGAGTAATGTCAGTGCCTTTGAACAGTTGATGCCAGTGCTCTACCACCTCTCTATCTGTCCATGAATTAGCTTCAAAGATATCGACTCTCAATACCAAGTGAAGATGGTTAGACATTACAGCATAAGCTGCTACATCAATCGCAAACACTTCGGCTAACTCAAGAATTCTTGACTCAACCCAGTCTCGACGATGTTCATATGATTTGCCCGTGTATTTATCGACTCCCGTGAGCCAGGATTGCCGCACACATTTCGAAATACAGTGGTAAAACGGTGTATCTTCGATACTGACTAATGTGCTTCTGGGTCTAGCCATAACAACCTCAATGCAAGAGAGACTATTTAAGCTTAGTCGCCGCTCAATAAAGCGGTAATAATTATGGGTGGCTATGTTAAAGGGAGGCTTTCATTCAAAGCCTACTCACTTTGGGCCAAACAACCGAGACATTCACTCTAATAGTAGCAACTAATTTTAGTTATTTTGGCGCTGACAATGTTGGGTGTCATAGTTGTTATACACGCGCAACTTGAATATCTAATGCTTCAGCGGCAGCTGAAAAACCACCACTATCAACAAAGGCAAGTATAATATCTAAATCATCATAACGGGTCAGCATTCACTTTTCTCTAATGCACTTGCCAATTAACTCCATTTAAATCAACAGTCATTCACTATGAACACTTTTTTAAAAAAATTGTTCTAATCACAACTCTTCATATCTTAGTTATTAAATGCATTTAAGGTCAGCTTGTTAACCTTGAACCATCACATATCTATTTGTTGTAAATAGTTTTTTGTTACCTATCTTATGAGGTTAAACATGATTTTCATCAAATAATTACTTGTATGGAAAATAAACTTCACCTCAATGAATATTTTTATTTGTATTTTTGAAAAAGTGGTGTAAATTACGCCGCCTTATCTAGTTCAAACTTGTATTGATAGATAGATGTCATAGTCTGATCCAGGTCATGTTACCTGAGTCATTGTGTTGTTTATTTTGAGTACTCTACACCTCCCCAAGCCAGCCCTGGCCCAAGATCTTTAGAGCATTCCGTTTTATTAAGAGATCCAATTGAAAATTTTATTCTTGATGTACCCGTGGGAAAACATCGAACCAGAAACCGATACGACAATTCGGTTGATCCATGAATGCGTTGCGCGCGGCCATACTGTGGCACTGGCTACCACGAGCAATTTAACCATGCGCGACAGTGAAGCGAGTGCATTTTGCCGGGTGTTTAGCAAAGAACAGCCGACACCCAGCAATATCGTGTCATTTTATAAAAAAGCGCAATTTAAAAAACTGCGATTACCGCTGGCAGGTTTTGACAGCATAATTATGCGTGCCAATCCACCACTAGACACCATTGCACTTAATTTCCTTGATTCAGTGCGTGATGATGTCTTTATCATGAACGATATTGATGGTCTACGTATAGCGAACAATAAACTGTATACCGCGTCATTTGACGATCCAACCAACCAGTTCATTCCGGTGACTCATGTGTCAAAAACACCTGAGTATTTAGAGGAGGTGCTGCGAGAGTCAAAGACCGACAAGATGATTATGAAGCCGCTCGACGGCTTTGGCGGCCAAGGTGTCATCTTGGTGGAGAAGACGGCGCAAAAGAGTTTTCACTCTTTGCTCGAGTTCTACATCAACAGCGGCAATGGCGGGAACTACGTTATTTTGCAAGAGTATGTCGAAGGTGCAGAGCAAGGTGATGTACGCATTTTAATGCTAAACGGTGAACCTATTGGCGCAATGAAGCGCATCCCTGCATCTGGCGAAGTGCGCTCAAATATTCATGCCGGTGGCAGTGTGGTCAAGCATACGCTAACCAAGAATGAGAAAGCCCTTTGTAAGCATATTGGCCCTAAGCTGGTACGTGATGGCTTGTTCTTTGTCGGGATTGACGTGATTAACGAGAAGTTGATTGAAGTTAACGTGCAAAGCCCTGGCGGGATCATGCGGATTAATAAGTTGAACAAGGTTAAGCTTCAGAAGAAAGTCATTGATTTTATTGAAAGTGTCGTCAATGCCAAAGAAGCGTTAAACATCAGAAAAACAGCGTTTAGAAAGGCTATTGACCATGCTCAGATTAACTGAAAAAGAGTGTATTAGTTTAATCAACAAAGGTGAGTGCTTTCACGCTGAGGTCGATGCTGGTTCATTCATCGTTAAGATTGATGAATACTCGCCTGTGGTATGCACGGCAATTCATAACGGCCACCGCCTGCGAGCAGACCTAAACAAGAGCTTCTTACTCACCAAGTCTGAGCGATTTTATGAAGAAGACCCGTACACTGATGAGTTATTGTCATCTTTTCCAATCGTAATGATTGGCAACGATTCACGTTTTGAATACGACTTAAATCGCCCTAAAGCACTGTCGACCTATTTTAAAACCGCATGGGACAAGCAAGTTTGGCAAAAGCCGTTAACGCCAAAGCAGCGCAGTGAGAGTCATGCTAAACATCAGTCATTTTATAATGTACTTGAGGCTCTCATTACTCGTTTAGAAAAGCAGTTTAAAAACAGTATTGTGTTTGATGTGCACTCATACAATCATCAGCGTATCGAAGCCAACACGCCGACGTTTAACATAGGTACCAGTCAGATTGATATCGAGCGTTGGGGCGCGACTTGCCATCATTTTGAAAAGCAGCTGAGCCAGATAAAGCTACCGAATCTCGATGTGCGGGCTGCCACTGATGAAGTGTTTCAAGGACGCGGTTATCTGATTGCTCATATTAACGCGCACTTTGATAACACCTTGGTGTTGCCTGTAGAAGTGAAAAAAGTGTTTATGGATGAAACCACAGGTGAGTTGTATCCCTTGGTTTTAGAGGAGTTAAAAGCGGGCGTTAAACAAGCGATATCAGAAACGGCAGCATACTTTATGCGCCGCTTTGGCAAGCGTAAGTCGTTTAGGAATGTCGACCTATTATCGTCGACCTTACCGCCAGAGATCTTATCACTTGATAAGAGCTTGTTTAAGTTGGCCAATAACGTCGCGACACTGAAATATATCAATCCGATTAATATCGCTAGTGAACGTAAAAAATTCTTGGCCCGTAAAGGAGCTGTTGCGCCTGAATTTAACTACAAACAGCTGAATTTGAATCCTTATCAGTTTAGGGAACAGCTGTATAAGTTACCGGTTGAAAACGTTATGGATGCCGATATTCAACAGCTATATCGCCATGTGATTGACAATTTAGCGACCAAGATTGACCTACTTTGCTCTATTGGCACCGATGACTTTGTCTATAACTCGCTTAAATATTATGGCCAGCCAGATAAAGACGATATTGCCAATGCAGAATTCTTGCTGCGTGCACCGGCCATTGTGGGCGATGATGAGGCGCCTATATTTGATGCTGATTATGCGGTTAAGTCATTCCAAAAGCAGGCGGATGCGTGGGGACTTAAGTGTAAGGTAGAGAAGTCATCTCGTATTGTTGCTAAAGCGATGGTGAACAATGAAAAGGGCTGTCTGTTAATTAATAAAGAGGCCATGTTCACCGCTAAAGAGCTCATCGCATTTGCATATCATGAGCTTGGAGTGCACATGTTGACCACAATTAATGCTAGGAGCCAGCCATTACGGGTATTGTCTCTTGGCCTAGTGGGCAATACGCACACTCAAGAGGGAGTAGCGATTTACAGCGAGTATTGCTCGGGTAACTTAACCCTGAACCGATTGAAAATATTAGCGATGCGAGTGATAGCGGTTAATTTAATGCTTGAGCAAGGTGATTTTTCGATGACCTACCAAACACTCATGCGGGAATATGGCCAAACAACAGAGCAAGCATTTACCTTGACCACGCGAGTCTATCGAGGGGGTGGCTTTACTAAAGACTTCCTTTATCTAAAAGGCTTTAGAGATATAGTGAATTTGAGTAAAACTATGCCACTGGATAACTTACTAGTAGGGAAAGCGGGCTTACTCGACTTGCCTATTATCAGCGAAATGGTTGAACGAAACATGCTTGAAAAACCAGTACCGCTATTTGCATTGCAGCATACTGTTACGCCCGAAACTGCCGTTATCGACTATTTAGTCTCTGCGATCCGCTAAATATTTGTACAAGCTCAAATTGAAAATGTTGATGTTAGTTTAAGTGAGCACGAGTGCTGAGATTTCAAGACTAACAAGCTTTGGGTAAAGCTATTCACCACGGAGAACACTGAGGGCACGGAGAGGAGCAACAGCTAAAAGCCTTAATCCTACTCCAGCTTAACCTCAGTGCTCTGCGTGTAGCGAAGCGCTCCGTGGCGCAAAGTTCTTATCTCTGTTGTTCAACACAAGAACAAAACAATAGAAAGGCCAACAACAGAATGTAAAACCAGCCTTCATTCCAAGGCTAGCCAAATCTATAGCCAGGTAAATCTATAGCCACATTTATATCCAGAAGAAGAGGTCATACTGCGCTGACAGTAGCTTCACACTCATGGCTATCGACATGGTGACCACCAGAGGCTTAATTATTTTAGTACCCTTGGTGACCACCATACGAGAACCTAATGTTGCGCCAATGGCCTGGCCAACCAGCATGATGCCACCGAGTAGCCAAAATACCTTGCCGCCAATGGCGAAGAAGATCAGTGATGCGATATTGGTCGAAAAATTTAACACCTTGGCATGAGCAGTGGCTTTGGCTAGGCCGTATCCTGCTAATGAGACAAACGCCAATGCAAAGAAGCTACCTGTACCTGGGCCAAAGAAGCCATCATACAAGCCCACACCAAAGGCTGCGGTGAAGCCGAACATGATGGGAGTCATAACCTGATGCTTATCCTCTTCACTGATCTTTTTCGAAAATAGAAAGTAACCGCCAATACCTAAGATCAAAAATGGTAATAATGTCTCCAAGAAGGCTGTATCAATCATCTGTACGGCGATGGTACCAAGGGCTGAGCCAACAAACGCTAAACCGATAGCCAATTTCATCTCACTGAGTTTCACCATGCCTTTACGCACAAAATAAAGGCTGGCAAAAAAGCTACCGCCACAGGCTTGTAGCTTGTTGGTCGCCAGTGCAGCAGTAGGCGGAAGACCTGCCCACATAAGTGCTGGAATAGTAATTAAACCACCGCCTCCTGCAATTGCGTCGATAAAGCCTGCCAGCATTGCCACGCCAAACAGGAGTGCAACAAGTTCATAGGATAGTTCCAATGGCATAGATAAGTCTCATAAAACATAAGTTCACAATAATGATGCTATTAGACGATATTTGCACAAGATGCGCAAAGGAGTTATCGTCCGCTTAGTGTGAGATAATCTCACACTAATAAAATAAATAGGTGGCTCATGCACACAAGTCTTCCTCCACTGAACTCACTTTTGGCCTTTGAGTCAGCAGCGAGACATCTGAGCTTTAGTAAGGCGGCAGATGAGCTTTTTGTCACTCATGGTGCTGTCAGTAAACAAGTCAAGGGACTGGAAACCTACCTTGGTGTCCCTCTGTTTATCCGGCAACATAGAAAATTGTTGCTCACTGACGATGCGCAGCGCTACCTGATCCAAGTTCAATCGGCTCTACAAACCATTAATCATGCGACCGATGAGATTAAATCGCAACAGATGCGAGCTCAGACACTCGCTATCAATGTGTTACCTAGCTTGACCATTAACTGGTTCATTCCTCGTATGGAAGAGTTTAAGCGGCGTCACCCTCATCTTTATGTGGATCTCTCTATTGGCGATTTTGCCGTAGATTTTGATAATAGCCGTTGTGATATCGCTATCAGAAGTGCCCAACATGAGCCAACGGGTGTTAACTTTATCAAACTGATGGACGAAGACCTTTGTTTAGTGTGCGCACCTCAATTAGCTGAACAGCTCAAACGCCTAGAGGACATCAACAAGATGACCTTGCTTAAACACACCACAAGGCCTGAACTTTGGCCTTACTGGTCGCAGCAGGTTGGATTAACCCTGACCACGGACAAAAAGTTTGGCATGGAGCACTTCTATATGCTGAGTCAAGCTGCAGCCGGTGGTATGGGAGTCGCACTTATTCCAAGATTTTTTATCGAAGAGCAACTGGCTGATGGTAGCTTAGTGATCCCCTTCGATGCGGGCTTTACCAGCCCCTATGTGTATTATCTGCTGACACCAAAGTCGAGTAACTTACCGCTTAAAGCACAAGCCTTTATCGATTGGGTTTTGGAGATATTTGCCCCCTATCGTAACTAGTCCCTTCCAGCTAAAAACTGGATTCCGGCCACAAGCATACCGGAATGACCTGTGGTTTTGATTCGCTTTAGACTTATAACTTTCTCTGCTCTATCTCGAGACTTATAGCTTTCTCCGCTCTATCTCGAACTCGAACTGATATGACCCCCTAAAAGTGGACACCTTATATAAGCGATAAGGTGCCATGAAAATAATAACTCGTAAGACCCACACAGCAGCCTTCAAATTGGCTGCTGTTCAACAATCCTTAAACTCTCCCGATACAGTAAAGGCTTTAGCTGGTAAATTAGGTATCCATCCCGCTTTGCTCAGTAAATGGAGAGCTCAATTGACGTCGAAGAAACACACTTCTAAACCTATTAAAAATGTCGGTCCTAATAAGGGGCTAGCTGAACTTGAACGTGAAAACCGTGGGCTAAAAAAACGATTAGAGCGTGCAGAGTTGGAGAACGATATCTTAAAAAAGGCGAAGGAGTTCTTCGACAAACACCAGGGATAAAGTTTCAGTTTATCCAAGGTTATTGCTCAACTCGAAGAACGATAAAATTGCTCTGTGATATTTTTGGTGTATCTCGCTCAGGCTATTACAGCTGGCTTGTTCGTAAGCCTTCTCAACGCGATAAAGATAACGAAGTACTGTCTGACTTTCTCAAAGAAAAGATAGCTGAGCACAGGAGCATAGCGGGTTATAGGAAGTTATGGCTGGATGCTGTAGCTAATGGTTTCGATTGTAATAAAAAGCGAGTACAAAGCTTGTTACAGGTGTTTGATTACAGGTCTAAAGCATGTAAAAGGAAGTTCGGTGTAGTGAAGCCTAGGTTGATTGAAACAAGAGCGCCGAATTACTTAAACAGAGAGTTTGAAGTAGCTAAACCTAATACTGTTTGGGTATCAGATATTACACAAATTAGGTGCAAAGAGGGCTGGCAGTATCTATGTGTCATCATCGATTTGTACTCACGTAAAGTGGTGGGCTGGGCAACGAGCTACATAAATTCGAGCGAACTGGTGATGAAGTCACTCAAACAAGCTTGGGTAGAACGAAGGCCAAATGGGAGTGAGCTGATGTTTCACTCTGACCAGGGGGCTCAATACAGAAGCTTTGAAGTACTTAAGTGGCTAACGAAGCGTAAGGTCACAGTGAGTATGTCGAGAAAGGGGAATTGCTGGGATAATGCTTGCTCAGAAAGCTTTTTTGCTCAGTTAAAGAAAGAATGGTTCTCTAACTTAGAAGAGCTAAGCAGAAAAGAAATGACAACACAGTGTCGATTTTATATCGATGATTATTATAATATGGTGAGAAGACATGGGACTCTAAATGGAGTGAGTCCCATAGTATTTGAATCAAGAATTTAAACCCTGTGTCCACTTTACTGGGGTCATATCAACCTCGCACCTCGCACCTCGCACCTCGCACCTCGCAGAGTATCAAGCATAAAAAAGGAGAAACTCAAAACAAGCTTCTCCTTTAAACATGACGACTCTTACTGATGTATTAAATTAATTTCTCTACAACATCAAAAGCTTCTAGGTAATTTGTACCTGGTGCCGCATCAAATTCGAAATTAAGCACCTTAAGACAAGTATTGAAAGTCTTTTCACCAAACCACGCTTTATCGAAGGAGTGCAGCGCATTAATTATCCCCTCTTGACCGCCATTTCCCTGAAGAGAAACTGGCGCTAAGGTAGAGATAAAGCTCGCCACGAGTCCATACAAATCTCTTTCGGCATCGCCTTCAGCGGCCCAAAGCTTAGGATCAGCATAACGACTGGCGTAATGACTGGTCGCTATATCCAATCCAATACCAAAATTGACTAGAATGGCTTTTTCTTGATTACAGATAATATTTTTAGGACAGAGTGCACCATGATAAATATCCATCTGATGCATATATTGCAGGCCAGAAAGCAATTGGGTAAACCACATCGCAGGTTGACCGATCTGGATATCAGCGAGTTCATCGAGAGAAACACCATATTCCCAAGCTCTGGCAATGAACAGTGATTCGCTTTGAGGCAACTGACCGAATGCCAGCACTTTTTCAACATGTGGGTGATAGAGCTTAGAGAGGCTACGATATAGGCTGCTTAACGTTGGCCACTTAGCTTCGACCTTAGTGTAAACCGAGACTCCACAACTATATTGTCCCTGCAAGTGAGTCGCTCGCCAAAACTGGCTACGCTCAGTCGCATTGATAAACTGTTCTAAACGATAGTGATGGTCAATAATAGCACCCGTTTCGATCTTAATTCGCTCAGGAAGCGTATCACACACACCATTGTCAATGACTGCCGATAAGTCACAACGCAGCGCATCAAGATCAACCGTGCCTCCCTTCGCCGCAAGTTGATACCATTGATAAATACGTGGCTGCTTAGTTTGTTCGGCTAAGGTCAAGAAACCTGCCGAGTAGGCCTGTATATCTTGATTGGAATTAACACTATCTTTGATATCGATAAATTCAACATCACCCTGATCCGACACAAAGACACAATTATCAGTCCAACCACCAACGGTATATCCCCGACGATGGATCTGCTGCAAACCAGAAACTGAACGCCTTAATATTTCCAGTAATTGATAGGTCGTTAACTTCTCTACCTCGAGGATATTAAGTGGCACCCCACGTGGCATGCGGATCGGTAATACCAGTTGCTCGCCATCTTGAATCAGGGGGGCACAGTAAGGCACTCCGCTGCAACCAGTAAGTGCTTGCAAACGTTTAAATTCAGCTCTTAACTGGTTTTCGTGAATCTCTGATTGCTCTTTATCAGCAAACTGGTTTGGGGTAAGAATTTTAAGTAGCCAAGGCGCTGTCCAGCCACCTGGATTATATTCTGCCTGCCAGACCTCTAAACCGCTCTGAATAAATAGGCATTTTAGCTTGGTAAAATCCTGAATTTTATTATTACGTTGCTCAACAAGTGCAACCTGGCCTATGGTTTTAAGCACCATCTCTTTTTGCTCATCTGTCACCTGATGGCTGCGTGGCGCTGTAAGTCCCCACTCTTTGGTGAGCGCTGCGACAATTTGCTGTGGCGTATAGATACTCAAAGAACCTTGCTGTTTCTCGAGCTCAATCTCCTCCCCTTTACGCCCAGTCACAAACACCATGCCCTGACACCAAGGAGCATAGACGCCAACTGGGATCTTGTGCTTGACGTTACCCGCTAAAACACGAGCAACATAGTTCGCTTTAGCCAAACTGTTATCGACCTGCCTGCCATCTAAAGACCAGGCATGAAGACCCGCATCTAACCGTCCAATATAACCTTTTACATCGACAACATAGACCCCCCACTCGCCGATAACCAGCGCATCGACCTCCATCGCTTGGCCAGATTTAGTCGGGATCTCTACATTGGTAAGGAGTATGTAATTATCGGGTAGCTCATCGGCTAATAAGGAAAATGCCCAGCGCTCGGCATCATTGACTGGCGTTCCGAAACTTATCTGCTTTGCCATTCTCTTTTCCTTGTGTGGCTATTGACCTATCCGGTTCATCTAATGGGAAATAGCCCCCATGTTAACCAGGTTGGCGTCATGTAAACAATTTGCCACCATGATGAATTACAGACATAAAAAAAGCCACTCAAATGGCGGCTTAATATAAAAAATTCTCATCTCATGGCTTAGTCATGAAACCGCCACGCAGTGGCATCAATCGTGAAACACAGTAGATCGACTCACGACATTAACCAGAATAAGCTCTACAGGAAATATTAGCTTCAATCTAGCAATAGCTTTATCAAATGAGTGGAACCGCCACAAAGTGGCATCAATCGAGATGCGCAGCAGATCGATTAGTGCTTACAGTCTGCACCGCACTCATGACCGTCATCTTCGTCAGCAAAATCATCATCGCCTTCTTGATGCTGCATGACACCCCAACCATCGGTTGCACCGCCAAATTCTTCTGCAAATGTGTTTAGCTGAAGCTCTTGATCAACAATGGCTTGATATTCAGGAACCATAGGCACACAAACGATAAGTTCCCACTTACCAACTTCATCGTTAAGCTGAAGTTCCATCTCGCCTTCAAGCTCCAACTTTGCCAGCTCTTCAGTCGCCGATTCAGCATCACGCTGATCATCAAAAACCAAGAAAAAATCAACATCGAGTTGCTTAGTTAAATCAATACCAGCTTCAGCCATCGCTGCGAGCATTTTGCCATTGTCGTCATCAGGAAATTGCATTACTTACTCCGTTTATTCAGTACCGGGTCAAGACTCATCACTAGGACTATGAAGCAGCAACGATCTGCACTGTTTCACCATTAAATGAGACTACTTCACCCGCTCTCACTTTCTTACGTTTACGGGTCTCTACTTCACCGTCAACGGTTACCTTGCCTTCACTAATAACAAATTTGGCTTCACCGCCCCCGCCAATCATGGCTTGGACTTTCAAAATCTTATATAGCTCTATGTATTCTTCACCTGGCAACAAGGCCAAGGTTTCTATTTGTGCTGTCACACGATTTACCTTTAAACAAAAATATCACTGAGATTATAGCATTCGTAGTCGACAAGGATAATCCCCATCATGATCTTTCGTGGCTAAGAAGCCCATAGGAACAATCATCGATCCAGCTATCATCGACTCTGTAGTTATCTCTTAAAATGCCTTCGAGCTTAAAACCGTTTTTCTCGAGCACTTTGGCCGATGCGATATTATCTTTAGCACATAAGCCGATAAACTTATGTACGTTAAAACTCAAACACGCCCAGTCAATAACCGCTTTAAGACTTTCAGTGGCATAGCCTTTACCATGACCAGAAGTTGCTAACATGTAGCCTACCTCTGCATGGGCACAATCGAAGTTTGCACAGTAAAGACCTGTAAAACCGATCAATGTCTTGGTATCGACCTCTTCAATAACGAGTGTCAACCAATCACCAGATTCATAGGTCCAAGGCGCTAATCTATGCTCGAACTTTTTCAGGATCACTGACTCTTCGTCGGGTCGGCGAACAAACTGATTAATAATAGGGTCTTGATGAGTTTGGAGAAAAAACTCCCAATCATCGCGCCTTAGACTGCGTAATCTAAGCCTATCGGTATAAAGTTCGAGCATAAAGTACTTCCTAATTGACTATATCGGCAATTATCCGCGGCTTGTCACTTCAAGCAGGTGAAAACCAAATTGTGTCTTAACAGGGCCTTGTACTTCATTCAATGGCGCATTGAATACCACTTCGTCAAACTCTTTAACCATCATGCCTGGACCAAAAGAGCCAAGATCGCCACCTTGAGCACTTGATGGACAAGATGAGTTAGCTTTAGCAACATCACCAAAATCAGCACCGGCTAAGATTTCCTGCTTAAGTGACTCACATTTCTCTTCACTGCTAACGAGTAGATGTCTTGCTGTGGCTTGTACCATGATATAACTCCTAAATTTTTGACAACTTGCCAATTGATCTATACACAGTATAGAAAGTGACAATAAAATAATTAATCCAAATCAAACATCTTGAATGCTTGGCTTCACAAGGTGAAGCACACTATTTAATCCCGTAGGGAGTAAATAAACCCAGCTAGTATATTGATAAAAGCTGGGTTTAAAAAGTTTTTCTCTTATCTAGTGCAATATTGGTAGCACGCTAAGTGATCACTTCTGAGTTTTTATCCAATGATGAACCTTTGACTCCATCACAGCCATTGGCAGTGAACCTGAAGTTAAGATCTGATCATGGAAGGCTTTTAAATCGAACTTATTGCCTAATGCAGCTTCAGCTTCGGCTCGAAGAGATAAAATTTTAAGTTGGCCAACTTTATAAGACAGCGCCTGACCAGGTATTGCCATGTAACGCTCAACTTCTGCAATGATGTCAGACTCCGCCATTGGCGAGTTATCTTTCATATACTGAATCGCTTGCTCACGGGTCCAACCTTTAGCGTGCAGACCAGTATCGACCACTAGACGCATAGCACGAAGCATCTCATCAGAAAGCTTGCCGAAGTATTGGTAAGGGTCGTTAAATAAGCCCATTTCCATACCAAGATACTCGGCATAGAGCGCCCAACCTTCTTCAAATGCGGTATAGCCACTGAAACGTTGAAACTCAGGGACTCCGGTTAACTCTTGCTTGATGGCAATTTGGAAATGATGTCCTGGTGCAGCCTCATGCAAAGATAGGGTTGTCATTCCCCATTTAGGCTGTGCTTTTAAGTTATACGTGTTGATATAGAACACACCTGGACGTGACCCGTCGACAGCAGGAGATTCATAAGAAGCCCCAGCTGCTGATTGCTCACGAAAACTTTCGACTGGCTTCACTACATAATCAGCCTTCGGCTGCACATTAAAATACTTAGGCAATTCGGCATTAATTTGATCTTTAAGGGTCATATACCCATCGATAAGACCTTGACGCTCGGTGAAGAAATATTGCGGCTCAGATGAAAGAGAGGCGAAGAATGCTTTAAGATCACCTTCAAACTTAACTTGCTCACGTACTGTATCCATCTCAGAAAGAATACGAGCCACTTCGCTCAGACCAATTTGATGGATTTCATCCACTGACATCTGGGTAGTAGTGTGGGTATTAGCCAAATGCTGATACCAAATTTTGCCATTGGGTAAGCCCCACCAACCGTCACTCGCCCGTGCTACTGGCAGGTATGTAGTCTCGAAATACGCGGTTAAGGAGGCTAATGCCGGAATTAACTCTTGATTGATGAGTTTGGTGTATTTTGCCGTTAATTCTGCTTTATCTGTATCAGAGAAACTCGTCGGCAAATTATTTATCGGTGCGTAAAATAAACTTTTACTGGCATCATCGACAAGCTGCGCTTGAAGTTGAGGGATAATACGTTCGACAAGTACCCGTGGCAATACGACCTTGCTCCTTGCACCTTCATCCATACGCTCCTGAGCAAGTGTGGTCCAGGTTATAAACCCGCTTAGACGCGATGCCCAGTTATTGTAATCTTCCACTGTGTTGAATGGCTGTGCGCTCTCTCCACTACCAAGTTGCACCATACTGATCACAGTGCTGTAAAACTGGTTCATAGGCATGAAACGAGACGGGAAGGTTTCGTCTATTAGCTCAATATTCCTGTCATAGGCAAACATATCATAACTAAGCTGTAACTCAGGAGATAGAGCATCTCTATTGATCTTCTCTACTCTCGCCAAATAGCTGGTATTAAGATCGTGACGTGTCTTTAAATACTCTTCAGTTAAATCGCCACCGAACTGATCGTTATAGTCATTAACACCAACAAAGGTGGCATAAATGGGCTCGAGCTTTAAGTAATCGTTGAAGAAGTCGTCGACCAAGGCAAGATACGCTTGCTCAACTGACAGCGCTTGCTTTTCACTAGGCTGACTCGGATCAGCAACAGCTGTTGAAACCGAGTTACTTGTCACTGTGTTCTCAGAGTTATTATTTTCTGAACAACCACTTACTCCCAGAACTAACCCTATGGATACGGCTAATAAAGCTCTTCTCATTTGTTTCTTTTCCTTTATTCGGTGCAATTGCTTGTTATTTTCTATACTTATTGCAAACGTGTAAATATTTGCGCTGTCACTTTCACATTTTACTTAGTCGGAACGCTTAGGAGCCAGGCAATGATCTATTCATTTCGAAACTCAGGATTTAGAGATCCCGAAACTGGTGTCTATAACCAAACCTACTTCATGGAGGTGTTTAATCGCGAATGGCATCGCCATATACGCGATCACCAAAGTCTTGCACTATTGTATCTTTGCCCGCACATACATGAAACAGTTAAGCAACCTCATCTGCTTGAATTTTTTATGAAACAGGTACAAGAAGCAATACTAAGAACAACAGATCTTGTCGCTAGGCTCAACAATAACAGCTTTGCATTAGGATTATTCAATATCGATGAGGAAGGCACTCAAGTTGTACTACAGAGAATAGAAGAGAAAATCAAAGTATTTAACTTAGAATATGGCAGGCAACATACCAGCTATGTTGATTATGAATTAGCAGGCTACACCTGTACTCCGGCTAGAAATGTCAGTATTGAACTGATATTTCAAGATGTGGAGCAATTAACCCACGAGCTTGAGATGGAAAAAGGCAGGCATATTGAGTTAAGACGAATGCAATAATAGAAGGTTCTAGGTTCTAGGTTCTAGGTTCTAGGTTCTAGGTTCTAAAAAGCATAACGAAAATCTATGCCCATCCCTAGTAAATCTTTATAAAAGTTTGATACCACGGATGGCGGAAATGCCAAGAAATGAATGGAACATTTATGGCCAAACACAAAAAAGCCCCTTTCGGGGCTTTTCATTACTCATTTTAATCAGTAAAAATTACAGAGTCACGTTATGAACACGTGCTTTCTCTTTGATGTAAGAGATATAACTTTTTGCTGAACGAGCCGTCTTCTTATCTTTCGCCGCTTTCAAAGCGCGAGAATAAGCAGACTTGTATTGCTTAAGGTTTAAATAAGCCAATGCTAGCTCAAATTGAGCTTCACCTGGATTATCTATACCTGCATCCAATGATTTCTTCAGTGCAGCAACAGCAGCTTTTGACTTGTCATCTAGAGACAGGATTCGGCCCTGACGTAGATAGTACTTGCCGTTATTGCCAGCTTCAGCAGCTTTGCCATAATAAAGAGCAGCTTCTTTCAACTCTTTCGAGTTGTGATAGAAACCAGCCAAAATCGCAAGAGTTTTCTCATCCTCTTTGATCAAGCCTGACTTCATATGCTTTTCATATATTTTGGCAGCACGGTATGGCGAACCATTCTGTGCTAATAGCTGAGATAAGCGAGTCACATTACCCGCGGTCTCTAAAAAGCCATTCTTGTAAGCAAGGTCATAAGTTGCTAAAGACTTAGTATACTTTTCAGTCATCAGATAAAACTGAGCTAACTGAACCCAAAGACGTTTATCGTCCTGGAAAAGTGGCACCATGGTCTCTAACACTTGAACCGCTTCAGGATACTTCTTTTGGTTGAAGTAAGCCGTCAGCTTCATCTGATACAGGCCTTTATCTGGCTTGTTAGAAAGCGATAAACCTTTATCAGCGACTTCAAGAACTTTAGCCCAGTTCTTCTGCTCTGAATAACCGATACCGATACGACGGTAGACTTGAGCATCCTCTTTACAGGTAAACTCCATCCACTTGTAGTAATAAGTAATCGATTCTTTAAACTGCTTCTCTTGGATCAAGAGATCAGCATAAAGTCTCAAGGTTGCAGCATGATCTGTTCCACCTAAAATATTAGCGTCAACGGCAGTCTTAAGGTACTTAATTGCTGTACCCATCTGAGCTTTTTCGGCATAGAAATTACCCAACATACGGGCAATGTACGCTTTATCAAAACTGTTCTTAGCATTAGCTTCAAGTAAGATAGCGATTGCAGCGTCGACGTCACCTTCAGTGTAAGCTTCGAAAGATTTTTGCACTTTCTTAGCAGCACTTTGACCAACAGCTTTAGATTTACGCTTCTCGATTGGACACTTCTCTGCGGCAGATGCCGCAGGAATGACAGCTAGGCTTCCGCCAAGAGAAAGCAATAATGCAGCTGCAATACTAGTCGTTTTAAAACTTAGTTTACGCATCATTATCTGCCTCCTTTATCTAAGGTGAAATCTAGTTGGACAGTCATACCTGGCTGCTTAAGTGCTTTACCGTCAACAATCTTTGGCTTGTACTTCCACTTTTTAAGTGCACGCCTTGCTTCTTTGTTGAACAAGCGTTTAGGTTCAGCCTTGATAATTTTAACGTCTTCCACTCCGCCGAGTGCATTAATGGTAAAGCTAAGTTGTACCCAACCTTCTTTGCCATCACGTGCCGCTGCTATCGGGTACTGAGGCTCGATACGTACGATAGGTGTAGCATCACCGTCTCGTGTCATCATGTTGCCCAGCTTGAAGCCAGTATTTGCACTACCTGCTGCTACACCACCCATGTTAAATGACATGTTTGTATCTATGTCAGATGAACTGTCAGGCGGAGTAATATCCGGCTTAGGGGGTTGCTCTGGCGGCGTAGGCGGCTTCGGCTTTACCCTTGGTTTTTTCTGTGCTGATGCATCATCTTTGTTCATGGTAATTTCAATGACAGGAGATTCTGTCGAGGCATCGTGGCGGGTTGGACCGCCACCTACCAAAAATGCCATGAAAACAAACAAAGCAAAAGTCACAGCAGCACCAATTATCAGTGATACTATTCCTCTTAGCATATTAATCAGCCCCCGCCGATACTGAAATCTTATCGATACCAGCCGCTTTCACGTTATCCAAAACTTTAACCACTAAGCCATGCTTGGCATCTTGGTCTGCTTGTATAAGTACAGCAGCTTCTGGTGCTTCTGCAAGCATACGTTCAACGTTTGCAGTTACACGCTCGATATCAACCTGACGGTTTTCCATCATGATGACGCCAGTCTTGCTTACACCGATAAAGATGTTAGCTGAAGGCTTCTTAGTCGCTTGCGACGCTTCAGGCTTGTTGTAATCAAGGCCTGATGGCTTAACAAACGATGTTGTTACAATGAAGAAAATAAGCATGATAAACACGATGTCGAGCATCGGTGTCATATCAATCTCAGCTTCCTCGTCTACGCTTGAATGCTTTCTACGTGCCATAATCAATCTCTCTCTAGTGGTGCGGCAAGCTATCTTTTAGCTTAGCTAGGCTGATTTTCATTTTTGCGTCAAGACGAGTGCTAAAGAATACACCCGATAACGCCGCAACCATTCCTGCCATTGTCGGCATGGTCGCCATTGAAATACCAGCTGCCATCATACGAGCATTACTCGTGCCATGAACTGCCATCACATCGAACACTGATATCATACCGGTTACGGTTCCTAGCAGACCTATCATAGGACAGATAGCAACTAGTGTTTTGATAAGCAGCATACGAGCGGTTAAATCTTGCTTCGCTTGGGATACCCAAGCTTCACGGATGCGGTGTGCATACCAAGAGGTTGAATCCTCTCGTGCTTCCCATGCGCTAATGATTGCTTTATGTTCCTTTGGTGATATCCAATTTAGATACCAGTAACGTTCAAGCATCAATACCCACATGGTAAACAATACAGCCGCAACCAGCCAGAGGACGTCGCCCCCGGAGGCCATGAAGCCCCTGACGGAATCCCAGATATCCATCAGGAATAACATTAGGCGTTCCTCTTCTCAGCGTGTGAAGCAACGATGCCCGCACTTTGCTCTTCTAGAACCTGGACGATTGACTTGCTACGTGCAATTACAATAGCGTGCATCAACATTAGCGGTAGTGCTGCAACTAGACCTTGTACAGTAGTCATCAGTGCCATAGAGATACCACCAGCCATAAGCTTAGGATCACCAGTACCGAATAACTGAATACTTTGGAAGGTCGCGATCATACCGGTTACTGTACCCAGTAGACCCATCATAGGAGCGATAGCCGCTAGTACCTTAATGATAGAGATACGCGTCTCAAGTGCTGGTGTTTCTTTCAGAATTGCTTCATCAAGTTTCAGCTCAAGGGTTTCAACATCAACATCTTTGTTATCTTGGTAAGCTTTAAGTACACGGCCAAGCGCGTTATTACCAGGATTATCTAGGTTCTTACGCTGCGCTTTAACTTTAGCACCAACAAGACCAAGAGTAATTAGACGTTCGATAGAGATAAGTGCACCGAGAATAAGTAGGACGATAATGATATAACCAATCGTTCCACCCGCTTCAATACGCTCTTCGATTGTCGCTTTTTGGGTAAAGATGTTTAGCAGTACACCACGGGCCGGATCGATATAAAGTTGAGCCGCACCTGATGTAGTTGCAGCAAAAGAAGCTGCAGTTCTAACCTGATAACCGTCAGGCTGCTGTGATAGCTCCTGAATGAGGTTAAGGTCAGCGTTGTAAACAACGTATTGGCCATCTGCGATAAGGTTAAATGGACCAACACGAGTAATCGTAGTCTGGTGAACATTTCCATCAATCGTAGTTACGGCACCGTCAAAGTTAACCACTTTTCCAGATTCAGCCATTTCAAACAGCTGCTCTTCCCAGAAACGCTCTAACTCATTAATTTTTGGAAGTTGCTTGCGAGCACCTAGTTCAGCGATAAATACATCACGCTCAGGATACTGAGCTGAAATGTTTGAACCCGCTAACTTACCAGCGAAATCACCAGCATCACCTTTAACAACACCAAACATTTCACCCAAGTCACCCTGAGCTGTTTTTAAATCTTCCTCTAACTGACCGATTTTACGCTCGTTATCAAGGAAAGCTTGGTTTAGATCTTTACCACGCTGTCTTTCGGCAGCTAAGGCATTTTTTTCACGTTTAAGAAGAGCCGCTTTATCGCCACGCTCATTCTTAAATTCTTGCTCACGCTTCTTGTTTGTCTTAGAAGCATCTGCACGGTCACTCTGAACTTGCTTAAGTAACTGATCGATTGTCTTAGGCGCATCAGCTGCGCTAGCAATACCTGAAGATAAAGCCAGGGTTGCAGCAACGATTGCTGTAGTAATTAACTTCTTCATTATTGTGCAGCCTCCGCAGCAGGAATTGGTAATGCGAATAGATCTGGTGCACCTTGTTTACGTGCAATACGAATACCTTTCGTAATTTCACGTAAAGTGCTGTCTTCTAGCTTATCCCAGCCCTTAGTATCGTTATTAAACATCCATGCAGAGCGTTGATCTAGGCTCATTGCATACAGTGAAACACGACCGAAGTTAAAGAAGTCTACTAGTACTTCCTTACCGTTTAACTCTAACTTACCTGTTTTAACAGAAAGTGTAGCGCCGTATTCACGCTCGATGCTGTAGGCATCAAGAATAAGACGGTACTTCTCAGCAAGAGTCACTTCTGCACTGTTTAGAAGCGTTTTAAGATTTTCTACACGCCCAATACGTACTTCTTTGTTAAACGGAAGATCAAGAGCGACAAATTGCTCGAGTGCATCTACCATTTTAAACATTAAAGGAACAACGCCTTGACGAAGTGTGTCAACGCCGTTGATGTCACCTTGAATTGATTTCATTGTAGCTTCTTGGTCAGCGACCAAACCTGCTACGTAATCGTTGTAAGATTTTAGTGATTCACGTTCATCTGCAACTGAACCGTACTCGAATACCATATCCTGAGCTTGGTCAAAGTACTTATCGACTTTATTCTGAGATGTTGCTGCTTCAGCGTGAATTTTAGCGTCAGCCTTCTGAACGTCAGATAGCGGATCGGCAATCACTAAGTTTGAGCCAGCTAAGGCTAATGCGCCTACGAGCGCCGTAGCGATTTTTGTTTTATTGCTTACCTTGGACATAGTTCCCAACCAATTTGAAGTAAAATTAAAAAGGTTTAACTTATTAACAACATGGAATTCCGCTTATATTTGCGAGAATTTCCTGCTCATAAGTATGTCTTTCTCTTGTGATTGTTAATTATTATCTTATTTTTCTACACCGCAAAGGTGTAGCACCGCTGGCATCATTTCACAAAATGTTGACCTGTGTCAACAATTGAAACGGTCTAAAACTAGTGGAAAAAGGCAGTAGAGGGTGGAAAAGCATCAAAAGGCAGTTTTTTGGACAAGTAAGTAAATTATATATTAACAATATCACTCAGCTCATGGGGGTGGTGACGCTATAAAGACCTAAAAAACATGACGTTATCGCCGTTAACACGTTGTTATGGGTTTTAACATAAATTTAACCATAACTGGTTACACCAGTAAACAAAATCATCAACATTTAATATAAACTCACTCAATTATTGAATTTATACCAGCCTTGACTAACTTATTGAGTTTGCCAAAACCCACACCAAGCCAAGTTCACACCGATTGACATAACGAGACTTGCGTCACGGTTTGTTTCATTGTTTTATAGCTAAACATCATGGGTTTCATTAACTCATAACCAACCATGCTCACAATAGCTAATTACTTCATCGACAATCTATAAAGCTCAGTTTTCAGTTACTAACCGAACTTCTATTTACTAAACCGTTTCATATCAAAAGCAACAGTAACTCTCTCACATGACTCTATTATAGGGTTAGTACCGTGCCACATGTAAGAAGGGAACACTGCCAATGACCCCTCTTGCGGACAAATACAATAATCGGGTTCCATTTTAATCCATCGACTTAACTCTGGCTGCCCCAACTTTAGCCAACCTTGTCCTCCTCTCTTTACAGCATCAGGGACAGAGACATAGTAGCAAGCACTAAATTCTCCCTCACTATGAAAGTGATTCAAGTGATGCCCTCCCTCCTCAAGTAAAACTGACCAGGACCCAAAATAACAGTAATGATTATAGATCTTAACAAAAGCTGGATGACTTGGCTTTAAAGATAACGACTCGAAAAATGTGTTGAATACCGGCGTTATCTTTTTCTTCAATTCTTGAACTGTTATAATTTCAGAATCAAATAACTGGCCATTGGTTTGTGTTCCTTGCCTTAATGATTGCTCCAATGGGTGCCTTTTAGCTTTGTGTAAATCAATAAGGTCTTCTTTCAGCTCACTATTAAAATATATATCGTCATTGACTGTTATGAACTTAACCAACTTTTCATAATCATAAAGCTCATTATATTCCGCAGCCTTATTATTTAGCCGCAAGCAGGTAGCGAACAATGCTATCCAGCCTTGGTTTTTGGGGTCGCTAAGAACAAGATTTCGAGCAATGCTCTCGGCAATAGCATATTGTTTGAGACATAAGTAAGTTATCACCTTTTCATTTAAAACTGCTGCTAGCCCCATAGAACTTCTAGGTATCTGCTCCAAAATTGTCAATGACTTATCGAAATCACCTAATTCTCGTTCGATATGGCCTAGTATAATTAACCCTTCAACATGCTTAACATTGCTCTTTAGAAAAGAGCTTAATCTAGCTCGAGCTTCTAATAACTGATCATTTTTAATAAGTTTCTTTACAAAAGTGAGCGTCAAAATATTTGTAGTTTGTCTATTGAATGCTTCACTAAAGTAGCTAAATGGATCTCCAGATTTACTCAACCATTTAATTTGAAAAAGCGTATTGTGTACCTCTACATCAAATGGATCTTCACCCAAAAGTGTAAGTAAAATATCTATTGCTTGTTCAGTTTCCCCCTTATCTGCAACTACCGAAGCATACTTAACTAAAAAAGTTTTATTCTTAGGCGCCATCTCTACGCATTTTGTAAGTAAACACACTGACTTACTCACATGGTTACTTTGAGCATATTGACAGGCCAAGGCATAAAGCACTTTTATCGAATCAGGGTATTCATTTAAAAATAGCTCATACTCAGATATCGCTTTTTTGTATTCTCCAAGTCCTACTAAACATTGGCCAGAGCCTAAAACTGAGTCTCGATGGCTAGGCTGTAATCGCTGTGCGCCTCGATATAATTTTAGAGCGATAGCAAACTTTTGTTCGGCTTGCTCTAATCTAGCTAAATTATAATGAGCATCAAAATAGCTTGGATCGATAGTTATGGCTAGATTTAGTAAAGCCTTAGCTCTAGATTTTGAATTATGTTCAAACAGCATATTTGCATAAGAGCAAAGATAACCCGGTCGTTGATGATGCTTTATAAGCTGTTCAAAAAAATGAATGCTCCTATCATAATCTTTCAAATATCGATAACTAAGAGCAATGAAAAACAATATATTGGGCTCGCGAGGCGCGATATCATGGAGAGGTAAAAGATGAGCTAACGCTTTGTGATAGCTTCCCTGCTTGACTAGGCTTACTCCCATTTGAAGCTTTTGATTAGCTAATTCCCTATCCATACAACCTCATTACTCACTCTAATCTTTACCTATAAATTAGCATAAAAAAGGCCAGCATAAGCTGACCTTTTACAGATTTTCACATGTTTTTTAGAACGTTACATTTACTCGAGCATACCAATACTGACCAGCAGTATCATATGAAGCAGGGATAGTGTTCATATCTTGGTTGTTAGAGATGTAAGGTGCATCTTGGTCAAACAAGTTCTTAATACCTAGAGTTAGAGAAGTATTCTCAAGTACGAAGTAGGTACCCTGAATATCGTGATAGAAAACTGCATCAGCGATATTATCTAGGTTATCCTCACTTGCGAAGTAATCTTCACCCTCTGACTGGTAACGAGACTGCCAAGTAACACTCCAGTCATCCATTACATAGTTAAGTGTCAAGTTTGTGCGCCATTGTGAGAATACTGCAAGAGTTGTTTCCCACTGATCCGCAGCAACTTTGCCCGCAGTTTCAACTTTCTCTGCACCGTCAAATGGTACATAGTTGTACTTGTCTAAGTAGGTACCGTTAAGTACTGCACCAAAGTCACCAGCACCGATTTCTGTCTTGTATGAGATATCAAAATCAACACCACTTGTTTGGAATGTAGACAAGTTAGCATTAGTTAATACAACACCTGCTACTGGACCTAAAGCTGTACGGTATGGAGATGTCGCATGTGGTGCATCACCAGTACGTCCTGGGCCTTCAATAAAGTCGCAAAGTGGGCTCGAAAAAGCTGTACTTTCCCAACAACCAGATACGATGTTATCTGTACCAGCCGTACCGATACCATTAGTAATTTCAATATCAAAGTAATCTAGACCAATACTGAAACCGCTGTCATGGCTATAAACCACACCAAGGGTTAAGCTATCAGACTCTTCAGGTTGAAGATCTTCGCTACCACCAACAATAGTGCTTGATTGGTTTGAAGAAAGTTCGAAATTACCAGGTAGACCTTCTGCCGCACAGTTAGCTTTAACTGTCGCGCTTTGGCTACCACTACCATAGTTTTCACATGGATCGTTGTACGCTAGGTTAGTTTCTGACTGAGGTGAATAAAGCTCAGATACACTTGGAGCACGGAAACCTGTAGCAAGTGTAGAACGAAGTAGTAAACCTTCAATAGGTGCCCACTCTAAACCAAACTTAGTGTTTGTAGAGCTATCATCTAAGAAGTCAAAATCTGAATAACGAATAGCCGCAGTGAATCGTAATGACTCGGCAAATGCTACACCCGATAGAATTGGGAAATCCATCTCAGCATAAAGCTCATCAACTGAGTATTGTCCTTCAGTCGCTTCACCGGCAACACTATAAATTTGACCAATTGATGCAGCACCATCAGGAGTGCTTGAATATTCTTCCCAGCGCTTCTCATAACCAGCACCGAACATTACTTCGCCGCCCTGAAGCTCTAGACCAAATAAACCACCAGAAATATTAGCTTGTAATTGACGAGTCTCACCGCGAACAATTGGAGAGTTTGGAACAAATGCATAGTTAATCATGTCTTCAGAAAGCGTGCCCGCTTCAGTGATATTCCAAACTTCTGGACAGTCTGCATCGGCATCACATAAAGCTGGATCTAATAAAGTATCAATACGGTCAGGGTTTACACGACCTTCATCTAAACGAGCATCGACGAAACGTGCATAGTTATAAGAAATATCCCAGTCAAAATCATCAAATACAACACCCTCTAAACCGGCAACCATACGGTAATCAGAAAAATCCTGAGTAAATGCACGACCCGCTGTTTCACGTAGACGACGAACAACAAAAATGTCCTCACCTACGGGGTTATAAGGGTTTGTTGCTGGCATAGTTGGTCCCCAGAAGGTGCCTTCTGGTGCCATTAACTGGTCTGATTTACGGTTTGTAAATCCACCTTCAATAAAGGTGCTCACTGTATCAGTTAGATCGAAACGACCCGCACCATTAATACTGAAAACTTCTTGTGGAGTAACCATGTAACTCGTTGTTGCATAGTTAAATCCATCGATAGCTTGGTCAAATGGACGTACTGTACCAGTTTCAGGATCTTTTACATGGCCACTATAGTTGTCATTAAAGAACTGACCATAAGGGATAGTTCCTGAACCACCACATACTTTTTCGCCATCACGCTCAAAAATAGGACACTCAGAGAAACTACGGTCACCCTGAAGAATCTTTTTACGCTCAGTATACTGTAGAGATAAAACAACATTACCACGGTCGCTTGATGCACCAGTAGTTAATGATAATAGAGTCTTTTCACCATCTCCTTCACTTGCTTGATCATATTGAGCTTGAAATTCAACACCTTCAAAATCTTTCTTAGTAATAAAGTTAATTACACCAGCAATTGCATCTGAACCATAAATGGTTGATGCACCATCACGTAAAACTTCAACACGTTCTACGTAAGCAGTTGGGATTGAGTTCAAATCACCTGATGCAAATCGACGACCGTTAATAAGTACTAGTGTACGACCAGAACCTAGACCACGTAATGAAGCCGTTGCAAAACCGCGACTACCGTTGTTTACAGAAGAACCTTCTGCACCACCGTTAATGGCTGGAATATTTTGAATAAAATCTTCCATTGTTGATACACCAGAAGCGGCAATATCAGCAGCAGAGAAGACTGTAATTGGGCTAGCGGTTTCTAGGTCAGTTCTCTTAATGCGTGAACCTGTGACCTCAATACGTTCAACTTTATCTTCTTCGGCTGCGATTACAGTTGGTGCTGTAAATGCTGCGGCAGCAGCGCCACTAATTAGTGCAAAACGCACTGAATTAGCGATAAGGCTATTCTTATACATGTTGTTTCTCCCTGGACTCTTATTTTTTATTTTTTTGCTGAAATGTATCTTTAACAACACAAAGCGTTACAACTAAATACATTCGCAAGCAAATAAGACCACAACAGAAACATTTAAGCAACAACTCAACACTAAATTTCACAAGGGTGACTGCTGAGTGTTTATTTTATATACGAGCATATGGTTGTTCATGGTGTTAGCAATGATATTTTTTATGGGGAAGTGCGGATATTCACTAGATCTAGGCTAATGTTCTGGTTGGTAACTTAAAAAACACAAGGAGATTTTATTTATTTTTTAACAAGTTAGATTGTAGTAAAGTTATGTTCTTAGTTGTAAGTAGACATTTACTGTACGCTGTTGGCATTTGCCAAAATTCAAGGTTCTATTAAGCAATTTTTACCTGCTTACTTCTAGGGATATTTAACAGCTTCCATCTTACGTAAACTTTAATGTACAGATAATTACTGACAATACAGTTATAATTTAACTCACTAATGATGACTATTTTTCAAACTTATGAGTTTTCATATCAAGATAAATTAATCTCAACAATTTACGCCCACAAAAAAACGCCCATATAGGACGTTTCTTACAGCTTAAATATAACGTTAAAAATAAGCTTACATGTAGTATCTGATACCAATTGCTACACCATCATCTTCATCTGGCGTTTGGTTAGCAGCATTGAACTCACTCATATCCTTACGTGCTTCAAGATAAAGCATGGTTTTCTCATCCCACACAAAGTGAAGACCCGCTACGATGAACTGACGCTTAAACTCGCCATCATTATAAAATGCTTCATAGGCATCACCCGCTTTTAAGTAGTTATAAGCAAAGATAGGCTTAAGACCGTTATCAAACTTATAGCTAAACAGTGATTCTAGACCGACAGCATCATGCATTAGACGACCCATGTTGTCTGTATCATGGAATTCGTTCTTGTTGATGTTGATTGCCGCATAAAAACCAGGCTGTTCAAATCCACCCCAAGTCAAACCTGCACCGTAGATGTAGTCAGTCTCTGAGACACCTTCGCCAGAAACCAATGCACCGTCAAACTCACCTAAGTTAAAACCGGCTGTTAACGTCAACATCTCTGTCGCAGCGTAAGTGATCGAGCCGCCTACAGTATTGTTGTATTCAATCGTACCTAAAGATTCACTCGTCGTCGCAACTGAGCTTCCAGTCATGAAGTTTTTATCAGCTGTCGAGAAAGGAGAAGGGATCCCGTCAGTTGAATTTTCAGTCAGCTCAAAGCTATCTTGCTTTAGCTGCACCTGAAGACCGAAGCTAACATCGCCGAATGCATTACGGTATTGAACAGTGTTATCACCGCGACCAGTACCATTTACAGCGCCATCGGCTTTGTTGTATGTGTAAGTACCTGACGCATTACCATCCCAAGTATTAACTAGGTTAGTGTTATAAACTACGTCATACCACACGCCCCACTGCTTACCAATAGAGAGTGAACCGTACTTATCATGAGAAAGGCCTGCATAGCCTAAACGGTTGTTAAGAAACTCATCACTTTGAGATTCGAATGTACTTTCACTGCTGTAAACAATATCGCTGTTACCGAATGGGTTTACGCCCCACTCAAGTTTAGTAAATGTTTTCCAGCCGTCACCCATATCACGGGTAAAAGCGAAATTGATGCGTGATGAACCGTTTACCACCTCTGTAGCACCCTGAGTGTTGATGATGCGAGCATCCATCCAACCACCAATCTCTACTGCGTTTTTGTCATCTTTATAAATTTCGATTGCCGATACTGACGGAACGAATATCGCGGCTGTTAATGCCGATGCTACTAAAGTCTTTTTCATTTGATGTCTAACCTTTATGTTTTCAGTCTGCTTGATTCTGCTTTGTGTCATTCCGTCGTTCGCTGCCTTCCTAGTTGCCTGTGAGATTAGCAAAAGATTAGCAATCACTCAAAGACGAAAGTCACAAAAACATCATGGTTTATCATCAAATTAACTAAGAAAACTCTTTCACAGCAGAATATATACTGTCTGTTAACATAAAGTCAGAACAATCTTAAGATGGCATCTATTAAATTAACGACAGCTGTTTAGAAGCAATATCGGAGAAACGTTTGTCGAGCAGTGTCAAAACTGGTTCAGCGACTGGAGCCAGCTGCTTGTTTATATAGTAATGATAATCAATTGCAGCCTGTCTATACTTTGTAGGTTCGGCACCATTAAGCGTGATCAGGTATTCTACTCTAGCGCCTTTTTTAGCATGACGTTGCTCACCAGAGTATTCGCACATCAGCTTTGCCGCTTTGACATGGGGAGAGGATTTCGCGGTATAGTCTTCAATGTTTCGTCTCAGTCTTTTGGAGAAAATGAGCTCCTCATCTAGCTTACCTTCGAGTAAATCATTAACGACTTCCTGCAGATAAGCCATGACATCCAACTTTGAAAACAGTTTGTAATATAGTGCAGCTTGGATCCGCCTCGCTAGAGGGCTCCAGTCACTACGAACTTGCTCCATGCCCTTAAACACAAGTTGCAGTTGTTTTTGTTCGTCTGTGTAGGCGCCAACATAGCGTTTTTTGGAACCTTCTGTTGAGCCTCTTAACGTCGGCATAAAAAATTGCTCGTAATGAGATTCATACTCTAGTTCAAGGTAGCTCTTGAGCTGCATTTCATCGGTAAGCTTTTGTCGCCATTTTTTATTGATATCTACGACTAAACCTTTGCCAATGTCGCTAATGCTATCAGCCTCGATAGGCTTATCACCCAGCCAGACAAAAGTAGAGTCCGTATCGCCGTAAATCACTTGATAGCCAGACTCTTCTATCCAAGCTCTGGTCTGCTTCATTATCTGATGACCCCTGAGGGTAATCGAACTAGCCAGCCTGGCATCATGGAACACACAGCCACGAGAGCCCAACACACCATACAAGGAATTCATGATAATTTTGATCGCTTGTGAAAGCGGACTGTTACTCTCAGCCTTAGCCACTTCCCGGTGTTCAGATAAGGTTTTAATCAATTCAGGTAATATAGGCGATTGACGGCTAAATTGAGCACCTAAAAAGCCTGCAACATTATCGGCCTCGGGCTCAGACAAACCTTTTATCAGACCCTTTGGGTCGATGAGAAATGTACGAATAATGGATGGGTAAAGGCTCTTAAAATCGAGAACCAGTATATGTTTATAGAGCCCAGGAATAGAATTCATCACATAGCCACCTGGGCTCTCTAACCCTTGGCTAGTGGCCATCGCAGGGGCCACAAATCCCGCTCTATGCAGGTGCGGTAAATATAAGTTATTAAATGCAGCCACCGAGGCTCCGACTCGCCCAAGTTCTAAACCGGTTAACCTTGATCGCTCAATGGCGAAGGCAAACAGCTCTGCCTTATCGAATATATCCCAGACTAGCCGGCTGTCTGTTAAGTTATAATGTGCCAGTGCTGCTTTATCGGTGTTAAATAATTGGGTTATCTCACCGCCTCTATTATCGACACCTTTCTCGCCACTGGGCAGCGCCTTACCCTCTTCGAGTAATGCACGGGAAACAGACTCAAGTGAGAAGCTATCGAAACGATAAAAAGCCGCTTTTAACCAATCGATACCGTCAAGAACAAACCTTCCCGGTAAAGATAGCGTTTCTGGACGAAACTTATCTGCCACCTTCCAGCTTAGCTCAGTCCCTCCTCTGCCCAGATAGAGACGAATGCCATGAAAGTTGGCCCGTCGATACAATAAAGCTAAATCAAATGTGACCACTGCCCAGCCAATAATGATGTCTGGATCATATTCATTAAACCAGTCAATCAGTTTATGGATAAGCGCCTTTTCATCTTCTACCCAGTGAATATAATCCACCACTTTATCTGCAGAGATAGAAGATGCATCACCCACCATTATCACATTCTTATATTCTTCACCTGCAGTCTTGCCATACAAGCCAACCGAGTAGAGTACACCAGACATACTGCACTCGAAATCGAGTGAAATGGCTTTTAAGTTGACATCGATATCACTTTTTCTGGCTCTCGTGGCATTAAACACGGCTAGGTTAGTCATAGAGCTAACAGACTTAGGCTGACCAGCATTAGGTATATTCAAGCCATACTCGCCGATAAACTCAACGTCTAAGGCAATAAAGCGTTCAATTAAAAATCTATGTTCAGGGCGAATATCGGTTTCAAATAGACGAACATCAAGATCAGTCGCCGTACGAGTTAGCTGTCTAAAACTCTGGGATGAACGACAATATATTGCCGAAACGGGCTCATTAGCAAAACTCTTCAGTGCTAACTGCTGCACCCTTACTTTTAATAAACGAAGGTGAGGTTCAAGCTGACTTAACTGTTCAGTTGAGCAGAAACAAACATACTCCCCTTGAGGGACTTTAACGAGAACAGGACCAGACTGGGTCTTTATATAATAGTGAAAGCTAAGTTCGCCTGAGTGGTTAACTAGCTGACGAGTTAAAATGCGGCCGGATACGGTCTGGGAACTGGAGATGGTCATATTCAGGTTCTGTGTATAGCAAAGTTTTTCATCGCTTACAGATTACTATATTAATGCCAATCTCACTAATTAGCTGAGTACCATGAATGCTGTTCAATTAAGCTCATTAAATATCTTCATATCTGTACCCTTGAGCAATAGGCAAATCCTAGCCAGCGGTACTGGTCTCAAATGCTGTTAATGTATTAATAACGCAATCATCAACGACTATCCCCACTGGCTAAACACGATTACCTTTACCTCTTCACATTAACTGTTATTATATACAGCACTATTTTCCTTGCCTGTACTTTCATGCTATCCGCCGACGTTAAGACACAGATCCGCTCTATATATAAAGGTATTGCTAACTCATTACCTGGCTTTCGCTCCAGACGTGAGCAAAACTATATCGTCGCCGAGATATCAAAAACACTTGCGGGTGAATACGATAAACATCGGCGCATTATTGTCGTCGAAGCTGGTACGGGGATTGGTAAGTCGCTCGCCTATATTTTAGGCTCAATACCATTAGCTCTCGCCAGTAAAAAGAAAGTGTGTATCGCCACGGCAACCGTAGCACTGCAAGAGCAGCTGCTGCATAAAGATCTGCCATTCTTTTTACAGCATTCAGAACTGGATTTCACGTTCGGCCTAGTAAAGGGTCGTCAACGCTATGTGTGTCTGTCGAAGATGGAGATGTTGGTTGGAGCAGATAATGGCACTCAGATGGCCATGTGGCAGACTAAACCTGATAATAGTCAGATAAAACAGCTACAGGGATTACTCAAACAATATCATGAAGGAAAGTGGAACGGTGAACGTGATACGTTAATTGAGCAGCTTCCCGATCATCTTTGGCAGCAAATAGCATGTGACAAGCACAGTTGTCATCGTCAGCTTGCTAGTCATAGAAACTGTCCATTCCATAAAGCCCGTGAAGATCTCGATAGCTGGGATGTATTAATCGCTAACCACAGCTTATTATTTGCCGATCTAGAACTCGGTGGCGGGGTCATTTTGCCAGATCCTGAAGAGCTGTACTACATCATCGATGAAGCACACCACTTGCCTATGGTCGCTAGGGATTTCTCCAGTGCCCAGTCCACGCTCAAAGGTGCTGTCGATTGGTTAGAGAAAATTGATAAGACTTGTAGCAAGCTACAGAACCAAATAAAAAGTAACCATATCATAAGCCCGGCACAAGCCATGCAAGATCATATTACCGACCTCACTGGCCAACTCACACAAATTGCACACTTTTGTGATTCTCAAATTCATAGATTTGACAACCCTGAGAGTCGTTTGCGTTTCGAACACGGTAAACTGCCCGATGCGCTCATCATACAAGCAGAAAACTTAGCCACTGTATCGACGACTGCGTTAAAGCAATTTAATAAAATGCTGGTTTTACTCAGTGAAGCCATAAAAGATGGCGAGATCCCCAAGCATCAAGCCGAACAGTTACTCACTGAAACAGGCTTTATGTTACAGCGTCTGGAAAACATGCAGAAACTGTGGAAAATGATGGCCAAACAGGACAACCCGAAAGGGGCTCCTATGGCTCGATGGATAGAAGCCTTAACGGGTAAGCAAACTGATTACTTATTTAGTGCTTCACCCATCGAGGTGGGTTTCATGCTAGAAAAGCTGCTATGGGATAAAGCGGCAGGGGTTGTTCTATGTAGTGCGACGTTACGAGCCTTGAACAACTTTAACCACTTCACTCATCAAGTTGGACTCTCTATCAATGATGGCAGCCGCTTTTTGGCGATGGACTCCCCTTTCGATTTCGAGCAAAACGCGACTCTTTTCTTGCCGAAAATGATTAATGAGCCCACAGATGAAAAATTCACCGAAGAACTTGCCGAGCAAATATTGGCGTTAGTTGACGGTGAAATGGCAACTTTAGTCCTTTTTGCTTCGTACTGGCAGATGGAAAAGGTGGTCGATCTGGTTCAAAGTAAAATCAAAACAGGTTTACTCATTCAGGGCACAGCCTCTAGACAAGAGATCCTCAAGACCCATAAAAAGCGTTGTGATGAAAATGAAGCAAGCATTATCTTCGGTACTGGCAGCTTCTCCGAAGGGCTAGATCTTCCAGGTGATTATTTGACCAACTTGATTATCACTAAGCTCCCCTTTGCCGTACCTACTTCACCGGTCGAACAGGCACATGCCGAATATATTAAGATAAAAGGTGGTAATCCTTTCCTACAGCTGGCAATCCCTGATGCATCGCGCAAACTGATCCAAAGTTGTGGTAGATTACTACGCAATGAGCAAGACTATGGCCGTATCACCATTTTAGATCGACGCTTAGTCACTAAACGGTATGGCAAATCATTGCTCGATGCTCTACCTCCATTTCGACGCGTAATTGAGTAGGACTTATTTTTGGATTTACTGTTTGAACCTAGCACTTGGGCCGTCCTAACTGCTATAGGATTTCTTGCTGGATTTATTGATGCTATCGCCGGAGGTGGAGGTTTACTCTCGATCCCGGCACTGCTGGCTCTTGGCATCCCCCCTCACACAGCACTCGGCACCAATAAACTAGCCGCGTGTTTCGGCTCTTCAATGGCGGCTTATACATACTATAAGCAAAACCTATTCACCCCTAAATTATGGTATTACACCTTTATAGCCACCTTTTTTGGCGCTATAACTGGCACATTTATCGTCTATCTAATTGATAATCACTGGCTCGAAAAGTTACTGCCACTGATGATTATGGTTATTGCTGTCTATACATTACTAAAACCCAATGCCATGGGATGTAGCCAGTACACGCCATTAATGAAACCCGCATCAAAATTAAAGCAATGGTTACAGGGATTCCCTCTTGGATTTTATGATGGTTTTGCCGGACCGGGTACAGGTGCATTTTGGACAATAACCAGTACCGGCTATCACAAACTGCCTATTCTTCACAGTTGTGGCTTGGCCAGAGCAATGACATTGACCAGTAACTTTACTTCGTTGGTGATCTTCCTCACACTTGGACAAGTGAACATCATCATAGGCCTTTCAATGGGCTTATGTATGATGCTAGGTTCCTTTATTGGTGCAAGGACAGCGATAAAGTATGGCATTCAGTTTATTCGACCTGCTTTTATTATTCTGGTGCTATTTATAGCTGCAAAACTTGCCTGGGATGCATGGGTGTAACGATGAATACAAATGAACTACTCAAGCGTTTAACAGTCCAACTCAAGCAGCTTGAACAAGCAGTGCTAACGCATGATGCCAACCTCCCCAAAAGGGAACAGAAACTGCTTCAGGATGTCGACAGGTTTAATAGTGAACTGTTTATTCAGTCAGGTGCCAAGTTAGCCCCATGCATAGAACAGATAGGCAAAAGCATTTCGCAGTTAGAAAAACTGATTAAAGGAAAAATGTCTACCAGCACCATAGCCCTAAGTTGTGAGCGGATCCAAAACAGGTTTTCAGCGGTTAGACGAGCCCTAAGCACAACATCATTGGGCGTTAAGTCGGCGGCTAATCAGAAAGCTTTCCGCATTGCGACAGCAAAGAAGCGCAGAAACAAGTTTCATGATGAAAGCGGCTTTAACTGGATTGCTGCTGGAGTGATGCACAATAGCCATCAACTTTACGAAGAGCTGAATAAACACCTTAATTGGGTCAGTACATTTGAGCAGAAGATCCTTAATTTGCAATTTAAGTTAGACAGCTGTCATAGTGCTGACAAAATTCAGATGCAAAATGAAATCCTTTTAGTTCATAGACGACTAGGAAAGTGTCGACAAGCCATAAGTTATATAGAAGACCGTATTCAAGCGTTTGAGCGTCCTTTCTCTCAAACCTACAAGAGTTTTAATCGTTAAGGAGCAACAATGAAGTCACTCATGCCAATCACCGCGATCCTAGCTTTGCTTGGTTCCTCATCGGCCCTAGCTGCTAATCTAAATATCCCTATGTCGTTCGAATACCTCGCTGTAGATGGTAAGGAGATAGATAGTAGTCTTTTTAATCACAAGGCTGATCTTGAATTAAATCAAGGGACACACAAAATAGCGATTCGTTATCACGATATGGTTCAGGATGATTTTAGTGACAGCGAAAGCTTTATTAAGTCTTCCCCCTTCATCGTAACCTTGGCTGTAGAGGGTGATTACGAATATACCTTAGCGCCTGCCGATGGTGGTATAGTCAAAAAACCTAAGTCTTTTGCTAAATCACCTCAAGTAGTGATCACACGTAGTGATAATGGTGAAGTTAATTATAAAGTTAAACAAACAGACTTCAATGAAGACTCATTTGTGACCAGCCTTTTTGGTGGTGGGAACAAGCAAGATATCTCCACGGTAACTAGCGTCGCAACTGGCGGAGCACTTGTTGCCGCTTCGACGCCGACCGCCCCCGTGAGTAAACCCGCTCCCATCGATGCTATGAACGTCGTACCCGCCACAGGAGATAAAGCAGGCGAAGCGGCTCATGCTCAACAAATGCTTCAATACTGGTGGCTACATGCCGATAGTAAGACTCGTAAAGAATTTATGAGCTGGGCTATCCAACAGTTATAGTCACTATGGGTAGTACGCATCAAAAATTTCAATAATACGCCAGCATTAACGCTGGCGTTTTTATTAAGATTTTCTATGGATCGGAGCTATTTGGGCATGATTGACAAACAAGCGCTAACATTATCTTAAAGATAACGCAGTTTTCTATTGCCGTTACGTCAGTATGACTGCACACTGAACTATCTTTCCTGTTCGCTATAACAGCAATAGACGATAACAGTCACGGAGCATCTGTATGCAATTAGAAATTCGAAACTATTATGAAGTCCTTTTGATGGAGTTACTGTCCGATGAAGGCTTACTCGACGAATTACCGGAAGACTATCTGGCAGACCTATGTTGTGTCACCCTCAATCAGCTACCTGTTCGCTACATAAGGCACTTGGTCGATACCTATTTTTTTGAAGATTACAGTGAACTTGCCGAAATGAGATCTGAAATCCAAACAGCATTAGAAAAATCCAGAGCATTTCTCAAGGCTAACTTGAATAAAGAACACAGTAAAAATTAAACAGAAATATTAAAAAGAGCAGGAAACTAGGTAAAGTAAGGGGAGGAATTTAGAGGTTCCCCTATAGCCACATTCAGTGCATTAGTCACAAGAGCCGCCTGCTGTGCGGTTACTCCCTTCCAAGCCTAGCCGAGTTCGCAAATTATCATTCAATTAAGTGATTGGTTGAGCATAGATTGATGTACTAAGAGATTGATGTACTAAGAGATTGATGTACTAAGAGATTGATGTACTAAGAGATTGATGTACTAAGAGATTGATGTACTAAGAGATTGATGTACTAAGAGATTGGAGGTTCCCCTAGAGCCACACCCCGGCACACGAGTCACTTGCTGCGGTTGCTCCCTTCCAGGCCTGGCCGAATTCACGAGTTATCATTGCGGGGGGACCCTAAGGTCACCATTGCTTTCTTTGAGTAAAACACCTCAGAGAACGGCGAGCATTATCTACTATGCCCGCCAAGCAATCAAGTCCTAAAAGTCTACTTTCATCATGTTTAGAACTGATTGCTGTTTCTATAAACAGATTATCGAGTTTCTGTATTATAAACTCAGTATAGCTCTGTTTTTCTCCACTAATTTAGGGCCAACGCCCTTCACATTTACCAGCTCATCAATTTTTTTGAATTTACCATTGCTCTCTCTATATTCGACAATCGCTTTCGCTTTTGATTCACCTATTCCTTTAAGTCGTGCCAACTGCTCGATTGATGATGTATTGATATTGATAATTTGAGCTTGACTCATTGATTGTGTTTGTTTTTGACTGACAGCGTTAGCTTGGCTTGTGTTATCACCAGCAGATACGTTCATTGAAAGCGTTGCGGCCAGAAATGCAGCAGATACAAGTGTGATCTTCATAGGTAACTCCCTTTTAATTTAATCCATTAAAATGTGGCAACTCATCCATTATTCCTTCGCCACTCACTAAATGTAGATCAAGCCCTCACTTCTTGCCAATAATTTGCCCTCTAACAAACCCAAGATCAAAAACTATGCAGTGAGTCACAGTTTTATGTTTTTTACATTGTTTCATTTTGGTTGTGCCCAACCTATTAAATTCCTCTTTTGAAACTCAATCAGCACTTTTCCGATCACCAAGGTGTAAGAAGCATCACGTAAACGACTAAAAACATACAATGATCACCTCATGAAAAAGCCTTGATGTAATAAAGGTACAAATTAATTTTGTTTGTCGAATTCATGCTCTATGTTATGTTCATTCTCATAAATAAAATCATAAAAGGAAGCTCTAAACCATGGAACAAATTGAAAGAACACCTACAGGCCAGCAGGCAGGAATGAGCCCTCCTCAAAAGAAACTCATTATTCTCTTTGCTAACATTGCCCTTTTTGCGCTCTTATATAACTTTCTTCCTTTTGAAGAGGGTATTAATACTGGTTTATCGATTCTTATTTTTGCTGCAATTCTTTGGCTAACCGAGGCAATTCATTTAAGTATTACCGCCATTCTTATTCCTATTTTAGCTGTCCTGTTTGGTGTCTTTGAAACCAAAGTCGCTATGAGCAATTTTGCCAACCCGATCATCTACCTCTTCTTTGGTGGCTTCGTTCTCGCTGCCGCATTAAACCATCAAGGGATTGATAGACTAATAGCTGAAAAAGTACTAACAGCCTCAAAAGGAAAGCTCAGCTCCGCCTGCATGTTGCTATTTGGTATTACCGCATTGCTGTCTATGTGGATAAGCAATACAGCTACCGCTGCGATGATGTTGCCTTTAGCCATTGGGATCTTGCAGCAGCTAGACTTTAAAGAGCATAAAAGTACCTATCTATTTATGCTACTTGGTATTGCATACTCTGCCAATATTGGTGGCATAGGCACATTAGTCGGCAGTCCTCCTAATGCTATTGCAGCAGCTCAAGTCGGCCTCAGTTTCAGTGACTGGTTGGAGTTCGGTTTAATTACTGTGGCGCTTATGCTTCCTAGTATGTTGATCGCACTTTACCTGTTTTTAAAGCCCGACCTATCTGTAGTGTGTAAGGTAGAAAAAACGGATACCAAACTCACCTTCCAGGGTAAGTTAACTTTACTCATATTTATCACTACCGTTTGTTGCTGGATATTCAGTAAACCACTGTCACAGGCTCTGGGTGGGATCTCTAAATTTGATACCATTGTCGCCCTAGGTGCGGTAGTCACCCTCGCGGGTCTTGGATTAGTCGAGTGGAAAAAGATTGAACGTACCACGGACTGGGGCGTATTAATCCTCTTTGGTGGTGGCCTTACATTAAGCGCAATTCTAAAAGCGACTGGTACCAGTGTTTTTTTAGCTCACACTGTGACTGATATTTTTGGTAGCACGCATATGGCACTGTTTACCTTTGCTGTAATTTTCTTCGTCGTCATGCTCACTGAGTTTGCCAGTAACACGGCAAGTGCAGCTTTATTAGTACCTGTTTTTGCCGCGATTGCTGAACCTCTAGGCTTATCGCCTATCATGATCTCTGTGCTGATTGGTATCGCGGCGTCTTGTGCCTTTATGCTACCCGTTGCAACCCCGCCTAATGCGATTGTTTATGGCTCAGGCTTTATTAAGCAATCAGAGATGATGCGCGCCGGTGTCATCATCAACTTTATTAGTATGCTGGTGCTCTATGTTGTGTCACATACGTTCTGGAGCTTCTAGCACTCTCTCATACCAATTGGTATTGATATAAAAAAGCCGCTTCATACATGAATATGAAGCGGCTTCTTATTAACCAATATTATCTAATATTGAGCTAGCGTTACACTTGCGCCAAGCCTTGCTCAAGGTCGACAATAATATCTTCAGCAGCTTCGAGTCCAACCGAGATCCGCAATAAACTCTCACCGATGCCAGCAGCTTCTCTCTGTTCTATGTCATAGGTAGCATGCGTCATTGAAGCTGGATGCTGGATCAAAGACTCCGCATCGCCTAAGCTGACTGCAATAGAGAATAACTGCAGGTGATTAACGAACGCTATCGACGCTTTTAAATCAGCATCGAGCTCAAATGCGATGACTCCCCCTCCTCTTCGCATCTGCTTCCCCATAAGAGATTCTCCCTTACTTCCTTTAAGACCTGGGTAATGTACCTTAATGACTTTTGGGTGGGATAATAGGTACTCGACAACCCGCTCAGCATTATCGCAATGCCTCTCAACTCGAACATCTAAGGTTTTCAGACCACGGAGTATTAACCAAGCATCATGGGGAGACAGAACGCCACCAAGATCTTTCACGGTTTCGAACTTAATTTTATCTATCTGTTCACTAGTACCACAAATCACGCCGGCAATGACATCACCATGACCATTGAGGTATTTAGTCGCACTGTGAACCACGAGGTCGACGCCATGCAATATAGGCTGTTGCAGTAATGGTGTCATAAAGGTGTTATCAACGATGGAGATTAGACCGTGTTTTTTTGCGATAGCAACTATCTCATCTAAGTCGAAGACGTCGAGGTGGGGGTTAACTGGGGTTTCACAGAATAACACTTTAGTCTGAGGCGTTATTGCCTTTGAAATTGCTTGGGGATCACTAAAGTCAACGAGAGTCACCGCAATCCCGAACTTAGATAATTGATTGTTCATCAATGAAAATGTGCAACCATAAACGGCTTTCGAGGCAACCAGATGATCTCCATGAGAGAGGTTGGCCAGTAGGGCTGATGATACAGCTGCCATACCAGAAGCCGTTGCAACTGCGGCTTGAGTGCCTTCAAGTACTGCCATTTTTCGTTCTAGTTCAGCAGTCGTTGGGTTACCGAGTCGGGTATAAATGTATCCAGTTTCATCGCCAGCAAACCTCGCCCCACCTTGCTCTGCACTATCAAATACAAAAGTTGCACTCTGGCATAGTGGGGCAACTAAGGCCCCTGAACTGTCTTTAATATGTCCAGCATGTATTATTTTTGTCGCTAGAGCCCACTTATCCTTCATAAAAATCTCCGAGGTCTGGTCTTAAGTTTACATCGGCGGTTTATATTTTTTATAAGAAGCTTTGTATACGACTCTTATATACGACTCTTATATACGATAGTACCGATGTTTATTTAACCTTGTACCTTGGCAGTGGTCCGAGTAAATACTTGTTGAAAAATAATCAAGTTTGAGATGTAAAACTTCTGTTACGACACGTTATCTCGAGGGACTTTTTCTTTCTCACCTCTTCTGAGCAAAGAAGACGATAACTCCTTAAGATCTAATAATAACTCTCTATGTATACCGGATAATTTAGGTCGAGATGATTCCTTGAAAGAGATGGGCCGGCAAAGTGCCATCGCTTGATAACCTAAACGCGCTGTCAGTAATCCACCGCCTAAACCTTGGCCAAGACGCGCCGATAATTTTCCAGACATCTCTACTGAAAGTAATTGTGTACCAAGATCGGTGGCAATTTCACTCGTGCCAGCATAAATAATATTAGTGATCACGCCTCTGATTAACTTAATTCGGCTCCAATAGCCCAGTTCAACCCCATAACACTCTGCAATTTTGACGATCATACTTTGGTTACGCCAAAGTATGATCGCCATATCTAACACTGCTAAGGGACTTGCGGCGAGTAACAATGCAGATTCTTGCGCAAAGCGGCGAACAATCTTCTTCGCAACTAAATCCCTATCAGACAAAACCAGTTCTTCAAACAAGATCAGCTTTTCAGCATCATTATGGCCATCTCGGCTTGAGTTAAAATATTTACTACAATCCACTTCTGCAGGCAGCTGAGAAATAATGTTGCCGAGATATTTGTCAGCTTCTCCTATCTGCATGCTTTGAGAGAGTCTATCGCCAGCTTGCTGGGCATCCTCTACTGATTTGAGTCTGAGCAGTTGGCGCCATTCACTATAAGCTATTTTCCCAGCCCATAACGCTACCAGAGAGGTCACACTCGCATATACAGCAAACAGCCAAGGACTCTCTAACCAAGCATTTCTCAGCCCTAAGCCTGTTTCAATAACAACTAATACAAGTATCGAAAATGTGGTCAACTTAGCTAATAAAGACCATGAACGTTTTCCTGTTCGATGCCGTTTATCGGCAAAAACATCGGCATCACCCGCAAGCGCAATGTCAATATCTTGCTCTGATCCATCATGGTTTACAGCATCGTTCTCATCAATAGGTGACTTGATAAATGCATCTTGGGATTCAAATCGCTGCGACTCACGTAAAATGGCCGTTTCACTGGTTGGCAGTGAATCAAACACCTGCTGTTTCTTGATGTCTAAATTTTTGTCACTCATGGTCGTTTCTCATAAATTAGCAAGGGGCTAGTTAAGCTTGTCACCCAATAAAAACTGTAAGAGGTGATCTAAACGTATATGTTCAAAATCGGCTCCCTGCTCACCAGCTGAATAGTTCGGCGGGGCAAAGTTAACAAACTCAAAGCCTTGATCTTGCCAAAAATTAGCTTGAGGAAGGGACTTGGGGACCTCTCCAGGAAACAGAGTCACTGCTCGCCTGTCTGCTAAGCCCACTCCTTGAACAACTTCGACTTGTTGAGCACCAGATTTTGCCATCCCGTGTTGAGTCGCTTTAATCGCACTAATCGCCATGGTTTCAACTTCACAGCCTTCAAACTTTGCTTGCCTTTGGCTTTCCTTTACTAACTGGGTCAGTAAAGCCAATACATTACTTTGTTGATCACGAGTAATGTGGTCAACCTTACTAGCTGCAAATAATAACTTATCAATTCTTGGTGAAAAAAGACGCTTAAGTATGTTTGACTGACCAAATTTAAAGCTTTCCATAATGCCGTTGAGAGCTTGGGTCATATCATCAAACTGCGCTTTGCCTTTGTTTAGTGGTGTAAAGCAATCGACTAACAGTAATTGGCGATCAAACGTCGAGAAATAATCCTTGTAGAAAGGCCTAATCACCTTATCCTGATATTCCTTGTAACGGTTTTTTAGTACCTTGTATGCAGAGTTTTCATCTGAGCTTTCGAGCTTTGCCCGCACCTCTTCCGCAAGGTTCAATAACGGAAAAAAAGCCAATACAGGCGAACCTGCAAACTCACCCGGCAATAATAGACGCCCAGGCTGCGCATAATAAAAGCCATGCTCTTCAACACAATCAATTAATAGACGCTGATATGCCTCAGCAATTTGCTTTAGCTCTGCTTCCTCTGCGGGTGCTTCCAGTGAAAGAGAATGAGTTAAAGCAACAAACTCTTCAAAATATTGCGATCGCTCAAATATATTTTGACGCTGAGTTTGACTGTGAGACCACTGACTAAATCCGAGTTTTAACATGGGTAAGTCGAGTAACCACTCACCAGGATAATCAATAATATCTAAGTACAGACTGGCACTGTCAGTTAACTTAGCCAATAAGCCCTTACTTGGCCGATAGCGCAATGTCAGCCTCAACTCACTAATATTGCGCGTTGATGCAGGCCACTGCGGAAGGGCTTGCTTAAGCGAGCTCATCGCTTGCTCGTAATCGAAGCTTGCTACCGTCAAGTCGGGTTGCAGCGAGCGTTTTACACCATATAGCCGCTCATCTCTTGTCACTTGCCATAGCGGAAGGTTATTCGCTTTCCCCGTCAAACCAGCATTGAGCAGTTGATTGACTAATCCTGTAATAAACGCTGTTTTCCCAGCACCTGATAAACCTGTCACGGCGAGCCTTATATTTCGGTCTGATGCTCGATGGCCAAATGATTGGGTTTTATTACTGACCGATTGGCCTAATTTTGATAAGGAGCGGTTGAAACGACTCATAGCCTGCACTTAAAAGTGATGTGGGCGACATCGTCGCCCATTGGAAGGATTAAAGGTTATTGATCTCTTGCTTTAAATCGAAGTTATCTGACGTGACATGGTGTTCTAATTTTTGAAGCCTTCTCTCTAAACTTCTAAATTTCTCACTCACATCGCGTAGTGCCATTTTTGCTGGCTCTCCCGCTTGCCACACTTTCTTTTTAATTTCGATATCTTTGTACGCTTTAGCATCCGACTTTTCAGTCCCTGGCTTTGCATCAAGTATTACCCATAACAAAATATAGATGAATAGTACTGGTCCGCCGCCGCCGAGAAGAAAGATAGATGCTGCTGCAACGCGAACTAGCCAGGTTTCAAAATTAAAATAATCGGCTATTCCGGCACATACCCCAGCAACTTTACCCGTCTGGGGAATACGATATAAGGTGCGCCTATTTGATTCGCTCATCTTATTTCCTCCAATGTATCAGTTAACGCTCATGTAATTGACTCTCTAATGATGAATAACTAGGCAATAGTTATTCATCACGGGTTCGCCATTGAGGGGCTTCGGTATCTAAAATCGCTTCCAATGTATCTATACGTTGAGCCATTTTATCGGCTCTGGTAATGAGATCATTTAACTGCGTATACTCTTCTTCAGTAAGTCCCTGGCTCACTTGACGCTTACTGCGATAGTGGAGTATTAGCCAAATGGGGGCCACGATTATCAAGAAGATAATAATTGGGGCCATTAAAATATCCATGTTCATAACTCACCTCTGATTTGTTATTATTTTTTAGCTTTAGCCTTGTTACTTTTTACTTTGGCTTTTAATGCTTCAAGCTCGGCGTTAACAGAGTCCTCAGCCTCTAGTGCTGCAAACTCATCGCTCAAGGTTTTCTTATTGCCAAAGTCATAGGCATCTACTTGTGACTCTAAACCTTCAACGCGGCGCTCGTATTGCTCAAACTTGCTCATCGCATTATCAATCTTGCTAGAATCAAGTTGTTTCTTCACTTCTAAACGTGAGCTGGCTGTTTGCTTGCGCATGATAATTGTTTTTTGACGTGCTTTAGCGTCAACCAACTTTTCCTGCAGAAGATTAACCTCTTCTTTGAGTCGAGTGATCTGCTCTTCAACAATCACAAGCTCTTGAGTTAAGGTATCCGCTAACTCACTGGCTTTTTTCTTTTCAATCAGTGCGGCTTTAGCTAAGTCTTCACGATCTTTCGACAGTGCAAGCTCTGCTTTATTGCCCCAGTCTAGCACCTGCTCTTGAACCTTAGTGATACGGCGAAGAATTTCTTTCTTCTCGGCTAATACTTTCGCCGAAGTAGAGCGCACCTCTACTAATGTATCTTCCATCTCTTGAATGATTAAGCGAACCATTTTTTCTGGGTCTTCTGCTTTATCTAAAAGAGAACTGATGTTTGAATTAATAATGTCTGCGAAGCGAGAGAAAATTCCCATAATACTGTCCTTAAATTAACGTTGGTTTCGAAGATATTAATCCACTTTCTGTGCCAACTTTTCATATTTCATTAAATACAATGACTTACCCAATATATTAACTTTTTCTTTCTTTTATTAACAGAGGGTCTTATTATTATTTTCACCAACTATTAGCGTTAAAGACTAAAACTTACTGTGGCAAATCAATTTCAGCAAGATAATCTTATTGGACAATCGAATGCACTGCTCGAAGTTCTAGAGCATGTTTCTCAAATTGCACCTCTATCAAAGCCTGTGCTTATCATTGGTGAGCGCGGCACTGGCAAAGAGTTGATCGCAGAGCGTTTGCATTACCTCTCCAAGCGTTGGGACCAAAGCTTTATCAAGCTCAACTGCTCTTCCTTAAGTGAAAACTTACTAGAAAGTGAACTATTTGGCCATGATGCAGGTGCCTTTACTGGCGCGAGTAAGAAGCATGAAGGTCGTTTTGAACGTGCTAATGGTGGAACGCTCTTCCTGGATGAACTCGCCAACACGTCGGGACTGATCCAAGAAAAGCTACTACGCGTTATTGAATACGGAGAGTTTGAGCGCGTTGGTGGCAGTAAAACAGTACAAACAGATGTTCGATTAATCTGTGCAGCCAATGAAGATCTGCCCTCTTTAGCAGAAGCTGGTGAATTTCGCGCCGATCTCCTCGATAGACTTGCATTCGATGTGATCACCTTACCCCCTCTTCGCCACAGACAAGATGACATCATGACCTTAGCTGAGTATTTTGCTGTCGGCATGGCAAGACAATTGAAACATGAGTTCTTTCCAGGCTTTAGCCCTAGGGCTAAGCAGCAATTGATGGACCATCCATGGCCAGGCAATATCCGCGAATTGAAAAACGTCGTCGAGCGCAGTGTTTATCGAAATCCTGAAACCGATGAAGCCATCACCAATATCGTTGTTGATCCATTTGCCTCACCCTATCGCCCAACCACAAGAATCAAAACACGAGAAAGGCAGCAGCAAGTATCGAGCAATAGTGTGATTTCGAACGGTGAGGTTTCGACATTAAGTAGCACAGAAGCGGGTGCTGAAAAAGTTGTCTTTCCAATAGACTTTAAAGAGCACTGTGAAGGCTTAGAAGTTGTATTATTGCAACAAGCGCTAGAGGCAGGGCAATTTAATCAGAAGAAAACAGCCGAGCTGTTAGGGCTAAGTTATCACCAGTTACGTGGTATTTTGAAGAAATATAACCTACTGGATAAAACATAAACCACTTTAATAACATATGTTCATTGCTCATCGGCGATCTGCACTGTTAAAATGGTCGCCAAAGTCCTGAAAAATTAATCTGTCGATGAAAGTGCTGCTTAAGCGTTTATCTTTATATTCCGCCCTTTCTTGCACCTGTTTACTACTGGTCGCATGTGGGCCTAAGCTCGTTCCTCCAGGGATAGTCTATTGCTCGGAAGGTAATCCTGAATCCTTTAACCCTCAATTAGTGACCTCAGGAACAACCGTCGATGCCACTTCGCAACAGATCTACAATGGGTTAGTCGATTATGATTTAAATTCTGGTCAAATTGAGCCTTCTTTAGCTATCGGCTGGGAAATTAGTGATGATGAATTAACCTACACGTTTAAGCTAAGGCAAGGGGTTAATTTTCATCTATCAGAGGATTTTACTCCAAGTCGACAGTTCAATGCTGATGATGTGCTATTTTCATTCAACAGAATTATTGACCCCTCTCATCCTTTTCATCATATATCCAAAACCGGCTATCCCTTTTTTCAGAGCATAGGCTTCGCTGATCTAATAAAAGATATTGAAAAGATATCAGATACTGAAGTTGCCTTTCATCTTAACAATCCTGATGCCTCCTTGTTGTCTAACTTAGCCTCAGGTTTTGCGATCATTTTGTCAGCCGAATACGGTGACAAGCTGCTGCTTGAGCATCAAGAGGAAAAAATTGATCGACAACCGATTGGTACAGGACCGTTTCGATTGGTCAAATACGTCAAAAATGACTACATTCGCTACCACAGAAATGAAAAGTATTGGCGCCATCTGCCAACTGCAGAACTATTGGTATTTGATATAACACCGAAAAGTACAGCTCGGTTAGCAAAATTAATTACAGGTGATTGCAATGTGTCAGCCTTACCTAAAGCCGGTGAGCTGTCTGTCGTATTCGCACATGATGAACTCGAGGTTGATTCTCTTCCCGGCTTTAATGTCGCCTTTTGGGCTTTTAATACACAAAAAAAACCTTTTGATGATGTCAGAGTACGAAAAGCATTGGCTCATGCTGTTGATAGAGACAATATTCTCAGAGCCGTTTACCAAAAGACAGCCGTTGGTTCGACGGGAATACTCCCCCCTATGTCATGGGCATACTCAGAAAACAAAGGCTTAATTGATTATAACCCCGCCAAAGCTAAACAACTGTTAAAGCAAGCTGGTGTCACCAATCTCGCCATCGATATATGGGCAATGCCTGTTGCGCGTATCTATAACCCCAATGCTCATAAAACTGCCGAGCTAATACAAGCCGATTTGGCTAACATAGGTGTTAGTGTCAATATAGTGAGCTACGACTGGAGTGTCTTCAATCAAAAGCTGAGCAATCGCAGCTATGACTCGGTATTGATTGGTTGGAATGCGGATAACAGCGATCCTGATAACTTTTTCACCCCAATACTAAGCTGCGCATCTGTTTTATCTAATAGCAACCGTTCACGTTGGTGTAATAAAGATTTTGATAATATTTTAGCTAAAGCAAAATCAATCACAGATAAAGAGCAACGTAAAATTTTATATCAAGATGCCGAAGCCTTGTTTGCACAAGAGTTACCTATGCTGCCTTTTGCCCATGCGACCAGACTCGTTCTCAAACAAAAAGGCGTTGAGAGCAGCCAGCTAACCCCCTTCGGTGGGATCTCCTTTAATGCTAAAAAATATAACAAGCAACTCGAAGCAAACGAGGAACAAAAATAATGGCTAGATACCTCTTGCGTAGATTGAACCTGTTTATTGCCACCTCTTTAGTGTTATTTGCGGTATTGTTTATCGCCACACATCAGTTTCCTGTTGAAAAATGCTTTGCTCTGACTGGATTACATTCTCCAAATGATGAGCAGATAGCCCAAATTAACCAGGACTATAAGTTAGACAAAGGTAAACTCACTCAATTTATCGCTTATTTACAGCAAAGATTAAGCGGTAATTTGGGGATATCAACGACGTCCCAGCTACCAGTAGCAGACGAATTAGCGGCGGTATTGCCAGCGTCATTTGAGTTATCCATTGTGTCTGCCTTATTAGCACTTATCTTCGGTATTCCTTTAGGTGTGCTCGCTTCCATGAGCAAAAATAAAATCACCCAACATACCATTATGGCCATCACCTTAACGGGCTACTCAATTCCCGTTTTTTGGCTAGGCTTAACCTTATCCTTATGGTTTGGTGTACAGCTCGGCTGGCTACCTATATCTGGACAATTAAATTTACTTTACGAGATAGAGCCTGTGACTGGTTTTATACTTATCGACACACTGCTTTCAGATTCGAAATATGCCCACTCTGCATTCATTGATGCCATATTACATATTATCTTGCCTGCAATAACCTTAGCCGTTTTACCTTTTACTGTTGTAGTAAGGATCACTCGATCCGCTATCATAGGGATTATGGATAAAACCTATATTAAAGCCGCTGAAGCGAGAGGCTTGCACACTATGCGTATTGTCTTAAGGCATGCCTTGCCCAATGCATTAATACCGGTACTTAAAAACTTAGGCTTAATGCTCGGCACGTTTGCCGGCTATGCCATGGTGGTTGAAGTCATCTTTTCCTGGCCAGGGGTTGGCGCATGGTTAGTCTCAGGGATCTATCAACGGGATTATACCGTTATCCAAGCTGGGGTTCTCGCGGTTGCTTTAATCATCATATTCTTAAGTATTATGATTGAGGTGCTTCATACCGCCATCAACCCATTGAGCAGGAAAGAACTTTATGCCTCAAATTAAGATCTATCAGGCAGATGACATACCCTCTCCGATGAGAAGGGTCTGGCATTCATTTTCAGACAATCCATTTGCTTTCGCTGGATTATGGGTCGTTATCTGTTTCCTATTACTCGCATTATTTGGCCCTCTTATTGCCCCTTATGCGCCAGAGCAGCAAGATCCCCATGCACTATTACTTGCACCGTCTTGGGATCCTGCTGGTACTGTTGAGCATTTCCTCGGTACAGATGATTTAGGCCGAGATATATTTAGTCGACTTTTGCATGGCGCACATTTAACCTTCGGTATGGCTCTGGGAATTGTCACCACGGCCTTGATTCTGGGCTTTTTGATCGGTTCAATCTCAGGAATGATGAAAGGCCTGAAATCAAGTATATTAAGCCACTTACTCGATGCATTACTGTCAATTCCTTCGCTATTAATGGCAATTCTCGTCGTTGCCGTCATGGGGCCGGGATTAGATAATGTATTTTGGGCTGTTGGAATTGCGCTCACACCTCAGTTTGTGCGTGCGATTCATCAAGCTATACATGAAGAGCTACAGAAAGAATATGTAACAGCAGCTAAGCTAGATGGTGCAAACCCTTTTCAAATCTTCTGGTATGTAATTATGCCCAACGTGTGGGATACTGTGATTATCCAGGTCACCTTGGGTATCTCCGCCGCAATCTTAGATATTGCGGCCCTAGGCTTTCTGAATCTAGGCGCACAAGCCCCAAGCCCTGAATGGGGGGCTATGGTCTCTCAGGGAATGGATAACTTGTTGACTGCTCCCTGGACTGTCACTATCCCAGGTATAGCAATTTTATGTAGCGTGCTTGCGATTAACTTAGTCGGCGACGGCTTAAGATCGGCATTGTCGCCGACCAATAATTAAACTTTGATATTAGCATATGCCTTTACTCGACATTCGTAACCTTACTATAGAACTCGACACTCCCCATGGGCGCGTTAAGGCTCTCGATAAGGTCAGCTTGATGATAAACCCCGCTGAGATCCATGGTTTAGTGGGTGAGTCAGGCTCTGGACGTAGTTTGTTAGCTAAAGCCGTTCTTGGGATCCCTGGTCATAATTGGACTATCAAAGCTGACCGCATGATGTGGGACGGGCAAAATCTGCTGGAGATGAATTCAAAGCAACGACGAAATCTGATGGGCAGCGAAATTGCCATGATATTTCAAGACCCGTCCAGTAGCTTAGATCCGGTTATATGCGTCGGTACTCAGCTTATTGAGGCCATGCCAAATAATAAAAAAATACCCTTTTGGCGTAGAAATAAAGATAAAAAGAAAACCGCCGAGAAATGGCTGCATAAGGTTGGCATCAAAGACACGGAAAAAGTCATGTCCAGCTATGCCTGGGAATTATCTGAAGGAGAGTGTCAGAAGGTGATGATAGCTATCGCTATTGCCAATAGCCCCAGATTATTAATTGCCGATGAACCGACCAACTCGATGGAGATAGATACTCAGGCACAAATTTTTCGGTTACTCACAAAATTAAATCAACTTCAGGGCGTATCAATACTGCTAATTAGTCATGAGCTTGACACACTATCAGTCTGGTGCGATCAATTGTCCGTTATGTATTGTGGTCAGATTATGGAGTCGGGGCCTACAGCTGAAATAATAGCACAACCATATCACCCCTATACCAAAGCTTTACTGGATAATATACCTGATTATACAGGCCTGAAGCCTCATAAATCTCTGATGCGAACCCTTCCCGGTTCAGCCCCTGCACTACAACACCTTCCTATAGGCTGTCGACTTGGACCTAGATGCCCTCAAGCTGAGAAAAAGTGCGTTCGTCGACCGAATTTATGCCATAAGAAAAATCGCTATTTTGCCTGTCATTTCCCATACAATGAAGAGCCATGTAATGAAGACACCACTCCTACAAGTTAGCAATCTAAGTAAGTGTTTTTATACCGGTTACAAAGGCTTCAAACGCCAATATAACAAAGCACTGAAGCCTGTGTCATTTGAGCTCAACACAGGTGAAACTTTGGCCATTGTCGGTGAGGCGGGTTCTGGGAAAAGTACCTTGGCTAGAATTTTAGTCGGTGCAGAAACTCGAAGCAGTGGTGAGATCTTCTTTGAAGGTGAAGCATTGGAAAAAAGGAACCTGAAACAAAGGTGTAAATTAATTAGGATGATTTTCCAAGATCCTAATACTTCCTTGAACCCAAAGTTAACCATAGGTGATTTACTCGATGAGCCGCTCAAATTCAATACTACACTCAATGCTAAAGAGCGTAGAGAGCAGGTCGTAGATAGACTCAAAAAAGTTGGGCTCTTACCTGAACATGCCGAGTTCTACCCGCATATGATCTCCGAAGGCATGAAACAACGTGTAGCTGTAGCAAGGGCTTTAATGCTTGATCCGAAAATTATTATTGCCGATGAGGCATTAACGGCTTTGGACTTATCGGTTCGTTCTCAAATTCTCAATTTATTGCTGAAGCTTCAAAAAGAGATGGGACTTTCCTATATTTTCGTCTCCCATAATCTCAGTATCATACGCCATTTTAGTGATAAGGTAATGGTACTGCATAAGGGTGAAATGATAGAAAAGGCCTCAACAGAAGAACTCTTTAATGCACCTAAACATGAATACACTCAAAGGCTAATACAGGAGCAGGCTCTGCTCACTCAAAAACGCTGATTTGCTTGTGGCTGCTGGAGTGATCTATATATTTTTAACGCCAAGGGCATAGACATCCCTTTTAACTGCTCCAACCACTGAGCTAATTGTTCAAAATAGAGGAATAATCAGTGCCATTTCGCGCTTGATTAATTATCCTATCGATACTTTTTTAAGAGAAGCAGAAACATGATAATCAAACCTAAAACACGTGGCTTTATCTGTACCACTACTCATCCAATTGGTTGTGAAGCTAATGTACTCGAACAAATCAATATCACTAAGGCAAGAGGCCCATTAAAAAATGGTCCTAAAAAGGTTTTAGTCATAGGTTCTTCAAGTGGATATGGTCTATCTTCTCGTATTGCTGCCGCATTTGGCAGCGGCGCTGCAACTCTGGGTGTATTCTTCGAAAAGCCTGGAACAGAGAGAAAACCAGGCACCGCAGGTTGGTATAATTCTGCGGCTTTCGATAAATTTGCAAAAGCTGAAGGCCTGTATTCAAAGAGCCTTAATGGTGACGCATTTAGCCATGAAGCCAAGCAAAAAGCGATCGACTTAATCAAAGCTGATTTAGGCCAAGTTGATATGGTCGTCTATTCACTTGCATCTCCAGTGCGTAAATTACCCGATTCAGGTGAACTTATTCGCTCTGCACTCAAGCCAATTGGCGAGACATATAGCGCTACTGCAGTAGACACTAATAAAGATCTCATTATCGAAACCAGCGTAGAGCCTGCCAGCGAACAAGAGATCCAAGACACAGTGACTGTCATGGGCGGCGAAGATTGGGAGCTATGGCTAGCAGCTCTTAGCGACGCTGGCGTACTGGCTGATGGTTGCAAAACTGTCGCATACAGCTATATCGGCACAGAACTAACCTGGCCTATCTACTGGCACGGTGCACTAGGCAAAGCCAAGATGGACCTAGATCGCGCAGCTAAAGCCCTAGACGATAAACTCGCTGTAACTGGCGGTAGCGCAAACGTTGCAGTACTTAAGAGTGTTGTCACTCAGGCAAGTTCCGCAATCCCAGTGATGCCGCTGTATATCGCTATGGTGTTTAAGAAAATGCGCCAAGAAGGCTTGCATGAAGGTTGCATGGAGCAGATCAACCGCATGTTTGCTGAACGTCTCTTTCGCGAAGATGGTGAAGCGCCGAAGGTCGATGATACTAACCGCCTACGTCTCGATGACTGGGAACTACGGGAAGAGATCCAGCAGCACTGTCGTGAACTATGGCCTTCAGTAACCACTGAAAATTTGTCAGAGCTTACTGATTATCGTGAGTACAAAGAAGAGTTCCTTAAACTATTCGGTTTTGGCATAGAGTCTGTGGATTATGAACGAGAAGTTAACCCTGAAGTGAGCTTCGATGTAGAGCAGATCTAATCTATATACAGGATGAACAATTTTTATCCACTTGTTATATAAGAATATTTAATAAATGTGCATCACTTCAAAAGTGATGCACATTTTTTTATTTATTTTCCCTAACAGTTCGCTGTTCAACTACACTTCTTCTTTATTCCAATCACTTCCACAGATTGGCATTACTTATTTAAAGAGAAAATCATGAAAATTAGCGCACGTAATTCACTAAACGGAAAAATCAAATCTATTCAGGAAGGCTCAGTAAACAATGAAGTTGTTATTGAACTGGCTCCAGGTGTAGAGATCACATCAGTTGTCACCAAAGCATCATGTAATGAGCTTGGTCTAGTTGTCGGCGGCAATGCCTACGCCATCATCAAAGCGAGTAACGTGATGGTTGCTGTAGACTAATATCGACTAACCCACAACAAGGGCATGAACTCATTGTACCCATTGGTACTTGTCTATGCTCTTGCTTTTTCCTACCTCAAGCATCAACTCGCACTATCCAGATAAAGAGTTAGCCCCCGTCTCAAATGGTTTACTTGTCGGATAACAAGTTTCTGAAATATCTATTGTGGGTTCATTGGGCTGATTTGGTATTTGGTTATTATCTGGTAATCATGACTTCATTGTTATCTATTGCTTGCAGCAGGCTCACATGTAGATACTTCAGTGGGTCGCTGCAAGTACAGTCCCTGTAAGCTCTACCAAAACATCCATGTTTTGGAAGCCCACTGCCGCATCTACATCCGGTTATTCATTTCTCCGATTGAAACTAATGTGTCAGCTAAACAAGTTCCTGAAATATCTTTTATTGTTAGCTTCATTTAGCAGGTTTTAGTACTTGGTTTGTTGAGCTAGGTACCAAAGCTTCATTGGTGTTTATCACCTGCCGTGGGTGCTGTATAGGGATATACGAATGTCGTGAAGGCATGGATGCCTAAGAGCGACCTTAAGTGCAAACACTTCTGTGACACGCCGCAAGCACGGTCCCTGTGGGCTCTGCCGTGACATCTGACCTATATGGATATAGGGAATGCCGGAAAATGTAGGGAACATTTTTGGCCATGTCACGGAAGGTCACAGCCGCGTTCACACCTGAGTATATATTTCTTCGATTTTAGTTTTACTGGCTAATAACACGTTTCTGGACGTGCGACGAGAAGTCGTATGAAGCGCTGTTCACCGCTTTGAGTTTACCATCTGTATCACCAGATGACCCTAGGACTTTGAATAAAGTAGCGAGTCTGACAATGTAACGAAGTTCAGTACCATAACTGAGCGGGAACAAAATCGTGAGAGGACGTTCCTCCTGATAACCACAAATCGGGTGAGTGCTAGGGAGTCAGTATGATGAACATAAGTGAATCCGTATAAGGTGCGTTATGTGAGAAACAGCGGAAGTGGTTTATACGCTGTGGCCAAAATGGCAATGAGAGTGGGAAAGAAGTTGTCCAATATTCTTTCGTGATCAATATAGCTCTTCGCACTATAGCGGGCATCTAACCTGACATGCGTAACATACGGAACTCGGTAAGCCTGTATCGCTCCCTCTGGGAAAGCTGATTTAGCCGATAGCGGTGCAGGTATAGGAGGCTGGAGAAAGCTAAGGCTGTGTTGTAATGATGCAGATACAGACACATGTCTGATCACGAAAGTGAGCCCACTTCCAGCTGGTCTCCCGTTGCAAGATGATTTGAAGAACTTTATTTAAGGAGAAACGCAAATGATCACATCAATTGAAGTGAGTGCCTCTTCTAACAGCGCTCAATGGCAATCCAATAATTGGAAAGCTATCGATAAGCATGTATTAAAGCTTCAAATGCGCATTGCAAAAGCAACCAGAGAAGGTAGACAAGGTAAGGTGAAAGCCTTGCAATGGACACTGACTCACTCGCATTCAGCAAAACTTCTTGCTGTTAAACGAGTATCACAAAACAAAGGCAGTAAAACGCCTGGAATAGACGGCGTCATCTGGAACACGGATGCGCGTCGTATGATTGCGGTTACACAACTGAGTCGAAAAGGCTATCTAGCTCAACCACTCAGACGTATCTATATCCCCAAGAAAAACGGTAAGCTCAGACCGTTAGGGATCCCTTGCATGGTAGATAGAGCGCAACAAGCGCTATACCTTCTCGCACTGGAACCTATCTCTGAAACACATCCGATCCAAACAGTTATGGCTTTCGACCTAACCGGAGTACAGCGGATGCGATTGCGCAGTGCTTTATCTGTTTGAGTCAAAAGAGATCTGCTCAATGGACTTTAGCTCTTGGCCAGGAGAGCCATGTCTTGACATAGTGGGAGCGTCCATATATGTCTTAGTAGTTATTTTTAGATAATTAATTGCCCTTGACAAAATTAACTTGGGCTTTTATATTCCATAAAGTCTAAATTGTATAATTACAATACAGACTTTATTTAACGGATGTACTTATAATGCAAGGATGCAATGGAGAGCAATATGGATTTCAACGCGACTACTTTTGGTCAGATTTTTTTCATTCTAAATTTATCAGTGATATTCCTCACTTTGCATTTTGCAATAAAATCAAGGTCAAAGAGTCTTCCTCTTGTTGGTTTATATTCAACAATATTAAACTTCATACTGCCCCCTCTTGGATGGTATTACTGTTTCCGTCATTATTCTAAACAGAACAAAATCGCTGTTTAATTTTTCATTGTAGAAAATTAAACATGTTAACAATAGTGACACTGCTATATGAGCTAAAGCGCAGTGTCATCCTTCAATAGTTATATAACTTTTCAAGGATGAATCATGTTATTTAGAACCTTATTGTTTTTTTATTTTAGTCTTATGTATTTTCAGTTTAGATACAAAAGCAGCGATACTTCAACAATGTGATAGCTGCATCAGTCAATCAGATTATACTGCTGTCGCAAGAAGTACAGCAACGCAGCATATGACAGGTACTTCAGATACTTTGTACTTATTTAATAGTAAAGATAAATTAATGAAAAAGTACACTCTAGTATTTATGCCAAGCTTCGAGCCGGGATCACCGGATGTTTTACTGGTGAAAGAAAAATCTATGTCTTCAACAGAGATGCAAAAGCGTGATACTTTATTTAGCTCTCAACAAAACACCAGAGATTATCTTGATACAGGGTTTGACGTTCCTGAAAGTTTAATAGGAAGAGGTACCGATTTAATTGGTAATCTACCTGAACAACAGAAACTTGAGGATTGGTTTGCTGATAACCAAACCATTAATCAACGTATAGGTCACTATACTGCAGCGGCTCTAGCTATTGCAGTTAAAGTTATAAATGTGAAATTTTATGTTGAATTTCGATTTGCAGATAATTGCAATCCTGAACATTTCAGGTATTGATAGTAAAGGGGAATTTTTCTTAACATTATCGGTTGTTCAGGATTCGGATAATAACCAAGTGCCATTATTTAATCATTCTTCTTACGCTACGAATTATATATTCAATGGGAATGATAATAATTTAGAATCCTTTGTTCGAGCATTAAGCAGCATGGGGGTGTCTGTTGACCGCTACAGCTCATCCAGTATTGGCAGTGGAAGAGTCCAATGCACAATTAACAAAAGTGGCGGTTTATCTTGTCAGCTACAGAATTAAAAGTAATTAAACATGGATAAAAACGTAACAAGTTAAAGCTAAGGAAATATTTCCCTTGCTAAAATAGAGTCAATCGATAGATCAATTTCTAATTGTAATTATTGCTCTACTTTCCGAACAACATTCAGATGAAAGCTATCAATTTCATCTGAATGTTTATTAAAAATACCCCTCTGGAATTTCAGGCCATGCAATATCAGGCTTCACAACCCCGACTAATAATTTAATTACCTCATATAAACCCACCATGATTTATTCCATACGGCCAGAGGCCATTTCCTATTATTCCACCATTTTAATATGACAATAGTTTAAATACTTTTAATTCATGTACTAAGTATTTACAAAGGGATTGTATGGACAAAAGTCGATATCTTTTACTTTGTTGGAAAGTGACTCATCTACTTAGAAAAATAGAGCTGTACATATAACTTTTGGTATAGTAAAACGCCATCAGCAGGTTATAAATCCATTTTTTATTCTAAGCAACTTTGGGGCAGATACGACTTAGAACTTAAGCTTTGAAAAAGATTATAGGTATTTGTGAAAGTATAGACGTCAGATATGGCAACCTCATACAACTAAGAATATGAAATAAATTTGTCCTCTTGAATGGTTAACTATATTTCAAACACAAAATGCCCATTGAAGAGGTAGGACAGGCATAACCTTTTAGGTTATAGAAAATCTGCCACATTCAGTTTTCTAGATCCAAGTGTTTTCTCAATCTACTTAGCTTTGAAGTGCCAAACTGATTTTTGGGTAAAGTGTGTTACCAATTAAAGTTCATGCTTACCATCAAAACTCAAATCGAAGAGACAAATAATCGAGTGTTGATGCGGCTACGAGCTTCGGCAGCATGGACGCTGCCGCAGAGACTACAGGGACCGTACTCGCGTCGTCTCGTAGAAGTAGCAGCACATTAGCGAGCCGCAGGCTATAAATGACAATGAAGGCACGACCTTCGAACAAACTACCCAATACAAAATCAGCAGAGGCTAAAACAGAAAATGTAACCAGTCTTCATTCGAAGGCTAGCAAACTTTGATGGTGGAAATGCCAATAAATGAAGGGAACATTTATTGGCAGACATAACGAAGATTTATTCCCATCTGACCTACATGGATAATGGAATGGACCCATCCACTTTTAATCGGCCTCGCAATGGGCCACGATGTAGTTGCTAAAACTCATCAGAAAGAGGACGGGTCCACCATGAAGATTACTACAGTTGGTTTAGATATCGCAAAGTCTGTTTTTCATTTTGTGGGTGTGAACAGAGCCGGAAAGCTAGTCAGAAAGAAGATGATTAAACGCACCGAGTTAATTCACTTCTTTTCTCAAGTAGAGCCTTGCCTTGTCGTAATGGAAGCCTGTGGCGGTGCTAATTATTGGGCTAGAGAGTTTCAAAAAATGGGTCATGAGGTCAAGCTAATCGCTCCTCAATACGTTGTCCCGTACAGACAGGGAAATAAAAACGACTACAACGATGCGTTTGCCATTGCTGAAGCAGCCCAACGGCCTAACATGCGATTTGTACAGCCTAAGCCTGTCGAGCAACAGGATGTCCAGATGCTACACCGTATGAGAGAAAGACTAAACAAGCAGTCTACAGCGCTAGTCAACCAAGTAAGAGGAATGCTCGCTGAGTACGGTATTGTAATAGCAAAAGGCAAAGCATCTTTTAGGTCAAAACTGCCTGATCTTTTAGAAAACGCTGATAATGCACTAACAGTAAAAGGTCGCAGCATATTTTATCAGCTGTATGAAGAGTTTACGGATATAGATACAAGGCTTAAAAATTGTGATACGCAAGTACTACAAGAAACCAAAAGTAACCATGTATGCCTACGTTTAGAAGCAGTACCAGGTATAGGTCCTGTGACGGCTACCGCTTTTTATGCGGCAGCAGGTAACGGCAAAGATTTTACTAATGGCAGGCATTTTTCCGCTTGGTGTGGTCTCGTACCAAAGCTGCACAGCTGTGGCGGTAAAGATAATTTGCTTGGCATTAGCAAACGCGGCAATGCTTATCTTCGCACTTTATTTATCCACGGAGCAAGAGCTGTACTGCGCCATAGTGATGGTAAAGTGGATAGATTCAGTCGCTGGGCAGTCGCACTTGCGGAAAGGCGAGGATTTAACAGAGCCTGTGTTGCAGTGGCTAACAAGCTTGCTCGAATAGCGTGGGTCATCGCTGCGAGATAGGAAGAATACCAAATGGTCGACTAAAAAATCAAAGTCGCCGTGAGTGTTATAAAGATAAGATTTAACCCACCACCAAGTTGCTTAGGCAATTGATTTGATGATGAGACAGTCAGACTGTTCTACTTAAAACCTGTTCCCTCCATAGGCTCTAAAGAAGCCGTAAGGATGATAAGGAGAGTAGAAGCAGATATCCATCAGGGCCAGAGGATAACCTCAACAACAGGCCGAATATATGGGTGCAATGAACTTTTCTCAGAATTGATATCGAATGTCTTGCAAACCGGATGGGTCCATATATGTGGGGAATGCCGGAAAATGTAGGGAACATTTTTGGCCATGTCATCGAAGCTCACAGCTGCAACTACACCTGAATTTTTTATCTTCGATTTGTGTTCAGTTTGTGTTCACAGTTCGTAACTCACTTTTGGACATAAATAAGCTAGCTCTAAGGCTTTCTGGTGTAGGTTTTAGCTTTACCTCCGTGTTCTCCGTGCAAGCGTAGCGCTCCGTGGTAAGAGTGCTTGTTTCTTGGTAAAGCATCAATCCTAAAGCTATTCACCACGGAGAACACAGAGGACACGGAGAAAGGCAACAGCTAAAGTCTTTGCAACTCTCAACTTTTAGCTCAATCTTTACCTCCGAGTTCTTCGTGGAAGCATCTGCATAGCCCCCGCAGGGAAGCGTTAGGTTGCCATGAAAGTACGGCTTTCAAACACACAGTCCAACAAATGCTGGATTCCGGCTCAAAAGCTCTGCCGGAAAGACGGTCGTATCAACGAAAATGCAATAGACCTTCATTCGAAGGCTAGCAAACTTTGATGGCGGAAATGCCAATAAACGAATGGAACATTTATGGCCAGACATAAATACCTGCCCTACCCCGTCTCTGGGGGCTGGCATAAATGTTCCAGACATAACGAAGATTTATACCCATCCCTGGTAAATCTTCATAAATGTTCCAGACATAAAAAAGGTCAGCTAATGCTGACCTTTAGTTTAAGTGAGTAAACTCACTATGTGTGCTTTACTGAGCAGAGGTATAGACACCTCACCCTTTGCCTTTAGCGTCGCAACCAGGGCTCGATAGTCACCTTCACTGTATTGGCACTTAAACGTTGCTTAAGAGCGCCAAGTAAATTGTCATCAATGCCTTCCGCTGGATTAACTTTATCAAGAGCGACAACGGCATAGCCATTAGCCAATGCAACTGTATCAACTACAGCAGTATCGAGCTGGCTGAGAACTGAAAAATGCCCCGCTCTCAGCTTGTTTTATCTGTGATTAACAGCCCTTTGGAAATATCCAAACTTCAACAGCGCCATTTTTACTGCCAAAGTCATCACCTGATGAACCAGGATTTGAAGGTGCCGTATCTTGAGTGGGCGCACTATTACAGGTGGTGGCTGGGATGATCGACCAGCTTCCGCCACCGGCTCCAGCTCCATCATCGCCAGCACCACCGCCACCATAACCACCTCCGCCGCCACCGCCGCCAGAAGCGCTAAAGCTATCATCTGCATTGCCGCCCCTGCCGTCCGAACCGACCCCAGGATCGCCATTTACCCATTCACTATTAGCGCCTAAAAATCCTTGTCCACCTTGACCACCAATGCCATCTTTGCCGTCATTGGCACCATTTCCACCATTCCCCCATTCATCCGTGCTGCCACCGTCGGATACACTGATAATGGCTTGGCCTACGCCAATGGTTCCCTGACCTATGATTGATGAGGCCGCAACGCCACCATCGCCGCCATCAGTGCCATCGTTAAGCCATCCAGAAGAGTCCCCGCCACCGCCACCGCCAGCAATAAGTATGACATCGTCTTCAAGTGAAGCAGGGCTACTTTCTGCAATCATGACCAGTGTCGAAGAGCCACCGTCACCATAGATATTACTCAGTGTGCCATTTTCACCAATGAAGAAATTGAATGATGTTTGCCCATAATCGTCTAGGAAATGAGATAACGTTGTGACTGTCGATGCAAAACCGCTCTTACCGCCATCACCACCAGAGGTCCAGAGTCCACCACTAGAACCAATGCCACCTTCTCCCCCCCAAGCTAAAATGGCCATAGGAGTGTCGTTGTCCAGAGTGGTATCAAAGGATGAGCTAACCTGGCTGAAGATATCAACAAGATTAACAGACGTAACCAGCTCTGAAGTATCTTTTGCTTCGCAGCTTGTTATTGGCGTGGCACCATCAACACCACCATACTCGGTGGTACAAACTTCCTTATCAACGGCTGGCAATAAACACTTATAGACGGTGTTGCCATCATCGGTAACATCCTGCTTAACAGAATCGCACGGGTCTGACTCGGCAACCGCTGTTGAATTACAAAAGCCAACAGAGGTGATATCGCAAATACCTCCGTCTATCCATGTCGCGCCAACAAGGTTGGCGTTATCAAAATCTGTATCCGTGACAGTCGCTTTATCAAGGTCCGCAGGGGATAATTGCGCGCTGGAAAAATAAGCCCCGCTTAGGTTGGCATTGCTGAGATCAGCATACGTCATTTCCGAACCACGAAAATCACCCTTGCTCATATCGGCGCCACTAAAGTTGGTTCCAGTGAGCGTTGATTCAAACAGGTCGACATTGGTTAATATGGCATCACTTAAATCAGCGCCGGAAAGATCTGCAAATGTGAGCGTTGCATTATCCAAGTCTGCGCCTGACAAATCACAATTCTTGCATGCGTTCGTTGAAATAAGCGTAGTCACATTATCATCTGCAGTGTCTGCATAAGCTGGGCTTATCAGGGCATTGCCAAGGGTACTAAGTAGTCTGGAAACAATCGAATAATTAACGCTATTTGCTTCTGGCAGCGAACCACTATCAGGCGTCGTCACTAAGAAGGTAGTATCAGTGCTATCTACGTGCTGACCGTGGGTCAGTACCAGCTGATATTCCCCCGCAGGTATTACTGCCGATACGCACTCATCATTGGCTGTAATGCTCAGCACTTCATCGCCACTGCTATTGTTAAGCACCATAGAGTGATTTGAATTGCTGTTACCATCTTCATAGCAAAATGTATGCTTGAGGGGACGCGAATATTGGTAGGGTATGAGATCGGAGCCTGACTCGCCATTAGAGTCACCCTCTACAGTTGCCGAAGGTGGCTCAAGAAATAAAGCAACGGTACCTTGTTCAGGGTTAGCACGTAAGCGACTATTATTCGCAAAGTCCTTTTCGGTTAAAAGGTCTGATTGTATTTGAGTATCATTGTCGTTGCTATCACAAGCTGTCACGAAGATTAGAAAACATATTAGTGCTAACAACACGTTAAACTTGCTGCGGAAATCATTGATAGTCTGCACGTTATTTTCCTTATAATGGAACAGATTTTTCTGAAGTTGTAGATTTTTATCAAGTTGCAATAATGGGCTATCCCTAAGCCTCTGGACGTGCAGGGCGTCATTATCCTTTATGAGAGTGAATCAGAGTGTCGTTTTAGTCAACCCTTCATGAGAATAAGCAACCGATTGCATTTCGAGATAAAGGGGTCGTAGCGAATTAGGTAAGTGTCATGATTCAAAATGAAGAGGTAGGACAGACATAAAAAAGGTCAGCTAATGCTGACCTTTAGTTTAAGTGAGTAAACTCACTATGTGAGCTTTACTGAGCAGAGGTATATGACACCTCACCCTTTGCCTTTAGCGTAGCAATCAGGGCTCGATAGTCACCTTCACTGTATTGGGCGCTCAAACGTTGCTTAAGAGCACCAAGTACATTGTCATCAATGCCTTCCGCTGCATTAACTTTGTCTAGAGCGACAACGGCATAGCCATTAGCCAATGCAACTGTATCAACTACAGCAGTATCGACAGGCTGAGCCATCTGAAATGCTTTGTTGATGATTGCGCCGTCAACACCTTGCTCAAAACGACCGATCTTAGTCTTAGTGATAAAAGCAGTACTCGCTTGTGCATCAATATCGCTCATCAGTGTTTGGGCTTGCTCACGAGCGATCTCGTTAGCTTGCTCTTGCTTAAGACGCTCAACAATACTTGATTTCACTTTAGCAAAATCTACAGTACCAGCTGCAGTGTGAGACTTGATACGAATAACCATAGCATGGTTAGCTTCAACCTCAATCACGTCACTATTCATACCATCAAGTAACACATTGGCTGAAAAAGCAGCCTTTAACACTTCAGGCTTATCAAAAGGCGCTGGTGCATTAGTACGAGTGAATATTGGTGTTGTTTGAACTTCAACACCTAATTCGTTCGCTGCTTCACTTAATGTATCTGGCACTTCATAGGTCACATCGGCAAGTGTTTGTTGAAGACCGAAGAAAGTATCAATGGCTCTCTTATCTTTAAGCTGAGCAACAATCTTCTCTTTAACATCGGTAAAAGGTGCTTCGGCCGCTGGTTGTAGGTCAAGTAGCTTGATGATATGGAAACCAAAACTGGTTTTCACTACCGTCGAATACTGATCTTTTACAAGAGAGTAAAGCACGTCATCGAATGCTGGCTCCATCACACCTTGCTCGAACCAATCTAATTGGCCACCTTGCTCACCGCTAAAGGTATCTTCAGAATCTGATTTGGCAATTTCTGCAAAATCTTCACCCGCTTGTAACTTTGCATAAATCGCATCAGCCTTGGCTTCAGCAGCTGATTCATCATCACCTAAGTTGATAAGGATATGTGCAGCTAGACGTTTCTCAGGCTTAAGATATTGCTGCTTATTTTCATCAAAGAAGCTCAGTGCTTCTTCATCAGTAACAATTATGCTCTTAGCCATATCTGCAGCATTGAGTTCTATATACTCAAGGCTTAATGTTTCTGGGCTCATGAATTGTGCAAGATTCGTATCATAAAATGATTGTGCTTGCTCATCGGTCACCTGAGCATCAGCAATAAATGGACTTGCATCAACAATATGGTATCGAATGTCACGAGTCTGTCCCTGGATACCAGCTAGATAGCTAGTTTCACCTGGTAGAACGAACTCAGAACCGACTAATGATGCAACAAGCTGGCGACGTGTCATATCGGTACGCATCATATTTCTGAAAGAGTTAGCCTGATAGCCTAACTGGCGTAAGATAGCTAAGTAACGGTCATTGTCGAACACACCTTCAGTTTGGAAAGCAGGTTCAGTCATAATGGCATTTTTAATTTGCTCATCAGATACTCTTAAGCCAAGCTCTGTTGCCGATTGGTCTAAAAGCTTCTCAGCAACAAGACGCTCTAATACGCTCTGCTTTACACTGGCCAAATAGACATCATCAGCCGCTAAGGCTTCGAACATCTCACCTAGCTGTTGTTCTAATCGACCTCGTTCACTTTGATAGGCTTGCTCCAAGGCTGATTCACTGATCTCTTCACCATTAACAGTAGCGGCAGCCGCCTCTGTTGATGATCCCAAATAACTGCTTACACCAGTAAATGCAAAGGAAAGTATCACTAGAACCAGAATGCTTTTTGCAATCACGCCCTGTGAGCCTTCGCGAATCTTCTCTAACATCTATTCTCTCGCTTGTTGCGATTAAAATTAAAAAGGCGCATCACGTTTGAGATGCGCCTTTTCGTAAACTTGAGGTGATTAACATTAAACAATGATTAATCCCTAATATACTCATTTTTGTAATAAAGCACTGCTCACGCAGTGCTTTTTACGTAGCTCTTTTAGCAAGTATTAAGCTTGAAATAAGAGCGATAAAACTGATTTTAGTTTACAGCGTCTTTCAGAGCTTTACCTGCTTTGAATGCAGGAATGTTTGCAGCAGCAATCTTGATCTCTTTACCCGTTTGTGGGTTGCGACCAGTACGCTCTGCACGTTGACGCACTTCAAAAGTACCAAAACCAACTAGAGAAATCTTCTCGCCATCTTTAAGACCTTCAGTAACAGCGCCAATGAAAGAATCTAATGCACGGCCTGCAGCCGCTTTAGAAATGTCAGCACCAGAAGCGATTTTCTCGATTAGTTCAGATTTGTTCATGTCATCCCCTTGAATGTAATTTTTGCACCGCAACCAAATTCCTCTAAAGAGCGGTCTGCAGTGGCTTTTATAACGAGCTTGAAATTAAAACTCAAGCTTAGTAGAAAAAGCAGATAAATTTAATTGGATAGCGCTCAAAACCAGTTGCCATAAGGGCTTGAGAAGAATGAGCAATCCACCGACCTAGGCTACCACAGCTTGGGACTTTAAAAAGCCCCTTTTTGCACTTTTTGCACTTTATTTTAATGCAAAACTGCATTTTCTTGCGTTAGCCCAAATTTTTAACCACCTCAAAGCCTTCTATTGGTCGCTCTAACGCCAAGTTAAGAACTTCATCGATCCATCGCACTGGATGAATTTTAAGGTCTGCAACGACATTCGCTGGAATTTCTTCCAAATCTCGTTCATTTTCTTTAGGGATCAGCACCACTTTGGTTCCGCCTCGATGCGCAGCAAGCAGCTTTTCTTTCAAACCACCGATTGGCAAGACTTCACCTCGAAGTGTTATCTCACCTGTCATGGCCACATCTGCACGTACCGGATTACCCGTTAAACTAGATACAAGAGCAGTGCACATTGCCGCTCCTGCCGAAGGCCCATCTTTGGGTGTTGCGCCTTCAGGAACGTGTACATGAATATCACGTTTCTCATAAAAATCAGGATTAATACCAAGTTGTTCCGCACGAGCTCGCACAACGGTCATGGCTGCTTGAATCGATTCCTGCATCACATCACCAAGAGAGCCGGTATAACTAAGCTTGCCTTTACCTGGCACAGAGGTCGCTTCAATCGTTAATAAGTCACCGCCAACTTCTGTCCAAGCAAGGCCTGTCACTTGACCAATCTGATTGTTTGATTCTGCTTTACCATAATCACAGCGTTGCACACCTAAGAAAGACTTAAGGTTATCTTGGTTCACATCGACATGCTTAACTGATTTATCCAGCAAAATTCTCTTCACTACCTTACGGCAGATCTTCGACAATTCACGCTCTAACGATCGAACACCCGCTTCACGAGTGTAATAGCGAATAATGCCAATAATCGCACTATCATCGACGGTTACTTCTTTAAGCTTGAGTCCATTACGCTCAATTTGCTTAGGCAACAAGTGTTGCTTAGCAATGTTGAGTTTTTCATCTTCTGTGTAGCCTGACAGGCGGATCACTTCCATACGGTCTAAAAGCGGACCCGGAATGTTCATCGAATTAGAGGTCGCAACAAACATCACATCAGACAGATCGTAATCCACTTCAAGATAATGATCACTGAAGGTAGAATTTTGCTCAGGGTCTAATACCTCTAGCAATGCCGATGCAGGGTCACCACGCATATCTGAGCTCATCTTATCGATTTCATCGAGTAAGAAGAGTGGGTTTTTAACCCCGACTTTAGACATTTTCTGAATAACTTTACCCGGCATAGAACCGATATAAGTACGACGATGGCCACGGATCTCGGCCTCATCACGCACGCCCCCCAAGGCGACACGTACATACTTACGCCCGGTAGCCCTAGCGATAGATTGTCCTAATGAGGTTTTACCTACACCTGGTGGGCCGACTAAACAAAGTATTGGCCCTTTAAGCTGCTTAACTCGACTCTGCACCGCAAGGTACTCGAGAATGCGTTCTTTGACTTTTTCCAAACCAAAATGGTCAGTGTCTAACACATCTTGTGCCTTGGCTAAATCACGCTTGATTTTCGAGCGTTGACGCCAAGGTACTGAAATCATCCAATCGACATAGCTACGAACAACCGTCGCTTCTGCTGACATGGGTGACATCATCTTTAATTTATTGAGCTCAGCGGTCGCCTTATCTTTGGCTTCCTCCGGCATCTTAGCCTCTTCAATCTTCTTGGCTAAAGTTTCAAATTCATCGTGAGACTCATCGATATCCCCCAACTCTTTTTGAATTGCCTTCATCTGCTCGTTAAGGTAATACTCACGCTGGCTCTTTTCCATCTGTTTCTTGACCCGTGAACGGATCCGTTTCTCGACCTGTAACAGATCGATTTCAGACTCCATCATGGCCATCAGATATTCGAGGCGTTCGGCGACATCGACCATCTCAAGCACAGATTGCTTATCTTCGAGCTTAAGTGGCATATGAGCCGCCATGGTATCGGCAAGACGAGCGGCTTCTTCGATACCAGAAAGAGAGGTTAATACTTCGGGTGGGATCTTTTTATTCAGCTTAATATAGCCTTCAAATTGGCCAACAGCGGAACGAACAAGTACTTCTTCCTCTTTCTCAGCCATAGGCTCAGATTCGAGGTATTGTGCAGTAGCGACGAAAAAAGACTCTTCATCGGTGTATTTATCTATGCGCGCACGTTTACCACCTTCGACCAGTACTTTTACTGTGCCATCAGGTAGTTTCAACAACTGTAAAATTGAAGCGACGGTACCCACTTCAAAAATGTCATCAATGCTTGGGTCATCGAGCTCAGCATCACGCTGGGCAACCAGAATAATCTGTTTATCTTGCTCCATCGCCGTTTCTAGGCAACGAATAGATTTTTCCCGTCCTACGAATAACGGAATGACCATATGGGGATATACCACCACATCTCTCAGTGGCAGTACGGGTAGTTCGATTCGCGCTTCACTCTCTTGTGTCATAGCTCGATTCCGTTTGATGATAATACTAAAGATTATATTGGGATGAATTCATTGGTTTCAATGGCTAACAACAAATATATAAACTGAGCGAATAAAAAAGGAGCCATACGGGCTCCCTTTAAATTCAAATGAGTCTGTTTCTAAGAAACTTACTCTGCACCAGCGGCTTGAGCCTCGTTATTCTCATAGATGAGTATAGGGCTAGACTCTCCCTTAACGACAGATTCATCTATCACAACCTTGGCAACATCATTGACCGAAGGTAGATCATACATGATATCGAGTAGGATACTTTCCACTATTGAACGTAAACCACGCGCACCGGTTTTACGTGTCATCGCCTTTGAGGCAATGGCTTTGAGTGCATCGTCTCTGAATTCAAGCTCAACGTCTTCCATCTCGAACAAGGCTGCAAACTGTTTAGTCAGTGCATTCTTAGGTTCAGACAAAATTTGTACTAACGCTTCTTCATCGAGTTCAGCCAATGTTGAAAGCACAGGCAAACGACCAATAAACTCAGGGATCAGGCCATATTTAATCAGATCTTCTGGCTCAACCTGCATCAAGATTTCAGAGATAGTGGCTTTATCATCCTCTCCCTTAACTTGGGCACCAAAGCCGATACCAGCTCCTTTATGACTACGTTGTTCGATGACTTTCTCAAGACCTGAGAAAGCGCCGCCACAAATGAACAGAATCTTAGAGGTATCAACCTGCAAAAACTCTTGTTGTGGATGCTTACGTCCCCCTTGAGGCGGTACGGAAGCAACGGTGCCCTCTATCAGCTTAAGTAGTGCCTGCTGCACACCTTCGCCAGAGACATCACGAGTGATCGATGGGTTATCAGACTTACGACTGATTTTATCAATTTCATCGATGTAAACGATGCCACGTTGAGCCTTTTCAACATCATAGTCACATTTTTGCAGCAGCTTCTGAATGATGTTTTCTACATCTTCCCCAACATAACCGGCCTCGGTTAATGTGGTTGCATCAGCCATAGTAAATGGCACATCCAGAAAACGAGCAAATGTCTCGGCAAGTAATGTTTTACCACTTCCCGTTGGACCAATGAGCAAGATATTACTCTTGCCAAGCTCAACCCCATCCATAGGACTCGCATTTTTCAGACGCTTATAATGATTATAAACCGCAACCGAAAGGACTTTTTTGGCCCTATCCTGTCCGATAACATAATCGTCCAAATGCGCTCTTAGCTCGTGTGGAGTCGGTAACTTGTCTTGATCTTGCTTCGGTGAAATCTCTTTGATCTCTTCCCTAATAATATCGTTGCAGAGCTCTACACACTCATCACAAACATATACTGAAGGGCCAGCAATAAGTTTACGAACCTCATGTTGACTCTTTCCACAAAAAGAGCAGTACAGTAGTTTCCCACTGTCACCGGTACTTTTGTTGTCGCTCATTACACTACCTCTTGCGCAGTCTGCACTACTACTTAATTCTATTTAACGTCTCAATACTCAGCATAGCTCAGCCAAAGACAAAAATCAGCTTCGTTTGTTCATCACTGAATCTACGAGTCCATATTCTGTGGCTTCATCGGCACTCATGAAGTTATCACGATCAGTATCACGTTCAATCACATCTAAAGGCTGACCGGTATGTTCAGCTAGCATTTTATTCAGCTTGTTCTTGATACCTAAGATTTCTTGGGCATGAATAGCGATATCTGATGCTTGCCCCTGGAAACCACCAAGCGGCTGATGGATCATCACTCGAGAGTTAGGCAAGCAATAGCGCTTACCTTCAGCACCGCCAGCGAGAAGAAACGCACCCATACTCGCAGCTTGACCAATACACACTGTACTGACATTAGGTTTAATAAACTGCATTGTATCGTAAATAGCCATACCTGCAGTAACAGAACCACCTGGAGAGTTAATATACAGGAAGATATCCTTATCAGGACTCTCCGACTCCAAAAACAGTAATTGTGCAACGACTAGGTTAGCCATATGCTCTTCGACCGGACCAACTAGGAAGATGATCCGCTCTTTTAATAGTCGAGAATAGATATCGTACGAGCGTTCACCCTTAGCAGTTTGTTCAACTACCATAGGAACGAGTGCATTTAATACTGATTCTGGTGCATTTTGCATTATTAATAATCCCTAAATAAAAACGGCTCGCATGAGGAACCTCATACGAGCCATTATAAATGGTTAATCACCATTTAAGTCAAGCTAAGCTTAGCCTTGTTGTGTAGCCTTGTTCATAAATTCTTCAAAATTAACTTCTTTATCAGTTAATTTTGCAGTTTTAAGCAAAGCTTCAACAGCTTGTTCTTCAAGAGCGACGTTACGCATGTTCTGCATCATCTCTTCGTTCTTGTTGTAATAATCAACAACTTCACTTGGATCTTCGTAAGCAGAAGCCATAGAAGCGATTAGACCTTGAACACGCTCATCTTCAGCTTTTAGCTCGTTAGTCTTGATCACTTCACCTAGAAGTAGACCCACTTTAACGCGACGCTCTGCTTGCTCAGTGAACAGGTCAGCTGGTAGCTCAGGCATGTTAGCAGCTTGATCACCGAAACGCTGCATAGCTTGCTTACGTAGCACTTCAACTTCACCGTCAATAAGCGACTTAGGCAGGTCGATTTCGTTCTGCTCAAGAAGACCGTTTAGTACTTGCTCTTTAACACTTGCTTTAAGTGCTTGCTCAAGTTCACGACCCATGTTCTTGCTGATCTCAGCTTTAAGTGCTTCAAGACCACCTTCGTTTACGCCGAATAGTTTAGCAAATTCGTCGTTAACTTCTGGAAGGTTTGCAGCTTGAACTTCGTTAAGTGTAATAACGAACTTAGCAACTTTACCTTTCAAGTTTTCTGCATGGTAATCTTCAGGGAAAGTCACTTCGATTTCGAACTCTTCACCGGCTTTGTGTCCTGCAACACCAGATTCAAAACCTGGGATCATACGGTCACTACCAAGTTGTAGTTCGAAGTTTTCAGCTTTACCGCCTTCAAACTCTTCACCATCAACAGAACCGACGAAGTTGATCATCGCCTTGTCGCCGTCAGCAGCTTCACGCTCAACAGCTTCAAAAGTAGCATGTTGCTTACGCAAAGTTTCAATCATTGCGTCAACATCAGTATCAGTCACTTCAGCTTTAGGCTGTTCAACAGCGATAGCATCAAGACCTTTTAGTTCTACTTCTGGGTAGATCTCGAAAGTCGCAACAAACTGGAAGCTTTTAGTATCTGACTCACCAGGTACGAAAGTAGGAGCGCCTGCAGGGTTTAATTTCTCAGCAATAATTGCTTCAACGAAATTACGCTGCATCACTTCACCTGTAATGTCTTGACGGATTGCCTTGCCATAACGCTTGTTGATGACACTTACTGGCACCTTGCCTGGACGGAAACCAGGAAGACGAGCACGCTTTGCTTCGCTCTTTAATGCTTCATTAACGGTTTTTTCAATCTGCTCAGCAGGAACAGAAATAGTTAGGCGACGCTCTAGGCCTTGAGTTGTTTCAACAGAAACTTGCATTGTTTTACCTCGAAATAAGTCTTACGTCCTTTGTAATAGTCGAAGAATCAACTATTAAAGTATTCGTTTCTTGATCTTAAAATGTGACTAGGAAGCCCATCAATACTGAATTCCGGCACTAGCCATTTATGATTGATAAATATCAAGACGCGACATTATAGCTAGGCTTTAGCCCAGAGTCGACCTTAAAACACGAATTACAGGCGTAAAAAAAGCGACCTAAGGTCGCTTTTCTACTTTCTTCTGAAAGAAATGGGGTGACTGATGGGGCTCGAACCCACGACAACCGGAATCACAATCCGGGGCTCTACCAACTGAGCTACAATCACCACTGATATGGTGCGCCCGGCAGGATTCGAACCTGCGGCCACCCGCTTAGAAGGCGGGTGCTCTATCCAACTGAGCTACGGGCGCTTCGAAAGTGAGATAACTCACATCCTGAACAAGCGTTGAAAGACGTATCTTTCGTATTTATCTGTTTGGTATTCAGATAAATAAATATTTGGTCGGCTTCTCTCTTTCATAAAGAGTGAGGATTCGAAGCTTTTAGCTCCTGGTCCTTATCGACCTTAAAGCAGGAAAACTAGCAACCTACTTTAATAAATTTGGTCGGCTTCTCTTATAAAGAGTGAGGATTCGAAGCTTTTAGCTCCTAGTCCTTATCGACCTAAAGCAGGAAGGTTTACAACCTACTTTAATAAATTTGGTCGGTGATAGAGGATTCGAACCTCTGACCCTCTGGTCCCAAACCAGATGCGCTACCGGGCTGCGCTAATCACCGAAAGTCTATCTTTATAGATTCTAACAACTAACACCAGAGTTTCCTCTGTTCCACTTCTAATCCTAAACAAGGATGCTAAAGCGGCTGCGCTAATCACCGAAAACTAACTTTGAAAATATTTAGAATGCTCTATTTGGGAGTGAACATTCAATCTTCTGTCTACCTCGAGAACAATCTAGCTTCTCGTTGAGAACGGAGCGCATATTAGCCCCTCCCCTAAGATGCGTCAACGCTTTTTTTTGAAAGATTGCGAGCTTGGCTATTTAACAAACTAATCTTGTAGCGATTGTATAAAAAGCTCGCCACTTGCCTATTTTATGACACTCATGAGTGAGTGCACTAAGCAGTAGCAACTAGGTTACTGACACTTTATATAACTAATGAAGATCCAAATAAGTAGTTAACCTCAAATAAATATAAGTGTGAAGCTCCAATAATAAGTCATAAAGTTCAGACGCTATTCCAAGCTAATCACAATTCGCTGGTTTATCAGCTTAATAAGCTCACTGCTAATTTAATTATCCGCAATTTAGAACTGTTTGTTACACAGGGAAATCAATGACACCTATAGCCTCTCCTGTTAAAATAACCGCGGTTTTCAACATCGCGCCCTTTTAAGGATATCCACCCCCCATGACAGCTCAAAGAATCGATGGCAAGGCAATCGCTCAATCCATTCGAACACAGCTAAAAGAAAAAGTAACCGCCCGTAAAGAGGCTGGCAAAAGAGCTCCAGGTTTAGCTGTGATTTTAGTCGGCGCAGATCCGGCGTCTCAAGTTTATGTTGGCAGCAAGAGACGCGCCTGTGAAGAGGTTGGGTTTCTTTCCCGCTCATATGACTTAGACAGCAGCACATCTGAAGAAGCACTACTAACGCTAATTGATGAATGTAATAACGATTCATCAATCGATGGCATATTAGTACAATTGCCACTGCCTAAGCATATCGAAGAGTCCAAGGTCATCGAGCGTATCAGACCCGATAAAGATGTCGATGGTTTCCACCCCTATAACGTCGGCCGCCTAGCTCAGCGCATTCCGGTGTTACGCTCATGCACACCTATGGGGATCATGACACTGATTAAATCTACCGGCGTCGATACCTTCGGTTTAGACGCTATCGTAGTGGGAGCCTCGAACATAGTGGGTCGCCCCATGACACTGGAATTATTGCTTGCCGGTTGTACCACGACCACCTGTCATAGATTCACTCGTAATCTTGAACAAAAAGTCAGACAAGCCGATCTGGTAGTTGTAGCAGTAGGTAAACCTGGCTTCATTCCAGGTGATTGGATCAAGCCTGGCGCCTTGGTTATCGATGTAGGCATTAACCGTCTCGAAAATGGCAGCTTAGTGGGCGATGTTCAATACGATGTTGCGGCGCAAAATGCCGCCTTTATCACTCCGGTACCTGGCGGCGTCGGTCCAATGACGATTGCTAGTCTGCTGGAGAACACCTTATACGCCGCCGAAACTTATCACGATAAAGTCTAGATAAGTTCTAGGCTTGAGTACTAGTTGATTCTAGGCTTGGATATTAGTAGGTTCTAGGTTCTAGGTTCTAGGTTCTAAAAAGCATAAAAAAAGCCTGCATCTGCAGGCTTTTTTATGGGAAAGAGTAATTTTTACTTCTTACGCCAAGTGGTTCCGCTTGGACCATCTTCTAAGATGACGCCCAAGGCATTTAAGCCATCACGTGCGATATCAGCAGCTGGCCAGTCTTTCTCGGCACGAGCGCGATTACGCTCGACGATCAAGGCCTCAATTTGAGCCACTTCATCATCGCTACCTTCGCCTTTGAAGAAGGTATCGACATCTTGCTCCAGTAGGCCTAATACTTCAGCAAGCTCTTTAAGCTTAACTGCAAGCGCAGATGCTTTAGCACTATCAACCTCTTTCAAACGATTTATCTCACGCACCATCTCAAAAAGTACCGAATAAGCCTCTGGTGTATTGAAATCATCATCCATTGCACTTTTAAACTTAGCTACATACTCTTCAGCAGGTGCAGCAGCAACAGAAAGGTCGAGTCCTTTTAATGAAGTATAAAGCCGCTCTAGCGCTGACTTCGCTTGCTTTAAGTTATCTTCTGAATAGTTAAGCTGACTACGATAATGACCCGACAACAAGAAGTAACGGATCGTTGTCGCATCATAATGCTTAAGTACATCACGAATGGTGAAGAAGTTGTTCAATGATTTAGACATCTTCTCTTTGTCGATCATGACCATACCTGTGTGCATCCAATAATTCACGTATGGCGTGTCATGGGCACAGCAAGATTGCGCTATTTCATTCTCATGATGAGGAAATTGTAGATCTGAGCCGCCACCATGTATGTCAAAATGCTCACCAAGATGTTTACTATTCATCGCCGAGCATTCGATATGCCATCCTGGACGACCCGGTCCCCATGGAGACTCCCAAGTAGGCTCTCCCGGTTTTGACATCTTCCACAATACAAAATCCATTGGGTCACGCTTAGTATCTTCGACTTCGACGCGAGCACCGGCTTGTAGCTGGTCAATGTTTTGACCAGAAAGACGACCATACTCAGGGAAAGATGACACACTAAATAATACGTCACCATTATCAGAAACATAGGCATGCTCTTTCTCGATAAGTTTCTCAACCATATCGATAATTTCTGGCATATGCAGCGTGGCTCTAGGCTCAAAATCCGGACGTTTCATGTTTAATGCATCGAAATCTCGATGCATTTCACCGATTAAGCGCTCAGTCAAAGACTCACAAGATTCGTTATTCTCAGCCGCACGCTTGATGATCTTGTCATCGACATCGGTAATGTTTCGCTGAAAGTTCACCTCATAACCTGAATATCTCAAGTATCTGACAATCATATCGAAAGAGACAAAAGTACGACCGTGACCGATATGACATAAGTCATAGATGGTGATCCCACACACATACATACCAATTTTTCCTGGCTGTAATGGTTTGAATTCCTCTTTTTGGCGGGTCAGACTGTTGTATAACTTCAACATCGCTATTCTCTTCAACGAAAAAACAATAAAAATTGGTCAAACAGTTTAACATTGCCCCCGTGTTGCTTCCATCTGTTTTACGTGACTCCCTCCATGAAACTTAGCTTTTTATCTAGCATGTGGATGAGTTTTAACCACTAGTGCTCTGGCATTCAATTTTTTATTCTCTTTAAGCAAATTAGCGACTAGCTCTTTATGCGAAATGGCAATTACGATAGAATCTTGCCACAATTTCTTATTGCTAAACTTAGTGAGAATCAAAACATGATCACTCTTCATACTAACCACGGTGAAATCACCCTGGAACTCGAAACAGAAAAAGCACCGTTAACCGCCGAAAACTTTATCAAATATGCTAAAGAAGGCTTCTATGACGGTACGGTATTTCACCGCGTTATCGATGGTTTCATGGTTCAAGGCGGCGGCTTCACAGAAGATATGGAGCAGAAGCGTTGCAGTGAAACCATCAAGAACGAAGCAAGCAATGGTTTATCAAACGTAATCGGCACTGTGGCCATGGCCAGAACATCAGATCCTCATTCGGCTACAGCCCAATTCTTCATCAACATCAGTGACAATACCTTCCTGGATTTCAAGTCAGAGACCGCACAGGGCTGGGGTTACTGCGTATTTGGTAAAATCAGTGCAGGCATGGACGTAGTCAATAAGATTAAAGCGGTAAGCACAGGCAACAAGGGGATGCATCAAGATGTGCCTCTAGAAGCTGTGATTATCGAAAAAGTGACCATTGGCGAGTAAAGCAGCTTAATGCGCACACTTTTTATAGGCGATCTGCATCTCTCTGCAGATCGCCCTGATATTACTCGAGCCTTCAATCAGTTTCTCGATACCCAACTCGATGATGCAGAAGCTCTTTATATCCTTGGCGACCTATTTGAAGTCTGGATTGGTGACGATATTGCCGAGCCCTTCGCAAATGAGTTAGCCGATAAGCTCCATGGCATCTCAAAAAAGCTCCCTATCTATTACATCCATGGGAATCGAGATTTCCTGATTGGCAGCCAATATACGACGCGATCCGGCATGACCTTATTGCCTGAAGTCCATATCCTCGACCTATATGGCACTGCAACTGTGATCCTTCACGGCGATAGCCTGTGCACACTCGATAAGTCCTATCAAAGATTCAGGCGTTTCAGAAATAACCCAGTTGTTAAGTGGATATATTCACACCTTCCTAAAAGCACTCGCCAAAATATCGCGAATAACATACGCGCTAAGAGTCAGGCGAGTAATGTAAACAAAAGTAACACCATCATGGATGTTGAGAATCCAGCTGTCGGTCAACTAATGAATCGATGCGACGCAACACAGATGATCCACGGCCATACCCATAGGCCAGATATTCATCATTTAGGACAAAATCAGGCAGGCATTGAGAAACTTCGAATTGTTGTTGGTGACTGGTACGAGCAAGGTAGCGTACTTAGCGTGTCGAAAGATAATCTAGAATTAACTAACCTCCCCTTCCAAGCCCAGTAATGACCTTGTCACTATTTAGCTAAGTCATTACTGGCTTTTAGCAACAACATCAGACTTCAGGTGCGCCACTGTGGAATTTAAACTCAGGATCACTAGATAAGATAAGTGCTGCTTCTGCATGACGAATAATCTCAACACGTTCATTCACAGGGATACTTTTCTTTGTCATAGCTGAACTTTGTACCATTTCAGCTAACACTAAATAGTCTTGATAATGCCTAGCTTCAGAGCGTAGTAAGGAAACGTAAAATCGATTTAGCTCATTATCTAAATAGGGTGCAAGTTTTGCGAAACGTTCGCAAGATCTCGCTTCAATAAAAGCGCCAATAATGAGTTTATCCACCAATGCCGCTGGCTCGTGGGTTCTGACTTGCTTCATCATACCCTTAGCATATCGCCCAGCAGTTATGTTCTGATAAGGGATATCACGCTTATGCATTATCTCAAGCACTTGCTCAAAATGATGGAACTCTTCTTTAATCAACCTAACCATTTTACTGATCAAATCAGCAGCATGCTCAAAACCAGGTTTAGCAACTAACTCTCCTGCGAAGTCATTTTTTTTGCTGTCACGGGATAAGAAGCTTTCAATATTTCTGTCTTTTTGATAGATAAATTCTTCATAAGGTTTGGCCCATGCTAGCAATAGTTGAGCACTTTCTTTATCTACCGCGTACTTTCTAATAAGAGACATGGCTGTTTGTGCAGCTTTTAACTCACAATTACAGTGATCAATAAGTAAGTTGGTTAGACTTTCTGGCCTTTTGGCCACCTCAATCCAAGCGTCTGGTGTTTCACATCCTAAAAAGGCATGGATCGGAGCTAACAATTGCTGCATGAGTGCTATTCTCGAAATAATTATTTATCAGACTTTATAGCTAGATATTCTATCATCGACTCCTTCTTAGTAAGGAGCCTATTTGCAAGCAAATTGCTGTATTTCCACCATTGTCCCCGTAACTTGAGCTAGATCAATATGCCGCAGACACAAGTCACGAAACAAATATTTAACAAGTTAGCCAATATGAGCTTGACTAACATGTAGTTTTGTTCAATAAATAAACTTATACCGAAACAATTTTAAATGGATTAACAGGGCATTGATTGGTGTTGGGTATCGTGAGCCGTAAGGTCTTTGGGAATTAGACCAATAGGCATTTAGGCTCGTCTGAAGTTTGGCGAGCAAAAGATTAAAGCTAAACAAGGATAATTATAATGATATTAAATCACTTAATGGGACTCTACACTCATCCAAAAGAAGAGTGGCACACGATTGAACAAAATCACGAAGCGCTAAAGAGTAGCCTTAGCCATATTTTACTCGTTGCATTGATCCCAGTGATCTGTACCTTCATCGCTGCTACTGAACTGGGATGGGACTTAGGTGTTGGCGATCGACTCTTCCTGACACAAGAAAGTGCACTCTTGATGTCCGGAGGCATGTACTTTGGGCTCATCGCTGGGGTATTTGCTCTAGCGTATCTTGCTTTTTGGATGGCAAAAACCTTTGATGCAGATCCTAGCTATACTCAAGCACTAGAGCTAGCTTCATATACTGCAACGCCACTATTTATGGTTGGTTTAGCGGCACTTTATCCTGCAGTCTGGTTCGTGATGGTTATAGGATTAATTGGACTCGCATATTCAGTCTACCTGCTATACACAGGCGTGCCTATCATCATGAATATTCCTGAAGAGAAGGGCTTTATCTATGCAAGCTCTGTCGTTACAGCAGGCTTGGTACTGCTGGTTGCCTTGATGGCATCGAGCGTGATTTTATGGAGTATGGGTTTCGGCCCTATGTATCAATAGAAACTAGGAAACTAGGAAACTAGGAAACTAGGAAACTAGGAAACTAGGAAACTAGGAAACTAGGAAACTAGGAAACTAGGAAACTAGGAAACTAGGAAACTAGGAAACTAGGAAACTAGGATAACAAAAAAGGCTTTAGGGAAACCTAAAGCCTTTTTAATGCATCAATTTTACGTCAGCTAATAACTACTGAGACGAATCTCGTAGTGCTACCGTTAAGTTGAAGACTAAGTTGTCGGACGTTGAATCTTTGCTGTCTGCACAGAAGTAACCTTCACGCTCAAACTGATAGGCTTTTTCAGGAGCAGCACTCACAAGACTGGCTTCAACGAAACCTTGCTTCACGACTAGAGAGTCAGGGTTTATGACTTCATCAACAGTCTCTGCCGCTGCAGGGTTTGCATCAATAAATAGTCGGTTATAAATACGGAATTCAGCAGGTTTGGCAGAAGTCGCTTCAACCCAATGAATAACACCTTTCACTTTACGACCATCAGATGGATTTACACCTAATGTCTCATCATCATAAGTACAATAGATAGTGGTGATGTTACCTTCTGCATCCTTGTCACAGCGTTCAGCTTTAATGACATAGGCGTTACGTAGGCGGACCTCTTTACCTTGCACAAGACGCTTATACTTCTTGTTCGCTTCTTCACGGAAGTCATCGGCATCGATAAACAGCTCGCGACCAAATATGACTTCACGTTTACCCATCTCTTCTTTGCTTGGGTGAATCGGTGCATTTAAAGTCTCAACCTGCCCTTCAGGGTAGTTTTCGATAATCACTTTAACCGGATTGATCACAGCCATGGCACGTGGAGCATTATCGTTTAATTCTTCACGAATACAGGCATCTAACATGGCTACTTCAACCATATTATCTTGCTTTGTTACGCCGATACGTAAACAAAATTCACGAATTGATGCGGCCGTATAACCGCGACGACGTAGGCCTGCGATTGTTGGCATACGCGCATCGTCCCAACCATTGACCAGATCACGTGTCACTAAATCATTCAGCTTACGCTTTGACATCAAGGTGTATTCAAGGTTGAGCCTAGAAAACTCATATTGGCGAGTTCTGTTAGGCGCCTGAAAGTCGTCTAAATGGTCCAGCACCCAGTCGTACAGACGACGGTTGTCCTGGAACTCTAATGTACATAAAGAGTGACTGATATTCTCGATGGCATCCGAGATACAGTGGGTAAAATCGTACATTGGGTAGATGCACCATTTATCAGCCGTTTGATGATGATGAACGAAGCGAATACGGTAGATGATAGGATCGCGCATACACATGAAAGACGATGCCATATCGATCTTAGCTCTAAGTGAACATTCACCCTCTTTGAACTCACCCTTGCGCATCTTCTCAAACAGCTCAAGGTTTTCAGCCGCTGATGTATCACGGTAAGGACTGTTTTTACCCGGTGCTTTCAAGGTACCGCGATACTCACGAGTTTCTTCACTATTTAAGAAGCAGACATAGGCTAAGCCCTTAGTGATCAGCTCTACAGCATATTGATGTAGCTGATCGAAATAGTTAGAGGAGTAACGAATATCCCCTGACCACTCAAAACCGAGCCACTTTACGTCGTTCTGAATTGAATGAACATAATCGATATCTTCTTTTTCAGGATTAGTATCATCAAAGCGTAAGTTACACTGGCCCTTGTAATCCTTAGCTATACCGAAATTCAAGCAAATAGATTTTGCATGTCCGATATGAAGAAAGCCATTTGGCTCAGGCGGAAAGCGGGTATGCACACTGGTATGCTTACCACTTTCTAAATCTTCATCTATGATGTTACGAATGAAGTTACTGGGACGAACTTCGCTGTCCACTTGACTCATGGAATTCCTCTTAGAGAACGCTAGCAACCTAGGATAGTTTACTCATTGGTAAACCAGCCAAGGTTGGTAATATTTGATGTAATTAGAAGGATGATCCACTATCTCAGAGCGAGATACAACGGCTGAATAGTAAAAAATCCCGACAAAGCCTCATAAAACAAAAAAGCAGCGAATAATCGCTGCTTTTTTAACAATCAATAGCCTTATCAATCGGTGATCACTTTGACATTCAATGTCTGCATCTCTGTGCGTTTCGCTTTCAGTTTGAGCCAAATATAGAATATAGCGAGAGCACTCAAGAAGAAGCCAATCCAAAGTGAAGAGCTCACAGGATGAGCACTAAATGTGGCAACTTGATAAAAGATAGTTGCAGTGCCATAAGCTAATGCAAAAGTCCAAACCCCTGCAAATGCCGCCCAACGCCCACCAAACTCACCAACAAGTGCGCCCATAGCCGCCACACATGGCGTATACAACAGAATAAACAATAAGTAGGCAAATGCAGCTGCAATACCAGTGAAACCAGCTTGAAGTGCTGTAAACGTTGAACTATCAACCTCAAGCTCTTCAGAGGCGGTTTGAAGTGAAGTCACATCGCCCACATCAAGCCCAAGGGGATCATTAACCTGAATACCTAGCAAGTTCTCAGGGATTGTTGCCAATGCCTCGTTTAGCGTTTCAATGAAAGGCGCAAGCTCTTCATCTTCACCAGCTGGAGTGCTGTATAAGCTATTTAGCGTTCCAACTACCGCTTCCTTAGCAAAAATACCCGTAATAATACCTACGGTTGCCGGCCAGTTGTCTTGCTCTACGCCCATTGGTGCAAATAAAGGCGTTATTTTTTGACTCGCTACACTGAGTACAGATTCAGAACTATCTTCATGACCAAACGTACCGTCAATACCAATAGCATTGACGAAGTTTAATAAAGTCACGACGATAACAATTGTTTTACCTGCACCAAGAATAAAGCTCTTAGTACGCTTACCTGTACGGTTCATTACTGTTTTGAATTTAGGTTTCTCATAGCTTGGAAGCTCCATGACTACAGCACTGCTAGAACCTGGCAGTACGGTTGAGCGAAGCAGAAGCCCTGTTCCTACAGCAGCTAATACACCAATAATGTAAAGCAAGAATACCAAGTTCTGTCCAGACTCAGGGAAGAATGCGGCGGCAAATAATGCATACACGGGAAGACGTGCACCACATGACATAAACGGCGCCATCATGCCGGTAACGATACGCTCACGCTCACTGCCTAGAGTACGGGTGGCCATAATAGCAGGCACTGAACAGCCAAAACCAACAATCATAGGAACAAACGCTTTACCGGGTAAACCTATGCGTCGCATTAACCCATCTACCACAAAAGCTGCACGCGCCATGTAACCAGAGCCTTCAAGCACTGAAAGTGCCAAGAAAAGTGCAGCGATAACAGGAATAAAGGTTGCAACAGTCTGAATACCTTGGCCAACACCACCAGCAATGATAGTCACCAGCCATGTCGGAGAGCCTAGGCTAGACATCAATGCGCCTAGGTAATCAACAAAAATAGCACCTGCGGTCATATCAAAGAAATCGATAAACGAGCTGCCAACGTTGATGCTGAACATGAACATCAAATACATGACGAATAGGAAAACAGGCACGCCTGCGACTGGATGCAGTATGACCTTGTCTAACTTATCACTCATGGTTTCTGCGCCATTTGCAGATACAGACGAGTTAAAAACGTTTTGGACAAAATCAAAGCGTGTGGTGGCAACCATAATTTCAATATCTTTGCCCTGTCTTGCTATCGACTCTGAACATTGATTGACTTCAGATTGCATCTGGCTATTTTTACACTGACCACATCCTATGCCGTTGGCTAACATCGCCAGAGCACGGCCACGACTAAGATTAGCGTCACTTGCCAATAAATTAATGACACCTTTCTCAATGTCTTGATCGTAATTGAGCACTAAGGGCTCTTCTGAAACACGCCCTTCGAGAAGAGCAATAACCTGAGACTTAACTTTATCTATATCACCCTCTTCACGAGAACAGACTGCGACGACTGGGCAGCCCAACGTATTACTCATCTGTTCAACATCAACTTCAATGCCATGTTTTTTCGCAGCATCTATTTTGTTAAGCACGACAACCATTGGAATGCCAAGCTCACGGAGCTGAACCGTTAAGTAGAGGTGTCTTTCTATATTAGTCGCATCAACAAGGTTAATGATGCCGTCAACTTGTTGTTCTGCGAGAAACTGTTGCGCGATCTGCTCATCCAAAGAGCAGTCACAACTATTACCCGCAGGTAAAAGATCATAGATACCTGGAAGATCAGTAAGAGAAACATCGGTACCATTAAGTGCAAATTGACCGGTTTTTTTCTCAACCGTCACACCTGACCAGTTACCTACCTGTTGATTAGCACCAGTAAGGGCATTAAAAAGTGTCGATTTACCCGCATTAGGGTTACCCACTGTGACACAATGAAACTGCTTAGCCATTCGTTTTCTCCACCTCTAGATTTAAAACACTCACTTTGTCCACATCAATTATGTCTGCAAGATCACGGCGCATACATAATCGACTGCCTCGGATATCTAGCTCTAAGCCAGATCCCATCGGCGCTTTTCGTATCACATGAAAAGAGGTATTTGGGGTGATACCCATAGAGAGTAATTTACGTTTAACTACAGAAGGCAAATCTAATTGACCTACTTCAGAAATAGTGGCGTGATCGCCAGGGTTTAAATCGCTTAATTTCATTATGCTTTTATACCTTCAACAGGTTTTAATAATTCTTAAACTTGAACTAATTTTAACGGAGGAAAAAAAAGAATAACTTTACCTAGATCAATCTTTCGCATTCGAAACGATAATAGTTTTCAATTGTATTCCTTATTATGTGACAAAAGTCTCAACTAATAAATGATTGTGATTAATTAAATTTAGCAAGAACTCAAATACGAATAGTTATTACTTTAGTAAAAATCATGTTTTCCCCACACCCCGACGGTGATCTAGATCACACTTCAAGTTTTATCCTTCAGAATCATCACTCTTTACCCGTTAATTTATTCGCGCTTGTTACTCATTTGTCACTTAAATGTTCTATTATTATGCATTGGTAAATTAGATGATTACTAATATAACAATTATTAGCTTAACTGCGCTCAGGATGTGTGATGATGAACATGGGATCTGCTTGGACAAACAGCAAGGCTTTGGCTTGCCTGTTATTTTTATTAACAGTATTCAGTTTAAACATAATAGCTGCTCCTTGGGATGATAAAGACCCAGCTGAAGTAGAAGCTATTCTTGACCAAAAATTTGCCGAAGGTAAATATTCATCCAAAGGCGCAGATACCTGCCTAATGTGCCACAGAAAAAGTGCCGAAGTGATGGCACTATTTGACGGCGTACATGGTCATGCAAACGTGCAAGGCTCTCCTATGGCAGATCTTCAGTGTGAAGCTTGTCATGGACCACTCGGTAAACACAACCGAGGGGGAAAAGAACCGATGATCACCTTTGGCGCTAACTCTCCAGTACCGGCGCAAAAACAAAATAGTGTCTGTATGAGCTGTCACAATGATGAGCAACGAATGGCATGGAGTGGCAATCACCATGACAATGCCGATGTGAGTTGCGCGAGCTGTCACTCAGTCCACACTGGGGACGATCCAATTAGTAACCGCAGAACTGAAGTCGAAGTTTGCACCTCATGTCATACACAACAAAAAGCCGATATTCATAAGCGCTCTTCTCACCCGCTAAAGTGGCAACAGATGGTTTGTAGTGATTGTCACAACCCCCATGGAAGTTTAAGTGACTCAAACCTTAAGCAGATGAGCGTGAATGAAAACTGTTATTCATGTCATGCCGAGAAGCGTGGGCCAAAACTTTGGGAGCACTCTCCTGTCACTGACAATTGTGCTAATTGCCATAATCCACATGGCAGTGTGAATGAAGCGATGCTCATTAGTAAACCTCCTCAGCTTTGTCAGAGCTGCCATGCATCAGATGGGCACGCATCCAATGCCGTGTTTGCCAATCAAAAAAATGCCTTCAACGCGGGGCAATCTTGTATGAACTGCCACAGCCAAGTGCATGGTTCAAATCATCCATCCGGCAAGCTACTGCAGCGCTAATAGGGAGCAAGGTAATGAAGAGTAATACAATGAAAGCCCTAGCGAATCACTCTGTATCAATAAGCTTAGTGGCCATGGCTATTAGTAGTGTATTTTCGCCTGCTATGGCAGACGGATACAGCCTAGCACAAGTCAATCGTACCAGCTTAAAACTTGATAAATGGGAGTGTAAGCGCTGTAAGGTCTCTACAGAAGCAGCGGGGAGTATCGGTGTAGGTGTTGCTTATAATGATGGTTCAGATAGCCACTTCGGTAATACTACGGGAACTGACACAGACGGACTCGTCGGCCACTTAGATGCCGATGTCACACTGAAAAATGAATCTGGTTACCAAACAAAAATTGAAGCGGACAAGCTAGGTTATGACAATGGCAGTGCAACACTGACCACAGGCAAACCTGGTCAGTATCAAATCGCTTTAGGGTATCGTGGTATCGCAAATTACGATACTGACAAGGCTATGACACCTTATAGGGTTAAAAGTGATGCCATGGTCCTTCCCCAAGATTGGCAAACTGGTGCCACAACCGGGCAGATGGCGACACTAGCCGACAACGCTAAACCCGCTGAGCTAATGACCCAGCGTGACCGATTTTCACTAGATGCACATTATAAAGGTAACTTCTATAAAGCAGAGCTGGATTATCAGCACGAAGCACGCTCAGGAAAACGTACCTTCAGTGGGAACATACTCACAAACAGTGCCATGTTGGCACAACCTATCGACGATTCAATCGATAATTTAGGCGCTAAAATCTACTTCAGTGGCGATGGATGGCTCGCAGGTATTGATACCATGCTCAGTCAATATAATAACGATCACAATGCATTAAACTGGGATTCAGCATTTACCCCAACCTTTGGTGCGGCCTATGCGGGACAAAGTGCTACAGCCCCTGATAATAAAGCTTACCGTGTTGCTGGTAATGCTCAGTTTGGTGCTAATGGACAACAGATCCTAATGCACACAGGTTTTAGCCGTTTCACTCAAGATCAAGCCTTTCTCCCTGCAACGATTAACGGCCCCTCTCCTGACTTGCCTGCTGTTAACCTGGATGGTCAAGTCGATATGATTGAAATGACCATTAAGTATTCTGGCCGAATCACCAGTGAATTAAGCTTACGTGCCAGCTATGACTATAGAGACAGAGATAATAAAACAGAGATTAATGATCACCCTCAGGTTATCACTGACAGCTATTTTTCAGGCACTGCTGCTAATCCAGAATATGACCGCACCCGTCAAAAGGCAAAACTTGCCGCTAAATACAGATTTACCCGTAATGTCTATTTCGATGTGGGTTACGACTATGATCATAACAACTACAGTGATTTAGATAGAGAAACACTGCATGAATCTAGTATTTATGGTCGCTTAAGCTATCGAGCTTCCCAAGCTTGGTCCTTTGCATTTAAAGCAAAAGCACAAGACCGAAGTGGCAGTGAATATAAACCCGTTACTCGAACAGACAGCCTAAGTAACCCTTTACTCAGAAAAAGCTATCTTGCAGATAGAGAACGTCAAGAATATAAACTATCAGCCAATTACACAGGCTCTGATACATTCTCTACTTCCGCAAATCTACATTTTAGCCAAGAAGATTATACCGATACACAGATAGGGCTCACTAACATTGACACTTCTGGCTATGACATCTCAGGGCAATACCTAGCCAATGAAGACCTCAGCTTTAACGCTTTTTTCAATCAAGATTGGCGTGATAGCGACCAAGCAGGCAGTAGCAACTTTAGTACAGCAAACTGGTATGCAAATGTAGATGAACAATCGACAATCCTTGGCTTAGGCATGCTGTACCAAAACTTAGTGGATAAGAAATTATCACTGGGGATAGATTACAACTATTCGGATGGCCAAAGTGATACAGAAGTTAAACAAGGATTGGTAACGCCCTACGGCGATTACTTCTCAACAAGCCATAACGTCAATGCATTTGCCGATTATCAATTTAGTGAATCGATGGCTATTCGTCTCGACTGGATATTTGAGCAATATCAAGATGCAGACTGGAGTGATCAGGACGTTAGCATGAGCACGATCCCTAATGTGCTGACATTCGGAGATTTAAGCCACGACTACAGTGCCCATTATTTTGGACTGACATTAAGTTACCAGCTTTAACAAATAGTTGTTCTATAGACATAAAAAAAATTAACCGTTTTTTGGAAAGTCCGGTGTGAGTGTATTCCAAGGAAGAGATGATGAAATTAATAACAAATATTAAATCTATGCTTAGCAAAAAAAGTGTATCGCTAATGACGTTAGCCGCACTCGTCGCTGCTTGTGGTAGCGATGATGGTGAACCAGGCAATCCTGGAGAACCAGGAGGCCCCCCAGCCTCTGACATTGCCTCACTTATCGTTGAGGTTGATGACGTTGCACTCAATAATGGTATAGCGACCATTAATTATCGTGTAAGCAACCAAGACGACGAGCCCGTTGTCGGCATACCGAGTTCAACCTATATTGCGGCACAGCTGCTTCCTCAAGGTTTCACTAATGCCGGAAACAGCAGTCAATGGCAATATTTTACTTCTGAGAGCTGTAGCTCTTCGTGTACCGGTGAGCTTGTCGATCATAAAAATGGCAAATACAGCTATACCTTTAGTGCCACTTTCGATGGCATGAATGAGATGAGCTATATGTCTGGCGCGACTCAGCGCATAGTTATAAAAATTGGCGGAGATAGCCTACCCGACGGAACCGTGCTACCAACGACCAACCAACATTTCGATTGGCAAGATTCGGGTGAAGCTGCATACACACGTAATTTAATCGTTATGGAGACATGTAATACTTGCCACGACGATCTGGCTTTCCATGGCAGCAAGTACAATGAAGTCGAAACCTGTGTGACCTGTCACAGTGAAGGCAAAGTTAGCAGTAATGACAATATCTTCCCACAGATGATACATGCTAAACATCTTACAGGTTTCCCAGGTTCTCTAGCTGATTGCCAAACCTGTCATGTCGCTGATGAAACATTGACTGAGAACATGAATTGGGCGCGAGTGCCGGGCATGGAAGCCTGTGGTTCATGTCATACAGATATTAACTTCCCAGCTGGCGAAGGACATCCTGCTCAAGCAGACAACAGCAATTGTGTCGCCTGCCATAATTCGCAATGGACTATGAATGTTCATAATGATGGCGGCGATGTTGAAGCATTAGCTCAGTTTAATGCTGAGATAATCTCTGCGAGCCTTTCAGGTACAAATGTCACCTTCAGTATTAAGCTAAGTAATCCTACATCAGGTGAAGTCTATGCTGATAGCGCCGATAAGCTCAGCTTTGTCGATGATCTGCGCATTGTTGCAAACTGGGGAACGAGCTTTGATTATGCTACTCGCTCAGCTAAATCAATAAAGCTACAGGACACACCACCAGTATCTGGTAAAGAGGGGACCTATACTTATGAGATAGCGGGTCTAACCATTCCGGTTGGCAGTGAAACTGATCATGGTGCCCTAGCCGTGCAAGGTAAAATTTGTAGTTCCGATGGAGAGTTAGGCGATTGTTCAGATGAGAGCTTCTCGACGGTTAATATCAAATCTTCCCATCAGTTCTTCAATCAATCTGCACTATCTACTGAGGGTAGACGTGTCGTCGTAACCAATGAGACATGCGGAAGTTGTCATGGCGATCAAGCCCTCAATTTCCATGGCAGTCGCAACGATCTAGAGCAACAATGTCAGCTATGCCATAACAATAATATGATGGCGGATGCCAGTGCTGCGAACCCATCAATAGCCACCGCAGACTTTAAACATCTCATTCATGGTTTACATAGCTCACAACGCGAAGGCTATGAAGATCTCACTTACCCAGGTCAAATTGGCAACTGTGCTCAATGTCATACCAATAGCGACGCAGGAGTCTTAACCGCGGCGCTACCATTAAATAGTGCGGTTCAGCCTCTGTCACTTGACGACGGTACATTTACCAGTGCTACGGCAGCCATTTGCAGTGATTGTCATTCCAGTGCCAGTAATCATATGATCCAACAAGGCGCGGTATTTATGGGCACCGAGGAAGATGCAATCGCTGGGACAGAAAGTTGTGCAACCTGTCATGGACAAGGTGCAACCGCCGATGTACTGGCTGTTCACCCAATCAAGTAACCAAGGATCAGTAATACGTGTGAGACATTCAACAAACTCTGCCACATAAAAAGAGTGAATGTCTCAACCTGAGATGATGTATAGAAAATGGAACGCAAATTATGGATATCAAAACAAAAGGTTCGAAGCTAAGCGTTATTGCACTGACCTGCTCTGCCCTACTACTCGGCTGTGGAAGTGATGGTAAAGACGGTGAAGATGGCCAAGATGGAGAAGTCGGCTTCTCTGTTAGTCAAGCCAATGAACTCGTGACCAATATTAGCGCCGTTGCCGTTGTTGATGGCGTCGTAACAGTCAATTTCAGCGTTGAGAACGCCAATGGCGTAGCAATAACAGATTTTGATACCTATGAAGGCGTCGACACCTTAGCGATGGGCGTAGCCAAGTTACTTCCTCAAAGCGGTAAAGGATATAAAACACCTCAGTGGATCAGCTATATCAATAATATGGTTGAGCCAGTGGCAGAGAATATCCCTGCTGGATATGAAGAGCTGGCAGGTCCTCAAATCCAGCCATCTCTAGAAGGAAGTTGTAAACAAGAGTGTGTAGAGAAAGTCTCTGCGGGTGAATATAGCTATACCTTTCAGCTTAACCTTAACTCGATTGAGCCTGTAGGAGATTTAGACCTTACCTTTGATGACAGCTTGACTCACAGAGTCACGATGGAAATGCGTGCCGATGGTGACATCAATAAACTGGTTAATACCCACTATGATTTCTTACCTTCATCGGGTGAAATGGTAAGTGGTGAAGCAACGCGCACCGTGGAGTTTTTAGAAGACTCTTGTTTACGATGCCACAGTGATGATTATGGCCATGCATGGGCACCTAAATTGATAATGCATGGTTCAAAACGATACGCCATCGAAAATTGCCAAATGTGTCATACCAGCTATGCAGGCGACCCAGAAACTGGCGCGCCTATCGACATGGGCTATATGGTGCATAAGATCCACAAGGCGCAATACTTTATGGTCGGATACGGTGGCTCAGTCCATGACTACCAAGATGTGACCTTCCCTGCCGATATGTATGATTGCCGTACGTGCCACATGGAAGGAGAAGCCGCACCCGCAGATGCCGCCAACTTTAAGCACCACAGAGCGCTTGCTTGTGGCTCATGCCATTCTGATTCTACCGACCCTGCAGTGATTAAAGATGAGATGCATGATAAGTACATGCCAGATCATAGCTGTAGCACCTGTCACGCCGATCAAGGCCAAGAAGGTGCTGGTCATCATATGACAGATGCGATTGCTAAAGATAATGCTAAAGATGCTTACTCTGCCACTTTACTGGCTGATTCTGTCTCCATTGACACAGGTATGATCACGTTTGATGTCGTATTTATAGATTCATCACTTACATCTACTGTAATGAGCCCAGATGCGGATGCTCGCATCTCTCTAAGCGCCATCTATTTTGGTTTTGGTAATGAGATAGACTTTGGCACAGGAACTCAAAAAGTAGACTTGCGTTCACTCACGCCTACCACCGTCAGTGATGGGGTGTATCGATACACAATAGCTACGTCACTAACCCCCGATGCCAGCCAAGCAGCAACAGGTGTTATCTCGACTAAGATGTGTGTCGACAGAGATAGTTTAATGGGCGTTGTCTGTGGTACTGGCACCGACGAGTCAATTAACCCTGCGGTGATCACTGGCGAGCTAATCGCTTTCAATCTCAATGGGGATGACAGTGTGATGGCTAGAAGAGTGGTCGTTAGTAACGAAACCTGTGCCAATTGCCATGATGAGAAGTTTATCGGTAAATTTGGTATCGATTTCAAACACAGTGGCAGTTACAGCAACTTTGAAGGCGAATGTCAGATGTGTCATAACCCGACACGTTCAGGCGCTGATTCAAAATCAATTGTTGATCATATTGACTTTAAAGTACGTATTCACGCTCACCATGCCAGTAAGCGCTCAAGCCAAGATCCAGTCACTTTCCCTGAACATTATGGCAACTGCGCTGTATGTCATGATAAAGGTCAGTTAAAGATGGACGGATTGAGCGCTATGGTCGCAACACCATCAACAGACTCTATTTTAGGCCCTGTTGAGTTTTCACCGATTGCGTCGACATGTGTGAGCTGTCACGGTACCAAAGATTCATTAGTCGCCCATATACGTGCTAACGGCGGTGCAGCTAATGACACCAGAGGCAGCTATGTACCCGGTAGTGAAAGCTGTGCAACTTGTCATGCTGAAGGTAAAACGAGTGGTGTCGATGCCGTTCATCCTGTGAATTGGTAATAAACAGAGCCTCATTGTGAGTCTATAAGTTTTACCAAGTAAGAGCGGTGCGTTAAGTGCCGCTTTTATTTGTTATTTTATTGCATTGTCTCATTATCCCTTTTAATAAAAATACTGAAAGTGTCACGCAATTACATATTCACAAAACCATACATTAACAACTCAGCGTCTCATTTGTTAAACCCTTGATAATCAGCTTATATTTTACTCTATTCAAATTTGATCAAAATCAAGTTTCACGTCTAAATTTCTAGCTAACTTAAGGTTGAATTAATAACTTAACACAGTAACTTAAACCAAGATTAATTTTGCCTCCAGCTCTATCCAATCAAGAGGTTAGCCGTTGATTAATTGGAGTTTTCACAAACTTAACAAGTGCAAACAAAGTAACCTGACATTCCTCACAATTCATAATATGCCCTTTCTCTGATACTACCTCTTTTGGGTAAGATCATTATGAGGTGCTGATTAATATTTGAGGCAATAGCAAATAGACATCCCACTCCTCATCAAAAAATCTGAACATAAGCAAAGTTCAAATAAAAACCAGAGAAACTCAGAGCTAACGCATAGCGATGTAGCTAACTTGTCGCTCTGAGACACAATCTCATGCAGGGGAAACAATGATGAAACGGTATCCAATTAGTACCGCTATAAAATCCGCAATCGGCATAGGTGCATTATCATTTGCACTGGTTGGTTGTGGTGGTAGCGACGGCCAAGATGGTTCAGACGGCGAAGATGGCAAGGTTGGCGTTGATATCCAGCAAGCCACTAGCCTCAACGCTAATATTCTACATGCAACAGTCAATGAAGGTCTTATTGCAGTAGATTTTGAGCTGCTAAACGCCAATGGTGTGCCAGTCTTTGGCCTAGAAGAGTTTACAGACATTAATACCCTAGGTTTCGGGATTGCAAAGCTTGATGCACTGCAAAAACGCGACATGCACAGCGTCGGTCAGCCAGTCACACCCGAGCAGTTCAAGGGAATAAAGCCTACTCAATGGACCAGCTACATCAACACTGTAAAAAGTGCTAATCCTGATCACATCCCAGAAGGCTACACCCACCTCGCTGGCGATCAAATCCAAGCCAATATTGAGACAAGTTGTAAAACTGAGTGTATTGAAGTACTTGATCATGGTACTTACCGCTACACCTTCTCGAAGACATTATCAGAGTATGAGCAGATTGAAGCTGTTAATACTGAGTTCAATGGCGAGCTCACTCACCGTGTCACATTAGAGCTAAAGCCAACGAGCACATTGAGTTCAGCGACGCTTGTTAATACTCACTATGATTTTGTGCCTGCACTTGACCGTGCAGCCGAAGCAGATGAGACGCGTAACTTAGTTGATCTACAAGACTCATGTATCCGTTGTCACAGTGATGATTACGAACACGCTTGGGCACCTAAGTTAATGATGCATGGCAGCAAGCGTATTGAGATTGAAAACTGCGTTGTATGTCATACCTCCTATTCAGGCGATCCTGAAACAGGTGCGACAATCGACTTTGGTTCAATGCTTCATCGCATCCATGATGGCACCTACCTAATGGCTGGTTACGGCGGTAGTGTACACGATTACACTGATACCACCTTCCCAACAGATATGGGCAATTGTCAGACTTGTCATATCAATGAGGAACACTCTCCAGCTCAAGCCGAGAACTTCCAGTTCCATCGCCAAGAAGCTTGCGCGTCATGTCATATGGCTGACTTCAACCCTGTCGATAATGTACAGTGGCTAACACCTCCAGGTGATAACAAAGATCGCGGTTTTGTCGGCAACTATTTCCACTATTATGCCGACCCAGAAACCGATGGAGTTGCAGGTGCCGATGTCCGTGGTGTGTTTGAAAACCAGTCTTGTTCAAGCTGTCATGCTGACGATAGCAACCCACAAGGGGCAGCTATATTCCATATGGCTCATACCAACACTCGTGATCAAATCATCTCTGACATCGAATTAGCGCTGACTAATGCATCACTGCTTGTTGAGGGTGAAGCATCGACGATGACATTCACATTAAGCCATAAAGGTTTAGAGAGCGTGTTTGCCGATAATGTTGCCAATGTATGGTTAACAGCAGCAGGCGAAGTCGATAACGATTTCACCAGTGAAGTGGCAAATAACCAGTCTCGCAAAGTCTGGGATCTAGTATCAAATGCTAATGTTTCAGCTGAAGAGTCTGCATTCTCAACCAAGTTCACTATTGAGAATATCAATGCCAATGACTTTGGTGTCGCTCATTCAGGCATGCTTATGGCTAAAGCTATTGTATGTACGGATAAAATGAGCCAAGTGCTAACTTCTTGTGAAGTGGCCGCAGGTGATGAGAATGAAATTGAACTGCTAGAAGTCACTCTCGTTGCTGAAAGTACGGTATTTGGTGCAACTGAAAACCGTAGAGACGCAGCCTCTGAAGCTAAGTGTATTAGCTGTCATGAAGGTGAATTCGACATCAAAGCCGTTCACAACCGTAATAGCAATCCATCAGACTCTGGCTGTGGTGCATGTCACTCACCAGTTACTGCGACCAGCTTTACTGATGGCAACTGTGCGAGTTGCCATAACAGCAAGATGACTATGTATCTGAACGCAACTTCGAAGCATACACCAGGTGATATTCAGCCATTCCGTCAGCTAAATAATACTCTTGATTATCGCAACCTTGTACATACGCTTCATGCAAGTAAGCGTACAAAGTCTTATGGTGATAAAGATGTAGACTCGATCACATTCCCTAACCACTATGGTGACTGTTCAACTTGTCATGATAAAGGCCAGTTAGAGATGAAAGAGCTACATAGCTTACCAGCAACCATCACAGCAAGAGAAGGTGCTACTGAGCGCGGTGATGCGGTTGAGTTCTCACCTATTGCTGCAACTTGTGCTGGCTGTCATACCAAAAATAGTGATTCCCTAAGAGGCCATGTTGAGAGCAATGGTGGTGTTTACGGTGCCCCTATTGGCACTTATGACGGCACTGAAAGCTGTGCAACTTGTCACGCCGAAGGAAAGTCATTCGGTGTTGATAAAGTTCATCCAACTAACTATTAACGGTTATTAGTTAATAGCTACGAGCTACGAGCTACGAGCTACGAGCTACGAGCTACGAGCTACGAGCTACGAAAATAGTTTAATTTAGTCACTAAAAGCAGGAAGTTAATCTTCCTGCTTTTTTATTTTTGACATAAATACCTTCCCCTACAATACCTTCTGAAATATCTAGTTGGTCAACTTGATATCTTGAGAGTCACTTCCTAAAACCAATCGGTATAAATACATCTCAATGACCATTTTTATAAACCACAACTTACCGACGAATAAAAAACACATAGACCTACACTTTCACAGCGAAGAAAAGCAACACTCACATCACGTTAACATCACAGGGGTAACTCTGCTCTAAAACTGATTTTAGGCTTAAAATCGACTGAAAAAGTCACTTTTTATCTACCCCTAAAGAAATAGTCAGATCGAGTTCACATAAAGCAGCTAAAACAACTGCTAAAAATTCGTTGCTTAGTTAGCCTTACCAAGGGAAATAAATTCCACACACTAAGTTACTGTTTAACAACAAAATGATAATAAGAAGCACTCTTATATACCGTTAAGCTTATATAGCAAGCCGTTAAGTAGTGACTCAGTGATGATTAAAACTATTGCAGGGAATAATCATGATGAAAAAGTTCAACTCTTTTAATACAAAAAAGAGTGCAGCAGCCAAAGCTGTACTCAGTGCAGGGATACTCTCTTTTGCACTTGCTGGTTGCGGCAGCGACGGTAAAGACGGTGAAAATGGAGAAGATGGTGTAGTAGGCGTACAAATAGATTCAGCTAAAAGTGTCAATGTAGTGTTTACTGATGCGGCTGTTGATGCTGGTGCGGTTACTGTCAACTTCTCTCTTGAAAATGACAACGGTGTCGCTGTTCTTGGATTAACCAAAGACCACGACCTAAGATTCGGTATCGCTCAACTTGCTCATGTCACAGAGACGATGAATGATAATGGTGGCGTTCCTACTGAATATGATCGTGGCTTCCAATGGCAAGCATACATCAACAGTCAGAAAGAGCCTGGCTCAATGCCAGATGATACCTCTCACTTAGATCCAAAAACACAGTTTCAGGCTAATGTAGAAAAAGCCAGTGATTGCGAAACCTGTTTTGTTGATAATGACGATGGGACATATACCTACACTTTCCAACAAAATATTGGCAACGTCACAACGCCTGTTGAAGTCGTTTACAACGCAGACTACAGTCAACGTGCCACACTAGAGCTTGAATTACCTAACTTTGCTGCAAATGCAAATTATGATTGGCAGCCATCTACAGGTACCACTGAAGGCATTCAAACTCGTGAAGTCGTTTCTATCGAAACCTGTTACACCTGTCACCAGCCAGATAGCCTAGAGTTTCACGGTGGTCGCCGTATTAACCTAGAAAACTGTGTATCTTGTCATACTGCTACTTCAGGCGATCCTGAAAGTGGTAACAGTGTCGACTTCACCTATATGATCCACGCTATCCATAAAGGAAATAGCAGAACGACTTATAGCCCTGACTCACCTGATGCTGATGAAAAAGGCAATATCCCAGCACCTTACAAGGTCATAGGATACGGTGGGGGCGTTCACGATTACGGCAAGGTTATGTATCCGCAAACGCCTGCAGCAGATTGTGCAGCATGTCACGTCACAGGTGAAACTGCACCTGCCGATGCTGAACTATTCTTAGGTAATAAGAGTAATACTGCATGTATAGCTTGTCACACGACTATGCCAAAAGCCTACCATGACCCAAGCAATGAAAACTGTATCTCTTGTCATATACAAGAAGGTTATGCCCGAAGTGCTGAAGAAGCCCATGGAGACGCAACAAAGCGCTATAAGGAAAGCCAGAGTTACTCTGCTAAGTTCAGCAAAGTAACTGTCACTGACAACGTACTTACATTTGATGTACAAATCCTTGATGAGCAAGGCCAAGCTGTTGCTAAAGAGTTTATAGCAAACACCAGCCAGTATACTAAATCTAGCATCTACTTCTCTTGGGATACCGACAAAGACTATCCAGCATACACAGATGGAACAAAATACAGTGCCCGTGGTTTTGCTCTGCTAAACACAGATGTTTCTGACTATAATGCAGAGACAAAAACCTTCAGCATCGACAGCACCAATAGTGCTCTTGAGTTACCAGTGAATCTTAATGGTAAAAGTGTTGAGTTATTTGCTGGTGTAGCAACTTGCTTCAAATCGGGAGGTTATGGTCGTCCACTTGTTGAGCCTACAGCATGTGAATATGACGAAACAGACCCTACTAAGCTACTAACCGATGCTGCCTATATCCAAGATGCACCTCTAAGCTTTACTTGGAATGATACTGACACAAGCGAGCCTGCAACAGCTCGTCGTGATATTATCGATAGCAGCAAGTGCATGGGTTGTCACAACCAAGAGATTGTTCATTATGATAATGGTGTAAATTGTCAAACCTGCCATACCTCAGATAAAGGTCTAAATGCTTGGGGCGGAAACGCACCGACAAGCTTTGCCTATAAAGCCCATGAAGCTGAAGGACATTACCTCAAGTATGCAGGTGTTGGTTCAAGCACTGTCGTTAAAACTGACTGTATGACTTGTCACACTGATGACGGTATTAAATTGGGTCGTGCACCTGAGCGTACATGGCGCTACGGTGACATGTTGACTGGAGAAGACATGTGGGTCTCTTCTGATGCAGGTGCTTGTATGAGCTGTCACCAGAAATACCTTAGTGATTCAGGTAAGTCTCACATTGAAACCAACGGTGGTATCTTAGATGGGATCAGCGCTGAAGACGTTCAAAATCGCGCTAAAGAGACTTGTTCGACTTGTCACTCACCTGAGAAGTTGATGGAACTTCACGGTAACTAATCACTGGTCATTAACCACTGGTAAGTACTGGCTAAAACCACTGGTAAGTACTGGCTAAAGATGATGAATTAGCACTCGCTATCTAGCCGCTAAATCATCATCATTTATACCCAAAGGGAGGCTTAGCCTCCCTTTGTTTTTATCCGCTAAACGCAAAAATAGAAAAAGAAACAGTTACCATACATAACATCAACTTAACTGAGAATAGTTATCAACTAACCCGCTCATTTATTGATCTGAACCCGCGTTTCACCTCCGTCTAAACTACCCCTTTATAAATAGACTGATCTTGGTCACACATTAGCACCTGATTTGCAGATTTTAAGCCTTCGTTACGTTAGCCTTTCCATAGGGAATAATATTTCCAGCATCGACTTAAGTAGCCACTAATAATGAAATCATCTAGATGATAAACGGTTAGTTTGACTAACCAAGCACTTGAGCCAATGTCAAACCTATGCAGGGAAAAAAATGATGAACGTAAAAAATAACAAGTTTGCGCTGCTATTGGCAGCAAGTGCTGTGTCTCTGGCCTTAACGGGCTGTGGTGGAGATGATGGCAACAGTGGTGAAGACGGCAACCCAGGTGGCCCAGCTGCCAACGTGGTTAACGTACTTAATCTCGATGTGACTAAAGTGACTTATCAAGACGGCATGCCGACAGTCAAAGTCTTCGCGACCAACGAAGAAGACTTACCTGTTGTTGGCCTTATCGATCTTGGCGTTGTAGCAGCACAGCTTACACCACAAGGTGCAACTGGCGCAGGCAATAGCGCACAGTGGACACGTACAGCCCGTGTTTCAGGCGCTGATAACTATGTCGACAACAAAGATGGTTCATACACATTCACGCTTGAACTCAGTGAATACAACGTTGATATGACTCAGCGCTATAATGTAACCGCTGGCGGCGAAGGCTCTACACTCGCCGATGGCGTAACTTCTGTTCCACGCACTGAAATGGTTGAAGACTTTTCAGGTGAAGGCTACGAAGCTTTATACACCAAGAATATCGTTTCTCATGAAACCTGTACTAACTGTCACGCCGAAGGCAAGCCACTAACAACGCGTCACAGTAGTTACTATACCCAAGAGACCTGTGCCACTTGTCACAGCAGCTCAATGTCTACCGAATCGCAGTGGAATCACTTGATCCACAACATTCACAACACAGCTAAGACATTTGAAGATAAGTACGGTAAAGAGTACACAGGCGAAGCCGCAGAAGCACTTATCCAAAACAACTGTAAATCATGTCACGTCGAGCCAGACGCCGATAGTGGTGAACTCGCTGAATGGGGCAACTGGTCACGGGTTCCAACCATGGAAACGTGTACTAGCTGTCATACCAATATCGACTTTAAAGCGGGTAAAGGACACTCTCAGCAAAATGACAACAGCAACTGTATCGCTTGTCATAACGCGAGCTGGACAGAAGAGCTGCACACAGGTGACTTTGCCCAAACTAAGACGCTGATCGACTCTTACGGTATGAATACCAGCCTAGTTGTCAATCAAGATATGACTACGACAGTGACAGTATCATTCGTTGACGCGAGCGGTGAAGCGGTTAATGCATCAAGCTTGTTACCACAAATTCAACGAGTTGAAGCAACCACTAACGTCGGTCCAAACAACGTGAAGTTAGGCTACTACGGTAAAGACAGCTTGAACCTAGTGTTAAATGGTCAGCTCAACCCAGCAGCGACTATCACAGAAGCAGGGGCTATCAGCTACACCACTAAAGCGCTCACATTTGGTGCTACGGGTGAGGATGCAGATACTGCATTTACCTTTACCGGCCTTTCGTTATGTTCTGATAAAGGCGAATTTGTTAACTGTGACACTGTTGCAGTGGACGGAAACCTTGATGAAGATGGTTACTTGGTAGACGCTTACTATACAGGCATGAAGGCTGATCTAACCTTCGCAACGTTATCTGGCGAAGCTCCTAGCATGCGTCATGTAGATTCAGTGAACTTTAACACCTGTATTAATTGTCATGGCGACAGCTTCGAAGTGCATAAAGGGACGCATCACCCAGGTTTTGTTATGAGCGAGCAACTTGCTCAAATCGTAAACGGTGAAACCATTGTCGGTGTTGATGGCTGTGTGGCTTGTCACACACCTGACGGTACATACGCAGGTGGCGCGAACAAAGGTGCACTAGAGATGAAGTTGCACAAAACTCATAGCCAAGGTGATTACGCTGTTATTCCTGGCATGAACTGTGACCAGTGCCATAACGACTTCAATTTTGATGCATTCAAAAAGAAGGGCGCGTTAGCAACGGCAAGTGGTACTTACACCACTCCTATCGCTGCGACTTGTGTCTCATGTCATGGCTACAACATGGATAGCTTCAAGGCTCACGTAGAAGGTCAAGGCGCATTAGTTAACGTAACTAAAGAAGAAGCGACTGAAGCTGCTCAACTTGAAACGTGTTTCATGTGTCATAACCCAAGCATCAATGATCACACTTCGGTGAAGATGTAATTTGCTCAACTCTTGTTAACGCTATTTTTGTAGCCTTAGCAGTAGAGAGTTTGAAGGGGGAGTCCTCTCCCCCTACTTTCAAGCGAATTTGTGCAGATTAGGAAGCCAAATATGAAATTATCAAAAATACTTAAATCTGCTTCACTATCAGTGCTACCAGCACTGATAGTGTCAGCAGTCTTGTCTCTAGGTATGACCTCAGTCGCTCACGCGTCTAAGTGGGATGCCAAGATGACTCCCGATGAAGTCGAAGCCACATTAGATCAAAAGTTTGCCGAAGGTAAATATTCACCTAAAGGCGCAGACTCTTGTCTTATGTGTCATAGAAAGTCTGAAAAAGTCATGGATATCTTCAAAGGTGTTCACGGCTCAATCGACTCAAGTAAAAGCCCAATGGCAGGCCTTCAGTGTGAAGCGTGTCATGGACCTATGGGTAAACATAACCGTGGTGGCAACGAGCCAATGATCGCTTTTGGTCCTGACTCAACACTTTCTGCTGAACTACAAAATAGTGTTTGTATGAGCTGTCACAAAGATGACAAGCGCATGGATTGGAATGGTGGACACCATGACAACGCCGACGTAGCTTGCGCATCTTGCCACTCAGTACACACAGATAAAGACCCTGTTTTGTCTAAAAACACTGAAATGGAAGTCTGTACTAGCTGTCACACTAAGCAAAAAGCAGATATGAACAAACGCTCAAGCCACCCAATGAAATGGGCTCAAATGGTATGTAGTGATTGTCATAATCCACATGGCACCATGGCAGATTCAGACTTAGTTAAACCTACGGTCAATGAAACCTGTTATTCATGTCACGCAGAGAAGCGCGGCCCAAAATTGTGGGAGCATGCACCCGTAACTGAAGATTGTGTCGCTTGTCATAATCCACATGGTTCGGTGAACGAAGGGATGCTGAAAACGCGTGCTCCACAACTTTGTCAGCAATGTCATGCCAGTGACGGTCATGCTAGTAGCGCCTACATGGGCAACACAGATCAAGGCTCAACCGTAGGTGGCAATGCGTTCACCGGTGGTCGCAGCTGTTTGAACTGTCATAGCCAGATCCATGGTTCTAACCACCCATCTGGCAAGCTATTTCAGCGCTAAACGGAGTCGAGAAGATGAAATTCAAATTAAATTTAGTCACCCTCGCCCTACTCGCTAATGCTGGCCTTGTCAGCACAGCAATGGCAGCTGGCGGCTACGGTATTCAAAATGCGAATACCGATAAAGTTAAGTTCGAGAAGTGGGATTGTAAGCGCTGTGCAGTTGAAACTGGTTACAGCGGCAGTGTCGGTGTGGGTGTTGGATACAACAGTAGCGATGATATTCGTTCAGCCAATGCGTTTGCCGCAGAGGATGAGTTCGCTGGTAAACTCGATGCAGACCTTAAATATGCAGGTAAAAGTGGCTATCAAGCGAGTATTGAAGCCGACAATATCGGCATGGAAAACAGCCGTGCCGACATCAATGTTGGTAAGTCGGGTCAATATAACCTGAACCTAAACTACCGTCAGATTGCCACCTACAAAACTGATAAGGCAATGAGTCCTTATCAAGGCGTGGGCAGTGATAACCTTACCCTGGCAGATGACTGGGTACATGGCGGCAGCACTCAGGATATGGCCAACCTAAATTCAAGCCTTAACCCAATAGAGCTTTCGTTAAAGCGTAAGAGAGCAGGCTTAGGCCTTGAATATCAAGCTGATTCGTTGTGGAGCACTTATATCAACTATCAGCGTGAAGACAAAACCGGACTAAAACAAGCTTCTGGTAGCTTCTCAAATCAATCTATGATGCTTGCTGAGCCCGTTGACTACACCACAGATACACTTGAAGCTGGTATCAGGCTCAAAGGCGATAACTGGTTTACCGCGCTGAACTATAACGGCTCAACCTTCAAAAATGAGTTTAGTGAGCTGTCTTACGACAATGCCTTTAGTCCCACCTTCGGTGCTCAGACTACAGGCTATATGTCACTAGACCCAGACAATGAAGCTCATACTATTTCCTTGATGGGTCAGTATGTTGCGGGTAAAACGATAATGAACGGACGTGTTCATTATGGCCAGATGACACAAGATCAAGACTTTACGACATCCGGTTATGGTTACCAGATGCCAAGTGAATCTCTGGATGGAAAAGTCGAAACTCGCGGTGCAACCCTTAAGGTTGTTTCACGTATTAATCGTCAACTTCGTTTAAACGCGAGTTACGATTATAACGACCGTGATAATCAGACCAACGTGGAAGAGTGGACGCAGATCAGCATCGACTCAACCACAGGGCAAGCGGCTTACAACACGCCTTACGACATCACCACCAACAAAGCTAAACTGGGTGCAGACTACCGTCTAGCACGTGGTCATAAGCTTGAAGGTGGTTATGACTACCGTAAAGATGAACGCAGCTATCAAGATCGCGAAACCACTGAAGAAAGTACTGTTTGGGCAAAATATCGTCTAAGTGCATTCGACAAGTGGGACATGTGGGTCAAAGGTAGCTACGGTCAACGTGACGGCTCTGAATACCAAGCGTCAGAGTGGACTTCTAATGAGTCGAACGACCTACTGCGTAAATACAACTTAGCAGATAGAAACCGTACTCAAGTTGAAGCGCGTATCACTCATAGCCCAATTGATGTATTGACTATCGATTTCGGTGCGCGTTATGCACTAGATGATTACAACGACACTCAGATCGGCTTAACTGAATCGAGAGATATTAGCTACGATGTCAGTGCAAGTTACTTGATCAATGATGACATGACATTAACGGCGTTTTATAACCGTCAGAACATAGAATCAGATCAGGCAGGTAGCACTAACTTCAGTAGTCCTAACTGGTTTGGCGTCGTTGAAGATCAGGTCGATGTTATCGGTGCAGGCTGGAGTTACAACAACCTGATGGAGAAGAAGTTACGCGTAGGCGTAGATTATACTTACTCTAATTCAGACAGTAATACTCAAGTCACTCAAGGTGTTACCGGTGACTACGGTGATTACTACGCCAAAGTACATAACGTCAACGTTTACGCCTTATATCGTGCCACCGACAAAATGGACGTGCGCATCGACTATAAGATGGAAAACTATAAAGACAATGATGCTGGCAATGACATTGCACCAGACGGGATTTGGAACGTGTTGAGCTTCGGCTCTAACAGCCACGATTACAACGCCCATCTGATCATGCTAAGTATGAGTTATAGGTTGTAATAAGGTTCTAGGTTCTAGAAACTAGATGAAACATAAATGCCAGCCGCTAACTTATTAGCAGCTGGCATTTTTATTGGTATCAACGAAGTCATTTCCTCAGTATCTCATCACCATCTAGCTCTCAGAACCGACTGACAAGCCTTGAATTAATCGCTACTTTAGGAGAAGGTAACGCAATAAATTTATAACCCTACGAGTTAACATGTCAGCCTACACAGCGACCGCTTTTATCATTTTAGTGCTTGGCGGCTTTATTTTATTGAACCTTATCTTAAATGGATTGTTCTTTTTCGCAGGTAAATACCACAGCAAACGTTTTAGCCAAGGCCATACGATAATCAGCTTAGTTTTACCAGCCATAGCTCTTATTTGGACCTTAATCAATCACGTGGGCTTTGCTGATTTGGCAATAAACATGGGTCTTATCGTAGTGGCTGTAGGGTTAAGTTTATTGCCTCTGCAGCTCTCTTTGCATCAAAAAGAACAACATAGCTACACGAGTTTGCTGCTCACTATTGGGGCTGCAGGATTCCTGGCCCTCTCCTATCTGATACAACCCATTGCAATTTTTGCTATTGCTGCCGCCCATGTCGCATTTATCAGCAATGCAAATATCAAAAACCGAGTAGCTAGTGCACTAGTGCTTATTTGCGGGTATTTAGTTGTCGCTAACTGGGGAGTACAAACCTGGCAAGCCTTCACACAATAAATGAGTCATAATGATGCTTCATACCTGTGAATAATGCTCATGAATGCAGTTATTAACCTCAAACAGCAAATATTAGCCTGTCACTTATGCCAGGCTGATCTGCCTCTGCCTGCAAAGCCAATAGTTCAGTTATCTCAACATTCTAAAATACTTATCGCCGGGCAAGCCCCAGGCATAAAAGCCCACGAGAAAGGCCTCCCCTTTCACGACGCGAGTGGCAAAAGGCTGAGAGACTGGTTAGGGGTGACAGAAGAGCAATTTTACGATGACCGGCTTTTTGCCATTCTGCCCATGGGGTTTTGCTTCCCTGGCACCATCATCAGAAATGGTAAAAAATCCGGTGATAAACCGCCTATGGCCCAATGTGCTAAGACATGGCGAGCATCTGTTTTAAAAGAGCTCAATCACGTTGAACTCACTATTATTCTTGGCCAATATGCTATCGACTATCACTTAACTCATGCTCAAGCCAAAACTAATGCTCAACCCAAGAAACTATCGGTAACTGACGCTGTAATGAACTGGCAAGAGTATTGGCCCGAAAACATCGTTTTACCACATCCAAGCCCGCGAAATAATATCTGGATTAAGCGCCACCCTCAATTTGAGACCGATATATTACCAGTGCTAAAACAAAGAGTGTCAGAGATTCTTTCACCTTAATCCACTCGGATAAGTTATTTCAGCCCAGCAAACACAAAACAACATTGCTTGCTAAACTTAATAAAAATGACACGGTTCAGAGGCGCTTGTGAGTCAGCATGTCAAAAATACTGCAATCCCGTACCCATACACTTCAATTTTAGAGCTTGAAATTGAAGAGATTGATTGGCGCCGCTGGCAACGCTTGGTTAATACTGTCGCAGACATGTTTAACGCCCCCGCCACCTTCATCAATCAAGCCAACCTCAAAGGCATTGAGGTCATCATAGCGTCAGAGAAACCAGAGACCCATTATCAACCTGGCAGTGTCGATTTAGACACTAATATCTATTGCCATCATGTTGTTAAGAACTCAAGCGAACTGTATGTAAGAGATGCCAAACTCGATCCTCAATGGTGTAATAACCCCGAGTACACCGAAGACAACTATGTATCTTACTTAGGCCTACCCATCTCATGGCCCGATGGCAGTATATTCGGTACGCTTTGCGTGCTGGACACTAAGGTCACAGATTACCCTGAGACTTACATCAATGCACTTGGAGTCATTAAAGAGGTTATCGACAGTGATCTTCGCCATCTATACAAAGAAAATCAGCTTCTTACACTCAGCTATACCGACCCTCTCACTCAAATTTACAACCGCCGCGGTTTCGAAGATCTGTTAATCAGTACTCAAGATTTAGCCCAAAGACTCAACAGGCAACTTATTCTGCTTTATTTCGATCTCGATCACTTCAAGGAAGCCAATGATAATTTCGGTCATGAAATTGGCGATGACATCTTAAAAATCTTCGCCAAGACCCTAAAAATGAATAGCCGTAGTTGTGACTTAGTTGCTAGGTGGGGCGGCGATGAGTTTCTGGTGTTGATCCATGCAGAAAACGAACGCTGCGTTGAGCTGTTTAATCACAGAATGGATGAGCATTTATCGGATTGCCCCTTAAAGCCCGATATAAAATATTCTTTCGGTTATGCGGTGATCAAGCCTGGTGAGGCAAGCGATCTAGAGTCTTTATTAAAGGTTGCCGACGAATACATGTATCAAAATAAGCTTGCAAAAAAATCTCATCCTTAGCGTAAGCCGCTTTTAATGTGAGATAAAACGGGATATATCCCTTGATGAAACACCAGTAACACCTATAAAATCACTACTGAATGGATTATTTTAGACGGAACTTAAACTTATGGCCTCAGCAGTATCTTCACGCACGGCACGATTTCACTTACCTCTGTTATTCACCCTATTTTCAATCAGTATTCTCACAGCATGTGGTGGTGGCGGCGCAAACTCCAGCGAAGAGGCGAATGGTTCATCAGCCAGCTCAAACACCTACCAATTTACAGCTGACTTTATAAATCTGATCCCAATTGCGAGTTCTCAACTCGACACTAAAGTCGATCTGTTCTACAAACATACCGGCATAGACGAAGTTGAAATAGCCTCAAATATTGATTATTTAGCGCAACAAAGAACCTCAAAGTTTGGTTGGACTGGTTTATCGCAAGCCAATCTAACTTTCATCGTTAAAGACTCACTCAATAATCAGTCTTCACTCAGCACAAACATCATGGGCTATAACAATACTCAAAAAGATGTCTTTTTATTGGCTACAGGAGAGAGGCCATCAACCCAAGCCGTATCAATCACCCGGGTCAACAAGTTAGAAGGCGAGACAAATAGCTACCGCTTGTTTCATGCCAATGCCTTAGACCCTCGTAAAATCGATATTTATAACGCGAATGCGCAAACTGCCATAGTGCTAAACTTAGCGTTTAATCAAATATCTGCGCCTATTAAATACGATCAAAGCCTGGCAGAGATCAATATTTTTGCCATCCCCTCGGGAACAATGCCAGATTACAGCAACACCAGCAATTATCTATTTCAAGCCGTTATCACTCAAGAGTCAAATGACACTCTGAGTGTATTGGTCGCCAAACCTGGAACAACATCTAGCTGGCAAATAAATCACTATTCCGAATAACGTTATTTATACCATCGAGCCATAAAAGCCGCAGTTCTTGTCTGTCCCCTGCCTATGGACAAACAAGAGCGGTAAACCAGAGCAGTAAACAAAAGTATCGGTATAAAAGTTTGCCATATCTCATAGTTAGCCCTTCCAAAATACCTTAAGCTATTAAAAACACCTTCGAGACCCTAAATGTGTATTTTCTAGATCCCAACCTAGCCCAGCAGATTGTTGAACGAACCATGAAGATTATCCATCACAATATTAATGTGATGAATGATAAAGCCGTCATCTTAGGCTCTGGCGACCCACATCGTATCGGTTCCACTCATGAAGGTGCCCTGCTGGCGATTAGCCAAAATCGAAGTGTTGAAATTAATTCAGCCATGGCTGCTAATCTTCATGGGGTAAAAGCAGGCATTAACTTACCCTTACACTATAAAGGCGAGATCATTGGCGTTATTGGCATCACAGGTGAGCCTGAAACCTTAAGGAACTACGGTGAGCTACTTAAAATGACCGCCGAGATGATCGTCGAGCAAGCTAACTCTTTAGAGCTTGCCCAATGGCAATATCGTCAAAAAGAGGAGTTTATTCTACAACTGCTAAGATCAGACACTGAATTTTCTCCTCAGCTTAGAGACTGGGCATTGCAGCTTAACATAGAGATAGACGCCCCACGTGTGGTCGCCGTGATTCAAGTCCAGGGTGATGAAGAGCAAACCTCTGCAAACTCCTTACTCAAGAAAGTGCTCAACCTGTTAGAGACCCCTTCACGTGGTAACTTGGTCGCCATGACCTCAATGACTGAGTTAGTGATCTTAAAGCCCGCGTTTCTGGATGGCAACAAGTGGGATCCACAGCTTGAGAGTCAGCGCATCGATCAGCTTCTCACTCGTATCCCCGAAGAACTTAATGTCCGATTAAAGATTGCACTAGGCCACTTTTTCCCTAGCCCTGCCGATATCAGTCGCTCCTACACCACAGCAAGGGAAACCTTAGCTCTAGGTCAGCAGCTCAGACCCGATGAAAGTAAATACCTCTATGAAGACTTCTCACTACTAGTGCTCCTCTCTGGACTCAGAGGAGACTGGCGAGGAGATGAGTTGACCACCCCCTATCAATCATTAGTGGATGCTGACAAAAACGGTCAACTCAGTAAAACATTAACCGCTTACCTGCAGCATTTTGGCGATCTACAGCAGTGTGCTAATGAACTCTTTATCCATAGAAATACCTTAAGATATCGCCTGGATAGGATTCAGCAGCTCACAGGTGTAGACATACAGTCGCTCGATGGCCTACTTCAGCTATATCTGGGCCAGGTATTGAGTAAACAATAATCCTCAGTCTTCGAATGAAGACTGATTACATTTTTTGTTTAGTTCATTTTGTTTTGCTTGTTCCTTCTCGTCATTCCGGTAGAGCTTTTGAGCCGGAATCCAAGGGTTATTGGGCAGTATGTTTGAAGGTCGACCCTTCAATTTAACCTAACGCCTGTCCGGCGAGGAATGTACAGCTACTTCTGCGAGACGCCGTGAACACATCCATGTGGGCTCTACCAAAACATCCCTGTTTTGGAAGCTCGCAGCCGCATCTGCACTGAGTTATTTTCTCTCTTCGATTGAGCTTTTTATGCTCTTCTTCGTGTCCTCTGTGTACTCCGTGGTGAATTGCTTTTGCCGAAAGTTAGCTAGCCTTCGAATGAAGGCTTATTGCATTTTCTTGTTGTTTGTATAACCGTCATTCCGGTAGCTCTTTTGGGCCGGAATCCAGTCTTGTATGTTGGGTAGTGTGTTTGAAGGTCGACCCTTCATTGCAATCTAACGCTTCCCAGCGGGGGGGATGTACTCTTGTTTTGAGAAAGCTCTGCGAAACGCCGCAAGCACTTCTGACCTCCAGGGATGGAGGAAATGCCAAATTTTGTATGGAACAAAATTGGCCGTGTGGGCTCTGCCAAAACATCTGACCCACATGGATGTGGGGAATGCCAGAAAATGTAGGGAACATTTTTGGCCATGTTTCGGAAGCTCGCAGCCGCATTACACTGAGTTATTTTATCTCTTCGATTTAGCTCTTTATGCTCTTCTTCGTGTCCTCTGTGTACTTCGTGGTGAATTGCTTTTGCCCAAAATTAGCTAGCCTTCGAATGAAGGCTGATTACATCTTCTTGTTTAGCGTTTGGCTGAGTTTGTATTGGGTAGTTTGTTTATAACTTTTCCCTTCATTGTTATTTATCACTTGCAGCGGGCTTTTATGCAGATACTTCTGCGAGACGCTGTGAATATATCCCTATAAGCTCTGCGATTTCATCCCTGAAATCGAAGCTCGCAGCCGTACCTACACAGGGTGTTCTACAGAAAGGGGCATCTTCAACTCGAGCATAATATCACCACGGATCGTTTCGCTTCCACGAAGAACACGGAGGTAAAGATGAAGAGCTCCAAAGGCTTTCACTGTTGCCTTTCTCCGTGCCCTCTGTGTTCTCCGTGGTGAATCGCTTTTGTTCAGTTTTAAAATATCTGTTGAGTTAGGCCGAATGCTCTAGCACGCTTTGTCCAGCAACGTGTTACTAGCCAGTAAAGCTAAAATCGAAGAAGAAAATACTCAGGTGTGAACTCGGCTGTGACATGGATGTCACGGCAGAGCCCACAGGGACCGTGTCCGAACTTATCAAGAAAAGCATTATCAATGGCATTTGAATCAAGAGGAAACCAAAAGGAATCATGTTTCATAGCGATCAAGGGTGCCACTATACGAGTCGAAAATACTGTCAATTACTTTGGCGTTATCAAATAAAACAGAGCTTAAGTCGACGAGGGAATTGCTGGGACAACTCTCCGATGGAACCGTTCTTTAGAAGCTTAAAAACAGAATGGGTACCATCATCGGGTTACACTTGCTTTAGTGAAGCTAAAACATCAATCACTAACTATATCGTTGGATATTACAGCCAGATCAATATAATAGTGGCCTGACACCAAATGAGTCAGGGAGAAGATTCTGGCTTGCGTATAAAACTGTGGCCAAAAAAGGTTGACCACTACATAGCAACACTAATCTTAGTTACTTATAGATGTAATCTGTTATAAGAAATTGACCGTTATCAGCTTGGAAGATAAAACCTGTCACACCGTCCTTTTGCTGAACCGTACCCAAGCCGCTGTAACTACCGTCAAACACATCACAACTGCTTACATCAATCGATAAAGCATAAACATTGATATCGGCATCCGGAATTTGAACTGAACCACCGTAGGTACAACCCAGCATGTTACTGCCTGAAATCGCGCCACCCTTATCGATGCCGATACTGGTTTTCTGATCTTCGGTTACGAATGTCCCGGCTAATTTCTCAAAGCTAGCCCCTGCCCCGGTACTTGAATCAAGAGTTAAGCTTACTTTGCTAATCACATTACCATGGACTGTCATTTCGGCTGTGATGGCTTCCGGCGTATAAGAACCTTTAAACGTACCGCTATCCCTGTGGAAACCCGCAATACTATAAAAGACCATATCACCGCTAAAGCTTTGTCCATCGAGGTTTAACTTCCCTTCCGCCTGATAACCATTATCAACAATAAGTCTAGCTTCGCCATTAGGCGTAATTAGAGCCACAATTGGAGTAGTAAAGCCGTCAGACTGGTAAACATATGTTCCCTGCCAAACGCCGCTTGGCATCACTACCGAAGGTATTGGATCCGGTGTTGTCACTGGGGCTGTATCTATTGCTGAATCTGAACCACCACAAGCGGCCAATAGAAGTGTAGACAGAACGAAAGTAGAAATTGTTAATTTACGCATTGATTTATATGTCCTTATAAAGTCACATGTAACGCGCATATATTATCAGAATTCAACAACATAGATATCTTTTAAACTAGACAATGAGATCAAAAAAAAGCCGCTAACAAACGGCTTTTATCTTCCCGTTGCTCAATCGACACCATCATTTAGATAGGTATGTAGGGTCAGAGTTAACTTTGTTTCTGGCCAGTAAAATTACAATCGAAGAGACAAATAATCAGGTGTGAACGCGGCTGTGACCTTCGGTTTCAGGGATGAAACCGTAGAGCGCACACGGATGTGTTCACAGCGTGTCGCAGAAGTGTTCGCACATCCCTCGCCGGGCAGGCGTTTGATACCAATACTGTATTGGTACTCAGCAAACTAACCAAATACCAAAACCAGCCAAATGAACCCAGAATAGATATTTAACCAACTTGTTATCCGACAAGCTTGAACCTTCAGTTGGTATACAATACCCTCCCATTAAAGTACCTATTATGTGAGAAATAATGAAAAAAGTATTAGTGATCGGCTATGTGTGGCCTGAACCCAACTCGTCAGCTGCAGGTACCCATATGTTGTCGCTATTGAGGCTTTACAAGCAGCAAGGTTGGCAGGTCGAATTCGCCACCCCGGCGCAGCCATCAGATCACATGATAGACCTCAGCTTAGAAGGTATAAGCAGTAAAAACATTAGCCTTAACTGTGACAGCTTCGATGCTTATATCTTGGAGTATCAGCCAGATATTGTGATGTTTGACCGCTTTATGATGGAAGAACAGTTTGGCTGGCGCGTCGAAAAGCACTGCCCTACTGCATTAAAGATACTCGATACCGAAGACCTGCAGTGCCTGCGTAATGCACGTCATCAAGCCGTTAAGGGTGAGCGAGCGCTAACTCAAGCCGACTTGTTCAGCGATATAGCAAAACGTGAAATAGCCGCGATTCTTCGCTGTGATATCTCACTTATCATCTCAAGTTTTGAGATGGCGCTTTTACAAAGCCAGTTTAAAATTGACCCAAGTATTTTGCATCATTTGCCATTTATGGTGGATCTAAACAAGTGCCCAGCACAGACAAAAAGCTTCACTGAACGTCACCACTTTATGACCATAGGCAACTTTCGCCACGCCCCTAACTGGGACGCCGTATTATACCTGCAAAAAATCTGGCCATTAATTCGAAAACAGCTCCCCCAAGCCGAACTGCATATCTATGGCTCCTACCCACCACCGAAAGCCACCGCACTCAATAACCCCAAGACTGGCTTTATCATTAAGGGCTGGGCGGAAGATGCTTATCAAGTGATGGAGCTGTCTCGTGTCTGTTTAGCACCCATTCGCTTTGGTGCTGGCATAAAGGGAAAACTGCTCGATGCCATGATCATGCAAACCCCAAGCGTCACTACAAGTATCGGCAGTGAAGGCATGATGGACGATGAACAGTGGCCAGGACATATCACAGATGATGTGGAATGCTTTGCACAAGCCGCCGTTGATTTATACACTCAAGAATCGCTCTGGACAGAGGCTCAAAGTCACGCCTCGAGTCTATTAACCGTGCGATACGATGGTGAGGTGTTAGGACAGAACTGGATGAAAAAGTTGGCTCATACAATAGAAAATATTGACCAACATAGGCTAAATAACTTTACCGGCGCCATGATGAAGCATCACTCCATGGCGAGCACTAAGTATATGTCTCAGTGGATAGCGGCTAAGAACGCCAACAGCTAATAAGCTGGCACAGACATAAATGCAGGGCGATAATACATGAGTATTATCGCCCTCAAGCTATAAACTGAAGACTCACAGCCTTAGCCGCTAAAATGCCTAAGTTGTTGATAGTTAATACCTTTAACTGCCAGCGCAACTTCAAAGAAGCACCTCAAACATCACAGTAAAATGGTCGTTATAATGCTTCTCTTCAACATCTTTAATCGACACATCTTCAAAATTTACATTCAACATAAATGGGATAATGCTGGCACCAGGAGCATCTATCTGCCCTATGCCTTCATCGACTAAACTGCCACTGTTGACCAGCTCAGGTGCAGAGCTACATCCCTGACAGCTAATGCTATAGGGAATACTGGTAGAGCCACCCATTTCAGGTTTCAATGTATAGTCATTGGCATCTTTATTAATAAGCGTGAATTTAAGCCCATTCTGAAAATAACCCAACGCTGAGATCTTAAAACCTGTGCTACCACTCACTGTATGCTTATAGGTGTCATATTCAGGTGCCATATGACCGTTACCTAGCACATTGATACGACTGATCATGCTCGGGTTGTAGGCAATCTGCATTGAAAACGTGATGGGGATATTGCGATAGGTCTTAACCGCCTCAGAGATGTTAGCTTTAAAGCCATAGCTGATAACCGCAGTCACCGTGCCCGAATATATCCCTTTGGGCTTGCCCTTCAAGCGCTGAATTAATTGACCTTTATCTAAACGGATAATGGGCTGATAGCGCTTAAAAGGTGCTGTCGGGTTATCGAAATTAATACTCTGATTTGCAATACAAAAACCACCAGCACCTGTGCTTAACACTGTGCTAGTAGCAGCAATCGTTGATTGATCACATACTGCGTAGCTATCGGCATATGGCGTCTGAGTAAACTGACCTGAGACCTGGTACTTAACCCCGCTCATTTTTATCGGCATTGACACATGATCTGAACCACTCGATAGCTCAATATTCATATTGGTAGCCGTGGTATAGGTTCCTGGCACCCATTTGGTGGTCTCTGGTAGCCTAGCAGGTGTGAACCAATAGTTAGGCCGAATAAACTCACCATCACTGCTGGCATTAGCCCACTCCAGTTTATCACCAGTGAGCTTACCGTTGATGGTAAATGCTGTCGCAGGTTGTGCGCATAGCAATGAAAATAGTACCAAGCTACTAATAGCTAACAACTTCTGTACAGCACTAATGTGAATACCCAAAGATGGCTTTATCGATAGCGCATGCATCTTACTCTCCTCGATTTAAGGTGATCTCTTCCTTAAAAGACTCATCATGATTGAGCACTATCACCTCCAGCTCATCACGCTGTAGTTCGATTGGCACATGCACATCTCGGGTTCTGCCAGCAAGAATAGTGAAGTTAGCTTTACATAGCGCCTTATCACTCTTCTCATCGCTATTGATATCAAAGAAGCTATCCTTGCTGCACTGGTCGATAACGATATCTATCATGGTATTTCCGCTATTTTTCGCTGTGATAGTATTGCCGCTATAGTCAAATTGATACTCAACCTTGCTCTCTTTAGCTGGCACTATGTAATAGGGAGAAAAACCAAACAACATACTGATTTTTGACTGCTCTTTATCATCAGTGCTGTAAGACACGGGTTGAATATTGATCTGATAAACTTGGTCTCTATCTGTCACACACTTGTCACCGCAGATGCTTTCTATCTGAATTTCTTTGACCATATTTGGCTCGATAACCAGTTTAGATGGCTTAGTCGCTATCCCCCACGAGTCGAGATTTTCTCTGGTGTATGGCGTCTTGATTATTTCATTATTCACAATCTCGACTTTAGACACTGAGGTTTTCAAGAAATAGGTAATTTCGTCAGTATTGTCTAAGGTAAACACCCCTGCTTTACTGTCTGGGTTGGTTAACATTAAACTGCTGATCGCCATCGCTTGAACATCAAGCACTAAAAACGATAAGCAAATAAACAATAAACTTTTCATCGCATTCATAATTTAATTCCAGTTACTGGCAAAGTTGTCTTGTTTAATCAGACTCTTCGCATAAAGACTTAATTCGTTTAATACCGTTTCCTGCTTAACCGTTAAGCTAGACTCATTGGTAGCATAGATATATTTACGCAAACCTACGGCTCGGGTAATAACAGACAAGCCAACATCATTGAGCGTTCGCTCAGTATTAATAAGATCGGTTTCATTGTTGAATACACCAACAAAGTAATATTCATTGCCATCGATAGTGACGGGCTGTAATTTACTGCCATTGGCAAGCATGTTTGCTTCATCGTTATCTAATCCAGGTAAACAGTAGTTATTACCCGTATTGACGATATAAGTTGAATATCTATCAAGGCTTGGCGTCACACAGGTTTGATTTTGTGAAACCAGTTGATAATCAGATCCTGCGATCACTGAGATCTTAAACACCCCTAGAGCAACATCTTCGATATCGACACAGCCTTCACCACTGCACTCAATTTTCGCAATGGAGTTGTTATTCAGATCATCGAATGAAGAGATAAAGGTCTTAATTTTCACTAAATCAATATCTAAAGAGATCACAGTACCAGGCAAGCTATACCCGGCTGCTTCGTGGGCTTGATCACTAATGTAATTAGACGAGTCAGTATCCAAGCGAACGTTGAACGCCTTATACTTATCGACAGGAACAACCGTGTCTTCTCTATCGATATTCTCGCTATAACTTAAGGTGTTATCGTTATAAATAGACAAAAGCCCACGATGAGTATCTTTACCACCTTGGTTGTCGGCATCGACAATAATATAAGAGTCACTTTTCTGAGAAGTAAAATAGAGCTCTCCTTTACCCGACAGCACTTGGGTACTGTTTAAGCTGGTACTGACCGAGCTAGTACCATCCGAGCTAATATAGGCATAGGTATCAGACATAATATGCTCATCGTTATAGCTGATATTACTGGAAAGATCTGAACTCATATTTTGATCTACATCTGTCCCCCTGTAGCTAATGCCAAGCTCATTATTCATCGATAAGTAATCACCAAACTGCACATCATGGGCGACACTATTTCTAAACTCATCAAGCCCTTGAGCACTCAGCGATACCGATGAGCTTGCACTCCAACCTGCTGAAAGCGGCACAGTCCACAATACTCCAGCATACCAATCATCATTGATACCGAAGCTTTGACCACCTTGTAAAGTCGCCGAGAAGTTAATGACCGAATCTGCAACAAATGAGTGAGAGTAACCGGCGCTTATCGACCAATAGTTGCTCTGTTCGATATACAAGTCAGGCACATTGTCCTCATCGACCTTGTTATTGACATACAAGAGATAGCCTTGGCCACCCAAGATATTGGAAGAAACATTGACGTTAAGGCGCTCGTAGCCAGTATTAGATAACATATAGTTATCCAGCCCATAGTCACTATCGGCTGAGTCGAACCTCTCATAACCGACACCGACATTATAGAAGTTAACGTCGCCAGCAATAAACTGGCTGCCATTAGAATATGATGCATATTTAAGCTGGGCAGTAGACACATCATTAATCGACTGTTTAACACCAAGTTCAGTCATCATACTGTCTGAATTTGATAACACTCGAGCCCCTATCATAGTACTGTCGGTTAACTGGTAGCTGGCCTTTCCCTCTACAAAATTATTGGTCTCTAACTCCAGTTTTTGAACCTGGCTTTCATTCTGCAAGTAGCGTTCGAATGCCATTCCATTTACACCGTAATAGATGCCATCACTCATTAACGTATCCACATCGACGCGATAACCTAACTTATCTTGGAGCGTCCTAATCTCACGACTCTGGCCATCGATTGTGTCCTCTATATCCTCATAGCGGTCATTTAAAATACCCGCAGAAAAACTATAATCATATTCGCCTTTATTGAGAGAAAACGCGCTGTTATTAAATATCTGCTGGCGCTCTTTTAGGATTTCACGCCCAGCTGAAATCACAACAATAGTGGCAGTGTACGAACCATAGGGCAGGTCACGAAAGGCAATACTTTGCTGTCCTGCATCGACATTCTGACTGTGGATTAAGTGGCCATCACGATATACTTCGATACGCCCCTTATTGGGTAAAATATAGAACAAACGTCGATTATTCTGCTTACCGCCATCAATCAGATTTTTCGAAGATGAATGATTGATCACATCCTGAGAGTAGCTGCCAGAAAGGTCCATAAATGAGGTGCTATTCTGCTCATAACCGTATTTAAAATGACCCATTTGAAAACGGTGATACCCAGTCTCAAAGTCATAGGAAAGCTGCTCAGCTTCAAATTTATCACTGGAGGTATCGGCGTAGATACTCGACGTAATCGAGCCATACTTTAAGCCCACCAAAGTTTCATCACGGGCAATTAAAGATGAGCCCCCATCACTGAAATAGTGATAGTTCAGATTGATACTATTAATCGCCCCATATTGATCGTTAGTCGCATCATGAAACGCCTTTGCCGTCTTATGGCTATCAATTAACCCTGCATTGATAAAAAGCGTAAGCTGCTTCTGCTCAAAGTCATAGGCGAATGCATAACGCTCAGGCATCAAGTTACATTCAGAGATCTTACCTTGGCACAGAGATGATGTGGCCACATTCTTCATAGAAGAGACTATCTCTGCAATAGACTCTTTCTTAACGTAATAGCGGGACAGATACTGCTCGACATCCCTAAGACTAGAGGTATTGAGTGAAGCCGAGGTAGGCGTAGAATTTAGTTCAATGGAAAGTTGCTCATTAGCACTGGCAAGTTCGAACGTGAAACGTTCAGTACTGCCGGCATACATGTCGGCAAACTCTGCAGGGATCTCAATGCCTTCACTTTTTACCGACGCATAAGCGGGTAATGAAAATAGCGGATTAAGGCTGCTAGAGAGACAAAATAGAATGGATAAGGCTAGTCTGTTATATCTCATATATCTAACTCTATGCTCATCTTAATGATCCCTTTGCAGTAGTCATCCTTTAAGCTCACAGGCTTAAATTTAAGCTCTACATCGAAGTTGCTATATTTACCGACTCGGCTTACACCATCAAACTCCAGATTATTCAGGCCTTCACCAATTTTGATCTCTGCCCCGTCAACAATCACAGTGACGAGATCTTGGCTATCCGTTGGTGCCCCTTTCACGTCAAAACAGAGTGATTTATTCTCAATTAAGTTGAGTGAATATGAATTAAGCGGATCACTTTTGCCTATGCTGGTTTCTAGTTGCAGCAGATCGGAGATATCATTAAATTTGTAATTGCGACCATCGAACTCCAGTTCCCAGTTCTTTTTTACAAACTCAAATTTGATAATGTCTCTGTCATAAAACTTATCCAGCTCAATATGGGTATCGACGCTAAATTCGTGTTGTTTATCGGATGAAGATATATCAAGAGCACAGGCATAATTAGCTATAAAGCATAGAGATGTAATACAGATTGCTTTTACATATTTCATAAAAATGCTCTTGATATATCCAAAGATTAACTAACGAAAATTAGATAGCTTTCGCTGAATTAATAACGGTATGGACTTCAATGTTCTGGCCAGGTTTAAGCTCTGCGCCCATTGAAGTTTCTACGCTCTCAGCATTCTCGGTGGTAAAGGTCACAGTGCCAGTGGTTGCAGTAACAGGAATAGACTTATCCATCTTAGTGCCTTCCATCTTAACGACGGTGCCGACACCAGTTGTATCTAGCGTACCAATCACTGTCTCTAACGAGGTCATGGTCCAATCAGCATCAGGAATAAGATCGCCAACAGCTTCAGCCACCTCACCTTCCATATACCCTGCTTCACCACAACTACCATCAGAAGTGCTTCCATCACTACACATACGGTAATGCAGCTCTAATGAGATCTGATCTGAAGTAAAAACACCCGTTGTATCTTTCACATCTAAGCCTGCAGAGTCGATATATGGAATACGACCAGAAGGGCCTGTGATGATAACGGCTTCACCAGGTACTACTGTCGGTACGATACCTTTCCAATGCAGCGTCGTTGTTGCATCAGCCATATCGCCAGCCAAAGCAGAGCCTGATAGGGTAAGTAGAGCGATTGGTAATAAAATTTTTGCATTCATAAACAACATCCTTTTATAAATTCGATTTACATAACATGCAGGACGAGACCACTTTTATGTCAAATGCCTTGCTAGTTACATATATGTTTGATAGGTGAAACTTCGGAGTACATATTAGCGCTTGGGTATATTACCGACAGGTCAAAACTGAAATTTAAAAATCAAAAACGCCTACTTAGTTTGAAAAACACACTAGAATGGCAATAATTATGATCTAAAAACTACAAACCGAAGAATAAACAAGCATTATTAGGCTGTTCACTGGAAGTTGATATTTGAAGGTTTTGAAGGTTTTGAAGGTTTTGAAGGTTTTGAAGGTTTGGGTACTATTCAAGCAAAAAAATGGCAGCGCTTGAATAAAGACGCTGCCATTTTATATTTCGATGTTTAACTAATTAAACCTGACTAATTAAAGGCCAAGTTAGCTAAATGCTAAGTTCATTAAATAGCTCGATGCATATCTAGCCATTAAATACGATTAATCTAGTTATCGTATTTATCAAGCTGACCATTATTGTCGATATCTCTATTACCATCAGAGGGAGCAATGGTATTGTCCTTATAATCGCCGACAATATTACTATAACGGCTGTTATAATTACCTTTACCCGCGCCTTTATCCTGATGTAAAAATTCAAAGCTATCTAATACATCATCTGCGTCACTGTCGGATAAAATAGGCTGAGAGCAATATTCAACATCCCCCGCGTGATATGTAGTACGATCAGCTAAACATTTTTTAATTTCACTTTCCGTGGATAAACCATCTTTATCTAAATCTACTAAATCAGGGTAAACATTGCCACTGGCATCTTCATTAGCAAAACGTACCTCTGGATAAACACTAATAGCGTCAGATGACGCAATGACTGCCCCATTCATTTTAAAATCAAGATACAGACAGCCGGTTAAAATATACGGATAAGAAACTTCACCGTGTCTAGGTTTGTCCTCACAGGTTAAGCTCTTATGCACTTCTTCCAATGGAGAGTAAAGTTCCCAATGATCCTCATGGGCAGTTTTATTGCCACGTGCAAAAAAGGTACTTAGGCCTTGTCCTAAGGTAGCGGTATAAGTACCAGTAGAGTTTCCCGAATCGCCAATAATATTATTATGGTGATCGCGACCACCGTATGGCTTAAGGCCATTATGGGTTAATATTTTTAATTCATCATCAATCAATAACGCCACTGCATTGGCGGTATTTTCATAAAACTTTACTTTTTTACGGTTGCTGTGACTTATTTTTTTAAAATCGAGTGTCATGTTCACGGTTTTACCACCCACAGAATCGGGTAATTTTTCTTGGTGCTGCTGTGCATAACCATTAAATTCTAGATAATAATCATCATCACGCGCTTCGTTACTGCCACTATTGTTTTTGTCGGCGCGATAATCATCATCTTCATGCATATACATATAAGTGACATAATTGCTCGCTTGTTGATAACTCATTACCTTTCTTGCGACTCTTTTTCCCTTAGGATAGGTCTTCCCATCGGCATCTTTACCCTTAAAGGAAACATATAAGTCACCTTTATCGGTTAAAGCAGCAATACCTCTTAGCACCTGTGTTGCTTTAACTATCTTGACACCTTTGTCATTCATCTCTTTGATAAATTGAAGAAAAAAGTTAGGGTTTTTATCGGGGTCTAAATCTGACTGATTTTTCCAAAAAGAGTAACTACTCTGATCCTTGTTGAGACAATAAAAACTACCCATTTGTCTAGCCTCAGTGGGTGCATCCCAGCATTGAGCTACTTTGCCTATATGTGTTGTCCAATCTTTGCTGTATAACGAGCCATTGGGGGTGTTAATAGTGTAATAAGTTGCCGTGCCATTTTCGAAAAATACCACCGCAGAATATGGACCAAAGCTGTCTACTTTTTTAACATCAGTTAAGTTTAAGGTATTCATTTTGTCGGTGAATTTCTTGTATGTAAGGTTAGCGGTGCCAGTGATTTGATTAAACACATTAAGGCTACCCGCTTCTGTTACCTCAAAAATCAGCCCGCCATAACCTAGGATACGATCCGAATAGGTGAGGCCATAATAAACCTGACTAGTTGCCGGTAATGTAATGATATTTTTTAGGTCCTCTTGCAGCTCATTATCGGCGGCAAATAATATGATTTCATTTTCACCCCCATTTTCACTGCTCACATCAATTTTGAAATTACCAAAACCAATGTTTTTAAGTCCTGTCGCATAGAGGCTATTATCGTGCATATAAGGTATTAAATCGTCTTCAAACGGTCGCATTAAGAGAGAACGGCCGGCCGCCCCCAGTTCCCCATCAGCAAATAGTTTGATAAAACCATGAAAAGAAAACTCAAGAATACCTTCGCGGATATAATCGGTTTCAATGGTGATAGTGCCACTGCTAATACCGTCTACCTCATGGTCATAAACGGTATAGTTCACCGTATAGAGAGCTTTACTATCACCACGGAAAGTAAAAGAGGTATTGGTCACGTCATTGGCGTCGAGTAGTTTTACCTCGGCACCAAAAGCTTGTAGTGAAACTAATTGAATTCTGTCACCTTCGGCATCTTCTACTAAAGCCCCAAATCCAGGGAAATTCATAATATCAAAGGTTGTTTCTTCACCCACTCCTTGAACACGGCCATAGGTCGCATCGTTTGCAATAGGCGCAGTATTACTATCCCCGGAAACATCAATAATAATAAGGCCGGTAAAAGCTAAGCCATACTCATCAACTACGGAATAGGATACCTTGGTCATGCCGAGCTCGACGGCTTGATAACTAAAATCGCCCCCTTCAGACATCGATGCTATACCACTGCCTTCCACCACCGTAGAACTCTCAAAAACCGGATTTGTCATGGCTAATAATTCAGGAGCTAATTCATCGTAAATACTAAATTTAATCGCTTCACCCACCGAGGTGGCTTGCTTAATATCCGGTAATAGATTTGCCTTGGGGATAATTTGAAAAGCATTACGGGCAATTTGTACACCACGTTTTTCAGAAAAGTTAATCGATGCCCAGGCGGTTTTATCTTCTTTACCGTCACTCACCGTATAACGATAATCACAGCTGCCCGCTTTTTCAGGGGTAATGGTAAAAGACAGGTTATCAGTATCTAAGTGCGTTATTTTACAACTCTCTGAGTCGGTTAATACTTTAATGTTTTTTACTTTAATGTTTTTAGCCGTGCTATAGGTCACATAATTAGACAGACTAAAGGTCAATGGATTAACACTGATAATACCCGTCTCTTCGTTCAGTTGTGGCGCTTCAAATTCAATGGCCTGACGAAAGTCGATAGCAGTGACCTGTGATTCGACAACAGGAGGAGGCGTAGGGGGAGACACTGGTTCGCTGCTATCATTACCACAGCCAAATAAGACTGAAATAAACACCACAAGTGAAAAATATTTTATAAATAATTTCATCATAACCTCAAATCACTGCTTAAAATTCAACCGACGAAGGCGGGCGGAAAAGCTGATGATAATAATCATTTCAATGAAACATGACAGGGCGAGCTGGGAAAATATAAAACAAAAGCGCCTATATTTGGGATTGGCCTTTTATCAAATAACATGGCCACCCATAATTCTGGTGGTTGTTTGGGGAGGGGCTAAGCTTAAGGGAGCGTCATTGCATTGAGGTTCCCATGGCCAGACCTAGAAGCACGCAAGTCAGTCTAGAAGACACACCGTTTTATCACTGCGTGTCGAGATGCATACGAAAAGCCTACCTTACCGGAGTTGACCGTTACACGGGGCCATCCTTTGAGCATCGCCGTGATTGGGTCAAGTCTAGAATCCTCGAACTATCAGGTGTTTTCTCAATCGATATCTGTGCTTATGCATTCTCAATTAACAGATAGGCGAATATCGAGGATAACTGCACTGGGCACTTTTGGGAGGGCCGTTTCAAAAGCCAAGCGCTACTCGATGAAGCAGCCCTGTTGGCCTGTATGGCTTATGTGGAGCTCACCCCATTCGAACTAAGATGGCTACAACCCCAGAAAGCTCAGACTACACCAGTCTTCAGCTGCGTATAAAAGCCGCAATAAATGGGAAGCAACTGACAAGGTTACTGCCATTTATTGGTGATGAATGCTTTAATCAACCTAAGGGGATAAACTTTGCTTTGCAGGATTACCTTGAGCTTGTGGATGAAACTGGCAGGGTGATTCGTGATGACAAGCGAGGCTCAATATCGCCCAATGCTGAAAAGGTTCTGATAAGGCTGAAATTGATACGGAAAAGTGGATAAAGCTCACCTGCGAATTTGGTAAGCTATTCCACGGACCTGTCGGCACCCTACTAGAGTTAACCAGTTATAGTGACCATTTAGAGAAGCGAAGGCGGCACTTTAGCAACAAAGAACTTAACTATGCCTATAGAAGCTGAATATAAGGAGGATTTTATCTGATGATAGGAGCTATCCTAATCTTTAAGAAGATCGGCATGAGCCTTTAACCAAGCGATGATCCCATGGTGTGAGAGAAAATCATCTCGGCTAATACTGATAAGCTTTCGTCTACCGCCGAAGGGGTTTATATCTTCATTCTCAGCCTTGGCTTCAACCTTAAAACCAAAGTTAGCATATATTTGTGCAGCACTTTTATCTCTGACAATCATGAAAAGTTCTTGAATATCAGGCTCACGACATAAAACCTGAATTAAATATAAACAGGTAAACTCCCACCATTTCAAATTAAACCGCATCACAGAGTGAAAAAACATCACTTTATCGCCACTGAGTTGAGCAGCGCGAGGCGTGTTATAAAAATGTCTAAACTCACTTCTCAATTGCTCTCTCTCATGCATGTTATGCACGGATAACATGGCATGTGCGTATAGAGAATCATCTTTACCTTCACAGGTTAATATATGCAGTGCATGCTTCTGTTGCAGGATAATGGATCGCTCACACCTCTCCCGCACAGCAAGATGATCGAATTTAAAAAAACGCCCACTGCTATCGCAAATTCTCTGTAATTTATCCATATCGGTCAAAGGCTCAGATCCACTATGATGCTTAAAACTGGCATCGGGAATAGGATAGAAAGCGCCCTGAATCAAGTCATGTTGATCGTAAGCATGGGCCTCGATTCGTCTCATCTGATTAATCTTAGTTTTAGACAGTTTGAGATCTAACTTAACCAGATAACGTATGACATCATATTGAGCGAAAGAGAGAAGATGTATGATCCGCAAGGTTGAGGGCATTGAAACACCACGCTCCCAACGGCTGTAGGTGATCAGATCGAGATTGGCAAAAACCTCATGATGCAAAGACAGCTTTTCAACCATCTCAGCTTGAGTAGATTCAAGCTCTGTGCGAATTTTTAATAGTAAGGAGAATAGTTCCATTAATCTCTCAAAAGGTGACTGAGGGTAAGACGTTTATGCCATTAAATATTATCAAAAAAGTCTATTAATATGAAAGTTTTTAGCCCGATTTATCTATAAGAGTTTGAAGTCTGTCGAAATAGCCTAACTTTTGATTCATCAGGGCAGTGACTAGAACTAAATGACTAAGACCAAGTTAATGGCTAAGTTAATGGCTAAAGCCCTAATTCAGTGAGACCAGGATGTTCATCTGGGCGGCGTCCTATGGGCCAATGAAACTTACGTTCACTCTCATCAATCTTAAGATCATTGATGCTGGCGTGGCGCTGCTCCATCAAGCCGTTTTCATCAAAGATCCAGAGTCAGCACTTGCGTCTTTGCTCGGGAAACACAGGGACAAAATAACTGTAGCTGCTCTTTTTCAATATCGGACAGCACACTGTCTCTATGCTCAGGTTTTCCCTCTATCACAGGTATCGCACACTGTTTACAGCTTCCAGACTGACAGCTAAAAGGTGTATCAATATCGGCAGTGAGTAAGGCATCGAGTACCGACTCATCGGCAGCAACTGTAAGTGTCAGTTTCGACTTAACAAGATCCACTGTGAATGCCTTATCTTCTACTGATCCGTCTACAACGCCACCGAAGCCTTCGCTTCTGATGCGGTCGCTATCGATACCCAGCTCATTGGCCATAAACTTCATCTCACTGAGCATCTTTTGCGGGCCGCAGATATAGAAGATGGTATTTTTGGGCGCCCTCGATAACACATGACGTAAATTCATTCGCCTATTGTCGTCACTGGGATAAATTGATATCGACTCACCAAACTCTCGCTCTAGTCGATCCCTAAAAGCCATATCCTTAATACTTCGCCCACAATAGTGCAGTGAAAGTGTTACGCCTCTCGACTTTAGGTATTGCGACAGCGGCTTTATCACAGTGATCCCAACCCCTCCAGCAATCAAGATTGCAGGCTCAGTCCCTGAGTGCACATCGAAATGGTTGCTTGGTAGATCACAGTTAATCACCATGCCAATTTGAAAGTTATGGTGGATCGAATGGGATGCACTCTTGTGCAGAACATGCTCCAGACCTTGGCCAGTCTCGCAGCTTAAGCGTTTAGCGAGTACGGCTATCTCATAGAAGTTTCGGCGCGAAGGATTAGAGCAGATAGAGTAGGAGCGATGCACCAAAGTGCCATCATTGAGCAGAACCGGCACTCGAATATGAGAACCTGCAGTCACTAAAGGCAGTTCTCCTCCACCAGCCGCTTTAAATTCAAAGGCACGTACTTCAGGTGTCAATTGACGTATGCCGCTGATAACCAGACTCAGTGTCCCCTCACCTAAAGTGGCAGGGCTCAGGCTGCCAAGGTTTTCAGCCTTTTCCACTGGCTTACTTTCAGCTTGCTTAAGCTGTTTAGTTTCTAATCGCTTAGCTTCGGCGAGTCTTGCCGCTACAATGTCCTCTACCTCAGCTTCACTATATCTGGGCGTGATATGTTTAGGGCAGTTCCAATCGAAGGCTTCAACTTGGATAACGAAAGCGCGCTCGACCCTAGCCCGGTAATCATCGTCCTGCAATTGACTCAACATTTCTGAGTCATTCACATCCACAAGCTTTACCCTCCCGAGCAACTTAAGTCGGGTCTTGTTGGGATAATCCATAAAAAACAGTGACACCTTGTCATTGTTAGCAAAATTACCTGTACTGATATACTGGCGATTACCGTTATAATCGGCAAAGCCAATGGTCTTGTCATCGAGCACTTTCATAAAGCCTTGCGGCCCACCACGATGTTGAATGTAAGGCCAGTCGGTTTCACTCACACTGGCCATATAGAAACTGTCACGAGCCTGGATAAATGCTGTTTCAGCAACGCCAAGGCGATCATTAAAATCCTCGCCACCTTCCATCCCCTCATAGCCTTTACGGCTGCCAAGCCTCGCCTGGACCTCTTTCACGGCAAGTGTGAAGCCTATCTCAGCAAATTTATGACCCATGACTTTATCTCCAATAACTCGATAAACTTATCCGACTGTCACTTTTTAGCTGATATGCCTGCTAAAGCGTGACAGCAGCGTATCTCACCTGGCAGAGTTAAAAATAGCTCTCTAATACAGGTGAGAATAGTGCCCTAATACAAGTGAAACAAGTATCTGACACAAGTGTCAAGTTTTGTTGTTTCAACTCACGTCAATTAAGCCACTTTGTTCAGTGACACTTTTGGAAAGTCGATATCTAATTGACTCGCCTTACCGAGAATGTTGGTCATTAGGTTCATGCCGACATGAGTAATGATCTCGACAATATCTGCTTCGGTGTAGCCCGCTGCGCGCACCGCGGTTAACTCTGCATTGGTCACATCACCGTTATGTTCGGCGAGAGAGGTAGCAAATTTAACCGCCTCTGCAGCCTTTGCATCTTGGCTGGTGCCAGCGCGATTGGCCTCTATTTCATCACCATTGAGACCCGCTTTACGACCCAGTGCCGTGTGAGCTGATAGGCAATACTCACAGCCGTTTTGTTCAGCCAAGGCTAACGCAATACGCTCACGAGTCAGCGGCGTTAAGCTACCTTCCCCGGCAATGCCATGTAAGCCTAGAAAAGCGCGAAGCGCAGCGGGTGAGTTGGCGAACACTTTCAAGAAATTTGGCACCATACCCAGCTGAGACTGAATCGCCTCTAAAAGTGCTTTTTGTTCATTATTGGCAGTTTCGTTTTCGATTAAATTAATGCGGCTCATGGTCGTTCTCCATTATATAAATTGCTCGTTGGTTTATCGGTAACAAGCCTTCTGTGCTTGCTTGGTAACTAGATTGCCAAATTTCACTTTAAAGAAGAATACCCGTATATTACATTTTATAATTCCAGTAAATGGAATAAGAACTCTAGTAAATTAATAGCTAGTGAAGTAATGGGCTAGTGAAATAATGGAATAACAAATGGATAGATTTCATCTTCTCAAAGTATTTATTGCCGTAGCTGAAGAGCAAGGGTTCGCTGCCGCGGCAAGAAGACTGAACATGTCGCCACCTGCGGTTACCCGCGCCATCGCAGGGCTCGAGCAGCAGCTCAATGTCAAACTACTCAACCGCACCACACGTTTTGTCAGGGCGACCGATGTTGGGCTGCGTTACTTAGATGATGCTAGGCGTATCTTGGCAGACCTTAGCGCTGCCGATGAAGCGGTAACGGGCATAAACGCAGAGCCACAGGGACATCTTACCGTCACGGCGCCTGTGATGTTTGGTAGTCTGTTCGTTATGCCGACCATAGTCCGATACCTGCAGATACACCCCAAAATGGAAGTCTCAGCCATCTTTCTAGATCGGGTGGTTAATATGCTCGAAGAGGGTATAGATGTGGGAGTAAGGATAGGTCAACTGCCTGATTCGAGTATGCGTGCAAGACGGGTAGGCTCAGTCAGGTTGGTGCTTTGTGCATCACCACAATATATCCAGATCCACGGCCTTCCCCAACACCCAGATGATCTGCATCAACACACGATTATTGCCTCAAAGGCCGGCAATAATGGCCTAGACTGGCGTTTTCCTGATGGCAAAATGATTAAGTCGGTTAAGGTCAAACCCCGTCTAACCGTCACCACCAACGACGCCGCCATCTCATCGGCCATCGAGGGCTTGGGGATCACCCGTTTACTCTCATATCAAATCGCTGGGCAACTCGCCTCGGGTGAGCTTAAAATTTTACTGGAAGACTATGAGCCAGAGCCAAGGCCTGTGCACATCATCCATCGAGAGGGCCCCAATGGTTCGGCCAAGGTGCGCAGTCTGGTTGACTTATTAGCAGAACAGCTTACGAATGATCCGGCATTAAATTAATGCAAATACCTATACCTCACCTCAACAACAGTGTTTAAACGCTCAAATTATTGCAGGATCTCATCTGACCACCACGCACTTTTGTGCGTACGCACAAATTACTGACTAATAAAGGTGATAAATTAGTCTCTAGTCACGATGCCTGATTGTACTTAGCACAGGATAATACCCAAAGCCTGAAATACCTTAGCCGTCGATCTTAAATACGACTAGCGAGCCGGGTTAACCCATAAAAATAGCTATTAATAATACCCATAAACCAGGGACCCCCTATGAGCCAAGTACTGATCTTGTTGGCAGTGATATTTTTCATTGTTATTGCCACCTCAAAATTCAAACTACATCCATTTTTGACGCTGATTTTAGCCTCATTCCTTACTGCATTTGCCTATGGCCTTCCTAGCGCAGATATTGCCAAGACTATCACTAGCGGATTTGGTGGTATTCTTGGCTATATCGGTCTGGTTATCGTACTCGGTACCATTATTGGTACCATATTAGAGAAGAGCGGCGCGGCCATCACCATGGCAGACGTAGTCATCAAGGTACTGGGGAAACGTTTTCCGACCTTGACCATGTCGATCATCGGCTACCTGGTCTCAATTCCAGTCTTCTGTGACTCAGGTTTTGTTATTTTGAACTCACTCAAGCAGTCGATGGCCAATCGCATGAAGGTCTCGAGTGTCTCTATGAGTGTCGCCTTAGCGACGGGTCTGTACGCGACTCACACATTTGTCCCACCGACGCCGGGCCCAATTGCCGCTGCCGGTAACTTAGGTCTAGAATCGAATCTTGGCTTAGTCATCTTTGTTGGTGTGTTTGTCGCAGCAGTAGCCGCACTAGCAGGCACGCTGTGGGCTAATCGTTTTGCCAATGTCGAACCTGATGGTGAAGGCGCCGAAGAGCTTAAAAATAATGTAGAAGACTTCGACACGCTAAAAGAAGCCTACGGTACATTACCGAGCCCTACTCGTGCATTTGCCCCTATCTTCGTGCCTATCTTGCTTATCTGTTTTGGCTCAGTCGCTAACTTCCCTTCGGCGCCGCTAGGCAATGGCATATTATTTGACGTACTTGCCTTCCTAGGCCAGCCTGTCAATGCATTGATGATTGGTCTGTTCCTGTCTATTTCGCTACTTAAAAGCAGTGAAAAGGTTAAAGAGTTCAGCGAGCGTATCACTCAAGGTTTAGTCGTTGCTGCGCCTATTTTGTTAATCACAGGTGCTGGCGGTGCATTTGGCGCCGTGCTTAAGGCGACTGAGATTGGTGCCTTCTTAGGTACATCACTTTCAGCATTAGGTATCGGTATATTTATGCCATTCATTGTGGCAGCAGCACTGAAATCAGCTCAAGGCTCATCAACTGTCGCCCTAGTGGCTACATCGGCATTGGTTGCTCCAATGCTGGGTGATATTGGCCTTGCCAGTGACATGGGCCGCGTACTGACAGTGATGGCAATCGGTGCCGGTGCTATGACTGTTTCTCATGCTAATGACAGCTTCTTCTGGGTCGTGACTCAGTTTAGCCGCATGAGCGTTAAACAAGCCTATAAAGCGCAAACCATGGCGACGCTGGTTCAAGGTCTTACCGCAATGACCTTAGTGTATATCTTGAGTCTCATTCTGCTTTAAACGCTCGGCCCACAGTTCAGTGGCTGTCACAGCAGCCACTGACATTTTATACTTCACTCAGCACCTTGTTCTTCCGACAGCCGCTTTAGGATCCCAATCAATGAAAATAGTTATCGCTCCCGATTCATTCAAAGAAAGCCTGAGTGCCATGGAAGTCGCCAACGAAATAGAACGCGGCTTTAAATCAGTCCTACCCAATGCAGAGTATCTAAAACTACCTGTTGCCGATGGCGGCGAAGGCACAGTGCAGTCTATGGTCGATGCGACCAAGGGCTCCATTATCGAACTCGACGTTATCGGCCCCCTGGGCAACAGAGTTGCAGCACATTACGGCATACTGGGCGATGGGTATCAGTCAGATAGAAAGACCGCCATCATCGAGATGGCAGCGGCCTCTGGCCTGCATCATGTTTCAGTTGAAAAGCGCGATCCTCGAGTGACCACCAGCTACGGCACAGGACAACTTATCTGTGATGCACTAAATCGCGGCATCACGCGCATTCTTATCGGCTTAGGCGGCAGTGCCACTAACGATGGTGGTGCTGGTATGGCCCAAGCCCTTGGCATTCATCTACTCGATGAGTCAGGCAAGGCGCTCAGTGTCGGCGGCTCAGCACTTAACGAGCTTCACACCATAGAGATGAAAGATAGACACCCGCTTATCCAGCAATGTGAATTTATCGTGGCGTGCGATGTAGATAATCCCTTATGCGGTGATAAAGGAGCATCGGCTATTTTTGGTCCACAAAAAGGCGCAACACCCGAGATGGTGACAGTTCTTGACAGTGCGCTATCCCAATACGCGGATATTATTGCCAGCACGATTGCCAACAAACACCTCAATAACACAGTACTTGAAGATAAACGTCACACCCCAGGTGCGGGCGCGGCTGGCGGAATGGGATTAGGGGTCATGGCCTTCCTCAACGCCACACTCAGACCCGGCATAGATATCGTTATGGAGACGGTTAAGCTCGATGAGAAGATACGAGGCGCAGACTTAGTGATCACAGGGGAAGGTAAACTCGATAGCCAAACTCTGCACGGTAAGACCCCTATGGGCGTCACACGCGTCGCCAACGCACAGGGGATCCCGGTTATCGCCATCGCAGGCTGTGTCAGTGATGATGCTAATGTGTTGCTCGAACATGGTATATCAGCCATCTTCTCTATCACGCCAAGGGCACTTCCTTTGGAAGACGTACTGGCCAATGCTAAACATAACTTGTTTAGCGCCTCACAGAATATCGCCGCTCTCTATGCCATGAAAATAAAGCAGTCATAAGTATCCCAGAGACGGTAAAATGGAGTCTTCCTCTGTTTACCGTCTTCAGATAACCTCAATGGCACTGAGCCTAAACAATCGCCATCGCTTTACATTCCCCATGAATCGTTTTAACTTTGCCACTTGATGCACCAAAGCGCATAAAGTAAAGTGACCCCCCTTTGGAAAACTGCAACAAATAGCAGTTCCTGTTGAATAGTGTGATAGTTAAGAGATAAACATGTCGATGACACCAAGACGAGCCACAGCTTCTGAAGAGGCATTACTGCGTATCTTCACCGTACCAGAAGCCCCTGATTCAACATTAAGCGTCATCGAACAGAACATATCGCAAAACTTGATGGGCTTCCTGCAAGAAAGTGTGGTTGCCATCGAGAAGCCTCTGTCTGAGATAGAATTAGACTTTCAGCAGCATCAAATTCCCTCAGCACCTCAGTTTGTTTCAGACTATGCCGATGAGATGATGAAGACCTTAGTGGCCCACTCGGTTCATACCTCATCGCCTAGCTTTATCGGTCATATGACATCTGCTCTTCCATATTTCGTCTTGCCCTTGTCTAAGATGATGGTTGGTCTGAATCAAAACCTGGTAAAAATCGAGACATCTAAGGCCTTCACGCCACTGGAACGTCAGGTCTTAGGCATGATGCATCACCTGATCTACAGTGAAGACGATAAGTTTTATAAAAACTGGATGCACAGTGCTAACTACTCCCTCGGGGCATTTTGCTCAGGCGGCACGGTTGCTAACATCACAGCCCTATGGATAGCGCGCAATCAGCTGTTAAAAGCAGATGGCGACTTCAAAGGCGTATCGGCTCAAGGCCTGATGAAGGCCCTGCGTCACTATGGCTATGCTGATTTAGCCATCTTAGTCTCAGAGCGTGGTCATTACTCGTTAGCAAAAACGGCAGACTTGCTTGGCATAGGCCGTGAGAACATCATTAAAATCCCCACATCGAGTGATAACAAGGTCGATGTGGATAAGATGCGCGCCATGGCAAAACAGCTTAAGCATGACAACATCAAGGTGATGGCCATCGTCGGCGTTGCGGGCACCACAGAGACGGGCAATATCGACCCCTTAGATGAGCTTGCTACATTGGCAAGTGAACTTAAGTGCCATTTCCACGTCGATGCGGCTTGGGGTGGCGCCTCGCTATTATCGAACAAGTACCGCCATCTGCTTAAGGGCATAGAGCGTGCGGACTCAGTCACAATCGATGCGCACAAACAGATGTATGTGCCCATGGGCGCAGGTATGGTTATCTTCAAAGACCCAAGCTTTGCCAACGCCATTAAGCATCATGCAGAATATATTTTACGAAAGGGCTCTAAAGATTTAGGCAGTCAAACCTTGGAAGGTTCACGCCCGGGTATGGCCATGTTGGTCCATGCCTGCCTGCAGGTCATTGGCCGAGATGGTTACGAAATCCTAATAAATAACAGCTTAGAAAAAGCTCGTTACTTTGCTGAGCTTATTCATAAAAATGAAGATTTTGAAGTGGTATCTGAACCGGAACTCTGTCTACTCACTTACCGTTATGTTCCCAAATCGGTGCAACAGGCAATGTTAAAGGCAAGAGAGAGCGGTAACACTGAAAAGTTAATCGAATTTAACGGCTTACTCGACGGCCTGACTAAATTTGTGCAGAAACGTCAACGAGAACAAGGCACCTCATTTGTTTCTCGTACCCGTATTAATCCCGAAAGTAGCAGCGGACTCAATATTCAATCTGTGGTGTTTCGTGTGGTCTTGGCTAATCCCCTCACCACCCATGAAATACTGCAACAGGTCCTAGCCGAGCAGATAGAGATAGCCAAGCAAGATAATAAGTTCTTGCCGCAACTGTTAGCACTCGCCTCTCACTCGTCTTAACCATGTGACAAAACCATAAAGAAGCCGTTTATCAAACGGCTTCCGCTTCCCTTAAACCTAAACTCAATACCTCATAACCCGCCTCTGTCACTATTCTCACTCAACAAAAGTGTGTGCTTCCACTGGGCTGAGAACTTCTAATCCCGGGTTTAACCAATTTAACCCCCTCCCACATGGCTTCATAGGTGGTCTGCACCAGTCTCTTAACCAGAGGCCTAGCATCAGCTAACAGGTGCTATAAAGCATTAGAATTCAGCCTACCCTGCCCCTACGAGTTACATCCCCATGCTCATCCCTACTCTCACCCCCCTTAATTGATAATAATTATCATTTGCATTGAGGTTTTCTTTATTCCCTGCTAGCCTTGAGTCTCCCTCCCGCACATAAGCGCACATAACAAGGAACAAATATGCTTCGTACATTTGGTTTGCTGCTCACTATCACCCTCTCCTTCTGGTCTCAAGACCTGCTTGCCAGCCAGAGTGATAAATTTAAGGTCATCACCACCTTCACCGTTATCGCAGATATGGCGAGAAACGTGGCGGGCGATGCCGCTATTGTCGAGTCAATCACCAAACCAGATGCCGAAATTCATAACTATCAGGCGACACCGGGAGATATTCGTCGGGCCCAGGGAGCCGATCTCATTTTGTATAACGGTCTCAATCTGGAACTCTGGTTCGACAAGTTTTTTCACAATCTCAATGAGGTTCCCCGCACCATAGTCACCAAAGGCATAGAGCCTATGGGGATTTCTCAGGGCCCTTACTCAGGTAAGCCTAATCCCCACGCCTGGATGTCAGCCCCCAATGCCCTGATCTATGTGGAAAATATCCGTCTGGCCTTGGTCCGCTATGACAGTAAAAATGCGCCAAGCTATAACGCCAATGCCAAACGGTATTCGGCGCAAATCCTCGCCGCCGTCGAACCATTCAAGGCGCAGTTAGACGCAGTCGCGAAAGACAAACGTTGGCTGGTGACCAGCGAGGGGGCATTTAGCTACCTGACTCGAGACTATGATCTAAAAGAGCTCTACCTTTGGCCTATCAATGCTGATGCTCAAGGCACCCCGCAGCAGGTAAGAAAGGTTATCGACCAGATGAGGCAGCAGAAAATCCCCGTCATCTTCAGTGAGAGCACGGTATCGGCCAAACCCGCTCAGCAAGTGGCAAGAGAAACCGGAGCTAAATACGGCGGTGTGCTTTATGTGGACTCTCTGAGCAGCAGCTCTGGACCGGTGCCGACCTATATCGAGTTACTCACTACGACACTGAGCACCATAGCCAGGGGGCTAAATGAGTAAATTAGCAAGTGGACTCACAGTCAACGACATTACTGTCACCTACCGCAACGGTCATACAGCGATTCACGATGCCAGCTTTGACTTACCCAAGGGCTCTATCACAGCACTGGTCGGCGTTAATGGCAGCGGTAAGTCCACCCTATTTAAATCCATCATGGGCTTCGTCACTTTGGCAAAGGGTAAGGTTGAGATATTAGGTTTGTCAGTTAAACAGGCGCTAAAAAGCAACCTAGTGGCCTACGTCCCTCAGAGCGAAGAGATAGACTGGAACTTTCCTGTGTTGGTGGAAGATGTGGTCATGATGGGGCGATATGGCCATATGAACATGTTTCGCATCGCCAACAAGCGTGATGAAGAGATGGTGAATATTGCCCTAGACAGAGTCAACATGAGGGCATTTCGCAAGCGTCAAATCGGTGAACTGTCCGGCGGACAGAAGAAACGCATCTTTCTCGCCAGAGCTCTGGCCCAAGAAGGCCAAGTCATCTTGCTCGATGAACCTTTCACCGGCGTGGATGTGAAGACAGAAGATCAGATCATGGCACTACTGCGTGAGCTACGCGCCGAGGGCAAGGTTATCTTGGTATCGACCCATAATCTGGGCAGCGTGCCCGAGTTTTGTGACAGAACCGTCCTCATCAACCGCACCGTACTCGCCGCCGGCCCCACCAAGTCAGTATTCACTCAAGAGAATCTGCAGCAAGCATTTGGCGGCGTGTTGCGCCACTTCGTATTAGGCGGCAAAGATCTTCATCAGGATGATGACGCCAGACAGGTAACCTTGCTGACAGATCATGAGCGGCCAGTGGTGCTATATGGTGATGAGCGCGACACACAAGTGGTCAGAAGCGAATAGCGCTTAGTAAATAGCAACAAAAAGTGAATCCTATGATTGAAACTCTATTACAACCCTTCGAATATAGTTACATGGTAAATGCCATATTCATCAGTGCCTTGGTCGGAGGTGTATGCGCCTTCCTATCCGCCTACCTGATGCTTAAGGGCTGGTCCCTGATTGGCGATGCGCTGTCACACTCTATCGTTCCCGGTGTCGCCGGCGCCTATATGTTAGGTCTGCCCTTCGCGCTGGGCGCCTTCTTCTCCGGGGGGCTCGCGGCAACGACCATGCTATTTCTCAGTCAACGCTCTAAGCTCAAAGAAGATGCCATCATAGGACTTATCTTCACTTCCTTCTTCGGCCTCGGCCTGTTTATGGTCTCTCTTTCTCCCACTTCGGTGAACATTCAAACCATAGTGCTGGGCAATATTCTGGCCATCACCCCAGAAGATACCCTACAACTCCTGTTGATTAGCGGCATATCTCTGGTCGTATTAATGCTGAAATGGCGAGATCTTATGGTGGTTTTCTTCGATGAACACCATGCCAGAAGCATAGGCCTCAACCCCAATGGCCTGAAGATCCTCTTCTTCACTTTACTGAGTGCATCGACAGTGGCGGCGTTGCAGACAGTAGGCGCGTTTCTGGTTATTGCCATGGTCGTGACACCGGGGGCGACCGCTTATCAGCTTAGCGACCGATTTGGCATTGTCGTCATCTTGAGTGTCGCCATAGGCGCGATGACCTCATTAGTCGGCGCCTACCTGAGCTTTTTTATCGATGGGGCTACCGGCGGCATTATTGTGGTGCTACAGGCGTGCGTTTTCGTGCTGACATTTGTGTTCGCGCCTAAGCATGGCTACCTGGCGACAAGACGAAGGGCAAAACACGTCTCAGCCACTAACTTAAAAGCCGCCTCTAAACAAAAGCCGAAAAACATTGCAGCCAGTACAGGAGTCCCCAATGACCAGCTTATTTAACTCGGGTCTGGACGCATTGCTCTTACCCTTTAGCTTTACCTTCATGCATCAAGCCTTTGCGATTGTCCTGTTAGTGGCAATTCCCACCTCTGTGCTCTCCTGTTTTCTAGTGCTCAAGGGCTGGTCGCTGATGGGGGATGCCATCTCCCATTCGGTACTCCCCGGAGTTATCTTGGCCTATGTGCTGTCTATCCCCTATGCCATAGGGGCATTCGCCGCCGGTATGTTCTGCGCGTTAGCCACTGGATTTATCAAGGACAATAGTCGTCTCAAGGAGGACACTGTGATGGGAGTGGTGTTTTCCAGCATGTTTGGCTTAGGCTTAGTGCTGATGACTAAGATTGAGACCGGGGTGCACCTAGATCATATCTTGTTCGGCGATGTACTCGGTGTGAGCTGGATAGATATACTAGAAGCGGGTGGCATTGCGCTGCTTGTCATCAGTTTCATTCTATTCAAGGGGCGGGATCTGCTGGTGTTTGTGTTCGATCACCAACATGCCAAGGCCATAGGTCTGCCTGTGGGACTGCTACATTATGGTCTACTGTCGATACTCTCCCTCACCATAGTCGGTGCACTTAAGGCTGTAGGTATGATTCTGGTTGTCGCCATGTTGATCGCCCCCGGTGCCATCGCCTTCCTGTTAACCCGAAAGTTTCAATCTATGATGCTAATCGCGCTGCTTATCTCGACCCTGACTTCCTTCTTGGGGGTCTACCTCAGCTTCTTTATCGATAGCGCCCCGGCGCCAACCATCATCATGCTGATGACACTGATCTTCATCTGTGTGTTTTTCTATTCCGGCTATCAGACGAGGCGTGCCTCCTCGCCCCGTTCTACTTTCATACTGAAAAACCAACCAGAACGGCAGCACAGTTTAGAAACGGCCAAATAGCGAGTGACGAACTTAAGTCTATAGCTCGTGACTCGAGGCTTTCTTAGCCTTGTCTTGAGCTCGATACTTTATTGGATTGCGAGTCAATCAATAAACCGGCTGCGCAGCTCTTCTGTAGGTAACATACAGGTATCACGCTTACCGAACAGAGAGTAACGCCGACTGCCCAGCCCGTTATAGAAAAAATCCCTAAATGAACGTGGCAATACCTTAAAAACTAGCAGTAACTTCCAAACACCAGCTAAGTCCTTACAGATCTCAAGCGCCGCATCGGTACGGGTGTAACATTTTCCCTGCTTGATAAGAAAGAAGGTATCGCCATAATCACTCACAAGGGAATATCTGCTCATCAAGTCTTTCGCAGCCTCGCTTTGCATAGGCGTAAAGCAAAACCTCTGCTTAGGATCTCGCTTAATGATGAAGTTGACCGCACCATTGCAGAGATTACACACACCATCGAAGATGATGATATTTCTGGTTTCCATGGCACTCCTTTATTGCTTAACCATGCTTAACTGGCCTTCTCTTAAACCAAACGTTACGCCAAGTTCTAAACCAAGTGGCTAAGTGACCAAGTGGTTATTGAGTTTGAGTTTGAGTTTGAGTTTGAATTTGAGATTTACAATTAATCCCCAATATCTGGTTCAGAAATTGCTAACTCTTTAATTTAAAGAAATCGTTAGAGAAATAGCTAAAGGCTTCAGGCTTTAGATTTAACAATCGTATCCAGAGGAAGGACAGTAACATGATGACAGTTAATGGCTACAATGCTTATTTAAATACAGGTACACAAATTAATAAGCCTGCAGAGACTCAAGCTAGCCAGGCAATTGCGTCAAACTCAGTCAAAACTCCGCAAGCCCAGAGTCATGTCATCGACCCAGCCAGACAATACCAAGACAGGCAATATCAAGACATAGTCACGCTTTCATCAGACTCACAAGCCTCTAAAAAGCCCGAAGCCGACACCTATGAACAACTTGGCTCACAAGCCAAGCAAAGAGCCAGCTTACAAGATGTAATGCAGACCATACTGGACAAACGCACTGGCATTGACCGTGAAAAATTAGATGAGATCGAAGCTCAAATACAAGCCATTGCGAAAAGTGACACCTTAAGCAATGAGCAGAAAGAAGCACAGATCAAACTGTTAGAGGAGCAAAAGACTCAGCTGATACAAGAGTTTGTCGAGAAAAATGAGCAAAATCAGCGGCAATTCAATGACCAAGAACTCTCGTAGCAACTGGCCTTCATAGCGACTAACTTTCGTAGCTACAGGCATTCATAGCAGCGGCAAAACAGATGCCGCTAACGGGCAAAGGTTCACCGCATTAACGGCAATGAGCGGCGACTGAATGACTCGCTACTGTAGCTTGCCCTTGATAATCGTTAAATGTAACGAGCGAACAATTTTGTACAAAAGCAATATCCATTTATGCGCTATGATGACTCAGCACAACGAGGAGCATCATGGCGCAAACGGCACTTAAGGCAGACAAGCAAGATTCTGCAAAGCAGAGAAACAGTAGCGAAAAAGCGGATTTTACCTTGGCTCAAGAGCTAGGGGGTATTGAGCTGCTCGATGCCAGTTATCAAAAACAGAACTTCTCCCGTCACAGCCATGAAGGCTACACAGTTGGGGTGATAGAAACTGGTGCACAGAAATTCTTCCGTACCGGCAGCAATCACTTAGCACCACAGAACAGTATAATACTGGTCAACGCCGATGAGGTACATAACGGCTGCTCAGCCACTGACAATGGCTGGTCTTATCGTGCCATGTACCCGCTGCCTGAGCAGTTCTCCTCGATTAACCAAGAATTAGGACTTTCCTCGAAAGGTGCACCTTATTTTCCCGAGGCCGTGGTCCACGACAAGTCGATGGCCGACATGCTTCGCATGACATTTCAGACTCTTAAAGAGTCCGATAACAGACTACTACGAGAATCTGTTGTTTATGCCACCATGATTAAGCTCATGGCACGTCACAGCAAGCACAAAGGCGAGCAGCAATCACAGACATTAGCTCAGCCTCAACTGGCACTGGTGAAACAGTTTCTCGATGATCATCCTGGCGCCGATGTATCACTGGAAGAACTGGCGCAATTAGCAGGACTTAGCCCTTTCTATTTGATTAAACAATTTCAGCACACCTTTGGTCTGCCTCCCCATGCCTATCAAATCCAAGCGCGAATCAGGCTCGCCAAAAAACAAATTCGAAACGGCAATAAATTGCTGGATGTCGCCTTAGCCTGCGGCTTTCACGACCAGAGCCACCTTAACCGTCACTTTAAACGCACCATGGGCGTCACACCGGGACAGTACGCCAAAGAGTTTACTGGTATGAGAAAAAGTGCAAGTTTGTACAAGCCAGCGTATCTCAGTTAAGTTAACTTAATGGCTAATGTTATCAATAAAAGTGATCAAAAGATTAATGAGTTCCCAGACGCAAGTAATAAAGCAAGAGGGGAAATTTAGCGGTTTCTTAAAAGGCGCCTTAGCTGTAATGCCACTCACCATAGCCGTGATCCCTTGGGGGATTTTAGCAGGCTCTTTTGCTCTGGATGCCGGCTTATCTCCTTTCGAGAGTCAGGCCATGTCTGCCATTATTTTTGCAGGTTCAGCGCAGCTGGTTGCAACTGGAATGATAAAAGCAGGAATTGGCTTAACCAGTATTTTAATCACCACCTTACTCATCACATCACGGCACTTTCTCTATGGCATGGCCATGCGGCCGCAAATCAGTCCCATGCCATTCAAATGGCGACTCGTCTTAGGCTTTCTGCTTACCGATGAGCTCTTTGCCATCGCCAACCAAGGTAAACAGCACAAGCTAAATCCTTGGTACGCCTTAGGCGGTGGATTTAGCTTTTACTTAGGTTGGAACCTCGCCACAGCAGCTGGCATTATCGCGGGTCAAACAATTCCCAATCTGGACACTTGGGGGCTGGATTTCGCTATTGCTGCGACCTTTATCGCCATTGTCGTGCCTTCGGTGAAGAAACCATCGGTCCTATTTTGTGTACTGGTCTCTTTAGTCGGCGCAGTGGTCTGTGAGCTATTAGCCATTCCCGCAGGATTACTTATCGCAGCCTTGCTTGGTATGACCTGCGGTACTCTCTACGCCAAACTTACGGGAGAGAAAACATGATCTGGTTGACAATTTTTGCCATGGCGGCTGTAGTATTTGGCAGCCGATACCTGTTTTTAGAGCCCAAACTTCCGGTACGACTCAGCAAGAATACGTTGGCATTTTTGAGTTATTCAGCCCCAGCCGTACTCACAGCCATTTTTGCTCCCATCGTCTTTATTCGGGAAGAACATTTAGATTTGAGCTTAGATAACAGCTATTTGATATGCGCTATCTTAGCCGCATTTTTGGCATACACAACGCGCAGTGTCTTACTGACTACAGTAGTGAGCATGGGATTGTTTTTTTTCATTCATTAATCAGATAGGAATTTAACTTTGAAACACTCAACAATGAACGTCACCTGTCATGTTAAATATATAATCAATCCGGATATGATTGAAGAATTTGAGCACTATGCCCAGCTCTGGATCCCGTTGGTTGAAAAGTTTGGTGGCCAGCATCATGGTTACTTTCTGCCTAGCGAGGGAGCAAATGATATCGCGTTAGCCTTATTTTCATTTCCTAGTCTGGCTGATTATGAGACCTACCGAAATGAATCAGCCAATGATGCCGATTGTCTCGTTGCATTTGATTATGCCAAAAAGCACAAATTCATCTTAAGGTATGAGCGAAATTTTATGCGGCCAATCTTAAACTAAAGAAAGATTAGAGCAGAGTCTGTCTACAAAGCTGGATTCCCCTCCCTACTCCGTACCATACTTAGCTTCCATCATCGCGATGTAATCATGCATCTCTTCACCCGGTGATACCGCAAAGTGTCGCTGCTGATTTATGAGTCCGGTGATCCTATCGACTCTGAAGTTACGAAAATCATTTCTCAATTCACACCAGGCCAACAAGGTCCAAGTTCCCTTCCAAAAATAGATGGCCAGAGGACGTATCTCCCTTTGACTGGTATCTTCTTTAGCATCGCGATAATCCATCAATAGATACTCTCTTAATCGTGAGGACTTTCTGAGCACATCGAGAAACTTAAACTCATCGCTATCGATATGAAAGTCCGGAGCAAACATCAAGGATTGATAATCCTGCAAGCGTTCTGGTAAGACAGCTTCAACCTTGATCATCGCCTGTTTAGCAGCGCTGGAGAGCTCTTTGCCACCCCAGGCCTGCACCATGCGCATGCCAACCTGAATCGCCTCAAGTTCAGCCTCATTAAACATCAGCGGAGGCACATTCACCTCTTGGCGAAGCAAGTAACCCACTCCTGCTTCACCTTCGATAGGGATGCCGCTTAAACACAGATCTTGGACATCGCGATATATGGTTCGGGTCGAGACTTCCAGCCGTTCGGCCAGCTGCTGCGCCGTCGTTAATCGCCGAGTTCGAAGAACTTGTACTATCTGAAATAACCGATCCGCTCGACGCATATCTTTCCTTGATGTTTGTATCTACCGATTTAAACAGAGCTTAACCTATTTCCTTTGTTTCACACCAATGTAGATATCCACACCATTCATAATCGGTATAGCACTCATAATAGGTCTTTGTATCTACAGCATTAAACAGTAACTTAGCCTATTTTTGTTTTATACCAATGTAGATATCCACCCCATTTATAATCGGTATAGCACTCATAATAGGTCTCTGTATCTACAGCATTAAACAGTAACTTAGCCTATTTTTGTTTTATACCAATGTAGATATCCACCCCATTTATAATCGGTATAGCACTCATAATAGGTCTCAGTATCTACAGCATTAAACAGTAACTTAGCCTATTTTTGTTTTATACCAATGTAGATATCCACCCCGTCCATCGAGGTATAGCATTCATAATCGGTATTATAGCTGCGCTCAAACTGACAGCTGCTAGCTTCAAAGTACTGCCATATCTGGCCCCATAGGCTGATCACAATCCCAGGCATCTCACCCTTAGCACTAAAACACAGGTATTCCCCAGCAGCTAACGTCAGCTCAGTTAACTCAGCATTACCAGCTCCCGCTTGACTCAAACCCGCCAACAATCCCGTAAGAACAGAAAACTCACCATTATGATCGGACTCATAGTCATAGTAACAGCCATAAACAGGTGATTGAGTATTGCTCTGTACTTCACTACGACTCATAAATTGCTGCCAAAGTGGGGCAATTTTCTGTGTCTCTACATCTTGTTCGGCGTGATTCGATGTCGTTACTGCCAGCCCACACACACATATGGTCGCTTGAGTAACCAATTCTGGTGATACCATGACGTCCTTAATCTCACTCATTCACTTTCCTTACTTCAATACAGTCTTACTTCAATAAAACCATGCAGTCTAAGCAGAGCTTAAGCCGAATATTATTCGGCTTAAGCGGTCACTATCTGTTTTTTGACCAGAGACCGACCGTGTTGCCTTCGCTGTCTTCAAATAAGGCGATGAAGCCACATTCGCCTTCCTTGATTGGCATCACAGGCAGTAGCACTTTCACGCCAGCTTTAGCAATACTGTCTACCAAAGGTGTTAGTTCATCACTCAAGTGAAGGTACAACACACTACCATGGGCTGATGGCTTCATCATTTCATGTTTAACTAAGCCAATACTGGCCGCTTCCTTATCCTCAGTCTCCAGAACAGCCATCTCCATATCGTTCATGGTTTCACGTCTGAAGCTGACAGAAAAATGCTTGCCATAAAACTCAACGGCTCTATCCATGTTTTCGACGGCTATTTCGCCCCAAACCAACGGTGCTTGTTGTAACATGTTGAACTCCTTGTAATAACTAAGCTAACACTCAATATGAGTGTTTGTCCCTTAGCGATGAAACAAGCATAAAACAGGCCTACTGACACCATAGTGTCAGTAGTGTTTAAATATTCTGGAACATCACCTCTAACCGTAAGGTGATGATGGCTTGATCTAACCTGTCTTTATCCAACTCTTTGCTCCAGTTATATTCGGGGGTGATCTCGAAGAACAACCATTCACGTAAGAAGTTTTGTCGATAGGTTACCGCGATTCTGGCATTTTCAACATAATGATACGGCGTATCGACACCATAGATACTGGCAATATAATTAAGCGCCTGTTTGCTGCTGATGTAATGATACAGATTCAAGCTACTACCAAACTCCCAGCCATTATCACGATTTTCATACTGAGCAACAGCGCTCCAACGCAATAAGAAATCTTCATCGAAAGAGTGCTCAATATCAAACTCTGTCGACTCTCCGGTCACCTTTTTCTCTTGATAGATTTTCTGTGTAAGCCGGGTGATGGTGCTTTGTGAAATGGGATAGGTATAACGCCATCTAGCCTCTAGCTTAGGCTTAAAATTGGCCTTAATATTGAAGCTGACTCTGTCTTTAGCATACCAGTCATACCTAAGACCAATATCTCGTTCGCCATCATCATTCGGCCCTTTCAGAAAAGCAAACGGGTCATCTTCCCCTTGTGAATCTATGATGACTTTAAGTTTTTCATTCACGCCGGGTAGATTAAATCTGGCATTAAGGTTTGTCCTGTATTTAAAGCCTTCGATGCCGTAATAGGAGAAGTCATTAGTCCAGCGGACTAAGGTCCCGGCCCGAGCGTCTTCTTGTGTGCGCTCATCGACGAAGAAGCTATCGAACCAGATAGCTGGCTGACAAAACTTAGTATTGAGATAATCGAAGGCTTGATCGAAGGCGGTATCATCGGCGGAATGGGTTAAACAGGGATCGATGACCTCTGCAGCCTTATCGGCTGTGGCTTTCACTTGTACTGATTTATCGGTCTTCTTTACATTCGATAGTTCTGTATTGCTCACTACAGCTGGCTGTTTGGGCTCGTTGGCACGAGCTTGAAAATGAGTCAAAGCTATAATAGTAAATAATGAGAATATTAAGGTTTTAACCTGCAACTGCTGTTATCCAATTTAATACTGATAACTCAGATAGTAACATCTGCTCGTCAGCTTTGTTAACAACAATGAAGCTTAGTGCCTTGCAGGTTGAATTCAGGTTTGTCGCACCTTACGAGGTATTAAGGCTATATTAACTCGAGAACCCAATCATTATAGAGTATCCTATTGGCCATTGAGTTTATTGTTGTTGTTTATGACCATTAAAGTAAAAAACATACCCGTTCCCGAAGTCACATGTTCAACCTGCCAGGCATGTTGTTGCAGTTTGGAAGTCAGGATTATTTCAGATACCGGTGTTCCCAATCATCATATCGATATTGATTTTTATGGGAATGAAACAATGTTGCGTTTAGATGATGGTAGGTGTTCTGCGCTAAATAGAGATACTTTAATGTGTTCAATCTATGAGCACCGACCATGGGTTTGTCGAGAGTTTGAAGTCGGCTCATATGAATGCATGAATGAACGTATGGGAAATTAATCATATTCTATTAATCTCAATACCTTAATCTATCACGAGAGAACACGACGAGATAAAACAACTCACTCAAGCGCTTTCAAGCATTGAATAAACAGTGATAAGCAGCACAAAAACAAATTGTTCATCATCAACTTAGCGCAGCGTCACATACCTAACTTTGATATACGTGCTAGCCTCGTCCATCGAAACATAGCAACTCACATAAATTAGAAATGCTATGCAATATCATCTAGATAACAGATGCATTGATGGAATCAGAATAGGGTTTATTGTAATGAAAAAAATACTACTCGCAGGGCTCATGAGTTGTTTATTTATGGGTTCGGCATCCGCTAAGAACCTTGAAACAGATGTCGCACTTGGCATGGCAAGCTTAATGTTCTGCACCACTTTTTACAGCGAAAATGATATGCAAATTGAAGGTGCTATTGTGGGGCAGTCGATGACGGCACATAGAAATGCTGGTATTGAAGAGATGGTAATGTCAAAAGCAACTAGCGACCTACTCGACGAACATATGCTTAAGTACAATTCTGCCAACAAAGAGCAAAAAATTAACTTATGTGAGCACGCTATTAAATTTGCTCGTGAAAGTGATTTTGTAGAAGCTAACGCGTCATAGGCCAAAGCATTTACATTCAATAGGCACTTACGCTCAATAAACACATCGCCATGCCTCTTATACCAACGGGTATCAGTCAGAGGTGATGTGTCAGCTCACACGTATTACGCCAGACTCTACAATCCAAGCCTTATACCATTTCCATTAAATAAGTGACCATTCAGCGGGAGTTAAAAACGCTGTAGGCAAGATAAGGGGATTGAAGCTAATAGTTATTCTATATCGAAAGCCACTTTCGCAGCTTAAAGTGTTTTTAAACCCGCACTTCGTGAGCTTCTCAGGGCTTCTACTTCTGCGTTGCATTGCCTCAAAAGGGAATAACCATTTCGTCAACAATGCGTCTTGAATTTAAAGCCCTGAGAAAGCTCTGAATTGATCATATGTTTAATGGAATTGGTATTAGTTAACACCACCGTAAACATCAATGGTTAAGCCTCTGTCTTTAGCGTACTTTTTCGGTGTTTGGCCTATCTGCTTTTTCAAGTGACGAATAAGGTGAGGCTGATCGCTAAAACCAAACTTCAACGCGACGTCAACCCAATCGATCTCATCGGCATTGCGTTGATAAAGGTATTCCAACATCGCCTCTAACTTGTTCATTGTCTGGCACTGTTTCAATGTCAATCCAGTGACTCGGCTAAAACTCCTTTCTAATGTTCTTTGTGAGCAGAAAAGCTGCTCACCCATTGCAGATATTGATGTGCTGTCCAGAACGGTAAGCGCTTTTCGAGTCAATGCGCTATGTTGATCTTCTTTCACCTTATCAAGCCAAGGCAAAAATAAAGCATCCAATTGATCGCAACAAGCTTCAGGATCATTGATAGCGATATCCATCAGCCTCTGTTGATTAAACTCACTTGAACTAAATAGGCTAGCAAGATTTACACCCTCAATAGCATCTAAGCTTGGATGGGAATACGCTGACAACCCTAGAGAGTACAATGCGCCAATATTGAATTTAACGCCTAAATGAATAAATGGCTTCGAATGATCGAGCTGAAAAGTTTGCAAATGAGGTAACAGCAGATGACTCCCATAACCATCAGCTGTGCCTACATCCATACCATAATGATAAGCTTGATGACTAGGGGAGATGATTAAGTGAGCCGCAGGATCTGGGTTTAACTTGGGATACTGATAACTTTCAGCACCAGGGAGTTTCTCAATAAGCCAATAGCACTCAATATATTTGGCGACGTCTTGGGACTTGGGCACCTGAAGCCAATTGATCATTATATTCTCTAACTGTCATCTTGGATTATGACTATATGCTAAACCATCAATAATTACAGTTCGCTTACTGGCTTAGTAAGCAAATAGGCTCATACAGAAATAGGCATGAATCTATAAAAATGGTCAATTACCCTTAGTAAATTCAAACTGGATAATTCGATTTTCAGAAATTAATCCTGCTCGAGAAATGGCTTTTTGAGCGCCAATATTACTACTTTCTGTCGAACAGATCGGTTTTAACCCTTGTTTTGATGCATGATTTATCAAATGATTGAGCACACGTGTTGCTATACCTTTACCACGCTCAGCTTCAGCGACGATCATTCCTAGCTCGGCATATCCAACCTGATACTCATCAAATAAGCGGCACTCTCCAGTGGCTAATAACTTGCCCTCACACCAGTAACCCCATAACTCTTGGCGTTGGATCAAGTTAGCATAGTAACCCGACAACCATTGCTCTGGGGCACCAATATTATCAGCAGCAAAGCTAACGAAATGAGATAGCTGTTGCTGATTTGCCAATGCCATCTCTAACGGCTCAAACGTCCCAACCTGTTGCTGTTTGTTCTGCTGGTACATTAAGGCATTAATCTTGAATGAAGATGAGCTATCTAAGCAGAGTGAAAGGTAAGCTGTTTCCGCTGTACTAACAAATGCACCCTGTACTTCACCAATAACATCACTTTTTTGCTCCGCAATCAAAGTAAACAACTCTGTCACTTGGCATTTTGCCCTTGGCGATAGATAAAACTGCAACATATAGCCTTCACCATTGATGCAGCAGAAACCTACTGGGATACTCTCCTCAAAAAAAGCAAAATGGGCAGACATAGGCACAAAACCGAAATGCCACATTCCATCGAGTGGAACGGTTGAAAGTGCAAAATATTGCTGTTTTAGCTCAGTGATCTCGCTTAAGGATCCAAGCGTTTTAATTTCTAACATGGCTTTGCTCTGTACCTAAAAATGTATTTGGGAAACGAATCGCTTACTAATAGACAATTCGCTTTCGATGGATAAATAATACGAGATAGGCGGAACATAAGATTGAATAAAAACGACAGTTTCAGCAAAGGGATGATGGCCGGAATAAACTCAATACGGCCATCCTCAAACAAAAGCCAAGACATGCTTGGCTTTTCATCTTGAAAATCTTGTTAGCTTACTGTGTTAACAACTCTGCTTTATCATCGTTGTTGCCGAAAAGTCAGAGCTAGTCATAAATCATCACTGAGGCAAGGATGCCTGATGAGCAGCAATAAACTCATCCATCTTTGTTTGTGCCCTAGCCTGAACACTCTGCAGCGTGTCAGTATCATTCATGGCTTCAACCACTTCGTAATAACACTTAATCTTCGGCTCTGTACCCGATGGTCTGACAATCACCCGCGCCCCGCCCTCTAGCTTAAAAATAAGCACATCGCTAGCAGGCAGGTCGATAGACTCTGTAGTGCCATCGCTAAAGGTTCTCGCACCACTGCTGATATCATCCGTGCTCAATACCTGTTTTCCGGCAATCATCTTAGGCAATGCCTTGCGCAGGTGCTCGCCGATATTTGGCGTTGTAGGTTTAAGCGCGATACTTACCTGAGCATTAAGGTGGAAACCATGAGCTCGATAGATGGCTTCTAACCGATCCCAAATCGTTTGCCCTTGACTGGCAAGCTCTGCGGTCAGTTGTGCAAAGGCCACCAACGCCGACAGACCGTCTTTATCCCACACCATAGAACCAACCATATAACCTAAAGCTTCTTCATAGGCAAACAAGCACTGGTTATCCTCAGTCTGCTCGGCCATGCCAACATTAGTCAGCCACTTAAAGCCAGTTAATGTGGTCAAGCAGGTCGCATCCAGACTCGCTGCCACTTTCGATAATAGGCTAGAGGACACTATGGTAGTACAGGTCAGGCGGTTAGTTTCAGGTGCATGAGTCATCAAGTAATGGCCAAATAATACCCCTACTTGATCGCCGGTTAACATCTGGTAGTCCCCAGCCTTAGTTCGAACTGCAACCGCAAAACGGTCAGCATCGGGATCGTTAGCACAAGCCAGCATAGCATCATGTTTCTTAGCCTCGGCTATCACGAGATCCATCGCCCCTTTCTCTTCAGGATTAGGGAAATTAACCGTAGGGAAGTCACCATCTGGCTCGCGCTGGGCGGCCACAGAGTAAACCTGAGTCACGCCAGCATCTGCCAGTACCGTTTCGGCCATCTCAGCCCCTACTCCATGCATTGCCGTATAAGACAGGCTTACCAGCTCAGGCTGAGTATGATTTTGCAACACAGGTGCATCTTTAATTCCTTGGCGATACGCTTGATAAAAATCATCTTCGAGCATCACAAGCCGACCACTCGCCTTCGCCTCTTCGAGTGTATGTAAGCGCACCTTTTGTGTTGCCGCTTTATCGATACACGCCGCAATACCAGAGTCATGTGGCGGGATGATCTGCGCCCCGTTGCCCCAGTAAACCTTATAACCATTGTACTGAGGTGGATTATGACTCGCCGTCACCACAATACCCGCTGCCGCATTGAGATGGGGCACCCCAAACGCCACTAAAGGCGTCGGAGCGATTTTACAGGTCAGATAAACGTTAATTCCCATGGATGTGAGTATGCCCGCCGCATCATGAGCAAACTGCTTTGAATCGTGACGGCCATCGTATCCTATGACCACGCCACGAGTAGCGACATCGCTAACCTGCTGCATTAGGTAGGCACCTAGGCCTGATGAGGTCTGCTGGACGACCAGCCGATTCATTCCCATGGGACCCGCTTTTACGACGCCCCTGAGCCCGGCGGTACCGAATGCGAGTCGGCCTGAAAATCTCTGCTGTAACTCCGCTTCGTTGCCAGTGTCTATGAGTGCCTGCAGTTCCTGTCGAGTACGAGGATCTGGATCGTTATCTAGCCAATGTTTAACCCTAAACTTTAACTGTGTATCCATAATTCACTTCACCTGGTATAGATTGCACCGCCTCACGTTAATGTCAGGCAGTTGGAAATAGTTATCATTAACCCTAAACCTAGCACCTTAAGAGAACAAGCAAATTTGCACTTTAAAACGCTCAAAGAAAACGATAATGAGATCCAGGCATAAAAATGACCAAGCGTAATCAATCATCTTAATGATGTCTGATAGGCGCGCACAGGTCATTATCAATCCCGAAGTCGTCAATCCTGCTTAGCTAAATCCTGATGGTTTTAACCTAAGTAGGCTTGCCCTGCAGAGGCGTTATTCGTCTTAGCTTCTCCTTTTATGGTTTTATTTTGGCCCTGGCTTGTCAGGGCCGTTTTTTAGACTCATAGAGGCAGTTATAAAGCCTACATTGACCCTCAAGGATTGAAACATGAACAGTTACTTCTATTTAAGTATTGCCATCATCTCAGAAGTCATTGCCACCACTTTACTTCCGGCGACATTGGGCTTTACCCGTATTTTACCCACATTAGGCTGTGTAATAGGCTATGCCAGTGCTTTCTATTTTCTCTCTCTGGCCACACTTAACATTCCTGCGGCGGTTGCTTACGCCATCTGGTGCGGAGCGGGCATAGTGCTAATCGCGTTGGTAGGCGCAATGAGAGGAAATATGCCCAATATGGATACCATTTTCGGCATAATTTTAATCGTCATAGGCGTATCTTTAATCAATATGAATGCCAAACCTGTGTGCTGAACGAATGCCAATATTGATTGAACACAATAATAAGCAAATCCTTCATTATCAAATGATGTAAAATAGCGGCTATCACTATCAGCAATGCTTTTTTTATGCCCCAAACTACGCCAAACATGCTCGAATCCCACTTGACCGTTAACAACCTAGAACTCGATGCCGCCTCTTTATTAGCAGCAGAGACTGCACTGTCTAAACAACAGATAAAACAGGCAATGAACAAGGGAGCGGTGTGGTTAACGCGAGGTAAACAGACCCAGAGGCTTCGCCGTGCTAAACGCGCTTTAAAACTTGGCGATGAACTGCATCTGTATTACAACCAGGATGTGTTAGACCACACGGTCGACGCAGCAGAGTTGATATTCGATGGGGGTCAGTACAGTATCTGGTACAAGCCCTATGGCATGTTGTGTCAGGGCTCAAAATGGGGCGATCACACCACCATCAATCGCTATGCTGAAACACATCTCACCCCAGACAGACCCGCATTTATTATTCACAGACTCGACAGAGCCGCGACTGGACTGGTCCTTATCGGCCACAGCAAGAAAACCACTGCAGCCTTGGCGAGATTATTTGAGATAAGAGAGCTTGAAAAATACTATCAGGTGATCGTTGAAGGCCAATTTAATTCAGGTATTCAGGACACACTCACCCTAGAGACTGATGTCGACGGTAAAACGGCTCGATCACACGCCAGCTTATTAGCCTTTGATGAACAGAAGAACCACTCTTTAGTGCAGGTAAAAATCGAATCGGGACGTAAACATCAGATCCGTATCCATATGGCATCGACTGGACACCCAGTTGTGGGAGACAGACTCCATGGCATCGCAAAAGAAGGTGAAGTTAACCTACAACTCACTTCTTGCTACTTAAAATTTATTTGTCCTATGACTGGGGAAATAAAAGAGTTTACGCTTCCCGACAGACTCAAGCCTAAGTTATAAACCAGTATAATTCTCAAGCAGCAAGGCAGGCCGTTAAGCGAAGTGATAAACGACCTTTTAGCCACTTCGCCGCAGGAGCTTAACTTTATGAATTTTGGGAAATTGACCTCAGTCCAGCCGCTGCCACACTTCTACCTCTTTTAACACGCCGTCTTCGACTCGCTTAGTATGCAACTCTTGACCCTGTATTTGATACTCGAAGGCAAACGATTCCCCCGCCGCAACGCCAAAAGAGTTAAGTGCGGGGTACTCTATGTATCGCGTGTCGGTGAATTCGTAATGCCCTGTACCTGCAGCCCAGAACTCATCCTTCACCTCGCCATCTTGGTTAACTTCCTTCATGGTGGTGAAACTGAAATGTGATGCCGAGAGCACTTTTATTGCCTTGAGGTTGAGAGAATCATAATCTTGCCACAGCCCTTTGTCATCTAGGTATTTACCGGACTCGAGCTGCCAACTACCAATGAAAGGGTTAGCCGATAACCCTGTTGCAAATGCTATTGAGGATAAAGGGATAATCATTGAGAGAGATATGACAGCAGATAATACCAGACGAGTTGCAGCGAGCATGTTTCTTCCTTGAGGGTTTTATTAATGGGGGAAAGTCATAAACCTCTATTCCCCCAATTAATTATGAGTTCAAATACTGTCTCAGTTTTACCATTCCTTGGTCAATGCTAATAATAGGAGAATATCCGAAATCTGTTTTTGCGGCCGAGATATCAAAATAGTGACTGGTAGACAATTGCTTAGCCACGAAGCGGGTCATCATAGGCTCATCTGTCTTGCCAAGGATGCCATAAACGCTCTCGAGCACGACACCGACGGCGTAGGCTAGGCCAGCGGGAACCCGCTTGGTTACTTCAGGCAAGTCAGCACAGGCTAAAATTTTATTCAACATGGCAGCCATGGTGATAGGCTCGTCATTACTGAGGAAATAAGCCTTACCTGCAGCCGATGCATCTTCACTGCACAAGTTAACTGCTGCTAATATATGGGCGTAGGCGGCATTACCAACATAAATAGTATCCACCAGCTTATCTTCTTTGCCAACCAACTTAAGTCGTCCAGCCTTCGCTCTCTCAATCACACGCGGCACCAGGTGAGGATCTTCAGGTCCCCAAATAAGATGCGGGCGCAAAGCCAGCGTTTTCAGTGCCTGGCTATTAGCCTCTAGCACCATCTGTTCGGCAATGGCCTTAGATTCCCCATAATGATTCAGATAGTTATCGGCATAAGGCGCGTTCTCGTCTATCCCAGATTCATCGACGCCGGCAAAGGTCACACTCGGTGTACTGGTGTAGATAAGCTTACTGATCTTGAGCTGCTGACAAGCGCTTATGATATTAGCTGCGCCATCCACGTTCGGTGAAAAATAACTCTGCTTACTCCCCCAAACACCCGCTTTAGAGGCCACATGAAAGACTAGATCGCAGCCTTTCATGGCATTAAGAACCGCTGTTTTATCGGCAATATCGCCTCTGACCATAGTCACGCCCAAAGCGGTCAATTCTGGATAATCACCTCGGGCGAAACCAGTCACCTTAAGTCCAGCGGACAATAAACGTTGGCAGATAGCTTTTCCTAAAAAACCGCCGGCTCCGGTGACAAAGGCATGATTAGCCGATGATTTAAGCGATATAAGCGCATCTTGCTCTAACGTGTGAAACTGCTTCAGAGAAACAGGGGCTTCTAGCGTATCAATCATGGACTACTCCTTATGCTTATTCTGTGCCCAGACGGCCAGTTTTTCCCGGAATATCTTAGCGTTATGACGAATATCCACGGGAAATTCTGGATGAATAAGAAAGCGTTTGATACCCAAAGTTTGGCTATGTTGCTCGGCAATAGCATTCAGTTCAGCATAAAGACCTGCACCGAGAGAGCATGAAAGCGACTTGTCTAATTCTAAACAAAGCAGAGGCACAATTTCAGAGGCTCCCGATTGGCCATTCACTTCGACGCCCACTAAGGCTGAACGCTTCACCTGAGGGTGAGTATTGAATATTCGCTCAACGGGAATAGAGTAATAGCGTTTACCATTGCTGGCATCGACTCGATGTGCCTTACGGCCACACATCCAAAGTTTGCCTTCACTGTCGAGATAGCCTAAATCGCCCATTCGGTGACGCGTTTGTTCACCGTCTTGGATCTTAGCCTGCTCAGTGGCGCTATCACGTCGATAATAACGCTTACTCACCATGGGACCCTTAACCACGATCTCACCTATCTGACCAGCTTCTAGTCTAAGCGAGTCACTCCAATAGGTGATTGGCTGTTCAGTTATAGCAATAATGGCAATATCGACACCGTTAATGGCATCACCAACACAAATACCGCCGCCATTATCTGTAATGTCCGTGGTGTCAAAAAGAGCCTGACTGCCCATCTTGCTCAGCGGCAGCGACTCTGTAGCGCCGTAGGAGTTAAGTACTTCTACACCATCATTGAGCATCTTACTAAAATGCTCAATAGAGGAGATTGTCGCCGGCGCACCGGCGGATATGACACGCTTGATGCTTGGCAGTTTATGTTGACTAGGTTCATCGCCTCCCCCTTCTTGCACGCCCGCTTGGCCCAAGCGCTCAATCAGAGCTGGGTTGACGAACATATTGCTGCATTGGTACTTCTCGATAGCCGCAAACAAGTAGTCAGGATTGGCCGTTATCGGCTTGCTGGCATCCATCTCAGGAATAATAGAAGCCATACCCAAAGCTGGGCCAAACAGTGAAAACAGTGGAAATGTTGCTAAGTCGCGCTCGCCAGGTTTGATACCATAATCATCTCTTAACGCTGAGATCTGAGCCTCAAACATCTTATGCGAATATACCACGCCTTTTGGCGTGCCCGTGCTGCCACTGGTAAACAAGATAGCGGCCATCTCATCTTCATCTAACCAGGCCATCTCATAGGCCTCTGATGAGCCATGTTCAGCAATCTCTTCGAGTGTGACTCCACCAAGCAAACTGCGACCACCTACGGTCACCAGATGCGTAACCGAGCTCTTGCCCCAACTAAATAACTTACGAGCCAGATGCGCCTTAGGGATACCAATAAAGGCATCGGGCTCAGATTCGATGAAACATTGCTTGAGGTTTTTCACGCCCATACCGGGATCGACCAAGATAGGCACAACGCCCGCCTTAAACAGGGCGAAAGTTAATGTGAAAAAATCCACACTCGGCGTGACCATTAACACGGCTTTCATGCCACGCTTTATGCCATAAGCACCTAAACCATGGGCTATGCGATCGCTTTGTTTATCTAACTCTAAAAAACTGATCTCTTGATATTGAAGAGTTTTAGCTGAAAAAAATGAACCAGAAGCGGTTTGCACCGCTACGGCGAGCTCAGTGGGACTATTTTTAGCAGCACCATTAAGATGGCGACACAGATTAGCGCTGGCTGTATTCTTATTGTCACTGTTAAGGTCGTTGTGACTCTCGTTGGAAGCAGGCTTATTTGAAGCTGGGCTGGTAGTTAAAGAGGCTGACATGTTCGATGACCTTTTCACTTTTTACTTTAGAGACAAATAAGCGGTCAATGTTGACCGCTTATTTAGCTATTAGCGCTAGCTTATAGCTAGTGTTAACTCAATGATATTAGGCTGGTATGTCTTCTGTCATAAACTGAGTGATATGAGCAACGACTTCGTCACTGGCATCTTCAAGAATGTAATGTCCGCAATCGGCAAACTCATGCACAGTTGCGTGAGGCATCTCAACTTTCCACTGGGCAAGGAAATGCTTATCGAATACGAAGTCTTTCAGACCCCAACAGATCATCGTCGGTACATTAGCAAACTTTGGTAAGCTGGCAGCTATTTCAGAGACCAACTCATAGTTTCTATCGCCCTCTTTCAACGGGATATCTTGCACAAACCTCAAGGTCGATATACGGTTTGCCCAAGAGTTAAATGGTGCCACATAGGCTTTACGTATCTCACTCGACATTGGCTTACGTTTAACGCCAACATAAGAGGCAATTGATGAGAACGCATTGAAGCCGCGAACAAGACCAGTACCCAGTAAGGTATTACGACAGATCCATAGTGCCCAAGGAAATGGCTTAGCTTTGGGTAGATGAAAAGCCCCTGTATTAAGAATGACTAACTTCTTAATACGCTCAGGGTAACGAGCAGCGAAACCCATACCAATCATTCCGCCCCAATCATGGACGACTAAGGTGATGTTCTCTTTCACATCCAGATGCTCAAGCAAAGCTTCTAAGTCATCGATGCGATTTTTTAGGGTATAGTCATAGCCACTGTCATCTGGCTTATCGGACAATCCACAGCCGATATGATCCGGTACGATACATTGATGGTTATCGCTTAGCGCGGAAACCACATTCCGATAGTAGAATGACCAGCTTGGATTGCCATGAACCATAACCACTGGCTCACCTTGACCTTCATTGACGTACTGTAGCTTATGACCATTTCTGTCGAGATAATTTCGCTTGAAGGGAAACAGAGTGTCTAACATGACTCTTCCTAAATATTCTTTTCATCATCGCGCCTCTATCTTGAGGCGCATAACGTGATTATGTGAGGTATGGGACGAAAACGCTCGAAGCGTGCACTAACTGACCGCTTTTAGTTACCACTTAATCCCAAGCATCATACAGTTAAGGCCACTACCTATGCCTAAGAAGCTCACTTGGTCGCCTTTTTGAAGGAATCCCTGATCATGAGCCATTGCAGCTGTGACAGGCAAAGATACCGTGCCCATATTGCCCAGTAATTGATAAGTAGGAAACTCTTTTTCTTGGGGAATTTCCAATGCATTAAGCACTTGACGGCGATTAGATGATCCTACCTGATGGCAAATCACTTTATCGACCTGCTCCACCACCCAGTCACGCTGATCCAAGAAATGAGTCCAGGTATGACGAGCGAGTTCTACGCCCTCTTTGAGCAGTGCAACACCATCGGTGCGCATAAACTCACGATACAGGTGTAATCCAGCTTCCTGCAGGCCCCATTGACATAAATTATGATGTTCAGGAGCCGATAAGTGACTAGCACCGAGTAGCTGATGTTGGCGCTCGGTATTCAATGGCAAGCTGCCATCGGTAAGCAAGACTGCTACTGCTCCAGAGCCACCTGTTAGGGTCGCCAGAGACTGGGCATAGTTTTGCATGGTTTGATCGGCCAACATATTATCTATAGTTATATCCACAATATGACGGGCTGATTCACATGAAACCACCAAGCCAGCTTTAATCTGACCGAGTTCGATGCGGTTAGCAATATCTAAGATACCTGAGAGCACGCCAAGGCATGCATTACTGATATCATAGATGGCAGTATCTTTCGACACCCCAAGTTCAGCAGCGATACGACACGCCGTTGCTGGCTCGTGTTGATCTCGGCATACACCGGTGTAAACCACGGCGCCTAAATCACTCACTTTCACGCCAGTTTCATCAATAGCCTTGTGAGCAGCAGCCAGAGCACCGTCTGATAATCTATGACCTTTTGGCCACCAACGACGCTCGGTGATCCCGGTTAATGCGGCAAGTTGCCCCATAGGGATACGATACTTCTTATATAGAGGTGCCAAACGAGATTCTAATTCGGAAGTGGACACCACTTCAGGTGCCAGTTCATATGCCAGGCTATTGATAAATACTCGGGAATATTTCATGAAACAGTATTATTTCGCTCACAATATCGGCGCAACTTCAGCCAATAAGTATTATTATTTAGTATTAACCCATCATTTGAGCAAGAAAAGGCTAATGATTCAATAAAAAACCGTCCTGCGTACGCTTTTTTCAGCAATAAACTAGATGTTTATTCAAACTTAATAGGTACCAGTGAAAGAAAATGAACAGACACACTCTTAACTATCCAACATAAACAAAGCCTTAGGTAAAAATAAATCATAAAAATGTTACTTTGTTATTTTTTCCGCCAAAATCAAAAAATTTCTCGGTGTAACCGTCTCTGAACAAAAACGACGGAGTGATACTCGGTATCCCTGCTCTTCCAAGAAACACACTCTGTCCAATAATAGCCATTGCTCAAGTACACCCCGAAATAGGTGCGCGACAAGATCAATCCGCCTGGTCAATCTCTGACGTTGCGTTCCTAACTCAAGATAATGGGGAAAATCTATACCACCAGGTAAGCTGACTGATTTTTGCTCTGCAGCCCAATAACAAAACATGTCAAAATCCTGATTAAGCTGACTCTGTTTAATCGAAGGGATAGGTAAATACTGATCCCTTTGATTAACCTCACGCTGCAAGGAGTCAAAACCTAACCGCCAAGCAATCTCTTTAAGGCGGTACTCTTGTTGTTTAGCCCCTGCGATGGCACTTTTTTGTAGCGGCATTTGCAAATCATGCCTAGATAAACCTAAGTCACTCTGTATCGCTATTGCAGACATTGGCTGATAGTGTTTTTCCTGTATCAGATGATAACAACAGGGTGAGATGGCGATGGACTGAGTGTTAGCTTTGGCAGCAAGTTGTAATAACCGCACATGCAGATCACCACAAGCATGCAGGGCCACGGCTTGTTGTTGTGGCTTTAATTTAGATTGATGCGCTTCAAACGCATCAGCACAAATAAAGGTTTGTGGAATATTCCACTTATGCGCAAACTCAGTACCTGCATCACATAGCTTTGGTTGCCACTCCAAACTGACGACAGGCCGAGAGTGCGCTTTAGCAATGAGCCGGCCTAGGTGTCCCTTGCCTGCACACCATTCCAAGACTTCGTAGTCCTGAGGCTCTATTTGAGCTGCAAACGAGAGAATTTGCAGCCATTTTCGTCCCTTAATACCCGCACTAAAATGACCAGCCAGTTTATTTGATAAAAGCGGCTCAAAAAGCTGAGCTTGCGCAGTGTCAAATGCTACGCCTTCCACTTGTTGTAGCAACTCAAGTTGCCAAGCGATCCCATGACTTTGTAAGTCACACTGTAGGGCTGTCAACAATTCAAGGTTAAGCTTAGCTTGCTCTTTATCTAATTCATCAATATCAGTATCTGAAATCGACCAAACCTTTTCCGCCAAACAAGGAAACTGTTTCTCCCAAGGTAATCGAGTGCAGTCGAACGCTTTAACCTGCCATAACGCACGGCTTTGACTTAGGAGCGTATCGAGCTGTTTGAGCTGTTCACTATGAGTCAGTTGGGCTAACTGAGGTTCCTGAATAGAGTCAGAGGTGTCTTGCAAGGCGGCGATACTCTTTAATAAAGGAAAATAAAGGGAGGAGAGAGACTTATCACTATCAGATAATGCTATTAACGGTTAGTAACAAGGTGAAAGTATAAAGCAGATGTGGGTACAAGAAAATAGGCCCTAGATTCTAGGGGCTATTTTCATGATACTAGCGTTAGCCTAACCGCTATCTACTAAGCGCTAGACTCTAGGCATTTACCTTCTTATTGCCCATTCTTTTTCCTAACCAAACACCTAAGCCTAAGGGAGCAAAAAATACCACCAGCAAGAAAAGTACAAAATAGAGGATTAAACTCTTAAGGGTTTTAGTTAACTCCTGAAACACCACTTCCACCGTATGTTTTGAGATCTCATCGAGATTGGCAGCTACAGCGACTCGCTCTCTGGCGACCATCTCCTCAAGTGCCTGACGCTCATTCTTTATCATAAGCTCCAAGGCCTGACGCTCAACAGATAACTGCGCTAATTTATCATCGGTTGAGTCACTTAACTGTTGCAAGAGCGGGCTCAACTCACGACGCATATCAACGGCTAAATTCTGCATCATCTCAGGGCTTTGCGCCATCAGCTGTTGAAACCTCGCCGAAGTCTCACTGATACTTACCAGAGTAGCCTGCACTTCATCGGCATTGATATTTGAATGCATGGCATAGAGCTCAGCTTTCCACCCCAATATTTTAGGCATTTGCTCTGAAATCATCGCCATTCTGTCGGAGATATCACTCATCACTTCGGGTACTGAGCCGAATGTTGTCACAGCTTCAAACTCATTAATCTCTCTAAAAGCGAGCCAATTATTGAAAGCAGACTGACGACTAAAGGTCATATCCATAATGGGGTGAGCAGCGGCATACTGCTGAATAAATTCACGGTTTTTATTAAAATCACCCCGAGGTAAGAAGCCTTTGGCCGTTCTTTCAAACTCAGCCTCAAGCGCCTTACTAGTTTCAATTGCCAAACCTTGATGATCGCCAAACAACTCTTTACCAGCCCCAGTTTCATAGAAATCTTTCATTTGAGCGGTTAAAGCCCAAGTATCAACCATGGCTGCTACGGGGGATGTTTGAAATATGCTTCTTTGCAGTGCTTGCTCTGAATATATTTTCCACATCAAGGCATTGGATTTTAGATATATATTGTCTTCATCGTCTAAGTCTGCTCTGGCAATTTGATCTGCCGTTTGCTCTACCTGACTGTAAAATGAACGGCTGAAATCACGACTGAACACCCGCATATTAAGCTGATCTTGGGGCAGCGGTACAACACCGCTTTCAAGTTTCACTTCTAATAACGAACATGCTGTGGTCATCAAGCCCAACATGGAAAAAAACGCTAAGCGTAACAACGCTTTCATAAAGCCCCCAGTACTTTCCACAATCCGTTGAAAAGTCTAAAATAACTATAAATAAACTTACCTGAGTTTAGCATTTGGAGTTAGCTTTACCTATAGTTCAAGCGACTAGGCACCATTAATAATGGTGATATATCGGATAGAAACTGAACACCTAAATTTAATTAACATCATGATAAGCATTAAATTTATAATCTAAATCTTTCAACATCATTCCGATAACTTATTAGCCTAACTACCCCTCACTATTGAAATACGTGACTAAGATCACTAAAATCCCCTCTGTCATTTTTCAAAAAATAAGAAGAACTAATGATCCAATCCCCTTGTGTCGCAAAATGTGGTTTAAACGAAGAAGATATTTGCATGGGCTGCTACCGACATATCGATGAGATTGTTGCTTGGGGCAAGGCTGATGATGATTACAAAGCCGATGTGTTAGAGAAGCTAACGCCGCGTAAAGCAACCATGGGTGAAGGTGTAAATAGCGAGATTATCAGTCGTCAAAAATGGCAGGAAGCCGAAGCACGATTAGAAACCATTGAAGTTTAGCAAAGCTCATGCCCTTTATAAAAGAAAGATAAAAGAACAGATAAAAGACCACAGACAATACTGCAGTCTTTTATTATCAAACTTACTTCTTCAGCATACTCTTAAGATCGGCAAACGGATTATAGGTTGCAGCATCGACCTTAGTTTCTGTCGTAGCGCCATATTGAATCAACTCTTCGAACTTTGAGTGCTCGTTATCATGACAATACAAACACAATAGCTCCCAGTTAGAGCCATCAGATGGATTGTTATCATGGTTATGATCGCGATGATGTACCGTCAATTCACGTAAATTGGCGTTATTAAATTCACGAGTACAACGACCACACACCCAAGGGTATAATTTAAGCGCTTGTTCACGATAGCCAGTCTCACGCTTGGCCTTATAATTTCTGGCCTCTGCCAGCACTCTATCTAACTTACTCTCAGACATACGCCCTCTTTACTCACACTATACTCGGCCACCACTGTTGAGTGGCTTATTAATATGACTATTGTATCGTACTTGTCGGATAACAAGTTACTGAAATATCTGTAGTGGGTTCACTGGGCTGGTTTTGGTGTTTACTTGGCTAGCTGGTTACCATCAGTGTATTGTTATCTACCGCCTGACCGGCGTGGTGTCACTAGTCCGATAACAAGTTTTAAGTATCTATAATGGATACATTTGGCAGATTAAGTTATTTAATTGGCTCGCTGAGTGCGTAAACACTGCTGTGACACGGCGCGAGTATTTCCCTATAGCCTCTCCGAAGGTCACAGCCGCGTTCACACCAGAATGTTTATCGCTTCAAATAGTGTTTACTGACTGTAACTCACTTTAGGACTTAGATGAGCTAGATCACTCTCTCTAACCAAAAAGATATTTTAAAATCTGAGCCGAAGCAATTCACCACGGAGAGAGGCAACAACTAAGTCTTTGTTCTTTACCTCAATCTTTACCTCCGTGTTCTCCGTGGAAGCGAAGCGCTTCGTGGTCAGAGTGCTCTTTTTCCGTTAGATATTGAAAATGATTAGGATTGATTCTGTGGCGAAAGAAAGTAGCTAATATTGTATGCATCAGAAAATGGTAGTCATCCTCAATTCGAGGATAAGAGATGGCGTTGGGTGGGATAAGAATACTTGTGTAAATAAACTATAGAAGCCAAAGTCATTTGTTAAACTACTTGTTTACAGCTAAAATGACCAGATTAGAGACCGATTAAAGGACCTTTATTATGACCTCTAGAATTTTAGCCGATGTTGCCGCAAGTATTACTGAGTTTAAAGCTAACCCAATGAAAGTTGCAACTAGCGCATATGGTGAACCCGTTGCTGTACTTAACAGAAATGAACCTGCTTTTTACTGTGTACCCGCAGAAGCCTACGAAATGATGATGGATAAACTCGAAGATCTTGAACTCTTAACAATAGCAAAAGAACGTGAAGGTGAAGAAAGCATTTCGGTAAACCTTAATGACCTATAACCTTGAATTCAAAAAAAGCGCACTAAAAGAGTGGAAAAAACTGGGTTCCACATTACAGCAGCAATTCAAGAAAAAATTATCTGAACGCCTAGACAATCCGCATGTTCCTGCAGCTAAACTCTTAGGTGGTGACAACATGTATAAAATTAAATTACGTCAATCTGGGTACCGTTTGGTTTACAAAGTTCAAGACAATATTGTTATTGTCACCGTTCTTGCTGTTGGTAAACGAGAACGAAACGATGTATATCAAAAAGCGATGAAAAGATTGGACGATTAACCCCAGTTTAACGCTTTATTGAACTGAGTTACTGTGCGGAAGTAAAGATAAAATCCACCTCTACCTCCCATCCTAAAAGAAAATCAAAGTCAACGATAAATAAGCCTTTGCCTTTATCGCTGTTCAAATCACCTTTTGCCAGAATAGGGCTTTGCCCATATTGGGGTCTAGCTCGTAACCGTCGAAACCAAATTTGATATAGGAGTTTCGCGCTATTTCGTTACCTTCTAGCACTTCCAAGGTGATTTTACAGCAGCCTTTCTCTTTGGCTCGCTCTTCAACTTTAGCCAACATAGACTGACTAATCCCCAGTCCTCTGAACTCATTCACCACCACGATATCGTGGATATTTATCAGTGGTTTACACTTAAAAGTGGAAAAGGCTTCGAAGCAATTAATCAGTCCAGCAGGCTTACCTTCAACGTAACAAATCACGCTAAAAGCATGGGGCACTTTTGATAATTCCTGAGCCAGATTCTGCTTAACATAATCAGCTAACGGCTCTCCCCCACCCATAGGATCTTCAGCATAGTGATTAAGAAGATAACCAATATCTCTCCCATGCTGCTCATCTAAATAGTCTGCAATTAACACTTCCATTTTCATCAATACTCCTTTTTGGTATTACTTTGCTACCAGTGCATTTAGTTCATTTCCAATAGATATAATCTGCTCGCTTTGGCGATTGTATTCCCGATTTAAAAAATCTATAGCAGGAACTTCCGGATAGCTTTCAAATGCATCAAAAGTAAATTTATAAACCTTTTCGCCCTCATGTTGCATTGAATAAGAAAGCTTAGGGACAACATTAGCACGATGCTTTATATAGTTTCCTAAATCTTTTAAGTACTTAAAGTCCTCGTTTGCTGTTAAAGAATTTAATAACTCAAGTAATTCACTATAAATTGAATCTTTTTTGAGAATTTGTTTAACATTAAACAGGGATACTTTCTGAGCATCTAAGCAAGTTTCATTTGATAGATTAAAACCGAAACAATAATAAATAACATGGGCTAGCAAATCAGGTATAGAGTGCATTTGCCTTAACAAAGCAATAATATGTGCTTTGCACGATGTACTAAATTGGTGCTCGTTTCCTCTTACTATTATGTCTGTATTTATAACTAGTTTTAAATAATCTGATCCAGATTGATTATTAATCATATGTTCAGAAATTAGGTCTTTAATTTCAAAATAATGAAATCGAGAAAAATCTTGGTTTTCAAAAATTGAATCCAATGATCTTAGAGTTGTTTTTCTTTGCTTACCACCGTATTTGTCTCCAATACAGTTTGTAAGCTCTTTTAGATTCCAAGTGTCCAAAACGATTCCCTGTAATAATAACTTTTTATTATACAACAGCCATGCTCGATAATGTTCTGCTTCGTTTTTCTAACTGTACAATATCAAGGCTAAGTGGTTGCTGCAATAGAATTATTCTTACAACAACGAACGCAATTAACAGCTGATTATCCGGAAAATAGAACTGCTCAATAACATTCATTGTTTCTAATCTTTACTTTAGCCAAAGCATAATATCCATCTATCTAATAGAGTAAAACCGAAGAGATACCCTTCTTGTAAATCACCAAGTGTAGATGCAGCTGCGGACGTTGATGGCATGGATGCCATCGTCGAGCCTCCATGGATGGATTCACGGCGTGTAGCAGAAGCAACTGCACATCCCCCGCTGGGAAGCGATAAGTAACAATGAAGGTACGACCTTCAAGTACATCTCCAAACATCAAAAACTGGTCGATAATGTTCCAGACATCACTCGACATTCCCTCCACTGACCGATAGGGCCTGCGATATTCCAGATATCACTCAGGCATTTCCCACTTCCGTGTGGGTCAGATGGGGAATGTCTTTAAAGCGTCTGGAACGCTTAAGACCATGGGGTCAGATTCCGGCTCAAAAGCTTTACCGGAATGACAAGGTAGGAAGCTTTAATGAAATGAACCTAAATAAAAATGTAAACCAAATCGAAGAAGCCCCTTTGCTGTAAATCACCCAGTGTAGATGCAGCTGCGAGCTTCCAAAACAGGGCCAAAAATGTTCCATACATTTTTCGGCATTCCCTACGTCCATGTAGGTCAGATACATCCGCAGAGCCTATAGGGACATATTCACGGCGACTCGAAGAAACACCTGCACATCCCTCGCCGGGCAGGCGTTAGATTATATCGAAGGTACGACCTTCAGCTCCACTACTCAACAAAAGCTAAACTCAAGCCAAGCCAACCCAACATCAAAAACTAGATTCCGGCTAAAAACTCCACCGGAATGACAAGGTAAGGAGTTAGAACGAAATGAACCTAAATAAAAATGTAACCCAGCTTCATTTGAAGCAGGCACAAAAAAGCCCTGATGAAACCATCAGGGCTGCTAAGTTGTAACTACTAACATTTAACGACTAACAAATGCGTTCTAAGGCGTTAAACGGTTAACGCTAAGTCTCACTGCCTAAATACTCAGAACTCGATAAGTGCAGATAATGCAGGTACTTCTCATACTGCGTCACCACATCGGCCAGGATTTGATCTTGGGTGAAGCCCATCACATCATAATGCTGACCACCATGCTCTAAAAACACCTCAACACGGTAATATTCAGTTTCACCCTCATCAACTTCACTTTCGATTGGGTTGATAATGGTAAAGGCTCTCACTCTCAAACCATAGGCAAAATCATCGTATTCTTCATTAGCGATAACGAAACGAATGCGATTCTCGAAATGCAGCACTTCTGCTGAAATCTCTTTACTGATAAAGCTTGCACACACCTTGTTTAGCGCAGGTGTGGCGACATTATCGAGGAAGCTCTGCGCATCTTCTTGGCTAGGATGTGAGACTAAAACATCAATGTGGTCTTCCCAGTGCACATTAGTCTTAGTGAACTGCACACTGGTGTTATGTAGCTGCACACTGTTAATTTTTAACCAATCATCTTTAAGTGCTTTATACAGACCAAAACACATCAGCAACATGATCAGTAAAAAAGGCAATGCACTGGCTATCGCCAAGGTTTGCAGCGCTTGTAGACCACCGGCAAGTAACAATACAGATGCAACAACACCTTGCAGTAACGCCCAAAATACTCTTTGCCAAACTGGTGCTTCATGATCGCCACCTGAAGTCAGGTTGTCGATAACTAATGAACCTGAGTCTGATGAGGTGACAAAGAAAGTCACCACTAAACATAGGGCGATGCCAGATAACAGGGTCGAAAATGGCATATGTTCAAAGAACACGAACAAGGCAACCGATACATCTGAGGATACCGCATCACTTAAATAGGTCGCACCATGATTCATGATTGCATCTATCGCCGTATTACCAAATACCGTCATCCAAAGGAAGGTAAACGCTGAAGGTACAAATAACACACCGATTAGGAACTCTCTGATGGTTCGACCACGTGAAACACGCGCAATAAAGGTACCGACAAATGGTGACCAAGAGATCCACCAGCCCCAGTACAGTAACGTCCAGCCACCTATCCAATCATTCTTCTGCTCATAGGCATATAAGTTAAATGTCTTCCCGACAATATCACTCAAATAGCCGCCAGTATTTTGTACAAATGACTGCAACAGCTCCACTGTTGGACCAAAGATAAGCACGAATATCAAGAGTAATACTGCTAAGCCTAAGTTCAATTCACTCAGACGTTTCACACCTTTATCGAGTCCAGAAAAAACTGAGACCGTAGCGATCAGTGAAATACCGATTATCAGGGCGACCTGTATTGTGGTATTGACTGGTACGCCCAGCAGATAATTAAGACCTGAGTTAACCTGTAACACACCAAAACCAAGGGATGTCGCCACACCAAACATGGTGCCAAGTACTGCAAATGTGTCAACCGCATGCCCAATTGGGCCATATATACGCTCACCAATTAGCGGGTAGAGTGCACTTCGAGGTAAAAGAGGTAACTTATGACGATATGAAAAGTACGCCAAGCTTAGGGCTACCACAGCATAGATAGCCCAGGCATGTATACCCCAATGGAAGAAAGTGATCTTCATGGCATCTTTAGCGGCTTGAATAGTCTCAGGAGTCGCATCTGGCGGCGCTAAATAGTGCATCACAGGTTCTGCAACACCAAAGAACATCAAGCCGATACCCATGCCCGCTGAAAACAGCATGGCTATCCAGCTTTTATAGCTGTAATCAGGCTCCGCATGATCTGGGCCTAATTTGATATCACCGAAACGGCTGACCATAACAAAGATGATGAAAATGAGGAAGATGGCTACACCTAAGATATAGAGCCAGCCAGTTTTCATTTCAAACCAAGATTGAATAAACTTAAACACAATTTGTGTTTGTGCAGGCCAAACGGCAGCAACAAACACCATTAACACAATTAGAAAAACGGAAGAGAAAAAAACAGGGGGGTTAATACTAGTTTTGATCGACATACTACTCTCGCAAAATAGCAAATAGTTGATACAACTCACTCAACTACAAGAGATCCCGGCCAACATTAGACGGTGAGGCATCATACAGTTTTATAAACCTGTATCTGTGCCGGAACTCACAATTTGTGAACGCCACTTTGGTTATATATTCAGCGGCTATGTACTCAGGTCATTCAGCACTTTTTTGCAGTCTTGGCTATGAATGCAGTAACGCATAAGCTCAAATCAAAAAAGTCAGAAACTAGATACTCGTGCTCACCCCGATGAAGAGGCTGAAAGACAACAAATCCCATTGAATATCAATCAAACGCTACGCTGGTTAGCACAAGCCTTATACTCGTCTCTATTAAATGCAACCTGTGTACACACAAAGATACTTTAACTATACGTTAATTTAATGGGTAAAACTGAGTAACAGGTAGCACTAAATTACTTAAATAAAATATAACGGGGATAGTAAAAACAAAAATGCAGCTAAAAAGCTGCATTTTTATACGTGGTGCTAGGTTCTAGGTTAGAGATTCAGATCTTTTTCCATCTCTTCATAGGAGACATGACGAACATCCTTACCTTTCACATAATAGATGACGTATTCACAGATGTTCTGACAGCGATCGCCTACACGTTCAATGGCACGTGCAGCCCAAAGTACATCTAAGATTTCCGGAATTGAGCGGGGATCTTCCATCATATAGGTCATGAGTTGACGAATAGTGGCTTCATACTCTCGGTCTATTTTGGTGTCTTCTTTATGTAGCTCAAAAGCCGCATCTGCATCCATACGCGCTAACGCATCGAGTGTGCCGTGCAGAAAACGCGTGGCGTGACGTCCCATGTTGTCTAAGCTAACAAGTAAAGGTTGCTGATTTTTAAGACGTTTATCTAGCGCTGCGCTCGCTATTTTTACACAGGCATCACCGATCCGTTCTAAATCTGTGATGGTTTTAGAGATGGCCAATACTAATCTTAAATCGCTCGCTGCAGGCTGACGCTTAGCAATGATCCGAGTACACTCTTCATCAATAGACACTTCCATGCCATTGACCTTGTGATCACCGTCTATGACTCTCTGAGCCAATTCAGCATCTAAGCTCGCAATAGCATCCAATGACTGCTCTAGCTGACGTTCAACTAAGCCACCCATTGCAAGCACTCGATTACGAATATCATCTAGCTCAGCATTAAACTGACCTGAGATGTGTTTATTTAAGTTCATGTTATCCATCAGTATTAACCTTATTCTGCCATTCAATCCTATCAACAATAGGAACGAGGTACTGTATTAACCGTAGCGACCAGTGATGTAATCTTCTGTTTTACGTTTCTGTGGGGTCGTGAAGATAGTATTGGTATCTGCATACTCAATCAGCTCGCCCATGTACATGAATGCAGTTTGATCTGACACTCGAGCCGCCTGCTGCATGTTGTGTGTCACTATGACGACCGTATATTTCGATTTAAGCTCAGTGATCAGCTCTTCAATCGTCAGCGTTGAAATAGGATCCAGCGCCGAGGTTGGCTCATCGAGCAGCAGTACTTCAGGCTCAATCGCGATGGCACGCGCTATCACCAAACGCTGTTGCTGACCACCAGAAAGGCCAAACGCATTGTCATGTAATCTATCTTTCACTTCATCCCAGATAGCAGCGCCACGCAAAGAACGCTCAGCGGCTTCATCAAGATCGCGTCGATTGTTGAGCCCTTGCAGACGTAGTCCATAAACCACATTCTCATAAATTGACTTAGGAAATGGATTGGGACGCTGAAACACCATACCGACATTTCGACGTAGCGCGGCAACATCGACTTTTTTATCGTAGATGTTCTGCCCATGAAGCAAGATCTCCCCGCTAATATGACAGTGATCAACAAGATCATTCATGCGGTTGATACAACGTAATAAGGTCGACTTACCACAACCACTTGGACCAATAAAAGCTGTCACTTGCTTTTGCGGAATTTTCATCGACACATCAAACAGTGCCTGCTTGTCAGCATACTTAAGATCTAAGTTACGGATCTCCAGTGCAGTATTTTCCTGACTCAAATTATTCAAATCGATTGGGTTTTTGCTCATTGCTGACTTATCTATCGAAATCATGTTATTCCTACCACTTTAACTGTTTTGTGCGGCTCACAATACTCATGAGCCGATTTAATCTATTCACTAACGAGATTTAGTGCTCTAGGGAGCGGTATTTCTCACGTAAATGATTTCGAACCGCTATCGCTGTCAGATTCAGGGACACAATGACAGATACCAGCAAGAAAGAAGTGGCATAAACCAAAGGTCTGGCCGCCTCAACATTCGGGCTTTGGAAGCCCACATCATAAATATGGAAACCTAAATGCATAAACTTACGCTCAAGGTGCACGAAGGGAAAGTTCATATCAACCGGCAGAGTCGGAGCCAATTTCACTACCCCCACCAACATCAATGGTGCAACTTCACCCGCGGCTCGAGCAACTGCAAGGATCAACCCGGTCATAATTGCAGGGCTTGCCATCGGAATGATTATTCGCCATAAGGTTTCAGCTTTTGTTGCTCCTAGCGCTAAGCTGCCTTGACGGACTGAACTTGGAATACGGCTTAAGCCTTCTTCAGTCGATACGATGACCACTGGCAAAGTTAAAATGGCCAAGGTTAACGCCGACCAGATCACACCTGGAGAGCCGAATGTCGGAGCAGGCAGTGCTTCCGGGTAGAAGAGTTGATCTAGAGTGCCACCAAACATATAAACGAAGAAACCGAGACCAAACACACCATAAACGATGGAAGGTACACCCGCTAAGTTAATCACCGCAATACGGATCATCTTAGTGACAGGACCTTTCTTAGCATACTCATGCAGGTAAATCGCAGCAACAACCCCAAATGGCGTCACGATAACAGCCATCAACATCACCATAAATACCGTGCCAAAGATAGCTGGAAATACGCCGCCTTCGGTATTAGCTTCACGCGGATCATCGCTAACAAAGCGCCCTACTCCCACGAACCAATGTCCTAATTTACTCACCACACTGAGTCGATTCGAATAAGTCACATCAAGAATCGTATCTAACTTGAGCGTCACTTCCTGGTTTCGCATGTCTTTGAAAATCACTGAATCTCGTGCCGCTTCGCTCCTGAATGCAAAGAACTGCTTTTCCAACACCAGATAATCAGCTTGTAAACTCGCCGCTTGAGCTGCTAACTCAGTTTTCTTTGCTTCAGTAAGCTCACCGTCTAGCTCGTAGCGACGCTCTTGAAGTCGTAATTTTTCGAGCGCATAGTTAATCGAACCAATTTCACTTTTTTGCAGTCTAACGGCCTGGTTATTCAACTCGACCGCACGATCTACGTGAGAATCTAGAGAAGTTTCAACATCATCAAGTTCGAGCCGCTTACCGTTCTCAACCACGGCAACTGGATAGCCATAAAAGTCACCATTTTTGGTTCGCTCGATAACGGCAATATCTTCCGGCTGATGACGAGAGACAATATCTGTCGCCAGAATCCAACGAAAATCTAAACCAACAAACTCACGGTTACCTGTTTTTACCAGGTATCGAGTCACACTCTCTCCTGGTGAGGTTGCAAAGACATGCCCAGCTGATTCTAACTGCTCGGTGGGCACTTCTTCGGTATCGTAAATTTCACCAATTAAGGTATACACTTGACCTTCTGGAGCTTTCATTTCCCATTGATAGATCTCAGCAGGCCAAAAGTAACTTAATCCTCGCCAAGCTATCATCAACAACAAGCCTAAAACGGCAATCAAGCTGATGCTCACTGCACCGCCGGTCATCCAAACCCACGGCGACCCTGACTTAAACCAGTTACCCATGATACTTATTCCCTAAATTCATATATCTAATCATCATGTTCATCGCTATTTAAAGTGAGCTATAACGTTCACGAAGACGTTGTCTAACGACTTCAGCTATGGTGTTAAAGAAGAAAGTGAAAATAAACAATACAAAGGCTGCTAGGAAGAGCACTCGGTAATGCGAGCTACCAATCGCCGATTCAGGCATCTCGACGGCAATATTTGCCGCGAGCGTCCGCATGCCTTCAAACACACTCCACTCCATGATGGCTGTGTTACCCGTAGCCATAAGTACAATCATGGTTTCACCAACTGCTCGACCGAGTCCCATCATGACGGCAGAGAAGATCCCAGGACTGGCTGTTAATAACACAACACGAGTCAAGGTTTGCCAGTTAGTCGCTCCTAGAGCCAAACTTCCGTTTGATAAGTGGCGAGGTACAGAGAACACCGCATCTTCGGCAATAGAGAAAATAGTAGGAATAACCGCGAAGCCCATGGCAATACCGACAACGAGTGCGTTGCGTTGATCGAAGGTAATACCAAGCTCGTTAGTGATAAACATGCGTGAATCACCATCGAAGAATGCAATCTCAAGGCTTGGACTAATCGCAAAAGAGAACCAGCCAACAAATAAAATCACCGGCAATAACATCAATTCTTGATAGGTTTCCGGTAAACGCTGCTTAACGCTATCTGGCAGGTTATGCCAGGTAAATGCTGTCGTTAGGATAGAAACAGGCAAGAGCACCAGTAGCATTAAAATACCCGGTAAATTATCTTCAATCAGAGGGGCTAGCCAAAGACCCGCTAAGAAGCCCAAAATCACAGTAGGTAAGGCTTCCATTATCTCAATGGTCGGTTTAACCACAGCGCGTATTTTTGGTGACATGAAGTATGCGGTATAGATGGCACCAGCAATGGCTAATGGCGTGGCAAATATCATGGCGTAAAATGCGGCTTTCATGGTACCGAAAGCTAATGGCATCAAGCTTAACTTGGCCTCAAAGTCATCAGAACCAGATGTCGACTGCCACACATATTTCGGCTCAGGATAACCTTCATACCACACCTTACTCCACATGGCGCTCCATGAGACTTCCGGATGGGTATTGCTGACACTGAATAGGTGCAGCTTATTATCAGCTTCAATCACCAAGGCATTTGAACGTGGACTAAAGCCCATTGAACCGATATTTCTCAACTCGAAATCTGCAGAGAACAGCTTTCTTTGGCTAGTGGTATACAGCAGTGACAAGTGGCCTTCATCACTGATGGTGACAAAGCTTTTACGGTAAAATTCCGAAGCCACACTCTTGATACCCGCATCACTTTTAAAGTCGCGGATCTCTTGATATTGACGCCCCTGCTCACCGTTGACCTGAAAGTATTGTTGAACGAGTCCAGAGTCATAACTCACCAACACTGAGCTAGCACCAGCAAGCAAACTAATGTTAGTCACATTGGCCCCCGTACGGCCAAGCTCTAATACTTGCAGTAATGAAACGGCTTCGGCATCACGAATATCGAAAACAAACAGCTTGTTATCCGATCTTAATAAAAGTTGACGTTGGTCCGGAGTCATTAGTTGTTGTTGAACTCTGGCTGGAGCATCAGTTATCGTGCTGCTGTATGCAGTCCACTCGACCTCTTCGGTCATCATGTTCTCTTCACCTTCTTGGCGTGAGAGTCGCCAAACCTGATCATCGCCCTGATAAGCAAATGTCATCTTATCGCTGCTGTAATCAAAAGCTAGGTTATGAATGCCATGACCAGATTCATCGACGGTCATCGGTGCTTTACCGTTAGGGAAACGTAAATTAGGCGTAATGAGGCGCTTGTTGCCTGGATAAGTGACAGCGAATTCGATTCCAGCAATTACCACTTGTCCATTATCTAAGCCCAGAGCAAATCTCTGTTCACTTGGAAAAGAGGTTGAGCTGCTGACAACTTTGCTGTTTTGAGGAATAGCCAGCTGTTCAGTTTCAATTAATTTTGATGAGCTAACATCATAAAAATCAACTTGACCTGTTTGAGAAACTCGATAGATGACTTCATTCTGTTCGTCGCTACCCACCATCAAGGCTGGCACAGAATCATCAAAAACTTCGACACTCATGACTGGCGTCACATCGGCGCTGTCAAAGATAGGCTTCACTACGTATAAAAGGTAAAAGAAGATCAATAAAAGGGCGACAAAAACCATTGCCCCCCCCACAGTCACTCCAAATTGAGTGAGCCTGTCCATAATTGCTCTTCTACTCGAGCCTTTGCCCATCAGTATACTTTGAGCCTTAGAATCAGGATTTACGGCCTGAATTTCCATTAGAACCTCGTTTATTAAATAGCCATGTGACTTTTCGCTGGGATTGTTTCATTTCCTATGCTAACAATAGTTTAGAAACAATCTCATTATTCTGATGTGTGGGATTATATGACGTAAAGATGACACTAGTGTTACAGTCGAAGATTTAATATAGATAGGAGCAATATCAACATGTTACATTACTTAGTCACACTACAAGTCGCAGACAAAAAAGGCCTTGTTGAGCAAATTGCCCATGCTGTTAGTCGACATGGCGGTAATTGGCTAGATTCTGAGCTAAAACATATCGATGGAATATTTGCAGCAATCTTGCTACTAGAGGTTCCAGCTTCTAATTGGGATAATTTAGTAGACAGTCTAGAATGTATTGAAGGTTTGACCATGACCTTCTCTAAAACCAGCAAACAAACTAACGAACTCAAACAGCAAAGTTTCTCGTTAGTTGCCTATGACAGACCGGGTTTGGTGCATGATATTTCTAATAAAATAAGCGCATTAGGCATCAACATAGAAAACTTTAGCAGCAGCTATGAAAGTGCCAGCCACACAGGTATAGCTCTTTTTCGAGCCAACTTCGATCTCGGTATGAAAAATTCCGAACAAGAAGAGAGGCTCTGTGAAGCACTTTATGCTATCGGTGATGATGTGGTACTCGATAAAATAAGCCGTTAAATCTGCCACAGACCCAAGAATAAACCAGGCTCAATCTCAACATCGGGGAGAAGCTTCTCTTCGATGACTTACTCCTCGATACTCCCCTCACTTAGCCTCCATCTATACCTCTTTACAAAATCACTTCGCAATCGAATAAATCAATCAAGACCGAAGTCAACAACCTGATATACTGAAACCAATAAGATCGTCAATGTCATGTAAATACCATTGTCAGGAACCGCCAGAGCTCCCTCAATGATAGGAAAAAATATGTTAGGAACCATCAAGAAAATGCGCGCCACACTGGATGATAACCAGCAGGTGCAGTATCAGTTGCCAGTTGGCGACGATTTATTAGATATGAACCCACTCATCGGCACCACAGTGACCTTGACCCATACCGGTAAAATTTGCTGTAGTAACTGCGGTAAACGTACAAAAAAGAGTTATTCTCAGGGTCATTGTTTTGTCTGTATGAGAAAACTGGCTAGCTGCGACATGTGTATCATGAAGCCTGAGACCTGCCACTTTGCCGAGGGAACATGCCGCGAGCCAGAATGGGGAGAGGCTAACTGTTTTGTGCCTCATTATGTTTACCTATCGAATACTTCGGGGTTAAAAGTTGGCATCACACGTCATACTCAACTGCCAACCCGTTGGATCGATCAAGGCGCGACTCAAGGTCTACCGATTTTGAAAGTGTCTACCAGACAGATCTCCGGACTTGTCGAAGTGGAACTCGCCAAGATGATCGCCGATAAGACCAACTGGCGCACTATGCTTAAAGGCAACGCTGAAGATATCGATCTAAAAGCCAAGGCTGCAGAATTATTACCAGAAGTCGAAAATAAAATTCATGAGATTTGTATGGCCCATGGTGAATATGCCATCGAGAAGCTCGATGAAGATATTCAGGCAATCAGGTTTCCAGTGACCGAGTTTCCAACCAAGATAAGCTCACATAATTTCGATAAAGAACCTGTGGTTAGCGGTGTTTTACTCGGTATAAAAGGTCAGTATTTAATTTTCGATACTGGCGTGATCAATCTGAGAAAGTTCACCTCTTATGAGATTAGCGTAGGCTAAGCTGACGCTATACACTGTTTCAACAGAAAAGCTCATGTATGTCATGAGCTTTCTTATTTATTAATAGTCAATTTAACAATGCTAATTAGTGTTTATGATCTAACACCGTCACTTTATCCCCCTGCTCCGCCAGGTAAAACACCACGATTTTGGCCGGCTCTTCGCTGATGTTTTTCCCATAGTGAGACGTGTTAACCAACTCAATAAGCGTATCCCCAGCCTTTAGATTTTTCTGTTTACCGTCGCGTGTGTACACCATCAACTCACCGCTCAGAAGTATGCCTGCATTAATCACTGGATGCTGATGCCAAGGCAACTCTTCACCCGACGCTATCACTATCTCTTTAATTGTCACTTCAGGCTGGGTCAATGAGTATGCAGGCAGTTTATTCCCGTCCCATGACTCAGTCGATTTAATCAAATCTTTAGAGGTCGCTGCACTCACAGAAAATGAGCCAAGCAGAAAAACTAGCCAACACAGTTTAAGCATACAAATATCCTTTTATACGATTCTTTAAACATGATACGGGTAAAAAAGTGTGATCAGCAACACGTAATAACTCAAAAACCGCACTTGAACAGCAACAAACACATTACATATGTAAATAAGCTTCAAATGATATTGATAATCTATATCATTCGCGTCACATTATTTACATTGTCAGGATCTACAATGCCACTATCTTTAAGCAAAACAGCTATCGCCACACGCTGTGCGCTGCTTTGCCTCGCTCTGCCTTCACTGTCTGTCATCGCCGATGAACATAACACTTCAAATAACTCGATGGAGCGGATGATTATCACCGGCAGCCGAAGTGTCGAGCGCATCGATGAAGTGCCATCTTCGGTCACCTTGATTGACAATAAAATGCTTAAGCAAGATATCTTAGTTAGTTCAGAGCTGCAGAACATACTGGCGTTCCGTGTTCCTGGAATGGCGCCAAGCTCGGGCACCTCTAGTAACTCAGGACAAACATTACGTGGCCGCCAAGCATTGATCATGATTGATGGTGTGCCTCAATCTACGCCACTAAGAAATGGTCAGCTGGGTATTCGCTCTATTGATGCTGCTACGATTGAACGTATCGAAGTGATTAAGGGAGCCACCTCAATTTATGGTAATGGCGCATCAGGCGGCATCATTAACTACATCACCAAAAAAGCCAGTAGCGATGACAAGGCCAGAGTACAGGTTGGCGCATCGAGCAAATTCAGCGCAGTAAAATTTGAAGATACTCCAGGTTATCGTTTCGACGCCTCAATTGATGGCACGGTCGATAACTTCAGTTATGTAGTCAGTGGCGCCATTGAAGAAACAGGCCTACAGCGTGATGCAGAAGGTGATGTTATTGGCCTTAAATATGGCTTATCTGAAACCCAATCAAAAAACCTATTTACGAAACTTGGTTATGCCTTCGATGAAGAAAAATACCTGCAGCTAACTTACAACTATTACGATTCTCAGCAAGAAACTGACTATGTTGATGTGGTCGGTAGCGTCAATAGCGGTGTTAAAACTTATGCTATTAAGGATACTTCAGGGGTGCCCAAGATAGGCGAACCTCAGGGGCCACGTGGCAACCATAACCTGATGCTGAAATATGTTGATGATGAGTTGTTTACCAATACTCAGCTGACTGTCGATGGCTACGCACAAATCATAGAAAACATGTTTTTCTACTCAACACGACTGTCAAACCCCAGTGAAGGTTATGCCGGTGGACAATCGTATATTAAGTCGGATAAAAAAGGTCTGCGAGTTAACTTCAATACACAAGTCGATTGGGACGATGTCGAAGTCAGCTTTATCTACGGTCTTGATGCACTAAACGATGTCAGTTCTCAACCGCTCGATGACGGCCGGATCTGGGTACCTGAAATGGACATGACAAATTTAGCCGCCTACTTACAAACCAAAATAGTGATCTATGATGACTGGATTGTGAAAGCGGGTATTCGTCAAGACAGTGTCGATCTGAAGGTCGATGACTACCAGGCACTCAAAGTGTGTATCGATGCTGATACATGCTCAGTGCCTATGAATGTAACTGGCGGCACGATTGACTATGACACGACGACATTTAATGTCGGCATCAGATACAATATGAATGATTATTTCAGCCCATTCATGAGTTTCTCTCAAGGCTCTGACATCTCAGATCTTGGCCGTTTACTGCGCACAGCAACCGTCGATGATATCTCGTTAATCCAAACTGAAGCCTCAATTGTCGATAACTACGAAGTGGGTATTTCCGGCGCCTTTGAAGATTTTAGCTATGAAATTGCTGCATTTCGCAGTGAATCAGAGCTAGGAACGGGTAGCGAATACATTGAAGCAACTGGCGTTTATATGCCAGTGCGTGAGCCACAAAAAATTTGGGGCTATGAAGGGCAGATCAATTATCAAATACAAGATAACTTGAGTACCAGTGCCAGCTATAGCTGGATAGAGGGCAAGAACACAGATAAAGATACCTATCTAGACGGTAAAACAATTTCAGCACCCAAATTTACCGCAACACTTAACTGGCAGCCCGTTGAACAAGCTAATATCGGCATCAACTATCTGTATGTTGGTGACCGTAAACGCTTTGAACCTGTCAATGATAAGTATGTCGGCACTCAAGGACCCGTTAGCAGCTATAACTTGGTCAACTTGAGTAGCAGTTATCAAATCGACAACTGGCAGCTATCTCTTGGTATTGAGAACTTGCTCAATGAAGATTATTACTCGGCTCGCTCGCAAGCCTATACCTACTCAGGCTATAACACTAAGGGACTTGGCACTACTGTTAACCTTGGCGTAAAAGCCACCTTCTAATAAATTGGTATCTTTAATGCCCTTAGTATTTAAATAGGGCTACAAGCAGTTGCTCATGCTTAGCGCCCCAACGGTAAGCTCGAGCGTAAAAAAGGCGCCTTAGGGCGCCTTTTTTACACTTGTTGTTCTAAATAATGTCAGAGTAGAAGCTAATCTTTCTCCTGAACAACTATCTTTGAAATTAAATGCGAGGAACACTCCCCAACATTAAAGAAACGAGTTCGTCAAAACGCTGTTGGCGCTCTTTACCTGACTGTTCGAAATCAGTAAACCCCTGGGCCAATACCCTCCAAGCAGGTTGTAGTTGCATAGGATTAAATACAGCCACTAACACCGAGCCTTTTTCATATTGCTCAGTATCTATTCCAGTAGTAGAAAGTCCAGGAACGAGTCCAGCTTTCTTAAGGATCTCTTTATCACTCATTTCAGAGCCCAGCGCGAGGCCAAACCCCAAGAGTAAATCAGGCGATTGATCGATAGAGACCAAATGATAGCCTTTCGACTCCATCACTTGTGTTAAGGCAACTTGCATATGACGAACCACTTTATCACTGTCAATTCTCTCACCTGCAACCACATTTGCCAACGAAGGGTGCCAGGCGAAGCTGGAGTTTTTGCCAGAAATAAAACCTAGATCACCAGTTGTCACCATAGTGGTGCGCATTGGGCTCGTTTCAATATGCTCGGCTGTGACGCAAGCCGTTAGAAATGTCATTAGACATAAAAAGATTAATTTTTTGATAGTGAGGTTCCTTTTCGATATCACACAATGGGCATTTAACAGTATTCAATACTCCAACAATAACTTAGCTGAGGTTAACCTAAGCTGACTCATAAGTAACCAAAATTACAAACATTGTAATCAAGCAGAACCCCTCTTTGAACCATGAGCAGATTTAGCTATTCCTAAGGTATTAATGTCCGTTAAACTAGCCGTTCCTTTTTGAATCACCGTCGATTTTATCATAGGTCCCATGGAACTTATTTTTGCGATTGCCCTGTTTGCGTTCTCATCTGGGATCACACCTGGCCCCAACAACGTCATGTTGATGAGCTCAGGGGTAAATTTTGGTATTAAACGTAGCCTGCCACACTTAACCGGGATCTGTATCGGCTTCCCTTGTATGGTGCTCGCCATAGGATTAGGCTTAAGCGCGGTATTCCAAGCCTACCCAATGCTGCATATGGTTATAAAATATGTCGGCATAGCTTATTTGCTCTACTTGTCATGGCTGATCGCCAATAGCAGCAGTAAGATGGAAGGCAAAGGTAGCGCTAACCCATTAAGTTTCCTACAAGCAGCCGCCTTTCAATGGGTAAACCCCAAAGGCTGGATCATGGCTGTAGGTGCTGTAGCCACCTTTACCAGCATAGATACTGCCATCACGCCACAAGTTGTCACCATAGCGCTGGTATTTCTCGCCGTGGCTTTTCCCTGTGCAATCACTTGGTTAGGGTTTGGGGCAGCCTTAAAGCGGCTGTTAAAAAGTCCACGCCAACAGAAGATTTTCAATGTCAGTATGGCCCTATTATTAGTTGCCTCAATTATTCCTATGGTGTTGCCTTGAGCACTCAGTCACAACAGTCTCAAACTGAGGCTTGCACCCAGCAAGTTTCCTCCCTATCCTTGCGCTTCATCAACGCGTAACCCAAACAGATTAAGGCTAGACCACTATGTCACAGCACGAACAGGACAAGGAATTGCAACTCATTGCTCAGCACACTCAAAACTGGGTTGAACGTGTCATCATGAAATACAATATCTGTCCATTTGCACGTCGTGAAGTAGAGCAAGGCAGCATACGTTACGCTGTGATTGATGAATCTAAGATGCATATGGTGCTCGAATCTTTGATCAGCGAATGCAAATTTCTAGATGAAAATCCTGAGGTTGAAACTTGCCTATTTATTATTCCCAGAGGTTTTGAAGGATTTTATCCCTATCTGGACTTGGTCGACTTAGCCAACGAACGGCTTATCGATCAAGGTTACGAAGGCGTGTATCAGTTAGCCAGCATGCACCCTGACTATTGCTTTGACGGCGAGCCCATGGATGAGCCCTCAAACTATACCAACCGCTCTCCTTACCCTGTGCTACATATCATTCGAGAAGCGAGTATGGAAAAAGCTCTTGCTGACTATAACGAGCCAGAAACCATTCCGGAGCGAAATATCGAATTTTCCCAGCGTAAAGGCAGTGAGTTTTTCGCTAAGCTATTATCTGAATGCATGAAAAAGTAAGTCTAATACCAATCAGTATCAAATAAGCTCAATTTATAAAATATTGGCTGTAGTTTTAGACATGAAGAAGGGGCCAAATACAGCCCCTTCTGAAGTTTACATTTATTAATTTTTACACCATATTTAAAGCGAAAAATCCAACTCACTCCGCTTAGGGATCCCACGCTGAGCCCCATGTCGCGTCACGGCGATGGCAGCTGATTGATTGGCAAAATCGATTGCTTTTTTCATCTCCATGCCTTCGGATAAGCCCACCATCAGTGCACCATTGAAGGTATCTCCAGCAGCGACTGTATCGACAGGCGTCACCTGATAACCTTTAATCAAACCTTGGAACTTTTCCCCTGTATTTTCACTGAGAAAAGCCCCCTGAGATCCTAAAGTTATAATAACTACAGAAACACCAGATCGATGCAAGGCCGTAGCGGCATTAGCCGCTGATTCTAGATCGGTAACCCTCACTCCCGTCAATGCCTCGGCCTCAGTCTCGTTAGGCGTAATAATATCTACTAAAGATAACAAGTCATCGTCTAGTCTCGCCGCTGGTGCAGGGTTAAGTATGGTTTTACATCCGTGTTTGCGTGCCTGCTGCAATGCAGCCCTAACACTCGCCAGCGGAGTTTCCAGCTGGATAATCAGACTGTCTGAAAGCTCGAAAACAGACTCACATTCATCTATCCATTCGGCCGATAGACGCGAGTTAGCGCCCGAAGCGACCCCGATTGAATTTTCTCCGTTACCACCGACAAAAATCATCGCGCTCCCGGTAGCGACATCTTCAAACTGCTTAATGTGCTCCAGAGCGATACCGTCCTGATTCCAGCTATTCACCATGGCATCGGCAGCGTCGTCACAACCCAAAGCACAGATGAAACTAACTTCAGCCTCATCGCCTTTAAGTCTGGCACAAGCCACTGCCTGATTCGCCCCTTTGCCACCGTGTTCGATACGATAACCCTCACTCATCAGGGTCTCGCCAGCTTTGGGCAAACAATCAAACTCCATCACGTGATCGATATTGGCGCTGCCAATGACCAAAAGTCTTGTCATATAACCTGGTTCTCTTATTTTTATAACGTATTTAAATTAGAAGCTATTTATTGTAAGCCTGCAGGCAGTCGACAATTAGATCGACAAAGCCGTCACGATCCACATCGAACAACACCTTGGCATTGGGCTTATTACCCGATAGCTGATATCTATCCACGACTGTCATACCTTGAGTATACTCTCCCTTAGTCTCTATACCGACCCAAGCATCTTGAGCTGTAAACAGCTCAGGTTTCAGCAACCAGGCTATGGTGCAAGGGTCGTGCAGAGGTGCGCCCTTGAGTCCCCATTTAGGATCTTGATGATAGATCATGAAGAAATCCAACAGACCCGCGACGCACTGAGCCACGGGATTATCTATGGCGCGAATTCGTTCTATATCTTGTTGCACGATATAAGCTTGGTGAGTCACATCCAGCCCACACATGACGATGGGAATACCTGATTTAAACACCATATCGGCAGATTCAGGATCAACAAAAATATTAAACTCGGCGGCTGGCGTCCAGTTACCCGCAGCCGCAGCGCCCCCCATCAAGACAATGCTGTCTATCTTAGCGTGCAATTCGGGATGGCTGGCTAGCAACAAGGCGATATTGGTCAAAGGGCCCGTAGGGTTAAGAATAACCGGAACCTCACTGGCACGAATTTTCTGCGCCATTAGCTCCACCGCGTTAAGCTCAACCGGAGCAAAACCAGGATCTGGTAGCTTAGGGCCATCTAGGCCAGACTCGCCGTGCACATTGTCGGCGATGATCAATTCCCGCGCCAGCGGTTTAAGTGCGCCGCCAGCCACAGGCACGTCATATTGCTCCAGTAAAGTCAGTATGCGCAGCGCATTATTGAGTGTCTTATCCGGTGTCTGATTGCCGGCACTCGTGGTCACGGCCAACACATCTAAGGCTTTAGTACTGAAAGCAAGAATAAGGGAGATGGCATCATCATGGCCTGGATCACAATCACAGATAATGGGACGACTCGTCATACTATTTACTCCTAAAAATTCAAAAAATGGACCTAAGTGGTCGAAAAATATATCTAACTGGTAACAGAGTTTACCTAAGACTAAGGGGAATTCTGTGAGTCAGCCTACAGCCTGAATAGCTGGGGAGATGCAAAGCAGCGTGGATCATAGTAATTTACACATGGGAATACACATAAGTTTGATACCACTGGGGTGCCGCCATTGAGTCTCATCTCCAGCGATATATCCTAACTCTTGATAAAAACCGACAGCATTTAATGAAGAGGATAAGCTTAATTCTTCAACGCCCGCTTTTTTAGCCTGCACTTCCAACTCGGTCGCGAGTAACTTACCTATGCCCATACCGACGGCCTCCACGTCAACAAAAACAGCCTCTAACCGACATTGAGCGGCATCGATAAATCCAAATCCCAGGATCCTCCTTGAGTAGGCTGCTTTAACTCAATGTAAAAACTTATGTGCTTAATTTCACAGCTATTCTCATCTGAGTCAACCTAGCGTCTTATATGGGGTTAGCCTAGCCGCTTAAGAAAGTAAGCTCTCCCTTAAATCTGCAGTAAGATTGCGCAATCTACCTCAGTCTTATCGCTTCTTGCCTCTGATTAGGTGACTTTTGCGCTGGGTAACCGTAGTATTTGCCACAATATATTTTCTTTTGTTTAGTAACGTTAAGAGTATCAAATGGCTAAAAAGTTTTATGTGGTTTGGGTCGGTCGAGAAACTGGGATTTTTACCACCTGGGATGAAGCCAAGCGTCAGGTCGATAAATTCCCTAAGGCCAAGTTCAAATCTTTTCCAACAAAAGCCGAAGCCGATGCCGCATTTTCAAAAGGTGCATCGAGCGCCTATGCTGCTAAGCCAGCTAATACCTCTAGCCCAAGCAAGAGTCAAAAAGCCCCTTCGGCTAAAACATCAGCCTCTAACGCTGACTACGATGTCGTTATCTACACCGATGGTGGCTGTGAGCCCAACCCAGGTAAAGCGGGCTCTGGCGTAGCCGTATATAAAGATAACGCTTTGTCTGAACTTTGGTACGGCCTATATAATAGCTACGGCACCAACAATTCCGCCGAACTCAATGCACTGCATCAGGCGCTATTACTTGCAGAAGAGAACTTGGCAGCAGGCAAGTCAGTACATATCCGTAGTGACTCCCAATACTCAATCAATTGCATCACTAACTGGGCCTATGGCTGGAAAACCAAAGGCTGGAAGCGTAAGACTGCCGGGGATATCAAGAACCTGGAGATCATTCAGGCATCACATGCCCTATATGATGAGCTTAAAGAAAAGCTGGTGATCTCCCATGTGGCGGCTCATATTGGCATCGAAGGTAACGAGCTAGCCGATAGAATGTCTATCTATGCCATAGATAAAAAAGATGAAGCATTTTGCCGTTACCCAGAGCCAATAGAACTTGCTGGGATTTTAAGTTTACGCGCGGGTTAATCCTCATAATGTAAAGAGCCCCTTTTAGGGGCTTTTTATTGTCAGCAACTAATCAACAAACATCAATCAATAGGCCTAATCCACGGGCGCTAACCGTTTTATATCCTCTTGCCATTGCTCTGCGATAAAATGACGGGATTAGCCTGATCGCAGGGTAACCTGACAATGCCTTTTCCTCGACTGGCTGAGCGAAGCAACAAACCCACATCATTATCTTGAATATTACCTTTCACCCAGCAGAATATCACACAGAGTCAGTAGAGATGGGCAAGGCACTGGAGGTATTTCGTCAAAGTACCAGTCCCATTAACTGGACTTTTATCAGTCCGGCGGCGCTGATTTTCCCTGGTGAAAAACAAGCCCTGTATCGTGTTGGCGCAGAGCAATTACTCGTCGATTCAGAGGGAAATAGCAAGATATCGGTCAGTGACTATGCACTCGCCATGATCGATGAGCTGGAAGCCGCTAAATATCCCCAGCAACGCATCGGGGTTGCTTATTAATTGACAAGGATAGAAATAAAAATGGTCAGTGCTGTGCTTCAGTGTAGTGTTAATGTAGAAAACCGTAGAAAACACACTGACCTTTTCACTCTTCTCGATAGCGATTTGCCAATCACTGTTAACCAATTACCTCAGCTAATGGCTACTGAGAAGTAAATATGCCGGTTTATTCATCTAAACCTCCTATGGCTTGATAAACAACACCATTCTTCTGCCCGCTAACACTGGCAGCATAATAGGCAGCAAGCTCATCGGCTGGCATACCAGTACTGCTGTCCATGCCGAGCATCTCCATGGTTTCTTTGACGAAACTTGGGCTCACAGCATTAAGCCTTTTGCCATCAGTCAATTCAAGTGCTGCAGCCCCTACGAAACCATTGACTGCAGCTGTTGCCATAGAGATAGCAGCAGTCCCAGGTGATGGATTATTTGAAGACTGGCCCGATGTTAAGGTGATCGAGCCGCCCTGATTGAGGTATTCCAATCCTATTCTAACCAGATTGACCTGCCCCATGACTTTACTGTCTAGCACAGTCTGGTAACCAGAGTCTGGCATATCCGCAAGGCTGCCCATGGCACCATTACCTGCCATGCTCACCACCGCATCGACCATGCCGACTTGCTCAAACAGGGCTCGAATCGATTCCTTACTCTGGGTATCGACTGTTATCGCTCCGCGGCTATGGCCCACCGAGATAACATCATGGAGTTGTGATAAATGCTTCACTACTGCTTGACCAATAACGCCGTTTGCACCGATTGCTAAAATTTTCATCGTCTTTGCTTCCTTTTCTCATGTGATTTTCATTCAGTGAGCTTGTTCGAATGAGATAACTGTAAGGCAACACTTGTTCACAAAAAAGCATAGCTTTTAGTACATAACGGTCATATTATTAGACCATGGTGAATTTAGAACATCTTCAGGTTATCGATACCATCTGTGCAGAGGGCAGCTTTCAAAAAGCCAGCGAGAAACTGCATAAGGTGCGCTCGGCTGTGTCCTACTCAGTAAAACAAGTAGAAACCTATTACGATCTTCAGATCTTTAACCGTCAAACTTATCGACCAGAGCTCACTGCAGACGGCAAACTCTTAATCGTTAAAATTCGACAGTTACTCAAGCAGGCAAGTGATTTCGAAACTTACGTCAATGAACTCAAAGGCGAGAGTGAGACAGAACTTCGTCTGGGCGTTAGCTCCAACTTCCCCTTAGATAAAATCACTCAGTTATTGCTCGAGCTTAAGCAAGACTTCCCTAGCACCACGATTCATCTAGAGATCGAAGTCGCATCCGGTGAGAGAATGCTACTGGATGAAAAGGTCGATATTGCTATATATGGCACCCCTTTTAAAAATAAAGCGGTGGACTATAACTTAATCGATACCATGAATATTCCCCTGCTTATCTCTACACAGCTGCCTCTTGATGATACGAGTCATGTCACTGAGGATGAACTTGCAAACTATCCTCAGGTCATCGTCAAATCTACTGACAAAAGATCGCCAGATACCAGTATTATTGATGAAGCGCTTAAGTGGTATGTCACTGACCTGCACACTAAAAAGACCTTAATCACTCAAGGCCTTGGCTGGGGACGCCTGCCTGAACATATGGTGAAGAAAGAGCTGAAATCAGGGGAACTCGTTAGCTTAAATACCTTAGGTGATTTCAAACTGCCTATGTATATCGCTAAGCTAAAAAATAGGGCCTTGGGACCAGTAGCCCTTAAAATCTGGAACTATTTCCAGTAAGTTTAATAGCTTCACTTTAACTCATAAAGAAAGAGACCAATAACATATGCGTCCAACTGTTTGGCTTGAGCCCGGCATGTTAATTATTTATGGCGCAGCACTCGATACTGCAGCCCATAAGCATCATGCTATTCAGCTGATATGGCCAAGCAGTAACTCAACTTATCAACTCAATGGCAATGTCGGCACTGGCGCACTATTAATCGATGCGGACGTTGAGCACCAACTCTCAATGACATCTGGGTGGATACTCCTGATCGAACCTCTGAGCCATTGGGGAAAAGCACTGCAAGAGAAGCTTGCTGGCCGCTCTACATGCGATATAGCGCTGCAATCATCCACTATTCCATCAATTCCCAGCAGCGACGACCAACCCTTTCCCCAGTTAGCCCCACTCTTTGGGCAACTAGGTCTAGGCAGTTATCCCGATACATTCACCAGTCAGCCCACTGACAAACGCATACAGGAACTGGTTTCACAACTGGACAAGTGCATTAATGGCGATTGCGTTAAACCCAGCGGTTGGCGGGCAGCAAAGATAGCTGAGCAACTAGCTCTATCAGAGAGTCGCTTTCTGCATCTTTTTCGCGAGCAGATGGGCATAACTTGGCGCCCCTATCTGCTATGGCGTCGAATGTTCTGCGCCCTTAATGCCCTTAAAAATGGCAACAATGCAACTCAGGCTGCTTACCTAGCTGGCTTTGCCGACAGTGCTCACCTGAGCCGAACCTTTAAAAATCAATTTGGCATGACAATTCGGCAAGCATTGATCCTATTCCTACTTAAATAAGTGAGCTAGATATCCGATCAAGTTAGCCAGTTTATTCAATTTATCTGCGGCACAAACTCCTATTATCAGCACATAGATACTCAATCGATAGACACTTAGTAGATAGTCTCTAAGTAGATACGACAGCTTGATTCAGGAGTTAGCAATGACAAGAATATCAACCAAGCAAAACGAGATAACTAAACAGCATCTACAAACCACTAAGATGTTAGATTTTGAGCACCCAAGTATGCAGAAGCTCGTCGATATACGTGGCTGGGCGCAGCTAAGTCAATATGATGCAATAGGGGCAATATATACCTATGTGCGCGATGAGATCCTATTTGGCTATAACGCTGATGACCGCCTTAATGCCAGCCAAGTGTTAAAAGATGGCTACGGCCAATGCAATACCAAAGGCACTCTACTTATGGCACTGCTTAGAGCCGTTGGGATCTCCAGTCGATTCCATGGTTTTACCATCTTTAACGAGCTGCAGCGTGGCGCAGTACCCAACTATCTTTTTGCGATAGCACCGAAACGAATAATCCATAGCTGGGTGGAAGTCGAGCTAGATGGTCGCTGGATTAACTTAGAGGGTTATATTATCGACCGCGACTACCTTACTCAGGTACAGAAAAGCTTCAGTCAGCAGTGCAAACAATTTTCAGGCTATGGTATCTCAACTAAATGTCTCTCAAACCCGGATATCGATTGGAAAGGCCAAGATACCTATATTCAAAGCGAAGGGATTGCCGATGATTTTGGCCTGTATGTTCAACCCGATGACTTTTACGCAAAATATGGCAGTAATTTGAGCGGAATTAAAAAGTTCCTATTTCGTTACCTGCTACGTCACCTGATGAACCGCAACGTTAACCGTATTCGAGCTAAAGGCATCTAGTACTAAAACGAGTATTAGTCTTACGCTCTAAACTGTCGATATCCCAAGCTGGGATAGTCGATAGCTGATAACCCACTAGCTCGTCAATATACGATTCAAGGTTGACCTTTGCACGAGCATATTTAAATTGCAGTTTCATATAATCACTGTGGCTCAGCTCATCGCGCCACAGTGAGATCACCATATAACGGAGCGGGTCTGTTACCAATTGAGCAAGGTAGCCACCGAGCATCCCATCACACTCACTCATAGCAGGCGTCCATATTTCAGCCTGATCTTGCAAAAATGCTGGCGCACCACCGGGGTTCAACTTACAGTCTGCAACTCTGACAAAACCTACCTCACTAACATTAGCCACTTTAGTGCTAGGCATAATGTTAACCAGGTTGAAATAGCTCACTTTACAGCTTTCGTATGTGAGGTGTTGCTGATTTTCTTCGGCTATCTTGTCATGAGTGGTGGCCATAAACTCATCTATCGCCGCCCTATTCTGCCAATGAGCAAGAATGATAGCGCGGCCCGTTTTCTGGTCCCAACCGCCATACTGTTTGATAAAACCAGGACAGTGAGACGTCTGACGCCAACAGCGCTGCGCCACTGAGAATGCTTCTTGCTTGTCTAACGGGACCAGACACTCAATAAACTTAATCATACCTTCTCCTAACTCAGTGTTTGAACTGTTCTGCACACTGGTTAGCCAATCCGTGTTGCTAGATCTTCAACCACATTAAGTGCTTGATCTAGCTGAGCCTTAGTCACATAAGGCGCTGGGCCAAACCTGAGCTGGTTACCACGGCTATCACACAAGATCCCAAGCTGACCCAACTCTTTAACCCAAGTACTGGCATTAGCCGTAGTGAGTGATAAGAAACCAGCATTATCGGCAATTGCATGTGACGGCAGCCCTAGACACTCGTGACTGACCCCCATAGATTCAATCCCTTGCCATAGTAAGCTTATCTGTTGCTGGCTAATCTTCCTAAGCTTAATATCGGTAAGGTTTTGAGCCTCAAAAAAGTCAAACACTTCTGCGGCGCGGTAATGGCTGCTTGGATCATAGGTAGAGCCTGCAAATGCACTCTGACCCGGGCCAAATCCCACTTTACCGGGCGCCTGATTAAGCACGTCAAACTCGGCATACCAGCCAGTGATAATCGGGCTGCCTTGATAGTTTTGCGGGATCCGCATCATGCAGTTCCCTTCACCTGCTTGGCAGTACTTATAGCCACCAGCAACCACAAATGCCGACGCTAACTGCCACTCGTTGAGATCAAAAGGCACCACATTCAGTGCATGATAGGCATCCACTAAACAGGGAATATTCAGGCTATCGGCAGCTTTGGCGACTAAGCCAACATCCTTGAATATCTCACTGGTTCCGAAGAACACAGCAGAAACCATCACGGCATCGGTTTTAGCATCGAGCTTGTCGATGAGTCGCTCAGCCAAGGTGCTGCTTGGGTGTACAGACACCACCTCTATATTCACATTAAGGTCTTTTAAGCGATTAAGCTGACGACGCAATGAGTGAAACTCACCATCTGTGGTGACTATCTTAATTGGCCTGCGCAGCGACTGTTTAAAACAGTTCAGATCCGACAAGAAGCGTAGCAATAACTCATGGGTAGATGCACCTAATGCAATCTGCGCCTTAGGATCACCGAGTAATCCCCGATAAAATCCCCGCACTCTGTCAGCCTTTTCAAAGGCCGCCTGCCACTTATCATCGATATGTTTTGCTGCGTCATCGAAGCAGTTTAACAAGCCCTGTTTCGCCACATCAGGCCAGGCTTGATGTGAGTGCCCCGACAATAAAATACGTTCACTAACATTAAATTGGCTGTAGTGTGGCTGGAGGGTTAGCGCGATATCTTGGCTCATACTTTCCTCTCTTTCAAAGCTAGTGTTATTATCATTTATGTTGTAAAAGCGTTTTTATACATGAGTTTTTACGTGAGCTTACAAATGAGTTCTAAGCTCAAACAGTTCTGGGAAAAAGCTGATATCCAGCGCTTTTTTCAAGAATCCAACACCCGAAGAGCCACCAGTGCCCATCTTGTTGCCAATGATGCGCTGCACCGTATACATGTGTTTGAAGCGCCATTGCTGAAAACTATCCTCAATATCTATTAGTTTTTCTGCTAATTCATAGAGTTGAAAGTGCTCATCAGCATTCTGATACACGCTTAGCCATGCTTTAAGCACTGAGTCGTTGCTCTGATAGGCTTGGCTGAAGTCTCTACTTAGCACATCGGCGTCTATAGAAAGGCCATTGTCATGTAATACCTTAAGGGTTACATCATAGAGACTAGGGGCATCTAGGATTGCCTTAAGCTCCTGGTGCACTACAGGATCACTTTCATGAACCTTGAGCAGGGACGCATTTTTATTGCCCAGTAAGAATTCGACTTTACGATAACCATAGGACTGGAAACCGGAAGAATGCCCCAAGGCATCCCGAAACTTAAGATAGTCCACAGGCGTTAATGTCGACAAAATATTCCAGGACTGAGTCAACTGATTGAGGATCTGTTTCACCCGAGATATCACTTTAAACGCGTGACCAAAATCCCCCTCCTGAATATTCTTTACCGCACTACTCAATTCATGTCCTGCCAGCTTGAGCCACAGCTCACTCGCCTGATGGATCACGATAAACAGCATCTCATCATGCTGATTAGATAACGGCTGTTGCGCCGTTAACACTTGATTTAGTTTTAGATAGTCACCGTAGGACATATCATCTTTGAAATCCGTATGGATATCATCTTCCATGGCCCGATAGTTATTGTGGGGACAGCTCATGCTCATAGATCCTATTAATTTTCTAATTATTATGAAATAGTTATTGCTGCATAAAATACCAGCTGAGTTTTATTTAAGCATGAACATAAGATGAAGTCAGGTATGGCTAAATATTAAAAAACACTCTGCTGTATGCGTGAGTTAACAGAGTGTAAACAAGGAGGCGATTGCGGTTTATTAAAGAGGTATTTATCAATATCGACTCAACTCGCTGACCAGCGACATACACCTTTGATATCGACTGTCGCCCCTAGACGCTCATAAAACTTAATCGCCTGCAGGTTATCTTGCTCTACTTCCCACTTCATTCGAGTAACACCTTTAAGTTGGCTAACACTTCTCGCCTTTTGCATCAAGGCTTCACCGACCTTTTGGCCTCTAAAGCCCTCCCATACAAACACATCATCGATATTCATGTATGAAATTCCCAGCCAGATAGAGTAGTTCCAGGTATAGGAGGCATAACCAGCCACTTCACCGTCAACTTCAGCAAGCAACACACCAAACTGTGGGTTTTCACTAAAGCCAGATTTGAGCAGCTCACTTTTATCAGTGACAACATATTGCTCCTGATCATGATGCCTCGCTATTGCGATTATCAAATCATAAACAGTATCGATATCTTTCTCGCAGGCTTCTCTTACGATTAACATTACTTTTCCTTTTAGATTAACGGCAAGAGCAGTGCTATAGCGGCACTCTAAATGTAACCAAGACGGGTAACAGATTTTTTGCGCATAAAGAATTAGAAAGCATACCCTCTTGAAAGGGAGTGTATTGAGCGCTAAGAACGCAAAGTTTTATCTTAGGGTTTACTATGGAAACGTCAAGGGACGTGGAGATAAGAAGTTCATTCTAGGACAGCACAGATCTCCGATGCAGTAGCGAAGTCATTTTGTTCGAAAACTCTTAAAGCGTAGCAGCCCCTAGGTGCTGGTAATTTCATTTTCTGACATAGCGGAGCTGAGAGTAGTGTCCTTTATGAGGACAGCCCCCGTTATTTGCTTTTATCTTTTACTACGGGCAAAAAATAAAAATATGGGGAAGTTATTTGAGCAAGATTGATATAACTATGATGTGATGGATTTATTGCCTATATCTGAGTAGTTTCGAGCTTCATTAACGCGATAATCAATCTTAAGCAGTTAAAAGCAGATGTGTTGCTCCAGGATGATTGAAACTAGGAGGTAAAAACGTATTTTCAATCCAAATTTAAGGTTAAAGTTGGCGTATTGTTATTTACTTTTTTGATCTTGGTAATGCCTGCGTACCAGTAGACCGCACCAACGAAGCTACGATAAGAAACAATGCGCTTAAAACTATCAAGAAATACATAACTCCATCCTTTATGCCCTTCAACTTTGTTACATTTCGTATCCATCTTGTTATACTTTTGAGCTTTATATGTTGCGCAGCTTAAAATAAGGGGGACGTTCACCTGTTATTTTAAGTGTTCGAGTATATAAAATTCTTATTTATTTTCATTTCATGAAATATCTGAGCTTAGGAAACTAATTTTTAAATAGTGTAGTGTTATTGCTCCCTAGCTAAACGGAAAGGGAGTATTAATAACATGGAGTACATAATGAAAAAACTTTTATCCTGCGTTTCTGTATCGTTACTACTGTTAAGTTCATCTTCATTCGCTGTAGAACAAGAACCAAAACCAGAATTAGATCAAGAGCTATCACCACAAGTTTTACCACCACATTGGTGTAATATACCAGATCCTAAAAAACCTTGTATGGACGTATGATTGCTAGGTTATCTGTAACTTAAACGAATTGTTTTAGTTAGTATTAGGGGCGAATTATACTTTGTATAAGTAATATTCATTTGGATGAGCTTAAGATCATCTTGAAAAACACTAGCCCCTTATTTCAACCAAACTTTTTAAGTTGGTCTTTATGTAATTGCTCCTTTCGTACACAGTTAGCGGCTTTTTCCATCCAAGAAATGGTTTCTGTAGAGTCAACATAAATATCTTTGCTTACAAGCTGCTGCATCTATCTTTATCTAATATAGTTTATAGGACATCTGTTTATACCTCTAGGATCTCAACATCTTTAGCTGCAAGTGTCTTTGAACCGTAAATCGCTTTTACTTCTGGGTTTTAAAGTTATTTCTTTTAGCTGCTATAATGTACTACTCATTTTTAGTCCTCTGGATGTTCTTGACTATATCATTTTTGATATATCGTTATTTTTGTGTAAAACAAAGCTTTCAAAACAAATCTAAGCTAGGAATAGCGGCTTTCTCTGGATGCAGACGATGATACATATATGGCAAGGCATGAGGATATTTAGATACAGGCACTCGTACTCTCGGAGTCTCCCAAATTAGCTAGCCTAAATATGGCCACCATCCTAGCGGCCATATTTTATTATGCTTTTATTTATGATGCCTCTTACTTAGTAAATAACTGCTTAGGTTCAACAATCAGCGCTCGATAAGAAGGCTCAGTCTTCGCCATAGAGTTAATCGTTAGCTCTACTTTCACTTTGCCATCTTCAGTCACTTCGTTGATAAAATGCTTGCCTGGTTCCCCGGAGAATAAGCCCGCTGCCGCAGAGTACATGAAGAAGGTTTCAGTCTTTTCACGCCATTCGATGTTTGAAGTGATAGCTGAATACCACTCATAGCCACGCTCTTTACCATACTCAAAGGTCTGCTCAACGGTCATCTTGTCTTCGTTGATCTTATACTCAACACCGCGAGAGTACTTCATCGTAGGAATAGCTGGCTGCTCAAAGTGGCGACCATCACCATTATCAAATGAAACCAAGGTGCCACGAGAAGTTAACCATGATGTGTGCTGAGTCCAAGGGAAATCAAAATCAGTATCACTACAACGACCATTTTCATCACAATCTAACTTATTACCTTTAGAGTCGACTGGTGTTAGCACTTTATCGCTAAGATCGCCCCAGCCTTTATTGGCTGCAAGGATCCACTTAACATCACCATCACGACCGACCTTGGCAGTACCTTGGTGACGCATAGAGACGATAACAGTGTCATCTTTTTCATCGTACTCAATGGAGTTGATGTGTGCCCAGTTACGGCCCGCTGCAACACCGGGGAGGTCACCGTATGGAGCATCGGGTTCGATATCCATGGTTTCACCGGCATGGCTCTCGTCAACGTTTAGACAGACAGCGCCGCTATCTAGGCCAACGAGTAGATCGTCACGCATGTTGTTGAAGATTTTATTGAAGTCCCATACATGAACGACGTTTCCGGTCTGATCAACTTCAATAACGTGGTCACGAACGGTATCAATACGCTTACCGTCTTCACGAAGATACTTCTCTTTAGCCACTCGCAATAAATAGTGGCCATTTGGCATCTCTAGCATTGCATGTGAGAAACCTGTGAATCCGCGCGGCATGTCTCGCTTAAACACTTTACGACCTAGCATGTCGTAACGTGCGTAGTAATGATCTTGTCCCCAATAAAGCTCGCCGTTATCGGCTAAATGGAAGCCCATTGCGATACCTTTAGTCGTATCTTGATCGTAGACCTTATCCCAATCCATAAACCAACGAACTTCGCCTGTTGTATCGGCAACAAATACAATCGGATAGTTGTCCCAGCCCTCAGTTTTATCGTCAGCCCCTAAATGGTTAACCATGTAAAGTCTGTCTTTGAATTCATGGTCAACTTTAACCGGCTTAACTTCAGGGAAGGTTCGAGTCTGACCATCAAACAAAAGTTTTTTCAATGGTCCGGTATTTATTTTGTATGACTCTGAGATTTTTTGACCGTTCTTAACGTACTTAACGCTTACCGTATTTTGATAGTCTGCATATAGACCAAATACCGGGATGCCGTTGTGAGTCGTCACCGCAACATCGTCTACAGGATACTCAATAGGAACACCACCAGCTTTTGGCTCTACACGAACTTCTACATTAGAAATTTCAAAACCATTGAGGTCAATAATCGCCGTGAGTGGTGCAAAGTCGTACGGGTTAACTTTAACAATACCGATCTCACCTTGAGTCTTTACGGTTGTTAGGTACTTATCTGCCCAATCACCACTTGCAACTGCGGCGCCACTTAAACCAATGAGGCCAATGGCCAATGATGTCGCTAAAATTGTCTTTTTCATCTAAAACTCCAGAATATAATTGTTTCGATTTCTTTAAAAAATTTCAATTAGAAGTTGTATTGCATTGAATAGAACATGGCGTTTTGCCAGCCCTCTTTGCCAAGATTGTTTTGCGCGTAACGGTATTGAATTGCAGCCGATAAACCGCCAGCAACATGCCAGCGAAGAGTGGCTTGACCGTTAAAGCCGTGATCTTCCACATCACCTGACACCACTAGGTAGTCATCACCACGGCCAAAGTAATGCTCTTGCCACCAACCAAATGTAAAGTCCTGGCTTAATGCACTAAAACTCTTATTTACCGCCAGATAGGCATAACCACCGTTAAAGCCATTAGCGTCAAACTTTTCGCCGCTGGGCTTACTGAAATGGTTGTAATCAGAGGTAACGATATGCCCAGCCACTGCAACTTGGGTGTACCAGCCGTTATCCCATGTTTTGTCATGGCTAAAGCCAAGCAGAGTATTGGTCTCTGACCAAACAGGTTTTTGCTTACTAAACACCTGTCCGTACCAATTGAAATCACTGTCGCCAATATTGATTTGGCCTACTATGTTAATTTCAGAGCCCATCATGTCTGAATCGGTAAAGTCTTCTAACTTAAAGTGGGCGTATACATCGCCAAAAGCGCTACCTGTTGCCCCCTTGATAGTGACAAACTCATTCTCACTTTTCCCCTCACCAAAATAGGCCTCTGTGCTATCACTCCAATCCATTACGCCCGCCTCAATGGCGAGCATACTGGCACTCGCAGTAGGCACTACAATCGCACCTACCAAGCCCACAATTAGCGCTGTCTTTTTCATCTTAATCTTCCTGGTTTATCACTTAGTTTTTTGGCTACAAGTCTTTGATTGGGCACTCTGAAGCGGCTTTAATATCGATATACTCTGTCGCTTCATCAGTAATGGTTTTGCAAACAATGCTGCCGTCTTGATAGGTTATGACCTCTACTGATCTCGGAGCAGATGTACAGCCGACGATTAGCGCAGCGAGAGTGGCTAATGCTATAAATGATTTCATCGCTTGCCCTTTTTCAGGGTTTTAGTAATAAAAGCAATGGTCAATGGCAGTGCACAGGCAATGAATACGCAGTAACTGATAATGCAGTATTGAGCCATGTTTAAGCCAAGCAACGACCAATCGTCTTCGCCGCAAATACCTGATGGGGCAAACTCGAACGGTAGCCACTCATGAAGTGGTAGTCCTAGAGGGAACGTTGGCTCTAGCGAGCAAGCATTAGCGCCTTGACCCGATTGGAATAGATCCAGACCTGCATCTGCGGCATGACTCGATACATGCTGTCCTGCCAAGATGATTGCTTTGTCTAGGCCGTAAAAAATGCCGTACCAAGCTAGGGCGAGACCGAGGATCTTCAGCACATTATTTTTAGGGTTGATGATCATTATCACGCCAGCAATCAGAATGCAGAATTGGCTGAAGCGGATGTAGACGCAGTTTTCACAAGGGTCCATCTCTAGAAAAACCTGGAAGAACCCCATTGCTGAGCCCAGTAAGAACACACATGCGGTGGCCATAACGGCCCATACGGCGCGACCTTCTTGAGTTGCTTCCAGAGTGGGAAGCGGGTTTGCCTTTAGTTCGGCAAACCAGAGTTTGAGTTTAGTTATCATGATGGATCCTAAAGGTTGTTCTTGATGGTTTCGTCAAGGTTCGCTAATGAAGTAATCGTGCTGGTGTCAATCATCTTGTTACCGCCCACAACGATAGCCGGAATGCCTTTCAACTTAGCGATAGTGAGTGCAATTGTGCGGTCATAGGCTAGCTTCTCTTGTGCTTTAGAAGAGTTAAGCGCGCTTTCAAATTCGGCTTGAGAGATCCCTGCAGCCTTCAGACCTATGGCGGCTAGTTCGCCTTTGACAGCTTTAGACCCTTTAACATTTTTAAGCTTTTTATCGTGAATAGCGGCATACATCGCCATCTTGGCTTGCTTGTATTTTTTATGACTGATGGTGTCAGCAGCGGCTAATACCTCACAAGATTCAATACCAAGCTCGCCCTTGTTTTCTAGGCAGATTGCCTGGAACTTAGCGCTTGCTGGCAGGTTTTTGATTAAGTTAGGGGTAACGGATTTTTCGTACTTGTAACAGAACGGACAGTAGACGGAGTAAACCTTTTGGACTGTGTTATCCAGTGCTGGAGTATCAATATCAATTACGTTTGCTGCAGATGCTGTGAATGTCATAAACAATGCTGCAGCCAAGGTAGTAAGTGATGTTTTCATGTTTCCTCGATAATGATCAGGTTAGTTTCTGATGATTATGTTAACGAGGTACAGCGTTATGTTCCGTGACTAAATATTGCATTATAGGAAACCAAAGGTTTACGCTTATAAGGCGCTATTTCACAAATTAGCAGCAAATTGCCAAGACACTCCCATACATTAAAATATTTTAATGTATGTCACAGAATGAGGTTTTCTCCTTAAAATCAGGGCGAGATGTTATGGCGAAAGTGACACTATAATAACGAGAGCCATGAGCAGAAACCCTGTATGAATAACTATTTACTCAATCCGCCAAAGGTTATAAGTGACATTTTAAAAGCATCTGCTGAGGTCATAAAAGAGCAAGGCATGTGCTCTTTTAAAATGGCAACCATTGCAAGTCGAGCTGGATGCTCAAAGAAAACCTTATACAACTACTTTAGCTGTAAAGAAGATATTGTCGTCTCGCTGTATATCCAACACATCAATGATGTCTCAAAAAATGTGAATAAAATAATCAATTCAGACTCACTGTCTAACCAAGAAAAAATCATATACTCGATGGCGTATGATCCGATGAAATGCTGGGCCGCAGATAAAGATGATCTCTGCATTAACTTCCTAGGCGTGAACCCCCACATTTACAACCTTGCTAGCCCTGAATTTGTAGGGAACCTACAAGTCCTTTTTATTGAAGTAAAAGAACAAGCTCAGAGCGTATGGAAGAGAGCGATTTCAGAAGGTGAACTACTATCAAGTAAAGAGGATATTCTTAATTGCATACTCTTGTTGAATGAAGTTGAGAGAGGCGCGGTCGCTATGGGACAAAACAGGTTTTTAAGGCAGTTTGGCTATGATTGCGACTTAAGGCCCACTTTTGATGCGCTATGCTGGATATTGCAGGGCCTGAAATGGCAAAAAGCATGCCCATCTCTTTCCTATGAAAACATGATTAAAACGATATCCCCAATGGTTAGCAAAAAAAACCAGATAGATATGCGCCATTACGCCCTAACAATGGAGTCACTCAAAGAGAATATTGAGCTATAACAGGCATATCACAGATTAATGGGAAGCAGATTAAAACAAGTCTAAGCCAGGAATGGCGGCTTCCTTTGGGTGCATACAATGATACAAATATATGGCGAGACCCGCATCTCCTGTCCATAGCGTGTACCGTCCCTGACCGTATTGTGAGCGAGCGGCTTGACACTGCTCGATAGCATGCATGGCAAACTTTCTTGCTTTATCCAGCCAAATTTGATCTCCCCACCTTAGGTATAAATACAAAAAGGCATAACCATTACCCGATGTGCCGTGGCAGATATTAGCCCCCTTTACCAAAGGGCCGGCTTGCCATACCAGCTCACCAGTCTGCGCGAGTAATTCGTCGATTTGCTTAGCATGAAATGAATCGATTTGAGGCGTTCTTGCCATAGCAGTGACAATTCCCGCCGCGCCATGACACCACTGCACCAGCAGCTTTTCGATATTAGGTTTACTGCACAAGATCCAGTTGGCTAGCTCCGCTTCTCTTTTAGCAGAGATAGTTAGCGTGCTAGCCGTACGTTCTACGATCAATTCAGTCAAGTCATTCGCAAGAAGATCAACGCCTTGCAAGAGAATATTGGCATTACCTGTGATGCCATGACAGGCACCGTAATAATGTCTTTTAGGACCGAAGACCTGACTCTCCCAAAGCCATTCTCGGGTTTCTGAATCTTGTCTCCAATTATCCATCAGAGATTTGGCGCCTTTGACATATACATCTTTCCAGCGAACTTTGCCGGTTTTACGATAAAGCGCTAGAGCGGCGTGCATCATGCCACTCTGCCCAGATGTTATCTCATACAGGGGCAGATCTAGCGTAGCTTCCATGCACAATAACAGCTTGTCTGATAACTCTCGATTATCTGGCTGAGCTAAGACTGCAGGCATGAGTATGCCGATCTCCCCCAGTTGTAAACCTGGCTCAACTGACACATCAGGGGCTTTGAGGAAGGCTCGATGAACTTCAGCCAGTAAGTGAGACAAGTCATTAACCTGATAACCGTAGCATTTCAGGATCCGCAGGCCGTGAATACATCCCGCCGCGCCTGCGTAGGCAGACCACTTAGGTCCGGAATTAGAATAACTCTCGGCGTCGAGGGGATGCGTTGGCCAGCTGGCATTAGGTAAAATTGACTGTTCAACATCATCAATTATTGATGTAATTTCTAACTGAACACGATCTTGATCCCATAGACTTTCGGTAAGCAATTCGTGACGGGATGGTTCAAATAACATGTGTGTCCTTTCCATAGACGTGACTAAACAGCAAACTTAATAATGAAGCCGCTATAGCTCATTAATGAGAATAAAAAAATGCTGATATTGACTGATAATATGTAGAATATTGGGAAATGTCATTGTGGCCGGCACCTTCGATGAAAATGACCTTAGGAGCGCGGTTAACCAATGATTGTATAAGCTTGTCTGTGTGTATCCGGCGAACTATCTTGTCATTCTCAGCCCCTAAGATTAGCGTGTCAGAATAGATGTTCCCTGCGCGCTCTACCGAATTGAACTTGTCTTTGAGTAGTATGGACATGGGGTAAAACGGAAATTGCTTTTGGGCAATACTCTGAATGCTGTCAAATGGGGTCACCAAGACTAACTTCTTCAGCGGACGCTCCGATGCGATATAAGATGCGACACCGCTGCCTAAGCTTCTCCCTATCACGAATACACTCTCATGGGTCGATATCAAATTGTCATATATAGCCAAAGCATCTGACAGTAATGCCGCTTCGCTAGGTGCGCCCTCATTGCCGCCATAGCCTCGATAATTGACCAGATATATCGAATAAGGCGACGACTCTGGTTCTAATGCTGGTTCAAAGGCTTGTTCAAATTCAGGGGCTGTAAAAGCGACATTTTCCGCATTACCACCAAAATAAATAATCGCCTTATCCTGACCCTTATTTAATAAGATACTTGTTGTCGATACACCCTCATTTTCAAAAGTCACCTCATCGAACTTATGTGCCACCGCTTGTGTTGGAAAGTAGATAAAGCTGCGCTGCATCAAGTAGAGCATGACTCCGAGTCCAACATAAGTGACGATAACGAGTATTAAAATTCGATTCATATTTTCAGTTCCGCGAGAGGATGACCACCCAGATACCTGCCTAACTTTCAAGCCTGTTTTAGCTCATTGAGCTTGGCATAACAGTTATTGCAGCCCCTCAAACTTAAATCAAGATTGATGATTGATGGTGAGGTCTATTTTACTTTTTAGCCACAACAAACCTGACATTGCCGCGTTTATCGTGAGTATTAGCACTAAGGTTAGCGAGGAATTCATCACAAAATTCGGTGTACTCTTCATCTAAAAGATCCCTTAGCTTTTTCATTCTGCCAAGCCTAGCAGTCCAGCCCTCGATAACCTCGACTAGCGCCACGCCAGAGAAGTTAAGCTCAGGGTCGAAGACATCTTCATTAACATGAACGATATCAAAGCCTGCCTGTTGCAACATAGCTTGCATCTTACCGCCGAAGTCAAAATCATATAGGCCAGAGCGATATGACGCCTGTTCGAACGACAGCACTCTGGTGTAATACTTACTGTCTTTGGCCAAATTGCCTGAGATAAAGCAGGACACATCGAGTAAGGCAATCCAGCCTCCTTCGTTTAACACCGAGTATAATGACGTTAAATAACTAATTGGATCGCTTAAATAAGATAAAGAGTAGCTGGCCCAGATGCCGTTTACCTCACCAAAAGAGCGCTGAATTTCAAGGTAGTCGAGACTCAGGAAGTCACTCAATACAAAGGTTTCGTTAGTGGTTTTTCTGGAATCGCAGAAGGTAATAAACTCATCATTTATATCGACCCCAACCACATGTTTAACTTGTCTGGAAAACATCCGCGAGACATCGCCGACTGAACACCCAAGATCAACAATAGTGTCGTTAGCTGTTAGCGGAATAAACTCAATAAAGCGTTCCCACTCTCTCCACTCCTGCTGTTTTTCATACTCTTGAAATAGGTTCATTTATGACTCAGATAACGCTATGGGTAGATCACTTTTTAACACCAGCACGGCAAGAAAAATAAAATTTAGTGGCGGAAAAAGTGACAATGCTGCACCAACAAACCCCACCATCTTAGGGTTTTCGGTTTTCTTCTTGCCTACCTTGTAGCAGACAAACCCAAACAGCGGGATCAGCAATAATATAAAGAAAAGTATTTGGCCAATTAAAGTCGCGTTAATATTCAATTCTAACTCCCTGTTTTAAACTGATAATGACATTAGCAACATAACACGACATTAGTCGATTTAGACAATAATACGGGTCTTGTTGAAGCTTACAAATTCGCGGCTAAAGCCGCTCCTACATCAAAACTGGATTCCGGCTAACAAGCTTTGCCGGAATGACTGATAAACAACAAAAATATCATCAAGTTTCATTCGAAGCTAACTCTCATCTGGTACTCTAACCCAGCCTTCCATCAATATCCTGGCGCTGCGGCTCATGGATACCTTAGTGACAGTCCATTGACCATCGACCTGTTCTGCCGCTGCGCCAACTTTCAATGTTCCCGAAGGGTGACCAAAGCATACTGAGTCCGCTTGGCTGCCTGTCTTAATGCCAGTTTTAATTTGAGTGCCAGAGTTCGCAGCTAGGTTTACTAAGGTGCCGGGGATGACAGCTGCCGTGCCTATGGCTACAGCTGCAGTGCCCATCATGGCGTGATGCAGCTTACCCATGGACAGGGCGCGCACATTAAGATCTATATCACTAGTCCCAACCTGCTTGCCACTGGATGAGGTGTAACTGCTAGCTGGCGAGACAAAGGCGATTTTTGGGGTATGTTGACGAGATGCAGCTTCATCAACATGACTGATTAAGCCCATCTGCACAGCGCCTATAGCCCGCAGTGACTCAAACATCTCAAGCACCTTGGCATCACCGTTTATTGCTTCCTGCAACTCATCACCGCGATAGCCGATATCCTCGGCGTTAACGAAGATAGTCGGAATGCCAGCATTGATCATGGTGGCAGCTATTTTTTTTGGCTCAAGGCTGTTTCTAGGCTCAGGGCCGTTATCAAGCTCAAGGCTGTTATTAAAAACACCAGCAGGTAAACTTATCTCATCGACCAAGTTACCTGTGGGGAACATGCCAGGCTCCCCTTCCTTGGGTTTATCTGCAGGGTCGATAAAATCGACACCTATTTCTGCTGCTGGGAAAGTCACGCCATCGAGTTCAAAATCACCAGTTTCCTGCACTTCACCGTTGGTGATAGGCACATGGGCGATAATGGTCTTACTGATATTTGCCTGCCAAACCCGTATCACGGCTATACCGTTTTCCGGAATGCGGCTGGCATCGACAAGACCTGCATGAATCGCGAAAGCGCCGACAGCGGCGGACAAGTTTCCGCAGTTGCCACTCCAATCGACGAAGGCCTTATCAATCGCCACTTGGCCAAAGAGGTAATCCACATCGTGATCGGCCTGAGTGCTTTTCGACAATATGACCGTCTTGCTGGTGCTTGAGGTTGCGCCGCCCATACCATCGGTTTGCTTGCCATAAGGGTCTGGGCTACCGATAACTCTCAGCAAGAGTGCATCACGGGCCGCCCCTTCTACTTGCGCAGCCAGTGGCAAATCAGTTAGCGAGAAGAACACGCCCTTACTGGTGCCGCCGCGCATATAGGTGGCAGGCACTTTTATCTGATGCTTATGAGGCTTGTGCCCAGAGGATTTAAGCTCAGAAGAGTTAGTCAATTCTGGTGTCATTACAAAACTACCTTTTTAGGAAAGCTTTTTAGTTAAGCCTTTTAAATAAACAATTTAAACTCAGATAAAATACAAATGGTTATCTACTTTATGTTTTACCTGAGCTTTATTAAACCCGCTTATAAGTCGTTATGCTAATTCACATTTGACTCTAAAAAGTCCTGGGCGAAACGCTGTAGAATCCCACCAGCCTCATAGATTGATACTTCTTCAGCCGTATCGAGACGACACTTAACAGGCACTTCAACTTGCTCACCATTCTTACGAGTGATGATTAGCGTTAATGCAGCCCCAGGCGTGCGCTGACCAATCACATCATAGGTTTCGCTGCCGTCGATACCATAGGAATGGCGGTTATTGCCACCGGTAAACTCAACCGGTAATACCCCCATGCCCACCAAGTTAGTGCGATGAATACGCTCAAAACCTTCGGCGACAATCACCTCTACGCCAGCAAGACGTACACCTTTGGCGGCCCAATCACGGCTCGAACCTTGACCATAATCGGCTCCGGCGATAATGATCAAAGGCTGTTTACGCCCCATATAGGTCTCGATGGCTTCCCACATGCGAGACTCAATCCCTTCGGGTTCAATACGAGTATATGAGCCTTGCTTAACTTCAGCTTTGCCATTCTTACCAAGCTGAGTCACCATCTCATTAAACAGCTTAGGGTTCGCAAAAGTGGCACGTTGGGTCGTTAGATGATCGCCCCTGTGGGTCGCATAGGAGTTAAAATCAACTTCCGGCAACCCCATCTTATCCAGATAAGCTCCAGCCGCACTTTCGAGCATGATGGCGTTCGAGGGAGACAGGTGGTCAGTAGTGATGTTGTCACCAAGCACAGCCAGAGGACGCATGCCCTTCATGGTACGCTCGCCCGCGAGGGCGCCTTCCCAATAAGGAGGCCTGCGGATATAAGTACTCTGTGGACGCCAATCATATAGCGGGTCGTTATCACTGCCATACTCGACTTTAATATCGAACATAGGCTCATAGACCTTACGAAACTGCTCAGGTTTAACACTTTGAGCAATAACCGCGTCTATCTCTTCGTCACTGGGCCAGATATCTTTCAAGGTCACATCATTGCCCTGGCTATCTTTGCCGAGCACATCTTTTTCGATATCGAAGCGAATCGTACCGGCAATCGCGTAGGCGACAACCAGAGGAGGTGATGCTAAGAAGGCTTGTTTGGCATAGGGATGGATACGACCATCGAAATTACGATTACCCGAAAGTACCGCCGTGGTGTACAAGTCTCTGTCGATCACTTCTTGTTGAATCACTGGATCTAACGCGCCGCTCATGCCGTTACAGGTGGTACAGGCAAAACCGACAATACCGAAGCCAAGTTGCTCCAATTCTGACAACAACTTGGCATCTTCAAGATACAACTGCACGGCTTTGGAACCAGGTGCCAGTGAGGTTTTCACCCAAGGCTTACGGGTCAAGCCCTTGGCATTAGCATTACGGGCGATAAGGCCTGCAGCAATGACATTGCGGGGGTTTGACGTGTTAGTACAACTGGTAATGGCGGCGATGATACAGGCGCCATCAGGCATCAAGTCTTTGCCATCGGCATCTCGACTCATATCGAAATGACCACTGATCCCCTTCTTGGCAAGCTCACTTGTCGACACTCGGCGATGGGGGTTAGAAGGTCCGGCGATGTTACGGCCAACCGATGACAAGTCAAAATGCAGTACTCGCTCATACTCTGCATCTTTTAGCGTATCGGCCCACAAGCCAGCTTGCTTGGCATAGTTTTCAACCAGTTTTACCTGGCTATCATCCCGGCCTGTCAGCTTAAGATAATCTATGGTCATCTCGTCGATATAGAACATGGCGGCAGTGGCGCCAAATTCGGGTGTCATGTTCGAAATCGTGGCGCGATCGCCCAATGTCAGAGCCCTGGCGCCTTCGCCATAGAACTCTAAATAGGTCGATACCACTTTCTCACCACGCAAAAACTCAGTGATCGCCAAGACGATATCCGTCGCGGTGATCCCACTCTGACGTTTACCCACCAGCTCGACGCCGACAATGTCGGGAACACGCATGTAAGAAGGACGTCCAAGCATCACACTTTCAGCTTCAAGACCGCCCACACCTATGGCGATAACCCCAAGGGCATCTACATGTGGCGTATGACTGTCGGTGCCAACCAAGGTATCGGGAAAAGCCACCCCATCGCGGGACTGAATAACGGGAGACATCTTTTCCAGGTTGATCTGGTGCATGATGCCGTTACCGGGCTGAATGACATCTATGTTTTTAAATGCCGTTTTAGTCCAGTTGATGAAATGGAACCTGTCATCGTTGCGTCTGTCTTCGATGGCGCGGTTCTTCTCGAAAGCATCTTTCTCAAATCCGGCGTGTTCCACCGCTAAAGAATGGTCAACAATCAGCTGAGTCGGCACCACAGGATTGACTTTAGATGGGTCGCCGCCCTTAGCGGCAATGGCATCACGCAGACCAGCCAAGTCGACTAACGCCGTCTGACCAAGAATATCGTGGCACACCACGCGGGCCGGATACCAGGGAAAGTCCAAATCTTGCTTGCGCTCGATGATCTGTTTGAGCGAGTCTGTCAACTTAGCAGGCTCGCAGCGACGAACCAGATTCTCGGCGTAAACACGAGAGCAATAAGGCAGTTTGCTATAAGCACCGGGAGAGATAGCATCGACAGCCGCTTGTGTATCAAAAAAATCGAGGGAGCTGCCAGGTAGAGGTTTACGATATTGGGTATTCATATGCGTTTCACTTATTTGAAAGCTAACAACTAGGTCCGAGTTCCTAGGTTCTAGGAACTCGGACCTAGCACCTGAGCACTTATCTTGCTTCGATTGGCGTCACTTTACGTGGCTCACTACCGGTGTAATCGGCGCTCGGACGAATGATGCGATTATTGGTACGCTGCTCCATCACGTGCGCCGCCCAGCCTGTTAGGCGTGAACAGACAAAAATTGGGGTAAACAACTTAGTTGGAATACCCATGAAGTGATAAGCCGAGGCATGGAAGAAATCCGCATTACAGAAGAGTTTCTTGCTGTCCCACATAAACTCTTCACAGGCGACTGATATGTCGTAAAGACTGGTATCACCATGCTCATGAGCCAGCTTCTCAGACCAGGCTTTGATGATCACGTTACGTGGATCTGAGGTGCGATAAATAGCATGACCAAAGCCCATGATCTTCTCTTTACGCTCGAGCATGCCCGCCATCTGCACCTTGGCATCTTTAGGTGAACTAAAAGTCTGGATCATGTCCATTGCCGCTTCATTGGCGCCGCCATGTAGCGGACCGCGCAAAGTACCGATAGCGCCGGTAACACAAGAGAACATGTCTGATAATGTTGATGCACATACTCGAGCGGTAAAGGTCGAGGCGTTAAACTCATGCTCGGCATACAGAATGAGTGACACATCCATCACGCGGCGATGTTGCTCAGAGGGAGCTTTGCCATTGAGAAGATGCAAGAAATGCCCGCCGATTGAGTCTTCATCGGTGACGCAATCTATCTCGACACCTTCATGGCTAAACTTGTACCAGTAACACATGATGGCAGGGAATGCGGCGAGTAGACGGTTAGCTGCACGGTTTTGCTCAGAAAAATCATTCTCTGGCTCTAAGTTACCTAAAAATGAGCAACCTGTGCGCATCACATCCATAGGATGAGCATCTTGTGGAATGCGTTGCAGCACCTCTTTTAGCGCCTGAGGAAGATCGCGTAGGCTGTTAAGTTCTGCCTTGTAGGTCGCCAACTGATCGAGCGTTGGCAGTTCACCGTTAAACAGCAGATAAGCCACCTCTTCAAATGTGGCATTATCGGCGAGATCTGATACATCATAACCACAATAGGTTAAGCCGCTGCCAGATTTTCCCACTGTACAAAGACTCGTTTCGCCAGCACTTTGACCACGTAGACCTGCACCACTTAATTTTTTATCAACCATTGCTCTCTCCTCAATTTGTTTTTTGTGACCTCGCCTCTGTCTTTCCTTCACAGAGTTTTGATAACGGGTCATCTATTTTTATCACGCTTTTTGTAAGGTTTTATGACGCTATAATCTCCCGGCGAGCAGTTAATCAATCAACACTCGCCAGGCTTAAATCTGCTAACTTAGAATATTCTTTATTTACCGCCTTTTTTGCGAACGGTTATTTGTTCTTACCTTCGCTAAAGAGCACGTCTAACTTCTGCTCATAATCGTGGTAGCCCAGGTAATCGTACAGCTCCATACGGGTCTGCATCTTATCGGTGACCGCTTTTTGATCGCCATCGCTAAGGATAGTTTGATAGACCATCTCCGCCGCCTTGTTCATGGCACGAAATGCCGACAATGGGTAAAGCACCATGGCACACCCCCACTCGCCCAGCTGCTCTTTGTTCCACAACTCGGTCTGGCCAAATTCGGTGATATTAGCCAAAATAGGCACATCTAATGCCTCGGAGAATGCACGGTAATGCTCCTCAGTTTTTACCGCTTCGGCAAAGATGCCGTCAGCGCCTGCAGCCACATAAGCCTTGGCACGCGCAATAGCAGCTTCGAGTCCTTCCTGAGCGAAAGAGTCAGTGCGGGCCATGATGAAGAAATCTGGATCTGTGCGGGCATCGACAGCCGCTTTAATACGGTCGACCATCTCATCGGTAGAGACAATCTCCTTGTTCGGGCGATGACCACAGCGCTTCTGAGCAACCTGATCTTCCATATGCACGGCTGCAGCGCCGGCTTTTTCCATATCTCGTATGGTCTTAGCAATATTGAACGCCCCGCCCCAACCAGTATCGATATCGACCATTAAAGGTAAGTCACAAGCCGCTGTAATGCGCTGCACATCGACAATCACATCGTTCAGTGAGGTCATGCCTAAATCGGGCAAGCCGTATGAGGCATTAGCAACACCGCCACCGGAAAGATAAATAGCCTGATGTCCAATTTGTTTGGCCATCATGGCGCTGTACGCGTTAATGGTGCCCACTATCTGCAGCGGTTGATTGTCGGCTAGTGCCTGACGAAACTTCTTGCCTGCGCTCATCATTCCCTCTCTTATATTGCTACTTAATTTTTAAAATACCCGAGGTCGTCTTGATTAACGGCTTTGGGATAAATTTTTCTCTACGTTATTTTTCGAATACATGATGTGGCGACGCATCAATATCTCAGCGAGTTCTTCATCACGGTTAGAAATGGCTTGTACGATATGCTTATGCTCATCAAACGCTGTTGTTACCCTAGGACCCGCCATACCTAGCTGTACCCGGTACATGCGAACCAAGTGATAGATGCCATTGATGAGCATTGAGATAAGGTGCTTATTCTTACTGCCGACTATGATGCGGTAATGAAAGTCGACATCACCGGCTTCTTGGTAGTAAGACTCACCACTTTTGACTTCATCAAAGTGGGAATTTAACAGCTGATTGAGATCATCTATCTCACTTGTGGTCATATTCTTAGCCGCTAATCTAGCTGCCATTCCTTCTAAGGATTCACGTACCTGATAAAGCTCAACTAAACCTTCATTAGTGAGCGACACCACACGGGCACCCACATTGGCTTTACGCTCGACAATATGACAAGACGCTAAGCGATTAATGGCTTCACGAATTATGGCACGGCTAACGGCGTACTTTGTCGACAACTCAGTTTCACTCAGCTTGGTTCCCGATGGGATCTCACCTTCAACAATATCTTTCCGTAATTGAATAAAGGTCTTATCTGCCGCTGTGACTGGCTGTTCGCTAAAAAATGTCATACCTTTAATTAGAGCTTCTTTTTTATTCGATTGTCGACAATATAGCCACATTAGGTTAAATGGTCAAACAAAAAACCATACATTGTCGACAAAGCATCTGTATTTGACGGTTTACATCAAACGCTACACAAGCGCTACTTAGCCTTTTTAGAGCGAGATTAAACTCAATGAGAAAACTTGTGACAAATGCTTGCAACAAAAGCGCTATCGCCTCTATCCCCATAGGGTTGGCTATGAGACAATCCGCGCCATGAAAATCTATGCCCATATTCACAAAGCCCCAGTGCGCGTATTTCGCATCGGTAGGAAGCGTTTCTGGTTGCGTTTAAAACGCGACATGCTCGTTTTGAAAGACGCCTTATCCCAAGAAAAACAGGAGACCAAAGATATGTTGGTCACCTATAAGCGTTACACCAAAAAACAAGCTAGCCGTGAAGAGCTCAATCAAGCCAACAAGCAATTTGCCGATCTGTTAAAGGGATTGAGTCTGGGTGTGTTTGCGGTTTTGCCCTTTGCGCCAATCACCATCCCTCTAGTCGTCAAGCTCGGAAAAATGGTAGGGGTTGATGTGTTGCCAAGCTCATTTAATAATCTATCAGAAATGAAGAGAAAGCGTTCGAGCAGACTCGCTAAGAGTGAGAAGTAGCGCTTACCCCTGTTCCCCTTTTTAAACTGCCTTTATTACTGCTTTCTCTGCCCTCATGCGCCTTTCATACAAGGCGATTGCCTGCTATTCTAGTCAATCGAATAAGAATAAACTTCCCTTCAAATTGATATAAGCAGCAGCGAGCATAACTCCAACATGACTGAACTATTGATCTCAGGTGTCAAAGGCACCCCTCTCACCATATTACACACAGATGCATATGCAGCTTGGTTAGCCGAGCAAGATGTCCAAACCACTAACTGGTTGTCGACAACTCAGTTCGATGGCAAAGGCATGAGCATCATTCCAAACAGCTCGGGTGAGCTATCTCAAGCGATTTATGTGACCAAAGAGACCGATTCATACTGGGTGTGCGGCGACTTAGTCAATCAGCTTCCTGCAGGCCAATACTCGCTCCAAGGCACTGATGAGCAAATCAAAGTTGCAGCATTTAGCTGGGGACTCGGTGCTTACAAGTTCGACCGTTACAAGAAAAATGAAAAAAACTATCCGCTACTTGTATTACCCACTCAAGCTCAGGTTGATGAAACCCAGAAGCTAGTTCGCTCAGTCTCTATCGTTCGTGACTTAATCAATACCCCAGCCGCCGATATGATGCCACAGCATCTTGGTGAGATAATGGAAAGCTTAGCCACCGAGTTTGGTGCAAGCGTCACTCAAATCATCGGCGATGAACTACTAGAACAGAACTACCCAACCATTCATATGGTAGGCCGCGCCAGTGAAAACCAGCCTCGTTTAATCGATCTTACCTGGGGTGACAAAGATGCGCCTCTGGTTACCTTAGTCGGTAAAGGCGTGTGTTTTGACTCGGGCGGCTTAGATCTAAAACCAGGCGCAGGCATGCGCTTGATGAAGAAAGATATGGGCGGCGCCGCTCACGTTATCGGTCTGGCTCACCAAATCATGGCCAGTAACTTACCGATCCGTCTGCGTGTATTGGTTCCAGCGGTTGAGAATGCGGTATCGGCAAATGCGTTCCGTCCTGGTGATGTGATTAAGACCCGTAAAGGCATCACTGTCGAGATTGATAATACCGATGCCGAAGGTCGCCTGGTACTGTGTGATGCGTTAGCCGAAGCCAACAATGACAAGCCTGAGTTGATGATAGATTTCGCTACCTTAACCGGTGCTATGCGTATCGCTCTGGGTACCGAGCTGCCAGGTTTCTTCAGTAATGATGACCAAGTTGCCGCCGACATGACTCAATCAGGCCTAAATGTACAAGATCCTATCTGGCGCATGCCGCTGCACAAGCCTTACTTTGAGCTAACCTGCAGTGATATTGCCGATTTAGCCAACTGTGGCCGTGTTCCTCAAGGTGGTGCCATAACTGCAGCGCTTTATCTTGAAGCCTTTGTCGATGAAGATATCAGCTGGAGTCACTTCGATGTGATGGGTTGGAATAGTCGTAAATTACCAGGCCGCCCAATCGGTGGAGAAGCCTTTGGTATTCGCGCAGTATTTGACTACCTAGAAACACGTTTTACTAAGTAAGTTTAAAGCAAAGAACCTAGGGTCCAGGCTCTAGGTTCTAATAAACCTAATCCCTAATGTTTGAACTAAAATTCATAGCTATAGGAGATGCTGACCTTGTTGTCGGTGCGATAACTATCTTCAGAGTAGCTTGCCATCAACCGAATGCTCTGTTTGCTGGTGATTTTATAGCTAGCACCCACACCGCCCCACACACCAAGATAATCACTGCTGCCAGCCGAGATCCCGCTATAAGCTAAAACAGACCAATGTTCATTGATTGGGCGGATAACAAAACCGCCAACATAGGCACCAGTGCTATTTGAGTTACCCTTTTTACCCTCGACAAAATTGGCCCCCGCCATGGGAAACACTTGCCACTTTCCCGTATCGACACCTAGCTTATTCAAGGGAACAAAGGTACCAATACTGTAAGTATTCCTCTGTTCATGGCCATTCATATAAACATTTAAAATTCCCTTTTCAAACAGCCAAGAACCGCCTAATTGCCATTCACTAGCATCTTCATTTATTTGGCCTCTTATCATACGAGTCTCATCCAAGCCTAAGGTTCCATTAAACGTCAGCTGTCCATCATAGCCAACTCCAACGCGAGTTAAGATCCGCGTAGGATCTTCATGATGTTTTTGCTCTTTCATACTTCCGTCCTTCTCATCAGTTTCACTCTGTTGAGCAACCACTGAATAGGAAGAGAATAGACAACATAAAATGAACGGAGGAAGATAAGCTAATGTGGTTTTCATTTATTGACCAGGTAGAGTTGAGAACTGCATAAATTTGAGCGAGAAATGATAGGAAGTGAGGCAAGATACAGCAACTGGAAGAATTACGGGTTTAGTGAAACTAATGAACAGCAATGACGAGTCAAAAACTGGATATAAAAAAACCAGTTAGCTAGCTAACTGGTTTTATTGACGGCGCATTAAGCAGGGTGAGAGAAGTTAAGCCTCAACACCTTTACTCGCCAAGAACTCATCATAAGTTCCTTTGAAGTCGTTGATGCCATCTTTACTGATCTCTATGATACGAGTCGCAAGAGATGATACAAATGCACGGTCATGGCTGACAAACATCAAGGTGCCTTCATACATTTCGAGTGCATTGTTTAATGACTCGATTGATTCCATATCCATGTGGTTAGTTGGCTCATCCAGCAATAAGATATTTGGCTTCTGCATGATCAGCTTACCAAATAACATCCGCCCTTTCTCACCACCTGAAAGCACTTTAACTGACTTCTTAATGTCATCAGAGCCAAATAGCATACGGCCTAAATAACCACGAACAGACTGATCGTCATCTTCTTCTTTGCGCCACTGGCTCATCCAATCAAACAAGGTCATGTCATTTTCGAAATCTGACTCATGATCCTGTGCGTAGTAACCAATCGCTGAGTTTTCAGACCATTGAATGGTACCGCTATCCTGTGGGATATCGTGAATAAGCGTACGTAACAATGTCGTCTTACCTACACCGTTTTCACCAAGAATTGCGATACGCTCGCCAACTTCAGCCATGATATTAATGCCTGAAAATAGTGGAACGTTATCGAAGCCTTTAGTTAGCTCTTCGACGATCAAGGCGTTACGGAACAATTTCTTCTCTTGCTCGAAGCGAATAAACGGATTCACACGACTCGATGCTTTTACTGCATCAATCTTAATCTTATCGATTAACTTAGCACGTGATGTCGCCTGCTTAGCCTTTGATGCGTTAGCCGAGAAACGCGCGACGAAACCTTGAAGTTCAGCAATCTGTGCCTTCTTCTTCGCATTATCAGACATCAAACGCTCACGAGACTGTTGAGCCGCCATCATGTACTCATCATAGTTACCAGGGAATAGGCGTAGTTCGCCGTAATCCAAATCAGCCATATGAGTACACACTGAGTTTAAGAAATATCTATCGTGAGAAATGATGATCATGGTGCTGTTACGCTGGTTCAACATCTCTTGTAGCCAGCGAATAGTATCGATGTCCAAGTTGTTGGTAGGCTCATCGAGAAGCAGCACATCTGGATCTGAGAATAGTGCCTGGGCCAATAAAACACGAAGTTTAAAGCCTGGAGCGATTTCGCCCATTAGGCCAAAGTGTTGATCAACACCAATACCTACGCCCATTAGCAGTTCACCCGCACGAGATTCAGCGGTGTAACCGTCCATCTCAGCAAACTCCATCTCAAGCTCAGCAACCTTGATACCATCTTCTTCAGTCATCTCAGGCAGAGAGTAGATACGGTCACGCTCTTTTTTCACTTCCCAAAGTTCTTCATGACCCATGATCACGGTATCAATAACGTTGAACTCTTCGTAACCAAACTGATTCTGGCTTAACTTACCTAAACGCTCGTTCACGTCTAAAGAAACGTTACCCCCAGTAGGTTCAAGTTCGCCACCTAAGATCTTCATAAAGGTTGACTTACCACAGCCGTTAGCGCCGATCAGACCGTATCGGTTGCCGCCGCCAAATTTGACTGAGATGTTTTCAAACAGTGGCTTAGCGCCAAACTGCATGGTGATATTAGCTGTAGTAATCAAGTGTAAAATTCCAAAATTCTGTTATGAGATGCGCTATAAAGTAGCAGTGAGTCTTAGCTAAATCGGCTTCATTAAAGTCGATTCAAAGCTAGCTGGAGTATAAAGTGTAGATATGACGAAAATATTCCAAGCCCACGCTTCTAGGATAAAAATCAAGCGCGGCATTATAGCTATCCGAGGCTAATTTATCAACTGTCCAACACGTGGAAGCACTCATTTTAGTACATTATTCGAGCAGGCGAAATATGTTTCTGCCTTAGTGGGGAAATACACGACAACCTCCTTATTCATATTCATTTTCCCAATGAATAATGAGGCTGTATCGATGTAAGCTTACAGCTAACTAAAAATGTATTTAAAAACTGAACAGAGCCAATGGATTCTACAGATAGGATTTTTGGCAGATGTCCAACTTTTTACGGGCATTTTTCTTCTTGGTGGTGCGCTTAGCTTTACGTAGATCTACTTCTAGCTTGTTTTGCGCATCTTTATAAGAAAAGCCTATCTTATCTAGCATCTTGCGTGATTTATTTTTAAAGCGACTCATCTTTAGATCATCATTTAACAGCTGGGCATAGCTGTAACAATCAACTAAGTGATTATATTCCTTCAGCTTAGGTCCTTTAGCTGGCGCTGCACTAACTAGCATAGGTAGAGTGAGCATAAGCGCAGTAATTACAATTTTTTTCATGGCAAGTTTCCAATGTCTAAAGGGAATTAACTTAATATTGTGAGTGATTTAATGTGTAAAAAACGTGCCCACATTTATTGTTCGCTATTATATCCATGAAAACCCAAAGTGAAACACCTGTATACACATCAGAATGTATGACCCTGGTGATTAGTCACAAGGGAGGCCTGCAATCACAGGGCTAAGTAATATTCCGGTAAGTGGAAACAAGACGCCTGCTGCAACTGGTATGCCTAAACGGTTATAGATACATGACTATCCGAATAGGTTTTATTCGGGCTCCTGACTCAAGCAGCAATCAAGCTACCGGCTCAACTTCACATGTCTTAGCCTGTTAGCGTTAGTCACTACCGTTAATGAGGACAAAGCCATCGCAGCCCCTGCAATCACAGGGCTAAGCAATATTCCAGTTAGGGGGAATAGAACTCCTGCTGCGACGGGGATGCCCAAACTGTTATAGATACATGACAACCCAAATAGATTTTATTCGGATTGTCATAGGTAAATAAAACTAGCGAGTTAACTTCACATGCCTTAAACGATTAGCATTGGTGACCACAGTCAAGGATGAAAGTGCCATCGCAGCCCCTGCAATCACAGGGCTAAGCAATATTCCAGTTAGGGGGAATAGAACTCCTGCTGCGACGGGGATGCCCAAAGAGTTATAGATGAACGCGCCAAAGAGGTTCTGCTTGATGTTCCTCATGCTGGCATTAGCCAGAGCAAACGTGTCGGCTAATACTGACAAACGTCCGGTCAGGAAGGTCAAATCGGCACTCTCGATAGCGACTTCGGTGCCATCTCCCATGGCAATACCCACATCGGCACTCATTAAGGCGGGCGCATCATTGATACCATCTCCTACCATGGCAACGACTTCTCCGCTCTCTTTCAGTTCGATAATCTTAGCCTGTTTCTGCTCGGGCAAGACTCCGGCAATCACTTCGTCTATGCCCACTTCATCGGCAACGGCCTGCACAGTCTCTTGCTTGTCACCGCTGAGTAATATCACCCGTTTACCGGCGCGCTTAAGCGCGGCGATGGCTTCTTTGGCATCGGATTTCACTGGGTCGCTAATGGCAATAACAGCGACTAAGCGCCCTTCTTGTGCCACATAAACCGGAGTATTACCAAGCAGGGCTAAAGTCTGAACCTCATCTTGTAGAGCATCGACACCCGATATGTTCTCCATGGTCATCAAACTCATATTGCCAATGGCCAGCTCAACACCAGAGACCATGCCCACTATGCCTTTACCTTGAATATTGTTGAAACGTTCAGGTTCGACCAAATTTAGGTCTCGCGTCTTGGCGGCATCCAGCATGGCCTGGGCTAATGGGTGCTCAGAATGTTGCTCGAGACTCGCCACCAGGAATATGAGCTTCTCAGAGACAGAGGCTTTATTCTCGCTTTCACTTGCACTTGCGCTTTGGTCATCACAGTCAAGCAGGCGAATATCGGTTACCGATGGCTTACCAGCTGTAATGGTTCCCGTTTTATCTAGTACTACAGTGGTCACTTTACTCGCAGTTTGTAGCGCTTCACCATTTTTGATTAACACCCCCATCTGTGCGGCTCGTCCGACTGATACCATGATAGACATAGGTGTCGCTAATCCGAGGGCGCAAGGGCAAGCTATGATAAGAACGCTTGTTAACACGATGAGTGCATGTGATATCTGAGGCGCTGGCCCCGCTAAATACCACACCATAGAAGCGGCTAGGGCAATGATCACCACCACAGGAACAAAGTAAGCCGATATCTTATCCGTGAGCCTGCCTATGGGCATTTTTGATGTTTGCGCCTGCTGAACCAATTCGATGATTTTTGATAGACGCGTATCGGTTAACCCAGCGGTCACACGATAGATGATGCTGCCATTGCCGTTAACCGTGCCGGCACTGAGCGTATCGCCAACGCTTTTAGACACAGGAATGGGCTCACCGGTTAACATGGACTCATTGAGGTTCGAATCACCATTCAATACCTTACCGTCCAAGGCGACTCGACTACCAGGCTGCAGTCTCAGCATGTCACCTACTTGTATTAGAGCGATTTCAACTTCTTCGTCACCATTTTCAGATATTCTAATTGCCGTGGTCGCCTGCAAGCCTAGAAGGCGCTGAACCGCTTCACTGGTCTTGCCCTTAGCCCTGAGCTCCAGCGCATGGCCTAAATTAATCAGACCCAAGATCATCACACTGGCCTCAAAGTACACATGACGGGTCTCGGGCGGAAACCAAGAAGGCATGATCACCACCAGCATAGAATAGGTCCACGCGGTTGTGGTGCCGAGCACAATCAAGGTGTCCATATTGGCACTGCGCGCCTTAAGTGCACGCCACATTCCCTTATAGAAGTGTCCACCTGTGGTCACTAGCAGGATAAATGTGATTATACCCATGGCGCCCCAAGCCAATTGTTGGCTGGGGTTATTCACCATCATCTCACCGCCTAGCAACCCCCACAGCATCATAGGCACGCCTAGGCCCAAGCCAAACATAGATTGGATGATACGGGTACGGTACTCGACGCGCTCAGCTTCAATTTTATTCTCGCTGGCAAGCTTAGCATCCAGTACCAGTTCGCTGTCATAACCGACACTTGCCACAGTTGCTATGGCAAGTTCACTGCTGATATCGCCCTGGATTTGTACCTGCTTGTCGGCCAAATTTACCCGTGCAGCCACCCGTGCGGCGACTTTAGTATCCACACCTGGCAGTGATAATTTTTCAAATGCACCTTCAATTTTGGCAACACAACTGGCGCAGTTCATTTGCGGCACATATAAGGTCATGCTATTGATATTTTTCATGATCATTGATCCCCCATACTCAAGACATTGAGTCTCGATAAAAGCTGTTTTAAATGGCTTGTTCCCATTTCACTGCACTTAGGTTAATGTCTCCCCTAATAGGAGAGTCAAATCTTTCTTGAGAATAAATTATCTTTATTGAATTTTGCGTTGCTCAGCTGAATTCGATCTTATAAAAATGTAGCCAAGAGATAAAAACGATTAACTTAGGAGACGTGTAATGAAAATTGGTGAAGTGGCAAAAAAGACTGGTCTATCGGTTAAGAGTATTCGTTATTATCACGATATAGGCCTTATCTGCGCCGCGCGGGGTGAGAATGGCTACAGAGAATATGATAAACCTCAGGTCGACTCGCTTAACTTTATCAGTCACAGTCGCGACTTAGGTTTCTCTTTAGATGACTGCCGCTCTTTGCTCGATCTTAAGCTCAACCAAGAAAGAGATGCCGAAGATGTAAAACGTCTGGCTAAGACTCATCTTGAGATGGTGAGCGAGAGAATAACTAAGTTGCAGGCACTAGAGAGCCAGTTAAAACATCTAATTAAGGATTGTCGCGGCGGCCATCAACCGGACTGCGCCATACTGAGCGGGCTCAGTGAATAACTAGGCTAACCCAGTTAAAAACAGGTGTTCTAAAAGACATCTAGTGTTTATTTAGCCGGTGAGCATTCTCAATTTTTAAGCTTGGGATATCACCGGCAGGAGTAAAACCAAACACCTTGCCATAAAAATAGAGCTCAGCTTCTATTGATATCATTTGGTTTTTCGGATGCTTTAAGGCATGGCCCTCACCTTTAAACTCCAAATAAGCTGTTGGCACACCTCTGGCTTTAAGCGCATTGAACACTCGGACAGACTGCTTAGTAAAAACTACTGTGTCACCGCCCCCTTGTATTAATAATAATGGCTCTTTAAGCTCCTCAAGGTGATGAAGTGGCGAGCGCTCATAATAGACATTATTCTCAGGACTGTTTTTACCGACTAATTGATCTAAGTAACTGGATTCAAACTTATGAGCATCTTGTCTCAATAACGCCATATCACTAATGCCGGCATAACTAACGCCAGCCTTAAACGTATCGTAAAATGCCAACGCTGATAGCACAGTCAGACCTCCGGCGCTCGAACCTCTCATCGCCAGTTTAGTACCATCTACCCAGCCTTTATTAACCAGATATCCAGCCGCTCGAACCGCATCTTTTACATCCGCCTTGCCCCATTCCCCATAAAGACTTTGGCGATAAGCTCTTCCAAAACCAGAACTGCCACGGTAGTTAAGATCCAACACGGCAAAGCCTCGACTGGTCCAATACTGGATATCTCGTCTAAAAGCCAAACTGGCCTTTGCTGTCGGGCCTGAATGCAGCATCACAATTAGCGGAGGTCTGGTGTTATTAGGAGCGATAAAATCCGGGTTGTTCGGACCATAAAAATATCCATATATAGTCATGTCATCATCAGATTTAAAACTGATGCTCTTGGCTCTTGATACATAGCTTGGATCTAACACTGTCAGCTTGGGGGAATAAATTAATTCAGTGCCACGTCCATTGACTCGGTATATGCCTTTTTCAGGTGTCACCTTATTACCGACAAAATAGATCCCTGCCTCACCTTTGACCACTTGGGTGATTTCCCCGAAGTCGACGGCGATGGACTCAGTGAGCCCCGTATCAAGAAAGATGCGGATCAGCGAGGCTTTTCCTTTATCAATGAAACTAGCGACAATGGTGTTTTCTGACTCAAAGGCATAATTGTGATTACCTAACTTCCAATCGGGTACCGCAAATTCAGCATCTTTATCCAGCACTTGTTCCAATAAGCCATCGGGGCTAATACGATATAAATTCCACCAATTATCGAAGTCTGCCACAAAATAGAGCACACCATCGGGACTGAACAGAGGTTGGGTGATTGAACCTCGCTTATCTGCCAGCAATCGAGTCTTGTTGTGAATGCCACCTTTAGGATCGAGCTCACCAATCCAGAGTTCAGTATGATCCCAAGGCATATTGGGATGTTGCCAGCTGATCCAGGCTAACTGTTTCATATTCGGAGAGACTTTAGGTGACGCATAAAAATCAGCCCCCTCTGCAAGTGGCTCACCTTCTGCGACAAAATTAAGGTTCACTCCCACGATACTAGACACAGGCTCACCCGCTTTCCTATGGTCTTCTCTAATACAGATAATGCGGGAGCCTTTGGGGTATGACACACAATCAGCATGACGAGTACCAGGTAAAGTCAGGGGGACAGGTGATTGATTAGGTGCAATACGATAGAGTAGTTGGTCGTCAGCTTTAGAGGCAAAAATACTCTGACCTATCGCTAAGAAAGGCGAGCCTCCATACTCGTGAACCTTAGTCCTCACATCAAACTCGGCACTCAGAGCATCGACCAAAGAGCCATCGTTTAATAAACGTTTAATTCCCATGCGACCATCAGCCGTTGAATCTGACTGGATAAAGTAAAGGGCATCATTAACGCTCTGCAATTCGCCAAAATCATCGGATAGCCCATACACATCTTCGGCTGAAATGGGAGATGTCCAGCTAGCATAAGGGGCAATTGTTCGGCCACCCTGCTTATCCACAACTTGAACAGATCTGGTATCGGGCTTTCCACATCCCGTTAGCAAACTGATAAGAAAAATAGAAACAATGAAAGTAACATAAACGGGAAGTTTCATTATTTTCTCCTTTGTAGAGCTAGATATACTGGCTGAGATTTATTTTCTGACAATTTTTTTCTTTAACCATTCAAAGACTTCTAACTGCCGTTTACGACTTAAGCCATAAAAGACACAAATCCAAGGGGAAAGCAGCAGATACCAAGGTAAAATCGAAGTATCCCGGCCACTGAAGAGCAGATAAAAAAAGCCCAAGTAGATAACGATAATGCCTAATAATCCAACGAACAACATTAAATTTCTAGTCACTTTTTCTAACCAAACCATCTTCTTATCAAACCTCAACTCACAGTTCCCCTTTCATCGAACATTATCACTTATCATAAGCAGTTATGTAAGTACTTGTGTAGGTCTAATTGTTAAATGCTGTTAATGGGAAAACAAAAAACGGGCCTAGGCCCGTTTTATTACGATCATACTTGTCCTACACACTAGAGCCTAGGAACTTGTTCCCAGTTTCTAGACACTTAGAGTCTATATTCTAATGCCACCATCAATTTCGAATATACGACCATTAACATAATCATTTTCAATGATGAACTTCACCGTAGATGAGATCTCTGATGGTTGACCGAGACGTCCGACTGGCACCATTTTCTCTAGGCGTTCTAATGCTTCCGGCTTCATCGCAGCAGTCATTTCAGTTTCAATCACACCTGGAGCGACTGCCACACTACGAATATTGTATCTGGCTAACTCTTTTGCCCAGCCAACAGACATGGCTGCCACACCCGCTTTAGACGCCGAATAATTAGTCTGACCCACATTACCAGCCTTAGCTAAGCTAGAGATATTGATGATCACACCCTCTTGCTTAGACTCGATCATCGCAGCAGCAGCTTCACGTCCACATAGGAATGAGCCGGTTAAATTAACATTGATCACCGCCTGAAACTGCTCTAATGACATACGACCAGTCACCTTGCCTTCTTTGGCTTTGACTAACATGCCATCTAATAATATCCCGGCATTATTAACCAACACGTTTACCTGACCAAAGTCTTCCAAAATATAACCAAAGCCAGCGACCACATCTTCTTCATCGGTAATATCGAAGGCATAACCTTGCACTTCGGTCCTGTCTCCAATATCGGCACAAGCACGTTCAAGCTTCTCTTGATCGACATCGATAAGGGCCAATTTAGCGCCGGCTTCGGCTAAATCCAACGCCATAGCCAAACCAAGTCCACCAGCACCACCAGTAATGACCACAACCTTATCTTTTAAGTCCATTGATTTACCCTTTGCTTTTAATTTGTTTTACATTATTAAATTGTTCAAAAATACTCGAAAAATCTCGTTCGCCATTGCCTTGACGAGCATGATTAACATATAAACTGCGAGCTAATGCGCCCATTGGCGTACTCGAATTCGAGAGCAGTGCCGCTTCTTGGGACAAGCCAAGATCTTTAACCATAAGATCTACCATAAAGCCGCCCTGATAGCCGTTCGATGAAGGCACTGATCCCATCACCTCTGGACAAGGATTATATTTATCTAGCGTCCAATTACCACCACTACTGACCTTCATTATCTCAGAAAGTACTTTAGGATCTAAGCCATGATCGATTCCCATCTGCAAAGACTCACTGGTTGCTATCATCAACACTGATAGCAGCATGTTATTACAGATCTTGGCCACTTGACCGGCACCAGGTCCGCCAGCATGCAAAATATTAGCGCCCATATGAGTTAACACTTTAGAGGCTTGTTCAAAGGCTAGATCACTGCCGCCACAAATAAAGGTTAATGTCCCCGCTGCCGCACCAGCTGTACCACCAGATACGGGCGCATCGATAAATTCTAACCCTTTACTTGCCGCCACTTCAGCGACCAGCTTAGCACTTTGCGCATCTATGGTTGAGCAGTCGATCAACAAGGTTCCACTAGCTACAATATCAAGCAAACCCTTTTCAGAGCTGCCTTCACCTAAGTAGAGTGAGCGGACATGCTTACCCGCTGGCAGCATAGTGATCACCACATCGGCGCCCGCCGCCGCCCCACATGCCGTTGGTGCACTTAATGCGCCTAGCTCTGTCAGCGACTTCATCGTTTCAGGAACAAGGTCAAACACTTTTACTGTCGCACCTGATTTTACTAAATTGGCCGCCATCGGCGCACCCATGTGTCCTAATCCGATAAATGCAATTGTTGTCATCTTTTGATCCTTAAATCTAAGAAAATCCCTGCTAAACCATATTTGATACCAATAGGGTTAACACCTGTTCGCTTATTCTAAAACTAGACTAAATTTGATAACGGATGTGACTCCTGTTGCCAAGGTGAAGACATCATCTTACCTATCAGTGCTTCGGGAATATCCTTAACCTCTTGATGCAACCATTTCGGCGAACGGTCTTTATCGATCAATAATGCTCTGACACCTTCCGAGAAATCACCGACGGCGCAGCAATTAACACTTAACCCCAGCTCAAAGCGAAACACCTCAGCCAGACTCATGTCTGTCCCCAATTGAGCTTGTTGGTAGATAAGCTGCAAGCTAATAGGACTGCCAGACAACATTGTTTTGATAGGACGTTCGAGCCAAGGTTCTGAACAATCAGTTTCAGTCACTCGCTGCAATATCTCGCTCAGTGAGCCAGACACTAGCCTGTTGATTTGATCCCTATGACTTTCAAGCAGGCCAGTCTGCAAGTTCGCAGTCCCTTGTTCACCGCAGCGATTGAGCTCGTCGGTCAATAGCTGATGATTCATTGCAGCCTCACTGCTCCAACTTAGCGTAGCCAAGTTATCGAGTAAGGCTTGTTTGTCATCATGATTAAGATAGTGGTTACCTATACCGACAAATTTGGAATCTGCCGCATTCATATTATAAGCCGTCAAACCCAAAAATAGACCCAGCTTGCCAGGCATGCGATTAAGAAAGTAACTGCCGCCCACATCAGGATATAAACCAATCGTCACCTCAGGCATAGCAATGCGAGAGTTCTCGGTAACGACTCGGTGACTCGCGCCCATCATCAAGCCAAGACCGCCGCCCATAACAATACCATTACCCCAAACGAGAACAGGCTTGTCATAGGTATCGATTAGGTGATCGAGGCGATACTCCTGCTCGAAAAACTCAGTCGCTTGCTCGGTTACCTCACCAGGGGCTTTAATCGATGCATGATAGATGGATCTAACATCACCGCCAGCACAGAATGCTTTCTCTCCTGCCCCATCGAGTAATATCAGAGCAATATCATCATCGCTCTGCCAAAGTTTGAGCTGAGCAAACATCAACTGAACCATCTCAAGATTTATCGCGTTAAGGGCTTTTTCCATATTCAGGGTCATGACCCCAATTTGCTTGCCAGACACCGTACCTAACGTTTGAAATATCACACTATTTGTAGAATGAGTCATTAGCAGTTCTTCCAGCTTGGCTTACGCTTTTCTAAGAACGCCGCAACCCCTTCCGTTTGATCTTCTGTATCAAACAAGTCAGCAAACAGCTCTCGCTCCAAAGGTAACGCATGGTTTCGTGGCATATTACGACCCGCCTGGATCAGCGTTTTACAGGCTTTTACGCTACTAGGACTTTGTCTAGCCACCTTGGCTGCTAACGCTATTGCTGTATCAAGTGCAGCCCCTGTATCGACCACTTCTTCGACCAATTTTAACTGCAGCGCTTTTTCTGCGTCAACTCGCTCGCCACATAAGATCATCCGCTTAGCCCAGCCTTCTCCCACTAGGGCTGTAAGATTTTGAGTTCCCCCAGCACAGGGCAATAAGCCGACGGTCGCTTCAGGCAATGCCATAACGGCTTGAGTTTCAGCAATACGAATATCACAGGCTAAAGCTACTTCTAAGCCGCCACCCATGGCATAGCCATTGATTGCCGCGATAGAGACGCCAGTAAACGCACTCAAGGCTTCGAACGCTTCGCCAAAACAGTTTGCCATTTTGGCAGCATTAGACTTATCACCATCGGCAAACAGTTTAAGATCGGCACCGGCAGAGAAAAACTTATCTCCTTCACCCGTGATCACTAAGGCATAAACTTGTGGATTGTCATTCAGGGCTTCCACTTTAACTTTAAGCAGTTGCAAACTTTCAGCAGTCCAAGTATTAGCTGGAGGGTTGTTCATAGTAATAACTGCAGTATTGCCTACAATTTCTTCTATTAAGGCTGTCATCTATCGCTTCCTTTTAAATCGAATCTGGCTTGCTACTTTAATCACTCTCGTTTGGTTACAGTGCGCTAGTTACAAAATCTGTCCTGCACTCTCATCGAGCAGACGACGGGCGATAATTAAGCGCATGATCTCGTTAGTGCCTTCCAGTATCTGATGTACACGCACATCACGTACGTGACGCTCTAGAGGATATTCGCGAATATAACCATAACCACCATGCAGTTGCAGCGCCGCATCACACACTTGAAAACCGATATCGGTGGCGAAACGTTTCGCCATGGCGCAATAAGCTGTCGCTTCTGGATCGCCACAATCGAGTTTAAAAGCGGCTAGGCGCACTAATTGCCTCGCTGCGACTAGCTCGGTTGCCATGTCGGCAAGTTTAAATTGCAGCGCCTGAAACGCTGCAATGGGTTTACCGAACTGCTTTCGCTCATTCATATATTGCGTAGCACGCTCTAGAGCTGCTTGAGCGGTGCCCACAGAGCAGGTGGCGATATTGATGCGACCGCCGTCTAAGCCCTTCATCGCAAAAGTGAATCCTTGACCCTCTTCGCCTAACAGGTTCGATACAGGTACTCGCACTTCATCAAAGATCACCTCACGAGTCGGCTGTGCGTTCCAGCCCATCTTATCTTCCGCTTTGCCGTAGGTGATACCTGCAGTATCAGCTGGCACCGCGATGGCTGAGATGCCTTTAGGGCCATCTTGGCCGGTACGGCACATCACCACCAGCATTTCAGTGGCGCCAGCACCCGAGATAAACATCTTGGCACCAGAGATCACATACTCATCGCCTTCTTTTACGGCTTTAGTTTTAAGTGATGCGGCATCGCTGCCCGCACCCGCCTCGGTTAGGCAGTATGAAGCCAACTTTTGACCCGTTGTTAGCGGCTCAGACCAATCTTTCCTCAAGGTTTCCGAGCCAAAGCTAGTGATCATCCAGGTCGCCATATTGTGTATAGTCAGCATGGCAGTGGTGGATGTGCAGCCCATGGAAAGTTGCTCGAAGATAATCGATGAATCTAGGCGTGATAGCCCCATGCCGCCTTCGCTTTCCGGTGAATATAGCGAGCAAAAACCTAGCTCTCCGGCACGTTGAATAACATCTTTGGGAAAGTGGTGTTCTTTGTCCCATTGAGCTGCAAATGGGGCGAGTTCGTCTTGTGAAAACTGTTGGGCTAGATCGGCAAATTGACGCTGATCATCACTGAGATTAAAATCCATCTAAGGTCTCCTAAGTATTTTTTATTTTTATTATTTGTTCCGCTCGATATTGAGTGCCAAAGTTGATATCAGTACTCAGTACTCAGTATTCCGTATTCCGTATTCCGTATTCCGTATTCCGTATTCCGCAGTAAGTTTTCATTTGCTAGATAAATGAAAGCAGTAGTTTCAATTTAACCTATCGCTTGGCCAGCGAGGCATGTGCAGATACTTCTTCGGGACGCTTTACACCCTCCATGGTCGCTTAACGAAAACATCCATGTTTTCGATACCCTCAGCCGCATCTACACTGGTTATCTATCTCTTCGAATACGCTTTATATAAACTCGAAGCCTATACTTATCATCAAACTACTGCATTACTTACAGCTTAAAACTTACAGCTAGCTGCTCGCAGCTAAAGTCGCCTATTTCAGGGTAATCGTCATATTAGGCTCAGCATGCTCGGCATCGCTTATCTGCGACTCGAACCAACGCGCTGTGATGGTCTTAGTTTCGGTATAGAAACGCACAGCCTGCTTGCCATATGCATGTTGATCGCCATAGAAACTGCCTTTCCAGCCAGTGAATGAGAAAAACGGCAGTGGCACAGGAATTGGGACATTGATCCCCACCTGACCCACTTCAATCTCGTGCTGATATTTACGTGCGACTGCGCCACTGGCGGTAAAGATAGAGGTACCGTTACCGTAAGGGCTATCATTGACAATGCCTATCGCCTCTTCAAGAGTTTCGGCTTCCATACAACACAGTACAGGGCCAAAAATTTCCTCTTTATAGATAGTCATCTCTGTGGTGACCTTGCTGAACATCGTCGGTCCTACCCAGTTACCCGCTTCATATCCCGGTACTGTAAACTCAGTTCCATCAAGCAAACACGTGGCGCCTTCGGCTTTACCTTGTGCAATCAAATCGAGCACTCTTACTTTAGCTGCGGGGCTGATAAGTGGACCGTAACCCGCGTCTTTATCATCCCAAAGGCCAGGCTTAACCTTAGCAATCGCCTCTTTTAACTCAGGGATCCACTCTTTCGCTGCGCCAACGAACACGGCAACCGATAACGCCATACAGCGCTGACCTGCAGCGCCAACGGAGGCACCGACTAAGTTATTAATCACTTGCTGCTTATTGGCGTCAGGCATGACGACACAGTGATTCTTAGCCCCTGCAAATGCCTGCACACGCTTAAGATTATCTGTGCCTGTCTTATAGATATATTGACCTACGCCGACAGAGCCAACGAAAGAAATGGCCTTGATATCCTGATGACGCAACAGCACATCAACCGCCGTCTTATCACCATGAACTAACTGCAGTACGCCTTTAGGGGCACCCGCTTCTTCAAATAGCTCCACTAAACGCTGAGGCGTCATCGGATCTTGCTCTGAAGGCTTGAGCACAAAAGTGTTACCACAGGCGATGGATAACGGGAACATCCACAATGGGATCATGGCAGGAAAATTAAACGGGGTAATACCAGCACATACGCCAAGCGGCTGAGAGTAACTGTAGGTGTCTATACTTCTAGCAACATTCTCAACGGTTTCGCCCATGATTAGCGTCGCAATATTACAGGCATGTTCTGCCACTTCGATACCACGCCAAACATCACCTTTGGCATCTTCAAATGTCTTACCCGTCTCTTGAGCCAGAATAGTTGCCAACTCATCATGATGCTCTTTCAGCAGATGCTGATATCTGAACATCACACGAGCACGCTCTGAAACAGGCACCTCTTTCCACGTTTTAAAAGCCGTTTTAGCGCTGCTAATTGCCGTTTCGACTTCTGCAACTGTCGCCGCATTAATCGTGGCGATAGCTTGATTATTAGCAGGGTTTGTCACCAAAATCTGCTGTTCTCCGCATCCATCGATAAATTGGCCATCGATATAGTGCTTCACTTGAATCGTCATCTTGTTATCCCTTCTCATAAACGCCACAGCCTAGAATCTAAGGTCTAGGTGCTAGAAAACCTCTAAACCTCAATAGCCATCGCAGTGGCTTCACCGCCACCGATACACAGTGATGCAACACCACGTTTGAGGCCGCGCGCCTTGAGGGCATGAATTAGAGTGACTAATAAACGTGAACCAGAGCAACCGATAGGATGGCCCAACGCACACGCACCGCCATTAACATTCACTTTGGATGCATCTAAAGACAGCTCTGAGATAGCCAACATGGTTACCATGGCGAAGGCTTCGTTGATCTCGAATAGATCCACGTCATCCTTACTCCAATTCACCTTATCGAGTAACTTGTTCATGGCGCCGACCGGTGCCGTGGTAAACAGAGAAGGCTCTTGCGCATGAGTCGTGTGGCCCTTGATGCTAGCAAGTATTGGCAAACCTAACACGTTGGCCTGCTTTGCGGTCATCAGCATTAGTGCAGCGGCGCCATCAGAAATAGAACTTGAGTTTGCCGCCGTAATGGTACCGTCTTTAGCAAATGCTGGACGCAGTGTGGGAATTTTATCGGGACGTGCATTACCTGGTTGCTCATCGGTATCGACAAGGGTGTCACCGCGTCGGCTCGAAACTGTGACTGGCGCTATTTCTGCTTTAAAAGCACCTGAGTCGATAGCTTTATTGGCTTTATCTAATGAACTCAGAGAGAAAGCATCCATCTGTTCACGGGTGATTTTAAATTCATCTGCAGTATTTTGAGCAAATGTGCCCATAGCACCACCGGTATAAGCATCTTCAAGACCATCGAGGAACATGTGGTCCATCACCTTACCGTGGCCCATACGCATACCACTGCGGGCTTTATCGAGTAAGTAAGGCGCTAGGCTCATACTTTCCATGCCGCCAGCGATCACAATTTCGGCACTACCAGCCTTGATAAGATCATGGGCTAACATAACCGTCTTCATGCCTGAACCACATACCTTATTGACAGTGGTTGCGCCAACACAAAGCGGTAAACCTGCACCTAAGGTCGCCTGACGTGCCGGCGCTTGACCAAGGCCAGCAGGCAGTACACAACCCATCAAGACTTCATCGATAGACTCTGCAGCCACCCCAGTTTGTACCATTAAGCTCTTAATCGCTGTCGCAGCCAACTTTGGAGACGGAACGGAAGATAGGGATCCTTGAAAGCCACCCATTGGGGTACGCTTTGCCGCTACGATGACGATCTCTTGGCTTAATTGTTCAGTACTCATTATCTGCTCCGTCGTTTATCGCTAACTAAAAATAGGTGATCTAGTTCAAGTTTATAACTAAAGAATAGCACTCTGACGTTTACGCGAACGTAAAGCAAGCGTAATGAGAAATATAAGATTAGTGACCAAGGGGGATTATTGTCACTCAAAATTTACACAGATAAATTTAATCGTAGGGAATATTTACCAGCGGAAGGAGTATGTGGAATGACGACGAACAAGCTAAGGTCTATTGACCTTTCATGCTTGCTTCTGCAGCGAGTCTTTACTCTTTTACTGTATGTATAAGCGACTACGCAGCAGAAATGGCAAACAAACACAGCCTAAAGGATTAACAATAAAAATCATAGAAAATGATTTTTATTGTTAGCAAGTTGAATCGAGTAAAAATATGGCTCACTAAACATCTGCTTCCCAAGGGGCAATCGCACTCATATCATCAAGATTAATATGAGACGTTAACTGATACTCACAACTCACTACTTACGACTCACTAAACATCTGCTTCCCAAGGGGCAATCGCACTCATATCGTCTAGGTTAATATGAGACGTTAACTGATACTCACTACTTACGACTCACTAAACATCTGCTTCCCAAGGCGTAATAGCACTCATATCATCAAGATTAATATGAGACGTTAACTGATACTCACTACTTACGACTCACTTAACATCTGCTTCCCAAGGGGCAATAGCACTCATATCATCAAGATTAATATGAGACGTTAACTGATACTCACAACTCCCTACTTACGACTCGCTAAACATCTGCTTACTAAGGGTCAATCGCACTCATATCATCAAGATTAATATGAGACGTTAACTGATACTCACTACTTACGACTCACTTAACATCTGCTTCCCAAGGGGCAATAGCACTCATATCATCTAGGTTATAGGGCGTTAACTGATAAACGTAATAGTTAAGCCAATTACTGACCAGTAAGCTTCCATGGCCATGCCAGCGAGCTACAGGCTCTTTATCTGGATCATTATCTCTAAAATAGTTTTGCGGAATATCAGGATTGAGCCCTTCAGCAAGATCGCGTAAATACTCATCTTTCAAAGTCATCTTTTGATATTCAGGGTGTCCCATCACAAATAGATTTCGACTATTTGTACTCAGCACCATGTATGCACCCGCTTCATCAGACTCAGTTAATACCTGCAGCGCAGGATGAGCCTTAAGTGCAGCCACATCGATTTGTGCGAAACGGGAGTGAGGTGCTAGAAACTCATCATCGAAACCCCGTAGCAAAGGGAAATGCTTATTGGTGCGTCGATGAAGGAAGACGCCAGAGCGCTTAGATTCTAATAGCTTTCTGTTTAAACCATACAAATGATAGAGAGCAGCATGAGCAGCCCAACAAAGAAATAGCACAGAAGTCACATGTCGTTGTGACCAATCTATGATCTCTCTGATATGGTCCCAGTAAGTCACATCTTCAAATTCAATCTGACCTAGCGGTGCGCCTGTGATAATCAACCCATCATAATTTTTTTGGCGAATGGCCTCAAAATCACGATAGAAGTTATTCATATGATCGATAGACGTGTGTTTAGACTCTTTATCATGGATTCTGAGCAGATCCACATCCACCTGCAGTGGTGTGTTTCCTAGTAAACGCAGCAATTGAGTTTCTGTCTCAATTTTATTTGGCATCAAATTGAGGATCAATACTTTCATCGGACGTATGTCCTGATTGGCTGCCCGAGTTTCGGACATAACGAAAATATTCTCTGACTCTAAAATGCCTGCTGCAGGCAGATTATCGGGAATTTTAACCGGCATACTGCGTCTCATCCTCTCTCTATTGATTAATCGTTTATCTCCTAATCATACATCAAGACCTCTAGATGTCCATACGTCCATCATAAAGTACTGACTCTAATGTTATTCTATTCTGCCTACGAACTGTAACAACCGCATCTATACTTGGCTATTTACAAGCAGGTTCTTTGTTCGATTTGGAATGCCTTGGGTCATCGCCGTCGCTGACACAAGAATGTCCCTAAAATTCGATAGATTTAACACTTAATGGGTCAACTAACTAAGAACTTGAAGCAAGAATTATTTAATCTTTTGTCTAAAAATGGCATAAGACGTGATTGCTTTCAGCATTAGGCTGCAAGTCGCCGCCTAATAAAGTAAAATAAAGCCACATTTTTCGAATGAAAGTTGTTCTAAACGAGGATCAATGAATACAAGAAAAGATAAATACAGTATTGATAATACCGATTACACAGTCGGGCAAGATAATATTCAAAAATGGGGTTTTGATGTTCACAACCCTGTTTTTGGGATCAGCGCAGCCTTAATTGGACTCTTCTTAATAGCCATATTGCTGGTCGAACCTGAAACATCAAAATCCGTATTAGATGGCATAAAATGGCAGATCATTGGGGCATTCGATGGTTTGTTTATGTGGTCTGCCAATATCTTTGTCCTGTTTTGTTTGGCAATGATTGTCTCCCCATATGGAAAAATCCGTTTAGGTGGTGATGAAGCAAAAACCGATTACTCGATGATGTCATGGATAGCAATGTTATTTGCTGCAGGCATGGGTATTGGATTAATGTTTTGGGGGGTTGCAGAACCTGTTGCCTACTTTACGGGTTGGTACGAAACACCGCTTAATGTTGAGCCAAACACAGCAGAAGCCGCTAAGCTGGCTCTTGGTGCCACAATGTTCCACTGGGGGCTTCACCCATGGGCGATTTACGGCGTGGTGTCACTGTCTTTAGCATTTTTCGCTTATAATAAAGGCTTACCGCTTTCCATGCGTTCAGTCTTTTATCCAATCCTAGGCGACCGTACTTGGGGCTGGCCAGGGCATGTTGTTGATATTCTCGCTGTGCTTGCCACTCTATTTGGTCTTGCGACATCTCTTGGACTTGGTGCACAGCAAGCCGCGAGTGGTTTCCACCATGTGTTCGGTATTGAAAACGGCTTAATGCTTCAAATCGCCATCATATTCATAGTGACGCTATTGGCCGTTGTATCGGTGATCCGTGGTATTGATGGCGGTGTCAAGATCATCAGTAATGTCAATATGCTGTTGGCGCTTGCATTAGTACTGTTTGTAATTTTAGTTACTTTTGCAGTATCCATGGGAACCATTCCAATCACTGTTATGGGATACATTGAAAACATTATTCCATTAAGTAACCCTATTGGTCGTGAAGACGAAGCTTGGATGCATGGCTGGACCGTTTTCTATTGGGCATGGTGGATTTCATGGTCTCCTTTTGTCGGCATGTTTATTGCGCGTATTTCACGTGGACGTACGATTCGTGAGTTTATGACAGCTGTGCTAATTGTACCAACGGTAGTGACTACACTTTGGATGTCAGTATTTGGTGGTGTTGCGATTAATCAAGTCATGAATAAAGTCGGTACGTTAGGCGAAAAAGGTTTAACAGAAGTGCCACTTGCAATGTTCCAAATGTTTGACGCATTGCCAATGGGTAGCATCTTGTCTCTACTTGCCATTGTGTTAGTGCTGGTCTTCTTTGTGACCTCATCAGATTCTGGTTCACTGGTTATTGATAGCATTACATCGGGTGGTAAAGTCGATGCGCCTGTTCCTCAGCGTGTGTTTTGGGCATTTATCGAAGGCGCGATTGCTGCGGCTTTGGTTTGGGTCGGTGGCACAGAAGCCATTGAAGCCTTGCAAGCGGGTGCCATTTCAACCGCCTTGCCGTTCACCATTATTTTGTTAGTGATGTGCGTCAGTTTAATCATGGGATTACGAACAGAAAGACGTCTTCGTTAATGTTCTGAACTGATAAATAAAATATAAACCGAGTGATGACTTATTTTGTAAATAAGGCATCACTCGGTTTTTTTATAGCCCTGAATTATAACCCTGATTTATAGATCGAGCTTTATAACCACAACTTCTTGATAGGTGTGTCTGGGCTGAAGTGGTGGTAGATTTGCGCTTGCAGTAGCTCAGCAGTCGCAATTGCATCGGTCAAGGCATCATGTGGCGGATAGGTTGGTAGATTATAGCGAGTGCGACTATTAGCAAGACGTATCGATTCTGGACGGGTATTTTTAAACCAATCTATGATTTTTTTCGGCCGAGCCTGCTGGATATCGGCTTCAATTTGCATGGTATCGATGACGGGAAAAACAATGCCTTCTTTGAACAAACTTCTAAGTGCAGCATCTAAAAAATCACGTTCAATTCTGCGATAATGCACCACCACAATTTTCCCAGCCAGCTCATCCAATAACTGCTCTAAGATACGCTGTAGATCCGGCGCACCTTTCAAATCTGAGTGGGTAATACCATGGATAATAATTGAATCTTCTTGGAGTTTATCTTCCGGCGTTATAAACCAGTGTTTCGCCTGTCTACAAGCGATTCGTTGCAGTGTAAAAGGGACTAGCCCAATGCTTATAATGCTGTTTTGATCTGCATCAAGACCTGTGGTTTCAAAATCTAAGGCAACAAAATCAATATCCTTAAGTTTGATCTCCTCATGGTAAGTGCTGGCATTATAAAATTTAGTCAATCGGCTATCTTTACTTTCTAGCGCTTTAATTTTCAAAAAAGCTTTCCAGTTTAAGATATCTTGATTACTGAAATTGCGCATTACTTACCCCTGCATGCTGTTGGCACTGTAGCGAAACTTTAAAAAGTTTTGCGCACTACTTAAGACCAAAAAGGCATCTTTTAGATTACGCCTTTCAAAATCGGACATGTTTTCAGGCTCGATATTGTTATCAGGCTCTTGATCTGACTCAATGTCTAGTGCTTGGTGGCGAATGCGAACCAAAGAGATAAACTCCATCGCATGTTGCAGATCTTTACCCTTTAATGGGGGTAAAATCCCCGCTTCGATGATGTCTTCTAATCGATCAAATGAATTCTGCGATTGAGATCCGATAGCAAGGGCGTGCACTCGAATGAGGTCGGCTAAAGGTGCTGTACCTCGCCTTTTTAAATTAATCGAGTTGTTATGGCGACCATCTTTTTCCATCACAAAGTCTTTAAAAAAACCAAGTGGTGGTGTGCGGTTTAATGCATTTCTAGCAAGACAGGCCAAGAAACGGTTGTTCTTTTTCGCCTTCCTCAGGATAAAGGCGTTCAACTGTTCAGCCCATTTGGGTCTGCCATACACACCGTAAAGATCGAAAAATATAGAGCAATTAAGCAAAGCTTGCGGGTTTGGGTTTTCAATCCAATCGGAAAAACACGCTTCCCATTGAAGTTGTGTTTTTCGATACTCAGGATTGGTTGCCATGATGTCGCCAGTACAATAAGTGTAGCCGCAAGCGGCTAAACCATCACAAACATAGGTTGCCAGAGCTTTGAAGTAGTCGCCGTGGAGTGACTCTTGATACTCGTTATCGAGGATCAGTGCATTATCTTGATCCGTCACGATAAGCTGTTCATCGCGGGCCATTGAGCCAAGCGCTAAGAAGCAGTACGGTACAGGCGGCGGCCCCAATTTTTCTTCAGCCAATTCAAGCAGACGCTGTTTAAAACTTCGGCCGATTTCAGACATGGCTCGACCCACCATATGCGAGTTGGCATCTTCGTTTATCATACGAACAAAACAGTCTTTGAGTTGATTCGATAGCATGATCAAATCTTCAATGCTGTTTTGCTGAAAAATACTACTGACAAACAACAAGCTGTTTTGAGACTCATAACGAATGATATCGCTGACTTCAATTAAGCCAATGGGTTGTTTATTTTTTAAAATAGGCAGGTGGTGAACGTTATAACGAAGCATTAGCAGCATAGCTTCAAAGATATAGGCATTGTGATCCAAAGAGATGAGTTCTGTAGACATCACCTCGACCACTTGGGTATCGACATCTAACCCTTGCGCGATCACTTTTGAGCACAAATCGCGCTCAGTAATAATGCCCACAAAGCTATTACCACCTTCATCGGAGAGGTTTGGATCATTGATAATTGCAGCAGAGACATTCTCTGCTGACATAATTTTGGCCACGTTCCGAATTGTGGTGGTGGTAGGGAGCATCACAGGCTCGCCACTGAGTAAGGTCTTTACCTTGGATGTGGTCAGTGAATTAGCATCATCACTATTATCTTCAACAGCTTGCTGTAATCTGATACTGCCTTCTACTTCAACAAAGTCGGCAAAGACATCATAACGCTCGCAAAATTCATCAAAAATATTTTCTGGAATGCAGTATAAAAGCGTGTCTTTAAGCGATTTGGCTGGATAACGAACTTTATTACTGGTCAGCAACCCCATTTGCCCAAATAAGCAACCTTGGTCAAGGCGGTTATACAGCTCACCAGTACGACGATATATCTCGACCACGCCACTGCGGATCATAAAGAGGTCGTGTATTTTATCATCAAATTCAATGATCATACTGTCAGCTCGGTAGTATGAGATCTCGACACTTTTTGACACTTCGATTAACGCTTTTTCTGGCAGTTGATCAAAAGGTGGGTACTGGCGGATGAAATTTCGAATTTCAAGTAGCTCGACTTCCATTATTCGCTCGATATTGATGATGATTTGAATATATGAACACCAGTATATGGTATCTACGGGATACATGCAGCTAGGGTATTTCTCAAACTCTTATTATTTATATTTATGTGTTTGCCATCGACAACTGAACAGGATAAACCTCACGCATCACAGCCTTTAGCTATTCATCTTGTCCTCTGTGTAATATCTCCCTATCATGAGTCACCCATTTGACGTCGAATAGCCTAATGACCAAAGCAACTGCCATTATTGTGGGCGCGAACTCACTTTTGAGTCGCGAAATAGCCAAACAACTTGCAGAGCAAGGTGTTGAGCTAGCCTTACTTGCACAAGATCCTGAATCTCTGAAAGAGTTCACTGAGACCCTTGCGACTAAAGCTCAAGTATATCCACTCAAGATTGAACAGCCCCAAGATATCATTACCACTCTGGAACACGTATGGCAAAGTATGGGCGGCGCGCATCTTGTCGTCGTAAACACTGGGCTTAATAGCTATGATCCACAATTACCTTGGCTTCCTGAACAAGACATTATAACCGTCAATGTACAGGGCTATGCCGCTATCTGTAATACCGCTTTTAAGCTATTCAGAGAACAAGGCTATGGCCAACTTGCCGCGATCAACTCTATTGCTGGACTCCGTGGCGGACCGAGTGTGGCTTACCACGCCTCTAAAGCATTCGCTAGCAATTACTTAGATGGTTTAAGCATGCATGCCCAAAGGCTCAAGTTGCCGATTACGATCACGGATATCCAACTTGGTTTGCTCGATAAAGCGGCGATGCAGCAAAGTCGCCTATGGTTATCTCCTCCCGGTGAGGTCGCCAGACAAATTATTAAAGCAATGCAGAAAGCGAAACGTAAAGTCTATGTCACCAAACGTTGGATGCTCGTCGCTTGGCTAACTAAACTCTTGCCTGAGTTTGTTTACAATACTCGCCATTGGCGTACCAAAGAAGAGCGTAAAGCAGCGCAAGCTGCCGGAAAAAAGTAATATTTCTCAATGTTTAAAATGTAAAAAGGAGCCCCGCAGGCTCCTTTTTACATTTCAAGATAAGCTAACTAGAATGTATAACCTACACTGATCATGTAAACCCAAGGGTTGATATCAGTTTCAATGGTTACAGGTACACTCGTGTCTGTTCCCGCATTGTCGAACGTATAGTTAAACTTAGCATCGGTACTAATTTGAGCGTACCAAACTGAAGCATTTACCAGCCATTGCTTATTCACCTGATAATCGATACCTACTTGACCTGCAACACCCCATGAATTACTCAGGCTTAAATCAGACAATCGACCATCCACATCATTGGTTATTTCATTATCAAAAAAATTGGTGAAGTTAACACCAACACCAATATAAGGGCGTAATTTAGAACCTGATGAGCCAAAGTAGTACTGCGCCACTAGAGTCGGTGGAAGCTGCTTAGTCTCTGCAACCTTACCCACACCATTGATAGATATATCATGGCTGAAAGGTGTTGCCGCCAACAGTTCGATTCCTATATTGTCAGTCAGCATATAGCCAAAGTTCAGACCTAATTGAGTATTATCACTCACTGAGAATTGGCCTAAATTACCTAAATCTGGGGTTTCAATATTTTGGCTAGATTCGTTAGGGGAAACCATAGCTGCACCAGCACGAACGATAAAATCACCTGCTTGGTGAGCTGAAACAGAAGAGGTAAAGCCTGCGGCCAGTAGGGTGGCTGCGATTAGACCTGAAACGATACTTTTGTTCATCATACTACTCCATTAATACAAGACTTATTGTCGCTTTTTATTATCATGATCATTACATTTGCGGGCATCCTGCCAGATCTAAACTCGCAACAAATTGATCCAAATCAACAAGCCGTCAGATACCTATTTATAAGTACGTCAAGGTGATATTGATCACGCTTTAATAACAAACATTGAAAATACACCTTAACATTTAGTGACCTAGGCCTCACCTACGATAATGCGCTCTCCCATTACTTATACCAATTCCATTAAACATATGATCAATTCAGAGCTTTCTCAGGGCTTTAAATTCAAGGCGCATTGTTGACGGAATGGTTATTCCCTTTCGAGGCAATGCAACGCAGAAGTAGAAGCCCTGAGAAGCTCACGAAGTGCGGGTTTAAAAACACTTTAAGCTGCGAAAGTGGCTTTCGATATAGAATAACTATTAGCTTCAATCCCCTTATCTTGCCTACAGCGTTTTTAACTCCCGCTGAATGGTCACTTGTTTAATGGAAATGGTATTAGGACCCATAAAGGATTAGGCTTGTTGGCACATAAGGCAAAAATTAACAGAAAAAAAATAGGTGGGACGGATCAGGCTAATTTTAGTTTAGGGTAGCGGGTGAACCAGGCTTTCTGGTCTTTTCTTGCATTGAATAGTGACAGTTCACGTTTAGGGTTGTGAGTTAACTTTAGCTCAAACAGGGATCCAAATCCAAAGGGTGCAACAAAATCAAAGCGGTGATCTGGTCGCGACAGGTGAACACCTATCGCCGTCTCACATTCAGGCCAGAATGACATGGCATGTTCACAGCTGGTATAGGGGGCATCACAGTTTCGAATATGCATTCTCGCCTGATTCTTAACCGACCAGGGCAGATGAGGTGCCCATGATTCTAGCTGCTTTTCATAAGCTTTTTCTCGTGTTTCACTGAGGTCATCAGCATCGAAGTAGATGAGGTCGATATCATTAAGAGGCTGACCCGCTACATCGTGTAACCTATCCCAGACCAGATCACGCACAAACCCTGCAGCTAACAGCCATTGGGGTAAGTTGAGCTTAACTGCAAACTCTATGGCTTCCATCCTGATCGGATCCTGTTTCAGCCATTGCTCGATCTGGTATTGCCTTTTCAATCTTGAATCCACTGCTTGCCTAAGTTAAGAAACTAAATAGTAATCTATACCCGATATGAAGCCTAGAATACTTGGCTATTGTTTGACAGTAAAAGGGGCCAAACTAAGGTTTTTCGAGTACCAAGTTACCATCAGCTCCCAAACCATATTCAATGACCGCAGAAACTTGCAGTCCACTCATCTCAAGCTGATCTTGATTTGGGGAATCCACTAGCCAATGAATGCCGTTATCTGTGAGCTGCCAATATTGATCAAACGTCGTTATTTTTTCTGAGCTCTGTACCTCCCTGACCTTAGCTATTTCAGCCTCATGAATGGTTACATCTTTCTCATCAGTGCAGCCAGCAATCAAGAACATTATCATCCCGGAGAAAAGCAGTAACAATGCCTGGATCTCCTGATGAATGCCCTTAGACTTCTCCTCACATAATAGTCCCGTCTGATTACTAGGCTCAGGGCTGTTCACTCGTTCGAAATTTTTAATTATTTGATGGCTACCAATAAATCGCACAAGACACTCCATGTGAAAGGGTTAACACCACCATATTGCATACAATATTCACAATCAAGTAACATTGCTTGAAAATAGCTAATCTAAATAGTTAGTCTCACCATCTAGCGTCCCATCTAACGTCTCAAATTCCAGCCACAAAAAAGGGGCCTTAAGCCCCTTTAATTCAATGAATTATTAATGAATATAGTTAACTACCTAACCGCTTTCATCAATACTTCGGTTGTGTATTTACCATTGCTGATAATTGGGAACCTATCATAGGTCTGAAAAATAACTTTGTTTTGATACAAGATCATAGCAACGACCCCGTAATTTACATTTTTTTCTACCGTTTCTGGCGGTAAGATAAATTTAAACGGCACCGGCGCTCTGGCAATATCGAAACTCTTCTGCGCCATGATAACGCCAGGAGTGTCCATATCTATGATGGCGATGGTGATCTTGCTCCCCTGAGGCAGATTAATCTTTTCCAAATACCCAGCAGCACCATTAATGATGACTGGTGGCTCCTCCTCCACAATCACACAGGCTGAAAGCGATATGACACACACCAATAAGATTACAGCTCTTTTCAACATAACCAACATCATAAAACCCTTATTTCAACATTCTGCTCAATAGCCATTAAAAAACCTTGTCTCGGCTGCGCTATTTGGGCGAAACCATGCGCATTAAACCTTCTTGCGTGGCTGATGCCACCAGCTCACCTTTCTGATTGAAAAACTGCCCCTTAACGAAGCCACGGCCACCACTGGCACTTGGACTGTCTATACTATAGAGCAGCCAATCATTGAGATCTAATGCACGATGGAACCACATAGAATGATCTATGGTCGCCATACGCATGCCTGGGGTTAAAAAGGAAACACCGTGAGGTTGAGCTGCCGTCACTAAAAAATTAAAATCAGAAGCATAAGCAAGTAAGTACTCATTAACAGAGTAATCCTTAGGCACCTTGCCATTTGCCCTTATCCATACAAAACGTTTTGGTTCTGTCGCTTTCGACTCCATAGGGTTACATGCATCGACAAGTCGCATCTCAATGGGTGCATCAGCCATAAATTTTTCAAGCATTTTTGGCGGCACTTTATCTTGCAAGGTCATTGCCAGCTCTTGCTGGTTCAGTAATCCCTCTGGACCTGGTACTTCTGGCATTTTATCTTGATGATCTAAGCCCGCTTCAAACTCTTGAAATGAGCAGGTCATATAGAAGATTGGCCGACCTTTTTGAATCGCCTTAACTCGTCTTGCACTGAAACTGCCACCGTCACGCATGACTTCAACATCATAAATGATAGGCAATTTTTCATCACCGGCACGAAGAAAATAGGAATGTAATGAGTGAACCTGACGAGTGGCCGATACCGTTTGCTTAGCAGCGCTGAGCGCTTGCCCCATCACTTGGCCACCGAACACATGACCAAAACCTAAATCTTGGCTTTGACCACGAAATAAACCTTCTTCAATTTGTTCTAAAGAGAGTAAAGACAATAGATCGTTTAATACCTGGCTCACAACAACCCCCACACTAGGACTTAATCAGCCGCACAGCTTAACTCAGGTATAATACCCATTGCATTAAAAATTTAGTCAATTCAGTGCAGCTCATTTAATTGGGTCGGCATTTAAAGAAAAAGCAGATAATTCTAAGTAGCACAAACCTCGGTTTACTATGCGCTATTCTATTGTAATGTGGTGTTCTCCAGCTCCCCTTCTCGCCCAAACAAGCACCTGCTCCTCACCACTTCGATGCAAGTTAGCGGGTTGCGCTTGGTGTATCTGCTGCCAACTACTCAATATGGTTTCAGGTTTACATGAACCTGCAGGAAAATAACTGGGTTTAAATTCGGCAAATTGACCATGACTCACACTGCCTGCCGCCGTAAGTAAATGCTGACCTGTAGGTGAATCTGCACAACACAAAAATAACATGCTTGCTGTAATTGATGTCTTTGAAAATAGTGGCTTAACCGATGGGGCAAGTTTATGAGCTGTCATCGATGTCACTGCGTGGGGGGTTAAACTGTTAACACTGATATTATAATCCATTCCCTCAAGATAAAGACTATTAACCAGACCAATCAGGCCCATTTTACTCGCGCTATAGGAGGTTTCGTGCATATCGCCATATAAGCCACTAACAGCACTACTCATAACAATCTTGCCATAGCCTCTTCCTTTCATATGAGGCCATATTGCCTTGGTCATATAAAAGCTGCCATTCAAGTCAGTATTCAACTGTAATTGCCAATTCTCTATAGTGAGGTTATCAAAGTCACAGGTAGAGTGGATCCCAGCATTATTAATTAAGATATCAATATGCCCCCATAACTCGATAATTTGAGTCACTGCATCTTTAACACCTTCGATATTGCTGACATCTAATTTAAACACCATAGATTGTTCGCCTAAAGCCAATACCGCTTTATGACTACTCTCTAGACCTGAAATATCATTGTCAATTAACACCACTTTAGCGCCACGCTCAGCCAAAGCAAGTGCATAGGCTCGACCTAAACCCGAACCAGCCCCCGTGATCACCGCCACCTGATTATCAAAACGCATCGATACCTTTCCTCAATGAATAGTCTCTAAACGAACTGAAAACATGGCTAAAATAAGCATGTAAATCAGTATTATATTGTAATGACGACAAAAAATGTTTTGCCGAAGGGTAAATATATAAGCATATCTCTTCCATAATTTCTTTGAAGCTGATAGCAAAATATAATTCCTTTTATGATCTTAATTCTAAAGTTTGACTGAGATCTTATCTGGTATTTTATAGAGCTTTGAATATTCAAAGAAGGAATAGTGTCACTTCATCGCAGTCTAGAAACTTGTTACAATAGCGATATTAATAGTTAGTGAGCATCTGCAGTCTCAATGCTCCCCCTTAAGAAAAAAATAATGAACCCTTGGATTTTGGCCATTAGGCCTCGAACTCTGCCGGCAGCTATCGGGCCTCTCTTGGTAGGAAATATACTGGCACTTGAATTAGAGCAATTCAGCATCTTGATTGCCTGTACCTCTATGCTTTGCGCTATCTTGTTACAGATTGCGGTCAACTTGGCCAATGACTACTTTGATTTTAAAAGTGGCATAGATACAGATGAGCGATTAGGTCCTGTTCGTGTTTCTCAAAGTGGCTTATTAGCACCAGAAAAAGTGAGAAATGCCATGATAATGTGTTTAGTACTTGCACTTATTGTTGGGTCTTACCTCATCTATCATGGCGGTTGGCCCATTGCCTTTCTGGCACTCGCTGCCATCTTGGGCGCTTTAGGCTATAGTGGTGGTCCATACCCGCTGGCATCACATGGACTAGGAGAGGTCGCTGCCTTCATATTTTTTGGTTTAGTGGCCGTTGTGGGCAGTTACTTTTTGCAAGCTGGAGAAACGAGTATCGCAGCTTGGATTTTAGGTAGTGCGATTGGTTTTTTGAATGCGGCAATCATGTTGGTCAACAATACTCGCGATATAGACACAGATGTAAAAGCTGGCAAACAGACATTAGCGGTTCGTATTGGCTTAGGACAAGCGAGAGTGCTCTATCAAACCTTAGTTTTCCTACCATTTGCATTGATTATAGGCGGTTTCTTTCTCGGTTTTCTACCCGGTTTACCTGTGTTACTGGCCGGATTATCTTTAGTTCTCGCCCGTAAACTCAATAGTGACTTTAGTATCACAACTGGCGAGGCCCTTAATCCGTTACTTGGCCGAACAGCAAAACTGACGATGCTCTTCAGTGGCTTATTTAGTGTGGGGCTAATTTTTGTCTAACGATGGAACTGAATAATGATATTGCACGTTAACCAGATTAACGTGCAATAAGAATGAGGGAGTAAAAATGGCCTGTGACAATTGCTTGTCATCTATTTATAAACAAAAAATAGGACGATGTAAGACCTGTATGTGGCAACTGGCAATACTGTCATTAATCAGCTGGCCACTTTGGTGGTTTCTCTATAGCGAACGAGTCTCTCATGTTGAGTCCATCGCCCTGCTGTTTTTCTGTTTCAGCTTCACAGGGCTTCTGCTGCTTCACCTCATCGTACTAAGCTATCGTTTACTTACTCATAGATCTTAAACCCTCTACTTAAAGCAGGGCTTCACTCACCTGTTTCGAAACGGCTAACGCTAGCTGCTCGCTAATCTCGAAAAACCTGGGGCGAAGTGCAAATTCATCATGTAAACAGCTGTCTCTCATTTGTAATAACACAGACAAGAGCGCTTGCTTGCCGGATAATGCGGCTTCATCACTTAAGTGCTTCTCATTGGCTAACAAGAGATCCTCCAGCAGACAGCCAAAGGCTCTGACCTCTATGGCTTGCATCGCTTCTCTTTGCAATTGAGGCAGAACAGATAAATCCGACGAGGCACCAAAATCACCAAATAGCATCTCGGCATCACCATTGATCATGGTGTTATGGGCATACAGATCACCATGACTGACAGCTTGCTGGTGCAGATGGGTCATCGTCGCAGCCATCTGTTGCAGAATTTTAGCGATTTGTGACACGCTAAACTGAGCCCCAGACGCGAAGGTGTCTCGGGTACAAGTCTGCAGCGATGGTGGTAAACCTAAGTTAAAGAAACTCGGTGGGATCAATTCCATCACCAAACCCAGATGCTCTTGCTCGTTTATCTGTGAGATGACTCTAATAAGGTTAGGATGCTCACCCGCCTGCAAACAACAGGCTAGCTCATCGGCGGGGTAGCCATCACTGGTCACCTCCCCCTTAAACAGTTTTACCGCTATCAAGTCAGGAGTGCCATGCAAGCTGATTGGCTGGTGATTCCATTTTCCTTTATAGATGACACCCGATGCCCCCTCGCCCAGTTGTTCGGCTAAGTCGATATCTGTCATCTTGACCTTAAGCATCTCTGGTACAGATAAGGTTATTTTATCCGTACAGCTAAGCCTATTACCATCAAATGCAAGCCAAGCGAGTCTTGGCAATTGCAGTAACCAGTCGGGAATATGAGTCAGCTTATTTGCAGATAAACGTACTAACTCGAGCTTTTTACAATTTGCCATCGATGCTGGCAGCGCAGAAAGACAATTCCCCGCTAAAGCTAATTTTTGTAGACGATGCAGTTGCCCCATAGATTCAGGCAATGCCTCGATTTGATTATCGGTTAAGATCAACCAGCGAGTCTGAACAGGCAAAGCGTCTTCATCGACTGTGTGTATTTTATTCGCCTTAAAACCGATCATCTCAAGCTTAGGACAATCAGCCAATACCTTAGGCAAGGTTTCAAATTGATTATTCGATAAGAAAAGAATTTTGAGCTGCACCAGCCGACCAAAGTCATCGGGTAAACTGGATAAGCAATTATTAGACAGATCCAGCACTTCCAAGGTATCAGCCAAATCAAAGATCTCATTGGGGAGTTCAGTTAGGTTTTCGGCTAACTGTAAACGTGTAATCGATGATAACTGTCCATTTTGAAGTGCTGCTAATGTTTGCAAACCTGATCACTCTACTGAAATTGAAAATAGCGCGACATGATAGAGCATATGTTCATCTTGAGAAAGGGGTGAAGAGCAGCCAAGAGGAAGCTTAACTGCACGCTTAGTCATGGCTGAGCGACTAATTATGCTGCAAGACTTTAAAAATGTATTTACTGATTGACCAGCACCTTCTTCATCCAGCAGCGACTATGTCCTTGCGGATAGTTTTCCAATTCGCCAAATATGGAATAGCCATGTTGCTTATAAAAATCCACAGCCTGGTAGGTAAAGCTGGTTAAGTGAGAGTGAGTGCAGCCAAGTTCAATCGATTGACCTTCAATAGCCTGAAGCAACTGCTGACCCAGCCCTTTTCCTCGCAATGACTCGCTCACCCAGAGTGAATCAATCCATAGCCAGCCAAAATTATCACAGTTACCTTGTACTCCTCCCAAAACTTTCCCTTGCTCATCACGTAATAAAAAGCACAGCTCGTTACGACCGGTAGTACCTACTTTGGCTCGACTAGCTTGCTCTATGCCATCCCACAACATTTGTTGTTCATCATCTGTGAGTGTTTGTTGAAAATTAATCTGATAGGTCATAATGAGCTTGCCTTCGAGTATGTGGAGATATGAATGTGCTGATATTGAATCTATTCTGCCAAAACTCAGTAAATCACATTTTTGATAACAAACGCGATAACAAGTTTGATAATAAACATGATGATAATTCAACTTAATCTGAAGGCTGAGTGGCTCAACAAGTACTGAACATCACCATAAGTCATTGATGAAGTAATCCACCAAAATCTAATGTATGGCAATGCTGGCGGGATGCGGGTAAAATCGCCCCTCAAAAAATTTAATCGAATAATTGAGTGAGTTAGTCTGAGATGAGTAGAAAAATAGAGTTGTTAGCGCCAGGCGGCGATGTTGAAGCAATAAAAGCCGCTATTGTTGCCGGTGCCAACGCCGTCTATTGCGGCTTAGATACCTTTAATGCCCGTAACCGTGCCGCCAACCTGTCGTTTGATGATCTCTGTGGCATATTAAGGCTCGCTCATCAGTATGAATGTGAAGTGTTCTTGACCTTGAATGTGGTGATTTTAGAGCAGGAACTACCTGCACTATTTAAGTTACTGAATCAATTAGTCAACACCAGCTTAGATGGCATAATAGTTCAAGATCTCGGTCTGTTTAATCTCGTTAAGAAGCACTTCCCAACCTTAGACATTCACGCCTCGACTCAGCTAACCACTCATAATGAAGGCCAGATCCACTTCCTTAACAGAGTTGGCGCTTCACGCGTCAACCTGTCGAGAGAGTTAAATCTTCCTGAGATAAAGTCACTCACTGCTCTTGCCCATGAATACGATATATTGACCGAAGTGTTTGTTCACGGCTCTTTATGTATCGCCTTCTCGGGTCAGTGCTATTCAAGCTCTGTCAGTGTCGGCAACTCAGGTAACCGAGGCCGCTGTAGTCAGGCTTGTCGTGATGAATATGAAGAGACGGCTGCAGGTAATAAGTACCCTTTGAACCTAAAAGATAACTCAGCCTATTTTGACCTGCCAGATTTAGTCGATGCTCAGGTCGACTCACTCAAGATTGAAGGCCGTATCAAGGGCGCACACTATGTCTATACCGTTGTCGATAGCTGGCGTAAACAGATAAACCAGTTCGTCGATACTGGCAAGTTACTGGAAGATGACACCAACCTCTACAAGGTGTTTAACCGTGATTTTACCAACTCATTCTTGAAGGGTAACCTCACTAAAGACATGTTTATCGATAATCCTCGCGATAACAGTGTTAACCACGCCGTGGAACAGAAAAACGCGATTTCAGTGGTGCAGATCCAAGAAGTAAAACAAACACTCAGAGCGGATAAGAATCAACTCGGTGCAAGTCTAGAAGATAAGATCCAATATCTTCATATCGACAAGATGCAGCTCACATTAAGCTTCACAGGCCAGTTAGACCAGGCCTTCGCTATTGTGGCAAGAGTTGAAACGGTTTCCAATCAAGTCGAACAAGCAAACCAGTTCCAAACGTTCACCGTACAATCTGAATCCTTGATGCGAACCACGGATAAATCTCCAATGGACACTGAGGCATTAGAAAAACGCTTCAGAAGTTTCAACAATGCTGATTATGATATTCAGGATTATGACTTCAGTGGATTAACGAGTGGCCTTAGTATTCCATTTAAAGAGCTAACGGCACTTAAGAACAAGCTGGCATTTCTGCTTAATAACTCGGTAGATGTGATAGCACCAGTTGAGCTTCCAAAACTTGAGCAGCATGCCAAAGTAAATGGAAAAGTAGACGATAAACCAAGCCTGTCTCTACTGATCAGTGATGAGCAAGATGCCTACCTTGGTGATATTACCGATGCTGACATTTACTTTAAGCTGCCAGAGAGCTTTAAGAAGAACTGCGATAAGTATATTGAAATACTCAACCGTAACCCAAGATTTATCCCTTGGTTCCCGGCGGTATTAATCGGCAAAGACTATATCGAAGCGGTGCGAATTCTTGAAGTCGTTAAGCCTGCACGTATCGTCAGTAATAACACTGGAGTTGCCTATAAAGCGTTTGAGATGGGTATCGAGTGGATTGCCGGTCCACTGCTAAATACCACCAACTCTTATGCCCTGCGTACCTTACAGGAAGACTTAAACTGCTCTGGTGCATTTATCTCTAACGAAATTAATCGCATGCAGATGAGAAATATCAAACGTCCAGCAGGCTTTAAACTCTTATACAGCATCTATCACCCCATTTTGATGATGACCAGCCGTCAGTGTTTCTTCCAGCAGACCGTGGGCTGTAATAAACCCAGTATCGAAGATGGCTGCATGCTTAAATGTGAAAAAGCCACCACCATTACCAACGTCAAGGGGATCTCATTTGCCGTTGATAAGCAAAAAGGCGGTTACCCAAGCATCTATAACGATGAGCAGTTTTTGAACTTAGATGTGATCAATGACTACTCTAATCTGTTTGATGAGTTCTTTATTGACCTGACCGATATCGGCTCAGGCTCAAAAGCTAAACTGGATAAAACTCAGCTTATTGCGCACTTTGAAAATCTGCTCGAAGGCAGTGAAGCTGCTAAGAACCAGTTAGATACTATGGTAACCGTATCGACACATGCTCAATATAAGCAAGGTCTTTAACCACCGATTATAATAGAACAGAGCAGCCTATCAGTCTTTTTAAAGAGACTTATAGGCTCTTGGTTTACCGCCCCTTTTTTATTCTCCTCTACATAGATACACTTAAAAAACTATAATCGACCTAATTACTTCCCCCATAGTATTAAACAGCCAATAGAAGCGATAATACCCATGAACTCACTCCCCTTACCTACCCTCTATTCACTACAACACTGCCCCTATGCCATGCGGGCCCGCTTAGGCTTGTTAATGGCAGAGAAAAAGGTCATGCTCAAAGCCGTGGTCACCAAAAACAAACCCGAGGAGATGCTCGCCATCTCACCAAAAGGCACAGTGCCAGTGCTTATCATTGAGGGGCTGGATGAAGGTGCGCTTGAAGCTGGAAGCGAGGTTAAGAATGAAAGCGCTGAGAATGCCAAACAGCCCAAGATCATCGATGAAAGTCTGGATATCATGCTTTGGGCACTGAATATAAATGACCCGGATGATCTGCTGTTAAGCCAAACACCCGATGCACTGCCAATCATGCTCGAATTAATCAAATATAACGATAAGGTGTTCAAACCATTACTCGAGCAGTATAAAGATGCCAAGCGCTACCACAAAGATACCGAAGCCGAGTTACGTCAGCAGTGTGAAGGTTTTATCCAAGACTTAGAGTTACGTTTGTCTCAACATCAATACCTAATGGGCGACAGCCTAAGCTTGCTCGACTTTGCGCTACTGCCTTTCGTGCGTCAGTTTGCCCGAGTCGACCGCCACTGGTATTTGCAATCTCCCTATCCGTTACTAAGACAATGGTTGAAAAATCACTTAGACAGTCCACTGTTTTCACGAGTCATGAAAAAGTTTCCGCTCTATTTAGAGACTGGAGAAGCCTACCCTTTCGGTTAAAAAAGTTCTAGATAGCCTGTTAATGCTTCGTGTAAACGATTGCTATAGGGCAACACATAATCTCCGCTAATAGAATGCGCTAATAGTATCTGCTAACAGTATGCGCTAATAATATACAGCAATGCATATACCGACCGGCTAATGTAAGCTATTCCTATCAATTGATCGTCTGTAGGGTCATACTGATATCGTTATGTATTGACCTCTATCTTGATAGAAGGCCACTGCGTAACTTCAGCCCTTAGGTTGGCTCAAACTAACTTTAGGTTTACGAGTTTACCTCAAAAGGAAAGTATCATGAGTAAAGGCCAAGACAGTAAAAAGAATGTTAAAAAGAAACCGCTTTTAACAGCAAAAGAGAAGAAAGCAGCAAAGGCGGCGAAGAAAACCTCAAGTAATTCTCTAGCTCATTAAGCACTTAATGGCCATCAAAACTTTTCGATGGCCATTTATTTTCCAGTATATTTTATTACATCGACTTATCTGTCGAACCCAGCATCAGTTTGTCAGCAATCAGCTTTAGAAAAAGAATGACAACTTGCGGCATCTATAAGCTTCATTGCTAGCTTTTCAATACCATGTGAGGGAATCCATCTTTTAAACTCAACAAAGCCATGTTTATTATATAAATTAATTGCAGGCTTATTTACAACAGCCGTCTCAACAATAGCTTCTTTAAAATCAATTAGCTCTAGAATATAACTTATCAATTTGTCTGCGATACCTCTCCTAAAATACTTTGGGTCGACAGTCAAACTATTAAGCTCTAAGAGCCTATCTTCTACAGCAATCTCGATAACTGCAGCAAGACATTCATTTTCACTAAAGCCATAAAATAGTGTTTTTGAATCTTCTATATCTTGAGCACTTCGCGACAGTGGAGGAAAATAAAGGGTACCAATAAGTTGAGCTTCAATTTTATAAGAGTTTTGAAAAACAGAGTAAATTTGTTCTGCAACTTGTTCATTAGAGTTATCAAGTTTTTTTATCATACCGCGCCTAACCTCAAAATTTACGTTGTTCTTTAACGTCTTAGTATTTATGCCTTGTGCTATTTGCAGGGCATAAATCGATTTCAGGACTTGGCCGATGCCTCACCACTCCATTTATATCATTATAATCAAATGTATTTCCCTCACAAAATTTCATAATAAGGTCTTAGTTTAACCTTTATCCAAAGCATAATTTCACCACGAAGCGCTTCGCTTTCACGGAGAACACTGAGGGGAAAAAAGAAAATAGAGAGGAAGTGATGGTCATCAATAATGTTGCAACTATCAACGAAATATTCAATAAAATATGGCCTTCAAAACAGTCCCAAGAAAATCCCCACAAACGAATTAAAACAAAAAACAGCAATTTTTCTATTGCAAGATGATCTCTTGTCGGTAAAAGGTTAAAATCCCCAGCTCGTTTTTTATCGACATTTATCGCCAGATGAACGCATTGAGTCCAGATGAGACTCGAGCTTCAAGCGCTAAACGTCCACGGCTAACCATTTATTTAAGCAGACCAGCAGATGTACTCTCCAGAAGATTGTTTTACGCCATTTAAAGCACCAACCACAGAATTTACGCTGCCGGTGCGTTTTACCTTTCCGTTCTATTATGAACCTCACCCTCTGTGTCTGTTGGCAGCCAGTGAGTTACAGCAACACTTAGAGTCTCAGACTGAATGGCGACATGACTTTGGTTTACGTGAAGCTGAAGGCTCTGGTTTAGGCAAGATGTTTGGTGTACTGCTGGTAAAAAATAGTCAGGGAGAGTTGGGCTATCTGTCGGCATTTTCAGGCAAGATTGCCGATCAAAATCTACTCACTCACTTTGTTCCACCTGTATTTGATATGTTGGCTGAGGGCAGCTTTTTTCCGCCTGAGCAGGCCAAAATCAACTTGATCAATGCTGAGATTAATACGCTTAAAGACAATCCTGAGATAGCGCTACTGCAATCACAGCTTGCCGATAAAACACTATCAGCTCAAGAGCAGATAGCTGCTCATCGCGCCTTAATGATTGAAAACCGTAAACAACGAAAACTGCAACGCGCTGCTGGGGACACACTCGATGAACAGGCGCTAAAACAACTCAGAATTCAGATGAGTCGAGAGAGCGTTCAAGATAAAAATCAATTAAGGGCGCTTAACAGTTATTGGGATGAGCAACTCGCATCAGCAAAGCATGCACTTGAGCAGGCCAGTCAACACTTAACGGCCTTAAAGCAGAAACGAAAAACCATGTCCGCCGCGCTGCAGCAACGTCTATTTGATGAATACCGCTTCTTGAATATCAAGGGCGAGGAGCAAAGTTTAGGTGAGATTTTTAAAGGGACGATTCACAAGGTACCACCAGCGGGTTCAGGTGAGTGCGCCGCGCCTAAGCTGTTACACTTTGCCTTTAACAATGGTATGACACCACTCGCTATGGCTGAGTTTTGGTGGGGTGAAGCGCCTAAGTCTGAGATAAGACAGCATAAGAACTTCTATGGCGCCTGTCAGGGAAAATGCCAGCCTATATTGGGACATATGCTAGACGGTCTTCCGACCGATGAGAACCCGCTGCTCACTAACCCAGCTGAGGGTAAGCACCTTGATATCATCTATCAAGACGATGATATGCTGGTGATCAATAAACCTGCAGAATTCCTCTCTGTGCCGGGTAAGAATATCCTAGACTCTGTTTATTCACGCATTAAAGGTCAATTCCCAGAGGCTACTGGCCCACTTATCGTACACAGGCTCGATATGTCCACCTCAGGCTTGATGGTCATCGCCCTCAACAAGGCTGCCAATAAGAGCCTGCAGAAGCAATTTATCTGTCGCACGGTAAAAAAACGTTATGTCGCCCTCTTAACTGGTGAACTCAGCCAAGATGAAGGAGTTATCACTCTGCCGCTACGGGGTGACTTTGATGATAGACCCAGACAGCTCGTCTGCTTTGAACATGGCAAGCCCGCTCAAACAAGCTGGCAAGTTATCACTCGCAAAAATCAGCAAACCAAGGTCTACCTCTATCCTAAGACAGGAAGAACGCATCAACTTAGGGTTCACAGCGCACACCCTGATGGGCTTAATATGCCAATTGTTGGCGATGACCTTTATGGCAAAAAATCCGACCGACTACACCTTCATGCTGAACTATTAGAACTTAATCACCCTATCACCGACGAGCCGATGAGCTTTCAGATTGACGCTGATTTTTAGCCGATTTGATAGCAAGTAAAACCAATAGATACGAAAAAGGCTTCCCGCGGGAAGCCTTTTTGCTGATGACAGTGCTAACTAAGATTCATTGAAGCCATTAAACTTTAATGAGATCTCGATCTGCGCTACTCCAGTTAAGGTGATATTTCTCACCCGCTGGTTTATCGGTACGCTCAAACGTGTGCGCACCGAAGAAGTCTCTCTGTCCTTGCAACAAGCTAGCAGGCAAGGTTTCACAGCGATAACTGTCGTAATAGGCCAAAGCAGAACTAATACATGGCGAAGGAATACCTTTCATCACTGCGGTCGATACCGCTTTTCGCCAATCCAGTTGCTTTTCAGATAGCGCTGAACTGAATGCATCAGCCATCAACAAGTTATCTAATTCAATCTCATCACTCGCTGCAGCCTGATAAGCTTGAGTTATAGATTGCAAAAATTTAGCACGGATAATACAACCAGCACGCCAAATTTTAGCGATTTCGGCGAAGTCTAAATTCCAGCCCTTCTCTTTTCCTGCCATCGCCATTAACTGAAAACCTTGGGCATAACAAGCGATCTTAGCGCAATAGAGTGCATTCTCTAGTTGAGCAACAAATAGCTCACGCTCAGCATCTGTAGGCTGCTCATTTTCAGGCCCTTTCAGTAACGCGCTCAAGGTCTTGCGCTGACTCTTTTGCGTGCTGATGGCACGAGCATACACGGCTTCAGCAATGGTTGGGGCTGGGCAACCTATCTGTAAACTGCTCACAGCAGTCCACAGTCCGGTACCTTTCTGCCCTGCTTTATCGAGGATCATCTCAACCAATGGCTTACCAGAAATAGGATCGGCTTGTCTTAACACTTGGGCACTGATCTCCATCAAGTAGCTATTGAGACTGCCTTGGTTCCAGGTATCAAACAGGTCAGCAATCTCATTCGCTGTCATGTTAAAGCCATCGCTGAGTAGCTGGTAAGCTTCGCAGATGAGCTGCATATCGGCATATTCGATACCGTTATGCACCATTTTGACATAGTGACCAGAACCCGCTGGACCGATATAAGTCGTACATGGCTCACCTTCGGTAACCGGATTACCCGGCTCTTGGCGCTCTATCGGTAAGCCTGTTTTAGCATCGACTTTCGCCGCAATAGCTTCCCAGATAGGTTTGATTCTGTCCCAGGCTTTAATGTCACCGCTTGGCATCAAGGATGGGCCGAAACGTGCGCCCATCTCACCGCCCGAGACGGCGCAGCTGAAGAAGATAAATTGCTTGGCATAACGCGCTTCACGCTCAACCGTATCTGTCCATAAACTATTGCCCGTATCGATAACAATATCATCAGACTCGATACCTGCATCGATAAGCGCATTACATACACCATCAACAGGGGCACCAGCGGGGACCGAAAGTACCAGAACACGAGGTTTTTCGAGACTCGATAACATTTCAGAAAGATTATTACAGCCTTGGATACGCAATGGCACCTGAGGTTGCTTACTGGTAATGCGATCAGATTTCTCTTGTTGAACAACGCCTTGAACCTTGACTGCGTCTAGGTCAAAGGCGGCAACTCGGTATTGATTGTCGGCAATATTAAGCGCAAGATTTTTGCCCATAACACCGAGTCCGATAACGCCGATATCATGTAATTTAGTGTGGTTTGTCATTGATAGATTCCGCAGGTCACAGAGATTGTTTGTCCCTATCTTTTTAATAGCCGATGCGTATTGTAAAGCGACATACACACTAGAATTTCAGCCACTCTTTTATAAGAGTTTACTCAATTAATGAGCATAGACGATAGGTTATATTTTGGCGGAGATTATACAGACTTTGGTAACTAAATTACTAGGTTTAACACTTCTAAGGCGAATAAGTTTCATACTCTTATACCAATCGGTATGACTATCCAAACGGTAAACTTCTATAAAAAATGGCTAAGGAGTGTTATTGAATAACATCTGCTTAGCCATATGATAACTCCTAAGTTCACACTCAAGTATTAAGGTATTAAGGTATTAAGGCATCGGCATAGCCCATGCGGGTCAGTACATTACGCACTAGCTCAAGCGTTTGAGGATCTTCTATGGTTGCCGGCGCTTTATATTCCTGATTATCTGCAATCTTTCTCATGGTGCCTCTGAGCACTTTGCCTGATCGTGTCTTCGGCAGTTTTTGGATAACACTGACTAAACGAAAAGACGCCACCGGGCCAATATGCTCCCTGACGAGTGTGATTAATTCACGATGCAACTCCTCATCGGATAAAAACACTCCCTTTTTAAGCACCACTAGGCCTAGAGGTAACTGGCCCTTTAGCTTATCTTCAACACCGATCACCGCCACTTCAGCCACCGCTTCGTGCTGACACAATACCTCCTCGAACCTGCCGGTAGAGAGTCGATGCCCAGCCACATTGATGATGTCATCGATACGGCTCATGATATACAGGTAGCCCTCTTCATCCATATAACCCGCATCTCCGGTAAGGTAATAACCTGGATACATAGATAAATAACTATCGAGATATCTTTGTTCATTTTGCCACAAGGTGGTGAGCGTACCTGGTGGCAAAGGTAACTTGATCACGACATTGCCTGATTCCCCGGCAGGAACGACCTCTCCCTGTTCATCGAGAACTTCAACCTCAAAGCCAGGTACAGCCAGTGCGGGAGAACCTGCTTTAACCTGAATCGGAGCTACGCCCATTAAATTAGCGGCAACGGGCCAGCCCGTCTCTGTTTGCCACCAATGATCTATCACCGGTTTTCCTAGCCTATCTTCCGCCCAATGTAGCGTATCAGGATCGCAACGCTCCCCTGCTAAAAACAGCGTTTTTAAGCAAGTTAAATCCGTATCACGCAGAAAGTCACCATCGGGATCATCACGCTTAATGGCGCGTATTGCCGTTGGGGCAGTAAAGAAACTTTTCACCCGGTATTTTTCTATGGTCCGCCAGAATATGCCGGGATCCGGCGTGCCTATGGGCTTGCCTTCAAATAACAGCGTGGTTGCACCCACTAAAAGTGGTCCGTAAACAATATAGGAATGACCCACGACCCAACCCACATCCGAGGCCGCCCAAAAAGTATCACCAGGGCCAATGTCATAGATATTTTTCATTGACCATGCCAGCGCCACGCCATGACCACCGTTATCACGCACCACGCCTTTAGGTTGGCCGGTGGTTCCCGACGTATAGAGCACATAAAGGGGATCGGTAGCGGCGACAGTCTGACAAGCTATACTCCTGGCGCTAGACACCGCAGTTTGCCAGTCGACATCACGTCCTTTAGTGAGCTCAGCATGATATTGACTGCGATTTAAGATCAGACACTGCTCGACATCATGTGTCGATAAATCGATGGCACCATCAAGCAGAGGTTTATAGGGCACGACACCCGATGGCTCGACACCACAAGATGCCGATAAGATAAGTTTAGGTTTGGCATCATTGATACGTGCTGCAAGCTCGCTGGCTGCAAAACCACCAAAGACAACAGAATGAATGGCGCCAATGCGTGCACATGCCAACATAGCAAATGCTGTTTCAGGGATCATCGGCATATAGATGATCACCCTATCCCCTTTTTTCACACCAATAGCATCCATGTAGCCAGCTAGTCGGCTCACCTGAGCCAGTAACTCATCATAGGTGATGCCATATTCGGTCTCAGTCACTGGGCTAACATATTGAATCGCTACCTGCTTGCCTCGGCCTTGCTCCACATGTCGGTCCACCGCGTTGTAGCAAGTATTGCACTCACCACCAGAAAACCAGGAGTAAAGTGGGGCATTTTGCGTATCGAGTACCTTATCCCAAGTCTTGTCCCAATCAATTAATTTTGCGGCATTAGCCCAAAAATCATCTGGTTGAGTCAGTGAATGTGCGTGGAGTGCTTGGTGAATTTCAAGATGTCTTGATAGGTCTGGGCGTGCTTCATCTAAGCCAGTTTTTTTTATCTCATCTTGATTTAACGTAAGTTCCGACATATCCGTTATGCTCCATCGAAAGCAATGGTTCAGGCTAAGTAAAGTCTCAATGCTTTATTTTTATCGCCGTATCATTATCTTTTCTCATTATCTTGCTTGTGGTGTCACTGCTTAAATTACACATTCATATCTTGTATATAAAACAGTCAGGTCAAAATCCATTATGCCGCCAGTGACATCATTTCCCATTAGACCTTGGGATAAGTTGCTAGAAAACCAGAATAGAAAGCAGCCCCCTTAGCTGAGGGCATTAGATAGAAAATGTAGGATTTAAGATTTAGGATTTAGGATTTAAATGATTAGATAAGAAACCGGCTCGCTGCCGGTAATGTAGCCTCAGGCATATCAGATTTTTCTAACTGCTCTACGGCAAAATCGATAAAGCGGCGAACCACTAAGGGCATAAATTGATTACTTCGATACATAATCCAGCTATGCAGGTGATAAATAATCTTATCATCGCAAATAGGGATCAGCTTATTATGCTTAACCAGCAAGTCGCCTAAATGAACAGGTAAAGCCGCAATGCCCAGACCTGATAAGCATGCATCGAGTAACACTTGCACATCATTGGTCACTAGCACAATATCAAGTTTTTTAGGATCAAACTCGGCCTCTAAACTGTGTTTAAACAGCTTGCCATTAGGTAACCGTGTTTGGATATATTTATGTCCGTCTAGCTCACTTAGGTGCTGAGGGCTATCATTATTAGTAAACATAGACGGCGCAGCATACAGCTTGAGTTTCGCTGACTTTATCCTTCTGGCGATCAAGCTACTATCTTCAAGAGTCTCACCAAAACTAAAGCCAATATCAATATGCTGCTGAGATAGATTAAGCTCTTCATTGGTGGTAATCAGCTCTGCTTTCACTTGCGGATACTTGGCCATAAATTGATAGACGGTATTTGCCAATAAAAGAGAGTGAGCATTGGCTACCATCTGCACTCTTAACTCGCCAGAGACCTCTTTAGTCGGCTCAGCAAGTTCAATGAGTGTTTGCTCTAGCTCTGCCAGCAATGATTTAGACTTTTGATAGAAAACTTGTCCCTGCTCAGTTAGCCGCATAGATTTAGGCTCACGAGTAAACAGCTTGGCACCAACCTCTTGTTCTAATGATTTAATTCGTCGGCTAATATTGGACTTGGCCAAGTCCAAAGCATCAGACGTTTTCACTAGACTGCCACTTTCTACTACTTGCTGAAATAGCTTAATATCTTCTGTTTTCAAAAATCCACCTAAACCTGATAGTTTTTTTGCCACTTACCGAAATAACTTAACTAGAGACAAGTTACTTTATGCTTCTAAAAACTAACAGTAAAATTTTTTGTGTTCTTAATTATGAGACTCTAATTACTTAGATCTTGAATTCGGATATCAAACCTGATTGCCAAACAATCAGATCAAAAAAACGCAGCATCTGGCTGCGTTTATCAACATATTTTGGCACTAGACATGCTAATGAATTAAGAGCGGCTAGGCGCCGATAATTTCACCTTTAATCGAATAGGCAATCATCAACAGTTCCTGCTTTTCTTGCTCTCCAACCTCGTTCTTATCAAGTGCAGCCATGATGTCGTCAATAACAGCCAAGTATTCCGTTTCACTAATATTCATACATCGATGAGCTTCGGGCATCGACTTACCAGTGTAATCTTGTGGACCGCCTGTTCCTGCACACAGGAACTCAGTCACCACTTTGATCACCCGCTCCCTATCACTGTCCTGATACCGGCTAGCAACGGTGGGATTGGTAGCATGGGTATCGAATATATCCGCCGCAATCCTTGCGATTTTGTCCTCCCCTCCAAGACGCTCATAAAGACTCATAACAGACCTCGTAAACATAGAATTATGACCTGTTAAGCTTAGTCAGAAATTCAAATTTATGAATAAAAAGGCAAGCTTGGTGCTTGTTAGATAAGATGAGAGCAAGGGGTGTTGGCGAGCACTAGGAACCTGCTTGACTGGCTTACACAGTCATCAGAGATGTATTAAGACGATTCATATACAGATCGACTAATATTTAGGGCCATTAATATTTAGAGCATAAAGACACCAGAGTATCTGAACTATTCACCTAACTCTAAAATTTCACTGCGATAGATATCAATCGAGCCATCGGCTTCGATGCCAATACGATTATCCGAATAAACATTGATCTCAATATCTTTCAGCTGCTGACCATTTTCATCAAAGATATTAGTAATAATAATAGATGAGTTTGGCTTTCTAGTGAGAATGAGCATATGACCTCCATGTGCAGATACCGCTTCTTGAGCAATATACCCACTAGGTTTAGCAATGAAGTTACATTTTTGCAAGTTGAGCTGATAGGCATAAACAAAATATGTTTAATACTTATACCGATTGGTATAACCAGCGTAATGCAGCTTAAAATGAACAGAAAAAAAAGCCCCCACTTTCACAGCAAAAGTGAGGGTAAAAAGGAAGAATGTTTATGGCAATGCCGTTAAATAGACAGGTCTATGCGGTCACCATAGAGAGGAAAACCAAACCTAAACCTACCGGTGCAACAAAACGAATGAGAAAGCGCCAAGCTTTATAGGCAAAAGGCATCTCCTTTTCATCCAACTCATCGGCGGTCATTGCTTTTGGTAAGACCCACCCTGCAAATATGGCAACAAAAATACTGCACAGCGGCATCATCAGAGAGGTGATAAAGAAGTCGAACAGATCAAAAAATGTCTTACCGGCAAACTTATCGATAAAGCCCAAAGGATGTACTCCAGACAAGATATTAAATGAGAATATAGACAGTAGACCTAAAGCCCAGCTAGCACCGCCACAGGCAACAGCTGCCTTTCTACGTGACCATGATGTCTTCTCTCTAAGCCATGCAACCGCACATTCCATCATAGAGATGGCCGATGTTAACGCGGCAAAGAAAAGCAGTAGGAAAAACATAGGACCAATAACCCCGCCGCCTGGCATCTGGTTAAAGGCAAAAGGCAAGGTCATAAATACCAGTCCAGGTCCACCACTTGGATCCATGCCATAGGCAAATACAATAGGAAATATCGCCATACCAGCAAGCAATGCCACCAAGGTATCGGCAGTGATAATCGTCATAGAGGCACGTGGAATAGAGGTCTGACGATCAAGATAAGCCCCATAGGCCATTAAATTTGTAATGCCTACACCAATTGAAAAGAAGGCCTGACCTATGGCCTCTAAGATCACATCCGAATTTATTTTTGAGAAATCTGGTACAAACAAAAATTTAGCCGCTCGGATAAAGTCGCCTTGAATCGCCGCAAATACCACTAAACCAATCAACATAATAAACAGTGCAGGCATCAACACCTTTACCGCCTTCTCGATACCGGCTTTTACACCACGTGCCGAAACAAAAACGGTTATCAGTAAAAAGGCACTAGCCCAGAGAAATAGCTCTCCGGCGCTTGCATTAAGGCCATCAAATGTTGCCTGCATAGCGGCATAATCAGCTTGCGCTAGCTCTCCGCTACCCGACTTAAATACATAAGCTATGGTCCAGCCACCGACCACTGTATAAAAAGAGAAAATAAGCACAGCGGCGACGACACCAAAGAGTCCCATCCAGCGCCAGTTAAGCGATCTTCCCGCCTCTTTCGCAACGGCGGCAATGGCATTAGGCGGACTCATCTGCCCACGGCGGCCGACCAATAGCTCGGCCATTAATATGGGCAGTACGATCACGACGACGGCCAAGATATAGATAACAACAAAGGCGCCACCGCCATTTTCTCCGGCGGCATAAGGGAAACGCCAGATATTGGCCAGACCCACTGCAGATCCTACTGCAGCAAATAGAAAGCCAAGTTTGGATGACCACTGTTCGTGTTGTATTGATTGCTGCATGTTTTGCCTCGCTTTATTATTTTTATCTCCTTAATACACTCTGTCAGTGAATTAATGAGATTTTGCTCTTTTTCGGAGTTTATGCGTAGGGATGCTAATACCAATTCCATTAAATGTATGATCTATTCAGAGCTTTCTCAGGGCTTTTAATTCAAGGCGCATTGCTGAGGAAATGGTTATTCCCTTTTAAGGCAATGCAACGCAGAAGTGGAAGTCCTGAGAAGCTCACGTAGTGCGGCTATTTTTAAAGCATTGGAAAAACACTTTATGCTTCGCAAGTGGCTTTCGATATAGAATAACTATTAGCTTCAATCCCCTTACTTCCTTACAGCATTTTTAACTCCCGCTGAATGATCACTTATTTAATGGAACTGGTATCAACTGTATAGGCTGAATGTTTAAAAGGTTAAATGGATAATTTACAAATCGTCCGAATACGCCAATAACCTACTGCAAATATTAAAGGCATCGATGAGGTACATCATCGATGCCTTTAAGTGCATTTAAGTGACAGCGTGGCGTTGGTTATATTGCGCTTGTTGCCAACGATTTGTATCCATAATATTTTTGAGTTCTGCGATTGCATCCCAAAGGTCTACATAGCGTAGATAAAGCGGCGTGATCCCAAAACGTAAGGTATCTGGCGCCCTGAAATCCCCCATGATCCCAGCAGTAATGAGTGCCTGCATAATCGGGTAGCCTTCTTTATGGCTCATGGCAACTTGACTGCCACGCAAATCACCTTTAGGACTTATCACCTCAAAACCATACTCACCACATTGCTCCTCAATGAGACGGATCATCAAGTCACCCATAGCCAGAGACTTATTACGGATCTGCTGCATGTCAGCTCTCGCACTGATCTCAATGCCAATTTCTGACACTGACATGGTCAAAATTGGCTGGGTACCACTGAGCATCTGTATGATGTCATCGGCTGGAGTATAATCACGCTCAAAAGCAAAGGGGGCCTTGTGTCCCCACCAACCTGTTAATGGCTGTAGAGCCTTACCTTGATGACGTTTAGCCACAAAGATAAAAGCTGGGCTTCCGGGTCCACCGTTGTAATATTTGTAAGTACAACCAATGGCAAAATCTGCATCACAGGCATTCAGTTCAACAGGCAAAGCTCCAGCGCTATGACAAAGATCCCATACTGAAATCGCTCCGGCCTCGTGAGTCAGCGCAGTGATGGCTTGCATATCCAGCAAGCGGCCTGTCTTGTAATGAACTTGAGTCAAGCAAACAACCGCAACACTGTTATCGATAGCCTTAGTAATATCATCGCCTTCAGCGAACACGATTTCATAATCGCTACCTAACTGCTTTAACAAGCCTTGGGCCATATAATTGTCTGTTGGAAAGTTACTGCCTTCCATCACAATTTTTTTGCGTTCGGGTCGAAGCGTCAATGCAGCCGAGAGGACCTTATAGAGGTTAATCCCGGTCGAATCAGTCATCACAACTTCGCCAGCATCGGCGCCAATCGTCGTGGCAATTTGATCGCCAATGTGGGTGGTTAACGTGAACCAATCATTCACATTCCAGCTCTTGATAAGATCGACGCCCCACTGGCGACTAATCACATCTTGAGCACGTGCTAATGCCTTGGTTGGCATGGCTCCTAAGGAGTTTCCAGTCATATACACCACGCCATCAGGCAGGGTGAACTCATTACGAAAATGAGCCAGTGGATCTTCTCTATCTAAACGTTCGCAATCTTCACGGCTAAGGTAAGTCACGGCTCTCTCCATCCTAAAGCCTGGTGGTTAGCTTTGTGTCTTTGCACCAGTACTTTATTGATTCAGTTTTATTATAATTATGTTCATGCTTTGAATAGATACTAATCAGAACTGATTTAACTTAAAAATAATATTAAGGTCAATAGGTATAACACTTTTAACATATCTGGAACCAGCCTAAACATGTCAAACTTTGTTGCCAACCTCAGCAATACTCGGCTTATAGCTAGATGAAAGGTACTTATAGAAATCGCTATAAAAACAAAGAAGCATCACGAAAAAAACCTGCTATCAAAAAGTAATAGCAGGCTGTTCAACGCAAAAGGGAGGGTTAATAAAGGGCATCACTGAAAGTGAAGAGTTAATCGTTTACGAGTCACTCATAAGCCTAGAGCAAAAACTAATTGCCCTAGGCTTGAAAGGATATAGACACTGGATTTAGCGTTTTGTGCTCTTAACCTTATCACTGGCCATTGCTTGCTCTGGACGAAGCGGCCAAGGAGTTGTTGGCGCTTCGAAGCTTGGCTTGCCTAAAACCGGGCTAGACAAGACGTAGATGCCATGGTTAGTGAATAACCAAAATAGGTTACGGTCATACTCGACATACACACCATGAGATAAATTGCCTCGGGCGAAATCAGGGACTCGTTCATCGTTAAATGGTGGTACAAAGTAAGCCGTTATCTTAGGGTTCTTAGTATCGCTGACATCAAACACCTGAAGTCCTGCGTTATAGAAATTAAACGGTAAGATCCCCTCTTTTGGGCTGCCTGGCTGGGTGTAATAACCCGTACGCTTAGGCCCGAAGCTGCCACGACGCTGGCAAAAATCGGTAAATTTAGCCGTCGCCGGTGGTGTTGGTCTTGGCAGTACACCCACTTCAAATGGTTTTTGGGGATTGCTCACATCAATCATATGAACATCTTTATAGGGCTCGAAACAATCTTCATTGAGTGGATAACCGCTAAAGTAAACAATGCCTGTTTTCTCTACTTGCGACACATCGATAAAGTCTCCTTCGGTGCCAGCAACACTAGGGGCAAAATTCATATGGCTGACAACTTTCATATCGGCAGGATCTGAGATATCTACCACATAGAAGCCTAAACCGCCCATCGCCGCGTAGCCATACTTGCCACCCTTCTCGACGGGTGTCGGAATAAACAGTGACATGCGAGCTCCCATCCATGAGGTACGATTACCCGCTCTTGGATTAGCCTTATAAACGGCTTCATGTTCCTTGTTAAAGGCTATCTGGCCAGGAACAGTAAGCTGGTTTAAAAACGTAGGATTAGCAGGATCGGACATGTCCCATGATTGATACCCGGCAGAATAGAGATCATTACCATATTCAGTGAGCGCGTAACTCGCATCAGGCGCAGCAGCAACAAACATGGTATCACCGCCAAAATAGGCTGGGATATCACGTACACCAGAGCCTTGTTGCTCACCAATTTTTGCATCAGGGTGTCCGATATCTGTGGTGCGCTCGGCGAGCAGTTTCCAATCTTTGGGTAGCGGGCCATTCATCTCATAGACTTTAAAGCCTTTAAGATGATTTGCTTTACGAATCGCTGCAACTTTATCAGGCTCTGTCATCTTGTCGTGAAGCAAGCCAAACCTGCGGATCTCAAAGGCTTGTACCATCACATACTTGCCAAGCTTTTCATTATACTGAATAGAAGCCGCGCCAAACATGTCTCCCTCAGGATAAGGATTGTGCTCGATGCCTTCAGGGCCATTGGCGCCCCAGTTCTGACCTCGAGTGAACAACAGCTCTATTTTTTTGGGGTTGGTAATGTCAAAAATTTTCAGCTCACGACGCACATATTGATATAGGTAGCGACGGCCGTCAAAATCAACCATGTTTTGCCATGTGTGAAAAGGCTCAACCGTGATGGGATAGTAAGCCTCTACCTTCATATTCTTGCTGTATTGCTCTTTGTCCCAATAATCTAACAAGCCATCGAAAGGCTTGCCTTCATAGGTATGTGCAGTAGCGCTAGGGTGAGTAAAGATTCCCGTTTTAAGATCCATGCCATAGCTGCCTTTAGCTGGATCGGTAGGCTTCTTGTTACCTACCAGCTCACTGACATGCTTAACCCATTTGTCTTTAACATTCTCTTCATGGTCACCCGATGCCTGAACGCCAAAGGAGAGCATGACAGCAAAAGCCGCTGACAGGCTTGATGCTTTACATAAGGTAGGCACTGACAAACATTTAGTTAGTTTTATTACGCGAGTATATCCACAAATTACTTCGGTAGAATAAGCCATACTTCCTCTCGGATCAGTGGGTTATAAACAACACTACAGATAAGTGTCGATAACAGTATCAGTTCGATTCTAAGAAAGCATTACATAATAAGATAATAAAATTCATCAGTGTTGATATAACCTTTTAGCTATATCAACTTAACCATGACATGACCATTCAAACGCAGTTTTTCTCCGTTTTTATGCAGATTTTAGTATCACTAAAACTGGCCTCCTCTATGGCAACGACACGGTTTACCCCATCTCTGTTATCGACCATATCAGAGATAAGCGTCGACCCATCTGCTTGCTTCTCTATGGTATATTCCGATGAGCCTCCGCTAAAGAACACGATATTGTTTGCCGTATTTCCCGTGATGAAGTTATCAAAGCCATTAACGATGACATTGCTGTTGTTATCACCGGTTAAGGTGACATCTTTAAGATACTGGGCATGATGGGTATAACCTAAACTCGAATTAAACTTAAGGCTAAAGTCTCCCTCAAAGCTAGCATCGATACGGGCATTATAGGTCAGATATGGATGGAAGAACTTGTTATCCATCAGCTTCGAACCTTGGGGATCTTCATTGGTGATTTCTGCTCTGGTTTTCGCCACATAACCTCCCCACATACTATGGGTTTCACTGCCAGACCAAGCTCCCCAAAGACCGTAATATGCATCGATGACAGATGCTAAATACTCCTGAGTTAAACTGTTCTCCGGTGTAAGCTCAGCAATCCAATCAGGCGATCCTATTCCCCATAGCTTGTCATTAAGCGCGACAATCTGAGCGCTGCGAATTTCAGCCTGATAATCGGCTAATGCACCAATAAATTCAGGGTTTTGGTCGACGCCAATGCCATAATCATGGACCAAATGCAGTATCTCCTCGAAGCTGGCATCACGATGACTATCATAAGTTTGATTGATATACCAGCTGCCTCCCTCTACCTGTATTTCATTCTGATACAGCGGCTGACCACCTAGATTTGTCGCCGGATTAGTGCCGTCATCTTGTCCGTTTAATAGTAATAATATCGCGCCATTGTCCGCCATTTTATTCGCCACCGTCGACTTATCGCTGCCATATTCTGAATCAGGATAATTGGTAAGATAGTGAGTCAAGATAGAACGCGCTCGGACTATTTGATTATCGGACAATTTATCCTGAGCGATAAGGTGTATCGGCTTACCATTAGGCGCCTGAACTTGAGTATAACGATTGAATTTAAGTGCTGGGCTGTATGTCGCCGACAAAGACTCAGGCACATTGTTAATGTCCAAGGCTAAGGTGTCAGCAGAAAGGTCACTTCCTGAATTTTCAGACCCTGAACCACTGCCTGTCGAACCAGTACCAGATCCTGTCGTCTCAGGTACTGGTTTAGTACTTGAAGAATCTGAGTTGCACGCCGCTACAGTTACTAAACTTGTTACTAGCAGGCTTGCCAATAATACTTTATTCATAATATTTTCCCGAAATCATCTGTATCAACAAAATTATCATGGGTAGGAAGAATAAAAAGTAAGCCGCTGTAAGCTCAGGCTTGACCAATGTAAGCAGGTGTAAGCGCGCTATCATTAACGATAAGAGTCTGTAAAAATAAGCTCTCCAGAATAAGCACATCAAGATACAAACTAACGATTAGGAGTTCCAGTGGTAAAAGCGCGTATACTCATTATTGAAGATGATTTAGAGATCTCACGATTGACCGCCATGTATCTGGAGTCGGAAGATTATGAAACTAAGGTTGTCAATGATGGCCTACTCGCAGTCGATACCATTAAACGCTATAAGCCTGATCTGGTCATACTGGACCTTATGTTACCAGGCCTAGACGGTATCGAGATTTGCAAACAATCTCGCATTTTCTATTTTGGTCCGATACTGGTACAAACCGCCTGCGCAGATGATATGAGCGAAGTCAGTCTGTTAAAACTTGGCGCCGATGATTATCTAACAAAACCTATACGCCCCCATGTGATGGTAGCACGCATCGACGCTCTCCTCAGACGTGCTGGCAACAAACCGCCGAATACGCAAGTGATAGCTATAGGCCAGCTAAGACTAGAAACCGCCACCAGAGAAGTCAGCCTCGGCGCGATAAAACCTGTGCTCACCGAAGCTGAGTATGACATCTTACTTCTATTGGCCTCAAACCCAGGTATTATTGTCTCCAGAGACGACTGCTGCCGCTCCTTGCGCGGCATAGATTATGATGCGAGTGATAGATCTGTAGATATGCGGATTTCAGGTTTAAGAAGGAAACTTGGCGATATCAGCTCACCTTATCAACTTATCTTAACCGTACGTAACAAAGGATATATGCTAGTCAATGGCTAAGTTTATCCCCCCATTGTTCGCCCGCCTCTATCTAGGCATTATCATTGCGATAGTGATCAGTATTGTAATGACACTATATTTCAGCGATGAGTCAATCACTAAGAGTGACATGACGAGCTTCAACGCTGATACGAGTTATATCTTTCGTGAAGTTTCCAGTTCCTTGGCGATCAATGGTGTAGAGCCTGAAGCCTATATTCAATCTCTACCCAAAAACCTACTCGCTTTCAATATTCAGTGGCAAGCAGTCTGGAATAACTCTCCAGAGTGTGAAACCTGTGAGTATTTATATACCATAGATAACAGCATGATCTATGAAGATGAAAATGGAGTTTTACTCGCGGCTTACCCACTGCCTAATACTACTGGTGCAATACTCATTAGCGATCAATATCACTACATCGACATGCTTGAGGTTATCAACGAAGATGAAGCGAGCAATGATGACGTGACTAATGATGAAGTGAATATTGAAAACTTAGCCAATTTATGGCAGCAACATCCGGAAGACATACTCCCTGTTATACTCCTGTTTGTAGCCATATTAGCCATAAGTGCCCCTCTTTACTTTCCGATCCGCCAGTTACAGAAACAGATAAACCAGCTTATCGACACTAACGAGCGATTTGGCCGCGGCGAGTTAATGGTACGCGCCTCAGCCAAACTATCTGAGCCAGTAAGCTCTTTGGCTACCAGCTTTAATCAGATGGCTGAATCAATTACCGAAACTGTGAAAGAGAACCAGATATTCGCCCAGGCCGTCCCCCATGAGATGCGCACGCCTTTAAGCCGTATACAACTGGCAACAGGCCTGTTACGCAAGAGCAGTACTGAGCCACAACAAGTCGCCTTGCTCGATAATATCGATACCTATATAGATGATATTGATGAACTCACTAAGCAGGTGCTGACTTTTTCTAAACTCAATGCCGCACGCAGTGAAGACAAGTTAGAGGGCAAGTTAGAAGGTAAGCAAGTCATTAATCTTGAAGCATATTTTGATGATCGCATCACCCAGTTGAATCAAGAACAGACCAAGCAAGTTATTCTCTATTGTCATCAACAAGAGCTGGAGTGCGATCCTGCTTATCTGAGATTAGTGTTTGATAACTTAGTTAAGAATGCCATCAGATACGCCAAATCAACTGTCATCATCTCAGTTGAGACCAAGCCAGATTTAGGTGCTAATGCGAAGCTAATCATTACAGTGGATGATGATGGCCCGGGCATAGCGAAGGAAGATGTCGACACCATCTTTATCCCCTTCTCCCGCTTAGACAAGAGCCGTAATCAGCAAAGCGGCGGTTTAGGACTCGGACTTGCCATCGCCAAATCTGCAACTAAACGTCTGTCCGGAACGTTGACTGTAAGCAGCAACCCGGCAGGGGGAGCTAGTTTTTGTTGCTTGCTTAATTCACATCGAGATACAGATACATAGAAGTGAAGTGCTCGTGCTCGTGCTCGTGCTCGTGCTCAATAGCAAAGAAGCAAAGAAGCAAAGAAGCAATCAAAACTAGAGCAACTTTTAGAAGACTAATACTTAAGGAAAAACTTTAACCATTCATTAGTTTATCCTTTCTCTCCTGCTCCATTTTTTGATTGATAAGATCCATCATTTGAGCAGATATCACAGCTATTTGTGATTGAAGATCTTTGCGCTTTTTCTCACCAGCCTCAGTCTTATCACTTTCTAATAGTTTTAGTTGCGCTTTAAGCTCTTCAATCTTTTCTTTCAACGCTTTTATCAACTCATCAATCTTTTTAGCAGGCGATCCAGACTCTTCTGCGGCTACGGCTTCCGCTTGAGCCTTAGCTTGAGATGATTGAGCATGCAGCGTACTGCCACTATTCGATGCCAGTGCATCCCTCCCCTCTTTAGAGATAGACACCTTAGTTCCATCCTCTGCAGAGTTCGTTTTTGTGACAACTGAAGTATCAGATAGAGGAGGATTACTTGTCGTTGTTTTTACTTCCAAACGACTAAAGTCTCCATTAGAAGCGGGGTTAAATCCATTAATTCCGACTACATTCATGAAAATACCTTCTTGTTGACTCAAACTGCATCAATAAACAATTACCAAACACCTGTATCAAGATTTATCGGCCGAGAAATAGTTAACCTTATATAAAGAATGTAAAATCATCACTTCACGGCTAAGCGGTGTGACCTTAGTCACAAAAATACGTCACTGATAATAAGTTCACCGTGAGGACATGATCAGGTCTATGCATTTTTCACAAGTTTACTGCTTTTCTTAACCAGGTCGGCTATCTGAATAGTTAATTGGGCAACTTGTAGCTTAAGCTCCTTGTTCTTCTCTTTACCTGAATCACTTCTATCCCTAGCTGACTCCTTCAACAGCTCCTTGGTCACTTTCAATTTTTTCTGCAAACGTTCCAGATGTTGCCCGCTCGAGGACTTAGCACTGCCCGACGCAACCGAACCAGTACTGCTCTTGCCCTTAGTTGTTTGACTGTGCAACTTACTTCCCAGCTCCTTTGACAATGCGGCTTGACCCTCCTTAGATATCGACACGACGTCACTCGCCGAGTCCTTATTTGCCGCCGAAGAAGCAACAGCTGCAGTCGTGATGTTATCCTCTATTCCCTGGCTATTGCTTGCACTTGCTACACGGCTCGCGCTCGCCTTGACTGATACATTTGATAGATCTGCGCCAATCGCGGCACCCTGAGCAGTTATTCCAGTGACATTCATACAGATCCCTTTCTTTAAAAATGGCTATTTTCGATACCAATCCAATCGGCTCTTGCATATTGAATGCGAGCTTCAATATTTGGGTTCCGATTCGATCTATAGCTAGCTTCTCAATTCTGGGATTGATATTCAGTAAGCGTATGTAAGCAGGAGTAATAACAAGGTTCTGATCTCAAGGAGAGTTCAAATTCTGAATGGTTTTCCATACCAATTAGGCGTAAAGGACGTGATCTACCCAGAGTAATGAGTAGCAGACTGATTCAAACGAATAAATTAAGAGTACCTCCAATTTCCTCAAGTCATCCAGCACTAAAGCAAGCAACTCCCCCCCAAAAAAGCGCATTTTACCGATTCTGCTATTGCGTTAATGATTGGCATAGGATGTTCGCGACACAGATGTAACCAAGACCGCCAATATGCTAGTATCTTGTAAGTATTCACGGCTTCATTGTAAATAAATGTGCCTTACATAATTAGCAAGCATCATGGGTTACCAATACCAGGCTAATCATTGTATCTAAACAATTTTTATGCTCCGGGCAAATTTATAGCGACATACACGCCTATTCATCGCTTGTAGAAAACAGACCAAAATATTCGCCTAAGTTTGAGGCGTTAACGATCAAGATCCCAGGAAACACATGTGTTACTCCATAGCCGCAGATAGAAGAAGCAAATGAGCAAGAATGTGAAAAAAATAAGCCTAGGTATTATTCAGATCATAATGTTGACCTTGATGATCTTTCCTCGGATTGCAACGGCATCGGACATTGCCAGCAGTGTCGGCAGTGGCGTAGAAAATCGCCTCGCCGATGGCGGCTACTTTGAACTAGGTGCCAGTGTTTATGGCGTCAATAAGATTGATGTCCGCCAAACCAGTCACGAATCAGTGCAACCTTCGCTGTTGATCAGCGGTATGTATCAGTACAAAGGCCTGTTTGTGGAGATGATCCACCAATCTCAGGATGGCATTAATTTAGGATTTAACTTTTGGAACTCACAGAACTGGTCCTTAGATTTACTGCTTGCCAATCTGCAGAGCTCCTGGAGCCGGTCTGAAGGTGTGGATCCCAGTATGCTTAATGAAGCCGGTCGCAACGCCTACCTGATGTCAGAAGAATCCCTCTACGTAGGAGCGGGTTTTCGTGCCACCCGCTATTGGGGTGAACGTTACGTGTTCCAATATCGGTTGGTCAGCGATTACTACGATGATCAGGGGATCTTAAGCACCGCCAGATTGGGCACATCCTGGCAGGTTCGTAATTGGAACTTCCACGCCTTGGCTAGCATAGAATACTCATCCTCCACTTTGAATAGTTACCTTTTTGGCGTCAGCGATGAGGAAGCGACTGATCTGTTCCCCGAATATCAGCCAGGCAGCTCCTTTAATTACGGTATGGAATTGGGAGTGGCATACCCTTTGAGTGAGAGTTTCGTATTCCGTGCTATGTATCGCTTCAAAATATTGCCCGATGAAGTAACTGACAGCCCCTTTAACCAGACTGGTTATGTGTCGTTCTTTAACGCTTCCATCAGTTATGTGTTTTAGGTGGTCGGCATGAACAAATTTAATAACTATTTAGCATTGATACTATTGGGGGGGCCCATGACGGCCTGGAGTCAGGACAATTCAATTGCCTTTACTGCCACTCCCAAACGATGCATCGCCTTGCACAAGGGCCAGACCTGCTATCAGGATGTGCTGTTCCGTTGGCAGACACCACAGAGTGGTCAATATTGTCTGGTTCTGAACAAGGATCAACGCAAGCTGACATGTTGGAATGGCAAAGCGATTCAAGAGTACCAGTATAGTTTTGAAGGAGACAAGACCACCACATTTAGTCTCATCCACAAAGATGAAACACAGCCGCTGGCACAACTCAAAGTGGTAGTGACCTGGGTTTATAAGGCCCCTAAACAGAGTGGATCCGGTTGGAGATTATTTTAAATATGTCAGTTACAAAGCAGATTTTAGTAGTCGAAGACGATGCCTCACTCGCGGAGTGGATCTGTGACTATTTGCTGGATCACGGTTACGGAGTCACGCTGGCGAGCCAAGGTGACTATGCGCTGGAAATGATCGCCGAAGAGCAGCCTGATCTGGTGTTGCTGGACGTAATGATACCGGTTAAAAATGGCTTCGATGTGTGCAAGGAAGCCAGAGAGTTTTATACCAAGCCGATCCTGTTTATGACCGCCTGCAGCGAAGATGGAGACGAGATTCAGGGGCTGGATGTTGGAGCCGATGATTACCTCACTAAACCAATCCGTCCGAAGGTGTTGCTGGCGCGCATCAAGGCATTATTACGCCGTTCCAGTGATGAGGAAGTGAAACAACAACTGGTGTTTGGCTCGCTAGTCCTGAACGCGACCGCCAAATCGGTCACCATTGACCAGCAGCCAGTGGGCCTGAACGCCAATGAGTTCGATGTGTTATGGCAATTAGCATTGAAGGCGGGCACCATAGTCAGTCGCATCGAACTGGTATCCCATCTAAGAGGAATCGAATACGACGGTCTAGACCGCTCAATAGATATCCGCATTTCACGCCTGCGTAAGAAATTGCAAGAAGCCCAGCACCAGCCTTATAAAGTCAAAACAGTTCGTGGTAAGGGCTACCTTTTCTGTCGCGATGACAGTGAGCCAGCTTCATGAGAAAGTTGATTGTTTCTCTGGTGTTAGTTGTGCTGACGACCATCGCTAGCCTAGGCTGGTCAATCAGCGAATTTGCAGCCCTTCAGAGCCCTGATACCAATAACCCCAGTGTCGCCAACCGTCTTACTGCACTAAAACTCATGGGTAGCACGCTGGCACTGAGCCTAGATAATGACACTGCCCACAGTGATCCCTTCATTGACAACTGGAATCGGCATAATTCTGAGCAATTATCCTTGATAACCGAAGCGGAGTTTGGCTTACCTGCTCCACTGAAGGCACAGTTCGATACCGAGTCATCCCTGCTTCTCGAGTCCGACGAAGGGATCTCTCTGCATTACCGAATGCCCAACACAGGTCAAATACTGAGTATTAATACCCATCTAATGACACCAGCAGATCCCAGTTGGAGCCTGAATAGGCTGTATACCATGCTGTTTTATGTTGGCGTCGTGGTAATTTTACTGGTATGGGTGTCCCCGCTTATCCGGCGGCTGGTGAACCTAAGTAAGGCGACTCAAGCATTTGGTATGGGTGAATTACAGCAGCGAATCGCGGTCAGTAAAACATCTTATATCGGCTCCATTGAAACCGAATTTAACCGTATGGCAGATCGTATTCAGCAGCTGCTGGATGACAACAAACTGCTCAGCCGGGCGGTATCCCACGATCTGAAAACCCCTATTGCCCGACTTCGATTTGGTATCGAAGCGCTGGAAGAAACTCAAAATGAACAGCTGCGGGTTAAATACTTCCAACGGCTAAACCGAAATCTTGACACCATGGAAGAGCTAGTGATGACTCTGCTCAGCTATGCCCGTCTGGATCAGGCCAATATCCAGCCAGACTGGCAGTTCATTGAACTCAATACCTGGTTGCAGGAAAAACTGACTGGCCAGGCCGTTCCAGAACACCCCGTCGACTTCGTGCCCTATGGTAAACCACTGACTGTCAGTACCGATCCTAAGTACCTGTCGATGCAGGTGAATAACCTCCTCAGCAATGCTCAACGTTTTGGCCGCTCACAAATCAGGCTAACTGTGGCTATTGAAGACGACGTACTATGGGTACATATCGACGACGATGGCCAAGGCATCGATATTCAGGAAGCAGACCAAGTGATAAAACCCTTTGTCCGAGGTCAGCAAAGCCGAGACAATGCCGGTCATGGCATGGGCCTGGCCATTGTCGATCGTATCGGCTCTTGGATGGGGTCAAAATTGTGTATTGCTCGAGCCCCAGAATTAGGTGGAGCCCGCATGTCACTAAGGTTTGAGTCGTTCTCGTAAGAAGCAAACCTACTTAAAACTAGCCAGAGAAAGAGCGCGCCTGTCAACAGTGGCAGGCGCTGGTTGGTGCAGTAAGTTAGTCTTCGACACTCACATGACTAAGGATGTAATTAGTGTCGTATACCCGTGAAACGGCATTGTCAGGTTTTCTACTCAGCCCAGTCACTTCGACCACTACCGAGGTCTCCTTGTTCGTGGTTGAGCTGCCCCACAACAGACTACTGCTGGTGTCCGCCACGCCAAATTGGCCCACAGAGTCGCGATCGGTTTGCTCACGAGTGAACGTAAAGTAAGGATAGCCTGCCTGTTGGCTCAGCTCTGCCGATTTACGCATGATGTACTTGCGCGCTAATGCCCTGTCTGTGTTGGTATTACCCACAAAGCTAATCTGCCAACCGTCCGGTGCAATCTGTACGGTTTCAAATCCTTTACCGAAAGACCAGAAGTCCTTTTCGGTGTCATAGGGAGTCGCACACGCAGTCAGCATTAACGCCAGACCAGCACACACATATAAGTGTTTAAATGATTTCATATTTTATGCCCTTAGAAACTGTAGCTCACGCCTAGCGTAGTTACCCATTGGTTACTGCTGTCCACTAAAGGAGAGTCAGCCATGTTGGATGCTAGATGCGAGTATCCGGTAGCTTGGGTGATGTCCAAGTGCTTCGTGACTGGGATGACCATGGCATAACCCACACTGTAGGCTAAGCTACCACTGCTCTGATAAGCCGTGCGCTGTGGGGTAACTTCCGAGCTAGATACGCCTGTGTAATAGTTTACGTAGTCTTTGCTAAAGTAATGCACACCAGCGTAAGGTACGATATTGGCGAAACCCAGATCCATTGGGTGATAATAGGTCACATCAGCTTGATAACCTTTATAAACACCGGTGACATCGTGTTGAAACTTAGTCGATAAAGTGCCTTTTCCTAGATGGATATCGGCGTTTAACCCCAGATCACCACTTACTTTGCGATCTTTCATACCAGTTAAAATATCGGCATCGTCGGAGTCGAAACCAGGATTTGCAACCAAAAAGGCGCTGAAATTGACTAGACTGTCGTTGTCGCCGAAAAAACGGTAGTTAACACCGGTCAAATCTATGTTGAAGTCTTCACCGTGGTAGCCTCCGTTCAGGTAGACACCAGTCTTGTGGTCCTGATCTTTATAGAACTCGCTGCCAGTAGCAACGCCGGCACCTGCGAAAAATTGGCCCTGATGGCTGTAGATGTTACCGTTACGAATATAGGTATCACTTTCAGCCATGGCGTGGCTGGACATCAAGGTTACTGAGATAATTAAGCATAACTTTTTCATTTTATGGTCCTGTTTACATCTGTCGAGTGACTGTGGAAGCACTATATTCCACTTGCAGACAGGACTCTGTATCCAAATGTAACCTGAGATCGTTTGGGACTAACAGCAACCACTCATTATCCTATATCTGCTAGCTAACAATGAATAACAGTACAACTAGCCACTAAGTTAGTCTGGTTCCTATTGATACTCCCCGCGTTAAACTAAAAATTCACTTGTAACCAAAAACGCAATAACTACATATTTTCAATTAGTTAAATCAGAGGTAAATGTGTTCACATGGAGCCTAAAGCAAAAGTGACAATTTAACCCTTGTCTTTCTTATACGAGTTTTGCTATAACAATAGGGACGAATAAATCCCTCGAGGAAAGGTAATGAAACGATTAATTGCAGTTGCGATAACCACCACCACATCAACCTAGAGTTGTTGTGTTGGCATTGTAATTACCGATTTATTACGCAAAAAATGGCTAACATGATTTCATGTTAGCCATTTTAGTTTTACCGCGCTTATTTTGATTTCATGTTGGTCTCCACTGAAGCAACGGAGATAAACAAGATGAAAAACGAACACAGAAAAATAGGCAGTGAACTTGAGCTATTTAGCCTCTCGGACTATGCGTCCGGCATGGTGTCTTGGTATCCTAAGGGCTATGCAATCTATCGTAAGGTAGAGGCCTACCTCAGAGAGATTCAAGAGCAATATCATTACCGCGAGATCCGCAGCCCCATTATGGCCAACAGCCAGTTATGGGCTAAGTCCGGCCATCTGGAAAAGTTCAAAGACGACATGTTCCTGCTGCAAAGTGACGGGCAAGAGCAGGCACTCAAGCCAATGAATTGCCCCTTTCACATCGAGATGTTCAATCAGCTGTGTCAGTCTTATCGACAGCTGCCCCTAAGGCTTTCTGAATTTGGTCTGTGTCATCGCAATGAGGCATCCGGGGCGCTAAATGGTCTGTTAAGACTGAGGAGTTTTAATCAAGATGACGGCCATGTATTTTGCCGTGAACAGCAGATCCAATCTGAGCTGATCTCCTTTGTCGAGATGCTTTACCGAGTCTATGGCAAATTCGGTTTCGATGCTGATAGCATAGAAGTCAGCATCTCACTGCGCGCTAGCAATAAGGCTGGCAGCGAAGATGCCTGGGACCGCGCCGAACAATACCTGCAAGATGGCCTCAAGCAGCTCAATATCCCCTTCGAACTCCAGCCCAATGAAGGTGCCTTCTACGCCCCTAAGGTCGAATTCGCCCTAAAAGACTCTCTGGGACGAAAATGGCAATGTGGCACTTTCCAATTAGATTTTGTACTGGCCCAAAGGATGGATGCGACTTTTATTAACGAAGAAGGACAAGCTGAGTATCCGGTCATACTCCACAGGGCCGTGCTTGGCTCATTGGAGCGATTTATTGCCATCTTACTCGAGCATTATCAGGGCAAGCTGCCTCTGTGGTTAAACCCTAATGCCATTTCGGTATTGCCTATCTCCGATAGCCATATTGCTCAAGCAGATATTGTCTATGACAGGCTTAAAAACTTAGGCTATCAAGTCTACATAGATAAGAGCCAAGACTCAGTGGGTTATAAATTAAGGCAACATTTCAAACAAAAAGGCCTCTATTGCCTCATCATAGGCGATGAAGAGATAGAACAAGGTAAGGTCACAGTCAGGCAGAAGAAATCTAATGCCAAGATGAGTCTGCAAGACTTCATCGACAGTTTGGAGGCCGCCTAGTACCACCACAACTCAGCAGGGCTTTAATGTTATTAGCCCCGATAGCATTTTAACCTTAATACTAAAGCACACAGCGGCATCATATCGAGCCGCTGTCATCTCAACGTCAAGGGCCTCACTTAAAATCGCTAACCCTGTATTCTCCACCCCAGCTTTTAATCATCACAGTAACTAATGACTAAATACTCGTCAGTGGTAATTCTCTCGCCTGTTCTCTGAGATAATCCATGCCACTCAGGAAGCCGACAAACATCTTCAGGGCTATAAATTGTCCTTGCTCTGTAGTCTGGTAGTTATCTCCCCGTTTTACAATCGCCCCGGATGCTAGCAGAAAACTCATCTCCAGCGGCAAGGCCCGCCACAGAGAATGTCCTGTATGTGCCTTAAACACCTGATTATCCAAATGTCCGTGCCCCATCATAATCATTAAATGATGCTGAATTAATGACTTACTCTCTAGGGACTTAGTATAACAAGTCGCGGTTTTTACGCGGTCGATAAGTCTAATGTAATCAGCAATGTCGAAGCTTGAAATGCGAAACTGCTCACCAAATCGACCAAAGGCACCAGAGCCAACACCGAGACAATCTTCGCCGTCGAGTACATACTTATTTTGTACTGGTTGACCAAAGTTACGACTGAAAGTCCAGGGAAATTCCATCACATAGCGTTCAGTCAATGCCTGCTTAACGGCTAGAAATTGAGGCCATAACTCATGGGGATCTCCTGCCAAACATCCGGCCTTTTTACGGTTCTTACCGATACCAATAGTCAAAGGGTAGGTGGTTATTTGATCGGGGTTAAGCGCCATGGTCTGTAGTAGATCTTCGTGAACAGACTCTGCAGTCTGCACCTTAAAGCCGTACATCATGTCGACATTGACGGTTGGGAACAGCTCGATGGCACGACTGACATAATCCGCCTGCTGCTTACCTGAACCAAATTTCTCAAATCTACCCGTGCTTTTGAGTATGGCATCATCGAAGCTTTGTACTCCGATAGACATACGATCCACTAAGCCTTTCAGTAACTCTGGATTTCCCTCACTGAAATAGATGGGGTCACTTTCACAAGAGACTTCGCGGATTGTCGTCAGGCTCTTGATAAGCTCTATGGTCTTAATCAGCTCATCTTCGAGGATCGTAGTGGTTCCACCGCCGATATACACACGATTAAATCGATAACCTCTGGCTATGATCTCACGTATCTCCAGCCTCAACGCCTGAAAATACTCTCTAGCCAAGGTTTCTTGAAACTTAACCTTATGAAATGAGCAGAACCGGCACAAGGTGTGGCAGAAGGGAATATGAATATATAAGGTTTCTATGGGCTTGCTTGGCACGCAACCAGTCCCTGCAGATATTGGCACAGCATCTTGCAGTGACAGAGATTGTTTAATACTGCGGTTTATCATCCAATCCAGACTATCTGTGGCTAGATACAGTCGAGTCTTAGAGAGTGAGTTCATCATCTTTGAATACCTTTGAACCAATACCAGCTGTCACAAGCAGCGCTTAATGAGGGGATCGGGTGTTAAGAGAGATAAGAGGAGGTCAGGGTAATCAAACTGAAGCAGAGAAACTGTCGTATTGACGGAGTATTGATGATATCTATTGATTTTTTATTAATTTTTGTAGGAAGGCGCAGCTTGTTCTAACTTTGTTAAGCCTGTTATTTATACATAAAAAAGCCGTTCATTACTAATGAACGGCCCTGTAGCCTAGGCTATAACCTACTCGTAACCTCTCTTCGTGATCGGTGACCAGTTTTTCTCTACTTCCTCTTTAAGGAAGGCTTGCTTCTCTTTGGTTAACGCTTCGACAGAGATCCCAATAGCTTGATGGGCCTTCTCTTTAGTGCTGATATCCGGATAGTAGACGTCCTTAACCTCTAACTTGCTGAGGATCTCAGCAAGCTCAGATCGGGCAAGTTCCGCCTGCTCCGTCGCTTTAGCCAGCAATGCTTTACCTTCTTGGGGGTTGTGAGCATACAAGCCATGTGATGCCATGGCGAAATCCCAACGCCACTGAGCATGGCGTATAGCCATAATAGCTTCATTCATGATTGGCCAACTCGCACCAGCAACCCAAGCAGCTTTAGCTTCGTAATGCGCCTTTACTAAGAGATTTTCTACATGTCTGGCAGCCTTATTGATTGCCTTTTTATCTCTCTCTAATGCATTTTCAATCTTGCTTTTGCTACGATGACAACTGCTACAGGCTTTATCGAACTGCTCAAGGGCATTACCCACCTTGTGGTCGGTATACTCTTTGCCCGTTTCATCTGTGGTAGTCGGCATATGACAAGTGATACAAGTGACCCCTTGTTTAGCATGCTTACTGCGGCTCCAATGCTCAAATTCAGGGTGACGAGCCTTTAAAATTGGCGTCTTTGAGATAGGATGGATCCACTCATAGAAGCGTCGAGTGTCATAATATTTTTCAATCTTGTCGGCATCGTTGCCAAATATCCAAGGGATGTTGACCTTGTTACTGCTTTCAGGTTGAAAATAATAGCTCACATGACACTGGCCACAGACCTGAGCGCCTTGCATATTGGTATCTTGTTTATCGAACGGCAGATGGATCTTAGTCATGGCATCTTGTGCATGAGGTCTTGGCAGGGCTAACTTTTCAGAGCCTTTAACATGACAATCGGTGCAATAAACCACGCTCTTAATCTCACTACCGAGATCGGTGAAGTTTTTCCCTGAAAAGCCCTGCACGCTAAGCTCATTCATTAAACGCGGTGCATCTGGGGTTTTACAGGTCCAGCAACTGGCCGATAACCCTTTGGTTCCCGCTTCAGGCGTCACACCGGTTCTCAAAGTATGAGTCACATCGGCTACCGCAAACTGATGACCTCTTGGGCTGTGGTATTCCTTAGCAAATGAAGACCCTGCCCATAAAATAATATTGGCCGGATAATTGGCGAGCATATCTTCGCGCTCAACTTGTTCCTCAGTGGCTGCCCAACTGTCGTACTGAGCCGGAAACTGAGCCTTATCTGCTGACTGCACCGAATCGATTTCAGTACCAGCCAAAGATTGACCTGAGAACATAACGCTCATCAAGAGGGTCACGCTTAATGAAGTACGAGAAAGCCGTCTTATCATAAGATTGAAATACCTAAAGTTTTATTACTAACACTAGTTTAGATGAAAGGAAGAAAAGAAGATTCGAGCGCCGGTTAAAAATGTTAACCCGCGCTACAATTTATACCTAAATAGGTAGAAATAAATAAATCTTTTTAAAAGAGCGAGTTAACCCGGTCTTCCATCAACACGAGGACGAGACAGGACGGGTATGTAATGCAATACAAACATGCCAAAAGCGATAAACCAAAGACCGCCGGAGAGCCACAGCCAGGTCTGATAATACTCAGGCATAACTATCGGCATTAAGGCTCTGGTTATCGCAGCTAAAGCAATGCTCGCAAAGGCTAATGACATCTTAGGCCCTGCATAGATGTTACGCCCTGTATGACCCAAAGATACTCGGGAGATCATAGAGAGACATATGCCACCCATGGTGCCAATGGCGAACATATGCAACAAATTACGATAAGCCATCAGATTATCAATATTCCAGGCTAATGCCAGCAAGGTGACAGGCAATAACAGGTAGCCAATGTGTAACGACCAAAGCATGGGCTCTTTTAGAGTCTTATGCGGATTCCAACGACCCCACCTGACAAGATGCAATACACCGGCAACCACCAATAGCCCTTGCTCAACAGTCGATGGAACAAACTGAGTTATCGCTTGGATCACCAGCAGTAACATCACCGCGACCAAGGCACGCTCTAGCCAGATAATGGGCGCAGGCTTATCTTGTTTAATGCGTATCGCGGTAAAGAAAGGAATAACCCGACCACCGACAATAGTGATCAGCAATGCCATCCACCAGATCATCGCCTGCCAAATGTGATTTGAAAGTATAAAATCACGTTCGCTCAGGGCATAATAACTCAGTAAATTGATACACATAGCTAACGCTATCATGATTGGAAAGCCGATATTATTCCACTGTTTCACTTTATAGATGCTAGTCCACAGCTTTAGTGCGGTTAACCCTAAGAAGAGCGAGTCGAATAGTGCCGGTAGTAATAATGGGATATCGAAAGGCAGTAGCAGTAACACTCGAGCCGTAAGCCAACAGAAGAAGGTGAACGCTAGACTTTTCCCTGACATGCCGTCTTGATTGGTCCAGTTCTTGACTGCTGTGAGTAAGAAACCAGCGACAATTGCCATGGCGAAGCCAAATAACATCTCATGAGGATGCCACCAAAGCGGCACAACCTTACTCCAAAACTCACTCTGGAACAGGCTATACTGAGGCATAAACCAAGTCACTAGCCAGAGGGGGATATACAGAGCCGCCAATATAGCGCCCCCTAAAAAGAAGGGCCTGAAAGCCAATCGCCATATAGCTGGTGTTTTTTCAGTCTCTGCTGGGTCATCAATATTAAGCATTAAGGTCACTCCGAACTAAACGTGTATATAATTTGCATCTTTAGATTTGAGCTCATTTTAAGCCCATTCACTCTTCTTGACAATCAATATGCATACAAAGATAACAATTAGTCAAATTTCTGTGATACGCCTCGAATTAGTCAGGGCTTAAATGAGTGACTTTACTCGCTCAACGACTGGAACTTAAAAGTGTTTTTCGCACCGATAACACTCAATCCATTTAAATAATATGCTATTAATGTGAGTAGGCAGTAAGCCATTTTGCTACAGCCTCTCAAGAACAACTTGCTGTACTTACTTTCTTGGCCAATGACAACAATCGACAACTAATCTCACACTGGAGTAATTATGCATTTGATAATGAAAAGCCAGTTCGATGAACTTAGATTAAATGATGATTTTGAATATAACGCCGATGACAAAGGCGGCAAGAAAGTCGTCAAGATATTCAAAGACGGTGAGCTAATAGCCAAGAAGGTGGTGATAAAACATTCGGTACAATATTTCGGTATTACAGGCATCGAAGCGTTACTGACCCACTGAGCTTGCTTTAACAAAGGTTATACATAGATGTGCAGCCTTGCGGCTGCACTGTAATAGCCTTAGGTTAGGCTCGATAACTCATCTGCAATACAACACAGAGCAAGAGTTAATTAGTGGCTCACAGAGAGTTGCTTTTGTCGTTCAGGGTTATCGTATATCGCGAACTTTCGGATCAGTTTTTCACTAGGATCATTCATCCCTATCACCTTAACTATCACGCCCAGTTTTCTAAATTTGAATATCACCTTATCCAGTGCCGCAACCGCGGTAATATCCCAAAAGTAGGCGTCGGACAGGTCAAGAGTGATCGCATCTGTCACCTTCTTAAATTCAAATAAACCGATAAAATGATCTGCCGAGGCAAAAAATATCTGCCCATGAACCCTATGTGTGACATGCTCTCCCTCCACAATCACCTCATCTCTGACGGCTAGAATATTACGACTCTTATTAGCATAAAATAGCGACGCTAAAACCACACCGACTAATACCCCAATCGCTAAGTTATGAGTTATTACAACCACAAACATAGTTGAAAGCATAACGATATTAGTCGGTAGAGGATGATGCTTAAGGTCCGCAATGGATTGCCATGAGAAAGTGCTAACTGCCACCATAATCATCACAGCTACCAGCGCTGCCATGGGGATCAATTTTAGCCACGAGTCTAAAAACAGCACCATGATCAACAAGAAGATGCCCGCCGCTAGGCTAGATAGCCTGCCCAGTCCGCCAGACTTGATATTGATAACAGATTGACCAATCATGGCACAACCCGCCATTCCGCCCATCAAGGACGCACCAATATTGGCAATACCTTGGCCCTTACACTCACGGCTCTTATCGCTATAGGTATCGGTCAAGTCATCGACAATACTCGCCGTCATCATAGACTCGAGTAATCCAACTACAGCTAATGCTAAAGCGTAAGGTAAGATTATCCACAAGGTCTCAAGCGTCAAAGGCACATCGGGCCAAAGGAACACAGGCAATGAATCTGGCAAATTGCCCATATCACCCACAGTACGAATATCCATTTCACTATAGATAACAATCACGGTCAGCAGCACGATGCACACTAGGGGGGATGGGATCAGCTTGCCAACTTTAGGGATCATCGGGAACAGATAGATAATAGCGAGTCCCAGAGCGGTCATGGCATAGACATGCCAGCTAACTTGGGTCAGCTCTGGAAGCTGAGCGAGCAATATTAGTATTGCCAGTGCATTCACAAAGCCAGTGATCACTGAGCGGGACACTAAGCGCATCAAGTCAGCCAGTTTTAGATAACCTATCACTATCTGGATAACACCAGTAAGTAGTGAAGCGGCCAATAGATACTCCAAGCCATGCTCTCTGACCAGAGTCACCATCAACAAGGCCATCGCCCCAGTAGCACCGGAGATCATGCCAGCCCTGCCACCACTAAAGGCAACAATGACGCAGATACAAAATGAGGCATACAGACCGACCTTAGGGTCGACGCCAGCAATCAAAGAGAAAGCGATCGCCTCGGGAATGAGCGCAAGAGCAACGACGATGCCAGACAGCAGGTCGCCGCGAATATTGGACATCCAATCGATTTTAAATTGTGTAAACATTAAACCTCTACTTTTCATCAGATAGCCGGACTTTATTAGACTGTCTGACTTTCTATCAGGCAGCCAAAAGCGTTCCAGAGTTCTGAAAAATTTAGCTATAAATTTTGGGCGCAAGTAATCACTGCAAAGTGCAGTAAAGATAGAGCGCGAGTGTGAGTGTGTTGCTTGATAGCAATAAAGCTAAGAGAGGGGCTGGGGCTAAGGCGGCGTAATTATCACGTTATTTAATAACTCCTTTCATCTATATATTAAAGGCGATAGTGTACGCCTTTGAGCCTAAATTTCACCCCTTAATTTACTCCTTTTTATTCACTAGTGGATATTTTAGGCATAACTCACTTTATTTGAAACTCAAAACAAAAATGCAGCCAAAAGGCTGCATTTCAATTTCTACTAATAACACTAGCTATTAGTCACCAAAGTCATCTAGCAGGATGTTTTCCTCTTCGACGCCTAGGCTTTCCAACATGTTGATCACCGAGGTGTTCATGGGTTGCAGTAGGGCCACACTATTTGTGGAGCCTAATCATGAATACTCTTCACCACTATTACTCACCCAAAACGAGTCACAAAAACTAGTCACCGAAGTCATCTAGCAGGATGTTTTCCTCTTCGACGCCTAGGCTTTCTAGCATGTTGATCACCGAGGTGTTCATGATTGGAGGGCCACACATGTAGAACTCACAATCTTCCGGCGCCTTGTGATTTTTAAGATAGTTCTCATAAATCACGTTATGAATAAAGCCGGTGTAACCCTCCCAGTTATCTTCAGGCAATGGATCAGACAGTGCTACATGCCAGACGAAGTTATCATTCTCTTCTGCCAGCTTATCGAACTCATCCTGATAGAAGACTTCGCGGGTCGAACGCGCACCGTACCAAAAACTCATCTTACGCTTAGTGTGCTCGCCTTTAAGCTGGTTAAAGATATGAGAGCGCATCGGTGCCATACCTGCACCACCACCGATAAATATCATTTCAGCATCGGTCTCTTTAACAAAGAACTCACCGAATGGACCCGAAATGGTCACCATATCACCGGCTTTAAGATTAAAGATATACGATGACATTTTACCCGGCGCAACACCTTCAGATGGTGGCGTGGCAATACGTACATTCAGCATGATGCGGCCTTTCTCGTCCGGGTAGTTAGCCATAGAGTAAGCACGCAACACATCTTCATCGACTTTAGACACCAGCTTAAACAGGTCATACTTGTCCCAGTCACCACGATATTCTTCTGGAATATCGAAATCGCTGTAGTTGACCTGATGAGCCGGCGCTTCAACTTGAATGTAACCACCGGCCTTAAATTTAACGTCTTCGCCTTCGGGTATTTTGAGCAATAGCTCTTTAATGAAGGTGGCCTTGTTATCGTTTGAGATAACTTCACATTGCCACTTCTTAACGCCGAAAATCTCCTCTTCGACTTCAAGCTCCATATCGGTTTTAACCGCCACCTGACAAGCTAAACGACAGCCCTCTTTGGCCTCTTTTTTAGTGATATGGTCACGCTCTGTTGGCAAAATATCACCGCCACCAGACTTTACTGTTACGCGGCACTGGCCGCAGGTTCCACCGCCACCACAAGCCGATGGGATAAAGATATTTTTATTGGCTAATGCACCAAGTAGCTTATCTCCCGCAGGCGTTGTGATGCTTTTGTCATCGTCATCATTGATGCCGATCCTGACATCACCGGTTGAAACCAGTTTACTCTTGGCGAATAGAATCACCATCACCAGCATACTCACCACCAGGGTAAACATGCCGATACCAATTGCCATTTCCATCGAATCTACCTTCTCTTAATTCAATTTCGTTAATTCAATTTCGTTAATTCAATTTCGTTAATCTAAGTACGCGATTAGCTCACTGAATTAAATTGAGATACCTGCGAATGCCATAAAGCCCAATGCCATCAGGCCTGTGGTGATAAACGTAATGCCTACACCTTGAAGCCCTTCGGGTATGGCATGAAACTTCATTCGTTCACGCAGGCCTGCCAACATCACAATCGCCATCGCCCAACCAAAACCTGAACCCGCGGCAAACACCACGGACTCACTTAAGGTGTAATCCCGGTTGGCCATAAAAATAACCCCGGCAAAAATCGCACAGTTAACGGTTAACAGTGGCAGGAAGATCCCCAGCGAGTCATAGAGGCTCGGGATGTATTTATCTAAGAACATCTCGAGGATCTGCACTAACGCCGCGATAACACCGATAAAGGTGATCAGCTGCAGGTAACTCAAATCAATCTCAGGGTATCCGGCCCAAGCCAGCGCCCCCGGAGCCAGTACGTTGGCATAAATAAGCTGATTTAATGGTACCGCAAGCATCATCACGACTATCACCGCGATACCGAGACCGAAGGAGGTGGATACCTTCTTTGAAACCGCTAGGAAGGTACACATGCCCATGAAGAATGACAGCGCCATATTGTCGATAAGGGCCGCCTGAACAAATAGATTTATATAGTGTTCCATAACCTTCTCTTACCCTCTCTTACGCTGAATGACATTGATAGCCCAGATCATCAAACCGATCAGGAAGAAGGCAATCGGTGGCAACTTGAACATCTCGTTCGTTAGGTACCAGCCTCCATTTTCCACTGTTTTCAAAATCTCATAGCCAAACAGAGTGCCACTACCTATCAGTTCTCTGACAAAAGCCACGCCGAGTAAGATCACGCCATAGCCCATGGCATTACCTAGCGCATCGACCACGGCCATTGGCGGCTTATTCTTCATGGCAAAGGCTTCCGCGCGGCCCATGATGATACAGTTGGTAATAATCAAACCCACAAACACAGATAGCTGGCGAGACAACTCATAAGCGATATCCTGCAGCACCATGTCGACGATGATCACCAATGAGGCGATAATCGTCATCTGCGCGATGATCCGCACGCTGTTGGGGATAAGGTTGCGTATCGTCGAAATAATCAGGTTTGAAAAAACCAGCACGAAGGTCACGGCTAAGGTCATCACCAATGCCGTTTGCATCGAATTACTGACCGCTAGCGCAGAACAGACACCAAGCACCTGCATGGCAACCGGGTTGTTCTTGAAAATAGGAGTCGTTAATATTTCCCGGGTGGCGGCTAAATTTTTACTCATCTTAAACCTCCGAAGCTTTTAGCTTGTCTAAGAAGGTTTTAAAGCCTTCAGTACCAAACCAGAATTGAATCGAACGCTGCACACCACGTCCAGTCATGGTTGCACCACTCACAGCATCGACACCATTAATATCACCCTCTTTAGCGCCACCTTTAACCACTTTCAGGACCACTTTACCCTTAGCGTCAAAAATCTGCTTACCGCGGAATTTATCAGTCCACTCGGCCTCATTAAGGAAGTCACCAATACCCGGAGTCTCACCATGTTCATAAAACACGATATTCTCGATGGTATTAAAGTCTGGTTTTAGTGCGACATAGCCATAGATAATTGACCATAGGCCTTTACCGTAAATAGGTAAGACAACACTCGCCAACTTGCCATTTTCGTCAAACACTTGGAAAACTCGCACTTGATCGGCGCGGGTTTTAATCCGTGCTTTATCTTTCTTTCTCTCTAACTTACGTGACTTCTCTGGGTTAATGGCCGCCATACGTTCATCAAAATCCATCACTTCGACGCGCTCTTTTGGCTCGATGGCACCAGATTCGATATCGATAAGCAAAGGCGTTACTGATTTTTCAAATATCGCGCGGAAGTCTTTACCACCTTGAATATCAACATCCGATGCCATCAACACATAACGCTTAAGCTCATCACGTTTCTTGACTAGCTTACGTTCTTTAAGTAACTCGGCAGTTCCAGTGATCATAAATGAGCACAAGAGACTGAGAGTAATGATGAAAATCATGGTTCCCACCACAGAATCTTTCTTCAAGGCCATTATGATTTAGCTCCCGAATTATCTTTGCTTAACAGCGCGGTGCGCTTAGCTCTACGCTTTATATTGGCGCGAGCGACCATGTAATCGAACAGAGGTGACCACAAGTTTGCGAATAAGATGGCTAACATGATCCCTTCTGGCATTTTCAGGTTCATCACCCGAATGAGCACTGTCATAAAGCCAATTAAGATACCGTAGGCCAACTTGCCCTGACGGGTATAAGAGGTCGTTACAGGATCGGTGGCCATAAACATCATGGCGATGGCGAAACCACCAGTCACTAGATGCCAGGTCCAAGGCATGGCGAACATATCGTTCTTACTTGAACCAATGAAGTTAAACATTACAGAGGTTAAGATCATACCAAGCATTACGCCGGCAACGATGCGCCAATCGGCTAAACGAGTGGCAAGCAGTAAGCAACCACCTAACAGCAAGGCTAGCGTACTGGTTTCACCAATTGCACCTGGGGTAAAGCCAAAGAAGGCGTTCCACCACACTGGGTCGGAGAAGGCTTGATACCAGGTATAATCAGCAAAGCTCAGCTTACCCGCTGCGGCTTGTGCTAATGCAGTCGCTCCCGAGAAGCCATCAGCAGCGACTAAAAGCGCAGGCTCAGCAATCTGAGTAGGATAAGCAAAAAAGATAAATGCTAATCCAGCTAACGCTGGGTTAAGGAAGTTATATCCCATGCCGCCGAAGAGCTCTTTGGCGATAATCACACCAAAGGTGATCCCCATGGCGATTAACCATAGCGGTGTTGATACTGGTAAAATCAAGGTGAACAACAAGGCAGTAACGAAGAAGCCTTCGTGCAACTCTTGCCCCCGAACCTTAGCGAACACCATCTCCCAAAGCAGGCTCACTAACAGCGCGGTAAGGTAGATTGGAATGTAGAAGCTTGCGCCATAGATAAACAAGCCAATTAGGCCTGTCTGTTCGGTGAGACCACCAAAAATAAGATTAAAAGGCGCAAGTTGCCAAACATCTGGTGTGGATAAACCTGATGCAATGGCTATTTGAGCTTGAAGACCCAAATTGTAGAGTCCAAACAAGATAGCGGGCAGCAAACATAAGCCAACCAATGTCATGGTACGCTTAACATCAATGGCATCACGTACGTGAACCTTGCCTTTAGTGCTACGACCATTAGCGATGACTAACGAGCGAAGGTAACCCTTCATCGCTTGACCTGGCGCGTAATAGTCTTCCTGAACGTCAGGCTTTCTGTCTTTATTACTCATTTACCCTTCCCTCTCAATGATATCCAGGCAGGCGCGAAGCTCTTTACCAAAATCGTATTTGCCAGGACATACAAAGGTACATAATGCTAAATCTTCTTCATCTAACTCTAATGCACCTAGCTCTTGTGCCTCATCGGTATCACGAACCACTAGGTCGCGAACCAGCAAGGTTGGCAAAATATCTAGAGGCATCACGCGATCGAGTTGACCAAAAGCCATCATGGCGCGCGCTGAACCACCTGTGTGTGTGGTCATATCGAACAGTTTCTTAGAGCGCTTAAAACGTGAAGTTACGGCGCGTGTGATGGAGAACTTATCTGAACCACCACGAACCCAAGACAATAATTCATGCTCAGAATCTTCGGTCAATGCTGTAATTTGATTATGAAAACGCCCTAAGTAGCTGTGAGGGCCTGATGCTGTGTGGCCAGATAATACTGAACCAGACACCACCCGAATAGAGCCAGGTTTCAGCTCATCTTTGGTACTCTCAATGAGTTCAGCACCAAGTTGAGTTCGAATAAGTCTCGGGTTAATCACATCAGGGCCAGCGAGAGAGACAACACGGTCGGTATACAGCTCGCCCGTAATAAATAATTTTCCGAAAGCAATAACGTCTTGATAACCGATGTGCCATACCGGACGATCGACACTGACAGGATGAGTAAAATGAATGTGTGTTCCCACTAACCCAGCTGGGTGAACACCACTAAAGCTTCTAGACTCAACTTGGGGCAATGAATGACCTGGCAGGGAGTCACCATCATCCTGGCACAAGAAAACCTTATTCTCAGTTAAACGTGTCAGTACCTGTATTCCTACAGCAAATGCTTTTTCTTGCTCGGCGATGATAATGCGAGGATTAGCTGCTAGCGGGTTGGTATCCATAGCGGTAACAAAAATAGCGGCTGGTGTTGAGTTGAGTTCTGGTACCCGTGAAAATGGACGAGTACGCAGTGCAGTCCACAAGCCACTCTTCACTAAGTTGTCTTGAACAAGCTCGCGGCTCAAAGAAGCAATATCTTCATAAGACTCAAAGTTAATACTGTCATAGCCATGACATTTAACCACTACCGATTGAAGCACCCGACGCTCGCCACGATTAATAGCAACAACTTCACCACTGGCGGGAGAGGTAAATATCACACCAGGTGTTCTCTTGTCTTCGAACAGCGCTTGGCCTTTCGTAACCTGATCACCCACTTCGACTAACATAGTGGGTTTAAGGCCTACATACTCTTCGCCAAGAACAGCCACATGAGACGACCTGGAGAAATTTTCTATCTCTTGCCTGGGCTCACCGGCAATCGGTACATCTAGGCCCTTTTTTATTTTTTGAACCTGATTTGAGAAACCTGCCATCACAAATATCAACCATAGGAAATAAGGATGGCTAATAGTAAATCTTTGTTAATGACAATGCCAACATCCATGTCACACTTCCCCCTAATACTGAAACTAGTTAACGTTATTTTATTTCTTATCTGATAAATACCTTTTCAGCCACCATTTAAGACCAAATCAAGAACCCATAAAATTCAGCATGTTACAGCGCTCTCGCAAAAACAAAGGAATATACAATTGTGTAATAACATTACGTTCAATCTCAATGTTAGATATAGACAATCCAAAATCATTATTAATTATTATCAACTCAACTCATTTCATCTTAACCTTGACGATTTACGACCAAACTCATTAAACATGCCGTCAATTTAACTCGCTATTTTTGTTTATTAGATCGTGCTCTCTCTTCATCTAGCACTTGCATTCCTGCGGTGATAGCCGCTACCGCTTTAGATTTAAATTCACGACGATAGAGGGTATAAACAACAAACAGGCTCGCACAGATAAACAACACGGGATGAAAGAACCAGCAGAGGACGGCCATGGAAAAGTAGTAAGCCCTTAATCCATAGTTATAGGAGTGCGCAGCTCTGTCTTGCAACACTGCCATATGCTTAGCATATTTCTTCAGATTTTGGTTACTACCATCAATATCAATTGGCGCTGCACCCACCATCACATTTAAAAATCCATATTGACGCATGGACCAGGTAAACTGAAAAAACGCCATCACAAAGATAAAGCTGAGCACGCTTAACTTTAGCTGGATCATCGCATCATTAGGCAGTGCGGTGTAGGGGATAGATGCTATCACAGCTTCTAAGCGGGGCACCTGTGCAAATAGAGTTAGCACACCTGCAAGTACCAACATTGTCGTTGATGCAAAGAAGGTGATGTTACGTTCAAGGTTTGCCAGCAAAGCCGCTTCACCAACTCGCACCTCCCGAGTCATCAACTCATTCATCCAATGAATTCTATGTTGATGCAAACACCTAGCGATACAGTTAGTGGTTTTAGCTTTACGACGTGCAAAGCTAGCATAGCCTACCCAACACACAATAAAACATGTAAAAGAAACCACATCTAGCACAGAAAATGACATATTGACCTATTAACCCTATGAACCTGAAACTATTAAAGCAGTTTTAAGCATAAGTAACCACGATTCTAACCTGAAAAATATTTATCTGTTCTAATAACATACCGCTAATGACAAGCCCTTAAAATCACAGGCAAACCTAGTCTGTATCAGGGTTGAGGAAGCGAAACAAATATCTCCTGCTACACTTTAAGTTACCTATCGGTCGCTAAAAAAGGAACGGTAATGGATTACTCAAATAGATTCTTTAAGGTTGCGCTGTTGAGCTTTGCCTTATCCGCTACGGGGCTATCAGGATCCGATGCCACCGCAGCTAATACACCTGAGAATGCACAAAACCCTTCAAATTCTCATCGAACTTTTCCCAATGTTGAACTACCAGAACCTGCCAATGGTGAACATGCCATAGGTTTGCTAGGAGCAAAGCTGCCAGAAGTAGCTGCTTGGTATGGCAAGACGACCGCTCAATTTGCCAAGATGATCAGAGAAGACACGAGTGTCTGGTTAGATAAACAGGGCCGGATCTTCTATGTGGAAATAGAAGCGCCATCAGTGCAAAGTGCCTCAGAGCCACTAACTACGCCAGAAACAGCACTCAATGAATCGCAAACCTTCTTGCTTCATAGCCGACCAGGGGCAGATAGAGTCATACTTCTCGACTTCGATGGTCATGTTACAACAGGCAGGCAATGGAATACCTCTTATGGCACAAGCACTATCACCTCGCCGGCCTACAACACCGAAGGAACATCAGCCTCCTTCACCCAAAATGAACTCGATAGAATCTATCTTATGTGGCGCCAAGTCGCAGAAGATTACGCGCCCTTCAATGTCGATGTCACAACCCAAGAACCCGCTCAAAGCCTTATAACAAATTCAGGCAGCGGCGATCAACAATATGGTACCCGAGTGGTGATCACTCAAGATAATTTTGCCAACTGTGGTTGCGGTGGATTTGCCTATGTGGGGGTATACAATTATGTCGGCGACAGATACAAACCTGCGTTTGTGTTTAACTCCAGTGTTGTAGGGGCCGGTGAAGCGATATCACACGAAGTGGGTCATAACCTTGGCTTATGGCACGATGGGCAAACTGATGGCACAGGCTATTACACGGGTCATGGTTCGGGCGTTACAGGTTGGGCACCAATCATGGGGGTTGGCTATTATCAAGAGTTAGTGCAGTGGAGTATGGACACTTACCCACTAGCCAGTGAAGATCAAAACGATATCGCTGAAATTCAGTCCCACGGTGCACCATTAATGGCTGATGATCATGTGGATGATATGTTGGTCTCAAATGACGTGACGGCAATGACTGTCACAAACAACGGTGATACCGATCAACTTAACGGCTATGGACTTATCCACCTTGGCAGCGATCAAGATATGTTTAAGTTCGAAGCAGGTGTTGGCAGTTACAACGTTTCTGTATTGCCTGATGATATCAACCCCAATTTAGATATAGAGGCACGCCTATACAATAGCGCTGGCACCTTGCTGCAAACCAATAATGCTGCCAATGTGCTGACAGCATCATTGAGCGGTAGTTTTGATAATGCTGGCACCTATTTCTTAAAAATTGATGGCGTAGGAAAAGGCGATCCATTAAATACTGGCTACCCAGATTACGGTAGCTTAGGTCAATACACTATATCGGCAACAGTTCAAAGTATCTCTAACCTACAAGGCCCAACTGCGATAGCTAATACTATCGCTTATACACCAGATAATGCACCAACGGATGTCTTATTTAGCAGTGCTGGTTCTAGTGATGATGGCACGATTGTTAGCTATGACTGGGTATTCGGTGATGGCGAAGTTGCTAATACACAAACACCGACACATCAATATCAGGCACCTGGTGAATATGTAGCAAGCCTTACAGTCACCGATGACGATGGCTTAAGCGACCAAGACACTGTGGCAGTTTCCGTTATTAATAGAGAGCCCATTGCAGCAGTCGCAGCATCACCACTTACAGGCCAGGCACCATTGGAGGTCATATTTGACAGTACTGGCTCTAAGGATGATGACCCCCAAAGCAGCATTAGTTTCTATTGGGATTTTGGTGACGGTTCTGATTCAACCGATGCGACACCAACACACACCTATAATGCAGCAGGAAGCTATACCGCAACGCTGACTGTCACCGATAACTTAGGTGACAGCGACGTAGTAAGCATTGGCATTAGTGTCGATGCTCCGCCCTTCATTGATCAGTTTGCCTATGGTGAAGTTGTAGGCTCAGGAAGCATCAATGGTAATTACAGCGATACGTATCCAAATAGTGGCAGCCAGCAGAGTATCATGGAGCGAGAATCTGGCGGCAAGCCCGCAAATCGCCACTCATTCCTAGAGCACACCTGGTTATTTAATATTCTCGCCGGAGATGTTGTCACACTTCATTTAGATGCCAATATGCTTGCCTCAAGTGATGGCGACAGCATGCTGTTCTCATATTCAACGAATGGAGGTTCAAGTTACAGCCAATTTGCAGCATTGACGAGCGGCTACGCTAGCTACTCAAGCCTGCTACCTGCTGGTAGTTCGGGAGAAGTGAGAGTCAAAGTCGAAGATAGCAACCAAAACTCGGGTAACCGTTCTCGTGATACAGTCTCAGTTTCCAGTCTCTACATTCGTTCGGAAACGGATGAGAGCCAAGAGGCGCCTAATCCAGCATCCGGTTTATCAGCAACAGCAATATCATCAATCCAAATTGATCTTGAGTGGATCGATAATTCAGATAACGAGACCGGATTCGATATAGAAAGAACATTGAGTGGCACCGGGAGCTGGGCACTTGTCACAACGGTTGCTGCAAACTCTTCCAGTTTTAACGATACTGGCCTCAACCCGCTCACCAGTTATGATTACCGTGTTATCGCGCTCAATGGTGCCGGCAGCTCTGTTGCCTCTGATACGGCTTCGGCCACCACGCTAGTCGGCGCTGCGATCACCTTAGACGCCCAAGGGTATAAAGTAAAAGGGGTGAAGCATATCCAGCTTGATTGGGATACCTCCTCTTACATGGATATCTATCTCGATAATATGAGTGTGCCAATAGTAGCAGCTATCGATGAGCAGACATCCCCTTACACCTACGACATCAATACAGGGACAAAAGGCGGTGGCCCACATACAGTCAAGGTGTGTAACGGTGCAGGGTCATGTTCAGAGGAGAAAACCGTCGTATTTTAACTTCCATTAAGAAGCATAAAAAAACGCAGCCGATAATTATTGGCTGCGTTTTTACCTTTAGCCCTATTTTAGATAGTGGCTAAGAAGCAGTTACAACAGCATTAAAATGTCACTATCTGCTCTGCAGTACAGGTCGATGTTCCCTCATCACAGGCTTGGTAGGTATAAGAACCGCCACCCTTTGAACTAATGCTGTCGGTATAGGTTGAGCTTGCCGATGTTGTCGCTATCATACTGCCATCGCGATAAACATCGACATTGCTACCGGCCGCACCAGTAAAGCTTAAATCTACCTTCTTCACACCTTTACTCTTGTAGCCATTAGCACTGAGAGTGAAATCGCCACCAGGCTCAGTACCGCCGTCCCCGGCACAGCCATTTGCTGTTAAGTAGGCATCGGCTGCAGCCGCTTTGACGATACCGTAACCAAAGTACACATCATTACCCGCAGCGCCACTGTCCATCGCCGTTGCCTTTAACGCTTCACGGATCTCACTACCGTTACATTGGTTATGGTTAGACCAAACCAGTGCTGCAATACCAGAGACTGCTGGTGTGGCCATAGAGGTTCCGCTCATAAAGCCATAGTCAGAAGTGCCAATATCGATAGCTATGTTACTCGCAGCTAACAGCGCACCGCGATCCTCAAAGGTCGCACCCACTGCTGGAATACTTGTCACATTGGTATCCCCGAGCGTGCCATATAGCATGCCAGGCTCGTTGTTGATAATCACCGCGCCGACACCGCCAGAATTTTCACAAGCAGCCACTTTATCGTGGAATGAGATCACACCGCGGTCGATCACACACACATTGCCATTAGCGCCACTATCAATCGCCTCTGCAGTGCCCATGTAGTAAGTATTGCCACTGACACTACCTGGATTTTCCATGGCTGAGCTTGCGAACGCTGCGCCATCGGCTGTCATATTCGCCGCAGTAGCCATACCTGCAGGGTAAGTAGAAAGCGTATCGACACCACCCGCTGTCACCTCGACACAGATAGTCTCATCTGTTTTCACCTTCTTGCCACGGCCGGTCGTACAGCCAGGAAACTGTGAAAAATCGGCAATATTATTATCGGCATCGTTAGCACCAATCATCATCACTGATGGATAACCAGCAGGGTACGAGCGAACATTATTACCATCGTTACCCGCCGCTGCGACCACTAAGCCACCAGCATCGACAAAAGACTGAAAAGCATTCGACTCAGTTGAGTTAGAGCCGCCGCCCCCAAGACTCATGCTGATAATATTGGCACCCGCCGCGCTACAAAGATCGGCTGCATGAGCTAAATCAGACGAGTAGCCCCAGCCGTCATCGTTAAATACCTTGATGATGTGCATATCGACACCCGGTGCCATACCAATGACGCCAAGATTATTATCTGCTGCGCCTATGGTGCCCGCTACGTGCGTGCCATGTGGGCCACCATTCTCATTCCAGTTTCCTGTACCTGAGTCATTATCGCCACTGATATTATTCCACTGAAAATCACTGTTACTCGCATCGAGACCCGAATCGATAATACAGACTTTCATGCCTGCGCTGGCATTGAATCCAACTTGATCGGCTTGAGATTGATACACGGCATAGGGCGTGACTTGCTGTGTCATAGGGTTGCCGGCATCGTCACTATAGGCAGACATAAGATGACGACGTTGATCCACTTCGACTAACTTAATATGTGGGTTATTAAGCAGCCCTTTCACTTGGGACAGATCTTTTCCTGTGAACGTTGCTGAAATAAAGCCATTACCATCGACATGAAGCTGGCCTCCGAGTTGATTTGCTAGCGCTTTAACCACACCTTTATTGTTATTGTCGACTTGAATGATATATCGATCATCATCTGCGTTCACACTTGTAGACACACCCACGGTCAGGGCCATGATTGCGCCAGCAATTTTAGATAACTGCATAAGTTTCTCCGTTATATTTTTAGTATAGAGTTACTGTTACTTATCAAACTGTTGAATAATGAAACTTTGACCATACTATCGGCTACGACTATTACCTTTAGCAGGGTTTTCGTTCGCTTCACGATTCCGAAGCTAACAGAAGATCGAGGCAACAACAAGTTGGCAACATAAGTATAACGAATGTAAATTTAGCGCTTACCACCACTAGCCAAAAAACATAAGCACGCCAAAATAGATAAACAAAAATAAGCGATAACCATTTGCCAGCCTGATGCTAATCCCCTCCCAATCTTGCTAGCCCTATGTTAATTTCACTATTAATGTTCTTGATGAAGATTTTCCCTATGTTTACTCCTAAGAGCTTTGCTTTTCTTTCGCAGCTGGCGACCAATAACGACAGAGAATGGTTTAAGGCAAATCAAGCTCAATATGAGAATGAGGTTCGCACACCTGCACTTCACTTTATCGAAGCGATGCGACCACATGTCTTAGCGCTTTCGCCTCGCTTAACTGCTACAGCCAAAAAAGTGGGCGGTAGCTTAATGCGCCCCCAGCGTGATGCGCGCTTTAGTAAGGATAAAACACCCTATAAAACCAATGTTGGCGTTCAATTTCGTCACTTTCAGGGCAAAGATGTTCACGCACCGGGCTTGTATCTGCATATCGCCAATGAGGGCTGCTTCTTAGGCGCTGGCATTTGGCATCCAGACTCGAAAGCATTAAGCAAACTACGCACCTGCATAGATGAAAACCCCAACGCCTATAAAAAAGCGCTGATTCAGTTAAGAGAAGCGGGCTTTGAAATGGAGGGCAGCACGCTGATCCGCCCACCAAGGGGATATGACAAGAACCATCCCATGCTAGATGAATTAAAGCGTAAAGACTTCATCGCCATCAAGCCGATAGATGCAAAACAGATAACGGACACAGAATTCGTCTCATGGTGTGCGAATGAATTTAAACAGACTCAAAAGTTGATGGGATACCTGTGCTTTGCCCTAGATCTGGATTACTAAAACAAGTATGTCGTAATAAATACATCATGAGGCAGGTCCATAGTAAGACGCTAACAGCATATATTTAGGAGTTTTTATGATCGACTTATATACAGCCGCCACCCCCAATGGCCATAAAATATCTATTGCGCTAGAGGAGATGGGTCTCGAATATCGAGTGCATCATTTAGACTTGATGATGGGCGAACAGAAAAACCCTGAATTTCTGGCAATCAATCCTAACGGCCGTATCCCGGCAATCATCGATAGAGACAATAATGACTTCGCTGTATTTGAGTCTGGCGCTATCCTCATCTACTTGGCAGAAAAGACGGGCAAATTTCTCCCTGCGAACCCCAATAAACGATCTACAACACTACAATGGCTGATGTTTCAAATGGGGGGAGTCGGTCCTATGATGGGACAGGCCAATGTCTTCTACCGTTACCTGCCGGAGAAGATCCCCACAGCTATCGAGCGCTACCAAAATGAGAGCCGTCGATTATTCGAAGTGATGAATAACCAACTCTCTGATAACCGCTACCTAGCGGGAAATGATTACACTATCGCCGATATGTCGACCTGGCCTTGGGTGCGTATCTTTGAATGGAGTGGCGTCGATATCTCGGGGCTCGATCACCTTGAGCGCTGGATAAACGAAATAGCTGCGCGCCCAGCAGTTCAAGTTGGCATAGTGACACCACCGTCATCGGACCTGACTGATGAAGAACTTGCTGAGAAAATTAGAAAAATGGTGACCAAATAATCTTTTACTTTGTCGCTATTGCTCAGTTAAACCAACTTGTAAGAGATAACATAGAGCTGCTCTGTATTGGGATAAACACCTCTTATTATCTCTTTGAGCTTGGGCAGTTCAAGGTACTCTTGCTCTGCATGGAACTCATTAATTTCGCTGAATAGAATCGGCTCAACCGACTCAATGATGATATCGCAAACCTTAATATTGGTCTCTAAGGTAAACACCTCGACCTGAGTACCCGGCACATAATGACACTCTGACTCATCGCGAATGGTGATGGTCTTTTTTCCCGAAGCCACAAAGGGAGTCAGCATTTCAAAAAAGCTGATGGTTGTGGGTACGTCTTTCATTTTAAATCCAAGTCTATTTCGGTATATCTGTTAGCTGCCATAGTCTCATTTCGGCGTCCAGAACTCTAGGTTCGTAGCCGCATTTACATTGGCTGATTTACAAGAAAAGTTATATCTTCGATTTACCTTTATAGGTTGAGCAGCTAACTTATTTCTACCCAAAGGTGAGCCAGCCTTAGAATGAAGACTGGTTACATTTTCTGTTCGATTAACTTGGCTTAATTCGTATTGGGATTTGTGATTGAAGGTCGTACCTTCATGGTTATCTATCGCTTCCCAGCGGGGGATGTGCAGATGCTTCTGCGAAACGCCGCAAGCACTTCTGACCGCCATGGATGGTGGGAATGCCGAAAAATGTATGGAACATTTTTGGCCTTGTGAGCTCTGCGATTTCCAACTACTTCCATGTATTACAGCCAGTTCGACAACCCTGCCTCTCGTTCAAAGAGTATCACTTCGTGATACCTCACCCTGCCATCAACGTCCGCAGCTGCATCTACACTGGGTTATTTGTTTCTTCGATTGTGGTTATGGCTAGTGTTCCGTAACTCACTTATGCCCCAAAGTTTGCTAGCCTTCGAATGAAGACTGGTTACATTTTATGTGTTGTTTACTTAGTTGAAGCTGGCTCTTTTGTCATTCCGGCAGATCTTTTGAGCCGGAATCCAGCAGTTGTTGGCTAGTGTGTTTGAAGGTCGTACTTTCAATGTAACCTAACGCCTGTCCGGCGAGGCATGTGCAGCTACTTCTGCGAAACGCTGTGAATATATCCCTATACGCTCTGCGGCTTCATCCTTGAAGCCGAAGTCCGCAGCTGCATCTACACTGGGTTATTTGTTTCTTCGATTTGGATTTTATTGGTAAGCCTAAGCTTTAATTGGTAACACGTTTATGCCCCAAAGTGTGCTTGCCTTCGAATGAAGGCTGATTACATTTTATGTGTTGTTTACTTGGTTGAAGCTGGCTCTTTTGTCATTCCGGCAGATCTTTTAAGCCGGAATCCAGCAGTTGTTGGCTAGTGTGTTTGAAGGTCGTACTTTCAATGTAACCTACCGCCTGGCCGGCGAGGCATGTGCAGATACTTCTGCGAAACGCCGCAAGCACGTCCGTGTGGGCTCTACCCTGTAGGATCCCCTCATAATTCAGCGCCCCAGCAACCGTGAGACCTTGATAATTCCGATAACTGCCTCATTGCTTCTAATATGTCTTTATCGGACATTTTGTAATATTTCCTTCGCCTTAGTAACTCTTTCCCCATCCTTACTATAGATAGCACACGGCGTGTTTTTACCGTGTTAGCTTGAAATTGCCTCTGTAATTTATTCGTCACCCCAAAAAGTCCTACCCACCAAAATGTGAGCTGAACAAGCAAAGCGATTAGTAGCAAAATATCCATCCTAGCCGCACTTCTTGTCCGGCTGTGGCGTAAGCTGAACCCGTACGCGGGGCTTTTAAAATCTCGAAATGTCTCCTCTATCTGCATGCGTTTACGATAGATATTAACTAGCTTCTTGGGCGGCATAGCTTCCATCGTTAGGTTTGTTACCAACGCCCAGGGTTCTTTGGCTGTTCGCTCATAGGTCCATTGAGCTGTGTGATGACAGTCGGTTGTCGTACTTCTTTGCCCTTTGCGCCCTTTAGAGCGCTCCTTAAATAATACCAGCTCGCATAACAACGGTTTTTTAACCGATAGCGCAACCCGCCCTATATGTTTAGCTCGGCTTGAAGCTGATGGGTACAGCTCCTTTAATGATATTTGGCGGCCATTCGGGTGAGGTCTATAAACACTTAACCCTCGAGCGCGTCCTAGCCAATACCAGCCGAGTTTTTCAACCTCTCTAAACCAAGGGTTTCTATATCCAGCATCGGTCACGATGAGTGGAGTAACAGACTTTGGGAGCACTCTGCTCAACTCATGTAAAAACTGGTTATGAGCCTGCTGTGTTCCTTGAAGAGCGAGTGGAAATGTTCGCTCATAGAGTGTGATTGAGCGGCCTTTTAACGCAATTGATGCTCTAAGCGCAATTAGCTCTCGCCCCTCTTTCATATCAGACCAATCAACTAGCACTGTGGGCATAGTGTTATTACAAATCAGCCACTTGGCATGCCAGCGGTAGACAGCAATCCTTTCACTGTGAAGGTGGTGGTTCCCAAGTAATCTATCCATACGCTTAATGGAGTGCTTAGTATGTGTCGCGCTGTTATTGATATGCCGTCCAAGTGAAGTCAGGGTTAACTCATCTGAGTCGACGAGTGCTTGGCAAGCTAGCATGAGAGAATTGAGACGCTTTAGGTGAATTTCTGGACAGTGTTCATATAGAGATTGATGTAGGATAGACAGCACTTGCACCTTGAGCTCCTGAGTTTGATGTTTGTTCGCACCTTCATCAGATCATACTCAAGGTGTAAGTTCATCCTATTTAATTGATTTGTTAGAAAATCATCAGGGGATTCCTCAGGGCTCTACCAAAACATCCATGTTTTGGAAGCTCGCAGCAGCATCTACACTTGATGGTTTACAAGAATATTTGACCTTATTCGCTACGACCCTTTGTTCGCCGATAGTGAAGCTGCAAGATTTGCATATGTTGCGTCATCACGGCCAAAAGAACTTCTGATTTGGGTTGTAAAAACTCTCAAGCTATCAGAAAGGAAGCAATTAGAAGCTATTGGATTTACCATTATTTAACGTTACACATCGAATCGTCGCGTATAGCTAGAACTAGAGGTGTAGTGGGACTAATCATCCATAGAACCTTCAAAAGGCCTTTTTTGTTAGAGTGTTCAAGGATAAACAGTACAATTCACCTTTGATGACAGAATGAAAAGGATTGATAACATTTGAAAAACGAAGAATTTGTTGATGATGTATTAAGGAAGGTTGGACGGAACGTGGTCCTTTTTCAACAGCTCGAGCAACTGCTAAAATTTGTAGTAGCTAATGGTAACCTGGTAGGCTTTGCAAGTGAGTTAAAAACACTTAAAGAAGCACAGGAAAACAAAGTTAATAAGCAGACGATGGGAACTTTGGTTGGGCAGTATGTTGAAAATTCAAATCCTGAATCAGATACACAATCAACCGAACTAGAAGAAATGGATGAAGCATACTTTTCATTTAATTTTAGGATTGAATGTGATGATGATTACTATAAAAGTAGAAAGGAAGCCTTAGCTCAGTTAGTTACTGAGCGAAATGACCTTATTCATCATTTGTTACCACGTTTTGATATGCAATCCGCTCAAAGTTGCAGGGCATTGAGTAAGGAACTTGATGAGCAGAGTGACAAGATCAGGCTTGAGATTAATCGTTTAAAAGCAACGGCCAAGGCAATAAATGATGGACGTAAAGAAATGGTTGCTTACTTTCAATCGGAAGAAGGAAGGAAAGATCTAGAACTCTCCTTTTTAAGGCAAAGCCGTTTAGTACTTATGCTTGGAGATATCGCCACTAAAATGAGTAGAGAAGATGGGTGGGCTTTAATTAGTTCAGCTGGCCACCTAATCAAGGAACATGCACCGGAAGAGTTTGAGAAAATGAAAGAGAAGCATGGTTACAGCTCACTAAAAAAACTTATCCAAGCCAGTGAAATCTTTGATATACACGAAGAAACCACACCAAAAGGTGGAGCAAGAACTTTGTATAAACTGAAAGCAGGATGGGAGTTATAGAGATGTGGGGTCTGATATGGAGATATGTGGGGTCAGTGTAAACTTTATTTGATTACCCTACATTTCCTAATCCCACGACCCACCTTTCGACCCTTTTCACTAACAACAAAATTTATCAAGCCAGCCATAATAAAAAGATGGCCTCGTCATCACATAACACTATCAAAGCTAGTAATGATAAATATGGGTAAGGCATTGATTTAAACTCAATTGCAATGCTGTCTAGATTGGTTTTATACAATCACGTTAAGTGGACACCCATAGAATTTAACTGAACTAATTCCTTTCCCTCATCCTACTCCATGCCTCATGCCCTTTTTCCTCCGCCGTGAGGATTAGCTTTGGTTTGATACTTAACGAAAACAAACAGCGTTCTCACCACGGAGCGCTGCGCTACACGGAGAACACGGAGGTAAAGATTTAGAGCGCAAAAAATTTAATACTAAGGTTTAGAGAGCAGGACTTTAGATTTAGATCTTCTCCGGGGCCTCGATGTCCAACAACATCCATGTTTAACAGCCAGTTCGGCTCCCAGCCTCTCGTTCATTGCTTATGACTACGTCATATTCACCGTGGTGAATAGCTTGACCTTTAGCTATTTGGGGGAAGAGTAAAATCAGATACTTATTCTAATCCAATACAGGTTAACTAGAATCAATACTCTAAGTGGTTTCTGTCCAAAAGTGAGTTACTAACAGTAAACCCAAACTGTAAACCCAAACTGTAAAACCCAAATCGAAGAAATAAATTACCAGGTGTGAACGCGGCTGTGACCGTCCATGACATGGACGTCATGGCCGAGGCTATAGGGATATATTCACGCCGTGTCGCAGAAGTGTTTGCACTTAAGCCTGCTGCAGGCAATAGGTAACAATGAAATTATGTTTACCTGAAAATAATCCAATACAAAGTTAGCCTAATGAAACCAATTCAATAGATATTTAAGTAACTTGTGATCCGACAAGTCATCACATTTTTGTCCAAAAACGTGTTTAGCTAGCACCTTTAAGCTCCAATCGAAGAGATGACTTTCTCGAAACCATAGCAGGTGTAGATGCGACTGAGAGCTTCGATGACATGGCGGTCAGATGTACTTGCGGCGGCTCGCAGAGGAATCTGCATGTGAGGTCACTCATTCACATCTGACCCATAAGGCCTGCGATATTCCAGATATCACTCAGGCATTTCCCACTTCCGTGTGGGTCAGATGGGAAATGTCTTGAGATGGAGGGAACATCTCTGACCGTGTGATCGTGACATTCGTAAATCCATTTACAGCACCTGCTGCAAGCAATAGATAACAATGAAGTCATGCTTACCAGATAATAACCAAATACCGAGTTAGCCCAATGAACCCACAATAGGTATTTCAGGAACTTGTTATCCAACAAATAAACACGTTTTTGTCCAAAAAGTGAGTTAGTGGCAATCAAACCCAAATCGAAGAAATAAATAATCAGGTGTAAACGCGGCTGTGACCGTCCATGACATGGCCACTCTATGACATCCATGTCACCACGGCATTTGTGAATCCATTCACATCAGTGTCATGGCCGAGGCTATAGGGATATATTCACAGCGTGTCACAGAAGTGCTTACACACTCCTCGCCGGGCAGGCGTTTGATATCAATACTGTATTGGTAAACAGAATACTGCCAAGTAGCAAATCTGCCCAATGAACCCAACTAGAAAGGAGTCTTCAGCAACTTTTTTATCCGACACGTCATATAAAAATACTCACCAGCTTGATTCGAAGGTGTTCGCATCTGTTATAATCCACCACAGAAAATACCACTCCTATTAATGACCCATGGGCAGCCCCTTGAACTCAAACACCACTAAATCAGTATCGGATACCGCGGCGAGTCATCACGCTTCAATAGTGACATTTTTGAACGAGATTAAAGCCACCTCGTTTGAAGCAATGAATGCAGAGACGCCTGCACAGAAGCGCAGTCTGAGTTATGCCAACACCATACTGCAGCTATTTACTGAGGTGATGGAGAAAAAGCAGCCGGCAGATCGCGTTGTGGGCGAGTACTTTAGACTCAATAAGAAGCATGGCTCTAAAGATAGACGTGTGATCCGTGAGAGTTTGTTTGCGTTATTTCGTTGGTGGGGTTGGTTGAGCAAGTTCAGTTCACAGCTAACGACTCAGACAAAACCAGCCACTTGGTTCACCATGCTGACTGTCAACGCTCGATTAGAGTCCCACTCTTGGGAACCCTTTATTGCTGCTTGGTCAGAATTTGCAGATAACGAGCACGCACTCACTGTCGATGACGATTCATCATTAGTATCCGTAACCGCAAAGTGTGATTGGCTTGCAAGTCAGTTCCCAGCTATCAAGTTTACCACCGATGAACTGGTTCCTGAGTGGTTCTGGCAAACTTGTCCCATTGATAATATTGAGCAGCGCCTAGCTATGGTCGAAGCACTCTCTTCACGCCCGCCTATCTGGGCTAGAGTGCAAAATATTGAGACAGGTGAAGCGATTGAGAAGCTCGCTAAGCTCGATATCATCGCAACGGCCAGTGAATTTTTTAGTGATAGCATCAACCTAGGCCACAAGAGCATCAATCTCAATGGCTTGTCTCTGTATCGTGAAGGTGAACTTGAGATCCAAGACTTAGGCTCTCAGGTTGTCGGTCAGATCTGCGCACCTAATAAAGATGATAACTGGTGGGATACCTGTAGTGGCGCAGGTGGTAAAAGCTTGCAACTCAGATCCCTTATGCTACAGCAAGAAAAACAAGCAAAAGGCACAATAGTCGCCTCAGATGTGCGCCGAAAGCCACTGGAAGAGCTCGCTAAGCGAGCCAAGCGCGCTGGTTTTAACGGCATCTCAGCCTCAGCATGGAAATCCGATGAACTGCCAGTACCTCACAAGCATTTCGATGGCGTGCTTGTCGATGCTCCCTGTAGCTGTACAGGTACCTGGCGACGTAACCCAGATATGCGCTGGATAGATGTTGTTGATTCTGTTAATGATAAACCTGCTTTGCAACTAGATATCTTAAGCCGCTCTAGTCAGGGAGTAAAAGTCGGTGGCACATTAGTTTATGCAACCTGCTCACTGTCACCTCTGGAAAATGAAGCTGTTGTTAATGCCTTTTTAGCTAAACATGCTGACTTTACGCTGGAAGTCACGACTCATCCTTTTACAGGCGAAAAGGCAACAATGCACACAGTGCTACCTTATCAGGCAGATACTGACGGTATGTTTGTCGCTAGGATGCAAAGAAAGCTATAAGTTGTAAGCTATTAGTTATGAGTAGATTCACAACGCAATAAAAAAGACGACCTAAGGTCGTCTTTTTTATTGCCTGACTGTAAATCGGTTTTCATTATACCAATCCCTGTCATCTGGTTGTCATTTTCACATTTTACAATCCACTCAAGACCTTTATTCGGGAAATGTAATGTCAAACTTTTACGATAATGACGATCGACTTTGGGATAGAGAGTTTCTCTCGGAAAATGGCTGCGATCACGAAAAGCAGCAAGGTAAGCATAAGAGTAGACGTAATAAGCACAATCGCAGACAGCTATCAGATCAAAAACGACAGCAGTTTGAAGCTCAGCCAAATACACATCAATCTCCTAGATGGCAGTAATCAGTCAGTGAATAGGTTCTAGGCCCTAGAATCTAGGACCTAGAACCTATTCATCAAATAGCCAGCACTGAACAATTAACTTTGTTACTCATTTATTTGTCTAAAAGTTTGAAAAATATTCAAAACCTTCATAGTCTTACCCTACCTAATAATAAACTAAACAAATCTCAACACACTAATTTCAACACTATAAGTTCAACGCTAGCATCCATCAGAGATGACCCATTCAAGTTAGGCCACAAAAGGAATATAGGCTATGGAACAACTTCGCCCTGATTTCATCTATCCACCTGGCTCCATGTTAATGCACTCACCGCTCGTGCTTAACAAGGCCGATATGTATGGTTTTTTTATGAAAGGCAAACAGGCCAATCTGCAAAAATCCATCGACACTTGCCTCAACCAAGTTGCAGGCAGCACCATGTACTTTAAGGTGCTATCGCCTTATATATTGACCAGTTTTACCCGTGTCGAGAAGGCCTACTCTGCATACCCAGAAGATAGAGACAAGGGCTGGATACAGGAAACAGATATCATCACCTGGATCATGGTCGGTAGGCAAAATAGTGCCGACAGTGACGATATCAGTCATGTGTATTTTCACCCTCTGTATACTTTCGTCAACGACTCTATGGCGCTCATCAATGGCCGAGAGCTGTTCGGCTACCCGAAAAACATGTGTGAATACGAGATGCCCCAGCCCGGCGAGCCTCTCACTAAGCTAAGTTTGTCAGCCAAGAGCTTTAAAGAATTTTCTCCCGAGACTGAGCTCGCCATGCACCCGCTGTTAACTGTCGATTGTGAGGCGAAAGAGGAAGATCAACTCACGACTCTCGAGGCAATAACTAAGACCTGGCAGCTTTTTAAAGATCAGACAGACTTTATCCCAGAGCTGGACAGGCTCGGTGAAGATCAGCTATTTAGTTTATTGTTCAAACCCGCTATCGATCAGATATTCCTCAAGCAGTTACCGGATTCTGCTGGCCAAAAGGCTGTTTATCAGGCCATTACAGCCTCACCGGCTACAGTGAAACAAGTTCACTCTCTGTCACTGCTAGAAAACGACTTGATTGCCACAGTATTTGATAATGCCAGTTTCCCGCTCAAAGAGTCATTGGGCGTCGAATTAGGCGAGCAAAATGTGCTGCTGCCCTATCATGTTAATTTTGACTTTGAAGTCCCCCAAGGGGAAGTATTAGTCGATAATTCAGTGCTCAAAAAAGAGAAAATTGCCGTACTCGGTGGTGGCGTCGCTGCTATGACGGCAGCCATGTGTCTCACCGAGCAGCCGGGCTGGCAAAACAAGTATGAAATAGATGTCTACCAGCTAGGTTGGCGTATCGGTGGCAAAGGCGCCAGCGGACGAAACGCAGAACATGGCCAGCGAATAGAGGAGCACGGCCTGCATATCTGGTTTGGTTTCTATCAAAATGCCTTTAGCCTGATGCGTAAGGCCTACGAAGAGCTAGATCGTCCCGAAGGTGCGCCGCTTGCCACCTTCTTAGATGCCTTTAAACCCCATAGCTATATCGTACTGCAGGAAGATGTCGGGGGAGAGTCAGACAGCTGGCCAATTGAGTTTCCTCTCAGAGATGGTATTCCAGGAGACAGCACCGAAATTTTGACCCTGTGGAAGGTGGTCAAAGCTGCTTTTAGCTGGATAAGAGAGTGGCTCAAGGAGATGGATGATCTGCTCGATGAAACAGAGAAAGAAACTGCCAAACCAGTTCACTGGTTTAGTGAAGACTGGTTCGAGCGTCTTAAAGACAGAATCGAAGATTCTATTGAAGACAGCATAGAAGACACAAAAGAAAACCTAGCCTCACTGGGAGACTCTATCGAGTGTCACCTCAATCAACTCGTTGGCCGTGAGTGTGACGAGCATGCCCATAGCCCAGATGAAGATGATGAAGGCTTTATCGAATCAGCCGTCGACAGTTTCCGTGCTCGGCTTGAGGAGAGCTTTGCAGAGAAATTAGAAACTAACGATGAACTGCGCAGACTGTATATCGCCTCAGATCTTGGCCTAACCATACTCAAAGGGATGTTTGCCGATGGTGTATTTAAGCATGGCTTCGATGTAATAAACGATTATGATTATCGTGAGTGGCTCACCAAACACGGGGCAAATCAAACTTTTACCGTGGACTCGGCGCCAGTCAGAGGCTTCTACGATCTGGTTTTTGCCTATGAAAAAGGCAACTTCGATAAGCCAAATCTAGAAGCTGGCACTATCATCCGCTCCATGTTGCGAATCGCCCTTTGCTATCAAGGTGGCGTAATGTGGAAGATGCAGGCCGGAATGGGCGATGTAGTCTTTACGCCTTATTATGAAGTCCTCAAACGCCGCGGCGTTAACTTTCACTATTTTAATCAAGTGGATAATCTAGTTTGTACTAATGGCAGCATTGAAGCGATTGAGATCACCGAACAGGTTAAGCTTAAAGAGGGCTTAGAAAGTTATAACCCGCTTGTTGATGTAAAAGGGTTAGCTTGCTGGCCTAGCACACCTAATTATGAGCAACTCGACCCGCAGCAGGCTCAACTACTTAAAGATAACGATATTAATCTTGAACACTTCTGGAGTGACTGGGGAGCCGTTTATCAAACCCATTTCGGTGAGCAGCTTCCCAAGAAGCAGCTGGTAAAAGGCCAGGACTTCGATCGGGTGATTTTCGGCCTATCCATAGGCTCAGTCCCCCATGTAGCGAGTGAGGTGATAGCCCAGAGTGAACCGCTGGCAAAAGCTGTAGATAAGGTTAAAACCGTCGCCACTCAGGCATATCAACTTTGGCTCAATGAAGATCTCGACGGTATGGGTTGGCAATACACACCAGAGAGTGGCGAACAACCGGTTCTCTCGGGCTTCACCGAACCCTTTGATACTTGGGCCTCGATGGATCAACTACTTGATAAAGAGGACTGGCAAGGCCTTGGGCCTAAGAATGCCAGCTACTTCTGCTCGGCGCTGCCGGTCGAGCATTACCCTCCCCGCTCGGATATTGAATTTCCAGAGCGTAAGTCCCAACAAGCTAAAGAGGGTGCCATAGGTCAGCTGAATAATCAGATCCATAAGCTCTGGAGCCATGTCGGCGACGAGTTCCCGTGGCAGTGGTTACACGCAGGCGATGAGGTGAGTGAAGGCGCTCAAGGAGAAGCTAGATTCGATAGTCAATATTGGCGCGCGAACGTCGATCCCTCTGAGCAATATGTCATGTCGGTCAAAGGCAGCAGTAAGTTCCGTATCGACACTGATGGTACCGGCATAGATAACCTTTATGTTACCGGCGACTGGATAAACACTGGCATTAATGCCAGCTGCGTCGAAGCCGCAACCATGGCAGGTATGCACACCTCGAAAGCCATCTGTGGCTACCCTAAAGTCATTAAGGGAGAGCAAGACTTTTAACCTTTAAATCTATAATCCTTAAAGAACTAAAAAGCTGACAGTGATAGCTGTCAGCTTTTTATATTAGTCACCTTCACAACCAGCGATATGTTAGCCTAATAGCTCAGTCTCAGCAGTAAGAGCCACTGATCGTGCCTGCTTGTCACGACGCTTTTCCGTCTTAACTTTATACATATTCTTGTCTGCGCTTCTTAGCCATTCACTGGCATCTTTCACTTCAGAATTAACCGCATAACCATAACTGATCCCAGTATCACGATAGCCTTCATTTTCTAGGGCGTGAGATAACCTATCTAATTGTAAAATAAAAGATTGAGTCTGTTCAGTTGAAAGCAGAATAACGAAGTTATCACCACCAATCCTAAACAACCTGGCTCTCTCATGAGCTTCACAGATAGACTTAAGCTGATTTGCGACTAACTTGAGTAAACTGTCTCCTTTCTGGTGACCTAAGGTATGATTGATCTGCGTGACCCCATCGATATCGATCAAGATCAAGTGCTCGGCACGTTTTGCCTTTTGTCCTAACAACACTGTTTGCATATATTCATCGAATGCATGTCTGTTTTGCAGCTGGGTCAGCTCATCATGACGCGCTTTCTCCCAAGCCATACCTAAGGTCTCAATATAGGTCTTACGTTCCTCTGAGAGCAATTTAATCTTGTTGGCCAAGGCTAATGAAAGTAGTAAGGCATCAGCCGTTCCACCGATAAGAGTAGCAAGCTCAGCATATTCAATAAAATCAGGAGTCAACCCCAGATTACCTGGAAGAATGATGACAGCAGGTAGCAACAAACAGGTAAAGGCAAATATAAAGTAACGCGCCGGAGAGAAACCTTTAATTAAGCAAACATTACCACAAGTTATTGCCAAGCCAATCCACAACATGATCAAGACAGAAGCGATAAGAGCGGTATAAGAAACCAGATAGATGCTGGTCGGCAGCGCGATAATACAGGCCCACATCAAATACTGACTCAAGCGCCAAAGCTTAGGCGAGTATTCAGGCAATTGTAAAAAGTGTTTATAAAACATAATATTAAAAATAGGTAAACTGATAAAAAATAGATGATGCAACTCTAAGTTATGAAATCCCACCAAATGAGATGGAATATGGAAGGTCAGCGCCCAACCAAAAAAGTATGCCAATACATATAGGCCATAATAGAGAAAAGCGCGATCCTTGATAGAAAAGAAAATCAGTAAGTTATAACAAGCGATAAAAATAAGCCCACCAAGGCATAGCATCACAGCCATAGCTTCAATATCTGTATTCGTCTTATGCTCAATCAAGGGGGTAAGCTCAACTTTAGGCACTGAAGAAAAATATCGGCTCTCCATTTTTACAATCAACCAATAGCCCACACCAATGTTAAGCTCTACTTGCCTACCGTAATCAAACAGAAACTCATAGGGTGCGTAATAGCCACTGTGAGAATGTTGTCTGCTGCCATCATCACCTATCAGCCAATAATCGAGTGACTCTACAATGGAGTTTCTGACACTAACTGCCCAACGTGTTTCCTTGTCATACATGTAAGTAGGCATAACCAGCCAATAGCTTCCGCCTGTCAGGCTAATACTGTCCGCTTTCTCTAATGTTGCCATCCAAGGCGTCACGCCAGCATGTGTTGAGGGGGGAGCTTGTTCAGGAGAAGCATTGAATAAAAAAGATTGATCGATTGATGCTACTGCAGAAGCCTGATTAAAAAAAATCTGACTAAAAAAAATAAATAGTAAGAGAAATGTTTTACGGATCATAGCAGTCAGCCTTTTATCTAGTTTCTATTGAGCTTAAATCAACTCACAGCCTAGCTTTATGAGGCTCCCCTGATCCTTGGAGATAATCATCAGCAACACAAGCTGTTTACATATTCAAGCCAAGTTTATTAACACAAGACGTAATATTCAATACAAATTACAAAATAGATGAAGGTTATGCGGTTTTCCGTTGAATAAATCGCCAAACATGATAGGAACCCCATCATTTAGTAAACTGAAACAATAGCTTTACTCATTGACACATCGAATGTTATTTAATCTCCTTGTAAATAATATGCTGACCAAACGTCTTAAAACCGCCTGAGATAGACCTCTTTATAAAGAGAAGCTTACTATCGTATTGCTGGAAACGAGGAGAACAAAGCGGCAGGAGAAAATGCCTTCCTTTGGCTATAGTATTCCTAATCAAGAGCACTACAAATTAGTTTAGTCTAATCCAGCTTATTTTGAGTTTTGAATTCAGATTCTGATGAATGGATAAGGTGATATGTATTGAAAGCTAGCGTTAATTAGATATGAATTGAGGTAATACATTGCACCTGAAGCTCAAGTGCAATGCTAAATATGCAAAGATTAGAAGCTGGCTTTACCGCCAATATAGAAGCCAGAATCAAAGGTAGAATTATTGCTATTATCATACTGAAGACGGATATTTCGATACCCAGTGTACAGGGCTAAGCTTGGATTCAGTTGAAATTGGATCTTGCTGTCTACTTCATACATGCCATCGACGCTGCCAAAAGAAAGTACCGACGGAGCATAGTACCCAGAAGCTTGAAATGAAAGCTTGGAACCTAGATCCATAACATAACGACCACCAATACCCACAGCACTGCCATTTGCGCTCTCTTTAGCCCAAGCATAAGAGAATTTAGCACCTATTTCAAAATGATGAATGCCAGCGTCATGGGCAATGTGCATCGCGCCTGAGGCCAATTGGCCACCATCATTGGAGTAGATGTAGCCCAATGCGGCCGTGGCATTATTTTGTAATTTGAGGTTTACCTCTGTCGAGATCACATCATCATTAAGGCCTATGCCAAAGTCATTAGCGCTTGCTGTAACTGAGATACCCGATAGTAGGAATATACTTCCCCAAAGTTTTGCTTTCATAATTGTCTCTAAATATTCGTTTTGACAATAATATCAAACCCAAAGAAAACAACCAGTATCCAACTGTTTTAAAAAGTAAAATTCATTTTATAACACACATAATCTCAAACATTAAATAACAAGGTTAAAAGTACGAGATCATACCAACAAATCGACTAACCAAAGAAACAAGCTGTATCAAGGGTCGCGCACAATTTAAATTGTGAGCAATTCACTTGCGCAAAACTATACTTGCTGATAGATTAGCTGAAAACTTTAGGAGACTAACTATGACAACTTCCATCTATGACTTTTCGGTAAATAATATACAGGGACAGCCTGTGTCTCTTTCCGACTACAAAAACAAGGTTGTTCTAATCGTTAATACTGCCAGTGCCTGTGGTTTCACTCCGCAATATAAAGGGCTACAAGCTCTCTATGAAAAATATGGTCCGGAAAAGTTTGTCATATTAGGCTTTCCCTGCAACCAGTTCGGGGCACAAGAAAAGGGGAGTGAAAGTGAAATAGCCTCATTTTGTGAGCTTAACTTCGGCGTAAGCTTTCCCCTCTTTGAGAAAATAGAGGTCAATGGTCCAGAGGCGCATCCCCTTTATGAGTACCTCAAATCTGAGGCTAAGGGGATTTTAGGTAGCAAGGGGATCAAATGGAATTTCACCAAATTCTTAATTAATAGCCAAGGAAAGGTGTTAACACGACTTGCTTCTACCACTAAGCCTGAAGATATAGAAAAAGAGATCATTAGTTTATTAAGCTAATCAACAAGATAATTTTATCTATAAAATAAACATAAAAAACATCGTCTATTTTTTGAACTTATTCATTTTGAGAGCATCAAAGAATATGAACAGCGAAGAAGGTTTTCATGTTCATCATTCTCCCTGGGACTTCTAGCGCGGTCCCCTTGATCTTAAATGATCATCAGGCAGCCCTCTCTTGATAAAAGACTGGTGTTGCCCTTTTTTTTACTTCTTTTTCCCTCAATGAAAAAAATCTTATTTTTTCTTATCAGATAATGAACTTTTCCTGTTTCGGTGACTCATACATAGTGAACCGAATTTCTGGCTTCGACGTTTTATACTCTAATTGAGCCTTACACCGTCCAAGCCGTTTCACTGTTCATCATCATCTCCCTTTAGATACGCTTTGTATCTACTGGAAACAGTTTATCGACTGCTAGCGCTAATCGACTTTCTTGTTTCCAACTACAGATTCTGAATAAGAATTCTTATGGCTCCCCTTCTTAAGGCGGGGCCATTTTTTTATCTGGCATTTCCCAGCAGCCAACCAATACTTAGCCGAATGACAGGATCTCGAAAATAATTCAATATTTTTAATCTGGATAATGAACTAATCCAGTTAACAGGACTCTGACTATATGTAGCGAGTGCTACATGTTTTCATCATGGTTCATCACCTCCCTTTAGGACGCTCACTTGAGCCTCCAAATGAAGAGTTAAGTTTGTTTGCTAGCGCTATGCAGCTTAATTATTCATATGCAGATTCTTTATAAGAATTCTTATGGCTCCCCTTATTTGAGGCGGGGCCATTTTTTTATCTTCTTATCGCTTTAAAATTCATACCAAGAAGTACTAATCGATATGAAAACCTAGCGGTAACAGGCCCTGCACCTACAATATTCAATGATGAATTCTAATTAATCTAAGTTTTTACCCATAACGATGAACTTATCCAGATCCCATGACTCTGACTATATGTAGCAACTGCTACATGTTTTCATCATGGTTCATCACCTCCCTTTAGGACGCTCACTTGAGCCTCCAGATGAAGAGTTAAGTTTGTTTGCTAGCGCTATGCAGCTTAATCATTCATATACAGATTCTTTATAAGAATTCTTGTGGCTCCCCTTATTTGAGGCGGGGCCATTTTTTTATCTTCTTATCGCTTTAAAATTCATACCAAGAAGTACTAATCGATATGAAAACCTAGCGGTAACAGGCCCTGCACCTACAATATTCAATGATGAATTCTAATTAATCTAAGTTTTTCCCCATAACGATGAACTTATCCAGATCCCATGACTCTGACTATATGTAGCGAGTGCTACATGTTTTCATCATGGTTCATCACCTCCCTTTAGGACGCTCCCTTGAGCCTCCAAATGAAGAGTTAAGTTTGTTTGCTAGCGCTATGCAAGCTTAATCATTCATATGCAGATTCTTTATAAGAATTCTTGTGGCTCCCCTTATTTAAGGCGGGGCCATTTTTTTATCTTTTTCCGCTAGTAAATCGGCTTTCATACACCGATTAATGACATAAAAATGGGCCTTAGTTGCCTAAGACCCGTTTGCTTTCATTCATAAATTACATAAGTCGCTTACAATAGCGACTGAATGCTATTTAAGGGTGACCTTTAGCGTCACATCTTCGCTGCTAGGCATACTTTGCACCGAAACATAATACCAACCCGATGTAGGTTGATTCACAGTCACACTCTCTATCGTCCCAGAGTTAGCTGATGCGCCAGTGTTGCTGCTCGCATCAGGCCAGCTCTCGCCAACATATAACTCCAGCTCTCCAACGCCGTGTCCAGTTTCTGCCGTTAAACTCTGAGTACCGGCTGGCACATTGATATAGAAAGATGAGCGACCATTTTTGACACAGATAGGAACACCGTCACTGATGCTGCCATAATCTTGCACAGTTTCAGTAGCGCACGTGTCGGCTAATCCATTTGGCTGCTCTGACTCAACTGGCGGCTCGACTGGTGTTGTACCTGAATCAGTTAAACTCACCTTCACAGTGACACCTGAGTAGCTAGTGCCTGTGTCGATAGCAATATAACGCCAGCCACGATTAGCCACCACATGCAGACTCTCGCTGTTACCACTTAGCTCAGACTTAGATTGCGCGTTAGTTGATGACGCCCAAGTATCTGCATTAAAGTAGATGTTGGCATCTCCCTCACCACCTTGTGTTGTGATGTACAGATCTGTGTTATCAGCATCCACATAGACATAGAAACTGCCTTTGCCACCGCTGATACACTCTTCATTTTCAAGGGTCAGCTGGCCTGAAGTAATCGTCGCGACGCCACAGCTCTGCACGACACCATTATTAGGATCGTTTGGATAAGCATCGGCGTTATTACCCACGCCATCACCGTCACTGTCTAAGGTTTCAGTCGCATCATTTGGGAAAGCATCGGCATTATTACCCACGCCATCACCGTCACTGTCCAAGGTTTCCGTTGCATCGTTAGGGAAAGCATCGGCATTATTACCTACACCATCACCGTCGCTGTCCAAGGTTTCCGTTGCATCGTTAGGGAAGGCATCTGAGTTATCACCCACACCATCACCGTCGCTATCGACTGATTCAGTGGGATCATTGGGGAAGGCATCTTGTGAATCGATTACGCCGTCACCATCACTGTCCACTGGCGTCGTTTCACCACCAATGAGCTCCTGTGTGATTTCGTAATCATTACTGACGCCTTCTTCAGTCATCACAGCAACACCTAGACACTGGCCAGCAGTATTGGTGATTGCCGCACGGCGATTACCAAACCATTTCCAAGTTGAAACACTATCGTATGTTTCGCCAGTAGCTAGAGTCGTGAAACCAAAGCTCTCACTCAGATCGCCAGTTTCATTATCTACACGATAGACTCGCACTGGTGTATCGCTATTGTTAGTAAACGAGAAGTCCGCCTCAAAAGGCCCTGTTAGATGCTTATTCATCAAGTCGCAACTGCCTATGGTATTAGCGGCAGGGATAACTTCCGGCGCTGCAGCATTTACAACTATGGCTTCATCAATGACAAAGTCAGCAGTGGCATTGTTTAGTACACCCACACTTAAACAGTTCAAGCGAGCATCTGCTAGCATTATACGACGATCGCCATACCAGATATCGGATGTGTAGCTCTCACCCTTATTGAGCGTACCGTAACCAAAATCAAACCCAGTTGCCGCACTGGCATACTTAGGCTTGCCCGTCAGGTTATCGACTCTGAATAAACGAACCGGATAGTCTGTGGTGTTAGTGATAGTAAATTCATGGGATTCATCCTTGATAAGGTGAGGTCTCACTAACTCACAGCTGCCCAGCATATCTTGTTCAGGAATTGCCTCAGGCACCACATCTTTGACTAAATCTGCATCGATAGAGAAACTGTTCTGAACCGGCTCCATCACGGCAACCCCTAAACAGTTCATCGCATTATCGGTCAGCATCAGACGATCACCTTCGCTCCAACTTGAAGCTGTGTAGCTTTCACCAAGGTTTAACGTCTTATAGTTCTTGGCGAAGTTTGCCGTGCCCTTGTTGTTATCTATCCAAAACAGAGACACTGGCGTATCTGTGGTATTGGTCACCGAATACTCAGTCTTATTCGCATCGACCTTACGCACATATTGCTGAGCCAGGGCGCAACTACCTATGGTATCGGCTGCAGGGATCGCCGCAGCGGCTGGAGACACTGTTTCTGAATTTGCTAGCACAAAAGCTTCAAAACCTGCCTCTGTACGCTCCGCTACACCTTTTAATACTTCGATGTATGCCGCGTTATCACCAGCTTGCAGCGCCGCTGTGATAGAGGCGACTTCATCCGGATGCTCCTCACCCAAGTAGCGCATGGCAAAATAGCCCCATTGATACAAGTCACCATACTCATAGGACATAAATAACAGATTATACAGAGGCGGAATCGTTTCGCCCTTCAAGGCATTGAGAGTACGGGTATGCTCGGCGCCATTGGCCATATACTCAGCCATCCCCTCTGACCAGGAAACATTATAATCGAATGATCCATATGATCCCGCCTTGATGAAACGACCATCGAGGTAGTGAACATACTCATGTCTTAAATTATAAATCTGGTCGATATACTGACAAGAAGTTCCCACCCAAGAATCCGGACACTGCATGGCGATAAAGCGCGCCTGATTACCGACATTCTCCGGCGTACCTTCGAGGTACATACCACCGTTATCTGTGCTGATCCCAAAAAACTCAGGGGCATATTTTTCATAATCTTCAGGACTGGCAAACGCCACCACTTCGATGACATCGTTCTGATCGCCAGTGACTGGCACGCCGCCTGTATTAAAGAAGTTATGGAACTCTGTCTCTTGCAGAGCAATATCGGCACAAGACTGGATTAACGTTGCCTGGCTAATACTAGATTGCGCGCGGATAACCACCTTATCGGTACACTCATGGCGTACAGTTAAGATATCTTCCTCTTTAGGTGGCACGACGCAGCTGCCGAACAAGGGATCGCTCGCTTCACACTGACGGCCCGCTGACTCTAAGTAGTTCTTAGTCACTATGGTCTCAGTGGTTTCAACCGAGATAATCTGGATCACCTTGCCATGAACCTCTAGGATGCTGCTATCGAAACGCGCCTTAGCCTCGTCGGTGGCTATGCTCGAGATCTTACCCAGAGCGATAAAGGTATGGGGTAAGATCCATTTCCTATCGGCTTCGGTGGACCATTTCATGTCCAGTGAGGTTTCACCTAGAAAGGCAAATGAGCGCATCACAGAAAGCACATCCAGCATATTGCTGTTATAGGCAGATTTGACCGCCCCATCACCATAGTACGCGGCAGAACCTATGGCACCGAGTAGCGCCATTGTCGCATCACCGGCATTGGTAGCGCCAAAAGGATTTGTCTGTTTAGAGTAATATTGAATCGTCGCTAACAGATGTGGCAGTTGGTCTTTAAAATAAGCCGCACCAGCACCACGCTCAAAATTATTCAGTGCCTTGGCATAGCCTTCTTGGATAACGCCGCCATCAGTGCTTAAAAAGCCAGTCATACTCGCAACCGCTTGCAGTGCGATACTCAGCTTAGCCGCCTCAGCATCCGACATCGCAGGGGCGTAATACTTATACGACCCCAAGAAATAAAGCAGTTGATTCAAATCTGGATCGGTCAGATCGTTAGTGCTAGCCAGGTAATGAACTGCATCGCTCACATCATCAATAGGGTCATTTACACCACTGGCAATACCTTCAAAATCACTGTAGCTTGCCGCCAAAATGCTTGGGATCACATTGCCGTATTGTGCTTTTGATGAAATAGATGGCACTGGAAGGTCGACAAGAATGTTAGTGTCGAAAACAATATAGTCACCCATTGGCGGAGGTACATCGCCACCAGTCACTGTGACTTCTAAAGTGGTTTCTTGTATGTTGCCATTAATCTTAAAGTAACGAGAGCCTGCACGGGATACAAAGGAGATCGACTCATCATTAGTGCTGTTGGTAGTACTACTTAGCTCAACATTTCCGCTCCAGTCATCACCATCGTAAAGCAGAATATCGGCATCACTGCCATTAAAAGTACCACCAGATGTGGTAATGGTGACATTGCTGTTTTCATAGGGCACATTCACATAGAAATAATGACCATAATCGGTAATGCAATGAGCTTGATTAGCGGGTACTTCCCCTTGGCGTTCTAAGGTTTTAGTGCCACACATCTCGGCCGCTTGCACTGAGGGAGCGTATAGCACACCTAGATTAAGGGTAAGTAAGATAGCGCTAGCTAGAATAGACTTTTTGGAAGATATACTATTTATTGGTTTTATAATGTTTCTCATAGGGTTTACCTCATGCAACGGCGTCAGCTTATCGCTGGACATACTATTCATATAAGTAAAAGACACTTTAGATCTACGATGCGACCTGTAGATATTCCTTTAACTGCACACATCAACGTGGGCAGGTGTCCTTAATAATCCATCTCTATTTGTTGGTTTTGCCTTCTGTTTTTACTAAACAGTATTTATTGTTAATAAAATGTTTCTTTTTATTTCTACTGTATATTGCATGCAATAATCAAGTGTTAGTGAAAATTTATCATCTTGCCATTGCGGAGGTATTGAGATGGAAAATAGAAAGAAAAGTAGATGTTGCACGGATTTCAGACAAATACATAAATTGAAAAACAACATTATTGCTGTTAATAAAATGTTTAGCATTGGCACTTTTTCAACTGAAAAACCCATGCTGAACTATAATAATGAGTAACGTCATCATGGTTTTCAGAGGTAATACTATGACTATTTCAACTCGATTAAATGAGTACCTACAGGTGAATGAAGTTAATTATGATCTGGTTCCTCACCCTCATAGCTTTAACTCGCTCAGCTCTGCAATTGCTGCTCAGGTTTCTCCCTCTCAGCTCGCCAAAGCCGTTATTTTAGAAGATCACGAAGGGCGAAAAATGATGGCTGTGCTTCCTGCAAATCATAAGATCAGCCTGGGAGCGTTAGGTGAAAAGTTAAATCGGGATCTACATTTGATGAAGGAGCAAGCGGTTTATCAGATGTTTAATGATTGTGAGAACGGAGCCATTCCACCATTGGGCGGCGCCTACAACTTGGAAGCCGTTTATGACGATCTCTTAGTCGATGCCAAAGAGGTCTACTTTGAAGCAGGCGATCACAACAGCTTAGTGCACATAAGCCGTAAAGATTTTGTGAAGCTAATCAAAGATGCCAAGCATTTAAGGTTCAGTCATCAAAACATTCATTAACAGAGCTTGAGCACTCTAGCGACAGCCAGAAGCAGAATACTCACTCCAAATGCTTAAAGTGAGTATTCTGAATAAAAGAACTTGTTTAAGCACTTAATCAAAGCAATATAGCTGGCGCTTATATTTAGCCGCAGAACTGAACCAGTCGAATCGCTGCTGACTCGCTAACTGCTCCATTGCTCGCCATTTATCTCCATTAAAATCTTCAAGAGCATCAGAGAAGCGCAGCTGTAAATTTTCAGCTTGCTTGGCTAAGCAGTTACCAGAAAATAGATAACCGGTCTCATTGTCAGCCACCGTGTCTCGCAAGCCCCCCACCCCATGAACTAAACAGATTTGTCCCGCCTTCATCGCGAGCATCTGACTGATCCCACAAGGCTCGAAAGAGCTTGGCATCATAAAGAGGTCACCATTTTGATACAGTGCATCCGACACAGCCTCATCATAGCCGTTGAGGAATATGAAGTTGGCATATCTGGCAGCAATAGCACTGAATTCACCGGCGATCTCAGCATCTCCGCTGCCCAGAAGAATGAATAACCCCTCTGGGTGAGCCAAAGCTAGAGCCTGCAATATAGACTCAAGCACTGTGACTCGCTGGCCATCAGCCTGCAAGACTGTCTGGCGCAAGATAAGCACTTTCTGATCCGTCAGCCTACCGACTGAAGTCACTAGCATGCTTGGGCTTTTCATCTTATTCATCAGCGGCTTATTCAATAACTTCTTGTCTGATGACTGAAGATGAGATGAATGCATATCTTTAGACCGTCCGCCACATCGCCACAAGCTAGCAATGCGTGTCAGGGCTATCAGGTCGCAACTGGCAACCCATTGCTTATCTCCCTGCCAGCGCAATAGTGCCAACTCCACCTGTTCCAGCAACCTAAGCCAGATATCATCTTTATTGGCTATGCTTTGATCTTCCCTGCATTTGTCCTGTGAATTATTGGGCTCGGTAGCACTCACTTTCTTCTTAGCCGCTGCGCCATACACACAGGCATTTAATATGCCCACCAGCGCACCTGAGTCTTGTTTACGCTGCAGATCTGCCTCCAGACCTTCGCCTCCAAAGAAGCCAGCATGATGATCAGAGGGGTGCAATACTTCATCGGCGTAAGTTGGTGATACTAGGTGTACCTTAGCGCACAGGTTAATGCCGACTCTCATGGGGTTGATACAATGGGGGTAGCGGGGATCGATCACAGAATCAAACTGTTCAGAAGATAGTTTTTCCAGTAATCCGGGATACCAGGCACTCATAGAAGAGGCGTCATCTCTGAGTGGGCGTATCCCCTGTATCGCTAAGTTGTGTATGGTGTAAACACAGGGGATAGTCGAAATATTCTGGAAATATTCATCGTACTGAGCCAATAGGGCAAACATGGCGCAGTGCCAATCATGAAGATGTATCAAGTCTGGCATCGGCAAGACTTGCTCATTGATTGCCGTCGCCACACAGAGGCAAAACAGGGCAAACTTATTAGCATCCTCTGCGAAGGGACGCGCGTCACTGCCTTGGCTATAGATCTCCTGAGGCTTGCCTTTACACACGCCATCTTGAACGTCGATGAAATAGATCACCGCGCCCTCAACGTCCGGATGAGGAGTAGTTAGCAGAGCGACACTCTGCCTGGCACCGCCAAAATCCACACTAAATTCAGCAAGCTTAGTGGCGTTGACTGAGCCAGCGAGAAAACCATAACTTGGCATAATCACATCGGCCATCACACCTTGCTGAGCCAAAGCGGCCGGGAGATCACGGATAACATCCGCCATCCCCCCCACTTTAGCCCTTGGTATCGAGCCGTTCTCGGCGGCTAACATCAATACTCTTTTCAATGTTCTTTCCTTATCCACTACAAAATAAAGTGTAAAATAAAGCGCGGGATCAGTTACAGAGACTCACTCATAGCCTACAGGCAGGCCCAACATGTCTCTGGTCACTAGCACCACACCTTTCTCCGAGACCCTGAAGCCTCTTTTTCTGTCGTGGGCATGGTCATAGCCAATCACAGTACCTTCAGGAATGATGCAACCACGATCTAAGATCGCATTCTTAACTTTGCAGTGTCGCTGTATCACCACATCGGGCAGGATCACCGAGCCTTCTACTTCTGAATAGGAGCAGACTCGCACCTCATTGAACAACACACTCCTGCGCACCTTTGCCCCAGAAATGATGCAGCCACCAGACACAATAGAATCTAAGGCCATGCCTCGCCTGTCATCATCATCGAAGACAAACTTGGCCGGCGGAAGTTGCTCCTGATACGTCCAGATAGGCCACTTAGCATCGTATAGGTTTAACGGAGGCGTTGGAGATAGCAGCTCCATGTTGGCTTGCCAGAATGAATCAAGCGTGCCCACATCACGCCAGTAGGCCTTCTGGTCGTCAAAGTCACCGCAAAATGGATAGGCGAATACGTCATGGTCTTGGATAATAGAAGGGATAATATCTTTACCAAAATCTCGCTCAGAGTTTTCATTCATGGCATCTTTTTTTAGCTGCTCAAACAAAAACTCAGTATTGAAAACATAATTTCCCATGGAGGCTAAACACGATTCTGGGTTATCAGGCAGGTGTTTAGGCACTTCAGGCTTCTCCTCGAAACCTAAGATGCGCTGGGTTTCATCGACCTGCACCACACCGAAAGACCCGGCGGCCTCGGCAACCGGCACCTCTAAACAAGAAACCGTCATATCAGCCCCGGACTCGGCATGGGCGGCGAGTATTCCAGCATAATCCATACGATAGACATGATCCCCCGATAAAATCATCACGTACTTAGGCAACTCGTGGCGGATGATATCCATATTTTGAAACACCGCATCGGCCGTGCCCTGATACCAGTTTTCCGAGTGACGCTGAGAGGCGGGTAATATCTCTACCGATTCACCTAATTCCTTCTTAAAATGACCCCAGCCTCGCATGACATGACGAATGAGTGAATGAGATTTATATTGTGTCACCACGCCAACACGGCGAATACCTGAGTTAATACAGTTCGATAGGGGAAAATCTATGATCCTAAACTTACCACCAAAATAGATCGACGGTTTCGCGCGCCATTCAGTTAACTCATGCAATCGGGAGCCTCTGCCCCCGGCTAAGATAATCGCATAAGTATCACGGGTTAAATTACTGATATAACGTGGACTCGGGTTAGGCATCTGTACTCGCTCCTTGAGATTCATTGCATAAGGTTAATTGGCTGTCACTGTTCAACGTTTGTTTTATTGGCTCAATTATCGCGACTTCGGGGTACAACATATTCAAACCCTCTATATTGAAAACATCACTAAAACGGGTAAATCGAGCGACCACAGTTAAGCTTTCCATATTTCATCACGGTAAGCAGAAATGGTGACATCACTTGAAAAACGGCCACTGCATGCAGTGTTACGTATGCTCATTTGGGTCCAACTATCATTGTCTTTATAGGCACTGGCGGCTCGCTGCTGCGCGAGTCGATAGGATTCAAAATCAGCAGCCGTCATCCAAGGATCGGTTGGCGACTTGATGCTATCTATGATGCTGTCAAAAATGCCTGGTTCGAGTAAATTAAAGTGGCCACTTTCCAGCAATGCCATGACTTGCTTCAAAGCTGGAGACTCATTGATGAACTGGCTAGGTTGGTAATCTTGCTGCAGTGAATTGACTTGGCTGGCATTTAAACCAAACAGGAAGAAGTTGTCCTCGCCCACCTCTTCGAGCATCTCAATATTGGCACCGTCAAGGGTGCCGATGGTCAGTGCGCCATTCATCATAAACTTCATGTTGCCCGTACCAGACGCTTCTTTTCCTGCGGTAGAAATTTGTTGAGATAAGTCCGTTGCCGGACAGATTTTCTCCATGGCGCTGACGTTATAATTTGGCAAAAAGGCAAACCTGAGATAGGGCGAGACTTCTGGATCAGAATTGACCATATGAGCGACATTGCTGGCGAGCTTGATTAACAGCTTAGCCATGGCATAACCCGGCGCCGCTTTACCACCGATCAGCACACATCTGGGAACCAATGCACCTGTATTACCTTGCAAGATCTGGTGATACAGGTGAATGACATGCAATATATTGAGGAGCTGACGCTTATATTCATGAATGCGCTTAACGTGCACATCAAACATCATTTCAGGCTCAAACTCGACGCCACACTCTTTGGCTATCATCAGAGATAATTCACGCTTATTGGCCTGCTTCACCTCGCGCCACTCATCAATCAGCGCACTATCTTCGGTGAACGCACTCAGGGCATGTAGATGTTGCAAGTCCCTCACCCATTCGTGCCCCAAACGTTTAGTCAGTAAAGCTGCCAGTCTAGGGTTACAGTGAGCCAACCAACGTCTCGGCGTTACGCCATTAGTTTTGTTATTGAATTTTTCTGGCCAAAGCTCATAGAAATGTTTGAACAGACCCGATGTCAGCAGCTGAGTATGCAAGCCTGCGACCCCATTGACTGAAAAGCTGGCAACGATGGCAAGATAGGCCATACGCACATGGGGCTCATCACCCTCTTCGATGATCGACATCTTGGCCAGCATGTCAGCATCTCCTGGCCAGTGATGAGCCACATCATCGAGATAGCGCGCATTGATCTCGTAGATGATCTCTAACACTCTCGGGAGCATCTGCTCGAACATACGCACAGGCCAACGCTCTAACGCTTCGGGGAGCAAGGTGTGATTGGTATAAGCCATGATATTAGTGGTTATTTCCCAGGCTTTATCCCACTCCAGAGCATAATGGTCCACCAGCAAACGCATCAGCTCAGGTACGGCAACACTGGGGTGAGTGTCATTGAGCTGCATCACATTGGCGCTATCGAAGCCACTAAAATCGGTGCCATTTTGCCTAACCCAGTTATTGAGCAAGTCTTGCAGAGTCGCAGAGGACAAGAAGTACTGCTGCCTTAACCTAAGCTCCTTACCGTTCTCACTGGCATCGTTGGGATAAAGCACCATAGTGATCTGTTCAGCTAGGTTTTTTCTGGCAACCGCTTCGGTATAATCTCCCTGATTAAACTCGGCTAAATCAAAATCATCGGTGGCTTCTGACTTCCACAATCTCAGGGTGTTGATACGGCCATTGCGGTAACCTGGTATCGGCATATCATAGGCAACCGCCTTCACATCTTGAGTATCCACCCAAGTGACGTGCCGTCTGCCTAATTTGTCGAGATAGCTTTCTGTATGTCCAAAGAAGGGCACGGTGACATTATGATTGGGCACCCTGACTTCCCAAGGGTTACCATCTTTAAGCCAACGATCGGGACGCTCTACCTGATATCCATCGACAATTCTCTGGGCAAACATGCCGTACTCGTAACGGATCCCATAGCCTGTCACAGCAAGATCTAAACTCGCGCAGCTATCGAGAAAGCAGGCCGCGAGTCGACCTAAACCTCCATTGCCGAGACCTGCATCACGCTCTAAACTTTCAAGAGACTCTAAAGTTTCAAAAGATTCTAAATCGACGGCATACTGGCTTAAGGCTTCACGGCTCTCATCGGTTAGGTCCAAATTCAGCAAGGCATTGCCTAATGCGCGTCCCATCAAGAACTCTAGCGACAGATAAGCGACTTGCTTAGTCTGATATTGGCAGTCTTTAGCACGGGTCTGTCGCCAGTTGCCGAGCATCAGCTCTTTCACGCTGGATGCTAAGGCATGAAACAAGTCATGCTGGGCATACTCTTCCTGACCCAGACCATTATTCATATAACGACTCAGGGAAGCCGATAGAGAGTCACAAGGCTCGCAATTCTGAATCTGCTCTTTGACTTCATCATTAACCTCTTTCGACTTATCCGATGGCTTATCCGATGGTCTATCTTGGGACACTCGTTGACGCTTAGGGGTACTAACACTCATTAACAGGCTCCTTAAATTCGGCATAAAACAACATCAGGCTTCGGTCTTGTAGGCGATATAACGGATTTGAATTCGTAGAAATTAAGACTGACTCAGGGTTTAGTTCACAGTCTTGAGTGTGTAACAGACAACGCCAGGGAGACAGGTTATCGAGCTCAGGTAAACAGAAATCCAGACTTTGCTCATCGGTATTAAGCATCAAGAGAAGTGCTTGGCGACAACCCTTTTGCGCCTCAAGTTCACCACTGATCACTAGGCTTAAACTTCGAGTCAGGGTTTCACTCCACAAGGATTTGGTCATCACTAGCCCCTGACGACAAAACCAGTCGAGACCAGGTTCATCCATATTGGCGCCTTCATGTATGTATCGGCGATGACAAAGCAGAGGGAAACGTTTTCTGAGGAGAATTAACTTGCGGGTAAACTGCAGTAGCTCATTACTGCTGATATCTTGTTGCCACTCATGCCAGCTCAGCCTATTGTCCTGGCAATAGGCGTTATTGTTGCCTGACTGAGAGTGACCGACTTCGTCTCCGGCCAGCAACATAGGCACACCTTGGGACAAAAACAGCGTCGTGAGTATGTTGCGGCACTGCCTTGCTCTTAAACTATTGATATCAGAGTCATCCGTGGCACCTTCGACACCATAGTTATGACTGAAGTTTGCCTGATGACCGTCTCGATTCTCTTCGCCATTCGCCTCGTTATGTCTCAGGCTGTAACTGACAAGATCCATCAAGGAGAAGCCATCATGACTGGTGACAAAGTTAATACTGGCCGCCGGCGGCCTGCCTGAATGTTCAAATAGATCACTGGAACCGTGAAAACGCCTGGCAAATTCAGGTAAGATCCCAGCATCACCACGCCAGAAACGGCGAATGGTATCGCGATACCTATCATTCCATTCGCTCCAGCCGATGGGAAATTGTCCCAACTGATAGCCACCCGGACCTATGTCCCAAGGCTCAGCAATCAAGCGGATCTGGCTTAGCACAGGATCTTGAGCTAAGGCATCGAAGAAGCCGGAACCGATATCGAAACCATAGGCTTCACGGCCCATACAGGTCGCTAAATCGAAACGAAAACCATCCACGCCCATCACTTCCACCCAATAGCGCAGCGAGTCCATCACCAATTGCAGTACATTGGGGTGGGCAATATTGAGCGTGTTACCGCAACCGGTATCATTGATGTAATATCTAGGTTCACTGGGACTCAAACGGTAGTAACTTAGATTATCTATGCCTCTGAAACTGTAAGTCGGACCGAGGCGATTCCCCTCGGCGGTATGGTTATAAACCACATCTAAGATCACTTCGATGCCCGCCTTATGAAATGCTTCCACCATATGACGGAACTCAAAAACATCATCACCACTTAAATAAGCCTGATGGGGTGCAAAGAAGCCTATGCTGTTGTAGCCCCAATAATTACTCAGTTGCTTCTCTTGTAAAAACGGCTCATCGAAGAAACTCTGCACCGGCATCAACTCGACGCAGGTGATCCCAAGGTTGGTGAGGTAGCTTATCGATTCAGGGCTGGCGAGCCCGGCGAAGGTGCCTCTGCGGTGTTTGGCAATATCTGGATGCAGCTGAGTAAATCCTTTAACGTGCAGTTCATAGATGATGCTTCGGCGCAGTGAAAGTGACACCTCCTCCTGGCTATAACTTTTCTGCACAGGAAGTACAGGTGCTAGATGGCGATGATCCACAACCCGGCACTTTGGCATACTGGCAGCATTATCACTGGTATCGAAAGACAAGTCGGCTTCAATACCATCGAGTTGATACCCATAATGGCTTGGATTATCACGGCACTCACCCACCAGCTGTTTAGCATAAGGGTCGAGCAGGAGTTTGTTGGCATTGAACCTGTGCCCTGACAGCGGCTGAAATAAACCGTCGACGCGATATCCATATAACAGGCCTTCTCTCGCACCTTCAAGATAGCCATGCCAGACATGTTGCGACTTACGCGGCAAGATGAAACGTGCGATTTCATCATTGCCATGCTCATCGAAGATACACAGAGTGACCTGGGTTCCATGGGCCGAGAACAGGGCAAAGTTAACCCCTGTATCATCGACGCTCGCCCCTAATGGATAAGGCTTACCGTTAGAGAGCTTCATCTTGCTCACCAGTCTTCGCTGACCCTATGGCTAAGCGAGTCGCTGAATTCGCGTCTGAGTCGCGTGTTAATTGAGCCGACGATAACACTAAGCACCCCAGAGGCGGCACAGTGATTTGACTACTATAAGCCAGGTTTTGATATGGCAACTCCTCGGCCAATATCACCCCAGTATTCCCCACCCCACTGCCACCATAATACTCACTATCGCTATTGAGCAGCTCTCGGTATTCGGTGCCCAATGGCAAGCCGATACGAAAACCATGGTGAACCTGAGGCGTCATATTGACGACAAATATCAGGTGCTCGTCAGCAGACTCGCCATAACGAACAAAACTAAACACACTCGCCTGGTCATTATCGCAATCGAGCCATTGAAACTTATCAGCCTGAGTATCTTGGCTGTAAAGCGAAGGCTGGCTTAGATACAGGTGATTAAGATCTTTCACCCAGGCCTGCAACCCTTGATGGGGCGCATACTGCAGCAGATGCCAATCTAGGCTCCGCTCGTGGCTCCACTCGTCTCTTTGGCCGAACTCATTGCCCATAAACATCAGCTTCTTACCTGGGTGTCCCCACATGAAGCCAAAATATGCCCGTAGGCTGGCAAACTTCTGCCAATCATCACCCGGCACCTTGTGCAGCAATGACCCCTTGCCATGAACCACCTCATCGTGACTCAGAGACAAGATAAATTGCTCGCTGAAACAATACATCAAGCTAAAAGTCAGCTCGTTATGATGATGGTTCCTGTGAATGGGATCTCGCCCTAGGTAGCGCAGGCTGTCGTTCATCCAGCCCATATTCCACTTGAAGCCAAAACCTAAGCCGGACTCATCGACCCGCTTAGTCACCCCCGGCCAGGCCGTAGATTCTTCGGCGATCATCACGATCCCAGGAAATGCCTGATATAAACGCTGGTTAAGGCTCTGCAGGAAGCTAATCGCCTCCAGATTTTCACGGCCTCCCTGAGCATTGGGCAGCCACTGCCCGGGCTCGCGGCTGTAATCTAGATATAACATCGAGGAAACGGCATCGATACGCAGACCATCGAAGTGGAATTCATCGAGCCAATAGCAAGCATTACTCAGCAGATAGCTTTGTACTTCGCCGCGGCCGTAGTTATAGATCAAGGTATCCCAGTCAGGATGCTCGCCCCGTCTGGGGTCTTGATGTTCGTACAAGCTAGTGCCATCAAACTGCGCCAAGCCATGGGGATCTTTGGGAAAATGTGCCGCCACCCAGTCCAAGATCACGGCCAGTCCCGCCCGATGACAGGCATCGACAAAGGCCTTTAAACCTAATGCATCGCCGAATCTATGGGTCGGTGCGTATAGACCCACTGGCTGATAGCCCCAAGAGCCATCGAAAGGATATTCACTGATGGGCATTAGCTGCAGATGAGTAAAGCCCATCTCTTTGACATAGGGGATCAGCTGCTCTATGAGTTCTTGATAATTCAGATAAAACTCACCCTCATCCCCTTGACGTCGCCAAGAAGCAAGATGAACCTCATAGGTGGAGATGGCTTGGTGATGCCATTGCTGAGCCTCTCGATACGCCAACCACTCTTGGTCTTGCCAGTTAAACTCTTGCTTAAGGGGGATCAAGGAAGCATTGCCCGGTGCGGCTTGCATGGCTTTAGCATAGGGATCTGATTTCTCTATGCGCTCACAATGCTCAGATATCAACTCAAACTTATAATGCGCTTGCTCATTGACATGGGGAATGAATATCTCCCATATACCATTGGCTAAGTGCTGGCGCATCACATGTCGAGCTCCGTCCCAATGATTAAAGTCTCCCACCACTGACACGCGCTTGGCATTTGGAGCCCACACACAGAAATTCACCCCCTCTACGCCCTGATGTTGTTGCCAACTCGCCCCCAACAAATGATACGCCTGCTCTAAGTGCCCCTCACCAAACAGATAAACGTCATCTTGATTGAGTAAGCTAGGAAACTGATAGGGGTCGATGATCTCTTCGACGCTCAAGGGATACTCGACCCGTAACTTATACAGAAAAGGTTTCACTCTTCTGCCAATCACCCCAGCAAACAGACCGGTCTCACTGACGCGTTCTAGGCTGGCAAGTTTACGTCCATCCTTAAGGTTAAGCACCTCGACACTGAGGGCTCCGGGTAATAAACAGCGGACCACCAACTGCTTTTTAACCTGAACCGATTTAGCTTTGGCTTGCTTGCCATTAGTGTTTTTTATCGGCGTATCACTCGGGGTTTCCACTAGATGCATACCTAACAAGGAAAACACATCGCAATATTCACCATTTAGCAGCGCAACATCGGCGCCGTGATGAAAGTGAGGGACATTTTGAGTCATCATTTATCTTCCATTTAGGTTACAAATCTTTCTGATGCAATCTCTCTAAGTAACAGTTTCACCTTTGGCGACAGAGCGATCTCATCCAAGGTGTATGGCAAGCGCCGTTGCCAATTTGCGTATTCCTTCCATGTTCCTGGAATATTGACGCTATGACGCTCACTCACAAGATCGCACAGTTGCACACTCAATAGCACCGAGTGACTCTTGGCTATTAATCGAAGCCAGGCATGTAGCACCTGTTCAAAATTGAGTTCGTTCGACTCACTTAAACTGCTATTTGCAGGCAGCAGATCATGTTGATTAAACAGAGAGATAAGTTGTAATTTATCTCTCTCTCGCTGGTTTAGTGCTACACCTAAAATTTCATCGCTGTTAAGTAACTCAAGTTGACGCTGCAGGTGTAGATCGCTCGCTGACCACCAGGCGGCAAGTGTCGGAACATCGTGATTGGCGAGCATCATTAAGCTATGGGTTTTATGTTCATCTGGCTGTAGAAAACGATCAGGGTGTTTGCTGAAGTAGAAGAGTTGATTTGAGTAAATTCCAGCCTTAGTCAAATAGCCACTGAGCTCAGGTGGCACTATGCCTAAGTCTTCACCTATGACGCAGCACTGAGCACGCTGACTCTCAAGGCAGATGATTGCGAGTAAGGTTTCAATTGGATAATACACATAGGCACCAGAACCTAGGTCAGGATTGTTTGGGCACCACCACAATCTTAATAAGGCCATCACATGATCGATCCTGAGCGCCCCACAAGCATTCATGTTGCGCCTTACTATCGTAATAAAATGCCGATAGTTATCTTGCTTAAGCTTAATGGGATCTAAAGGAGTCAAACCCCAGTTTTGCCCTTGTGGCGCAAAAGGATCTGCTGGTGCACCTATACTCGCATTGAGGCAAAACACATGTCTATTTTGTCTGACTTCTACCCCGTCAGGAGATGCGCCCACGGCTAAATCACGAATTAAACCAATAGACATGCCGAGTGCTCTGGCTTTAGCCTGACATGCTTCGAGCTGTGTTTCGGCAACAAATTGCAGATAACAATAGAAATTAGAATCGCGGGGGGTCCCCTTTGGAGACTGACTGGCCAGTTCAGCAGAGAAATAGTCTAAATCAATGCCTTGGGAGTCGACAAAATGAAAGAACTCCTGCGCCCTTGGGCTATTTATCATTAACTCATGGGTACAAAACTCATCATATAACTGGTGAAAAATATGATATTTAAGCTCAATGGTTTGCTCGTAATTAAGCCAATTGCCACGATTCAATACTTTTTTTCTATCATTAACCACTCCAGCGAGTCGTTGAGTCTCCAGATGTTGATACTCATCTACACTGGCGATATCAATATACAAGGGGTTAAGGCGTCTTCTGTCATCTGGGCTATAAGGGCTGATAGATTCAGCGTTAAGATGATTGAGAGCATGTAGCGGGTTAAGTTGAATAAAATCACCGCCTTGCAGCGCAATGACTTCGATAAGCGTGGACAGATCGCCAAAATCACCTATCCCCCACTGTTCTTCTGAGCGCAGTGAGTAAAGCTGAATACTAATGCCCCAAGGACGCTTATTTTCCCCAGGATTGAAATAACGAGCGTCTTGCTTGTTTGTTTCATTTGAAGACTGTAATTGACCATTACTAGCAAACTGAAAGGCTTGAGCTGGAGCCACTAAAATGATGCCAGTTTCAGTGACAGAACCATCACAAAGTGATACTTCAATCTGATGATAACCAAGCTCAATAGCGAACTCTGAACTCAGCGCATTCAACGAGACCCTATAGTTTAAATAAGTCGTTTCTTCGAAGTGATAATCTCCAATCACTTCAAAGGTCTCAGGTAAAAGTTCGGCATGAATCTCTTGACCAGTTTCGGTGAGAAGCCTGATCCATATACTGCTCTGATAGCAGCGAGGTAAATACAAGTGAAGATGGGGCTTATCGACCCCAGTATGCTGAAAGCCAGGCAACAACTGAGTCCAAGGTTTTGCATCGAGTTGCAATACCCTCCTCTCTATATCGACCTTTGCTTCAGACGTTGACTCTATTTCACCCAATGCATCAAGCATACAGGCCAATACACCTTGCCTATCTTCGGCCGGAATAGTGACATCTTGCCCATGGCAATTGATAAACTCAGCGCCAACACCTTGCAAATACAGTAACTTATCAAGCCCCATACCTGTCTTCCTTGTGTTTAAAGAGCAAATTTAGCTCTCAACCAACTTTTCACTAATGAATTATTGCTATTCATTACCAGGCACTAACCATGCCAATGAAAAGTAACAGTATGAAGACAGATTTATTTCAAGACGATGACAGTTTATTGCAAATAAGTATCAATAACTTATATTGATTGCAGTTGGTAATATATAGAAGTGCTAGTAGGGTAAAATAGAAAGTTATCAGACTATAGCCGCACACTTATTGCACAGCCGAATCATTAAGATCCACAAGCGATGATTCAACAACAGCATCTTGATTCGGCTATTAAGGCGCTTAAAACAGGTTAAAACTGCCAATCTTTAGCGAAGTCATATCTAAAACCTATACTCCATGAGTCAAAGTCATTTAGGTAATCATAATCTTTGGTCAAATACTCGAGATGGAATCGTAGATTGTCATCGGGTAGCCACTCTAGAGTAGTGTTATACCCATCATACCTTTGACTCAACAGCACTCCTCGACCATCGTCAAAATCAAAATAACCTAGCTTCACTCTGAACTGCTCGCTAATTCGATAAGCCGTGGAGACATCGAGAGTGTGGCCACTACGGTCTTGAGAAATGGTATCCCTTTGGTAACTTTTGTCTTGATAGGCAGCGGCTAAATATAATCCATTATTAAAATCTTGAGCTAAAGATACCGCCCAAACCTCATCTTTCCCCGCTGTAAAATTACCATCGATATTATCTTGCATTAGATAGGTCACAGCACCATGAAAGCCACCTTGGTCATAACCTAAACCTAAGTTCACCAAGTCGGCACCATTACTGCCGCTATCTCCATCAAATTGAGATGCTGCGAGCCAACTAAACCCACCAGTTTGAAGTCGATATGTGACCATATTATTGACGAAGAAAATACCTTCTGCATCATAAGAGAAGGGACTATTTGCATGGTTGAAAATATCCACATACTCGGCGATTAGCAGGTATTGTGGCGGTCTCTGTTTACCCACTGCGACTCGACCATAGGGACCACCGACTGCGACATAGGCTTTCCTAGCTGTGCCAAAGTCTCCATTATTAGAGAGATCAATTCCCCACTCACCATGTAACTCAGCAGTCCAACCCGGCATAAACTCATTGGTTGCTTTTATCCCTGCACGGGAAAGTGCATCCCGAACATCCCAGAAGGTTTCAGCATCTTCATCAAAATAGCCGAAAGTGGGCCGCATGGTGGCATAGACACTTAAAGTATTATTGAGTGGTTTTTCAGGCATGGTGGAAGGCTCGGCCTCTTCGACTTTTGTTACTTGCTTAGCCAAACTAGCTTGCTTGGCCTTTTCAGTCTCTTGGGCTTGCTGAGCCTTCTCAAGCGCTAACACTTGCTGCTGAAGTTGCTCTATTTGCCGCTTCAACATCTCTAAGCTGGTATCTGAATCTGCAGCCACCACATTAAAGGGGGTCACAGAGAAAAACGTAAAGATAAGGATAATCAGAAATATACTTCGCATAAAACCTAACCCATGTAAGCAGGCGATAGAAAAAGTATAGACTATACTTTTGAACATAAAGCCCAGAGGTTATCAGCTTATTTATATTCGTTTACGCCCACCCTGCTCAACTAGGAATCGATACAATGAAAATCAGAACAAAATTTTCTGTAGCCTCTGGTGTCGTCATCTTGATACTCGTTTCCTTACTTTCAATATCTACCGATATCGCTGTTAAGAACACCTTAGAGGAAAAAACCCAGGCCTATATCGAAGATAATGCTTCTTTACTCGCGACAGGAATAAGCAACTGGCTTAGCGGAAAAAGTTCTCAAATAAACCTTTTAAAAAGTATGATTGAAAATAATTATTCCGATACCAGATTTCAGCAAGGGTTAGAGTTAGCGGCAATAAAAAATGATTTCTTACTCGTTTTCGGCACACTAGATACGGAAACAGGTTTACGTTCAAACAACCCCAACAGACAGAACCCACCAAATGTAGACTTTAGAGAAAAGCCTTGGTACAAGCTGGCCAAAAACCAATCGGGAATCGTATTCACTGCACCTTATAAAGACGCAGCAACCAATGAGCTTCTGCTGTCTATCGTCACAAACGTCCAAAACAAAGGCGAATTTAGGGCCGTATTAGGCGGAGACTTAAGTTTAGATACCATTGCCAAAACGGTAAATACCATCAACTTCGATGGCACTGGGCTCGCTTTTATTAGTGATGAGAATGGCAATATTATCACTCACCCTATCGGGGAGCTGAACAATAAAAACACGCAAGATATTTATCTGCACTCCCCGAGTAATAGCAAGAAGATCATAGAAGTTGAACATGATGGAACCGACAAACTCTTGTATTTTTACCCGCTAGAAAAGGCCAGCGGTATGAATTGGTATTTGGCCGTATTACTCGACAAAGATAAAGTTTATCAATCGCTAACAGACTTAACCCAAAGAACAGCCCTGTTCGCCATAATCAGTATTATCATCTGTATTTTTATACTGAGAAAGCTCGCAAAAAAATTACTTATGCCGCTCAATGAACTAGAAAATGCCATAGCCAATATCGCATCTGGCGATGGCGATCTTACCCAAAGGTTAGCCATTAAGAGTGATGATGAATGTGGCGCTGTGGCAACGAACTTCAACCTCTTCTTAACCTCAATGCAGCAGCTCGTCATAGATATCAAAGACAAAGCCAATTTAGCGGTCGATAATAGCAATATCTCCAGACATCTGGCGGTGCAATCCGGTGAGCAGCTCATGGAGCAAAAGTCTCTGATTGAAGGACTAGCCACAGCAATGAATGAAATGACGGCAACCTCTGCGGATATAGCCAGTAGTGCACAAGACGCAGCAAGTTCTATCACGGCAGTCAATGAACGAACCGAACAGAGTCAAATAACCTTTACTGAAACTTCCGATTATATTAACCAGCTATCCAGCACCATTACCGTTTCACAAGGCGTTAGTGATCAACTCGCCGAATACAGCACCAACATAGAACAAGTACTGTCTGTCATCAACGGGATAGCCGAGCAGACCAACCTACTCGCACTTAACGCAGCAATTGAAGCGGCGCGGGCGGGTGAACAAGGACGGGGTTTTGCCGTTGTTGCCGATGAAGTCCGAACGCTCGCTTCTCGAACTCAGGAGTCCACCACAGAAATTAAGACCACCATAGAGCAAATTCAATCAGCTTCCTCTCAAGTACAAGCAGCCATGCAAGAAAGCAAAGAAAAAGCAGAGATCTGCGTTGAGCATGCTGCCACCGCTAACGATGCACTGGATGTCATATCAAGTTCGGTTAAAGAGATCATGGATAGAAACATTCAAATAGCAGCAGCCATCGAGGAGCAGAGTGTGGTCGCCGAAGAAATAAACCTTAATACCAACAACATCAATGATATCAGTACCAGTGTCGGCGAGTTCTCACAGAACCAAATAGAGTCTAATATTCAACTTATCGAAGAAGTAAAACAGCAGCAGTTGCTACTCAATAAGTTCACCGTGTAAGCCTTCCTCCATTGCCGATGTAATCAATGACAGACTAATTCACTACCTTTGTCATAAATTTACAGATTTAGTCGTGTAGCTCTAAGTTTCTGACACTTTTTCCCCGAGTTCATCCACTTTTTAGAGTCAGATCACACCTTTCACTAAACAAGATTGGTAATTTGGTTACCAGAAAAGATAACAACTTTAACATTCAAGCATAAAGGTGATTTTATGGCTGCAAAATTTTTTATCCCATCTGTCAATGTGTTAGGTAAAGACGCTGTCGATGAGGCTATAGGTGATATCAAGACATTGGGCTTTAAGCGTGCGCTCATCGTAACCGATAAGCCTTTGGTCGAAATAGGCTTAGTCGGTCAAGTAGCTGAGAAGTTAGGTGCTGCAGGTATCATAGTCACCATTTTCGACGGCGTTCAACCGAACCCAACTTCAGGTAATGTTGAAGCCGGTCTTGAACAGCTTAGAAAGCATGATTGTGACTTTGTTGTCTCTCTTGGCGGTGGCTCTCCACATGACTGTGCTAAGGGTATTGCCCTAGTTGCAACCAATGGCGGCAGCATCAAAGACTATGAAGGTCTGGACATGTCAGCTAAGCCACAACTTCCACTAGTTGCTATCAATACCACAGCTGGCACTGCCAGTGAAATGACACGTTTTTGTATTATCACAGATGAGTCCCGACATATTAAAATGGCTATCGTGGATAAACACACGACGCCTATCTTATCGGTCAATGATCCTGAGTTGATGCTGGCAAAACCCGCAGGGCTCACCGCCGCTACCGGTATGGATGCACTGACTCACGCCATCGAAGCTTATGTTTCTATTGCTGCGAACCCAATTACTGACGCTTGTGCTATCAAGGCCATCGAGCTAGTTAAAGCGAACCTCGCAGAGGCTGTCGATAACGGCCAGAATATCGAAGCACGTGATCAAATGGCTTATGCACAATTCCTCGCCGGTATGGCATTTAACAATGCAAGCTTAGGTTATGTCCATGCTATGGCGCACCAACTAGGGGGCTTCTACGACCTTCCACACGGTGTATGTAATGCCCTCTTACTGCCTCATGTTCAGCAGTACAATGCGCAAGTCGCAGCACCTCGTCTCAAAGATGTCGCTAAAGCGATGGGAGTAGATGTCGCGGCAATGAGTGATGAGCAAGGGGCGGCAGCAGCGATTGACGCCATCAAAGCACTTTCAATTGCAGTCAAGATCCCCGAGAACTTAACGCTTCTTGGTGTCAAAGCTGAGGATATTCCAACACTGGCTGATAACGCCCTTAAAGATGCATGTGGCTTCACTAACCCGAAGCAAGCAACACATGAAGAGATCTGCCAAATATTCACCAATGCACTCTAATTCTAGCCGCGCTAGATAAAGCACTGGTACAGTGCCCAATACATCAAAGCCCAAGCCTAACTGCTTGGGCTTTTTGTTGCAGGAGAAACCAGACAAATAAAGATACATATAAAAACTAATCAATATCATAGTAAATATATAGGGTTAGTTGCTCGAGATGGTAAATTTGTGACTCATCTCTAGCAAACATCTATACACTTGTTATAAAGTAGTGACAGTTAGCTTTTTCCCTGCAAAGAATCAGCAAACGTGAAGGCCCGCTAGCTCGTTAGAGTTTGCGGGCCTTCTTCTTTAGTTATCGACCTCATCACTACAGATGACTTATTAAATTAATCGGCTCTGTTTCTTACTCTCATGCATTTTTAGCTCTACTTCTTCAATCAGCTTCTCGGCATCGACTTCCGAAATGATGCCCTCATGGGTCAACTCTTGGATCTTCTTACGCTCGGTATTGAGTAATATTCTTAAGGCAAGATAGGACTCAACCCGCTCCACTAAATGTGGTGAACCCTTACGAAAATCATTTAAGGTATTATCGGCAAATTGATTGACTAAGGTCATCTGCTCCAAGGCTGTCTCTAACTGCTCGGCCTCTAAGGACAGACTAGGCGCAAGTTCAAGAATATAAGCGCTCGCCTCAAACAAGCCTCTGGCACTCTCGAAAGTAATCACATGCTGCTTATAACTCGCTGCTCGAGCATAAGAGCCGATAAGAGGCATATTTGCACACTGATTAGCCCACTTCGGGATCTGCCAATGCTTAGCGATAGAGGGTCTTGGCCAGATCTGCGGCGTGCCATCTAACGCCTTCTCTATCGCACCGATTAAGATATGAGTGGCATCTTGGCTGAGTAAGCCTTTGGCAAATTGATTCCAGTAAAATTGCCGCTCCGATTCCAGCAGCTTTCTCTGGTATTCCACCTGAGTATCGATACTCTCTTCCTCTTCATAGGGCATCGCTACTGTGACAATATTGCGATCTACTGCCAGCCAATTAACAGCCTTCAGGTGTTCATCTTGTTTAAGGCTCTCCCTCACCTTGACCATTTCATCTGAGATCTTATGCTGCACCTTAGCAAAGGTCTTCTGCTTGGCTTTGGGCAACTTATCGAGTCCAAGTTTTGCCATCACAAACCGCATACTGGATCCATTGACCACTATGGTGAGTACCACGATACCCGCGGTGAGAAACAGCACTTGATCCCTTAATTGAATATCCAAGGACTCGTTGGTTGCCACGATTAATGCCAATGCTAAAGAGACTGCCCCCCGCAGCCCCCCCCAAATCAAGACAATTGATTTCTCCTTGGTCAAACCTATGCCTATTCTGGCTAGGATCGGCATAAATCCGACGATCACCATGGTCCTGATAACTAATATTCCGGCAAAGATCACCGCTAAATACTGCCAGTTAGCTAAATCCTCAAGGCCTAATCGAGTAGAGATCACTAATCCCACTAAGATAAAGATCAAGGTATTAAACAGATAAGATAGTGTGTGCCAAAAGTGACGCAGATGCTCCATCACCTCAGGGGAAAACCGTGTTCGACCTGGGCCCGCGTAGATGAGTGCCAGGGTGACCACACTCACTACACCCGAAGCATGAAACACATGCTCAGACAGATAAAATACCAGATAGGGTAAAACCAGAGTCAACGCGATTTCTATCAGGCTGTCGTTAAACAAGGAACCGATAAACATCAGACTGATTGCCGCGACAACAGCGCCGATGAGCACACCGATGCTAACAACCCGAGTAAACTCGCCTACCACATGGGTGAAACTTAACTCGGCCTGAGCCTGAGTCGCTAGCCCCATGAACAAGGTAAACAAGACAATTGCGGTACCGTCATTGAGCAAAGACTCTCCCTCAATGAGCGTTTGTAGTCTGGCTCGTGAGCACATCTCTTTTAGTAAGGAAACCACGGCAACCGGGTCTGTAGCGCTGACAATCGCACCAAACATCAAGGCGGTACCCACAGACCAATGCCAAGGTAACACGCTAAGACTTAACAAGGCGGTGATCACGGTACACAGCACCATTCCTGGGATAGCCAGTAGGGCTATTTGAGAGAACATGCGCTTAAATAGGTGCACTTCTAATGAAAATGCAGATTCAAACACCAATGCCGGCAAAAAAATAAACATGATTAAATTGGCATCGAGTTGGCTAGCCAGCTCGAAAGAAGATTTTAGTTCGTGTAGGAAGGGAGTATCGACTTCATAATCTAACACTGAGCCAATCAACATCCCCAGCACCAATAAGGCTACTGAATATGGGATTGCCGTATTTTTCAATAGCCTGCGTAACACGATCCCTAATATTATCGCTACCACAAAAAATACTAAAAGCTGTAAGGTCATTTGCATATGCATATGCATTACCCAAACATTAGTATCGTCTATTAAAAGTAGTCCTAAATCACCAGTTAATCACGTTTACAAGACTGCCAGCTCCCCACAAAAAAGCCCAAGCGAATTCGCTTGGGCTCTTGATGGAATACGCTTAAAGAGTCAATTTATGACACTTTAGCTTCTCCCTTAAACTTCTCTCGCATCTTCTGCATCATCACATAGAAGACAGGAACTAGCAGGGTACCAACGATAGTGGCCGCTAACATACCACCAAATACCGAATAACCTAGAGCACGTCGACTACCAGCACCGGCGCCAGTGGCAATAACCAGAGGCAATACCCCGAGCAAGAAGGAGAAGGCCGTCATCAATACCGCACGGAATCTCAATCTAGCAGCTGTCTCTCCCGCCTCTAGAATACTCTTGCCCTCTTCACGCAGCTGCTTGGCAAACTCCACAATCAAGATCGCGTTTTTACAGGCGAGTCCAATCAAGAGTACCAGACCAATTTGTGCATAGAGGTTCAAGTCAGACCCAACCAGCAAGATATTGAGGAAGGCCCCCAATACCGCAATTGGCACCGCCAAAATCACCGCGAAGGGAATGGTCCAGCTCTCATACTGAGCCACTAAGAACAGATAGGTAAACACCAATGCCAGAGCAAAAATCAAGGGCGCTAAGTTGCCCGCCTTGATCTCTTGATAGGTCTGGCCTGTCCACTCATAGCTATAACCCGTAGGCAGAGTCTCGTTAGCCGCACGCTCCATCGCTTTAATGGCATCACCCGAACTGAAACCAGCTGCAGGGAAACCATTAATGGTGGTCGAGCTAAACATATTATATGCGGTCATCACATCAGGACCCAATATCGGTGTCACTGTCACTAGCGTACTCAAAGGGATCATCTCCCCGGTATTAGAGCGCACATAGAATCGCGAGATGTCTTGTTCTGAATCCCGGAACTCTCCCTCGGCCTGCAAGATCACCCTAAATACCTTGCCGTAACGGTTGAAGTCGTTAACGTACATGGAACCTAGCATGGTTTGCATGGTTGAGAATATCTCGTTAAGAGAGATGCCTAGTGCCTTAGCCTTGTCTCTGTCTACATCCACGTACATCTGCGGCACATCTGCACGGAAATTACTGAATGACATGGCAATTTCAGGCTGCTCATTGGCTTTCATTATCAAGGCTCGCATCACAGAAGCTAACTCCTGAGGCGTTCTTCCTTGGGTATCCTGCAACACAAACTCGAAGCCACCGACGCTACCCACACCAGGGATTGGCGGCAGTGAGAATGCCATGGCTTTAACCGAAGGATTAGCCGCATATTTAGCCTGCAGCTTGGCAACGATCGCCGCCTCCACCATATCTGGTGTATCTCGCTCCTCCCAGGTAGACAAAGTCACGATCATCAAGCCACCATTTGAGGCAACTGACCCAGATAAGATACTGAAACCACTAGCATGGATCACATTTTCGACGCCAGGCTCGGCTAATGTTAGCTCGACAAGATCACGCATCACCTCTTCGGTACGGTTTAGTGAGGCACCATCTGGCAATTGAATATCTACCATAAAGGCTTTCTTATCTTCCATGGGCACGAAGCCCGAAGGCAAGATATTAGCTATGCCTCCAGTAAGAGCGAGCAGAGCTACATACACAACTAAGACTAAAGAAAGTTTACGAGTCAAGGATGAAACCAACTTCATGTACTTGCCAGACACACGCTCAAAATACTTGTTGAAGGTGGCATGGAAGCCTTTAGTATGCTTCTTTGGCGGTCTCAGAAGAGAAGCACACAGAGCCGGACTTAATGTCAGCGCATTTATCGATGAGATAAGTACCGAAATACATATGGTCACAGAGAACTGGGCGTACATCTGACCCGTGATCCCGGGCATTACGGCCGTAGGTGCAAACACTGCCAGTAATACTAAGGTGGTCGCAATAATCGGCCCAGTGACCTCTTTCATCGCCTTAGAGGTCGCTTCTTTCGGTGACAATCCCTCATCTTCCATCAAACGTGTGACGTTCTCCACCACCACAATCGCATCATCGACCACAATACCGATGGCCAAGATCAAGGCAAACAGAGATACCGTATTGATACTCATGCCAAAAACCAGCAAGAAGGCAAATGTACCGATAAGTGAAACTGGAATAGCAATAGCAGGAACCAGCGTCGAGCGTACATCTTGCAAGAAGATAAACACCACTAACACCACAAGGGCTATGGAGATAAATAGGGTTTGTACTACCTCCTTGATTGAAGTTTCAACAAACTCGGTAGTGTCATAGAGAACTTCATATTCCAGATCTTGTGGAAATTGCTTAGACAGCTTGTCCATCTCAGCCTTAATTGCCGCACCGACTTCTAATGCATTGGCATCGGGCGATTGATAAACTGAAATAATGGCAGAAGGTTTATTGTTGAGTCGGCCTTGAGCATCATAGGTCTGAGAGCCAAGTTCTACTCTTGCCACATCACCGACGATGACTTTAGATCCATCGATGTTGGCGCGGATCATCACCTGACGAAACTCTTGAGGATCCTTCAAACGTCCTTTGGTTTGCAGTGTGTACTGGAACTGTTGATCCGGATCCACTGGGGCGGCGCCAATACGACCCGCCGCAACCTGAATGTTCTGCTCTTGAAGAGAAGCGATAACATCCGATGCTGTGACTCCAAGACTGGCCATTTTATCAGGATCGAGCCAGATACGAATGGCGTAATCCAACGCACCGATCACCTGAACTTTAGACACACCATTTTGACGTGCTAACGAGTCGGTGATATTAAGTCCGGCATAGTTAGTGATAAACAGGGAATCGAACGTCTCATTGGGAGAAACTAGGTTCACCACCATCAGAATATTCGGACTCTGCTTCTCCACCGTCACACCTTGACGCTGAACCTCAGAAGGCAGCCTTGGCATGGCCTGTTGTACACGGTTCTGTACTTTCACCTGAGCCATGTCGGCATCGGTACCCACATCGAATGTGACACTCAAGGAGTAGCTACCATCGTTGGCGCTCTTAGACTCCATATAGAGCATGTCTTCAACACCGTTCACTTCCGCCTCAAGCGGCTGAGCTATGGTGTCTCTGACGATATTAGCACTGGCACCAGAGTAACTGGTCGACACATTAATCTGCGGTGGTGCTATCTCAGGAAACTCCGATACAGACAAGATCGGAATAGAAATCAGACCCACAAGCGTCAATACCGTCGAGATGACAAAGGCAAACTTTGGTCTGTTGATAAAGAATTCACTGATCATGACATTCCCCTGTTAGCCAGTGGTAAAACCAAACTTAGGCTAATTTTAGAGCCACCCATAAAAAATTCGCTGATCATGACATATCCCTACTTAGCATCGCTGGTAGTGGGTGTAGCTTGAGTATCTTGAAATGGCACGATCTCTTGCTCGACAGCATTAACCTTGATACCTGGACGGATCTTCTGTAAACCATCGACGACAATACGCTCGCCATCATTGAGGCCACTAAGCACGCGCCAGTCGATACCGAAACGCTCACCAAGCTCGACGATACGCTTCTCTACTTCATCTTGCTCATTGAGCACCATAACGAAGCGCCCTTGCTGATCTTCCTGTACAGCAGCTTGAGGAATGAGTAAGGCTTGCTCTTTAATGGGGGATTCGATAATCAGAGTCACAAACAGGCCGGGAAGCATCAACTTAGCATCGTTTTTGAAGGTAGCACGAATAGGTAAAGTACCCGTAGCCGCATCGACCTTGTTGCTGATGAAGTCGATATAACCCGTCTCATTAAACATGGTGCCATTAGGCAAACGTAGACTGATCACAATATCTGAGATCTGCACTTCACGTTTTGCCGCCTGTGAAAACTTCTGCTGAGCTGAAATAAGCTTCTTTTCAGCAACTTGAAAGTTAACCCACATAGGTTGTAACTGAACCAAAACCGCCATCTCAGTATTTGGGGTGATGATCTCACCAGTACTGACCTTGGCATTACTGATACGACCGGAAATGGGTGCAAAAACCTTAGTATAACTAAGCTGTAATTCAGCGCCTTGTACTGCGGCTTCGGCTTGTACTACACCAGCCGCGGTGGTGAGTTTACGTGAGGTTAACTCATCCATATCTTGTGCACTGATCATGCCGTCGGGAAGCAGCCTTCTGCCGCGTTCCCAATTCATAACCGCCACATCTCTCGATGCAAATGCCTGCTTAAGCACTGCTTTTTGTTGAGCTAACTGAGAGATGTAATTAGCTGGGTCGATTTCGAACAAGAGATCGCCGGCATTTACGTCATCACCCTCAACGAACGCACGATTGAGTAACTGGCCCTGGATTTGAGATTTAATGGTGACATCTTCAGATGCTCTGGTACGCCCCACTATCTCAGACTTAGACTGGATTTCTTTGGTACTCGCCGTATTGACTATCACACTGGGAAGCATTGCAGCTTGAGGCACCGGCGCTTCCCCACAGGCAGTAAGTTGTAATGCTGCGATGAAAAGAGTGCACCACTTTAGAGTTGAAACTGTTCTGGCTAGCATTTAAGCCTCCGGTAGAGTAATTCAAATTTTTATCGTGAAATTATAAGCAGATAACTGCATCATTAATAGCCATTTACAAGTTTATTTCATTTATTTCACAACTTGTCTATTACCAAGCTATCACTCACCGCCTCCTTTGCAAATCGAACAACACTAGCCCTCACATATGTATCCTTAATCAAGGACATTCGATTAGAAGCTTAATGTGAGATCCCCTTTATTATCAGCCACAAATATATAAGCTGAAAATGAGTAAGTATCACCTTTACTGATAGGTATTCATTTTTGGAGTTGATAAATTGATAAGTTAAAACACACAGCTAGAGAGTCAATTAGCTGATGCTTTATTAACCGAAGGCGAAACAAGAGAGATAAATAGTCAAAAAGTGAGATCTAGCACAAGGTTATATGGGTTTGAGTCATGCTAAAAAAGAGTTACAGCAAGTTCACTATACTCATTGAGAAGAGACAGGCTAGAGAAAGTAAACTTACATGAGTAAAGACGAATAAAAGTTGACCGATTAGAAAAGCAATGTCTATGATGGCATTAGTATTCGCAAACAAAGTAGGTAATATATGACAGCAATTTCACATGTATACAACTATACCGTTCGATGCCCACACGTAAAAGACCCTGCTCATCCCACAACATGGGAGAATCATATTGAGTTTAATCAATCTTGCGAAATTGGATTAAGCCGCATCACTAAATGGCATGACCGTTCTGGTAACCGTATATTTGAACAAGATGGATTTGTAGTGCGGGAGGCCGAAACTGAAAAAGCCTATTTCTCGATGCAAAATACCCGAATTAAGGGCGACGGTCATGTATTGGTGACCTTTAAGATATTCATGGACGAGTCAACCAAAGACACCTCGGTACAAGAGATCATGCAGCACCTGATTGCTGATTATGATGAAAAAATCGCTAAACTCTAAAGCTAAGCACTTATCTTAACTTGGTGATAATCTCAGCATATAAGTAGAGCTGCCTCTTGGTGAGGCAGTTCACATATTTACAACTATCAATGTTGTACAGATCACAAAAGCAAATAACTCCACGCCAACAGATCAGAGTTAAAATTTAATTTCTAGTAAATAAAATTAATATAATTCAATAACAAATAATCAATTTCACTCACTTTCAATAGACTAACCCTCCTTTCTAGCTATCATTGCCGTTTTACTATGCTGCTGCTACAATTTTCAATCGAAAACAAGATCTAATTTTTATATCTATAATTATACAACTTAAGATTAATTCCTTTGGTCAATGGCATTGCTATTCACCTTGAATTAGTTTGCCAAAAATAACTCTGAGTAGCTCACTTTCTTATACTGATTGGTATAAACATTGATTTTTAATAATATAGGAGCATGTACTCATGCACGAAATGGTAAATATTGTCATCATAGGTGGTGGCGCAGGCGGCATGGAGATAGCGACTAAATTAGGTCGTAAGCTGGGTAAAAAAGGCAAAGCTAGGATCACCCTTATCGATTGTGCCGAAAGTCATGTCTGGAAACCCCTACTACACGAAGTCGCGACCGGGGCACTCGATATTGGTATCGATGCATTAAGTTATCGCGGTCATGCTGCCAATCATGGCTATCATTTCCAGCAAGGCGCAATGACAGAGATAGATAGAGAGAAGAAGCAGATCATCCTCGCACCCATTACAGATTCACAGGGAGATGAACTGCTACCAGCCAGACGCATCGACTATGACTACGCAGTGATCGCTATCGGTAGCATCGCAAACGACTTTAAAATTCCTGGTGTACGTGAACATTGCGTATTCTTAGATAGTACGGCTCAGGCGATGGAAATTCGCAGCATGCTGCTCAATAAATTTATGCGCTATGCCAGCCACCATCAACTTGATGAAAAGATAAAAATTGCTGTCGTTGGTGCCGGCGCAACTGGGGTTGAGATGTCAGCAGAGATGCACCATGCCGTCGATCAGCTTAGAGGTTTTGGTTATAAAATTGACTCTAGCTTATTAGAGATCACCTTAATTGAAGCCGATGAGCGAATTCTTCCTAAAGTTGATAAAATTGAGATATCGACGTCGGTGGCTAAAGAGCTTATCTCTATCGGTGTCAACGTACGAACTTCGACGCGTATTAGCGAAGTCACGACCGAAGGTCTACACACTACAGAAGATGAGTTTATTCCATCAGATATGGTGATCTGGTCTACGGGTGTCAAAGCGCCTGACTTCTTAAATGAGATTGGCGGATTAGAGAGTAATCACATCAATCAAGTGATGGTCCAACAAAATATGCAGTCCACCCGTGACCCACATATTTTTGCCATCGGTGATTGCGCAGCCTGTCCACAAGAAGATGGCAGCTGGGTGCCACCACGAGGTCAATCTGCACGCCAAATGGCTCTGATGACCGCTGATAATATCTGCTTGATGATCGATGATAAATCACCAAAACATGAATATGTTTATAAAGATCTAGGCTCATTAGTTAACCTTTCCAAGTTTCATACTGTCGGTAACCTGATGTCATTTATGGGCGGCGGTGTGTTAGTTGAAGGCAAGATAGCCCGCTTTGTCTATACCTCACTCTATCGCAGGCATTTGATTGAACTGCATGGGGTCTTTCGAGGAACGCTACTGATGTTTGCTAAAGGAATTAGCCGAATCATTCACCCTCACCTAAAGCTGCACTAGCCCTAGATTAATATCAATAGCAATTACTTGATTAAAGGCCTCGTTTTAACGAGGCCTTTTCAGTCGTCGTTTAAAACGCTAAAATACCCGACGTCAATAACCTTGAGTATCCACAATGAAATATCCACTTTATGCATTAGCGCTTTTTTTCACACTTACAGGGTGCGCAGAGCTAAAAGATGCTGGCCGAACCATAGGTCATGCAACCAGAGACACGACAACCGCCATAGGCCATGCATCTCGTGATGCTGTTAATTCGGTGAAAGAAGATCTCAGTAGTGAAGATGACACAAAAGATTAATTTTTAGTCAAAGAAACTTAGAAGCAAGCCGCTCTCTTTCCCCCTTTAGTTAAGCAGTCAATGAACAGATTAAAACTTACTTCGTGCATGGCGCCAAATGCCGATGGCTTTGTCACTTCTTTAGCGCAATATCTTGCCATTCAATTAGTCAGGCCAATAGAATCGTGTCTGGATATTCCCTGGCAGGATAGAGAGAAAGCATTCGATAGCGGCGATATACAGATATGTTGGATCTGCGGGCTTCCCTATATTTGGAAAGTTGACAAACCCGCTCCCCAAGTCGAGCTACTCGCAACCCCAGTATTAAAGGCAAGTCGATACAAGAATGCGCCAGTCTATTATTCCGATGTTGTGGTTCACAAAGATAGCCAGCTGTTCAGTTTTGCCGATCTCGAAGGCATGCGCTGGTCTTATAATGAGCCACTATCCCACTCGGGGGCTTATGTTGTGCGAGACCATCTAGCAAGCATGGGTAAGGATTGCAGTTACTTTGGCAAGGTTATCGAGTCAGGAGCTCATCAGAACTCAATACAGATGATTTTAGACAAACAAGTCGATGCCTCGGCAATCGATAGCTGGGTACTGGAATTAGAGCTAATAAAAAACCCTCAACTGGCTTCTCAGCTGCGCATCATAGAAACATTGGGACCTAGCAGCTTCCCGCCCTGGATGATCTCAAAACAGGTTCCAGCTGAACTGCGTAGAAAGATCAGAAACATCTTAACCAAAATGCATCTAGATCCTATGGGTAGAAGTATTTTGAATAAAGTGGAGATCTCCCATTTTGCCGCCACAGAAGATAGAGATTACGATCCCATTCGAAAAATGGCACAAAACGCCGAGAAGATTGAGTGGGCAGTAACATAAGCCAATGAGTTTCTAGGCACGGATAAAACAGTATTACGTGCCCTACTCACTGTTTTATCTCTTATGTTTTACTAGCTCTTTAACCATGATGCCTGCCTGAGCGAGTAAGATAAGCGTAAAGGGCAGTGCGCCAAAAATGGCTATCTGTTTATTCAGGTCGATATTATTTTTTAGCACTAGGGCCGCTGTAATCGCCACCAGCACTAAACTCCAGATCAATTTAGACTTTACGGCTTGGTTGCCAGTCATCATCCCAGTAACATAAATGGCCGAATCGGCGCTAGTGATCACAAAGGTGATCAACAGCAAGATGGCGCTATAGGTCAACACTTTGCCAAAAACTAAACTATCGAAGAAGGTAAACAAGCCTAAGGTAAAGTCAGTATTGGTCGCCTGTACAACATCCGGCAAAATACTCATCTCAAATACACTGCCACCAAAGGTACTAAACCAGACTATGGTGGTCACGGTTGGCACCAGTATGGTGCACAGCAGGTATTGGCGAATGGTACGTCCTCGGCTAATTCTGGCGATAAAGGGACCAACAAAAGGGGCCCAGGCAATCCACCAGACAAAATAGATAATACTCCACCCCTCACTCCAACCTCGAGAGCCCTCATCGATAGAAAATGAAACCGCTGGCAAGAGTTGCAGATAACTGAGACTGGATGTAAAAATGGTTGTTACAACAGCTAAGGGATCAACTAATGCCACCACAGCTATCAAGATTGCAATGACAAAGAGTAGATTAAATAGGCTCATACGCCTTATGCCTTTATCTAGGCCTAAAGTCGATGAGAGGGTAAAAGCAAAAGTGATCGCCATAAGCAGGCCTAGACGAAAACTTATTCCGCCAATATCAAACCCTAAACTTTGCTCCAGTCCACTTTGAACTAAGGCAATCGTATTCGCTAATGTCCCTGCCACCCCAAATATCACGGCAATCACAGCCAAAAGATCGAACAACTGGTAACCATTTGATGTTTTCTTGTCTGTAAAGCTTGCAGACACCGTCATACTTCTTGATTTATTGAAGGCAAACCAGGCCATGACCAGACCGGATATGGCATATAGGCTCCAGGCATGCAGCCCCCAATGAAAGTAAGTCAATGCAAGCGCTGTGTCTTTACTCACCTCCTGCACCGGAATAAATGCTGGCGGATTGGCATAATGTGCTATCGGCTCCGCTACGCCCCAAAAAATAAGCCCAGAGCCCATTCCTGCAGCGAATAACATCGATACCCAACTGATAAAGCTAAATTCAGGGGACTTATCCTTGCCTAAAGTGATTTTTCCCCAGGGACTCAGTGCAATGGCAAACGCAAGGATCACAAACAAAGAAGGGATAATGATAAAAGCTAAACCAAACTCATGAATGGCGTAACTCGTGATCCCTGCGACCATAGATATGGCAGATTGAGGGAAAATCAGGAAGGCCGATGCTGCGATACAACAGCAAATAAGACCGATAGATTCACGGCTTAACGTTCTAGCCATAGTGGGAATTTTCAGGGTTTTAATTTTCATTAATCACGTGGATCATTCATAGAGACAATTATCTTTATTTGACGACACTAATTTTGACGATGCTAAATTTGACGATGCTATATTTGACGACACTAATTTTGACGATGCTAAATTTGACGATGCTATATTTGACGATGCTATGTTTGCCAAAACTGAGCCGCTATTTGATAGGTATACAAGCCTAGCACACTCCTTTTAACAAAAGCATAAACCGAATTTAGTTTGATTAAAATACAAACAAGTAAAAGTTGTGAGCCTATTACAAGGTCACAAAACATACACATTTCTTACCCATTTCCGTCATACAAATCACCGACAATCACCGCGTCTAAAAGCAATCCCAACAGACCTCAATAAAACAAGGGTGATGATAGTGATTAATATGAAAAATGTAGCTGCGCTCGTTTCATGCAGTTTAGTGACTATGGCGGCTAATGCTGCAGTTTTACCTGCCACACAAACTGACAGTCAATGGTTTAAAGATAGCGCTCAGCTCGTCAGCGATAAAACCCAACAAACGAACAAGACCCAAGCAAAAAATGTCATTTTGTTTGTCGGTGATGGCATGGGGGTTTCGACTCTCACGGCGGCACGTATCTATCAAGGTCAACAGATCCAAGGCAATAAAGGTGGCGAAGAGAATTTTCTCAGTTTCGAGCAGTTTCCTAATACAGCCCTAGTCAAAACCTATAACACCAACCAGCAAACGCCAGATTCTGCTGGCACCATGACCGCCATGGCCACCGGGGTTAAGTCTAAAGCCGGGGTGCTATCAGTTTCAGATGCTAGCCTTCGCGCTAACTGCTTATCTTCTAAAGGCAATGAGTTAATCACCCTGGTCGACTTAGCTAATGCCAAAGGGCTATCAACCGGTGTCGTCAGCACAGCCCGTATCACTCACGCCACACCCGCAGCGACCTACGCCGCAACACCTGAGCGTGGCTGGGAAGCTGATAGCAATTTACCTACTGAAGCCATAACCAATGAATGTAAAGACATTGCGTATCAGCTAGTCATGCGCGATGAAGACAATGCACTCAGCGTCGCACTTGGTGGTGGTCGTCGTAACTTCATACCAGATACAGTTACCGATGGCGAAAACAAGTCGGGACGCCGCAGTGACGGTGTTGACTTGACCCAAGTCTGGACTGAGAACTTTAGCAACGCCGCCTATGTATGGGACAAGGAAGGCTTCGATGCTATCGATACCAGCACCACAGATCATTTATTGGGCCTATTTAATTCATCACATATGGAATATGAGGCAGACCGATTAGATGACACCGCCGGTGAGCCTTCACTTACCGATATGACCACCAAGTCTATCGAGATCCTCAATAAGAATGAGCAAGGCTACTTACTGATCGTCGAAGCGGGTCGTATCGATCATGCTCACCATGCAGGTAACGCACACCGCGCGCTCGTTGACACGGTTGAGCTGTCAAACGCTGTAAAAGCAGCTTTCGATAATACCAATCCCGATGAGACGCTAATCATGGTCACAGCCGATCACAGCCACGTGTTCACCATCGCAGGCTATCCAGAGCGTGGTAATCCAATCTTAGGCCTAGTACATAACGTCGGTGGCGACTTGGCAATTGCTGATGATGGCAAGCCTTACACGACATTAGGCTACACCAATGGTCCTGGCGCTGTTATTGGTCAACGCGATGACCTGTCATCTATCGATACCGAGCAGAAAAACTTCATGCAGCAGTCCTTAGTGCCATTAAGCAGTGAGACCCATGCAGGTGAAGATATCACTCTTCATGCTACCGGTCCTGGTTCTCACTTAGCTCAAGGCGTTATCGAGCAGAATGTCATCTTCCATATTATTAACCAAGCCCAATCGCTTGGCGGCACTAAATACTAATCTAACAGTACTCATCTGGAGCAAATTATGAATAAGAAATTACTAGTACTGTCGATGGCAGCAATTTTAGGTCTGAGCGCCTGTGGTAGCGATGGTGACAATGGCACTAATGGCAATGACGGTAACAATGGCAACGACGGCAATAATGGTAGCGATGGCCAAGATTGGACTGCGGTAAATGAATGGTTTATCGACGGACAGCGTCGAGTGACTGAAGCTGCAGATATTTCTGTGAACAACGATGCAGGTGCTGCCAAGAATATCATTCTGTTCATCGGTGATGGCATGGGCGTATCAACAGTAACCGCAGCCCGTATCTTAGACGGTCAGCTTAAAGGCAAAACCGGTGAGGAGAACTCGCTTTCTTTCGAGACCCTACCGCACCTTGGGTTAGCGAAAACCTATAACGTCGATGGCCAAACACCCGATTCAGCAGGCACCATGACCGCTATGGTCACAGGTGTGAAAACCGATGTTGGTGTACTTTCTCTAGCTGAAGGCGTGACTCGTGGTGATTGCGCTTCGACTCAAGGTCAGGATTTAATGACCTCCATTGAACTCGCATCAATTGCAGGTATGTCTACGGGGGTTATTTCGACCGCACGCATTACCCACGCAACACCTGCAGCAACCTACGCACATGCACCAGAACGAAACTGGGAAAGTGATGCAGATTTGACCGCTGAAGCGGTAACAAATGGTTGTAAAGATATCGCCGCGCAGTTGCTGGACTACAGCTATGGCGTTGGTATCAATGTGGTGATGGGCGGCGGACGTCGCGCCTTTATCCCTAACACCATGACAGATCCAGAAGGCAAGAATGGCAAACGCTTAGATGGACGAGACCTAACTTCGGAGTGGACCGCTAAATATAGCAACTCAGCCTATGTTGCCGACAGAGATAGCTTCTTGGCCTTAGACCCTGCCACAACCGATCATGCCCTAGGCCTGTTTAATTCATCTCATATGGAATATGACTACGACCGTACCACTGACGGTGTGACTGGCGAGCCATCCCTTGCTGAGATGACAGCAAAGTCTATCGACATTCTTAAGAAGAATGACAAGGGTTTCGTGCTTATTATTGAGGCTGGCCGAATCGACCATGCCCACCATGCAGGTAATGCGGCGAGAGCGCTACATGACACCATAGCCATGTCTGAAGCCGTACGCGTCGCCATGGAAAAAACCTCCAGCAAGGATACTCTTCTTGTCGTTACCGCAGATCACAGCCATGTGTTCACCATTGCCGGTTACCCGACACGAGGCAACCCTATCTTAGGCCTAGTCAAGGGGAATGACTCGAGCGGATTATCAGCAGTGACTAACTCTACCGATGCCAACGGCATGCCATATACCACTGTTGGATACACCAATGGTCGTGGTTACGGAGCCTTAGAAACGGGTGGCGACGAGCGTTATGGCTACCCAATCGCAGCAGGGCGTTTCGATTTAAACTATGTCGATACACAAAGTGCAGGTTTTCATCAAGAAGCGTTAGTACCATTAGAGTCTGAGACCCATGCGGGTGAAGATGTTGGGATTTTTGCAAGTGGACCAGGCGCTCACTTAGTGCAAGGCACCGTAGAGCAAAACCATATTTTCCATGTAATAAACCATGCAGCTAACCTTTTAGTCAAAGCTGAAGCGGCTCAATAAGCGCAGTTTATCAGGCCGTCTAGCCTAGCTAGCCTCTACTAGACGGTCTTTTTCATCTAATACCAGCACTGGAGTTTTTATGAAGTATTCTTTGCTTAGCGCCGCCCTAGTCATTGGTTTTGTCCAAACCGTCTCGGCTCATTCATCCTCAGCTCAATCTGCACCCGTTCATTCTGAACAAGCTCAAAAATCATTAGATATTAAGCAGCAGACAAGACTAGAATCATCCTGCAGCGGCGTACAGCCAGAGCAACTCAATGCCGTTTATGAGATATCTCAAACCAATGGCTCACAACAAGCTAAGCAGAAGCTAGAGTTGACCCGTTATCAAGATAACATGGTCTATCAGGCTTCCCCTCAAAGCTTCGAAGCCTGGAACAAAAATGGCGAATACATTCGATATTTCCCAATGGATAAGCGCTCGGTAAGTTATCGCCGCAGCGATCTCCTGTCGCTCAATATCAATTATGATTTAGAGCAGGTATTTCACCTTGTCTCGCCCAAAGTGCAATCTCAACTCAAACAAACTGATAACATCCAACATGGATGCATGACAGTCAACAGCTTCAATGGAGAGCAAAGTGGTCAGCGGATCAATTTACAGTGGGTAGCGTCGCTAAATTTACCTTATCAGCTAATCATTGGTGAAGGGGAGCAGACACTGAGGTATCAACTCATTGAAGTTAACCCTGTCACCCAAGCCGAGTTTAAGACGTTGACCTCTGGTTATAAAGATATCGATTTTGCCGATGTGGGTGACAGTGAGTCAGACCCATTTATCGCTAAGATGATCACTCAAGGCTTTATTCAGCACGGCAGCTCTGGGTTTTATACCAGTGACGGCCAACAAATATCGGGAAGTGGACATGGCGGCCACTCTCATTAACGATACCCTGACAGTCAAATAGCTATTGTTTTTACACTGCTAGCTAAATAGCCACTATCAAGCCAACAAGTCTTTTAGTTTAACGATAAAGGTATCGATATCGGCACGGCTAATATCGGCATGAGTCACTAGCCTCAATGTGGAGCCAGAGCTAATTAATATCCCCTGAGTCTTAAGCTCATTCGCGACATGCTTGATGTCTACATCTTGCTTCACATCGGCAAACACCATATTAGTCTGCACTAATGCGAGATCGACATTAAACTCATCAAGTGTTGATAATTGCTCAGCAAGATAACTGGCATTATCATGATCGATAGCCAGACGGTCAACCTGCTCAGTGATGGCTAATTCAGCTGCAGCCGCTAAAATCCCGGCTTGACGCATTCCACCACCAAGCATTTTACGCCAGCGCCTGGCTTTATGGATTAAGCGTTCATCACCTAAAAGCAGTGAACCCACAGGTGCGCATAAGCCTTTAGAAAGACAGATAGAAACAGAGTCGAAATATTGAGTTATTTCGCTAATGGCAATATTTTGTGCCACTGCAGCATTAGCCACACGAGCACCATCAAGATGAATTTTTAGCTTGTTATCAAATGCCAAAGTTTGCGCTTGTGCCAAATAGGCCAGAGGTAAGACTTTACCACCGATAGTATTCTCTAGACTTAGCAGCTTAGTGTGAGCAAAGTGCACATCGTCCGGCTTAATAGCAGCTTGAATGTCAGCGAGCAAGATACTGCCATCAGCCTGATTAGTGAGAGGCTGGGGCTGAATGCTACCAAGGACGGCGGCGCCACCGCCTTCAAATTTATAATTGTGCGCCTGTTGGCCACAAATATACTCATCACCTCGTTCACAATGAGCCATCAAGGCTAATAAGTTAGCTTGAGTACCGGATGAGGTGAATAAGGCACAATCGAAGCCATACATCTCAGCCGCCATCGCTTCTAAGCGGTTAACAGTAGGATCATCACCATAAACATCATCTCCCACTTCAGCGCTAGCAATAGCCTTGCGCATGCCCGCGGTCGGCTTGGTTACGGTATCACTACGAAAATCGATCATCTTAGGCCCTGTTTATGATTGTGGTTATGGTTGTAATTGAATTGCGACTGTTAACCATGAATCTTACTCTCAGAAGATGATGAGTACCAGTCCTTACCTTTTCATATTGTTTTTAAACAGGATTATTTAAACTAGATATAAAGTACAATCAACCTAAAGTTAACAATCAGAATAAGCAGCAATCAGCTAATAACAACACCAAGAGCGACAAAACCAACAAGATGACACAAATATGATTAGAATATATAAAACCAACCTTCAACACCAACAAGCCTACAAAGCAATCGCCAATTTCAACTCATTAATAAATCTAATGCTAAAATATAATTTTAATCACTGTGTCTTTTCGCAATAATCAGGCAAAATCCAGATCCTTTTATTTGTCGGCGTGTGCATTATGCAGGAAGTTCAATTTATCAGTTTTCTCTGGCTTATCGGTATCATTGCCGAAGCGATGACAGGCGCACTTTCTGCGGGAAAGAAACAGATGGATCTCTTTGGTGTGGTGATCATTGGCTGCGCAACAGCTATTGGCGGCGGCACATTACGTGACATGTTACTCGGTAACTACCCTTTAATTTGGGTTGAGAACGTTCATTATCTGATCGCCATAGCATTTGCCTCTTTGCTGACTGTGGTTATTGCGCCTGTGATGCGTTATTTATCAAAGTTATTCTTAGCCATTGATGCGTTAGGCTTAGCGGTATTTTCCATTATTGGCGCTCAAAAAACCTTATTACTAGGCTTTAGCCCTGTGGTCGCCGTTGTTATGGGGGTTATTACCGGAGTATTCGGTGGTGTGATCCGTGATATTTTATGTAATCAAGTGCCGCTCATTTTTAAGAAAGAGCTCTATGCATTGGTTGCTCTGCTGACCGCAGCACTTTACGTTACGCTTAAGTCATATGGAATTAGTGAGTGGGTTAACTTGGCCATCTGCCTGCCGTTCGGCTTCGGCTTAAGAATGCTGGCCATCAAGTTCCATTGGGGCATGCCTAAATTTGATTACCAATATGGTGAAGTACATTAATGCCTAAGGTTCTAGGTTCTAGGTTCTAGGTTCTAGTTCCTAGTTCCTAGTTTCCAAGTTGATATGACCCCCTAAAAGTGGACACCTTATATAAGCGATAAGGTGCCATGAAAATATTAACTCGTAAGACCCACACAGCAGCCTTCAAATTGGCTGCTGTTCAACAATCCTTAAACTCTCCCGATACAGTAAAGGCTTTAGCTGGTAAATTAGGTATCCATCCCGCTTTGCTCAGTAAATGGAGAGCTCAATTGACGTCGAAGAAACACACTTCTAAACCTATTAAAAATGTCGGTCCTAATAAGGGGCTAGCTGAACTTGAACGTGAAAACCGTGGGCTAAAAAAACGATTAGAGCGTGCAGAGTTGGAGAACGATATCTTAAAAAAGGCGAAGGAGTTCTTCGACAAACACCAGGGATAAAGTTTCAGTTTATCCAAGGTTATTGCTCAACTCGAAGAACGATAAAATTGCTCTGTGATATTTTTGGTGTATCTCGCTCAGGCTATTACAGCTGGCTTGTTCGTAAGCCTTCTCAACGCGATAAAGATAACGAAGTACTGTCTGACTTTCTCAAAGAAAAGATAGCTGAGCACAGGAGCATAGCGGGTTATAGGAAGTTATGGCTGGATGCTGTAGCTAATGGTTTCGATTGTAATAAAAAGCGAGTACAAAGCTTGTTACAGGTGTTTGATTACAGGTCTAAAGCATGTAAAAGGAAGTTCGGTGTAGTGAAGCCTAGGTTGATTGAAACAAGAGCGCCGAATTACTTAAACAGAGAGTTTGAAGTAGCTAAACCTAATACTGTTTGGGTATCAGATATTACACAAATTAGGTGCAAAGAGGGCTGGCAGTATCTATGTGTCATCATCGATTTGTACTCACGTAAAGTGGTGGGCTGGGCAACGAGCTACATAAATTCGAGCGAACTGGTGATGAAGTCACTCAAACAAGCTTGGGTAGAACGAAGGCCAAATGGGAGTGAGCTGATGTTTCACTCTGACCAGGGGGCTCAATACAGAAGCTTTGAAGTACTTAAGTGGCTAACGAAGCGTAAGGTCACAGTGAGTATGTCGAGAAAGGGGAATTGCTGGGATAATGCTTGCTCAGAAAGCTTTTTTGCTCAGTTAAAGAAAGAATGGTTCTCTAACTTAGAAGAGCTAAGCAGAAAAGAAATGACAACACAGTGTCGATTTTATATCGATGATTATTATAATATGGTGAGAAGACATGGGACTCTAAATGGAGTGAGTCCCATAGTATTTGAATCAAGAATTTAAACCCTGTGTCCACTTTACTGGGGTCATATCAAGTTCCTAGTTCCTAGTTCCTAGATTCCTAGTTTCCTAGGTTCCTAGGTTCCTAGGTTCCTAGATTCCAAGTTCCAAGTTCCTAGACTCCAAGTTCCTAGACTCCAAGTTCCAAGTTCCTAGACTCCAAGTTCCTAGCTTCCTAGCTTCCTAGTTCCTAGCTTCCTAGCTTCCTAGATTCCTAGATTCCTAGATTCCTAGGTTCCTAGATTCCAAGTTCCAAGTTCCAAGTTCCTAGACTCCAAGTTCCTAGATTCCTAGTTTCCTAGATTCCTAGATTCCTAGATTCCTAGATTCCTAGTTTCCTAGTTTCTAGATTCCTAGTTCCTAGTTCCTAGATTCCTAGATTCCTAGATTCCTAGATTCCTAGTTCCTAGATTCCTATGCATAACGAAGATTTATACCCGTCCCTGGTAAATCTTCATAAATGTTCCAGACATAGAAAAGGTCAGCAAATGCCGACCTTTTTTGTGTCTCAATCCTGACTATCTAGCATTCAGCTATCTTATTTCAAGCCTTCTTACTCAGTGCGCTAGCGTGTGAGTAAAGCTAACTGTCAGAATAAGAGCATAGACTTAAGCCACTGCAGAAGATGCAACTGCAGGCGTCTCTTTCAAGTGAAGATCCATCTGAGGGTATGGAATACCAATATTCGCTTCATCCAGTGCGAGCTTTATCTGCTCAAGAATTTCGAAATAAGCAGGCCAGTAATCACTGCCTTTAACCCATGGACGTACCACGAAGTTAACTGACGAATCGGCAAGCTCTGACAATGCGATAGTGTAAGCCGGATCTTTCAATACATATTGATTGCTTTCGATAACGCGTGTTAGCACTTTCTTAGTTTCTAACAGATCTGCATCGTATGACACGCCAATAACAAAATCGACACGACGAGTATCCATCGCAGAATAGTTAATAATCGTACCATCCATCATGGCAGAATTTGGCGCAACAATAAGCTTATTATCAGGTGTTAACAGCTTAGTAGAAAAAATAGTGATCTCATTGACTGTTCCAGCAATACCGGCGGCTTCAACATAGTCACCGACACGGCATGGGCGGAACATGACCATCAATACACCTGAAGCAAAGTTTGACAGTGAACCTTGCAGCGCTAAACCAACCGCTAGACCTGCGGCACCGATAACAGCAACGAGTGATGCTGTCTGTACGCCAATCTGTCCAAGCGTTGCCACTATGGTGAACACAAACACCAGTGACCATGCCATATTTGAGACAAATGACACAACGGTAGGATCTACTTTACGCTTAGTCATCAACTTACTAGATAACTTCTTAGCAATACCAGCACAGTATTTACCAATAACAAATATGATAATTGCAAAAATTATCTTCATTCCATAGGTCACGATAAGCTCTGGCGCTTGCTCGATCAAACCTTCCAAGTTTTCCATTTACTACTCCCTAAAAATTTACCAAACAGATGTTTGGGTTAACAAAATTCAAATCTAACACCAAAAGTGACAGTCCATATAAAATACCGACTGTCACTTTCTAGGTTTTATTTAAATCAAAAATTCACTTTATAGCTCAATGCTGGAGACTAATTGTCTAAAACAACATTGAAGTTCACCCGTCGATTTAAGGCCCTGCCTACAGATGTATCATTTAGGCTAACTGGCTCGCGAGTCCCCATACCTCTAACAATGAAGCGTTCAGGAGCAAAACCATAATCCTCAACGAGAATACGCTTGACGCTGGACGCCCTAGCCTCTGATAGGCTCTGATTAGCTTCTAAGCTACCTACGGAGTCAGTATGGCCAACAAGACATAGTTTAACGTCTTGAAGTTGCAAAAATTGTTTAATCTGAGCGAGAACCTGCCATTGTGAATAGAGTACTTCTGACTTGGCAAACTCAAAGTTGAGAACAAGTTCAGTACTCTCAACACAGGTATTAGGATAAATATCACCGTCGATTGTTATTAAACATATCGGCTTAAATAATCGGTTTTTATCACAGCCTGAAGCATCAACAAGCACACCTGCTGGTGTATTGGGGCATGCATCCTTGAAGTCGGGCACTCCATCTTTATCGCTATCATTCCAGCCAAATGTTGCAGGACTAACAACTAGTCCCGTTACACATAAAAAAGTTAGCCAAAATATTTTCATCGTTTAACCTAATCTATATGGGCTGACGCCTTAAGCTTATATAGCCCATCAAGTCATGATGTACAATTCTAAACGATCATCTTTGCAGAATGATACATTTTATATTCTTCTGCGCTTTTGACAATCATTTAGCACTATAAACCTTACTTTTATCACCAAAGGAACTTTTAATCTGCAGCCCAGCAATAACTTCAAACAAGTCACTATGCTGATGTAGTTTGCATATGTTCACACACAAGATCATAAACATAGTTAAACCCAATAGCATAGAAAAAAAACAATACCAAGAACGCTAACTCAAGTAGAAAAGCAGAGAAAAGTGAAATCCCCATAAACCAAGATATTACAGGCAGAGTCACTAGGATAATCCCCCCTTCGAAACCAAGAGCATGACCAATTCTGGTCAAAAAGCTACGCTCACTCCTGTTACTGCCAAACCTGTTATCAAACCAAATATTATAAAAATAGTTCCATATAACTGCATAAAAGCTTAAACCTACGGCTACAGTAAATAACTCACCCGTTTCTTTTCCTGTGATCATGATGACTAAAGGTACCACTAAGATTAGGGCAAACACTTCAAATAAAATAGTGTGGATAATTCGTTGTTTGGTTGTCATAAGGCGACTCCTCTAAAAGACTTGCAGCCATTATCAAGGCAAACTATGATACTTCAAAGTCAGATACCATCACCTTTACTGATATGTTAACACTAGAACAGCTTTACTCTTTTGTAGAAACCGTAAAATCAGGGTCTTTTTCTGCTGCGGCTAGAAAGCTAGGCAAGGTACAATCTGCCGTTAGCCAGAATATTATGAATATGGAGATAGATAGCGACCAGATACTCTTTGATCGAAGTGGTCGCTACCCAAAACTCACCGAAGCTGGTCAAGCACTCTTACCTCAGGCCAATGCCGTCGTTGCGCAGCATAGAAGGCTAAATCAACAACTTGAAGCATTAAATATGTCTCAGCCGCATAAACTCACACTGGCTCTAGATGAAGGCGTCCCTTACAGTCTACTCACTACTTACTTAAAGGAGTTCACAGAACAGTTTCCCTATATACAACTGGAATTCTTAAATGCGTCTAGCCAAGATATTATTCAGATTGTTAAAGAAAAGAGAGCCGATTTAGGCCTAGTTTTTAGTGAGTTTATTTACCCGCAAAATATCGATTTTGAGTCCGTTGGCACCATAGAATTTGAACTATTAGTCAGTCCAGAGCATCCACTAGCAAAAGAAACCTCTGCACATGTAGACATGCTCAAACTACATAGGCAGCTGATGATTGGTGCAAGAGATAAAGCCCCCAGTAATTACAACCAGCAACATTCACCGGATGTCTGGTATGCAGATAATTATTATGTGCTGCTTGAATTGGCAAAATCTGGATTTGGTTGGGGACTGCTACCACGTCACCTTGCTTCTGATGCAATAAAAAACAAGCAACTTTGTAGTATTCCGGTTAAATTTGAACAGTTAGGTTGGGTGGCAAATATCGATGTGATTCAGCACAGTGGCACAGCTAATGAAGCTTGCACTGAGCTGCGCAAGCTATTAAGAAAAATGATGCAAGCCCAATCTAAACGACTATCGCTTTAATGATTGACAGAGGCTTGCTCATACCAATTAGCCCAAGCGGGTCTCTGCAACGATTCAACTTGAGATTGCATTCCTTCTAATAAGCACAAGAGTAATCGACGATCTTCACTATTATTTGAATAAAATAAGGGATCGTAAAAACAACGTCGCTGAACCGGATCCAGTTGAGTATCGAAGCCTAATTCGACACCTTCAATACATAACTCTCGGGCTTTAGGCTGCAAACTATCGACATCATTATCATCTAATAAATGTGCAATCGGGCCCATCAATAAAATGAGTGACATTCGACCTGGTGGAGAACGCCTCCAGGCATCAAGGTGACCCGATTTGGCTTTTTGTAACAATGCAGCCCACTCAGATTGAGTTTCTTCACAAAGAGATTTTGCTTCTACGCCTTGCCCTTTGTTGTACTCATTGAACCACTGCTTTAGAAACTGCTCCATACTACCACCACTGAGTTAAGGTCCGACTTAATAAAACATGAGGGTACCATCAGCGAAAGAATAGATAAGTTGGACTTTAGTCTAGGTCGGAAGCGGCTCACAAAACCTGACAAAAGTTGGAGATAGGTTAATTTTGGTCAATAAAAAAGTGCGCTTTCAAAGCGCACTCTATCACTCAAAAACTAAATGAAAGTGTTATTTAGATTCTGGCTTAGGCGGATAATTCAAAAGCATCTCTGAAATCGCATTGTTAACCACTTCTACACGCTCTTCAGGGGTATTTTTGTCTCGAATAGTATCGGCAACTGAACCACGCCAAATTAATTTACCCGATTCACGATTGACCATATCTAAAATCAAGGTACCCACTTCGTATTCACGAACTGTGGTTTGTGTATTCATGCTACCACTGTAGCCCCATCTATGACCGTAATAAGGGTTATAACCATAGTTGGTATTAAACGTATCCACGTTAATTTTTTTATCAACTTTAGTCAGATAATTAACTAAGATATCTGCAGAAGCTACATCAGTCAGTGTTATCCCTTTCGCTGTAAGCTGGCTATCGACAGCTGAACGAATTCGTTGATCCATTAAACCATCAAGATGATAAGTGCTATCTCCGGTTTTTTTCACCACCCAAGCATACGTTTTTACATCATTAAAATTCGCAGCTGGATCATAGTCAGAACTTGTTTTCAGTGAACTACATGCGCTCAGTGCCAGTGCAACTAGGCCAATCATAACCTTCTTCATTTCAACTCCATCAAATCAGTATCTTGAAAATTTATCTTATAAATCCAGCTTACATAGCAATTTCATGATCTACAACTCAAATTTACCCTAAATAGTACGTTGTTCAGCTTGACTTAAGCAATCAGTGTAATGATAATGATTATCAATTAGGCGCAAGTTAAATAATTATCACTCATCTGTGTAATGGAGTTCCCCATGCTTTGGTTTATAAGTGCATTTTTGATCGCAACGGCAATCTTTCTTTTTGCTCCAGAAGAAGCCTCTATCAAAATAGAGCAGGCACCCAATAGAAAAAGCCAGGGGCATATCAGCCTATTTATCTTACCTGTGATTGTCTTAGCTTGGTTATTGTTTACCTTAATTGATGGGCATAATGGAACCTATGGACCCGCTGCTATCGGCTTCGTGTTAACTGCTTGTTCGATAGCCCACACAAAATTTCATAAATTCATTATTCCTTGTGCATTGCTCACAGCTGTTGCACTCATCGTTGGAGTAATATTGGCCGTATAGTTGCTAACCAATGCGTTGAACGTCCCTGTCATAAAAAATCAATCGGCTACAACAAAGTAGCCTTTCTTGTTTGAATCCCACTCAAGACTCATAAAGCTCCCATAAAATTTTCCAGTTTGTTAAACTCTAAATACCAAAAGTTATTTGATAGTCACCCAATGAGAAAAGATTCAAACGTTTCCCTTGTCTACAGCACAGACGTTGGACGTATCGCGCCAGAAGCTGAAACCATAGAAGTACCTACTGGTGATGGCATAGTACGCATCCATAAGGACAGTAAAGGCCGAAAAGGAAAAGGAGTTTCTGTCATCAAGGGACTTGGCTTAAAAGACAAAGAACTGAAAGCCTTAGCCCAAAAATTAAAGAAACAATGCGGCTGCGGTGGTACGGTAAAAGAGTTCAATATTGAGGTTCAAACCGATAATAGAGAGCAGTTAAAGACTTTACTGGAAAAACTCAACTACACAGTAAAGTTAGCTGGCGGTTAAAATATATTAACCTGTTTAACTCAACCTTTTAGTTATCACTATTTCCTAGTTGTGGAGCTCATTAATGGAAAGTCTACAGAACCACTTTTTAATTGCCATGCCCTCGCTTAAGGATACGTTTTTTGAGCGTTCAGTCATCTATCTTTGCGAGCATGACGAGAAAGGCGCAATGGGGATCATGATTAATAGGCCTATTGGCATAGAGGTCAATGAGCTATTGCAGCAAATGGAACTTGATAATGAACCGGATCTTGTTACTTCAGTCAATGCAAGGGTGCTTATTGGTGGGCCGGTAAATCAAGAACGAGGTTTTGTGCTACATACTCCACAAGATAGTTGGAGTAATAGTCAGTCTCTCACTGACAAGTTGATGCTAACCACGTCCAGAGACGTTTTATCTGCACTGGGTAGCAAAGAAGCGCCAGAGCAGTTTATTGTGGCTTTAGGTTATGCTGGCTGGAGCCGAGATCAGCTAGAGCAAGAGATTGCTGATAATACCTGGCTTTTAATCCCCGCAACTCATGAGTTAATCTTTGATATTGAGCATGAAGAACGCTGGCAAAAAGCCACTGAATCCTTAGGCTTCGACATATGGCAGCTCTCTAATCAATCGGGTCATGCATAGCGCTAATGATCTCTTTTAGAGCTTGGTTGAGCCTGCTTTTTTCAAAAAAGTGACATGGTAAGAATCCCCCCGAACGAAAAATATACAGGATATATTGATTCAATGAGCTCAATTACAGTTTTAGGTTTTGATTACGGCACAAAAAGCATCGGTGTCGCTATTGGTCAATCTCTTACAGGCAGCGCCAATCCAATCGGTTCAGTCAAGGCTACTGACGGTATTCCTAAGTGGGAAGAAATTGGCATGCTGATCGAAGAGTGGCAACCCAATATAGTGGTAGTAGGACTGCCACTGAATATGGATGGCACAGAACAAGAGATAACCCAAAGAGCTAAAAAGTTTGCCAATCGCATCAATGGTAGGTTTGGGGTAAAAATAGCGACTCAAGATGAGCGGCTAACAACGGCAGACGCTAAAGCCAGACTATTTGAACATGGTGGCTATAAGGCATTAACGAAGGGGCAAGTCGATGCGATGTCAGCAGTGTTGATCATCGAAAGTTTCTTCGAAAATATGTATGACTAGCTTAATACCAATTGCACTAAGTATTTGACCAATTCAGAACGACTCAGGCTTTTCAATTCAAGGCGCATTGGTGAATAAATGGTGATTCCCTTTGAAGCCAGTGCAAAGCAGAAGTGGGAAGCCTGAGACGCTCACGTAGTGCGGCTTTCAAAGCCCTTTAAACTTCGTTGTGGGCTTTCGATATACGACTGCATGGATGCAGAAGGTAGGGCGAAGCAGGATGCCAGAGCCGAGAATAACTATTAGCTTCAATCCCCCGCCTCGCCTACAGGGCTTTTAACTCCCGCTGAATGGTCAAACTTTTAATGCAACTGGTATAACTTAGGCTAATAAAATCATAAAAACGGCCAGTGAAGTTATCTTCACTGGCCGTATTTTTCAAAAGCTTTCACTCAAAAGTTATGATTCAAAGCCTAGATGTTAGGAATTTAAAAGTAGAGTCCAATATTAATGTTCAAGCGTGAGCTCCACTCAGTTGGGCCATTCGAAATCCCCACTCCAGGTCCATTGATGAACCACATATTGTTGCCGGCAATCCAATCTACATAAGAATAAAACTTACCCGCGGTAATCGCACAGCCAGTAACATTCTGAATCGAATCTTCTAACCCTTCGCCAGAAACCAGTACCTGACTGAAATCATTATAACAATTAAGGTTAGTGATTGGCCCCCACTCTACATCCATACTACGAGAGACGTTTAATGTGAGTACATCTGCAGAAGATGCTATCTCAAAGGGAAAGGCGAACGCTGACAGTGCTACACGTTCACTGTTTGGCATATCATAGTCATAGTACATATACTGGAACTGCCCTTGCCACTGTGACCAGTCGAGTTGCCAATGCACTGATGCCGCATATCCATCAGTATCTTTACCCTCAGCTTGGGTATTTGCCGTGCCTATATAATCTAGCTCAGAATATTGCAGCGAAGCACCGAGTTTATGCTTGATATCTCCACTGCCAAACTTGCCTTCAACACGCGCATTTAACTGACCCGCTTCTTCATAGGGAGAGTCATCGGTAGTCGCGACATCGAATGAATATCTGTCATACCTTGCACCATCGCCGTATTCATCATTAAAAAAATAGGCCAGATCGAAACGCCAGTTATCACTGTCATGTTTCCAATGGATCCCTGCATCATAATCATCTTCAAAGCCAAGATAATAATTAGCGCTAAACCAGAATGAGTGAGCACCATAGGGAAGCAAACCAAAAGGAACCTGAGTCACACCAACCTGAATACTCTGTTCTTCATTGAAGCTGTATCCCGCATAAGCATGATGAATAACATCCATATCTTGATACCATCGATACTGAGCCGACGCAAATAGACCATCATCTTGATAGTTTACATCCACTCGAAACAGTTCGAACTCCAGCTTAGAATCATCGGCGTAATCCTTCCAGCCATAGTTAACGCGAACGGCTCCACCAAGATCCAGCTCATCGGTCACTTTCACCGCATTCGACGAAAATGAAACCCCGATACATAAACACACTACCATCAATCGTTTTAGCACTGTCATAACACTCCTATGTCCTTGACATGAAAACTATTCCCCAAGTTTAATCAGAGAATGCTAATTTTGCGAACTCATATTCAATAAAATTAATAGCCAGAGAAAGATACTCTGGCCTTGTTGATCTTCAAGTAGGTAGATTTAGCTAGATGACTTGTCGAATACCGATGTCACTAGTCTAAATCTAGCGTCACCCCTTCCATAAAGCCAGACCCCGTTTGCTCTGAGTTCTGCAGCTTAATCATCAATCTTAAATCGTTAGGGGAATCGGCGTGGTGCAAGGCATCAGCATAACTAATCTCACCTTCGACGTAGAGATTAAGTAAAGCCTGATCGAAAGTTTGCATTCCCTGCTCATTAGACTTAGCCATGGTTTCTTTAAGTGAATGCAGCTCATTTTTTGCAATCAAGCTACTTACCCGCGGCGTATTGATCAGGATCTCAATAGCTGCGCGTCGTCCCTTGCCATCAGCCGTTGGCACAAGTTGCTGAGCAACAATGCCTCTTAAGTTCAGCGATAGGTCAAACAATAACTGCTGATGCTTACTGACAGGAACCAAATTCATGATCCGATCTAACGCTTGGTTAGCGTTATTGGCGTGTAAGGTTGCCATACAAAGATGCCCCGTTTCGGCGAAAGCCAAGGCAAACTCCATGGTTTCCTGAGTACGGATCTCACCAATTAAGATCACATCTGGTGCTTGACGCAGTGAACTCTTAAGTGCAGCATCGAAAGACTCAGTATCAATCCCCACTTCACGCTGTGTGACAATACTTTTACGGTGATCATGCACAAATTCGACTGGGTCCTCTATCGTCAGAATGTGACCACGGGAATTAGCATTTCTATAGCCCACCAAGGAAGCCAAAGAGGTAGACTTACCCGTACCAGTTCCCCCAACCATGATGATCAAACCACGTTTACTCATCACCAAGTCTTTAAGGATTGGAGGAAGCTTCAGGTCATCGACATCGGGAATTGTAGTCTCAATCCGGCGCATTACACAGCCTGACGCCTCACGCTGCCAGAATGCACTGACACGAAAACGGCCTAGATCATTGAGCGCGAATGCAAAGTTACATTCACGAGTCTCATGGAACTCCTTTTTCTGTTCATCGCTCATCAAAGACTCGACAAAATCGAGCGACTGAGCCGGAGAAAATGAAGTTTCACTCAAAGTTCTTAGCTCACCATCAATTTTGGCACTCGGTGGAAAACCGGCTGTAATAAATAGATCTGATGCTTTACGATCTACCATGTTTTTTAAAAAGGGACGAACATCCATAATCAAGCCTTAACGATTAATCATTAAAATTGTGTCTGCTTATTTGCACTCTTGTGCTGCGCATCTTCACGACTTATCTGACCGCGATTCACCAAGTTTTGCAGGCATTGATCTAACGTCTGCATACCATGTGACATCCCCGTCTGAATCGCTGAATACATCTGCGCCACTTTATCCTCACGAATTAAGTTTCGAATGGCAGGTGTTCCCATCATGATCTCATGCGCCGCAACTCGTCCGCCACCCACTTTCTTTATCAAGGTTTGTGAAATAACCGCCTGCAGAGATTCTGACAGCATGGTTCTGACCATGCCCTTCTCACCTTCAGGGAATACATCAACCACACGGTCGATGGTTTTAGCCGCTGAGGTGGTGTGCAGTGTACCGAAAACTAAGTGACCAGTTTCAGCCGCCGTCATCGCTAAACGTATTGTCTCTAGGTCACGCATCTCACCGACCAAAATCACATCTGGATCTTCACGCAGTGCACTTCTCAGTGCAGCATTAAAGCTGTGAGTATGACGGTGCACTTCACGCTGGTTAACCAGACACTGTTTACTCTGGTGGACAAATTCTATTGGGTCCTCAATGGTAAGGATATGCTCATGGCGACTTTCATTAATATAATCGACCATCGCCGCTAAAGTGGTACTCTTACCCGAGCCAGTCGGACCAGTAACAAGGACAAGGCCACGCGGGAAGCTGGAAATTTTCTTAAAAATCTCCGGAGCACCTAGTTGCTCTAGGCTCAAGATATCACTGGGAATGGTTCGAAATACTGCCGCAGCTCCTCGCGCCTGATTGAAGGCATTGACACGAAAGCGCGCTAGATTAGGGACTTCGAAGGAAAAATCTATCTCTAAATGTTCTTCATAATCTTTACGCTGCTTGTCATTCATGATGTCATAGACGAGTCCATGCACCCCTTGATGATCTAAAGCGGGTAAATTGATCTTTCTGACATCGCCATCTACACGTATCATAGGCGAAACGCCTGCTGAAAGGTGTAGATCTGACGCTTTGTGTTTTACACTAAAAGCAAGTAACTCTGTGATTTCCATAGTATGGGATATCCATTCAATCAAAAAACTTACATCATGACAACAATAGCAGACAGACTGGCTAACGCCCAGCATCGAATCGAACAAGCGGCACAAATTTCGTCACGAAATACCGATGAAATTCAATTACTCGCCGTGAGTAAAACTAAACCAAATTCCGATATTTTGGCCGCATATGCAGCCGGACAAAGACGATTTGGTGAAAACTATGTTCAAGAGGGTGAATCTAAGGTCAAAGCCCTTACACCGACTTGTCCAGACATTGAGTGGCATTTTATTGGTCCTTTGCAATCAAATAAGACCAAAGTCATTGCAGCGCATTTCGATTGGATACACACAGTATCGCGTGAGAAGATCGCTGCAAGACTCAATGAGCAACGTCCACAAGAGATGGCACCACTCAATATCTGTATTCAGATTAATATCAGTGGTGAAGACAGCAAGTCAGGAGCGACGCCAGCTCAGCTATTTGAACTAGCTGATAAAGTCGTTCAAATGCCAAAGCTAGTCCTCAGAGGCCTAATGGCAATTCCAACGGCAACTTCTGATAAGCAGTTACAAAAAGATGAGTTTCAACGACTACAGGCCTTATACCAAGAGCTACAATCGCTTTACCCGCAAGTGGACACGCTTTCCATGGGAATGAGTAATGATTTAGAGCAAGCCATAGAGCAAGGTTCAACAATGGTTAGAATTGGTAGCGCCATTTTCGGAGAAAGAGAAAAGCGTTAACTTATCGCGATTAGCCTTGTTTTAATCGTAATAAACCCAAATATTAGTCATCACTGACTGATGACTAATTTACGGCAATATTTTTGTCACCTGAAATAACGGCCTCAGTAAGATAGAGGCTGATGTATAGAGAAGTATCATGGCTGAAAAAAAATTATGCTTTATTGGCGCGGGCAACATGACTCGCAGTATCACCACTGGACTGGTTAGTAATGGCTACCCAGCCACATTGATCCACGCCACCAATCCAAGTGCGCCTAAGCTTGAAGCGTTACAACAAACGCTCAAGATCACCACCTCACATGATAACTTAGCAGCGGCTAAAGAAGCTGATGTCATCATACTGAGTGTTAAACCTCATTTTATGCAAGATGTCTGTGAACAATTAGCCAGTCTAGATCTTTCTGATAAGCTTATTATCACTATCGCTGCTGGCATACCCGCTAAGCGATACAGAGATTACTTTGGACAAGAGATAAAACTTATTCGTACTATGCCCAATACCCCAACTCAAATTGGTGTGGGTATGACAGGCCTTTACGCCGGAGATGAGATTTCGTCAGAACAGAAATCAATCTGTGAACAACTGATGTTAAGTGGTGGCGAGGTGGTTTGGGTCGAGCATGAATCAGAACTCGATCAAGTGATTGCCTTAGCGGGTAGCTCACCGGCTTATTTCTTCCTGTTTATGGAGGCCATGATAGATAATGCTAAAGCATCAGGCATGGATGAGCTTAAAGCCAGACAACTGGTTCAACAAGCGGCTTTAGGTGCAGCGCAGATGGTAAAACAAAACCCAGAACTGAGCACCGCACAGCTTAGAGCAAATGTAACCTCTAAAGGTGGTACTACAGCTCAAGCTGTTGCAGCACTTGAGGCTGGTAACATTAGGGGCATAGTTAAACAAGCCATGGATGATTGTGTCGCCAGAGCCCAGGAAATGGCTAAACAATATTAATTCTGTACTATACGAGGTATAGACCCAGACCCATTAAGATTTTCGATTTAAAATTAAATAGAGAACACCAATGAATGCACTCAGTTTTTTAGTTAGCACAATTTTCGACTTATACCTTATGGTTGTCATTATACGGATATGGCTTCAGTTGGCTAAAGCCGATTTTTACAATCCATTTAGTCAGTTTATCGTCAAAGCGACTCATCCTATTGTAGCTCCTTTACGCCGTGTTTTGCCCTCGTTAGGCGGCTTCGATACAGCATCTGTGCTATTGGCACTCATGGTGGTTATCGCCAAATTTGTTATATTGAGCCTGATTGCTGGTGCCAGCATCAATATCATGACAATCTTGTTAATTGCTGTCGTTTCGGTGTTTAAACAAGCGGGTGTGCTGCTATTCTGGATGTTGATCATCCGCGCAATCCTAAGCTGGGTCAGCCAAGGTCATAATCCCATTGAAATGGTGATGGGCCAATTAACCGAACCTCTTCTATCGCCGATCCGCCGTATGTTGCCATCAATGGGTGGTCTGGATCTGTCTCTACTGGTGATGATGATTATCCTAAATTTCGTCAATATTCTATTAGCTCAGTACATTCCATTTTGGGCGAATGTCTAACCTATGATCCAACCGGTATCTATGCAGCAGGACAACCTGCTGCTAAACCTCTATATCCAACCTAAGTCTAGCCGAGACCAGATCGTCGGAATCCATGGTGAAGAGCTAAAGATAGCCATCACGGCGCCACCAGTGGATGGAAAAGCTAATGCTCACCTGACAAAGTTTCTCTCAAAGGCATTTAAAGTACCTAAGGGAGACATAAGGATCTTAAAGGGAGAGCTAGGCCGACATAAACAGGTAGAGGTCATCTCGCCTAGAGTGATCCCAGAACAGATAGCAGTTCTACTCGATGGCACAAGCAGTTAAACTCCCCTAATAGAACGATATTTTCACCCAGTTAATTTTGTAAGTTGATAAATCGTTTGAAGCGAGTCATGGGCTAAGCACCTATACTCAAATATATGATTATCATCAGCAGTTATGAGTATTAATTTATTTTTACAGCAGGAGCAGCGTCATGTTTAGAGCAATTATATCTGTACTTTTTCTCACCCTTGCCTTCGTTGGCAACGTGTCGGCAGAGCAAAAACAAAAAGTAGGTAATTTCGATATACACTACGTAGCCCTAGGCAGTACTTTCTTAACTCCCAGCATCGCTAAATCTTATGGGATCAAGCGCAGTAGTTACACAGGTATTATCAATGTGTCGGTGCTTGATACTAGCCAAGAAGGGAACCCACCTGTCGCGGTAGAGATTTCAGGTATAGCCAACAATCTGCTCGACGCCAGAATTAGCCTTAAGTTTAGAGAGATCCGCGAAGGCAAAGCTATTTATTATGTTGCCGAAGTTCCTTACCGAGATGATCAAGAGATCAACTTCAAACTCGCTATCAAATATAGTAACAAACTCAATATTCAATTGAAGTTTAAACAAAAGTTCTATGTTGAGTAACAAATAGACTTAAAGCCTATTAAGACAACAAGAGCCAGGATATCAATTCACTGGCTTTCTCTCCCTTCTTCCATATAAAAAATGCTTCAATCTCTGCTACCGTTTCCCCTCCTGCTTCGTTATCATTGCGGCCAATAATCAAATACAGATCTCAAAGGTTCTCCCATGGATAAGTTCGTGCTCGCCAGTGGCAATAAAGGCAAACTCAAAGAGTTTTCAGAAATTTTCTCACAATACAGCGTCGAAGTGCTTCCTCAGAGCCAGTTCAATGTAGAAGAAGTCCCTGAGACTGGGACTACCTTTGTCGAAAATGCCATTATTAAAGCCCGTCATGCTGCTGAAGTGACTGGTCTTGCTGCGATCGCAGATGATTCAGGTTTAGAAGTGGATCTTCTTGAGGGGGCTCCTGGTATCTACTCAGCTCGTTACGGAGGTGAAAATGCCGGTGAAAAAGATAACTACATAAAGTTGTTAAATACCTTGAAGCCTCATTCAGAGGGTAGAACGGCTCGCTTTCAGTGTATTTTGGTCTATATGCGTCATGCTAAAGATCCAACACCTATCATTGCACAAGCATCTTGGGATGGTAAAATAGCCTTTAGTGCCACCGGGGATAATGGCCACGGTTACGATCCTATTTTTATCCCCAATGAACATAATTGCTCGGCGGCTGAACTCGATAGCGAAGAGAAAAACCGATTGAGCCATAGAGGCAAGGCAATGAAACTGTTGATCAGTGCCATGAAGCAAAAAGGTATGATTATCTAATGTTAACTCTGCCTCCTTTGAGCCTGTATATCCATATACTTGGGTTTTGTTTAGGCAGAAATGCCTCAGGTATAACTTCAACATACGGAAAGACAGATCTATGTTAACTCTGCCTCCTCTGAGCCTGTATATCCATATACCTTGGTGCGTGCAAAAGTGTCCCTATTGTGATTTTAACTCCCACGGTCAAAATGGTGAACTTCCCCAGCAGGAATATGTCGATGCCTTGATTGAAGATCTCAGCCAAGATCTACACTATGTCCAAGGACGTCAATTACATACCATTTTTATAGGCGGTGGCACCCCTTCTCTATTTGAGGCCGCTCAAATAAAAAGACTTCTGACTCGCGTCAATGAGATGATCCCTTTCAGTGATCAAATCGAAATCACTATGGAAGCGAATCCAGGTACCTTAGAGCATGATGATTTTGATGCTTATTGCCAAGCTGGGGTCACTCGGCTATCTATAGGCGTACAAAGTTTTTCCAGCGATAAACTGAACTTGCTAGGCCGCATCCATGATAAAAATGAAGCAGTCGTTGCCGCAGAAAAAGCGCTGACATCAGGTTATAAGAGTTTTAACTTAGATCTAATGCACGGACTGCCCAATCAAAGTTTTGACGAAGCTATGGCAGATATAGACACAGCAGCGAAGCTCTCTCCTCCGCATCTTTCCTGGTATCAGCTGACAATAGAGCAAAACACCTTGTTTCATTCTAAGCCTCCTCAGTTGCCGGATGATGAAGCACTTTGGCATATCTATGAACAAGGTCAGCAGAAACTGGCTGAATTAGGCTATGAGCAATATGAAATATCAGCCTATGCCAAGCCTGGGTATCAGTGCCAGCATAATATTAACTATTGGCAGTTTGGTGACTACCTTGGAATAGGTTGTGGTGCGCATGGCAAGATCACCCAACTCGCACAAAATAAGATCCTAAGAACGGTAAAAATTAAGCACCCTAAAGGCTATTTAGCCGCTGATGACTATACCTTTGACACCATAGAGGTAACAACTGAGGAACGCCCGTTAGAGTACCTAATGAATCGATTCAGGCTTATGTCTGCAATGCCTAAGGTTGAGTTTGAACAGAGAACTGGTTTATCACATAAGATAATTGCTGATGGAATTGAAACAGCGAAGAGCAAAAAGCTACTAACGGAGACACAAACTCATTGGGAACTAACCACAAAAGGTAAAATGTTCGTCAACGAACTGTTGTCGCAATTTTGCTAAGGCAGGGACAATCTCAATTCTGTTAACTAGCTCATAGTAATTATCGACCCTCGCTGTTTATACAGGCTAAACATACCTATTTAGCCTGTATAGACACATCTGCTAACACTTAGATCAATACATTAACGATTAGCTTTATTAGGATTAGCGGTACTTTATTTAAGTAACCTATAACAATAAGACTAATTTATGCCTATAAAAACTAAAACTAGCGTACTTGCTTTAACATTAGCCAGCCTCATCGGCAGCAGCGCATTTGCAACACCAGTCCATCTACCACTTCACAGCCCTAGTGAGCCCACAGTTTACAAAGCTGAAAGTGTCTCAGAAAAAGCCAATGCTCTTTTTGAAACCATATTTATGGAAAATGTGATGGCGAGCCCTATCTCACAGACACATCTTGGTATTAAAACTGACTATGGACAATGGGATGAACGCGGTGAAGAGGCTGATGCCCAAGATTTAGCGAGAACAAAAAAACATTTAAAGCAGCTAGCACAAATAAATCCAAGCCAACTGGATGTGCAAACTAGGCTCAGCTATGACTTGCTAAAGCAAAAACTTGAGCAAGGTATTGAGGATCATCAGTGGCGCTATCATAGCTACCCAGTTAACCAAATGTATGGCGGCCATTCCATGGTTGCATCATTCTTGATAAACCAGCATCAGATCACCGATATTTCCGATGCGAAAGCTTATATTAGCCGCCTCAATGGCGTTCCTAAGTATCTAGAACAGCTTGAAGCGGCCCTGGAAATACGTGCTAAAAAAGGCATCATAGCCCCTAAGTTTGTCTTTCCACATGTTTTATCCGGCAGCAAAAATATCATCACAGGCCAGCCTTTCGACTCAGGTGAGGACAGCGCACTTTGGGCTGACTTCAAGCGAAAAGTTGAAGCTTTATCAATAGCTGGCAGTGATAAACAACAGCTACTCGCAGATGCTAAACGCGCGCTAACCACCAAAGTCGAGCCCGCTTACACACAACTTATTAGCTATATCACCGCACTTGAAACCAAAGCAGACACACGTGACGGCGTCTGGAAGCTCCCTCAAGGTGAAGCGTATTACGATAATGCCCTTGCCCGCACGACGACGACAAGCATGACAGCGAATCAAATCCATGAACTCGGTCTGGCTGAAGTGGCTCGTATCCATAGTGAAATGCGTGACATCATGAAGCAAGTCAATTTTAAAGGAGACTTACAGGCTTTCTTTAAATTTATGCGTGAAGACAAGCAATTCTACTACCCTGCTACTGATGAAGGACGTGAAGCTTATTTGAGCGAAGCTATCACACTTATCGATACCATGTCTTCAAGATTGGATGAAGTGTTTAACGTAAAACCACAGGCACCAATGATCGTTAAACGCGTTGAAGCCTTTAGAGAGAAATCTGCCGGTAAAGCCTTCTACAATCAACCTTCGCCGGATGGAACCAGACCGGGTACTTATTACGCTAACCTTTACGATATGGAAGCAATGCCTAAGTACCAAATGGAAGCCTTGGCTTATCATGAGGGAACGCCTGGCCATCATATGCAGATAGCTATTGCTCAAGAACTTGAAGGAGTACCAAAGTTTCGTAAGTTCGGTGGTTATACTGCCTATATCGAAGGTTGGGGGCTATACAGTGAATACTTCCCTAAAGAAATGGGATTCTATTCAGATCCGTATTCAGACTTTGGACGTCTCGCTATGGAGCTATGGCGCTCTTGCCGCCTCGTGGTCGATACAGGCATGCATGCTAAGAAATGGACCCGTGAAGAATCAATTAATTACTATGTCGACAATACGCCAAACGCCAAATCAGATGCTGTAAAAATGGTTGAACGTCATGTAGTGATGCCATCACAAGCCACGGCATATAAGGTCGGTATGCTCAAAATATTAGCCCTTAGAGAACAAGCTAAAAAATCATTAGGGAGTAAATTTGATATTCGCGAGTTTCACACCTTAGTACTGCAAAACGGACCTTTGCCGCTGGATATACTTGAAAACCAAGTTGATCTTTGGGTCGCTGAAAAAAGTTAATACTTAACGGTATGTCAGTCGAATACCTCCCGGTCGATGTATTCAGTTTGACTTATACCATTTCCATTAAACAAGTGACCATTCAGCGGGAGTTAAAAACGCTGTAGGCAAGATAAGGGGATTGAAGCTAATAGTTATTCTATATCGAAAGCCACTTTCGCAGCTTAAAGTGTTTTTAAACCCGCACTTCGTGAGCTTCTCAGGGCTTCTACTTCTGCGTTGCATTGCCTCGAAAGGGAATAACCATTTCGTCAACAATGCGCCTTGAATTTAAAGCCCTGAGAAAGCTCTGAATTGATCATATGTTTAATGGAATTGGTATTAGGTTCAGCCAATAAAAAAGCCACAATCAATGTGGCTTTTTTATTGGTTTAAATCTGTACGACTTGCTCTAACTTATATTAGTCAGTAACGAGTATGTAGGGTACAGAAGGCGTTCTCCCTAAAGAAAAATACCCCAGCAAATTTGCTGGGGTAAACCAAATTTAGGATGATGGTTTAAGGCTGATTTTGTTTTAGTTCTTAAAGCTCCATCAGCATCGATTCGGAACTGCAGTAACGCTAATCTGTATAAGTCTATTAAGAGGGGTCATTCTTAATACACTTATGGGTCAAATTATTCCGTATCAATCTGAAATCAATTGTATTGATTTCAGAACAAATCGCAAGACAAATACCATAGAGCATTAGTGACCAGTGAAGTACCCCTAAAGAGATCCGACCAGGAAGGCAGGCTAAGCAACTGATAAAGAACAAAAAAGCCAGAACGACATTAACGTTCTGGCTCATCGTCTTATATACGAAACAATGTTTCCTATTTAGCTAGCAAACTTATTCAAAATAAGTCTACGTTATCCAGCTAAAAATCACTTTCGCTTAGCATATAATTCAGCATAAGGCGCATCCCAATAAGGTGGAGAACCTATATGCTCTTTTATAAAATCAATAAAAGCACTGACTTTAGGCGCAAGATGTTTTCTTCTTGGGTAAACAGCCTGAAGCGGCAGGTGATTGGTCATCTGCCAATCTTGTAGTAATGGAACTAAAGTGCCCTTCTCTATTTCACCTTCGAGTAAGTAGCTGGCTAAATAGACGACTCCTAAACCACTCACCGCAGCAGTTTTTAGTGCTGGTGCATTGTCCACTCTAAAGTTACCAGAAACACCTATTTCACAATAATCCTCACCTTGCTTGAACTGCCATACACTATGTTCATGCCATTCGCCTTGGTAAACCAAACAATTATGATCCACTAACTGCTCAGGACGATCGGGTTGACCGTGCTTTTCAATATATTCAGGTGAAGCGGCGAGTAAGAACTGACACTTCATCAATGGTCTAGCAACCATACCTAAAGGTAGTTGCTCTGACATGGTTAACAAGAGATCTAAGCCTTCACTGACAACATCGACTTTATGGTCTAACAAACTGACTTGTAGCTCTAATTCTGGGTGAGTTGCCATAAATTCAGGCAAAGCAGGAATAATATGCATAGTGCCGAATGACTGTGATATCCCCACCTTCAAAACACCACGAGTAGCATCATTCAAGTTATGAACACTAGCAACTGCCTGATCTGCGTCTCTAAGTAACTCTTCACCTTGTGTGTACAATAACTGTCCAGCTTCAGTCAGACTCAAACTGCGAGTCGTCCGCTGAATCAACTGAACACCTAGCTTATGTTCAAGATCAGCTACTTGAGTACTCACTTTTGATTTAGATATCCCCAACTTTCTAGCTGCTGCACTAAAGCTGCCGGCTCTAGCTACGTGAGTAAAAATTGCGATAGGTTCCAATAGTTCTAACATGTAAATCGCCTTAAGGTGTTTACGACACTAATAATACTTACACTTTTTATAAGATAACTAGTGAATGACAAAATTAAAACACCATTCAAAACAGATACTTACTAAAAGTGAAGTACACTAAAGTAGAGTCAGATATCTGAACCACTCTAACGGATGAGGGCCAGTTGTTATTATTTTTTATAAGTATACCAAAGATTTGCGCTTTATTTCTAATACCTGATTGATAATCTTTATGCAGAAAAGGTGAAACATGCTGAAAGAAGAAAACCCCTGTATTCAATTCAAATACAGGGGCGTTGCAAATGAGGGAGGGAGCAACAAGAGTCTAAGGTATTAACGGGGTAAACCATGTATCGGCTGCGAGACTATTCGAGTAACTCCACTTTAGGAGAATCAATAAGAGGATAGTTTTCTAACTCCGGCACTTCAGTTCTTAATTTTTGCTCAAGGGCGATCAACAGCTGAAAGTCATCACACATTCTGTCTGCTCTAGCTTCAAGTTCTTGGGCTTGAGTCTCCATCTGCTGCTCAATATTTTGGCCTACGTTTTCCATTTTCTGACCAAATGCTTCCATTTTTTGCTCAAAAGAATCACCATCGCCCGCAAGCATTTCACTGCCTAAATTAACCATCATACTGCCGATAGAATTTCTAACTAATTGTTCAACTTCTTGCTCAAATTCTTCTCCAAAGGTGTCCTCTAAAGAGGATTGAGTCGCGCCAAGGTAAAACTTATCACCATTTTGATATGCGACTTTCTCAATTCTTTCTTCAAGCCCATCCATCAACTCATCGAGTTTAGCACCGGCAGCATCTCCCAATAGCGGAGTTAAAGCCATGCTCGCTGCAGTAGAGGCTATTCCAACAGCATCGTGCACTAACCCGATCACCTCAGGAACCTGACTAGACACCTCATCTTGATATTGGGTTACAAGCTGCTTTTGTTTGGCGTTTAAGGAAACCTGCTTACCTTGAACAAATAGCTTTCCCATCTCAATACGGTAAACTTCATTACCAGCATCACTCACCGCCATGACTGTTGGCTCGACAGAGATATCGTAATTTAATGCGACTTCACACTGACTATGATCGCTTGAATAGCGAGTCGATGAATACTCTTCATGAGCAGATACTGAAGTGATAGTTCCACTCGCGAATAAGACTGCGCTAATTCCTATAGACGTTGCTAATTTTCTCATCAATTTGATCCTTAAATGAATTATTCTCTTGGTGCTAGCTAATCAGTGTAGGTAAATTCTTAACCACCTTAACTATCACACTCATAATCAATATAAAGCACAAGCCATGCCAAAACACACAACAAGTTGATAACTAGATGTTTTTCACTATAGGCATAGATATTGGAGGGAAAAGTTTAGTGAATCGCACCAGTTGTTGGTCAATTCACTAACAGGAAATGTAAACTTCTCAGAAAAGAGGGAAAATTAACTTATATTGGAGAGCGTTGTAAATTTTCGCTTAAAAAATCGAACGACCTAAGGTCTGACACAGTGTCTCGAGAGCTGCTGTACCCGCGAGAGAATTACCATTATGGTCCAATTCAGGTGACCAAACACACACGGCCATATCACCAGGTATCACTGCGATGATCCCACCGCCAACACCACTCTTTCCAGGCATACCCACTCGATAAGCAAACTCACCCGCTCCATCATATAGGCCAGAAGTAGCCAGTAATGCATTCATCTGCCTTGTTTGGATCGGGGAAATGAGCTGAGTACCATCTAAACATCGACCTTTATTAGCAAGGTATAACATCGCCTTCGAAAGATCGGCGCAGCTCATCCGCATGGCACAGTAATGGAAATAACTGCGTAAAACCGTATCGACATCATTATTAAAGTTGCCGAAGGATTTCATTAAGTAAGCAATTGCGGCATTTCGAGCACTATGTTCAAACTCCGATGAAGCAACCATTTTGTCTGAAATAAGCGAAGGGTTAGTACTTAAGCCACGAATTAGCTCTATCATTCTATGCTTTGGCGCACCTAATCGTGCCTGCAACAGATCGGCAATGACTAAGGCACCCGCGTTAATAAAAGGATTTCTCGGTAAACCTCGTTCAAGCTCAACCTGCACTAAAGAGTTAAAAGACTGCCCCGAAGGTTCTTTACCTACACGAGACCAGATCTCCTGCTCTTCATAAAGTGTTAACGCTAAGGTTAAGCTAAAAACTTTAGAGATACTCTGAATGGAAAAAGGTTCAAGGTAATCACCAGCACCGATAGTCGTGCCATCGATGCTGGTAACTGCGATACCTATTTTATTTGGGTTAACCCCTGCCAACGCTGGAATATAGTCAGCCACTTTACCTTGGCCAAGCAGGGGCCGAACTTTATCGACCACCTGCTCGAGTAGTGCAAGTTCAGGCACTAACTCCACCAAATATCATACAGTTCACCAACAGTAACATTTGATACGGCTTTGCCTTGCCAAAAATCACTGGCAGCGGCGCGGTCTTCTTCAGTGCATTTACCTATTTCCTGAGTCGCAATGATCCCTTCCCACTCTTTATGGCCACCACCATGAAAACCAAGCTGACGTGGATCGATCACTTCATTGATAAACTCGTCGACGAGTGTATCAATCTGCTCTTCTGATACAGACTTATCGAAAGACCAGTTAATATCAAAACCAAACTCTTGAAATTCATCAACGCGTAATTTTTTGCGTAAACGACGACTGCGTGTTGCCATAGTATTTTCCACCTTTGTATTTAAATAACCAATAAAAAAAACATTCTTCGAAAGTGTTAATTGGGCTCAATAACCCAAGTCTCAGCAAATTTAATCAATACGCTCGAACATAAGATCCCAAACACCATGACCTAATCTGTGGCCTCTGGCCTCGAACTTAGTCAATGGTCTATGCTCTGGACGTTTAACAACATCGCCAGTCACTGATTGATTTTGATAGCCTTCGGCAGCGCCCAGCACTTCAAGCATATGCTCACTGTAGTTTTCCCAATCTGTTGCCAGATGAAAAACACCACCGACTTGTAACGTATTACGGATCATCTGTGCAAATTCTGGTTGCACAATACGGCGCTTGTGATGACGCTTCTTATGCCAAGGATCGGGGAAAAACAGCTGCACGCGGGCCAATGAACCTGGCTTGATACTGTTTTCTAAAACTTCTACAGCATCATGATGATAGACACGCAAGTTAGTCACGCCAGCCTCTGCTGCATCCGACAAACACGCTCCTACACCAGGCTTATGAACTTCAATACCAATAAAGTTTAATTCTGGCGAGGCCTTAGCCATCTCAACTAAAGAGGCTCCCATACCAAAACCGATTTCTAGTACCGTATCAGCTTCTCTGCCAAAAATACCGGCCAAATCAATAGGCTCTGGAGAGTAATCTAGTCCCATTGATGGCCACTGCTGTTCCATCGCGGTAGTCTGACCTTTAGTCAATCGGCCTTCTCTTAATACAAAGCTTCTTACTTTGCGAAGGTACTTACCTTCTTCATTAAATTCCGCGGTTGTCACGTCGCTCATTGTCGCCCTCTGTCATGGCAGGATTAATAGAAAAGAAGGGCATTATCCAAAGATTATTAGCCAGTGCAAGCCCTAGTTAACTTAATCGCATTAAGAATAAGTGAGCAAAGTATACCAAGTTTCTCAAAACCTGCGAAATTCAGTGCTTTTAAGGCGATCAATTATCTGTTCCTAACGGGATCTCGGCTTGTTAAAATATAGATAGCTAGATAGACTGCTCCCATAAAACTATCGCTCACTTCACATTTCTTAAAAGTCAGTATCACTATGCCCTCTGTCACAATGCCAAAATCAAAGTCTGCATCTTTTTCCGACCGCATCATTCGTTGGTACGACAAATGTGGGCGCAAGCACCTTCCCTGGCAAGAGGAGAAAACCCCTTATAAGGTTTGGGTGTCGGAGATCATGCTACAACAAACTCAGGTCAGTACAGTGATCCCATATTACCTAAAGTTTATGCAGCGATTTCCTGATATAGATACACTCGCAAATGCCCCTCAAGATGAAGTGTTGCACTATTGGACTGGACTAGGCTACTACGCCAGAGCACGTAACTTACATAAATCTGCTCAAACCATACGTGACAATCATGGCTCTATATTTCCAAATGACTTTGAACAGGTTCTTTCATTGCCCGGGATCGGCCGCTCAACAGCTGGAGCCGTGCTATCTCTAGCACTTGCTCAACACCATTCAATACTGGATGGCAATGTAAAGCGAGTTCTTGCTCGTCATGGCGCCATAGAAGGCTGGCCAGGTAAGAAGCCTGTTGAAAACCAACTCTGGGAACTAACAGATACATTAACGCCCAAGGTCGATGTTCAAAAATATAATCAAGCGATGATGGATATCGGCGCCTCTGTTTGCTCCCGCTCTAAGCCACTATGCATTGAATGCCCTGTTGCAATTGATTGCCAGGCACAACTGAGTGGACGCCAATCTGAGTTTCCAGGAAAAAAACCTAAAAAGACGATTCCTGAAAAAGCCGCCTTTATGCTGGTGTTATCCAAGGGCGATGAAGTCATTCTCGAAAAGAGACCACCTTCTGGTATATGGGGAGGACTTTGGTGCTTCCCTGAGTTTTCTTCAAGAGAGCAAGTAAATGACTATTTACTCGTTAATGGCTTACATGTATCACAAGAGGAGTTTCTACCCGGCTTTAGACATACCTTCAGCCACTTCCATCTGGATATCAGCCCAATTTATGTTGAAGTAAAAAGCAGTCAAGACAACCGGATCATGGAAGATAAGCTCTCACTCTGGTATAACTTACCCAATCCCCCTAAAGTTGGTTTAGCAGCAGCGACTGAACGCATTCTTGCCAGCTTAGGTTCTGTATTAATTAAGGAGTAATCATGGCTCGCACTGTTAACTGCGTCTATCTGAAAAAAGAATCTGAAGGCCTTGGATTTCAGCTATACCCTGGTGAGCTAGGCAAGCGTATTTTCGATAATGTCAGCAAAGAAGCTTGGGCTCTTTGGCAATCAAAGCAAACTATGCTGATCAACGAAAAGAAGCTGAATATGATGAATGTTGAAGACCGTAAGTTTCTCGAAGAACAGATGGTCAACTTTTTATTCGAAGGTAAAGACGTAGAAATTGAAGGCTTTGTGCCAGAGAAAAACGACGAATAGAATGTGAGTTAACTTCAATAGACTCTAATAAAAAAGCGCCAGTCAGGCGCTTTTTTATGGCTCATTATAAAAGGGCTATTACTGTCTGATACCTTCAACCACAATGGCTAACTGAACATGAGAAGAAGCAGGCCCTAAATCCATCTTGATGTCGTAATCTTTCAAGGCAAACTCAGCGCTTCCGCTAAAACCTGCACGATAGCCCCCCCAAGGATCTTGCCCTTCACCAATAGTTTTGGCTTGTATCGTAAGCGGCTTAGTTACGCCATTGAGCGTGAAATCACCATTAAGTAAGAAGTTACCTTCTCCTTTGTCAACGATAGTGGTCGACTTAAAGCTGGCTTGTGGAAATGTTGCTGTATTGAGAAAGTCAGCACTACGCAGGTGCTTGTCTCGCTCGGCATGGTTAGAATCGAGACTGGCAGTTTTAATCGTCACATTCACATGTCCATCAGCGAGCTTTTTGCCGTCGAAACTAAAATCCCCCTCGAATTCATTGAAACGTCCCACCACGAAACTATAACCCAAATGGCTAACTTTGAAGTCGATAGACGCATGAGCGCCCTGAGTATCGATAACATAATCTGTTGCCGATGCCCCAGCACTCATTAATACTGCAGAGGAAAGAACGCTTGTTAGCAGTGCTGTTGATAATAGTGTTTTTTTCATATTTCTATCTTCCTTTTAACTGTTTCTAAGCTTCTGCTTATTTAAATGGCTATTTTAAAACCGTGATCATTCTTACCAGTGTTGAATCTTTATCAAAAAAGTGGTGTTTAAATGCTCCCAACATATGTATGACGACAAGACCAATCAGACTGTAAGCGGCAAACTGATGAACTAAACCGGCAATATCGGCCTGACTAGCGAACAACTCTCCGGCTCCGGGAACCTCAAACAGATTAAAAACACTTATACCCCGTCCATCAGCTGTAGAGATAAGATATCCACTACTCATAATCAAAAGCAGTAACAAGTAGATAGCACCATGAGCCAGGTGCCCGGCTTTAACTTCCCAGTTTTTATGTTCGCTCAATGCTGCAGGTTTGGGATTAGTAAACTTCCAAGCCATTCTCGCAATCGTTAAGATAAACAATATTATGCCGACGCTTTTATGTAGATCTGGTGCTGTTTTATACCAGCTGCTGTAATAGGTTAGTTCAACCATCCAAACCCCAGCAGCAAACAGGCCTATGACAGCGATTGCCGATATCCAATGAACCAAGATAGCTGTGAGCCCATAGGATTTTTCTGTATTACGAAACATGACAGACCTTATGAATAACGAGTGATTAACTTATGCCCTACATAATACGTTCTATTTTTAAAACTAAAATCTCTAAATATTGTCGATAAAGGTTTAAATTTTCGAACGGTTAGCCAATACCCAGCTATTTCCTCCTAAATCCCCTCTTAATAAAGAATAGCGATCAAGAACCTAGCTATCTAAACCTTCAACCATCTAAAATGGTTCAAACTTGGACATATTGACAATTTTTACGGTTAAACTAATCAGCCATCTAGCTGAGCTTGGACATTAACTAACCGAACAGTATATTTATGACGAAAAAGCACTTGCAGGAAATCAGAGTGCGCTATAAGATACGCGCACTCCAAACGACAAGGGCATTAACAACCCTATTTAGAGTTTGTTTGTAGTAGTTAACTAACGCTTAGTTTAGTTGCCCGAATAGCTCAGTCGGTAGAGCAGAGGATTGAAAATCCTCGTGTCCCTGGTTCGATTCCGGGTTCGGGCACCAACATTTAGCCGGCATAGCTCAGTTGGTAGAGCAACTGACTTGTAATCAGTAGGTCCCGAGTTCGACTCTTGGTGCCGGCACCATACAATAAAAAAGCCTCAACTTTAGTTGGGGCTTTTTTATGTCTAAATTTTATGGATTTATGGATAGAAGGATGAAAGTGCAAGCGGGCATAGCTCAGTTGGTAGAGCAACTGACTGACTCTTTACACAAGCAGCAGTAGGTCCCCTTCTTTCATAAATAGCCGACTCTTGGTGCCGGCACCATATACGATGAAGCCACTCTTTTGAGTGGCTTTTTTGTATCTGCTTTTTATCTAAGTGAAACAATGAGCCCTATTAGCTGAATTTAATCAGTAGGTTACTTCCACCGGAGCTTCGACTCTTGGTGCCGGCACCACCTCTTTACAAATAAAGAGAAAAGCCTCGACATTGTTCGGGGCTTTTTTATGTCTGATTTTTTTGGATTTATGGATAAAAGGATGAAAGTGCAAGCCGGCATAGCTCAGTTGGTAGAGCAACTGACTTACTCGCTAAATCTCAGCAATATAAGAGCAGCAGTAGGTCCCCTTCTTTCATAAATAGCCGACTCTTGGTGCTGGCTTAATCAAAAGTGAAGAACAAGCAAGCCACTTTAATTAGTGGCTTTTTTGTATCTATAATTCCCTTCTCGAAACGAATTACAGCTCAAGCCGGCATAGCTAATTTGGTGGAGCTTAGTAGGTAGAACTACTGACTCTTTACACAAACGGCTGTAGGTCCCTATTCTTCTATATCCTGTAACCAAAGAGCATGAGCCGACTTTAGAAGTTCTAGCTTTTATTCGGCTCTCTAGGCAAATAGGAACCTTAACTAGGGCTAAAATACTGCCCGTGGAATTCTTGATTGTTCAGTTTTTGACAGCTTAAACAAATTTGATTAAAAAGGGCTTGCACCGCCAAGAACATAACTATATTATACGCGCACTCCAAACGAGACAGGGCTTACAGCTCAAGAGTTAAACCTAGGTTTAATGCTTGTTTGAAGTAGATAGCTAATACTTAGTTTAGCTGCCCGAATAGCTCAGTCGGTAGAGCAGAGGATTGAAAATCCTCGTGTCCCTGGTTCGATTCCGGGTTCGGGCACCAACATTTAGCCGGCATAGCTCAGTTGTTTGAGTTGTGACTGGTAATCAAATAGATTACTCCCGAGTTTTTATTTGAAGTAAGATAAGCCGGCATAGCTCAGTTGGTAGAGCAACTGACTTGTAATCAGTAGGTCCCGAGTTCGACTCTTGGTGCCGGCACCATACAATAAAAAAGCCTCAACTTTAGTTGGGGCTTTTTTATGTCTAAATTTTATGGATTTATGGATAGAAGGATGAAAGTGCAAGCGGGCATAGCTCAGTTGGTAGAGCAACTGACTGACTCTTTACACAAGCAGCAGTAGGTCCCCTTAGCCGACTCTTGGTGCCGGCACCATATACGATGAAGCCACTCTTTTGAGTGGCTTTTTTGTATCTGGAATTTGTGGATAGAAGAATAAAAGCTCACGCCGGCATAGCTCAATTGGTAGGGCTCGTGTAAAGAGCAACTTAGTGACTTGCTAAATCTTAGCAATATACGAGCAGCAGTAGATCCCTTCCTATGGCAAAAGGCCGACTCTAGGTGCCCGTATAGCCATTAATAGCTAAAGTATTTGCTCTATCACCCTAAGAGCCTGAGACTCCCTACTCACTGGGAGCCTTACTTTCAGTCTCAACTAAATCAGCCCCTATTCAGCTCCTAGAACCTAGGGCCTATAACCTAGAATCTAGAACCTAGAATCTAGAACCTTTAGATAAATTTACCAGACACAAAAAAAGGAGCCTTAGGCTCCTTTCTATTACTGATAACTCTTTTTAGGTGCTACTTCCAGCTTTTCATTTTATGGCCTTTCACCGCATAGAAAAGGATAAACAGGTAACAAGGGAACATCACCATATAGCCACCTTGAATACCTAAAGGTGTTGCTGAGCTGGTTAAGCCCCAGAACAGTGGCCCGAATGCGCCACCAGCAATACCCATGACTAGAAGTGCAGAACCCGTACTTGTTAACTTGCCCATGCCCGAGAGTGCTAACGGCCATACCGCTGGCCATACTATGGCATTAGCCAAACCAAGTAGCGCAATCATCAACAAGGTATCGGGTAACTGAGCGCCACCAAACGGAACTAATACTAGGTTTGCAATTGCATAAGACTCATTGTCACCGAATAAGATCCCTAGCGTCAGCACCATGCCTAAAATGGCTGAGACCATTAATGCTTTTGGCTGTGAGATAAAACGAGGAATCGTTAAGATGCCGATGATATAGCCGACAACCATACAGATCATGGTATACGAGGTCATCACACCATAGCTTTCAATGCCAAGTGATAGTGCGAATGTGCCAATCGTGTCACCAGCTATCACCTCCACTGCAACATAAAAGAAGAGGGCTACAACACCTAATGCTAAATTGGGATGAGATAATGCTTCTCTCGTATGCCCTTTACCACTAGTTTCCACATCATCTTCTTCATTCTCCAGTTCAGGGAGAGATGATTTCTTAACTAAAACAGCTAATAGACCAATGAATAAAGCCATACCTAGATAAGGAAATACCAAACTATTGGCCATCTCATCAATATGCGCTTGAGTCAGATCCATCCCCACTCGGTCTCTGAAGCTATCAAGAATTAGGGCACTAAATACTAGTGGTGCGATAACACCTGCACCCTTGTTCAATATTCCCATCACACTGACTCGTGCTGCGGCAGACTCCTCAGGACCAAGGCGAACAACATAAGGGTTAACAGCAGTCTGAAGCAAGGTTTGCCCTGCTCCCATTACTAGCTGGGCAAATAAGAACAAGCCAAAGATTTGCGTCTTAGCCGCAGGAATAAATAGCAGGCCAGCAATCATCATGATCCCCATGCCTAACGCCATTCCGGTTTTATATCCAACCTTTCTTATCAACCACGCCGAGGGTAGTGCAGTAAAAGTCACTGCAATATAAAACGAAAATAGAATGAGAGATGCTTGGAGGGGGGTTAACTGAAGGATTTGTTTCAAATAGGGCATCAACGAGCCATTGAGCCAGGTCGCGAACCCTAAAATGAAAAACAGTCCGGCGACAATTGCCATCGGGATAAAGTTACTGCGTTTACTTTCACTCTTTACTGTCATTTCCATAAGCCTGCTTCTTATAATTTTATTGTAGATATCGGTACAGTTAATATATCTTTAACATTTATACACTAGATTTATAGTCAAAAGCCCAAAACCACTTCTCTATCAAGAGAAAATACTGACTTTGTTTCATTGATGTTAAAACATAAAAGCAAAAAAGACAACGCTGTCATTTTCGCTTTTTATCCAATTCCCTGCTAAAGCGCCGATTTAATGAGTTAAAAAACATTCAAGTTTTACCGCTTAAGACTTAAACCTTAATGAAAATACCGCGTTTATACATCCAGCAGAGTAGTAGCCATTGCACTAATAACAGTGCAACCACTGCAGCTAACGCTTGTGCCGATGCAGGGAAAGCATTGACGACTCCCCCAAAAAGGCTTTTGGAAATATATGTCCAATTTACTATGCTCGAAGCTAAATAGATGATGATGGCATTACAGCCTATCACCACAAAAGGAAATGCAATTTTTTGCCATTTAAGCACATCCACCAATGCATAAAAAACGGCTAGTAATATGATGCTCCAGCCGGTAGTCACTAGCGCGAAAGAGCTGGTCCAGAGATCTTTATTCACGGGGATGACCAAATCGACCAACCAACCTAAAGCTAGAGTAAAGGCTCCAGCAAGCAGCAAATAAGCCACTTTAGCCCACTCTCCCCTCCTATGTTCCTTAACGATATAATGACCAACAAAGACCCCAGCCATCGCATTGGCTATCGCAGGAATAGTCGACAAGATCCCTTCTGGATCTAAGGCTCTATTCTGGTAGGTGATCCCGGGTAAAAAGTGCGTATCGACATAAGCATTGATCGTGTCTTGTGGGGTAAACACGCCGGCAGTTCCACCAGGGAATGGCATAAATAGCTGCATAAGCCCATAGCCGATGACAATACCTAAGGTGACACATAGCTGAGTTCTTAAGCTGGTATGCCAGACTAACATGGCAGCGAAGAACCAGGCGAAAGCGATACGCCCCAAAACACTGGCGTATCGTACTTCATCTATGGCAACTGGCGCTCCTGTGCCCCATCCATGGTTATAGAGCACACCGAAGAAAAGTAACAACAAGAGTCGTTTCACTGAATGCTTATAGAGTGGCATTCTCTGGGCTATAGGTAGTTTATCTAAGCGTTTAGGAGATAACCCAAGTGCAACGCCTGAGAGGAAAATAAATAAAGGGAATATTAGATCGTAAAAGGTGAATCCGTGCCATTGACTATGGTGCATCTGAGCATCGGCAAACTTCCAGCCTTGCCAACTGGTCCAGGCGAGTAAGCCGGCAAAGAGTGCCTCACCGCCTAAAATCCAGAACATATCGAAGCCCCTTAGCGCATCGAGTGACATCAATCTGCGTTTGGGGCCTTTAGCAAGACTCGCTTCCATGACAATTTCCCTCTATTTTTCGTTATTATTACTTCACTATTTTTATTGTTCTTTTATATACAGACTCTAGATAATATAAAGCCCTAGACGACTAGGGCTTTATATTAATCGGTAACACTAGGCCTTGAAAACAGATGTACCGCCTATCAATGTCTGCTGTACCTTCAGGTCATCGTTGAGCAACACTAAATCCGCTCGGCTACCTACACTTATTTGTCCCTGCCTTTTGGCTAATCCTAGATACTCAGCTGGGTATAAAGATCCCATACGAATCGCTTCATCTAAGGGTAAACCTAACATTTTGACCGTATTTCTAACCGCACCCGCCATGTCTAATACACAACCAGCCAGCTCACCCGTCACGGCGTTTAATCTAGACCCCTGACGTATGACCTGAGTACCGAAGAGCTCGAAACTCGTTTCCTCTTCGAGACCTACAGGTGGCATAGCGTCTGTGACTAACATAACCTTGCCTCTTGGCTTAGCGTAAATTGCCACTCTAGCCGCGGCTGCATGGACATGGTGACCATCGACAATGAGTCCGCACCAGGCATCTCGGCTTTCCAGTGCCGCACCGACCATACCTGGCTCACGCGAACCAAAGGGAGACATGGCATTAAAGAGATGTGTGAAGCCTGTGGCCCCAGCTTCTAACGCAGCAACGACTGTTTCATAATCGGCATTAGAGTGACCGAGGCAGACTCTGACATCGGCAGCGACTAAGGCTTTAATCACATCCACCGACACATTTTCAGGCGCTAAGGTAACGATTTTTATCCCCAGATCGCTACGACTGAATATCTCTAATTCAGCATCAGAAATTCGACGAATATGAGACTCTGGATGGACGCCCTTTTTCGGAACAGACAGATGTGGACCTTCAAAATGCACACCTAAAACCCCGGCACTTCCTTTAACCAATGAAGCAGCAACGGCATCAGCCGCTCGGCTCATGACATTGACATCGTCGGTAATTAATGTGGGTAAGAAGCCTGTGGTACCGAATTGTGCATGCGCGCTGCCGATAGTCTCTATGCACTCAACTGAGGGGTCGCCGTTAAATAATGCACCTCCGCCGCCATTAACCTGCACATCGATAAATCCGGGAACCAAGGTCCCATCGACTGAGATTTCTGTTGCACCAGCGACAGTATCCAAGGCAAGGATATGACCATCCTCTATCGTGATAGGCAGATTATGATGAAACTGTTCACCATCAAATACCCGCTTAGCAATTATTGTCTGTTTCATGTCTACTTGATCCTAAACTTTTGACGCGCAAAATAGGTCGCCCCAAGCTCAGGAGGAGCTAACGTTGGTGATAGCTTAGCGATAACATCGCTATCTAACCAAGGCGCCAAGGGCTCGGCTAACCCACCTATCATAGAAAAACGCGGAGGATTCACTTCGAATAGTTTACGAGCGAGATCACTGATATAAGCCGCCCCCTCTTTAACGATTCCTTTGGCTACATGATCTTGCTCATTAGCACATTCAAGCACGGTTCTGGCTAGCTTGGCATACACACTGGAAGTTTGACCCGCCAGGTTTTCAACTATGCCCATAGCATCATGAACTTTGAAGTGATTGAGAATACGCTCCGTCAATAGAGTCTTTTCTGCGAAACCATCGAGATGTAACAGAGCTTGCTCGGCTGCCTTTAATCCTAACCAAGCGCCGCTGCCTTTGTCACCCAGAGCGAAGCCATGACCGCCAAGACACAGGTGCTTATCATCGACATTAGCATATCCGCAGGAACCTGTGCCCGTGATGATCACCGCACCTTCGCCGCCACGATGTGCGCCGATACAAGCGGTATGCAGATCCGTGGTAACAAACATATCGGCAAACGGATGTTTCCAGTTAACGATATCTTGATAAAGCCTAGGGACATTCACTCCCGCAAGTCCGACTCCGGCAACGAGTGCCCTACTGTCGCTTAAGCTCATTCCGGCATCTTTTAACGCAAGCTCGGTCGACATCTGAATAGATTCAAATGTTTGTGATAAGCCGTGAAGTGGATTTGCTCGCCCAGCGACACCAGTTCCAATTACACTATCTTCGCTAGAGTAAATTGTTGCTCTGCATTTACTGCCGCCACCATCAATACCTATAAACAACGGTCTCTCCTTCGTCTGGTTCACACTCATACAGACCTCATTCACAGTTTTTTTATCCAAGGTTTATCGCTACGCGCAATACCTTGCTCACTGACTAAGTTAACTTCATGTTACAACACAAATGACAGCGTTGTCATTTATTTTCTTTCAGCTGAATAAGATTAGCTTTAATTCAGCTGAAAGTACCACAGAGGAAGGAGTTGGGCTAGCTTCACTGATTAGGAAATCATGCAGCCACATGTGTTAACCACCTGTTACCTTACAATCAAGGCGCGCCCTTTTCTCTTACCATTGGCAGCTATGGCCCTAACTTCTACTTGCCCATCGACAGCGACAGGTGAATGATAAACAAGCCATTCTCCACCATTGACTCGATACTCGATGGTTAAACCTGGATAGATAAGGTTCGTTAACAGTTGTCCTTCATGTATATGCGCGCCTACGGTAGGTACTCGGTATTCGATGCCAGCCTTATCCAGTTTGACTAATTCTTTCTGCCCCAGAGTATTGGCTAACACTGCCCACTGACTCGCCTGCTCATTGCGCATCTCTTGGGAAAAGTAACCGCTAGTTTGATTATAGACAGCTCCTTTATATTGATAAGGCACTTCCCAACTCGCCTTGTGCCAGGCTTTCTCAGCCAATATAAGTAATCGTGGAAAGGTCATATATTCGACCACGGCATCGCTTCTGAGTGTTTCACTCCAAATCTGCCCCTGAAGACCGGAAAATGACACTCCCTCCTTCATTGGGCCACTGACTAGCTTGCCTGCTTTATCTCGCTTCTCTGTATCATCGGCTTCGAATGGCTTACCTTGGATATCGGTCCACTGCTCAGCATTAGCGGGTAAGTTATCTGGCATAAAACCATATAACTTACGTTCGTTGGTGTTACGACTCGCCCAGTAATAACCGTGCTCTTTAGGATCCGCCTCGTAGGGAAAATCAAAATACAGCATCTCAGGCATCCCCAATATGGCGTCCCAGCCTAAATTTGCTTGCTGATGTGCGCGGCGAAAACCATTGTGTGAAATAACATCCCACACATTGGTTTGGGAGGTTTTTGGCATGTTCTTTGGACGGGTATGGCTCATTCCATCACTCCAACCTGCAGGCTCTATGCCTTTTTCATGCAAGATATTCGACACACGCTCGACAAAATAGGCACCGAACTCATCACTTGTACTCACGCCTTGCTTATTGTCGGCAAGGAATGCCTTACACATAGGAGAGTCTAACCATGCACCAGCCGTTTCATCGGCACCAATATGATAGACAGATAGAGGCTGACCCGCTTGCTCATGCAATGTAGCAATCTCATCAATTACCTTGTCGACGAAGTGAAAAGTCGACTCCATGCACACGTTAAGGGTGTTATCGTCATAGTATTGAATCGATGAATAGACAGTGGTGTCTTTTGGATCGATTAAGCGATACTCATCGGCCCCTTTTATATCCCCAGTTGCCGCTAACTTACGGTAACGTGCTTCCATCGACTTGATAGCGGCTCTTGAATGTCCCGGCATATCCATTGAGGGGATAACCTGTATCTGTCTGGCCCCCGCATATTTTAAAATCTCGATATAATCGGCTTTAGAGTAATAGCCATTGACCTTAGCATCGGCAAATGGGCCGCTACCTAATTGAGGTAACAGACACCTTGTTTCACTTAAATCATGACATCGCTTACTGCCGATATCAGTCAGTTCAGGTAAACCCTCGATTTCCAGACGCCAACCTTCATCGTCGGCCATATGCAGATGAAGCTTATTCAATTTATAAGCCGCCATCTGATCTAACATATCCAGCACTAACTGCTTACTATGGAAGTTTCTCGACACATCGATATGCATGCCGCGAAAATCATAGCGAGGAGAGTCTTCGACTCTCATGGTATTAACAACCAAGTCGTTACTATCGAGAAGGCTGGTCAGTGAGGATAGACCATAGGAAAACCCTGCATCATCGGCTGCAGAGATGGTGATTTTATTTTTGGTGATATCTAACAGATACGAACCTAGTGTTGACTTGACCTTAAGCGGTAAGAAACTCACGACTAGACCAGACGATGACTCATTGACACCGATACGACTCAAACGGGCTACAGCAGCATCGATGGCGCTACGTTTAACCTCATGAAGCTCGAGCTTTATGCCGCCTTTTAGGGATACAGGTCGATCAGTGGAGCTCACATTAACGTTCAAGGGAGTTGGAATTATCGTGTTGGTAACCAGCTCAGGCTGAAAGTCTATTCCCTGGTTCGCCTGAAAAAGTATTTCAGGTGTCGCCCACTTCACTTTATCTGTATCACTTCGCTTATATTGTGTTTCTTCATCGGTGAAAGACACGGCGTAGGGACGAAGCTCCATGCCGGTTTCACTGTCCAGGGTCACTGCAGTGCTCCTGATAAGAACAGGATCTAATTCTCCTGATACCAGATAATAATTTGGCATAGCATCGGTTTCAGATAGTTGCCATAGCTCACCTTTAAACTCTAGGGTCTTAGTGACGCCCTTCTTGAGTCCTTTAAACTCAGTTGTCGGCGCTATCTTATGTAGATCGCCTTTCACACGAGTAATTGTAAACTCACCTGAACTCACCGACTGCACCGGGCGCATCTGACTGAAGTAGATAGACCAATCTTGGCTATCTAAATCAACAGCAGAGGTCAAATCTATCTGCGCCGTGAAACAACGACCGTCAACACCAGAAGTCGGACAACCTTGCGGGTAGTTAGTCACTAAACGATACTTTATGTCTAATGTCTCCCCGAGCGTGTTTAATTGTGCTTGATCTAGGTTCTTAGCGTTAGCTTGACTCGACTCGGCGGACACTTGGTTATTCGTTTCAGTTTTTACATCGGAGCAAGCACTCGTTGCTAGCACAAGTGTTATTGCGGCAGTGATCAACTTCAATTTCATTCTATCCCTCTACTATGATTCAATGTCTTCTCATCTCAAGATGAAATGAGCCACCTTAGCCGCAATCTTCCCCCCTGATATAACCAGAACTTGCACCTCTATTAAATCGTTAAAATGCTAAGTTTTATCTGAGACTGTGGACTACAAAATTAATAATTATAAGTCAGTACTAAATAGTGTCAGGTCATCATCACTGACGCAAACTTAGACAGACGTAAGGTCCAACGGGCTAGCTATGAAACATGTGAGATTTAAGGTAGGGCTTTGAAGGAAGTCCTGAGTGACCTCAGTTATCTGTTTACAAGATAAGACTGTCTCATCAATTGTAGCGCCTCTCTTGTACACCTTAAACCTGAATCACCTTTCTAGTAGCATGGGCAATAGTGTTTGGATTTGTTTCACTTACAACTTCTAAATCTATTCCATACCGTCAAAATCCACATAAAAAAAAGCTAGGTGATTCATCACATAATTACTGATAAAACACCTAGCCAAGTCTAGTTTCTGGGGAGAGACTATTGAAATTTCAAACACAAATGTAATGAGTTTGACCCTATTACATCTGCCAAAACACGAATTAGGAGACCTCTTCCTATTCATGCAGACCTTACAAGACAACTCATCACACAAGCAGATGACAACGCTGTCATTCACAAACATACACAAGAGCCAACAGAATATCTACATTTTTTTGACATTCATTTAAATCTCTTGCTCAAGTTAGACTGGGCTAGATAACTCGTTCTTATTAATTTTATACAACAGCTTGGCTGGCAACACCAAAATATGACAACGTTGTCAAAAGTTGATAACATTATTTGTATAGGTGCTCCCCCTCTGCGTCACAGGGATCAGGCTCCACACAACAATTTTCGATTCAAGCAGCTAGTTCACTCAAATAAGAATGATAATAATATAATTCGAGGAAAAATAAGATGACAAATATCTCTCCATTAAACTCTACAAAACACCTGGATATTGCTATAAAAGAGTCTAATGATCACAGTCGATTCTCTGAGCAAAGTCTGATCCCTATAGTCGTACAAGAGTTTGCTGTATTAGCGACTGAATTTCCCATCGTATTTGTTAAAAATACAGAAAATGGTCAGTTCACTCCTATTGCCATGATGGGAATTAAGAGCAACTTCAATTTATATTGTCAGTCAAATAACTGGAGCGCAGCCGTCACACCCGTTGGATTCAGTAATGCACCACTGTCTTTAATGCAAACATCAAAAAATAGCGATGAAATCATGGTTTGTATTGATGATGAGAGCGAGCTTGTTTCATCAGAAGGCAATAAGTTATTTGATGCATCAGGAGAGCAAACTGAGTACCTCAAAAAACGCTCCAATGCGCTACTCGATTTAGCCAGCTTTACTCAGCAGACAAGTGGCATAACCAAGTACTTTGCAGACTTGAAACTACTCACGCCTAAACAACTGACAGTTAAACTGAGTGATGAGAGCCTAAACGTTAATATTGATGGAGTGTACATCATTGATGAGAAGGCCTTGAATGAGCTAAAGGATGAGGATTTTCTTACTCTAAAAAATAAAGGATTATTGCCACTCATTTATGCTCACCTAACGTCTTTGAATCAGATTGCTCGATTAATCATTAAGCAAAATGAGTTTGATAACCTGCAGTCATAAGCAAATAAGCTAACTCCCACCTCAATGGAGAGTGAGGTAACAAGGTGAACTCACCAACAAATATGTGATGGTGGGAGGACCAGCAGGCAGGGTGACAACTCGCCTGCTTCACAGCGTAAGCGCTCATAAGATGTTTCAGTCAATCTCGTCGACTAAAGCAAGCTAGATTGATTGCAGTCCATGCTCTTTTATCTTATTGAGTAGTTCTCGATGCTCTGGCAGTTCCTCTGTGAGTTGCTTGCCAATTTCAGCAAGGTGCAAAGACTGCTTATTGGCAAGACTCATCTGTTCATCTGTTAGTGCATCAACTTGAGTTTTATACTTCATCCCATATAGAACATAGAGATAATTCTCCAGATCGAACACCTCAAATTTACTAAAGAAATCCTCTCTATTAGGCACATAAGTCTCCCACAGAGATAGCTTTCTCGCTAACTCATCAGGAATAGTCTTTGGATCCCTGTTATCTATCCAAAACTGAGAATCCGTTCTATCCGATAGGCAGTAATGTAGCTTAATAAACTCCACAACTCTCTCCCATGCATACTTCATAACCTGATTGAATTGAGTTTGAATATCTTCCATTTTCGCTACAGATTTGGGAAAGCGATTAGCGATATAGCCAGCAGCAAAGTCAGTAAGCAAAATAGAAGTTGCCTCCAAAGGCTCTAAGAAGCCCTGGGCTAATCCGAGACAAATACAGTTTTGATGCCAAAACTTCTCTCTGTACCCTACTTTCATAGGCAGAAAGCGATAATTAAAATCAGATAAGCCTCCCCCTAAGTATTTATCTAACTTCTTAATGGCTGTTTTGTCATCCATATATTTAGTCGAGTAGACAAACCCCACTCCCCGTCTATTCGGTAAAGCGATATCCCAGATCCATCCAGCTTGATGAGCCGTGGCTAGAGTGAATGGTGGGATAGATTCATTGACATCAGTAGGTACCTGTACGACCAACGCCCTATCCACCAAAAGCTGCTTTGACTTATCAACAAAAGGCACCTTAAGCGCTTTATCTATAATCAGAGATTCAAACCCAGTGCAATCAATGTAGAGGTCAAATTTAAGCTCACCATGGGTATCGGTAACGAGTGAGCTAACAGCTCCAGAGTCATTGAGTTTAACCTCACTGACATTGGCGATCACATGTTCTACATGAAACTTCTCTCGACCATTTTTTGCCAGTAGTTTTGCAAATTTTGCCGCATTTAAATGATAGGCATACCCAAGTGAACCTGCATACTCAGGGGTTGTGATCTTCTTCGGAGCCTTGAGGGCTTCACAAGCAGTAAACTGAGGTGAAACACAGCTAGCATAATCATGCCCTTGCTTGCTAAGCCACAAAGGAGTTAAATCCTCCCCCATGGGTGATGGCATATCAAACAAGTGATGGAAGAAGTTGCCTTTGCCATGATTATCTTGATCTAGCCAATTAGAAAACTTTATCGACTGCTTAAATGTCACATCACATTGTGCAATAAATTCACTTTCACTTATGCCAAAGCTCTGCAGCGACTTTTTTATTGCTGGAACGGTTCCTTCTCCAACCCCGATTGTCGGAATATCAGGGGACTCAATCAAAGTCACGGACACATTTTCAGTGTTAAACAAAGCTTTACCAAGGTGATTTGCAGCTAGCCAACCTGCAGTTCCACCTCCAACGATAACGACCTTTTTAATATCCATACTAAGCCTTCTACATTAGTTGATTAACGGTAATATCAATACCAAATTCATGACTCAATAAAAAGCCCAGCATGAGCTGGGCTTTCGTCTATTTACAAGAATAATGAGTGATTAGAAGCGTAAAGCTACACCAACCTTGTAACGAGCTTCACCTTCGAAGCTCCATACTGGGTAGTCAGCCTTGAACTCTGGAATAACTTCAGCGTCAAGTGGCGCTACACCAACTTGAATACTGTCTTCTTCAGTCAAGTTAACCGCTTCAAAAGTAATATCCATCCACTCTGTAATACTGTAACCAGCACTTAAGTCTAATGTGCCGTAATCCTGGTGCTGACGGTTACCGTAGAAACCTGGTAATTCACGCATCATGTACTCGCTACGCCAGTTATAGGCTAGACGAGCAGTAAAGCTATCGTTCTCATAGTAACCAACTAAGTTTACTGTGTGCTTAGAAGAGTCCGAGAATACACCCATTTGATCTGGGTAGTTTTCAGAAGGAGAACCAGCATCTGCATAAGTGTAGTTTGCAGCATAACCAAATCCACTATCAAACGAGTCTTGTAGCTGTAATTCAACACCTTCGATACGACCGCCGTTAGCATTATACTTTTCACTAACAGTCCAGCAGTCATAAACGCCGACTCCACAAGAACTGTAACCTTGTTCTCTCAGATCATTATCTTCGATACCAATCTGCTGGTTAAGCTTCTGACGAGTAGAGATAAATGAGCTCACATCCTTGATAAAGTATGTAACTGCTGCAAGACCTTCACCACCAAAATACCACTCTAAACTAACATCTGCTTGAGTCGCTTTAAATGGATCTAAAGATACAGAACCGCGGTTAACTTTCTCGTTACCCGGTGTACCATCATTCAAGCCAGGTAATGTCGATGTCGCGAATAACTCTGAATAGTTAGGACGAGAGATAACTTGAGACGCTGAGGTACGTAAAATGAGATCTGATGCTAAATCAAATGCTACGTTAATGCTTGGTAGTACATCGCTATAACTCGCAGTATCAGTACTCACAGTATCGGCGAACTCACCGGTATCGCTTAGTGCATAGTAATCAGATTCGATATCTGTTGAAACAAAGCGAAGACCAAAGTTACCGCGAATACCTTCCGCTTCAAAATTAGCCATAGCGTAAAGCGCCAAGTTCTGCTCATTGAGCGTGCCATAACCCGACTTATCACGAGTAAAGCCATCGATTGCCGCATTTGCATCTGAGATCATGGCATCAAAATTAGGCTTTGGCAGTGTAAACCCTGCACCTGAAGACATAGTGCCACTGTAGTAATATGAAGCGTCACGAGAAGCTATCTCACCAACATTTGCAACGTCAGTCTGCTGTGTCACATCATGATCCGCATAACGTATACCAGTCTTGAATGCTGTAATTGCACCTAACTCAACTGGGATTGTTACATCAAATTGTGCATAAGTTTCTTCATCTGTGTTTGGCTGCTTCTTAAGTGCCCATCCAGCAGAAGCAAGTTCACCATTAAAGTCACTTGAATCAAATGCTTTGTTTGCAATATCGATAGCAATGATTTCACCAGTCGCATCATAGTGTCCCGCGAAATCACTAGACTGACCGATTGAATTACCATAGTTAGAAGTCAGGCTTGTACCACCTTCAGCTGAAGTATTACCGATACGACCTTCTAGCGTGAAATTCTCAGCTTCATAGTTAAAATCGAAATCATAGGTATCAGATTTCATCTCTGCTTTACGTGCCCAAGTTTGAGCCCAAGCAAAAGCGTCTACACCTGAGTGAGTGATATCGGTACAAACACCAGCAGCATTTGTTTGATTACACGTTGATTCGCCTTGCTGGGTAGGAAACAAGAAGATAGAGGTGTTAGCATTATCAGCTTTCAAATCTAAACTCGTTACCGTTAAACCAAACTCTAAACTATCCGTTGGACGGTATTGAGCTGCAACATTAATGGCGGTACGTTCACGATCTTGCTGGAACGTTGTCGGAACGATTTCGCCCCAACCAAGAAGAGTCTCGATACCATTTCGTTGGTATGCAGTTTGCGAACCAGCAGCAGAGACCAAAACACCAAAGCTTTCACTTTCATTTTTCCAGCTGTAAAGGCCAGATAATGCAGGATCAGTCTCTTCAGAAACCGTACCGTAGTCGCCTTTTGCACTTAAAAACAGTGTATTTGCATCTAGATCAAGCGGTTTACGAGTCTTGACGATAACCGTACCACCGATACCACCTTCGGTAATATCTGCTTGAGACGACTTATAAACTTCAATTCCACTTACCATTTCTGGTGGAAGAAGTGAGTAGTTAAAACTACGGTCAATCGCTTGCTGGTCAAACCAACCCGTTGAAGATACAGAGTGGCCATTTAACAGAGTTCGGGTCAACTGTGAAGAAGCACCACGAATTGAAACTTGCTGCCCCTGACCAAATTGGCGAGAAACACTGACACCAGGAATACGCGCTAATGATTCACCCACATCACCGTCAGGAAATTTACCGATATCTTCAGCTGATACAGCGTCAACAACTGCATTAGAAAATCGCTTTGCATTAACTGAAGCTTTCATTGAGGCTCGCATACCACGTACTTCAATTTTTTCAATATTTTCATCTGCTTCTACTGCGGCGTTGTCAGCATCAGCCGCGACAGCTGACATAGAGACTACAGTGCCGAGCATTAACGCTATATTTGTAGCTAGTACAGTTTTCTTAAAATTAGATGGTCGCATCTCGTTTCCCTTCCATAACTTTATTTTATTTTTTTAATATCCATAACCATTCCCTTATGGAATGACAACGCTGTCATGTCTAGTGCAAACATTACACAATAATTAACAGCGGCGCCACAACAAAATAACCTAAGCAAGCAAATTAGAGTCTATTTGAACATTTTTATTACAGGTGTCGACCAACTACTCACTTGTTAAACCTTTGTTATATGCGGGCTTGCGATGAAAATGTTTCTATTATTAGTTATAAGAAAAATATTTATATGAGGGGAAAAGTACATTTGCTGATTGCTAATTAGTATAAAAGTTCGCACTATAGGCTGTAACAAAATGAAATAAAGTTCTTTGTAAACCTGAATACAAAAGACGTACACTCATCTTTACAAGCATTAGAGCTTACCTATAACACACTGATAAAACGAGTGTTTAGCTGTATGAAAGTCACAATAAATGACGTAGCAAAATACGCTGGAGTTTCGATTAAAACCGTTTCTCGAGTCACCAATAACGAGCCATCAGTAAAGCAATCCACTATAGATAAAGTCAATGAAGCCATTGCAGAGTTGGATTATCAACCAAATTTAGCGGCGAGAAACTTAGCAGGCGCTAAGTCTTATGTTATAGGTTTTATCTATGATAACCCCAATGCTTATTATGTTATTGATATGCAAAACGGCATCTTATCTTCATGCAAAGATCTTGGATATGAGCTGCTAATACATCCCTGCAATGCTAAAGCTGATAACATTTGTGATGAGTTAACCACTCTAGTGAAGCATGCAAGGCTTGCAGGCTTAGTCTTGACTCCTCCACTCTCAGAAGACCCTAAAATTCTCCAAGCTTTAGATAATATTGACGCCAACTATGTGCGAATTATAGCTGGAGAGAAGGTTGATAATGACACTGGGTTAGCAGTACTGGTTAACGATAAACATGGCGCAATTTCCATTACCCAGCACTTGATTGACTTAGGTCACAAGAACATTGCCTTTTTAAGTGGTGATCAACACCATGAGTCAACGAAAGCACGCTTATCCGGTTATACCCAAGCCCTTCGGGATAATAATCTAAAGGTCGATGAACACAACATTGTTGCAGGTGAATACTCTTTCGAATCGGGTGTAACGGGTGCAAAAACGCTGCTAAAAAGAGCAAATAGACCGACTGCTATCGTAGCTTGTAACGATGAAATAGCGGCTGGTGCACTTTTTGCTGCCAGGCTAGAAGGTATTGATATTCCCAATGATATTTCAATCGTCGGATTTGAGGATAGTCCATTTTCAAGGCAGACATGGCCAAAACTAACGACGGTTCACCAGCCAAATCAAAAAATTGCTCAGATGGCCACTGAGTTATTGATTGCTAAGAGACGCGAACCTAAATCAGCACAAGCTAAGATATTTATTCCTGAGCCGATAATAAGAGATTCGTCTGCCAAAGTATCTTAACGCTTTATTGTTATATGATTAAAATACAAAAGCGGCGCTGAATTTATTCAGCGCCGCTTTTGTAAAAATGAGATAGCTTGAGTTTATTTACACAGCTTCTTCGTTTTCTTCACCCGTACGGATCCGTATAACCCGCTCAATTTCAGTGACAAAAATCTTTCCATCGCCAATTTTACCCGTACGCGCAGTATCAACAATCACCTCGATCGCTTGATCTAGCAGCTCATCTTGTATCACGAGTTCAATTTTTACTTTAGGTAAAAAGTCCACCATGTACTCAGCACCACGATAAAGTTCAGTATGGCCTTTTTGTCGACCAAAGCCTTTGACTTCGAGAACGGTCATGCCGGTAATGCCTATCTCAGCGAGAGACTCACGAACATCATCCAACTTAAATGGCTTAATTATAGCCTCGACCTTTTTCATCAAACGCTCCTTTATAGGGTAAAATATTATAAATAGTTATTCTTTAATCTTATCACGAGCGTTAAGCCCACTACAGTTAATATATCAATCCTTTCAGAAATGCAATGTTCTTAGAACTGAACATTATTAAGATTGTAAATAAAATAGGGAGTCTGTCACTATACTTATTTTAGAAAATACGTTTAGTCAATGTCAGTGATGCAGGACGCAACACTCAGACCCTCCAGCTAAAATCATATATTCAAAGGATTGAATATGGAAACAAACAAAGGCTTCACCTTAGTCGAACTTATGACGACATTAGTCATTTCAACCACTTTAATCAGTATCGCAGTGCCTAATTTCAACTCACTATATGACCATTATAGAGCAGACTCAGCCATTAGAATAATACAGCAAACTCTGCAATTCGCTCGTAATAGTGCAATAAGCTACGGCACAAGAGTTACAGCCTGTCCAGTTTTTGGTAATCAATGCACTAGCAACTGGAAGCTTGGCATAACTGTATTTATTGACTCAGGAGAATCAAATGTCATTGATGCTAATGATGAGGTTTTGATAAAAACAAGCCCCTTTCACCAGAAAGACTTTATCTCCTATAACCGTAGAGCGGTGAGATTTCAAGCTGATGGTTTAGCTTCTGGGACAAACGGTACTATCAAATATTGTCCGTCTTCAGTTAAAAACCAATACTCTAGAGCTGTAATAGTAAATCAATCAGGACGAGTGAGGTTTTCAAAAGGTAAAGTTATTGAATGTATTTAAAGCAATAGCTTCATGTATCAATCCATTTGGACCTAAATGTCAAAATAGTCTTTAAAGCCAATATATTGGCTCAAAAAAATACTTTAAATCTGCTGAAAACACCTCCGTTCTCGCTTATACTTACTTAAGTATTTAAGCTCAGGATAACGTCATGCGGCCAAAAATAAATGGTTTTACTCTAGTTGAACTAATGGTGACGTTAGTTATTGCTATGCTCTTAATCGGTGTGGGCGCCCCCTCGCTAAAGTCGTTGTATGAAGGCTATCGCGCCGACAGTGAGATCCGCAAAGTTAGCCAATCCTTGCAATTTGCCCGTAGTCACGCAGTAAGTTACGGCTCAAGGGTCACTATGTGCCCGATAGTTTCAGGTAGCTGTAATTCAGATTGGAGTAAGGGCTATAAAATTTTTCTTGATAACGGGACTGCAAATCAGATTGATGGCAATGATGAAATACTCACTGTGGTCGGCGCATTTAACTCTAGTGATTTTGTCACTTATGACAATAGCTCAATTAGCTATAGCCCAGACGGATTACTGACAGGTGCATTTACCTCTGGACAATTTGTCTATTGCCCAGCAAATAAAAGCAGTGATGAATCCTTAGGGATCGATCTTAGCCCATCCGGTAAATCGAAATACAGCACGACTAGCGTTAATTGCATGTAGACAAAATTAAATCAGAATATAGCATTTTAAATATCAAAATGACGATTAAGCTTCTTGCTAGCTACCCTAATCTTAACATTCCTATCTTTGAGGTTATCTTGCAGTTTCTTCATCAAGCTTTTGCGCATGACCTATAGAAAACATCTCATTGAGTTCTACACACTCCTCCACATCTTTAATATAGATCTTTGAACCTGGAACTTTTTGCGCGGGAAGTTTAGCTACATTTATTTGAAAATTATTAACTTCCCATCTATAAAAAGCTATTTCATATCCTTTAGTAGTTTTCAAATAACATTTATATTCCATCTTTTCAGTCTTAATATTTTCCGAATATGCCAGCGGTGAACTCATTACTAACCCTAAGAATAAAGAAGAAAAGAAGGCTTCCTTTAAGTACAATTTATTCATTCCCAACACTCCGCAGGAGACTTCTCTCCAATATCGTTAATCTGAATAGTGATACAAGCACTATCCCTGCTGGCCTGCTTACCTAGAGCGGTAGCAACTACTATAAAGCTGGTCGTACCCGTTGAGTCGACACTATATAAGCCGGTATCGGTAACAAAGGGGTCGGCACCTAGGTTAAGATCATTCATATCTGTAGCATATTGCCTGTTATCCAAATAAAACTGCTCCTGAAGATTTGCTACCCTCATGACTGCCGATATTCCGTCAGCTCTTCCGCCCTTAGCAACATATTCAGTATAACTTGGGTATATCACTGCAGCTAAAATCCCCATTATTGAGACAGCTATCATTAGTTCGATTAAGCTAAAACCATTATTTTTTTTCATCAAAATTCCAACCATGACATATCTTAATTATTCATTTATATGGTAGTAAATACGATTAACACCTAAACCACCACCCACACACTTCTCATCTCCGGGAGGACAACCATCACCTCCTCCACCGCCAGCCTTTTCCATATCCTCCCCCGCAGAGCCGATACCAATTAGATACATATATGAATCGCCCTCTCCATTAGGAGGAATAACGAGTTGAGGCGTATCAGGCACCCTTTCTCCCATCTCAATATATTCATGAGTATACGAACGTGTACCCTTATGTAGATCAAAACCATACAAGCGACCTACGCCAGAGACTAAACATTGAGTACTCGAGGTTGTATCTCCTGGCACATAAGAAGTGAAGAAAACTCGCCCCTCAATGATTGAAGCACCAGCTAAACTTTTCTCTCCGAATCCGCCAAAAGCATAATACCAGCCCCGTTTTAAACCAAAGTTTAAATTATCAGCATCGGAAGATGGGGCGGCAGATGTCACATTATAAAGATTTGACAAAGTTAGAGGAGCTGGAACTTCATTGCCTGGAGCACCATTAAATGAGCGAGGTATAACATTTCTATCTTGTAACATGTAAAACATATCGGAACGAGCAGTGTCAGTAGGGTGAGGCCTGTGCCCGGTTCCAACCACTACTGCGTCGTAGGCCACATTTTGATATGTTTTGGTATTGGTCGTCTCCCCATTTATCGTCACATCAACTTCTGACAGGTTTGTAAAAACAGTTTGCGCAACGGCAGCCTCAGCAAAGAAACGCCTATCTGTCGCCAATGTTCCACCACCTAAATCGGCAAACTTAAATGCTGTCCATGGTTTAGTAGCGCTTTTAGGGCTAGCACTAGGAAGATCCACACGCCAAACATTTCCACCGGTATCTGTGGCATAAATTCTGTCAGTTAAACGGTCTCCATTTGCATCTAGTATTGCAACAGTGTTAGGAATACTGTCTGTAATACTTGGCATTTGCGTCGCATTTGTTCCCGATGAGGGTCCAAATGCATGGATCAAGGTTCCTGTTTTCGCATCCACAATAAAGACACCACGCCCTTGCGCATCTGGCGAGCCGACAGCTGCCGGATCTTTTGTTGAAGGTGAATATCCTGCACCAAAAATAAGTACAGGTGAAGCATTAGCCGGATCTGTGTTGCCTGCGGGCCAACCAGGTATAAGTGTGACTATAGGCTCAGACCATGTCTGGCCAAGTTCACTCATCCCAGGGCTATCAGAATCAATTTTCCACATATAACTAGGCGAATCAGGTTTTGTAATATCAATAGCATAATAAGACTTACCGCCACGGCGCATACCAGCAAACACCCATGCTTGTTCAACCCCGCCAGCCCCAGTCTTAACATATGCAACAGGTGGGCTATCCATACCATAAACCGAGTGAACTCCGGTTGGGACATTAGCCCTTAATTCGACTAAGTTAGGCAAAAGTTCGTAGGGCATAAATGCCCAAGACTCGGCAACATCACTACCAGAGTCTTCAAACATGTGTAAAAACCCATGATTAGTGCCAACTAATATACGAATATCAGGAGAAGAAGAGCTACCAAAATTAATCGCTAAGGGCTTTGAATGTAAGGGATCGCCCAGTACATCGTCTCTTATATCGCTGGTGTTATTATCGTTATCATCATCATCGACATCTTTGCCTTTAGCCCAATCGAAAATCTTACTTAGCTCATCGGTGTTCACTCCCATATATGCTGCTAAAGCACTATTCCCACCTGCGGCACTAGAAGCATTACTTTTATTGAAGGTTTTAAGAGAACCACCAGCACCATAATTTCCATACAAGGTTCTTGTTGATGTGCTTCTTAACTTATGGGCAGCTCCGCCTACACGAACATCATTACCATCTCCACCGCCACTTGTACCTGAACACACTGAATTGGGGGTCCAATAAGAGCAAGCAGATGTCTTTAAGTTACCATCGCTTCCGATTGCTAAGTTGCCATTCTTATCAACTATATCACCGCCACCGGTCACTCTGAACTTCTTAAGGTTACCCATCCAACGAGGTCCTTTATTTGGCAAGAACATGGCGTAGTAAACTGAGTCAAACGTCTGAGTTCTATCAAAATTATTACTAGCAATCGAGGGAGAGGTGAAGCTGGCATTCACTTCAAGTATTTGAGAGAAAACTTGTGATAGTGCCGCCTGAAGCTGAGTAGCATCTTTCGCAGCAAAGTATTTACCTCCACCTAAGTCAGCTGTTTTCTTCAATATAGGAGCCGCATCATCGGCACCATCACTAAAGCCAATAGTAAAGGTTGATACAAACTGGTCGCCTTCAAGTGTTGGGTTGACATCTTTGCGATTTAATATGCTAGCAAGAGCAGGCAGGTAGCTACCGTCTTCTTTGTCTGCAGAGCGGTAACCAGACATATTTTTAACAAGGTTGTTCGCTGCTGTATCACGAGTAGGTGAACCATCAGTAATATACACGACATAAGAACGATTAGAACACTGTGTCTCACTAAAAGGGGATATATAATAGCCTGAATTTTCAACACTTCTATCTCGTTCAGGGTCTAAACTACCAGCCTCTTTGGCAAATTTAACTTTACCACCGGAAAAATAGCGATAAGCCTCATATAAGGTTTCACAAAGCGGTGTCCAAGTATCAGCATCCAAATTATTGATTGTTTCTACTAATGTTTTTTTACTTGCCGCATTTCGTCTCTGTATGCCCGAAATGATCCGACCACCATCGCTAGTTCTACCTGTATTGTAATTGAATACCGATAAGCCAAAGTCAACACTTGGTGTTGTAACCACAGTGTCTTCCATCACTCGTTTGGCAATTTCCATCCGAGTAGTCCATCTTTTACTCTTGGTACTGCTATACCAATCAATATAGTTTTTTGTATAAAAAGTAACAGATTTTCCGATACCAAATTTGGTTAATAATGCTTTGTCTAGGGCTGCGGTTTTAGCCGCTGACGATGAACTGCTAGTGACATCGGTATAAGCTTCTGGCGAAGACTTTGAACCTAGGCTATCAACAGGAAGACCATCAGTAATGCCTGAAGCATTACTGAACTCTACAGCGGAAGTATCTTCAAAATCTTCAAAGCAATCAACATGAGTGACTGTGCTTCCAAGCTCATCTGGTAGTTCTGTCCAAGTGCCATTTTCACCAGTAAAGCTATACTCTCTAATAAATCCGGTGAAAAAACCGTAAGACTCTAAGTAAGTTTTGGATGTTTTACAGCCATTTACACTTTGAAGGATAAAGTTATTGCTCGCAGCTTCAGGAACACCGACTCCCCCTTTGCTGTAATAAAGTTTAGTCGAGTCACTGACAGTTTCTCCACGAGGGTAGAAGGTTTCAGAATACTCACTGGTATCCATACTGCCTGAATTATCAAAAATAATAAGAACTTGAGGCCTAGCACCAGATCGTGCTGAAGATTCAAATACATAGAGTTCAGTATCATCAGAGTAAGTCTGGCCTGATATCATACTTAGAGCAGCTATCCCTGCACATAGAAAACGTTTTATCCACATAACTAACTCCCAGTTAATACTTCTTGCTCTATGCCAGTGACCACTGTCAGTTGACCTAAGTTCTTTTTACCAAATGCAGCTGAACTCGATATCTCTACTCGTCTACAACTGATTAAATTTGCGGAGCTAGCCTTTGTGCTTCTTTGACAATTTACATCTCCAGCAGCAAGTGGATTTAGTGTATTAGTCACACCTAGAGCCGCGTCAACAACAACCATGGTACCTGCAATGTTTGCCATAGTAGCTCCTTGGTTATTCGCAACCACTCGATCTTGTGCACCTTGTGCAGCAGACATAGCCTCAACTCTTTCAGAGCCCGCTCCAGCCATTTTCATCGACTGGCTTGAGTTAACGGCTAACGCGACGCCTATAACTGTCATAATAATCAGTATAATCAAGGAGAAAAACAGCACCATACCTTCTTGTTTCTTCATCGCTATCTCCTAATTTCTGATCAACACAGGATTCTCAAGCACCACAGTGGTAGAAACCACTTTACGTCTAAAGTGATCACCAGTCGCTGCTATGGTTTTATCACCAAGCAGATAACTGGCATCATTGGTAAAGTTCCTATCTTCATCTACGGAGCGAACTAATAAATAAATTCTTAACGCGACTAATCGTTGAAACAGCTCGTTATCCCACATTAGATTAGTGACATTCTGCACAGGCATAAAACTATCAGCAGTATCGTCGCCATCATTATCAAATCCATAAAGCACTCGCATATTTTCAATACCTTCAACAAGTTGCTCATAACTTCCAGAAGTATTCATTCCACCATTTCTTAAGACTCGACGACGTAGAACAGGAACCCCGCTATCTTCTTGAATGTAATAGATATGATGCTGATACTCCCAGAACCTGCCATTATCCATTGCAGGCGTAGCCTGGTTGCCACTAAATATCACAGCTTCATTCGCCGTTGTTCCTATGTAATAACGATTATTATCATTAGGTGCGACGACAGAAGGCCCAACTAATCGCTTTATCTGTAGAACATCTGTCGATGTAGAAACGCCAGTGAGGCAAGCGAAAGACTCGGCAGAGACACCTTGCTCATATCCCCAAAGGCGACGAAAATGTGATGGATTATTATTAGGTAAACTGGCGTTATTAGCCCCTCCGCCAACACAATCACTACCCGCCGGTATATCCAGCGCATTAATTTGAGTATTAGTACCAATAATAAAGTCGGTACCCGTCATGTCAGCCATAAAACCCAATTGACTAACGTCTCGCTCAATTAGTGCTAGCGCTACCCGGCCATTTTCCTGTAATTGATTGAACTGACTCGTGGTAATCACATTCGTTGCAGACATATTAAACATTGAGAATAGCCCAGCACTTAAAAACAACGAGATAATCATGGCAACCATTAACTCGACTAACGAAAATCCTTGCTGTGCAAAACATTTTTTATTCATAAAGTTAACCAAGCTAAATAATCACGGTGTTGATTGAATAAGCCCTTCTGCGCTTATTACTCGTGCCACAAGATTTAATAAAGTCATCAGAATTTTCTGCGCCGTCAGACACTTCTCGAATGCCTCTCCAAGTGATAGCCACCAATACATCCCCAGCACCTGAGACTTGAATACAAGCAGTAGGTGTATCTAAACCACCAATAGAACGGGTATTTTTGGTTTCCCCTGCACCATTCATTAACTGTTCCCAGTTATATAGGTCCCAAGAACGCGTTTCTATATTAGTGCAGACAATACCGCCACTGCCTCCCCCCACAATAAGTGCAACATCACAAGACTGACTCGGCTCAGACAAGTTTCCTGCATAAGTACCTGCATAACCAGCTAATTGACTTCGATTAAGCTTCATTCTGTTGATGATATCTATTGCGAAATAGGAAGCTTGAGTCTGCTGAAAAGATTCAAAACTTCCCCGTTTAGCCACAATATGTAAATTAAAAACACCTATCAAACCGATGACGAGAATTACCATAGAAACGAGGACTTCAACCAGAGAGAATCCGTTTTGTTTTCTATTCATTTGCGTCAATCCTCCTTCGTTCGTCACATAATTGACGCTTATTTTCAAGGTTTACCTGTTAAAAATCTGTAAGTTAGCATTTTAAAGCAGAGTGTTGGTTAATCATAGATGAGTCGAATGTTACGCGCTAGTAATATTAGCATCTAAAAATGTCACCTTTTAGATCTTGTTTGTTTTTCAGGCAATAAAAAAGGAGGCTTTTGGCCTCCTTCATTTTTATTATTATGATTTTTACACGTTTTATCTTAATTCGGCAGGAACAGCAAAAACCGTATCCTCTTTTCGCCCTTCGACTTCAGTGATCACGCTTGGTGCGAGCTCAGCAATGGCATCAATCACTTGTTTTACCAGTACTTCAGGAGCCGATGCGCCTGCAGTAACAGCAACACGAGTGACATTAGCAAACCAGCCAGCATCAATATCATCTGCATTATCGACAAGATAAGCTTGAGTGCCTCGCTTTTGTGCCAGTTCTCTTAGCCGGTTTGAGTTCGAAGAGTTCTTCGAGCCAACAACAATAAACAGATCTACATCATCAGCGACATTTCGCACGGCATCCTGTCTATTTTGGGTCGCATAACAGATATCATCTTTACGCGGCCCTTCAATAGATGGAAAACGTTTCTGCAGCGCAGCAATGACATCGGCAGTATCATCCATAGATAGCGTTGTCTGAGTGACAAAACACAGATTCTCAGAGTCTTTAACAACTAGGTTAGCGACATCCTCTGGAGATTCAACCAGTAACACACTGCCTTCGGGGTTACTATACTGCCCCATAGTGCCTTCGACCTCAGGATGGCCTGCATGACCTATGAGTATACATTCAACACCTTTACGGCTTGCACGCGTCACTTGCAGGTGCACTTTAGTCACCAGAGGACAAGTTGCATCAAAGACTTTAAGGCTTCGTCGCTTGGCTTCTGCCCTAACGGCCTGTGAAACACCATGCGCACTGAATATGACAATACTGTCATCAGGAACTTGGTCTAGCTCCTCCACAAATACCGCGCCGCGATCTTTAAGATTCTGCACTACATAACGATTATGTACCACTTCATGGCGGACATATATTGGCGGAGAGAATAGCTCCAACGCCCTTTCAACAATGCTTATCGCACGATCTACACCAGCACAAAAACCTCTAGGGTTGGCGAGTTTGATCTGAAGACTGTTTGGTTTATTCATAGGTTAAAGTACCTGAACCACTTCTAGCTCAAACGTGAGCACTTGACCTGCAAGAGGATGGTTAAGATCAACCGTCACAGAGTCACCAACGACATCCCGCACTATACCGGGGATTTCACTCCCCCCAGGGCCGCCAAAGCTAACGATAACACCGGGCTCGAGCGCCATATCTGCAGGGAATTTACTTCTGTCCATATGGTGAATGGCATCAGGATTAGACTCTCCAAATGCGTCAATTGCCGCTAAGGTAAATGTGTGTGAGTCACCTTCAGACAAAGCTTGGATCTGCGCTTCAAACGCGGGGCTTAAACTTTCATCACCAATATTCAGCCGCGCAGGTTTTCCTGAAGCTTTAGTGCTATCGGCTGTCGAGCCATCTTCAAGCACGATATTCATATGGCATAAAATAGAACGTTCATCAGTCAAAGCATTACTCCTTAGCAGTACTTTTTTTATCTTGGGCTTTGTTGCGCTTCTCATCCCGATCTGAGATAAAAGAATCGATGATAATTAATGCAGCACCGACGCAGATGGCAGAATCTGCAATATTAAACGCGGGGAAATGACTCTTGTTCCAGTAGAAGTCTATGAAATCTACTACAAAACCGTGTTGAAGGCGGTCGATTAAATTCCCCAGAGCACCACCAATAACCAAAGTATATGCTAAGTTCAATCGCCACATCTGTGTTGGCTGCTTTCTAAGCCAAATAGTCAACAAAGTACTAAAGCCAATGGCGATAAAGGTAAACAACCATTTCTGCCAACCTCCAGCATCACTCAAGAAACTAAAAGCCGCACCGTAATTTCGTACATAAGTAAAACTAAAAATGGGCAATAGCTTGATTGACTCATAAAGCTCAAAATTAGCCAAAACCCATTGCTTAGAGACTTGGTCAGCGATAAATACCAGTACAACTACCCAGTACCAGCGTAAGCCGCTTTCTTTCCAATTAGATGGCATTGAGCCTTCCTCTTAAAAAAAATGACGCAAATCAGCGTCACTTCATGTTGTTTATCATATTGAGTTTACCCATATAGGCTTCAACTCATAATCAAAATAAATAAGCCTGATAACAAACATTATCAGGCTCTTAGCTTTATGATTTATGCAAACTGACGCACTTCACCTTCGCCTTCGATATTGGTCACACAGCGAGTACATAAGGTTGGATGAGTTTCAATCTGTCCAACATCCTCTCTGTGATGCCAACAACGCTCACACTTCTCAGTGACCGCTTTTAACATGCCAAGTTTAAGTGCTGGCATTTCTGTCTCAATGACATCTGCAGGTGCATCTGCAAGTGGTAACACTTGGGTCTTAGATGTGAGTAACACAAATCTCAACTCATCACCTAAGGTGTTAAGTGATTGCGCTAATGATTCATCGGCATACAAGGTAATTTCCGCTTCAAGCGAACCACCAATCTGCTTTTCACGACGCGCTTGTTCAATCACCTTATTCACTTCGCCACGAACAAGTATCAACTGAGTCCAAAGTTCATCACTGAGGTCTGACTCAAGCGTGACAGACTCAAGGCCTTCGAACCATTCTTGGGTGAACACATAAGCATCTCTTTCACCAGGAAGTAACTTCCAGATCTCATCGGCGGTGAAAGACAGAATAGGCGCGATCCAGCGAACCATAGCCTCTGAAATCAAATACAAGGCAGTTTGACAGCTACGACGTGCATGGCTATCACCTTTCGCAGTGTACTGTCTGTCTTTAATGATGTCTAAGTAGAAACTACCGAGTTCAACGGAACAGAACTGCATCAACTTCTGAGTCACTGAGTGGAAGTTATATTCTGAATAAGCTTCCAGTAACTCTTCCTGAAGCGCTGTAGCACGACGGACAACCCAGCGATCTAATGCAACCATGTCTTCAATAGCAACTGCATCTTTAACGGGATCAAAACCATTAATGTTAGCAAGTAAGAAGCGAGCCGTATTACGAATACGGCGATAAGCATCGGCACTTCGCTTAAGGATTTCATCTGATACAGTCATCTCGCCACTGTAATCAGTTGCAGCAACCCATAAACGTAAAATGTCTGCGCCAAGTTTATTGGTCACATGCTGTGGAGCAATAACATTACCCACAGACTTAGACATCTTGCGTCCATTACCATCAACGGTGAAACCATGAGTAAGCACTTGCTTATAGGGGGCTTTACCGTTCATAGCGGTTGAGATCATCAAAGATGACATAAACCAGCCGCGATGCTGATCGCTACCTTCCAAGTAAAGGTCGATATCATGACCTTTATATTCAGGACGTGATGCAACCACAGATGAGAAGCTAGAACCTGAGTCATACCATACATCTAATGTGTCAGTCACTTTACGGTATTGGTCTGCTTCATCACCGAGCAATTCTGATGCATCGAGATCCCACCAAGCTTGGATACCTTGCTGCTCAATCTTATTGGCAACACGCTCCATCAGAGAGACGCTATCAGGGTGCAGTTCATCAGTTTCACGATGGACGAATAGCGCAATAGGTACGCCCCATGTACGCTGGCGAGAGATACACCAATCTGGACGGTTTTCTACCATCTTCTCGATACGGTTCTGGCCCCAATCAGGGATCCACTGAGTCTTTTCTATCTCACCAAGCGCTTGCTTTCTTAGCCCTTTTTGATCCATAGAGATAAACCACTGAGGGGTAGCTCTAAAGATAATCGGGGTCTTATGACGCCAGCAATGTGGGTAACTATGAAGAATAGTCTCATGCTTAATCAATGCGCCCTTCTCTTCAAGAAGCGTAACCACATTAGCATTAGCTTTAAATACATGCTGACCAGCAAATATTTCAGTGTCAGGCTTGTAAACACCGTTGTCGCCAACAGGGTTAGCCACTTCAAGGCCATACTTCTGACCAATCACAAAATCATCCTGTCCGTGGCCAGGCGCGGTATGAACAACACCAGTACCAGAATCGACAGTAACGTGATCACCTAAGATGACAGGCACATCGAAGCCATAAAATGGGTGATTGAAGCGTAACAGTTCCAGCTCTTGACCTTTAACCTGAGCAATGACCTTATGAGCGTCAACGCTGTAGCGCTCCATGCACGACTCAATGAGGGCCTCGGCAACAATGATAACGCGAGCTTCACCATCTTTGACAAATTCAACCAATGAGTAATCGAGGTCGGCTGCGATAGAAAGTGCACGGTTAGCAGGTAACGTCCACGGTGTCGTGGTCCAGATAACCATAGACACAGAGCCTGCAACCTCTACACCACCAAATTTGGCGAGTAAAGCTGGCTTATCAGCTGCAACAAAGGCGACATCGATAGCCGGAGACTTCTTGTCTTCATACTCAACTTCCGCTTCTGCCAATGCAGAACCACAATCGGTACACCAATGAACAGGCTTAACGCCTTTATGTAAATGACCGCTTTCAATCACTTTAGACAGTGAACGCACGATATTGGCTTCGGTATTAAAATCCATCGTCAAATATGGGTTATACCAATCAGCAAACACACCTAAACGAATAAAGTCTTCACGCTGACCATTAACTTGCTTAGCCGCATATTCACGACACTTCTCACGAAACTCGCTAGCAGTCACCTTATGGCCTGGTTTACCTATCTTCTGCTCAACTTTCAGCTCAATAGGTAGACCATGACAATCCCAGCCAGGAATATATGGTGCGTCGAAACCAGACAGGGTTTTAGACTTAACAATAATGTCTTTCAGAATTTTATTAACTGAGTGACCAATATGGATATCACCATTGGCATAAGGAGGGCCATCATGCAAAATGAACGGCTTACGGCCAATACGGCTATCACGGATCTGCTGATACAGCCCATCTTCCGTCCAGGACTTCAACATCTCTGGCTCACGATTAGCCAGATTCCCACGCATCGGAAACTCAGTTTCCGGCAAATTCAAAGTAGATTTATAGTCGCTCATTAATCCCATACCATTCATGTTTGCTAAATAGGTTTAGCTTGCATCGAAGCCAAGTAGATCTTTGGCTTTGTTTGCATCATTGTTAATTTGTTTTTTCAGCGCATCCAAAGACTTGAATGGCTGCTCATCTCTAATCTTAGCGACCAATTCCACTTCAACGGTACGACCATAAAGGTCGCCATCGAAGTCAAAGAGGTGTACCTCTAATTGACAAACCTGGCCATTGACTGTTGGTCTAAATCCAACATTGGCCACGCCTTCATAAATATCACTGTCATCCCAATGTATCTTTACCGCAAAGACGCCTCTCACCGGAGACACTTGACGCTTTAGTGCAACATTGGCAGTGGGAAAGCCTAATGTTCGGCCAAGTTTTTCACCGTGTGCCACTTTGCCGCACAAGGTAAAAGGATGACCAAGTAAGCGTCTTGCTTGCTCCAAGTTACCTTGAGCCAGTTGCTTTCTAATCTCAGTAGAACTGACTCGCTTGTCACCCAACACAAAACTTTGAGTGCTAACGACTGCAAATTGGTGCTTTTCACCGGCGTCTTTCAGCATCTTAAAATTGCCTTGACGCTGTTTACCGAAACAGAAATCGTCGCCTATCACCAGATATTTAACCCCTAAAGAGTTAACGAGTAAGTTCTCGATAAACGCTTCGGCTGGCAAATTGGCAAATTTCTCATTGAAGTTAATACATACTAACCTATCAATCCCAAGTTCTTCGAGTAAGACTATCTTATCTCTGAGAATACTCAGTCTGGCCGGTGCCTTATCGCCTCTAAACATCTCTTGTGGCTGAGGTTCAAATGTCATTAAGGTGGCAGGAACATTTAGCTGCCTCGCCTTTTTGACCAGCTTAGTGATCACTTCAGCATGGCCGCGGTGAACCCCATCAAAATTTCCGATAGTGAGAACACAACCATGATGTGCTGGTAAAATATTGTGTATACCGCGGATTAGTTCCATTACATCACATAAATTGCAGGCCCAAGTGGGCGGATTATATACCAGCTGACAAGGATAATCAGCAATGATCTTTCTCTGAAGGGGTTGATGTCCATTTTAACGAGAACAATTGAGCATACCCTCTGCATAAATAGCAGGTCATATATCAATAAATGTCGCATAATCTCAACCACTCATTAGCTTTAAAATACTAAAGGCCGGTTTTTAATTTCCAGGGTCTAACCCCACATATCACCATGCTCAATAGATAACTCCCGCCTCCAGCTACAATTAACATTAACAGAGCTACCGCTCGTTCATGGAAAGCTTGTGCAACCCACACCTCTTGAGATGGGAGGAAGTAAAGCAGCAGGCCTACCATTACACAGGAAGATAGCAGCGCCTTAACAAAGAAAAGACCAGTTTGCTTACTCACTCTATAAACCCCCGCTTTATGCAAACCTCGATAGAGTAAACCAGCATTAAGGAACGCGGACATTGACGTTGCCAGCGCTAAACCAACATAACCGAAGGGAAAGGCGAGAATAAGGTTAAACACCATATTGCTCACCATAGCGATAATGCCATAACGTACTGGTGTTTTAGTATCCTGCCTCGAGTAATAACCCGGTGCTAATACCTTGATCAACATGAAGCTCAATAAACCACAGCCGTATGCCATTAAGCTATAAGATGCCATTTCCACATGATGCAAAGTAAATTCACCTCGCATAAATAGCACCATCAGCATAGGCTTTGCTAATACAATCAATCCACACATGGCTGGCATACCCAGTAGTAGGATGGCTTTAACCCCCCAGTCCATGGTGGACTCGAACTCTTTTTCTTCAGCATTGACGTGTTTCTTCGACAGCGCAGGCAAAATAACCGTTGCTATCGCGATTCCAAATAAGCCTAAGGGAAATTCGAGTAATCGATCTGAATAATAAAGATAACTAATGGACCCTGTCATTAAGAAGCTGGCAATGAAGGTATCTAGCAATAGATTGATTTGAGACACTGAAACACCAAAAATCGCCGGGAGCATCAAGGTACGGATTTTGGTGACCCCCGGATGCTTCCAACCCCACACGGGCTTAACCAGCGCCTTTTCTTTAATCAAGAAAGGAATTTGGAATAAGAACTGAATCAAACCACCTAAAAAAACACCAATAGCCAAACCAATTTCGGCTTGCTCCATATTAGGCGAAATAAATATCGCTGCACTGATGATGGCAATATTTAAAAAAACAGGCGTGAAAGCCGAAACGGCAAATCGGCCTCGACTATTCAAAATAGAGCCAGCAAGCGCGGTGAAAGTGATAAACCATAGATAGGGGAAGGTAATTTTTAACATCAATGAAGCGAGTTCAAATTTCGCGCCATCAGGTTCATCATTGACCCAGGCTAAAAACCAACCGCCACCAAAAAGAGCCGTTAATACTGGAGAACCAATAACACCGACAGCGGTTACTAGGGTGATAATAACGCCTAAAGTTCCCGCAACCTTAGACAACAAATCTCTGATCTCATCTGAGGTTTGTTTCTGTTGATATTCCGTTAATACAGGGACAAATGCCTGTGCAAAAGCACCTTCAGCGAAAAGTCTTCTTAAAAAATTAGGAATTTTATTGGCAAAGAAAAATACGTCGGCACTGGTTCCGGCTCCCATCAGGTTGGCAATAACGACATCCCTGACTAAACCCAACACACGAGAAATCAACGTCATAGCACTAACAATCATGCCTGACTTCAATAGTTTTCTACTCAAAAAACCCCCTGATCTGAGCGAAATAGTTCAGGTGAGTCGTATCAAAAGTGATTTTCCCCCTGTCACAGCCTAATAAATGCTGCTAGAATTAGCGCCCATATTACACGAGTTAGGTTGAAGATAGCCAAGTCTGGTTGGATTAATTTATCTTTAAGATAAAGATTCAATCATTGTCATTGACAAAGTGACAAAAAAGAGGCATATTCCCGACCTTTAAAATATCTAACCCTATTTAGGAGTTGCACCTTGGCTAATAGCAAGTCTGCAAAGAAGCGCGCGCTTCAATCTGAAAAACGTCGTCAGCATAACGCTAGCCGTCGTTCAATGTTACGTTCATACGTAAAGAAAGTTATCGTTGCAATTAATGCTGGCGATCACAAAGCGGCTACTGAAGCATTTAATGCTGCACAACCAATTGTTGACCGTATGGCGACTAAAGGCCTTATTCATAAGAATAGAGCTGCTCGTCAGAAGTCTCGCCTAAACACTAGAATTAAAGCACTTGCTGCTTAAGTTCTACGTTTATGCTTAAAAAAACCGGCTTAGGCCGGTTTTTTTATATCTAAAATTTATCATTGGGCATAAAAAAGCAGAGCCATAGCCCTGCTTATTAATCAACTCTGGTCAATAAACCAGAGTTAGTGACAGTAAATGTTATTCAGCAGCTTAATAATTTCAGACACCTCTTTACTCTTTAAAGAGTAAAATACTGTTTGAGCTTCCTTACGGGTCTCAACTAAATTATCTTTTCTAAGCCAAGCTAAATGCTGAGATAAAGCAGACTGGCTTAATCCCAATTTTTTATTCATCTCACCAACACACATCTCACCTTCATCAAGAAGATAACATAGGATAAAGAGACGGCGCTCATTAGCCAAAGCCTTCAACATCACAACGGCTTGGTCTGCCCGTTGCTGCATTAATTCAATATTCATTACGAGCAATTTCTCCTAAAACAATCCCCGCTACTAATATAGCGTCGCCTTACAGATATAGTCGGGACATAAAGCACACTTTTTGCTAGATTGTTTTCAAAAGTGGGACATACATAATAAAAACAAAGGAAACTTATGAGAAACACATGTCGTACCCTACTAATAGGTCTGCTTTTCGGCAGCTTAATGGGTTGTGAAAGTACACAGTCAGAAAGTAAAAATATTCAAATCTCGCAGCAATTACAGCAACAAGCCTTACGATCAAATTTAGCTTATGATCTGGTTGAATCACTGACAGTCGAAGTTGGCCCCAGATTAGCCGGCAGTGAAAAAGATCTCATCGCAGTCAAATGGGCAGAAGATAAGCTTAACAGTTTAGGCTTCGATAGAGTTTACAAGGAGCCTGTAGAGGTGCCAGTCTGGGACCGAGGCAGTGCAAAAGCGACGGTGATCTCCCCCTACCCTCAAGGACTTGTTATTACCGCCTTAGGGGGAAGTGTAGCGACCCCTGCTGATGGTATCACCGCACCCATTGTTCGCTTTGAGACACTTTCAGATTTAAAAGCAGCGCCTGAGGGCTCATTAAACGGGAAAATAGCTTTTATCGATCATAAGACCGAGCGTCACACAACCGGCAAGGGTTATGGTAAAACCGTAGGTGGTCGTTCACGCGGCGCAGTTGCCGCAGCCACAAAAGGCGCACTCGCTATCGTCATCCGCTCAATAGGCACTGACCATGACAGAATGGCCCACACGGGCATGATGCGTTATCAAGATGATGTTCAACGTATTCCTGCCGCCGCACTATCAAGCCCTGATGCCGATCAGCTCAACTTGATGCTTAAGCGCGATCAAAATGTGGTGTTAAATCTTAAGATGACACCGCAAAGTCATGGCTATACAACTTCCTACAATGTCATCGCTGAAATTATAGGCTCAAGCAAGCCCGATGAGATTGTACTTATCGGTGCACACCTGGACTCATGGGATGAGGGCACTGGCGCATTAGATGATGGTGCTGGTGTCGGCATTGTGACTGCTGCAGGAAAACTGATTCAAGACTTGCCACAAAAGCCAGCCAGAACCATTCGAGTCGTACTTTACGCCGCCGAGGAGTTAGGTCTCATTGGTGGTAAAGCCTATGCCAAAGCTCATAAGGATGAACTCAATAAGCACTATATTGCTGCAGAATCTGATTTTGGTGCTGGTCTCATCTATCGAATTGATTATCGAGTCGCCGAGCAGGCTTTTGAAGATGTTTTAACGCTTAGTGCGCCCATGATATCTAATGGTGTCGCTATGGGTAGCAACACAGCCTCTGGTGGCCCAGATGTGTCTATGCTACCAAAGCAAGGCGTCCCAGTTGCCTCACTGAGACAAGATGGCCGTGATTACTTCGATTATCACCACACACCAAATGATACTTTGGATAAAGTGAACTCAGAGTCGTTAAAGCAGAACGTGGCCGCTTATGCCCAGTTTGCTTATCTGATGGCACAATCGGAAGTTGAGTTAAGACCCATTGAGGTTGCTAAATAGCTGTTAGCGCTTCAGCTGCTTTTGCCTTTGGGCACGATTCAGCCTTCTATTGGTAATCTACTAGGCCACTGTTTATCGTAACAGTGGCCTTTTTGCTTCGAATGAAGCTCGATGAAATTTTCTCTTTGGCATAGCTGATATTGGATAAGTAATTCGAAGGCCGCCCCTTCATGGTTACCTATCGCTTGCTGCGGGCTTATGTGCAGATGCTTCTGCGACACGCTGACTATTGATTTTATGTGAGTTATCCCTATACACTCTGCGGCTTCATCCCAGAAACCTAAGCTCACAGCCGTATCTACACGGGGTTATTTACAAGAAAGGTTTTGGCTTTATTGCTAATGACCTATAACTCGCCTTTTCCCCAAAATTTGCTAGCCTTCAAATTAAAGCTGATTGCATTTTTTGTTCGGTTCATTTGGCTTAATTCGTATTGGGATTTGTGATTGAAGGCCGTACCTTCAATATAACCAAACGCCTGTCCGGCGAGGAATGTGCAGCTACTTCTGCGGCGCGCTGTGAATATATCCCTATACGCTCTGCGGCTTCATCCTTGAAGCCGAAGTCCGCAGCCGAACCTACACTCGGTTATTTCTCTCTTCAATTGTGGTTATGGCTAGTGTTCCGTAACTCACTTATGCCCCAAAAAGCGTTACATCTCGAAGCGAGCCCAAAGTGTTCACCTGACTTTGATATACAAAAAGTAATGAATGGCAATAAGGCAAGACCTGACCCTACTTTTTACCTTAATTCACACTTAATGAATTAGCATTTTTTTGACTCAATGTTTGTAGTGATGACAATAGATCTTCCAATACAGGTCCAGAAGCATGACGACGCGACACTAAACAGCCCATAGGCGTTAACCAACCATCAAACTCATGAGCGATGGGCAATGCGACTAGCTTTTTCACAGCCAATAGTTCTGTCACTGCTTGCTCAGGTACGATTGTCCACCCTATTCCTCTGCAAGCTAAATCAAGCAGAGTTTGGTGAGTGTTGGCATACCACTGCTTTGAGCTTATCCCATAACTGAACCACAGTTCTTTATGCTCTGAACTGCGATGCACTAATTGGCGATGCCCTTTTAACGCTGTATCATTCACTACAGACAAAGCTGCTAATGCATGTTCAGGTGCCACCACGGTCAAAAAACGGGTTTGGCCTAATGTGAAAAAATCCATATCCACTTTAAGTTCACCATCTGCATACACAATACCTACTTGTGCTTTTCCTTCTCTAACTAGCTCTTCAACATCAAAAGTGGAAGTGGTGATTATTTCCACATCAGTCACAGGGAACTTATCGGCTAACTCTGCCAGTATTTGCAATAAATCATCATTAATTAAGCTTTCATCTATCGCGATAACCAGCTCGTATTCAAGCTCTCTTTCTAACGATTCTACTTTTTGATCAAAATATTTTTGTTGATGCAAAATCGATTGAGCAATTGGCAACAGCACTTTGCCTTTTTCTGTTAGTGCTGGCGTATTTTTCTCGCGGTTAAACAGCTCTTGGTTAATGGAGATCTCTAAGTTGGCAATGGCCTGGCTTACACCAGATTGAGCACGCTTTAATTGACGAGCTGCTGCCGAGAACGATCCACTTTCACATACGGTGACAAAGATTTTTAATTGCTCAAAACTGTACAAGTCATTAGCTCACTAAATAGATTAAGCATTCAAGCTATCACGATTCGTGATGGCTGTTAACTTTATCTCTTTCATTCGCTCTCTATAATCGCAGCTTCATTATTTTTAAATGTATCAATAACGATTAAGAGGCATCGCTATGAAAGCCAATGAACGAATTTTCCATGCAGTATTATTTGAAGTATTAGCTGTATCACTGTCTATCATGGGATTAGCTATGTTTACCGATTATGATGTTACCGCCCTATCAGGAACAATGATAGTTGTTGCGACTATCGCTATGATTTGGAATTTTATTTATAACTGGATTTTCGATCAATTTTTCACAGGCGAGAAAACACAACGCACTCTTTCATTACGCATTTTTCACGTTGTTTTATTTGAATTAGGGTTACTGATCGCCACTGTTCCGGTTATGGCTTACTTATTAAACGTAAGTATCTGGGAAGCCTTTGTGATGGATATTGGCGTAACCATCTTTATCACCATTTACGCATTCACCTTTAACTGGGTATACGACAGTGTAAGAGTGGTATTGGTGAGAAGAGTGGCAAGATCTGAGTCTTTGGTAATGTGAGTTTGAAATTAGATGTGATTTAAAGAACAACCTGCTGATTGGCGGGTTGCTTTGATTGGTTTGTTTCTCTCCAAATCCTAAAACCTACAATCGTGATGACCACACAATCAGAAAGGAGGTCATCGTGGTATTGATAAACAGTGCGCGACGAAGTGGCGCTAAAAAACCATTTCGACTTGAAGGGATTTGACGTATTCGAACTAGGCTAAACAAAGGGGTCGCAGCTAATTAGCTATTGCTCAAATCGAAGAAATAAACACTCAGGTGTGAACGCGGCTGTGACCTTCGACATCAGGGATGATGTCGCAGAGCCCACAGGGATTGTGCTCGCGGCGTGTCGCAGAAGTGTTTGCACATCCCTCGCCGGGCAGGCGTTTGATAACAGCTAAGCATTGGTACTCAGCAAACTACCAAATACCAATAACGCAAAACAAAATGTAATCAAGCTTCATTCGAAGGCTTACCTACAACTGTTCTTCCCGTAAAAACACGGGTGAAAGCGGCGTCGATTCAGCTTCACAGTAATGATATCCAGCACTGTCGAATTTGATCAGCTCTGCAAGACTACTCACCTTGTTATCGAGAATATAACGCACCATCATGCCGCGGGCTTTCTTGGCGAAAAAGCTAATCACCTTGTACTGACCATTTTTTCGGTCTTTAAATACCGGAGTAATGACCGTGCCCTTCACGAGCTTAGGCTTAACCGCCTTGAAGTATTCATTTGATGCCAGGTTAACAAGGATATCGTCGCCCTGCTCTTCTAGCGCTAGATTAACTTCATCGGTAATGGTATTGCCCCAAAACTGATAAAGATTAGTGCCATACTGGTTAGCTAAACGCGTGCCCATCTCTAAACGGTAAGGCTGCATCAAATCTAAAGGGCGTAGAAGGCCATATAAACCAGATAGGATCCTAAGGTGCTTCTGAGCTCGTGCAATGCCTTCAGCAGGCAAAGAGTCGGTATCTAGGCCGGTATACACATCACCACGAAAAGCATATAAGGCTTGCTTGGCATTGTCAGTTGAAAACTCTGGACTCCAACTCGCGAAACGAGCAGCATTTAGCCCAGCTATCTTGTCACTCACTTTCATCAAAGTGGCGATGTCGATAGGAGTGAGTTTTCGGCACTCTTCAATCAGCTGAGCGCTGTGATCAACTAATTTGGGCAAGGTATGTTCAGTCGTCCCTGCAGGGTTGTCATAATCTAATGTCTTTGCTGGCGAAACTAAAACTAACATTGCTAATCCTTACTAAGCTCTAATATAAGCATCATACTGATGCAGGCATAAAAAAACCACGCTAATTAGCGTGGTTTTTTAGATAGAGCCGATTCAGTTTACCGAATCAGTTCAGTATAAATTATGCCTTCTCAGCCATTTTAGCCGTTGACCACTCACCTTGCTCAATACCCTCGATCTCAGGGAATTGTTTAGGATCGAACGTCGGAGTAAGTCCTTGCTTCATTTGCTTTTCGTAGTCTTTAATCACTGCGAATGCCACCTTAGATAACATGGTAATTGCCGCGATATTCACCAGTGCCATCAATCCCATAGAGACATCGGCAAAGTTCCATACTAGCTGTAGCGATGCTACTGAGCCTGCCATCACCATGGCTAAAACTAGACCTCGGAAAATGTAAAGCACCTTCTTGCTCTTAGTTAGGAACATGATGTTGCTCTCCGCATAGCTGTAGTTAGCAATGATTGAAGAGAAGCAGAAAAGTAAAATAGCAAAAGCGATAAAGTATGCAGACCAGCCACCCAGCTCATTAGTCAGTGCTAACTGTAGTAGACCAATACCAGCTTGATCGCCTGGGTTATCTAACACACCAGAAAGCAAGATAATTGCCGCAGAAGCACTACAGATCACTAAGGTATCGACAAATACACCGATCATCTGCACAAAGCCCTGCGATGCTGGATGATTAGGGTTTGGTGTAGCCGATGCTGCGATGTTAGCCGCACTCCCCATACCCGCTTCGTTTGAGAATAGTCCACGAGCAATACCCGCCATCATAGCGCCCATTGCACCACCAGCGGCCTCTTCCCAACCCAATGCACTCTTAACAATTAAGCTAAGTGCTGCTGGAACTTGATCGATATTGATAACCAATACCACCAAGGCAATAGCAAGGTAAGCCACAGCCATCACTGGCACGATCAACTCAGAAGCACGAGCAACTTTCTTCAGACCGCCACAGATAATGTAAGCAGAAGCCAGCATGACAACGATACCGACAATAGTCTTATCGAATCCAAATGCATTATTAAGTGCATCAGTAATGGTGTTAGCTTGCGCTGCGTTAAAGGCAAAACCAAAAGCGATAATAAGCAGGATTGAGAAGATGATTCCCATCCAGCGCTTACCGAGTCCTTGCTCCATATAGTAAGCTGGACCACCACGGAATTGGCCTTCACTGTCTTTAACTTTATAAACTTGAGCCAATGTAGACTCAACAAAGGCTGTCGCCATACCCAGTATCGCAATGAGCCACATCCAGAAGATCGCTCCGGCTCCACCCACTGTAATCGCTACCGCAACACCGGCCATGTTCCCCGTACCGACTCTTGCAGCCATTGAGGTACAGAAAACCTGGAATGATGAGATACCATCAACTTTTTCACGCCCCTGAATAACAAGCTTGGCACCATGGCCAAATAGACGAAACTGGATAAAGGCTAAACGTAGTGTAAAGAAGACACCTGCGGCGACCAGTACATACATAAGTACGCTGCCCCACAGTAAGCCATTTAACTTGTTAATCACCAATTCAATGGTGCTTACTAAAGATTCAAACATAATTTAATATCTATCCCCATGACAATCTCTCGAGATATCTAGCAACCCGTCGAGATTAGTCTGTTTAATTTCCCTTCATTTGCAAAAGTAAAATTGGTGAAATTTTCTTTTAGAATTGTCCTTTCGTGAATTTATTACATCACGCCACCAATTTTCGCTGCGGCAAAATAGCATACCATCAAAAGTAACGCGCGTGATCGGGATCACATTTAACCATTTACATAACACCTCAATCACACCAGTAAACAAAATTAAGTTAGTGTAGCAACCCATTAAACAAGATATTCACCTTAGCAGCGCAACAAAAATGAAATGTTATGACTTTACAAAAATAAGATGTAGGACACATTTTTGTAATAAAATTACAAATATAGTGTTTAACATGAGCTTTGATTAACTTTTTGCTTACTATAAATGGGGTTATTTATGTCACAACAGCAAGAGATCAGCGCGTTAAAGAAATTTGTAAGAGCTACAAACTTTCTAGCGACATCACAAATCTATTTAAAGAAAAACGTATTGCATAAGCGTGCACTTGCACACACAGATATCAAACCTAGACTATTAGGTCACTGGGGAACATGCCCTGGTATTAACTTTGTCTACGCTAACATCAACCGTCTTATTGTTAAAAACAACCGCTCATTCGTCTACCTTGTAGGCCCTGGACACGGTTTCCCAGCAGTACAAGCTAACCTTTTCATGGAAGGCTCTCTTAGTCATTATTACCCTGAAACCATTCCATACAATGAAGAAGGTATCACAGATATCTGTCAGAAGTTCTCAGCAGCTTATGGTTACCCTTCACACGCTAACCCTGAAGCTCCGGGACAAATTTTAGAAGGTGGCGAACTAGGTTATTCACTTTCAGTTGCTTGGGGTGCGGTGTTAGATAACCCAGATCTGATTGCAGCTTGTCTGATTGGTGACGGCGAGTCAGAAACTGGCCCGCTTGCCGCTTCTTGGTATGCCAACCGTTTAGTAGACCCTGCTACTAACGGCGCGGTACTACCCATAGTTCATATCAACGGTTATAAGATCTCTGGCCCAACGCGTATGGGTCGCATGAGCCATGAAGAACTGGATCTTGAATTTCGTGGTTTAGGTTACCACCCAATCATCGTTGATGATGAGCTCGAAGAAGACGTCTACGTTCAGATGACAAATGCCATGGACACGTCATATGAGATGATCACCGATATCCAGAAGCGCGCACGCAGCGGTGAAGATGTTGTTAAGCCACGCTGGCCTGTCATCTTAATGCGTACCGCTAAAGGTTGGACCGGTACGTCTGAGTACAATGGTAAGAAGCTTGAAGGTAACTGTGAATCTCATCAGGTTATTGTCAACAAGTGTGCTACAGATAAAGGTCACTTAGACGCACTAAACACTTGGTTATCAAGCTATAAGTTCGATGAACTTTATACAATTAACGATAAAGGCGAGCTAATCTTCGATAAAGAGATCCAATCTCTACTTCCGCCTAAGCAGTTAACTTGTGGTCAGCAACATCTTAGCTACGGTGGTGAAGTGGTTCGTGCACTTACCAATCCAGATCTATCTAAACTCGCTTACGGTCCAGAAACACCTCGTGGTACACGTGGCGTTTCTATGTACAAGATGGGTGAGTGGATGCGTGATGCGATGAAGCTTAACCGTGACCAACGTAACCTTCGTATCTTCAGCCCGGATGAAACTTACTCAAACCAACTTCAAGCCGTATTTGAAGAGACTGACCGTGCGTGGCAGTGGCCTATTGAAGAGTGGGACCAAGACATGGCCCGCGATGGTCGTGTCATCGAGCTGCTCTCTGAGAACTTGCTTTTCGGCATGATGCACGGTTATACCGTCACGGGTCGTCACGCCATGTTCCCAACTTATGAGGCTTTCTCACAAGTTGTCTCATCTATGGCTGACCAATACTGTAAGTATGTCTATGCGAGCCAAGGCGTACACTTCCGTAAGCCGGTACCATCATGTAACGTCGTTCTCTCTTCACTGTTAGAGCGCCAAGATCATAACGGTTACTCACATCAGAACCCATCATTCTTGGGCGCTATGCTAGAGAAACACCCTAAGATTATCTCTGCATATCTACCAGCAGATGGTAACAGCACATTGGTTTACACTGAGCGTGCCTATGCTGATCGCGATAAGCTAAACATCATCGTTGCCGGTAAGAAAGACTTGCCACAATGGCTATCACTCGATGAGGCCCGTCAACAGGCTAAAGATGGTGTCATGGTTTGGGACTTCGCTTCCGATGAAAACCCTGATGTTGTACTTGTGGGTTGTGGTGATTATGTCACCCAAGAAGCGATGGCTGCTCTGGTATTAATCAGAGAGATTCTCCCACGCATTCGTATCCGTTTCGTCAGTGTGACTGAATTAACCAGCAGCGGTCTTGGTAGCCTCGACTTCCAAAGCAAGCCATGGTTGATGGACGAAGTATTTACAACCGATAAGGGTGTTGTATTCAACTACCACGGTTACCCGAACACCATCAAGAAACTGGTATTCGATTATAAGGGCAGCGATCGCTTTAGAATCAAGGGTTATGAAGAGGAAGGTTCAACGACCACTCCATTCGATATGGGGGTACGTAACGGTACTTCTCGTTATCACTTAGTGATTGATATGGCGTACAAGCTATTCCAACAAGGTGTGATCGATGAGACTCAGCATGTTGCACTTACTACCGACATGCTACAGCGCTTAGTTGACCACAGAAACTACATCAAGGCCAACGGCGTCGACCCAATCAGCCTTGACAACTGGGTATGGACTCGATAGAGAACCAAGCAGAAGTTATAAGCAAATAATACTAAGTGCACTCTTTTAGAGTGCACTTTTTTTTGGCTTAAAAAGCCAAAAAATCACAACCAAACCAATAATAAGCTTGAATAGACTCACTAAAGCAATAGATAATATCGCCAGCTGGTAGATAAGCCAAAGGATCCCCGCCACAAAGTGCTAGCCGTGTTTTATCCTCTGATAAGACAGCATGGGGAACGGAACACAAAAAAAGGATTTGAAATGATGAACAATACATTGAAAGCTATTCTGCTGACTTCAATGCTTCCATTCGCTGCAAACGCAGCACAAGAGCTCACTCCCTGGTATGTCGGCGGCGGTCTTGGCGTAAATAATTACGAGCCAAACTGCGACATGAAGACCATGAAAGTCTGTGGTGAAGATGATCCTTACGCATGGGATGTGTTTGGTGGTTATCTTTTTAATGACTACTTCGGTGTGGAACTAGGCTATCGTGATCTTGGCCGTGCTGAATGGGTTGATTACGCTAATAAGATGAATGATGTAGGCGCTAAAGGGATGACCTTAGGTGTGGTCGGTTTCTGGCCTATTGCTAACCGCTGGAGTGTATCGGCTGAAGCGGGGGCGATGAACTATCTACTATCAAACAACAAGCAATACGGCAGTGAGTATTACAGTGATAGTGGTGTAGCTCCATATGTGGGTGCAGGTATCGGCTACAATATCAGTGAAAACCTTAAGCTTCAGGCTAAGTATCGTCGTTACGAAAACTTAGATGACGATAAGTCGAACACATTAGCAATGGAGAGTAACTACTGGGGCCTTGAACTTAGCTATCGTTTCGGCACGCCGGCACCAGCAGTTGTTGCTCCATTAGTCGTTGCGCCTATTGATTCAGACAATGATGGTGTCGTTGATGACTTAGATCAGTGTGCAGATACTCCGCCAACGCACAAAGTTGATGCAAAAGGTTGTACTGTCTATACAGAAACCACCGAGCAACGTGATGTGGGTTCGATTCTGTTTGCTAACAACTCAGCCGTTGTAAAAACTGAGTCGTACGAACGGATCGAAAAATTAGCGACTTATATGAACAAGACCCCTAAATCGACAGTATTAATCTCAGGTCACGCATCTGATGTCGGTAAAGCTGAATACAATATGGCGCTATCAGATAAGCGCGCCAAAGCTGTTGCTAAGATCCTTGTCGAGAAGTATGGCATTAGCCAAGATCGTGTAGCAGCTGAAGGGTTCGGTATCACTCAACCTGTCATAGAAGGCAATAATGCTGAAGCTAACAAGGCAAACCGTCGTATTGAAGCTCATGTTACAGGTGTAAAAAGAGAAGCGCTGATTAAATAAGTGCTTTAGGTTTGACGGTGAAGAGTCGCTAGTTTGTTTAGCGGCTTTTTACTCTAGATAACGTTGAACGTTTTTTTTGAGTCATCATCCAATAATAAAATTATTCATTATTCTTTATAGATGCACACAGGTGTAATGATAAACCGATATTTTATCGGTATCCAAACTAGTCAGACACGCTATACTCTTTATCTACCTAATTCTAGCTAGTATTCTACGAATACATTTGATGAATTTATGAGTTTAAAGCGTTTTTACTGATATTTTACAACTTTCCTGTAATTTTTTTTCATAAACGGTTGGAAATATCATCAAGATCGCTTCTAATACTCCCAAGTAATCACAAACCTTAAGCTGCTTCTTAAGAAAGGATGTTATTTTTATGGCTAATACACTCGAGCAATTGAAGTCTTTTACTACTATAGTCGCCGATACTGGTGACATTGAAGCCATCAAGCGCTATCAACCAGAAGACGCAACGACTAACCCGTCACTCATACTTAAAGCAGCCCAGATCCCTGATTATGGCCACCTTATTGATAACTCAATCACATGGGCCAAGTCACAAAGCGACGTAATTGAGCAACAGATTGAAGATGCTGGCGACAAACTCGCAGTGAATATCGGTGTCGAGATATTGAAAATAGTTCCAGGTCGTATCTCTACTGAAGTGGATGCGCGTCTCTCTTTCGACCAAGCTGGTTCAATCGAAAAAGCCCATAAGCTGATAAAGTTATATAAAGAAGCGGGCATAGATAAGTCTCGAATTTTAATTAAACTGGCTTCAACTTGGGAAGGGATCTGTGCGGCTAAACAGTTAGAGCAAGAAGGTATTAACTGTAACCTGACACTGCTTTTCAGTTTCGCTCAGGCACGTGCTTGTGCAGAAGCGGGCGTTTACCTTATCTCTCCTTTTGTAGGTCGTATTTTAGATTGGTACAAAAAAGACACAGGACTTGACTACAGCGCTAGTGAAGACCCGGGTGTTGTTTCGGTTACCGAAATCTACAACTATTACAAAAGCCATGGCTTCAACACTGTCGTCATGGGTGCTAGCTTCCGTAACACAGGTGAAATCCTCGAGCTTGCGGGCTGTGACCGTCTAACAATTGGCCCTGCACTGCTCGAAGATATGGCAAATTCACAGGCTCAAGTTGTGCGTAAACTTGTTCCTGTAGAATCATCAGTTACACCAGATGAGCCACTCACAGAAGCACAATTCCGCTGGGAATTTAACGAAGATCCTATGGCCGTTCAGAAACTTGCAGAAGGCATTAGAAACTTCGCTATCGACCAAGGCAAACTCGAAGTAATGCTGAAACAGAAACTAGCCTCTTAAAGGAGTAAGACTGGATGACTGAGCTAACCCAGAGCCAGACTTGGAATGAATTAGTCGCTCACACTGAGGCTTTGCCTCATATGAGAGCACTTTTTGAGTCGGATCCACAAAGATTCGATAAGATGTCGACAACGGCTTGTGATCTGTTTTTAGATTACTCAAAAAACAGAGCCAGCGAAGAAACCTTATCTCTGCTGTTCAAGCTTGCAGAAGAATGCAAACTTGAGTCGAAAATCAAGGCTATGTTCGACGGTGATGTGATTAACACCACCGAAAAACGAGCCGTGCTTCATACCGCACTTCGAGCGACTCCGGGACAGAAAATACTGCTTGATGGTGTCGATATCGTACAGGAAGTACAACAGGCTCAAGCCCAAATGGCGTCATTTGTCTCGTCTATCACCTCCGGAGATTGGAAAGGTTACACAGGCAAACCGATCACAGACATAGTCAGCATAGGTATTGGCGGCTCCTTTCTAGGTCCTAAAATTGTGTCTCAAGCACTGAGACCTTATTGGAATAAAGCGCTCAACTGCCATTTTGTTGGTAACGTTGATGGGACTTCGATCACTGAGAAACTCAAACCATTAGATGCTGAAACGACCCTGTTCATCATGTCATCTAAGTCTTTCGGTACTCAAGAAACATTAACAAACACCCTGAGTGCTAAAGATTGGTTTATTCAGCAAGGCGGCACACAAAGCGATATTGCTCAGCACTTTGTTGCTGTGACATCCAATGTAGCAAAAGCGACAGAGTTCGGCATAGATGCCAATAATATCTTCCCTATGTGGGACTGGGTGGGTGGTCGTTACTCATTATGGTCTGCCATAGGTCTTCCTATCGCTTTGATGATAGGGATGGATAACTTCCGTGAGTTGCTTAATGGTGCCCATCAGATGGATCAGCATTTTGCCAACACGCCGCTATCGGAAAATATGCCTGTCATTATGGGCTTATTCTCACTTCTCTATGGCAACTTCCATAACGCTCAGTCCCATGTTGTGCTCACTTATGATCATTACCTGAGGGGATTACCGGCTTATTTCCAGCAGCTTGATATGGAGAGTAATGGTAAATCAGTGACTTTAGATGGTACTCAAGTGGACTTTAGTACTGGACCTGTCATTTGGGGTGGAGAAGGCACCAATGGTCAACACGCCTACCACCAGCTATTACATCAAGGCACCGCATTGATACCTGCTGATTTCATTATGCCACTCAAAAGCCATAACCCATTAGGTGAGCATCATAAGCAGCTCGCATCGAACTGTTTTGGTCAAACCCAGGCATTAATGCAGGGCCGCTCCTACGAAGAGTCGTTAACTGAACTTGCAGGCAGTACGCTTTCTGAAAACGATAAGCGTACGATAGCGAAACATAAAGTGATGCAAGGCAACAAGCCAAGCAATACCATCTTAATGGACAAGCTAACACCTGCAACGTTAGGCTCTCTTATCGCCTTGTATGAACACAGAACTTTTGTGCAAGGTGCAATATGGGATATCAACTCATTCGATCAGTGGGGCGTTGAGTTAGGTAAAAATTTAGGTAATGACGTTTTAGAAAGGTTAAGTGCTACTGCAGATGCCACTGAACTTGATAGCTCCAGTAATGGACTTATCAATATGTTCAGACAACAAACTATTTAGTCGAACAACCCCAATTTACCGCAAGTCCTAAAAAAGCCAGTTTACACTGGCTTTTTTTTATTCCGTAGTTCAAAAACCTAAATACTGCAAATATTCTTAGCACTTAGCGCCAAATAACCACACCAAAAGCCATAAAACGTTCACCTAGCATTAACAAAAACGAAACATTTATCTTGCACACTATTTTAAAAGTATGGTATTTATTTGATTGAACAGTATTACAACAACAGGAGGTTGCCATGAATCGACTCGATTATGGAAGTGCGCTAGATACAGTGGTAGAAAGACCAAGCCGCTCGAGAAGCTCCAATAAGAAGCGCAAATGGCGTGAAATTGAGGCCCTAAAAGAGAAGCATCGCTTACTTAAAGAACTTCAAGATATCGATAGTAGCTTTGATTGTGAATTGGACAACCTGCTGATGTAACCACATCAATAAGAAAGAGCGCACATGCGCTCTTTTTTTTCCCTAGGTACTAGGTACTAGCTCCTAAAAACTATATTTCTACTCATCTTTAGTGATGTAATCCCGTAGCTCTTCAAATACCACATTGTCATTATCACTGAAGAGAGGATCATCAATAAGTTTTAAAGTGCATAACGCTTGTATCTCTTGCCAATCTGTTTGCCCTATGACTTCGGCCCATAGTGGAAACACTTCAGTTTCTTCGTACCTCATATGCTCCTCTTGTTGAGTGACATAAGATTTGAGGTCCAACACCAACTGATCTTTCGATATAACCACATCGCTCAATATAAGATTTAATGACGCCATTAATGATGCCGAAGCATCTACCAACGTCTGGTGCTGCGTCGCCAACTTGTCATCAGTCTCAGATTGAGCCGTTTTTTTCAAATAGTAACTATAAATAATGTCTTCTAAAGGGTGATGGCTATGCTCTGCATAACTTTGCATGTACTCAACAATATCTCTGATGAGGTTAAAGTTAACCGCTTCTCCTTGAGCCAATCGACTTTGTTTCACCTTCAGAATTTTGAGCAATATCGCGATATGCTTATGATCATGATTAAGTCTTGCAAGCATAGTTGTCTCCATAATCCGAACATCCTTATATACAATATTAGTAAAAAGATTAAATATCACCCAATATATCAAAAGGATTTGTTAGGATGTTCTGATTAAGATCAACGAAACAGGAACTAGTTAAATAAACTAAATCAATATGCTACATATATCCACAGCCTTAAATATCGAGTCCAATTAAGCATTATTCATGGGCTTAAATTCAAGGTATGAAACTGAAAAATAGTTATTATCTTTTAAATTAACACAATGAAAGTTAATCTTTCCTCAGGAAGCGACACTCGACTCAACCACATTTTTAACCGTATTTAACGAGCCCTGTAGACGATAAAACGCATCTCCAGCTGAGTTTGCTTCTTTTAAATTTCTCTCAACCAGAGAGGCAAAATAATCCTCTTGCTCCTCGGTCATATCTAGCACATGAAAACTACTGCGGATCTCTGTGGTCATTCCAGTTAAGGCAGCACTAAATTTTTCATCGTGCTCTAAGATTGCACCACTGATACTCCCCAACAGAGCTTGTATCTCCATAAACACATGCTGCAATGTTTGCTGACGACCAATATCCATCACTCGAGCTTCAAGTCCCTCTACAATGACAGCAATGACATCCCTTAGTCGACCATAGAGAACTTCATCGTCCATTGGCATATTCTTTATCAAAAACGATACATGCTTGTCGTTACAAATCGTACGACTACCAAAGTCATACAACCTTCCATGCTTATCAAGTAACTCTAAGATATTAGCTTCAATGGGGCTAATATCTGCATTTTTAGGCGCAAAATAATGCACTTCACTGTCTCTTATCTCAAGGCAGGTATTAAGGTTTAACTGCTGCATCAAGTCAAAAAATGCATCCGCTAAGCTTTGATAGTCTTGACATAGAAAGCATTGACGAAAGAACTGTAAAACCGCGCCATACTGAGATGATTCAGTCATAGACTGAAAAGCCATATTTCTCGACATCGACTCAGCTTGTACCAGAGAACGCTTTTTAGCTTGATAGGTAGCAACGGCCTGGACCTTGGCAAGCAACTCTTTTAACTCAAAAGGCTTGGCAATAAAATCCACAGCACTAACGTCGTAGGCTCTCAGCCTTTCTTCTAAGGTATTCATTCCTGAGACGAAGATCACTGCACAGTCTTTGCCTGACTCTGTGAGCTCCCGACAGAGTTCTATACCACTCACATCAGGTAAGTTAATGTCCATTAACACCAGATCTGGTGTCATATCTTCTAATGCCTGCCGATATGAACTTGCATCATAAAAAACCGATACTTGATAATGATCGCAGAGCATTTCTCGAATGAGTTCACAATAATCCTGATCATCATCTACTATCCATACTAATATCTCATCCATCACAAAATCCCTCTCAAAAGGCTGCTAATACTGTCAGAAGCACATTCTATATATTCAACATCAACTAGATTAATAACCACTATCTTCATTCCTATGACATCCTTGTTTAAATCTAAAAGTTTAAATCTAAAAATAAAAAGTTTACTCATGCTTACTAACAATCATTTGCCTAACAAGGCTAGTTGCACTCTCTTTGTGAAAACTTAATCCCTATCTGCTGCAGTGCCTCAACTAAACCGTCTAAGGCAAATGGCTTATGTAACACTTTGTAGGGCATCTCATCATTACTCTTGATGCCTATATCTCCAATAAAGCCGGAGATAAGTAACACTGAAATATCTTGCTTGCCACTGATCTCCTTGGCTAATTCATAACCATTGATCCCTCCTGGCATCAAAACATCGGTGATTAATAGTTCAATACCATTTAAGCCACTTTTAAACTTTTCTCTAACTTCTAAGGGGTCAGAATAAGCCTCTACGTCCATACCCAAAATTTCACAGTAATCTTTTAATACGCAAAGCAGATCTTCTTCATCATCAACAATCAAGACTTTTAGCTTTGTAGACAGCTTAGGTGCCTCTGGTCGTTCTTCATCCTGAAGAGGATGTCGCTGGACATCCTTTGCAACAGGAAACCAAAGTCTAAATTCAGTACCTTCGTTATCAGACTTAATCACACTCATGTATCCTTTAGAGCGTTTAACAAAACCATAAACCATTGAGAGCCCTAATCCTGTCCCGTCACTCTTATCTTTAGTGGTAAAGAATGGATCAAATATCTTCTCTAATATGTGGGAGTCAATACCTTTCCCCGTATCAATGACAGAGACGGTAATATACTGACCAGTTTCAACCATAATTCGTCCTGTCAGCCCAGGCAGTGAGCCTGCGAGCCCTTCTTTACCCGTTCTGATTGTGATCTGCCCCTCTCCTCCCATCGCATCTCTGGCATTTAATACAAGATTCAACAAGGCATCTTCAAGATCGCCTCTGTCGACCAAAATCTCAGCAAAGTCTTCACTGAGTTCTAGTACTAAGTTAATTTGAGTCGTTAAAGACTTACCAATGAGTTCTTCTATTCCCTCTACAACATGATTGACCTGGTGATGATTTGCGCTAAATTGTTCTTGCCTGGAGAACTGTAAAAGCCGTCTCGTTAGGTCGGTTCCTCGCTGGCAAGCTTTAAAGGCTGTCGCAAGATAACGTACAATCTTGTCCTCTTTAACTTTTAGCTCCATCAATTCTAAATTGCCCCTGAGCACCCCGAGAATATTATTGAAATCATGAGCAATCCCTCCAACCAGCTGCCCCATGGCCTGCATTTTTTGGGTTCGTGCCATGATATGTTGCAACTGCTTATGCTCAGTAATATCTCTACCGACTAAGGCAAATAAACTTCCATGCTCACTGTGCTCTTCAAGCGCGACCAAATGCATATGCAATAACGCCTCTTCCTTATCAGCCTTAGTACAAATCAACTCACCGTCAAACTCGGTTCTCGTATCAATGGCTTGTAATAATTCACTTTGTTCATTGCCATTAAGCGCTGTGCCATTAGTTAGATCATCCTGAAACAATAAGGTTATAGGCTTACCAATCAGCTGACTACGCGGGTAATGACTAATACTCGTCGCTGCAGCATTGGCATACATGATACTTGGCACCCCAAACGGAGAGCGGCTGGCGACCAGAATTAAATCTTCACTATTACTGACTATTGACTGAAACATCTCACTATCAACTGAATGAACCACACGTGTACGTGCCCTCTCCTGCCACTCAACAGTTTGTTGGACCAACATCCCCATAAGAATGTCTGAAAGTAGTTCATTTGCGCTTAATAGAAAGGAAAGCCACTGATCGCTAGATGAATGGAAAAATATTTGAATATTGACCCGCTTTGCAGGCCATACAACAAAGGATTGCCAACGATGTACCATGGGTTCCTGATTGACAAATGGCCAAGCCTTAGCCTCTTTCCATAAGGTTAAGTACCTCACCGGATCACGGCACCAACACGTTGCTGATGCTGGCATATCATCAGAACCGAGTGAATCTTTAGAAATAATTAGCACTGCTTGAGATTGACTGACTTCGGCCAGAATTCGGCAAAGAGGTAAAAGGATATCTTCGCCATTAATAAAGCCCGCTTGTAACTTTCCCAGCTCGGCTAATAATCTAGGCCAAAATGAATTGGTATCTGTTTGAGAGAATTCTTTAAACACTGTAGAGTCCGTTCCCTATCATCCGTGAAGTTACTGCTTATTCACTTTGCCACTGTGATCCAAACAGAAGGTTGAATAAAGCATAGTAAAACTGAAATGATTCGCGATAAAAAAAGCAACAAAGCTTGTAACTTTTTCTTTCAACCCAATATAAAGGAACACCATTGATGACCACTTCTAGGTGGATTGGCGCTCATGTGAGTGCCGCTGGCGGAATACAGAATGCCCCTATAAATGCGCAAAAGCTTGGCGCTGATGCTTTTGCACTTTTCACAAAAAATCAACGAAGATGGCAAGCCGCTCCCTTAGGGTTAGCTCAGATTGAATCCTTTAAGCAAAATTGCATCGAAGCCAATATCGCCAGTGAAGCCATACTTCCCCATGACAGCTACCTGATTAATCTTGGTCACCCAGACCCAATACAGTTAGAAAAATCTAGACTCGCGTTTTTTGATGAGATACAGCGCTGTGAACAGATGGGATTAACTTTGCTTAACTTCCACCCGGGAAGTCATCTTAGAAAAATTGAAATTTCAAAATGTCTTTCTAACATTAGTGATTCTATAAATATGGCTTTGGATAGGAGCAAAAATGTCACAGCCGTCATAGAAAATACTGCTGGGCAAGGTTCTAACTTAGGTCATAGTTTTGAGCAACTTGCAGAAATTATTCAAGCTGTTGAAGATAAATCACGAGTAGGGATCTGTCTCGACACCTGTCATATGTTTGCCGCAGGTTACGATCTCACCTCAGAGGAGGCTTGCCAGCATAGCTTCAAGCTATTTGATGATATTGTCGGAGATAAATATTTAAAAGCCATGCATTTAAATGATAGTAAGACACCGCTCAACAGCAGAGTTGATCGACATGAATCTTTAGGTGTTGGTCAGATAGGTCAAGCAGCATTTAGCTTTATAATGAATCATCCAGCAACTGAACATATTCCCATGGTCTTGGAGACCGTCAATGCAGATATTTGGACACAAGAGATAAACTGGCTTCGAAGTCTATCCAAATAGTGAATATTCAATGAGAAGATGAAGCGTTATTGCAGGCACTTGTAGATAACTGCAACGACTTTTGTCTCCTCACCCTCATCAACCTGTAACCATACGATATGAGTACCGCCTATCTCTTCACCATAAGCCATCGCTTGCAACTTAGCATCTTGTAAAGCAAATTCACCCGTGCCTTTTCCTCGGGCCATAGCAAAACTGTCGCAATGGGTCACTTCAAAATCATAAGCTTCATTTATTCGGTGATAAAACTGCTGCTCATCTTCAGATGTCGCACAACCTAATAACAAACTACAAGCAAACAAAACTGGTACAAATTTCAACACCGTATAAAACCTTATCGACAAACCGTGGCGCAAGATATAAAAATCGGCCGTCAAGTTACGTGATCAAGATCACACAAACACTCCACCACAAGTTACATATAGATACACAGGTTACTAGATTCATGCATTACTGGTACCTGCCAGATAAAACCTTAAACCCACCACACCAAAAACACAAAATACTTACATTGTGAGTCTTAGTGCAACAAACGTTAGTTAGGCAATAAAAAAGAGGGCTATGCCCTCTTTCATCTATTCACAAACAAACATTACAGAATCTTGAATAGATGTGCTTTCAAGTCTGCAAAATTATCATTTAAGCTGACTGACAAGATCTCTTTCAGCTCAACAGCTTCAAGCTCTTGCGGTAGAGGCAGATCGGTTTTGAGTTCACGATCGACCACATCTTTAAATTTTGCCGGATGAGCAGTCCCCAAAAACACCCCTCTTTCATCTTCAGACATGGATAAGTTAAGTGCTTGAGCTGCAATTGCAGCATGGGGCTCAGAGAGGTAACCCACAGCATTTAGCTCAGCCAAGGCAGATGATGTATCAGATTCTGACAATGCAACACCTGTAACGTCTGCCAGTGACCAATCCATTGTCTCGATTATCGCTTCGACTCTAGGCCAGTTACTTGGCTCAGCAACATCCATGGCATTCGACATAGTTGCAACTGTAGTATGAGGGAGCCAATCACCATTATCTAAGTAACGCGGAACGGTATCATTGCTGTTTGTCGCAGCGATAAAGCGCTTCACTGGTAGCCCCATTGCTTTAGCAAACAGTCCAGCCGTTAAATTACCAAAGTTACCACTTGGTACAGAGATCACTGGGTCTTGGTTATGTTGTCGTTTAAACTGGGCAACAGCTTCAAAGTAGTAACAGATCTGAGCAAGCAAGCGACTGATATTAATTGAGTTTGCTGAATTTAGATGCAAACCATCTCGGACATCGCTGTCTTCAAACGCTTGCTTTACTAACGCCTGGCAAGCATCGAAGTCTGACTCGACAGACACTGTATGGATATTATTGCCTAGAGTCGTAAACATTTTTTCCTGTAACAGGCTAATTTTGCCTTTAGGATACAATACAACAACATTAATATTATCTAAGCCATAAAAAGCATCTGCAACTGCAGCACCGGTATCACCAGATGTCGCCGTAAGAATGTTAATCTTGTCATCTGAAGCGAGTTCACTGAGACACTGCGCCATAAATCGAGCGCCGAAGTCTTTAAAGGCCAGAGTCGGCCCATGGAATAACTCCAGACAAAACCTTTTGTCGTCGACTTTAACTAATGGCAATTCAAAGTTAAATGCCTTCTCAACCAATTGATCAACTTTATCTTGCCCTAACTCAGTCGCTAACCAGGCACCTAATACCTGCTTGCAACGTTCGACAAAAGGAAGTTCGAGTAATGCATCAACATCTTGCAAAACCGGGATTTTACTTGGGAAAAATAACCCCCTGTCTTTACCTAGACCTAATTTTAATGCTTGAGTAAAGCTCACCACCTGAGACGGGTGTTTAAGATTGTACAATTCCATAATAGTTAACCTTCAATGCTGATTCTTATAAATACTGATTTCTTATAAATATGAGTCTAATCTTCTCGGCGAGTACCTTGAGTATCTAGCTTACAAATATGAGAAAACCCTTTACCCGTCTCTACATAATTTTGATCTAACCAGGCTTGCGCCTTTTGCGCAGTCTGCAAATTATCAGTGATTGAGAAGAGTGTTGGACCACTACCAGAAATACCTGTGGTGAGCATGCCTATCTCAGATAGTGCAGATCTGGACTCTTCATAACCGGGAATTGCAGATGCTCGATAAGGCTCGGCCAACACATCTTTAAGCACCGAAATAGCCAATTTGGGATCTTGTCGATAGGACGCATGCACGAAGGCACTGAGATATCGACCGAAATCAATGGCGACTGACTTGTCATATTGCGCTGGCAGTAGATCCCGCATCTTAGCCGTAGACAGGGAGATCCCAGGATATGCAACCACCCAATACCAATCGTCAAATGTTGGAATAGCATCGCAAACTTTTTCAGGCGCATCTAACATTAGCTGCATGCCACCTAAGTAACAGGGGGCAACATTATCATAATGCACCGAACCACTGATTTTACCTTCGAAATCACCCATTAATCGCAATAATGCTTGTTCCTCATAAGGGCGATCAAAATATTCATTCAAGGCGTAAAGTGCTGCGACGACTGAGCTAGCACTCGAACCTAAACCACTACCGACGGGCAGATTCTTTTCTAGCACTAACTTTACACCGTCAGTTCTGTTTAATTTGTCTAAAAAGAACTCGGCACATTGAAAAACAATATTCTCTTTAGGATCTTGAGGTAGCTTATCAGCCCAGTGACCCGCTAGGGATAAATGAATACCCGTTTCAGCCGAACTGATAGATACTCGATCTCCGAGCAAACTGCCATCGATTGGCGCTAATGCCCCGCCAAGCAGATCAAATCCAACACCGACATTCCCCATAGAAGCCGGAGCATAAACAGTTAGGCTCATAAAAAACGTCCCCCATCATTACTCATAAAGACACCGTTCATATCACAGCGACTCAAAAAAGCTGGCGCACTAGAAATGCTCAAACTCATGCGCTCATCTCCCGAGTCCAGTTCAATGTTCTTAATAGGTCAGCAAAGACACCTGCTGCTGTCACATCGGTTCCGGCACCATAACCTCTGAGCACAAACGGGATCGGCTGATAATAGCGGCTATAGAAAGCCAGTGCATTCTCACCACCTTTGACGCTATAGAGAGGATCTTGAGCATCAACTTCAGCAATTTTAACCCGACAACCTTGGTCATCAATTTGACCCACATATCTAAGAACTTTACCTTCACTCTTGGCCTTTTCAACCCATTGAGCGATCTGTTGATCGAGTTTTGGCAAGTTAGCCATAAAGGCTGAAACATCACCAGATGCATCAAAAGAATCAGGTAACACTGATTCAATACTTATGTCATCAAGTTCCAGATCTAAGCCCACTTCACGAGCAAGAATAAGCACTTTTCTCGCGACATCCATACCGCTGAGATCATCACGAGGATCCGGTTCAGTAAAGCATTTGTCCCTCGCTATACCCGTCGCTTCTGACAGCGTCATACCTTCATCTAGCATGCCAAATATGTATGAAAGTGACCCTGATAAAATACCATTAAACTTGAGTAACTTGTCGCCAGCGAACAAGAGCTTTTTCAGATTATCGATAACTGGCAGTCCAGCACCTACAGTTGTCTCATAAAGAAATTGTCTGCGCTGCTTAAGTGCAGTTGCTCTTAACTGTCGATAATAAGCAATGTCACGAGTATTGGCTTTTTTATTGGGTGTGACGACGTGCAAGCCTGCATTCATCACATCGACATAACGATCTGATACATGCTCGCTAGAAGTACAATCGACCAAAACCGGATTAAGCAGTTGCTGCTCTTTAGCCCATTTTAACATCAGCTCAAGATCGCATGGAGTTTGGCAATCCGCCAACAGCCCCTGCCACTGATTAAGATCAACACCTTTAGCATCGAGTAGCATATGACGTGAGTTAGCGATACCACAGACTCTAATACTGATATGTTCTTGCTTTAACATCTCTGTTTGTTGCTTGATTTGTGCTAGTAAACCCGCGCCGACATTACCTGAACCGACTAAGAATACATCCAGATAATGCTGAACATCGAAGAAGCTTTGATGACAAGCAGAGATAGCATGCTTAGTCTTTCTTTGCTCAATAACAGTAGAGATAGAACGCTCAGAGGAGCCCTGAGCAATAGCGATGATGTTAACCGTCGCTTGGGCAAGTGCTTGGAAGAACTTACCCGCGACGCCCTTATGGGTGCGCATGCCATCGCCAATTAATGACACTATGGCTAAATCATGGCGCATCTCTATCGGTTCTAAGATATCGCTTTTAAGCTCTAGTTCGAACTCAAGCTCTAAAGATGCCTTGGCCTTGCGTGCATCTGAGGTATTAATACAGAAGCTAATACTATACTCAGAAGAGCTTTGAGTAATAAGCGAAATAGATATTCCTGCACGAGAAATGGCCCCCAAAGTACGGCTAGCCATCCCCACCATGCCTTTCATACCAGGGCCAGAGATATCGAACATAGTCTGTTCGTCTAAATTAGAGATAGCTTTTACATTTAAACCACTTTTATCAGCTTCATTGGACACTAAAGTGCCCGGTGCTTGGGGATTAAAACTGTTACGGATATAACAAGGAATATGGTATTGAGCAATTGGAGCTATGGTTTTAGGATGTAATACTTTTGCGCCAAAATACGACAGTTCCATTGCCTCTTGGTAACTCAATTGAGATAATAATTTGGCATCACTTACTACGCGCGGATCTGTGTTATACACACCATCGACATCAGTCCAAATTTCGCAGCAAGATGCTCCAATACAAGCCGATAATACCGCTGCAGAATAATCTGAACCATTACGCCCAAGTATCACGGTGCGCCCTTGCTCATCTCCCGCAGTAAATCCAGGCATAACCCAGACATCGAACTCGGCTAAGGCGACTTGGTTGAATCGTGTTTTACTGGCTTCAATATCGACCAGAGACTCTAAAGGATCACCACTCGCTAACAGTAAGCTTTGTGGGATGAGTTGCTCAGAACTCAGTCCTTTTGAGCGGATCAATTGCACCATTAACGCCGCTGACAACTTTTCACCGCCAACAACGACTTCGGCTTTAACAAAGTCAGGACACTCATTAAGCAAACTAATACCAAGCAGTTTGTCTTGCCAAAAACTCAGCTGTTGGGCCAATTTCGACATCAGTAAATCATTCTGTGCAGTTTGCAATACAGAAGAGGCTTCCTGGTAAAGCTTGTTAAAAACGGACTCAACAGCAGCGAGTACCGATTTATAGTCTCCACCGCTAACAGCAAGGTCAACCATTTCGAGCAAACCATTGGTAACAGTGGCAGGCGCCGATAACACAACAGCCACTGACTCTTTCTTTGCCATATCTGCCACAATGTCAGCTGCAGTATTAAATCGTTGCCAATTGGCCAGCGAGGTACCACCAAATTTCATTACTTTCATATCTTCTCCTTGTACCACGCTACCTTAGAAACAAAAAAGCCCGCTCCTTGTAGTGGGAGCGGGCTATTATTTACATTCTTTAAAGTATGTTCAGCCTGCCCCCACGAAAATAATCGTGGTGGTTGTAATAATGGTGGTTACAACGTTATTCAGGCTATGCATTTGAAAATTAACTCTTCCAAGAACGATTAAAATCTGTGACTACAGAATTGCTTTTTTTCAAGTGCTATGTCAACCCTTTATTAACAAGTTAATTAAAAAACTCAATCAGCCACTAAAAACATCACATATAAGTAGGACAAACATTTTTCTTTACAGTAACAGCGCCATTTAGTGCCTATATAGAAAGTGTAAAATGTTTACGTCAACGTAATCACAAAAGCCAACAGGTTGATAATAAAAAATTAAATTCCACAACATTAAAGCGGCGTATTAAACATGATAAAATATGATGTTGCTTAGGCATAACTTAACTAGCATATAAAATCTGATATTTTCAATAAAAAAACGACATTAAATCAGTGTGAATTTATTTTCATAAAATATAACTTTTTAATCACTATATATCGTTTTCATATTTTATTATTCACATTAATATCGCGCTTTGGAACAGGGTTATCCTGTTTAATAGTGAACTTTGTATCATAAGCTGATTCAAATCATCGCCAATCATTAGAAACCCAGCTAGAATGCGCGCACATTCTGAATTGGAGGCGATATGAAAATCACCCAACACTGCGCTGTAAGCATTCACTACCGTTTAACTAATGAGCAAGGCGAGTTAATTGAAGACTCTTTCGGCGGTGAGCCAATGCTCTACCTGCATGGCGCTGACAATATGATCCCAGGCTTAGAAGCTGAACTTGAAGGCAAGGTTGCTGGTGACAAATTAGAAGTCTCTGTTAGCTCAGAGAGTGGATATGGTCCTTACCATGACGGCTTACGCCAAGAAGTACCGGTAAGTGCTTTCGGTGATATCCAAGATATCGTACCAGGTATGCGTTTCATTGCAGAAACTGAAATGGGTCAACGCCCAGTTCAGGTCAAAGAAGTTAAAGATGATGTGGTTATTGTCGATGGTAACCACCCATTAGCTGGCCAATCTCTAAGCTTCAGCGTTGAAGTACTAGAAGTCCGTGAAGCCAGCGCTGAAGAGATTGCCCATGGCCATATTCACGCCCATGGTAGCTGTGGCTCAGAACATGAACATGAAGGTGGTTGTTGTGGTGGTTCCGATCATGAACATAAACATGAAGGCGGATGCTGCAGTGAGAAAGAAGATGAGCCCGCTAAAGAAGGTTGCGATGGTAATGGCGGTTGTGGTTGTAAACACTAATAGCCAAACTAAAGCTATATGAGCTTTTAATGATTAAAGCATAATTTTGCTTTAACTCATTATAAATGGTTCTAAGCCCATCGACGCTTTTACTGCCAGATGGGCTTTCTTTACTCTATACTCAGCTAATCGAAATGCGATGGATTCGCAACCTACCGACAAGCAAAGGAATGTTTATGTTATCCAAACCTGTTTATGAAGTACTTCCCTTAGGCTATATCAGCGTAGGTACATTAAGCTTGCTCATGCTAGATCAAGGCTTCGCTATCGTTTCAGCCTTAGTCATGTTCTTCATCGGGGCACAAATCTATAATATGCGTTCACAAAACAGGCGCACCGATCCATTGAGAAAACGAAAATCAGGTGTATGGCCAAGCTCAATCTATAACCTTACACCCTTTATTTACTTGTTAGTGGCAACCTTAATTTTTAAATTTTTACCTTCAGGTATTGGCCCAATAGCGGGTATCTGTTTAATGACCTACTCTTTGTACATACTCGTTAGACGCTCTTCATACCGACGCCATTGTTTACCTTGTTCCCAGAGATATCCAAACTTTTAACCGTCGATGATTACTCCAGAATAAGAAGTTTTATTTTCGCTCTTTGCTCATCTGTCATATTCTTCAAATAGTTTGAGCAACGAGTGATAGTCGCAATACTAATTTGAAACTCCCCCGCTATTTGGCGTTGGCTTAATTGACCACTCAAAAGTGCTTGAAACACTTTAAGACGGCTGGCGATAGCACTGCGTTCATCTTCTGTGAGTAACAATTCAAATAACTCTATAAGTGCCTTATGATCATGGTGAGTTACCACCTTCTCCAACACTAATCCCCATTCAGCTCTCATAAACTCTCCTGCGTACTGGTCAACCATTACGTTAGTGTATCAACAAATGCGCTTAAGCCAAACTTATCGACAAGATTATTCTAGAAGATTCTGCCGTTTTTAATATGAGTCATAACTTGTTGCATCTTTACATGTAAACCCTTGAGTTTTTGGATAGTATCTGAATACAAAAACAGAATACAATACCCTAGACAGATCACATAACCAGAAAAAACGTGAGAGCAATACTATGAATAAAAATTTCAAAATGACCATCTTAGCTTTACTATCAGGTACTCTTTTTACTGCTGCAGTACAGGCTAATAACTTTAAAGAAACTGATGACGCCATCGATTACCGTCAATCAGCTTTCAGCCTAATGGCATACAATTTTGGTGATATGGGCGCGATGTTAAAAGGTAAGAAGCCTTTCGATGCTGAAATATTCGCGATGAGGGCACAAAATGTTGCAGCACTATCTAAGCTTCCATTAGAAGGCTTTATTGCTGGCTCTGATAAAGGCGAAACTGGCGCTTTGGCTAAGATATGGGCTGATAAAGCTGATTTCGATACACAAATGAAGACCTTGCAAGACAATGCTGCCGCATTGGCAATAGCTTCAACTTCAGATGACAAAAAACTTATAAAGCAGTCATTTATGAGCGTAGCTAAGAGCTGTAAAGGCTGCCACGACGTTTATAAAAAAGACTAATCGCTAAATTGTAAGTTGAAATAAAAAGGCTAGAGTTTGATAACCCTAGCCTTTTTATATTTAAACCCTTATACCAATCGGAAAAAATGTTTTACAACATCTGCACCATTGGCCAAATAAGATAATTACCCACAAGTGTTGCCAAAGCAGAAAATAATGCCAGAGCAATAAAAACCGACCTGAACCCCAGCGACACATTCGCTGCTTCAGAGATGTTTTTGTAGCCAGTGATCATTGGCAGAATAAGCTTATCGCCTTTAACCGTGTGAACGAGCACGGCTAACACATGAATCGATGCCAGCAATAAAATAATATTGAACGTCTGTTTATGAAGCCAGGTTAACCATAAAGCCGTGTCACTGGCCACATAACTATAAAGAGGCCCTTCGGTAAATATTTCATCGGTAGCAAACAAACCTGTCGATAGCTGTAATGTAACCACAGCGATAAGTGCTATAACCATATAGCCCCCTAACGGGTTATGCCCAACGCTAGATGACACACCATGACGTTTTATACTTCCTACATACTGAAACACGGTTTTTGGGTGTTTAATAAAATGGCTAAACTTAGCGGTATCTGAGCCAACAAGCCCCCAAATAATTCGAAAAACAATCAATACCATTAACGAATAAGCTAATACTTGATGCCAAACAAGTTCTCCAGCATCAGCCGACCACCATAAGCCTGCTAGCAGACCAATCATTCCCCAATGGAATAATCTGGTAGAAATATCCCAAACTTTTACTTTATTGTTCATTATTTACCTAGCTAAACCTAACGACTAGCCCCGAGATAGGGACTAAAAAGATGTGTTGCTGATGATATTTGAAGAAGAATGGAGAGGCAAGTCTACAAAAGTAACTAAACTTATCCATTCAAATATGAGCCTGTTTTCAGCAGTTATCAAGACTTTTTAGGGCGTTTTTTACAAAAAATGTCTAAGTGATCAAATTAAACGCGAACAGGTAAATACAGCGATTAAAACGTGATTTAGATCACGACTTTCGTGGCTGAGATTGGTAGTCTGAATTCAAGGAAACAACAAAAGGTTCAATATATGACAAAGATTACAAGCAAACACCTTGAAGTTACTCCACTTATCCGTGAGCGTATCGAAGCACGTTTAGAAAAGCTATCTAGACATGATATTCAACTCATTAATCCCCACGTGATCATCATACAAGAGAAGCAGCAATTCAAAATCGAAGCTTCGATAGGGATCCCGGGACACAAGTTGTTTGCACAAGCCAAACATGATGACCTTTACTCGGCAATAAATGCCATGGGTCAAAAGCTTGAAAAACAACTCAACCGCCAAACTCATAAACCAGAAGCTCAACGTCATACAAATTTAAAGCGTGCAGAAGAGTCGGTTGATGCTAATTTAGATAATGAAATCGAAAATGAATTCGAAAAAAACTATGCAGCTTAACCCACTAAATATGATAACCACTTATTGATAATAGTGACGATAAAACAGCCGATTATTAGATTCGTCATTTGAAGTTAAAATCTGCTAAAAACAGAGCGAAACCCCTTCACCATGCTATTATTAAGATATGGTGAAGGTAGAGAATAATTATTTTCACTTATTAAGGAGGATGCCGTTTTTATATACCCTGTAAGCGTAGTGAAGCTCACTTAGAATCGCTTTATAAAGCAACATCGGTGACAGGCTAGCAGCCCGCTATACGCTTAAATTAAATTGAAGCTTCACATGAGATTTTATCGCTCTACTTTCCACAACTTAGGTGGCGAAGCATGGCAACTCTCATACCACAGTGGAGAAAATGATCGGTTTGGGAAAAGTTACATTTCAATTAGTACAAGGGGACAGGCGATATACACGCCATAATGCGGCAAGGCTACAGACAATAGCATAAGCTATGCAATGGCCAATAAGCTATAGCAGCTAACACGCCTGATTTTGTAAATAACGCTTCTCACATTGCAACACTGAGACGCTAGAAGCCTAAACATCACTTCCCATACAAAAATGACGAAGTGTTTGATTGCTTCAAACTGGAATAACAGAAGGCATACTACACAAAAGATCCGTTCAATCGTTATATAGACAATGTAAAACGTAACATGAACACAGGCTATGACATGCCAGTAATGCAGCGACGGCTAATGACACAAGCGACAGCAATGCATTCGGCCATAATGCTAAAAACAGCAATGATGCCTGAATCTTAAATGATTAATTCTTCATATTTTTTTGAGGTGCTTATTGAGTCTTAAACTTCGCTTCCCTTCTTAAATAGGTCAAGAAGCTAAAAAATAAGATTCAGTATGAATTAGGAGGCACACACAGTTTGATATTTATTTCGTTTCATTCCAAAGCGCACTTCAGGTGCGCTTTTTTAATTCTTCTCAAAACATCCCATAAAAAGTTATCTCGCAATTTGCATAAGTTTTCATTGACACCACAGAGCACGAGCTTTAATTTGTAATGATGAAATTGTTTAGCGACCACTTTTTTACTTTCTTTTTTATTCCCCCCACCTTGGGAGGCGGAATTTCGGTGTAAAAACGAAAGTGAAAATTCCAAAGCCTCCCATTAGGGGGGCTTTTTTGTAATCAAATTTTGTAAATTTAAATCGCGATATAGAGGGAAGTATGAGCAAACCACAGGCTTTGAATCAGACACGTGAACAGATCACCGCTTTAGATAAGGACCTATTGGCATTATTAGCAAAGCGTCGAAATTTGAGCCTGGATGTAGCTCGCAGTAAAGAGATCGATATTCGTCCTATTCGTGATACTCAAAGAGAAAAAGAGCTGCTGGCAAGACTCGTTAAACAAGGTCGAGAGCAAGGTTTAGATGCCCATTATGTCATCTCTCTATACCAAAGCATTATCGAAGATTCGGTACTTAATCAACAAGCCTATCTACAAGGAAGAGCTAACCCAGACTCTCAGAAGCAACAATATTGTGTCGCTTACTTAGGTGCTAGAGGGTCCTACTCATATTTAGCGGCTAGCCGATATTGCGATAGACGTCAGGTCGATATGCAAGACTTAGGATGCAAAAGCTTTGATGAGATTGTCCAGGCTGTTGAATCTGGCCATGCTGACTATGGTTTTCTTCCTATTGAAAATACCTCTTCAGGCTCAATCAATGAAGTCTATGATGTACTCCAACATACTAGCTTGGCTATTGTCGGTGAAACAACCATAGAGGTCGGACATTGTTTACTAGCCAAAACAGGTTCAAACCCTAAAGATATAAAAACGGTCTTTGCCCACCCTCAGCCGATTAGTCAATGTAGTCGTTACCTTGCGCTACACTCAGAATATAAACTCGAATATTGTTCTAGCAGTGCTGAGGCTATGGATAGAGTCATGGAGTGCAGTGATAACAGTGTTGCCGCCATTGGCAGTGCCGAAGGCGGCGCCCTTTATCAACTTGAAGCTATCGAGCAGGATTTAGCTAACCAGAAGATCAACCAGAGTCGCTTTATCGTTGTTGCGCGCAAAGCAATTGCAGTTCCTGAACAATTACCTGCTAAATCGACACTGATCATGGCTACAGGCCAAAAGCCTGGTGCACTAGTTGAAGCGCTGCTGGTACTAAAAGCGCATAACCTCAATATGAGCAAGCTTGAATCTCGTCCCATTCCTGGTACACCTTGGGAAGAGATGTTTTACCTCGATCTTGACGCGAATTTATCCAGCCCGGACATGCAATCTGCATTAAAAGAATTAGAGCGTATTACTCGATTTATTAAGGTATTAGGTTGTTACCCTTGTGAAACCGTTAGCCCAACTCAACTCACTAATAGCCAACTGATTATTGAACCAGACACCAGCAGAGCACAAAACTCAAATGATGAGGCTGTAAAGCACACAGATATTCAACAGCAAGTGTTACGCTCAAGTAAGGTACATAAACCGCAAGCCTCCCAGATGAGCTGCGGACAATTACAAATTGGTGATGGGCAATTTGGTGCATTAGCCTTGCTATCTTTACCACAAGAAAGTCAGTTATTTAGCCAAAAAGCTAAAACCATAAAAGAAGCTGGTTTTCAGGCTATCGTGATCGAAGGTTTATCACGACAACAAAATGTTGAACAAAGCATTATTGAATTCAAAAAATCTGTATTTCAATTTGGCTTAGAGTGCATCATAGCCGTTGAGCACGAGGCTGAATTACAATTAGCTGCAGAGCATGGCACTATACTGCTCATCACAGGAAAACAGATGCACAATATCGCCTTATTAAAAAAGGTCGGTTCCCTGCATATGCCTGTCATTTTAGAGCGTAATACTATGGCCAGTGTTGAAGAGTATCTTGCAGCCGCCGAGGTTATTTTGAGCCAAGGAAATCAACAGCTCACCTTATGTGAATCAGGAATAAGAACGTTTAATGATTCGCTTAAACCCTCTTTAGACCTTGCCGGTTTAGTCGAGCTTAAGAGTTTATCGCATCTGCCTATTTTGGTTAATCCTAGTTACTCTTCTACGCCTAATACTTTACTGGCTCACTCAAAAGCTGCCAAGCAACTTAATGCTGATGGTCTAGTGTTGAATTTTTCATCTAATACAGAAATCTTTAATTCAGAGCTTAAAAGCCACAGCGAGCTGCTAAGGAATATTTACAGCTAACAGGCTTAGCATTCCCCCACTAAAAAAGAGGACACATGATGTCCTCTTTTTGTGGCTTACTTGCAGATAAAATCGATAGCCTAGCGTCTATATTGCAACACCATCGCTGAGATTAAGCCAGCCTTTGAGAATTCGATGACAAAACCAAAGCGTAGCTGTCAAACAAATTACAAAACTCAACCAAACTTGGGTTAACGACAAGCCTATGCCTCCAACTAACATAAAACCTATGATTGAATGCCTTTGCCACCTAAGATGAGAGGAAAGCATATCACCAGAGCAAGAGGTATTTTGCCCCAAATTGATAAATAAGCCGACTAAGGTAGGTAAAAAGAAAACAGGAAAGGCTGACATCAAAGCATATAGAAGATGCGCTAAACTTGGATCGTCTACTGATGCTCTGTGCAAGGGTGTCGATAACATAGATAATCTCCAAAAACGCTAAGTTAAAGATGAATGAGCTAGACTCATCTCTAACAATACGTTGTCAAAGGCTTTTGCGCAAACTCAGCACAGTAAAAAATCAACAGAAGTTACATTCGTACAATAATACCCTGCATGATATTGCTGGTTCTAGCGGGCAAAGTTGCTAAACCATGTCTACAAGGCTAACGTCACATCACTCTTTAGCTTAGTCGAGCATGCCAACACAAAGCCTTGCTCAATCTCATCCGGGGTCAATGTCATCTCGCTGCTCGACTCAGTATCGCCTTCTAAGACCTGACACTTACACGCTCCGCAAACTCCTGAGCGGCAGGCTGCGATAATGGGTAAGCCTTCGGCTTCAATCCCTTCAAGTAAGCTTTGATCTTGACTCATACTTCTGCGGCGATCACCTATGCTGAGCATAAAACCTGCTTGCTCTGATACGGCATCCAGATCAGTCGCTTTATCTCCCTCAGAGGCTACCACTGCGCCACCAAAGCTCTCTTGGTGATACATAGTCATATCGAAACCTATCTCTTCTAATAGAGACTTAACCCCTTTCATGAAAGGTTCGGGTCCACAGACAAAAACTGTTCGCTGGTGAAAGTCTTTAACTAGGCATTGAAGGCTATCAGCATTGATTCGACCAGATTCACAGGCTACCGAGCTCTCTAGCTGCTCAGCACCGGACTCAAGGATCATACTAAGCTTGAAGGCTGGGTTATTGTGATTAATTCTATCTAAATCAGATTTAAAGATCAGATCATCTGGACTCTTAGCACAATGTAGAAATGCAATGTCGGCGCCAACCTGAGTATCAGTTAACCAGCGTGACATAGAATACATAGGTGTAATACCACTGCCAGCACTCAAGAACAGAAACTTATCGGCTTTAATATCAACCAGGTTAAATACACCGTCCGGCCCGGTTGCAGTGATGCTATCACCCACCTTGAGTGAATCGGCTAAATGGTTCGATACCAGTCCACCTTCAATACGCTTAATTGTCACCACGATAGAGTACGGACGAGAGGGGGATGAAGATATCGTATAACTACGATAAGTTAACTGGCCATCAATTTGAGTCTTGAAAGTTAAAAATTGACCAGGTTTAAACTGAAACTTTACCGGCTGAGCACCTTGAAAACGAAAGCTAATCACATCATGGGTTTCATGCCACCTTTCTACACATAAAAGTTCAACTTCCCCATGCTGCCAACTAGGAGAGGTAAGCTGCAACTCATCAGAATATGGTTTTGAAATCGTATCGGTAGTCATGATGTTCCCACGAATTTATAAAATATTGAAATAGAGGGCTAAAAATTGAAAAGTTAACTGACCAGCTTGTATCTGTCTCAATGACGAGATACAAGGCATGGTCAGTTATTTCACTAGCAGATTAAGCGACGTTTAGCATTGTCTTAAGATCTTCTTCTGCAGTCGATGTATTACGAAGACCAAATTTATCTTCCAATATTTTAAGCAAGTTATCGGTTAAGAATGCCGGAGGTGTTGGGCCGGTACGAATATTCTTAACGCCTAATGATAAGAGTGTCAGCAAGACAACAATTGCTTTTTGCTCAAACCAAGAAAGCACGATGCTTAATGGCAACTCATTGAGCTCACACTCAAATGCTTCAGACAGAGCAAGAGCAAGCTGAATCGCTGAGTAGGAGTCATTACATTGGCCAATATCTAGCAAACGCGGGATACCGTTAATATCACCAAACTCAAGTTTGTTAAACTTAAATTTACCACAACCCAGAGTCAGGATCACAGAGTCATCAGGTGCCTGAGTCGCGATATCAGTGAAGTAGCTACGCTCAGCCTTATCACCATCACAACCGCCGACGAGGAAGAAGTGCTTAATAGAGCCATTTTTCACGTTCTCAACCACTGCTGGAGCGGCTGCCATCAATGCATTTCGGGCAAAACCTATGGTGATAAGATGGGGGATCTCATCATAAGTGAAGCCATCAAGCGCTAATGCTTTCTCGATAACTGGCGTGAAGTCATCACCCACTAAGTGAGTCACTCCCGGCCAACCAACGATACTACGAGTGAAGATACGATCTGCGTAGTTGCCTACATTCGGATCGACAATACAGTTAGAGGTCATCACTACCGCACCAGGGAAGTTAGCGAACTCTTTCTGTTGGTTCTGCCAAGCACTACCATAGTTACCCACTAAGTGTGGATATTTTTTAAGCTCTGGATAAGCCAATGCAGGTAACATCTCACCGTGAGTAAAGACATTGATGCCCTTACCTTCAGTTTGCTTAAGAATAATTTCAAGATCGACCATATCATGGCCAGAGACCAAGATTGCCTTACCTTTTATCGCAACGGTATTTACCTGAGTTGGCTCTGGATGGCCGAAGGATTCTGTCTCACCTTCATCTAACATTGCCATCACTTTGTAGTTTAACTGGCCAATTTCCATTGATGTAGCGAAAAGCTTATCAGCATCCACTGAATCTTCACCAAGGAAAGCCATAATTTCATGGAACTGGCCTGCGACTTCATCATTAGTCTGGTTAAGAACGCGTGCGTGCTCCATATAAGCAGCCGCGCCTTTTAGTCCGTATAAACATAAAAGGCGAAGACCTAAAATATCTTCGTGAACATCGCCACGGTTCGGAGCAGCCAATGGAGCTTGAGCGATCATCTCAGGCTTTGAAGTGGCTAAAATTAATTGTGCAGGAGCACTCAACTCAGCAGGTGTAACACCTTTAGCAGCACAAGCACTCTCATAGGCAGCTTGCAAGCGGCTACGGTAAACGTTAGCTTGCTCAATATACTCGACGAGTCTAGCATCATCGAAGTTAACGTTGGTCAAGGTCGCAAAGAAGGCTTTTGGCACATAGGTGTCAATTTCATGATCGATAATATCGAACTCACGCGCCTTTACTGCGTATGCAGATACGCCTTGAAGTACATAAATAAGTAGATCTTGTAGATCGGAAGTTTCGGCAAGCTTGCCGCACATTCCCTGAGAATAGCTACAACCATTTCCTGCTGGGGTTCTAATTGTTTGCTCACACTGAATACAAAACATTACGACTGCTCCTATTTTTAATCATGCTTTTTATTTGCATGTTATAGGGCGATTATAAATCGATTAGTGTCAGCTTCGAAGCAATATTAATTTTAATGATGAAAACTATGAGATAGATCAACTTCCTAATTCACTAATAAACCGAGGGGAAAAGTAGTGATTAATGTAAATGACTCGGAGGCGGAAGCTGATAATTTTAAAGTATGTTAGCGCAGAAAAATGATAACTGAGTACGATATGTGTAAAAAAACGGCAGCAAAGCTACCGTTTAAGACGTATAAATTAATCTAGTCAGTCTTCATGTCATTAACTGACTGCAACATGGCACGGCTTTCACGCTGAAACTGTGGTGCAAAATCACCAAACCACTGTGCGACCTCTTTAAACTGATCCACAAAAGCATTGCGGTCCCCAGCTTGAAGCAGAGACAAAGCTTGCGAGTAATTGTCTAAATAGTCTCCGATTGCTTGCATGCTCTCTTTCTGCGCGAAAATAATATCGGCGTACAGCTCAGGACTCTGTGCAAACAAACGCCCCACCATCGCGAGCTCTAACCGATAAATAGGTGAGCTAAATTGCAACAATGATTCGATATCAGCTTCCTCTTTGTAGAGGTTTAATCCATAGACAAAAGAGGAAAAATGTCGCATCGCCTGAACCAGTTGCATGGCTTTATCATGTCTCTCAGGTTCGGCTTCAACTATTCGTGCACCCCAGATCTGGATTTGCTCCAATAACCACTGATATTGTTCACTGTCACGGCCATGGCAGACTACAACAACTTGTTTAGCAAGGCTGCCAACATCTGGACCAAACATAGGATGAAGGCCGACGACAGGCCCTTGGTGTGCTTCAAGCATTGCCTTTACCGGCTCACTCTTAACCGAGGTTAAGTCAGCCAAAATACACTCTGCTGATAAATTCGATAATTTATCCTTTATCAAGCTACAGGTGATCGAGATAGGTACCGTCACTATCACTAAACCTGCACCATCAAAGATCTCTTCAGCACGTGCCCAATCATCTTTATCAAGCACTTTCACCTGATAGCCTGAAAGCGTTAGCATCTGAGAAAATAGACCACCGAGTTTCCCCTCACCGCCAACAATAACCACATGACCGAGATCGGGATTAACCTGTTTAAAGCCAACATCCTTCTCGTTAAGGTATGACTCGCGCATTAAACGCCGTAAGATATCCTCAATCAATTGAGGCGATACATTCATACTCACAGCTTCACCGCGACGCTTTGCCAACATCGCAGCCTCACGCTGTGGAGCATAGATGGGCAAGCCTGCCCCATGCTTAACCGCCCCAACCTGAGCGACCAGATCTAAGCGCTTTCTTAATAGGTGCAGCAGTTGCTGATCGACACCATCGATCAAACCTCTTAGGTTTTCTAGATCAGCCGTAGTCTTTTCATTCATTAATCATCTATCCATCAAGAAAGCGAAATTGGTTTGTTTTTAGTACAAGCATACGATAAACAGCCAAATCATATTGTATTTGGCTGCAACATGACTTTTAGGCATTTACCACTTTAGGCATCTCAAAGCGGCTAGCAAGTACTAACGATAAGCTTGCGGCGCCATCACGCAATAGTACTTCAGTAGCTTCCCAATCAATACACGCATCAGTCACGGAGACACCATACTCGAGTTCAGCCATAGGCTTGTTGCTGCTTTGATTCCCCTCTTTGAGGTGACTCTCAAGCATAACACCAATGATTGACTGATTACCTTCACTAATTTGATTAAATACGTCTTCGCACACGGCGGGTTGTTTACGGTGATCTTTCGATGAATTACCATGACTACAATCGACAATCAAACGCGCATTGAGTGCAGCACCATGCAGTTGCCTTTCACATTCAGCCACACTAACGGCATCATAGTTTGGTGTTTTACCACCGCGTAAAATGACATGGCCATCAGGATTGCCCGCTGTTTGTAGCAGAGCAACTTGCCCCTGCTGGTTAATCCCCATAAAGCGGTGGCTACTGGCAGCAGATTCTAGCGCATTGATTGCAACAGCGAGCTTGCCATCGGTACCATTCTTAAAGCCGACAGGCATAGATAAACCCGATGCCATCTCTCTGTGAGTTTGAGATTCAGTAGTACGAGCACCAATCGCAGACCAAGTGACAAGCTCTGACAAGTATTGCGGGCTAATCGGGTCTAACGCTTCTGTCGCCACAGGTAAGCCGAGTTCTGCTAAGAAGATCATCAGTTCACGAGCTTGACGTAAGCCTTTCTCGACATCGAATGACTCATTCATATCAGGATCATTGATCATGCCTTTCCAGCCGACTGTCGTTCTTGGCTTCTCAAAGTAAACACGCATCAGGATGTAAAATTCACTACTAAGCTCATCATGAAGTTTCTTAAGCTTAAGCGCATACTCCTTCGCAGATTTAATATCATGGATAGAGCAAGGACCGCAGACAATCAACACTCGGTTATCACGCTTATGAACGATATCAGCGACTGTCTTACGTGCATTCAATACGTAATGGTAAGCATCTTTAGACAGAGGTAGCTCAAGCTTCAACTCCTGAGGAGTCACTAATACTTTTTCTGAACTGATATGAACATTGTTAATTGTATCTTGCTGCATACTACCCACCTGAGGTCTATCCGTTATTAATTGGTTCCGACACAACCCGTATCGCCGTACTGCTACACCATTACACCTGAGAGCTAACTATGCCTGTGGTTTAAAATAAGATCAAGCAAGATCTGTAAACTAAATAAAAATTGATGGGGTAGAGGAAAAGTTCCTAGGTTTTAGACGCTAGGAAACTAGGAAGCGGCTCCTCTTTTTTGTCCTCTGTTTTTTCCTCGAACCGAGTAACTCAACACTTTCTCAGCCTTGTCTCGTGCCTTATAACTTTAATAGAGTAGGTTTGGTATCCAGTCGATATTATCCAAATATAATAAAGCTTCATTACTTAACGGGTTATTTTGAAGATCAACCGTTTGTAGTTCACCGTTCTGCATCAAATCGATAGTTTCAAGATGATTTTGTGAGGCCATCAATACTTGTAAATAGACATTAGACTGCAACTCAATACTCGTTAGCTTATTTTGACTGACATTAACTATCTCAATATTAGGGTTTTGACTAATGTCGAGATTGGTTAGCTGATTATCATAAACAAATAGGTTAATTAAATTGGTTAACTCACTGATATCAAGTGATGTTAGCTTCCCTTTAGCAAGGTGGAGTTCTACAATTTCATTTGAATACTGCAAGTCAATCTGCTCCACAGGGTTATCAAATAGGTATGCCTGTTTCAAATCAGCTAGGTGGCTAATATTTAGTGATTGGATCCCATTGTGAGCTAAGTCAATTGATTCTAATTTAGCATTGTTACTTAAATCTAAATTCGTCAGTTTTTCGTTAAACCATAGAGTTAGTTTTTTCAACTCACTGTTGTGGCTAAGGTCAAACTCTGTGGCCACCGAGTGTAGGATATCTAAGGTCTCAAGTTGAGTTAGCAGTTCTATCCCCTCGAGCGAATCTATTAACTCATCATTACAATTTAAACTCTTCACATCCGCGATGGTCAGCCAATCTCCCTGCTCTCGGGCGAAATCAAAACAGCTCTGCATTGCAGGTGAGGAGAATGAAATAGTATCGAGCTCACTAGGCTCCTCTATTACATCATCACTACTACAGGCTGTAAGAGCCAATGAACTAACGGCTAACAAAAAGATCGAAAATGAGGTATTTACCTTAGGTAGGTAGGCTGGCATAAATAAGTTCCTTTTAACTGTTTGAATTCCCATCGCTGTCAAATGTATATCTATTTATAGATACAGCTCAAGAGAAATTAAACGGAGGTAACAAATTGATACTTAATGAAATAATCTTCTAGTTTGAGGTTTGAGGTTTGAGGCACAAAAATATAACTTCATGGATTGAAGCTAGTCTAAATCCACTTCTTTGCTTTTGACTTGCCTCGAGTCTCGCAACTTTCGTAACCTTCCCTCGAATCTTTGAGCTAAAAGCTGGATTCCGGCCACAAGCACGCCGGAATGACCTGTGGTTTTGATTTGCTTATGGCTTTCTCTGCTCTATCTCGAGACTTATCGCTTTCTCAGCTTAATCTTTAACTCGCAACTCGACACTTTCTTAGCCTTGTCTTGTACTCGAAAACTTTTCTTTTCCTCTAGATCACAAAAACCCGCCATAAGGCGGGTTATTGTGCGAACACTGCATCTTTTCTTACTGCGTACTACTAAATTACTTAGTAGCTAGCTTCTCACGGATACGTGCAGACTTACCTGAACGCTCACGTAGATAGTAAAGCTTAGCACGACGAACACGGCCGCGACGCTTAACTTCGATGCTAGAGATGATTGGGCTGTGAGTCTGGAACGCACGCTCAACACCTTCACCATTAGAGATCTTACGTACTGTGAATGCAGAGTGAACGCCGCGGTTACGCTTAGCGATTACAACGCCTTCGAACGACTGTAGACGCTCTTTACCGCCTTCTACAACTCGTACTTTAACAACTACTGTGTCACCTGCACCAAACTCTGGTACATCTTGCTTCATCTGCTCTTCGTTGAGCATTTTAATGATGTTATTCATGAATAAACTCCATTACTAGATATAACTGCACGTAACTATCCGCCTTGGTTTGTTTGTTCAACAAACTCATTTAGTAGCTTCGTTTGTTCGTCAGTCAGAGCTAGATTTTGTAATAAATCTGGCCGTCTTAACAAAGTTCTACCGAGACTTTGCTGTAGACGCCAGCGTCTAATATGTTCGTGGTTGCCACTTAACAACACTGCCGGTACATCTAGACCATCCAAGGTTTCAGGACGAGTATAGTGGGGACAATCCAATAATCCATCAGAGAAGGAATCCTGCTCTGCCGAAGCTTTTTTTCCTAGTACACCAGGAACAAGCCGTGATACTGAATCAATCAGAGCCATCGCAGGAAGTTCACCGCCCGAAAGCACGTAATCTCCTATTGACCACTCTTCATCCACTTCAGTTTGAATAATGCGTTCATCGATACCTTCGTACCGTCCACACACTAAAATCAAACTGTCGGATTTAGCTAACTCTTCGACGCCCTGCTGTGTCAGCTTGCGCCCTTGAGGAGAAAGGTAAATCACCTTCGCACTGTCGCCAGTCGCAGCTTTTGCTGCATGAATAGCTTCGCGTAAAGGTTGCACCATCATTAACATGCCAGGGCCACCGCCATAAGGTCGGTCATCCACTGTCTTATGTTTATCATGGGTGAAATCTCGAGGATTCCACGTTTGCAACTCAAGCAGGCCATTTTTAACGGCCCGACCCGTTACTCCAAAGTCTGTTACGGCGCGAAACATCTCAGGAAACAGGGTTACTACCCCTAACCGCATATGTTCTACCTCGACTTAAAAGTCCGGATCCCAATCCACTGTGATCTGTTTTTCCGTTAGGTTCACCTCAATGATGAACTGCTCGGTGACAAAGGGGATCATACGTTCCGCTTTGCCGAAGCCATCTTTCGCATTAGCTTTAACAAACAATACATCATTCGATCCTGTTTCCACGATCTCCTGAACCTTGCCCATGTTATAGCCTTTGGTATTTATCACTTCACAACCGATAAGATCTCGCCAGTAGAACTCGTCTTCTGGCAAAGTTTGCATCTGTTCTGCAGCAACCGCAATCTCACAATTAGTGAGCATCTGCGCGTGTTCCCGTGTTTCTACACCCTCAAGACAAGCGACTACCGCTTTACCCTGAAAACGCCACTGGAGCACCTTAACCTCGCGCCATTCACCCTGCTCTTTAATCAACCAAGGAGAATAGTCAAAAATACCTTCAACAGAATCGGTATAGGTAGTGATCTTCAACCAACCCTTAATGCCATGACTGGAACCTAATTTGCCCAGTACGACAGGTTCTTGTTTACTACTCATCAATCTATACCTTAACGCAATTAAGCCGCAGCTTTACGAGCGTCTTTGATCAGCTTTGCTACACGATCAGATGTAGCAGCACCAGTTGCAACCCAGTGCTCAACACGAGCTAGGTCTAAACGTAGAGTTTCTTCCTGGCCACGAGCCATTGGGTTGAAGAAACCAACACGTTCGATGAAACGACCGTCACGAGCATTACGGCTATCAGCAACTACGATGTTGTAAAATGGACGCTTTTTTGCGCCGCCACGAGCTAAACGAATGGTAACCATGCGTCTTTTATCCTCTAATGATTCGCTTCTAAATGAAGCAAAAATAAAAACTGGAACCCCGTGTTCGCGGAAAGTTCCAGATAGAAAGCCGGACGATTTTACCTTACTCGCCAGCGAATGCAACCAAATATAGCAATTGTGATTAAAGTCTATTCAATATAATCAAAATTACTACTAATAATTTTATAGCTAATTCCTACTGCAATGCGTCATTGGCAACGAAATAGTCACAGTAAATAAAAAGCCCATAGACAACAATATTAGCATCTATGAGCCATAAAACGTTTGAAACAGTTACTCTAACGACCCGGCATCTTCATTCCAGGAGGTAACATGCCACTTACTGATCATACAGACATCATCATCTCTGATAGTGACATGCCATTAAAACACCTGCTAATCTCAATTTAGCGACCCGGCATCTTCATTCCAGGAGGCTACATGCCACTTACTGATCATACACACATCATCATCTCTGATGGGGACATACCATTAAAACACCTGCTAATCTGAATCTAACGACCCGGCATCTTCATTCCAGGAGGTAACATACCACTCATGCCACGCATCATCTTTTTCATGCCGCCTTTAGCTGACATCTTCTTCATCATCTTCTGCATCTGAGTGAACTGCTTTAGTAGACGGTTCACATCTTGGATTTGCGTTCCAGATCCCGCCGCAATTCTACGCTTACGTGACCCCTTAATGATATCTGGGCGTTTACGCTCACCGGGTGTCATCGAGCTAATGATGGCTTCCATTTGATTCGTCATTTTGCCACTTTGTACTTGAGCTAACGCTTCGGGTGGCAACTGGCCAACACCAGGCAATTTTTCAATCATGCCCATCATGCCGCCCATATTTTTCATTTGACTCAGCTGTTCACGGAAATCTTCAAGGTCGAAGCTGCCGCCCTTCTTCACTTTAGCTGCGAGCTTCATCGCCTTGTCTTTATCGACGCCGCGTTCTACTTCTTCAATCAGTGACAGTACATCGCCCATACCTAGAATACGTGATGCTACACGATCTGGATGGAAAGCTTCTAATGCGTCGGTCTTTTCACCGACACCTAAGAACTTAATTGGCTTACCTGTAATATGACGGATAGATAATGCTGCACCGCCTCGGGCATCACCATCGACCTTGGTTAGCACCACACCGGTCAGAGGCAGAGCTTCATTGAAAGATTTTGCTGTGTTAGCCGCATCTTGACCCGTCATGGCGTCAACAACAAACAGGGTTTCGACAGGGTTAGCCGCAGCGTGCAGCGCCTTTATCTCATCCATCATGCTTTCATCGACGTGCAAACGGCCTGCAGTATCGACTATCACCACATCGATAAACTTAAGCTTGGCATGTGCTATAGCCGCATTAACGATATCGACTGGTTTTTGACTAACATCTGATGGGAAAAATTGTACATCGACTTCGATAGCCAAGGTTTCTAGCTGCTTAATCGCCGCAGGACGATAAACATCGGCGCTCACAACTAGAACAGATTTTTTCTCTCGCTCGCGCAGAAACTTACCCAGTTTAGCAACACTGGTGGTTTTACCTGCACCTTGCAAACCCGCCATCATGATAACGGCTGGCGGCTGAGCCGAAAGGTCAAGCCCTTCATTGGCTTCGCCCATGGCATTTTCAAGTTCACTCTGAACTATCTTAATAAATGCTTGACCGGGACTTAAACTTTTAGAGACTTCCTGACCCACTGCACGCTCTTTTACACTGTTGACGAAGGCTCGTACAACAGGTAAAGCGACATCGGCCTCAAGCAGTGCCATACGCACTTCTCTAAGCGTTTCCTTAACATTATCTTCTGTTAAGCGACCACGACCACTGATGTTTTTCAGCGAGCGTGACAATCTGTCCGTTAAGTTCTCAAACATTATCGCGTTATTACCATGATAGAATTTACATTTATTGGGCAGCATTATATACCCAAGCCAACTCAAGATGCTAGTTTCTGAACTCGTTGAACCACTGCAAATTGAGAAGTACATCAGAACGGCTTATTCCCTGAGCGAAAATAGTCACCGTGTAACTCAATCCTCAATCATGCTGCTATGAATGTTGTTCCAAGCAAAATTAAAGTGTAAAAATTGGGTCTAACGCTCAGAAAGGACTAATTTTTGTACCTCTATCTACTGCACAACTCACCTACGCTCGTGTTACTCTAGGAGTAAGATTAAAAAGAAGCCTTCGCTTGCATCTCGCCCACTTATTAATGGTGAGTTTCGCAGTCCCGTAGCAAACAAAACGATAGGTTAATACTTAATGGTTATATTTTCCGCTTCAGCCATGTTCTTCTACTGCATAGCCTTAGTGCTAGTCGCTGGCCGCCTTTTTCATTCAGAAGGCCCTAATCGCCGTCTAGTCGCTGGATTTGCAGCAATTGGTGTTGTGCTACATGCTGCTGCACTTTCTCAGGCAATAATGACAACAGATGGGCAAAACTTTAGTCTGACCAATGTCATCTCAATGGTGAATTGGATCATCACCTTTAGTTTTACTATTTTGTTATTCAGGCTCAAAATGATCGTTGTTGTACCTGTCGTCTATGCCTGCTCAGTGATTTCGGTCGCCTTATTATGGCTAGTACCACCAGAGTATATTACCCACTTCGAGATCCACCCAGACATCTTGGTTCATGTTGTGCTTTCACTCATGGCATACAGTGCGCTAATGATTGCAGCTCTCTATGCGATTCAGCTGGCTATCATTCAAAATCGCTTGAAGAGCAAAAAAATGATGTTGAGCCCGGCCATGCCACCACTGATGACCGTTGAAAAGCAGCTCTATCACCTCGTCATCGTTGGCGTGATTTTATTAAGCCTAGCATTGGCAACAGGGTTCATTTTCTTAGATGATATGTTCGAAGAGGGCAAAGGTCATAAAGCGATACTCTCTATATTGGCGTGGTTTACTTATATTGCTATGCTGGCTCAGCAATATTGGGTGGGGTGTAAGATAAGAACTGCTGTGCTTTATACCTTAACTGGTGCTAGCTTACTTTCTTTAGCTTATTTTGGTGCCAGAATAGTTAAAGAGTTAATATTAACTTAAGCGAGCTCAGTTTAAATAGCTAGACTAACCAGCCAATGTGGGTTGCAACCTATATTGGCTGTTTTGTTATCGGCAGCTCAAGCTTGACACCCTAGTCAATTCACTGTAATTACTAGCCTTTAACCCAAACGGTTAATGTGATGAAATCGATAAATGGCTGGCCAAAATAGTTGGTTATCGAATTAAAACATTTACTTAATTACATTTTAAACCCAATGGAGCGCCTTTTTGGACGCCATATCGACCAGCACACTATTAATTATTCTTGTTGTTCTTCTGATCATTTCTGCCTATTTTTCAGGCTCAGAAACCGCCATGATGTCCCTAAATCGATACCGCTTAAAGCATCTTGCTTCTAAGGGACACAAGGGAGCCCTACGCGCCATGAAAATGCTAGAGCGCCCAGATAGACTCATTGGCCTTATTCTTATCGGCAATAATCTGGTTAATATTTTGGCTTCAGCCATCGCGACAATTATCGGTATACGCCTCTTTGGTGATCTCGGTGTCGCCATTGCTACCGGCGTGTTGACCTTAGTGGTATTAGTCTTTGCCGAGGTCACACCTAAGACCATCGCCGCCTTGCATCCAGAACGGATTGCTTTTCCTTCTAGCTTTCTTCTAAAGTGGCTACTGCTGATCCTTAGCCCATTAGTAAAAGCGGTCAATTTCATCACCTCTGGTTTTCTGCATCTGTTAGGGATCCGCTCGGTGCGAACTTCTGATGCCCTCAGCCAAGAGGAGCTCAGAACCGTGGTTCATGAAGCTGGCGCGCTGATCCCAAGACGTCACCAGGAAATGCTGTTATCGATTATGGATCTGGAGAAGGTCACGGTCGAAGATATTATGATCCCGCGCTCTGAACTGTTTGCCATTAATATCAATGACGATTTTAAAAGTATCACCAAGCAAGTGATCCACAGTCCACACACTCGCGTGCTGCTGTACCGCGATAATATTGATGACGCGGTAGGTTTTGTGCACTTACGTGATGCACTGCGATTGCAATCGAAAAATCAATTCAGTAAATCATCCTTGCTGCGTGCAGTAAAAGAACTCTACTTTGTTCCCGAAGGCACACCGCTTAATGTGCAGTTGAGTAACTTTCAACAAAATAAAGAGCGTACAGGCCTGGTCGTCGATGAATATGGTGATATACAGGGGTTAGTGACCTTAGAGGATATACTCGAGGAGATAGTTGGCGACTTTACAACCTCTCCAGAACCAACACCGAGTGAAGAGATAAACCAACAGCCAGATGGCAGTTTTCTTATCGAAGCTTGCATCAATATTCGAGAGTTGAATAAAGAGATGAAGTGGGACTTCCCCACCGACGGACCTAAGACACTCAACGGTCTTATTGTCGAGTACCTAGAAGATATCCCCCCCCGCTATACCAGTATGCGTATTTCAGGCTATCCCATCGAAGTCGTCGATGTGGCTGAGAACATGATCAAAACCGTTCGTATCATGCCGCTGCATTATATGGAACCTGAAAAGGCTGCCCGATAGCAGCTAACTAGAGCACTCACTAAAGAGGCGTGAATGCGCCTCTTTGTATCTAATACCAGTCGGTATAAAATCAAAGATTATCAACTCGCTAGCTTTCTTGCAGCTTCGAGTTCACGGCGTTTAGTAATAGCCAACGGTGTGATCTCCTCTTCGAGCGATTTTTCCCAACCAAACATAAAGTAAAGTTCAGCCATTAGAAAGAAAGGTCCAATTAATAACTGATTCAGATCATCGACAAACGCAGGCTTGGCCTTCTCGTATTTATGTCCAATAAGCTGGAACACCCAACCAACAACAAACACACCGATAGCAATCCACAACGCACCTTGCACCTGGGCAACTAAATGAGAAGTATAGAGCACTGGCACGATAAACAGGGCTAAGCCAATCGCCAGCTGCGCGTGCAGCTTGAAATAATAGATAAGAACGCCAATAGCAAAGGCCGTCGCCACATTGATGCTAATCGCAGGATCATCCCAAGCGAAGAAATTAATAGGGATAAGATTTAGCAGTAAGAATATTGACCAGATGATCAAGGGCACCCCAACAAAATGAGTCCTGATATTCTTCGGATTCAGGTGGACACTTTTATAGGTCGATAACTGCTCTTCGGCGGATTTCATCAGCTCTTCTCCAAGGGGGGCTTAAATTAGTCATAGCGATTGTGATTAAACGTTTCAGATATCTGACGCGACTCTAGGCTTCAAACTCTAGGACCTAGCCGCTAACAAACACTAAACGTGACACTCGTCACATTCATTACTAACCTAATCCATTTCTAAATTCATTAATAGAGTAAAAATTCAAAACTATCTGCCGCGAATCGAAATTGATGTCCTCCAGCTGAATACCTCGAACGAGTTGGCACGAAGTGATACAAAAATTGACATCGACACAGAGAACAAATGACAAACTACAATATTAATTTGTTTTAGCTGCCCAAACTCAACTATATTAAATAAAACAAAACAAAATCAATATATAAGCATTACATGAATGAAACCTACAGGCATAAAAGAGTTACAGAGTCAGACACAACTCTAAACGCTATCCTCGATTTAATCGTAGAGGGGACATGGGACTGGAACGGTGAAACGGGTCATGTCACAAGAAGCCCAGGATGGTATCGCATGCTGGGCCATGAAATAGGAGTATTTCAAGAGAACGTTTTTACTTGGGAAAATATCATTCATCCCGATGACTATAAAAGAGTCATGGCACACTTTGAACAATACATCAGTGGACAATCTCCTCAATACCTTATCGAATATCGCTGTAAGAAATCTGATGGCAGCTACCTATGGATTGTCGATCGAGCCAAGATCTTGGCGTATAAAACCGATGGTACAGTGGCGAGGATGATAGGCGCACACCACAATATTCATGACAAAAAGCTAGCAGAAGATGAGGTCAAGAAACTCAATAAACTTTTACAGCAAGGTAATATGTCACTGGAAAACTTAACCAAGATAAAAGCGAAAAAACTGCAAGAAAAGAACCAAGAACTTGAAACGAAAATCAAAGAGGTTGATCTTCTTTCCAATATTGACCCACTCACCTCTATCGCTAACCGAAGAAGCTTTGAAAAAGAGCTAAGCAAAGAGCTGTTACGTTCAAGAAGGTACAACCATCCTCTATCTTTAGCCATTTTTGACATAGATCTATTCAAAAATGTCAACGACACCTACGGCCATCAGATAGGCGACGTTATCCTGCAGAAATTGTGCAAGCTGATATCCGATAATATCAGAGAGTTAGACTTTTTTGCTCGATGGGGAGGTGAAGAGTTTGTCTTGATATTTCCAGAACTAGCAATAAAAAAAGCACTCATTGCGACCGATAAACTCAGAAAGATAATCAGCCAATTTGAGATAGCACCTAATCTGTATATTACCTGTAGTTTTGGAGTAACCGAATGCACAGATAATGACTCGATAGAAGATCTATTTCAGCGCATAGATAACTCACTGTATCAAGCCAAAAGCAATGGCCGCAATAGAGTCGAAAGCCGATAAAATCTAGCGTTCTGCATTCACATCATGCTAGCCGTTCCCCTTGTGAGAGACATGGTATGCTCAATTATCTTAGCGCCCTCTACCCCATTTCCGTGGCCAGGGAATACTAGCTTCACATCGGCATACTTAGTTTTTACTTTACTGGCAGCGTGGTACCAGTTGCCTAAGTCAGCATCACCAGTCCAACCTAGGTGACTCGTTTTATTTGACTTCAAGAAGCAGCCACCGATAAGTATTTGTTCATCTGGTAACCAGACAACCAAATTATCCATGCTGTGGCCTGAGCCTGGAAAAAATGCCTCAACCTTGCCTTTTAGTAGCTCGAAATTATTGCCCAAAAACGTATGATTCGACGTTGGTTTTTTATCTTGTTCGAGTAGAGTATTGGTCAGCTCCGATGCATAGGTAACTACGCCTTTTTTATCTAAATACCCTAAGCCTGCTGCGCTATCTGCATGATAATGAGTCACCAGAGCCCCTCTTAGTGTTAAGCCTTTAATTTTCAGCCAGTTCATCAGATCTGGCATGTCAGAAACATTCCAGGGGGTATCGATAAGGTAAGCATCTTTGTTATCAATATAGATAAATGAGTTTGCGCCCATCTTTACCGCAGGCTTATCTGCGCTAAGCTTTACTTCTTGATAAGACCTCACCAAATATAGTGTCGATGACACCATTTCAATATCAATCACCTCAGAGGACCAATCGGTTTGATTCGCCCCCTTTAGCTCAATAGCATGACTTGAACTGATACTCATTATAAATAGCAGGATAGATGTAGGAATAAAGAATGTACGAGTCGCGGAAAGAAAAAAATGGTACGTTGAAGCTATCAAGCTCAAGCATTTATACATAACAAGATCTTATCGGTAAAGGGTCCCCTAATATAGCGTTCAATAGTGGCAAAATTATAGCGCGATAATGGCAATCTGCTGTTTTGATTGATAAGCCCTCAAGATATCCAGCAACAATACGCACAAAACTCCCGAAGGCACGGATAAGGTCGCTTATGAATGGGTATTGGACATATCCTTTCTACCCAATATCTGCCAGCTATACAAATATGTTCTCATGCTCCATTACAGCTAACTCCAACTATAATTATCTTTCATAGTTCATCAACCAGCAGATCCTTAATGGAGGATTCAAGATGTTATTTCTTATCTATTGGGAATTAAATGAAGAGACTGACGCAATGACTAGGTTACAGGCAGCTGAAAAGCTAGCCGCAGCCGAGCTATTCCCACCTCAAAACGTAGAAGTAATCAGATTTGATGCAACACCAGATCTATGGGGAGTAACCATAGTAGAAGCGAGTGATGTAGAGAGTATTTCCAATGTCATCAACTCATGGCGTATCGCCTGCCCAGGAATATTTAAGTCCACCAAAATTTCCCCTGCACGCCCAGTACAAGAAGCCATGGCCTCAGCAGCAGAAATGATTAAAAAGCTAAGTTAGCAACAAAATGAGGATCGTAGCCAATTATGCAATTGGCTACATTCAACATTTTTATCTGAAGATAAATTCGGAAAGAGAATCTGCTTGTGAATAGTCCCGTGTAGATGCGTCTCGCAGAACCTTCTCAAAGTAAAGAATGCACAAACCCGCTGGAGGCGATTAACTCATATGGAGTTTAGACTTCATTCGAAGCTATCAGCTCCTGGGGGTATATTCCCCAACACCAATCCACTTATAAGTGGTCAGCGCTTCTAGCCCCATAGGGCCACGAGCATGCAATTTCTGGGTACTTACCGCCACCTCGGCACCGAGACCGAACTGGCCGCCATCGGTAAATCGAGTACTGGCATTAACATAAACAGCAGCCGAGTCCACTTGATTAATAAAGTGCGCCGATGCATGAATATTGTCAGTTAAGATCCCTTCCGAATGTCCACTGGAATAAGTTCTTATATGGCTTATTGCCCCCTCTATATCATCAACCACTTTTATGCCCAAGGTCAGCGACAGCCACTCTTGTGCATAGGTGTCTTCAGTGGCGGTTTCGACCGTAACACCCAGCTTTTTCGCTATCGCTTCGGCTCTATCACAGGCATAAAAACTCACACCCAGCGCGGCAAGCTTCTGGTACAGCTTAGGGAGCATCACTTCAGCGATATCTTGATGAACTAATGTCGTATCGAGCGCATTACACACAGTTGGGCGCTGTACTTTGGCATTGGCAATCACATCCAATGATTTTTCTATGTTTGCATCTTTGTCTGCATAAAGATGACAGATCCCAATACCGCCTAATATAACCGGGATAGTCGCCTGCTCGGCGCACAAACGCTGTAAGTTTGGTCCACCACGTGGCACGATCATATCGACATAGTTATCAAGCTTAAGTAAACCCGATACTAAACTGCGATCAGGGCTTTGGATTAGCTGCACACAATCTGCAGGTAAACCTTGAGAGGTGATTGCCGAGCGAATGGCTTCGCTCAAAGCCAGATTTGACTGCAGCGTCTCTTTACCGCCACGCAGTATCACTGCATTACCGGTTTTAAGCGCTAATACCGCAATATCAACGGTGACATTGGGACGTGCTTCATAGATAACACCAATCACACCAAGAGGTACACGTCGACGAGATAAGCGTAATCCATTATCTAAGAGTTGGCTCTCTAACTCTGTGCCGACAGGATCGGTCAGGTTTATCACATTATCGATATCGCCGATCACCGCCTTAAGACGAACCTCATCGAGTAACAGACGATCTATCATCGCATCATTAAGGCCATTAGCTTTCGCCGCGATAACATCTTTAGCATTGGCAGCAATAATAAGCTCACTCTGCTCTGTTAAGCTAACAGCAATGGCTTTCAGTAACCCTTGCTTCTGTGAGCCATTCAAACAGGCTAAAGAGTAGCTCGCCTGCTTAGCCTGTTTTCCTAATGCTTGAAGGTACACTTGGTTATTCTCAATCACGTCTCATCACCCTAAATGTTAAAAGGACCTAGCATCTAGGACCTAATTCTGTTCCTTTTAAAGTACGACCATATCATTACGGTGAACGACAGCGTCACCATAGTCATACCCAAGCAGGGATTCAATATTATCTGAATGCTCACCTGCGATTTTAATCAGATCTTTAGCACTATAACGGCTCATGCCTCGGGCATATTCTTTACCGTCTCGGCCGATTAGCTGCAAGGTCGCCCCGCGGTCAAATTCTCCCAGCACTTGAATAATGCCTTTAGAAAGTAAGCTACGTCCTTTTTGGGTTACAGCCGTTACTGCACCGTTATCGAGCATAAGTTTACCTTTCGTCGCTTGGCCCGCTAAAATCCACTGTTTGCGACTCTCTAAAGGATTTTCTAAAGCTGTAAAATGTGTCCCTACAGGCTCTTTACAAACTGACTTCTGTATCACCTGTGGATGATGACCTGATGCAATTACCACCTCAACGCCCGCTCTACGGGCAATATCGGCGGCTTCAAGTTTTGTCGCCATGCCGCCAGTCCCCAAACCAGAGACTGCACCACCCGCTAAAAGCCGTAAACTATCATCAATATTAACCACTTGTTTAATTAGTTTTGCATCGGGATTGGAGCGTGGATCAGCATCGAATAAACCTTGCTGATCGGTCAGTAATATCAGTAAGTCAGCATCACACAAAAGCGCTGCACGAGCAGAAAGGTTATCATTGTCACCAACCTTAATCTCATTGGTTGCCACTGCATCATTCTCATTAATGATAGGGATAATTCCGTGAGCAAGCAGTGCGTTAAGTGAGTCTCTTGCATTGAGATAACGCTCACGGTCATGAAGGTCGGCGCGAGTCAGCAAGAGTTGGCCGACATGTAAACCGTAGATACTGAAGAGTTGTGACCAGGCTAAAATTAACTGGCTCTGACCCACTGCTGCTAGCAACTGTTTATTGGCTACAGTGTCGGGGAGTTCGGGGTAACCTAGATGCTCGCGACCCGCTGCGATTGCTCCCGATGTACACAAAACAACTTCAACGCCCGCTTTCATCAGCGCTGCCATCTGTCTTGCTAACTCAACCATGTGTGCTTTATCCAGTTGTTTACTACCAGAAGTCAGTACACTCGTTCCCAATTTTACCACTACGCGGCGGTAACCAATCTCACTTAAATTCATTGTCATTATATAAAACAGAGCCGAACTTAGCGTTATACCCAATCCTGAGAGTAAATGGTAGTCAGCAGGCAAAAAGAAGCGCTAAAATCATCAAATTATGAATAAAAGCCAAAATAAAAGGCCATACACAGTATGACCCTCAACGCACTCTAGATTATGGTATTCAATATTCACCTAACTAACCATAAATAAACTTGGCGATAAACAACGCGGCCAACACCACAACACCGACACTCAAATCTTTATATCGCCCACTCATCAACTTGATCACTGCATAAGAGATAAAGCCCATTGCGATCCCCGTAGCAATAGAAAATGTTAGCGGCATCAAGATACACACCACAACCACAGGTGCAGCTTCAGTCAAATCTTCCCACTCCACATGCACCAGACCTGACATCATCAGAATGGCCACATAAAAAAGTGTTCCCGCAGTCGCATAAGCCGGTACCATACCCGCTAGCGGTGAGATAAACAGTGACAGTAAGAAAAGCAAACCAACAACAACAGCGGTCAAGCCCGTACGCCCACCAGCACTTACCCCTGCAGTCGACTCAATATAGCTGGTCGTCGTCGACGTACCTAACATGGCTCCTGCAATGGTTGCGGTACTATCGGCTGTTAATGCACGATTTAATCTTGGCAGACGGCCTTTATCATCCAAAAAGCCACCACGCTGTGCCACGGCGACTAAAGTGCCGGAGGTATCAAACAGATCAACAAACAAGAAGGCAAATACCACCGACAACATACTGATCTCTAGCACGCTTGAGAGATCCATCTGCATAAACGTTGGCATAATTGAAGGAGGAAGCGATACCACACCTTGATATTGAACATCGCCAAATAATAGACCAAGAATGGTCACTGCAATGATGCTCACCACTACCGCAGATTTCATGCCACGCTGAACCATAGCAATGATAAGAAAAAAGCCTAATGCAGCCATGACTGCAGGAAATGCGGTAATATCCCCCATAGTGACTAAGGTGGCAGGACTCGCAACGACAATACCAGCACTCTTTAAGCCAATCAAAGCAAGAAATAAACCTATACCAGCTGCAATGCCAAACCGCAGAGACATGGGAATACTGTTAACAATCCATTCTCGAATTCTCACCAATGAAAGCACCAAAAAACAGATCCCAGACAAGAAAACAGCGCCTAATGCAGTCTCCCAGCTATAACCCATCTCACCGACAACCGTGTAGGTAAAAAATGCGTTAAGCCCCATCCCGGGTGCTAGTGCAATCGGATAATTGGCCACTATCCCCATGATAAAACAGCCAATAGCCGCCGCTAGACAGGTTGCTACAAATACCGCGCCATGATCCATGCCAGCATCGGCCAGCATCATTGGGTTAACAAAAATAATATATGCCATCGTCAGAAACGTCGTTAACCCGGCAACAACTTCTTGCTTCAATGTCGTCTGATTCTCTTTAAGCTTGAATAACTTTTCTAACATGAACCTCAGTTCCTTAATTTTTTTCGTATTGGAACGATCTATACCTATCATAATTATGTATAGGGGCTACATGTAGGTAAGCAGCACAGAACAGATAAGTGCCAAGTTTCATTGACGTTTGGGCAGATTATAGGGGGTTTGTATTGGAGAGGCTAGCGATGTTAAGCCTGTACTGTCGGCTAACAAGGATACTGTTTTTATTGAATTCCGGATAAAAAAAAGCCTGCTCAAAGAGCAGGCAAAGACTAATTCAAGTGTTCCTAAAGGAAAGAGTTTCCGCGCTAACAGTTACACTGGTGTATCGACTCACTTTGCAGAGCTTATCAATACACGACTTGAGTCTAAACATCCCCTAAGGGATAAGGGTCGATAGATGGTAACTAGCTTGCTATTAACAATAGCTAATAGAAGGGGCAGTTAACCCTTGTGATCTTTAACAAGATCAACCATTAAGGAGGGTTAGCCCTTAAAGGTCATTGCGTACAAGCCGCCACGTAAAGCATCGGTACAAAACCAAGTGTTCTGCCAATAAACGTGCTGCATTCCGGTATAAGACATAATTAATACTCCTAAACAAAGTTGTTATAAATACTCTAGTCAAACGTGTAAAACGCTTATCTAAGCGTGTTACCTCAGAGTCAACTTGTCGCTCGATTCCTTGGAGAGTTATCCGTCCTGGATAGACTTAGAGGTGGAAGGCGTCATTGCCTAACCAACGAGAAAGAGTATACCCGCAATGTAATTAAATTACAATAATTACTTTCAACCTATCAAAAACAAGTAAAAAACAGACGATTTACGTAATTTAATTACATTAAGATTACTATCGATATAGAAATTATGATTTTTTATAGAAGTGTCTGTTTGGGATAACTAATTAGGGACAAAAAAAAGCCCGCTCAATGAGCAGGCAACGACTAATTTCAAGTGTTCCAAAAGGAATGAGTTTCCGCGCTAACAGTTACACAGGTTTATCAATCAGATAATTCAACATAAATTGAATTACTTACCAATAAACCTCTTGAGTCTAAATATCCCAAAAGGGATTAAGGTTGATGGATGGTAACTAGCTTACTATTACTCTAAAGTTAAACCAGCTAATAAATAGCCAAGGAAACCGTTGAGCGATAGAAGGGGCAGTCAGCCCTTGAAGATGAAACAATAAGGAGGGTTAGCCCTTAAAGCTCATTGGGTACAGCCCGCCACGCAATGATTCGGTACAAAACCAAGTAGTTTGCCAGTAAACGTGCTGCATTCCTGTATAAGACATAGTCAATACTCCTAGAAAAGTTGTAATAAAATTACTCGCGTTTTTGAGGCTGTTTATCATAGTATTAACTGTAACAATCAGCTCAAACATAAGCAGAGTCAACTTGTCGCTCGATTCCTTGGAGAATTATCCTTCCTGGATAGACTTTATTGAAAGAGGCTGTTTGCCTAATCAATGCAGTCATTATAGTTAAATGTAGTTTTATTACAAGTATTATTTGATCTAGATTAATAAACATTAACTATTGCCACTTTACGAATGCAATATGCGTAACTTTACAACGAAATCACGTGATTTACGTATAAAAAACTAACTTATTAGATGGTAATCATATAAGCCTTTGAATGAATGGAGCGCCCACAACCCACTAATGGTGTGGTTGTGGGCGCTCCATAATGCGGATGGCCTTCGGTAGCGCTGCCTGCGATATCAAGATGACTGTTTCTCGAATTAGGGCATAGGCTTATCCGACCTAAGACCGTATGCACTCAAACCTGAAGCCTCCAGTAAAAATGCGGCTGGATACTGGTGACCACGTGCCTTAACAGATAATAGATACCCATTAACTCTTATCTATTACCTATTACCTATTACCTATTACCTATTACCTATTACCTATTACCTATTACCTATTACCTATTACCTATTACCTATTAATCATGTACTTACTAGAGGCATTAAATTATAGAGTCATGTACTTATATAAGCCAACTAGCGGTGTAGCTGTGGGCGCTCCATAAAGCGGATGGCCTTCGGTAGCGCTGCCTGCGATATCAACATGCGTAAAGGGCATAGGCTTATCCGACCTAAGACCATGGGCACTCAAACCTGAAGCCTCCAGTAGGAATGCGGCTGGATACTGGTGACCACGTGCGGTAACAGACGAAGGTCCATTATTCGATGAAAGTATATCTGCCGCTCCTGACGGGTCGACAATCTTGGCGTAATCTTCGCGTCGAAGTACTGATTGTTCGATAGGCTCGCCCCATGCACTTGCCTGCTCAGCAATACTGGCAGCGACGCCAGCTTGTCTCGCAACACCATTTTCAACAGTAGCGGTATAACCACCGAAACAACGCACCACATGGCCTGTTAAAGTTGCTACAGAAAAGAGCTCTGGTTTGACGGCTTTTTCTGCTTTTATACGTAAATGCGATAATAGGTCAGCTAATACTAGACGCCCCTCTGCATCGGTATTACCTATTCTGACACGGACACCAGCATGACTGACGATGATCTCATCGGTGACGAATGCCTCGCTACCAATACTGTTGCGTACTAACCCCAGCTCAGCGACAACTCGAATACCCTTAGGTTTAAGCATAGATAGCGTTTTCATCAGACCTGCAACGGCCGCGGCGCCACCTTTATCTCGGCTCATACCTGCCATACCACCAGCCACTTTGATGTCGGCTCCGCCAGTATCATAGATAACCCCTTTACCCGCGTAGAAATAAGTATGTGCTATCTCGCCTTCACCCACGTATTCAAGCTTAACAACACGTGGCTGATGTCGAGAAACTGCAAAGGATGAACGACCCACAGCGCTTAATAACGGATAATCCCGTTCTAAAACATCCCTGTCTTCAATAACGGATACATTTAGCCCTGAATCTTGATATGCGGCGATACAATAATCGGCAAACGCAGGAGCAGACATACGCTCAGGTTCAGTACCACACAGATCTCTAGCCAAATTCCTGCCTGTTTCAATCGCATTCAGACTCTGACTTGCGTTTGAAGCGTTAAATAGACCTATCGCCTCGAAAGCTGGGGTATCACCACTGGCTTCACGCCTTTCCAATGCTTGCCAGAGCTCTTGACCACAAGCCAGAGCGGCTACTTCAGTGGCAAACTCATAGCGAGTGTCATTGTTTTTAGCGACAATTAACAAAGGACGATTGGCACCGGCGTCTTTAGCGATGTTAATTCCAGCTCGTGCCGCATCGGCAAAGATACGCACATCCTCATAGTCATCTTGACTATTTTTTACTGGGGAGATAATCAAACGGCCCCCAGCTAATCCTGGTGCAAACAGTAGCGTTGGAGATTTGCCTACTCGCTTATCAATTTTAGCCCCGTGATCGGCCAATAATGTCACCTCATCAAAACCAGTCTGAGCAAGATCTGTAGTAACGATAACAAGAGCATCCCAGCCACTGCCTTCGAAGATTGCATTATCATCGAGTACATCAATAAAATTAACCTGAGCCATAAACCATCCTTTTGCTTGTGAATTCGTGTCATTTCATTCTGAAACACACTGATATAAAGTCTATAAAATCAGTAGGTTTAGAACGATAGTAATTATAATTATCAGATTTATTGGCTAGCATTATTCACCTAAGTGATGTTTATGCCAAGTGCTTATCCCCTTTTGATGGAAACTTTGTATGACACCCTTTACCCCCAACAAGGTTCTGTAAGCCAAACTTGCCATTTAGCTGTGATAGAATGTCGTCAAATTTAGCCTCAAAGTCGTAATTTTACGGGGAGTTATCAGTGACAGCATTAAGCCAATTACAACCTCAAGCCCTATGGCAATGGTTCGAACAGATCTGCGCGATCCCGCATCCATCTAAGCATGAACAAGCACTGAGCGCGCACATTCAAGCGTGGGCCAAAGACAAGCAGCTCGATCTCGTTGAAGATAAAGTGGGTAACCTCATTATCAAAAAGCCAGCGACCCCAGGTATGGAAAACCGTAAAATCGTTGCGCTTCAGGCTCATATTGATATGGTGCCGCAAAAGAACGCCGATACGGAACATGACTTTGAGAAAGATCCAATCATCCCTTTTATAGATGGTGAATGGGTTAAGGCAACAGGAACAACTCTAGGTGCTGACAATGGTATTGGTATGGCGTCGGCTTTAGCAGTGCTTGGCTCAGACAACATTCCTCACGGCCCCTTGGAAGTACTCCTCACTATAGACGAAGAAGCGGGTATGACAGGCGCATTTGGCCTTGAAGCTGGTTATCTAGACGCTGACATTTTGATCAACACCGATTCAGAGCAAGAAGGTGAGATCTATATGGGCTGCGCAGGCGGTGTTGATGGCCAAATTAGTGTGCCTATGGTTTGGCAGGCTCCTGAACCATCCAATTCAACCTTCACTTTGACCCTTTCAGGCCTCAAAGGTGGACACTCGGGTGTCAACATTCACTTAGGTCGTGGTAATGCCAACAAGCTTTTGGCTCGCTTCCTATTTAACTATGCCGATGAGTTAGCACTAGAACTCACCAACTTCACTGGCGGCTCCCTACGCAATGCCATTCCACGTGAAGCCTCAGTAAGCTTTATGCTGCCATCTGAGAATATCGCTAAACTTGAAACTCTGACAAAAGAATACCAAGCGCTAGTGAGAGAAGAGCTCGCCATTGCCGACCCTGACATGTTACTTGAATTTGCTGAAGTACCTGCCGCGACTCAGGTAATGAGCGAAGATGCTCAAAATATGCTTATTGATCTACTCAATGCTTGCCCTAATGGGGTTATCCGCATGAGTGATGAAGTTGAAGGCGTGACAGAGACCTCATTGAACGTGGGTGTGATTAGTACTGAAGCCGAGAGTGTTGAAGTACTCTGTTTAATTCGCTCTCTCATCGATTCCGGTCGTCAAGAAATTGAAAGCGTTTTAACTTCACTGAGCAACTTAGCCGGTGCTGAAGTTGAGTTTAGTGGTGCATATCCAGGATGGAAGCCAGACAGCAGTTCAGCGGTTATGGCGCTTGTGCGTGAAACTTATGACAGCATCTACAATAAAAAGCCAGTGGTTATGGTTATTCATGCAGGTCTTGAGTGTGGTTTATTTAAGAAGCCTTACCCTGAAATGGACATGGTATCGATTGGCCCAACCATTCGTTATCCCCACAGTCCAGACGAGAAAGTATTAATTGAAACCGTCGATCAGTACTACAAGCTATTATTAGCCGTTCTCGAGCGTATTCCAGAGAAAAGCTAAATAAGGTGTCGAGTTCCTAGGTGCTAGTATCTAGGAATTCGAACCTCCTTCCATGGCCCTAGCTACTCGAACCTAGCACCTAGTTACTTCTTAAAATCCCTTATTTTAAAATCCTAAGTCCATCTGAGACTCGTTCACCTGATTTTCTTCATTTTTCTTTACTTCAGTCTGACTCGCTAAACCAACCGATACACCCAATAAGCGTATTCCTCGACCCTGCTGTCGTTCAAGAGCTTGAGTCAACAAATCATAAAATAGTTTCACCGACATCTCATCAGACCTATGCTCTATCGTCGTCTGCTTAAAGTCATTAAACTTTAATTTGACCACTTGCTTATTGATGGTGCGATCTTTAGCACTGCGACTGACTCTGGCGCCTAACTCCTGAATAAGCTGAGGCATCACTGAGTGACACTGATCTAAACGATAAATGTCTTTCGCTAAGGTGGTCTCTACACCAACAGATTTACGCTCTCTATGGGGAGATATCTCCCGCTCATCGATGCCTTGTGCTCTTTCTATCAATACAGTACCAAATTTCCCAAATCGTTCAATAAGCTCAGCCTTAGGATAAGTCTGTAGCTCGCCACATGTTGTCAGTCCAATATCTTCAAGTTTCTTGCCCGTCACCTTACCCACTCCAGGGATCTTGCTCAGCGGTAACGTTTTCACAAAGGGAGAGATCATATCCGGGGTGATCACATATTGACCATTAGGCTTGTTTAAATCTGAGGCGACCTTAGCCAGAAACTTTACTGGGGCTATGCCGGCAGAGGCGGTAAGACCGGTTACCTCGAAGATCTCCTGTCTAATTGCTTCTGCTATTAAGGTTGCAGAGCCCTGACATTGACTACAATCAGTGACATCAAGATAAGCTTCATCGAGTGAGAGCGGTTCAATCAGATCCGTATAGCGAGAAAAAACGTCACGAATTTGGACAGAGACCTCTTTGTAAACCGACATGCGGCCAGGCACTAAAATAAGATCGGGACACAGCTTCAATGCATAGCCCGAGGCCATCGCCGAACGCACACCAAAAGCGCGCGCTTCATAATTACATGTGCTTATCACCCCGCGACGATCGCTCCTTCCTCCCACAGCAATGGGCTTGCCCCTTAACTCAGGAAAATCTCGCATCTCCACAGCGGCAAAATAGCAGTCCATATCGATATGAATGATTTTTCGCAAATTAGTTTCCAAAGCAGTTTTTAAAAATCAATGTCCAAATCAATGTCAAAACCATTGCCAAAGCACTCTTATAAACATTCTTCTAAACACTTTTATAAATGCTTTTCTAAACACTTTTCTTAAAATTAGTCTTCTTACACCACTATACTGTATATAAAAACAGTATCCAATAGAAATGAGAGTTACAGGATACTTTTGTTCGCTATATAAACAAAAATGCCATTAACATGACGTTAATGGCATTCATAAATTTATGGATTAGCTCAAAGGCTAAGCTCAAAGGCTAAGCTCAAAGGCTAAATTATCTTAAATGTTCAGCATGAAACTTCAAATGCTGCTCTATGAAGCTAGCAATAAAATAGTAGCTATGATCATAGCCTTCATGAGTCTCAAGCACTAAGGGATAGCCACTAACCTTAGCCGCTGCTTGTAACACTTCAGGTTTTAGCTGCTCAGCTAAAAAGTTGTCCGCTTCACCTTGGCTAACCATTGCAGGAACCAATGTTCCGCCATTTGACACTTTTGCATTACGCATCAACACGCTGGCATCATATTCAGACCAAGTGGCACTGTCTCGCCCTAAATAGGCCGTTAAAGCTTTTTGTCCCCATGGACAATTTATCGGGTTGCTTATCGGACTAAATGCCGATACCGACTGGTAAGCCTCACTATTACGCAGGGCTATCACTAATGCCCCATGGCCCCCCATCGAATGACCTGCTATTGCGCGTTTATCTGTTACCGGAAACATGGACTCGATTAATCTTGGTAGCTCATTAACTATGTAGTCATACATCTGGTAATGCTTGTTCCAGGGCGCTTGGGTCGCATTAACATAGAAACCGGCACCTTGGCCTAAGTCATAACCCTCATCATCGGCCACATCACTGCCTCTAGGGCTAGTATCTGGCGCAACGATAGCAATACCGAGTTCAGCAGCGAGACGCTGTGCGCCTGCTTTTTGCATAAAGTTTTCATCACTACAAGTCAAACCTGATAACCAGTAAAGTACCGGTACTTTCTGACCCCTTGATGCCTGCGGCGGCAAGTAAATAGCAAACCTCATCGCACAATTAAGACTCTGAGACTGATGGCTATACTGCTTGTGCCAACCACCAAAACTTTTATTACTACTGAGATTTTCTACTGTCATGTTCCATCCTTATTACTGCTGCTCGATTCCTGTGACCAGCTGATTAACAAGAATTTTGCAGCTGTAGGACTATTGATTAATCTATGGCCGAAGCAGTATTAACCGCTTCGAGCTCATCTATCTAAACGACTATATTGTGAAAGTGACGACTTATCAAAATACTATTTATCGAAATACTATTTATCGAAATGGATCACGGTACGAATGCTCTTACCTTCATGCATTAAGTCGAATGCATCATTCACTTGCTCAAGGCCCATGGTATGAGTGATAAAGTCACTTAACTTAAACTCACCTGCCAAGTAACGTTCAACATAATCAGGAAGCTCAGAGCGGCCTTTAACACCACCAAATGCAGAACCTCTCCATACACGACCAGTCACGAGTTGGAATGGACGGGTAGAGATCTCTTGCCCAGCACCGGCAACACCAATAACCACTGATTCCCCCCAGCCTTTATGACAACACTCGAGTGCCGAGCGCATCACGTTAACGTTACCGATACACTCGAATGAATAGTCGACGCCACCATCAGTTAACTCGACAATGACATCCTGAATTGGCTTGTCATAGTCTTTAGGGTTAATGCAGTCAGTCGCACCTAACTTACGTGCAAGCTCAAATTTACTCTCGTTAATATCAATAACGATAATACGAGCCGCTTTTGCCATAGTCGCACCTATGACAGCAGATAGGCCAATACCCCCCATGCCGAAGATAGCAACCGTAGCGCCCTCTTCCACTTTAGCCGTATTCATCACAGCGCCCATACCTGTGGTCACACCACAACCTAATAAACAGACCTCTTCTAGAGGCGCTTCAGGGTTGACTTTCGCTAGTGAAATCTCAGGCAGTACCGTGTACTCAGAGAACGTTGAGCAGCCCATGTAATGAAAGATATCTTTACCATCTTTAGAAAAGCGCGTAGTACCGTCGGGCATTAAGCCTTTGCCTTGTGTTTCACGAATTTTCTGACACAGGTTGGTTTTACCTGACTTACAGAACTTACACTCACCACACTCAGGGGTATAAAGTGGAATAACATGGTCGCCGACTTGTACGCTCGTCACGCCTTCGCCAATTGATTCGACAATCCCGCCACCCTCGTGACCTAAAATACAAGGAAAAATCCCTTCAGGATCATCACCAGAAAGTGTAAATGCATCGGTATGGCATACGCCGGTTGCGATCATTTTAATGCGCACTTCACCTTTCTGTGGTGGCATTACATCGACGATTTCCATAGAAAGTGGCTCACCGACTGCCCAAGCTACGGCCGCTTTTGATTTGAGTGTTTGTGCTGTCATTTTAACTCCTAAAAACAATAAGATTGAGTACTAAGAGTCATAATGTGACTCATTTTATTACTCACTGTGAAACCAGCTCAACCAGACGCTTGCTTCTGAATATGGGATAAGTATATCCCTCTATAAAAAAATGATAATCCCACTTATAGGTAAATTACCTTTACCATATGGTAATAATAGCCCTGTGTGATCACCTTAACTGACTGTCTTTACTGCCGCGGCGGTTATAACCAAGCTGCTTAGCCTGTTGGCTATCGAGCTCTGTCTGGCAAGCCACGCAAAGACGTACCCCAGGAACTGCATCTCGCCTTGCTTGAGGTATTTGTTCATCACATTCTTCACAATGACTTAAGCTTAAACCATTATTTAATCTATCTCTGGCTTGTGCCACCGCATCTGCAACGCTAGTGTCTATTTGATCTTGCACTGCACCATCTCTTGACCAGCCTCCGGCCATAATCTTCTCTCCTATTAGAGCTAACGCTTATCAGAACCTGATATTAATAGTTTTGGTTTCTGCGCTATTAGCCAGTAGGTCACACCTAAAGCGATTATTACTGCAGCTGAAGCCCAAACATATTCGGCCTCTACCTCTTTAAAATCTAATACGATGATCTTTCGTGATATCGCCATCAGTGCAGTGGCTATAACTATCTGAACATGGATCACTTCCTCTTTCAGGTAGATGGTAATATTTTGGAAAATTTCTATGGCAATAAGCACAGCGAGAAAAGAACCAAACAAGGTAAGTATGTCCCCCGAACTCAGTAGCCCATAGGGAGGTGTCACTATCTCTTTATATAGAGTGAGCCCAACATCTATCACCCCCCATAGAATCACTAAGGTCATCAGTACAGCCAATCCGCGGACTGCATAATGCACCACTTGGCCAAGCTTATTAATAATAGGTTCGTTATCAATTTTTTCCATGTAGCCTCCAAGGCAATACTGAGTTTCAGACGATTTGAATATGTTCAGCACCTTTTCCATTGACCAAATAAATAGAATTGAAACAATGGATATGTGCATGAGCTGATGGGAAGTATTATATTCATGATTGAAATAATGATAATCCACCAAATCATCAAATAACTTTTACCAGCAGGTAACAATAAAGTTATTATTTACTCTTGGTATATCGAGAGAACAAGAAAGGCAATTTAACCAAAGAGTTAGATTGGTATTGGTCAATGCTAAGGGAGAGCAGAGCTTAACACTTCTGTATAGGAGGCTCACTGAAATACAAAAACAAAAATGCCAGTCACATGATGACTGGCATTTAACCGTAAATCTTAGAACTTAGAACTTAGACCTTAAACTGCTGAATATTTTTTGAAAGTGCTTCAGTAACCTGTTGAAACTCGGTCAGACTACTCGATAGTGCTTCACTAGATGCTAGTGAGTCATCAGACAAGCCACGTACATTCTCTACATTACAGGCAATCTCTTCAGCGACAACTGCTTGCTGGCCAATAGCCGAGGTAATTTCAATCGTTTGCTGTTGAATAGCCGAAATAGCACCGGTAATACTTGTCAGGGCAGTTTCCACTTGAATGGTAAGCTCTTGGCCCGCATTAGCCTGATTGACTCCTTCCTCCATAACTTGCTCAGCTTGAAGGGCATTTTGTTGCAGAGTTTGAATTATTTCCTGAATGTTCGCGGTAGAATCTTGAGTGCGTGAAGCAAGCGTTCTCACTTCATCAGCCACCACAGCAAAGCCTCGTCCTTGCTCACCGGCCCGAGCCGCCTCGATAGCGGCATTAAGCGCTAACAGGTTAGTTTGCTCTGCAATTCCACGGATCACACTGAGTACTTCACCAATCTGCTCAGAGCTGGTTCTCAGATGGCGAACGACCTTAGCCGCTTCAATAACTTGAGTCGACAGTGACTGCATACCATCTGTTGCCTTGGCAACAATATCCATCCCTTCTTGTGATTCCTGTTGCGCTTTCTCAGCAAAATCACTGGCACGTTGGGCACTATTGGCCATCTCCTGGGAAGTATGTGCCATTTCAGTCGCTGCTGTAGCAACACTGGAGATCTCCTGCTTTTGTTGCGACACCGAATGTAAGGCCTTATCACAAATAGAAACAGCGCCGTTAACACCGGAGTTGACCCTTTGTGTCAGCTCACGGGTTTGCTCAAGCATCCCCTGAACTTTAGCTGCAAAACGGTTAAAGGCGTCCCCAAGTTTACCCAGCTCATCATCTCGGTCCATATGAATTCGCTTAGAGAGATCGCTGTCTCCTTGAGCAATATCTTCCATGGCTTCGAGTAAACGATTTATTTGACGTCTAAAAGGTAACAGCATCATCCAAACCGTAGCCCCAACCAATAACATGATCATAGTTGCCAGCAGAGTCGCATTCATCATCGCCTCGTTAACCGGCGCTTCGATCACATCATTGGGTAACATAAATGCAAGGTGCCATTGTTGCTGGGGGAAATTACCGCCAACACTGATATAGCTTACCCTCTGTTTAACACCTTTAAAGGTGACTTCCGCTACTCCTTGATTATTGCCATTCATAACACGACTCAACTGAGCAAAGCCTTGCGTATCATTAAAATAACTGTCTGCTTTACCGGCTTGTGAGCCTGGCTGAAATTGCTCAGTAAATCCTGGAAAATAAACCAGTTGACCACTTTGCGTGACCAAGAATGCTTGACCTTGACCCTGGTACTTCATTGATGCTAACAGCTCAGTGCCTATGGTATCAATTAAGATATCCATACCACCGATGCCAATAAATTCACCATTAGCATTATTTATCACAGACTTAACCGTGGCAGAGATTGAACCATCATTAGCGTCAACAGCAGGGTCAGTCACATACATACCATTTTTATTAATGCCCTCCTGCCACCAGGGACGCTTGTTTGTATAGTAATCTGCATCATTGTATCGACCATTAAGATCGAAGTACTCGAAAGTATTCGCCGAGCCGAAGAACACCGACTTGATATCACTGTCTGTCTTTGAGAAATGTTTGAAGTACTGGATCACCCGCTGATATTGGGTGTCATGATCTAAATTACTGAGACGGGTATCGTACTGACTAAACCAATCTAAGACCTGCGGAGAAGAAAAAACAGCATCAATCACCTTAGCTTTTGCAACAAAATAATTGGTGACTTCATTGGACTTTAGCTGAACAAGTGCAGAGAGATCTGCATCTATTTGTTTGCGAGTTCTATCACTTTCGCCACTGACTAAAAAAGCAGAAACCACAGCGAATAAAATGGCTAAAGCGCCGACAATGGCAAAGACTAACTGCAGGCTAAGTGAGCTTTTTAGCTGCTTCATGAAGGGTACCTTTCTTTTATTTTTATTATTAACTTATTAATCTATCAGAACTTGATTAACAATGAATAATTATCAGAAAATATTTAGTGAAAAGTGTTTTCTGATTTGTAAAAGAAGAGTGACAAAAAAGAGAAGTAATAAACTAACTCAAATGCTGAATCACGTATTTCAGCATTTGATTCTATTCTTATACGAGATGGTATTGTTAATACTAATTACATCTGTGACTGTAAGTAGTTTTGTAAGCCAACTCTGTCAATCAAGCCCAACTGCTTCTCTAACCAATACATATGATCAGACTCAGTTTCTTCAAGCAAGACTTCTAAGATTTCGCGTGTTTGGTAATCTTGCTTCACTTCGCATAGCGCAATCGCTTTGCGCAAGTTGTCGGCCACTTGATATTCATAATCAAGATCATTTTTTAGCATCTCTTGAGTATTTTTACCTATATTAAGTGGCTCACGACTAGCAACATCTGGGGTACCTTCTAAGAAAAGGATACGTTGTACTAATTTACCGGCATGAACTCTCTCATCATCAGACTCATGCGAAATACGAGTATGAAGCTCATTAAGCCCCCAGTCTTCGTACATCAGCCCATGAACAAAATACTGATCCATTGCTGATAACTCTCCGGTCAACAGCTGATTAAGTGTATCGATAACTTCTTGATTGCCTTTCATCTTAATATCCTATTTATCCATCTGTGACTGAAGGTAGTTTTGAATTCCAGTTAAACTAATAAGCTCTTGCTGGGATTCCAGCCAATCTAAATGCTCTTCTTCATCTTCAAGTAAGCCATCAAGCATGTCACGACTGACGTAATCCTGCTCTGATTCGCATATAGCAATCGCAGACCTTAGCGCTGAAATCTGCTCAGTCACCATCACCTTGTCACAAGACAGCATCTCTTCACTGTGCTCACCAATTCTCAGCTTTTCTAGCTGTTGTAAATTAGGTAAGCCTTCTAGAAATAACACCCGCTCAATGAGCTTATCGGCGTGCTTCATATCTTGAATAGACTTCTTATAGGCTTTGCTATCTAGCTTATCCAGGCCCCAGTGTTTAAACATACGGGCATGGAGGAAGTATTGGTTTATCGCAGTTAATTCGAAGGTAAGTATCTTGTTAAGTTGGGCAAGTACCTTAGGTTGACCTTTCATCGCATCGTCCTTTAATTGATAACATTGATCTAAATCAATTTTGAGAGACTAATACAAAATCGAACAGATTACAAATTATCGTTATATTTCAAGGCGATACAAATGATAACCTTTGTCATTTCTATTCTGGTTTTGATTTGAGCTGAAAGTAGTGCATTGAAAGGAGTTGTTGAAAGGAGTTGTTGAAAGGAGTTGTTGAAAGGTTTTATTGGGAAAACTAAAATATTTCGATATCGTCATCGAATTTATTTTCAGACAGGTGACCTTGAGACAGTAAGTCTTCATAGACTTCGACTCGATTTCGGCCAGTCTCTTTAATATGATACAGCGCCTGATCGGCTTTAACCAACAGACTACTGGCCTGCTCACCTGAGGTCACTGGCGTCACCCCCATTGAAACCGTGACGTTCAATTTTCGCCCATGAAACTGAGATAACTGAGATTGGAACGCTTGGCATTGTTCGAACATTTTCTGCTTAGTGCATGGTGCAAGCAGTAGCACAAACTCATCACCACCAAAACGGAACATAGCGTCATGGCGACTGAAAACACAATTCATCACCTTAACCAGATCCAATAAAATCTCATCCCCATAGAGATGACCAAAAGTATCATTAATTTGCTTAAATTTATCGATATCAAATATACATAGCCAGTGACGCTCTATTGTCTCTGGCTTTTCCCGAACAAGCTGAATAACGTTGGAGTCGGCAAGCTTCAACCTGCGCTCAAACGCCTTGCGGTTGAGCAAACCTGTCAACTCATCGGTTTCACACTCGATAACGATTGTCAGAAAATTTTCGTAGACTTTAGCAAAACCCTTGAGCAAATTAATATTCAGCTCGGTAAGTTGGCCAGCTTTGACCCACAACACCTTTACCGCACAACCATTTAACGTAATAGGGATAGCTATCTGAGCAGGAATGATATCTTTCGAATAACAAGCTGAAAGAGAGCTTATACATTTTACAAAACACGCAGAACCTTGCTCAATGAGAATATCATGATCGCCCTGCTCAATATTATTAGACACATGGCTGGAAAATTCGTCGGGTAAAACGATCTCTTCGAGTGCACTATGAGATATTTGTATGTCGAAAATTTTAGTATCTATCGGTTGAATAAACTGTTCAACGGTGGAGATGAGGCTTTGAGCCAGAGATTCTAATTGGCGCTGCTCTGTCAGTTGTACAAGTGAGTCTAGTATCACTTCGAGTTCAGATCTCATTGAATATCCATACTCTATTTGAGAAGAAGATAGTCGAAGTATAGTCAAAATGACAAAGACAGAAATACAGGCATAAAAAAAGGTACTATTTTATAAGTACCTTTTATGTGTAGCTTATTAGCCGCAGAACTAATAACTAAATAATGCGATCTTTAGTGAGCTTCTCTCTTCGCTCCTCTTCCGCTGCCATTTTGGCTTTACGGTTGTCACAAGGATCATCGCAATCACACGCCTTATCGATACCTAGGGCACCTAAGCCGCCACAACTTCCGGCAACAGCTGTACGCTTAACCAAGTAGCCAACTGACATAAAAAGGAAGAACAGCAATAAAACCACAAATGCCGCAATAAATGTACTCATCATATACTCCAACTGTACAGTGAGGCGATTATATCATCAGATCCCTTGTCAAACCTAAGGGTATAAATCGAGATCTGATCTCACGCCTGCAATAGTCTTTAAACCTAAACCTGCAGATGTAACAGTTTACTGATTAACATAAGGTTTAAATGCATCACTATAGAAAACGTTAAAACCATCATCTTGCTTTTCGATCAACATAATGGCCAAGTTTTCCTGCTTAGCGAGCGCTAAAGACTTCTCTGTTCCTAACACCATCATGGCTGTTGCATAGCCATCGGCCACCATGGACTGCTTATGAAGCACGGTCACGGATGCTAAGCGGTGATCGATCGGGTAGCCATCTCTTGGATCGATAAGGTGCGAGAACTGTCTACCATCTTCTTCATAATAATTACGGTAATCACCTGAAGTCGCAATCGCGTTGTCTCCAGGGGCAAATACTAGCTGAATTTCCCGGTCGTCAACATCTGGCTGCTCGATAGCGACGCGCCAAGGCGAATCATCCATCTTGTTTCCATAGACACTGAGCTCACCACCGATTTCAACCAAATAGCCAGACACATGGTATTTATCCAATATACTCGCTACCATGTCAACGCCGAAACCTTTGGCAATAGATGAAAGGTCAACGTAAAGATCAGGGTTCGTCTTGCTCAATTTCATGCCATCAAGATGCAGAAATTCAATTCCTGTTTTGGCTTTAGCCGCAGCAATAACATCTTCACTCGGCAATTCAGTTGGACGCTTATCCGGCCCAAAGCCCCATAAATTCACTAAAGGCCCTAGGGTGATATCCAGCGCACCGCCAGTCACTTCATAGAGGTGGATCCCCTCAGCAATAACAAAAGCCGTGTCTTTCGAGACGGTAATGGTCTCTTCATGGCCCATGGAATTAAAGCGTGACAGCTCAGAATCAGGACGATAGGTCGACATCTGATCGTTGACCTTTTCAAGTGCTATATCGATTTCAGCTTGCAGTAGATTAGCCTCTGGTAACTTGGCACTCGGTACCACTTTGATGTGATACGTTGTCCCCATAGTGTTACCAGAAAGCGAAATAATTGGTGCCGGTTGGCTACACCCAGAAACGAAAAAGGCTAGCCATACAAGGGCTAACCAGTTTACTAAGGTCTTTTTCATGTTGACCTAAATCCTTATCACTATAAAACTTATGATCTACCCGACATTTGATATATAGAAAGTGAGGAAAAGTCCTCACTTTCTATTTCAAACTCGAATGATAACTATCGAAAGATTAAAGCGTTTAATACCAAATGGTATTAGGTGTGATTAGCCACCGAAGTCATCCAGAAGGATGTTTTCATCTTCGACACCAAGATCTTTTAGCATACCGATAACGGCAGCGTTCATCATTGGAGGGCCACACATATAGAACTCACAATCTTCCGGTGCATCGTGGTCACGTAAGTAGCTTTCATAAAGTACATTATGAATAAAGCCTGTCTTACCATCCCAGTTATCCTCTGGCTGAGGATCTGATAGTGCAACGTGCCAATCAAAGTTTTCATTATCAGCCGCAAGGCCGTCGAAATCTTCAACATAGAACATTTCACGCTTAGAGCGCGCACCATACCAGAAGCTAATCTTACGCTTGCTATTAAGACGCTTAAGTTGATCGAAGATATGAGAACGCATAGGCGCCATACCTGCACCACCACCGACAAACACCATCTCATTATCAGTTTCTTTAGCGAAGAACTCACCAAATGGACCTGAAATAGTGACCTTATCGCCCGCTTTCAAGCTGAAGATGTAAGAAGACATCTTACCGCAAGGCAGCGTGAGGTTACGTGGAGGCGGAGTCGCAATACGTACGTTCAACATGATGATACCAGCCTCTTCAGGATAGTTCGCCATTGAGTATGCACGGATTGTTTCATCTTCAACTTGAGACTCTAACTTGAAGAAACCAAAATGCTCCCAGTCACCACGGTACTCTGCAGGGATATCGTAATCTGCATATTTAACATGATGTATTGGTGCTTCAATCTGAATGTAACCACCAGCACGGAAAGGTACTGAATCGCCACCAGGTATTTGAAGCTTAAGCTCTTTAATGAAAGTGGCTTTGTTATCGTTAGAGATAACAGTACATTCCCACTTCTTAACACCAAAGATCTCTTCTTCTAGTTCGATCTCCATATCAGTTTTCACGTTTACCTGACAAGATAAACGACAGCCCTCACGAGCCTCACCCTTACTGATATGATCAAGCTCAGTAGGGAGAATATCTCCACCACCTGATTTAATGTGTACTTTACACTGACCACAAGTACCGCCACCACCACATGCAGACGATACGAAAATACCGCTCTCTGCTAATGCACCTAGTAACTTACCACCTGCTGGTAACTTGATGCCCTTCTCAGGGTCATCATTAATACCAATTGTAATGTCACCGCTATTTACTAGCTTCGATTTGGCGAACAAAATAATTAGTACCAAACCTAAGACGATAGCTGTAAACATACTCACACCAAGGTAAACCTCGAGTGGAGTAGATTTAAGAATATCCATTAACTTATCCTTAAAAGTCCGAAACAGGAACCCGATGGGTCCCGTTTATAGGGACACACCAGAAAACGACATGAATCCAAGCGCCATAAGACCCGCAGTAACAAAGGTAATACCTAAGCCACGCAGTCCATCAGGCACATCAGCATATTTCAGCTTTTCACGGATACCAGCTAACAAGACGATAGCTAACGCAAAGCCCACTCCAGAACCCACACCAAACACCATGCTTTCAACTAGGTTGTAGTCACGCTCAACCATGAAAGAAACTGCACCAAAAATTGCACAGTTTACGGTGATAAGTGGTAGGAAAATCCCTAGAGCGTTATAAAGTGGTGGGAAAAACTTATCCAACACCATCTCAAGGATCTGTACAAGCGCTGCGATAACACCAATGAAGGTGATGAACTTCAAAAAGCTCAAATCAGCTTCTGGCGCACCGGCCCAAGCCAAAGCACCCGGAGCGAGCAGCCCTTGATAGATGATCTGGTTAACGGGGACTGAAATCGCCAGTACCACAATAACAGCAATACCTAGTCCCATCGCCGTGGTCACTTTCTTAGAAACCGCTAGGAATGTACACATACCTAGGAAGAAAGAGAGTGCCATGTTCTCGATGAAAATAGAGCGAATTAGCAAACTAATATAATGTTCCATCGCGTTTACCCTTTTGCTTCTACTTGCTCTGGCTTAACCGTTCGGATGATCCAGATCAACATACCGATTAAGAAGAACGCACTTGGTGGTAGCAATAGCAGACCGTTTGGCTGATACCAGCCACCGTCTGAAATCTTGCTTAAGATCTCAACACCAAATAACGAACCATTACCAAAGAGTTCACGGACAAAACCAACTGATAATAGAATCGCACCATAGCCTAAGCCATTACCGATACCATCCATAAAGCTCATCATTGGCGGCGTTTTCATTGCATAGGCTTCGGCGCGGCCCATCACGATACAGTTGGTAATAATCAAACCAACAAATACCGACAACTGCTTAGCGACATCGTAGGCATATGCCTGAAGCACCTGATCAACCACAATTACCAAAGAGGCAATGATGGTCATCTGCACTATGATACGTACACTGCTTGGAATATGGTTACGTAGCATAGAGATGAACAAGTTTGAACATGCAGTTACTGCAGTCAAAGCTATGGTCATTACCAATGCAGTTTCCATTTTACTGGTAACAGCAAGTGCACTACATACACCTAGTACCTGCAAGGCAATCGGGTTGTTATTAACAATTGGTCCCGATAGAACCTGCTTAAGTTCTTTAGCGTTAGCCATTAGCTCAGTCCTCCATTACGAACTTTCTCGATGAAGTGAGCAAAGCCTTCCTCACCTAACCAAAATTCAAGTGAGTTTTGAACACCGTTACCGGTCAAAGTTGCCCCAGAAAGTGCATCAACACCATGTACAGATGCTGCAACGACAGGGTTCTTTGTTACACTAATTGCCAAGTTACCTTGAGCATCATAGAGCTGCTTACCGTGCCACTTCGCCATCCACTGTGGATTTTGAACTTCACCACCTAGACCCGGTGTTTCACCAGAACCTGTGAACGAGTAGTAAACTAAGCTCTGAATGGTATTCATATCAGGCTCAACGGCTAAGAATGCATACATGGTTGACCAAAGACCGTAACCTTTGATGGGCAAGATGAGTGTCTTAAGCTGACCTTGCTCATCATTCACCACGTAGACCACAGCAGTATTAGCAACACGCTTTACTGAAGCAACATCGTTTTTAGGTTTAAAAGAGTTAGCCACATCACGTGAAGCCTTATCGGCATCAAATAAGTCGGCATCGCCTTCAACCCAATCACCTGTTTTCAGGTCAACAAGCTTAGCGACAACATACTTATTGTATGTTTCAAGCACGTCAGCTTTCGCCATAGGTGCTTCGTTAGCTTGAGTAAGACCAGCAGCTTCAAGAATATATTTTTGCTTATCGAGCAGTTTATTCTCAATCTGAATGGGTCTTAGTAATACTGCTGCAGTCGATACAAAAACTGAACAGATAAAACATAAGCCAACCACCACAAAGAGGGTTCTGCCAAAGGAATCTTTATTACTAGCCACGTGCAATCCTCCGCTTGATATTTGCCTGGACAACAAAATGGTCAAATAGTGGAGCAAACAAGTTGGCGAATAAGATGGCCAACATCATGCCTTCTGGGAACGCTGGGTTAATGACACGGATAAATATTGCCATTGCACCAATTAAGATGCCGTAAGCCCATTTAGCAGAGTTAGTGAACGAAGCAGATACAGGATCTGTCGCCATAAACATCATACCGAAGGCAAAACCACCTAAAACAAGGTGCCAGTACCAAGGCATAGCAAACATCGGGTTAGTATCACTACCTATGGTATTGAGTAGCATTGATACAGCAATCATACCCACCATCACACCGGCAATAATGCGCCATGAAGCGATACGAGCATAAACAATGACGGCGCCACCGATTAATAGTGCCAACGTCGAAACTTCACCCACAGAACCAGGAATAAAACCTAGGAAGGCATCCCACCAGTCCTGGCTAAATCCATATTCTAGTGTTCCTTGTGCCGCTTGACTCAAGGCTGTTGCACCAGAGTAACCATCGGCCATAACCCAAGAGGTGTCACCAGACATACTCAAAGGATAAGCAAAGAATAGGAAAGCTCGACCAGCAAGTGCTGGGTTGAGGAAGTTACGCCCTGTGCCACCAAAGATCTCTTTCGCTACAACCACACCAAAGGTAATACCCAGTGCAACCATCCACAATGGAATGCTAGGTGGCAGTGTCAGCGCAAAAAGAATGGAGGTAACAAAGAAACCTTCGTTAACTTCATGACCACGTACCGAGGCAAACAAAACTTCCCAGATACCACCTACAGCAAATGAAACCGCATAAATAGGTAGGAAGAAGCAGGCGCCATACCACATTAGCGCTGGCCATCCGGAATGAGCACTCAACTCAGTGCCAAACATGCTAAACATGCTGACCTGCCACACATCAGGAGTGGCAAAACCCGCAACTAATGCATCTTGTGCTTGTAGACCGACGTTATACATACCCACAAACATTGCAGGAAATACGCAGGCCCAAACCATGATCATCATACGTTTCAGGTCTAAGTTATCGCGAACATGGGTTGCGCCCTTGTTTACGTGACCTGGGGTATAGAAAACCGTATAAGCAGCTTCGAAAACGGCATAAAACTTTTCGAATTTACCGCCCTTCTCAAACTGTGGCTCTACACTCTTAAATAACTCTTTCAAGCCCATTAGCCTTCCCTCACAATCGTATCTAAACAGTCACGTAAGTAAGTAGCATAATCATACTTACCCGGACATACGAAAGTACACAGTGCCAAATCTTCTTCGTCCAACTCGAGTGCACCTAATGTGACAGCACCATCGGTATCGCCTGACACTAGGTCACGTAATAACATAGTTGGAAGAATATCAAGAGGCATCACACGCTCGTAGTTACCAATTGGCACCATAGCTCGGTCTGAACCACCCGTACTTGTCGTCATATTAAACAGACGAGAAGGAGACAAGTGACCTAAGAAAGCACGAGTAATAGAGAACTTATCCTTGCCAGGCATAGCCCAACCGATAAACTCTTGCTCTCGACCTTCTTCAAGCAGTGACACTTGATGATGGAAACGACCTAGATAAGCAATCGGTCCTATTGCGATACGACCGCTCAAGACTGAACCAGAAACAATACGCACGTCACCGTCTAAGGTTTCATTTGCAGTTAACTCTGCAATCGAAGCACCTATCTGAGTACGAACGAGTCTTGGTTTACTCGCTTTGGGACCAGCGATAGCGATTACGCGTTGAGTGTGTAACTCACCGGTAGTAAATAGCTGACCAATGGCGATGACATCTTGATAACCCACATGCCAAACCGTTCTGTTAACCGATGCTGACAAAAGGAAATGTATATGTGTACCGGCTAGACCTGCAGGATGTGCACCTGCAAACTCTTCTACTTGTGCATTTGCAGCTGGAATATCGGCTCCAGGTGCTTTACACAGGTAAACTTTACCTTCAGTCAATCTTGCAAGAACCTTAAGTCCGTTAGCAAAATCTTCTTTATGCTCACCGATAACCACTTCAGGGTCAGCAGCAAGAGGTTGAGTATCTATCGCGGTAACGAAGATGCCTGCAGCATGGGAATCTACTGCTGGGGCTTTACTGAAAGGACGAGTTCGCAATGCTGTCCACAACCCTGATTCTATTAGGTTGTCTCGAACTAGCTGCGAATCCAACGATTCTAATTCTGCAGCACCATACTTTGCAAAGGAGATACTGTCTTCCCCTTCAACATCGATGACGACTGATTGCAGAACACGTTGCGCGCCCCGGTTGACTTCTGAAATTGTGCCACTGGCTAAAGCCGTATATTTAACTCCAAGGTTCTTTTTATCTTCAAAGATAACTTGACCTTTTTTAACTTTATCGCCCACTTTAATTTTCATGGTAGGACGTAAGCCAATATACTCTTCACCCAAAGTAGCTACACGTTTGATGGCTGAGCCATCATGGACAACTTGCTCTGGTCCGCCTGCTATAGGCAGGTCCAATCCTTTCTTTATTGTAATCATATCCACAAGCACTACGTTATGAAGGAAAGATAATGCGCCGCGTTCCTGCTTAGTACGACAGGTTTAAAACATAGCTCATCTCAATGAGCTAGCGCAGATTTATCACTAAAATGCGATCGTAATCACGCTGTTCGCGCGCATTTTACCGTAAATATCACGCTATCGCCATGGGAAATGTGAGTGTTTTAAAAGGATTGTGACTTTTTGAAAGTAAGCCATGGCTCACATTTTAGTGAATAATTTAGATTCAGCGCCTTCTAATGCAATTAACCCCCTTGTCTAGCAAGGATATTCACACATTACAATATCATTGCTACATAAGTATTAATTTAAGCAACTAAAAAATAACGCCTTTTTAAGTGACTACTTTTTAAGCTACCATAGGCATCTAGCGGAGTGTTTTATAGGCAAAAGCCTTAAACAAAAAAACGGCCGCAGCCGTTTTTTTATCAATTAGACCTGTTTAGAGTCCTTTCAAGATGTCGTCGCTAAGTTTAAGATCATCGTTCTTATTAACACTGATCCCAGACCCAATAATGGTACGCGCAATACCTTTTGCTTGCTCTAGTGAATGCATATCGTAGGTACCACATTGATATTCATTAAGCTCTGGGATCTCTGACTGCTCTGCAACCTTAAGTACATCGTTCATCGCAGCTAACCAGGCTTCTGCGACTTCGGCTTCTGCAGGCGTCCCAATCAAGCTCATATAAAAGCCAGTGCGACATCCCATTGGAGAAATATCAATAATTTCTACAGAACTGCCATTCAAATGATCACGCATAAACCCAGCATAAAGGTGCTCTAATGTATGGATGCCCTTTTCACTTAATATATCTTTGTTCGGTGCGCAAAAACGCAGATCAAACACTGTGATGGTATCACCGCTAGGCGTCTTCATGGTCTTAGCTACGCGCACAGCTGGAGCGTGCATACGGGTATGATCCACGGTGAAGCTATCTAATAATGGCATCTCTACTCTCCAAGTTTGTTGGGTATTGATTAGGCCTTAATGGCATTGGCCTATTTTTGTTTTTTGGTATTTTAACATAAGCCGATGACACTATGAGCAGTCTCGGTAGTACGAAAAAACATATATGAGTCTGAACAAGACTAGTGTCTTGCTCATTTTCTTCTCCTGAATTAGAACTACTGCCTTAACCTACTATAAGCATCTTCCGAGATCAGGTGGTATTTTCTTACCCCAACTTGATACTCCATATACGCGTCGTAAACTTTTTTCATGGTTTTATCTTGCTTTGATTGCTCTCTGATCACGACTTCTGAAACTTTGGCTAACTCCTTCATTACAGCATCCGGGAATTGCTTAATAATGACATGATGATCATTAATTAATGATTCGAGGGCCGTGACATGGCGAGTGGTGTACTCATCCAACATATCTTGGTTGATAGCACGGGCTGCAATTTTAACGATTGATTGTAGGTCTGGACTTAGCGTTGAAAATGCGTCTTTATTAATCATAAACTCCAAGGTAGTTCCGGGCTCATGCCATCCAGGGTAATAGTAAAACTTTGCCGCTTTGTGTAGGCCGAAGGCTAGATCGTTAAATGGCCCCACCCATTCGGTCGCATCTATTGCCCCAGTTTGTAGTGCAGTATATAGCTCACGTCCTGGCAATGTGACAGGCACGCCTCCTACGCGTTTTAACACCTCCCCCCCAAGACCTGGCAGTCGCATCTTCAGCCCCTTAAGATCTTCCATGGAGTTTATCTCTTTATTAAACCAGCCTCCCATCTGTACCCCGGTATTCCCCCCAGCTAAGGGCAAGATCCCAAATGGCTCATAGACCTCCTCCCACAACTGCATGCCACCGCCATAATGCAACCAACCATTCATCTCTTGGGCATTAAGGCCAAACGGGATCGAAGTAAAAAACTGCGCCGCTGGCGTCTTACCTTTCCAATAATAAGCGGCGCTATGCCCCATTTGCACCGAACCTTGACTGACGGCATCGAAGACCTCGAACGCGGGCATCAGCTCACCAGCGCCGTATACTTTAATTTTTAACCTGCCATTTGACATCTCATCCACAAGTTTCGCAAAGCGTTCGGGCGCCATACCAAGACCCGGAAAATTCTTCGGCCAAGATGTCACCAACTTCCATTCAATGGCATCAACCTCAGTAGTCTTAGCGGCTTGAACCTGTTCTCTCTCTCCGCCGCACCCCCAAACAAGCAATCCAGCAAGAGAGATCATAAGTAGCGCTTTGTTTTTCATATCCTATTCCTTTATCTGACAATCAATAAACACTCTAATAATTGTTTCTATAGATATTTAGTCATGATGAGCATCTAGACAGCTAACTAGGATAAGCTCAACTTATCGATAGATGGCATCGGGTAACCAGGTCACTAAAGCTGGCCATATACTCAAGACCAGCATCAAAAACAGCTGTATCAACACAAACGGGATCACCCCACGATATATTTGACCACTCGTCACCCAGTCTTTGCTGACGCCTCTGAGATAAAACAGCGCAAAACCAAAAGGTGGAGTCAAAAACGATGTCTGTAAATTCACCGCAATCATGATGCCAAGCCATATGGGGTCTAACCCCATAGTCAATAATATTGGCGCCACTAAAGGCACCACCACAAAAGTGATCTCAATGAAATCTAAGATAAAACCTAAAAGGAAGATCACTAACATGACCAGTAATGTCGCGCCAATAACGCCGCCCGGCATATTTTCAAATAACTGATGAATTAACACTTCACCACCTAAGCCTCGAAATACCAGCGAAAAAATTGAAGCACCGATTAAAATTAAGAACACCATAGAAGTCACTTTAGTGGTGTTAAGCATCACCTCTTTTAAGATAGCGAGGGAGAGCTGACGCTTCACAAGAGCGATAACCAATGCACCAAAAGCCCCGACAGAGGCTGCTTCTGTCGGTGTCGCAATCCCAAATAAGATAGAACCTAGTACCATAAAGATGAGTAATAGTGGTGGAACTAACGCACTCAGAGTTTGCAATAGAAATTGGATATCGAGTTGCTTGGGTTCTGAAGGCTCAGGAAATTGTTCAGGCTTAAAACGAATAAGCACTAATGTATAGAGACAATAAAGCGCCAGTAACAACAAGCCAGGCACTAAGGCTCCAGCAAAAAGATCGCCAACCGAGACAGATTTAGGACTAAAAATCCCCATCTGTAGTTGTGCCTGCTGATAGGCATTTGAAAGCACATCCCCAAGTAAAACCAAGGCAATCGAAGGGGGAATTATTTGACCAAGCGTGCCGGTAGCACAGATAGCCCCAGCACTAAATGCCGGGTCATAGCCCCGCTTTAATAAAACAGGTAGCGACATCAAACCCATTGTCACCACCGTCGCGCCGACAATGCCTGTGCTGGCGGCCAGCAGCATGCCGACAAAAAACACGCTAAAGATGAGCCCACCACGGAAACGACCAAATAGCTCGGCCATGCTAGTCAGTAACTGCTCAGCAATCTTCGACTTTTCCAGCACGACCCCCATAAATACAAATAAAGGTACTGCCATCAAAATAGGGTTATTGAGTACCCCGTAAAGTCTGTTAGGCAGGACGCCGAGCAGGCTAGTGTCGAAGACGCCGAAGAGCGAACTGACCCCGGCGAAGAGTAGCGCGATCCCGGCTAATGTCAGTGCCACCGGGTAGCCAAGCATCAAGACCAAGCAAACGACAATAAAAAGCACAATAGCCACTATTGATCCCCTCCGGGCTTGCCGTCTTTCCCACTCACAGAATCACAGTCATCACTGTTAAACAGGGCGACACCGTGGCGTACCAGTTCAACGGTCCCTTGAAGCAATAGACTGACGACCAACAAGAGCAGCAAACTCTTCTGCAGATACACATGGGCTAAGCCACCAGCTTCGACTGAGCTTTCCCCGACTCGCCAGGATGCTAAAACATAATCGTAACTTGAATAGAGAATAAAGAGGCAAACAGGCATCAACAGCAGTAGCGTACCGAGAAAATCGACCCAATGGCGAGCACGAATACTGAAACGACGATAGAAAATATCGACTCTAACATGGCCATCATGCTTAAGGGTGTAGCCTGCGGCCATGGTAAACACGGCGCCATGCAGATATAAGGCAGACTCTTGTAATGCTGTCGCCCCTGTATTAAACACGTAGCGAAGTACGACAACGGTTAACGTCATCAATACGATAAATAATGTACACCAGCTGACCCCTCTGCCCATCAACTCGGTTAACTTCTCTAGTTGGTTCATCCATTCTCAACACAAAGCGCACGTAACATATTGATAACAGAATTGTCGCGATAGATAAACAAAAGCTTGTGATGATAAAAAGGGATATGGAAAGAAGGGACTAGGTTTTAGATTCTAGGATCTAGGTGGTAAGAATGATATGACCCTGGTTAAGTGGACAGGGGGTAATTTATTAATTCAAAGATTGTGGGACTCATTCCATAGAGAGTCCCACATTTAGCCGTTGCTTACCTTCTAGGGTTTAGCTTCTAGCCTTTGCACTTTGGTGAGTCGGGAACATTTGATTCTGTACTCCACTCTTCGGGAGTGAACGTGTGCATAGATAACGCATGCAAGCCATTAGCGAATTCATCGGCTAACGCTTCATTAACAGATCGGTGTCTGCCAAGTAAGCGTTTACCCTCAAAAGCCGAGCTGGTAATAATCACCTTAAAGTGTGTCTCTGAATTCGGAGGCACATGGTGATTGTTACTCTCGTTGATCACTTCTAGGTGGCTAGGCGACAGGGCTGCGGTGAGTTTTTCGGTAATGAGTTGCTCTACTGACATCAGAATACTCTCAAACAAGCAAAATGCGATGGCGGCAGATTAATACCTTAGCTACCAAAGATCAATGATTGCCACATATTTGTCACTTTTCGTTCAAGATCTATAAGAACAAATAAAACATCTTCAATACGCTAGTTTGATCCAAAATAATTAGCTGTGACTTGTCTAAAGGTATAGTTAATTCTCGCCTCAGTAACCTTCATACGTTTAGGCAACGCATGCTCCCACCCCTCCTGCATCGGCCAGTGCATAAGCAGTAAATCTCCCGACTTAAGTGTGAACGAGAACTTTTCATGGGTAAGTTTATTTCTAATCACAAAGTCCCTGCTCGCGCCAAGTGTAATCGAGGCGATATCACTCCCTGCAGCAAATTCAGGCTCATTATCACTGTGCCAGCCCATAGACTCAGTACCATCGGCATAGCGATTAACTAAAACGCCATTAGATAACAAATTAAAGTCTCTTGTTAACTTCGCCCTTAATTTATCTGCATACTTGGGCCATGGCAGTGCTTTAACCAATAGACCTGAATAAAATGTGTCACAATTGATATCAGCAAACCATGCTTGAGAACGGGGAATTTTATGCCGCTTGCCATACACCTCAATTTCAGGTGACTCAAATGGATACTTGACGGCCTCCTTGAGCAGAGCCTGCTGTTGGTCGACATTAAGATAGCGGCTAATCAGTGTTAAGGGAGCACCACAAGATCCCACTCGAGCTGACTGTTCTTGAGAGTCGTGACTTTCCCCGCCTAATTTATCAGCGCCATCTAGACGTAAACTATTTTGTTTCATATTCTCATCACTCATAAAACCACCGCTCATATAACCGTTATTTTTGCGAGGCGACACTCATTGAGCATATATACCTTGAACACTAAATCTGCGATAATATGCGCCCTCATTTTATTGGCGCAGTTTGACTTATGACAACTCAATTTACAGTGGCAGATATCGAACTTGAATTACATCGTTATCCTAGCAATCAGGAATCTAATTTACAGGCATGGGATGCTGCTGACGAACACCTGATCAAACACTTAATTGACACAGAACAAGCTGCGGTAAGTACTGCTATTATCAATGATAATTTTGGCGCGCTTGCAACTAGCCTTATCTCTATCGATAAACAATGGCCGCTACTATTAGAAACAGACGCTAAAACCAGTCAGTTAGGCACCTTACAAAACCTAGCCAATAACAAGCTCAGCAATGACAATATTCAATGGATTAACAGTCGTGAAAACATACCGACATCTGTTGAGCTGGTATTAATGAAACTGCCAAAAAACCTGACTTATTTCGCCCATCAGCTTAGCCGCTTATCACAAGTGCTACCAGCAGGTACTCAAGTGCTTATTGGTGCAAAGGCAAAATCAATTAATAAGTCCTTATTGGAAGTGTTAGCGAAAAACTTGGGCCCTGCAAGTGCCAGCCTAACTTGGAAGAAGACCCGAGTGATCACTTGTGTGAGTGATGGTCAAGCCCGCAGTGCTCCCAAGAGCGTTAGTTGGACGATTCCTGAATTAAAGCTAGAGATTAGCAACCTGAGTAATGTCTTCGCCGCCAGCAAACTTGATATTGGCGCCCGCATCATGCTCGACAACATGCCCAAAGGCGATTTCAAGTCGATCATCGATTTAGGCTGTGGCAATGGTGTATTGGGTCTACATGCTAAGCAAAAATATCCAGAAGCTTATATCCATTTTATCGATGATTCAGAGATGGCGGTAGAATCGGCAAGACAAAACTGGCAACTCAATAATTTAGAGACTCCAGATTTAGCTGGCGAACAAGCTACCTTTAGCTGGGACGATTGCCTGACCCATTTAAACGAAGGCGTACGCCCGGATCTGATTCTGTGTAACCCACCTTTTCATCAAGGTGAAGCCATTACCGACCATATCGCCTGGCAGATGTTTCTCCAATCATGGCGTGCACTGAAAAATGGCGGCATCTTACATGTCGTCGGTAACCGTCACCTGGCTTATCACGTGAAATTGCAGCGTATCTTTAAAAACTGCACCACAGTTGAGTCAAACGGTAAATTTGTCATCTTGCAGGCACAGAAAATCAGCAAGAAGGCAGAACCTTTTGAGACTGAAGGTTCTGAAACTAGGAATGAGTCGAGTGATTCTCAATCTGATGTACCACACCCACAGAGTGGGCTTTATGGTGCAAAGACGTAACTTGCCGGATCGCAAGTTGCAAACATCCTCTTAAATTGGATTCATTGAGCTGAGCTGGTATTTGATTTCATGTCGAATGCCAGAGCGCAATTTTTATCTACAGCCTGCGGCTCGCTAAAAGTGCAAACACTTCTGCGACACGCCGCCCCATCTATCAACGAAAAAGTCCCTATAGGCTCTACGACAGCATCTGACCACCATGGACGGTAAAATGTATGGAACATTTTAGGCCCTGATGTCGAAAGTCACAGCCGCGTTCACACCTGCTTATTTGTTTCTTCGATTGGAGTTTTACTGACTGTAGCTCACTTTTGGACAAAAACGTGTTTACTTGTCGGATAACAAGTTTCTGAAATATCTATTGTGGGTTCATTGGGCTAATTCGGTATTTGGTTATTATCTGGTAAGCATGACTTCATTGTTATCTATTGCCTGCAGCAGGCTAATGTGCAGATACCTCTGCGAGCCGCCGCAAGTACAATCCCTGTAGTCTCTGCGATGACATCCATGTCATCGAAGCTCTCAGCTGCATCTACACCTGAATTTTTTATCTTCGATTTGTGTTCACAATTTGTGTTCACAGTTCGTAACTCACTTTTGGACAAAGCGTGCTAGAGCATTCGGCCTAACTCAACAGATATTTTAAAACTTAACAAAAGCGATTCACCACGGAGAACACAGAGGACACGGAGAAAGGCAACAGCTAAAGTCTTTGCAACTCTCAACTTTTAGCTCAATCTTTACCTCCGTGTTCTTCGTGGAAGCGAAGCGCTCCGTGGTGATACTTCGCTCGAGTTGAAGATGCCCCTTTCTGTAAAACACACAGTGTGGATGCGGCTGCGAGCTTCGATTTCAGGGATGAAATCGCAGAGCCCACATGGAAGTGTTCACGGCGTTTCGCGGCAGCATCTGCATAAAAGCCCGCTGCAAGCGATAGGTAACCATGGAGGTAAAAGTTAAAACTCACTACCCAATACTAACTCAGCTAGAAGCTAAATCAGAAAATGTAACCAGTTTTCATTCGAAGGCTAGCTAACTTTGGGGCATAAACGTGTTACCAATTCAAGCTTAGACTTACCATCAAAGCTCAAATCGAAGAGATAGATAAACGGGTGTAAGTAAGCTCGAGGACTTCGATTTCAGGGATGAAATCGCAGAGCGCCCAAGGACGGACTTTCTATTCAATCAAAAGTCAGCGTACCGAGAGATTACTTACACATGCGCTCACCGCAGGTAATAGATACCAATGAAGGTGCAACCTTCAATCATTTACCAAATACCAACTTAAAAGGATACCAAGTCTTATCCTTAAGACTCAACTATTTATGACTCAACTCTTTATGATTCAAGGATCACTGTTGCAGTTGCATAGTGCTTCTCGTCGGCAATGGAGATGTGCCCTCTCACACCACCAAGTAGCGCTAGCCTTTCTGCTGCGCCGCCGCTGAAACTCACCTTTGGTGCACCATTGATATCATTGCTAATCGCAATATGCTGAAACGAAACGCCGCGGCCAATACCTGTACCGAGCGCTTTAGCAGCCGCTTCTTTAGCGGCGAAGCGCTTAGCCAGATAACGTCCGGGTTGTGATGAGGCGATAAAGAGTATCATTTCAGCTTCGGTCAGCACTCGTTTAGCTAAACGGCACTTTGCCAAGGACTCAAATTCGCCAGCAGTCGGTACTTTCTCTTCGATACGTGCAATTTCAACAATATCGGTACCTAGACCAACAATCATATATTTCCTTAAAGCTGAGAAGTTCCTAGGTACTAGGGTTTAAGCCTAGGACCTAGGAACTCGTATCTAGAACCTAACGAATTATTCGCCTCTACGGCCTTCGTTCATAAGTTGCTTCATATCTTTAACTGCTGTCGCTAGACCGTCGATGGCTGCGCGGGCGATGATCGCATGACCTATGTTCAGTTCATACAGCTCAGGGATCGCCGCGATTGGCTTAACATTATGATAATGAAGTCCGTGGCCTGCATTGACCACTAAGCCTTTCGAGTGAGCGTATGTGGCCATCTCTTTTATACGAGCAAGCTCTTTAGCCTCTTCCACTTCGTTTTCGGCATCGGCATAACAGCCTGTATGAATTTCAATCAGTGGCGCGCCAACGGCAACAGCGGCATCAATTTGAGTTTTATCGGCATCGATAAACAGCGAGACTTTGACTCCGACATCGCTAAGACGGTTAATAGCAGCCTCAATCTTGCCCATCTGGCCTGCAACATCCAATCCACCTTCAGTAGTCAGCTCTTCACGCTTTTCAGGTACCAGGCACACGTAGGTTGGTTTAACTTCACAGGCGATATCTAACATTTCATCGGTAACCGCCATCTCAAAGTTCATACGTGTTTTGAGGGTTTTCGCCAGCAGATAGATGTCTCTGTCTATGATATGACGTCTATCTTCACGAAGGTGCACAGTAATACCTTCGGCGCCAGCATGTTCTGCAACAGCAGCGGCATGAACAGGATCTGGGTATGAAGTACCACGGGCCTGACGTAGAGTGGCAATGTGATCGATATTAACGCCTAGTAAGATGCGGCTCATGGAGTGTCCTTTAAATATAGGGGGAGTTTGCGACGGCTTTATATTGTTTATATTACAGATCGTCAAACGGATTTTGGTATTGTACTCAGGTTGTATGCAAAGATGAAATGACAAAATAGATACAAGAGCAGATACTATGAATAAATAACATTTTATCGATAAAAATCACAAAAATTTAGGCGGATTTCGTTTTCACAATGTGATTTAGAAGAGATGCTATTTAGGTAACGGCGATACCATTTTATATTTGAACAATGCTCTGGATTTAAGTGGCTTATCACCTAAGCATGGGGCCAGTAATAATCGCATCAAATATTTGGCTTGCTTAAGGTGCTGCCTCTCTAACCTATTTTCATCCAATGCTAGCAGCATCTCACCACTGTAGTGCGACTGCTTAGGCCCAAGGGCATTGACGAAACCTTCATCGGGTAATAGACGGTAATAGTAATCGGCGTCGATGGCGTCTTGAGCAGTATCTACCCTGAGGGTCGGCATCAATCCTAGCTCTTTGAGTAATGCGAGTTCGAAATACCTAAGCTGGCTCTCACAAAAACCGCTGGCCATGGCCATCAGCGTTTTATGATAGATAAAAAATAGTGATTCGGCGCCGTGATCGACTGCGATACAGCGAACCAATAACTCATTGAGGTAAAAACCTGCAAAACTGTCTTCACCATACAGAGGGATCGCTGGGCTAGCCGCTTCGACACTGCTCATGTTTTTTAAAGCGCTGCGACCAGAGAGTTGGAAAATGAGTGGTTGAAAAGGCTGCAGGATACTCTTTATCGAGTTCTTACCACTGCCAAGCCTGGCAACGCAATCGACTCGCCCACGTCCATCGACAAGTACATTGACGAGTACGCTGGTATCTTTGAAAGGACGAGTATGGAGCACATAGCCGCGCTCCATTAACTTAATACCAAAATAGCTTCTGTCATAGACCAAACCGCATAAATCTACTCATGGTTACTACTTGGCAACTGACTTTGAAATGATAAAACTGCGAAGCAATCACAATAAAGATGACCCCTTCACGAAGTGAAAAAGGGTCAGCATTATTAATCTTCGCCATAACCTAAGCTACGAAGTGCACGCTCATCATCGGCCCAGCCAGATTTGACCTTGACCCACATTTCTAGGAAGACCTTGTTATCAAACATTGTCTCCATATCAACGCGAGCCGCCGAGCTTATCTTCTTGATACGATCGCCCTTGTTGCCTATGACCATACGTTTCTGGGTTTCACGCTCAACAAGCACCAGTGCGTTAATTTGATAGACGCCATTTTCCATCATTTTGAACTGTTCAATCTCTACCGTGCAATCGTAGGGCAGTTCGTCACCGAGGAAGCGCATCAGCTTCTCACGAACGATTTCTGATGCCATAAACTTCTGTGATCTATCGGTCACATAATCTTCAGGAAAGAAATGTACAGACTCAGGTACAGAGGCAATCGACATCTCTAAAATACGCTGTACATTGGTCCCCTTGGTCGCTGAGATTGGCAAAATCTCATCGAAAGGAAACTTCTTCGACAACTGCTCAAGGTAGGGGAATAACTCCTCTTTATTCTTAATGTTGTCGACCTTATTTACTGCCAGTACGGTTTTACGTCCATCATTACGGCTTTGCAGTTTACGCAGCACCATGTCGTCATCTTCGGTCCAGGTCATGCCATCAACGACGAATATCACCAAGCTGACCTCGGCTAATGAGCTGGCAGCGGCACGGTTCATTAGACGATTGATAGCGCGTTTCTCTTCCATATGCAGACCAGGTGTATCGATGAACACCACCTGACGCTCAGCGACGGTGTGGATCCCCATGATGCGATGACGTGTAGTCTGTGGCTTCTTAGAGGTAATACTGATCTTCTGACCAAGTAAATTGTTTAGCAGTGTCGATTTACCTACGTTAGGGCGGCCAACAATCGCCACCATGCCACAATAGGTCACTTCATACTTTGCTGCAGATGAGGGGTTGTTCATCTGTGCGAGCAAGTCATCTAAGTTTGCCTCGTTACTTGAGGCCGCTTCATTGCCTGCTGGCGCTTTTTTCTTACTCATCGCTTTAATAACTCCAAAACCTGGGCAGCTGCTATCTGCTCAGCCTTTCTACGTGAACTCGCTACCCCAACAACGGGATCTTTCAATTCTTCAACATAACACTCAACAGTAAAGGTTTGTGCATGTGCCTCACCTTTAATATCTGTCACTTTATAGACAGGCAATGGTTTCTTAAACCCTTGCAGTGATTCTTGAAGTAAGGTCTTAGGATCTTTTTGATTAATCGGCTCAATGATAGCCAGACGAGATTTATACCAGTTCAGCACTAAGCCTCTGCATATCTCGATATCAGCGTCCAGATAAATAGCCCCAATGATGGCTTCAACGGCATCGGCAATAATCGATTCACGTCTAAAACCACCGCTTTTTAGCTCTCCAGGCCCAAGTTTAAGGTAGTCGCCCAACTTAAACTCAAAACCGATCTCCGCCAGCATCTTGCCGCAGACTAACGTTGCCCGCATACGACTCAAGTCGCCTTCAGTCACCTTAGGAAATTGATGATATAAAGCATCTGAGATAATTATAGATAAAATTGAATCACCAAGAAATTCTAAGCGTTCATTATGCTTACTGTTTGCGCTTCTATGAGTCAGCGCCTGATCTAACCATGCTTGCTGAGTAAATTCATAACCAAGCGTCCGACAAAGACGCGGGATATTTTTAATCGGTTCCATCTTAAGTAATTCCGCCTACACGCTCAAAACGTACACCGCTAGGGATCCAAGTGGGTAGGAAATCTGCCGGAGTACGATCAAATTCAAAACTAATCCAAATTGCCACTGCTTTACCCACGAGGTTTTCCTCAGGAACAAATCCCCAGAAGCGGCTGTCGGTACTATTATCACGATTATCACCCATCATGAAATATTGCCCTTCTGGCACGACAAACTCACCCACAGGTAACTTACCTTCACGGTAATAATAGCCCAAAGGATCGGGGCGTTGCGGATTGATTAAGATATCATGGCTGACTTCGCCAAGCTGTTCAGTATAACGTGACAGTGGCACGCCATTTTGTGAAAACTCACCTTGATTAACTCCAACGCGAGACACTTGTTTAAGCTCAGGACAGCTTTGCTCACCTTCCGCGCACGCAGGCTGAATATAAAGTTGCTTGTTACGGTAAACCACTCTATCACCCGGTAGAGCGACGACACGCTTGATATAATCGATACGAGGATCAACAGGGTATTTAAACACGGCAACATCACCACGCTCTGGCTTACCATTTTCTACCAATTGGCTGCGCCACACAGGGTCTTTTAAACCGTAAGTGAACTTCTCCACCAAGATAAAGTCGCCCACGAGTAAGGTTGGCATCATAGAGCCTGATGGGATCTGAAACGGCTCATAAATAAATGAACGTAAAATAAGTACAAATGCGATCACTGGAAAGATAGAGCGTGATGTTTCAACAATAGTCGACTCACGAATGATCTTCTCGGCATTTTCCTCACTGATCTCAGCATCGACGGCCTGGGCCATAGCAAGTTTATCTCGACGCTTAGGTGCGAGTAACAATGCGTCGGCCATCCAAATAAGGCCACTACACAAGGTCACTATAACCAAAATGAGGGAAAAATAAGCTGCCATAGATTATTAACTCCTAGCTTTAAAAAAGTAACTATTTATCACTGCAGTCTCAGTAAACACATGTCAGCGATGGATAGCTCAGTTATACGTTAGTAACGAAAGCGCCGCAAACTGCGGCGCTAGATATTGTTCACTATTAACAAATCTTAACGATTTAATCGTTGAGTTTGAGTACTGCGAGGAACGCTTCCTGCGGTACTTCGACATTACCCACTGACTTCATTCGTTTCTTACCGTCTTTCTGCTTCTGAAGAAGCTTCTTCTTACGCGATATATCACCGCCATAACACTTGGCCGTGACATCTTTACGCATCGCTTTAATCGAAGAACGTGCAATGACTTGAGTACCCACTGCCGCTTGAACGGCAATATCGAACATCTGACGTGGAATAAGCTCTTTCATCTTATTGACCAGTGCCAGCCCCTTGGAGCGGATCAAGCCTCTATGAATGATCATCGCCAGCGCATCGACTCTGTCACCGTTGATCAAGATATCTAAACGTACCATGTCAGCAGGTTCAAAACGGACAAAGTTATATTCGAGTGACGCATAACCACGACTGGTTGATTTAAGGCGGTCGAAGAAATCCATGACCACTTCAGCCATAGGTAACTCATAGGTTATCGCGACTTGGTTGCCGTGATAAACCATGCTCTTTTGAACACCACGCTTTTCAATACACAGAGTAATAACGTTACCCAAATATTCTTTAGGTACCAGAATATTTGTTTCAACAATCGGCTCTCGCATCTCTTCGATACTGTTTATCGCAGGCAGATCCGATGGATTATCGACATAGATGGTCTCGCCATTGGTAGTGACAATCTCATACACAACCGTAGGGGCTGTCGTGATCAGATCTAAGTTGTATTCACGCTCTAGACGCTCTTGGATGATCTCCATGTGGAGCAAGCCCAAGAAGCCAATACGGAAACCAAAACCCAGTGCTGATGATGTCTCAGGTTCAAAGAACAAGGATGCATCGTTTAGACTTAGCTTGTTTAACGCATCACGAAAGCTTTCATAATCGTCAGTCGAGATAGGGAATAAACCGGCATAAACTTGCGGCTTCACCTTCTTAAAACCAGCAAGAGGCTTTTCAGCACCATGTTTAGCCAAGGTCAAAGTATCACCTACTGGTGCGCCGTGGATCTCTTTGATCCCCGCAATCACGTAGCCAACTTCACCGGTTCTAAGTTCCTGAGTATCAGTTTGCTTAGGAGTGAATATGCCCACGCGATCGGCGTTATAGTTTTGTCCAGTGGACATCACTTTAAACTTATCGCCTTTCTTCAAAGAACCATGCTTAATTCGAACCAGTGACACGACCCCTTGGTAACTATCGAACCAAGAGTCGATGATTAAGGCCTGTAATGGTGCTTCTTTATCACCTTCTGGCGGTGGAACTTGCGCCACGATAACTTCGAGTACGTCTTTAATACCAATACCCGTTTTGGCAGAGCAACGAACTGCATCAGCCGCTTCAATACCGACAATGTCTTCAATCTCTTCGGCGACACGATCTGGATCGGCTTGAGGTAGGTCGATTTTATTCAAAATCGGAACGACGTCTAATTCCATCTCTAACGCTGTGTAACAGTTTGCTAAGGTTTGAGCCTCAACACCTTGACCGGCATCTACAACCAGTAAAGCACCTTCACAGGCAGCTAATGAGCGAGAAACCTCGTAAGAGAAATCGACGTGACCAGGCGTATCAATGAAATTCAGTTGATAAGTCTCACCATCATTCGCTTCATAATTCAGCGTGACACTTTGCGCCTTAATGGTAATACCGCGTTCACGCTCAATATCCATTGAGTCCAGTACTTGGGCCGCCATCTCACGATCTGATAGACCGCCGCAGAACTGAATCAAACGGTCAGAGAGTGTTGATTTGCCATGATCAATATGGGCAATAATTGAAAAATTTCTAATGTGCTTCATGATGCGAAATGACTAACTCAAAGTTGGAATTATCTAAAAGTGCGGAATTGTACCCGATCGGCGCTGCAATACCAATCTAAACCGCTCATCATAGTGCTAATCTTAGTAAAAATTAGCACTAATGCCGTAAAACTGAATAGGGAAATGAAATGACTCAGCTAGGGGCCTGAAGCAGATCTGTAGCTCTACGAGTCAGAAAAAAAAGAACAAGATAATAAAACTAAAATTACAGACTCTGACCTAGGCTCGAGATAATCACAGGTTGGCTGGAGGCTTCCATTCTCTTAGCGATTCTCTTAGCATAAAACCAAGCAATATAAGCCCCAAAAAGCGCCAACGGAATCACATGCAAATCACTGACTTCGACAACAAATGGCTCAAGCAAAATATTCGCCAATGTTGCACCAATAAAAAGCCCGAGTAAAGGCAGCAGATATACCAGAGCCGCAGCCTTTAGTATTACACTTTCCGGTAATCCTAACTTTAATAGCTGTCCAGGCTGATATTGCTGATCAGCCTGTATGGAGAAGGTTTGAACTTTTGCAGAGAATGCCGATGCTACTGCAGAGGTACCGCAAGAATCACTGTTATCACAATGACTACAGGAATTTTTGACTTTGACCTCGACAGTGACCCAGCCTTTATCATCGCTATGAATAACTTTCGCCATCTCTTCCATCATAGAACAATACCTCAAACGTTATAGCACCTAGCACCTAGCACCTAGCACCTAGCACCTAGCACCTAAAGACTATTGTATCGCAATACTCTTAGCAACACGTGATAAGGTCTCAGCAGGCACCTTACCAACAGCAACGACTTCAAAGTTACCCACTACTTCAGTGGCTAAAGACAAACCATTTCGCGTCACTAGCTCTTCTGGCATTTTAGTTTCACCTACGCGTGCAACGTAAACCGAAATATTAGCAATACCGTCGCTTAAGGCAATATACTCAACAGCTTCATGACTGCCCATTAATCTGTGACTATCTTTAACGAGTATTTCAAAACCTGCAGGCAACCATTTGAACGCCCAGTCATCACCGGCATCTCGTTTAGACTGAGACACAACGGCAGGCCATTCTTGCCTATATGCTTCGTTTAGAATCGCAGGAGCTTCATCCAGTACAAGTAACTCAACGACTAATATCTGTTCAAGTAATTCTTTATCTTGCGTCAGCATATCGTAACGAAGTGGAAGAAATGACTCCATATCTAACCAAACCTGATACCCATAGCGAAACTCATCATTTGGAATAATACGCACTAACTGGCTTGGACGTCCCGCTAAACGACTACGACCTCCCAAAACGAACTGATAACCGGCTTCAAGCTTTGAAATATCATCAGCGAAAGCGGGCGGAAGAATACCTTGTATTCGACTCGCATTTACGCTGTATGCGGGTTGATCATGCTCGATAAAGGTGACTGTATTTCCAACTCTAACAGCATTTTTAGGAGGTCCATTAAGGTGCTCTAAAAAAGCAACTTCTTGATCTTCTACTTTACCGTGGATGTAAACGAGGGGACGGATATGATCCGCTTGCAATTGAATAAGAGATATTTTGAATTCTTGCTCCCGTAAGGCTTGGCTCATATTTTCCAACCAGGCCTTTGGAGACAGATCTTCCTGTGCCATCACAGGAAAATTAAAAGCTAACAGCACCAAGATAATAAAACGCAAGCTAACTCCTTAAATAAAGTTCAAATTAAGTACTATTGACTCACAGGAATGGAATCAACAACACTATTGTCCTCTATTTTGGGGCCATTATTCAATCTTTGTTGTAGCATATGATCTTGAATATATGCATTAACGCGTTGACGTTGCTCCATAACCTGATCATTGGTGAAACTTTGATTCTGTTGTATAGGTCCAGTTTGCAGGCTTACTGGTGTAACACTGCCCACTAAAGGACGAGTATTAAGCACTGACAAAGGAGCCGAATCGATTGATGCTTCCTGGTTATAATTCTGTACACCGACAACAGCGACTAAAGCAACACTAGCTGCAATAGCGTATTGACCAAACTGTTTAAACATAGGGATCACATTAGCGAAACCTGTTTGATTATTCTGGCCTTGCTTACTGACACTCGGTTTGTTGACCGGGGCAATAATTGTCGGCTCTTTATCGATAGCTGCTGCAATGCTGGCGCTAAGATCTAAGTTTATTGACTTAGCTAGTTCACCACGCATCGCGTCGCCTATCATATGATAATCACGCCACTGCTGATGTGAACCCTCATCGGCTGCTAATTCAGCCAAAGTCTGCTCGTCGGTTTCACCATCGACGGCAGCGGATACCCATTCCTGACCTAATTTATCCATTTGTCACCTGTGTTAGTACTAATATTAAGTACCTATAATTAGTAAAGACTACTATTCTTGCAGCAAAGGCTGAAGTTTTTTATCGATCGCTTCTCGGGCTCTAAAGATACGTGATCTTACTGTGCCAACGGGACAATCCATTACACTCGCAATTTCTTCGTAACTCATGCCATCAAGCTCTCGTAATGAGATAGCCATTTTTAATTCTTCTGGTAATGAGTCTAACGCATCAAAAACCACTTTCTGAATATCATCGGCCATTAACAAACGTTCAGGAGAAGCAAACTCCTTTAACGCATCGCTACCATCGTAATATTCGGCTTCTTCTACATCGACATCATTTGCCGGAGCTCTACGCCCCTGAGCAACCAGATGATTCTTTGCGGTATTAACCGCTATTCGGTACAACCAGGTGTAAAAAGCACTTTCACCTCTAAAATTTGGTAATGCCCGATAAGCTTTAATAAAAGCCTCTTGAGCCACATCAGCAACATCAGCCTGATTTCGCACATAACGTGCAATCAGGTTCATCACTTTGTTCTGATACTTCAATACCAATAGATTAAACGCGTTTTTATCACCCTGTTGAACACGCTCAACAAGTTGTTGATCACTTATTTGTCCACTCATCCGAGCCGACTACTCCTAAATCTAAAATACTGATTTCTCAGTCGCTCGAATCATATGCACATATGTAGACTAGCGAACTTCGAAAAAGTTCTAAAAAAATTACATCGAAATGAATTTATTTTCTGTTAACCGTGAATCTATCCAAAAAAGCCCGCTTGGTTTAACATAGGTAACACTCACAGAACTTACTATGATACCTGATGAAACAAGTAGTTGAACACCAATCTGATATTTTGGTTATCGGCAGCGGCGCTGCAGGTCTGACTCTAGCACTGCATCTAGCTGAAAAATCACAAGTTATTTTATTATCAAAAGGCCCACTGAGTGAAGGTTCAACTTACTATGCTCAAGGCGGTATTGCGTCCGTATTCGATGAGGACGATACCGTAGAGTCTCATGTTGCAGATACCTTAGTCGCTGGTGCCGGGCTTTGCGATGAACCCGTGGTTAAGTTTACTGCTGAAAATGCCAAAGCATCCATGGAATGGCTCATTCAGTGTGGTGTGGCTTTCGATAAAGAAGAAACCAGCGATGGCGATACGGCAAATGCGCCTTATCACTTGACCCGAGAGGGCGGTCACAGTCACAGACGCATACTCCATGCAGCGGATGCAACAGGTAAAGAAGTTCAGGTCACACTGCAAGACAGAGCTAGACAACATCCTAATATCCTAGTTCTAGAACGCTATAACGCCATTGACCTCATCACATCACGAAAATTAAACCTGTCTGGGAATCGCGTTTTAGGCGCCTATGTCTGGAATAGAGATGTCGAGCAGGTAGAAACGGTTAAAGCCCGTTTTGTAGCAATTGCCACCGGCGGCAGCTCTAAAGTTTATCAATATACCTCTAACCCAGATATTGCATCCGGTGATGGTATTGCGATGGCATGGCGCTCAGGCTGCCGAGTCGCTAACATGGAATTTAACCAGTTCCATCCAACGTGTCTTTATCATGCAGATGCCAGAAACTTTCTGTTAACTGAAGCACTACGCGGAGAAGGCGCATACCTAAGACGCCCTGATGGCACGCGATTTATGCCTGAATTCGATGATAGAGCCGAGCTTGCGCCGAGAGATATCGTTGCCCGAGCGATAGATTACGAGATGAAACGACTCGGATCGGATTGTGTTTATCTCGATATCACTCATAAGCCCGCAGACTTTGTGATTAAACACTTTCCAACGATATATAAACGTTGCTTAGAGTTTGGTATCGATATCACCACAGACCCAATACCTGTTGTACCTGCCGCTCATTATACCTGCGGTGGTGTGATGACAGACCTACACGGTCAAACTGATCTTAATGGTTTGTACGCTATTGGAGAAGTCGCCTACACAGGCTTACATGGTGCTAATCGCTTAGCCAGTAACTCGCTACTTGAGTGTTTAGTTTTTGCCCGAGCAGCGGGTGAAGACATTGCAGGGTTATTACATAAAATACCTATGCCAGGCCAATTACCAGCATGGGATGAAAGTAAAGTTTCTAATTCTGATGAAGAGGTCGTCATTGCCCATAACTGGCATGAGCTTCGTTTGTTTATGTGGGATTATGTCGGCATCGTTCGTTCAGATAAACGCTTAGAGAGAGCCTTGCGACGCTGTGCAATGTTACAACAAGAGATCCAAGAGTATTACAGTAACTTCAGAGTCAGCAATAACTTACTTGAACTCAGAAATCTGGTCCAAGTTGCTGAGTTGATCATCCGCAGTGCGATGGAACGAAAAGAGAGTCGAGGACTGCATTACAACATAGATCATCCTCAGCTTTTGGATAATCCGACCCCGACGATTCTGCAGCCTGACAGATAATTCATCGATTGTAATTTAATAGCAGACGACACAAGTTACGATAACTTGTGTCGTCCAGCATATCCGCCCATACAAACATCATGCGTTTACTCGAACGATTACCCTCTTCTATCTGAATATAAAACTGAACCACGAAAGGGGTAACTACAGGCTTTTTAATCAGGGTAAACTTTTCAAAATAGGCCTCATCGCAGTCTGAGTTAAGCTGATTAACTGTAGGGTAAATGACTCTGCCATCGCCTGTTGAGACTAAGCTGAACTTGCAAGTCCAACGGTTTAATCGCCAAAACTGGTAAATAAAAAATACTAGGCAGGCTGTTAGCAAAACATATTTGAACACTTGATAAAGCAGATTATCAAAATAAGGCCAGATGAGAAAAGACGTTAAACAAACACTAGCAAAAACGACCAACGAGAGCCGTTGGTCGAATGAGGAGCTGACATTAAAATTATGGTGCTGTTCTGCCACGAACGCGAATAACCATAGCGGCTAACTCAGGATCAGAACATGTTTCATGCCCCATAAACCAGGCGAAAAGAACAGGATCTTCACCTTCGAGTAATTTAACGAAAATATGTTTATCCGCTGCAGATAATTGCTCGTAGTGGTTTTCAACAAAAGGTTGAAACAACACATCAAGCTCTAGCATTCCTCGTCGGCAAGCCCATCTTACTCTAGATATTTTCATTGGTTCAGACACGCATTTAGCTCCTACTTCTCATGATGGGGCTAGTGTACCTTTTGTTGCCGTTTGAGTCGATGTTCACTCATATCAAGCCCTGAACTTGTTCATCAGTCCCTTCGAACAGATCAGTAAAATCAGTGGCCAATAGACGTTTTACCGCAGGATGTTGGATCATTCGTTCGGCAAACATCACATGGTACACCTCTTTAATATCTGATGTTTCACCCAGCAGATGCATACCATGAGAGAGTATATCTTGCTTATAAATTGACGGAGCCACAAAGATGCCTTGCTTGAAATAGCCAAACGCTTTCATCATTGCAGCATCATCGAACTCACCGAGAATGGTAACATTTAAGCCATTTTCATCAAACCAATGTCGCAGTTGCTGCCCCAGTGAGCTACGTTTCCCAGGGATCAGTAACTTGCCCTCTTCGAGGCACTCGGGAAACCGCTTGCTGTACTTATCCGCAGAGAAGAAACCTACACCACACTCACCGAGTTTCTTAGAGAGTATTTCAGGGTATTTTAGTGATTCACCGGCACAATCAGATAAAATCATATCGAGTTTGTGCTCCCTTAAGCGCTCCATCAAGCTCTCATGAGTCGCTTCGAAGCAGGCTAAATGCATCGAACCATCGCTAGGAACCACAGATAACAACACCCGACTCGCTAGCGCTTTTGACAGCGCATCAGCAATACCGACCTCAAAAAGAATATTTTCATCCTTTTGATAGTTGAGTAGGTCTATCATTTCATAGCTAAGGCTAAACATCTTATCGGCATAACGAAATACGAGTTCACCCAGTTCTGTAGGCTCAAGTGAACGGCCAACACGTTTAAATAAGCTACCTTTTAGACGAGCCTCTAATACGCGGATCTGACCCGTAACCGTTTGCGGTGCAAGACATAAAGCCTCGGCAGCTTTCGCTACCGAGCCTTTTTTATGTACCATCCAGAAATAATAAAGATGGTTATAATTTAAATGCGACATTATTTAAGCCGCTGACAGTCCATTAGACTGACTATCACGCCGTTAAGTTGCTCAACACTATTCACATTACCAGCACTAAATGCCTCTGCTAACCCAGTAACAAGCACACTACGGTCAGGAATGCGGCTCTCGCAATAGGTGCGATTGGCTTGCTGAAAACGTTTACCACTACGGTATTTTAATGCCCTAGATTCATAGCTACTGGTCTCAACACGAGCACCTGTTGCACTTGGCTTATAGATCAAAGCGCCGTCTACAACCCCTTCTAAGTAATGCTGACACGTCTCGCTTTCTATATCTGTATTACAGGCATTTAATTGCTCTGCTTGCACATTAAATACAAGTCCAGCACTTAAAGCTAAAGTAAGAAAAACAACTCTCATAATAAATTCTCCCTGAACTTTTGACTATGTAGTTTTCTGCGACTTTGCAGGTGGTAGCACTTTAGACAACCAGAAGTAACCGATGACCGCTGATAACAGTGAGCCAACTAAAATGCCTAATCTAGCGAAGTCTCCATTTACCGCACCTTCACCGACAAACGCCAGTGATGAGATGAACATAGACATGGTGAAACCAATACCACACAAGACTGAAACTGGGGCTATGTGTCTCCAACCAATACCATCAGGTAATACGGCGAGTTTAAGCTTTACTGCAATATAGCTACAAAGCATTACACCTAAAGGCTTACCCAGTAACAGACCTAGAGCAATCCCCACTGGAACGGGTGAAACCAGCGCATCTAGACTCATGCCGCTTAAGCTGACACCCGCATTGGCGAAGGCAAAAATCGGCAAGATAAGGAAAGTGCTCCATGGATGTAGACTGTGTTCGAGACTTTCCGAAGGTGAACTGCCGTCTTTAGCCCTAAGCGGTATACAGAAAGCGATGATCACACCGGCAAGCGTGGCATGTACACCAGACTTCAATACCGCAATCCATAATATGATTCCAAGAACACCATATGGTCCTAATGCGGTGACACCTTTACGGTTTAACCCCACTAAGCCGGCAATAGCAAGTGCCGCAACAATTAAGCTGATTGTTGAAAGGTCTGTACTGTAGAAAAGCGCAATGATCACAACGACACCAAGGTCATCAATGATCGCCAAGGCTAACAAAAAGACTTTTAGTGAAACCGGAACTCGACTCCCTAAAAGCGCCATGATCCCAAGTGCGAATGCTATATCGGTTGCAGCAGGAATTGCCCAACCAGCTTGTGTGATTGGATCGCCATAGTTAAATAGCAGATACACCCCAGCTGGGAAAACCATGCCACCAATCGCCGCAAAAGTAGGTAAAGATGCTTGAGCTGCACTTGAAAGTGCCCCCTCTAACAATTCACGCTTTACTTCCAAGCCAATCAACATAAAAAAGATCGCCATTAAGCCATCGTTGATCCAATGAATGAGCGTCTTATTGATATCTAAGCTACCGACCCGAACCTGCATTTCTGTATCGAGAAAGCCCTGATACACTCCAGCAAGCGGTGAGTTAGCCATCAGCATAGCAAATAAAACTGCCAGCATTAGCAGGATCCCACCTGCAGACTCCTGGCCTAAAAAATTCTTTATAGCCTTTTCCATTTTACGCTCCAATAAATCTTAATGATTTGAGTGTAGCCGAATAGTTTCATATTGAATATTCGATTCCATCTGCTATAAACATCGGTATTTCCGAGCTATTAAGTGTAGCGAGTGAATGACTAGTTATCAACTGTTCAAACTACAAGCAAATGTAAATATACAAGAGAAACAATATTGTGACTTAAGTCACATAAGTGACAAGCGAAGAAAATGATGAAAAGTTATGCACTTAAAATGTATAACGAGTGCTAATCTCAAGAAGATTAAGCACTCGATAGCTCAGAAATATCAGTGCATTAGCACTAACTTAAGAAAGGTTTGACTTTAAACAGAGAAGGGGTATTTGATCGCTTCATGGTGCTGGTAATTTGATACTTCGAAATCATCCATGGTCACCCAGGTTTCGAGATCTTCAAGTGACTTAATATCTGGATTGATCGATAGAGAAGCTGGCGAGAAAGGCTCTCTCGTTAACTGAACATCACGCATCAGCGCCAACTGATCTTCATAAATGTGAGCATTGACAATTTTATGGTATGCCTGCCCCGGCTTTTTACCGGTAATTTGTGCAATTAATGCAAGTAATGTAAAGACCTGCACCTGATTGAAATTCAAGCCAAGTGGCACATCACAAGAGCGCTGGAAACTATTAAGATACAGTGTGTCACCCAGTAAAGAGAAGTTGTGGGTATGCATACAAGGGCGCAAACAACCCATATGGAACTCACCAGGATTGTAAAAGCTTAATATCTCACCACGATCATCGACTCCCTTACTAAGATTATCAACGATTTTTTTAAGCTGATCGATGGTACCGCCATCGGGCTTACTCCATGCTCTGCCCTGAACCCCGTAAACACGCCCCATATCATCTTCACCTTTACGATGAGTGTTATTCAGCCATGCCTGATTCTCGTTAGCATTGGCATCCCATGTCTTTGCCCCCAACTGACGAAAGTCAGCAGCATTATCGTAACCCCGGATATAACCTAACATTTCCGCTATGGCGGCTTTCCAAAAGCTTTTACGCGTCGTAATGAGTGGGAACTCATTCTTTTCGACGTTATAAATAAGATCGGCGTTGATAACTGTAAGGCACCTTTTACCGGTACGTTCATTCTCAATCCAAGTACCTGTATCGATAATTCTATTACAGAGATCTAAATACTGTTTCATTAAGGCTATTCCTTCGGGACACTTCATGGAAAATTAGAGCAGTAGAGAGTTTAGCAGATCCACATATCAGCGAGCCAGCCAGTCGAGACGACACCAGATAAATAATTCCCCTTGAGAGGTGAAAGACATCAGTTGTTTATACAAAAATTAGTTCCAAACCTTGCTCTTTAATCCATTAACTAAAAACGAGTTTCAGACCTGTGAGGATCAACAAAAGTGCGAAAGCCCGTCGCAGCACCGGAACTGGCCAATATGTGGCAGCTCTAGCACCAATTGGTGCCATTAGGACAGAAGTGGTCACTATGCCGAGTAGAGCGGGTAAATATACATAACCTAATGTAGCTTCCGGCATTCCAGTCACTTGCCAACCGGCCACTACGTAGCCCGCACTGCCGAAGAAGGCTATAAACAGACCCGAAACAGATGAAAAACCGATGGCATTACGCATATGTATGCCGCACCAGGTTAAGAAAGGAATGAGTAGTATTCCACCGCCAATGCCCATCAGAGCCGCAATGATGGCGATCACCACTGAGGTAGTAAATAATACAGCTGTGCTGGGTAAAGGCTTATCCCTCTCACTGACTTTAAATGGAAACACCATCTGTAAAGCCATAACCATGACAAATATGGCGAAGGTTTGTTGCAGTAAGTCGGCACTAAAGAGCTGAGAGATAAAGCCTGAACAAATTGAGCCTATCGCTAGCCCAGGTAACATTGGCTTGAGCAGTGACCAAGGTATATTACCTTGTCTGTTATGAGCACGGGCCGAAGAGAGAGACGTTAATATAATTGCCGCTAATGAAGTAGCGATAGCCACATGAGGTAATATTTCAGATCCAAAACCCGCCTTTGGTAACAGATATAAAAGAACAGGAACCGCAATAATGCCGCCACCAATTCCTAAGAGTCCAGCCATAAACCCAATCACGGCCCCGAGTCCTAAGCAGACAAGAAAAATGAGCAACAAACTATCCATCCAAAATCCAAGGCGTAAAAATAATAAGTGACTAACTCAGGTAAACACTAAGACTATCTTAAACTAGTTCAGAATTGCGCTAAGTTCTCTTGACTCGAAGTACTCTCTGATTAACTCTCTAACTTCTTGACCGCTCGACAGAGTCAATGCCATTTCAAGCAACTCACTCAAATCAGAATGAGACACACGCCGCAGCAGATAATTAATACGAGCCAAACTGCCTTGGTTCATACTCAGCTGATCATATCCCATAGCCACAAGTAAAATAACACCTATGGGTTCCCCTGCAAGCTCACCACAAACGCTCACTGGTAAGTGATATTGCCAACAATCAAATCGAGCTCGCTTTAACGCTCTCAAAATACCGGGGTGATAGCAATCATACAAGGTACTAACTCTTGGATTATTGCGATCGACAGCCAACATATATTGAGTCAAATCATTAGAGCCCACAGACACGAAGTCGACTCTTTTTGCAACTTCAGCCAACTGATATAAGAGTGCAGGTACTTCGATCATTATCCCAACCTTCGGCTTGACAATTTGATCTCCAAGATCACTCTTAAGTTCAATAAATGCTTGTTCAAGGTAAGTAATTGATTGATCTATTTCATCTAAATTACTCACCATAGGTAATAAAATATGTAGTTGACGACTACCTGCACTCGCTTGGATCATGGCCCGAAGCTGAACTAAGAATAATTCAGGGTGATCCAGTGATAAGCGGATCCCGCGCCAGCCTAAAAATGGATTTTCTTCTTTTATCGGAAAATAAGACAGAGGTTTATCGCCACCAACATCCAGTGTTCTCATTACAACTGGCTTACCACAGGCAATATCGAGAACTTGTCGATACACTTTCACCTGCTCGGATTCACTCGGAAATCTTTGATGTAGCATGAAGGGAATTTCAGTCCGGTATAAGCCTACGCCATCCGACCCCTCTGCGATCTCTGAAGCCAAACTACTCAACAGACCTGCATTGAGGTATAGATGAATACGTTTGCCATCAATCGTTTCCGCGGGCAAGCCTAACTCTTGTGAATACTGATTTTGCAGCGCTTTTTCGGCAGAAATAAGGCTTCGATACTCAGCAATCAAAGTTGGCGATGGAGAAACCAGTAGTTGACCTCGATTAGCATTGATAACGAGAAGTTTTTTATCAATCCTAGCAGCCAGAACTCCCTCAACGCCAATGATTGCAGGCACACCTAACGCCCTCGCTAAGATGGCGGCATGAGAATTTACCCCACCCTGCTCGGTCACGATACCGACTAATTTATGTCTGGGAAATTCGGCGAGCATAGTCGCATCAGCTTCCTTAGTCACTAAGATAACGGGAACATCGGGTTCAAACCCCATTCTTTCCGGTTCAATTAATAATCTTAGAACTCGTAACCCCAAATCCCGAATATCACTAGCACGCTCTTTTAAATAGAGATCTTGCATTTGAGTAAACTGCTCGATATACCGTAATGACACACGGCTCACCGCAGATACCGCACTCCAGCCTTCTCTGACCTCTTTTATATATTCACCACCTAAACTCGCATTATCCAACAATGACTGTAATGCTGAAAATATTGAAACGACTTCGTTATCTTCTTCATTTTCAAATCGCTGGGATAGCGTGGATAAGGTTTCTTTACAAGTTTCAATCGCTGCGATTAAACGAGATACTTCATCTTTTATAGCCACGGCCTTAGTTTCAGGCTGCTGTAGCTCTATCTGTCCACCAAGTACAAGCGCATGAGCAATAGCGATACCGTTTGCTGCTGTGATCCCTTTAAAAAGCAATAAATCAGGCGCTTCAGCTTTCTTACGTTGATTTTTTATCGCCATGGCAAGTTGAGCTGCCAACGTCATCAAGAACGCTTCTTCGCCTTCATTAAATTGTCGGGTATCAGCTTGCTGAACAACCAGCACACCTAAAACCCGTTTTTGATAGACGATAGGTGCGGCGAGGAAGGCCCTAAAGCTGGCCTCTTCAACTTGATCAAAGTGTTTAAATCTGGGGTGCTGATGAGCATCAGCTAGATTAATAGGCTCTTCACGCTCTGCAGCTAAGCCAACTAAACCTTCACTGAGAGACATCTTTACTTGGCCAACAGCACTTTGAAGTAAACCATCTGTCGCGGACAATACAAGATTGTCGTCTTCTAATAGGTAAATAGAACAACATTGGGTTGTCATTGCTACTTTGGTTCGAGTGACAATTAACTCTAAAGCTGAGTGGAAATTTTGGGCCGATGCTACAGCTTGTGTGATATCTCTTAAGGTCTTAAGCACCAGAAAACTCCTTGTTTACCACTCAGTTTATTTTAGACTTGCACCATAACTTCATATCGCCATTAAACGCTTCAATTAACGTCGACGACCTCTTCTTTTATTACTGTGATTAAACTCCCGGGTCTGGAATGGAAGTGCTATAGCAGCAAACTCCTTCATCACCTTTCTATATACATCTCGCTTAAAAGACACCACTTGTCTCACTGGGTACCAATAACTCACCCAGCGCCAATCATCAAATTCTGGATGACCACAAGCATTAAGGTTTATCGCAGATTCACTGCTCTTTAATTGCAGTAGAAACCATTTTTGCTTCTGCCCGATACATACAGGTTTACTATCTTGTCTAATTAAACGTTTGGGTAATCTATAGCGCAACCAAGAACGAGTCGATGTTAAGATCTGAACATGTTCAGGCCTTAATCCAACTTCTTCATATAGCTCCCTATACATTGCCTCTTCAGGTGATTCGCCTTCATCAACGCCACCTTGAGGAAACTGCCAGGAATGTTGACCAAAACGTCTGGCCCACATAACCTGCCCAAATCGATTACAGATAATGATGCCCACATTCGCGCGAAAGCCGTCACTATCAATCACATGGACTCCATATGTCACAATTTCAATCTAACGATTGTTTCACAAAGCCGAGGCTGCGGCAAATACCATATATCAGTGAGCCCTTGGATAAAAAACCTAAATATGCATCTTTATCAACAGACATTGATTCTGTCGACCAATAATATCCACAAAATCTGTGGATATCTCTGTTCCTAACTTATTTATAAGCTTGAAATCACATCTCAATCGCGAGTGTAAATGTGTATTACTATTTGGCCAATCAATATAAAGTTGTTAAAAAACAACAAGATCACAATTCATCAATTTAGCATTTAATTACTCACCCATCAAATAGCTTGTTTTTTAACCGGCATCGTTTTTTGAATAACTCTTAAGTTAGTTTTTGTAGTTTATTCACAGGCAAAGCCTAAAGTTAGACAAATATCGGCATAAATAGATGGATTTATTGTTTGACAGTGAGATTTATTTAGTTTTCACGGCTTAAAAATTAAGTTATCCAAGGATTCTGTGGATAACTATGTTAGAAAAGTAAGGGCAAGGATAGAGTAAGCATTAATTTAACAAATTGCCTTTTACTTATAATGGAATAAGTTGTATTTTTTTAAGCACTTATAAAAAATATTCCCATCTAGTTATTAACAGTAATGAATTGGCACGTTTTTTAGCCAATATTGAACTTTTTTATTTCTTTGGTAAAATCGGTCCTATGAAGAAAGCACCAGTCTCTCCCAAAACTGTAGAAGAACTCATGCAGCGCGCCAATGACATGGCAGGCCTCACTTTAGGTCAAGTTGCAGACACCCATAATATCACTACGCCTATAGACCTTAAGCGTGACAAGGGCTGGATCGGTCAACTGATTGAACACGAACTAGGTGCTTTGGCAGGTTCTAAGCCAGAACAGGACTTCCTACATCTAGGTATTGAATTAAAAACAATCCCAGTCGATGACAATGGAAAGCCGATGGAAACAACCTATGTCACTGTTGCTCCATTGATAAACATACAAGGCTTAACCTGGGAGGAAAGTATCGTCTATCATAAATTACAGACGGTACTCTGGGTGCCAATACAGGGTAATAGAGATATTCCCGTAGCCCAAAGACAGATTGGCACTCCAATTCTGTGGTCACCTAATGACGATGAGCTCGCTCTTTTGAAACAAGATTGGGAAGAGATCATGGAATTTATCGCCATAGGAGAAGTTCAACAACTGACAGCGAGGCATGGAGAGGTATTACAATTGCGCCCTAAAGGCGCAAATAGTCGCTCGGTTACTCAAAGTATTGGCAAGGATGGTATCAAGGAATTAACCAACCCTAGAGGCTTTTATCTCAAAATTTCTTTTACTCAGGCGATACTATCTCGTTTTTTTAACTAAATTACCCACGATATCAACTTCATTTGACCAAGATCACAAATACTACTGGAAATTATAGGGTCATCTTCTATAAACTAGCGCATCCTGAATAACCTGCCGCATTAGGATTGACCTGATACCGTGAGAGCACGTATACAAGCAAAAAAACTCATTTTTGCGATTTCAGCCTGGTGTATCGCCATGGCAGCATTTGTGTTCTTTAGATATGCCCAAGCTCCGGAGCTGCCACAGTGGGCCGTCGGAACTGCAGACCTTGCTACCCTTGCTATCTATATGGGGATCATTTTTGGCAGCTTACATTGGATGTCGAATCTAATTGCAGACTTCAGTGCCATCAATAGGCTTCCTTATCTGTTCTCGGTGATTTTCAAAGGCCTATTCCTGCTATTAGGTGCAACCACATTAGCCTATATCACCCAATTCTTAAATATGTGGGCAATCGAAAACCACATGGCCACGTTAAGACAGATGCTAACGGCCCACATTCTATATAGTCCTTCATTTCAGGCTTTAATTGTTTACCTTGTAGCGGTCAGAGTGGGTTTAGCCTTTATAGAGCAGATGGCATTATTAGTTGGCCCCCGTGTCTTGCTAAATATTGGGTTAGGCAAATACCATAAACCTAGGTATGAACAAAGATTATTTCTTTATTTAGATATGGTTGCTTCGACAGCGCATGCTGAATCTCTAGGTGATTATCGTTTTAGCCGCTTAATTCAAGATAGCTTTAGCTTATTATCAGATACAGTCGTCAACAATGAGGCTGAAATTTATCGCTATATGGGAGACGCGGTTCTCATTCATTGGCCATTAGAGTATGGGATCCAAAATGATCGCAGCTTTAATATTTACTATGAATTTAGTCAACAACTCAACTGGCAAAGAAAGTACTTTGAAGAGCAATATGGCTTCGTACCTAAGTTTAAGGCTGCAGCGCACTGTGGTCAGGTTGTCGCAGCAGTTGTTGGCGTTCAGAAACAAGAGATTAGTTTCTTTAGTGACGTGCTAAATACATTAGCCAGGCTACAAGATCAGTGTAATCCTCTGGGTCAAAGAATGTTGATATCTGGCTCACTAGAGTCGCGGGTTGACAGTGATAATAGCGAATATATTCTCAAGAGTTTAGGGCCTATAAAACTCAAAGGCAAACAACACTCTACTGAAGTATTTAGCGTAGAGCCCAAACCAAAATAACGTCATTAAGTGGTTATACTCAATGACGTTATTAGCTACTAGTTAGCCTATCCCTGCTCTAAAATATTCTCAATGGCTAACCCCAGCGTTCTGAAGGTTACAATCCGGCTTGATGTTTGACGCCAGACCAGACCTATGTCTCTATATGGTGCTTCTCCAGGAGGTTGCATTATCGTCAATTCAGTATCATTTAATATTCCGGCATCGATTGCCATTTGAGGCAAAAAAGTTGTGCCTAACTTACTATTAACCATCTGAACTAACGTGTGCAGACTCGTTGCTGCAAACGGGTTAACCTTTGCGCTATTCGCTAATTGACACGCACTAATAGCATGACCGGTAATACAATGCTCAGCCTGCAACAAGAAGATACTTTCATCGGGTAAGGACTGATAGTCTAAAGGTTCATGTATCATATCTGTCAACTCTTCATGAACGACTAACTTAAACGGATCTATGCCTACTTTCATACTGTGATAGCCACTAGTATCAACAGGTAAAGCCAGTAATAGCAGATCTAACTCACCTTTACCTAATGCATCTAATAATCGTTCCGTAGTGTCTTCTTTCAAAAGCAGTGTCAGATCAGGATAAGCTTGCTGACAATGTTTAACGACTCGGCTCAGTAAAAATGGCGCTATGGTAGGAATACAACCAAGACGTATTGCCCCTGTCATAGGTTCACCCTGATGCTTAACGAGTTCAACTAAATCGTCCACATCGGTGAGCAATTTTCTCGAGCGTTCAACAACTTCTTCACCAACAGCGGTAAAAATAAAAGATTTATGATCACGTTCAATCAATTGGTGACCTAACTGTTCCTCTAAATTTTGAATTCCACTAGAGAGTGTCGATTGGCTAACAAAGCACTTCTTTGCAGCTCGATTGAAGTTCTGCTCTTGGTACAAGTTAACCAAATAAAAAAGGTTCTTCAAACTGGGTAAGTGTTTCATAAAATCGATTACCATCTACAGTATTTATCAAATTATCCTATTTGACTGTACCATATATCTATAGATTTACCGTTAGACTTCGCCGTCAGAATGTGAGCAAACCGACTTAAACCTCTAAAAAGTGGTCATTATCGAAAGCCTATCTATACTCATACCTGCTTACACAAGGGAATACTCAGGGAATGAGGCTAGCTTTTACATTATTCGTATTCATATTCACTGCATTTTCTGCGGTCGCACAGGTCGAGCTTTCAGAAAGAAACAGGATGATGCCCGTTTCACTTCTGTTTGAAACGACTGCCGTGCAACAACGGAGTCCAACGAACATGCTTGTCTCTGATCAACAGAGGACATTAATAAGTGGACAGAAGGTTTTAATACTTAAGAATAATTCTGACAGAACACATATATGGACGCTAACAACCCCAGCCCAATTTATTTCTAACCCACTCGCTAAAGTTCTAAAAACTGAAAATGGTACAGTAACAGAGCTAACAAGCAGTATGATTTACTGGCCAATCAAGCTACAACTGCAGCAACTACTCATCGCTCCCAATCAACACATTGAGTTGCTTTATACAGACCCATCACAGTTACCCACTCAGCTTTGGTCTAATGAATGGTTAACCTATCGATTAGCCCAATTTAGTCAATATTCAGCTTTAGCTTGGGGGGCAATAGTATCAATTTTATTGCTACACACTTTCACGTTTATGTTTGCTAAAGGCCTTAGTGTTTGGATGTTTTTAACTCCAATGTTTTTATCGGCTTCTCTTATTTGCGCAATTGGCTTTATTGAGTCACTCTCGCAGCCCTTCATCATTAACGCATTGAGTTATTTTTTCCTAAATTTGACCATGCTCTGCTTAACCAAAATAAAAAAATCCCAAGAGGAGCGAAAACAAGGCTCTCAATCAACCACTTTAAAATTAATAACTTCAGCGATACTCATTGGCTTGTTCTTGTCATTAGCCCGCACACTCGAATTACTCCCCTTAAGCTCACATATATTACCCATGTATATACTCATCACTTCAACATGTTTAATTCTATACTGCTGCTATACGCTAACAAGACACGTCAACAGCCTAAGCCTTTGCCACTTGGGCATCTGTTTGTTTATTGGCATGTTTTGCTATTTACTTCAAGATAGTGCCAGCCTGACAGATAAAATACTGCTTTATCTACCCGTTTTAGGCAGCTGTATTCTTGGTTTTACTTATACGCAGATACATTGCTTACACCATTCAACGAGATCAAATACAGCTTCAAAAGCTCAGGATATGCCTAAATTGCTATTAAAATTTAAACAGCTTGAGTTGAACTATCGGCTACTTCAGGAAAAAAATGCCATAGACTTCTTAACTGGACTGAAAAATAGACAGTTTTTTGATGAAAAATATCATTTAGAACTGGCCAGAAGTGCTAGAGAAAATACGACGATTAGCCTTATCCTTATCGATCTAGATCATTTCAAATCCGTTAATGATAGCTATGGTCATCAAGTCGGTGATGAGGTGTTAAAAGCAGTAGCCAAGCGTTTTTACTATGCGCTCAACCGTCCTGCAGACGCAATTTGTCGATATGGTGGTGAAGAGTTTGTGATCTTACTGCCAAATACACATATTCAGGGCGCGACTCATATCGCAGAGCAAGTTAGCCAGGCAGTAAGTTGTAAGCCAATTTCAACCACACATGGAGACATCTGTATCACCATTAGCCAGGGTGTATCTTCTACCTCTCATCAAACAAATTTAGATACATTACATTTATTGACTATGGCTGATGAAGCCCTCTATAGGGCAAAAAGCCTAGGACGGAATAGATTCGAAGTTGCAGTCAACAAGCCCTATATGCTCAAAGAGCAAGCCTGAACCATAAAAAGAGATAAAAAAAACCCTAATGGACTTAACACATTAGGGTTTTTATTTGCCCGACATTAGAGTCAGGCATTAAAGAAAAACATAGGTTTATGCTTTTGCTTCTAGATACTGTTTAAGCTCTGCAAGATCTTGACTTGCATTGTCAACGATCGCTTGTAGCCAAACATCGTGTTCAGCAGCCCAAGTAGCTTCTTCACCGTGTTGAAGTAATTGTGCAAACTGCTGGATGCGCTTCAAACCAACAGAACCCGCAGCACCTTTAAATTTATGTGCTTCAGAGCATAGGGTATCTTTATCTTCAGCTTCCTTAGCATTCACTAGGTTGCCCACATACTCTGGCATTAGCTGCTCAAATAAGACGACACTTTTCAATAAAGTACCTGCGCCAATAGCGCTACAGTACTGCTCAAGTGTATTAAGATCCAATATTGATTCGATTTCAGCTGTTGCCATCTTCGGGCACCTCTCAAAAATTTGACTGTATTAAAGACTATTTACAACATAATACCCGCTATAATTGCTGGTGCAACTAATTGAGCGATATGTCAGTAAAAACTATCACTTTTTAACCACTTATTAACTTTTTATTAAAAATAATTGCTATTTATCTAATAAACCAGCTCTTTATGGCAAGTTTACCTTTTAATTCAAGTAGCTCCCTTGACCGCCTTTGGCTTTCAAATCATTCACAATAGCAACAAGTCCATCCCACTTATGAGCACACCAATCAGGAGCCAATAACATAGGTTTCTTAGCATATGCCGTAACCCTATGAAATATTATATCTTTTGGTGTAAACCGAATAAGTTCTCCTACACTGTAGGCATATTCCTCGAGGGTCAGTAGTTTAATTCGATCACTCTTCCACGCCTTTGCCATCGTGCTACCCTCGACAATATGTAAGGGATGTAACTTTAAGCCATCGACTCCAGCATTAAGTATAGATTGAAGAGAGTTCAAGTAATCTTGATGACTTTCACCAGGCAATCCCATTATCAAATGGGTACAGACTTTTAGTCCTTTCGCCCTTGCCCTAGAAACAGTATCCAGGTAATCATCAAAGCTATGGCCTCTATTTATCTTTTTTAAGGTTTTGTCATTCGCCGACTGTAAGCCGAGCTCAAGCCAGACTTCAATCCCTTGTTTTTGATAGCTTACAAGTAGCTCAATCACCTCATCAGACACGCAATCTGGTCGAGTACCGACACAAAGGCCAACAATATCTGAATCTCGTATTGCCTCATCATACTTTGCTTTTAGTACTAGATACTCATCATAGGTACTGGTATAGGCTTGAAAATATGCGATATATTTAGATGTCCTACCTGCAACCCTCTCTCTGCCTTGCTTAAGCTGATCAGCGATAGAAAGCTCTGTGCCATGTTCATAGCTAAAAGAAGCTACATTACAATAAGTACATCCCCCTTTACCCAGAGTTCCGTCACGATTAGGACAGGTAAACTTGGCATCTATCGTCAATTTTTTTAGCTTTTCACCAAACTGCTTTTTACAGGCAACACCGAATGTATTGACGTATTTATCAAGTCCCACTGAGTACTCTCTATTGTTTAAACTCGCGCTATTTTAAATCATTCCCCTACCGCAAATACGGTGCTATATCAAACAATAGAAAGTTATCCAGCAGTAAGCACTGAAAAAAGGATAAATGTGGATACAAATGCATAAACTGCAATTTTATACATATTTTGATACTTGAATCACTGTAAGTGCATAAACAATCATGACTAAAACTGATGAAAATTCACTGTATGTGCAAAAAAAATCACTTTCCACAATATGGAAGCAAAGGCCAACTTTGTTACACTTTAGTAAACTCTAAACACGCCAAATACTAAAATTCTTTTTATTCAGAAGGTTATATAGAGCAATCACCAGTTAACGTTAACGTAAGGCAGTTGTTAATTCTGTATTAAACACCCGTTAACAGTCACACTTTATGCAATCATTCGGTTTGACCTTTGCGCTTTCAAGGGGTAATTTGGATCGTTCGGGTGCATATAAATAACAACAAGTTCCCGAGTTGTATTTTTGTTTTGTTTATGGAGTTTGTGTATGAGCTTATATCACCCCAGTTTCGAGCGAGATAATTGTGGTTTTGGCCTAATAGCCCAAATGGACGGTGAACCTAGCCATCGAATAGTAAGAACGGCTATCCATGGACTAGACCGAATGAAACATCGCGGTGGTATTGCAGCCGATGGGCGCACTGGTGATGGCTGTGGTTTACTAATGCAATTGCCAGTTAAATTTTTCGAAGCCATAGCAGCCGAAAATAACTGGCATCTTAGCCGTAAATTTGCCGTGGGAATGTTCTTCCTTAACCAAGATGATGAATTAGCAGGACACGCTAAACAGCTTTTAGAGCGAGAGTTAGAAAAAGAAACCCTCAGTATCGCTGGCTGGAGAAAAGTACCGGTAGATCCAGATATTCTCGGACCCATAGGTAAAGCTAGCCAACCACAGATATACCAAGCGCTGATAAACTCACCCATTGGTTGGCGCGAAAAAGATTTAGAACGCCGTCTCTATATGGCTCGACGTCGTTTAGAGCAACAACTCACCCATGATAAAGAGTTCTATGTTGCTAGCCTATCTGGTCAGGTTATCGTCTATAAAGGCTTGATGATGCCGGCGGATCTGCCTGAGTTCTATTTAGATTTAGCCGATATCCGTCTTCAAAGTTCTATTTGCCTGTTCCACCAAAGATTCTCGACCAATACCTCTCCAAAATGGCCTTTAGCTCAACCTTTTAGATATTTGGCGCATAACGGTGAAATCAACACCATCACAGGTAACCGCCAATGGGCACGCGCTCGAGCCTATAAGTTTAATGCGCCTCTTTTACCAGATCTTCAACAAGCAGCACCTTTTGTTAACGAGACAGGATCTGACTCTTCTTCTTTAGATAACATGCTTGAAATGCTTCTCGCTGGCGGCATGGATCTGTATCGAGCCATGCGTCTGTTGATCCCACCAGCATGGCAAAGCAATCCTGAAATGGATGATGAACTTAAAGCCTTCTACGACTTTAACTCCATGCATATGGAACCCTGGGATGGTCCAGCCGGTATCGTCATGACGAATGGCAGGCATGTAGCATGCGCCGTAGACCGTAACGGATTACGCCCATCACGTTATGTTATCACCAAAGACCGTATTCTGACGCTGGCTTCAGAGATAGGCATCTGGGATTATGCCCCGGATGAAGTTGTTGAAAAAGGCCGTGTAGGCCCAGGTGAACTTCTGGTTCTAGACACATTAAACGGTCAATTATATTCTTCATTCGAAATTGATAATGACTTAAAACGTCGTCATCCATACAAAGAGTGGATGGCTAAAAATAGCCGAATACTGACCCCAGCAGAAGAGATGCCCAATGAGGCACAAGGTGTTAGAGAGTTCAGTGATGCGCAACTGCTGCAATATCATAAACAGTTCGGTTACTCCCGTGAGGAGCTGCAAGACGTCATTTGGGTCTTAGCCAAAAAAGGAGAGGAAGCCACTGGCTCTATGGGTGATGACACCCCTATGGCCGTACTGTCTAAAAAATCTCGTACCATTTACGACTACTTCAGACAAAAGTTCGCCCAAGTCACGAATCCCCCTATAGATCCATTGCGTGAAAAGCATGTGATGTCTCTGTCAACCTGTGTTGGCCGTGAGCAGAATTTATTTAATGAAACCACGGGGCATGCATACCGTGTCATGTTTAATTCCCCTGTGTTGCTGTATAGCGATTTCAATCAGCTTATGGCGTTGGATTCAACCTATTATCGAGCCAGTACCATAGATCTTAATTATGATCTGTCTGAAGGCTTAGAGCAGGCCATCAGACGCATTTGCGATGAATCTGAACGCTTAGCACGTACAGGTACGACCTTGTTGGTGTTATCAGACAGAGCAACGGATAAATCTAAACAAGTCATACCCGCAGCAATGGCTGTTGGGGCAGTGCAACAAGTCCTAGTCGATAAAAGCCTTCGCTGTGATACCAACATCATTGTTGAAACGGCGACGGCCCGAGATCCACATCACTTTGCCGTTTTGCTCGGTTTTGGCGCAACAGCCATTTACCCCTATCTCGCCTATGAATCTATCTGCTCATTGGCGAAGAAAAACGACATCAGCAACACTAGCCTGTTGATGCTTAACTTCCGCCATGGAATAGATAAGGGTCTGAGAAAGATCATGTCTAAAATGGGGATCAGCACGGTTGGCTCATATCGTTGTAGTCAACAGTTTGAAGCAATAGGCCTTACCTCTGATGTCGTTGAGCTTTGCTTCAAAGGAGTGATTAGCCGTATTGAAGGCGCTAACTTCCACTTACTTGAGCAAGATCAGCTCAAACTGCATAAAGTCGCCTTCCAGGCTCACCAGCCACTCAGTCAAGGCGGCTTACTTAAATATGTTGAAGGTGGTGAATATCACAGCTTTAATCCAGATGTGGTCAACACACTTCAGCAAAGCCTCCGAGATCGGGATTACCCAACTTATAAGCGTTTCACAGAGTTAGTTGATAAGCGCCCAGTAGCAACCTTAAGAGATCTTATCGAAGTTAAAGGTGAGCTATCTCCAGTCGATCTCGATACGGTTGAGTCTGCTACCGATCTGTATTCAAGATTTGATAGCGCTGCGATGAGTATTGGCGCCTTGAGTCCAGAAGCCCACGAAGCGCTCGCCATCGCCATGAACCGCTTAGGCGGACGCTCCAACTCGGGTGAAGGTGGAGAAGATCCAAAACGATTTAATTCAGAGCGTAACTCTAAGATAAAACAGATAGCATCGGGTCGTTTTGGTGTAACAGCCCATTACCTAGTCAATGCAGAAGTACTGCAGATCAAGATAGCACAAGGGGCAAAACCTGGTGAAGGCGGTCAGCTTCCGGGTGATAAAGTCAGCGTTGAAATAGCCGGACTGCGTAACGCACGTCCCGGGGTGACGCTCATATCGCCCCCCCCTCATCATGACATCTACTCGATTGAAGATCTCGCTCAGCTCATATTCGATCTTAAGCAGATTAACCCCAAGGCTCTCATCTCAGTGAAGTTAGTGTCAGAGCCTGGAGTGGGTACCATAGCAACAGGCGTGGCTAAAGCTTATGCCGATATGATCACGATCTCAGGCTATGACGGCGGTACAGGTGCTAGCCCTATCACCTCGGTTAAATACGCGGGGAGCCCGTGGGAGTTAGGCCTCGCAGAAGTTCATCAGTCTCTGGTTCAAAATGGCTTGAGACATAAGATACGTCTGCAGGTAGATGGTGGCTTAAAGACTGGCCGCGATGTGATCAAGGCTGCGCTTTTAGGCGCTGAAAGTTTCGGTTTTGGGACCGTGCCCATGATTGCACTCGGATGTAAATACTTACGTATTTGTCACCTAAATAACTGTGCGACGGGTATCGCGACACAGAATAAACAACTCAGAAATGAGCATTATCACGGGCTACCTGAGCGTGTAATGACCTACTTTGAGTTTGTAGCAGAAGAAATTCGTGAACAGATGGCAGCTTTAGGTGTGACCGAATTTGAGCAACTTGTTGGCCGCAGTGATTGGCTACACGCACTCGACGGTGACACACTCAAACAAAACGGTCTCGACTTAACGCCTATCTTATACAAGCCTGAAGTACCAGAAGGCAGTGCAGTGACTTGGAGAGAGCTTAACCCCCCTTCCGATGTGGGCGAGTTAAACCTTAAAATTTTGGAGAAAACTAAGCAAGCGGTAGAACAAGGTGAAACCTTCTCCGCTCGCTTTAATATCAGTAACATTGATCGCTCAGTGGGTGCTGCGCTTTCCGGTTTCGTGGCAACAACAGTGGGTAAAGATGGTGCTAAGGCGCCAATTAAACTGCAATTTAATGGTAGCGCCGGACAGAGCTTTGGTGTGTGGAATAGCCCGGGAATAGAATTAACGCTTTGTGGTGACGGTAACGATTATGTCGGTAAGGGCATGTCTGGCGGTAAAATAACTATTCATCCTCCGCTAGGGAGCAACTTCCAGAGTGAGCGCTCATCCATCATAGGCAATACCTGTTTGTATGGTGCCTCTGGCGGGAAGTTATTTGCTGCAGGTATCGCTGGTGAACGTTTTGGCGTTCGAAACTCAGGGGCAACCGCTGTCGTTGAGGGCTTAGGAGATAACGGTTGTGAGTACATGACGGGGGGGATTGTTGTGGTACTGGGTAAAACGGGGGTTAACTTTGGTGCAGGTATGACAGGTGGATTCGCCTATGTATTTGATCGCTTTGGTCGCTTCAATCGACGAGTCAACACCGAGTTAGTGGATACTCAAAAACTTGAATCTCCCATTCATCAAAACCACCTCAAGAGCCTTATTGAGGAACACTTGGCTGAAACGGGTAGTGAACACGCTAAGTTGTTATTAAATGATTTTGAAAACTGGCTCGACTGCTTTGTGTTAGTCAAACCAAAGAGCGTTGCGATATCCGATCTATTGAGATTAGAACAGTCACAGCCAGAACTTTCAGTGGTAGCGGGGTAACTTCACATGAGCAATGATTTTCAATTTATCGAGGTTGATCGTAAAGATCCCGTTAAACATCCAGTTAATAAGCGTGCTACGCAATTTATCGAAATTTACCAGCCCTTCGCCCAATCTCAGGTCAAGGAGCAGTCAGATCGCTGTTTAGATTGTGGTAATCCTTATTGTGAGTGGAAATGCCCACTGCATAACTACATTCCCAATTGGCTTAAACTGGCTCAACAGGGACGTATTTTAGAAGCTGCAGATCTAGTACACGAAACCAATACCCTGCCGGAGATTTGTGGTCGAGTTTGTCCACAAGATAGACTCTGTGAAGGCGCTTGTACCCTAAATGAAGATTTTGGTGCTGTGACGATCGGTAATGTAGAGAAATATATTACCGACACAGCCATAGCACAAGGCTGGCGCCCAGACTTAAGCAAGGTCACAGCCAGAAAAGAGCGAGTGGCAATTGTCGGCGCGGGTCCAGCGGGTCTTGGTTGTGCCGATATTTTGGCCCGTAATGGTGTACAAGCCGTAGTCTTCGACAAAAACCCTGAAATCGGTGGACTGCTTACCTACGGGATCCCTGCATTTAAGCTAGATAAATCAGTCATGGTAACCCGTCGTCATGTACTTGAGGGTATGGGCATTGAATTTAAGCTTGGCGTGACCATAGGCCAAGATCTTTCATTTGAAGACCTAGTCAATGACTATGACGCTGTTTTTCTGGGTATGGGAACCTACACGGCCATGAAAGCCGGCTTGCCCGGTGAAGAGGCTCAGGGTGTACATCAAGCCCTGCCCTACCTTATCGGTAATACGCACAATATCATGGGCACACAAGATGCCGAGTCACCTTACCTGAGCCTAGAAGGCAAAAAGGTCGTTGTCTTAGGCGGTGGTGATACGGCGATGGATTGTGTTCGAACGGCAATTCGTCAAGGTGCTAAAGAGGTCACTTGTGCCTATCGCCGTGATGAAGCCAATATGCCGGGGTCACGCCGTGAAGTTCAAAATGCTAAAGAAGAGGGGGTTAACTTCCTCTTTAACCGACAACCTGTTGCTATCAACACTCGAGATGGACAAGTTTGCGGTATCACCTGCGCCGAAACACAGATGGGGGCAGCCGATGGCAGTGGTCGTCGTCGCGCTGAGGCCATCGAAGGCAGTGAAGCCCTGCTTGACGCCGATGCTATTATCATTGCCTTTGGCTTCCAGCCCAGCCCTGCTGCGTGGCTTAAAGAACATAATATCGACCTAGATCAATGGGGGCGTGTGGTAGCACCAAAAGCCGCTGATAACCCATTTCAAACCAGTAATCCAAAAGTGTTTGCGGGTGGAGATATGGTTAGAGGTTCTGATTTGGTCGTGACCGCCATCGCCGAAGGGCGAGATGCGGCACTGGGTATCCTCAACACTTTTGAAGACTAGTTTAAGTAAAAGTTGCTTGTGATTGGGCGCTCCGAAAGGAGCGCCTTTTTTTTACATACCAATTCATATGCCTTAAGTCACCAGCTTTAATCTTTCAGTAAAGATTACTGTTGAAACTAATTTCCACTCAAAATTTATTTTCATCAAAATTTAATCGTTAGAACAAGAATCACACCAGCATTTACCCCCTTAACAAACAAGCAGTTGCGACGCATCCTGTCCACGCAAAAATCCATAAAATAAATCCGTGATATAAGTCTCAATCTGCAATAAAGGTTGATAGTTACAGCTCTAACCATTAGAGTCGTTATTAATTGAACGTTCAATTAATAACTTTACTGCGAAAATACTAACAAAAATAGCATCAATAATAGTTCTCAGGATTTAACCTTTTATGCCGCGCCCGTCAATGAAAACCGTCCGACAACAACAACTCATAGAAGCCACTCTTACCTCTGTTGAGCGTCATGGTTTACATAATACGACCATCAATACCATAAGTGGCCTAGCCGGATTATCTTCGGGTCTAATTAGTCATTACTTCGGCGGTAAACAAGGTTTAATTGAAGCAACACAGAGATACCTACTCGATCAACTGAAACAAGCACTATTAAGCCGTACCTTAGATCGGAACATGTTGCCACTTGAAAGGCTGTACGCAATTGTTGAAGCCAACTTTACTGAGCTACAACGTTCAAGACCAGCAACAAAAACTTGGTTGAGTTTTTGGTCACAAGCCATGCATGAGCAAGGACTGGCCAGATTACAGAATATCAATAGCCAACGTTTACACAGCAACCTTCTATTCTCTTTTAAACAACTCCTTCCTCTAGCCGATGCAGTCAACGCAGCAAAACAGACCGCGGCTATGATTGATGGATTTTGGTTACGCAGCGCATTAAGTCCGACCCCTGCCAAAGAGTTCGAACAGGCCCAAATTTTATCTAAAGCCTTTATCAAGGCCGTGACCATGCAGTACGGAGAAAACCGATGTCACTAGTTGTTTACCCAAATTACATCCATGGGCAAGCCCTCTTTAACGAAACCGGCGAAACATTTGAAGTCATCAATCCAGCCAATGGAAAAGTGAACTATCTAGTTGAAGTTGCCGACGAGAAAATTCAGCAAGCCGCAATAACAAGCGCAAAAGCGGGTTTTGCAATTTGGTCAAAAATGACCGCTGTTGAGCGCAGCAGAATTTTACATAAAGCCGTTGCACTACTTCGTGAGCGAAACGATGAGCTAGCAGCAATTGAAGTACAAGATACAGGCAAGCCTTGGCAAGAAGCCTCCGTGGTCGATGTAGTGACTGGCGCAGACTCCATCGAGTTTTTTGCAGGCCTCGCCCCTAGCATCGAAGGTAATCAACAAACGGTAGGCGATGACTTTTATTACACTCGCCGTGAGCCACTGGGGATCTGTGCCGGTATTGGCGCCTGGAACTATCCATTACAGATCGCATGTTGGAAATCAGCACCCGCATTAGCTTGCGGTAATGTGATGATCTTTAAGCCATCAGAAGAAACGCCTCTTGGTGCATTAAAACTGGCTGAAATTTTCACCCAAGCCGGTGTACCCGATGGGGTATTCAACGTCGTCCAAGGCGACGGGCGTGTTGGCGCTTGGCTGACCAATAACGACGAGATAGCCAAGGTGTCATTCACGGGTGAAGTGGGTACTGGTAAAAAGGTAATGGCTGCAGCAGCAAGCTCGCTCAAAGCCGTCACCATGGAGCTTGGCGGTAAGTCACCGCTGATCATCTTCAACGACGCCGATATCGACAATGCCGTCTCTGCTGCCATGTTAGGTAACTTCTACACCCAAGGTGAGATCTGTACCAACGGCACACGCGTATTTGTACAGCAAGATATTTATCCTCGTTTCATTGAGAAACTCCTGCAACGCACTCAAAACAACATCATTTGCGGCGATCCTATGAACCCAGCCACCAACTTTGGTGCGCTTATTTCAAAGTCCCATCAAGATAAAGTGTTGAGCTATATTGAAATTGGCAAAAGTGAAGGTGCAGAACTCCTCGCGGGTGGACATGCACTCACACCAGAAAATAGCCCAAATGGTTTCTTTGTTGCACCAACCATTTTTGGTCAATGCACCGACGAAATGACCTTGAGCAAAGAAGAGATCTTTGGCCCTGTGATGTCAATATTGCCATTTGATGACGAAGACGAAGTCATCCGTCGCGCCAACAATACCCATCTCGGCTTAGCCGCAGGCGTGTTTACTCAAGATATAACCCGTGCTCACAGGGTTATCCATCAAATGCAGGCTGGAATTTGCTGGATCAATGCCTATGGTGCATCACCGGTTGAAATGCCTGTTGGTGGCTACAAGATGTCTGGTATTGGCCGTGAAAATGGCAAAGAGACACTTAACGCTTACACTCAAATCAAAGCCGTATACGTTGGTATGCAGCCTCTTGAAAGTCCATTTTAAGGCGCTGATATGACACATTCAACAAACGAACAATACGACTATATTATTGTTGGCGCAGGTAGCGCTGGCTGTGTGCTAGCCAACCGTTTATCGGCTGATAAGAATAACAAGGTCTTGCTACTTGAAACCGGTGGCAGCGATAAGAGCATCTTTATTCAGATGCCAACCGCGCTATCGATTCCGATGAATACGCCAAAATATGCCTGGCAGTTTGAAACCCAAGCCGAACCAGGCCTAGATAATCGCCGCATGCACTGCCCACGTGGCAAGGTATTAGGCGGGTCTTCATCAATTAACGGCATGGTATATGTACGCGGCCATGCCCGAGATTTTGATGAGTGGCAGCAAGCAGGCGCCAAAGATTGGGATTACGCCCATTGCCTGCCCTACTTTAAAAAGGCGGAAAGCTGGGCGTTTGGCGAAGATGATTATCGCGGTGTTGATGGCCCACTAGCGGTCAATAACGGCAATAATATGAAAAACCCACTGTATCAGGCATTTGTCGATGCAGGTGTCGATGCCGGATATCTAGCAACATCTGATTACAACGGTGCTCAGCAAGAAGGCTTTGGCCCGATGCACATGACCGTTAAAAATGGCGTGCGTTGGTCGACTTCGAATGCTTATCTAAGGCCGGCAATGAAGCGTGCCAACCTCACGGTGATAACCCATGCCTTGGTGCACAAGGTCTTATTTAGTAAAAACAAAGGTGAAGGCAAGAAAGCCGTCGGCGTTCACTTTGAGCGCAGAGGCAAGCACGTAGAGGTTAATGCCAGTAAAGAGGTGGTGTTATCAGCAGGTTCTATTGGCTCACCACATATCTTGCAACTCTCTGGAGTTGGCGCGGCCGATACGCTAGCTCAAGCTGGCATTGAACAAGTACATGAGCTACCAGGTGTAGGTGAAAACCTACAAGACCACCTTGAGTTCTACTTCCAATTTAAGTGCCTTAAACCGATATCGCTTAACGGTAAAATAGACCCGTTAAGCAAGCTGTTTATTGGCACGCGTTGGATATTAAATAAGTCAGGCCTAGGTGCGACTAACCACTTTGAGTCTTGTGGTTTTATTCGCTCAAAACCGGGTCTTGAATGGCCAGACTTACAGTATCATTTCTTGCCTGCTGCAATGCGTTATGACGGTAAAGAAGCCTTTGCTGGTCACGGTTTCCAGGTACATGTTGGTCACAACAAACCTAAGAGCCGCGGCAGTGTCAAAGTGGTATCAAACGATGCCCATGTAGCCCCAAGCATTCAATTTAACTATCTGTCCCATGAAGATGATATTGAAGGTTTCCGCGCCTGTGTGCGTTTAACCCGAGAAATTATTAGTCAGCCAGCGCTTGATGAGTACCGCGGTGAAGAAATTCAACCCGGCACAGAAGTGCAAACCGATGAACAGATAGACAGTTTTGTCAGAAGCTCAGTCGAGAGTGCCTACCACCCATCTTGCTCATGCAAAATGGGCGAAGATTCGATGGCAGTCGTAGATTCACAAACAAGGGTACATGGCTTGCAAGGTCTTAGAGTGGTTGATTCCTCTATTTTTCCTACCATCCCGAATGGCAATCTTAACTCGCCAACCATCATGTTAGCCGAGCGTGCGGCAGACCTGATCCTTGGCAAGGCTCCACTGGCACCGAGCACTGCAGAGGTGACCATTAGCGAAGACTGGCAAACACAACAACGGCTTAGGCCACCAGTAAGATAACTCACTTTACAGGCTTAATTTGCTCAATTGTCCTAATTAGCAGATTAAGCCGTATAGGCAACTGATCAGCCTAAGCGTTACACGCTTAAATGATCTAAATCGCTTTGATTAATTTATCAAACCTTAACTTTCGTAAAAGCGATAGTTAAGGCTTGAGGGATTTTTGCAGCCGAAATTTACTGCAAACGGGCAAAACTAAAATAAGAACAAGGATATAAATCTATGTTTTATAAATCTTTTGAGTCAGGAGAACAATAATGACGACTTGGCTTACTATAGGAATACTCTTTACGTTCGCAGCCATCGCCTTTGTGATTTACCGCTGGGGTAATGTCAAATGTATTGGTGTCACTCCGGTACGTACTTTTACCTTTATCGCCATCCTATTCACCTCAGGATTGGATGTGGGATTAATCATGTTCCCGCTAACGGAGTTTGCCGGTTACGCAGACCTTGGCGCGAGCCCTGAGTATGGTTTTACCAACCCACTGGCCATTGAGTTTGGCTTCTGGGCATTCTTAATCTGGGCATTTTACTTCTTAACCTGTTTCTATTTTTGCGTCATAGAACCAAGAGTGAAGTTCTTTGAGATCCCTGTGGTCAAGTTCATTAATAACGTAGTAATTATTGGTACCTGTGCCTTTACCGCCTACTTGTTACTGTCTAACTTGCCTTGGTATCTACCAGAAATGGGAGATGGGGAAACCATTGTTAGCAGCTTCTACCTTATCGTCTTTGTGATTATTGCCGCCGCCGTGTACTCAAGTACCAGCATTCGTTATGTACGCAGACTCAGCTTAGCGAGCACCGGGCTATTTATAGGCTTGATAGTGTTAATGTGGGCGGGCGCCTTCTTGTCTGAAGACTCAGGAATCGGCGAATTTATCACGACCTTTGCCTTGATTGGCGACTACTTTGGCAATATTCATAACTTTGTTCTACCTATCAATGATTATCACGAGTTCTACCTCTTCTGGTGGTTTGCTTGGAGCATCATGATTGGTCAATTCACTTCACGCTTTGTTGGCGGTCTGAAGACCTACCAAGTGCTGATTGCCATGATGGTATTCCCGTCACTGCCGATCGCAGTCTGGTTTACTGTGCTCTATTACTACAGCGCCAATGAGATTGCCACCACAGGCTTCTATAATCTCGCCATGGTGATGGTGGGCATTACGTTTGTGGTGAATTCACTCGACTCTTTAATTCGTCTGTACACCGACAACCTCAACCTCACCGTTGAGCGCTTCGGTAAGACCAAGTACATCTTGGGCAACATCGCCTTAATGAGTGGCCTAACCTTACTATTCCAACTCAACTTCTTAGAAATTCAGTGGGTTGGTGCATTGGCTATTGGACTCATTCTGGCCTGCTTCGGCTATATCTTGGCAACCAAATATAAGACAGTTGCAGCCATTGAACAGTCACCAAAAGAAAACAAAATTGATTTTAGCAAAATTGAATTAGCTAACTAAAAAAAGAAACAAAGGGAAATGATGAAAAGCACTATTAAAAATCTCGCACTACTGGGGCTAATAGCCTTACCGACGACTGCTATTGCGAACGTTAGCTCAACAGTAACAGCTGTATCTGACTACACCTTCAACGGTGTAAGCCAAACGGATAACAGCCCAGCTTTGCAAGCAAGTTTAGACTACGCTGCAGATGCGGGCTGGTATGTAGGTACTTGGGCATCAAATGTCGATTACGGCTCAGGTGATGATACCTGGCTGGAACTGGATTTTTACGGCGGCATGTTCCTCCAGTTAAATGAGCGCGTATCTCTTGATGCTGGAATCGCTTATTACACTTATCACGGTGATTCGTTTTCAGATGAATATCAATATCCAGAGCTTTACACTAAATTTGGATACGGTTCATCTGTTGGCCAAACTGAACTGAACTTCTGGTACACATGGGATTACTTCGGTGTCGATGCCGGTCATTACATCATGATGGCAGCACACACATTTACGATTGCCGAAGGCCACGACATCCGTATCAGCTTCGATCGTTCAACATCAAACGATGTGGACAAGTGGTCTTGGGATGGTGAGAAAGCTTATAACCATTACCGTGCTGAATATATGACTAGCTGGAAAGGTTTTGACTTTAACTTAGCCGTTGAAGACACCACCATGGACATAGATACTGCTGATACTCGTGCTGTACTGTCAGTTGCCAGGACATTTGCTTTTTAAGTCCCCAGCGTGCACTCGAGGCTGATGTGGCCTTGCACCTAGTATAGAGAATGCGGTATAACGCTCCGGCGTTATACCGCATTTTTATTTAATGGCTAAAATGGCCCACTGTTCGATATCATCGGCAATAGATTACTAGGAAGGATTATGGAAAAGTACGAACAGTTATTGGTCTCACTACGCCGGGTGATCCGAGCCATAGATATTCATTCACGCCAATTGAACAAGCAATCAGGCCTAACCGGCCCACAGCTCATGGTAATGCAGAGCATTGCACACCTTAACGCCCCACTTGCCAAAGATATAGCCAAAGAGATCGCCTTAAGTCCTGCCACTGTCACCACAATTATCGATAGACTCGAAAGCCGCAAATTGGTGATAAGAACCCGCAGCGAAACAGATAAACGTAAGGTACACCTATCATTAAGTGACACTGGGAATGATCTGTTAAGTGACTCGCCAAAGCCGTTACAAGAGCACTTTATCACCCGCTATCAAAACTTAGAAGAGTGGGAGCAGAGCCAGTTGCTTTCATCCGTTGAGCGTATCGCCTCAATGATGGATGCTAATGAGTTAGATGCGGCACCTGTGTTGTTAGTCGGGCAAATACAAGGGGACTTCCCCTTGTCTGATAACAAGGGCTAAGTCTCTTTTGTGTGGGTTCATTGGGCTGGTTTAGCTCGCTTGGCCACTAGCAAGATGCAAATAACATTTGAAGTTAGATTCATTTAGCTGGGTTGCTATTTGGCAACGAACCTAATGTCACTAGGGTGTTGTTATCTAACACCCGCCCGGTGAAGGCTGTACAGATGCTTCTGCGATTATAGCCTCTCAGAAGCCTAAACATGTTTCTGGATAAAAACTTGTTTATTTGTTGGATAATTAATTTCAAATATCTTTCTTAAGTAGGGTTTCAGTTGACTGTTTTGGTACTTGGTTAGTTTGCTCAGTACCAAAGCATCATTGGTGTTTATTGCCTGCAGCAAGCTTACATGTAGAGACTTCAGTGGGACGCTAGCTCTTGATTTCATAAGAAGTGTCCCTATACGCTCTGCGGTTTCCAACAACTTCCGTGTTTAACAGCTAGTTCGGCATCCATGCCTTTCGTTCGAAGAGTACCACTACGTGATACCTCACCCTGAAACCGAAGCCCACAGCCGTATCTACATCGGGTTATTAATTTCTTCGATTGAAAATAATGTGTCAGCTAAATTCGTTTCTGGACAAAACATTCTAAATTAAGCAACGCTTCCTCTTCAGTCACTGACTAATTAATCCTCTTTAAATCGGCTGCCACTGCCTTGCAGTCCTTGTACGGCACAAACTTCATCGAATTTCGAACCATATGGACGATGCAGAGCTGGATTTGAGTATTTGGGAACACGGTATTTATGGCATCAGGAAAACCTTTTAGACCGTCAATGCAGGCTCATGCAGAAACCTTGACTGTAACACTCGATAATATTTACTGATCTCGAGCCTGGATAGTATGCGGTGAAAGTGATGCATCATAATAACAGAAGCTTAGACACCACCTTTTTTAGAGTGCCCAGTGAAGGGGATGGCTTTAAGTAACAATTTTGGCAGCTTTGGAACTGCAAGCTATGAAAATGCTAAGTTCAGTATCGACGGCGATACCCAGCTAACGATTTATATTAGATAAGATCGGCTGACTCATAATTGCTTTACCGCAATAGCCTCTCAAAATAAATAGGGACTAAAATGGCTAAAGTAACGGAGTTTGGCTCTAATGGTTGCTTTGTTTGATTGACCCACTTTTTAGAAGAGTGAATAGAGAGATAACAGCCGCAGCTTGCCTGCGACTGATAAGTTAGAATTTTACCAATTAGTTAGCAACACCTGTAGCAGAAAGGTTCGATGCTGACCAAAGGCTTGCACGTGCTGAACTGTTTAAGCCATTAATCATGCGATCTACCTGGTCTTGAGTAAAGTTGGCATATTGATCTGAATAGGCCATAAAATTTTGCCAGTTGATGGTTTGTCCCAAACAGTTGAGGATGCCGCCGTCACCAGGATTCATCTGCCAGCTGTTTTGCTGCGGCGTATCACACACTTCGTCTCCTGTCTGTGAGCAGCGCTTGGCCGCTCCTCGTTTACACCTGCCTTCGAAAGTATGGATCAGATCCATAAAGTGGCCAAACTCATGGGTGAGCACTGAGCGAAAGTTTTCATCTGTATTGGTGCCTAAGTACGCACCATTATATGCCACCCGTGCTAAGCCATCATCGGACATTCCGCTATCAGGGTACCAGGCAACGCCGGAGTTATTGGTGACACCATCGGCATACAGGTCATTTTGAATATAAACATTCATGTATTTGTAATTATCCCAGTGATCATTTTTCACATCTGAGCTTGAGTAGTTACCAGCCCCTGATGATTCCGAGTGATAAACGATCCCGGTCGTTGGGTTGCCGTTGGGATCGATACCAGCCAGGCGAAACTCAATATTGAGATGATCCTTCACATTTTGAAATTCAGAGTCAATGTCAGAATAGTCGGCAGTTTGTCCTTGAAAGTCCTCATTGGTCTTATATAGCGCATCGATAATGACTGCATCATTGACAGTGTCGCCATTATGTACTGTGCCATAGACATGAAATACCACTGGGACGACATAACTAGGCGTTGCCGATATGCCCATTACAAAAGATGTGTCAGTACTATCTAGTGAATCGACATGACCCTGCTTGGCTTGGGCTGAATATTTTCTAGCAGATTGGATGTTGGCTATTTTCTCGTGTCTGGCTTGGGCTTCTATCAAGGCTGATGGAAAGTTTCGATAGTGCTGTGCGTTGGTTTCTGCGGCTTTACAGTGATGAGCTGAAAATTCAGGTTGTATGGCATGTGCGAATGTGGATGCCGTTATGGCAGTCGTAAGAATAGATAGGGTAATTTTATTTATCATAATTTGGCCACTCTTATTATTTATTTTAGGTATATAAACAAGCGAACAGAGCGAGATACTGTTCAATAATCGGGATGACAACATTATTCAATTCATGATTTAGTCATGATTTAGTCATGAATATTGCTAAATAAAATATCCAATATTAAATATACATTTCTTTTTTGAGGTTGCAAATGGTAAATGTAAATTATTTGTTAACGCAAGAAATATAGCCACCCATTTTATTATCTCTTGCTTTCGCTTCATGTTATTTATTGAGGAAAAGTGTCAAAACTACTGTTTTGTGGGTAAATGTACTTAGAGTTGAATTATGTAACTGCAAATATACAAATAATTTAGTTATTCACCGAGGTTCAAGCACTAACAAATACCGAATTTCAGTTCGGCTTGGTATTTATCTTTAGTTGTACCGTTTATTAAGTAATTAACGGCTTGTTAGCCGCTGCAGAGCCACTTCTGGCAATTAGCTGCCCCTTGTCTACGTTTTCGCTCTAAGTGCTCGCAGTAGACACCTAACTCTTGAACAGTACCGACAGGGCCTTTAAATAAGCGGCTAAATTCAGAAGAAATATAGCCACCCATTTTATTATCTCTTGCTTTCGCTTCATGTAATTTATTGAGGAAAAGCGTCAAAACTACTGTTTTGTGGGTAAATGTACTTAGAGTTGAATTATGTTACTGCAAATATACAAATAATTTAGTTATTCACCGAGGTTCAAGCACTAACAAATACCGAATTTCAGTTCGGCTTGGTATTTATCTTTAGTTGTACCGTTTATTAAGTAATTAACGGCTTGTTAGCCGCTGCAGAGCCACTTCTGGCAATTAGCTGCCCCTTGTCTACGTTTTCGCTCTAAGTGCTCGCAGTAGACACCTAACTCTTGAACAGTACCGACAGGGCCTTTAAATAAGCGGCTAAATTCAGTTGTGAGCTTCAGCCAGTTTTTCTGAGGGATGTTGAGTCTATTAAGTATTTTGTGTGAATCAGGGCTTATTGCGCCTCGTTTATCGGCTCTGATTATTCGTCCTGTTTCATCAACCAATTGCAGGTAATCTTTAGCGCTGAACATGAGCCCTTTAACCATCTCTTTTTGCTCATTGCCCACAAAGGGTAAGAGTGCTTGGGGTTGCTCTCCCTTTACTGCGGCTTTGATGCGTTTTTGAATACTGGTGAAATCTGAGGTTTCAGGGGTATCAGCTACCTTAGCTCGAATTGGGTTGAGGTCAACATAGGCCATGCAAGCTAAAACCGCTGCTTCATCCAGTAAAGCTTGGGATTTGAAACGCCCCTCCCAAAATCGCCCTGTACAGCCATCCTCTTTATTCGCTTTTCTGGCAATAGGTTCATTCAAAGCGCGCATAAACCAACTAATATCACTAAGCCGACTTCGATACTGAGCAATTGAATGTTTCAGACCAGCAACCTCACAGCTGTCAATTATCTCTCCTTGAGCAAATTTCTGAGTAATGTCAGTGCCTTTAAACAGTTGATGCCAGTGCTGTACCACCTCTTTATCTGTCCATGAATTGGCTTCGAAAATATCGACTCTCAATACTAAGTGCAGATGGTTAGACATCACGGCATAAGCGGCTACATCTATCGCAAACACTTCGGCTAACTCAAGAATTCTTGACTCAACCCAGTCTCGACGATGTTCATATGACTTTCCCGTGTATTTATCGATACCCGTAAGCCATGCGAAACGAATACATTTAGACATGCAGTGGTAAAACGGGGTGTCTTCGATACTGACTAATGTGCTTCTGGGTCTAGCCATAACAACCTCGATTCAAGTGCGACTATTTAAGTTTAGTAGCAGCTAGATATAGAGGCAGGAATGATGGGTGGCTATATTAAAGGGGGATTTTTTCGAAGAGAAAATCTTGCTTGTGAATACCCAGTGTAGATACGGCTGCGAGTTTCAGTTTCAGGGTGAGGAATCACTACGTGGTACTCTTCAATCGAGAGATAAGGATGTCGAACTGGTAGTTAAATATCAACGTTGTTTGAAACCGCAGAGCATATAGGGACTCTTTATGGAATCATAAGCCAGCAACTTGCAGAACCTTCTAAAGTAAAGAGAGCACATGAGCCCACTGCAGATGATAGATAGCAATGAAAGTATGACCTTCAACACACTCCCCAATAAACAAACACCTCCGAGCACCCCACTGAACAAAGGGATTTTTCACAAATCCCAATACACCATGATATATTAGCGCCCATTCGATCCCGTATGACAATTTAAGGCTAAATCAATGAAAGTAGGTATCATAGGCGCAATGGAGCCAGAAGTGGCTCACTTAATCGCAGCAATGACTTCTCCAGATTCACAAACCATTGCAGGTATCGAGTTTATCGCTGGCACATTAGATGGCACTGAAGTCATCGTCACGCGTTCTGGTATTGGTAAAGTGGCTGCAAGTATTGCAACAACACTGCTTATCGAAAAATATGCACCAGATGCCGTGATCAACACAGGCTCTGCGGGTGGCTTTGTTGATGAACTGGCCATCGGTGATATCGTCATTGCAACTGAAGTAAGACACCATGATGTCGATGTCACTGCTTTTGGCTATGAAATAGGCCAAATGGCCAGTCAGCCAGCAGCCTTTGTCGCCGATGAAAAACTGATGGCAGCAGCCAAGAAAGCCGTTGCTAGCCTTGAGGAAGTTAAAGCCATCGAAGGTTTGATCTGTACAGGAGACAGTTTCATCTGCGATCCAGAGCGCACTAAAACCATGCTCAAGAACTTTCCGACGATGGCAGCCTGTGAAATGGAAGGAGCTGCAATTGCACAAGTCTGTCATCAGTTTGAGGTGCCGTTTGTAGTGATCCGTTCACTGTCTGACAACGCCAATAATGACTCACCTGTCGACTTTGATTCATATATCGTAAAGGCGGGACACCAGTCAGCCTTAATGGTAATGGCTTTACTTAAACAACTATAGCCATCAGTCTAACTGGCCATTAGTAATAGCGGTGAGTTTATAGCGATTAGTTTAGAGCTTAGCTTCTATTAACAGTATTCATGTATAGCGTTTAAGGAAAAATCATGGTTCCAGAGTTTGCCCAACAGCTGCTCAGTGAGAGTCCATTTTATCAAGGGACCATGGTTCTTATTGTCAGTTTATTACTGTCACGCATTGCACCTTTACCCAGAAATTTTCAGCCAATCGTTTGGTTTGGTTATCTAGCTCGCGAACTCGCAAGCAAGGTGAATAAACCCAATCGAGCTGCTTCACAGCAAATCATCGCAGGTACGTTAGCGGCAATCCTACTGATCTTACCTTTCTGGTTAATCATCTATTTCTTGCTTCAACTCGCCGCTTTCCCTTGGTTTTTTGAGTTTGTGATCCTCTATACCTGCCTCAATGATGATAATTTTAAGCAGGTTGCAGCGGAGGTTAGGCAATCATTAAATAGTGCTGATAAAGAAAGGGCCAGAAGTTTATTAACTCCTTGGTTATATAGAGACACTAAGCAACTAAGCAGTGTTGGGATCAGCAAGGCTACCATTGAAAAACTGGTTACCTCACCAGTTTATGGCACTGTCGCCACCATCGTCTTTTTCGGTATTGGCGGTGCCCCATTAGTCCTAGCCTGTAGAATGATCAAAAAACTGGAACTATGCTGGCCACCCATTAACCCTAAGTTTAATCACTTTGGTAAACCCGTCTATTGGCTTAGTGCCAGCTTGTTTCTTGTTCCTAGCTGGCTATGGAACTTCAGTTTAGCCATTCAAGGTGGCCCAAAGACAGTCCTGATGCTGTTCAACCCCTTGCCTAACAAGGGGGCTTCTTATAACTGCCTCAATACCTGTGCGATTGCCGCTTCCACACTCCACATTGAGCTAGGCGGACCGATGAAATTTAACAATCAGCGTGTCGATGCTCCTAGACTGGTTTATGGGCCAAAACCAGACAGTCATTCGATATCAACTGCAATAAAGCTAGCCAGTACCGGTTACACCATCTGGTTAAGTTTCATTGTTTTAGTACCTATTTTATGGGCTTCACTTCGCTATATGCAGACATAACCTAGGCTTCAGATCTAGACATAAGCAAAAGCATAGGTATTATTCCCTAATCAGCTCAACACACTTCAACATAGGCTTTACCAATTGTTCGACAATATTCATGTTTCTTTAACGACACCGGCACTATTATTTCCAGCAATATCTTTATTGCTGTTAGCTTACACTAACCGATTTTTCGCGCTGGCCGCGTTGATCCGTAATCTCAGCAGTGATGGTAAGCCGGTCAAAAGTGCTCAGTTAAAAAACCTGCGTCAGCGGATTAGTATTATCAGGCGCATGCAGGAGTCTGGTGTGATGAGTTTTGCCTTATGTGTACTCTGTATGATTTTTATCTACATTGGACTCAACAAGACTGGCTCTATAATTTTTGGCTGTAGTTTACTCCTATTACTCTATTCACTGCTTTTGTCCGTGATTGAGATCCGTATCTCGGTGGACGCGCTTAATTACCACTTAGAAGAGATGGACCAATGATTGAGCTGATCTACTTCTTCGACCTGTGCGGTACCGCCGTTTTTGCTTTGTCAGGGGCACTTGCTGCTGGGCGACACCGTATGGACCCCTTTGGTGTTATCGTGCTTGCATCGGTCACAGCCGTCGGTGGAGGGAGCATTCGTGACGCACTCTTGGGTACCACACCCGTTTTTTGGATCCGCGACCCTAACTACATCATTGTCATTTTGATTACCGTTTTATTAACGTTAATTTTTATTCGTAAACCTAAAAAAGTACCCCAATACACCTTACCCGTTGCCGATGCGCTAGGTCTGGCACTGTTTACTGTCATTGGCGCAGAGAAAGCATTAAACCTTGAATTAGGTGGAATGATAGCCGTGGTCATGGGCTTGATTACTGGCGTCGGAGGAGGCATTATTCGAGACTTGTTATGCCGTCAAGTGCCGATGATTTTACGCACCGAAATTTATGCTACGGCGTCCATATTAGGTGGCATTAGTTACAGCATTAGTATCTATTTAGGCGCAGATAATATGCATGCGATACTGTTTTCTATGACCGTCGCCCTGTGCATCAGGCTTGCAGCCATAAAATGGCACTTGTCACTGCCTGCATTCGATTTAAAGAAAAGTGTAAAGAATTAGCCCATGATATTTGTACGATATATTTGTCTTATCTTAGCGCTCACTAGCACCTCTTCGATTGCTAAGCCTGGAGACATGCCGAAAGAACAACAATTAGCCGTGAAGTATATTCAGGCTGTAACCGACCATGACTATAAAGCATTGAACGCTTTCTATGATCGTAAAAGCATCTTTAATGACAGGACGGCCAGCAAAACTTATACCGGGCGTCGACACATCATTAGCTTTCTTAGACGGGCTCATCAAGGCGTATTAGAATATGGCTTTAATATTGAACATATGTTTAATTCTGGCTCCTTAGTAATAATGATAGGCAGCTATCACTATAAGGGACCAGGAGAACAGTTTGGTAAGCCGGGAAAAATCATCGATTTAGCGATCCCAGGGGTAACCACAGTTAAACTCGATATGGCAACTCACAGGGTCTCCAAGCATGAAGACCTTATGGATTACCAGACCATGGCCGATCAATTGGCGATACAATAGATCCGGCTACCCTCTCACTTTTTTCATCCTTGGTTCAAAAATCAAAGCATGTACTAACCTTTATATCAAGCGTATATCAAAGCTTGTAAGGAAAAGTCATGCAGCCAGCCCAAGATACGTCGAACAAGAAACAACAACTTAATGATGACGTGTTAGGCCACCCCAAAGGCTTATATGTCTGCTTCGCTACCGAAATGTGGGAGCGATTTTCCTTCTACGGGATGAAATACCTCCTGCTTCTCTATCTAACTAAATATCACCTTTTCTCTGACGGTGCAGGGCTCGAAGTGTTAGGTTCCTACGCAGGCTTGGTCTACTCACTTCCTGTCATCGGCGGGCTATTAGCTGACCGGTATTTAGGCATGCGCAAGGCTGTTATCTTCGGTGGTATTTTACTCTGTCTGGGGCACTTTCTGATGGCGGTAGAGGGACACCAGGCAGTGCAGTACTTAGCTGGTAGCCAATTAGTGGCCGATATTACTCTCAATGACGGCACCGTTATATTGGCTGGCACTGTGCTATCAGAAACAGTCCATGTGCGAGATCTCGCCGCCCTCAACGTATTTTATCTTGCTCTGGCATTGATTGTCGTCGGTGTCGGCTTCCTTAAGCCAAACATCTCTACCATTGTCGGTCAGCTTTATAAAAAGGACGACCCTCGCCGAGAGTCTGGGTTCACCATCTTCTACATGGGGATCAATATCGGCGCCTTTGCTGCGACTATCATCTGCGTCTACCTTGGAGAAACCTTCGGCTGGGGCTATGGTTTCGGCGCTGCTGGAGTCGGTATGATGATAGGCCTGCTCACTTTTCTCAAGGGACAGAAGCACCTCAAAGGCTTAGCTGAACCCAGTGATCCACAGCACCTTACTGAGAAAGTACTTGGCGTGCTCAGCCGGGAGTACCTCATCTATCTGGCGGCACTGCTTAGCTTGTCGATATTCTGGTTAATGATTCAACATGAGCCAGTCGTTTTCGCCGCCCAACAAGTTTTACTACTGATATCTGGCGTCGGCTTAATTGGCTATGCAGTCTTAAAAGGCACGAAAGAGGAGATGCAGCAGATGATAGTCTTAATGGTGCTTATCGCCTCTACGATTGTATTTTGGGCCTTGTTTGAACAAGCGGCAGGCTCAATGACCCTGTTCGCCGATCGCGTCGTTGACAGAAACCTAGGGGGGATTGAGATCTCTGCAGGGCAATTTGGCTCCCTCAATGCAGGTTTTATTATGCTGCTGGCCCTGCCTTTTGCCGCATTATGGGTCTGGCTGGATAAACACCAGCTAAACCCCAATATCCCAGTCAAATTTGGCCTGGGGATCATTCAAGCAGGCTTAGGTTTTGGCGCCCTTGTTATAGGCGCTTCGTATCCGAATGAAGCTGGGCAAATAAGTCTCTGGTGGCTAGTACTCGCATACCTTCTCCACACCACAGGCGAGCTCTGTCTATCACCTGTTGGCTTATCTGCTGTGACTAAGCTGGCGATTCATCGGGTTGTAGGCCTATCTATGGGGGTCTGGTTTCTTGCTACCGCTCTGTCTGAAACCGTTGCCATGCGTTTAGGTAAGCTAGCCGCCATCGATACATCCGGCTCGGAAAACATGGATATAGCGAGTGCTGTTGCGACTTACACTCAGCTATTCGAATTCTTGATGTGGACTGGTATTGGCTTCGGGATATTTATGCTGCTGATCTCACCGATTTTGAAACGGGGTATGCACGGAGTACGTTAAGAGATGCGAAAGAGGAGTAATGAGGAGCTAGGAAGCGAGGAAGCGAGGAAGCGAGGAAGCGAGGAAGCGAGGAAGCGAGGAAGCGAGGAAGCGAGGAAGCGAGGAAGCGAGGAAGCGAGGAAGCGAGGAAGCGAGGAAACGAGGAAACGAGGAAACGAGGAAACGAGGAAGCGAGGAAGCGAGGAAGCAAGGAGGCGAGGAAGCAAGGAAGCAAGGAGGCGAGGAAGCAAGGAAGCAAGGAAGCGAGGACACGAGGAAGCGAGGACACGAGGAAGCGAGGAAGCGAGGAAGCGAGGAAGCGAGGAAGCGAGGAAGCGAGGAAGCGAGGAAGCGAGGAAGCGAGGAAGCGAGGAAGCGAGGAAGCGAGGACACAAGGAAGCGAGGAAGCGAGGAAGCGAGGAAGCGAGGAAGCGAGGAAGCGAGGAAGCGAGGACGCGAGGACACAAGGAAGCGAGGAAGCGAGGAAGCGAGGAAGCGAGGAAGCGAGGAAGCGAGGACACGAGGAAGCGAGGACACGAGGAAGCGAGGACACGAGGAAGCGAGGAAGCGAGGACACGAGGACACGAGGAAGCGAGGACACGAGGAAGCGAGGACACGAGGAAGCGAGGAAAGCCCAGACATTGTTAACAGCCTCTAGAGTCTAAGCGCTAGAGGCTACTAACCTAAGAAACCTTAAACTAAGGTGACCTTAGCAAACTTACGTTTACCGACCTGGAAAATACCGCTGGTACCTGCAGTCAGTTGCAGACGTGTATCTTCAATCTTCACGCCATCTATCTTGGCTGCGCCCTGCTTGATCATACGCATGGCATCCGAAGTCGACTTAACAAAGCCTAACTCCTTGAGCAAGTTAGCGATGGCAATACCTTCACCGACACTTAGCTCAACCTCTTCGATATCATCGGGAACCGCACCTTTTTGGAAACGATTATTGAACTCTTGATGAGCCGCTTCTGCCGCAGCCTCATCATGAAAACGTGCGATGATCTCTTTAGCTAGCGCGATCTTAACATCACGAGGATTGGCACCTTGCTCGACATCAGATTTAAATTGCTCAATTTCGCCTAATGGACGGAATGATAGCAACTCGAAATAACGCCACATCAAGTCGTCTGAGATAGACATGATCTTACCGAACATTTCACTAGCAGGCTCACTCACACCAATGTAGTTATGGGCAGATTTAGACATCTTCTTAACGCCATCTAGACCTTCAAGCAATGGCATCATGATCACAGTTTGTGGCTTTTGACCTTCAGACTTTTGCAGCTCACGGCCCATTAGCAAGTTGAACTTCTGATCCGTTCCACCTAGCTCTACATCGGCTTTCAATGCTACAGAGTCGTAACCTTGCAGTAATGGATACATAAACTCATGGATGGCAATGGACTGGCCAGAACCATAACGCTTCTTAAAGTCATCACGTTCCATCATACGCGCTACCGTTTGCTTTGACGCTAAACGTATCATACCCGCTGCGCCGAGCGGCTCTAACCAGGTAGAGTTGAATTCAATGCGCGTCTTGGCTGGGTCCAAAATCTTATAAACTTGTTGTTTATAAGTTTCGGCGTTTGCCAGCACTTGCTCACGAGTTAACGGCGGACGCGTACTATTTTTGCCACTAGGATCGCCGACCATACCCGTGAAGTCACCAATCAAGAAGATTACTTCATGACCTAACTCCTGAAACGTACGCATCTTATTCAAGATAACCGTATGACCCAGATGAATATCCGGTGCGGTTGGATCGGCTCCAAGCTTAATACGTAAGGGACGTCCCTCTTTTAACTTTTCCAGCAGATCCGCTTCGAGTAAAATCTCATCGGTACCACGTTTAATCTCTGCTAATGCTTGGTCTAAATCAGCCATCTCGCCAACTACTCCTAGGAGCTAATCAAAAAATAGAGAGTCATGTTACTTGTTAGCCAGCACAAATGAAAGTGTGTACACTAAGGGGATCAGTATAAGTCAAAAAATTGCGACTAAGCTCAATAGGAAAAGGTTAGATGGGAAAGGTTATAACACTCTTAAAATTGCTGCCAAAAATGCATCAGATACTCCTATGTTGCATAGTGTTAATTACCTTAGTTGTTATTCTGATACCTACTGAAGATGCTAACGCATCTAAAAATACCCATTCACAACTCTCTGGTAGCTTAGATCTCGGCCGGGGTGGAACACAACAATCTTCAGATATTAAATCGAATAACACAGCACAATTAAAAACACCTTTAGCATTTCGAACACCCACACCACCATCGAACACACAACAGCAGGTCATCACGAATGCTGATGCCGGTGACACGCCAACACCCGAAAGCTCAATTGATACACTTAAGAGTGAACAAGCCAAAAAAACGCATACAAAACATTTTGAAGTAAAAAGTGGTGATACCTTAGCCTCACTCTTTAATCGAGCGGGCTTAAGTTCAAGGGATGTGTACGAGATCACTCAGCTGCCAAAGGCAAAAAAGAACTTACTCAAGATCATGCCTGGTGAATCACTCATCATAATCAAAGATGAGGCCGGCGAATTAGTTCAAGTTAACTACCACCTAGATCCAATTTCAACCTTGATCATAGATAAAAATGAGCAGGGCTATGCCGAACATATTGCACAGAAAAGTGTTGAGAGCCGTAATAAATTTGCCAGCGCGACCATCAATAATAATTTTTGGAATGCCGGCGTGAACGCAGGGCTAACGCCGAATCAGCTCATGCAGCTGGCAACCATTTTCGGTTGGGATATCGACTTTGCGCTCGACATTAGGGCCGGAGATAATTTTTCGATTATTTTCGAAGAGGAGTACGCCGACGGTGAGTTTCTTAGAAACGGCAATATCTTAGCCGCAGAGTTTAGTAACCAAGGAGACCGTTATACTGCAGTGCGTTACACCGACGGTAACTACTACTCAGAAGAAGGTCGCAGTATGCGAAAAGCCTTCCTTCGCTCTCCAGTTGATTTCAAGTATGTGAGTTCAAGTTTCAATCCTAAACGCTTACACCCAGTGACAGGCCAAGTCAGAGCCCATAGAGGAGTAGACTATGTGGCCGCTGTCGGCACTCCCATTAAGGCTGCAGGTAAAGGCCGAGTGATAAAATCTGCCTATAATCAATACAATGGCAACTATGTGTTCATTAAGCATAATGACACCTATACCACTAAATATTTGCACCTAAAAAAGCGCAGAGTTAAGCAAGGCGCCACAGTAAAACAAGGTCAAATTATCGGTACCTTAGGCTCAACGGGTCGCGTCACTGGCGCCCATTTACACTATGAATTTATTGTTAATGGCGTACACCGCAACCCTAGAACCATAAAGCTACCTAAATCATTGCCTATCGCCAGCAGTGAAAAATCTAAGTTTATGTCTCTTAGCCAAGCGATCATGACTAAACTTCAACAGAACAAGCAGATCCAATTAGCCTCTTCTCAGTAATCCTTATTCGCTCAATTGAGCTTCGAATTAATCATCATAAGAAGAGCCTAGCTCCCAGTACCTTTATATCCGGGAGCGAATTCAACCGATAATGGAAACAGTCCGATGAGCAAAGATTATTATATTGGTTTAATGTCCGGCACAAGTATGGACGGCGTCGATGCTGTCTTAGTTGACTTCAGCGCACAACAACCAAAACTAATCGCAAAGCATAGCGAAGATATTCCAACCCATACCTTAAATGGCCTACAACGCCTTTGTTTGCCTGGTAATGATGAAATTAACTTATTAGGCCAACTCGACCGCAGTGTTGGGCAACTCTTCGGTACCGCCGTCAATGCTTTACTGGCTAAGGCTGGCATTGAAAAGCAACAAGTGATCGCTGTAGGCAGTCATGGCCAAACCGTTAGACATATGCCAAACCTTGATATGGGTTTTACCCTGCAAATTGGCGATCCAAATTCTATTGCTGTCGCTACCGGTATCGATGTCATTGCTGACTTCAGACGAAAAGATATTGCCTTAGGCGGACAAGGTGCTCCCTTGGTACCGGCATTTCATCAGCAGATGTTTGCAAAAAAAGATACCGCTCGGCTCATTCTCAATATTGGTGGGATTTCCAATATTACCTATCTACCAGCCGACGTCACGACACAGCCTGTAATAGGTTTCGATACAGGACCTGGTAATACATTAATCGATGCCTGGTGCCTACAAACCAATGGGCAAGCTTATGATGAAGATGGTGCCTGGGCAGCCAGTGGCCAAACGGATGTCAAGCTGTTGACCCATCTGCTTTCTCATTCGTACTTCTCTCAAGGTTTTCCCAAGAGTACTGGCAGAGAGCTATTCAACCAAGCTTGGCTTGAGCAACAAGTCGCGGCTTTTGGTTACCTTAATCAAGCCGATATTCAGTCCACCTTGCTCGATGTGACCTGCCATAGCATAGCCAAAGATACACTGAGCCTAAGTGAAGAAGGCGAGTTATTCGTATGTGGTGGTGGCGCCTTCAATGGCGAGCTAATGAAACGCCTTGAACAACTTCTGCCTCAATATAAGATCTGTACGACTTCAGCATTAGGTATCGACCCACAATGGGTAGAAGGCATTGCCTTTGCCTGGCTTGCCATGCGATTCCATAAAAAGCTGCCAGGTAATCTGCCTGCTGTAACAGGGGCAAGCAGAGAAGCAATATTAGGCTCCTTCTTCCCTGCGGGATAGACATAGGGAGTATTAAACTAATTAATACTCCCTAGTAGGACCTAGAGCCTTTCCTAAGTCCTATTATTGCAGTAGCTTATGCTTCAACATGATCACATCACGCTTTGAATATTCAGACAGTGTCATCAAGAGTCGCCTCTTACTGGGAATGTAACTCATCGCGCCATAAGATGTGAGACTACGGGAAGGCAGCTTTAATATAGGCGTGGTTAAGTCAGTATTAAAACTCCAGAAGTTAATCAACTGGTAGCCTGAATGTAACTCCCTGAAGTAAACCCCCTTATCACTCAATGCCCAATTATAATCCTCATCAAACACATCCGATGATATCAATATCTTCATTTTCTCGGGCTGATTAAGATCCATCAACCACAAACCTGATTCATAGATTTTGGTAAAAATCATCTGGGAATTATTAAGTACCTTAGCGAGCCTGACCTCGACTGGGGTGACTACCTTTGGACTATTGTTTGTCAATGAAAAAGCCAGTAAGCCATCATGGGTGGATGACAATACATGCTTATCATCAAAGTCCCAACTCGGTCTGCGATGATCTAGGTAGCCTGATGCCAAGATGCTTATTCCGCCAGTTGCCAGCTCCAGAATATGGATTTTATTCCCTTCATTTTTATCATCGGGAGCGAGAAATGCGAGTTTAGTTCCATCATGAGACCAACTTGGGTATGCCACTCGCCTTTTCAGATCTGTGTGCTGTTTCCTATTTCTACCTTCAATATCTGTACTCCATATCTCATTATGGCCAGTCTCATTCGATACATAGACGATGCGCTTGGTAACGCTTGAGTAATCGGGGTTTCGGTAGCTAAACTCAGAGTTAGACAGCGGGAATATAGTTGTCGGTATAGCTTGGTCTAGTTCAAGGTAGGCAACTTTAAAATCTTTAATATACTTAGAAAAGACTAGCTCATTAGTGTGAGGAACGAATTTGGGATAGCTAAACCCTACCACTGACAAATCAGTGATCTTCTTACTGTTAATATCCACTAAATAGCCTGCTCTAACGCCTGAGTTTTCTGTGCTGAAAACAAGCTTATGACTATCCGGATGCCAACTGAGCCCACGTATATCTTCAAGCCCCTGAGTAATTCGAAACTCTTCTCCTGACGCTCTGTTACGTATAAAGATATCTTCTGAAATATTGCCAAAGCGTCTCGAAATTGCAATCCAATCACCATCAGGACTAAATGCGATATCACGATCTCGATAGTCACACTCATTGTCGCAAGAGAGTCTGACCGGCTGAGTATCTCCTGAGAGGTGTAGCTCATACAGTCCACTTTGCTGGGCGAGTGGATCTTTCCATATATAAATGATTGAGCTGCCATCAGGCGAGATATCTAACGCCGAGGCATCCGATAAGCATGGTGCAAGTCGAACAACCTGCTGACTATCAAGCATTAATTGTGATAAGTGACATACTCCACTGCTACGATCTTCACTGGGATAAAGCAGCGACTTGCCATCTAGTGTCCAAATTGCTCTTATCTCTCGAGTCTGATTAGACGTTAATCGTTTCGGCGTATCAGTTAGCGTGTGTAGATCTTTAAGATATAGGTTTGACCTCTTACCATATACTAGCCAACGTCCATCTGGAGAAACGGCTGGATATAGCTCCGCACCAGAGGCTATTGTTAGCCTGGTTTGTTCGGTTTGAATCAAATGTTTACTGTCTTGATAAAGGTGAAATAACAAACCTGCAACCACGACAATGAGGAATAAAGCAAAACTCAATAAGCCTCTGTGTAACTTATCACTTAACTCCTTCACTTTAGCCTGCTCGACTTCTAACACTTCAGGCCTAGACACTAAATCAGCCTTAGAAAATTCTGGCTCAATCAACAGTCTATAACCCGCTTTTCTGACGGTCTCAATGGCTTGCGCCTTAGGTTCAGCCAGCGGAGTTAAGTGCTTTCTCAGATGCCAAATAGCATTGGTTAATGCCTTAGTCCCGACATAGATATTTCCTTCCCAAATATTGTCTATCAACTCTTCCCGAGTCACCACATTAGGGTATTGCCTGGCAAGGTAACTCAACAGCTCGATAAATTTAGGTTGTAAAGAGATTTTCTCATTGGGCAGGTCTTGGCTCACCTCAGTGTTAGCAGAACAGTTTTTGAAATCTAGACTATTATCGCTTGGCGTGACCACGCAACCAGCCAAAGTAAATACAGCCTCTTTTTTAATCTCTATCATGCTCCCCCCCAAAAAAATAAACCAATCTTATTGCCTGACTTTTTATCATTCACCTATCGAGGGTGTTTATCTTCGGCACCAAACAGTTTACAGGTTACCAACATATGAACACAAGCAGGTTAGACACATAAAAAAGCACCGTAAGAGATTAATAACAAAAAGAATAGATATTAAATAGATGTATAAACAACATATAAACGACACGTAAGTGATTGCTCAATACAAACATTTTATTTACAAATGGATGCAGCTGACATCTTTCGAGATTGTGCATTGCTAATCGACAGCATCACCCCTAAAAAAAACTAGGTTCTAATCTCATTGGCCCTAGTTAATTATAAGAACAAGGACTGGAATCAGATGAAAAACCAGATGAAATTTTCCGCTTTGACATTGGCCATGACTATGGCAGCGCTAACAACGTCATCGCTACAAGCTGCAGAACAAACAGCTGGCAAAGACGCTAATAATGAAGAGATTGAAAAAATAGCAGTAACAGGTTCACGCATTAAGCGCGCCGACTTTGAAGGTGTAGCACCTGTCACAGTGATCACTGCAGATGATATTGAAAACAGCGGCTTATCTTCTATTGCCGAGGTGCTGCAATCATCAGTCGCTAATAACGGTGGTTCGCTAAACGGCGAAAGTGATGGTTTCACCGATAGCGCTAGCTCAGTTAACCTACGTGGAATGGGCGCCAACAGAACTTTAGTACTGATTAATGGCCGTCGCCAAGCTTCATTCCCATCGGCAGCAGGCGGCACCTCAAACTTTGTTGATGTCTCTGATATTCCAACTGCCGCAGTTGAGCGCATCGAAATCTTAACCGGTGGCGCATCGGCAATTTACGGTTCAGATGCCGTCGGCGGTGTGGTTAACATTATCCTTAAGAAACAATATGACGGCGCCAAGGTAGAAGCTAAATATTCAGATACTACCCAAGGTGGTGGCGAGCAGTTTGATCTCTCTTACCTTCAGGGCATCGACACTGAAAACAGTCAAACCCTAATCATGCTTGAGTACCGTCAGGTGGAAGCGATTCAAACGTACCAGCGTGATGGCCTATACAGCCCATCGTATTATGAAGATGAAGATGGCGATACACGTTGGGGAGCGGGCCCATATGGTGACTCTGGAGCATCAAGCTGGGCATCTTGGGTGAGAGATTACTCAAAGGTTTATACCGATGACAAGTACAGCCCTGTCGATGAAGCTCAGTGTACTAACCTATTCGGTGATAAAGGCATATATGTAGAAGCGGGTACTTATGATTGTTACTACGATAAGTATGCCGACCGTGGTCTACAGTCAGAATATGACAGAGTAAACCTAGTCGTTAACAGCACTTACGATCTTAATGATGATTGGCAGCTGTACGGCATGCTAAATGCGTCCTACAAAGAGACCACTAAGTATAAAGATGAGAAAGGTTTTGGGGATTACTTCTACCAAGATGAGATCACAGGCGCATACAGCTACGATAAGTATGAATTTGAAGATTCCAATAAATTCCAGATGCGCCGTCGTATGGAAGAGTACCCTGGACCACGTACCTATGATACTCAAAACACTAAAGCCTCTCTCGCCTTTGGCGCTAACGGTACCATTGGTGATTACGAGCTAGATGTCTCTTGGTCTAGTGGTTATGCATTGTATGAGAAACAGAACCATCATATGGTCAGCGCCGACGCCCTGCTTGGCATGATAACGTTCGATCCAAATGACACTGATGCTTCAAAATGGTATCCAAACAACAAGCTAACTACCGAGCAAGCTGAAGCGCTTATTGGTGACTCAACCAAGAAGTCAGACTCAAGCATGCACCAGCTACAAGCTGTCTTTACCGGTGACTTGATGGAGTTAGATGCGGGTACTGTCGGTTTCGCAACCACTGCCGAATGGGCACGCGAAAGCTATGAAGATACCTTAGATGAAACCACCATGAGCGGCGGCTTTATCGGTATGGGTGGTACAGGTGGTAAGGGTGACCGTGATCGTGTCGCTGTTGCTGGCGAATTACAGGTGCCACTACTTGCTGACATCACAGGTGTTAAGTCATTAGATCTTTCTGCTGCACTTCGTTATGACCAATACTTAGATGATTCGGATGTAGGCGGAGCAACTACGCCTCAGATTGGCCTAAGTTACCGCCCAATTGATGAGGTAATGGTACGTGCTAACTGGGGTAAGAGTTTTAGAGCACCCGATATGCATCGCCTCTATTCTGGATTAACAAGAAGCTTTGGTGGTACAGAGTATCCACACCCAACTATTCCAGATGAGATCTATGAAGATAGCTATGACGGCTTTAACTCAGGCAATCTTAAACTTACTGAAGAAGAGGGCGAATTCTGGAACTTAGGTCTAGTTGCAAATATCACAGATAATGCCGACCTGACTGTCGATTGGTGGAATATCGAACTTGAAGGCGCGGTTAAGACTATCTCAACTGACGAGATGCTAGAAGACCCAAGCTATAACAAGGATGGTCAATATACCGATTGCTCAACAATGCCAGAAGTGGGTTACCTAACTGAATTTGATGACGATGGTATTCAAAATATCGCCTGTATGCGCAAAGGCCCGATCAATAGTGCCTATGAAGCATCGGAAGGTATCGATGCCAGCTTTAACTACCAGTTCCCAGAAACCGCTGCTGGTGAGTTTAAGTTCAAGCTTTCAGCCTCTTACCTACTTAAGAAAGAGTATCAAGAGAAGGTAGGCGATGCCATTGAAGAGCAAACTGAGACTGATTACTTCCCTAAATGGAAAAGTAATGCCAGCCTAAGTTGGAACTATGAAGACTTCCGCGCAACGATCACCTACTACTACACAGGTGAAGCTGTAGGTACCGATCTGTTCGAATACGAGAATGCAGATGGTGACGATGTAGAGTCGATTGAAACTGATACCTTAGATGCATATCAGACAATTAACATCACTCTCTCTTACTCAGCACCATGGGACGGTAAGTTCACTGCAGGTGTTAAAAACCTAACCGATGAGATGCCGCCACTTTACGATATACGTAATGACGAGCACAACGACTGGCCATACTATGAGGACGATAACAGCAGCTACTCTGCAAAGGGTCGTAGCCTGTTCTTCGGATATTCACAAAAGTTCTAACGCTTAGTTCCATCTTAGATATAGCGCCCAGCATTGGGCGCTATTCTTGCCAATCACCATTACTCCACTTTATATCAGGAGATAAGAATGTCTCGCATCCCCATCTTTATGTTTGCCCTGATAGCTTTAGTCAGTCCTATTAGTTACGCCGATGAATATCAAGTACCGAGTCAGGCACTACAAGAAGTCGTCAATCAAAATAAAAAAGTAAGCACTCGCTTATCTACAAACAAACAATGGTTGGCAATACTTACCCCAAAGACCCATGTAAAAATCCAATCTTTATCCAAAACAGAATTAAAGCTTGCTGGTCTCAGATTATCTCCTGAGCAATTGCTTCCGAGTCGAATCAAGTCACAATATATCGGCATAGAATTAATCGACCTCGGTAAACTTAACAGCTCAACCACACCGACAAAGCAGCGCGTCAACTTAGCAACAAGTCGAGTCGCTAAAGTTGAGTTCTCCCCCAATAGCCGCTTCATTAGTTATATCGGACTCTCAGATAAAGGTGCCGACCTATATGTGTACGATATCGAAAAGCAGTTGACTCAAAAGCTCAATAAAACGCGATTAAATGCGAGCTTAGGCCTTAAGTATCGATGGCTCTATAACAGTCAGGCAATTTTAACTAGCATAGCGTCAGTAAATACTCACCCTCTTGATGCAGCGAGTAACATTGGGCCTAACATCAGTAAAACCGGTAGCCAAAAAGCACCTAGACGTACTTATCAAGATCTTTTAAAGAATACTCAGGATGATCAGATATTCAGCCAACTGACTCAAAGCCAGCTAACTCTGCTACGCCTCGATGGTGATAGTCAATTAATCGGTCAAGCCGATATCAACATTAGCTATCAATTGTCTCCCAATGACGAATACATTGTCGTAAAGCGCATCTCTCCGCCCTTTTCACATATGGTGAAATACTATGATTTTGCCCAGACGGTTGAGCTATTTGATATCTCAGGAACACGTCTAAAAACCTTGGCACAACTAGAGAGCAGTGAATACCGACCCTCTGGCAATGACTCAGTCAGAAAAGGTCCTAGGCTAATACATTGGCGCTCAGATAAGCCCGATACGTTAGCTTTCGTCAAAGCCTTAGATAAAGGCGATAGTAATGTTAAAGCTAAGTACAGAGATCAACTTTTACAGATAGCAGCCCCATTTACAGCGGAGCCTGAGCAGCTACTGAAAACGCCTTGGCGAATGAGAAAGATCCAATGGGGAGAGAATTCCCTTGGTATGCTCACCGAAAAACACTCAGACAAAAAGCAGATCCGCGTCAGCTTCTTTGATTCGAGCAAGCCTTCAGAACTCAAGCTATGGTATAAGAAAGCCATCCGTGACAGCTATAACGATCCCGGTAGACTTCTATCCCAAAGTGCCAAGATAAACGGGGAGATTTACCCTAAGCTTATCTCGGTTGAAGATAACAGCTTACTTCATTATGGTTTAGGCGCATCGCCTCAGGGTTACCAGCCGTTCTTAAAATCACTGCCTATTAATCTCACCGCAGTAGAAGAGACTATAAAACCCTCAGAGCTACTGTGGCGTTCATCAGATAAGCAACTTGAAACCATTCGCTATATTGTCAGTAGAGAGCCGCTTAAATTCATCATTAATCGACAGAGTAGTAAAAAACCGTCATATCTCGTCTTTATCGATGCTGAAGCTAAAACCGAGCAGGTTTTATATCAAGCCAACAAGGCGCTACCAGCTTACAAAGGGATGACGAGAGAGCTAGTGACTTACAAACGTGCTGATGGGCTAGCGTTATCTGGTAATCTCTACCTGCCTGCAGGCTACAAAAAAGAAGATGGTCCACTGCCAGTCCTAATGTGGGCCTACCCAAGGGAATATAAAAACTCGAAAGTCGCCGCTCAGGTCAACTACTCTGCCAATCAATACAGTTATATCAGCCCCAAGGGACCAGTCCCTTTTGTTGCTAAAGGTTATGCCGTGTTCGATCGGGTTGCTATGCCAATCATAGGTACAGGTAAAGAGAAGCCAAACGACAATTTCAGGACTCAGCTGATCGACAACGCAACAGCGGCAATCGACACGCTAGTCGAGATGGGCGTGGCAGATAAAAATCGAATCGCCATTGGCGGCCACTCTTACGGCGCATTTATGGTGGCTAATCTACTGGCACATTCAGACCTTTTCGCTGCAGGCATTGCCAGAAGCGGCGCTTACAACCGGACCTTAACCCCCTTTGGTTTTCAAAATGAGAAGCGTAATTTTTGGGAGGCACCCAGTCTGTATCAACAAATTTCACCTTTTACCCATGCCGATAAAATTGATGAACCTCTACTCATCATGCATGGGGAGATGGACTCAAATTCAGGCACTTACCCAATGCAGTCAGCCAGGCTATTTAAGGCCATCAGAGGCTTAGGTGGTCAAGCAAGATTGGTGACCTTCCCCTATGAAAGTCATAGCTATAAAGCTGAAGAATCAATCTTACATATGCTGTGGGAGCAGGAGCAATGGTTAGATACCCATGTGAGCCATAAGCTAAGTGCGCCAGAGTCTGCCGTGAGCTTTCACTAATTTAATGGTTAGCTAATTAATCAATACTGGTTATAAATAATGTTAAGCAGACAGCGTATAAGTGCTGTCTGCTTAATGGAATAACACTGAAATCCCAAATAAAACTAATAAAATGGATTATCAACATGAACGTATTTAAGTTCAGCTCTTCCCTGCCCTACTTGTCTGTACTCGGCGTACTGACCTTAGTCAGTTCAAGCCTAAGCCCTGTATTACAGGCCGAAGAGCGTATCTCTATTCCAGATGAAGACCTGCCTAGAAATATCATCTACCTCATCGGTGATGGTATGGGACCGGCCTACACCAGTGCTTATCGCTACTTCTCAGACAGACCAGATACCAAACATGTAGAAGAAACCATTTTTGATCAACTGCTGGTCGGCATGTCCAGTACCTATCCAGATGATGACACCTATGTCACCGATTCTGCAGCGGCGGCAACGGCTTTAGCCACCAGCCACAAGAGTTACAACGGCGCAATTTCTGTCGACCATCAACAAGATAAACTCCCCACTATGATGGAGATGGCAAAAGAGCGAGGAAAAGCCACCGCTATCGTGGTGACCTCTCAAATCAATCATGCCACTCCAGCTAGCTTTTTGGCTCACAATGAAAGCCGCAGAAATTATAATCAAATAGCCGACAGCTATCTCACTAACCTCATCAATGGTCGACCTATTGCCGATCTGATGTTAGGCGGCGGAACCCAATACTTTGTGCGTGAAGATAAAGATCTTACCCAAGAGTTTCAACATTTTGGCTATCAATATATCGATAAGCTGAGTGACCTAAGCAGCATTGACTCATTACCAGCACTCGGTCTTTTTGCACCATCAGGTATGGAGCCCGCACTGGGTAGCCATGATCCCTACAGGTTAACAACAATGACCCAAACGGCATTAAAGCTATTATCTAAGCAAACTGCACCGTTTGTGATGATGGTCGAAGGCAGCCAAATAGACTGGTGTGGCCACAGTAATGACATTGTTTGTGCCATGAATGAGATGGATGATTTTGCTAAAACATTAATCGCTGTAAAACACTATGTCGACACGCACCCTGACACTCTGCTAGTCGCAACGGCAGATCACTCAACGGGGGGATTAACCCTGGGAAGAGAGGGCAAATACAAATGGAAGGGCAAACGGTTAAAACAGGTAAAGATGCTCCCAGAAGATGTCGCCAAGGCCATAGTAAAAACACCCTCGATACTCGATACCCCCAAAAGCTTTTCAGCTTTTTGGTCAAAAACAATCAATATCAGCATGTCAGCTGAGATTCTAGACAGGTTTAGAGTCAGGCTAATGGGTCGACTAAAGTCCCATGAGCCTGCAGACAGGCTTGAAGAACTCATTAAGCAGAAGATAGACAAGCTCACCTATACAGGCTGGACCACAAGTGGTCACAACGGCATTGATGTGCAAATTTTTGCCTACGGTAAAGGTCAACAGCATTTCAACGGGCACTTAGACAACACCAAAATTGCTGCTACCCTCATCGAGATGATCAAGGCAGAGCGGTTTAGACAAGATCAGTAAACAGTAAAAGTTTCACTTTCTATACTTCTGATAAAGCGTAGAGTAGCGTTGAACACATTTTGCTCTACGCGAGTTAACTCATTTTTAGTCATCCTAGGCTAAATGTCTTTAGTTAATACAAAGTATGGGCGGTAAACAAAAGGAACTGTTTAATGAATATGTCTCAAAAAATGGCAGCTGAATTTATCGGTACGCTGTGGCTGGTACTTGGTGGTTGTGGAAGTGCGGTATTAGCCGCAGCCTTTCCTGAAGTCGGTATAGGCCTATTAGGCGTCTCTTTCGCTTTTGGACTCACAGTGTTAACCATGGCATTCGCCATAGGCCACATATCAGGTTGCCATTTAAATCCGGCAGTATCTTTCGGCCTTTGGGCTGGCGGACGCTTCCCAGCTAAAGAACTGGCTCCCTATATTACCGCCCAGGTAGCAGGTGGTATCGCGGGTGCAGCAATTTTATTCCTTATAGCGTCAGGTAATGCCGACTTTAGCTTAGCCGATGGCTTTGCATCAAATGGCTATGGTCAACACTCACCAGGTGGCTATACCATGACATCTGCATTAGTCACTGAAATTGTGATGACGTTATTCTTCCTGCTCATCATATTAGGTGCAACAGATGCCAGAGCACCAAAAGGCTTTGCGCCTATCGCTATCGGACTCGGTTTAACTCTGATTCATTTGATCAGTATTCCAATCACAAATACCTCAGTAAACCCAGCCCGTAGTACCGGGCCGGCACTATTTGTCGGTGACTGGGCAATCTCACAATTATGGCTATTCTGGGTTGCACCCATTGCAGGTGCTATCTTGGCTGGCTTTATCTACAAATTCTTTAACGCAAAAGACAGTGACTAACTGCTTTTATACCCATTGGTATGATGCCGACAGAGAGTCTACTTTGTCGGCATAAACTTCACTTTCCCCCTCCTTGGCTCTTGCTGATAAAAAAGCCTCAAAATACTGGCATCGAAATGGTATGATCCACTCAATTACGTTATCGCTAAGACCTTGGCGCTAACAGATTCAAGTTATATCAAATATGAGAGATACCATGAGCAAAAGTGCCAAAGATGCAAGCCAGATGACTCCCGAAGCTCGCTATGATTATTTTGTAGAGCAAGTAAAGTCAGCAGAGGTAATTTGGACCCTTCAAGATGATGATGGCTGTGTGATGCTGACCACTGAGGAAGAAGATTGCATTCCTATGTGGCCAAGTGAGGAGGCTGCTAAGTCTTGGGCTATCGATGACTGGGCTAACTGTATCCCACTGGAAATTCCAGTATCAGAATGGTTAGAACGTTGGGTGCCTGGCATGCAAGATGATGATCTGTTTGTGGCAGTTTTTCCTGTTCAAGAAGATCTAGGTGTGGTTATTCCTCCTTATGAACTAGAGCAGAGACTCACGCCTAAGCAGCGCCACTAATTTCTATTCGTGCTCATATTCGCGCCCACAGGAGATCAAGCTTGGAAAAGAATACCTCACGTTCTGATAGCACTGACACTAATAGCACTGTCACTAATAGCACTGTCACTAGCAGCGATGGCGTCAATGATGCTAAAAGTGAAAATCAAAGTAGTGACAGTCAAGCTAGTGAAAGTGCACCAGCTGATGCGAGCCAAGCCAGCAATAAAGTATTGAAGCAACCATTGCCTAAAAGACTTGCAGCCTTGTGTGCATTTTTTGCCATCGCATCATTCAGTGGTATTTATGCCCAGCAAGGCGAGCTTTTTTGTATTCTCACCTTAATCATGGTGGTTGCTATTCTAGGGCGCCAACGTACGGCGATGTTTTTCCTACAAGGCTACACAGTGCTACAGCTTGCCTTAGTCAGTATGTTGCCCGTGTTATTGCACGATCCGGATAATTTACTTGTAGGCAAGCCGTCAACTTTTCAGCTCGGTGAGCTACAAGCTAAAGTGCCCGACTTTGTCATTTTCGGTATTATTATTTTACTGGCTATCGTACAAGTTTGGATAGCATTTACGCCTAAGGTAAAAGCTTACTTTAACACTAAGATCAATATGAATATCATGAGTTAAGGTGCTAGGTGCTAAAAAATATCAAATAAAAAAGCCAGTTGCATTGCAACTGGCTTTTTTAAAATCATTTTTATCAGCAAAGTGCTTATACTGAGAAGCTTGCACCACATCCACAGGTTGTCGTTGCGTTAGGGTTTCTAACAAAAAAACGCGAACCTTCTAATCCAGATGTATAGTCAACCTCTCCACCAACAAGATATTGTAAGCTCATCGGATCGACAACCAGCTGTACTCCCTGCTTCTCTACCGTGAAGTCACCTTCATTAACTTTCTCATCGAAAGTGAAGCCATACTGAAAACCAGAACACCCACCACCAGTCACATAGACTCGCAGCTTCAATGCATCATTTTCTTCTTCATCTAAAAGCGTTTTTACTTTTGAAGCAGCCGCATCGGTAAATTGGATAGGCAAAGCATCGTCAGCTTGCTCTACCGCTTGTTCGGCAGTTTGTTCAGTCATGAAGTACCTCTACATCTAATTACTAAGCGGGATTATCCAATACCTGACTATTTTGTTCAAGTAATAACCCAAGCTCATTTCGATTATATATTGGTATAATAACACCTGCTCGGGTTATCACCGAACAGGCTTATCTATTTTGCTACCTTCATCACCTAGCTTAGGTGCTTCACTTTCAACCACCGTTTCTGGCTGCATGCCATTGTGCGTAACATCAACGGGGGCTATTTCAGCACTAAGCTTAGTGGAAGGAACAGGCTTAGGCTCGACGCTAGACTCGCTAATTACTGGCAATAATTCATCGGCAGAGAATTCTATTTCAATCTGTGAGCCTTTAGTCCAGCGACTAGAGGGGACGATGACTTTTGCAATTACGTGTGAAAATATAAAGTTGTCAGGCAAGGTGATCTCTGTTTCTAACACCTGAAAATACCTAAATTTAAAATCTAACTGTTTGATATCTGTCAGCTGACTAAGGCTAAAATTAACCGCTTCGCCGTCTTGCACTCCAATGAAAGTCAATTCAGCACGTCCTTTTAACGACTGTTTACGTTTCTGAAGTTGAGTCAGGATAAGTTTGAGGCGATATTTATTAGCTAATAAACTTGGCGATAATTCAAGCCCATGAATAGCGACACCATCGGCAATCGTTTCTGGCGCCATGATACTGCGATAAAATGCTAACTCTTTTACAAGCTTCTTCTCTTTTACATTCTGCTCAGAAAACAGCGTCTGCATCTTACTATTTGTTTCTATCGCGAGTGCCAGCTCTAAATTTCTAGATGCCAATGTTTGAGTCTGAATATTAAGCTGTTGAGTCAATTTATCTAACACTTGTGTGTTATTGTTTACTGTCGGGGGATTTTGTTCATTCCATACGCTGTAGCTGACTAGGCCTAAAACAAAAGCCACGACAACAAGTAGCAATAAATAAACACTTGATGGCCGGATTTGTCGTTCAAGCACTTGCATGCGATCAATCCAACGATGATAATTTGCCATTAACTAACAACCTCTTAAATCATTACTGTGTAAATTAGCCTCACCGCCGAATGATGGCAGGCAATGGAATACCAGGAAGGCTCCGGTGCAAAACAAAATAAAATCAATCTATGCGCGATGCCAGATGTACCTGAGAACAGATCTACAAGATAAGCTATCCCAACCCAAGCTCAGTCTGCAATTGTGCTTATTGGCACTATTGTTCGCTCTAATTGCCTCGGGCGTCATTATTCTCTTCAGACTCTTACTTCTCTGGTTGAATAATTATACTCAAACCAGCGAGCTCGATTTTACTGAGATTGTTGACGACTGGCGAGTGCTTTTACCTTTACTCGGTGCAGTTTTAATCTGGCTTGTAGCTAGACTAGGCTCGAAACGTTATAAACGCATGGGAATTGCTTATGTATTACACAGGGTAAAGCTTCACTATGGTAAAATGCCACTTCAGTCGGCTCCCGGTCAATTCTTTCAAGCTCTTTTTGCGTTAGCAAGCAACTTTTCTGTCGGCCGTGAAGGGCCTGCCATACATTTAGGCGCTGTGAGTGCCAGTGTGATGGCAGAAAAATTTAACCTTCCAGATAATAGCGTGCGTATCATGTGCGCGAGTGGAATTGCAGCGGGAATTGCTGCAACATTTAATGCCCCCCTAGCCGCAATATTTTTCGTTTTTGAAGTGATCTTGCGAGAGTATAAACTGCACTATTTTTTCCCGATCATGATATCTGCCATCTGTGGTGCAGTATCTAGCCAAATCTTCTTTGGTAACATTCACGAATACGATCAAATAAACATTATACACATTCCTTTATCCCAGTACCCAATCCTCGCAATCACCGGGATAGTGATTGGCTGTGTTGCTGCTCTGTTCAATTTATCATTGTTGAAAGTCACAGCTAAAGGCCAAAATTGGCCCTTAGCTTACAGATTATTGTTGGCTGGAGTCGTCACGACCATCGTTGGTGTTTTTCTCCCAGAGGCTCTAGGCAGTGGCGACCTTGCTATCGAGCATGCGATTAGTGAAAACCCAGGTTTACTTTTTCTATTTGCACTTTTAATTGGAAAGATTATCGCGACCATTGCCGCCTTGGGACTTGGTATACCAGGCGGTATTATTGGTCCACTATTTGGTATTGGTGCACTGCTTGGTGCGATACTCGCGATAATCAGCGCGACGCTTTTCCCCTCGATTGCGCCTTATATTGGCCTATATACCATCATAGGTATGACGGCTATGATGGGAGTGTGTCTAGGTGCACCACTAGCAGCCTTAATCGCACTGCTGGAACTCACCAATAATGCCTCAATGATCTTACCCGCTATGTTTGTCAGTATTCCTGCGTTTTTAGTCGCACATCAGGGTTTCAATTCTAAGTCACTATTTTATAAACAACTGGAGATTATGGGACTGGACTATAAGGTCTCACCAGTGAAACTGGGCCTGATGAAAACGGGTGTACGCGCCATAATGGACAGACGCTTTGTGATTGTCAGAGACAATGATGACCTATTACTTGAGGTATTAAAACGTGCCGAAGGTCGTTCTGTACTGGCAAGAGATGCCCTAGGTGATATTCAAATGTTACAACTCGAGCTTCAAGTTAGCGATGATGTGAGTACATTAACCAGACACCCCATGCAAGGCCTACCAGATACGGCCACACTCAATGAAGTCTATCAAATCCTATCACGTCATAGGCGCGGGGAGGTCTATATATACCAGGGCAAGCAAGACAAGGTTATCGGTGTGATCAGCTGGGGAGTTCTGCAGAAAGAGATAAATTCAGGCCAGATTTGACGCTAAACACACAATGCCTGTTATCGTTATCACCGACTCACTATAAATGCTCTGAACTAGGGTGAATACTGGCTATCAAGATAATATTTACAAACAATAATAAGCGACTTGAATTCGATAACTCCATTTCTTTTCTGTAAAGTAGCCCATAATAAGAATAAATGAACCTAAGACGGTATAACTTGAAACGAGCAAACATAAGCCACGACTTTAGCTTTTCATCTGTCTTTGCAAGCAATACATGGCTTTGCTGCTTAGTGTTTATTTTTCCCAGCTTAACACTCCCTTTCGTGCAAGCAGAGCCAATGACTACAAGCTCTCCCATCATAGAGATCCGTACCATAGAAATTTTACCCTATGGCATAAAGACAAAAATCAGCCCCAGTGCCTCATCTGAATATATCCCTAGTGGTATCTATTACGATATGGCCAACCTTCTGGCAGAAGAATCAGGCTACCTGCCACATAATGAAATATACCCTTATGCCAGGATTATGCTTGAACTTAAGTCCGGACAAACCGACATGACTATCATGTACAAGTACAAAGAACTTGAAGACTACGTCACTTACATTGCGCCGCTGCCAAGTTTAAAAAATGTTGTCATTGGCTTGCATGGCACAAGTTTTAGCTCTTTCGATAACCTCAAAGGCAAGAAGCTGGCTTACTTAAGAGGCGCTAAGTTTAGTGATGTCATAGACAACGATCCTGCAATTTATCGCTTCGAGACATTCGACTTCATCCAGGCAGTAAAGATGTTAATGGCGGGCCATGTCGATGCAGTCATTGGTCCCATGGATGCGATTCTTAGTGCAGCACTTCAGCTTAATGAAGATATCAACCTGTTTGGTGAGCCGTTCGTGGTATCCCAAAGAACACCTTGGGTGCAGATTTCTAATAAAAGTTTGCATAAATTTTCACCACAAAGACTCAAATCTAGCTATGAAAAAATTATCGAACGGGACGAGTTATCTAAGCTTAGAAGAAAATATTTAGGCTACTCTCAATAACGCCTTTTAAGATACAAACATCAACGAGACTAATTTGTAGCCTTTTGTAGCCATCCATTTAGGCAAGCAGTAACGCTTAATCCCCCTTCTAAAAATGCCTCATTTTTGGCCACCTACTGATATTCAACTCATATTTAAACATTAAGGCATTGTCTTTATAGATGTTTTATAACTTTTTATAACTTTTTACATGCCTTCCATCTCATTTAGCGGTAACTTCGTCGCCTATAGCAAAGTTTCACTAATAACTTTGATCTCGATCAAGCAAGCGCAATCTCTTTTGCTCATCTGTAGATGTAGAAAAGGAATTTGCCAGCTTTCAACCTAACAATTTGAATTTAGTTTCCTAGTTGGAAGTTCAAAGTTTAGGACAATGATGGGTGTGTATATGGGTAATAAACTAAAAAGAATAAGACAGCTTAGCTTCGCACTTCTTTTACCATGTGTCTTAGTCAATTCTGCACTTGCTGCAGATAATGACGCAAGACTCTTGGCAATGTGTCAAGCATGTCATGGCAGTGACGGGAGTAGTCAATTTAGCTCCATCCCGAATCTTAAATGGCAAAACCAGCAATACTTGGTTCAACAATTACAACAATTCAAAACGGGTCAACGCCAAGACAAGACCATGACCAAGGTCGCAAAACTGCTTACCACAGAGCAGATAGAATTAATGGCAACCTATTTCAGCAAGGGTGAGGAAAAATAATAATGACTATCGATAGACGTAAATTTTTAAAAGGCGCGGTAGCAACATCTGTCACTGCAATGCTTCCTCTTAATTGGGCATTTGCTCAAAATCGTCCCGCCGGTATGGCTCCCCTCGATGTGTCGGCAGTGACTTGGTCAAAAGCTGAAGATATTCCATCACACTTTAATGTTCTTAATACCAGTCCATTAAATGCCATGCCTGCAGAACACTTGCTTGCTCCTGCAAAAACACCTGCCGATATTGCCTTTATCCGCTGGAATGGCCAGATGCCAGACTTTGAAAGCATCGACCCTGATACTTGGGAATTTACCGTCGATGGCGAATCAATTGAAACCCCTAAGACTTACACCATCGCCGAGCTCAAAAAGAAATTTAAGACTCACACTCAACAGCTAGTGCTTGAGTGTGGTGGTAACAGCCGCGAAAACTTCTACCCTAACGCCAAAGGTAACCAGTGGAGTAACTCTGCTGTTTTCTGTGCCGAATGGACAGGGGTGCTAGTCAAAGATGTACTGGCCGACTGTGGTGTCAAGAGTGATGCGGTATATACAGCTCATTACGGCGCCGATAAGCACATTAGTGGTAAAGGTGCAGCGATTTCACGCGGCGTGCCGATTGAAGCTGCGATGAGTGAAAATGCCATGATTGCCTGGGGCATGAACGGCGAAAACATTCCATTTATGCATGGCTATCCCCTGCGCATTGTTTTTGGTGGACGCCCAGGTTCAGTGTCTCAGAAATGTGCTACCGGAATGGGAGTTCGCGACCGTGTTCACGATGGTAAGAAGATGGGCGCACCTGCCTATCAAGTACCAAAGAATCCAGTTGCACCAGGTGAGAAGGTCGATAATAAAGACTTTAAGATCATCGAAGAGATGATTGTTAAATCACTTATTACAGCCCCTCAGACTGGCGGTGAGCTCACATTAGGTCAGTCACTGGAAGTCAGCGGCCATGCTTGGGCCGGTACTCGAGACGTAGCCAAAGTTGAAGTCAGTTACGATTACGGTACGACTTGGCAGACAGCTTCTCTGACTAAACCTGTAAACCCTATGGCTTGGCAGCAGTGGAAAATCAATGTAAAACTGCCACAAACGGGTTACTACGAAATTTGGGCTAGAGCCACTGATACCAAAGGTGATACTCAACCTATGGTTCAACCACAGTGGAACCCTAAAGGTTACTTATTCAACGGCTGTCATAGAGTCGCTGTAAGGGTCGTGTAATGAAAAAACGACTAATAGCAGTTACTTTCGCGTTAACTGGTGCTTTATCGCCCGTTAGCGCCGCTGAACAATATCCGATTGACGAAGTGACAGGCCTAATCATGGCCCCTGGCTGGGAGATGGTAAAAGCGCAATGTAACGCCTGTCATACCAGTCATATCATTCCACAAAACCCGGGTAACCGTGAAGTATGGCGTGACACCATACAGTGGATGGTAGACACCCAAGGTTTGTGGGATCTCAATGAAACATGGGATCCGGTGCTTGACTATCTCTCGACCTATTACGACGAAAAAGGCATAGATATGAGCATCTTCAGGCGTAAGCCATTAGAGGAATCTCAGATGCCCCCTATGCCAGTAAAGCAGGAGCTATAAGGTGATGACAATGATGAAAAATTCAATATTGCTATTAGCTAGTTTACTGTTTTCTGCTGCTACGTTAGCTAGTACGTCACAAGACAATGACATATTTAACGCTACACAGGCTGTATCAGAACTTAAACTTGATACTAAAGTGCTTGAGCATCAAGCAGACTTAGCGAGCGGTGAAGCGTTAGCAAACCAACGCTGTATAGCGTGCCATGGTGAAGCCATGTTAAAAATAATGTCGACTTATCCAAACTTAAAAGGTCAAAAATCCGCTTACTTATTCAAGCAGCTTGTTGAGTTCAAACGTGGTGATCGAGTTAACCCTTTAATGCAGGCACAAGCTGGCATGCTTTCAGAAGCTGAAATGAAAGATGTGGCTTACTATTACTCACTGCAAACCCCAGTAAATATAAAGTAATCAAGCTATAAAATTTGATAGGCGGCCCTATCCACAAGCAGCCGCATATCACCTTGCTGCCCAGTTCACCCTGGGCAGACTTTTTATCCCACACAGAATCCCATATTCCACTAGCATCGCGTATCTGCTATATTGCTGCCTTTGTTATTCTAGATATTTTAGCGCTTTTGAAACAGACAATACTCGTCAAATCGCCAACACAAATTGGCAATAAAAGCTGACGATATGGAGTCAGTGGTGTTGAAACTCTGAACTTGATACCAATCGGTATAAGATCACAATAACAGATCAACTTGAAAGCAATTAAGATCAGGCTGATATACTCTAGCTGACACGAATTATTCAGCGCTTTTTTCTTCACAGGAAAGAAGCCAATAAGTTAAACAATGGCTGTAAATTAGTATTCACAACAAGCCAATTTTAATCAGGCGACTGACTTTAAGGATTGATAATGACCCGTTCCGACACTCTTTTTGAACAGGCAAAGAAAACCATCCCAGGTGGTGTGAACTCACCAGTACGTGCTTTCAATGGCGTTGGTGGTTCACCTCGTTTTATCGAAAAAGCCGATGGTGCATACATCTATGACGCTGACGGTAAAGCCTATATCGATTATGTAGGTTCTTGGGGACCGATGATCTTAGGTCATAACCACCCAAAAATCCGCGAAGCAGTACTTGCAGCTGTGGAAAATGGCCTATCTTTCGGTGCGCCAACAGAACTTGAAGTCACGATGGCAGAAAAAGTCATCGAGATGGTTCCTTCAATGGAACAGGTCCGCATGGTGAGCTCAGGTACTGAAGCGACCATGAGTGCAATTCGTCTGGCACGTGGTTTTACTAATCGTGACAAAATTTTGAAATTTGAAGGCTGCTACCACGGCCACGCTGACTGCCTACTAGTAAAAGCTGGTTCAGGTGCGCTAACTTTAGGCCAGCCAAGCTCTCCAGGTATTCCAGAAGATTTTGCTAAGCACACTCTAACTGCAACATACAACGAACTGGAATCAGTCAAGGCGTTGTTCGAGCAGTACCCTGAAGAGATCTCTTGTATCATCCTTGAGCCTGTTGCCGGTAACATGAACTGTATTCCTCCAGTAGATGGTTTCTTGCAAGGCCTTCGTGCAATCTGTGATCAGTACGGTGCATTGATGATTATCGATGAAGTGATGACAGGTTTCCGCGTCTCTAAAGGCGGTGCTCAGGGTCACTATGGCGTGACACCTGACTTAACGACGCTTGGTAAGGTGATCGGTGGCGGTATGCCAGTAGGCGCATTCGGTGGTCGCAAAGATGTGATGCAGTTTATCGCACCTACAGGTCCTGTATATCAAGCGGGTACGCTATCAGGTAACCCTATCGCAATGTCTGCAGGTCTTGCTCAACTGAACGCACTTTGTGAAGACGGCGTCTATGAAGAGCTAGCGGCAAAGACTAAGCGTATCGCAGAAGGCTTTAAGGCCGCTGCGAATAAGCATGGCATTCCAATGGCTATCAACTATGTTGGCGGTATGTTTGGATTTTTCTTCACCGAAGAAGAGAAAGTCACCACGTTTGAGCAAGTCACAAAATGTGATGCTGACAAATTCCCAATCTTCTATCACGGCATGCTTGATGAAGGTATCTACCTTGCTCCAAGCGCGTACGAAGCAGGGTTCCTATCTATGGCCCATGGTGAGAAAGAGCTAGAAGAGACGCTAGCTGCTGTTGATCGTGTGTTTGCTAAGATGGCTGCTAAGTAACTAGTAACTAGTTACTAGTTGAAAGGGTGCTAGCTGCTGTTGAGCGCCCCTTGATGAATAATGGCTAAAATGGCTGCTAAGTAACGAGTTAATGCTTACGACTTGAAAGGATGCTAACAGCATCCTTTTTTATTGCCTGTTTTTTGCCTATACAAGCAGACAATACAAGCAGGCTTGCGTATCTGTAACCCTTGATGAATAACAGGTTAATAGCTATCTCTATTTCTTTTTGATCCCCATGTAGAGCGCAAGATAATCAAGGCTATAACGCCCTGGATCAGCAGCTGGGTATTATCCATAGCAACAGAAGGGTTATCAACCACCCCTAAGCTCACTAGTTGCTTTGCACAGACCACTAACCAAACTAAGGAGCCAAGTAATAATACAGCTCGAACTAAAAATTTCATTATCGACTCTTCTCACTAATTCATCATCATTGGGCATAGAAACACTAGATCTAGTATGACTAAGCTTTAATGGGCACAAGATACTGTTTATTTAGTAGGCGGTCAAGATTTTGACAAGGTCAACTTTCTGTCAAAAGTGCTTTAAACTTCAGTTAGCAACACAGCTTAAAAAACACACTCAATTAAGTCTCTAGAACTACAGATATTTTTTAGGCGAGTCGTAAAACAAGAACGGAAAAAAATTTCACACCTTAAATGCTTTTATTTAAAGATAACTGTCACTCAAACAAAATGAACTAAGTTTAATCAGCCCTTCATTAAGTATTCTTTTTAGGCTTAAACCAGCCATACACGGTTATTAGTCAGCACTTTAAGGTGACGTCAGGCACGAAATAAGCAAAAACGAGATCGAGTTAACACTTGTTTTATTAACATCACTATGGCCTAATCCGCTCGCTTACCACCCCAAGCTTAATCAAACCTTAATTAATGACCTTGTTTGTTTAGCCACAACAAGCAATAAACCCGCTGTAGGAATTGATGTATGCTCAACATATTTCTGATATCCCTTGCCGTTTTAGCGCTATTAAGTATTATTTTCGAAGAGATCACTCATCTTAACAAAGCCAAGACCACGCTATTTTTTGGCTGTGTTTCATGGGTTGTACTATTCATGTCAGCAGGCGATCCTGGCCAGCAGAAAATTGTCGAAGCAGAGCTAAACGAAAACTTACTTGAAATTGCCACTTTATGGCTATTCCTCATGTCGACAATGACCTTTGTCGCATACCTTAATGCAAAAGGTATGATCCAGATTTTAGTGCAGAAACTATTCCCACAACGGGTATCAGTTCGCATGCTGATGATACAGGTCGCACTATTCTCTTTAGTGCTTTCAGCTATCTGTGACAATGTCACAGCCACACTCGTCTCGCTTGGCTTACTGACAACCTTTAAACTCGAAAGCCAAATGCGTCGCCGTATGGCGGTGTTGATTATCTTTGCTGTGAACTCTGGTGGAGTCGCTCTTATCACTGGCGACGTCACCACCTTGATGATTTTCCTTGGTGGTCATGTGCAGATGTCAGAGTTATTGATCCTCTTCTTGCCAGCAGCAGTTAGCGTTATGCTCCTCGCTGTACTGTTTTCACTTAAAGCTGAAGGATATGTCAGCACCACACCGATAAAACGTGATTACCACAAAGTCGATGTGTTGATTGCCGTCATCTTCTTTTCTACCATTATTGCGACCATGGCACTCAATGTGCTATTTGGCATCCCCCCTGTACTGACCTTTCTCACAGGCCTATCGATTATGTTCTTGGTTGGCAATACAAGCCGCAGCGATAAAGAAGAGTTGCAGATCCTCGAATATATTCGTCAGGTTGAATTTGATACCTTGTTATTTTTTCTCGGGATCTTGCTACTTGTGGGCATGCTCAAAGAGATAGGTACCTTAGATTTACTCACCCAAGTCTATGCGCAATTTGACCCCAATATCTCTAACTTCGTCACAGGTATAGGCTCAGCCCTGCTCGATAACGTGCCATTGACTGCTGCACTATTAAAAGCAGAACCTATTCTTAACACCCCTGAGTGGCTAGGGTTAACCTATTCAGTCGGGGTGGGTGGTTCATTATTAGTGATTGGCTCTGCATCAGGCATCATAGCCATGAGCAAGGTCAAAGAGCTGACGTTCGTTAGTTATCTTAGATATGTACCTGCATTACTGCTCTGTTACAGCCTAGGCTATGGTTTAACCCTGTTCCTATCCTATAAGATGTTTGGCTAAGCAGACTCGATAAAAAAAATGGGCGCCGATTGGCGCCCATTTTTTGTCTGCATTAGGCGCCTAGCCCCTAGATTCCTAGATTCTATATTGCCGGCACCTTAAACTGAGTACCTTGAATCGCTAGCACTATATCTCTTGGTCTTATCTCAATGATTTCTAACTTGCCACCTATAGTGTCTCCTTCCTGCAGCTCTGCACCATCGACATTAAGCCAACGATTATTTGGGTCACTGGAATAAACATGGGCATTGATATTGAATTCAGGGATTTGCAACTGAATGCCTGCGGGTAATTGACCATACTTTGGCAGTTCGTCGGGCTTAGGTGTCGGAATTGGGTCGAGCTCGGCTGGAGTCACAGGCCTTGTTAAGGAATTTTTAACCTCAACCTCTTTAAGTGCAGCCTCAAATGCCGCCAATAGGTTATTTTCACTCTTATAGTTTTTCGGGCTATTTTCTAAGCCAACTTCGGCAGCTGCAGCATCGACTTGAAACTTAAGTGAAGCCAACATATCCTGACCTTTTTGATTGGCATTGGCGCCGAGTATTATTGGCTCACTGCTTGGATAACTGCTTGGTTCACTGCCTGGATAACTAGTGGCATTTGATTGGCTATATTGTTCAACCTGACGATTAATAACCTGAGTATTTATCACCTGGTTATTGTTAGGCCTAACAGTTGCAGTAGCGAAAGAAGATGCCTGCACTTGGCGAACCGATTGCGGGCGCTCAGTCGCTAACGGTAAAGTCACCTTCCCGGCCAGTCTCACGCTCTGTACGTTCGCTTCCGCCTCAACAAGCTTTGGGTCATTCACAGCTTGTGTCGTCTGCTCCACATGCAGTGAAACTGCAGCAACCAGCTGCTCAGTGGGCTCTTGATTTGATTCACTGAAAAAGGCACGACTGCCTAACCAAGCGATGACAAGTAAAAGAAAAACAACCAGACTGGCGCACATCAATACTAAAACCCGTTGATTACTCCCAGCAAAGCTATCGTATTGGGCTCTTGGAGTTAACACTGGATCTAACAAACTATCTGACTCTTGTTGCTTAGCTCGTGTCACGGCATCGAGTAAAATCGACATCAGTAATTCCTTTTCCCTTCAACCAATCTCGGACCTTCTGCGCTCAAATAAAGGTTAAGCTGTACTAATGTCTGACTGCCGGCAATAGCATCGGCTCTTAAACCATGTTGACGCTGAAACAGCATCAGCTTGCGCTCTAGTCTTGCATCAAAATTATCGACGAGCCTTGGCGACGAGTTATCTATCTCAGCTAAACTGTTTTCTAACCATTGGATCTGTTCAGCACTTGAGCCCTTGCCAATTTCTCTTGGCTGGCTGCTCGGCTGCTGCCAAAGGATCTCAAACGTGCCACTAAAGTGGCGTGTAAACCAGTCTCTATCAACCCAAAGTTGCTGTTCGTTAAGCTGCAGTAATAACTGTTCACCATGGCGTGAAACTAGCGTGCCATAAAAAGCTTGTTGCTGACTATCGATAAGGTAAACGATAGCTGGAAAATTTAAGCGTATGAGTGAATTCCAGTTTCCCTGTTGTTGGAAACAAGAAAGGCCTTGTTGCTCCGCCGATTGGCACGCAGAGAGTCCAATGTATGGCACCTTATCCCAAAGCCCTAAAATGCTTGCATAGGCGGTATCAATATCACGACTTTGTTTAATCGCCTCATTAAGTACTCTTTGACTCGAACTCGAAACAGCATCGCGATCTTTTTTTACAGGTGACGGCACAAGTTCGCTTTTAGCCGTAGTCGAATTTACTGAGGACGTTAAGGCAAACTCACCTTGTGTTGACCCGTTTGTATTAGTAAATAACATGAAGGCTAATACACCACTTAGCGCGAGCGCAGAAGCCGCAACTATTGGTAATAAATAGCTGCGCTGTTTAATGTCTTCACCTAAGACTTCGGCAGCTGCTGAGTTAACCATTTTACGATCAATCGGCACTTTAGATTGGGCATAGCCTGCCATTAACGCTCGCTCACAGAGCAAGTTAATCAATCTTGGGATCCCACCACTAAATTTATGTAAGGTTTTAATTGCGGCGCGATTAAATAGCGGCTCATGGCGGCCGCCGACTTGAAGTCGATGCTGAACATACAAGCCAACCTCCTCAAGCGTCAGAGGCAATAAATGATATCGCGCAGTAATTCTTTGAGCCAGTTGCCGTAACTCTTGCCTTCTCAACAACTGTTGTAATTCAGGCTGACCAATTAGGATCACCTGCAAGAGTTTCTTAGTATCGGTTTCAAGGTTAGTCAGTAAACGTAACTGCTCGAGTACTTCAGGTCTAAGGTGCTGAGCTTCATCAATGATGAGCACGGTGTTTCGGCCCTTACTATGGTTGGCTAGTAAAAACTGACTCAAAAGGTCTGTCAGTTGCTTTAGACTTGGGTCTTTTTCATAAACAATTTTCAACTCATCACACAGAGTGGCCAGCAGCTCCTGCTCAGTAAGTGATGGATTGAGAATAAACGCCGTATCGGTGTTTTCAGGTAATTGGTTAAGTAAACAACGAGACACAGTGGTTTTACCTGTGCCTACCTCACCGGTTAACAATACAAAGCCACCCGTTTCACCTAATCCATAGGTCAAATGAGCTAATGCTTCACGGTGCCTATCGCTGAGAAATAGATAATGAGGGTTCGGTGCGATAGAGAAAGGGTTATCGCTCAATCCAAAAAACGCCTTGTACATACTGAAATCAATCCTTAACCGGTCATTTTTCGGTTATAAAATACAAAAAACAGTCCAAATTAAAGCTAACCGCCCACCTTGTCAAAAAATGCTTAACAAAAACCAAAAAAATAACCTAAATACCCCTTCAAATCGATATTCAGCCCAGTAGCTCAAACTGAAAATTGATATCTGAATGTAATATGCCAATGCGTGATAAGATTTATATAAATAAGTGAACAAAATAAACAGTGGATTGGAAAGTGAAATTTTACCTCGTCGGCGGCGCAGTGCGCGATAACTTACTCAAACTTCCAGTGAAAGACCATGACTATATGGTCGTAGGTGCAACGCCTGAGGATATGATGCATTTGGGCTATCAGCAAGTCGGTAAAGACTTTCCGGTATTTTTGCACCCAAAAACAAAACAGGAATACGCCTTAGCGCGAACAGAGCGTAAAACGGCAGCGGGTTATGCAGGCTTTAGCTGCCATGCGAGCCCCCAAGTGACACTCGAACAAGACCTGCTGCGTCGAGACCTGACGATCAATGCCATCGCTCAGGATGATACTGGCAAGCTATTCGATCCCTATGGCGGTATTGCAGATATCGACAAGCGAGTGCTTCGCCATGTATCTGATGCATTTATTGAAGATCCACTCAGAGTGCTCAGAGTCGCTCGTTTCGCGGCTAGATTCCATAGCCAAGGTTTTACTATCGCCACCGAAACCCTCGACTTAATGCGCCGTATAAGCGCGAGTGGAGAGCTAGAAGCCTTAACCGCTGAACGCGTATTTCTAGAACTCGATAAAGCATTGAGCACTGATAGCCCACAGATATTTATCGACGTGCTTAGACAATGTGGTGCCTTGGCCATTTTGTTCCCTGAAATTGACGCACTATTTGGCGTACCTCAACCAGAGAAGTGGCACCCGGAAATTGATACTGGGATACATACATTAATGGTGCTCAAACAAGCCGCAAAACTATCCAATGATAAGGCAGTACGTTTTGCCGCCCTTGTTCACGATCTCGGTAAAGCCTTGAGTCCAAAAGAGCATCTGCCAAAACATCATGGTCACGGCCAGAAAGGACTCGCCCCCATCAAGGCGCTGTGTACTCGAATTAAGGTCCCTAATGAATATAGAGACTTGGCCCTGCTAGTCAGCGACCAACATCAAAATATACATAATATTGCCGAACTTAGACCCGAAACCCTCATTAACATTTTCGACAAGGCAGATCTTTGGCGAAAGCCACATCGATTAGAGCAGCTCCTGCTAGCTTGTGAAGCTGATACTAAAGGAAGACTTGGGTTAGAAAATCAAAGCTACCCTCAAGCCGATTACTTTAAAGCTGCTTTTCACATCGCCAGCTCTGTGGCAGTGAAACCTATTATTGAAGCCGGCTTTAAAGGAGCTGAAATAAAACAGCAATTGCAAATACAGCGTATTGAAAATGTCGCAAAAGTTAAGCAAAGATTTAATAAAAGTGCTGCACTATAACGAGGCATAAAAAATATTATGCCTATAAATTGTTAGATATTGATATTAAAAGCTCAATATTAGAGCGTTCAACTTGCATTTAAAGCTATATTCGTTAAGGTATTCAGACCTTAGAGTGAAAATTCATAGCAAAATAAAATAGCTATGACATAATCTATCGGTGGCAGTTGTATAGTACAGCTGTTTAATATCTATCCAACCTATTTAAAGGGATTTCCCAATGAACAAAAAAGTACTGATGATTGCTGGCGTAGCAATGACTGCCCTACTAGGTGGCTGTGCAAACACTACTGCTCTAGAAGAAAGCGTTGCTAACCTAGGCAACAAAGTTGACCAGCTATCTTCTGAAGTTAGCTCTCTGAAGTCTGAGCAAGGCGCTCTTTCTGCAGACGTTAAAGATGCAAAAGCAGCTGCTATGGACGCACAAGCAGAAGCTAAGCGCGCTAACGATCGCATCGACAACGTTGCTTCTTCTTACAAGAAGTAATTTGTCTGTATCGGCAATGCATATGTGTTGCCGATATGTTCTCCCTTCCGAGCTCCAAACCTAGCTCTAAACCTAGATCGAAACTAAGCCCCCCAAAAAAATATAAAACTAATACAAGTAAGCAGTAAGCACCAGTAAATCTGAAAATTAGTAAGACGAAGTACATTCCAGTCACTCTTAACTCTTAACTCTTAACTTAAAACTATCATTCCTCAAACTTCTACAATTTCAGCCCACAAAAAAAGCGCCCACATGGGACGCCTCTTCACACTTATCAGCTTATGTTCTAACTACCGATCTACTAACTAGTTCGCTTTCCTAGTCACTAGCAACTCGTGCCTTTAGTCACCTTGCATTTTGTTTAAACCTTCTCTAAACACCTTCTTCAGACCTTTAAAGCCTGATATTCATCGGTAAGCCATTCTGAGTCAGCAATGCATCGTTGGCTTTAAAGCTGTCTACATCATCCTGACTGATGAATTGGACGATATCCTTACTCATGGTGACCACTTTCTCTTGCTGCATCTCAAGCTCTGATTTAGACAGTGCTGAGTGTACCTCTATGATATGACGCCCATCAGGTTCAGTAGAGATCTTAACCGTCTGATTGATCACTCGGACGGGATCGCCATACTTGGTCTGATTAAATAGCCACTCGATATCATCCGGGTTGAGACGCACGCAACCAGAGCTGACACGCATACCAACACCAAAGTCTTTGTTAGTGCCATGGATAAGATAACTGCCATCACCATATGACAGTTGCATCGCGTAATTACCTAATGGGTTATCCGGGCCTGGTTGAACAACACGAGGAAGAACTTCACCGCGCTCTTCAAGATGCTCCTTTCGAATGCTCGCAGGCGGTGTCCAGCTAGGATTAGGGATCCTCGACTTAATTTTAGTCACCATTTCAGGAGTTTCACGGCCAATACGGCCGATACCAACAGGAAATACATGAACCTCTTTACCATTCTTGGAGAAATAGTAGAGCCTAAGCTCAGGTAAATTCAGCACGATGCCTTTTCTCGGCACATCTGGAAGTAGCATCTGAGTGGGAATGATAAGCTTTAAACCCGGTGTAGGCAAAAAGGGGTCAACACCAGGGTTTGACTCCATCAATTCCAAGATACCAACATTATATTGTTTAGAAATGGTCTGAAAAAAATCACCCTTTTGAACAATATGCTCCTGTATCTCGCCAATAAGGCGACTGCCTTTCTCAGGTAAGGCATAGACATTCGCTAAGCTAATGCCTGGAATGGCACTTAAGATGAACAGCAGCAATAATCGCATCATCGGTATCTCTATTTCCTATTGTGTTTTTATTGATCACTTGTTTCAGGTCTAACATGACAGCTAAGACACTCATCCCCTGATGATTCAAGATTAACCTCTACTGCAAACAAAGCCTAGTGCTAATCTCCTCACCAGAGGTTTAGGCCGCTTTGGTTCAGCCTAAGTTAACCCTAGTAGGATTTAATCCTAGTTAGATTTATTCCTTCTTGGATAAAGTAACAATAAAGTCTATCTCTAGCTCATCAAAATGGGCTTTTGAGATCTGCTTTCTGACTTTATCGTTTGCCCGCCATGCATAAGGGGTCATCTCTAAAAATGTTAACGCTTGCTCACCGTCAACATTTAACTTAAATGTCACTCTCTGAGTCTCTAATAATTCAAGTCCACTCACTTGACTCGATTGCACAGCCTTCTCTTTCATATCTGGATAGATATACCCTTTCAACTGCCATAAGTGCCGTGGAGCGGGAGAGACCTGCAATAGATAACCTGCTTGCTTGAGAACCCGAAGCGGCTCTTTTCCTTTGAGTTGCTTATCGATTAGCGTCACTAAATCGAAGCTACCATCTGCGAAAGGAAGCGTTCTTAGCGTGCTGACAATCAAGGTGCTTTTTTCTGCTGGTTCAGGGTTACTACCAGAGTCACTGTTAGAGTTAGAGCTAGATTCAGCTTCAGCTTCAGCGTCGATCTTAGCGGCTGAGAAGAGTGCATTCTCGGCTTCATTGACCCCATGCTGAACCAGGTTGAATTCGGCTTGTTGCAACGGCTCATCGAGGGCGGACTTTATTGCCCTGAGGTAGTAACCTTCGCCACAATCATAATCCAGATGCTGAATAGCCCCTTCAGACGCAATATGCGCTAGCTGAGGTTTGAGCATCTCTGTTATCGTCTCGACAAGCGGAGAAAATACACCGGACTCGAGTAAAAAACGCTTACCCCGCATCACCTGCCTAGAGTCCAACTTAGGCTTTTTCGCCTGACTAAATACCCAATAGCCATGCTCATTCTTATCGAAATGATGCTTATTGGCACAATGCAGGCCTTTTGACTCTTCGTGAAGCATGAGTGATTCGTTACAAACTGGGCAGTGATAGATACTCTTCATAAACTCTCTTTAAAACTCTCTGTAAAAACTGTCTCTAAATGCTTGTTAAACACTTTCTTAAATACTTTTTAAATACTGCGACGATAGCCTATACAATAGTAGGCCATCACTTGTTTATTATACCAATTCCATTAAACATATGCTCAATTCAGAGCTTTCTCAGGGCTTTAAATTCAAGGCGTATTGTTGACGAAATGGTTATTCCCTTTCGAGGCAATGCAACGCAGAAGTAGAAGCCCTGAGAAGCTCACGAAGTGCGGCTGTTTTTAAATCATGGGAAAAACACTTTAAGCTGCGAAAGTGGCTTTCGATATAGAATAACTATTAGCTTCAATCCCCTTATCTTGCCTACAGCGTTTTTAACTCCCGCTGAATGGTCACTTGTTTAATGGAAATGGTATTATTAAGCAAATATAAATGCACACAAGACTGCGCCTAGGGCAAGTCGATAGATAACAAACGGCGTCATTCCCATTCGACTGATTATTTTCAAAAACAGATGGATACATGCATATGCGGCAACAAATGAAACCCCTACGCCAAGGGCAAGAGAGGCGTAGTCGATAGTGACACCTGTCTCAACCAAGTCTTTACCCATTAAGATCGCCGCGCCTAAAATCACCGGAATGGACATTAAAAAAGAAAAACGTGCAGCGGCTTCACGATTTAGGCCAAGCATTAATGCTGCCGTAATGGTGGCTCCTGAGCGCGACGTTCCCGGTATAAGTGCTAATGCCTGAGCAAAACCTATCAGTAATGCTTTTTTCCATCCAGTTTGGTACTCAGAGAGCTCACAGCGTGACATCCTATCTGCCCACCAAAGTAACAGGCCGAAAATGACCGTTGCAATAGCGATAACACCCGGCCCTCTTAAGTGAGTCTCTATCGCATCTTTTAACGCGAAACCAAAAAAGACGGCTGGAAGCGTGGCTAAGATAATCCACCAAGCCAGTTTGCTATCGTCTGAATGTTGCCCTTTAAAAATACTGGCGAACCATGATGTCAGTAAGGCAACAACCTCTTTTCTAAAATAAAGTATGACTGCGGCTAAAGACCCTATATGTACGGCCACATCGAACGCTAAACCTTGATCTTCCCATCCTAAAATTTGTGAAGGTAAAATCAAATGAGCCGAACTTGAAACGGGCAAAAATTCGGTCAAGCCCTGAATAAGGGCTAAAATAATGACCTGAAACGTGTCCATGCATAATTCCTAAAGGTTAAATAAAAATGACAATCTAAATACCTTTAGCAAGGCAATGACCAAGAAAAGGGTGTCGGCCATAACTTTTGTTGAGCTTTGTCGTATTCAGCCCAAAGCGTTTCGTAGCTCATTTTAACAATAGGATGAACTAAACTAGGCGCTAATTCAGCCATGGGCCACAGCACAAAAGCATTTTTTAAAATTTCAGCGCGAGGAAGTTCGACGGGCTCAAGAGTAACAGTTTCATCATAAAGCAGTAGATCGAGATCCAATGTTCTGGGTGCAAACTTTTTAGCGCCTACAAGACGACCATTATCTTGTTCAATTTTTTTAAACAGAGCTACCACTTCAGCGATACGCAAATCCGTATCGACAGCAACAACCATATTTAAGAAGTTACTTCCTTCAAACCCTACCGCTTCGCTCTCATACACAGATGAAAGCGACAAGTCGCCAAAATGGTAACTTAAGTCACTTAATCCAGACTTAAGGTAACGCTCAGGCTCTATATTACTGCCCAAGCTGATATATATACGTGAGCTCATTTAAAAATGGCCTCGCTCAATCTCAACACCTACAGCAGTCGCAGAAGGTACGGCGCCCGGCTTCATCACAACCACTTTTACCCAGCGCACATCAAACTCATCCATAAGACATTTGGCTATCATTTCAGCAACTGTCTCAATGAGTTCAATCGGCTTTTCAGTGATCAAAGCTATCAAACGGTTCGACACAGTCTCGTAACAAAGCGCATGCTGATAATCGTCTGTCGCTGCAGCAGGCCTATTATCCCAAGCCATATCGAGATCGATTTCCAAATTCTGATGGATCTGTTTTTCCCACTCATAGATCCCAATCACAGTTTCTATTTTTAACTGTCGTATTAATACTTTGTCCATGCTCTCTCCAACTGAATACTATTGGCCATTTTACAGCTTCAAAAGGCGATATGATTCAAGTTAAACCCATGAGGTCTAATAAGCTTTAACGAATAAAGAAGGTATAATGCAAATCTTATCAGTGAATTTGCCGAATGGCTCTTTCTAACCATACAAATCCAAAGTAGGATAACGTCCTATAGAAGGATTTTACCTCCCACAGAAAATAGATAAAACTGCAACTTGGTTCTAACTATTTTGGGCTGATAAATATTGTGGCGCGATGATACCTTAAGACGGATAAGGAAACCAATTTGACCATAACAGTACTCACTCTGGTAATGATTTTGGCCGCCTATTTGGCAGGCTCAATTTCCAGCGCCGTGCTAGTTTGTCGAATGCGCGGGCTACCCGATCCTCGCACTGAAGGCTCTGGCAATCCAGGCGCGACCAATGTGTTACGCATTGGCGGAGCCAGTTCGGCCGCCATGGTACTGTTTTTTGATATGCTAAAAGGCGCCCTGCCCGCTTACCTTGCTTTCAGGTTTGGTGTCGATCCAGTTTCTCTTGGTCTCATTGCTGTCGCTGCTTGCGTCGGCCATATCTTTCCGGTTTTCTTTAAGTTTAAAGGCGGCAAAGGTGTCGCAACCGCCTTCGGTGCTATGGCCCCTATTGGTCATGATTTGGCACTTTTTTTAATCGGAACCTGGATTATTATGGTATTGATTAGTCGATACTCTTCTCTAGCCGCTATCTTAACAGCGCTGCTAGCCCCTGTTTATACCTGGTATCTAGATGATCGATTTACCATTCCTGTCGCTATGCTCTCTGCCCTAATAGTCATCAGACATAAAGATAATATTCTCCGTTTAATCAAAGGTGAGGAGTCCAAAGTCTCCCGCAAGAAAAAATAAAAACGCTAAAACCTCAACAAAACGGTTAACTCCTCGAGCTTAACCTTCTTTTCTTAATATCGATAAAACGCACTCTCCCACCTCCCCTATACTTAGCTGGCGACTGTCTATAATTCAAGGTCAGCTAATGGACACAGATTCTTTCTTTAACAATGAAGCATTCATGCCACATGGCATGTGTTATCTATGGCGCCCGGATATCTTATGGACCTCAGTGATATCAGATGTGGTCACGGCCCTCGCTTACTTCTCAATTACTTTAGCTGTCATCGTCTTCGTAAAGCGACGAAAAGATCTCCCTTACCCTTGGTTTTTTCTTCTTTCTGGCTCAGTGATCTTTCTTGCCTGTGGGCTCTCTCACCTCATTAATGCCATTGTTATTTGGGAGCCTATCTATGGAGTTTCATCCATTTCAAAAGCAGTGACTGCAGTGACTTCACTCGCTACCGGTATTGTTATTTGGTTCTTGCTACCATTCTTTCTAGCCCTACCTAGTCCAAGCATGTTAGAGAGAAAAAACAGTGCCCTAAAGCTTTCTTTAGAGAAATTAAACTCTGCTCAGCAAGATATTATAGAATCCCAAAAGCTGGCATCACTTGGACACCTTATTGCGGGAATGGCACATGAACTCAATACACCTATAGGGACCAGCATAACCGCTGCAACCCATATAGAAAGCGTCATTAAAAAGGCGAAGAAACAATCTTACTCTATAGAAACAGAAGAGTTAATTGATGAAATTGATCAAGCCCTTGAATTAGTTAACCGAAATTTGTTAAGGAGCGCGAACCTAGTTAAAATATTTAAACAGGTATCTGCAAACCAACATGAGATTGATGATAAGCCCTTTAATCTCTATGAATTTACTACAGACTTGATTAACTCACTGATGTATAAATTTGAATTAGCAGCAGATCAGGTAGACATATCTTGCCCTCCCGCCCTAAAAATCAACAGTAACCCCAACCAGTTTATCGTCATCATGACCCACCTTTTCACTAATTCGGTTGAACACAGTTTTCCTGAATTATCTGATGGACTGATAGAGATCAACTTTAGCCTAAACGAAGATCATGCTTTAGTCATAAAGTATAAAGATAACGGCATTGGTATGAACCAAGAACAGCTGGCAAGAATATTTGAACCCTTTTTTACTACCCGAAGAGGCGGAAAAGGCACAGGGCTTGGAATGACGATTGTGTACAACACTGTCACCAATATGAAGGGGCAGATACAGTGTAAAAGCGCCTTAGGTGAAGGCACCTGTTTTCAAATAACAGTACCCGTTGAAATTGTAAATGAGGAACCTACTAAGCCTACTTCTTGAGCATAAAAAACACCGAGTTTGCATCTACAAACTAGGTGTTTCTATTTCTTATCGCTTAAAACTTACAGCTTATAACTCGAAACCCATAGCTCGTAGCTCGAAACTTAGAGTTCATTAAATCCTATAATGGAGGCAGTGAGTCTAACGACCAACGCGGCTTTCCCTTAACCTCTAAACTCTCTATTTGACCCGCTTTCAATCTCTGTAAGCCTGCATAAGCGATCATCGCACCGTTATCGGTGCAGAACTCACCACGAGGATAGAAGACTTCACCACCGAGGTTTTGCATCATTTCCGCTAGGGATGTACGAAGACGAGTATTAGCGCTCACTCCGCCCGCTATCACTAATCGCTGATAACCCGTTTGTTTAAGCGCACGGCGACATTTTATTGAAAGCGTATCGACCACAGCCTCTTCGAAAGCACAAGCAATATTGGCACGAGTCTGTTCATCGTCAGCTTCCTTGGCAATGGTATTTGCAGCAAAAGTTTTTAATCCCGAGAAACTAAAATTCAGCCCAGGTTTATCTGTCATCGGACGAGGGAAGCGGTAATGGCCACTCTCACCTTTCTCCGCAAGCTTTGCTAATCTTGGGCCGCCAGGATAATCCAGCCCCAATAATTTAGCTGTCTTATCAAATGCTTCGCCTGCAGCATCATCTACAGATTCACCCAGCACTTCATATTGTCCAATTCCTTCAACTGCCACCATCATAGAATGACCACCAGAAACGAGCAGCGCAAGAAAAGGAAACTCGGGAACATTATCTTCGAGCATTGGCGCCAGTAGGTGACCTTCCATATGATGCACGCCCACGGCAGGTTTATCCCATGAATAGGCTAAAGAACGCCCAACACAAGCTCCAACCAATAACGCACCAACAAGGCCTGGGCCCGTGGTATACGCCACACCATCGATATCCTCAACTTCACAGCCAGCCTCTTTAATTGCTTGCTTAATCAGCGGAATAATCTTTCTCACATGATCTCGAGAGGCGAGTTCAGGCACTACCCCGCCATAATCAGCATGAAGTTTTACCTGACTGTATAATGTATGAGACAACAAGCCCTGCTCATCATCATAAATTGCAATTCCAGTTTCATCGCAAGATGTTTCAATACCTAAAACCCGCATCGTATCCCGTCAAAGTGTCATAAAAGGCTGCTAATTCTACCTGCTGTGCTTTAATTATACCAATAGAGTTGCTATCGATTTTATTGTTAAATCGCAGCACAAAACGCCGAAATTCTACAATCCAGCTTTAGTTTCGATCTCGAAAAGGATCTTAAAGGTGAAAAGATCTAAAATATGATCGCTAAATAGGCTTTACAAACACTTGTAAGTCGGTATAGAATTCCGCACCATTTTTAAATTAACTTGAGTCAAGTAACTGACTCATTACAACTACACCTAAGGGGTGATGGCGTATGCCAATAATTAAAGTACGCGAAAACGAACCATTTGACGTAGCTCTACGTCGTTTTAAGCGCTCTTGTGAAAAAGCCGGTATCTTAGCTGATGTTCGCGCTCGTGAGTTCTACGAGAAGCCAACGACTTGCCGCAAGCGTGCTAAAGCCGCTGCAGTTAAGCGTCTAGCTAAGAAGCTTTCTCGCGAAAACGCTCGTCGCGTACGTTTATATTAATCTATTATGAGCCTAGTTGATCAGCTAAAAAGCCAGATGAAAGATGCTATGCGTGCCAAAGCTAAGGTACGCTTAGGAACCATTCGTATGGCGCTAGCCGCCGTCAAGCAGATTGAAGTGGATACCCGCGAAACTCTGACTGACGACCAAGCTATAGCTGTCTTAACCAAAATGGTTAAACAGCGTCGCGATTCAATTGCACAATATAGTGCAGCTGGCCGTGACGAACTCGCCGCAATTGAAGCAGCAGAAATCAAGATCCTTGAAGACTTCCTGCCTCAACCTCTTACTGAAGAGGAAGTTGTTGTGCTAGTTGATGCAAGCATCGAAGAGATGGGCGCATCCTCCATGGCGGATATGGGCAAAGTAATGGGCGCACTGAAACCTAAAGTCTTAGGCAGAGCTGATATGGCGGCAATTGGCGCTATGATCAGAGCTAAACTTAAGTAACTTCAGATCTATGCGTAAATAAGCCGTGCTCTTGCGCGGCTTGTTTGTTTTAGATTTTCTCTATTTTGACTTCACGTAAATAAAGGCGGCATTTACTACACTAATGGCGATACCACGTGATTTTATCAATGAGCTAGTAGCTCGCATCGATATTGTCGACATGATCGACGTTAAGGTGCCCCTTAAAAAGGCGGGTAAAAATCACTCTGCCTGTTGTCCGTTCCATAGTGAAAAATCCCCCTCTTTTACCGTCAGTAGAGATAAGCAGTTTTATCACTGTTTCGGCTGTGGTGCCCATGGCAATGTCATCGACTTTGTTATGGAATACGATCGTCTCGATTTTATCGATGCCATCGAAGAGCTTGCAGGCCAACTAGGGCTCGAAGTGCCTAGAGAGCAAGGAACAGGTAAAAGGCGTGACGAAGGATTGAGCCGCGATCTCTATCAGTTGATGGAAGAGGCGAGCCTTTATTTCCAGAGTCAGTTAAGACAACACAATGACAAACAAAAAGTCCTTGATTATCTCGATCATCGAGGGCTTTCCAATACTGTGGTCGAACACTTCAATATTGGATTTGCACCTGACGGATGGAATGGCTTACTCGGCCGTTATAACCACAATCAGGATGCTCAAGATAAACTTCTCACTGCTGGTATGGTGATAGAGAACGATAATGGTAAGCGTTACGATAGATTTCGTGATCGACTCATGTTCCCTATTCGTGACAGAAGAGGACGCGTTATCGGTTTTGGAGGTCGAGTTTTAGGTGATGGAACGCCCAAATACTTGAATTCTCCAGAAACGCCCATATTTCATAAGGGTAATGAACTTTATGGTCTTTATGAGCTTAAGCAAAAACATAGAGACCCTAAGCAAGTACTTATTGTTGAAGGTTATATGGATGTGGTCGCCCTGGCGCAATTTGATGTCGACTATGCAGTCGCCTCACTCGGTACCTCGACCACGGCAGAACAATTTCAACTACTGCTCCGTAGCGCCAAAGAGGTTATCTGTTGTTATGACGGAGACAAGGCTGGTAAGGCTGCGGCTTGGCGCGCATTAGAAACTGCCTTGCCTTTGCTAAAACCGGGTAATCAGGTGAAATTCATGTTTCTGCCTGAAGGCGAAGACCCAGATACTATGGTTCGTCAGGTCGGCAAAGAGGTTTTTGAACAACAAATTAGCGAAGCTAAGGCTTTACCTGAGTTTCTTTTTGAAACTCTGGCGCAACGATTTGGTGGCGATAAAGGTGCATTAGCTAAGCAAGCGATGGCACTGATCGAAAAGATACAAGATACCGTTCTTCAGAGCCTATTATTGGAAAACCTTTCCTATAAGCTCGGAATGAACAGTGCTGAAGATCTAAAAAGAAAGTTTGGATTTTCAGAAAAAGAGCAAAAAAACACGCTTAAAATTAAAGCGTTGAAAGGACGCGGAACCCCATTGCGATTAGCCATCGCACTGCTAGTACAGAATCCATTGTTAGGTGAAGGACTGCCTGTGCAGCCGGCACTAAAACATATCAAGATGGTCGGCGTAGATCTGCTGATTAACTTGCTAGACATTACTCGTGTAAAAGTTAAAAACAGCGCACAACTACTTGAACAGTATAGGGATGCCCCACAGCTGGGAACCCTAAAAAAACTGACCCAATGGGACCATCAAGTGGCGGATGAAAACTTGCAACAAGAGTTTAGAAAAACCCTTATCTGGCTCAATAATCAATATATTGAGCAGCGATATCAGGAATTGAGTCTAAAACAGAACCATACTAAAGAAGAAAGGATTCAGCTGAGCAAGCTGATTGCAGTCATACAAGGGCAAAATTAAGACAGTTTATGTCTTAAAAGTAAGCACTTGGACTAGCACACGGAAGCGCACAAGGCTATAATGGACGATTTGCGCGGCAATTATTGCCCGTCGTTTTAACTGTTACCCAACTTGGATGATATCTATGGAGCACACTCCTCAGTCGCAACTTAAATTGTTGCTAGCCAAAGGTAAAGAGCAAGGCTACTTAACCTATGCAGAAGTGAATGATCACTTGCCTGCAGATATGGTCGACGCAGACCAGATCGAAGATATTGTCCAGATGATAAATGACATGGGTATTCGCGTCTACGAACAGGCGCCGGATGCTGATGAAATCATGATGTCTGAAGACAGCACCGATGACGATGCTGCAGAAGAAGCCGCTGCTGCGCTAGCAACGGTAGAGGCCGAGCTTGGTCGTACAACCGATCCAGTCCGTATGTATATGCGTGAAATGGGTACTGTTGAACTTCTTACCCGTGAAGGCGAGATCGTTATCGCTAAACGTATCGAAGAAGGAATCAATACCGTTCAGGCATCGGTCGCTGAGTATCCTCCAGCGATTGCTACGATCCTTGATCAGTTCGATCGCTATGAAGCTGAAGAAGTCCGTCTGTCGGATATTATCTCAGGCTTCGTCGATCCTAATGCTGATGATGTAGCACCGACTGCAACACACGTCGGTTCTGAGCTCTCTGATGAAGAGCTAGATGATGAAGATGGTGATGATGATGAAGAAGAGGAAGAGGAAGGTCCAAAAGGTCCAGATCCTGAAGAATCTAAAGAGCGTTTCACTCAGCTAAGACAAGTTCATGAGAATACGCTGAAGATCATCGCTGACAAAGGACGTGGTCATCCTGAAGCAACCGTTGCCCTATTTGAGATTGGTGAACTATTTAAAGAGTTCCGTCTCATGCCTAAGCAGTTCGACCGCTTAGTTAAGAGCATGCGCGCCACCATGGATAAAGTCCGTATTCAAGAACGTTTGATTATGAAGCTTTGTGTCGAACAAGCTAAGATGCCTAAGAAAAACTTCGTTAAGGGTTATACCGCCGACGAAAGTAGCATAGCTTGGTTTGATGCCGAACTCGCCACTAAGAAACCTTATGTTGAAGGTTTACAGATGGTCGAGCATGATGTTCGTCGTTGTCGCGCCAAGCTAGATATTATCGAACGAGAAACTGGTCTTGCGATTGCTGCTATCAAAGATATCAACCGTCGTATGTCTATCGGTGAAGCTAAGGCTCGCCGTGCAAAGAAAGAGATGGTAGAAGCGAACTTACGTCTAGTAATTTCTATCGCTAAAAAGTACACCAACCGTGGTCTACAGTTCTTGGATCTTATCCAAGAAGGTAACATCGGCCTAATGAAGGCGGTTGATAAGTTTGAATACCGTCGTGGTTATAAGTTCTCGACTTATGCAACTTGGTGGATCCGCCAGGCGATCACTCGCTCTATTGCTGACCAAGCAAGAACGATCCGTATTCCAGTGCATATGATTGAAACAATCAACAAGCTGAATCGTATTTCTCGTCAAATGCTACAGGAAATGGGCCGTGAGCCAACTCCTGAAGAACTGGCTGAGCGTATGCTGATGCCTGAAGATAAGATCCGTAAAGTATTAAAGATCGCCAAAGAGCCTATCTCAATGGAAACACCAATCGGTGATGACGAAGATTCGCACTTAGGTGACTTTATCGAGGATACTACCCTCGAGCTACCTTTAGACTCAGCCACTGGCGAAAGTTTGAAGAACGCAACACACGAAGTACTTGCAGGCCTAACGGCTCGTGAAGCTAAAGTATTACGTATGCGTTTCGGTATCGACATGAACACAGATCACACGCTTGAAGAAGTTGGAAAGCAGTTTGACGTAACGCGTGAGCGTATTCGTCAGATTGAAGCTAAGGCACTGCGTAAGCTACGTCACCCTTCTCGCTCAGAGATCTTGAAGTCATTCTTAGACGAATAAGCCTCAAGTCAATATGAGTTCAATTCAGCTGAATTAAGCTCACTTGAGTTAGCTCACATTCGATAAAGAGTAGACAAAGAGAAGACAAAGAAGCCCTGCTACCTTATAGCGGGGCTTTTTATTGAGCGATAAATAGTGTTAAAGCCGATATATTGTCGATTATTGATTAACAGATAAGCAGTTGAATTTAAAGTTAGCATTTCTCTTCAAAACACTGGTGACAAGCGCATTTAAACCTCGTATACTTCTCGTCGCTTTCGGTAGTGACGACTTCCTTAAGTAGGCCCCTTAGCTCAGTTGGTTAGAGCATACGACTCATAATCGTCAGGTCCCCAGTTCGAGTCTGGGAGGGGCCACCAATTTATAACGAGAAAGCCCGTTGATTCAACGGGCTTTTTTGTGTCTGAAATCTGCTTATCACCGTATCCCCATAATTACTCTCCACTTCACCTGAAAGAATTACTGTAGTTATTACTGCAGTAAGCTAAAACCGCCTAGGTCCAAACTGCTACATCATTCACTCGTTCACACCGCTCAAATAACCTGATAGCTTCGCTTTATAACAGCCAACCACCAGCAAATGTGGCATATCCCGAGATCTCGTTAATAATGAGTTATAGTATTTCTGTAATGATCAACGTCGACGACATTGGAAGCGAGCATGAGTGAAACTAAAGCCATCTACAAAGTCGGGAACCTTCTAATAGTAAACTTTCCTAGATACAACTCGACCTATTCACCTTCACCTGTATATCACTACCAGAAGAAGTGTACGCCTTTCAGACCCATAACTGCAGGAACAAAAACCCACAGATAACCTTTGCCCCTAGCCTCTGCTTACTGTTGCTCACAGCCTTTCTTTTTGACGTTCCATTTTAAGCGGCTAGAGAGAAACACAGCCAGCCATGTTAAATCAACATCATACCTATCGAATCGACCTTTTTAGCGATAAATTCATTTTCAATATCCTAAAGCGCGAAATAACCGACAGATGGACGAGTAGATTGGTTCTAATCCAGTAAATTTTGTCGTTTTGAAGCTAAAAGGGTGGTTTTGCAGGTAAGACTGGTTAACCAAAGCATTGATGGGCCATTTTTTGATGTGAGTTGTGTTGCTGCTTGCTTAAGCTCTTCTTGTACTAATTACCTTGAAGATAGCTACAGCTATGAGCAAAGTGCCGTCGGCGCTTATCTAAGTGTTCACAATAGCTGGTCAGCTCTTGTAATGTTCCCACTGGGCCGTGAAATAGTGTTCCAAATTCAGACGTGATTTTTATCCAGTTGTCAGCGGAAATATTGAGCTTAGTTAATATCTTAGTCGCATGGGTTGAAATAGAACCTCGCTTATCATCACGAATAATTCGGCCAGTTTCATCAACTAACTCAAGGTAGTCTTTCAGTGAAAAATTAATCCCTTTAGGTTGATTGAGCTGCTCATTACCAATGAACGGCAGCAACTCTGTAGGCTGCTTGCCTTTGAATGCCGCCTTAACGCGTAATTGCAAGCTAGTGTGCTCTGAGTCTTCTGGTGTTGCTGCCATTTTAGCTCTGATAGGATTGAGCTCAACATAGGCCATACAAGCGAGCACTGCAGCCTCATCAAGTAGAGCCTGACTTTTGAACCTTCCCTCCCAGAAGTGCCCTGTACAGTTATCCTCTTTATTCGCCATTCTCGCGATGGGTTCATTTAGCGCCCGCATGAACCATGAAATATCACTCAATCGACTACGGTACAATGCAATAGCGTGCTTCAACGCATTGATTTCATAACTTTCAATGACTTCGCCTTTGGCAAACTTTTGAGTAATGTCAGTCCCTTTAAAGACCTGATGCCAATGCTCAACGACCTCTCTGTCTGTCCAGCTATTTGACTGATAAATATCAACACTCAACACGAGATGTAAATGGTTAGACATCACCGCATAGGCTGCCACATCTATGGAAAACGCACTGGCCAATTTCAGCAATTGTGATTCAACCCAATCACGTCGATGATCGTAGTTTTTCCCTGTCAAAGGGTCATCTCCCATTAGCATAGAACGACGACAAAGGCGTGAAAAACAATGGTACCAGGATGTGTCCTCGATACTTATCTGAGTTCTTCTTGGGCGGGGCATACGACTCTCCTACTTAAACCAATTACTAAAGCTTAGTAGGAGCGAGTAGGTATAGCCATTTAGTATGGCTGGCTCTATTTATTTTGGACTTTCATCTTAAGCACTCTTCAGCACAAAGTTCTTACAGTTCGAGGCTTTGAGGGGCCACCATTGTTATCCCATTACTGGGCTTGGTTGAATACAGCTTCATCGTTTAATTTTCAGTAGAAACATTTTGCTTGATGCTTCCTTTTACGGGACGGGCGAGAAATGTTCGGCTGACCCTAGCAAATGAAAAACGCTCACTGCTGTTCCAGGGCAACAGTGAAACGAAGCGTGCCATGGCGCAATAGCCCAAGAGTACCTGAGCCCAAGTCCCTATTGTCGGGATCCAATACATCCACTGGAGCCCTTCTATCTGTGCCAGCAACAGCAGAGATAAATACCAAAATCTAACCTGTATGGGAAATGCAGTAACACTTCGTTTCATCATGATAAAGTGGAGTAGATGAACGACGGTAAGACCTATAGCAAGCATACAACCGAAAGGGTCAACGATGACTCCGTAAGTAAGCAGTGCAGCGGTTACTAGCCAATATCTCCAGCCAGTATCATTTAACTCAATCATGAACATATGTAGCCTCTGTATTTTACTACCTATTAAATAAGATTTTACTTATAGATATACATGTTACATTAGATTTATCTTTTGAATAGTGGCATCGATCACTAAAATCGGATTGATCGTTTTTCTAAAGTGTTAACCAATTTATCTATATCGAGTTATCTGGTGGGGAAGTAAATACAGAGAATGAGAAGGAAACCATATAATATTCAAACAAAAGAGCCTGCATGGCTGCAGGCTCTTTCTCAGAATAAACTCTATTTTCTATTTCTCTTTGGCAGACTTATCTATAGCAGACTTTCTATGGAAAGATTAGATCCCTAACTTGTCCCTCATGGTGTAGTACCAGGCGCCGATGGCGCTAAACGGTACTTGCATTATATGCCCCCCGGGGAAAGGGTAATGTGGCAAGCCGGCAAACGCATCAAACCGTGTTGCTTGCCCGTGAATGACATCGGCGAGTATCTTGCCAGCCAGATGTGTGTAGGTCACTCCATGACCGCTACAGCCTTGTGAGTAATAGATGTTATCGCCGATACGACCGACCTGAGGCAGACGGGACAGCGTCAGCAGAAAGTTTCCCGTCCAGGTATATTCGATTTTCACATCTTTGAGTTGCGGGAAAGTCTCCAGCATCTTGGGCCGTATGATGGCTTCGATATCGGCAGGGTCTCTTGCACCGTAAACCACGCCGCCGCCGTAGATGAGTCGCTTATCACCGGATAACCTGAAGTAATCCAGCAGATAGTTACAGTCTTCGACGCAGTAATCTTGTGGTAACAGGCTGGCGGCGAGCTCGTCACTCAATGGCTCGGTGGTGATGACCTGAGTGCCACAGGGCATAGATTTGGCCTGCAGTTCTGGGATGAGTCCGTTGAGATAGGCATTACCTGCCACGATGACAAACTTGGCTTTGACCGAACCTTGGGCCGTATGAATCGTCGGATTATCCCCCTGCTCAACCTTAATAACGGCCGAGTTCTCATAGATCTTTCCACCTTGAGCCTCAACCGCTTGGGCCTCACCCAAGGCTAGATTTAGCGGGTGGATATGACCGCCACCCTTATCTAATAAACCACCAATATAGCGTTCTGAACCGACCACAGCACCTATACCCTTCTCATCTAATAGCTCTAGATGTCCAAGGTGTCCGTGCTTCTCCCAAAGTGCTTTTTGATGCTCTAAATGCCCCATCTGCTTCTTGTTCATTGCCGCAAAGACGCCACCGTCTTTAAGATCGCACTGTATCTCATGTTTGGCGACCAACTCCTTGATGATCCGCCCTCCTTCGAAGGCCATTTCACCAAATAATTGGCCAGTCTCTTTACCGACTGTGCGTTCGATGGAATCTATATCCCGGCTGAAGCTGTTGACTATCTGGCCACCGTTACGTCCCGACGCGCCCCAACCGACTCGAGCCGCTTCCAGTACTGTGACGCTGTAACCTAGCTCTAGTAAATGTAGCGCCGATGATAGACCGGTATAACCGGCCCCTATGATACAGACATCGGTTTCTATATTGTCGTTAAGCTGAGCACGCTCGACCTTGTCATTGGCCGACGCTGCATAATAAGATTCTGTGTGAGGTACGCTGGGCATATCATTCCCCTAAATTAAATTCAGTAAAAGCGGCTTACTCCTCCAATATCAGAGTAAGCCAGAGTAAGTCAGATAACTACATGGCCGGTGGCAAGCTCTTTCGCTCGCTTCTGCGGGCCAGATACCAACAGATAAATGCTATCAAAGAAACCGTCAGAATGATCAAGGTTGCTAAGGCATTAATCTTGGGAGAGACTCCCATCCGCACAGACGAGAACACCACCATGGGCAAGGTGGTCGCCCCTGGTCCCGATGTAAAGCTGGCTATCACTAAGTCATCCAAAGACAAGCTGAATGACAGTAACCAGCCTGCCGCCAATGAAGGCGAGATCATCGGCACAGTGATGTGGAAGAAGGTCTTCAATGGGGACGCCCCAAGATCTTGAGCCGCTTCTTCAATAGAGAGATCTAACTCACGCAAGCGAGCAGATACCACTACTGCCACATAGGATGCACAGAAGGTCGAGTGAGCAATCCACACCGTCAGCATGCCTCGCTCCTCAGGCCAACCCAAGAGATCGGCCATATGAATAAACAGCAGTAATAACGACAGACCCGTGATCACTTCTGGCATCACTAAGGGAGCGGTGATCATGTTTGAAAGTGTCATCTTGCCCCAAGAGCGTTTGAAGCGTGTCATCACAAACGCCGCCATAGTGCCTAATACCACGGCCATGGTGGAGGCGAAGAAGGCCACTTTCAAACTGGTCCATACCGCATCTAAGATCTGCTGATCGCGAAACAGTTCACCGTACCACTTAGGCGAGAACCCGCCCCATACCGTCACCAACTTAGACTCGTTAAATGAGTAAATAACTAAGATCAGCATGGGAGCATAGAGGAAAAACATCCCTGCCCATAACATGATGGTTGAGAAGCTTAACTTGCTTAGTCTGCTCATAGGTCACTCTCCATGCTCTTGGCTTGATAGCGATGGAACAAGGTAATAGGTATGATTAGTAGACCTAACATGATGATCGCCAGCGATGAGGCCACGGGCCAATCCCGGTTATTGAAGAACTCCTGCCATAGCACCTTACCTATCATCAAGGAATCTGGACCACCCAGTAGCTCAGGGATAACAAACTCACCGACGACCGGAATAAACACCAGCATTGAGCCTGCGATAACCCCACCTTTAGACAGAGGCAAGGTGACCTTCCAGAAAGTATTCAAACTCCGGGAGCCAAGATCTGAGGCTGCCTCTAACAAGCTGCCATCGAGCTGAGACAGAGTCGCATATAGAGGCAAAATCATAAACGGTAGATAGGTGTAAATGATGCCAATATAGACGGCGAAGTTAGTGTTGAGCATTTGAATGGGCTCAGATATCACCCCGAGCCACATTAAGACATTATTAATCACCCCGTTATTGCTCAAGAGTCCCATCCAGGCATAGACTCGAATAAGAAATGAGGTCCATGAAGGTAACATCACCAATAAGATCAACACACCTTGATGCTTCTTGGGCGCTCTAGCAATGGCATAAGCCATAGGATAACCAATCAATAAGCAGCCTAATGTGGTGATGCAGGCCATCTTTAACGATCCCAAATAAGCCTGAACATACAGGGAGTCTTCGAAGATCAGCAGGTAATTCCCTAGATTGAGCATGATCTGCAATGACTCATCGGCATAACTGACTAAGGACTCATAGGGAGGTATCGAGATGGCTGCCGTCGACAGACTAATTTTCAGTACGATGGCAAATGGTAAGGCGAAGAACAGGAGTAACCAGAAATAGGGTAAACCTATGATCCAGTGTTGTCCCTTGGGTAATCTAAACTTTAATGGTCTTTTCATATTGCCACCTTAAGATCTGAGAACCACTCCACTGGTGGCCTCCCAGCTGATGAATACCTTGTCTTCCCACGTTGGTGGGTCAGAACGGCGGTCTCTGTTAGTCATCATGGACTGGATCACTTGCTTATTGCTCAGTCGAATATAGTAGACAGAGATCCCCCCAAGGTAGGCGATATCTTCAACCTCTCCTCGGCACCAGTTATATTCACTCTCTGGTTGCTCTAGACTTATACGTGCCTTCTCCGGCCTGACAGCTAACCAGACGCGCTTATCATCGACATTGGTGGATACGCCGTGACTGATATAAAATTGTTGGGTTAAATTGGGAGATTTTATGATGGCATGGTCTGGCTTATCGACGATGATTTCGCCCTCGAACAGGTTCACAGAACCAATAAATTCAGCCACCATACGACAGGTAGGACTCTCATAGATATCCATGGGTGAGCCGGTCTGCACTATCTTGCCTTCATGCATGATGGCAATGCGCTCCGCCATGGTCATGGCTTCTTCTTGGTCATGGGTTACCATCACACAAGTCACCCCAACCTCTTCGAGGATATCGACCACCTCCAGCTGCATTTCGGTTCTAAGCTTCTTATCCAATGCGCCCATTGGCTCATCGAGTAACAGTAATTTAGGTCGCTTAGCCAGAGAGCGAGCCAAGGCGACTCGTTGACGCTGTCCGCCAGAGAGCTGATTTGGCTTGCGCTTGGCATAGTCTTCCATATGCACTAGCTTGAGCATCTCCTTAACTCTTTGCGCTATCTCCTCTTTAGGCAGCTTGTCCTGCTGCAAGCCAAAGGCGATATTTTTTTCCACCGTCATATGGGGGAACAGGGCGTAGGATTGGAACATCATGTTGATCGGGCGCTCGTGGGGCGGCATGTCGGTGATGTCGACGCCGTCAAGGATAATGCGCCCCTCGGAGGGCTTCTCGAACCCCGCCAGCATACGCAACAAGGTAGACTTACCTGAGCCTGAGCCACCAAGCAGGGCGAAGATCTCTCCCTTATATATGTTCAGTGACACATCATCGACGGCTCGGACCTCATCGAATAATTTGCTGACCCGCTCAACCTTAAGCAGTAGCTCACCTTGCGTCTTTGTTGTTGGTTTATTGACGACGCCTGCGTTGCTAACCATATTACTTCTCCACAACAAGCACAGTGACTGTGCCTACGGTAATATAAAATTGAATAACAAAAGAGATTGATACCTATCGGTATTAGACTAAAAAAGGACAAGCCTAAGCTTGTCCTTAATACTGCTTAATAACCCGATTTAACCTTGGTCCACACGCGCGTCAGTGAACGTTGAGCTTTCAGTGGGCGAACCTCACCAACATAGAGACGCTTCAACACTTCTTCGGTCGGATAGATAGATGAATCATTACGGATCTCTTCATCTACAAACTCTTGAGCGGGAACGTTAGGGTTGGCATAAGCCACGTAGTTAGTAATAGGGGCTATCACCTCAGGACGTAGCAGGTAATTGATAAAAGTATGTGCATTATTAACGTTTTTAGCATCGGCTGGGATTGCTAGCATATCAAACCAGAGATTGGCTCCCTCTTTAGGAATAGAATAACCAATCACATGGCCATTCTCGGCTTCTTCGGCACGGGCAGCTGCCTGAAAGATGTCTCCCGAATAACCAAATGCAACACAAATATCACCATTAGCAAGGTCGGTAATATAACGCGAAGAGTGGAAGTAAGTGATATATGGACGAACCTTAGCTAATACCTCTCCCGCTTTCTTAAAGTCTTCAGATTTAGTGCTATTTGGATCTAAGCCAAGATAAATTAATGCCATCGGCAACATCTCATCGGCCGAATCCAATAACGCTAAGCCACATGAAGCCAACTTCTCGGCATTCTTAGGATTAAAGATAAGTTCTAATGAATCAATAGGTGCATCATCACCTAACACAGCTTTAACTTTGGCTTCGTTATAACCTATGCCACTGGTTCCCCAAAGATAAGGCACCGAATACTGATTACCTGGATCTGCTTTTTCTAGCTGCTGCATCAACTCTGGATTCAAGTTTTTGTGATTAGGCAGTTGGTTCGAATCTAACTTTTGAAATGCGCCCGCTTTTATCTGCTTAGCCAGAAAGCTGTTCGATGGCACGACAATGTCATAGCCTGAACGGCCAGAAAGCAATTTGGCTTCTACCACTTCATTACTGTCGAAAACATCGTATACAACCTTAATGCCTGTTTCTTTTTCAAAGTTAGCTAAGGTATCTTCGGCAATATAATCAGACCAGTTATAGACGCGAACAACCTCTTCGGCCATGGCACCTGTACTTGCAAATACACCCGCTCCCAAAAGCGCTAGTGTGGTCATTTTCTTTAAAAGCTTCATGCTATCTCCTTGATTGAGCGTAGCAGCAAGCCTAAGCCTGCTGTCTGTCATTGTTTCCGGTTAAACCGGTTTTAGTTTTTATTATTAACCAATGCTACACCTTAAAACCGCATCGGCAGTGCCCTGCTAATCGTTTCAAATCTATTAATAACCTGACTTTGCCTTAGTCCAAGCTCGGGTCATCTTGCGCTGTATTTTCAAAGGTCGAACTTCGCGAATATATAAATTGTTGATCACTTCCTGACTGGGATAGATCCCCGGATTACTCAAAATAACCTCTTCAACCATAGGCTGTGCCTTATCGTTGGGGTTGGCATAGGCCACATAATTAGAGATCTCGGCAATCACTTCCGGGCGCAACAAGTAATTAATAAACTGATGGGCGTTATCCACATTCTCTGCATCTGCCGGAATAGCAAGCATATCGAACCAGAGATTCGCGCCCTCTTTTGCTATCGAATAACCAATTTTCTGTCCATTACCTGCCTCATCGGCTCTCGCCGCCGCCTGAAATACATCACCAGAGAAGCCAAAGGCCACGCAGATATCGCCATTTGCCAGATCGGTAATATAACGAGATGAATGGAAGTAAGTCACATAGGGACGGACCTTAGCTATCGCTTCACCTGCAAGCTTATAATCATCAGGATTAGTGCTGTTTGGATCGAGTTTTAGGTAAGTGAGTGCTTGAGATATCATCTCATCGGCAGAATCCATCATGGAGAAACCACAGCTGGATATTTTCTCGGCATACTTGGGGTTAAAAAGAAGCTCCAGAGAGTCAAATGGTGGCTCTTCCCCTAGCACAGCTTTGACCTTTTCCAAGTTATAACCTATCCCAGTGGTCCCCCATAAATAAGGCACTGCAAACTTATTTTGCGGATCGGCCTTCTCAAGCTGCTTCATCAGATCTGAGTTTAAATTGCCTAAGTGAGTCAACTTACTCTTATCTAAAGGCAAAAAGGCACCCATCTTAATCTGCTTAGCTAAGAAGTCATTGGATGGCACCACGATGTCATAGCCAGAATGACCTGAAAGCAGTTTAGCCTCCACCACCTCCATGCTATCAAACACATCATATATGACTCGAATTCCCGTCTCCTTCTGGAAGTTTGCTAAGGTGTCCTTAGCGATATAGTCATTCCAGTTATAGACTTTTAGCACCTCTTCAGCATGAGTTGCTGCACTGGCCAAAGTACAACTTAACACTAAGGAAAAAGTTTTCAGTGATTTAATAAGATCCATTTATCTCTCCATTCTAGCGTGTTACAGACAATGTAAAACATATCTGTTAGTCATTGTATTACCGATATAAAATCGATTTTGTTATTCTAATATCCAATGCTACACCTAAAAACTGCATCGACTGATTGCCATGTAAAACTGCTAACATGTCGTTTCTTCACACCAAACCTATCTATCTCTTTGATGGTTAAAAATGTTGACTAAAACAAGGGAAGTCACGGGAGCACTTTGCACTCCCGTAAGGATTAAACTGTCAGTAATAGGAACTCACGTTCCCATGAGCTAATCACTCGCTTATAACTGGCAAGATCTGCCTGCTTAACCGCGATATAACCCGTTGTGAATGCTTGGCCTAAGTACTCACGACAAGCTGTGCTTTCAGACATTACCGCCAAGGCTTCTTCCAATGTCAGCGGCAAACTAATACTTTGGCGACTCTCATTAGCACGGCCCTGCACTGGCGTCGATGGTTTAACATCATCCACCATACCGATATAGCCAGCCAGTAAGCTTGCTGCAATACACAGGTAGCTATTGGCGTCGGCACCGGCGATACGGTTCTCAACTCTCAGGTTTTGCGGCGAGGATTCTGGAATACGTAAGCCACAAGTACGATTTTCTTCACCCCATTCGAGGTTAATAGGCGCAGAGGTGCCAGGAAGAAAGCGTCGAAATGAGTTCACTGTAGGAGCCAGTAAAGGCAATAGCTCAGGGATGTATTTCTGTAACCCACCAATATAACTATAAAACAGTGGCCCCTTAGTACCGTTTTCCAGTGAAAAAATATTTTTACCAGTTTTTGAATCCACAATGCTTTGGTGTAAGTGCATGGCACTACCCGGCTCATCGGCAACCGGCTTTGCCATAAAGGTGGCACAAACATTATGCTTTAACGCAGCTTCACGAAGGGTACGTTTAAACACAAACACCTGATCCGCAAGAGACAGAGCATCACCATGACTGAAGTTTATCTCCATCTGGGCAGTTCCCTCTTCATGGATCAAGGTATCAATGTCTAAGCCTTGGATCTCACACCAATCATACATATCTTCAAATAGCGGATCATACTCATTAGCAGCATCAATTGAGAATGACTGCCTGCCAGACTCTTGACGACCACTGCGACCCACTGGCGGAATAAGAGCCTGATCGGGATCTTCATTACGGCGAGTCAGGTAAAACTCCATCTCAGGAGCAACAACAGGCTTCCAACCTTTGTCATCATAAAGTTTGAGCACTTTCTTCAACACGTTTCGTGGAGAAAGTTCAATGGGGTTACCCATCTTGTCGAAGGTATCGTGGATAACTTGAGCCGTTGCCTCTATGGTCCACGGGAGTTTAAATACGGCATTCTCGTCAGGCACACAGATAAAATCGATATCGGCTTTATCTAAGAGCGCATCATAAGGTTCGTCTTCAACATAGTCACCGGTGACCGTTTGCAATAACACACTCTCAGGCATTCGCATGCCCTTTTCGTCGATAAACTTACCGACTGGCGCGATCTTTCCACGGGCAATCCCCGTCATATCACTGATGACACATTCTACTTCGGTAATTTTTTGTTCTTTCAAGTACGCTGTTAATTTCTTCATTATTATTATCTCGTTCGGCTGTTTGCACGACGCTCACACGCATCACTAAAAGCTTTAAAAATAGCGGTGTAAAACGAATTGTCTAACACCTTCCATTCAGGATGCCACTGCACACCTAGTGCAAAATTCTTTGCATTTTTAATAGAGAAAGCCTCTACTAAACCATCCGGGGCATATGCTTCTGGCCGTAACCCAACACCCAGGCGATCAACGCCTTGAGTATGCACAGAGTTCACCTCTGCAGAGCTACGGCCCCATGCCTCGTGGAGCAATCCCCCAGGCTCTATCTTGACCTCATGTGACAGACCGTATTGCACATCCACCGACGCACTTTTGTCTTCCCTATGCTCGATAAAGCCGTCCACTTCATGAAGCTTTTGATGCAAGCTGCCGCCAAAGACGACATTCATCTCCTGAAAACCACGACAAATGGCTAATACAGGAATGCCCGCATCAATAGCAGCTTTCAGTAGAGGGAGTGTGGTGGCATCACGCTTTGGGTCGTGATGAGAATCAGGCCCGCTTGGCGCACCCTGAAAATGATGAGGCTCGATATTTGAAGGAGAGCCGGTAAAGAGAATGCCATCTAGACGAGGCAAGATAAGCTCTGCAGGACAGTGCCCCAATGCAGGAATAACCAGTGGCCAAGCCTTGGTTGCATCGGCAATACTGAGCAGGTATTTCTCACCGACAATATTGAACGGATGTAAGCCTAAATTTTGATTGCACGCCGTCACCCCAATCACAGCAAGCCCTGCATCCGACATAAATCACCTTTGTTATTATATTTTTATATTTATTTTAACCAAGCAATTAACATGTGAAGACATCTTAACCGCCTGTTCAGTTTTTCAAACACTACACTGAAAATAGCGAACAGGCAATAGGCTAAATGAATACAATTTAAAATGCTAACGACAAATAATATAAACACAAAAATAACAACGACTTATACACAAGCCAATATTTATCCGTTACTAATACCACGCAAATAAGTCGTTTTTAAATACAGACATCTTGACTTATCTTTAGCGATAAAGATCACAGTTACAGCTTGACATTGACCAATATTATTTACATTTAATGTAAACACTTTTGAATCTAGAACATCTTAACAAGCGTGATTTTTGCTGATAATTATCAAATTCTCAGCATAAAGAACTAACAATAAAAACAACAAAGTTTAAATCAGCTGAAAAATATGACTATGACGGAATGGATCACACAACTAGGGGAAGCAATGAAACAAGATAGGATCAGGAGGAATCAAGGAGTAAGGTGAAAAGTGCGGCAAAACCGCACCCAGATGATATTGAGTTTATTGTATCTAAAAGTAAATCATCCAATGAAGCCAATTGGTATTAAAAATTTGCAGGTGTTGTCGCACTAACAATACGGCACTCTTCATCGAATGGATTTCGAAATCTATGGGGAGACTCGCTATTAAAGTAGTAACTATCACCGGCCTCTAAAACGAATACCTCTTCGCCCACAGTGAGCTCTAACTTACCATGAATGACCATAGCCGCTTCTTCACCTTCGTGTTTAAGCATTTCCAGACCCGTATCTGAACCTGGTGGATAGGTCTCACTCATGACAGACATCGCGCGATTTGGGTAGTCGCGACCAATCAATTTGTAATCTAAGTTGCCATCGCCAATATCGAGTAATTCATCACTGCGATAAACCACCTTAGCTTCACTGTCACCACTTTCTCCCATAGAGAAAAAATCGACTAGCGACATAGGTAAGCCAGATAACACTTTCTTTAATGAACTTACCGATGGACTGACACTATTTTTCTCGATCATAGAGATAGTGCTATTGGTCACTCCAGCTCTTTTTGCAAGTTCACGTTGCGACAAGCCCTTAATTTTACGGACTGTCTTAAGGCTAGCTCCAATATCCAAATGCATATCTCCTGTAAGAATATACGTTACCGCTATAAACTTATTTAAAATTGTGTACAAATTAATCTACATACTAATTTGTATCTGATAAAAAAGCATGTTAAATATAAACAACACCCGTGAATTATATAGCACTCTTACTCAATTGCAAAACAAACGCATACTGAGCTAACCAGAAAACATTCTCAAGGTGAAAAAGGCATAACTAATAACTAAAGCCGCTTATATTTGGGCTAATAATAACAAATACCCGGAGATATGATGCAAGCAAAGCGCCCAGTCCACAGTGACCAATACCCCCCGTCATACTATTTTGATAGCGCCAAGGAGCTTTACCAACACCCTCAACTTGAGGAGCCTATCTCAGTAGATGTCTGTATTGTCGGTGGGGGATTTAGCGGAATTAACACCGCCATTGAACTCGCGCAGAAAGGCTTTTCTGTTGCCTTATTAGAGGCTAAACGTATTGGTTGGGGCGCTTCAGGACGTAATGGCGGTGAGTTAATTCGAGGCATTGGCCATAATATTGAACAATTTAGCAATATCATCGGCGCAGAAGGTGTGCAAGCCATCAACCAGATGGGCTTTGAAGCTGTCGACATCGTCAGGCAAAGGGTTAAAGATCACCAAATCGATTGTAACTTGCAGATGGGCTATTGCGACTTAGCAATAAAACCCCGCCATATGACAGAGTTACAAGAGGATTATGAAGACCTGCTTTCCCAAGGGCGAGGCGAGGGTTTTACTCTGCTTCAAAAACAAGATATCCAACAGGTCATAGGCTCAGACTGCTATGAAGGTGCCTTAATCGATATGAACAGCGGCCATCTTCACCCGCTCAATTTAGCTCTAGGTGAAGCCCGAGTCGCGCGAATGCTCGGGGTAAAAATGTATGAATACAGCGCCGCAGATAAAATAATAAAAGGTAACAAGCCAAAAGTAATTACCGCAAAAGGTGAAGTGAACTGCCAATATGTCGTATTAGCGGGTAATGCTTATATCGGCCATGAATTAGAAAGTTATGTCGGTGGTAAAGTGCTGCCAGCCGGAAGTTACCTACTCGCCACCGAGCCTTTAACCGATGAGCAGTGTAAAGATATCATCCCGCAGAATATGGCTTTCGCCGATCTGCGCATCGACCTAGATTACTTCCATCTCTCTGAAGACAACCGCCTACTCTTCGGTGGACTCTGCACTTACTCAGGCAAAGATCCCAAAGATATTGAAGCGGCGCTCAGGCCAAACCTTGAAAAGGTCTTCCCTCAGTTAAAAGGGGTTAAAATAGATTTCGAATGGGGCGGTATGATCGGTATAGGCGCTAATAGACTGCCACAAATTGGCAGACTGCCGGATTGCCCCAATATCCTCTATGCTCAGGCCTACGCAGGCCATGGGGTTAACGCGACTCATATGGCGGCTAAGTTAATCGCCGAAGCATTAACAGCCCAGGCTGAACGCTTCGATATCTTCGATAAAGTGCAGCATATGACCTTCCCCGGCGGACCCACGTTTAGATCGCCGATGTTGGCGGCGGGTATGCTCTATCATAGATTTTTGGATATTTTTTAGAAAAATATCTTTAAATTTTGTATTGGTTTCATTGGGCAGGTTTGGTGTTTGGCAGTTTTCAGGTCACCAATACAGTATTGTTATCAAACGCCTGCCCGGCGAGGGATGTGCAAACACTTCTGCGACACGCTGTGAATATATCCCTATACGCTCTGCGGTTTCATCCCTGAAACCGAAGGTCACAGCCGCGTTCACACCTAGTTATTTGTCTCTTCGATTGAAGATTTGGTGAACCATAACTGGATTTTGGACTGAAATGAGTGGTGTATTTCTACCTTGAACATGGGTAATCAAATTAACAATATAGCTCAAATTGAAGAGGGACTTTTCTTGTAAATCATCAAGTGTAGCTGCGGCTGCGAGCTTCCAAAACATGGACGTTTTGGTAGAGCTTCCAGGGACGGACTTGCAGCGACTCGCAGAAGTAACTGCATAAAAGCCCGCTGCAAGCGATAGATAGCCATGAAGGTATGACCTTCTACTATCTATCCAATACCAATAAAGGAAAAAAGGAGCCGCTTTCACTCGAAGATAGCCAATTCTGTAGCGCCTCGCCGGACAGGCGGTAGATTGCAATGAAAGTAAGACTTTCAAACACACCTCCCAATAACTACTCAGCCAGAAGCTAAAATAGAATAATGTCATCTAACTTCATTCGAAGTTATCAAGTAACCTTTTCTAGGGTCCTAAAGTTACCCACTAACTGCTTGAGTCTCGTTGTCATCAGAGCTAACTGATGACTCTGCTGGGTTATCTGCTGTGAGCCAGCATAGATAGATGAGGACATGGTGGAGATATCATGAACACTTTGGTTCATCTCTTCGGCGACCGTATTTTGCTCCTCCGTTGCCGTTGCTATCTGCAGGTTCATACTCTCTACCGCTTGGATAGAGTCGACAATGCCATCGATGCTCTTGCCTGCAACACGGGCTATATCTGACCCCTCTTGAGCCTCACTCACACCAAGCTCAATCGATTTTACTGCACTGCTGGCACCAGTTTGTAACTTCTCAATGATCTGTTTGATATCACCCAGTGAGGTTGATGTTCTCTGGGCAAGTCCCCTTACCTCATCTGCAACAACCGCAAAACCGCGTCCTGATTCTCCGGCTCTGGCCGCCTCTATTGCCGCATTAAGGGCAAGCAAGTTGGTCTGCTCAGCAATGGCAGAGATAACATTGAGTACCTGACCGATATCATCAGATGCTAAGTTCACCTCATGAATCACTTGAGATGCTTGGTCGATATGTCTATGTATATTGAGGATCTGCTCCACTGTATTATTGACAGCTTGATGTCCCTCATGAGCTGCTGTATTAACACTGACAGCAGCATCTGAGGCCATCACTGCATTTTGTGCAACATCTTGAACAGTGGCAGTCATCTCATTAATCGCCGTAGCGAGCACCTCAGTATTACTTAATTGGGATTCGATGGCACTATTACTGCCTTTAGTGACCAGCAGTAGCTCTTCTGCACTTAAGTTAATCTGCTCAATGATCTCCTTCTCCTCAGCAATAATCATCTCAAGCTTAGAAACGAATAGATTAAATGCTGTTGCAACACCTCCTAACTCATCATCTTTCTCAACCTTTAATCTCACACTCAAGTCACCATCACCATCGGCTATCTCCGTCATGGTCTGATTCAAGGTCAATAGTGGAGGTATAAGCGAACGATATAGCCAAGTTAATACAAAGGTAATAATTAACGCAACAAGCAGAAGGCCAGAGAATACCGCCTTCTTGGCCGAGTCGATAGTGCCATTAATCTGGGAGCTGTACACCGCAGTCATTGCTTGGTAATGCTTATCAAGCACCTCAAAACCCTCTAGTGCAGCTTTATCACTTATCTTCACTACAGAGTCTACATATTCAGGAGTTTTCCCATCAGCAAATAGCTTGCTAATGCGCGTGCTATTATCGTAATAGTTTGTCGCTACTTCGGTAATTGCAGCCAAAGCAGTTTGCTCACTTGAACTCACATCACTTAATTGCTGATACTCCCTAACATCAGCCTGCAGCGCACGATAATTATTTTCAACCTTAGGTAGATACTTATCCTGCCCACGCAATACGTAATTTTTAAAGTTATGGATCATCCCCCCATAGCCAAAGTTAGCCTTAATACTCATCAACAACTGCTGTCGCTTAGCGGCTTGTGCTTGGTAATCGCTCCAGCTTGTGGAGATAGGGGAAATTGAAAGCAATAGATAACCGCCACAAACCGTAATGAGCATCAAGATGAGTGAAACCATCAGCACTATCTTCTTTCTAATCGTAAGGTGAGCCTTCATACAAGTTCCTTTTGCATCTCTGTGTGATAAAGCTAACAGGCGGTAACGTATTAATGAAATAAACCTTGTTTGCCCATACCTTCTTTATGAGCAACTTTTTAATGGTCGTACACATCCCCTATAACTCAAGGTAGTTAACGACTATTAATTGATACAGATCAAACTTTAACCACAAGAAGTCACAGTATAAATAAGAAGCAACAAATACAGATATGAGAATCAAATCGCCTAAAACCGAGTTGGTTTTAACGTTTTAAATGATTTACCCCACCTTTATTGAGGATAACTCAGTGAAATATGAGTTTGTTTACATAAGGATGAATTAATCCCCTAGTTAAGTGCTGTTTCACAGTGTCAGATACACTGGTGTGATAACTTTACGCCCCTTCAAAAAGGCTTTACAGATCAGTTCCAATTCAATAATGGGGTTAGCGTGGCAATTCGAGATAAAAAATTAATCAATAACATAGGTATTCAGGTGGTTATCGCCATGATAATTGGTGCCTTAGTGGGCCTCTACATGGGAGAGGATGCCGCCATATTTGGACCTCTGGGTACCATCTTTATTCATCTGATTAAGATGCTGGTCATTCCCTTAGTCGTGGTATCCATCATCGCTGGCGCCGCAAGCTTAGGTGATAGCCCTTCTGCGGGTAAGATAGGTATCGGCACTTTTGCCTTCTTCATTATCACCTCAGGCGTTGCCGTCACGCTGGCACTGGTCATGGGTAATATTTTTAAGCCCGGAGCTGGCATAGACTTTAGTACGCAAGGCCAATCACTAACCCAAGTCACCGCCGAGCAAGGCGCACTTCCAGGCGCCATAGATACCTTGATAGGGATGATCCCAACCAATGTGTTTGAGTCTATGACCTCGGGAAATATTCTGCAGATCTTGGTCTTCTGTATCTTCTTTGGTATCGCATTAAGTAAAGTGAAAGGCGAAGGTGCTAAGCCGATAATTAAGGGTCTCAATACTATCGTTGAAGCCTTCGTATGGATGATCAATTGCGTGATGATCATCGCGCCTCTGGGTGTATTTGGTCTGATGGCTGAATCAGTGGGTTCATTCGGATTTCAGGCTCTAGAAGTCGTATTGAAGCTATTCGTGGTATTCGTGGTGGCAATTCTTATCTACGCCTTCATCTTCTTTCCGTTAGTCGTGAAGTTTTTCTCTAACGTCCCTGTGATGAAGTTCGTCTCGGCGATGAAAAAACCTCAGGCCATGGCACTATCTACCGCGTCATCTATGGCGACATTGCCTGTCACCATGGAAACCTGTGAAGAGGAGCTCAATGTCTCCAAGGCAACCACTGCCTTTGTATTACCACTGGGCGCGACCATCAACATGACGGGGAACGCTATCTACTATGGCTTAGTCGCCATGTTCTTCGCTCAGATGTATCATATCGATCTGACCATGACAGCCTATGTTGCCATTATTTTCACTTCGACATTGGGCGCAATCGGTCAAGCCGGCGTGCCAGGGCCCTCCTTCCTCGTTGTCGCCGTGCTACTTGCAGCCGGGATCCCGATTGACGGTCTGCCACTCTTGTTCGCCCTGGATCGTATATTTGACATGATCCGTACTTCTCTGAACATTACCGGCGACGCAGTCTGCGCTGTAGTAATGGATAGATTCAGTCCAGAAAATAAGTAGTCATAATCATAAATATTAGTCGCTAGGTTCTAGGGACGAGATCCTAGGATCTAGTTCCTAGGTTCTCGTCCCTTCCTTTAATCCAACATAATCCAAGTCGCTTTTATTTCAGTATATTTATCAAATGCATGCAGTGACTTGTCACGACCATTGCCTGACTGTTTATAACCACCGAAAGGCGCTGTCATGTCACCGCCGTCATAGTGGTTGATCCATACCATACCGCTGCGCAGCGCCTTAGCTGTTTTGTGGGCTTTACTAATATCTGAGGTCCACACGCCAGCGGCAAGACCGTAGATGCTGTCGTTGCCAATTGATATTGCCTGCTCCATGCCATCGAAGCTGATAACAGATAACACAGGTCCAAATATCTCCTCTTTGGCAATTGTCATCTTGTTATTCACTTCACTGAATATAGTCGGCTGTACATAGACGCCGCCACACTCTGCCATCACCTGCTCGCCACCTTGTATGAGTTTTGCGCCTTCATCGACACCGGACTTTATATAACTAAGGACATTATCCAACTGCTGTTTATCCACCACGGCGCCACAAGTGGTGGCTGGGTCCAGCGGATGTCCCGGCTGCCAGGCCTGCATCTCTTTGGCTATCAATGTGAGTAGCTCATCTTTGACCCCCTCCTCCACCAGCAGACGCGAACCCGCGGTGCAGACCTCGCCCTGATTAAAGGCAATGGCAGCTGCGGCTGCCTCGGCGGCTTTTTGCAGATCAGGGGCATCATTGAAGACGATATTCGGGCTCTTGCCACCCGCCTCGAGCCAGACACGTTTCATGTTCGACTCACCGGCATAGATCATCAGCTGTTTGGCTATCTTAGTAGAGCCAGTGAAGACCAAGGTATCGACATCCATATGTAGTGCTAAGGCCTTACCTACCGTGTGACCAAAACCAGGCAAGACATTGAGCACGCCTTTGGGGATGCCCGCTTCTATGGCTATTTGCGCCATACGAATCGCAGTTAGAGGAGACTTTTCAGAGGGTTTAAGTACTACCGAGTTACCCGTTGCTAAGGCGGGGCCAAGCTTCCAACATGCCATCAAGATAGGAAAATTCCAAGGCACGATGGCAGCGACGACACCTACAGGCTCACGGGTGATCATGCCGATTTCATTATGAGCCGTAGGCGCTAATTCATCATAAATCTTATCGATAGCTTCACCAGACCAACGGATAGCTCGCGCAGCACCCGCGACATCGACAGAGCCAGAATAACGAATAGGCTTGCCCATATCTAAGGTTTCCAGCAAAGAGAGCTCATCTTGATTCTCTTCAAGCAGTTCAGCAAAACGTATCATAATCTGTTTACGTTTAACTGGTGCAAGCTCAGACCAAACTCCAGAGTCGAAGGTTTGCCTAGCATTAGTGACCGCCAGATTGGCATCTTCACGATCACAGCTGGCAACCTGACAAACCACACGGCCATCAATGGGGCTAACACAATCGAAGCGCTCACCCGACACAGCAGCGAGATACTCTCCATTAATAAAGGCATCAGCCTGGATCTCTGCATTGGAAATAAGTCTGTCGGCTAGGCTCTGCCACTGTTCACGATTGTTCGGTGTACTCATGATGACCTCTTAACGGGTAATACTCTTACGGGTGATAAGTAGATTGTCAGATTACGCTTTAAATGGGCTAACTTTCAATAAAAATTCAATATTTTTTACAAAAAGAGCTTTTTTGCTATAAATAAATGCACAAAAAGCTTTCATGTTCATTATTTCTGACATAGCATGAAAAATATCAACCGCTCACAAAAACAACTAATAACGGATTAGGGTAGATGATATGGCAGATAATCAGAATAAAAGCGACGCTCAGTCTTTAGAACATTACTGGATGCCTTTCACGGCAAACAGACAGTTTAAAGCTAATCCCCGAATGCTCGCCGAAGCCGATGGCATGTATTACAAAGATACTTCCGGTAGAGCTGTACTCGATGGCACAGCAGGCCTGTGGTGTTGTAATGCGGGTCACGGCAGAAGAGAGATCTCTGAAGCTGTGAGTAAGCAGATCCACCAGATGGATTACGCACCATCCTTTCAGATGGGTCATCCCCTCGCCTTTGAGCTTGCCGAACGTTTAGCCCAGATCAGTCCCGATGGCTTAAACAAGGTCTTCTTTACAAACTCGGGGTCAGAGTCTGTCGATAGTGCCTTGAAGATTGCCATTAACTATCACAGAGCCAATGGCGAAGCGACACGAACACGCTTTATCGGTCGCGAGCTCGGTTATCACGGTGTCGGATTTGGCGGAATATCTGTGGGTGGCATTGGCGGTAATCGAAAAACCTTTAGCCAGCAATTACTACCCGGTGTTGACCACCTGCCTCATACACTAGATATGCAGCAAAATGCTTATACCAAAGGCCTACCACAAACGGGAGCCGAGAAGGCTGATGCGCTTGAGCAACTGGTGGCCCTTCATGGCGCAGAGAATATTGCCGCTGTAATTGTCGAGCCTATGTCTGGCTCTGCTGGTGTCATCTTACCGCCAGAAGGCTACCTTAAACGCCTACGTGAAATCACTCAAAAATATGGCATCTTACTCATCTTTGATGAGGTCATTACCGGCTTTGGACGTGTGGGAGACGCTTTTGCTAGCCAACGTTGGGGCGTTACGCCTGACTTAATCACCACAGCAAAAGCACTTAATAATGGCGCAATCCCCATGGGCGCCGTGCTTATCGATGACAAGATTTATGATGCGTGTATGCAAGGTCCGGACGGCATAGAGCTATTTCATGGTTATACCTATTCGGGCCATCCCGTTGCCGCAGCCGCCGCCTTAGCCACATTAGATATCTATCACAATGAAAATCTGTTTGATCGTAGCCGAGAACTCGAAGGCTATTTCGAAGATGCGATGCACAGCCTCAAGGGCCTGCCTAACATTATCGATATCCGTAACACAGGTCTTGTTGGCGCAGTTCAGTTTTCTCCCAGCGATAAAGGCCTAGGCAAACGCGGCTTCGATATTTTCGAACGTTGCTATGCCAATGGCACGCTCGTCAGAGCCACCGCGGATATTATCGCGATCTCCCCGCCTTTAATTATCGACAAGCAAGAGATAGATCAGATAGTCAATACCCTGAGTGATGCGATCAGAGCCACTGATTAGTACAAATCGATTTAACCCAAAGTACCCATAATTGAACTTTTATGCCTTTGGCTACCGCCGAAGGCTGCAATGACTAAATAGGATTGATGTTTATGCAAGCTGCTAATACGCAAGTTATCAACCATTATATCAACGGCAGACATACAGCCCCCAGCGAACGAACTGGTCAGATATTTGAGCCTGCAACCGGAGAGCATAAAGCGAAAGTATCACTCGCCAGTGCCGCAGAAGTCGATGGTGCTATCGAGCTTGCCAAGAAAGCCCATAAAACTTGGTCTCAGGTTTCCCCCCTCAACCGCGCCCGTGTACTGTTCAAATTTAAGGCGCTAGTAGAAGCCAATATGGACGAGATGGCCGAGCTTATCACCCGTGAGCATGGCAAGGTGATCGATGATGCTAAAGGCGAAATAATTCGTGGCTTAGAAGTCGTCGAGTTCGCCTGTGGTATTCCGCACCTGTTAAAAGGTGAGCATACCGAACAGGTTGGTGGTGGTGTCGATGCCTGGACTGTCAATCAATCACTCGGTGTCGTCGCAGGTATCGCACCATTTAACTTTCCTGTCATGGTACCTATGTGGATGTTCCCTATCGCGATTGCCGCGGGTAACACTTTCATCATGAAGCCTTCTGAGAAAGATCCAAGCTCAGTGATGCGCATTGCTGAGTTACTTACCGAAGCAGGCCTACCAGATGGTGTCTTCAATGTGGTCAACGGCGATAAAGAAGCGGTTGATGCTCTGTTAACTCATAAAGACATTCAAGCAGTTAGCTTTGTCGGCTCAACCCCAATCGCTGAATATATCTATGAAACAGCCTCTAAGCATGGCAAGCGAGTTCAAGCTCTCGGCGGCGCGAAGAACCACATGCTACTCATGCCAGATGCAGATATGGATCAAGCGGTCGGTGCACTCATGGGCGCAGCCTTTGGCTCGGCGGGTGAGCGCTGTATGGCAATATCCGTAGTCCTCGCCGTCGGAGATTCTGGCGATGCCCTAGTCGAAAAGCTACTGCCTCAAATTACAGCCTTGCGCATAGGTAATGGTGTTACACCTGATATGGATATGGGTCCGCTTATCTCGGCTCAACACTTAGACAAGGTCAGAGGCTATGTAGATACCGGTGTTGCCGAAGGCGCAACTTTACTCGCCGATGGTCGTGAGCTCAGTGTTGCGGATCATGAGCAAGGTTATTTCCTTGGTGGCTGCTTATTTGACAATGTCACCCCTGAGATGACCATTTATAAAGAAGAGATCTTTGGTCCAGTGCTCGCCATCGTACGAGTCAATGATTATGCCGAAGCACTGGAACTTATCAACGAGCATGAATTCGGTAACGGCACCGCTATCTTTACACAGAGTGGCGAGGCTGCCCGTCATTTCTGTCACCACGTACAAGTGGGCATGGTGGGTGTCAACGTACCCATCCCTGTGCCAATGGCGTTCCACAGCTTCGGTGGTTGGAAGCGCTCTTTGTTTGGTCCACTGCATATGCATGGTCCAGATGGCGTTCGTTTCTACACTAAGCGCAAAGCGATCACTGCTCGCTGGCCTAAAGCAAAAGATGCTAAAGCCGAGTTCGTGATGCCAACAATGAAATAGAATTGAAGCTCAGGTTTCAAAACATAAGCCATGAGGTCTCAGCATTGATGCTGATGTTTGGCAAACAATAGATGTTCTTGTTAAAGACATTTATGTCAATAAAGTAAAATGGAGAAACTACCGTGTATAAAAAATTGAATAATAAACGGATTGCCCAACTTACCGGCCTCACCTTGGCTGCAGCGCTAATCGCTCCTATTGCCCAAGCCGAAGTTTCTGGCGAAGTCAGTGTCACTAACGATTATCGCTTTCGTGGTGTATCACAAACAGCAGGAGACTTTGCCCTACAAGCAGGAATAGATTACAGCACCGAAAGCGGCTTCTTCTTCGGCGCTTGGGGAAGTAATGTCGACGATGAAAGCTATGATTCAGATATTGAGATTGATATTTACGCTGGTTATTGGGGCGCACTTGGTGAGGATGAAGAGTTCGAATACGATGTCACTCTGACCTATTACACTTACCCAGGCCAAGATGAAAGCAGCAAGTATCTAGAGGCTAATGTCGGTTTCTATTATGCAGGGTTCCATTTCGCCCAATGGTATACCAATGACTACGCTAATGCCGACGTGTCACTGCATTACTCAGAGCTTAACTACTCGTTTGAATTTGCTGATAACTGGAGCATAGATGCTCATGCAGGTTACAGCTATGGTGATGGTGCCGATCTAGACTGGGGCGAAGATTACATTGATTACTCCATAGGTATCTCTACAGAGCTAGGTGGTGTTGGGCTATCCCTTGCTTGGCTCGATACTAACTTAAGTGATGACAACATCATTAAAGATGGTCCATGGCAAAATGATGGCACGGTATTGGCTACCGCCAGCTACGCCTTCTAACGTTTCATTAGTCATTAAAAAACCGCCTATTAGGCGGTTTTTTATTTATTATTCGCTTATTTATTTGATAAATCCAACGTGTTTAGCGACTGTCCACGGCTAACTTGATCGCCTAAACGTCGCCAGCTGATCCCTATATCACTGTGATTATCTCTACGCTCTGGAAATGTTTTTGAAAGGTTTTCAATGATCTCAGCCTGACGTTCACAGATCTGCGCCCAACGCTGAGCATTTGATAAAAACATAAGCCATCCTTGATTAACTACTATCCTGATGAGTAAGCATAGTCCACTGATTCAAAATCTCAAGCAAGCTAATATAAAGCTTGGTCTGTTGCAAAGTGTGCACTCGCGCACTTTAAAATCTCGTCTGACAAGCGTATTGTTAAGTAAACAGTAATAAGGAAATTTCAGATGACGCCAACATTGTTAAAAGTATTGTTCATCATTATTGGACTTATTCTTGCCTATAAACTGATCTTTAGTGGTAAGAAAGGACTGAAGGTTTTTGAGATGCACTTTAAGGATGGTAGGCTCACTTCCCATAAAGGCAAGATCCCTGAGAAGTTTCAGAAAGATTGCCGCGCTATCGCAAAATCAGAAAAACTCACCTGCTCTATCAGATGTGAAAAACTATCAGGCGCTATAAGATTACATGTTTCTGCCAATGTTAATGATGGACTCACACAGAGAATTCGTAACCTGTTTCCCTTCGAATACTATGATAAGAAACAGGTCGACAATAGTCGTCAGGCTGGGTAACAAGTTCCTAGGTGCTAGTGACTAGCACCTAAGAGGATAGAAGATGACAACTAAGTCGAATAGTTAGTCATTCGGCTTATTTCTTTCTGCAATTTTTTCCATTCCCCAAACGAGTAAGATACCGCAGCAGAGCGCAAAAATAGCCCAGCCAATATTGGCGCTCTGACCTGTGAGCTGTTCAAATTGCATGGGAGAGAGATTCTGCTCCAATAAAGGTACTTGCTCGCCTGATGAGTTTTCACGCCAAGAAACCACCTCTTTCCATGGCCAAATTTTACCTAACGTTCCTAGCATTAGCCCAGTAAGAAATATCAAGGTCGCGTCGTGAAACTTACGCAATAATGCCGAAAGAAGATGACTAAATGTCAACAGACCTACCACACAACCAGAGGCAAAAATGGCGAGCACTGCAATATCTAAATTCTTAGCCGCTGCAAGCACCGAAGGATAAAGTCCCAGTAACAGTAGAATAAAACTACCGGAGATCCCGGGTAATAGCATGGCGCAGATAGCGATAGTACCACCAAGAAAAATATTCAGATAAGTCATCTCTAACGCAATAGGATTGAGCATGGTGATCCCCCAAGCAAACACAACACCTATACCAAATAAGACTAGCCGAATAATCGAGAAGCCTTTTACTTGCTTAAGCATATGCACCACAGAGATCAGGATCAGACCGAAAAAGAAGGACCACACAGGGATTGGATGAGTAACCAGAAGATAGGAGATGACTTTAGAGAGCGTAAAAATACTGGTTAGAATGCCACTAAAAACACACAGTAAAAATGGACCGTTAATATGATTAAAAGCGCCTTTAATACCTTGCGCTTTAATCACGCCAATCAGATTAGGGTTTATCCGTTTAATGCTCTCAAGCAGGGTATCGAGAATACCAGTAATAAATGCAATGGTGCCTCCGGAAACGCCAGGTACAACATCGGCAGCGCCCATCGCCATGCCTTTAAGGTAGGTAAGTAGGTATTTCAATTTTCAGCCCTATTTTAATAAATTAACATCTGTTTATTGCGTGGTGATTATACGGGTCAGCATCCAATAATGGAAAATGAACTTTGATTCATTTTCCATTATTGGATATTACTCGAGATCGAAATATCGCTTGTTACTTTTATGTTATCAATATAATCTAAACTCATCCGACCAGAATGGATGAGTAACTGAGTAAACCAAAACTGGTGAACCATTACTGCCTCTAATCAAGCTTGTAATACAAGAATAAAAAACAGTAGGCTAAATCGATGACACAACAGAAACCAACTAAAGTTATGGCGCTGTATAACAAGGTTACTCGCTACCCTTTTGGCAACAAGATCTTCTCCATCATGGTCTCTCGCATGGCCCCCTATTTCGGTACGATTAAGCCACTCATCACCGAATTAAAACCAAACTACTGTGAATGTTTTGTCAAAAAACGCCATGCTGTACATAATCATATAAAAACGGTGCACGTCATCGCTATCTGCAACGGCTTAGAGATGGCTATGGGCGTCATGGCTGAAGCGTCAATCCCCCACCATCTAAGATGGATCCCCAAAGGCATGTCACTGGACTATACCGCCAAAGCTGGCAGTGACATTCGCTGCGTCGCCGAAGTCACACCTGAAGACTGGGTGGAAGGTGATCTACTCGTGCCTGTCACAGCATATGATGACCAAGGCGTTATCGTCGTTAAAGGTCATATAAAACTGTGGATCTCGGCTAAGCCTCCTAAGTCCTGATGAGCTAATGAGCTAATAACCGATGAGCTGCATCCAACTCATCGATTATCAAAGTGAGTAACAAGCCTAGCGATCACCTTCAAAGTGATCGCTAACTCCTCTTCAGTTATTCCCTCCATCGCAGCAGCGCTCCAATCAGGCAGCAAGATAGTGAGTTGTTCAAACAGCATGACTCCCTTTTGTGTTCTGGTAATCAGCTTAGCGGTTTTATGGTTAGGGTTATCATCGAAGCGTACAATATCTAACTTTTCCAACTCATTAGCGATACGTTGAACACTTTGGCGAGTCTGTCCCATCGTCCGGGCAATTTCAGAAGCAGTTTGCGCACTATGCTCTATCGCACCTAATACTTTCCAGCGCGCACTCGTTAAGCCAAGGGGTTGACTGAGTGCATCACCTTCATTGATCAATAAGCCATTGAGCCTAAATATACTCAACACCAACTGGGTAAAACCTTCATCTTCTGCCATTTAATTTCTCATGCTCCAACTTAATCACTGCAATTGGAAATAGCCAATTGAAACATTTGCCTATTCCTAATAAGAGCTTGGACTATAGCAGCAGAACCAAAATACGACAACAAGCTGTCAAGTTTGACAGCCTGCTGTCAGATAAGCTAGGCTACGGACATTGACAATACACTGTCACAATCAAGAGCAGCCTGAGGTTAACCAATGAAACTTAAAATTCATCTTATTGCAGCGATTCTAGCTAGCCTATGTATCACAACGTTCTTCACTGCTAGTTTATTGAGTGAACTGTTAGGTAGTTTGCAGCTAGTGACTCAGATAAAAGCCAGTATTTTGTTTCCAGGCCTATTTATATTAATTCCTGCGATGGCAATAACAGGTATCACCGGAAACCTGTTAGCGAAAGGGAAAAACAATAAATTGATTAGGCAGAAGCAGTTTAGGATGAAACTCATTGCTGCAAATGGCTTACTCATCTTGCTTCCCAGCGCCATAGTTTTGAGCCGCTGGGCCCAAGCTGGGCAATTTGATACTGACTTCTATCTACTACAAGCTCTTGAACTTATTGCTGGCGGCTGCAACCTGTTTTTACTTGGACAGAACGCCCTTGCAGGTCGAAAACTATCGGCTATAAAACCTAATTAGATTCAGATCAGTTAAATTGCTTAAAGTTTGACTTATGCCATAGAAGCAACCGCTTATAACCTGTATTGTAAATGCATATTATTAGCGTTAGCAGCTTTGGATAAACATAGATTATGGAACAACATCACTATTTTGTTATTGCTAGAGCCATCCATGTTTTAGGGGTTGTGCTTTGGATTGGAGGCGTGGCGTTTGTTACCACCATTCTACTGCCTGCAATCAAGCAGCTCACCTCACCAGAGAAACGACTCGCACTTTTTGAGCAGTTAGAGAGTAAGTTCTCTTTTCAAGCTAAGTTCGTCACCTTAGCGACTGGGATCTCTGGCTATGTGATGTTAGAGATTATCAATGGTTGGGATCGCTACCTCTATCCACAGTTTTGGTGGATGCACCTAATGACATTAGTTTGGGGGATTTTTACCTTAGTCCTCTTTGTATTAGAACCCCTTTTCTTACATCAGTGGTTCCATAAAAAAGCAGCCCAAGATAGTGAAAAGACTTTCAGAATAGTCCACATCATGCACATTGTTTTGCTGAGTTTAAGCCTTATTGCCGTTGCAGGCGCAACGGTAGGATCACATGGTTATACTTTCATCTATGGATGAGCAAGGTTACAAATTAGGCCATTGACACCTTAGTTTACCTAGTTAACACTGGTAAAATTCAATGGCCTCAAGGATGCTAAACCAGTGAACAGACATAGATTTATCCTAACCTGTCTAACTAAAGTGGCGATATTAGCCTGCATATCGACTTCAGCCCAAGCTAAAACACTGGCGACTATTTTAGATTATCAACCTAGCTGCATCTCAGAGCGATTATCGCCATTAGCCATCGACGTTATTGCACAAGACTATGTGGACCCTGGCACAACAGAGGAGAGTATAGCTTTTAAGCAGGCACTGCAGGAGTTGCAGGCTCAAGCCTCACAACTGGGAGCGAATGCCATCGCCTTAACCAGTGTCAAAAATCATCTAATGCGTGCAACTAAGCAGCTTACAGTTAACTATACTAATTCGGTCAGCAAGCATGAGAAAACCAGCACTCGGCTTACGACTCACCTAGAAGCTGACCTATTCAAGCTTTGCCCCCATGATACTAGCCTCACCAGCAAGCGAACAAAATTTAACTCTCAAGGTTACCCAATACAAAGTTTTAGCTATGCCTATACCATGGCACTACCAATCGATCAGTCTCCGGCAAGTTTAGCCAAAAACATCATAGTGCCAGCTGCAGAGATATCTTTGGCATCAGGTGCATACGGCATAACATTAGGTATGCAGGCCGAGCAAGTTAGCGCTTATCTTGGGCCTCCTAGTATAGAAATTGGCTTAGAGAGTAATAAGTCGGCATGGGGATATGGTCGTTCCCATTGGTTTATATTCTCAGACAATCAATTAATCGAAATCAAAAGCCATGCCGCATTCATTACCGCTTATGGCCGCAACCTTATCGAACCCAGAGATGGATTCGATGATGTTAGCTGGAAAGTTAATGGCACAGTAGCTCAAAAAACAGATATGGATACTGCAAGTAAACTCCTGCCTAAGGCAAAAAAGTTAACCCGTAATAACACGCTCAAGTTATCCAATGTAGACTCACAACTTCAATTAACTTTTGAGAAGTTTCACCCTAACAGTTTAGAGGAGCCTATTAGCCTACTCACTGAATATCGGTTACAAATCCAAGGTAATGTGAATAAAAAACAGCTTTACTCTGCTCACCTTCCCACGACTTCAGAACTGGGTAGATTAACTTCTCTCCTCAATATTAAGCGAGAGAGTAGCAAACCGAGCTTAAATCAATTGCAACATATTTACCCAGCAATGAGTCGCTTGAACATCTCCGGTTCTGGCGTGTGGTGGCTGATAGGAAATCACATACAAGTTCAGTTTCAGGATGATAAACTGACTAAATTACGTGTATCGCCCCCAGTGTTTGTACAAGAGGATACGCTTGCTAGCTACCTATCATCGATTGAGAGTTTAGGTTTACCAACAGATAAACAATCGTTCCTAAAGCAATACACAGACGCCAGTGATAACTTCGATATGGTGGACCTATATCGCGATGACTTTGCTTTAGTGGCAAAATACGAAACCGATGAGGAAGATGCACAGATGTATGAATTAGAGATAGAGTATTTCTGATAAACTCAACACTTTGATTTAAGTAATTGATTTAACTAACTAATTTAATTAACTAATTTAAGTAACCCCCCATGAATTCAAGAATTAAAATTGGCGGTACACTACTCTTTTTAGTGTTAGTCACTGCGGGTGTGATCTCAGAAAGGCTGCCCTTGTTTGTCATTGTGACTTACCTAAGCATCAGTATCATAACTTATATTGCTTATGCTAGAGATAAGTCTGCCGCGCGAAATGGTCAGTGGAGAATCAAGGAGAGCACCTTGCATCTGCTGTCCCTTTGTTGTGGCTGGCCAGGCGCTGTGATCGCTCAGCAATATTTAAGACATAAATCGCAAAAATTAAGCTTTAGAGTGGGTTTATGGTGCATGATAGTCCTAAATACCGCAGGTTTAGGCTGGTCTATATCCCCTCAAGGACAAGCATACCTCCCAATATTTTAAAGACTATCTTTTGCAAAAAGAAAAGGCGCCCTAGGCGCCTTCTTCATGATAGCTCTTGTCATCACCAGTAAAATTAGTTCACCGTGACATTGGCTGAGCCAGACTCTCCATCGAACGTTGCTGTAACTACAGCCGAGCCAGCTTTATGACCACTAATAATATCTTTTCTACCCGTAGCCACATTAGAATCAGTGCTACTCCATTCAACGTAGTCAGCATAATTGAGTGAAGTCCCATCGGCAAAGGTCACCCATACTTCGACACTCTGATAACCTCCAACAGCTAGACTGATGTCAGCAGGCTTAACTTCCACGGAGACCGCATAATTCTCCTCTACCGATAACAAGCGTGAATCACTTTGACCTTGGTATGTCGCGCTAATTGTCGCCGAAGTGCCTATCGTGAGCCCAACTGCCTCGCCAGGAATCGAGTGAAACATCTCAGCATTCTGTGGGCTATCGCTCTTCCAACTCGCATCTAAGGTTACATCAACGCTGGTATCATCAGAAAAATAGGCCGTAGCCGTGAACTGGACTGGGACTTGAGCATAAATCACATCTATCTTCGGTGTGATCTCAATCCACTCGAGTACAGCGGGTGTTACAGTTGTAGACACTGTACTGCTCGACTTATCAAACTCAGCCGTTATTTGGCTACTGCCTACCGAGTTAGCAGTTCCCATGCCTCCATTATAACCAGTCGTCACCATATGGATCACGTCAGTATTGCTCGAAGACCAGGTCGCCTTATCGGTCACATCGACTTCAGCATAGTTATACATAGTCGCAGTCGCCTTATAGCGTCCTTTTGTACCGACTGGGGCTTCTAAATTTTTAGGCGTCACCTTAAGGCTTATTACTTCACTATCTATGACATTTAACCGCCCCTCGCCACGGAATTCCTGAAAGTCAGCGTATACGGCAGACTCCCCCACCTCAATCCCAGTAACAAGTCCTGTGGAGTTGATGGATATCTTATTTCGGTCTCCAACAGACCATAAGCTCTGAGCTGTGACATCCTTGCGAATAATGTTGCCGCTACTATCTTGGTATGCCGCTAAAGCCTGCATTTGCGCAGTCTCATTAACAATTACATGACTATCGGCAGGTTCAACATCGACTCCTAGGTACTCAAGATCAGTCACCACAACTTCGGCGCTATCTGTTTTTCCTTGTAGTACAGCGCTAACATTGGTGACCCCATGCATATCGCCTGTGACTTGGCCTGCTGCAGGCCCACTCGGCACCACATGCGCAATACTGTCATCACCTATTGTCCAGGTAGAGCTGGTGGTGAGGTCCATTGAAAAACCATCGCTATAATACGCCATGGCAACATATTGCTGGATCTCGTTGATATTCACCTTAGATGTCACAGGTGTTACCTGTATCTCTACCAGAACCGACTCGCCTACATAGAGATTAGTCTCAGCTGTTAAGCCTTTATATGTGGCCTTAATGACAGTTTTATATTCACCACCGATTGTCGTTTGCGCTAAGCCATCCATATCTATGGTAGCGGCATTGAGGTTTGAACTCTGCCAACTTGATTCTAGAGTCACCTCTTTACTGGTGCCATCAGAGAAACGGGCAAACGCTTGATAAGCTTGATTAAGGCCAGAAGCAACTGTCTTATTTTCCGGAGAGATGGTCAGTTCAAGTACTTCGGCTGCTGTTACTTCAACATTAGCGGTTGAACTCATGCCATTAAACTGAGCCTTAATCTGAGTATTCCCAGCGGTTAATGCACTGGCAAAGCCACCAGCGACACTGCCAGTTCCAATATGAACAATATCTTCATTTAAACTAGTCCAGCTAGCGACTTTAGTGATCTCCTCTGAGTGGTTATCCGAATAAAAGGCCCATGCTTCAAATTGCCCCTCTGTTGCAACGGGTACTTTGACATTGGCTGGGGTCACTTGAATAAAGCTTAATTCAGCATCGGTAACCGTTAACTTTGCAGTAGCGGTAAAGCCAATATACTTGGCCGTCACGGTCACTTTTCCAGCGGTGTAGCTAGTCGCTAATCCCTTTCGATCTAGTGTGGCAATGCTAGGTTCAGAGCTCTGCCAATTTGAAAAGTGGGTTAAGTCCTTATTGCTACCATCGGAAAATATGCCTGTCGCTTGATAAGTCTGGGTAAGACCCGCGGCAACAGTGGCCGATACAGGACTGACAACATAACTCTCTAGCACCACATCGGTCACTGATACCTCGACCGAATCAGCTAGTGTCTCAAAGCTCGCTTGCACCTGAGTGCCACCAACGCCAATCGCCTCGGCAAAACCTCCTGTAACACCAGTCGCTATGATATTCACAATTGAACTGTCAACTGCAGACCAAGTCGCCAACTGAGTTACATCACTACTATGACCATCTGAGTAGAATGCCATCGCAATATATTGGCCACTAGTGCCTAATGGCACAGATTCATTCGCTGGAGTCACTTGAAGCCCAGTCAGACTTGCATCGGTTACATCCAGAGTCGCCTTAGCACTAAAACCTATGTAGCTGGCTTTAACCTGAGTGGTGCCATCGATATAAGTTTGTGCCAGCCCGAACCGATTTACACTTGCCACAGAGCCTTCACTAGACTGCCAGTTGGAGACCTTGGTCAGGTCTCGATTTGAGCCATCAGAAAATATCCCTGTAAATTGATACTGCTGGCTATTACCCGCTGCAACAGATGAATGAACAGGAGAAAGCGTCACAGACTCCAAAATAGCGTCTGTCACCACGAATGCAGCACTGGCTTGCAACCCATCGAAATTGGCAGTGATACTCGTATCCCCAGCACTCAAGGCATGGGCTAAACCCGCATCGATGCCAAATGACACGACCTCTACGATACTTGAACCATCTGATGACCAAGTCGACACTTGGGTTACATCACTAGAATGACCATCCGAGTAAAAAGCGGTAGCAATTAACTGCTGCTTCTCTCCTACTGGTAATTGATTCTGTATCGGCGTCACTTGCAGGCTTTCAATAACAGCATCTGTCACTATCAGTGCTGCTTTAGCTTGAGCTCCTAAATATGAAGCCAATATCGCTGTCCAGCCAGGAACTAAACCTAAGGCATTTCCTTTACCATCAATAACTGCAATATTTGAGCTTTCAACCTGCCAATCGGCAAACTCAGTCACCTCTTTACTACTGCCATCTGAAAATATGCCCGTCAAATTATATTGCTGGGTATTTCCTGCCGATATACTTGCCGTTAATGGAGAGAGAATTAATTTTTCAAGCACTGCATTTGTGACTGTTGCTGAAGTCGAGTCTGATATCGAACTAGCAGTTGATTGTACACTAGAGCTTGATGGAGCAAGCTGACCAGATGATGCCTTAAAACCTGCATAGGTAGCTTGGATAACTGTAGTGCCAACATCATTTGCTGTTGCATAACCTCCGTTTATGCCTGAGGTCACTATACTGACAATATTCGAATTCGCAGAGCTCCATGTTGCAATGGAAGTGACATCTTGAGTATGACCGTCGGTGTAATTAGCGATTGCGCTATATTGACCACGCGTACCTTGAGGTTTTCGCAGGTTCTTGGGCGTCACTTGTAAGCCTGAAACAGCAGCATCAGTCACCGTCAAAGTGGTCGTCTGCTTAAGCCCCATATAATCTATGCTTATCTCTGTTACGCCTACAGCTTTGGCATGTGCTACCCCAGCTTTAGCACCGCTAATACCAATATTCGCCACCGAGAGTTCACTACTCTGCCAATAACCCAATAAGGTGATATCGTGAACACTTGCATCGGAAAACCTTGCTCTGGACGTGTACTTAACTTGCGTTCCAGCAGGAGTAATATAATCCAGCGGAGTGAGTTCTATACTTTCAATAACAGCATCGGTGACTTCGGCATTAACGACTCCACTCAAGCCTTCAAATGCCGCCGTCACAGTCAAAGTACCAGCAGAGACAGCCGTAGCATGCCCTGCCATTTCACCTGACTCGACAATCACAGCAATGCTTTTATCATCAACTGACCATATTGCGTCATGGGTGACATCGGCAGTACTACCATCAGAATAGTAGGCCGTAGCACTGTAATCACCTTGTGTACCTATAGGTTTAACAAGGTTATCAGGGCTGACCACCAGCTGAGTCATAACACTTTGGGTAACTGTGGCAGAGGTCGAATCAGACACATTCACATCGGCAAAAATTAAGCTGGCTGACACTTGGGTCACACCCACTTCTAAACCTAATAAACGCGCCTCAGAATTCATACTGGCCACAGCCGTTACACTGCTTTGCCAACTAGATTGAGCGGTTACATCCATGCTCAGACCATCTTCAAAAATCAGATCGGCACGATATTGCTGTCCGGTTCCAACCGGAAAGCTGACATCCACAGGACTAATAACAAGTTTTTCGACTGCTGAATCGAGTACGACTAATTGAGCTTGTGCAGTCATGCTGGCGTAACTGCCAAGCACTTGTGTGGTACCTGGCATTACACCTGTGGCTAGACCTTTAGTTAATTCCTCATTGGAAATCGTTGCGACAGTTGGCTCAGATGTACTCCAATCAGTGTAGCGGGTTACATCTTGTTTGTGGGAGTCGGCGAACAATGCCACCGCTTTAAACGCTTGAGTCAAACCCACTAAGGTTTCGGCTTGACCTGGTTCAATCGTCAAAGAGGTAATAGCCGCATCAGTGACATTAAGAATTGCACTATCGCTGACTTCAGGGCCCGCTTGGCTTGCTACAAGTGTCGCAATAATCTCTGTCATGCCTACAGTTTCAGCACTCGCAATTCCACCGGCTGTAATTGAAGCTATTTTTGGCGTGCTGCTTGACCAGGTAACCTCAGCGGTTACCTCTCTTTGCGTACCATCGCTGTATGTCGCTCGAGCCAAATACTGCTCATCAGTTGCTACCGCTAAGGTATTCAACTGCGGTGTTACTGTTAGCTCAACAGCATATGCGGGACAAGGGTCCCCCTCACCGCCACAACCACCGGTAGGAAAGCCATCATTATCGCCTCCACAGCCAGAAAGAAATACCAGAGTAATAAAAAGAAGGTAGCTATAGATGGAGTTGACATACTTCATCAGAATGAATCCTTATTCTGCAAAAGGAGGTGACATAAAGTCTAATAAATTGCGATTTGACCCGATTTAGCCAAATGGTACAACTATGAAATTTTAGTTTACAAACCAATTATTTGGTAAGCTAACAAGCAAGGGTATCACAGTTTGGTCTTGTGAATCATACCAGAATCGTTTAGAACTCAACCTAAGTATGGACTCCCGCCAAATACGTAATAAAACCTCAGTCACAATTTACCTCTACCAGCTGATTCGCTACTATAGAGAACAAATTCTAAGGGACAAATATACGCTATGAAAATGCTGCTTGCAGTTGTTGTGATCGCTGGGGTGATATTTTACTTTTTCACTTCGATGAATAATCAAAAAATATCTAAAGAAAATATTGCTATCGGCAATGCCTTTCTCGCCGAAAACAAAGCTAAAGAGGGCGTGATAGAAACCCTATCGGGTCTGCAATATCAAGTGCTAAACAAAGGCGACGGCACAGCTCATCCTAAAGCTAGCGATACCGTTACCGTTCATTATCACGGTACTCTGATCGATGGCACTGTATTCGATAGCTCGGTAGAGCGCGGTGAGCCAATTGACTTCCCATTAAACCGTGTCATTAAAGGTTGGACTGAGGGCGTGCAGTTGATGGTAACAGGAGAGAAGGTCCGCTTCTTTATTCCAAGTACTCTAGCTTATGGTAATAGCTCAACAGGAAAGATAGTTGGTGGTTCAGTACTTATTTTTGATGTTGAACTCATCAGCATAGATTAATCTCCTACGCAACCTCTACAAAATCAAAAACGCGCCTCAAGGGCGCGTTTTTACTTTCAAGAGCTTATGATTATCTGGCTATCCAGGCATCTTCCCAAGCGGCCCCGACTCCCGGCTCATAGGCCCATGCAGCTCCCGCACACCAAGCTGTATAGGGGAAAGGTTTACACTCATATAAACCACCAGCATTACTGACTATATCCCCCGCAATATAGGCGTAGCCCGCCTGATAAGGGTTTGTTCCATCTGGTGGAGTCTCGCCACTAACCTTAACCAAGACATTGTGAGAGTTAACAGCAGTCGCTCCCGCCTCATCTGTCACCGTGAGCATCACGGAGACACTCTCACTGCTACTTGGTGTTGGTAAGGTCAGCTCTAGAGTCACTAGATTAAGTGCCGGAGCCGTACTGCCAACAGGCAGTAGCCACTGGTAACTCAAAGCACCTCCCTCTGGATCACTAGACTCAGCAGCCGAGAGTGAGATAACAGCGCCGGCATCTCCCTCTGAGGGACCTTGGATCAGAACCTGCGGTGCTTGATTGACCGGATCCGTGGGATCCGTTGGTGTACCTGAGTCATCAATCACTATCTCCGGGAAGAAATGCTGGAGACACTGTACATAATCTCCACCTTTAAATGCACTATAACGCGTCTGATAACCAACCAGTTTACAAGAATAGCTCTTACCACCATTTGGGTTACCCGGGATATAGGACCAGTCCTGCTCCCAGTATATCTGCATGGCTCCTGCACCTTGACTGTCGAAGGGTTTCATATCTTTACAACCTAACTCCTCGTTCGCCTCAATGGGCACCCCCATATATTGCGCCAGCGCTTGATAGTATTCGATACGGTTGAGGGACTGAGGTTTTTCGCTGCCAGCGCCACACTCAATGCCGCCGTTAATGATATGGGTGGTTATCCCAAATCCTGCTTGTAAGCCGTTTTGCAGATCTCTGGCATTGGGCTGCCAGGTACCATCAATAACATGCAACATGGAAGCTTTAGGTGGCTGAGGGTAGGTGAAGAAAAATACTGCGCTGGCTAAGTTTAACCAGGTATCGGCGACCATTTCGGGATTATTCAACAGTGTTGTTACATCACCGAACATGGCATCAGAGAAGGGCCCATAGTTGTAATTATAAGATAGCTGCTTTGCCCCACGTCCAAAATAGCTCTTGTAGCTACCATCATCAAACGTACCACAAGGCCAAACTTGTCCCTGCCAGATGTCAGGATTACATTCCATATTGTAACCGCCACGCTTGGTTTCATCCCAACCAACTTCCCTCACCCAATATAAACCTTGTCGCCATTGAGGCTCAGTCATCCACTTATCATGGGCACCAGTTTCTTGGGCAAAATGAGCAAACATAGTCGCTAACGATTTACGACATATTGCTTCTGCATCACGGGCATCCGTGTAAGAGCCACATAAAGCTGGAAACTTAGCCGCGGATTGTAACAAGCCAAGGTAAGTGTATTCGGCAGCTCGAACCGGAAACAGAAATTCAAATTGCGCTTCACTTAATACAGATTCGAGGCGTCTGACATTGTCTGGATTATTAGCGTTTAACGGTGTGATAACTTCGACGATAGCGTTATCTCTGGTCGCTATGGATGACTTAACCGCCCGCATCAAGGGAGAATCAGTCAACTCCGCTTCTTTAGCGTCAATCTCGGCTTGGGTGAAATGTACAGGTTCGACAGCTAACAGGGGAAATGCCATGACAGATGTTAGGATAGAAATGGCTAATTGATGATGCTTCATTAGAAACTCTCTTAACACCTAAATATAGACACACGCGCAAGATAGATAATGATTAACCTAGCTCAAATGCCTGATCTGATATTTAGGTATGTTCAAAGGAAAAAGAGGGGGATTGCTCCCCCTTATGAGAATAAGAACGACGACTTAATTGGTTGTAACACCAAGATCATTCCAAACATCGGCAACGCCAGGCTCTTCACCCTTAGTCCACCATTTAGCCTGCCAAGTATGTCCATTATGAGTTGTCTGCTCGCCGCCGTTATAGGCCACTCCCGCATTCCATCCCATTTCAACATTACTCTGCAGCGCCCATTGACCCTCCGTCACTGTTGGCTCATTACCTTGAGTCCAGTATTTCGCTTTCCAAACTAGACAGTTATGGCTCACTGTATCGCCGCCATTGTAGATAGTGCCTGTGTCCCATGGAGTATGGTTACCCGCATCTGGGTCAGTTGAGTCACAACCGCCAGTCGTTGGCGCTTTCACTGTGAGTAGTGTTTGCGCTGAGGCATCCAGTGCGCCATCGGATACTAAGACGCTTAATGTATAAACAGTGTCTTCTGTCACTGCAGGTGCTGTCACCACCAAGGTGTTTGATGATTGCCCAGTTGCCGTTAAGCCAGCAGGCACAGTCCAACTATAAGTAAGACTGTCACCATCGGCATCGCTGGCGGTAGCAAGAACACTGACTTGATTAGCTGAATCCACCGATACACTAGCATCAAGCGAGACCTCTGGCGCTCGGTTAGCTTGAGGGGCCATATTTGTCACGGAAGTCGTCGCCGAAGCAGATAAGCCTTCAGGATCTGTGACCATAAGTGAGAAACCATAAACCACATCGGCTTCGGTAGCATTAAGACTGAAGCCAGCCTGGGCCATATCGGCATTGACTAAGGTCACTGCTGGGCCTGATGTTTGACTCCAAACATAAGTGAGCATTAGCCCTTCAGGATCTCGTGATAATCCGCCATCGAGTACTATGTCACTCGGACCAGTGACACTTTGTGTACTCCCCGCATTAGCGATAGGCGCCTTGTTAGCCGGAGGGGTAGTGCCTTCTCCATGCCCGAGTCCTTCGTGCATGGCATTAAGGATGTCACCATTATCTGAATCTATCTCCCAGGCAAACAACCCACCTAGCTGATTAGCCGTAACATACTGACCCTTAGCCTTCACCGAGCGAGCATCATCGAAGGTGATCAAGTCACCGGTAGATGGCTTAAATACATAGGGAGCCTCGGCAACCTCATCATAGTGATATTGCCATTCGCCAGCCATATACTCATTCACAATTTGACGGTAATCGACCACACCATCTTCCCAAGTACCTTTAACCTTACCCGTTGCCGTTCCCGTGAATGGATTGCCATCTTGATAACCTGTTACTCCTGTCCAGCCTCGACCATACATGGCTGCACCGACAACTATCTTCTCAGGAGTCACACCTTGGGCAAGTAGCGCATTCACGCCGATTTGAGTGGTATTCTTGGTATCTGGTTTCCAGCTCGCAGCATAAAGCGCAGCTTGATGGTTAAGATCTGTGTTTGACCATCCGCCGTAAAAGTCATAGCTCATCAAGAAGATGTTATCCATGTACTGCTGAGCGTCCTGATAATCCACTAGGGCAATCTTCTCTGCGCCAGCACTGATAGCTGATGTGAGTTCATAGGTTCTACCCGTTTCTGCGCTCAGTTCATCTAGCATAGCCCTAAGCTCTTTTATCAAGAGCACATAGGTTTGACCATCGGTCGCGGGATCGCCAAGATTTGGGTTCGCGCCGTTACCACCAGGAAATTCCCAGTCGATATCCACACCATCGAAAAACTTCCAGGTCTGTAAAAACTCTTTCACCGAAGCCACGAAACGGTCACGCTTAACTTTATCGCCTAAGAAATAGAAAGGATCTGACAGTGTCCAGCCACCCACCGAGGGTAATATTTTAAGATCGGGCTGAGCTTGTTTCAGCGCCATCAACTGACCGAAATTGCCCTTATAGGGATCGGAGAATTCACTAACCCCCGCTTGTGGCATCTGCACTGCTGCCCATGGATCATGTATTGCCACCTTGAAGTCTTCGCGGCCACTACAGGCACGTTGCAAGGCCTGGAAACTGCCTTCAATTTCCTTCAAACTGTCATTGATACCATCGCCGCCACAGATGGGGGTGAAGCCATATAAAATATGGGTAAGGTTTTGTGCTGGCACTTTATCGACAGGAAACTTGCGACCATAAACGCCCCACTCGACAAAATAACTGCCTACCACCTTGCCAGACTTGTTAGCGTAAGGTTTGTTGTTTTCCCCAAGCTGAGTCTCTAAGGGCAATAAGTGACTACCATCGGTATCGGCGACGATGATCTCTTTTGCATCACTGAGCGTACATCCCTCAGCATTACATAGCTGGATCTGCATCTGATAGCGACCACCTTGATTAACACTAAATGTCGCGGCGCCCGACGCCGTAGAAGTGCCCGACCAGACCTCTACTCCGTCAAATAACACCTTAGCCGTCTCACCCAGTTCACCTGACCACAAGTTCCAGCTAACTGACACCTCTGCAGCATCTTTAACGGTAACGAGTTGATTGTAAGCGGTGGCAGATTGATTAACTTCGATAATAGAAAAATTGGTTTCGCCCCAACCGATAGTTGGTTTACCAGGGACCGATGCGTATGCCGATGAGGCGAACACACTTGCCACGACGAGTGCGGCAGATGAGATTTTAGTGTTAAACATAGGGTGTCCTTATTGTTTTTTATTTTTAAAATAATCAATAAGGCAAACAAAGCGTGAACAGGATACAAACCTATTCTTAATACCATAGATACTAATGGTAGCGACCTTTTCGGCTCTTGATACCATCACATCACACGAAGAAATTCCTGAAACATCCCCGCTATCTTAGGTACTGCGATAACACTGAAAATGCGACCTTTTCAATACTATCCCCTTAGACCGGTGGCTTTGCGTCCCAACCTTTCGATTGGTTTGCCTTTCATTCAAAATTTACACAGAGCAATGACAACGCTGTCATCACTTATTTAGCATAGACTTAAGTTGCACAAAAATGCAACTCCTAGTTTTACATTAACGCAAAGCAATGATTATTAATGGTTTAAACAGTTAACAATCTAACGTTTGGCAAGATTTTAAGAAGGGGAATATATCTAAACAGGAATATTTCACTAAATACGATTTGAGGAAAGATATCTAAAACTGACAATAAATTGAATGAAGTAACATAAGAAAAATGAGTTTTAGGATAAAAACAAAGAAAAAAGCGGGATCACTCTAGGCAATACCCACTCTCTATTTTTTGCTTCTAATGACTAGATTCTAGCGACTCGTAACTCTCGGCTAGAGACCTAAATTCAAGCTTCATATCCAAAAGGATCATCGATGGAAAACATTGGCTTGGTGAACCACACAGGTCCGTCATTTGTCATATAGAAATGATCTTCATGACGCACGCCAAACTCACCAGGTACACACAACATTGGTTCGTTACTGAAACACATGCCTGCAGCCAGAGGCGTATGATCGTTAAGGACTAAATAAGGCCATTCATGAATGTCTAAGCCGACACCATGACCAGTTCTATGTGGCAAGCCCGGTACATCGTAGCCAGGGCCAAAACCTGCGGCTTCAAGCAAATCACGGGCCGCTCTATCGACACTAGCACAGGTTGCACCAATCTGAGCCGCATCGAATGCTGCAATCTGAGCATCTTGCTCATGTTGCCAAATCTCACGCTGACGATCGCTCGGTTTACCGAACACAAAGGTACGGGTGATATCTGAGTTGTAACCTTGCAGCTGACAACCAGTATCAATCAGAACCGTATCATTAAGATCTAGCGCTTTAGGCGACTTAACACCATGGGGATAGGCACTGTCTTCACCGAATAACACGATACAGAAATAGGAACCAGCAGGTGCACCCACGGCTTTATGGGCATCATTGATAAAAGCTTCTATTTCACCGACTGTGATCCCTTCTCGCAAGATACGCGCCGCTGCTTTATGTACCTCAAGAGTCATATCTTTAGCGCGTTGCAATAAGCTCAGTTCGGTATCAGATTTGATCATCCGGCAACCGGCTGTCACAGGCTTAGCATTAACATAATCAAACTGGTCATGTGCCAGACGGACACCATCGAAGATAAAGAAGGCCGCAGACTCATCGATACCCACTTTGCCACTATCTATGCCCATCTGCTTGAGCACCTCACCGAACAGGGCAAAAGGACTCTCATCTTCTTGCCAGGTATTCACCTTACCTTCGATAACCATATAACCTAATAGCGTATCGACTTCGAATGCCGGCGCGATATATTCCAACTCGCCATCGGCTGGAATGATGGCGCCAACCATACGCTCACTGGCGTACCAGCGTGTACCCGTATAGTAATACAAGTTAGTTCCAGCATTGATATAGATGGCTTCAAGTCCCTGGGCCTTCATCAGTTCCTGGGCCTTCTCAATACGAATACGATATTCACTCTCGGAGATAGGCTTAGTGCCCTTGGTCATATCACTCAGTTTTGCTAGCTCTTGCACTGCGGTTGAACCGCCCACACCTAAGGTCATAGGGTTACCCTTTATATTTTTAATCTAACACTCGAAGCGTAACGCTTTGCCAGATTTTATGCCTTGTTCGGCTCCGTTACTTCATTAATAAATGAAGCAAGATGCCGATACAGAAATTAGAGCTACTTTTTAGCATAAAATATACAAAGGGTCAGTAGAAATATTTTCAGAATAATTGAAATTTGCAGCAGAACATAGGAATGAAATGAGCTGTGTCGCACAGTTCATCAAGCAGAGGTAACCTATATTATTTTATCAATGAGCACTTTCAATCCTCTGCAGACCAGTGTTTCCATATCATCGACACGGGCTACCTTTGCTTTTTTACAATGAGAAGTGCTGTTGGTCATATCGATTAAATAGCTAAGCCTGCTTATCCAACAACACTTTCAATCCTCGGCAGACCAGCGTTTCCATATCATCGACACGGGCTACCTTTGCTTTTTACAATGAGAGTGCTGTTGGTCATATCGATTAAATAGTTAAGCCTGCCTATCTAGACCTGCTTATCCAACAACACTTTCAATCCTCGGCAGACCAGTGTTTCCATATCATCGACACGGGCTACCTTTGCTTCTGATAGCGGTGCTGTCAGTGCCATGTCATTGAGTGAACTGATACACCCCTTGTAGTAATCAGCATTATTCATCATGCCACCAGCCAACCAAATACGATCAGGGTTAAACAGATTCACCGACCAAGCGAGCCCCATACCGAGATAACGACCGGCACGATGAAGATCTTTCGAACTTTTCAGTTCACGGATTCGAATGGAGTCACCACTAGCAAGCTGCTCTAGGCTAAACTCACCAGATTCGGTCATCACCCGGCAGTGGCCTAGCTCGCCGGCGAACCCCGTCGTTCCTGAGAACATTTTGCCATTAATTGATATCGCCATACCAATGCCGGTACCACACATTATCAGTAACTCACAATCAAGCTTGGGATCTAAAACGGCCTGCATACCTGCATCGATATCATTACTCAGTAAGATAGTCTTAGCCTGAGAATGCAGATCTTCACGTGAAAAGCCATTTAAGCAAGGCAGTGATTTACTCGAAATTAATTGACTGTTTTTTACCAATCCTGGCACGGCAATGGCAAGCTTGTAGTCAACGAGTCCATAATCGGCTTCAAGCTCTGACAGCTGTTGATTTAAGCTTTCAATCCCAAAACCTACACCGGTTGGGATCTTATATTGCTCAACTCTGTCTCCTAGATGCATCTCAAACAATGCCTTAGAACCACCTATATCGACCGTAATCGTTTGCATCTATTGCTCCATTTAAATTCGTATTGTTTGAATTTTTATGAGCAAAATATTAACATATTATCACCTAGGCTAAGGCATAAGTTATTCACTCACTTTGCTGCCTAAGATTTTACTTTTATTGAATTTCCACCAAGCGATCAAGATCAACTGAATCCCGATAAACGGAATGCAGATAACGAGTAACACTTGCCAGCCAAGTTGATGAATGACCCAACCAGCACTGAGAGAGGCTATCGCTTGAGAGCCAAATACTAAGGTGTCATTAAACGCCTGAACCTTAAAACGCTCATTGGGGCGATAACAACGGGGCAGCAACACAGTACCTCCCACGAATAGCAGATTCCAGCCCAAGCCAAGTAATACCAGTGCGGCCCAATAGTTGAGTACATCATTGCCCATCAAGGCAGTTACTATGGTCACGAAATAGGCCAGTAAACCTGTAAGCATCATCCTAGACACTCCCAATTTTTCCACTAGATAACCGGTAAACAGAGACGGCAGATACATGGCGATAATATGACTCTGAATCACCCATTTAGTATCCGCTAAGGAGTGGTGCTCTATATGATGCATATGCAGTGGCGTGGCCGTCATCACGAAACTCATCATGGCAAACCCTATCATGGCCCCAGCAATCGCGACCCAGATCTGCTCCTGATTCAATATGAGCCTTAATGGCCTCGTATCACCCTGAGCCTCATTACGAGTTTGAGATGAGGCAGGTTTATCTTCTCGATAAAAACTCAGTGTCACCCCGGCAAGCAGACTCACCATAGTCAGAAACAGAAAAGCCCCGACATATGGAGTCTCGACGAGATCCCCACCTAGTACCGCCAGCTCAGGCCCTAGAAATGCTGCAACCAAACCGCCCAACAAGACTCTCGATGTCGCCTTAGCACCCAATTCAGGCGCCACCGACTCCATCGCTGCGAAGCGGTATTGTTGGATAATCGCGCCAGCAGAACCCAGAAGAGTGCCGCTGAAACAAAAAAGTATAAAATTGTGTTCCTGAGCCGCATAGGCCGCAACCAACCCAGCCACTCCCGCCAGTACCGATCCACCAATAAACACTTTCTTTCGACCAAAACGGCGCATTAATTGAGTCACAGGTAAAATTGAGATGGCAACACCGACCACCATAGATGCTATGGGCAGAGTCGCTAAAATGGGGCTAGGAGCGAGTTCGGCACCGATGATCCCGCCCAGTAACATCATCATAGGTGCGGCGCTCATGGCAAAAGCCTGCGCTAAGGTAAGCACCCACACATTAAACGGCATTCTTGCTGTTTCCATTATTTCATTCCGTTAAAGCAAACATTGATACTGATTAGCAGCTAATAATCTAATTGATTTAACAACAGTTGTAACAGATATTATGTTTCAAAGTTTACATCTCTTACCAATTTGGGAGTTTAACCAGCACTTTGACTTCCCACAACTCGCAGCAACTGCGATAATCGCTCGCTTATCCCCAAATAATCAATAAGAGTAATTCTGCTCAACTGCATACCATTTATATGGAAGCGTAGAGTCAGAAATCACCGGAGTATTTATGCCTCAATCTATTGCTGCTCGTCTCAGCGCCGTCCGCTCAGAGATGGCCAAAGCCAACCTCGATGCTTTTATCATCCCACGTGCCGATGAATACTTAGGCGAATATGTTCCTGCGCGAAATGAACGTATGGAATGGATCAGTCAATTCACAGGCTCGGCAGGCATGATCATCGTGCTCAAAGACAGTGCGGCAATTTTTGTTGATGGTCGTTACACGGTACAAGTTAAACTACAGGTTGATGGTGAGTTATTTCAGTACATGAGCCTAAGCGATACCCCACAAATCCAATGGCTAACAGAAACCTTAACGGCTAATGCACGAGTTGGTTACGATCCACGTCTACATCCATTAAGCTGGCAAAAAACAGCTGATAGCCAATTAACTCAGTCACGAATGTCTCTAGTGGCTGTAGATGAAAACCCCATCGATCTGCATTGGCAAGACAGACCGTTAATTTCAACCGCACCAGCTATTCTATTCGATGAGAAGCGAGCGGGTAAAACGAGCCAACTAAAACGTAAAGAGATAGGCGCCTTGGTGGCTAAAACAGGTGCCGATATGGCGCTTATAACCTCCTTGGATTCTTTTTGTTGGCTACTCAACATTCGTGGTAATGATGTCCCAAGATTACCCGTTATTCTCGGCGCAGCGCTCTTATCAAGCAATGGCGACATGACCCTCTTTACTGATATTGAAAAGCTGCCAGTGGGGATATCCGATCATGTCGGGTCTGGTGTCAATTTTAAAGCCGAGATAGCGCTTAAAGATGCACTGGGTGAACTTAGCGGAGTTAAACTACTGGCCGATCCAAACAGCAGTAATGCCTGGACACAGCTAACAGCGAAACAAGCAGGAGCCACATTAATCGCAGGCTTCGATCCAGTTTCACTGTCAAAAGCACAAAAGAATGACACTGAGTTAGATGGCATGCGTGCCTGTCATATACGCGATGGAGCCGCAGTGACTCGATTTTTATCTTGGTTAGATGCAGAAGTTGCAGCGAGCCGTTTTCATGATGAAGCAGTACTGGCCGACAAACTCGAGAGTTTCCGTCTTAAAGACAGCCTCTATCAAGAACCAAGTTTCGATACCATATCGGCTGTTGGCGCCAACGCCGCTATGTGTCACTACAATCACAACAATGGTATCCCTGCGACCATGACCAATAACAGCCTCTATCTGGTTGACTCTGGCGCACAATATCTCGACGGCACAACCGATGTCACCCGCACCATAGCGATAGGTGAAGTCACCCAGGAACATAAGAAGATGGTCACCTTAGTGCTTAAGGGGCATATCGCCTTAGATCAAGCCAGATTTCCACGTGGCACAACGGGACAACAGCTCGATGCTTTCGCTCGCCAGCACCTTTGGCAACATGGCTTCGATTATGATCACGGTACCGGTCATGGTGTAGGGCACTTCCTCAGCGTCCATGAGGGCCCTCAACGGATAGCTAAAAATAGTAACGACGTTGCGTTACTTCCTGGAATGGTTGTTTCTAATGAACCTGGTTACTATCGCGCAGATGAGTTTGGTATTCGTCTCGAAAACCTTATCGCAGTACGACCATGTCAAGCTTTGGCAAATGCCGAGCGTGAGATATTTGAGTTTGAAGCCCTTACCTTTATTCCTATGGATTCCCGTCTTATCGACAAGGATCTGTTAACCGATACCGAATTAAAATGGTTTAATGATTATCACCAGCAGGTTTACCAGACGTTATCTCCCTTGATGCAAGGTACAGAATTGGCTTGGCTCGAAAATGCCACCAAGGCCATCTAACTTAGGCTATTCGGTATAAACCAAAAAAGCAGGCTATAAATGCCTGCTTTTTCTTTAGTAAACTTTCAATTAATACCAATCGATATCACTAGATCGTATAATTTGATAACCGCTCTTGGGAGAATTCAGCCGAGATAACATTGTTTGGCTCAGAGCTGGTTTCAATGGCCGCCTCAGTGTTCGTCTGACCGACTTTCTTATGGGCTTTAAGCCAACGAATCAACTCTGAAAAAGGTTTAGGCCGGCAAATTAAATAACCTTGTAAACGTAAATTTTCAAATTTCTCCAGATAATTTAGATCCCTGAGATCTTCTACCCCTTCAGCGACTAACTTAATACCCAGCTTTCGGCTGATATCTTGCAAAGATTGCAAAATAGTCTGAGCTAATGGGTCATGATGGATCCCTCTGACAAAACTCATGTCTAATTTCAGCTCACTGATAGGTAAGCAGCAAAGCTGAGTCAGGTTAGTGTACCCCGTACCAAAGTCATCGATCGCTACACCAAAATCATTTAGCCTCAGCCGACTGATATTCGAATATTGGCTCTGCTCACTCAAGGCTTGATTCTCGGTGATCTCGATAGTGAGTTTAGCGGCGTCTATTTGGTTATCATCACAATACTTACGTAAGCGATTAGGCCAACTCATTTCAGTAAGCTGGCTTGGACTCAAGTTGATAGAAAGACTACTATCGAGATAAGCATCATCTTGGCAAATAATCTTCCACTGTGACATCGCTTTTTCAAGCAAGTTATCGGTCAATTCATCGATTAACTGATTTGATTCCGCTAGTTCAAGAAAACGTTCTGGAGAAAGCAGCTGCAATTGATTGCCTAGCTGAATACGGCATAAGACTTCAAATCCAACAACATTGCCAGTCACTGCATCCATCTGTGGTTGAAAATAAGGAATGACCCTATCGTTATTCAAGGCCTCGCGTAACTCATCGAGTGAGATAGGTGCAGGCTTCTTCACCAACTGCGGGTCCATCATAAATAATCGTTCGATGCACAACTTAAGTTGCTTAGTGGTAACTGGCTTCGTTAACGCCCCTAACAGACGCAACTTTGAATTAATCACGACCTGTGAGGCAGCTTCAATAATCCTGCTCTCCATCGCCGAAGCTATAATTACCCCTCCTCGATAACCTATGTCATTAAGCTGCATTAAGAGCTCAATGCCATCAATATTTGGCATATGTAGATCTACAACCACCACCTGATAATCTTGTGCATATCGAGTCAAAATTTTTACCGCTGATGCGCCATCAGTACAATATTCCACACGATTAACATTCAGCTGCATTAAGTGTTCGCTTAACACACGGCAGTATGCGAGAGAATCATCGATAACGAGTACATTAATAGACATATTGGTTCTCTAATAAAATAAAAGTGAACCAAGAAAGGTGACGAGAGAAAGCCTGACGACAGGCAAGAAGTATACGAATAGCGAATGAAGAAATCTCACTCAGAATAACGCTGATCTTCCTTGATAAATAACACAGATAAAGTCTCATATTGCCTCCATGCATAATACCAATCTCATTGAATACAAACTTAGATATAAACTTGTATTTAACAGGATGTGTATGAGTCCAATAAAGCCTAGACCACAGTTCCATACTGTCAAATGACGACGTTTAATCTCCACAATAATCATAAATAATCAGCCATTAGGACTAGTGTTAGCCAAGTATGATTCATTTCACTCCCTGTAAAATGATATGCTGTTAAAACCAGCGTGAACTTGCTATACTCCGCCGCCGCTAATTTATTAGCGGAAAGGCAATAAATGCCTAACGGATAGTGGACATACCTGCATCTAGCCAGGTAAATGAATTAGTTAAATAGAGGCCCCAAGATGAGATTTGAATCTTTTAGTTTTGCTCCTGAGATTTTGCGTGCGATCTCTGAATGCGGTTATCAAAAAATGACCCCCGTCCAACAAGAAGCTATTCCAGCCATTCGCCGTGGCCAAGATGTTTTAGCCAGCGCCCAGACCGGAACAGGTAAAACCGCGGCTTTCGCGTTACCTATTTTGCAAAAGATGTTCGATAACCCGGCTGAAACACAAAGATCTAATACGCGAGCACTTATCCTAACGCCCACACGCGAACTTGCCTCGCAGATCGCTGATAACATTAACGATTACAGTAAGTATATGGACGTCTCAGTACTGACTATCTACGGTGGTGTTAAGCTAGAAAGCCAAGCGCAGAAGATTAAACGCGGTGCAGATATTATCGTCGCTACCCCAGGTCGTCTGCTAGAGCATCTTCAAGCCTGTAACTTGAACCTCTCAAATGTTGATTTTATGGTGCTAGATGAAGCCGATCGTATGCTCGATATGGGCTTTATCAGCGATATCCAGAAAATCATGCAGGCCGTTAACAAGAATCGTCAAAATTTACTTTTCTCTGCCACCTTCTCAAGCGCAGTGAAAAAGCTTGCCAACGATATGTTAGTAAAGCCTAAGCTTATCGCCGTTGACAGCCAAAACAGTACTGCTGATACCGTCAGCCAAGTTGTCTACCCCGTTGAGCAACGCCGTAAGCGTGAACTATTATCAGAGCTTATTGGTAAGAAGAATTGGCAACAGGTTTTAGTCTTTACCGCCACACGCGACGCTGCTGATAAACTCGTTAAAGAACTTAACCTAGATGGCATTTCTGCATCTGTGGTTCATGGCGAGAAAGCACAAGGCAATCGCCGCCGTGCGCTACGTGAATTTAAAGAGGGTAAAGTTCGTGCCTTAGTCGCTACTGAAGTAGCAGCCCGTGGTCTGGACATTCAAAATCTTGAGTATGTGGTTAACTATGATCTACCTTTCCTGGCAGAAGATTACGTTCACCGTATCGGACGTACTGGACGTGCTGGTAAGTCAGGTGTGGCCATCTCATTAGTGAGCCGCGAAGAAGAACGCACGCTATATGATATCGAAAAGCTGATAGGAAAAAAAATCAGCCGTATCACAATCCCAGGTTATGAAGTCGGTAGTCGTGACATGCTGATCAAACAGCTTCAAAAACGTCGTAGCTTTGCTAAGAAACAGCAACGCGAAGACAATGTTGGTGCACAGATCGTGGGCGAAAGAAACATGCAAGGTCGCCGTGTTAAAGTAAAAAACACCTCAAACAGACCAGCAACTAAAATCAAGAAGATCCGCTAACTGATAAGGGAATAGATTTATGGCCACTTACAATCAGGCTATCATCGAATTTGCTCAAGCGGGTCTTGCAGCATTAGAAACACGCAGCCAAAGTAAAAATGTCGTCAAAACGGCAGATGCTGAAAGCCATTTCCTCTGCAATTGGATGGCACAAGCGTTAAAGGAGCGTCGTTTCTCTAAGCTGATCGCCAAAGAGCTGAGCAAGTGGGTTAGAGATGGAAGAAGCATGGGCGCAAATGCTCAGCTGGCTTCTCTATTGCAACGTATCAGCAGCCAATATCAGGCAGCAGAAGAAAACCAAGCTATTGGCGCGTCGCTCAATGCCATGTTGCTAGAACTAAATGACAATAACTGGTTAGTCATTGTAGACAGTGAAGTCACCACTAAGCTCAAACTCGACAGCAATGGTCAAAACAGCTTAGTCATCTCTGATGAGCAGTATGAAGGACACATTAAGGGTGATAATCTATCAAAATCAATCACTCTTTATGTTCGTAGTAATGAGCAAGAGTTAGCACAGATAGCCGCTAAACATGGTCTGTTACTCAGCCAAGGCGATAAGAAAGCCAGCCTGATCAAACACCATAAAGCGTATAAGCTATGCCCTAACAATCAGCAAGCAGAGATGGCCTTGCTGGTTAGCTAAAGCGAGAAAGCATTGAGTTATATAAAAAAGCACCTTTAAGGTGCTTTTTTATTAACTTTATACCGTATGACTTATTGGCTTATTACTGCTCTTGAAGCTCTTCACCTAAATGACTTTCCCCAAAGTGGCTATTACCATTTAGCTTACTCTTAGCACTGTCTGACTGGATTGCTGAAATTGCATTAGCTGTTAATGGACTCTTGCCAGTTAAGAGATCGTTTAAACTGCCCTTATCGGCATCTACCAGTCCTAGCTCTTGTAACATGGCATCGACCACAGGTGCGTTAGCACGATAATTTAATGCTGCATTAGTGACTTGCTCAGCAATGCCCGCCTGACCAGTTTGAGCCATAACAGCCCCATCTTGGGACATTCCATTGCCGCCAGCGCCGTAGCCCTGTAATATTTTAATACCTTCAATATTTTCTAAAGGCTTAACAGATTGTTTAACCACTTCAGGTAATGCAGCTAAAATCGCCATCGCACGTTGCAGCTCAATTTGCTCATCGCTTAGTACGTTTTCAGCTTCATGCAGCGCCTGCTTACCTGCAGCTTCTACCGCATACACCTTTTCATCAGCTTCAGCCTTTAGTTTCTTCGCATCCGCAGCAGCTCTCGCCTCGGTCAATATTGCACTGGACCTATCTTCAGCTGCACGCTTCTCGGCTTCAGCTTCAACCGTGACCCCCACCGCTTCTCTCTCAGCTTCTTTACGTGCATCGATAACTTCGATCTCCTTACGACGGTTAGCTTCTGCAACCTGACGCGTGGTGATCACCGCTTCCTCTTTCTCTACCTTAATCTTCTCCGCTTCAGCCGCTTTAGCTCTGGCTGCTGATTCTTCTTCCGATTTAACTGCGACGGCAATCTGCTTCTCCTGCTCAGCAACCTCTATGTCTCTTTGTTGCTGAATTCGAGACTGTTCAATCGCTTTACACTTCTCTATTTCACGGGTCTCAATATCTTTAGTCTTCTCAATCTCTGCAGTTTCTACTGCACGCTCTCTAGCAATTTCAGCCTCACGCTCTTCACGAGTCTTCTGCTCTTGCTTCTTCAGAATTTCAGCTTTTTGCTCCGCACGTTTAAATTCAAGCGCCTGCTGCTGGATCAGTCTAGCTTCCTCTTCCGACTGCTCAATCTCAAGAGATTCTTTCTCAGCTTCTAGGTTTCGCAGCTCGATCTTAATGCGGTTCTCTTGTTCAATATCGTTAGTTTCTTTGCGCTTTTCTTCGATAATCTTAGCAAGTCGAGCACGACCTTCGGCGTCGAAGGCATTATTTTCATTAAAATACTGCAGATCAGTCTGATCAAACCCAGTCAAAGACACAGACTCCAGCTCTAAGCCGTTCTTCTCCAAATCATTGGCGACATTGTTCTGTACACGCTGAACGAAGTCAGCTCTCTGCTCATGCATCTCTGTCATGCTCATCTCTGCTGCGACAGCGCGCAATACATCGACAAACTTTGACTCCATCAGCTTCTTCACTTCTTCGACTCGAGTCGTTCTAGAACCTAAGGTTTGAGCCGCCATCGAGATCCCATCAGCAGTAGGCGCAACACGCAGATAAAAATCGGCTTTCACATCAACACGCATTCTGTCTTTAGTGATTAGTGCATCTTTCTGCATCTTCTCAACTTCGATGCGAAGGGTATTCATATTGACGGAAATAGTTTCATGCAGCACAGGCAATACTATGGCTCCACCGTCTTTAACTATTTTTTCGCCACCAAATCCCGTACGAACAAAGGCTGTCTCTTTCGAGGCTCTGCGATATAGCTTGGCAAAAATGAGCCCGATAACCAACATACCGAGTAAGGCTGAACCTACAACTAGTAGCACAAAACTACCGCCAAAACCTGAGCCTATCTCTTGAATCTGATCCATTTTACTTCCCTTAAAATTACGACCGAAAGCGATCTTTATTACTACAATTTGTTATTATTTACGTCAATTAGCACATGCATTGAGCCAGATGATTAAGAGTCAAAACGGGCAGCAGACCACACAGTACCTTCTCGTTTAAGCAGTACAACCTGGGTGCCACTATTGAATTCGATACCGGCCGACTCAGGTTCAACCAGCACATAGTGCTTTTGGTGGTACTGATCTTGTACTAGGGCTTCACTTGGATTGCCTTTAATTGCACAACCTATGGTCACAGTTCCGACACTGCCAAGCAGACCGTCAATAGAGATAGCACTGGACTCATTCTTAGGTAATATTCTGGCAATTGCAGCACCAAGATAACGACAAGAAACTGCTGTAATGAAAAGAGCGATGGGCAAGGTTGCACTCTGGGGAAGTAACTCGCGGTTAAATATCAGCGACAAATAATTAGCCGTGTATCCGGCAACAGAGAAACTAATTAATACCAGTACGAACCAGATAAGTAAGGGTAACCGATTTAAGCAGAGCCATCCGGCAACACCCGTTAAGCCTGTGGCGCTGTCTGCATCAATATCGATGGGCGCCCAATCATCAAGCGCACCAACTAGGCTGTAACCGATACACAAGGAGAGTGCTTCAAATACGCCGAGCATGAGTACAAAGAAAAGAGAAAGAGTAAAAGGTAAATTAGCTTGGGTGAGCAGAAACTCCACCATAGTCGCCTCCATGTGTATTACAGCATCCATTTTATTGAAACTAAATGTGATGAGTGAACAGCCTTGTCCACAATACCAATTCATATATTCTATAAAATATAGCAAAGCCAATTCAATATGGAAACCTTATTAACATTAACAAACAGATCAAGCTTTCATTTATGGTTAAGCGGCATTGAAGATTGGAGCTTGTATTAACTCTAAAGGGAATAACCATTCATCAACAATGCGCCTTGAATTTAAAGCCCTGAGAAAGCTCTGAATTGATCATATGTTTAATGGAATTGGTATAAGATAGGATCAAAGATAAAACTGCTGACGAGATGTTATGACCCACTCAAAAAACACGCCGCATTATCATAGTTTAACCGAACACTTCCAGAAGATAGCTCACTTCGAGCATCTCAGCGCTTTAGGTGATTGGGATCAGGCCACTATGATGCCATTAGGTGGTAGCGAAAGCCGCGGTGCAGCTATGGCAGAACTGGCTCGTCATATCCATGAGTTAAAGACAGAACCCTTTATTGAAACCAGTATTGAGCAAGCGGAAGAAGAGTTACTCAACAGCCATCAGATCTCCAATCTCAGAGAGATCCGCTATCAGTTTATGCAAGCCAATGTGGTGCCTGCAGACTTAGTTCAAGCTAAGACACAACTAGCATACCGTTGCGAACACGCTTGGCGAGATCAGCGTAAAAACAATGATTGGCAAGGATTTAAGCCTAACCTAGAAGCCTTAATGAAACTCGTCAGAGAGGAAGCCTCGATCCGCGCACAGGCTCAAGACCTTTCACCCTACGATGCCTTACTGAATAAATTTGAACCAGGCATGACCACTGCCCGATTAGAACTGCTATTTGGCGATCTAAAATCTTGGTTACCCGGCTTGATAGAAACAGTACAAGGCCAGCAAAAAAATGTTCAGCCAATAGCCTTGGCTAAGTATTCGGCCCACACTCAAGAAGCGTTAGGGCGCGATGTGATGAAGTATCTCGGCTTCGATTTTAATCAAGGTCGTTTAGATGTCAGTAGTCATCCTTTTTGTGGTGGTGTTCCTGGAGATATTCGTTTAACCACACGATACGATGAAGCTGACTTTACCAGCGGTTTAATGGGGATAGTCCATGAAACTGGCCATGCCAGATATGAGCAAGGCTTACCAAAAGAGTGGCGCGGACAACCCGCCGGTGGCCATCGATCTATGGCGATACATGAAAGCCAGAGCCTATTTTGTGAGATGCAACTGGGCCGAGGTAAAGGGTTTCTGACTCAAATCCAACCTAAATTACAGCAGCATTTAGGCAGTCAGCTTAGTATCGAAGATTTAAGCCAAATCTACACCCGAGTCAAACCAGGTCTCATCAGAGTCGATGCCGACGAAGTGACTTACCCTTGCCATATACTCTTGCGCTTCGAAGCCGAGAAGGGTCTAGTTGACGGTAGCCTTAGCGTCGCCGATCTCCCCGACTTTTGGACACAGCAGATGCAATCTTTACTCGGTATCGATATCCAAGATGATTACCGTAACGGCTGCATGCAAGATATACACTGGGCGGTAGGTGAATTAGGCTACTTTCCTAGTTACACCTTAGGTGCCATGTATGCTGCTCAGTTCAGATATTCCATGGAAGCCAGTCTTGGTTCGGTCGATGATCTGCTGGCTCAAGGTAAGATTGAGCTGGTATTTGACTGGCTAGATAAGAATATCTGGTCTCAAGGCAGCCTATTAACGACCGATGAACTGGTTAAGCATGCTACCGGCGAAACATTAAACCCTAAATTCTTTAGGCGTCATCTAGAGCAAAGATATCTGAAATAACGTATCATACGGCCACGAAATAGCGCAGCTAGGACGAAGTTATGCAACTGAGAAGTATCACAGATAATGATTGGACAGCCATCCTATTGATTCAAGAGGAATGCTATCCTGAAATCGAACCTGAATCTTTGCAGACCTTACAAAGCAAATGGCAGGTCTCTTCTATGAGCTGCTTCGTCATAGAGGCCGATAATCAGGTTGTCGGCTATTGTTTAGCTCATCCGTGGCAACTAGGTAGCCCTCCTTCACTGGAGCAAGTGATAACCAAAGTGGAGCAAGCCGACACTTTATATCTGCATGATATTGCGTTATCGGCCAAGGCTCAGGGCAAAGGGGCTGGACAAGCTGCACTTGAAAAGCTTATTGGGCTCGCACAACAATTTATGTACCAAACGCTCTCATTAGTTGCCGTTCAAGGCGCCAGTAGCTACTGGGAAAAGCAAGGTTTTGTTGAAAAAGTCATCGACAAAAACTTACAGAGCTACACAGCAGATGCATGCTACATGGTGCTCGATATCCAGACAGATTAGCATTTACTTTAATTAACACATCACATATTAGATAAAGAATCAGTAGAGAAAATTATGGCAGTACGAGTCACCTATACATATAAGAAGCAAGCGAAAGAGATCAATTTTGCTTATGATAAACATCACGATATTCATGAGGCGATTGCCGCCGCAGAAGGCGTCGATCTGACCAGCTACCATATGATGGAGCAACAAGTAGCGATGACTTCGAAAGGCTCTGCAGCTGTCAGAGACTTTAGAGATAAAGAATTTGCTCGTATGGGATTTCGTGACATCTATTACATTAAAGATGATCCTAAGAACAAGTAACCGAGTGCCACCTTTATCGTCGACTGTACAGTCTATATCAATCGATATCAGTGAACATTATCTCAATGCTAGAGAGCCCCTAAAATGACTGAAAGCTCAATGCCAAACAGCGAACATGCTAACTTTCCTCGTGCCGGATTCTTTCGTCGCTGTGGTGCCATTGTTTATGATCTGTTACTCGCTGTTGCTGTCTATATGATTGCTGGTGCGATTGGATTTGGCATTTTCACCGCACTCACCTCCTCGGGCATGGTGGAGATGGGAAATTATGAACACGTATCCGATCTTCTCAATGGTAATTCCTTGTATAAGGGGATCTACCAATTCTGGATTGCGCTGTGTGTCGGTCTGTTTTATATCTCTTTCTGGAGCTATGGTGGTCAGACTCTCGGCATGAGAGCCTGGAAGTTGAAAATTCAACATCCCAATGGTCAGAGTCTCAGCATGATAACCGCTGGCGCCAGACTCGTTTGGTCTCTACTAGGGATTGGCAACCTGTGGATATTGATCAATGGCGATAAGCTCGCACTGCAAGATATGATGACCCGCTCAGAAGTTGTTGTACTCTCAAAAGAAGCCAACCAGATGCGCAACTGGCGCGGCGTTTAATTCAGTCTCGAGCTTTTTAACAGCAAAGAAAGTCACAAGGTGCGAGCTAAAACGAGAAAGTTAGCTCGTAGCTCGCAACTTCTAGCTCGAAACCCTTCCTCTTTTTGATATGACCCCAGTAAAGTGGACACAGGGTTTAAATTCTTGATTCAAATACTATGGGACTCACTCCATTTAGAGTCCCATGTCTTCTCACCATATTATAATAATCATCGATATAAAATCGACACTGTGTTGTCATTTCTTTTCTGCTTAGCTCTTCTAAGTTAGAGAACCATTCTTTCTTTAACTGAGCAAAAAAGCTTTCTGAGCAAGCATTATCCCAGCAATTCCCCTTTCTCGACATACTCACTGTGACCTTACGCTTCGTTAGCCACTTAAGTACTTCAAAGCTTCTGTATTGAGCCCCCTGGTCAGAGTGAAACATCAGCTCACTCCCATTTGGCCTTCGTTCTACCCAAGCTTGTTTGAGTGACTTCATCACCAGTTCGCTCGAATTTATGTAGCTCGTTGCCCAGCCCACCACTTTACGTGAGTACAAATCGATGATGACACATAGATACTGCCAGCCCTCTTTGCACCTAATTTGTGTAATATCTGATACCCAAACAGTATTAGGTTTAGCTACTTCAAACTCTCTGTTTAAGTAATTCGGCGCTCTTGTTTCAATCAACCTAGGCTTCACTACACCGAACTTCCTTTTACATGCTTTAGACCTGTAATCAAACACCTGTAACAAGCTTTGTACTCGCTTTTTATTACAATCGAAACCATTAGCTACAGCATCCAGCCATAACTTCCTATAACCCGCTATGCTCCTGTGCTCAGCTATCTTTTCTTTGAGAAAGTCAGACAGTACTTCGTTATCTTTATCGCGTTGAGAAGGCTTACGAACAAGCCAGCTGTAATAGCCTGAGCGAGATACACCAAAAATATCACAGAGCAATTTTATCGTTCTTCGAGTTGAGCAATAACCTTGGATAAACTGAAACTTTATCCCTGGTGTTTGTCGAAGAACTCCTTCGCCTTTTTTAAGATATCGTTCTCCAACTCTGCACGCTCTAATCGTTTTTTTAGCCCACGGTTTTCACGTTCAAGTTCAGCTAGCCCCTTATTAGGACCGACATTTTTAATAGGTTTAGAAGTGTGTTTCTTCGACGTCAATTGAGCTCTCCATTTACTGAGCAAAGCGGGATGGATACCTAATTTACCAGCTAAAGCCTTTACTGTATCGGGAGAGTTTAAGGATTGTTGAACAGCAGCCAATTTGAAGGCTGCTGTGTGGGTCTTACGAGTTAATATTTTCATGGCACCTTATCGCTTATATAAGGTGTCCACTTTTAGGGGGTCATATCATTTGCACATCTAGGAACTAGGAACTAACCCCTAGAAACTAGGAACTAGGCCCTAGGAACTCAAAGTCTATTTTCTAATAAAGTAGATTGCGATAATACTGAAGATTAAAGCAGGCATCATGGCACCGATAAAAGCGGGTAGACCATACACCAGCGTCAATGGGCCAAATATTTCACTGCTAATGTAGAAGGTGAAACCCGCTATCACTCCAAGCAATACCCGAGCGCCCATAGTCACTGTTCTCAGTGGGCCAAATACAAATGATAATGCTACCAGCATCATTACGGCGACGGTGATAGGTTGCATCACTTTTCGCCATAGTGCCAGTTCATAACGACCAGAGTCTTGATTATTGGCTTTCAGGTAATCCAGATAGCCTATTAATCCTTGAATTGATAAAGATTCAGGTTTCACCGACACCACACTCAGCTTATCTGGCGTAAGTGTCGACTCCCAGCGATATAGGGTCGTATCCGTTAATGTCACCTTATCGGGTGTCAGATCTGTTTGCCTAACATCAATTAAACGCCAATGGTCATTAGAATAGATGCCACGCTCGGCATGGATAGTTTTAACTAAGGTTAAGGTATTATCAAACTCATACAGGGTAATATTTTTTAAGCTATTAATGTTTTCAACTTCACCAATGTTGACGAACAGATCGCCATCTTTAGCCCAAATCCCCCGACTAGACTTGATAAGGCTGCCTCCTGATACTTTGAAAGCCTGCAACTCATTAGCTCGTCTTTCTGCAGCAGGAGCGCCCCACTCTCCTAATGCCATAATAATCAGCATCAAGGGGACCGCGGTTTTCATCGCTGAAATGGTGATCTGAAAGCGAGATAGCCCCGAAGATTGCATCACCACTAACTCAGAATTAGACGCCAGCATCCCCATACCAATTAAGGCACCAAGTAGCACCGCCATAGGGAAAAACATCTCAATATCACGAGGAATTAGAAACAGTACATAGATGCCAGCATCGAGCATAGTATAGCTACCACGCCCCACGACTCTAAGCTGATCGACCCATTTAATAATGCCTGATAAACCCGTCAGAATAAGCAAACAAAGCGCCGAGGTGCTTACTAAAGTTCGTGCAATATATAGGTCTAATATTTTCACGCTGCAACCCTCTTGCGCTTAAATATGCCTGATAGCTTAGCGCCGGCAGGGCGCTCTTTGCCTAAAAGTAAGATGCCAATTAAGAGTGCGGAGCCATGTATCCACCACATCCCTAGATACTCAGGTATCACACCATCTTCCAGGGCTTTACGCCCAGCAACCATTAAGCCGAAGTAACCAAGATAAAGTAGTATCGCCGGGAACATTTTAGCAAACTTGCCCTGACGCACATTAACCCTTGCCATAGGTACAGCAATCAATGTCATCAAGGGAATAGCCAAAGGAATGGCCAGACGCCAATGGAACTCAGCCGTAGCTGCCGGACCATCAAGTTCCATCAGCTCATCAACAGGTAACGCAGAAAGTTTGCGTCGACGCTCATCGACCTCCTGATCTTTTATCTGCATCTGATAACCGCCAAATTCGATTATCTGAAAATCAACTTGCTTAGGCGTAGCCTGATACTGCACACCATCACTCAGTTGAAGACGTTGTCCACCGGTATCATCTTCGATGACTTTGCCCCCCTGGGCAACGACAATATTACTGATCCCCGATTCATCTTCTGGATCGGGTAATTGGGCCACAAAGACTTTATTAAGCTGATTATCACGACCAATACGTTCAACAAATAATACAGCTCTACCGTTGGGGCTGGTCTGAAATCGTCCCTGAGTGATAGCGGCCAATCCCGCTTCAGACTGAGCATGCTCGAGTACCTGATTCTGCTTCTCTTCTGCCCAAGGAGTGACATAAACTGACAACATAAGGGTAAATATCATATTCCCGATAGCCAGTAACAAGGTCACTCGAGTGATATACCACTCACTGACTCCTACACCATGAAAAATCACCATTTCACTGTCCGCATACATACGGCCATGGGCGAGTAGAATCCCCAGAAATAGGCTCAAGGGTAAGACCAGAACAGTAAGTTCAGGCAGATTGAGTCCTAATAGTGTCAGGACTAACGCAGCAGGAAACTCACCGTCAGAGGCGTCTGCGAGTACTCGAACAAAATGTTGGCTAATAAAAATAGCTAAAAGTACTAAAAGTACGGCTATTTGGGCCTTGAAAACTTCTCGAATCAAATATCTAAATACAATCACAGGCTGGATCCGGTCCCTAAACTTATAATTATGCTGGTGTCAGACTAACTTTCATGTAGACTGTCTACTTTTGGTAGTTTTGTAACCATTTATTAACTAAATATGGTATAAAAACACCTAAAAACAAACTCTAAAGTACCAAATTTAGGCCCGTTTTTGGGCACAAGCAGACATTATCTAATAAATAATAAAATTTGTCTTTAAGAATCTAGGAGAGCTCATGGAGTTTAGCGTTAAGAGCGGCAGTCCGGAAAAACAGCGTTCGGCCTGCATAGTGGTTGGCGTATATGAACCAAGACGCCTTTCGGGTATTGCTGAGCAGCTCGATAAAATTAGTGAAGGCTATATCAGTAACTTACTTCGTCGCGGGGACTTAGAAGGTAAGCCAGGTCAGATGCTACTCTTGCATCATGTGCCTAACGTTCTCAGTGAGCGCGTTCTGTTGGTCGGTTGTGGTAAGGAACGCGAACTCGATGAGCGTCAATACAAGCAAATTATCACTAAAACCATCAAGACACTTAATGAGACAGGATCAATGGAAGCCGTTTGCTTCCTGACTGAACTGCACGTTAAAGGCCGCGACACATATTGGAAAGTACGTGAAGCCGTTGAAACGACACAAAACAGTCTTTACAGTTTTGACGCGTTAAAAACAAGCAAAGATGAGACTCGCCGTCCGCTACGCAAGCTAGTTTTCAATGTACCAACACGCCGTGAACTGGCCGTGGGTGAACGCGCAATCGAGCATGGTATGGCCGTATCTGCTGGCATGCGCCTTTGTCGTGACGTGGCAAATATGCCGCCAAACATCTGTAACCCAGCTTATCTAGCTTCTCAAGCACGCCAGATGGGTGAAGTTTGTGAAGAGCTAACGGTAACAACGGTTGGCGAAGAACAGATGGCAAAACTGGGAATGAACTCATACCTAGCAGTTGGCCGGGGTAGTGATAACGAATCTGTGATGACTGTGATGGAGTACAAGGGCGCTGTAGATAATACAGAAAAGCCAATTGTGCTTGTCGGTAAAGGTCTGACATTTGATTCAGGTGGTATCTCTCTTAAGCCTGGCGAAGCCATGGATGAGATGAAGTACGACATGGGTGGAGCCGCCGGTGTTATCGGTGCAATGAAAGCCCTATGTGACATGAAGCTACCTATCAATGTCATCGGCATTCTTGCAGGCTGTGAAAATATGCCTTCAAGCAATGCATACCGCCCAGGAGACATACTCACGACGATGTCTGGCCAAACTGTTGAAGTATTAAACACTGATGCAGAAGGTCGCTTGGTACTGTGTGACGTACTCACTTATGTTGAGCGTTTCGACCCTGAGTTAGTTGTCGATACCGCCACATTGACAGGTGCATGTGTTATTGCACTGGGTAAGCATGCTTCAGGTCTATTCTCGGGTCATAACCCACTCGCACATGAACTATTAAATGCGGGCGAGCAAAGTGGCGATCGTGCATGGCGCCTGCCTTTATGGGATGTGTATCAAGAACATCTTGAAAGCCCGTTTGCAGATATGACCAACCTTGGTGGTCGTGCTGGCGGTGCTATCACCGCGGCTTGTTTCCTGTCTCGCTTCACTAAAAAGTACAACTGGGCACACTTAGATGTGGCTGGTACGGCTTGGAACAGTGGCGCGAACAAGGGATCTACAGGTCGTCCGGTACCGCTATTGACTCAGTTCCTGATCAACCGAGCTGGTGTTCCTCAAGGGGAATAAATACTTAGCTAAAGAATTCTCTCTTTAACACTAAAAAAGGTGAAGACCAGCGTCTTCACCTTTTTTATTCCCCTAAAGAGAATGAGTCTAAACGCTTAACTGAGCTTGGCTATCTGCTAATATCAGGGATTCTAGCTTCTCAAATTCAGGCAGGGCTTTAACAAAAAATGGCCTAAGCTTTGGGTTAAACTTTGAACCAAACAGAGCCAATATTATCTTCACAGCTTCTTTATGCGTCTTACTGGCTTTATAACAGCGAGTGGCTCTTAGGGCTTCATATACATCACATATAGAACATACCTGCGCTTCTAACGGAATATTGTCTTCTCTCAAACCATCAGGATACCCTGAACCATCCCAATTTTCGTGATGATATAAAGCTGTGTTCAGAAAGATCTCGTCATAACCTAATCTGTAGAGCATCTGATATCCCGCCACACAGTGTGCTTGCATCTTATTGAACTCAGGCTGGCTTAATTTACCTGGCTTATTTCTAATATCCTCAGAGATAAATCGTTTACCGACATCATGAACCCGCGCCGCCCAGGCGAACTCTTTTATCTTTTGCTCGGCCAAACCAATAGCTTGCGATAATATCGTCACGAGTTCACTCACTCTTTCATTATGTAGATCGATACAATCTAAATCAGGAACAAAACGACTCTGAGCAGTCATGGCTTCAAACATAAAAATCCTCGAAAACTGGTTTCCTGTTTGATAATACATCAGTTAGTCTAACCAAACTAGACACGTGACTACACATCAAACCACAAGGAAAACCCGGGGAAAGACAAGTCAGCCTAAGACGTTAATATTCAAGGGTTAATAATAAGCTATGTAGTTAAAAATAATTAGCTTATTACAAAACGATAAATATGGAGAACGAGACTTTCAATCTGGAATTATTTTGCTAGTTTTAATATTGACTGAGATGGGAATAATCATCCATCTGCTGTTTATGCTCTCTTCCTCCGGGAATTAGCACAATAATAAATTGTGACTCTTGCCCCGGTTCACTCAGCCAGACGATTCTGTTTTTACCAAGCCAAACAGGGTTATTACTACGAGAAAGCTCAGAGCTGTGACCGCAAGGACGCTCATGTATAACTTGCATACCAGCATATGAAGCATAGAAATCGACGCAAGCAGAAACATCCTCAACGTGCAAAGCGATATGAGTCAGCGCAATCGTCATCTATAGCCACCATTCACATTAGCCTTCCTTCGCATTTAAGCCGCCTATAAACAGCCCTACGGTACAAGATTGATAATAACGGCCGGATACACTTTCGCCCAATTAACCAAGCAAATGGCTGCAACATTGGCACCCTACTCATTAAAATGATATATGCATCCAGCTCAGACACCACTATTGGCTTATCAATATCATCACACTCGCCAATGATCACATGTAGCTCTGTTAGTGCCTGAAACGGATCTATCCCCCAAGCCTTTAGCTGAACACCCTGATCTGTGATATCGAACCAGTTCACTCCCGTGGCATACTTCCCCGCTACACGTAAGTAGTTATCTCGGTCCTTGAGACAACGAGGACAGGCTCCATCATAAAGGACATATAAAGTTGGATGACTCTTGTTCATCTATTGAGTCTAGTCGATAGGTATTATACCGATTGGTATTAGCCATTTCGAATTACTAGCGGTGCCGTGCAGGTGATTTCGAGACAAGATCGGCTAACTTCATAAGAAGTTCCTTGTGGGCTCTTATTCACCAATTAAGTTCCAAGCTTGAAAACCCCCATAAGGTAATGCTAATTTTGCATAGCAGTTGGTGTTAATAGCGCTATATCATCTAAATCAAAGCATCTGCCAACGCCTACAAGCATCATTAAGGATAGCCATGTATATAGAATCACAAGAGCAGCTCAGACAACTCTATGTCCCAGCTAAAGGTCGCAGTAAAGATAAACAACTTGATGCACTAGAGAAGCACTCAATTAACTTTATTGAGCACTCACCCTTTCTCACTATTTCTACCTATGGAAAACCTACCAATACGAAATCAGGCACACTCGACTGCTCTCCTCGTGGCGGTAAGCCTGGTTTTATCAAGATACTCAATGATACATGCCTACTAATTCCCGATGCCAAGGGAAACAATCGCCTCGATAGTCTGATCAATATCATAGAGACAGGCAGCATCGGCTGCCTGTTTCTGATCCCCGGCATAGATGAAACCTTAAGGGTCAACGGCACGGCTCGAATCTCCACATCGAGAGAACATTTGGAGCTGTTCTCAGATGAAGCAAATCCACCTCAAACTTGCATTGAGATAGCCATAACCGAAGTGTTCTTGCACTGTGCTAAAGCGCTTATGCGTTCCAAACTCTGGTCAGCGGAGAGCCATATTGATCGTTCATCATTCCCAACGATGGGAAAAATGATTAATGAGCAGTTATCTATAACTGACACACCAGAAAATCAAGATGAAATGGTCATGCGTTATCTAAATGATTTATAAAATAGAGACTGGTAACAAGTATCTAAGGGCTCATTGGCTGTGCCATAATTTCTTAATGGCTAGCCATCTAAAACAGGTTTAACTCAATAAAAAAGCTAGCCCCAGCCCACCTTTCAGTCAAAACACTTAGGGTGAAAGTGACTAAAGTGTCCTATGTTTAACTTCTGGCTTTATTAAAGATTCAACTTAGAGCCAGCTAATACCAGTTACATTAAAAGTTTGACCATTCAGCGGGAATTCAGAGCCCTGTAAGCGAGGCGGGGGATTGAAGCTAATAGTAATTCTATATCGAAAGCCCACAACGAAGCTTAAATGGCTTTGAAAGCCGCACTACGTGAGCGGCTCAGACTTCCCACTTCTGCTTTGCACTGGCTCAAAAGGGAGTAACAATTTCTTCACCAATGCACATTGAATTGAAAAGCCTGAGTCGCTCTGAATTGGTCAAATACTTAGTGCAATTGGTATAAGACCCATCAATATTGAACCATTATCATTAATCCTTATGTTTAGTCTCCTCAAGGGTAAAGGGTTCATTGCTCCACTTCGATTATTCAAGATTGACATGCATTCATTTACAATGACCAAGCCCTTGATAAAGTTGTGAAAAGGGAAACAGGAGAAGTCTTATGGAAAAACTTAGAAAAGGTCCATTGACCATAGATTTATGCGGTAAAAAGTTTCCAGAATGGGTCGAAAACTCAGAAGGCTACTGGGACTTCCACCGCGCCTTTACCAACGACAGGTATAGTGAGTCACCCACCAGCCAACTTCGTCAAGACGAATGCGTGCTCTCAGAAGCTGGGATATACCGATTAAGGATAATCCATTGAATCATTATTTACCTAACGAGTACTAACTTGGAATGAAAACACTTAACCAAGTGCATAATGAAAAAGCCAGCAGTGTTTAGCTACTGGCTTTTAAACTATGACACTGAATTGCTAAGCATCGACAAAAATAACCTCACCGGTAAGAAACCCATCAACAGAACGTTCGAATGCTTTGCCCACTCGCTTCCCTGAAACTGGCTCAAACCCTGGCATCATCTCACCATAAACATCCCAAGCCTCTTCAAGGACTGTAGGATTTACAACATTAATTCGGGTATTTCTTGGCATCTCTAGCGCAACACATTTTACAAAAGTGTCAATCGCACCGCTTGTTGTCGCATCAGCGATGGCGAATGGAATAGGCTTAACGTTTAAAATTCCGCTGATTAAGGTAAATGAACCAGCTTCAGCAATGTACTTCTGACCAATACGAACTAAGTTAATCTGCCCCATCATTTTACTCATAACAGTTGTCATCCACTGGGCTTCTGTCATCTCGGTAAAATTAGCATACTCACAAAAACCAACGGTATTCACCACAGCGTCGAAGTGCCCCACTTTGTCATAGAGTGCCTCAATAGATTGTACGTCAGTGATATCTACGAGGTGGTCTACATCACCAGAACGGCCAGCCGTGATAACCTTGTGTGCTCCTAGCCCTGTTAGCGCTGCCTGACCCATTTTACCTAGTGCACCAATTAAAATTACTGTCTTCATTTTTGTCTCCAATCGTTGAATTAACTTGATGCAATAACTTTAACAACCGTCTTGAACAAATAGAAACAAAGCTTATTTGTTAGTGATACAATATTTTATGGTTATGAGTTACATTAAGGAAGAAACTGATACATAGGGAAAGTCATTGTGAGTAAGCTAGACAGATTAGACATCAAACAGTTGAGGGTTTTTCAAGCCTTAATACGTGAAGAAAATGCCTCTAAAGCAGCACACCAACTCGGTTTAACTCAGCAAGCGGTTAGTGAGCATTTAAAGAAACTCCGAGATGTGTTTGATGACAGGTTATTTGTTAGAAAAACCAATGGCTTTGTGCCTACACCATTTGCTAAAGAGCTATCGTTAAACGTCGAAAAACTGCTAATTGATTTCAAATTACTCTTGTCGCCAAACACCTTCTCTCCTGAAAAAACCAGTGGCACCTTTGTTATCTCAGCTACCGACTATGCACAACAAATAGTGCTACCAGCATTAATTGCAAAACTAAGAAAGCAATCACCAAATTTGAAATTGATCGTCAGAGATTTTGAAATTGATAAGCTGCATGAGTTAATGATAAGCGGTAAAGTGAACTTAGCTATCGCCTGCCCCGATCACATTCCAGCTAGCTACCCCATGATCAAGCTATTTGAAGAGCATCATGTTTGTGTGGCCTCAGCAAATTCAACCATTTCACAAACGATCTCACAAACGACGCCCACTTTGGCTGAAGTCGCAAGTTATCCAACAATCATCGCTTCGCCATCACGGCCAAATTTTAAAGGCTCAATTGATGATTGGTTTTCGCAATTTGGATTAAAGAGAAATATTGTCGTATCAGCCCCCTGCTTCTCTATTGTTCCTATGTATCTTGAAACAACCGACGCCATTGCCTTTTTACCTTCAAGAGCCATCAAGGGCCTAGATATAGTGACGATTCCTTTAGAGCATTCACCCGATAGTTTTGATGTGATTGCAGCTTGGCACCCTCGCTACAATGATGACCCACTGCAAAAGTGGGTTATCTCCTTACTTGAGGTCGAGTAATTTCGGGATTATTCAGAGTGAAAATTAGGTTTCAGTGCATCTCGTTTAGTCAGTCTTCTTGGGAAATAAGTGTTAGAGCTTCGACATACATTATACTCAGGGGGACACAATTGAACGACTTTGAACAAGCTCACAAACCTAAAATATACGCCGTGTAAGGAGTCATTACAGCTACGTGTGAGACCAAGACCACTCGAACGATTTCTTATATTGTTGCTCTAACCTAAACTAAACTATACACAGAGCTTTTTTACAATAGACATAATGTCGCTAGGTTCCCCATGAAAAAAAATATCCTATTCTTACTTGGTTTTTTATTTTTTTTCACTGGGGTTAGCTTTGCTGAAGATGAAGTCTATACGATTGGAACATTTCCAATCCCATTAATGGTAGAAGATAAAGACACTGGGATATTTGTTGAGTTAACTAAAGAAATTGCCAAGCGTAGTAAAGTAAATATCATTATAAAAGTAATGCCCCCCGTAAGAGTCACCACCTACTTCGCTGAAAATAAACTCCATGGTTTTTTTCCTGCTCTGGATGTCATGGTTTCTCAAAAAATATCCAAATCAGAACCTATTTATATCAAAAAAGATTTTGGATTTACTAAACAGGGTCAACCTCTGATCACATCGATTACAGACCTTACCGGGAAACATATTGGGATTACACTGGGATATCCATATTCAAAAGAAATAACTGCAAATTCATCTTTTACGATTAGCACAGCTCCAAGTGATATCAATAACATACTAATGTTAGATATAGGGCGTATTGATGTTTTTGTAGTTGAAGAGAAATCTGGTCTCAAAGCAATAAAGCAAAGTGGCAAAAACAATATTAGTTACGATTCTGGACAACCACTGTCCCGCCAAAATGTTTATTACGCATTTCAATCAGATAAAACGGGTCAACGACTAGCTTTACTCTTCTCAAAAACCCTAGTTGAACTGAAAAATGACGGCACACTGGCAAATATAATGTCAAAAGCTGATAAGTAACATCTACATTCAATCATTCAAAGTTTACCCTTTAAGAAAAGGCAGTCATTTGAATTGAGTCTTGACCCTGCTTTTATTCCGGAGTAATAATTAGCAGGTATTTAACAGTTTGGTTACTACCAGTAGGTTCGCTAACATACAGGGATAGAAAATGGATTTTAATTGGGTGGAGTGGTTTGGTTATCTGGCGTCGTTAATCGTCCTCGTTTCTCTAACAATGACATCAATAAAAAAACTGAGGTTGATCAACCTAGTTGGCTGCCTTGCCTTCGCAGGCTTTGCTTACCTTATAAACTCTTACCCGACGATGTTTATGAACTTAGGTATAGCAGGAATAAACGTATATTATTTATGGAAATTTTATTCAACCGATGAGCAGTTCAAGCTGATTGCCGCCTCTGTCAATACTGAATATTTTGACCACTTTATCTCAGAAAACCTGGCCGATATTGAGACACAGACATCACTCTGTGAGCTCGGAAAGGCCAATACAGCGTTTTATATGCTAAGAGATAACAGCATTGCCGGTGTATTAGTTGGCAACAATAATGACAAGGGTGAACTCTCTATTCTGCTCGACTATGTCACCCCACAATATCGAGACTTCAAACTGGCAAATTATTACTTTGTCTCACACCCCGATGAGATTAAACAGCGTGGGGTTAATACCCTCATCGCAAAAGCGGCAACCGTAGAACACAAAGAGTACCTATTCAACATCGGCTTTGAGCTCGCCGATGACGCTGAAGGGATCTATCAAAAACAGCTCTAGCTTCGAATGAAGCTAGATACATTTTTACTTTGGTTCATTTGGCTTACTTCGATACTTGGAAGTGTGTTTGAAGGTCGTATCTTCATTTTTGTTTAACACCTGTCCGGCGAGGTATGTGCGCTCTTTTCTTTGAGAAGGTTCTGCGAGTCGCCGCAAGCACTCTGACCTCCACGGATGGAGGAAATGCCAAATTTTGTATGGAATAAAATTGGCCCTGTGGGCTCTGCGATTTCATCTGACCCACACGGATGTGGGAAATGCCGAAAAATGTATGGAACATTTTTGGCCCTGAAATCGAAGCTCGCAGCTGCATCTACACTTGCTGATTTACAAGAATAGTCTCTCTTGGAATTTAGTGTTTCTGGTTGTGTGGCTAGCTCGTTTCTGCCCCAAAGTTTGCTAGCCTTCGAATGAAGGTCTATTACATTTTCGTTGATACGACCGTCTTTCCGGCAGAGCTTTTGAGCCGGAATCCAGCATTTGTTGGACTGTGTGTTTGAAAGTCGTACTTTCATGGCAACCTAACGCTTCCCAGCGGGGGCTATGCAGATGCTTCTGCGAGACGCTGCAAGTCCATCCATGGAAGCTCTGCCAAATCATCCCTGATTTGGAAGCTCGCAGCCGTATCTACACTTGTGGATTTACAAGAAGGTTTGACCTTATTCGCTCCGACCCCTTTGCTCGACCCCTTTGCTCGATGAGATTAAACAGCGTGGAGTGAATACCCTCATCGCAAAAGCGGCAACCGTAGAACACAAAGAGTACCTATTCAACATCGGCTTTGAGCTCGCCGATGACGCTGAAGGGATCTATCAAAAACAGCTCTAACAGCAAATTAGTGGCCAACTTCGAATGAAGCTTGGAGACATTTTTTGTTTTGGTTCATTTGGCGGGGCTGGTTGTTGGGAAGAGTGTTTGAAGGTCGCACCCGCATCTACGCTTGGCTATTAACAAGCAGGTACTCTCTTCGAACTGAAACTACCGAAGACAGATACAATAAGGGGTAGCGAAAGGCAATATTTAATAAATTGATTCTACTCCTACTTATTAATTGACTATAACTACTGGCAAACAATTATTAATACGGTTAAATAGCGTTCAAAAAATATCAAATCGCTACCTAACATTTCAAATATTTAATATCTAGTCATTATTGACAGCGTGAAACCTGCTACCCAGATCACAAGCTCAAGCTGAGTAGCTTGCTCCCCCCTCTCACCAATCCTATTATGACACCAGTCAAAATCGACAGGTGTCATAATAGGAATCGTAATGAAGAAACAATATGTATGCTCTCCAAGCCCACAATTTAAAGCGCTAAGCAAAGAAGAGGAAGCTCAACAAATCTGGAAAATCCTTACTTTACCGGAGAGCATTGTTAAAGTAAAAGTAGCAACTTACCTACGTCGACCAGCCCTTGAAGCTCTTACACCTGAGTTGCAAAACTTAGATGTTTTTCAACCAACAACTGACAAAAAAAGGAGAGACCAATATAAACAAATGTGTGGAAACTTTATGTCAAAAATAATGGAAATTGAAGGATATAAAATTAAACAGAAAGGAGTAAAGCTCGCTTACATTGAAGATAAGGAACTTATTAAAAATCCTATTTTTGTTACTGCTACACGCTTTACCCTTAAAGGAGAAAAGTAAATGAACCACTTAAATATTACTTTAGAAATGTTATCGAAAATGCCTGCCCTTTATATTAATGAGGTGCTAAAAAATATGCGTGGATTCCAGGGAGCAACGGTGCGCTTCGGAAATACAGGAAAAGGGATCGCTATGAACTATCAGATAACTTACCCGAACGGACATATTAGAACCATACATGGTAAAGGTCATAAAAATTTTGAAAAAACTGATGAATTCAACAGCGAAAGAATATCGATTGAGTTTTCTTTAAAGCAAATAACGTCAATTAGATAAATTAATAACCACTATCGAATAGTTTTAAATTAACTATAAATATACAGGCATACGCTATGCTGAACATTACTTCAACTGGATAAGGTGCAACAAATTTATTTCTATTGCGATGTTCATAGATAATGACTTAATCGATAGCTATTTGAATAATAATTTAAGAAAAAACTATGAAAGTCTATCTCGATGACGAACGTGAAACTCCCTTTGGCTGGACAAGGGTTTACTGGCCAAGTGAGGCTGTTGAGGTATTAAAAACAGGAAAGGTTTCTATTATCAGCCTTGATCATGATTTGGGAGATGATGAACGCGGCACTGGTTATGATGTAGTGCTATGGATTGAAGAAGCGGTTTACACTTCAGGCTTCAAGCCACCTGTAATTTTGGTTCATTCGGCAAACACATCGGCCAAAGTAAAAATGCAGTTAGGTATAAAAAACATCCAAAGAGTTCAGTGTTCATTAGAAACTTAAAAATGAATACAATTAATGGTAAATGAACAAATTGGGTCAGAGTAATATTTAATTGAAGTTTTAGTAGTTCCGATAGGATAAACATAACTTTCTCCAAACGTAATACCACCACGGAGCGCTCCGCTTTCACGAAGAACACGGAGGTAAAGATGAAGACCTACAAAGGCTTTAGCAGTTGCCTTTCTCCGTGCCCTCCGTGTTCTCCGTGGTGAATCGCTTTTGTTCAGTTTTTAGAATAAGTAGAGTCTGTATTTACTATAAGCCATGCGCCTCACCTGAAGGATTTTGACTTCCGTGCGACTAAAATCGAAGAAACAGATAACCAGGTGTAAACGCGGCTGTGACCTTCGATTTCAGGGATGAAATCGCAGAGCGTATAGGGATATATTCATAGCGTGTCACAGAAGCGTTTGCACATAAGCCTGCTGCAAGCAATTCGTATGATTAAAGGTTAACGCAGCAACAAACCTCCAATGAGATAAAACAAAGTCAAAAGCTACAAAAAAGAGGCTGATAACTAACCTCCTTTTAGTGTAAAATCCCTCCCTTCGACAGTAAAATAAACCTAACTGATCCTAACTATGCCAAATGCCCTATTTTATGTGATGCCTGCTGAGGCTAATAGCCCCACAGAGGCGACTGAACAGGTCCATCGACTTGCTTGTGAACTTGCGCAAGATGCATATGTACATCAGCAGCTGGTTTATATCCATACCCAGGATAGAGAGCAGGCTTATGCTGTCGATGAACTGTTATGGCAGTTTGAGCCTAATTCCTTTGTGCCCCACAACCTCAAAGGTGAAGGGCCGACGACTGGTGCGCCCGTTGAAATCGGCTTCGATAACCTGGGGCCCAATAAAAATCGCCATCTTCTGATTAATCTTGCAGACCAAGTACCCTCATTTGCGGTAAACTTTGGTCAGATTATCGATTTCGTTGCCAATGATACTGGTTTCAAGACGATCGCCCGCGATCGTTACCGCCAGTACAAGAGCCTTGGAGTGACATTAAGCACTCAAGACTTAGCGAAACAACCACTTAATTTAGTTTGAGAAATACTAGCTCCCATGGAAAAAACATATAACCCGCAGTCTATAGAACAATCTCTTTACCAAAGCTGGGAAGAGAAAGGTTACTTCAAGCCACATGGCGACGAGTCCAAAGGCAACTATTGCATCATGATCCCGCCACCAAATGTGACGGGTAGTCTGCATATGGGTCATGCCTTCCAAGATACGATTATGGATACCCTGACGCGTTATCAGCGTATGAAGGGTAAAAATACCCTTTGGCAGGTCGGTACCGACCATGCGGGTATCGCAACTCAAATGTTGGTTGAACGCAAAGTGGCTGCCGAAGAAGGCAAGACACGCCATGATCTTGGACGTGAAAAGTTTATAGACAGAATATGGGACTGGAAAAAAGAGTCCGGCGGCACCATCACTAAGCAGTTACGTCGTCTCGGCGCTTCTGTAGATTGGGATCGCGAGCGTTTCACCATGGACGAAGGCATGTCTGAAGCGGTTCAGGAAGTTTTCGTTCGTTTGTATGAAGATGACCTTATCTACCGCGGTAAGCGTCTGGTTAACTGGGATCCCACCCTACACACTGCCATCTCAGATCTCGAAGTTGAGAACAAAGAAAAGCAAGGCAGCATGTGGCATTTCCGCTACCCATTAGCAGATGGTGCATTAACGAGCGATGGCAAAGATTACTTAGAGATCGCCACCACGCGTCCTGAAACCATGTTAGGTGACAGTGCAGTAGCGGTTCATCCAGATGATGAGCGTTATGCATCATTGATTGGCAAGTTTATCCACCTACCGATTGTAAACCGTCTTATTCCTATCGTTGCTGACGATTACGTTGATATGGAATTCGGTACAGGTTGTGTAAAGATCACTCCTGCACACGACTTTAACGATTACGAAGTCGGTAAGCGCCATGCACTACCTATGTACAACATTTTGACCTTTGATGCGGCTATCCGCTCAAATGCTGAAATCGTCAATACAGATGGCACAGAAAATAACGAATTAGATAGCAGCTTACCTGAGCGTTACGCTGGCCTAGACCGTTTCGAAGCACGTAAAGCCGTGGTTGCCGAGTTAGATACCTTAGGTCTACTGGGTAAAATCGACCCACACGGATTAAAAGTGCCTTATGGCGATCGTTCAGGCGTGGTGATTGAGCCATTACTGACCGACCAATGGTATGTGTCAGTTGCACCTATGGCGAAAACAGCCATGGAAGCGGTTGATAATGGCGATATTAAGTTTGTGCCACAGCAATATGAGAACATGTACAACTCGTGGATGCGTGACATTAACGATTGGTGTATCTCACGTCAGCTTTGGTGGGGACATCGTATCCCAGCTTGGTATGATGAAGCCGGTAAAGTCTACGTTGGCCGCGATGAAAGCGAGGTGCGCGCTAAGCACAAGCTTGATGATTCTGTGGTTCTTCGCCAAGACAACGATGTCCTCGATACCTGGTTTAGCTCAGCACTTTGGACCTTCTCAACACTGGGCTGGCCGAAGAATACCGAAGAGCTAAAAGCCTTCCACCCAACGGATGTATTAGTTACAGGTTTCGACATCATCTTCTTCTGGGTTGCCCGTATGATCATGATGACCATGCATTTCATCAAAGATGAAAACGGTAAACCACAAGTGCCATTTAAAACGGTATACGTTACTGGCCTTATCCGTGATGAAGTCGGTAACAAGATGTCTAAGTCTAAGGGCAACGTACTTGACCCATTAGATATGATTGACGGTATCGATCTTGAGTCTTTAGTGACTAAGCGTACTGGCAACATGATGCAGCCAAAACTGGCGGCAAAAATTGAGAAGAGCACCCGTAAAGAGTTTGCCGATGGCATCGAAGCCCATGGTACCGATGCCCTGCGTTTCACACTTGCCTCTATGGCATCAACAGGCCGTGATATCAGCTGGGACATGAAGCGTCTCGATGGTTACCGCAGTTTCTGTAATAAGATCTGGAACGCATCGCGCTACGTACTGATGAACACAGAAGTGCAGGTTGAAGATGCCGCTGACGATGCAGTTGGCGAAGCGTTAGATTGTGGTCAACTTCTTGTTGATGGCAAGCCAGGCGTAATGGAGCTGTCACTCGCGGATCGCTGGATCATCAGCTTGTTCAATGAAACAGTGAAAACCTATGATGAGCACATGGAAAACTACCGCTTCGACTTAGCGGCTAATACTATCTATGAGTTCACCTGGAACCAGTTCTGTGACTGGTACTTAGAGTTAACTAAGCCTGTGATGCAAAGTGGTACTGAAGCTCAGCTTCGTGGTACTCGACACACCTTAGTCACTGTACTCGAGAAGATGCAGCGCCTGATGCACCCAATGATGCCTTATATCACTGAGACCATCTGGAAGCGTGTACAGCCTCTCGCTGGTGTCGAAGGCGATACACTGATGTTGGCTGAGTTCCCACAATATCAAGCTGACAAAGTTGATGCCGAGGCAATGGAAGATCTTGAGTGGGTTAAGCAAGTGATCACTGCGGTACGTAACATACGCGCCGAACTGAATATTGCACCATCTAAGCCGCTTAATGCCTTGCTACGTGGCGTGAGCTACAAAGACAGGTCTCGTCTTGAAGCGAACCAGACTTTCTTCACCACACTGGCAAAACTTGAGACTATCACTATTATGTCTGAAGACGATGTCGCCCCGATGTCGACCACTCAGTTAATTGGTGATATGGAGCTACTTATCCCAATGGCGGGTCTTATCGACGTCGCGAAGGAAGTTACCCGTATCGATAAGCTGCTTGAGAAAGCCGCCGGTGAGTATAAGCGCATTGAAGGTAAGCTATCTAATCAAGGCTTCGTGGCTAAAGCCCCTGCTGCCGTGATTGAGAAAGAACGTGCTAAGCAGGCTGAGTATCAGCGTGATATCGAAAAGCTAACTGAACAGAAAGCAGAGCTGGCTAAGCTAGAAGCGGAAGGTTAAAAGCAGAAGGTTAATGCTATCGTCGGTCGCGAGCTGTCTATCTTCAAAATTAGCTTGAAGATAGAAAGCTATCAGAAAGAGATGTATAAACAGGCAGCTATTTAGCAAGCCGTGTACATAATCAGGACCTACATTAAATAATGTAAAGCGACTTTATAAGCCCTGTATTATCTACAGGGCTTTTTTATGGACGACTCCTACAAAAATTCTATTTTACGTTCAAGAATAAATTGATGTATCTTAAGTTATATAAAGCATTATTATTAGTAAGAATAATGCTAACTTTTTATATTGTCGGTAGGAAACAATTGAATTTAATGTAAGCCAATACTAGTTTGCAGGCATTTTACTGGGCTGTGTTTCAATCAATAAATAACCCTCTGTTACTCCAAAACGGTCGTTCATCTCTTAAGTCGATTAAACTCAATTTACTATGCGTTGTCATACGACTTCTATGCCCCCCAACCTAAAGTAACTTACCTATATACTAAGGTCATATATTAAAGGCTTTCTTATACGTTATTAATACAATGAAATATTCACCCTGTACTATATTTATTACTGCTAATAATCGAGTTATATATAGAACACGGAAATCATGATTTGATTGTAAAGCCAGAGGTTAATCAATGATAGGAATAGTATTTATATTACTCGGGTGTCGAAATTGTCTGGCATCAATTTCATTTTAAGGAAAGTACTATGATAGCTACTAGGTATAAAATTCCAGCTTTAGTGATCACATTCCTACTGCTGATGGCTTCCACATTTGCTCAGGCAGATGAACCATTTTTAGGTGAAATTAAATTTGTATCTTTTGATTTTTGTCCCACCAGCAATAACTCAGGTCATTGGGTTGAAGCTGATGGTTCACTTCTCTCCATTGCTCAGAACGCTAGTTTATTTTCCCTTATTGGAACAACTTATGGCGGGGATGGGAATGTGGATTTTGCGTTACCCGATTTGCGCCAGCACATAGTGATTCAAACTGACGGTGGAAATGGCAATAACAATGGAAATGGCAATGGAAATGGAAATGGAAATGGAAATGGAAATGGAAATGGAAATGGAATTTCGTATGAATCACTTACTGCATGTATAGCTGTGACTGGGATTTTTCCTACCGCCGAATAAATTTAATTCCCTTCGGCGTGTCAATATAAGCTCTATATCAACGCGATATCGAAAAGCTAACCGAGCAGAAAGGTGGCCTTAGGGTCACCTTTTTTAATGCATAAAATTAAGTATTACCAATGCTTTTACTTACCACTTATAACTTATAACTTACCGCTTGGTCTCTACTTTTAACCTATCTTTATCGGGACCCTATTCCTACCGAAGTGCTCACAAGGGCCATCAAACCGCCCGGGTATTTGCGTACCACAATGCTGGCACTTACCGCCGTGATCCAAGTGATACTCACCTAACTCATACCAGTCTCGATGAATAACGAGTCTATGACATGATGGGCAGTAGCTGCTGCCACCATTGGTGTCATGAATATTGCCGGTATAGACATAGTTGAGGCCCTGAGCGAGAGCAATTTCTCGAGCCTGCATCAGTGTCGATGACGGAGTTCTGGGCTTATCTAGCATATGAAAGTCTGGATGAAAGGCGCTGAAGTGCAATGGAACATCTAGCCCTAAATTGTCGGCGATCCATTTGGTTTGCTGCTCCAACTCTTTCATTGAGTCGTTCTCATCGGGGATCAAGAGTGTGGTTATCTCGAACCATACCTGAGTCCCATGCTTAAGGTAAAGCAAGGTATCGAGTACATTGCTTAAGTTGCCACTACAGATCTTATGATAAAAGTCTTGAGTAAAACCTTTCAGATCCACATTCGCGGCATCCATATAGCGATAAAATTCGACTCTGGGCTCGGGGCAGATATAGCCTGCGGTAACCGCCACCGAATTGATCCCCTGTTCATGACAGGCCTGAGCTACATCTACGGCATATTCCAAAAAGATGACCGGATCGTTATAAGTAAAAGCGATGCTCTTACAACCCATACGCTTAGCCGCTGCAGCTAACGCTTCTGGACTGGCTTTCGAGCCTAAAGTATCGAACTCACGCGACTTGCTGATGTCCCAGTTTTGACAGAATTTACAGCACAGGTTACAGCCAGCGGTACCAAATGACAGCACAGAACTGCCGGGGTAGAAATGATTCAGCGGTTTCTTCTCGATAGGATCAATACAGAAACCACTGGAACGACCATAACTGGTGAGTTTTATCTCATTATCAATATTTTGCCGTACGAAACAGACCCCACGCTTACCTTCACGCAGCTGACAATGTCTGGGACAGAGATCGCATTGCACTCTGCCATCATCCAATTGATGCCAGTACTTAGTCTCTACAGTGCTGGCTTCTATAACATTGGCTTCTCCAATATGGCTGTTAACAAGATGAGTTTCACCTGTGTTTCTACTCGATTTAGGCATCATCTGAATGTGTCCACGTTGGCCTATACTTAAAGCCTAGTTTAAAAAATCTAGCCAGGTACCAGATGCTAAGCTCTGTTCGCGCTCCCGCCGTCGCAGGACTGTTTTATCCCGCCGATCCTATTGAGCTGATGATGCAACTCGACGACCTGCTTGTGCTTGCAGATAAACCAGCACTGCAGGCAATTCAACTCCCAAAAATCATCATAGTGCCTCATGCGGGCTATATCTATTCGGGACTTGTGGCTGCCCATGCTTTTAACTGTATTGCAGCAATGGCAGAGAAGATAAAGCGAGTGGTATTAATAGGTCCTGCTCATACTGTCTACCTTCATGGCTGCGCGCTGCCACAAAGCAGCCACTTTAAAACTCCCTTAGGAAAAATTGCGATCGACAAGACCTGTGTCGAACGCTTATTAAAATTTGAAGGCGCTACCATCTCAGATATGCCTCATCAAAAAGAGCATAGCCTCGAGGTGCAGCTGCCCTTTCTACAACATCAACTAACCGACTTCACCTTAGTCCCAATCTTGGTGGGAGATATACATCCAGAATTCATGGCTGACATTTTGGAACAAGTATGGCTAGGTGATGAGACATTAATTGTTGTCAGTACAGACTTAAGTCATTTCCATCACTATGACGAGGCCAAGCGGCTAGATAAAGAGACTTGTCAGCTCATTTTAGATAACAGGCGTGATATTTCTTCCCAACAAGCCTGTGGTTGTCGTGCGCTCAATGCAATAGCCTTGCTAGTCTGCCGCTATAACCTCAATACCACTCAGCTCAGTTATCAAAACTCCGGTGACTGTACCGAGAGCAATGCAGGGGACAAGAGTCGGGTGGTCGGCTATGCCAGTTTCGCCATCAGTTAACATTACCCAAGCAGAGAAGCGACTACTGTTAAAATTAGCCAGGGATACCTTAGTTAACGCTTTTAGCTCTCATCAGTTAACTGCGTCTCCACGTAGCGATTTAACGGCATCGATATTCGACTTAACTCTCGGCAGTTTCGTCACTCTGACAATCCACGGTGAACTTAAAGGTTGTATGGGCTGCATAGAAAGCGATCGTCCGTTACGTCAAAGTATCCCAGATCTGGCCACTAGTAGCGCTTTTTATGACCGACGTTTCTCACCGTTAACAGAAGAGCAACTCGAACGAGTTACCATTGAAGTCTCACTGCTTTCGCCCCTTTTACAACTCGATGTAAACAGTCAGATAGAACTTGAACATTATCTGAATAATGATCGCCTGGGCGTCGTACTTTCTGAAGGTGGTCACAGAAGCGTTTTTCTGCCTCAGGTGTGGGAGCAACTCTCAGATCCTAAAGAGTTTATTGATGCGCTTAAGAATAAGGCTGGCTGGCCCAGTGACTATTGGTCGAGCCATTTAATCATTGAAGTATTTAATGTGCTGCACTTTAATGAGTGCTAGCTAATAGGCAAATACAGCCCAAATCAAACATAGTGCCAATCAGTAAAATAAAGCGGCTAAAACACGTCTAGCCGCAGAGACAGATATTTGAATGAATTACACGACCTTGAGCACTTGAGGTGATTGAGTCTGAAACTTTTCAATCAGATTCAGTAGACCCAAGGCTTGCTGTTTCACATCGCCGACATTTTGATTAAGATTCTCCAGCATGGTCGCACTTTGCTGGATAGTACTGTCAACATTCTCCATGGCCTCAGACACATAAAGTACCTGACTCTGTTGCTCTTTCATGGCTAATGTCACTTTATCAACATTATTTTTCACCCCTTCGCTCGAGATAGTGATCTCTTTTAGAAGCAGGCCTGATTCAGTCACTAGCCCAGCCCCAGCATTCACTTTCTCAACGGAGTCATTGATAAGATGCGATATTTCTTTAGCTGCATTAGCACTGCGCTGGGCAAGATTTCTGACTTCTCCTGCAACAACGGCAAAGCCCCTCCCTTGCTCTCCCGCTCTAGCCGCTTCGACCGCGGCATTGAGAGCAAGTAGATTGGTTTGAAATGCTATTTCATCAATAACCCCTATGATATTGGACATCTTGGTGCTCGACTGGGTTATGCCATTCATTGCCAGAATCACATCATCGACAACACGCTCACCTTCGATAGCATATTTATGAGCCTGCAAAGACATGTTTGCCGACTGATGGGCCTTATCCAGAGTACTACTGATAGATGATTGCATCTGAGTCATAGAGCTGGCGATACTCTCTACACTGGCAACTTGCTCGTCGACCCGCTGATTAAGACCGAACGTCTCCTCTGATGCTTGCTGACTTTTGTGATTAACAACATCTGCGGCAGTTCGGATCTCATCGATCATGGCAACAAGGTTATCGACGGTGCGATTGATGCTCTGCTTCAATGCAGCATACTCACCTTCGACTGCCATATTAAAAGATTCTGAAAGATTACCTTCCGCCACAGCTTTCATCACATTTTTAGATTCGTTGAGGCTTGCTTCGACTGCATCGCAAGTTTGATTAACCGCACCAGAGAGTTGATTGAAGTCTCCATAGGTCTGAATGATAACTCTTTGGTCTAGCTGGCCATGAGATAATGACTCCATCACCTGAGATATCGCCTTCACCACTTGATCACAGGAGGTTGCTGCCGAATTCACACCTAGTTTTAAGTCTAACAATTGCCCTTTGGCGTCGGCTGTCACTTGTTGATCAAACTCACCTTTGGCCACTTTTTTCATCACTTGAATAATGTTATTAATCACATCTTTAGTGCCTGATGCTGCCAGGTTAATGCTCTGCTTTAGTCTGGCTAGGTCACCTTTAGCATCAACTGAAACTTGATGACTAAAGTCTCCTTGTGCGAGTGACTCCATCACCTGAATGATTTCACGTACAATATCATCAGTGATCTTAGAGGCCGCATTGACGCTATCTTTAATCAGAGCAAGTTGCCCCTTAGCATCACACTCCACTTGTTTACCATAAACACCTTGCTGAATTTGCTGCATCACTGAGCCTATCTCAGTAATCACTCTTTGTGTATTCATGATGTTTTGATTAATGGCCTGCTTAAATGTCGTTAGTTCACCAGCAGTGTTAACCGAAACCCTGACACTATAATCTCCACCTTCTAATCTTTGCATTACACCCGTCGAATCTTCGATAAAGGAAGCCATGGACTCAGCAGTCTTATTCACCGTCATTTTCAGGGTATTAAGCTGGCCCAATGCCGGCACTTGCACCACTTGGGAAAAGTCTCCCTGCTGAATAGACTGCATCACTGCACCAATGTCATCGATAACCAACTCGGTATTTTCAATATTTTGATTGATGGCATATTTAAAGGTTTGTAACTCACCAGCTACATCGACTCCCACTCTCACGGTGTAATTACCCGCTTCTAATTGCTGCACGACATTGGTGACATCCAGAATAAAGCTGGCCATGCCCTCAGCCGTCTGATTAACCGTCATCTTAAGAGTGGATAATTGACCCTGCGCTGGTACGCTAACTGACTGAGTAAAATCACCGAGCTGAATCGCTTTCATCACATGACCAATATCGTCGATAACCAATTCAGTATTTTGAATGTTTTGATTAATCACATGTTTAAAGGTGTCTAGCTCTCCAAAGGCATTTACTGTCACCCTGACACTATAATCTCCGGCCTCAACACTCTTCATAACATTCACAGCATCGTCAATAAACATAGCCGTACTCTGAGCCGTGGCATTGACCATCGTCTTGAGTTCTAATAATTGCCCTTGAGCATTCACTTCTACCCTTTGAGTGAAGTCACCGCGCTCTATCGAGTTCATCACTCGACCTATGTCATCGAGTGACTCGGTAATCGATCTCGCAGAGTCATTGATAGTGCACTTAAGATCATCCAGATCTCCTGCCATTTCAGTCTGGACCCTATGTTTAAAGTTTCCCTTCGCTAACTCTTCGACAGTGCCATTGATGTCCTGCACTGCCGAATCGAGGGAGCTAAGCATCTCATTGAGCGCCTGTGCCGCTTGGCCTGTTTCATCTGTGCTACTGACCTTAGTGCGCATAGAGAATCGCCACTGAGACTTTAGCTCAAGAATAAAGGCCGACAAATCTTGAATGGGTGAGGCAATTGAGCGACCGAACTTGATGGCAATTAACACAGTCAATATCAATAACCCCAGCATCATAACGATAAATAGCAACCTAAGAGAAGAGATGGCAGCATAAGCTTCCTCCGTGCTTTGCTCCACAATCAAAGCCCATCGACTACCCATTACAATTAACGGTGCATAGGCTGCTACGACCTGATGACCTAAGTAATTCTGGCTCTCAATAAAACCAGACTCATTGCTCAAGGCGTTATCGACTTGCTGAGTATCGACCATAATATTACTGCGGGAACGAAAGGACTCTTTAACTGAATATTTAGGATCGAAGAAACTATCCGAACGCATCTTCTTATCGCTGCCTATAAGATAAGACTCGCCAGTTTCACCTAAACCAAATGTTGAGCTCATTACCTGAGAGACTTGATCCAGAGGCAGCTGGAATATCAACACACCTTTCAGCAACTCGCCATCGAAAATAGGGCTAGCAATAAAGCTCGCAGGCGCTTCATAAGAAGGGGTATAGGGGGCATAATCGACAAAAACCGTCGTTTTATTGAGGACTGCCTCACGATAGGCTTCTGCCAGACCACTGGCTTTATAAGGGCCAGATTCTAGATTCGTCGCATAATCCAGCTCCTTGTAAACTGAGTAGACCACCTCATGGCTGTTGGCATCAATTAGAAAAATATCATAGTAGCCAAATTCAGAAACATAACTGCTAAAGTCTTTATGGTACTGATTATGAGTGCGGTCATATAGGGTCGAGCTACCGTTATCAATCAGCTTATCTTTTTCACCGAGTGGGTAAGGGTTCAAGCTTATATAGCTAGTTTGCAGTGCCCTGGCAATCTCTGAAAGTGAGGATACTAAGGCTGTATCATCAATACTCTCAGAGGTATCGGTTAAATATTTAGCGCCGAACTCATCCCGGTAATACCGTTTTAAAGTACTTGCACCATCAACTTGATACTCTTCTAAATAGCTATGGTAGCCTTTTGAAAATTCATTCAGCGCATTACGCGCCATACCACTGCGACTCAAGTTTTCCAACTGTGACTGGGCGGTATTGAAATATTGACTAATAATACTCGTCTTCAGTTCAGCCACAGCTGTGAGCGCCGAGGACTTATCATTTGAAAGAGCTTGGGAGCTATTGAAAAGGGCAATTGAAGCGATAATAATCGCTGGAACTAGCCCTATAATGGAAAGTACAAAGGTTAACTTTCTCGCTAGTGGCATGTTATTGAAATAACGGCTCATGTCTTGCCTCCTTTCGTGACACAGATAATCAAAGCCCCAAACTCCCTGGCGCCTGTCATTTTGACACACATTCGATTAACTATAGTTCAAGAGACTAAAGCAAAAAAAGAAATCATCGAAACTGAGCAAGCTTATAACTTTAAAGGCTTGCAAATAGCTATAAACCCTCTTACTTATCAAAGTGATAATTCTTTTATATCATTTAAAGCTATATAAATGGCCATATATTATTAAGCTGGATTTTATATAGTGACTTACCAAAGTCTTCAATCTCAATATAAATGCTAGAGACTAGAGTCGCTTACTCATGTTGACGTATGAATAGGAGCAACCATCAATGTTAAACATATCGTCTATTTGGCCATTTCTGATGAAATCCGTTGACTGATAAAGCTTAATTGCAGGCAAGTTATTTGACATAACCCAGAGATCTAACCATTGCAGTGCAGTGTCATTTTTTGCCCACTCTTCAACCGTTTGGATCAGGCGCTTTCCTAAACCTCCCCCTCTGGCGTCACGATGAACCCCCATCCCTAGTAACGCCCTATGCTCTGTGTGAGGTTCTGCAAGTGCTCTCAAATCAATATGACCACAAATAAGGTTATTCTCATCTAGGGCTACCCAGAGCCTTCTCCAAGTCCCGCTACCGAATTCACAATTTAAGCCATCACTGAACCTCGATTTCATCGATTCTGACATAGTAGAAACCTCACGAGACATTGGCTGAAACAGCGGAACATCTCCCCTACCATTTTCCGCAATTTGCTGATTTAGGTATTCAAAAAAACGATTCAACTCACTCTGTTCTATGAGCCTTATCTCTTTTATCACTCTCCTCGAATTATCAAGCACCATATTTTGCTCCCCCTAAACTGAAACTGACACAATACAACTAAGCTATATAACATTTTTAGCATCAGACCAACAAGATTAATGCCTGATAAATCTACGTGCTACTGCTGTTTTAATAATTTATAAGATTGGTTTTGGTGTTTTGCAGTAAATTAGGTAAAGTGTCGGCTGTTATCACAAGCAAACAACCTAAAAACAATCAAGATGTGCGTTTAAAACATTATAATTCAACATAAGCACATCATTTAGTAGCAAGCTAACAAATGTCATTAATAACAAACTAATAATTATAATATTTAAAGGAAGATGATGAGCGATTCCAAAGACGCTTATGCAGATAATGATCTGCGAGAAGTGAAACAACTGGGCATGTGGGCTTCCATTGCCAGCTTAAGTTATATTTTCTGGATAGTCGGTGGCATGGAGCTCGTTGAGCGCATTGCCTACTACGGTGTCAAAGCCAGTGCGGGCCTTTATGCCAAAGCGCCGGTATCTGAAGGCGGCCTAGGGATCAGCCTCAGCGACTACGGTGTCATTATCGGCATTTGGGCGATGATGCAGACATTCATTCCTGTTTTCACTGGGGGGATCTCAGATAGAGTTGGTTATAAAGAGACGATTTTTGCCTCAACCATAATCAAGATATGTGGCTATTTGGTGATGGCATTTTTCCCAAGCTTCTACGGTTTCCTATTTGGAGCGATACTACTTGCCGCCGGCACAGGAGTATTTAAGCCTGGGATCCAAGGGACCTTGGTCCTCTCAACGGGGAGGCAGAACACCTCCATGGCTTGGGGTATCTTTTACCAGGTGGTTAACATCGGTGGTTTCTTAGGACCATTAGTTGCTGTGCATATGCGCCAGCTCTCATGGGATAATGTATTCTACGCCTGTGCAGCCATTATCTCATTTAACTTCCTTTTCTTACTTGCCTATAAAGAGCCTGGCAAAGAGGCACGCTTAGAGCGAAACCGCAAGATTAAAGCCGGTGAAATACATCAAGAAGTCCTCTGGAAAGATGCATGGAATGAGCTAAAAAAGCCTATCGTTATCTACTACATGTTGGTATTTGCGGGGTTCTGGTTTCTATTTAACTCCCTATTTGATGTACTGCCCATCCATATCGCTGAGTGGGTAGATACCAGTGTTATCGTCACCTCATTGTTTGGTCCAGAAGGGACATCAAACGGGATATTACAATTCTGGCTGGGACTGGATAACACCGGGACTAAGGTGATGCCTGAGGGGATGCTAAACCTCAATGCCGGTATGATCATGACCTCTTGCTTCCTCGTTGCGGCGCTTACGGCAAAATATCGTATCACCACAGCAATGCTGGCTGGTTGCTTACTGAGTATTTTAGCCTTCGTCTTTATCGGCGCCACTAATGCGGCCTGGATGATGGTGTTTGCCATTGCAATGTTCTCATTCGGTGAGATGATGATCAGCCCGAAGAAGAATGAGTTTATGGGTAACATCGCCCCTGAAGGCAAAAAGGCTATGTATCTGGGTTTTGTGATGCTCCCCCAAGGAATAGGCTGGACGCTCGAGGGTTTCTTCGGCCCTAAACTCTATGAGATGTATGCATCGAAGGAGATCTTCTCACTCGAGCTTTTAGCCGAGCGCGGCATGAATGCCAATGATGTGAGTGCGATCCCTCTGGGAGAAGCCTTTACGACACTCGTTGCCTACACGGGAGAGCCAGCTCAGGAGCTAACCACCTTGCTCTACAATACCCATAATATCGGTATGGCTTGGTACATTATCGCTGCCATCGGCACGATTTCAGCGGTGGGGATCTACCTTTACGGTAAGTGGCTGTTTAAACTACAGCAGCGTTAATACCATGGTATAACACCTCTGGGTTAAACCAAAAAAAGCTGACGATTTCGTCAGCTTTTTTGTTATTCACAGCAATCAAAAAGTTAGAATATTATACCGATTGATATTATGCCGCCTGCAAAGGGGCTTTAACTTCAACAACTGCCGATTTTCTAGCGATAAATCGTGCTTTACCCACAGGTAAAATAACACGACCAAATTCAGCGTTTAGTACCTGAGCCATTGCAAAATACATAGCGCTCAAGCCACAGAAAATCCCTTCAAAGCCAGCAATTGTTCCTATCAAGTCGCTGCCGGTAAAGTCACGTGCCGCAAGTAGGAAGAATAAAATAGTCAGTGAACCAAACACGACTTGCTTAGCGAGTGGATAGCACATTGAGCCGATAAACATAAAGCCAGTAAATATGCCCCAAAGCGCTAAATACCATCCCATAAAATTAGCTGGGCTGGTTGCGAGTCCCATTTTAGGCATCACGATAAGACCGACTAACGTCAACCAAAACAGACCGTATGAGGTAAATGCAGTGGTACCAAATGTGTCGCCACGCTTGAAACACATGATGCCTACGATCACCTGTCCAATGCCACCATAGAAAATACCCATCGCTAGGATCATTGAATCAATTGGGAAGAAACCGGCATTGTGGATGTTTAGCAAGACGGTAGTCATACCGAAGCCCATCAAACCTAGTGGAGCTGGATTTGCGAGAGAGTTTGTAAGCTGTGTAGACATTGAATTCCCCTACAGGAAGTAATCAATAGAATAAGTAGCGACGACCATAGCGTCACACTAGATTAACTTTGGTTAATCTTAGCGCTGCGGATTCTAGAGCAAGCACCTAGGGCAAGCAAATGCATACCCCATGTATCTATAGAGGTATTGTCTTTACACAAGAGTAAAAATTACACTTTATTTTCAAACAATTAGTAAGATAAAAGTTAATATTGAACAGAAACAAAAAACCAAGCCACACCCAGATCGCAAATTAACACCAAAGCGAGCTACCGATCACACATTTGATGGATTGTTACTTTAGTTGTTACTGATATCTTATGGCTTCAGCCATGAAATATCGATCTTGATCACAAAACTGCACATTACTTAAGTTTGTGTTTAATAAACAATGAATAAATTTTTTGTACAAAAAAAGGAGCCCGAAGGCTCCCAAGAGGTTCAAAGACTATGAGAAGCAGGGATCTCATAGCGGGGTCAAACTTTTATAATTATAAGTTATTGGGTTCCCTTAAAAGATTAAACCCTAAGGTCACCCAAAGCCCTAGCTCTTACAGCAAAGCTTACAGCGTACGGTCAAAATTATGGAACTTATCGATACCGAACGACTTACCAGTATCATGACACGTTGCACAAGACTCAGAAGTCCCTTCGGTAAACCAACCTACTGTTGTTGGTACATTCAGCTCACCACCATTTTGGCCCATGTGATTCAGTGCTTGGTCTGAATTATGACAAGCAAAACAGTTCGCCGTGATAGGGCTAGTCATCACGCCAGCATTACCTTCGTTATACGCCTTAGATAGCATATATTGATTAGGTACATCCGCTAAGCTCACACCGTCAGCGTGACAAGATACGCAGTTATCAGCATTCAAGCTAGCTGCTGAGTTAACTAGGTTCTCACCTGTCTCTTCGTCGACTTTAGCACCTGAAAGCGCATTACCAATACCCCAGTGCATGCTGTGGACCATAGGGCCAAAGCCTGGTGCAGAATATGCAGCTCTTCGATCTTGGCCATTGTTATGACAGGCAACACAGTCTAAACCGCCGTCTCGATAGCCACCATTCTTGTGATAGTTAGTATCATTATTGTGACAAGTAGTACAAGTATCACCAGCTACATCATGACGACGTCCCCAATCCTGAACCTTTTCGAAGTTAATTGGGTCAACCACATCACTGTAGTTAGTGAATGACACACCAAATTCGCCATCACTATCTTCCCAGTTTGTATCTGCGATGGTAATTCGAGAACTTGCAGAAAGGTTTGCTAACTCATATCCCTCAGTTAACACACCATAACAAACTGAACGAGAACCATCCGCTTGTTCAATATACCCTTCAGTACCATGGCTAATAACACGCGCTACAATTGAGTCATTATGGTAGTTATTGATATAAGCTCCACCATAAGTCACCTCATGTGCGGCGTACATTTCGCCAATATTTAATTGCACAGGCGTCTCACCTGAGTTATCAAACAGTGCGATATCAACACAGTAACCTGAAGTCCAAGCAACGTCTTTGTGATCGATCCACTCATCCATTGTCGGGTTGAAGTATGGGGTACCTGTAGTGGTGTAGTGGTTTGCACGAATAACATCACGCTCATCTATACCAATTAGTGTAGATTTGGCATGGAACTCACGTGCATCAAAATCACCTGTTGCCTGAACAATCGCAGCAGCAGAGGCATCTGATGTGTGACAGTCACTACAACCATTACCAGCAATACTCGTATTGATCACAGGCTCTGCATGACAGCTATAACAGTTAGTTGGGGTGAAATCTTTTTCAAATTTCTGGTGGTTAATATGTCCCAGCTTTTGCATGGTATTTTTAGCATAGCCACCGGTTTCGTCATACTCGCCAGTCTCATCTTGTCCACGAGCAATATTGTTATGACACACCATACAACCGCCAACGAAATCGACTTCGCCAGCAGTGTTTAGTGCAACATATTTAGAATGCTTAATATCTGAAGTAGCATAATCAACGTGACATGAATAACAGGTTTCAGTGGTTGAGGTGTGCGTCATCTCAGGCTTATCAATGATGATATAAGGTGAGCTAGCTATATCGCCACCACCAACCTGTAAACGAATTAAGCCTTCGGTGTCAGCTTGAACGGCGGCCATTGGCGCAACAAATGTATACTGTCCGTCATCAACTTCAGTAATGCTTGCGCCTTCAGTGGGTTCATCCCCGCCAGCAGTTGCTTTGCCACCAACACTACCATCTCGGCTACGCTGAATCCCACTGTCAGTCATTGCTGCAAGGTAAATAGAGGCGTTTTCTAATCCAATGATCGCTGTGCCGTCTTCATCGGTGAGGCTGAACTCAACAGTCACTAGGCCTTCTTCAACCAAATGAGTAATATACTCAACATTGGTTACTTCAGAGACCCCTGTGACTGGCAATGTCGGTGTACCAGGTTCACCGGGTGTGCCAGGTGCACCATCTTCTCCATCTGTTCCATCATCACCACTACAGCCCGCCATGCCGATGGCAGTTATCAGCGCCATCGCAAGTAAAGATTTATTATACGTTCTCATCATTGTATCCCTTTCTAGGTATTTTCTGCTAATGCAGTAAATACAATATAAAAGAAACTAACAAAATCTGAACATATCTATATAAAGTCTGTGATTGGAAATTAAAGATGCTGGCAGCGAAATATCAATTACTAAAATTAGCAATATCACTTTTTGAAATTAGCTTCTAAATACCTTTAAAGCCTATGTCGACTTTAGTAAGTCAGTAACTATGTCAACGATTATTGCTCTTCTACCTTCACTGTAGCGGCGATTTTTCGGCTCTTTTTCAACAAGACAATATTGAGGAGGCTTTAACCCACAATGCAATTTATTAAATTGTTCACTGGCTAAGACTTCTGTTCTTAAAGCTGGAATACTGTCATAAATATCAGCCTCTACAGCAGGTGTAAACGCCACACTGTCCATGGTCATAAGATGACTTAACAACTCCTCTCTATTAGTGACTTTATCCACATCGACTAGCTCTACTCTCGCATTTTGACAGTACATTTCGAGTGGATCAACCCTGTCATTAAAGCCCTTGCTTTCGAGGTATACGAATGAATAACTAGCAATTTTTTCTAAGGTGATCTGAGGTGAACGTTCCCAAATAGGGTGATCCACTTTAGCGGCCAAATAGATATTTTTATGGGTCCCTAAATACTCGCAATTCAGCCCTGCTGACTGCGAACTCTCTAATGCAATACCAAAATCAATTCCACCATTATGAATCAATTCAGCCGAGTTATGACCCCATTGCTGCAGGCGTATTTTGCCAATCGTCTCATGCTGAGGGTGCTGGCTAATCACCATGGCCAGACTAGTCATAATATTTTTAGCCACTGCAACATGGATAATAGGGGTAAAGTCTAGCTCTGGTTCACCTAATCCGACTTGCTCTAGATGCACAAGAATTCGATAAAAATCACAGATAGGCTTATACAGAAGTTCCGCGAGTGGAGTTGGCTTTAAGCCCTGCTGCCTACGGTAAAACAGCTCATCATCAAACGTAGTACGCAGTGATGCTAAACAGCGGCTGACTTTAGGTGCAGACACTTGAAGCTCACTTGCGGTGTTATTGGCATAACCATTCTCATACAGCACTTTGAACACTATCAGGCTAAAAACATCGAGTTCTGATATTTTTTTTAAAGACTTGCTCAGCATAGTGGTAATTCAATATTATTAAGAATAATAACGAATATGTATAACACATGGATGTTTAATAAAGCGTGACCAAAGCGGTTAACTTCGAGGTCGGGCGCAAATATTAGTGATAGGTCACACTAATAAACACTGAATTAGTCTAGGGCTTAATACCAACCTACATAAATACTTGATCATTCTTACTGGTTAAAACCGCTGATAACTACGTTATGAGTTTTGTAATTAGAATAACTAGTTACCAGCAACTCCAGCCTTGTTCTAAGCGGTTTTTCCTGCGTAATGTTATGAACACTTACTTATCCAGATTGGTATAACTCGTCTCTATAGCAATATTTCTTGCGGAGTTAACGTTCGGCTCATTCCCGGGGTCAAGTGAGGATCGAGTATGATATTCCCCACCGAAATTCGATGCAAACCTATAACAGGATTACGAAAGCGGCCAAACATTCTTTTAATTTGGTGATAGCGCCCTTCGACTAAAGTCACTAGCGCAGTGTGGCTATCGACAAGTTCTAAATGGGCAGGCTTAGTGATGATATCTTCAAACTCGAAGTACATACCTTCTGCAAATGCTTTAACGTAAGACTCATCAAGGGGGTTTTGCAGGGTTACTCGATACAATTTACCGACCTTATGATCCGGTGACATTAGCTTTTTCGACCAACGGCCATCGTTTGTGAGTAACAATAAACCTGAAGTATTAAGGTCTAATCGCCCTACAATATGCAAGCTATGCTTACTTTTATCAGTGAGCAAATCTATGACTGTTTTGTGCTTGTCATCTACCGTTGCACTTACCACCCCAACCGGTTTATGCAGCATGACATAGCTTGGGGTATTCGATTGCAGCACTTCGCCATCTAGACATATATGCGAAAACTCATCAATTATCTGACCGATATCACGAGCAACGACACCATCGATCTCCACCAGCCCCTTAGCGAGCAATAACCTAACATGCTTACGATTAATACCTTTTTGACTACTGATAAACCGATCGAGACGTGCGCGTTTAGACTCCATTATTTAGTCCACTTTACTAGACAGCGGAACCACTTTATAGGCACATCGCCTAGCTCCCTCGACAATATGCTCTTCACGAGTGACCCTTGCTTCATCGCTTAAGATTGTTTGAAAAATATTCAGCTCCGAACGACAGAAATTTAAACACTTACTCGCTGCAGCACAAATTGGACAATGATTCTCCATCAACCAATAATTTGATCCATCTTCAACTATCGTCGCCATGTAACCTTCGCGACTTCTCAGTTCTGCAAGTGTGTTCAATTTAGCTGCAAGACTGGTCTTATCATTTAGGCTCGCTTGGTAGAGCGCAAGTGATGCCGCTTCTCTATGGCTGATCAGCTTATCTAATCCAGTATCACCGAACACAGTGATCACCGAATCAATGAGCTGTATAGAGAGCTCTTCGTGTCGATCAGAGAAGTGACTATTACTTTGAGGAGTTAATGACCAGTAACGTGTTGGACGACCTCGAGCTGCTTTTTTATCTTCAAAGATCACATCACCATCATCTTCTAGCCCTTGCATATGCTGACGCACACCCATAGTGGTTAAAGAGAGTTCAATGGCAAGCACTTTAGCCGTTAAAGGCCCTTGAGTTTTTAGCAGTTGAATGATTCTTTCACTGGTTTTCATAATATCTCTCATTTTGTCTACCTAACCATTATTACCGATCTAGCTATTAAGTAAATATTTTTATTTACTTTACTGTTTACAAACTTATATAAAGCGTTTACATTACAAAACACTTAATAAGCAAAAAGGTTTACTAAATGAGTTTACTTATCATCAGCAGTAGCCAAAGAACAGACTCTCAAAGTGCTAAAGTTGCAAGCTATATTGCTAAGCATTCCCCTGAGTTTAAAGAAGTCAGTCATATCGAGCTTTGCCGATACAAGCTAGATTTCTGGGACGGCGAGCAAGAAAGTAAAATGGCACCAACAAGCCCCTGGCCTTTAATTAGCCATCAAATACGTAAAGCCGATGCCTTAGTATTAATCACCCCGGAGTGGGGAGGAATGGCCTCACCATTACTAAAAAACTTTCTGCTCATGTGTGATAACCAAGATACAGCCCATAAACCCGCGCTTCTAGTGTCCGTATCCAGTGGTATTAGCGGGGCTTATCCTATTGCTGAATTAAGAATGAATGCACTTAAAAACAACAAATTAGTCGCTCTTCCCGACCACCTCATCATTCGAAATGTTACAGAAGTACTAAATCACTTAGATGTTAAGCAAAAAGTTATCGACCCAAGAGAAGTCGATCTGAGACAACGTATCAAGTACAGCCTGTATATGCTGCATCAATACAGTGAAAGCTTAGCTATGATCAGACATAGACATGAAAATGAACCCTACCCTAAACAGCAAGAATACTGCTACGGAATGTAAATCTAGCCGTAGGCACACCATCAAATAATAAAGTAAAAAGCGAGGAACGAATTATGCTGCATCTGGAACATTTAAATTTAGTTGTTGAAGATATCCCAACAACACTCAGCTTCTATCAGGCCGCTTTTCCTCATTGGGCAGTTAGGGGTGGCGGAGAGGGAGTTTGGCACGGACAAGCCAGAAACTGGCTACACTTTGGTGATGATTACCAATACCTCACCTTCAACGATGATGGTGTAGGCAATAATCGAGATCTCACAGGGCATCAAGTCGGTCTGGCTCACTTCGCCTTTGTCACCAACAGTCTTGATGCGGTTATCTCACGATTAGAAAAAGCAGGGTTCCCAGTAGATAAGGATGGCGCTAAAGATGAATTTAGAAGAAATGTTTACTACATAGACCCCAACGGCTACGAAGTTGAGTTTGTTCAGTATTTGAGTGATATTCCATCACAAAGAAATAGATATGATGAAGATTAACAGCTGAAACAAGGTCTAGATGATAGATGGTATAGCCGTATCCTGTTAAAAAGATACGGCCCAATATCAGGCATTTTGGCAAGGAGGCTTACAGCCAGATTATTATTTTAACCAGATAATGAGTGCCAACAAGACCAGATAGAAGAAAAAACCAGTGATATAAGCAGAAAAAAAGTCATTTTTCGCTAATCGTTTTTCGTTACTGAACACTATCGGTACAAACAGCGGCTTCTGAATTCGCCCAAAAGACAATACTCTTAGCACCACAGCCCCTGTCGTGTACAACGCAAAAGACAATAAACAATCCCAGAAAAACCAGAAGAACAGTTCGGCTATGCTTCCAATTAACATATATTCTCCTTATTCTGAACATTCAAAGTTTCTACGGTTTAAAACTGCAAGCAAGAGATTGAGAAAACTAAAGAATATTCTATTTATCCCGAGCTTCGATTTTATACTGTACCGCTCAAAAATGTAAATGTCATGTTAAGAATTGTTAATTGTGATCCCACCCTTGCTTCTCTGCAGAGTCTGAAGCACGCTGTCGACTCTCGAAAGGCGATAGCTGAACATTACGTTCTTCTGACTACCTCATAAAAGAGAGCCTTCCTTAAGCTCTTTCAGACTGGTTTTCTGCAACGATGGCTGAGTGTTTATCGGCATAAAAATCGACTTTGAAACTAGTCTCATCATTTAAGAATTCAACCTTATGCCAATATTCAGGGGGTGATACAGCCGTACCACCAGCTGGAATATTTATGGTTAGTTCCACTTCCCCTCGACGACTTTCAAAGCCATAAAATGCTAATTCACCACTGAGTACTGTGATCAATCCATACACTCCAGCCTTAGTATTGTGCAGATGCAAAAACATTTTAGGAATATTATCGACGGTAAATATCGGCGTAGATTTATAATTAACATAACCATTTGGAATTTTATTCATTAATAGCCTCAGTAAATATGCTGCAGAAAGGTGTTAGGACCACATATTAATGGAGCTGATATAGGGTCCCATTACGTCGCTTTAACTAAAGTATCAGAAATACGCAATGCCATACATTATCAAACGACATCTAAGCTTCAGATACCACTTTAACCAAAGATAGCTGAAGAGGTTTACTGATAAATACGATAAACTAAGACTAAATTTAATCACTTTGATCCCAAATGACAGTCCCTTTTAGCTTCAAAACTGAATACCTTCTTGATAAAGCCCATTTCAGTGAATGCTTTGATGAATCGGTGACGCTAGACACTTCGTTAAAGGCATATACCAAAGCTATTGGATTCTTTTTCATCGGAGTAGCATTACTACTAACAGGCATGAACGCTTTCGCTTCATTTTTTGTTATCGGATTAGGCGTGCTAGAAGCACTGAATATTAAATTTAAAAAGACCTGGTGGTTATGGCGACAGATGATGAGTAAAGCGGCTGGTAATAACGTCACGCTAACCGTAGATGAGCAAGGCATTAGCACTGACTCTTTTTACGTAAAAAGCGAGATCTTATGGTGCGATGTATCCGAGATTAAATCGACTCAAAGAGGCTTCCTCATCAAGCATTCAGGTACCAGCTATATCTCAAAGCAAGTACTCAATGAAGAAGCCATTAGCTTTATAACCAGTAAAATATAACCCAAGTACGGCTAGGTTATGAGTCTTTCAGATTCGCCATAATAAAAGCATCCACGTACTCGCCATCTCTAAAAGCGTAGTCTCTAGCTTCCCCCTCAATAATGAAGCCATTACGCTTATAGAGTGCGATGGCAACATGGTTATCAGTATAGACTTCAAGCTCGATTCTTCTAATGGCAAGCCAATTATGTGCCAGATCTACCACTGCATTAACCATTGCCTCTCCGACTCCTAGCCCCTGAAACTTCTCATCTACCGCCATCCCTATATTGGCAACATGTTTACGCCTGGGGTTTGTCATCACTTCCATGCCTATTTGCCCCGCCACCACTCCGTCTATAACAGCCACTAAGCTGTGGAAGTTTTCAGGTATATCGCATAAACGTTTTTGCCAACGCTGTAACGATGGAAATGGCTGCTGTAAAGTACCGCCATAACAGGAAGGTTGAGCATAGATACTTTTAATCACCTCTATGTCGTCAATATCGCTATGCCGAATTTCAATCGTATTACTTTCTCGTTTATCCAAAGTAGCCCCTCAGCGATTTTCTTGTCATCATTTTATCATCCATCTAATTTACACAATTATTAAAATATTTAAATACGCTTTTAAGCATCTATTTGAATAAACTAATTGCTAGAGATAAAGTTAACGCCTTCTCTTATTCATTAAGGCGAAAAAGCCTAAAAGTGCTACGCTTAACCCTATGGATAAAGCACCACTAAAGAGTACAAAGGATATGTACCAACAATCCCCTCTAAACCTCACCCCTTTTCCTATTCTCGCCTGTAACAAATTGGGAGGGATCACGGGTACAAATAGTTGTTTTAGAAATACTTTTGAGGTGACATCAAATAACTTCAATGAGATGATGGCGCACACTCTTTTTAACTTTTTTGATATCGGACTGACCTCCTGTCAGCCCCTTTTTTTAGAACACCTCAATAACAAAGAGAACTTTTTATCTTATCTAGTGATTAATACCAAAAAGTTCAGTGTTAGCGTAACGATTAATCTCAATCCAGACGACCCTAACGAATACTGGTTATTAGTTAATCCGTGCTGTGAGTCTCAAATACAAGCGAGTTTAGTCAAAAATAAATTGCACAGATTAAATCACGCAATAAAAGGGGCTGATATAGGTACCTGGGAATATACACCTGAAACAGAGCTGAGTTACTTCTCCTTAAAACTAAAAGAACTTGTTGGTATAAAGGCTGACACTCCGCTTAGCTGGCATCAATTTAAGGCTCTGGTCATAGAAAAGGACAGGGCTAACTTCGAACAACTCACTCAACAAGAATGTAAACCTGGAACTCGTCTTTGCTTTGAGTTTCGACTCAATAAAGCGGGTAAAACTTGCTGGTTCAAACTCAATAGCGAAGCATTTTTATCCGATGGGGAAAAGTTCACCATCACTGGCTCGTTAATCGATTGCACCGAAGAAAAAGAGAACATACTCGCATTACGAAATGCCATAGAGTCTAAAAACTTGGCCTTAGAAGCTGGAAACATAGGCAACTGGCGTGCAGAGTTAGATGAAAATCAACAATGGGCATGGGACTGGGATGCGAGAGCTAACGACATGTTTGCGCTAAACCCAACAGATATTGGCCATCTTCAAAAGTGGGTAGACCGGCTTCACCCAGAAGACTCTGCAGGTGTACTAGCAGCAGTGCAACACTCTTTAAATACCGGAGATAATTTTGATAAACAATATCGTACTACCTTACCCTCTGGCGAAATCAAATATGTACTGGGAAAAGGTAAAGTTGGTCGAGATAAATTAAATAAAATATCTCGTATTGATGGTGTCTGCATCGATCAGTCCCCTGTATTTGAGGCTCAAAATGAATTACAGAAAATCAATGATGAACTCGAAGCCAGAGTCAATTTACGCACCTTAGAATTGCAACATGCCAAAGAGAAAGCCGAACAAGCCAATCAAACAAAAAGTGAGTTTCTTTCCATGATGAGTCATGAATTAAGGACGCCCATGAACGCAGTGTTAGGCTCCTTAGACCTATTAACCCTCTCCAGGCAAAGCCCTGAATCAACAGAACTCATTGAAACAGCTGCCACATCGGCCAGCAATTTAGTCACTATTTTAAATGACATTCTTGATATCACTAAAATTGAATCGGGTAAATTACAGCTCGAAGAGCGAGATTACTCCGTAGCTGAAGCTATAGATAATGTTATAAAAATATTTCTCCCTGTAGCCATTAAGAAAGGCGTTAGCCTTAGCGTCGAAGAAGATCCATCAATCCCTCTCTTTTTAGAGGGAGACGTACTTAGAGTTAGGCAAGTCTTATTTAATTTGCTTGGCAATGCCATCAAGTTCACTGCAAGTACTAATGATAATAAAGGAGAGGTAAAACTAAAATCTGAAGTGATTGATCACAATAATACTGTATATAAAATCGCTTTTACAATTTCTGATAACGGTATTGGTATCGACAAAGATACTCAAAAAAAACTATTTACGCCTTTTACCCAAGCCCAGCGCTCCACAACACGTAAATACGGAGGAACAGGATTAGGGTTAGCCATTTGCGGAAAGCTGGTTAACTTAATGGGTGGGACAATTAAGCTGTCCAGCACACTTGGTGAAGGTTCATCTTTCAGAGTTGAACTTCCTTTCTTGCACTCAAAAAAAGCAGATGAGCACTATCAACTTTCAAGCGCCAAAGTGGCACTCATTCAACTTTGCGACCATCAAGACCGACAGCTCAATAATATAACGAACCACTTAAGAACTGAAAAATGCCAGCTAACACACTATGAAGTTTCAAAAATTGATTCTGCTATCGCTGAAAATGATGCGGTGTTACTTTTATGCTGTAACTTACCTCCCCATAAACAAGCCCTATTAAGTATCTATCAAGCTCATCAGCTTGCTTCAAACTTGCTCATAGGCGTACAGTCCGCACAAATCAGTCAGCTCAGAACGTTAATGCCACAGAGTTTATTGCTATCAATTGATCCTTTGACTCGAAACCAGCTAGTCACATCAATAAAAAAACTAATAGACCAAGAAATTTGCTTGGCACTCGATGAACTTGATACCGATGATCTGGTGGTAAATGTCATGGACGATACCAGAGTAAATCAACAAGCTGATATTTTAGTAGTCGAGGATAACCCATTAAATCAAAAGCTTATAGAGAAGCAGTTAGCAGCGTTAGGTTACCGATGCGATCTCGCAGACGATGGGCTAGATGGCATAGAGAAATGGCAAACCACCGACTATAAAATTATTCTTACTGATTGCCATATGCCTAACCTTGATGGCTACAATATGACAAAGAAGATCAGAGACATGGAACAACAAGATCAAAAGCAAGCCATTCCAATCGTCGCTATTACAGGTGCTGCGATGAGTGGAGATGCCGAATATTGCTATTCTACTGGCATGAATGATTTCGTTAGCAAACCCATCATATTGAAAGATTTAAAAAAAGTAATGAAGAAGTGGTACCTAGATAGTTAACAACAATGCATCGAGCAAGATATAGACAACATACTAAACAGTACAGGATGTTTCATATAAGGAATTTAATGATGAACGGAGGGACTCGTAATATCTTAAATAGAGAGATCATGATTGACCTGATTGGCAATGAGCCTGAGCTAATCAAGCAGTTTGAAATCGACTTTTTAAAGCAAGCCAAAGTCTCATTACAAAAAATTGCCGACATGTATAACGCCAGCCAAATAGGTGCAATAGCAGAAGAGGCTCACTTTCTAAAAACATCGGCCAAAGCCGTTGGCGCAGAACAAATATCTCATTTACTACAAGCACTAGAAATGTCGGGGTCAGAACACAATAAACCTGAGTGCAGAAAACTCATTTTACAGACTAGAGTTGCCCTACACCAAATACATGGAGTGATAAGCAATGACAAATAAGGTCAAGTTAGCCTGTCGACAGCCTAAGGTGATCATGATTTATGAAAATGAAGATGACATTCTTGGTGCTGCAAGCATCATTGCCGATCAAGTCGAAGAATATAGAACCGTTATGCTTAATAGCGAGATCGGCGAAAAAATACAAATAATCAAGCCTTCGGTTCTCTTGTTCGCCCTTTCCAACGTTCAACGTAGTATCGAACTCTATACTAAGCTCATTACCGATCAGCATTTAGACTATCCACACTATGGTATTTTACTTTGTAAAAACCGCGAATCTGGAGTGGCATTTAGATGCTGCATTAAAGGTCTATTCGATAATTATTTCGTTTATCAGCCTTTATACGAAAAATTTCGGCTAAAAATGATTGTTCATAACGGATTACTCATCAGTCAGTCTGCAGAAAAGTATAAAGGCTTAAATGAAGAACAGTTTGAATTTATCGGAGAGGAGTTAACAGCCTTAATCGACTCCGGCGGAGAGTGTAAACAATCCTTACTCAATTCAATTTCTAAATGTAAGCAACAAATTAAAGAGACCGAAGCGAGTCTTGTTGAAGAGAGTAAAAGAACCAAAGTATCCTCGAAGGAACTGATAGAGAAAATCAATAAAACCCATATTGAGCCATTACTTGCAGAACTGGAAAACAACATAAAGATAGGCTTAGACGGCATGCTGCAGCAACTGCTTGCGAAACAGCTTGGACTAAAAGATTTAGAACATAGAGCCATGGAGTTGAGCAGTATAAAAGCAGCTGATCCTCAAGTGATCTTAGATGCTTTATCTCCAGAAGCTAGCCTCTGTGAAGAAGCAGTGGATATGACCAATAACGCTAACGAGATAAAGCGTATCTTAGTGGTAGAAGACAACCAAATCTATCGAGATATGCTAGTGAGAGTACTGGCCAAAGAAGCCTATCAGGTCGATGAAGCCGCCGATGGCTTGAGTGCATTAAAAAAGATCAGAAGTAATCAATACTCGCTAATCTTAATGGATCTTTTCATGCCTAATTTAGATGGTATCAATACCACAAAACAGATTAAGACCATCAATGGCGGAGAGGACATTCCGGTGATTGCACTCACTGGAAACAAGAACAAAGAACTCATAAAAAAGTGGGCTGAGCAGGGATTGCAAGGCTATATTCTCAAACCATCTTCTAAGCAAGAGATCTTGGAAGCCGTCAGTCGAACGGCAATCTAAACCAATAAACATAGGGCAAAGCCCATCGAGCTAATAATGTATACGTTCGATGGGCTAAGTTCACTTATTCAAGTGTATGTATGATTCGGTGGGCAAATTTCACCTATTCAGCCGAGCATAATCCTCTTTGCTCCTCGTTCCCCATGGCTAACATCTTAGGCAAGCTATGTTGAGCCTCTGAAAACTCAGTTTTATTACTCCAACCAAACCACTTAATATCGATTAATGCCTGTGCTGTGGGACCACCTAAGGTATTACCTGGGCCAAGTACAATCAGCTTATCGGGGGCAAACTCTTTCACTGCAACTTGAATAGCCTTAGAGAAATCATAGAGCTCAAGAACTTGCTTCCCTAGTGTGTAATCCCTTAATTTGGCTATATCAGTACTGTGAGGTGTCCAGATATGACCTTCGCCATCGATGAGCGGAATTGACGGCTTAGAAAACAGCGACGATGACAATGTTCCAAAGCCTTTCTCAGAGATACTCTCCAGCAATGGAGTGTGAAAAGCACCATGATTATATAGCCTCATAGGGTACTTCTCGTCAATCTGAGGCAAGAGTGTTTCGGCGCGTTTCAATCCCGCTTCATTACCCGCTAACACTCTATAGCCACCAAGGTGTATAGACGTAAATAGCTCACAACCATCTTCATCGCTGATGGTCGCGATGGTACGTTCGACTAGGCTCGACAAGTTTTCATCAAGCTGCCATTGAGCATTCATCACCGGATAAATAAGCTGGCCACCTATGAGTCCATCTTGCATCATAGAGCCCATAGTATTGACCACTTCGATTCCCGCTTTGCCAGCTAAAGCACCGGCACAAGCCATAGCGATATACCAGCCCATGGAGTTGCCTGTGACAGCAACAATTTCATACCGCTCGGTATCGATATCCATAAAATCACATAAGGCGCAGGCATAAATAAGCGCCGAGGCATTTTCCCCAGGCGTGTGCTGTTTAAACGAGTATTTAGCTGCACCGTCTATTTTAGTCACACTCGCTTGCTTCATCTCTCCTCTAAATCGATCGATATTAGCGATAATCGACTCTTTGTCTTGGTGGAAACGCTTAAGGTAGCCCAGCTCATCCTTGTTATAACAACCCCTTCCAGGAGCAACGACAACAACCCTCTTTTTAACAGTTTGTTTAACTGGCGTAGCTTGGTCATTAGCCGCACTTTGTGCTTTAGTATCTAAGATCATGTTACAGAGCCTCTTTCAGCAACTGGTGATTTAACTCTTTACCGATAAGCTTAAGAGCTGCTTCGACTATGCTGTCTTTACTTGGCAAGGGTAAGGTTGCTGCATCTGCTAGGGGAATAAAGCAATCTTCAGCGGTTAATCTGGCCAATGGAGGACACTCACAGCCTAACTCTTCATAGAAACCAGAAACTAGCGCCTCACTGATAGAACCTGTCTTCCTACATTCATCCACTATCAATATATGATGACAGTCTTTTGCAGATGCTATGATGGCCTCTAAATTTAATGGTGCCAGCCAACGAATATCTATCACACGGACCTTAAGACCAGAAGCTTCAAGTACCTGCTCGGCTTGTCGGCTGAGATAATACCCATTGGCATAACTGATAATACAGAGGTCTGTCCCTTCCCCATGCAGTGCTACCTCCCCTACTGATATTGGCTCAGCGTCCTCCTCAGGCAGGTAATGGCTCGACCATAACCCATCATCTTTACAGTACAAATCTTTAGTCATATATAGGGCGATGGGCTCTAAAAAAATCACCACTCTTTGCTCTTCTCTAGCAAGGCGAACACACTCTCTGAGCATCTCAACGGCATCATGACCATTAGAAGGGCAAGCAATGATTAACCCTGGGATGTCTCTAAATACGGCAAAAGAATTATCATTATGAAAATGGCCACCGAAACCTTTCTGATAGGCCAAACCCGCAATACGGATCACCATAGGATTAGTAAATTGGCCGTCAGAGAAAAATGACAGTGTTGCCGCCTCGCCTCTAATCTGATCTTCGGCGTTATGTACATAAGCCAAGAATTGGATCTCGGGAATAGGTAAAATACCATTGTGCGCCATGCCTATAGCCAGCCCGAGAATAGAGGTCTCATCCAATAACGTATTAATCACTCGATTTGGACTAAAACGTTCAACCAGACGAGATGTGACATGGTAAACCCCGCCCTTCTTGCCGACATCTTCCCCACAGACCACTATGTTACTGTATCTCGCCATCATCTCTGTGAGTGCAAGGTTAATCATTTTGCCCATATGCAAAGGCTTATTTAGTGATTGTTTATCCGCCTTTAGCAAGTCAGCTCTTTGAGATGCATTAAGAGGAGGAAAGTTCGCGACCCCACGCTTAGGCGGAATAATAGATTTCATCGCATCAGCGACACAAGTCAGTTTAGGTCGAGTTACCGCCATTTTTGAGATAGCTTCTATCCGCGCCTTCATCGAGAGATATAACGCAATAATCTGCTCACTGTCCATCACCCCAGATTCAATCAATTGCTGCGCAGTGATCAGTAAAGGGTCTTGCGCTTCATTATCTAATATCTGCTGCTTCTTCATGTAGGCTATCTCGGCATCACTGCCGGCATGACCCATTAAGCGTACGGTTCTTACATGTAAAAATACCGGTTTACGGTGAATACGGGCAAAGTCCGCTGCCGCCTTGCTCACCTTGTAGCAGTCGAGAATATCTCTGCCGTCACAGTAAAAATACTTCAGTCCGGGACGCTGACTGAAATTGGCAGAAATCCAGCCTTTCGGAGTAGGCGTAGATATACCTATTCCATTATCTTCACAAATAAAGACTAAGGGCATAGGGACTTGCTGATAGGACGCCCAACAGGCTGAGTTTATCGCGCTCTGTGCACTGGCATGATTGGCAGATGCATCACCAAAATTACACAAGACGACACTATCTATTGGCATTTCAGATGCGAGTGATAGACGCTCTGTCAATGGGATACTCAATGCAGCACCCACAGCTTTAGGGAGATGAGACGCTATCGTTGAAGTTTGCGGAGGAATATTAAGACGCTTACTGCCTAAGACTTTGTGGCGACCACCCGAGGTGGGATCATCACTCGATGCTGCAAACGAAAGTAACATATCATAGAGCAAGGTTTCACCAGGGACATGGCGTCCACGCTCAAGCATAAAAGCGCCACTACGATAATGTAGAAAGGCCATATCAGTCGGCTTAAACGCTAGACCATAGGCAGCATTCCCCTCATGACCGGAGCTACCTATGGTATAAAAGCCCTCATTTCTGCCTCGCATCTTTCTCGATTCAATATCTAACAGTCGACTCTTTAGCTGTGACTCGAATAAACCCACAAAATCACTCTCGCTGAGTCCGATTTTTATATGATCCCAACCCTCGCCGATATCACTAAAGGCTTGGTTGCGCACTAGCTCAAGAAACTGACGTTCTACTGCAACGGCTCTATCTTCCATAATCTACCTATTTTACAATTCCAGTGACGAAAACAAGAAAGGAGCCTAAGGCTCCTTTTTTACTCGTTATCCAAAGGCTTGAATACCTGTCTGCGCTCGACCCAGAATAAGCGCATGGATATCATGGGTTCCTTCATAGGTATTTACCGCCTCTAGGTTCATCATATGGCGAATGATATGAAATTCATCAGAGATTCCGTTACCACCATGCATATCACGAGACATACGCGCGATATCTAGCGCCTTGCCACAAGAATTACGTTTAATCAGTGAGATAGCCTCTACGGGTAAAGCATCTTGATCCATCAAGCGGCCTGCCTGTAAGCAGGTAAACAAAGCTGTGGTGATCTCAGTTTGCATATCAGCCAGTTTCTTCTGAATAAGCTGATTAGCAGCCAAAGGGCGATTAAATTGAATTCTATCTAAGGTGTATTGGCGAGCTCCATGCCAACAGAATTCAGCAGCGCCTAACGCTCCCCAAGCAATGCCATAACGCGCCTTATTTAGGCAGCCAAAAGGTCCTTTAAGGCCTTCGACATTAGGCATTAATGCAGATTCAGACACTTCGACATTATCCATCACAATCTCGCCAGTAATTGAGGCGCGTAAAGAAAACTTACCCTCAATCTTAGGGGCACTTAACCCCTTCATGCCTTTCTCTAAGATAAAGCCTCTTATCTTGCCCTCAAGCTTGGCCCAAACGATAAACACATCGGCAATCGGTGAGTTAGTGATCCACATTTTCGCACCGTTAAGCCGATATCCGCCATCTATACGCTCTGCACGAGTCTTCATTCCACCGGGATCAGAACCGACATCAGGCTCCGTTAAGCCAAAACACCCCACCCACTCTCCAGTAGCTAGCTTAGGCAGGTACTTCATCCGCTGCTCTTCGCTGCCATAAGCATGGATTGGATGCATCACTAAAGATGATTGCACGCTCATCGCCGAACGATAGCCACTATCAACGCGTTCAATCTCACGAGCGACTAAGCCGTAACTCACATAATTCACATTCGCGCAGCCGTACTTTTCAGGTAGCGTTGCACCTAACAAACCTAACTCTCCGAGTTCATTCATGATCTCACGATCGAAATGCTCATGCCTATTGGCCATCAATACCCTGGGCATTAGCTTTTCCTGAGCATAATCATAAACACTGTCTCTGATCATTCTCTCCTCTTCTGAGAGTAAGGCATTAAACTGCAGGGGATCGGTCCAATCGAAATGTGCTCGTGACATGATTTTGTCCTTTAGGTCATCATTGATGTCTGAATATTTGGGTATAGAAAATAACCATTTCCTAATTTTCCTAGCATAGGCATAATTAGCCATTAGGAGAAATATTCTTTTCCTTTAGAATCCATAGGTATTACCTATACCTTACCTCGAGGTTAACTTGAATCTAAGAGCATTAAGCTATTTTATTGCCGTGGTGGAAAGGGGGAGCATCAGTGGTGCGGCCAAAGAGTGCTTTATTGCGCAGCCATCGATTTCGGCTGCGATATCACAATTGGAAGCCCAGCTGGACACTCAGCTTTTTCATCGCCATGGGAAAGGTGTCAGTCCAACAGAGTCAGCACTCAGGCTCTATCCTCTGGCTCAAAAGCTATTAAATGAATCTCAGGCGATTCAATCGTTATTCAAGCAGCCAGAGCCACAGACTCCCTTTAGGCTGGGCTTAATTCGCTCATTAGGTGTACATAGGATGAGCGCATTGCTGAAGGACTTTACTCAAACCTGCCCTGATATGGAATTAACCCTTGTGGAAGCTAATGAAGAAGCTGAAGCAAGAATTATTACCACTAGCGATCTGACCACTAAGGAAGACTTTTATCCCATTTGGCACGATGACTATTTATTAGCCATTCCGTCTTCATTCAGCCTGAGTTTACAATCTCACATCCGGCTACAGGATTTAGATCAACAAGCTTTTATCCACCGAGTGCCTTGCGAAGCACTCTCAAGTTTACAGCAGTTAATGGACTTGGAAGGAATACAGGTTCAAGTCAGAGCGAGAATTCAAACCATTGAGTATGCTGTTGGACTAGTTGCTGCCGGACTAGGTATTGCGCTTATCCCTGCGCTGCCCGCAATACTTGAGCAAAGGAATATAACCTACAGACCAATTCAAGATATTGAACTAAAAAGAACAGTGGGTTTGGCGCTCGCAAGAGACAAGGAATTAAATGAACAACAAGTGCAATTGCAGCAGGTCTGCAAACAAATAAGAAACAAAAAAACACCTTAGATACACACAACGAGATAGATTTAACCCCAAAGGGAAACCTTATGCCAACAGGCATGAAACAGGTGAAGCTTCACTGTATCATTTTGCATCAGTTAGGCTGAAAAAACTGCCTAAAACAATCGCAGATGATACTCTGTTACTCAATTTGTTAATTCTGTGATGAATATATAAACGGACCGTATGAAAAAACTAAACATTTTCCTACTTACTTTTCTCCTATTACCCAACTTTTCATGGGCAGAAATCGTAGACTCATGCGGTACAGAATATCAATGCATCGAAGTTGGTCGCTGGGACATAGGGCTCGCTGTAGGCTATGGTTCACGCAGTAATCCCCTTAAAGATTATGACGATATCCCTATCTACATAGCACCTACTTTCGCTTATTATGGTGATTCTTGGTATTTCGATAACGGAAATATTGGCTATACGTTAGCCGAAGGCGAAAGGTATACCCTAAATCTAACCACTAGTTTCAGTACGGAAAGCGCCTTCTTTCATCGCTGGGATCCCTCTAACATTTTTATTACTGGCAGCAGTAAATTCGAAGCGAGTGCATTGTCGTCAAGAAGTCAGCCTACAATAATGGCTGAAGAACAAAGTGTGCCAATGCCTAATGACCTTGAAAATCGCGACTTCACATACCTTGGTGGCATTGAAGCTTATCTCTATACCAAGATAGGTATCATTAATCTTGAGTTAACTCATGATTTACTTAATGTGCATCAAGGTACAGAGGCAAAGCTGCAGTGGCTTTATAATCTGGCTGTCAAGCAATGGAACTTTGAGTTAGCACTTGAGTTTGATTGGAAGAGTGAAGAAGTGGTCAACTATTATTACGGCATTAGGCCTTCAGAAAGCGAGTTTTGGAGCCAAGCTTACAAAGCAGAGTCCGCAATTAATACTAGTTTAAAGTTTACCAGTCATTATGTACTCAATGAGCATTGGAAATTGTTATTTCTGGCCCGATACACTCAAATTGCCGATGAAATAGTTGCAAGTCCACTGCTTGATGAAGATTATACTAGTACCTTCTTTCTCGGCACAGCCTACAGGTTTTAATGCGTGTGTTGAATCAGGTACTTGTGTCGATACTTAAATTATTACCCTTTGGAATGCTTACTCTCTATTTGATGAGCGGCTTAGCTGTTGCTGCAGATGACGTTGGCGCCAAACTAACACTTTCCCCTGAGTTTTGCATAACTTCAGAAGATGAACTTATGTGTGAACTGACCCTAGTGCTAGAATGGGAAAATGAAGATTTTAGACCCATCTGTATTTTGTCTGACTACAAAGAGATGGCAAAGTGGTGTGCCGAGTCAGCGGATACTCAATCATTAACCTTGAATATTAAAGCTACTGACGATATTCAATTTGTAATGATTGATAAAGAAACGCACCAAACATTAGCTGGAGTCAAACTCAAAGTCACCCCGGCTGCAGAGCCAAAGGTGCGACGACGCTACCGCAACCCATGGAGTTTATTCTAATGACCGACCCCCAATCTACCCATAGAGTATTACTGGTAGAGGATGATATTCGTCTTGCCAATCTGATTGTGGATTATTTAAAGTCGCATGGAATGCATGTTGAAGTTGAACGTCGAGGAGATACTGTTTTAACTCGGTTAATCAACTATAAACCCGATATCATCTTGCTAGATATCATGCTACCCGGAATGGATGGCCTCACACTGTGTGAGAAGCTACCAGACTATTTTGCAGGTCCAATCTTGCTGATGAGCGCACTTGGCTCAAACGAAGACCAGATCAAAGGCTTAGAGCTAGGCGCCGATGATTACGTGGTTAAACCCGTAGATCCAGCTTTACTTATTGCCAGAATTAACAATTTACTGCGACGTACAGCTAAGCCACCCAAAGTAGAATCTCACTGTTTAAGCTTTGGTAAACTGAGCATAGATCCGCACACTCAGGCTATTCGTCTGGGTGATACCGAGGTTGACTTAACCAGCCATGAATTTGAGCTATTATGGTTGCTAGCATCTCAAGCGGGCCAAGTATTAAGCCGCCAATACATCTATCAATATCTACTCAATATCGATTTCGACGGTAAAGACAGAAAAATTGACGTACGTATTTCTCGCTTAAGGAAGAAATTAGGCGATAATATTGAAACACCATTCAGGATTAAAACTGTTTGGGGTCAAGGTTACTTGTTTGCACCTGAAGCTTGGACTAGCTAAGTCTCGGCTATTCGACGCTATTTTTTACGGAACTAAAAGTTGAAACGACTTTTTATCAGCCTATATCTTTTGGTCAGCCTTAGCTTTTTAGGTATAGGCTGGACGCTAGATAGTATTTGGCAAAACAGTGTCGAAGACAGTGGTGCAATGGATGCACCACTTATCGCTTTAGCACAACTTCTTGCTAAGCTACCAGAGCAAGATCGTAAAACATATCTGCAAGATATTGATCTCAGTCCTGAATACCCGCTTAAACTCGTTAACGCAAGTCAGATAGCAATGTCTGACTCAAGCTACTTAACGTCCGAAAGTGTACTTGTCACCTCGCAAGGTGACGAGCATGAGCTTCACTTCATAAAGGTCGGACAACAAATATTGGTTGCAGGCCCTATAGAGATAGACCCCAGAGCGAGATTAAGGGGTCTGTTCACCCTATTTTTCTACCTATCTTTGGCCTTTGTAGCCTTAATCTGGGTGTGGCCATTATCAAGAGATTTAAAAACCTTAAAAAATGCCACCCAGGAATTCGGTCAAGCTAAATGGGATACACAAATAGAGCTATCACCTAGATCTCAAGTTCAACCGCTGGCAATGACATTTAACAAGATGTCACAACAGATCAGTACACTTATCGAGAACCAGAAACACTTATCCAATGCTGTATCCCACGAGATCCGCACGCCACTCGCTAGGCTTAAATTTGCATTAGCCTTAATGCCGCAATACTGCCAGCCTAACTCAAGTGAGGAACGTCGAAATGAATTTCTTGATGAGATGCAGCAAGATGTCAAAGAGATGGAAAATTTACTTCAAGAACTCCTCACCTATGCAAGCTTAGAATCTAAACAGAAACATATTCTTTTTGAACAATGTGCATTAGAAGTGCTGACTCAACAGACCATAGAAAAACTCAGCTCGCCAAATAGTGTAGCCATTACATTCACCCCATCGGCGCAACCAATATATATCATTGGCGATCCTCTTTTAATAGAAAGAGCACTACAAAACCTGATTAGCAACGCACAGCGATTTGCTCACCAAGCGATCAAGATTGAAATAGAGCAAAATGAGCAACAGGTGTCGATATCGATCACTGATGATGGTCAAGGGATCCCTATTGAAGATCAGAGCAAGATATTTGAACCTTTCTATCGTAGCCAATCGATTCAGAATGGTAATAAAGGCCACGGTTTAGGCTTAGCGATTGTTAAACGTATTATGGACAGACACGATGGCCGAGTGACTCTTGAAAGTGCTGAAGGATACACCTGCTTCACCTTGTTCTGGCCAAAAAAAAAGCCATCTAGCAGTAAGTGATCAAACAAATGTTCTACCTAATGAAAAATGATCCACTGTTCGCTTAAGCTCAGTTTTTATCATGCGCCTCAAAATCTAACACTGGATTAATTTGTGCTTGTTCTTGGGTTAAATTAGCCTTTCGAGCTTTTAAAATTGCCAGTTTACGACGACGTATACGCTGTCTGCAGAGACGGATAACATCTGTTTTTTTGGCATCTGAAAAGTCTAGCCAATTAAAGCGCTCCTCTCTACTGCGTAAACACCCTTTGCAATAGCCTCTGGCATCAGTTTGGCAGACACCAATGCAAGGGCTAGGGATCTCAAAAAACTCTAATTGTTCCATTATTACGCTTATTATCAGCAAACCTTGTTTTTCTACATTAGTTTAAACATAACTGATTTACCCTGAACTGGCTAATTTTCATACTCAACGAGGTTGCGCAGTAATTAAAAAACCTTGCTTATAGAGCCAGTTAGTCTCAGATTGGACGAAAGCTTTCCAGAGGAATAACAACATGAAAATATCAGCCCTAACTCTCCTGCTCATTTCATGCCTGATGCTGAGTGCCTGTAGCAGCAAGCCTAAGAGTGACTATGATACCGAATATGATTTTAGCCAGCTAAAGAGCTTCGAAACCTTCTCTCCCTCTCAAACTGATGACACATTAAGCTCATCCCGCATCGAGGACTCGATCGCTACAGCGCTAGGCAAGCAAGGGTTTATGATGGTTCAACAGCAAGCTGACTTTAACGTTACTTACTCCTTCAAGGTAGAAGATAAGCCAAAGAAATCAGGCCTATCCATAGGCTTAGGTACTGGCTCTTGGGGAAGTAGCGGTGGCGTGAGTATCGGGACTAGTGTGGGGGTTCCTATCGGCAGTGATACGGCTAAAATTCAAACCATACAGATAGATATTACCAACCCAAAAACGAACAAGTTGATCTGGCGCGGCACAGATAAATTTGACTTCGATGCAGGCGGTGAAGGGAAAACGGCAGAGACTCAGGAAACTGTTGCCAAGATCTTATCTCAATTCCCGCCTCTCACAAAGTGACTCTATGACGGGGATTAATACCAATCAATATAAAAGGGACACTAGGTCCCTTTATCAATATCTCACAAATATGCCAAACCAGAATGTCTAGTGGAACAAGTAGTTCAGCCAGCCCTGCATTCTCAATAACACTTTACGCATAATCGCTACATGGGCAAAATGTTCCGTATAGATAGCCGCTTGGCCAGCGACTCCAGCTGGAAATCTATCCCTAATCTCGTGATCTTCCAACTCAATTAAGACGATAACACGGCCACGTTGCATCAAGTGACGTGAAGAGATGAGGGCACCAGAAGATTGGATCTCGCCTTCTGCCATTGCCGGAAGTATTTTAGAAACCTTGCCTTTAAATACCTGACCAGGTGCACCGTCTAAGATCACCTCAGCTTCATCTCCCTCTTTAAGTCTCAAGAGTGAGTTTTGCCAAAATGCACCGGCAAACATCCTCTTCTCATCAGGGATGAAACTCATCAGAGGACGAAGTGGCATTGGAACCGCCACGATTCCAGGTCGAAGCGCCATCTGAGTCACGACACCATCAGTAGGTGCCCTTACGACTGTACTATCAAGATCAAACTGAGCCTTTTCAAGCTCGCCTAAAATACCCGCGACCTTTGTATTAACACCATCTATGTTTGATTCAAATGCTAACTTTACTCTCAGTTCTTCTGCTCTAGCGGCTGATAACTGGGCTTCAGATGATAGATATAGCTGTCGTTTATTATCTAGCTCAAGCTCTGTAAATGGCGAATTAGCTCCGCCTCTTTTCTTGCCTTTAGCATATCTGTCATAAGCTGATTTAGTCCTGTCTTTATCAGCGACTGAACGCTCAACACTGGCAGTTGCAGCCTTCCAGGCAGCCTCTAGTTGAGGGACTTCTTGTTCTGCAGCAAGCAAAGCGGCTCGCTTTTGTTTAACAATTGCAGCAAAAGGAGTTGGGTCAATTCTAAATAATACCTCACCTTTCTTTATCGGAGTATTAGGCTTAACTTCAACACTGGTTACTATGCCTTTAACGGCAGGATTAATCGGAGTGGTAACGAAGTACTCTTTCGCAAAAGGCGTATAAGGGTGGTTATAATTCATCAAAAGCACGAGCGCGCCGACGATAAATACACCACCAAGAATCGCTGTAGGCACTGTCCACTTATTCAATGGGATTTTAAATATTTTAAATATCGCAATACAAATAGCGGTATAGGTAAGAATGAGTAATAGATCCATCTTATACCTCCTTCTCATTCGTTGTGGTGATTGGTGTAGGTTCTTGCACCGGAGCAGGTTTTCCAAGCTCAATCGACAGCAAGCGTAGCTCAAGTTGTGCAACCGTTTTATTGAGCAGCTTCACTTCATCCTCTAATGCTAACTCTCGCTGAGCCACATTGTTAAACCCCCAACCTCTGTCCTCTCTGTATAACGTTGCCCAGATCCATAGAAATGGCCAGATAGCATGTAAGGTAAATAAACTCACCCAACCAGCAATATGAAGTGCATCTTGTTGAGGATGATTACGCTCCTTTGCAATCTCGTAAGGAATATCATGAATGACTATAATTCCGTAGAACAAAAATATAGCGACGAAGAAGATCACGCCCAAAGCAAAATAATCTAAAAACACTTCTAGCTCCTTATATCTAACTATAATTCTTCAATCTTTATAATTAGATCATTATTTTTATTAGTAAAACCCTAAGCAACCCTGGAAACATTCTCTCAACATTCCGTTATCAATACCAGCTTATTTTATCTGCTCCAATTTTGTGAACAGTGTGTTTTGGTGATCGTCAACACACTTGTAACCTATTGCCTCCCTCATGATCAGGCATAGTTGTAACATGGTCTAAAAATAGCAGCGACATGTTAAAAAATAAATAACATGACGATAAAAATAAGGTACCCACAATGATAGGCACTCCACACTCCAACGGCGCAATACGCGCCATGTTACTTGGCTGCGGCGAACTTGGAAAAGAGGTCGCCATTGAACTTCAGCGCTTAGGAGTTGAAGTCATTGGTGTCGACCGCTACCCCAATGCGCCAGCTATGCAGGTCGCCCACCGATTTCACACTATTGATATGCTCGATCCACTGGCTTTAAGAAATATCATCGAACAAGAAAAACCTCACCTGGTGATCCCAGAGATTGAAGCCATTGCGACCCAAACCTTAGTGGAGATGGAAGCTGAAGGGGTTAAAATAATTCCTACAGCAAGAGCTACACAGCTGACTATGGACCGAGAAGGCATTCGACGACTGGCCGCAGAAACCCTAGAGATAGCCACATCTCCATATGTATTCTGTGACACTCAGGCTGAATTTGAAGCTGCAATTGAAAAAATTGGCCTGCCGTGTGTCGTCAAGCCAGTGATGAGCTCTTCAGGTAAAGGTCAAAGTGTCATCCGCACTAAAGCGCAGATCATCAATGCCTGGCACTATGCACAAGAAGGCGGCCGAGCGGGTAAAGGGCGCGTTATCGTCGAAGGATTTGTAGCCTTCGATTATGAAATTACTTTACTGACTATCAGTGCCATTAACGGTATTCATTTCTGTGATGCCATCGGTCACAGACAGGAAGACGGTGACTATCGAGAGTCATGGCAACCTCAGGCGATGTCTGCTCAAGTACTTGCTAAATCTCAAGAGATTGGCCGTAAAGTGGTTGAAGCGCTAGGGGGTTACGGTCTATTTGGTGTTGAGCTGTTTATCAAAGGCGATGAAGTGTACTTCTCTGAAGTTTCGCCTCGCCCTCATGATACCGGTCTTGTTACCCTGTTCAGCCAAGACTTATCTGAATTTGCCCTCCATGCACGAGCAATACTCGGCTTGCCTGTGGCCAACATAGCTCAACATGGTCCGAGTGCTTCTGCGGTTATCTTAGGCGAAGGAAAATCTCAGGACATCCGCTTCGAAGGTGTCGCTGCGGCATTGAGTGAACCAGATACTCAAGTTCGATTGTTCGGCAAACCTGAAATTGACGGTCGTCGCCGGTTAGGTGTTGTCTTAGCCAGATCACAAAATATAGAAGCTGCGATAGATAAGGCGATAACAGCAAGTAGTAAGGTTAAGGTCATCTTCTAAAATAGCACTACTTCTAAATAACACAGCTTCTATATAGCACTGGTTCTAAATAACACTATTTCTACATAGCCATGTTCGAATAAATCGAGCATGGGCTATTTAGAAGCATAAAAAAGCCTGAAAAGTTCAGGCTTTTAACTCTATATGATTAATCAGTTACACTAGGTTCAGGTTCAGGTTCAGCTTCCCCTACTATCACAACCTGACCCGTTTTCTCATCGAGGTAAGCGCCAATAGGCTGCATAGCTTGCTCAATCTGTCTCATTTGCAAAAGCTCAGCTTCACTTACCGAAACCCGATTGCACTTGCAAACACCTTCATCTTCGATGACGGGAACTTGGGTAGCAAATACATTTCCAGCCATCACCATGGCAATTACCATTATTCGTTTTTTCATCACTAGCCTCAGAGTTTATTACTTGGGCTAATTATCTATTAACTTTACAGCCGGTTAATCATCAAGATGTTTAGTGAAACTTAATGATTAAGAATTTAAAAAACTAAGCTCGAGAAATTTATAAAGTTAGTTCACTTGATTTTCATACTTACCGAGATCGCTTTTTTCACCGGAAACATAACAGGCCAAATTGTGAGTCGCGATGTTGAGTAGGTTTTGCCTAGCCTCGAGAGTCGCCCAGGAATTATGCGGGCTGATAGAGATATTCTTAGCGCTCAAAAGAGGATTATTTTTTTCTGGCGGCTCACTTGAAAGTACATCGACTCCGGCGGCTGCTATAACGCCATGTTCAAGAGCTTGTGCTAATGCAGCTTCATCGATAAGTCCACCACGTGCGGTATTGATTAAAATAGCACTTGGTTTCATTAGCAATAAAGTATCGCGATTGATTAATTTATCTGTTGAACCAGATAGAGGACAATGTAATGACACGATATCGGCCTGAGTGAGTACTGTCTCTCGTTCTCTCCACTCTACGCCTCTTGGCAGACTAACTTGTTGAGAGCGGGTATTGACGATGACCTTCATGCCAAACGCTAATGCAATATTAGCCACTCGTTGACCAATAGCACCATAGCCTATTAGGCCAAACGTTTTACCCATCAGAGATTGCAGTGGAGATAGGGTAAAACAGAAATCATCACACTCTGTCCAGCGGCTTTGAGTCACGGCCTGGTGGTGAGCTGCGAGTCTTTGTGTGTGATGGAGAATATGTGCAAATACCATCTGAGCAACCGCATCGGGGCCATAAGCTGGCACATTGCTGACCACGATCCCCAATTTAGAGGCAGCTTCTAAATCGACGACATTGGTTCCTGTCGCTAACACGCCAACATATTGCAGCTTTGGCAGTAAAGCCAAGGTACTAGCATTGAGTACGGTCTTATTGGTGAGTATGACATCTGCATCAATGGCGCGAGAAATAACTAACTCGGCGGGTGTCCTATCAAAGCAGCTTAATTCGCCAAACTGTTCAATAGACTGCCAACTCAGATCCCCAGGGTTAAGCGTAAAACTGTCCAGGACGACAACCTTCATAGCATTCTCCGAAGTAATAACTGGAATTAGAAACTGAGTTTAATCCCGGCGTTGACTTGTCCCTGCCACATAATATCGGCATGAATGTTCCAGACACATTGGCTACCATTACAAAACAGGGCGTTATCACTACTCATAAATGTGGCATAGCCCCTAGCATCTGCAAATAATGCGACTGCCGGAGTCAGTTCATACTCAAGCCCTGCACCAAAGCCCATTGAAAATCGAGATTCATTAGAATAATCGCCACTAGGACGCATATTGGTCATGCCCACACTTGCCGTGACATAGGGTTTCAAGTTTCCGTTGGGAAAGAAAAGTGATCCGCCAACATGAAAATAATCGACAGTAAGATCTGTAATAGAGTCTGCGCTAAAATTACCACCGGCTCGAAGATCTGTACTTTGACTGCTGTATAAGAAATAGATATTGCCGGGATCTTTTGTCGTCACACCAAACATCACACCATAATGTTCTGATTCGGCAATTTTAACTTTGCCCTGTTCATCAGTTTCAGTTTGGGTCACGTCAAATTCACTGGCAGAAAAGCTGTAGCCAGCAAAAGGAGCGACAAACACTTCGGCCGAAACTGTGGATGCAAATAAAACAACTGAACTCGCTAATGCAGATATGTATAACTGAATACGTTTATTCATCTTATGTCCCTATTATCGTTATTTTAATATTATGTAGAGTAGACCTTTTAACGCATACCTCTATCTGTTTTCACTCTGTCGTAAGCGGCCTGAATATCTTGTGTCTTGCGTTTAGCAAGCTCCATCATCTCTTGCGGTAGACCTTTAGCCACGAGCTTGTCTGGGTGGTGCTCATTCATCAACTTACGGTAAGCACGTTTTACCTCTTGATCCGATGATGAGTCAATTAAGCCAAGTAGATCGTAAGCATCTTCGATGCTTGTCTGACTTCCAGCACCTCCACGATGAAAGTTAAACTCTGCCTGCCAACGCTTTAGTAACTCATCGAGCTGAGTGCGGCTGTACCCTAATTCTTGAGCAATTGTCAATAGTATTGCGTGTTCTTTCGGGTCAAGTTCAGCATCCGATAATGCGGTCTGAATTTGAATCTCCAGAAACATCTGCAATAACTCTTTACGTCCCATAGAGATTATTCTGAAGGTTTTTAAACAAGCCTTAACATCAAAATCACTGGCTTTACCTTCGCTAAATGCTTTCTGCGCTTCTTTTCTTGCCTCACCTTCTAACTGCATCTGATCCATTAGCATGGTCGCGATACGAATATCATTCTCAGTCACTTGACCCGAAGCCTTCGCCACATGGCCCATCACAGCAAAAGTGGTGTTAAAAAACAGCGCCTGTCTATTTGCTCCTTTTCCTATGATCCCACTTAGCTGGGCACTCTTCTTATCGTATAGATGCCCTAGCCATAGACCTATCAGTCCACCAATGATGCGGCCAAACATGAACCCAATGGCGAAACCAAAAAACTTACCCCAAATACGCATTAAATAACCTTACAGATGAAAATAACCAACAATTGCTAATAGCAAAAATGTCTAAAAGACCCAAATATAAATAACACTAGCAAGCTAGTTTTTAAGCCTTAGCTCTAACGCCTCAAGCCGAGATACAGTGCCAACGTCACACCAATAACCCTTAAAATGGCTACCAGAAATGGCATTCTTCCTCATATGATTTTTCAATAAAGGCGCCAAGGGAAAGCATGCTTCAGCTGTTTCTTCAAATAATGACCTGTGATACAAGCCAACACCAGAAAAAGTAAGGGCACTTTCACCGACGTCTCCATGGGAAGCGAGCAAACCATCACGTAATAGAAAGTCTCCATTAGGATGCTGCACAGGATTATCTACCAACCAAAGGTGGGCCAACTTGCCACTCTCAATCTGGCTAAGCCCTTCATCAATATCGACAGGAAGATAATCCATAAACACATCCCCATTAATGACTAAAAAAACATCACCCAACAGAGGCAGAGCGCGTTTGATACCGCCACCGGTTTCTAGCGCACTCTCTTCAGCACTATAATGTAGCTTTACTGCAAATTGGCTTCCATCTCCAAGATATTCAACAAGCTTTTCACCCAACCAGGCGTGATTAATCACAATGTCTTTTATCCCAATACTCGCTAGGCGCTCTATGTGGTAAACAATTAGAGGTTTACCCAATACAGAAACTAAAGGCTTTGGTAACGTATCTGTGAGAGGTCTGAGTCGCTCTCCTCTACCAGCGGCAAGAATCATCGCCTTCATAGTGTATCCTCAAATGCTGGCACTAAGGTATTAGCCACCCACTGACTAAATAACTGTAACTCAGGATAACGTGATGAAATATCGCAAATATACGCCAGAGTCATTGGAATATCAGCCATATATGCTGGCTTATTATCTCTGTAATTCAAACGAGCAAAAATACCAGCCGCCTTAATGTGACGCTGTAGGCCCATTAGATCGAACCACCTTTGATAGGTTTCCAGCGAGGTATCCTGATCAATCAATCGAGTTTGTCGTTGATGATTATAGTGTTGCTCCATCAATTTATTGACCAGGTTATCTGGCCAACGAACATAACAATCTCTTAAGAGCGAAACGGCATCATAAGTCACAGGGCCAATCACAGCATCTTGAAAGTCAATGACACTCAGTTGTTCATCACCATTAATATCAGGAGTTAGCATCAAGTTACGACTATGATAATCACGATGCATCCCTACTTTCGGTTGCTCCTGTACATTTGCGACCAAGATCGCAAATGATTTATTAAGCATCTTCTGAATATCCTCATCAAGAGTTAAATTTAAATGATGTTTTATCAACCATTCAGAAAAAATTTCTAACTCTCTATGAACAAAGACTGAATCATATAAAGGTAATTGATCCTCGCCGTTATCTTGTACTGCTGCAATACTGTCTAAAAGCGCTAAAGCCTTAGAATAATACTCTTCTGCATTATCATTATTCAGTCGTGAAAGTAGCTGAACATCACCAAGGTCACTCAAGATCAAAAAACCTTCATCAACATTAGATTCAATAACTTGAGGGACATTCACTCCTTTGTTTCGATATGCTGCTGCTAGTCTAATAAACGGTTGCACAGGAATAAGCTCCGGTGGTGAGTCCATGATGATGAAGTTTTTACCTTCATGACTAACTCTGAAATAACGCCGAAAACTGGCATCACCAGAAATGAGTGAGGCCGTTAATTGTGCGCCAAAAACACGGGTTAGCCATGCGTTTAACTGAAGAAATCTATGATCTGACAAGTGTGCCTCATGGCTCTTACGTAAAAATTGCTTTATTATAAAGCAAAATGGAATTAGCTAAAAAGCTCATTATTGATATTTAGCTGAGTTGCCTATTAAAAGTGCAACTTTTCTCACCAATGTTAGTCCAGACTAAGAACTCATAATAAACGACTTAAGATGCATATCCGATATTTATTGGCACTAAGCCTACTTCCCCATTTAGTCCTGGCTGAAGAACCCGCCTCAGAGCTAGATTCCAGCACCCAGTGTGTCGTGGAGCCCCCTGTTCCAAGAATGCCTGCAACTCATGCAGATGCAACAGCTTTCGAACTTCAGGAGATACGAATTTTATCTGAGCGCTCTGAAGCTCAAATGGGCAAAAAAGCAAAATTTATAGGCAACGTATCGTTCAGCCAAGGTGGGCGCAATATTGCAGCCGATGAGGCGATCTTAGATCAAGAAAACGAACGTTTAGATGCAAATGGCAACTTGGTCTTTCAAGATCAAATGTTCACCATTACCGCAGATTCTCTCGTTGCTCAAATGCGAAACAACAGTGCCATTTTATCTGGCGCTCAGTATTGGCTTCATGGTCAGCAAATACATGGCGATGCAGAAAAGCTTGAGATAACACCCGATAATAACTTGCATCTCACTAAGACCAACTTTACGACTTGTCCTCCAGGGGATAACTCTTGGTTACTTGAAGCAGAAAAGATAAAAATTGATAGCTCTGAGGAATGGGGAGAGTTATGGAATGCCAAATTGAAAGTTGGCGATGTGCCAATTTTTTACATTCCTTATATGACCATTCCAATATCAGATAAACGCAAGTCTGGCTTTTTATTCCCAATGTTTAGTACTAGCACTACCAATGGTGTTGAAGTCGCTACACCTTATTACTGGAATATAGCCCCTGAGTATGACCTGACATTTACACCACACTATATGTCGGCTCGAGGTCTATTCCTCAAAACAGATTTCAGGTATTTAGCTGGCGAGTCTCAACACGGCAAGTTAAACGTTGAGTATTTAGCCAATGATAATATGTTGGAAAATAGCCCAGACCGTTATCTTTACCACTGGGAACATCAAGGCGCGATCAATGAAAACTGGCGAGTACTTGCCAATTTCACTGATGTTTCTGATAACAACTATTTCAACGACATGAATTCTGAAGTACGAGCTGCCACGGATAATCAACTGTCCCGAATAGGCGAAGTCAGCTACTTCGAAAAAAACTGGGACTTTAGTGCTAGAGTTCAAGATATTAAAGTACTTGGGGAAGATGAGACTCCATACCAAGTTATGCCACAACTTAACTTCAATTACCGTACTCCTTCACTTTGGAACGGTCTAGATTTTGACTTGATGAGTGAACTGAGTAATTTCAAACATCAAGAAAACGAGTTCACCACAGCAACACGTCTTCATATTGAGCCCAGTATCTCTTATCCAATACATGGACCTGCGGGATCATTAACCAGTGAAGTTAAGTTACTGCAAACCTATTACTGGCAAGACACTCCAGATACAGCTCAAAATAAAGATTTAGATAATCAGGTAAGCCGGACATTACCGCAAGTTCGAATTCATGGGCAGATAAACTTTGAACGCTTTACTGATTATTTTAATGAAAATTATCGTCAGACATTGGAGCCGCAGTTTCAATACTTATATGTAGGCTATGAAGATCAAGACAATATCGGTATTTATGATACAGCCCTGCTTCAGGAAGATTATTTTGGTCTATTTAGAGAAAGGCGTTTCTCTGGACTAGATAGAATAGCCGATGCTAACCAGATGACGTTAGGCCTAACGACACGTTTATTTGATGAGCATAATGTCGAAAGGTTTCAGTTTAGTTTAGGACAGATCTTCTATTTCAATGATAGCAAAGTGGGGATTAGCGAAGCTGGGATACCATCTCAAACCTTCACCCAAGAAAACACGTCTAACTCTGTATTAGCCGCAGAATTGAATACTCAGCTCTATAAAGATTGGTTTATGAGTGGCTCAATTCAGTATGATACTAAGCAAAGTGAGAACAAAAAAAGCGAAGTGACCTTAGATTTCCGTCCCGGAGCGAATAAATTACTCCAGTTTAGCTATCGTTATGTACCCGATCTTGTGAATACCAACACCAATGAATCGGTGAATATTTCACAAGCAGGTATGCGCGGAGCTTGGCCTGTAAGCGATAACCTATACCTAGTTGGAAACTGGTATTATGACCTTAATGAGAGCCGCAGTGTAGAAACCTATGCAGGTTTTCAATATGAATCATGTTGCTGGGCCCTACGTTTGAGTTATCATTACCGCATCAAGACAAATTATGAAGACGATTTTAATCCGACATTGGACAATCGAGAGCTATTTGAAAGCGGCGTTTATCTGAACTTCGTAATCAAAGGACTCGGTGGCTCTGGCCCACTAGGTGTTTCAGATATGCTCAATGACGGACTGTTTAACTATAGAAAACCTCTCTACCTTAAAAACTAGTTAAGCAAAATAAATAACTTTGTGATGAACCATGAGAAAGACTTATAGTCCAATCATGAAATAGATTTTCCAGACAGTCATTAAATATGCTGTAGCTGATAATAATATGCCAAGGATTTTTGTGGATGAAACCCTGTAAACATTTAATTTTTGCTTTTCTGGCCTTGGCCGTGAGCCACACTGTACAAGCTAAAAATGAGTCATTAGATCGTGTCTCAGTTCAGATTAATGAAGGTATTGTGCTCGAAAGCGAGATCACCAATATGGTGAAAACCGTTAAGACTAATGCTATCGCAGCAGATCAATCTCTGCCTTCAGACAAGGCATTAAGAACTCAAGTCATTGAACGCTTAATCATGACTCGTTTACAGATGCAGATGGCTGATAGAATTGGTTTGCACATCGGCGATCTTCAACTCGATCAAACAATCGGAAATATTGCCAAAGAACAGAGTGTCACTGTCGATCAAATGAGACAGAACATCACTGATGAAGGAATGAGCTGGTCACAATATCGTGAGCAACTTCGCGAAGAGATCACCTTAGGTGAGATACAGCGAATTCAAGTTCAGCGACGTATTCAAGTTTCACCTCAAGAGATTAACAACCTTGTCAGTCTAATCGAAGAGCAAGGTCTCAAACAGATAGAGTTTCAAATTGGCCATATCTTAATTGAGATCCCGAATAACCCAACAAGCGAACAGCTAGAAAAATCAAGCGTACGTGCAAATACAGTATTAAAACGTATCAATGACGGTTCAGATTTTCGCCGTACAGCCATCGCAGCTTCCGCAGGGCCAAAAGCCCTCGAAGGTGGTATATGGGACTATATGAACATCAACGAGATGCCAACTCTTTTTGCTGAAGTACTATCTGATGCTAAAACTGATGATGTGATAGGGCCTATCAGAAGCGGTGCAGGTTTCCACATCATTAAAGTCATTGACGCACGTGGACTTCAAACTAAAGAAGTCGATGAAGTTCGCTCACGTCATATTCTGGTCAAGCCATCACCCATTCTCTCTGAAGAGAGAGCAAAAGCGATGCTAGACAAGTTTGTTAAACAAATTCGTGCTGGTGAAGCTGATTTCGCAGCACTTGCCCGTCAGTACTCAGAAGATCCAGGCTCGGGAACCAAAGGTGGTGAACTAGGTTGGGCAGATCCATCTATGTATGTTCCGGCATTTACACAGACATTAAATGACCTAGAAATAAACGAAATAAGCGAACCCTTTCGTTCAAGTCATGGCTGGCATATTGTACAGTTAGAAGAGCGTCGTAAAACGGATGCTACTGACCAATTTAATACTAATAAAGCACATCAGCTCATTTTCCGTCGTAAGTTTAACGAAGAACTACAAAACTGGTTAGATGAGATGAGAGCAGAAGCTTATATCGAAATTTTCGAAGCTGATTTCAATAGAGGTTAATCATATTGACAACTAAACGCATTGCTATTACCCCAGGAGAACCTGCCGGTATTGGTCCAGATTTAGTTATTCAACTAGCTCAGCAGGCATGGCCTGCTGAGCTAGTTGTTTGTGCAGATCCTGATTTATTGATATCAAGGGCTAAGAAGCTTGGGTTACCACTTCAGTTGAGACCCTATCAGCCCTCTCAAGCACCTAGAGCACAAGAAGTCGGCTCTCTAACCATTGCACCTTTTCCACTTGTAACAGAAAGTACTTGTGGCAAGCTAAATGAACAAAACAGTGCTTACGTCATAGAGACGCTACGTTATGCTGGCGAAAAGAATATGAATGGCGAGTTTGATGCCGTTGTGACAGGACCTGTCCACAAAGGCATCATTAATCAGTCTGGTATCCCTTTTAGCGGTCATACTGAATTTTTTGCTAACCAAGCCAACTGTCAAGATGTCGTTATGATGCTATCAGCGCCTGGACTGCACGTTGCATTGGTGACAACACATATTCCATTAGCTTATGTTGCTAAGGCAATCACGCGTAATCGTCTGCATCAGATTGTGAAAATATTGCACACTGACCTAGTGAATAAGTTCGGCATTGAACAACCTAAAATATATGTATGTGGCCTAAACCCCCATGCAGGTGAAGATGGTCATTTAGGTCGAGAAGAGCTAGATACAATCATTCCCGCACTTGATGAACTACGTGAACAGGGAATAAGCATTGTAGGCCCTCTTCCTGCAGATACCATCTTTCAACCTAAGTATCTCGATGATGCTGATGTGGTACTCGCTATGTATCATGATCAAGGCTTACCGGTTTTAAAATCTCAAGGCTTTGGAAGTTCAGTAAACATCACCTTAGGATTACCCTACATTCGTACCTCAGTTGACCATGGCACAGCTTTAGAGCTTGCTGGAACTGGGTCTGCAGACATTGGAAGTTTCGTCTGCGCACTAAATAAAGCCATAGACTTGGCCGCAAAAGCTGGATAATTAAATACCAAATGAGTAATAAAGTACATTTAGGCCATACCGCCAGAAAACGTTTCGGACAAAACTTCCTGACAGATCATAATGTCATTAATCGTATCGTCGGTGCTATTGCACCAGATAATGAACATGTGATGGTCGAGATTGGCCCAGGCCTTGGTGCGCTTACCGAGCCAGTGGCTAGTGGCGTGGATAAACTGAAAGTGGTTGAACTCGATAAAGATCTGGTTCAGCGACTAAAAGAACATCCAATCCTTAAGGATAAACTTGAAATTTATCAAGGTGACGCACTAAAGTTCGACTTTAATCAACTTATTGAAGAAGGCAAAGAACTTAAGGTGTTTGGTAACTTGCCTTATAACATCTCAACACCCTTGATGTTCCATTTGTTCGAGTTTGCAGAACAGATAAAGAATATGCATTTTATGTTGCAAAAAGAAGTAGTTTTACGCCTTTCTGCAAGCCCAGGGACAAAAGCTTATGGGCGCCTAACAGTGATGGCTCAGTACCATTGTCAAGTTATGCCTGTCCTTGAAGTACCACCAGGCTGCTTTACTCCAGCACCTAAAGTTGACTCTGCAGTCGTTCGATTAGTGCCATATAAGAAAAAGCCATGGCCATGTAAAGATGTTGATTTTCTAAGACATCTAACAACGACAGCATTTAATATGCGCCGTAAAACACTGCGTAATAATTTGAAGCATATCATTTCTGATGAAGAGTTCGAGACACTCAAAATCGACTCATCTTTGCGCCCTGAGCAAATTTCAGTGGAGCAATATGTCGCCATGGCGAACTTAGTTCTTGATAAAAAAGCCATCGATAAGCAATAATTCAAAATTTCGTTGCTTTTGCTTGCTCAAAAAAAGCATCAATACTGAAATGGAGGGCTTGCCCTCCATTTTTTATGAAAAAGGGGAGTTATGTCTGAGCTTGAGTCATCAATTAAAGTGGATGTAAAAACTGAATATATTGAGGAACAATCATCGCCTACAGAGGAAAGGTACCTTTTCCGATATACCATCACCATCATAAATTTAGGCAAGCAAGCCGTCACTCTCAAGAGTCGTCATTGGTGTATTACCGACTCAAATGATCATACAAGCGAAGTTCAAGGCGAAGGCGTGGTCGGAGAGACACCGACAATTGAACCCGATACAGCCTTTCAATACACTAGCGGCACTGTTCTAGAAACGCCTCTAGGGGTCATGCAAGGTACCTATACAATGATGACTGACGACGGTAGACAATTCAATGCCATCATCCCCCCTTTCAGATTAGCTGTTCCAGGTTTACTTCATTAATATTAGGGCTTGATACTAGATGGCAAATTACTTTGTTGGGGATATTCAAGGCTGTTTCGATGAACTGCAACTACTGCTTGCCAAAGTAGAATTCAATCCTTCAAAAGATATTCTTTGGGCTGTAGGTGACCTAGTTGCCAGAGGAAGCGGTTCACTACCCACTTTACGCTACTTTAAACAACTCGATGGTTCGGCAAGAGTCGTATTGGGTAATCATGATCTTCATTTGCTCGCGGTAGCAGCAAAAATTAAACGAGCAAACCCTAAAGATCAACTAGATGCACTATTAGCGTCATCCGATTTAAACTCGCTCATTGGTTGGTTAAGAATACAGCCATTATTTCAAGAATTGCCAGAGCGAAATATCATCATGAGCCATGCAGGTATCCCTCCTCAATGGGATTTAGCAAGGTTAAGGTCCGAGGCCAAGAAGGTTAGTGATGCGCTTATCTCTCCCGATTATATTCAAGCATTAATTTCAAAAATGTATGGTTCAGACGTTAATAGCTGGGATCCCAAAGCAGATCCGTTACAGCAAAAAATTTATTGTATTAATGCACTCACACGTATGCGCTTTCTACACAGTGATGGCAAGTTAGAATTTGACTCTAAGCTGTCACCATCTGCTTATAAGGACTCAACGCTTACCCCTTGGTTTAAGTTCGACGGCATCATCAATCAAACTCATACTTTAGTTTTCGGCCATTGGGCTGCCATTATGGGTGAAGTAGGCATGCAAGATATGCATGCTCTCGATACCGGCTGTTGCTGGGGGGAATATTTAACGTTATGGCATTTGGAGTCAAATCAAAAAATTACCCAAAATAAGTTAAAAAAGAGTTAAACTAGTTGTCAAGTTGGCCGATAAAAAATGTGCGTCACCCCGCTTTCAGCCAACTCTTGAACTTATAAGACCTTTTAAATTAGGGTTAGTTAGCTGTTCGGCACAGAATATCTCTACTCAGATCGCACGGACCAAGTTCACTTGTTTGATGTGTTAAAATCAAGATCTGGCGCAGACTATTCGAGCAGAAAATAGCTGAGTTGCTACTGAAAAATATAATAATAATCGGAGTACCCTATGAAAATGAATGTCGCCACCCGAGTCATTGGCGGGTTTAGCATTGTCACCTTACTTCTGATAGGAATGGGTGCAGCCTCTTTATTCACCAACAGTAAGTTAAAAACCAGTACTCAGGTATTACAAAACCTGAGTATCCCGGCTCTAGAAACAACGGGCCACCTACTTCAAAGGATTGCTCAACAGGAAAAACAGATCCTTGTCGCTTACCATTCGAAAAGCTCTCAGACGCTACCTGGGATGGAAAGTCAATTTACCAATCTAGATCAAGAGTTTAGTGAAGAGCTAAATCAATTATCAAGAATCGTTGGTGAACAAGATCAAGCAGATTTCTCTCAATCTATTGCTAACCTTAAACGCAGTTATGATAGCTTCGTCTCAAGTGGCCAAAAGGTCATTAAGACTCGCGAAAATTCGCTACTCACACAAGAAAGGTTAATGGTTAAGCTAGAAGATTTAGAAATGGCTGCAGACGATACAGCATCATTTCTTCTCGACCTTATCGATCTGGAGATGAGCGAAGATCCCACCGAGCAAGAAATAGCAGCAACAGCTGGTAATATAGACAACAGCTTTAGCGGGATCGTCAGCACAAGTTATGACTTGGTCAATAGCAGGACTATTCAGCAACAAGAAACCATTAGTAAAGAGCTGGGGTTTATCGTCAGTGAAGCGAGAAATAAACTTGAATTTGTCAGTCGTCACTGGGAAGGTGTCATCGATGATAGTTTACTAAACGACATCAATACTGAAGCTAACAAAGTATTCAGCATGTTAGAGGGTAGTAGCTCGATTCAATTAATGAAAAACCGTCAACTAAACTTCGAATCTGCTACGACTGTGATGCTAGGTCAATTAGATAAAGATGCTCAGCAAGTTAACCTCAGTATGAAGGACCTAACGGATCAAGTTGAATCTGTGTCTAAAGCTGTCAGCGATAGCGCCATCAATGATATTGATTCTGCTAGCTTAAACACTTACATTCTTATCATTTTTGCTATCGCGGTGGCAATTGCGATTAGCATTGCAGTGATCACTCCGCTCAAACGTGCACTTGATAAAGTGAACAATGCACTTAATATTCTAGCCTCTGGCGACTTGACTCATAAACTTGACGATTCAGGTCATGATGAGTTTGCCGAGTTATCAAAAAACTGTAACAGACTAGTGGATAGCTTGAGAGAGCTAATTCAGGGCATCTTAGATCGCTCTAATCAACTGGCTGCCGCCGCTGAAGAAACATCGGCCATTACCGCTCAAACAACAGCGGGGATCCAAGAACAAAAAAGCCAAGTTGATCAGGTCGCAACCGCAACGACTCAGCTTAGCTCCAGTGCAGAGCAAGTTACAAGCAGTGCAGATGATGCCCTTATCCAAATCAAGCAAGCTGATGATGAAGCTCAGCATATGCGCACCATTGCTGATGAAAATAAGCAAACAATCTTAGCATTGGCCGATGATGTCGCTAAAGCAGGAACTGTGATTAATAAGCTGCATTCCGACAGCGCTGCTATCGGCTCGATTCTTGATGTGATCAGAGGCATTGCTGAACAAACTAATTTGCTTGCACTTAATGCCGCAATTGAAGCAGCACGAGCTGGTGAACAAGGTCGAGGCTTCGCTGTTGTAGCTGATGAAGTCCGTAGCCTAGCTTCACGTACTCAGGACTCAACTCAAGAGATCCAGCAGATGATTGAGGTGCTTCAACAAGGTGCTAAAGAAGCTGTCGCGGTTATGGAACTGGGTCGTAACCAAGCCAATACTTGTGTAGAGAAAACCGAGCAGGCTAATATTGCATTAGAAAGTATTAGTGAAGCAGTACATAAAGCTCATGACTCAGGTACTCATATTGCTCATGCAGCACAAGAGCAGAACCTAGTCAGTCAGCAAGTTTCAGAAAAACTTGAACATATTGCAGCAATCTCAGAAGAAACATCTACGGGTGCAGAACAGACTGCCCAATCGAGTCACCAAGTGGCTCAGCTTGCGGAAGAGTTACAGGCATCAGTAAAAGAGTTTAGAGTTTAATAGCAATAGATGTAATCTCTATCAAACATCTAGTCCTCAGCTAGATTGAGTGTAACTACTTAAGCCAGTTAGCGTTCCTAACTGGCTTTTTTATGCCTATACGATAAGTAATTATTAGCATGAATTTCAGATACAAAAATGCCGGATATCAATCCGGCATTTTAAAATGAACTAATACTAACTTAACCGCCAGCAACTCTATCTTTAATTGCTGCAGTGATAGCGTTATCGCTATGGCCATTGCCCTCGGCCCAAGCAACAATCGTATTACCATCAGCTTCTGCAGCTGATAGGTCTGAGACAGAAAGTCGTTTGGCAATGAAAGTACCCACTTTATCTGAGCCACTCTTCATTGCAGTACGCAATAAGCTGTCTCCGCTACAACTTACCCCAGAGTAAATATTACGGAGCTTAACGCGGTTTTCCTTTAGCTTCTTACGCAGGCGATTTTTATCATTTGTTTGAACGTAATTACATATATTCGCAGCAAGCTGATCTGAATTCGCTTGTACAGGCACAGAGAATGCCGATGCCGCGATAATTGCAGCAATTGCCGTAGGTAACAGACGCATCTGATACTCCTTTCTTATTATTTATTTTTATACTGTAGAGCCGAAGTGATTAATCACACGCTCCACCCTGAAACATAACAACTGTTATAATTTAACATTTTTTCACCAAGTTGATAAAGCTATATTGCAATCCTTTATCATTTATTGCTTTTTCACGGCCAATACATTCCCAAGAACCATCATCCCACTCAGGAAAGTGAGTATCTCCCTCTACATCTAAATCGATTTCAGTGAGGTAAAGAGTATCGGCAACCTTAAGTGTTGATGCATATAGCTGCCCACCGCCAATCACAACGAGCTCTTGGCACTCTCCCGCCGCCTCGATCGCAGCATCAAATGAGTTAACACAGGTCACTCCAGCGATCGCTAGGTTTACTTGCCTGCTAATCACAATGTTATGCCTTCCAGGCAAAGCTCGACCAATAGATTCAAAGGTTTTTCGCCCCATCACAATAGGCTTACCTAAGGTCATTGCCTTGAAGTGTTTAAGGTCTTCTGGAAGGTGCCAAGGCATCTGATTATCTTTACCTATGACACGGTTATTAGCCATTGCGGCAATCAAGGCGATTTTCATTCATCTCTCCGGATTCTTGTTATTTGAAATGAGTTTAGATCACCGGTCGGGTTCTAAAATAAAGTAAGCTTGGCATAGCTAACCCTACCGACAAAGCGCCTAAAATAAAGACTGTTTTTAAGCCATTACTAATGACTTGATATGTCAATTCAGGGCTAATCTCTGATTGCGCGGTTAACTGCACTAATGCAATCACGGTATTAAATGCATATGTGCCAGGGATCATAGGAATGATCGCCGCGACTGCGTACATGAGTGGAGGAGCCAGGTGACGCTTAGCGAAGCCGATTGTAATAAGCCCTACCAGAGCAGCAGCGATAAATGTAGCCCACTCTATAGGTAGCCCTATATGAAGCAATAGCGTCCTACTACTGTGGCCTAGAGCCCCTGCGAGAGCGCAATATGGTAGAAACCTTCTGGGTACGTTAAATACCATAGCAAAACCAACAGCTGGGATTGCAGAAAAAATAGCATCATTTAATAGCGAAAATAATAATGTCATAATTTCACCCATTACAGAAACAACCCACCCACTTGCATCGCAATAGTAATGCCTATCACAGATGAAACAGTTAACAAAGTGGCGTGACCCCACCTCGATATCCCCACGTTAAGGTGGCCTTTGACCATATCTGAAATTGCATTAATCATCGGAAATCCCGGCACTAACATCAAAACACTGGCAGCCATCGGCAATTTAGGTGTTTCAGTAATAGGAATGTGATAGCCAAGCTGGGCAATTAAAGTGGTAATAAAAGCCGTTATGGCAAAGTTTATGAGTAGATTAAAGTGATGTTTGGCAATGGATAGTCTTACAAACATGCCTGTTGAAGAGGCTAAAAATGTAAGAACAGAAGCTGAAAAATCACCACCAAAAAGATGACAAAAGCTAGCACATGATAGGCCAATCATAGGCACTAAATAACGTTTAGGATAGGTCTTCGGTTCTATACGAGATACACGCTTTCTGACTTCATTCAGACCGTATAAGCCTTTCTCTGTAAGTAAGCATATACGCTGTAACTCACAAATAATGGTCATGTTAATGCCATGCTCGCGAGTTCGACGTGTTGTCGTAATACAGCGGCCATGAACCAAGCTAGTTAATACGAGGGAATTTGAAGAGATAGATATTTCGACACTGGCAAGGCCAAGTGCATAGCCTAAGCGCTGACTGATCTCTTCAACAAGTTCAGATTCAGCGCCATAGGCAAGCAGGAGTTGGGCAACTCGAACGACTTGGCGAGTTATGTCATTTTGAGTGTCTGCGTACACATCAATCCCGATGAATAAAAACTCAAATGCTTTTTCCCAACTTAACTAAATAGAATAATCTATCTTTGATAAATCACTTTGACATCATAGTCATCATCATCAAAGTCATCATCGTCTAAATCATCTGCAGAGCTATCATAAGCTTCATTCAGAGAGTCACTATCTTGATGATAATTGTCCCACTTAAATTCTACTTCTTCATCTTTGTCTACTGCTTCTTCTTCAGGAAGTGCATCGATGAAATCGATAAGCTTGAGGCATATCGCTTCTGTACCAACACGGTTATAAGCTGAGATGGTATAGACTTCGCCTTCCCACTCAAGCTCTTTAACTATGTGATCAACTCGAGCTTTAACCTCCTCTTCTAACAGAAGATCTGTCTTGTTGATCACCAGCCATCTAGGCTTTCCAGCTAGTTTAGGTGAGTGTTTCTCTAGCTCACCAACAATCGCACGAGCAGACTCAACCGGATCACTGCCATCAATCGGTTCAATATCGATTAGATGAAGTAAGACGCGACATCTTTCTAAATGCTTTAAGAAGCGAACACCTAGACCAGCACCGTCAGCAGCACCTTCAATCAGACCAGGAATATCGGCAATAACAAAACTTTGACCATGTCTAGGGTTAACTACACCTAAGTTTGGCACTAATGTTGTAAAGGGATAATCGGCGACTTTTGGCTTGGCACGAGACACAGAGCGAATGAAGGTAGACTTACCCGCATTTGGCATGCCTAAGAGACCAACATCTGCAAGTAACATTAGCTCTAACTTCAGAAAGCGAACTTCACCTGGCGTCCCTAAGGTTTTCTGTCTTGGGGCACGGTTGGTGCTGCTCTTAAAGCGAGTATTACCTAGACCATGGAAACCACCTTTAGCCACAAGCATTCTCTGCCCGTGTGTGGTCAAATCACCGAGTGATTCATGGGTTTCTTCATCAATAGCTCGAGTACCTACAGGTACTTTAAGAATTAAGTCCTCGCCACCATGGCCAGTACAATCTCTTCCTCGACCATTTTTACCGCGCTCTGCACGATGAAAACGTTCGAATTGAAAATCAATTAGGGTGTTAAAGCTTTCGTCAGCTTGCAGATATACACTGCCACCATCACCACCATCGCCGCCATCTGGGCCACCATCGGGTACATATTTTTCGCGTCTGAAACTAACGCAACCACTACCACCATCACCAGCTTCTACTCTGATCACAGCTTCATCGACAAACTTCATATCCACTCCTGGCACCACAGATTAAACGAATTATACTTCTTTCCGCTTTCTATCGCCAAAAAAACAATTTATTTAATTATTAAAACAACAAAGCCCCACCAAAGGCGGGGCTTTAATAAGCAATCTTAGCCTGGGCTAAAATTAGCCTTCGATACTAATGAACTTACGGTTCTTAGGACCTTTAACTTCGAACTTAACTTTTCCGTCAGTCAAAGCGAATAGAGTATGGTCGCGACCAATACCTACGTTTACACCAGCGTGGAATTTAGTACCACGTTGACGAACGATAATGTTACCAGCAAGAACTGATTCACCACCGAAACGCTTTACACCAAGACGTTTACTTTCTGAATCGCGGCCGTTACGAGTAGAACCGCCAGCTTTTTTATGTGCCATGAGTTAGACTCCTAATTAAGCGTTGATAGCTGTAATTTTAACTTCGGTAAACCACTGACGGTGGCCCATTTTTTTGTCGTGATGCTTACGACGACGGAATTTCACGATAGTAACTTTATCGTGACGGCCGTGACTGATAACTTCAGCAACAACCTTTCCACCTTCGACTAAAGGTGCACCAACATGTACAGTCTCACCATCAGCAACCAAAAGAACTTGGTCAAACTCAACAGTATCGCCTGTAGCGACTTCTAATTTTTCTAAACGTAATGTATGGCCTTCAGCAACACGGTGCTGCTTACCACCACTTTGAAAAACAGCGTACATAGCTATTTTACTCCGGTATTCTAGCACGCCGGCTCATTATTCTGAGGCAGGGGTGCTATAAAAGCTTTAATGACAATGGTCGCGGAGTTTACGCTAAGAACTCTAAGCTGACAAGCCCTAATTGATAAAGAATAAAAAAACATCGGAATTACTCGCACAATTACTGTCAAGTGCTGTCTTGCAGCGCTTTTTTAGGTAGAATCCCTTTATTATAACATTAAGACTTAACTTTTGGGTTGAGACATTCAGCCCCACAGACCAGAGCCTATTTATGGATTTAACCACCATTCGTCAGTTAGCTGATAATGACATGCAAGACGTCAACAAACTGATTTATACCCAACTTGAATCTGATGTAGCCCTGATCAACCAGTTAGGCTTCTATATCATCAATGGCGGCGGTAAGCGCATGCGCCCTCTTCTATCTATATTAGCTGCTAGGGCAATAGACTATCAGGGAGAGGCTCACCTTAAACTGGCAGCCATTATTGAATTCATTCATACCGCGTCGCTACTCCATGATGACGTTGTTGATGAATCCATGCTTCGTAGAGGCAGAGAAACGGCGAACGCATTATTCGGTAACAGTGCCAGTGTATTAGTCGGCGACTTTCTCTATACCCGCTCATTCCAAATGATGACCGAGCTCGACAGCATGAAAGTGTTAAAGATGCTTGCAGATGCGACGAACGTACTGGCTGAAGGTGAAGTGTTGCAGTTAATGAACTGTAACGACCCTGATACCACAGAAGAGAGCTACATGCGGGTCATCTATTGTAAAACAGCTAAGTTATTTGAAGCTGCGACTCGTCTCGCTGGTGTCCTTGCTGACAGCCCGATAGAAATTCAGACCGCTCTCGCTGATTATGGTAAATATTTGGGCACCGCATTCCAATTAACCGATGACTTACTGGACTATACTGCCGATACAGAAGAACTAGGTAAAAACATCGGTGATGATCTAGCAGAAGGAAAACCAACACTTCCTTTGATATACGCAATAGCCAACGGCACAGAAGCTGAGCAAGGGCTCATCCGTAACGCTATTGAGCAAGGTGACGGCACTCAGAACATCGAAGAGATACTTCAGGCCCTGAACAGCTGTGGTGCATTAGAATACACCTTCAATCGTGCTCAGCAAGAGTCTGATAAAGCCATTAGTGCACTGGCATGCATTCCTGATAGTGAATATAAGCAAGCTTTAATCTCATTAGCAAAAATTGCTGTAGAGAGAAGCCACTAAGAGCGGATAACTTTAATCGCTAAACCACTTAAAACCTTAAAAATAAAAAGGAGCCTAATGGCTCCTTTTTATTTGGTTGAGGCTTGTTAGTAACAATAATTACTTAACAAATTCAACGCCTAGCTTAATATCAGCTTTTAGTGTATCTAGCATAGCATCACGGGCATTAGCTTCGAACTCACTCACGTCACCGTAAGCCAGTACTTTCTCTACGCCGTTCTTACCCAATAGCACTGGCTGGGCAAAGAATGCTGCATGCTCACTGCCACCATCAACATAAGCACATTCAACAACGTTTTCTTCACCTTGAAGGCCACGTACTAAAGATAGGCCGAAACGACATGCCGCTTGACCCATAGAAAGTGTTGCACTGCCGCCACCGGCTTTAGCTTCAACCACTTCTGTACCCGCATTCTGAATGCGAGTCGTCATAGCTGCCACTTCTTCATCGGTAAAGCTAACGCCTTCAACCTGAGAAAGTAATGGAAGAATCGTCACACCACTGTGTCCGCCGATAACGTTCAGCTTAACATCAGCAACGTTTAACCCTTTCGCTTCAGCAATAAAGGTTTCAGAACGGATAACGTCCAGTGTAGTCACACCAAATAAACGGTTCTTATCATAAACACCGGCAGCCTTTAATACTTCAGCAGCGATAGCAACGGTTGTATTGACTGGGTTTGTAATAATTCCGATTAATGCTTTTGGACATGTTGCAGCACACTTTTCAACTAGGTTTCTTACGATACCAGCGTTGATGTTGAATAGATCAGAGCGATCCATCCCTGGCTTACGTGCTACACCAGCAGAAATAAGAACCACATCAGCACCTTCAAGTGCGGCAGATGGATCTTGACCAGCAAAACCTTTAACTTCTACAGCTGTAGGGATATGACTTAGATCAACAGCAACACCAGGTGTTACGGGAGCAATATCATAAAGGGACAGTTTTGAACCAGCTGGCAATTGTGTTTTTAGTAATAGGGCAAGAGCCTGGCCAATACCACCAGCGGCACCAAGTACAGCAACTTTCATAGTTATCTCCGTCAATTCTTGGATATATGTGATATAGATCTATCTTTCTAGATGGCGCAACATTACTGGATTAATGAATAAATTTCAATTATCCCTTAGTCTCGATTAGATTTAATTTCTGATCTGTATCATAAAATCGTCTAATCGCTCCCTAGAAAAAGCAACAAACCGCCTTAATCATAATTATCACACTAAGCCAGTAAGCCTTTTGATTTGAATCCACCTTTATAGGGTACACAACAATATCAACCAGTTTGCAACCTGCATTTTTATTCATCAAAGACGGGTATTTGTTGACAAAATTGTGCCACCTATTCAAAATACACTAGATTTTTGAATAAAAGAATATAAAAACTATGCAAGCAAATAAAAATCAAGACGAACTTGTTAAGACATTTAAGTTAATTTTGAAAGAGGAACGATTCGGTTCCCAAAGCGAAATAGTGATTGCCCTTCAAGCTGAAGGTTATGGCAACATCAATCAATCAAAAGTATCTAGAATGCTGAGTAAATTCGGCGCAGTGAGAACCAGAAATGCCAAGCAAGAAATGGTGTATTGCCTTCCTGCAGAATTAGGCGTCCCTACGGCAGGTAGCCCGCTTAAAAACTTAGTACTCGACGTCGACCATAACCAGGCGATGATTGTTGTCAGAACGAGCCCTGGCGCCGCTCAATTGATAGCTCGATTGCTCGACTCAATAGGCAAGCCTGAGGGCATATTGGGAACCATTGCTGGCGATGATACTATTTTCATTACCCCAGCAAACATTCAAGAAATCAGTAGAACCCTACAAACTGTTAAGTCATTATTCAACTACACAGATTAGGTCACTTTCTTATACTGATTGGTATTAAAAAAAAGAGACGCACAGTGCGTCTCTTTTTTTATGCCAAACTCTTTTCCACTAGATTGCATACAAGATATTGAATCACACTTTGATTCATGCGAAATTAGTGCTAACGATGCTGTACCTTCGGGCTAAGGAAGTGTGATGACAACAAAAATAATTAAAGTCGATGATGTATGCTGGGAGTCTTGGCAGCATTCAGACCAATATACCAGTCAACAAAAACACATAGGTGACGCTGCTGGTTGTGAAAAAATTGGCGTAACGATGGAGCGGCTTGCTCCAGGGAAACTCTCTACTGTAGCTCACTATCACACAAAGGAAGAGGAGCATCTGTATGCACTCGAAGGCGAGGCCACTTTACTCATTGATGGTGAGTCGCACCCCTTTAAAAAAGGCGAGTATATCTGTTTCAATGCTGACACAGCCATTGCACACACATTAAAAAATGACAGCGACAAAGAGTTTTTATTCTTAGTGATTGGCAATCGAGATAAGCATGATGTAGTGGTTTATCCTGAAAACAATAAAGTCTTAGTGAGAGCTGTCGATGAGATCTACGCAAAGCGCCCAACCAATTACTGGGATCCAGATCCTATCAAGTAATGAGTGGACTTTGTTAGCAACATAAAAAACGCACCTTCAAGGTGCGTTTTTTATTTTGTAGCATTTATACTAACGGGTATTATTGGCTCGCTTCAGTTTCCATAAAGTCCAATGATGGTGCAAAAAATGAGGAACCTGTTAGCGCTTGTGTAAAGTGCAGCAGATGATCATGATTACCCTGTCCATCACCGTGTACCATGCTTTCGAGCATTTTTTCAAAATTATTAGAGTTACGGCAATTGGAGATAAACATTAAACCTTGTTCTTTAACAGAACCATAGGGCATGCTTTGCCTTAAGATCTCCATCGACTTACCATCAGCATCTTTCAAGTTCACGCGTTTAATATGGCTAGTAAGTGGCTTATCTTCAGAGGCATACTCGATATTATCTTGCTTTGTTCGGCCGATAATATCCTCTTGCTTCTTGTGGGGTAAACGATTCCATTTACTTAAGTTGTGCGCAAATTTTTGTACATGAATATAACTGCCAGCTTTAAAGCTAACATCTTCGTCACCAACCAGTGCCACTTCCTGACGGCTACGCCCTTTAGGGTTTTCTGTGCCATCGACAAAGCCAGTGAGATCTCTATTGTCCATAAAACGGAAACCACGTTCTTCATCAACGAGCTCAACCAAACCTTCGAACATTTGGCTGACTTCATTAGCCACTAAATGAAGAATATCAAAGCGGTCACAACGAATATGGACAAAAAGGTCATACTCTAAAGCAGGAGCATCTCTATTATCAGCACTCATGGTCGGAAAAGGCTTAAGCTGATTAGGCCTAGCTGATGGGTATAAACTATCCCAATAGTTCGCTCCTATAGCCAGAAAGCCATTAAACGCACTATCAGCATACTGGTCTGCCAACTCATAGACATATTGAGCAACATTAGCCACACAAGGTCTTAGTTGAGACTCTGCAGCTTCATTCGCATTAAACATCAAATAAACACTGTGCAGATTTCCTTCTGCACACACACCTAACTGTTCACGAGGCATAACCTGATTATCCATCTCTCTATTTACCTTCTGCACTAATTGATTTTCGGCACCATTATCCATAACTTTAATAAATAATGGTATTAACTGAATCACAGTTAGCTGCATAGTTAGCGCTAGGGTTACCTTTACACGATATAATTAACCCGCTAGCTAATCTAACACTGGCATATCATGGCTTAAATAACTTTGCATGCCTATATAAATCCTGATTAATTAGGCTAGAAAACAAGCCTGACGTGTTCAAAAACCATGCAGCGATGTGTGTTTAAAATACAACTAGAGAGTGTTCTTGAGCCTGTAAATTCACTTTCTGGCCTAAGACTAACTGAGATAATTGAGTTTTCACCTCATAGAAGTCTTGCGCAATCTGCACTTGATAGTGGCAAATATTACCTAAAAAACGCCGCTCGACAATCACACCTGCGCCAGACTCATCGGCAATGATCTCAATCTGCTGCGGCCTGAGTAAGATCTCTCCTTGATAGCTCACAGGATGAGTCAGTTGACTGGTACTCTTTAGCGATCCGATTGGCGTTTCAACACTAAAACTGTCTTTCACTGAAGCTGGTATATAGTTACCACTACCTAGGAAATCAGCCACATAGCGATCTTTAGGTGCTGTGTACAACTCCTCTGCAGTACCATACTGGACAATATAACCGTCCTTAAATAGGGCCAGCTTATCCGCAAAAACAAAAGCTTCGTCCTTACTATGGGTAACAAAGACAGCACTCACATTTCTTTGTTTGAGGATATTGCGGATCTCCAGCATCATCTCACCACGAACTTTAGCGTCGATATTTGAAAATGGCTCATCAAGCAACAGCAATTCTGGTTCATAAGCTAATGCCCTAGCTATCGATACCCTTTGTTGCTGCCCACCAGATAACTCATGTGGAAAACGCTCACTGAGCCCATCGAGTTTTACCAACTCGAGCATCTCATCTAGCCGATGCTGTCTGTGTACTTTATTAGTATCTTTGACCCCAAAGAGAATATTTTCAGCCACGGTTAAATGAGGGAAAAGCGCATAATCTTGAAAAATCATCCCTACCCCCCTACGCTCACTTGGGACGAAAACATTAGAACCGGAAAGCACCTCACCATTTATCTTTACTTCACCGGCGCTAATTGCCTGCAATCCGGCAATCGCCCTTAGTAAGGTTGTCTTACCGCAGCCACTTGGGCCGAGTAATGCGACAATTTCGCCTTTTTCCAAGGTCAAGTCTAAGCCCTTTAAAACCTGCTCACCTTGATAATCACTGTGAACGCCTTGAATACTTAGTGTCGACATTATTGCCTTGCTCCAACAGAAATGAACCCGATAAAATTCTTGCTAATAACAATAAAAAAACACGCTATTTTTCATGCTCTAGTGAACGGTTTAAATAAATAAGAGGTACGAAACCAACCAATACGATGACAATAGCTGCAAGTGCTCCATGCTCTAATTGTTCATCCGATACGAATTGAAACACATAGGTGGCTAAATTTTCAAAGCCTACCGGTCTAAGTAACAATGCAGCAGGCAACTCTTTCATACATTCAATAAACACCAGTAATAAACCAGCAAAGATCCCTTTTCTCAATAACGGTAAGTGCACACGCCAGAGCAAAGCTTTAGGTTTAAGCCCCATCGAAATGCCTGCCATGTCTAATGAGGGGGAGATACGTTTGTAGCTATTTTCAACACTGCCAATGGCTATTGCCGAAAACCGAATACAGAAAGCGAATATCAGAATAAACACACTACCTGTAAAAACCAAGCCTGGACCAGGCTGGCCTAAAAACTCGTAGAGATCATTGACGGCAAAATCCAACATGGTTAGCGGAACAAGGATCCCAATCGCTAATACAGTCCCTGGAAGCGCATAGCCTGTCGATGCAAGCCTTGAAGGCAAAGCGTCAGAAGGTCTTGGGCTAATTCTTCGTATAAACATCAAGATGATACCGATCAATACCGTAATGACACTGACGATAGCTGCTATGTAGAAACTATTTAAACTATATTCCCAGAAAGCACTGTTCCAGCTTGCATCAAAGTAATCCCATGCGTACTGCAATAAAATCAGAAATGGGAGTACAAATGAAAATAATAATAATAGACCGCAATAGCCTGTCGCTAAGTATGCATGACTCCCTTTCAATCTTGATAACGTACTTTCATTGCTTGCCGACTGTTTTTGAAACAGTTGTTGTTTTCTCCGTGCAAAACGCTCAAAACCTATCATGGAAAAAACAACTAAAAGCATAATTGCCGAAAGTTTGGCGGCTGCAGATAAACTGCCATAACCAAGCCAGGTATCGTAAACAGCTGTGGTTAATGTAGGCACAGCAAAGTAGCTCACGGTGGCAAAGTCAGCCACGGTCTCCATCGCCACCAAGGAAGCACCCACCGCTAAAGCGGGTCTAGCCATAGGCAGGCTTAAACGCCAAAAACTTTGCCAAGGGCCGCAGCCCATAACACGTGAAGCATGCTGCAGACTGGAAGACTGCTCCATAAATGCTGTTCTGGCTAATAGGTAAATATAGGGAAACAAGACTAAGGCCAACATGACTGATGCGCCGGCTAAACTACGTACCTCAGGAAAATAGTAGTCGCTAGGGGACTGCCAATCAAACCAGGTTCGTAATGCCTTTTGAACGGGCCCAGCATAATCTAATAAATCGGTATAAACATATGCAACAACATATGCAGGCATCGCGAGTGGCAATAAAAGTGCCCATTGGAACATCTTTCGACCAGGAAACTGACATCTAGCAACGAGCCAAGCAGCAGGCGTTGCAATGAACAAAGACCCAATACAAACACCAAGCATCAATACTATGGTATTAACAATGTAAGTCGGTAAAACGGTATTAAGCAGGTGACTAAAAACATCCTCGTCTGGGACGAAAGCCTGAGCGATGATCGCAATCAGTGGCAGAAGAATAATAGCCGCGATGAGGTAGCCAGCCAAAGACCAGCTCCTGGATAAACCTAAGATCATGTATAAATCCACTTTTATTTGTCGGGACATTATCCCCAACAAACTTAAATCTAAGCTTAAATAAGAACGATTATAACTTACGAATTGTGTGAAGCATTGCGCAAAAACAAAAATAGCCTTCATTTGAAGGCTATTTTCTCATCCAACAGATTATTTACAAATCAAACTTCACTTCATCTAACAACTTAACGGCTGCATGATGGTATTCGGCTAACTTAAATATTGGCAGTTCATCGGCTTTAAACTCACCCCAAGAAGCCACTAAGTCAGAAGGTTTAACATCGGCTTTCACTGGGTACTCAAAGTTGATTTCGGCATAGTCTTTTTGAGCGACATCACCTGAAAGGTATTCCATTAACTTAATCGCATTGTCTCGGTTTTTTGTATATTTAGCTAAAGCCATTCCTGAGACATTGATGTGTGAGCCACGGTTGTCTTGATTAGGGAAGTTAATCTCAACGGCCTCAGCCCAAGGCACTTGCTTTGGGTCTTGTAGCATCTTACCTAAGTAATAGCTGTTGCCGATTGCGATATCACATAACCCCTCTTTAACCGCCTTAACTTGTGCACGGTCATTGCCTTGTGGCTTGCGAGCTAGATTAGCTTTGAACCCTTCTAACCATGTTTTCGCACCCGCTTCACCATGATGTGCAATCATAGAAGCCACTAATGAAACATTGTAAGGATGCTTACCACTTCGGGTACAGATTTGCCCTTTGTATTTAGGATCGGCAAGATCTTCATAATCGATATCTAACTTGCCCATCTTTGCTTTTGATGAGTAGATATTACGTACACGCATTGTCAGCGCGAACCAATCATTTTCAATGGAGCGGAATTTTGCAGGAATATTGCTCTTAAGCTGATCACTTTCAACTGGGATCACTAACTCTTTGTCAGCCAACTCCATTAAACGTGAAAAATCTGAAGTCAACACGATATCAGCAGGAGATAAACGGCCCTCACGCATCATGCGCTCAGCAATGCCTTTCTTAGAGAAAACCACATCGACATCAATGCCAGTCTCTTTAGTAAAGTTAGCCAATATAGGCTCAACTAGAAAAGCTTGGCGATACGAATAAACTGTCAGTTTCTCTGCTGCATTAGCAACAGAAGCGAACCCCACTAAACCTAAGATGGCTAAACCGCTTGCAAATTTCATTTCAAAAAACCCTCTGCATCATATCCATGCCTGAATAGCATAATGATAATTATTATCAATCGCAGTAAGGATAAAGAATCTAAACTATTTCAGCAAGTGATATAGCAGGAATAATGACTAAAATAAGATGTTTATCAATTTATTACCTGCACCACCAAACAGGATTAAAATTAACTGAAACATCCCTTAAGCCAAGCTTAAAGGTGAGTATTACTACACATACCGCGCCTTTCTTGCCCATGTGCTCACCAAAAGCTAATCAGGCTGAGTCATTTTCAGCGCTGGAAAATCTTTGAAGTCAGCCAACCAACTTGCAACCGCTGGCGCCACTTTCCTCCACTTAAGATCAGCATGCCTAAAATCGAGATATTCTAATAGGCAAGCTAAACAAATCTGATGTATTGATAGTTGAGGCGTTGTCATTAACCCTCCTTGCTCAATACGTTGTAGCCCCCTTAGGAGGGCTTGCTCAAACCTTGCTGTCCAGAAAGAAGATCGTTTGCCCTCCTCCTCTCTCATCTGCTCCTGCCTTAAGGCAACGGCACTGTCCAGCATGCCTTTAATTAATGAAAAATGACTTTCTGATACCCAGTTTGATTCTCTAATACCAAACAATCTCCCCCCGCCCAATTCAGTATCCAAGTAACGTAAGATGACTTCACTGTCATAAAGAGATGAACCATCATTGAGCTGCAAACACGGGATCTTACCCAGCGGATTAGCCTCAAGTAGGTCTTCACCGTTCGCTAGTGGGTTCGTTTTAATCTCATCAATACCATCAATCTTTAAATGTCTAATCACGACTCTCACGCAGCGAGCATAAGGTGAGGCATCCGAGTAAAATAATTTCATTAGATATCCAGGTTAATTATTTGATTTGTTTAGCACCGATTGACACAATTTCACAAAATACTTGAGCTGCAATCATCACCAGTACTTTTCTACTGTGATCTGACCAGGCGCACGCCTTAAGTTTTTAGCTAGCCCCATAGCGAGCAGTATTTGATTGGTATCAGATATCATATCTGGATTACCGCAAAGCATAACCTGAGAGTGTTGTGGAGTAATATCTAGTCCAATCAATTGTTGAATTGATTGGCTTTGAATACCTTCAGATATTCTGCTCCGAATAGCATTGGGATAGGGTTCGCGGGTAACGGATAATACCAGCTTAAATTGATTGGGATACTTCTGCTGTAGAGCCAGAAGTTGCTCTTTATAAGCCAAGTCTTCAGCTAGCCTTACACCATAAACTAAAACAACATGCTCAAATCTTTGCCAGATTTCGGCAGTTTCTAGCATGGAAATAAATGGTCCAACGGCTGTGCCAGTTGCAAGAAGCCAAAGCTGCTTGTCAGCAAAAGATGTCTCTGGTATCTCCTCTAAAGTCATAAAGCCAGACGCCTTGGGAGAAACATCAAGTTTATCGCCAACCTTAAGTAAATGTAGGTGAGGAGATAACTGGCCCTCTTCAACAGCAACCGCTAATACTTCAATAAAATCCCCACCAGGGGCGTTAACAATCGAATAGGCACGTGCAACTCTTTTATCACCTACGAGTCGACTCAGCTTGATAAATTGCCCAGCAATATAGGGCTGAATATCTGCTTTTATTTTTAGTGAGAACAGTTTCTCATTCCAGTCGATACGCTCTACGACTTCACCTTCAATCCACATTCACAGCTCCATCTGATAATTCAACTAATTGATCTTTAGCATAAAGCAGCATGTATTTCTAATAAGAATGAAAAATGCCTCTTGAAAAAGAGGCATTTAGGATCCCAAGTAAACATTGGACTAGCTTTATTCGGCTTCGGGTTCTTGCTCATAAAAGCTATCTCTGAATGTCTGCAACCCCTCCAGTACTAAGGAGTATGTCTGATCGACACCAGCAGCAATATCACCTTCTAATACTTGTAAACCCGTCAATATCTCTTTAGCTTCATTAAACCCTTGATCGATTGCCCCACCTATAATGTCCATAAAAGAGCTAAGTTGATCATCGAATTCCATATTTGAGTTTTGTTCTTGATAGAGACTAAAAAACTGAGTTGCAAAACTAACAATTCGATCAGCGGTAGCTTCTGGTGACGTATCTATCCCATTATCATAAGCTGTTTGAAGTGCATTCACTCCCATTGTTGGCGCGAGCTCTTCGTTTATGGCTTCTATTGCGGCTCGATATAATAAGATCATCGGCTCATCAGCAGCCTTAATATTGGCATCTTGTTGTGCTGATATAATGGCCTGATTCATTAGCTGTTTGCTCGTCGCAAAGGCTGATTTATTACTAGCAACCTCCGACACAGCCTTGCCATGATTATCTGATGAATCGGTTTTATTGCGTGCAACTGTTGACACTTCTGCGCCATGGTTATGAACTTCCATAACTGCCTCTTATATGTGTTATCTCTACCTAACCATTATCGGCTAAATTTCAACCTACTTTAGTGTTTATCACTATAATTGCTATTTTAATTGCAAACAATTCGTTATCGTATTGATTACAATTTTACTATATGGCGCCAGCAATGAGATTTTTTTTAGTTATCTTAGCCTTTTGTCTCAGTGTGCCGCAGACATCTGTAGCCTCTGACAAGCAAAGATCAGATCAATTGGCTGCAATAAAAACCATTATCTTAGTCCGACATGCAGAAAAAGCCCCTGGAGCAACAAAAGATCCAAGCTTAAGTGAGGCTGGAGACAAAAGAGCACAAGCTTTAATAGCCAAATTAGCGGATCAGCCCCTCAGCCTTCTACTTTCTTCTCCCTATAAACGTACACAAGAAACGTTAGCGCCAATAAGTAGCGCTAGAGATCTTGAAATTAAGGTGATTGATACTAAAGCAGGTTTAAAAGAGCACATAAAAGCTAGCATTGCGGCGATTACGTCACATAAAGGCAATGTCCTTATCGCAGGGCATTCCAATACAGTCCCCTTGATTATTTCAGCACTGGGTGGGCCTAAAATTAAGCCAATCACTGAAGAACAATACTCAAATATCTATTACCTGAGGCTCTATCAATCAGGAAAAGTTGAATTAGAGCAACAAGAATATTCCTCCTTATGAGTCTAATACCAATCGGTATAAGGTGTTATACCAGTCAGTATAAGGTGTAGTACCAGTCGGTATAAAGATGTGGTCATTCAGCGAGAGTTTAGCGCTTGTGAGGCAAGGCAACGAGTGAGAGACATAGTTATTCTACGTTTAAGCTCGTTAACGCAGTATCAGAAGTGCTAAAACTCGCCTTCCAGGAGTGTTTTTGGCTGCCTACTTCTGTGTTGAATGAGTTCAAAAGGGATCACCATTTCCTCACTCATTCGCCTTGAATTATGCCGCCAAAAATAACTCTGAACTGACCACTTTCTTATACCGATTGGTATCATTACCACAAGCCAGGTATATCATCGCCCACTAATAAAGAGTAATATTAACTTGCTGGAGTAAACTAGTACTAAATAGGTAGGAAATGACTTGAGGTATTCAAGAATAAGAGTATTGTCCCTCGGCTATTAGTATAATAGCTCTACGCAATTATTTTGCCGACGATTCACATCTAATGCCATTACATTATCGCAATAAGATAGCGTTTGTGGACATAACCGACCTCAAAAGCTACATGGAGAGTTAAATTGAAAGCAGGGTATTTGAGTCAAAACCCATCAACAAAGAAGCGTGCGATAAACTGTGAGAACTGTGAAAGGTTAACCGTCATTGAGGGGGAATCTGTTTGTTTTCGACAGGGGGAAATTATTAGCCTGAGCTACTTAGAACTATCAGCAGAAGCGAACCAAAACTTACCGCATATTGCATGTGACGGCTGGAAAGCGAACTAAGTTAAGCACACTCTCCCATTCTAAGAGATAACAATCATCAATTCAGTGTTATGCGCTAATCATTCCAGCGTAATCATGAGCAGAGAACTTAGGTTCATGGATAAGCCCCTGAAGATCCACACTAGGATTTAACTTAGCTAAACTTAAACCTCGCGTCGTCACTCTCATGCCAGAAGTTAACTCTAAATAAACACTCATTAGCTCGTCTTGATCTAAACCACGCTTTTTAAGCGTCGCCATAATGGCTAACCAATCGGTATCTACGAAACTGTCTTGACCTTCAATATTAACTTTTAAAGGGATATTCTTCATAGCTATCATCTCACCGTATTTGTTATCAGTTTATGAAACTAGTATACAAACTGAACCTGAACTCATGCTGAACTATTAACCAAGCACATGCATTTATATTGAGTCGTATTGAATATTCTACAGCAAAGAGCCGTTAGACTGCAGATTTATATGCATATTGATAATAAAAACAATATTAATTTTGTATGTTCCATAACTTTGCATATAAACCATTATTAGTTAACAACGACTTATGGTTGCCCGTTTCTACAATTCTCCCCTGGCTTAGTACTATGATTTGATCTGCATCTACGATTGTCGACAGTCTATGTGCAATAACTAAGCTGGTGTGCCCCCTCGCAGCTTCTTTCAACGCATTTAAAATCGCCTGCTCCGATTGACTATCCAACGATGACGTTGCTTCATCAAACACTAATAATGGCGAGCCCTTAAGTATGGCTCTAGCAATTGCGACACGCTGCTTTTCTCCTCCAGATAGCTTCAAACCTCTCTCGCCTACGGCGGTATTCCACCCATCGGGGAGAGACTCGATAAAGTGAGACAGATGGGCCATATTAATTGCCTCACGGATCTCTTCTTCACTGGCACTTGGACGGCCATAGCGAATATTCTCGAGCAATGAATCGTTAAACAATACTGTATCTTGGGGGACAATGGCTATCGCTTGGCGTAAAACATTCTGAGTCATATGATTGATATTAACCCCATCGAGACTGATGCTACCTTCATCGACTTCATAAAACCGAAACAACAACTTTACTATGGTTGATTTTCCCGCACCACTATCACCGACAATAGCAATTTTTTGACCGGCTAATAAGGTAAAACTGACATCTTTTAAGATCGGTCTAGTGTCATAACTAAAGCTAACCGAATCAAACCTTAATTCACCTAAGCTAAGCTTAGAATCACTTGCATCAGGTTTATCTTTAATTAACGGCTCACGCTTTAATAAACCAAACATCCGCTCTATATTCGCTAATGCCCCACGTATTTCCCGGTACACAAATCCCAAGAAATTAAGCGGGATAAACAACTGCATCATAAAGGCATTGACCAATACAAAATCACCTATGGTCATAGTCCCTGCAACGACATGATATGCGGCTAGCGCTAGCATAGCTGTCATAGCCACAGAAATGATTAACGCTTGCCCTGCGTTAAGTGCGAACAATGACAGACGATTTTTACGCTTCGCTACTTCCCACTCCGCTAAAGCTAAATCGTAACGCTCTGATTCATAAGATTCATTATTAAAATATTTGACGGTTTCGTAATTGAGTAAACTGTCAATGGCACGAGTACTGGACTGAGAATCAGCTCTTGCTGCCTCCCTGACAAATTCAGTTCGCCATTCAGTCGCAAATACAGAAAACAGCACATAGGCAAAAACAGAGCCTAATGTGATAGCAGCAAATGAGACACCATAATTGTAGAAAAGAATACCAACGACTAAGCCTATCTCTAAAATTGTTGGTACGATATTGAAGACCATAAAGCGCATCAAGAAGCTAATTCCGCTGGTTCCTCTCTCAATATCACGAGATAAGCCCCCGGTCCTACGTTCTAAATGGAACTCTAAGTCAAGACGATGTAAATGCTCGAAGACATTTAGCCCTAACCTTCTTATGGCCCGCTCAGTAACCCTGCCAAACAGCGTATCGCGAACCTCAGAGATTAATGTATTGAGCAACCTAAGACTGCCATAGGCGACAACTAATGCAACAGGAACACTAATGAGTTGCGCCGGCGATGCCTCACTTAGGCCATCAACCAAAGACTTTAAAATAAAAGGCAGAGAAACACTGGCTAACTTAGCAATAATTAAACACAACAAAGCTAAGGCGACACGGTACTTAAACTCAAACAAATATGGCCAAATCAGTTTTAGCACATGCCAATTCAGTTTATCGATAGGTCCTTCAAAATATAGAGAGGGTCTCATTTGTGCCTGTTTCCTTTTTAAATGCCATATATCTGACCAAAAAAACTAACATGAACAGTAAAACTGACTGCACATTTCAAGTTTAAAGCGCGAGTCGATGATGCGCACATTAACAGGCAGTCCTTTAACCTAAGCTAATTTAGACAATCGAACTTAAATTTACTTAGTGACTTCGCTGTTAGCGAGTAATACGTTAGACTGACTAATTCGAATTTTAAATGATACAAAAGAACTATCTTTCAAGATTATTTTTACAAATACGTTAAATGAGAGCAATTCTTGTTAAACACTAGAAAATAATTTGATATTCTTTTTGACGCAGACCAAATAAGGGAACAGACCAGCCCTTATAGCGATTTTAAAGGAAACAAACATGCTGGATTCATCTAAAGCTCAATATCCGCCGTTGCCACTCATCCAGACCTGGATATGGATGATGACCCAATCCGGAGATACAGACATTCAACAGAAAGGCCAAAATAATCTAATAGCCTCATTTGGAAGCTTAGCTAAAGCCAATGAATATCTGGTCAATCACAATCATGATTAATCCAAGTATAATACGCTAACTCTTGTAGAGATGCTGATGTCAATTCAGCTTAATACAAATGTATAGCCCATAAAAAAAGGAGACTCATGTCTCCTTTTTAGTTTCTCTCAATCAAGCTATTAAGCCGACCGACGCGCTATAATGCTCTCATTAAGCGTCGCTAATATTGATTCAGTATCATCCCAACCTATGCACGCATCGGTAATACTCTGTCCGTAGCACATTGGTTGACCTTCAACATAGTCCTGTCGCCCTTCAACCAGATGACTCTCGATCATAACGCCAAAAATACCATGATTGCCTTTCGATACTTGAGCCGCAACATCTTCAGCCACCAGCATTTGGCGTTTAAATTGTTTTGAGCTATTGGCATGGCTAAAGTCGATCATAATGTTCTGATCCAGTCCCGCTTTATCAAGCTGTTGACTAATCTCACTAACATGTTCGCTGCTATAGTTTGGCTCTTTGCCACCACGCAAAATGATATGACAGTCGCTATTACCTTTGGTCTCAACAATGGCAGAATGACCAAACTTAGTGACAGATAAAAAGTGATGCGGCGCACTCGCTGCACCAATGGCATCGATAGCGACTTTAATCGTGCCATCGGTACCATTTTTAAAGCCTACTGGTGAGGAAAGCCCAGAAGCCAACTCACGATGAACTTGTGATTCCGTCGTTCTCGCTCCGATAGCGCCCCAACACATGAGATCGGCTACATATTGTGGTGTGATCATATCTAGAAACTCACCCGCTGTCGGAATGCCTAAATCATTAAGATCTAATAGCAATTTACGCGCAGTTCTAAGGCCATCGTTAAGCTTGAAGCTATTATCCATATAAGGATCGTTAATCAAGCCCTTCCAGCCCACAGTGGTACGTGGCTTCTCAAAATAGACACGCATAACGATCTCTAATTGGTCTTTATATTGCTCGCGCAATGCAACTAGGCGCTCACCATATTCCAAAGCAGCTTTAGGGTCGTGAATTGAACACGGACCAATGACAACTAACAGGCGATCATCTTTTTTTCGTAGGATTTGATGAATGCTATCTCTAGCGTTAAAAACGGTAGCCGATACGTTCTCTGTCGCCGGAAATCGCTCTAGAATAGCGATGGGTGGCAATAATTCTTTAATCTTATTAATTCGAACGTCATCATTTTTGTAATACATGGTAATAAACTCACTCCGGCTATCGTTAAAACAGATTTCTCTCAATTGCGCTACTGAGTTCAATTTATCCAGTATTACCACTGATTGCAACAAGATATGATTAGCAACAAAAAATAATATTCAACTTGTTGTTTTAATAAGTCTTAAATTATATTTTTTTACAGTTAACTCCAAAAAAATCAGCTTCTAGCCTTATGTTTACTTAGTCTAGACTATATATTTTATTGCTTTTGCGAATCATTCAAGGATAAAACAGAAAATTTATAAGCTAATACCGATTGGTATAGCCTTAGCTTGTTCTTTTGCATCAATCGCAACAAAGACTAAAGAATCTTTCAAAATCCCTCTATAACTCCTCTAGACACATAACAAGCCGCTTCGCTCACTTCTTGCCAACTTCAATTTTTACATATCTAAAAACTAAGACAATCAGTCATAAAAACCACTTTACCTTTAATAAGCCTGGTTTTTATTTCGGTAACATGTAAACAGAGACTCTATTTCTAAACCCTCCGAAACGTCTCATGTACAGATGCATTTAACGTCGTTTAAAACAAGAACCTGCCTCACGAACATTAACTGGTACTAATGTACGGCCAATTCATCTTGATTGCTCAATTACTAGCCGCTAGGTTGAGCGAAGAGGTATGACATCTGACCTCTTACCTGATTAACATAAATTAAATAAGAGATAACCCAATGAAAACCTACTACACGTTAATACTCTTGGGCATGTATATTTTTAGCCCATCAAGCCACGCAACCAGCGGCATAGCATTTATTCACGGCACAGGAAACCAAACCGATGCCACATCGGATTATTGGACAAGCGAGTTTATTAATTCAGTTAGACAAGGCTTACCTCAGCCCGGCAACTACCAAGTGATCAACTGTGATTTTGATCAATACATGTGGGATAACGCCGCAGCTGGATGCTTAGCGACACAAATACACAGCTTTGTTCAAGAGAAAAACATTGATGAACTCATACTGCTCACCCACTCCAATGGTGGCAATGTCGTGAGGTGGATCTTATCGAACCCTACCTGGGATAGCCGCTATATAGACATTATCAATGCTACCAGTCGCGTCATCGCCCTTGCTCCTTCTAGTGGTGGCACACCTCTGGCTGATGCGGTAAATCAAGGCAGTGTTTTTGAGACATCTCTTGGTTGGTTACTGGGCTACGGGAGTGATGCAGTCAAACAACAGCAAGTAAGCTGGATGAGTTACTACAACAGCACTTGGCTTAATGGTACTCAGAACAGACCTAGTTTAGGCAGTTCTTTTGAGGTTGTCATTGGTTCTGATGTCGATTCTGCAATCTGGGACGGTGATAGCTACTGTGCTGGTTATCAATATCAAGTTGCCTTAGAAACCACACAAAACTGGCTCGATGACTGCTCCGATGGATTTTTAGAGTGCAGCTCACAAAGCGCCGCTGGCACAGTTTGGTTTACCGACAAACAGAAAATCGCAGGACAAGAGCCACTCAGCCATCAACAGAGCAGACGAGCTTGTTTCAATCTAGACAGCTTAATCCGTAACCATATATAGGAGTCAGATATGAAGAATCTTACATTGATACTAATGACATTATCACTATCACAATTACTGACAGCCTGTCAGGACGAAGCCACAACACAGACTGCCGATGTTGAAGTACAAAGCTTCACTACAGCATCATTATCAGCGCCTCAACAAGGTGACTTTAGCGCTTCAGAGATTGAAGCCCCTCAACTGCCGCCCATCAATAACAACAGAGAATCTTTGAGTTTTATCAGTACTCCTTCAAAGACAGCTAACATAGCAGCGCCCACAAATACTCATTCAAGCATCAGTGATGAGTACTGGAAAACGGTTTCGGGCGCCGAATTAAACCATGGAATAAACCTGGCCATTAGCCAGACTTCCAGTGTCATTCGTATCTCACCGAGGGCGGACACCAGCTCTGGAGCCCTGATCCACAGCAAAGCAATAGCACCCAGCAACATCCAGCTCTATAAGGTCGATAAAAAATCTACAGTGAACAAGTCTTCATCTTATATTCACTCGATGGCCGACGCTGATGCTTTAGCTACCGCAGGCCTAACCGATAACTCCAGCGCATTGACCATGTCCGCATCAGCTAAGCCTGGTCAATATCAACTGAAAATAAGTCAGCCTCTACCCGTGACCTCAAGCTATCTGGTTAATGTGAAAGAGAAACAGTCGCCCTATCAGCTGAGTCTAAGTGGCCAGACTCGGGTATCTAGCCTATCTAATCATGTAGATTTTGATCTGCAGCTCTCAAATTCAGATAACAAGTTCACCCCGCAGGCAAGCTTAAAACACCCGAATGGTCGCTACCAGACGCTAAACGTTAAGTCTGTTAACGGTCAGTGGCAGGCTGAACTTCCTGAATCCTATGCCATGCCCAACAGTAATGCGGGATTGAGTGAGCTACAGATAGATATTCAGACTAAGGTTAATGGCCTTGATGTGATAAGAACGGTAAAAACAGCATTCAAGCAATATGTACCGTCTGCAAAACTACAACAGCAGGTCAATACACTTTGGTTGGGTGATGTGCCACAGAGCATCTCCTTTAACTTAGATATTGCCATTCAGGGTCGTTTCGCCCTCTCAGCCTACATAACGGGGACCGATATGAGTGGCCAAGACCACATCATTTTAAAAACGGCGTCAGCAAGCTGGCTCACTCAGGCTAATCCAAACATCGACTTGAAACTGGATCCACAATTGATCCTAGACTCTGGTCTTATCCCCCCTTTTAAGCTAAAAGGACTAGAGTTAAAAGATCAGGGGCAGATGGCCAGATTGAGTTATCAGCAAGATGCATTGATACTCGAAAAGTAGAGTAATCCCCTGTGGTTCAGCCAATAAAAAAAGCACTCAAATGAGTGCTTTTTGGGGCTAATAAATCACTTAAAGAAATGAGACCAATTGCTATTAATGACTTTTCATCGCATGCAGCTTAGCCTGATAGCGTATTTTACTATTCTCATCCCGTGTCAGACTCAGGGCTTTCTGCATATTCTTCTTAGCCCTACGCTCATCACCTGTCGCCCAGTAAGCTCTCGAGAGTCCAAAATAAAATTCATGCCGATAATCGGCTTTATCCACAGCTCGCTTATACCAGAGCAACGCATCTTGATATTCCCTATCGAAATACGCTTGCTGCGCCATATCATAATAATAATAAGGGTTACCGATACGATCTAGCTCTAGCACCTTATGGATCTCAGCCCATTCCTCTAGCCTACCTTGCGAGCCCAAAAGAATGGCATAGTTATAAAGCGCATTCATATTATTGGCACTGACATCCAAAGCCAGTTTATAGAGTATTTCAGCTTGTTGATCTAAACCTTTATAACGGTATAGCACGGCTAACGTATTTAAAGCCGGGACATAATCAGGCTTCTGCGCTATGCCTAACTTTAACAGGCCATAGGCTCTATCATATTCCCCAATAACCAAAGATTCCGCGGCCACATTGTTATAGTACATAGCTAGCACAGTCTGCTTATCGACCTTGATTTTGCTATAGGCACGAACGGCTCTCTCAGGTAAAAAGTCGACTTGTATCGCTCTTCGAGATACGAATACTGTATCTGTGGTAGTTCTCGGTAGCAGTTTTAAATTCACATGACCATTGATCAAATAAAAGTTACCTTGCTTGTCCCATACTGGCGGTACTTCTATATCCTGAAACTCAACATCCACACCAATTTCATCAGCAATAGCCGCAGTCAGTAACACCAAAGACATGCAATTCCCGGCGCGATCACTATAAGTCTCACCTGCCGTTCGTGTAGTGTTGTCCCGGTATTCAAATCCACCATTTTCGGCATCGATATAACTGGCTAACCATTCATGGGCTAAGATACGGTTACTACTTAATGCAGTATCACGTCTGAATTGATTTTTAATCTCTTTTCTAGCGGTGTCAGGGAGGAATAACAGGTTTTCTGCTGCGGGTAAGTCATGGATAAACTCGAAGTGTTCATCATAGAAATATTGTTCGATATTACCTAGCTGTTTAGGCTCAGACGTAGCACTGCAGCCCTGAAACACAAACAGCCAGATAACCCCCATTACGAGTCGTATTTTCACCATAGGTCTCAAGCCTCAAGTTTCGATAACCTAGGTCTAGCTTACGTCATAGCGCTTAAATTGGCAGCGAATAAAAGTTACAAAAGATTAACAAAGCCATCATCCCTTTGTCATAATTTATTCTTTCTGTGCTTAATCTTGATCGCCCACTGCATCGACCTGAATATAAACATCTTTATTTTTATATTGATACGGTCGATAAAACGAACCTTGGCAGGAATAGTAGGCGTAGGGTCTTGCCATTAAAATGCAGCCTACTGGCAGTGCCTGTAAGATCTGTATCTGTTGCTGCATCCTCAAGGCCTCTTGCCATTCATGCTCACGCAATACCTGATCCCGCACCGCAAAAGCATCGAAAGGCTCGCTGGACTTGCGCACCACGACTTGTCCTGCATCGACATAACTTGGTAGCACAAAAAGTAAAAGAGCTAAACTAGCTAAACCGTTTTTTACTCGTTTGATAAAAATCGCCATGACTTCCTCCTTCTCTGAAGCCATAATACAAAAAAACAGGGCATAGCGCCCTGTTTGATTATTCACTAGCTAAAGGAATCTTAACGGGCACTCTTAACAGAGACGAATTCAGGGTACGCATCTATGCCACAATCTGAAGCATCCATCCCCTTATATTCTTCCTCTTCGGTAACACGTATGCCCATAGTCAACTTCAATACATACCAGGTGGCCAATGATGCAGTAAACACCCAAGCAAAGATAACTCCTGCGCCATAAAGCTGACCTAATACCGTAGCATCTGCATTTGACAGTGGTACTAACATTAATCCGAAGAAACCAGCCACACCATGCACAGATATCGCCCCGACGGGATCATCGATTTTAATTCTGTCTAATGCCACGATAGAGAAAATAACTAGGCCACCAGCAGTCAGACCAATCACACCTGCAAAGGCAATCGAAGGTGATAATGGGTCGGCAGTTATCGCAACAAGGCCGGCTAATGCACCATTTAAAATCATTGTTAAGTCTGCTTTGCCCCACACTACCTTACAAACAATCAGTGCAGATACCGCACCGAAGGCTGCCGCCGAGTTTGTATTAAGAAAGATTTTAGCCACAGCGGTCGCATTTTCAGCATCTGATACCAATAACTGAGAGCCACCGTTAAAACCAAACCAGCCCATCCACAAAATAAACATACCTAAAGTAGCCATAGGTAAGTTCGAGCCAGGAATAGGATTTATCTGACCGTTAGCTCCATATTTACCTTTACGCGCACCGAGTAAAAGAACGCCGGCAATCGCTGCAGCCGCACCAGCCATATGAACGATACCACTACCGGCGAAATCGACAAATCCAGCCTCAGACAGGAAGCCACCGCCCCAAGTCCAATACCCTTCAACTGGATAAATAAAACCTGTCATCACAACAGAAAAAGCCAAGAAAGCCCAAAGCTTCATTCGCTCAGCCACAGCCCCAGAGACGATAGACATAGCTGTTGCAACAAAAACAACCTGGAAAAAGAAATCTGATTCAAGCGCGTGATCGGCACCTTCAGCCTGACTCCCAATTAATGTGCTAATTGTAGGTAGCCAACCTCCTTCAATATTATCGACATACATGATGTTGTAACCGAAGATCAGAAACATTACACAAGAAATCGAGTATAAACATACGTTCTTAGTCAAAATTTCGGTGGTGTTTTTCGAGCGGACAAGTCCAGCTTCTAACATGGCAAAACCAGCTGCCATCCACATGACTAAAGCACCTGAGATTAAAAAGTAAAAGGTATCCAGCGCGAACCTTAATTCTGAAACCGTTACGCCTAATTTAACTAAATCTTCCATCTTGCTTCCCCTTAAAGTGCTTCGCTGTCAGTCTCACCCGTACGAATACGGATAGCCTGATCGAGATCTGTCACAAAAATTTTGCCATCACCAATTTTCCCTGTACGCGCTGCATTGACAATTGACTCGATCAACAACTCAAGGTTTTCCGCTTTTGTTGCAATTTCTAATTTCACTTTTGGAAGGAAGTCCACCTGATACTCGGCGCCTCGATACAGCTCGGTATGTCCTTTCTGACGACCGAAACCTTTCACTTCTGTGACTGTCATCCCTTCTATACCGACTCCCGCGATGGCTTCACGAACATCGTCTAACTTGAACGGTTTAATGATAGCGCTGACCAGTTTCATGCTGACCTCCAAAAATATAATAGTTATTTATTTCTGAATTAGATTATTCAATCATCAGGCCAACACGACAAATCATTAACTTTTAATGACTTATGTAAACAACCCCTTTTATTGGTGAATACAAATGCACCAAACAAGTGCATCCATTCACAAAGCGCACAAATGTAGCGCAATAGAACTGTTTGGCTGGTTTACACAAAACTGAGAAGGTTAGACTAAAAGCGGATTGGAAAAGTAGGATGGATAAGTAAGATAAACTCATCAAAGTTGGAATAAAAAGAGAGCTGTTATGATAAATTCACAAGAGTGTGCATTCGTTGTCGTCGATGTTCAAGGTAAGCTTGCTCAAGTGATGGATAGAAGTGATGATTTACACTCCTGTTTATTAAAATTGATAAAAGGGCTACAACTTTTCGATATCCCTACCCTCTGGCTTGAACAACTGCCAGATAAATTAGGTCATACAACACCTGTTTTATATGAACAGCTCATTCAAAGTAGTGATCCGATCGCCAAACAACACTTTAGTGGCTGGCACTGTAACGAATTCCAAACTCGGTTAAAAGATACCAAACGCCAACGAGTGATCTTAGCTGGAATAGAGGCTCATGTGTGTGTCTATCAGACCTGCAGTGATCTTATCGACAATGGATTTGATGTTCACCTAGTCGTCGATGCCATGTCTTCACGCACAGCAGACAACAAGGCTATAGGCATCGAGATGATGCAAAACAAGGGCGCAAAAATTACTAATATGGAATCTCTACTATTCGAGCTTCAACACCAAGCCGAGGGAGAAAGGTTCAGACAATTAATCAAGATGATTAAGTAACCACCTTTATGTGAATATAACTAACACGTTATGGCTTACTCATACTCAGATGCATACGTCTCTTCATATGTATGTGAGTAAAGCTCAAATAGATTGCCAAACGGGTCCTCTAGGTAAACCATTTTAGCTTGTTTATTATCATCTTCTGGGTGGTAGCGCATAATATCCATACGTACTTTCCCGCCAAATTTTTCAGTGCGCTCAATAACACCATCGAAGTCATCTGTTTGAAGACAAAAATGAAAAATGCCGATTCGAGAAAAATCAACTTCGTGACGCTCTGCACGCTCTTTCATTTCAAATAACTCAACACCAATACCATCAGATGTCACTAAATGCGCAATATTAAAGCCTTTAAAGCCTTCACCAAACACGGCAATACACATTCTGCCGATCGCGGTCTCACGCTCCTCTTCAACTTTAGTATTGTTCATTACCACTTTAAGGCCTAGGGCGTTAGTATAAAACTCAACCGCTTTACCCATATCACCTACCATGATACCCACATGATTCATTTTCATAATTTGCTCCAAACTCAGAGAGTTGATTCGTAATTTATTTCGATGAGGTCATTATAGAGCGGCCAATAAACAATATAAAATTATCAATTCTTATAAAAATAATAACTTTACGTTATGATAAATTAAAAGAGATTTCCGCTCAGGCGGACTTGAAGACTCAGTAAGTGAGAGACATAAAAAAGCCCCGTATAAACGGGGCTCTTGAATTAGTTGGCTAGTATCACACTAGCTGACCAATTAATACTTAGTAAGTTGCTTCACGCTTTGCAGCTTCAGCATCCCACTTAGGCAATACGTTTTTCTTGAACTCGGCTTTATCAGCATTCATCTTCTTCATATCCATGCCCATGGCAGCTTGTGCCTTAGCCTTGGTTGAAGTGTCAGGGTATGAGATAGGCTGTTTAACACCTTTGTTAGCAAGCAGGTGTGCCAGCTTAACACGAGCGTCAGCCGCTTTATCTACCGCAGTACCTAGGATACGTAACGCTTCAGCTGGTGCATGCGCTGCAACACCGTGTGATGCAGTTGCATAATCCCAACGCCACTGTCCATGACGAATATCGGTAAGAATCGGCTTCATCTCAGCTTCTGTTGCGCCCGCTTCCCAAGCTGCACCAGCCTCGAAGTGTGCCTTAACTAATTGACCTTCTGCAGCCATCTTAAGTTCTTCAACTTTCGCCTTACGCTGCTTAGTCAGATCAACCATGAACTCTTTGCTCTGTTCATGACAAGTACCACAAGTCTCTTCGAAACGATCGAATGGGTTGCCCACTTTGTGATCGGTAAACTTACGGCCTTCAGCATTCTTGACTCTAGGCATGTGACAGTCAGTACAACTTACATTGTTCTGTCCATGTACACCAAGCTTCCAAGTTTCATAACCAGGATGCTGCGCTTTTAGCATAGGAGTCTTAGAAATTTTGTGAGTCCAATCCGCAAACTGAATGCCATCATAATAAGCTTCAGCAGCATCTACAGTAATGCCTTGATCCCAAGGGAACTTAACAAAACCTTTCTTATCTTTAGTCTTCTCGAAGTAGTATTCGACGTGACACTGACCACAAACCATAGACTGCTTATCTTTACGAGAAGCTTCATCGAACGGTGTGCCAATTGCTTCCATTGCGCGCTCAGCGAATGGACGAGAGATACGTAGCTTAGACTTACCGCTTACGTGGCAATCGCTACAACCGATAGTGTTGACGATTTCAGCACCGCCTTTATACCACTTACCCGTAAAGTAACCATCTTCACCTTGCTCTTCGATCATGCGAGGTACATCTGGACCCTTACAAGACCAACATGCCATAGGCATAGGACCATCTGTATCTTGCTTAGGTGCACCAGTACGTAGTGTATTACGTAAATCAGTTACCGCGTACATGTGGCCACGCGCTTTGTTATAGTCTTTGGCGAAACCATAACCTGCCCATAAAACGACTAGATTAGGATCGGCTTCCAGCGCATCGATAACTTCAGTGCTCTCAGAAGTTGCATGCCAGCTGTTATACTGCTTAGAATATTTATCTTTGTATACTTCGCTTCTAGGCTCTGTTTTTTCATTCGCCATCACGCCAGAAGTCATCAGACTTGCAGCAACCAATGCACTTAGGGCAAAGGATTTGTTAGTTAATGTTCTCACCATCTCATCTCCATGTTACTTTCTTATAGTAGTCATAAATAACCACATCATCTCCAAGGCCAAAGTTAGACCCTTAGCAATACTTTATACATACCCCTAAGGGGGTATCCGGCGTAAAGTTTGCGGTAGATCAAAATGTAAACGTGTTGTTGCTCACACTTTTGCCATTTTGTTAACGGGGTTAAGTAGCAACTAAATTAGTGCACCTGTAATTGATAGTTTATCCAGAGTCATTTAGCGAGTTTTTATCTAATGAAAAAAGGCAGTCTTACATCGACCATTTTAGGTCTAATGTTAACATTAATATTATTATCAAGCGGTCTGGCGATCTTCGCGATCATCAACTTGTCCTATAGCCTGGGTGACGCCAGAGCCATTAATGCATCGGGTTCTTTGCGAATGCAAAGCTACCGCTTGATGTTTTACGCAAATTCGGGCAGTGAAGAGGCAGTCGATAAAATAAAAGAATTTGAAAACACTCTATATTCTGATGCACTTAAGCGCTCTCTAGATTGGAAAACCCCAGAAGTTCTCAAGCAGCAATATCAACTCGTTATTCACAAGTGGAAAGTGATGCGTTCGTACATTGAGGAGGAAAATTCTCGACTGTATGCGGCTGCACTAAAAGACTTCGTCGATACCATAGATCTACTGGTTTTAGAAACTGAGCACTACGCCGCGTTTAAATTGAAATTATTAGCCGTGAGCCAAATTATCGGCTTAGGATTAATGTTGTTTATCGCTTTTCTTGCGGTACGCTTTACTAAGAAAAAAGTCGTCGTACCACTTCAACAGTTAATGGAGTCAGCCAATACAATCTCTAAGGGTAACTTTAATGTAGAGATGCCTAAAACTGAGTATGTAGAACTGACGGCATTGAGCAATGCCTTTGAGTCAACAGCCAAAGAGCTTTCTGCCCTTTACCAAGATCTAGAAGGCCAAGTTCAGGATAAAACCTTAGCCCTAACCCGTACCAATAATGAGCTAAAACTTCTGTACGACAATTTAGTCATGCTGCATTCCGGTAAACTTGAGATCAGCAGTCTAAAGGCTGCTCTTAATCAACTTAGAGCACACGAACCTGAGACCTTTTTGCGATTAGTGATCGCTCAAGATAATGAAGAAGAGTTGGTCATCGAAGCTGATGGCGGCTGGCCAGAAGAGACAAAAAGTCAGACTCACTTCCCGCTAGATTTCGAATCAAATCAGCTAGGTTATCTAGAGGCTAACTCAAGTAAAGAACCGAATTATCAGCTGTTCGAGAATTTTGCCATTATGCTTGCTCGCTCTATCGTTATTTATAATGCCGGTGAGCAGAGGCAACAATTGGCATTAATGGATGAGCGTGGAGTGATTGCCAGAGAGCTACATGATTCTATTGGTCAAATTCTCTCATTCTTAAAAATTCAGGTAAGCCTTTTATCTAAGGGATTAGATAAAACCTGCCGAAGTCCTCAGGTTGAACTGCAGATCAGTGAGATAAATGAAGGCGTTAATACCGCCTATGTGCAATTACGTGAGCTACTGTCCACCTTTAGATTAACCATTAAAGACCCGAATCTAAGCCATGCTATTGAGGCTATGTTAGAACAACTTAGAAGCCAATCTAATGTAAAAATATCACTGGATTATAAACTTCCTATGCAACTCCTTGGTGCGCATCAACATATCCATGTATTGCAATTAACCCGAGAAGCCACTCTTAACGCCATCAAGCATGCCGACGCCGACGAGATAAACATTCGCTGCTTTAAGAGCTCTGATACCCATGTAACGATTACCATAAGTGACAATGGCGTAGGCATTGAGCAAGTAAAAAAACGCGATCAACATTTTGGCATAGGCATTATGCATGAGCGTGCAAGTCGCTTATCGGGTATAGTAGAGTTCAGCGGCAATCCCGAAGGGGGAACAAGAGTGACACTTAAATTTCCCCCTCAGCAGGAACCAGCCTAGAACATAATAATTTTTTACGTTTTTCTTTGTATACAATACAAGGCATAAGATTACATCCTTGCAGGAGGCGCTTTTAAAAATGGGTAAACCATACTCAGTACTCGTTGTCGATGATCATCCGTTGTTACGTCGCGGTATCTGTCAACTCGTCACTTCTGACACAGATTTCACCCTCTTTGGTGAGGCTGGCAGTGGCTTAGATGCACTATCAGCCATTGAAGAGAATGAACCTGATATTGTCTTGCTCGATCTCAATATGAAAGGCATGACAGGCTTAGATACACTCAATGGTTTACGCCAAGAAGGTGTCACCTCTCGCATAGTGATCCTAACGGTATCAGATGCAAAACAAGACGTGATCCGCTTAGTGAGGGCGGGTGCAGATGGATACCTGCTCAAAGACACAGAGCCAGACCTTCTGCTAGAGAAACTGAAGAATGCCATGCAAGGACACAGGGTGATCAGTGAGTCTGTTGAAGACTATCTTTATGAACTCAAAGACGCTACTGATGAACAAGAGTGGCTCGATAATTTGACCCCTAGAGAGCTGCAAATCTTACAGCTTGTAGCCGAAGGTAAGAGTAATCGCATGATCTCTGAGCAACTACATATCAGTGAAGGCACTGTAAAGGTTCACGTTAAAAACTTGCTGAGAAAAGCCAATGCCAAATCAAGAACTGAAATGGCTGTTCGCTATCTGAATCAGTAACCCTGATGTATATGGGCAAGGTAAAATAATAAAGGCAGCCATTGGCTGCCTTTTTAATGAATAATTATTTTTGATACCAGCCTAACGGGTCTCGTCGAGAAACTCTCGCCAGCTAATCAGAGCAGCCTGAAAGTCTTCTAATCCACAAAATGCTTCAGACTCACCATTATAGAGGGACATGTCCTCCTCAAATTCATACTCTTCGCCATCTTCCAGCTCATTAGCAAAAATTCTGGCCTGCTCGCCATCAAGCTCCAACGATAATCCCTTGCCTATCCAGCGCCACTCACTGATAGCACCCTGTTGCATCTGCTCAATAACGTTAACGAGCTCGTCAAATTTATCTTGATTTTCACCCAGCTCTTCAGCAAACCAAAATCCAAGTACCTCATGATCCATGCTAAAGCTAGCAATCACAGTCCCTGTCATGGTGTTACGCCGAAATTCATATTCCATATTAAAAACCTATCACTCAATCAAATCAAACTACATCACTTGTTCAATTTTACCCTAAACCTAAGCCTGATGCGTAACTCACTTTCATTAAAAACCACCAAAACTCTTAGTGATCACTCAAAAACTGGAAAAGAATATGCTCGCCATTAATTTCAATTCATCACTGTCGCTTGGTGAAACTCAATAGGCTTCTAATGAAAAACCATCGCCATTATCTATCAGCAAGCCTACTGGCTGGCTTTGTATTCATCACTGTCAGCAATTCAGCTTTGGCCGAAAGTGAAATTTATGCCACCCAATCAGGACACTTTTCTGATTTCGGCGACATGATGCAGATACTGCTCCCTGCCGGAGCACTAACTGGCAGTTTAGTCATTGGCGATAATGAAGGCGCTTGGCAGCTCTCTAAAGGCATGTTAACCACAGGTGTGGTCACTCATGGCTTGAAATTCGGATTTGCCCGGTTAAGGCCCGATGGCAGCTCCTATAACTCATTTCCTTCAGGTCACACCTCTTCCGCTTTCTCCGGCGCTGCATACATTCAACATAGATATGGTAATGCCTGGGGGATCCCAGCATACGGTCTAGCGAGCTTAGTGGGAGCAAGCCGTGTATGGGCTAATAAACACTATTTAGATGATGTGATGGCTGGAGCTTCAATCGCTGTAATGTCCAGCCTCTATTGGACAGACCCCTACAATCTTTCCGATCTGCTTGTCACGCCAACCTTGGGATCAGACAGCGTAGGCTTGATGGTTAATTACATTCCGGGAAGAGGCAAAAAAACATCAAACTTAACCTCTAACACCTATGATGACTGGGGCCATAATCAACAAGACGCTTATCGACATAGCTATGAACTGTTTATTGGCGGCGCATCAACACAGCATAACCGAGTCCAAGATGGCAACAACACCATGTTCGATCTAAAAAGCTTTGGTAGGGAGGATGAGCCTAATACCTATGCAGGAGCAAGACTAAAGTGGGGCATGGACAAAGGCCAATATTTATCTATAAATTTGACGCCTTTTGAATCCAGAAGCACAAGTACCTTAGCCCAAGATATAAACTTTGGCGGTAAGCACTACCAAGCCGGAAAAGAGGTGATCTCGGCATATCGCCTATGGGGAGTAAATACAGATTATATGTTTGAACTGCTGCCTAACAGCGATTGGAAGCTCGATGTTGGTGCAGGTATTAGCGTGAAGCAGCTATCCATCAGACTAGACAATATCAAAGGCAGTAACCTCAGCGAGCAAGCACAGTGGCTATTCGCCCCTTCAGTGATGACTGAGGTGGGCTATCAATTTACCCATAAACTATCGGCGAATATTGGCTTACATGCGACAGCATCGAGTAAAATAAGCTCTCAAGAACTATGGATGAGCCTGGATTATCAGTTAAGCCAGCGCTGGGCAACCTCTTTGATTGCTGGTCGCTTTAACCAAGAGATCGAAGCTGATAGGTTAGTTAATCACTTATCGATGGACTACGCAGGCTTTACCGTGCGTTACTCATTTTAAAAAATAGTGCTTTTCAATCGGTATAAAACTGTAAATAGAAAGCATCAGATAACAAAAAAGGACGCCTAAGCGTCCTTTCAATAAGTCATCAAATCCAGGCATTAGCCAGAATTAGTGAGCGTGACCATGATCTGCAGCTTCTGCTTCAGCAGTAGGAGCAGCAGCTTTCTCGATAGAAAGTAACTCAACTTCGAATACCAGTGTTGAGTTAGCAGGAATAGTTCCCGTATCACGTTCGCCATATGCAAGATTTGCAGGGATAACGAACTTGTACTTAGCGCCTACAGGCATCAACTGAACACCTTCAGTCCAGCCAGGAATAACGCGATTTAGTGGAAACTTAGCAGGCTCGCCACGGGCTACAGAGCTATCAAACTCAGTGCCATCTGTTAATGTGCCCACATAGTGAACTTCAACAGTATCTTCAGCAACAGGCTTATCACCAGTACCTGGAGTCATGACTTCATACTGAAGGCCAGACTCAGTGGTCACAACACCTTCTTTAGCCTTGTTAATCTCTAAGAATTCAGAGCTAACAGCCAATGCTTTCTCAGCTAAAACCGTTGCTTGAGCCTGACGCTTCTCATTTAACTTCTCGTCAAGACCTTGAAGAACTGTCTGCATCTCTTCTTCTGTCAGCTTAAGCTCGTCATTTAGACCATTGCTGAAACCAGAGATGATTAAGTCACGGTCAACAGGCATACCGAGCTCTTCTTGCTCCTTGATATGACCAGACATGTATTTACCAATAGATGCACCGACACTATAAGCTTCTTTTTGTACTTCTGTTTTCAATTCAACATTGGCAGCAGCTTCAGTTGTTTTTTGCTCTTGATTACAAGCTGACAGGCCAACAACAGCCAACGCAACCAGTGATAATTTATAAATAGATTTCATTAAAAAGCTTCCTCAGGATCTTCTAGTCGTGACAATAACCTTATCTTATAAGGCGATCCACTTTATACTAGTTAAATAGGTTATTCCAATTACATTACTTATGTTTAATCATCGCATGTAAATGCACTTCACTTGAGCTAGAGACAATAGTATTGGGAGCAAGTTCATGAAAATTTTCTTTATGGCTGTTTTTTGTACGCTCATATTTACTGCGTGCCAGCCCCAGCCTTTGAATACTCAGACCTTGATCACTGAACCTAGCTACGACGCCAGCCTCTCACAACAGGGGAACTTAGCGCTTGTCAGTACCGCTAACAGCGGTATCCAGTTATGGGATCTACAAGCTCAAGAACAAAAATATACCTGGCTACATGGCGGCTCTGATAATACGGCATTTGATGTCGCGCTTTCACCTAACCAAGATTTTGCCGCCTCATTAAGCAGGAATTCCGTTGCGCTATGGAGCGTTGTAAACGGCGCTTCCTTAGGGTGGTGGTCGCTACCATCGACTGGGCAAAGCGTGGCTGTGTCTAATTTTGGCAGTTTATTAATCGGCCTCACTGACGGCAGTGTCATGTCTCTGATGCCCTCAGTTTCAACGCAATCACCCTCCTTGATTAAGTTTTTGGGGCACACAGAAAAAGTGAATAGTGTATCTTTATCCGCCGACGGGAGAATCGCCTTGACGGGATCAAATGATAAGCAAGCTATTCTATGGAAGGCAATTTCTGGTCAACCAATACACACTTGGCAATTTGATAATAGGGTTATCAAGGTAAACTTAAATAACTCAGGCAGCCTTTCATTTATCGGTGATAGCACGAATATTGCCAAGGTTATGGATAATAAAGTGGGTAGCACATTGAGTCAGCTAAATATCCATCGTAGAAAAATGAACTTTTCAACGGCGCGCTTTTCAAATCATGATACATTGCTGCTCACTGGCACACCGGCCAGAGAAGTCAGAGTATGGGACATAAAAACCGGTCAATCCCTAGCCAATTGGCAAGTTCAGCGCACCAAACATGCCCAAACCAAGGGAGCCGTTGTATACTCTGTCGCAAATAAGGATGCAAACCAGATCCTAACGATTAGCAGTAATGGCTTAGTGGAAACTTGGCCAGCCCCAATCCATTAGAGGTAAAAATGGAACATTTAGAACAAAGAGTCGAAGATCTTGAAATGAAACTAGCCTTCCAAGAAGGCACCATAGAAGATCTCAATCAGCAAGTGATCAAGTTAAATGACTTGCTGTCTAATCAGCAACAAGCAATACGACTCTTAGTCAGCAAATTACATACCGTTGAACCGAGTAATATGGCGGATCAGTCGGAAGAGACACCTCCGCCGCACTATTAAATTGTTGAGTCTTATACAAGATGACCGAAACACAGCAAGCTGAACCTGAATACAGCACATTTGAAGGATTGAAATGTTAGCCATAGCGCAAGTTGGCGAGGCTATACTCAACAGGCAAGTACAACAGGTAACTGAATTTTCAGCGACATTGACGCAACTTGCCGATAATATGCTCGAATCCATGATGCTGGCAAAAGGCATCGGCATTGCTGCACCTCAAGTTAATCAAAGCATAGCCATGTTTATCATGGCCTCTAAGCCCAATGAACGCTACCCAGATGCCCCTTATATTGAGCCCTGTATAGTGGTTAATCCTAAAATCATTGCCTGCTCCGATGAGCTAGTTTCCGGTGAAGAAGGCTGTTTATCAATTGAACTTCAAAGGTTCGTTATTTTAAGGCATGAATGGGTCGAAGTTCGTTTTCAAGACCTTAATGGGCTAGAGCATCAACAAACGTTAACTGGGTTTATAGCACGTATTTTTCAGCATGAATTCGATCACCTTCAAGGTATCACCTTGTATGAAAGGAGCGCTATGCAGACGGAAAGTAGTTTTGGTGAGGACGCACAATGAAACATTGGCTATTAATCCCTCTGATGACCCTCAGCCTATCAGGTTGCGCGTTTAACAGCATATTTATAAACTACCCGTCGCAAATAGCGCCGGTAAAAGCACAGCTCAACACTAGCGAGCCGATGAAAGGGGTTAATGAGGTCGCTGCAAATATAGCCGGCGCTGATGGCTTACTCTATGCGCAAGAGGCTGGTCGAGTTGCTCAAATAAGTGGTGATTTTGAATCGAGCAAACAATACTATCAAGATGCTGTTTCCGCTTACCTCAAGTTCGATGATAAGGCGACCTTAAGTGTCACTGATTTGGGCGCAACCGCAAGTAGCTTATTTATCAACGACAACGTGATCCCCTATCGTGGCCCAGGCTATGAGCGAGTCATGTTGCACCAATACCAGGCACTTAACTATCTATTCAGTGGTGATCAGCAAGGCGCACTCGTTGAAGTCAGGCGGAGTAACCAACTACAGAGCTCAGAGCAAGACAGATATCAAAAGTCTCAAGAATCAGTACAAGCCATGGCTAATGGCACCATAGACGCGGAAATTAATAAGCTAGGAAACGCCGCTGGTACAGTCACCAGCTCTTTCCTCAATGCCTATAGTTATTACACTACTGGTGTATTACACGAAATATTAGGCGAGCCAAACGATGCCTTTATCGATTATCGTAAGGCAGCGCAAATAAGCCCCAACAATCCCTTCTTACAACAAGATCTTGTCAGGCTAGCCACTCAGCTATCTATGCCACAACAAGAGGAGTTTGAACGCCGCTGGGGAAAGGCCACTCAACAAAAGAAAGGTGAAGGCCAAGTCATTATCTTGCTTGAGCGTGGCTTTGTTCCTGAAAAACAAAGTATAACCGTGCCTTTTACCATACATGGAAACTGGCAAACAGCCTCATTAGCCACCTATACTTCAAATTCACGTAAGGTTTCAAAAGGTAAGCTAACCGGACTGGGCAAGCCTTTAACAGCAGCCCCTATCGCTAATTTAGATGCACTGGCTATCACAGCGCTAAAAGAAGACCTTCCTGCTGCATTAGTCAGACAAGCTGCCAGGGTTTACGCTAAGTCTGAGATGGCCAGAAGCGTAGAAAGTCAAAGCAAGAAGCGACATAACGAAACGGATATCGCCGCTATCGCCATGCAGATATTCAATGTTGTCACCGAGCAGGCCGATAGACGCAGCTGGCTGACCTTACCTAAACAGGCTCAAATTGCTAGAACTTACCTTAAAGATGGTAGCTACTCTATCAAGCTAGATAATTCAGCACCTAAAGAGATTGAAGTAAAGAGTGGTAGAACAACACTCGTCTGGGCAATCGATACTGGTAATTACACGCGTTTTTATTCAATAATCATCTAATACACACTTATTATGGAAGCCACTATGAAAAACTTTAAACTCATTTTTATGCTAGCAGTCGCTGTTGGGCTCGCTGGTTGTCAATCAAAAGTAGAATACGGTGACGCCACTGAAGTAGAAACGGTCAATGAGAACTTCGGCTCTTCAGATCTACAAGCCATTGCAGCTAAGATGGTAGACAGTATGCTGACCTTCCCGCCAATCCTTGTGATGACGGCTAACGATCGTCCGATTATGTTTGTCGACAAGATTAAGAACAAGACCTCAGAGCATATCGATACTGAATCAGTAACAGACTCGATTAGCAACAAGCTACTTCGTTCAGGTAAGTTCCGTTTCATCGATATGACTAAAGTCGATGCAGTACGTAAACAACTGGACTATCAGAACAATGCCGGCATGGTAGACCCATCTACCGCGATCAGCTTCGGTCGTCAAATTGGCGCGCAATACATGCTGTATGGCAACCTTTCTAGCATAGTGAAACAAGCCGGTAGCACTAAAGATGTCTACTATAAGATGACAATGCGTCTGATGGATCTCGAAACTGGCCTTATCGAATGGTCTGATGAAAAAGAGATCCGTAAGGTGAAATCTAAGTCTTTCCTAGGCTTGTAAATCCCCAGCTCATTTGAGCGATTAGATATGAATGCTGGTCAATTTTTTTGGCTGGCATTTTTTATGCCTGCCTTCCCCACATAATTAGCCCCATAATGAGCCCACTCGTTTTTGTTATCGCGCTCAATACCAAAATCGGTTAGTGTTCCTGTCATAAAATCAAACCCTACTCTTTATCAGGTACTAAGCTGTGAATCTATTGCGTGTCACCCTGTTTATCCTCAGTTCGTTGCTACTTATCTCATGTAACAGTACCAGCCAGAAACAAGCAGGCACCAGCAAGGCGAATTCAAATGACACGGCCACTAAGGATTTTGCAGCTAAAGAGTATGCGAAGGCCAAAGCACGCAAGGCTCGGATCTCAGATATCCACTATCAGCTAACAGTAAACCTGACTCAAGCTGACCATTTCAGTGCCACCAGCCTAGTGACGTTCCAACTTAGCGATCCAAAGGACGCAATCCAGCTAGACCTTGAGCAGGCTAATATCAGCGCCTTTATCATCAATGACCATAAGATTTATCCAAGATATGATGGCTCAGTATTCACCTTAAGCCCTAGCTTGCTAGTGTCTGGATCGAACACAGTCGAAATAAGCTATTCAAGAGCCTACTCAAAAGAGCAGCATCCAGGTCTAGTGCGCTACATAGACCCGATTGATGGTGAGGCCTACCTCACTTCAAATCTGGCACCCAATTGGTCCAGAAAGTGGTTTGCCGCCTTTGATCAACCCGATCTGAAAGCCAGCTATAGCGTCAATGTCTTAGCGCCTAAGAATTGGACCGTGATCAGTCCAATGAAGGAGCAAAGCGTTACTGAAGCGGGTGAGTTTAAGCAATGGCAGTTTCCCACAACGGCAAAACTTAGCCCTCATACCTATTCACTCAACGCCGGGCCTTTTAAGGTTTGGCAAAGTAGCCAAGGAAAATACCCACTTAGATTATTAGCTAGGCAGTCATTAAATAAGGAAATAGCAACTGATGTACTTTTCGAGGATGTCTCATCGGCCATAGAAACAATGGAAGCTAGCTTAGGTGTTGCTTACCCTTTTGCAAAATTTGATTTACTACTCATCCCTAAACAAGTCACTGCTTTATCTATGCCGCACAATAAACAGGCATATACTCAACCGGCATCTCTGAGCTACTTAGACCCTAATCTTGTACTCACTCCCCCAAACTCAGCAGAACAACAAAAAGAGCTGATGCGTTCGGTAATAGATGATCTAGCGGCTCAATGGTTTGGCATCATGGTTACAGCAAACTGGTGGGATGAAAGCTGGCTGAACGATAGCTTACGCAGCCATTTATCCCAGCAACTATTCACACAACTAGATTATGAAGCGCACCAGAGTGTTAGCCACTATGACTCGAATAAAGCTCATGCCTATGAAGCTGATACCTTGCAGGCCAACTATAGCTCTCACTCTGGCACTCACTCTGGCTTATCTAGTATCGGTCCACATAAAGGTAAAGTAAGCCTTATTAGACTTGAGCACTTAGTGAATGAAACACAGTTCAAAGCTGGCACTCAGAATTACCTTAAACAATATGCTTATCAGAATGCTAGCCCGGCTGACTTCTTTGCAAGTCAAAGCCTCACAGCCAGACGCGATCTCAATCAATGGCAACAAGATTGGCTCTATAGCCTTGGGGTTAACACTGTGACAGCTGAATTTAGCTGTAAGAATAACCGCATCAATGAATTTGCGATAATTCAATCTCCGGTGAACGAGCAAATACTCACCTTAAGAGAACAGAAAATTAAAGTTGGACTGTATACCAAGGGACGCAATGAGTTACATAGAGTGCGTGCTATCGACGTTAACTATCGCGGTAAACGTACCGAAGTAAAACCGCTCATAGGTAGCCGCTGTCCAGATCTTGTCTATCCCAATTACTTGGATTTAGGTTATGTCAAAGTCAGCTTAGATAAACGCTCATTAGAGACAGTGAAAACCGCACTGAATCAGATCAAAGATAGCCAGTTACGTTCTATGATCTGGCAAACCCTTTGGGAGAACGTATCCAGCGGCAGCTTGTCGTTAAATGAATATCTAGGCATAGTTTTTATTAACCTTCCCCAAGAGAAACAGCCCGAAATATTAGCCCAAGTGCTAGAGACACTGAATCAAAGTAAGACAGATCTGGAACAGATATTACCTAGCCACAGTAGCTACATAAAAATGGCGCTTAAAGCGTTTGAGCAGATGAGCCTGAGAAAGGCCATGGTCAATAGTGACAATAGCCAAATTCAGCAGCTATGGTTCAATGCTTATATCAAGTTTTCCACCAGCACTGATGCACAAGGTCATCTGGCTAAGTTATTGGCAGGGCAATCTAAAATCAAGGGGCTAACCTTAGATCAACAGATGCGTTGGAGCATCATAAAGCAGCTTAATCGTTATGATCACTTAGGTAGCCGCGGCTTAATTGTTAGTGAGCGTAAACGAGATCTGAGCCAGGAAGGTCAAGTTGCAGCAATTGCCGCCGAAGTCTCCAGACCCGAAGCGGGAATTAAACGCTATTGGCTGACACATATTCAACATGACGAAAAGTTAGCAGCTTCAAGCTTGAATATTGCAATAACCAACCTGTATCCAAAAGAGCAACAGAGACTCAGCGCGGCCAGCTCAGATCAGAGGCTCGACGCTTGGTTGGCAATGGATAAACACAAGAGCCCTCAATTCATGGCGCTTTACACCAGATACCTGTTACCCACTCAGTGTAACTATGCTGGCATCGCTAGGCTGGAAAAGATAATGGCTAGTAATGCACTTTCTTCGAGCACATTCTCTGAGCTGATTAAGCTTCATCACAGCGAGCAAAGGTGTGTGGCCATAAAAGAGAAACTCTTAAACTAACTGAGTTTAAATGGGTTTAAGTGACTTTAAGAGAGTTAAGGCAAGTTTGGCCTTTAGTAAACGGACTTGTATGATTAACTTTTAGTGAAACAGGCCAAGGCACAGTGAACTTGACCAAGAGATGAATCAATGATTTCATAAGGCACTGATAATTAATAATTAACTTCTTGGCACAAGCATTGCTTTATTTATTCTAGAGTAAAAAATTAAACAGCAACAATTAGCACAGCATAGAGGGATTTAGACACATGGGACCATTTGAAGTCATAACCGTTGCCATCGTAGCCATATTCGGCGTGAAAGCATTTAAAGAATATAATAACAAAAAAACCAGTATTGATACCGGTGAGGTAGATGTACTTAAGGCTGAATTAGTTAAGCTGCAAGCGCGTGTCGCCACGCTGGAAACCATAGTGACCGATAAGTCATATCAACTTGGCGAACAGATAGATAAGCTATAATACCAAGCGGTATAACAATAAAAAGCCAGTGTATTTCTACACTGGCTTTCTTTTTGAAACCAATGATATCGAGTTAAACGAAAAGCTCTCTAATATTCGCCAGGTCGCTTTTACCTTCGAGGATCTCCTCAGGCGATAATCCAGATACTTCATGAGGAAAGACTAACCACTCTTCCGACTCATGTATGTAGTAGTCAGGCTTTAGCGGCACAGACGTATTCTTGGGCTTATAGTAAGGGCAGGCAATACGCACATCTTTTGGCATATTCAGGCGCATTAACTCACTGAGATTTTCTTTAAGGGCATGAATACTACGACCAGAATCGAACACATCATCGACAATTAACAGTCCGTCATCAGCATTGGCATTCTCAACAATATAATGCAGTCCATGAACCTTGATTTTTTTATTCTGTTTGTCGGTGCCGATCCCATAATAAGAAGAGGTACGAACCGCGATATGATCGGTTTCAACCTCTTTAAAATCGAAATATTCCTGCACCGCAATCCCTATAGGTGCACCACCACGCCAGATCCCGACGATAAATTGCGGACGAAAACCACTCTCATAAACCTGCGCCGCCAGGCGAAATGAATCTTCGAGCAATCCCTGTGCTGTAATAAAATGTTTATCTGACATTCGACCATCCCCATCTTGTTATTTATTTAGGTCAACTCGGTAGGCAAAACGCTCATTCCAAAGGCGGAATATGCGCTATTTTATACCCGTGAAATAATCACAGGCTAAAGTGTAGGCATCTACCAGATTTTGGGGCCGAATTTTATACTAAAATGAGATTTGTTGCCTCATTTAAAATAAAAACTTAGACACCAGACCGAATTTTTTCATCCAGCGCCTCAACACATAAGAACAAAGCTGCTCATTGATCGATACATATAAACAGAGAAGAAAAGAGCCAGTCCTAGGGGCTGGCTCATTGTAATAAGCAGTATCAGTCAAGCATCTAGCTGACAGCTGTGACTTGAGCATTGCCCATCATGCAAACGACGCTGTGTTGCTTGCTCATATCTTCGCTAAAGTCTGCAGACAAAATCGTATCAACATAGTGCCAATCACTGCGTACTTGCTCTTTAGTAAATGTCAGCACCATAAAACCACGGTTTCTTAGGTTAGTGTATTTAAGTCCACCAACCATATCTAAAATACCCGCCTCAACCTGTACCTGCTGATCTTCTGGGATCCCTAAGTAATACTCAAGGCCAGGAGAGGAGACAGAACTCGTCGCAAACTCGACACCCACCTTATCGCCGTGACTATCGGTGAGCTCATTAGCCCAGGCATTATGGGTATCACCTGCGAGGACGACTAAGTTACAGCCATTAGATTTAGCAGTAGCAAGCACCACTTCACGCTCATAGGCGTATCCATCCCAAGCATCTAAGTTATAAGGCACTGCCGGCATCTGCAATAGCCCCATGGCTTCAGGTGTCAGCCTATGCTGATTTTCAATCATGAAGGTATATTCAAAGGCGGTAATGGTTGGATCTTTTGCATCCCATCGGGCAACTATTTGCGCCAGTGCAGCAAGCTCTCCAAATTCAGTGACGCTGAGCTTTTGCATCGCAATCGCAGCAGGCAACAACATACTTCCCATTAAGACTTGCTGGCCCAACACTTGCCACTTCCCCGTTGCAGTTAACAGATTTCCCTGCAGCCACTGAAGCTGCTCCGCTCCTAACAAGGTACGCTCAGTCCCGGTGACTTCTGCCATAAACTTTTGGCTATCCATGGCTTGGGTAACTGGATCGATAAAGTCTGCATAATCGAGAGGTTTATCACGGGCTAAGACGCGGGTATCGAGCATATGTAGATCGACCAAGTCGCCGAAACTAAACGAGCGATAGATCTCTTCGTGATTGCCCTCTCGCCAAGGACGAATAGGCAGCCACTCGAAATATGCTTGCAACGCGGCTTGCTTTCTTGCATCGAAATCACCGTCTTCTTCATTGTGATTCTCTGCGCCATGCTGCCATGTATCATTAGCGACCTCATGATCGTCCCATACTGTGATAAAAGGCACCTTGGCGTGAAGGCCACTCAAGCTAGGATCGCTCCGGTATTGCGCATAACGAGTGCGGTAATCAGATAGACTCAGTAGCTCACCTTCAGGCAGTACTTCACGACCGAGTTCTGCAGCATGTTCACTGGCATATTCGCCACGGGCATATTCATAGATGTAATCCCCGAGATGAATGATTGCATCGAGCTCTTCCTGTTCTGCCGCCAACGCATAGACATTAAAATGACCCGCTGGAAAGTTTGCACAAGAAAGCACAGCTAGCTTCACCTGCTCAACAGCACCTTGGGGTAAAGTGATGGCACAGCCAACGTCAGATACCGAGTCTCCCTGTTTAAATCGATAGAAATATTTCGTCCCAGCATCCAGCCCCATAGCATCTATTTTTATGGTGTGATCCCGCTCAGCGCTAGTGGTTGTCTCGCCATTAGTGACCAGATTTTCAAAACCTGTGTCTGTCGCCAGCTCCCAACCTACGGTGATTTCACCTTCGGACTCAGGGGTCACTCGGGTCCATAAAATAACCGAATCATGACTCGGGTCGCCACTGGCTACCCCATGAAGAAATTCAGCTTTAGCGCTATCTTCACTGCTATTATCACTGTCACTACAGCCCATCAAGCCATATGACACCACTGCTGCACCCACACCTTTAGCCGATATTTCCAGGAAATCCCGGCGTGTAAAGCTCCGTTTCATTATTATTATCCTTGTAAAACATGAAGTGGTAAGAGGTCTAACAAGTATCATGCAACACTACCATTACATTTATGTTACACAATGTCTATTAGGTCGACATCGTCCTCAAAGTGTGAAAATTGGGGTATATTAATTAAGCTGAAATTGAATCATTGCCAATGAGTGATCCACGCTAACCATATAAGGGAGCTGCGAATGAATGTACAAGAGATTATGACCACCCAAGTGGTCTGTATTAGTGATCAGGCTAACCTAAAAGATGCCCATGCACTGATGAACAGCCGCAATGTTCGTCATTTACCTGTGATCTCAGAGCAAGACTCACGCTTAGTCGGCATCCTGACCCACAAGAAAATGGTATCGATAGTCATGTCCTTAGTGACTAAATATGGCAGTGATGCCTTGGACAGAAAAGAGCGGGCGCAAACGGTCGCAAGTATTATGGACACAGATCACCAGCACCTCACCGTCGATGAGCCACTATCGATAGTGGTGGAATACTTTATCGACAATAAACTCGGATGCTTGCCCGTGATAGACGATGCAGGAAATGTAAAAGGCATAGTCACCTCTTCAGACTTTGTGAAATTATGCGCCAAGTTGCTAAAACATTCGAAAGAGTGAACTCGCCAAAGCACTAGATAAAAAACGGACTAAACAAGGGGGCAGTTAAGACCATAGCAATACCGGTAAAAATCATGGTAAGGCTGGCGACAACGCCTTCCTCTTCCCCTATCTCAGACGCTTTTGCCGCGCCGACACCATGAGCCGATGCACCGAGCGCGGCGCCCTTACCCAGAGATGTGTTAATTTTTGCCAGCCTAAAAATAGGCCCACAAATTATCATGCCTAATACCCCAGTGAGCAAAACCAACATGGCTGTCAGTTCAGGCACACCACCAAAGCTCGATGTTGCTTCCATGGCAAAAGGCGTAGAAACGAAACGGACTAGCACACTCTGAGCGAGCTCGGGTGGCAGAGAGACTAGCTTAGACAGGCCCCAGGACGAGATTAAGCCTAATAGGAGGCCGACGACCACACCGATGGAAAGCGTGAGTGGGTATTTAGCAATTAAGTGCCGCTCACGATAGATAGGCACAGCGAAGGCGATGACCGCTGGCGTCAACATCAAAGTTAACAGATGACTGAAGTGAAAATAGCTAGGTAAGGGAATATCCAGCAACAAGACCAGAGAGATAATCCCTAGCGGTGCCAGCATGATGGGCGACAACCACCAGAACTTGAATTTTCCATAGGCATATTTAGCCCCCGCGTAACACGCCAGTGTCATCACTAAACTAAAAATGCCTACCAAAGCCAGGCCTGTATCTTCGAACATAGCCATCAGTTAACCTTCCATACTCGGTGCCAGCAAAGCCTGAGCGCGTTGACGATTCATTCTACGCTCGAAACGAAAAACACGGTCGACCACGAACCCTGTTCCCACCAACACAAATACCGTCCCCAGCACTAACATCACTATCAGCCGAACACCATAATGCTCAAATAAACTCTGATATTTAATCACAGAGACCACTGGAGGGATAAAAAACAGTAGCAGCTCACCGATCAGCCAGGCCGAGCCTAAGCTAACACTGCGTTCGGGAATAGCCTTAGTCAACAAGAGAAACAGGACTATGGCCAGACCTATGACGCTCCCGGGAATAGGCAAATCAAAGTATTGCTCGGCTTGCACGCAGATAACCGCCAACAAACTAAACAGACCAACCTGCGCCAAGGTCTGTAGCATCACTCTCAACTTACCATTGCTCTTTACAACGCAGTCAGTTGCTCTCCCCTCTTTGGTGAAGCGAGAGTTTTTATCACTTTCATTGGAGACATATGAAGCAGGCATAGGTCGATAAACTCATTCATTAGCAGTAGTGCAAGTTTAAACTTGCACTATCGATAAAAAAAATGAATATTAATCATAGAATACATTCCAAAAGGTTATACAGATGGATCTACGTGTTATTGGTTATCTTATTGAGATAGTCGACTCCGGCGGCTTTGCCAAGGCATCTAAGAAGGTCCACATCACTCAACCCGCTCTATCGAAAGCGATTCAACAACTTGAACATGAACTGGATGTCACTCTGCTCGAACGCGGCAAGCGAGGCACTCGAGTCAAACTCACCCCAGCCGGAGAGCTAGTCTACCGTCATGGGCAAACCTTACTGGCTAACAAGCAAGCCTTACTCAATGAACTCGCCGCTCAACGCGGGCTAACCTCAGGTCAGTTAAAACTCGGTTTGGCTCCGCTGGGTAGCGCCGAGCTCTTCGCTCCTGTTATTGCAAAGTACCGAGACACTTACCCTAAGATCGAGATGGAGTTATTAGTCCGTGGTTCAGTAGAGCAAAAAGAGGCCTTGATTAAAGGAGAGATAGAGCTAGCTACAGGCATCATAGCGCTCGATAAGCAATTTGAAGGCATCCTAGTACGTGAAGAGCCTATGGTCGTCGTTTTACCTAAACATCATGTATTAGCTAAGGCGCAGTCATTGAGACTGGAACAGATCTCCCTCGAGCCACAAATTATGTTCGAACCAGGTTTCTCCCTGCATAGCATGGTCATCGACAGCTGTGAGCAAGCGGGTTTTACGCCGAAAAATATCACTCGAATAAGTCAGGCAGAATTTGGCATCGCTCTCGTCGCCGCAGGTGCAGGCAATATGTTACTGCCCAAGATGATCGCCGAGCGTCATAGTGTGACCGGCGTTGTTTCGGTGCCACTTGTCGGCTCAGACTTGAGATGGAAAATGTCGCTATTTTGGCGACGAGAAACGCCTCTTTCCTTCGCAGCACAGGCCATGGTAGAGATGATAAAATCAACAAGCCCTGTTTAAACAGGGCTTAGTTTGGCCTAAAGGAGAAATAGCTTATGTCGCCGGGCAAGTAATTTCAGAGATGCTACTAATCACAATATCTTCTACCGGAACATCTTGAAAGGTGCCGCTATTGTCCGACACAGCATTCGCGGTATCGACGATATCCATCTGATCAACAACTTCTATACCTTCAAACACCTGACCAAAAACAGCATATCCATAACCATCCTGTGCATTGGCTTTATCTAAAAACTCATTATCAACAGAGTTAATAAAGAACTGTGAGCTCGCAGAGTTAGCAGCACTGCCTCTCGCCATAGATAAGGTACCACGCAGGTTACTAAAACCGACTGCAGACTCATTGACGATTGGATCATTACCTTCGCTATAAATAAGCCCGGGTTTAAATCCACCTGTTTGCACCATAAACTGGTGGATCACTCGATGGAATATTAAGCCATCATAGAAGCCAGCATCGACATACTGCTTAAAGTTTTCACCCGTGATTGGAGTGTTAGTGGTGTCGATCGCCAAGCCAATGTCTCCCATGCTCGTACTCATGGTATAACAATAATCTTGAGCTAATTCTGGCGTAGGCTCAGGTGTCGGCGGCGGTGTTGGTGTTCCACCTGAATCACCGGAGTCGCTTCCCCCACCACAGGCTGTGAGCAAAGATGCTATAACGACGCTTGAAGCTAAGCTTAATGTAAATTTTTTCATTTATATCCCTATCGACTGCTTACCGGCTGATTATTTTTGTATTTAAGGTCAATTCGGATTTAATACCAAATTGACCTAAGTCCGGACAATGACTACTTAAGACCGAAGGGATGTTACAAAGATGTAGCTTAATATTCAACAAAATAAACAATGTATGATACAAACTAAAACATCTAGGCTGCTTTTAGTTTTTGCACTGTGGATATAAATAGCAAAGCGATTGCACCAGCAAACACACCAAAAATGGTATTAAGCAGGCTTGGAGTAAGAAAAGACAACACAGGGCCAATTAGCGCTAGCGGCTCGACCCACAGGGCAGCGGTTTCAATCTGCACACTCATCCAATGAAGCCCATGGGTTAAAATGCCGCCGCCAACCATAAACATAGCCACAGTGCCGACTATGGTCAGTCCTCGCATCAAGTAAGGCGCCGCATTCACCAGCTTCTCGCCGAACCAGCGCCCAAAGCGCGTCAATAACCCTTCGCCTTTTCTCTGGCTCAGATACAAGCCAGCATCATCAAGCTTAACGATGCCAGCAACCAAACCATAAACCCCTATGGTCATCAACAAGGCAATAACTGATAGCGTAACGACTTGAGTCAGAAAACTACTCTCGGCAACCACGCCTAAGGTGATGGCAATGATCTCCGCAGATAAGACAAAGTCAGTTCGGATAGCGCCTTTAATCTTCTGAGCTTCATAGGCCTGAAGATCATCGATTAAGGGGATGTCATCTTCAACTTGTACGGCATCATTAGCATCACAACCACCTTGAGTTAAACTCGCTTGCTTAGCTTTTCGCTTCTCATAGGTGTGATGTAATTTTTCAAAGCCCTCGTAACACAGATACAAGCCACCAAACATCAGCAAAGGCGTTACGGCCCAAGGGATAAATGCACTGATAAGCAGAGCCGCTGGCACTAAAATACACTTGTTACGAAACGATCCCACGGCCACGGCCCAAACAACGGGCAGCTCTCTATCGGCACTCACGCCTGAAACTTGTTGGGCATTAAGCGCCAAATCATCACCTAAGACACCGGCAGTTTTTTTCGCTGCAACTTTACTCATCAAGGCCACATCATCCAAGATAGCGGCAATATCATCTAACAATGTAAGCAGGCTAACTCCAGCCATAGTGTTCCCTTTTCCTTTTCCTAAATGCTGCAAACCCGTGCAGATCTCATACATGCTTGCTTAAGCAGTCAAATGCTTAAACCAAACTTAATGACTTTATGCAAAGTTACTCTTTGACTCTGACTTTTACCACCAGCAAAAAATTAACTTGTTTTAATTTTCCCCGAGCCACATAAAAATTCAAGTTTGAGCAAATCGAGCATTTTGACGCGGCTCGGGTATAATGACGGCAGAATTTTAAATACTCCTAACAGGAAACGACCATGACACAAGATGAGATGAAAAAAGCCGCGGGTTGGGCTGCTCTGCAATATGTTGAAAAAGATAGCATTGTTGGTGTAGGTACAGGTTCAACTGTTAATCATTTCATCGATGCATTAGCCACAATGAAAGCCGATATCGAAGGTGCTGTTTCTAGCTCTGAAGCATCGACAGAAAAAATGAAAGCATTGGGCATTCCTGTTTACGATCTCAACTCAGTAAACGAGCTTTCTGTTTATGTTGATGGCGCCGATGAGATCAACGGCCACATGGACATGATCAAGGGCGGCGGCGCTGCACTTACCCGTGAGAAAATCGTCTCAGCGGTTGCCGAGAAGTTTATCTGTATCGTTGATAACACTAAGCAGGTCGATATCTTAGGTGAGTTTCCACTGCCAGTAGAAGTCATCCCTATGGCACGCTCTTATGTAGCACGTCAACTGGTTAAGCTTGGCGGCGATCCGGTATACCGTGAAGGTTGTCTGACTGATAACGGCAACATCATCTTAGATGTGTACAACATGAAGATCATGAAGCCAAAAGAGCTTGAAGAACAGATCAATCAAATCGTCGGCGTAGTGACGAACGGTTTGTTCGCAAAGCGCGGTGCAGATGTGTTGTTAGTGGGCACACCAGAAGGGGTTAAAACGGTTAAGTAGACCGTTTTATTGCTTCTCAGAAGTGACTAGGTTTCTAGGAACTAGAGCCTAGGAACTTGTTGAGCTAAGCCACTCTTTTAACGGGTGGCTTTTTTGTGTCTGCTTACCAGTGTTGTTTTTTCATTGATAGTTGTTTTATTTGGTCGATAGTTGAAAGTCGGACCTTCATGGTTATCTATCGCCTGTCCGGCGAGGATTGTGCAGTTACTTCTGCGAGTCGCTGCAAGTCCATCCATGGAAGCTCTACCAAATCATCCCTGATTTGGAAGCTCGCAGCCGCATCTGCACTGAATGTTCTAAAAACAAGTAACCTTACTCGCTCCTTTCCCTTGAGTGCTAGCCTTGGTCGCTCAGAGTTTAAGCGACACAAAAGCAGTAATGAAGCAGCCTGCGCTGCCGCAAACAATCCCATAAACCAAACAAAAAACAGAACAAGAACAGAAAGCTAGGGCAAAACACAGAGTTTTATATTTTCATTAGGAAAATGTGATGGAGATGTTGAATTCACTATTGTAAGCGAGAGTAAAAGTAGGTTAATGTGTGTGCAGTTAGGGAAACGCAGGGCACACTCTTACATCGACAAGGGAACGCCATTCAGGGAAGAAAAAGCCAATCATTAGCTTGTAAAGGGTCTACTCAGTGACCACATGCAAGCACCAAGTGATAAAGTTTACTTTGACCCTGATTTTACTGGCTGTCACATCAGGAAAAAACTCGGTAATCAGTCATAAGATAAGGTTATGGGACATAATCCCCCATTAGAATGGAATGTCTATCATGGATGAAATCATCAATATTTGGATCAATGCTATACCCGCAGTCCTAATGGGTTTGTTTTTAACTTGGGCGTTAAAAGTTGGTAAAACAAAGCTAAAGCAATTTTTCAGAAAGGTGAAACTGTCAGAATTAAAGAAGATTAGAGCCAAAAGATTCAACTACAGCGCCGTGACTTACGAGATAGTTAAAACACACTGCTTAATGGTTCTGTTTATCGGCCTATTCATTTTCTACTTAAATTCACTCAATAGCTTCGTAGAAAGTGGTCGGCATTGGGTTTTAGGAGGGCTACTCATATCCCCACTTTACATCGTACAGATGTACTATCTCTGGCAACGTGACTTCACCAAGAGCCTAATCAAATCAGTAGCTAAGTTAGTTTAACAAGCTAGATCCACTATAAAAATTATGGATTGTTTAGTTTTTTTATCTAAGGAATACAAGGAAGTTACCTGTTTATGATGGACTTTTTAGAGTCAATTTCGCCAATTGCTTCCGCCTTTGCCGCAATATTATCAACAATAATAGCAGCTATAGTTGTTTGGTTAACTATTAACCAATTAAAGGCCCAGCGAATACACAACCGCCTTTCAATCAAGCCTGTTCTATCTACTCACTTTAAAGCAGAAAAGAACGATCAAAATCTTGTAGTATCAATACTGTTGGACAATTTTGGTATGGGACCAGGGTTTATAAAAAATGGTGTTTTTTATAATGCCGAAGGTGCGCACTTTGACTTCAATACTAAAGAGCTCAAAGCAGAAGTAGAAAGGGTTGTTAAGCGTGGTACAGTTAATCATATGTTGAGCCCCTTTGCTGTTCAACCGAATACTTCAGTATCAATATTATCAGTACCGTTACCGCCACAATTTGACCTTGACTCACTTTATATGGAACTTGAAAAATTTGGTATCAAAATAACTTATGAATCTGTGTATGGTGAAAAGTTCGAGATTAATGAAACTTTATCTAAAGATATTAGCAAAACATAGGTTACTTAAAATAGCCGATATATAAAAAAACAACTTGTTTCGATCTTCAAAACCACATAACGAATAGGTTGTTTTGTGTTCAGGTAGGGGAACGCAGCCATTCCGGGATGAAGACAAGGTAGCAGCGATCACTCTTTTCAAAAATCAGAGAGAAAATTGCAAGCAATTGATTCACATCAATCTCTCCCCTTCTTTATGTCGAAAAGCTTTCCCCAAAAACACCCAGTCAGTTAGATTAAACAATGGGTAGCACCATTTTAATTATTGAAATAACTACCAAAAAACCTACATAAAAAGGAGCTAGCATGGCTGTTAAACACACACCAACAGGAATTGTTCACCAAGGAAATAAAGGTGGTAAAACAGGTTGTGGAACTGATACAAAAAAGAACTCCGAACACTGGAATTCATCTCATGAACGAATTACCTGTGATAAAAATGGATGTAAAAACTAGTTAAAATTAATAAAACCTGTCAGCTATTCCATTGTTTGAAGTAGGTGACGGCTTGTCTCATGGGTTACGAGTGGTGGTAACAACCCTCTATTACTGCCGTAAACTAATCGAAAAATAATAACAAGAACAGAAAGCTAGGGCAAAACACAGAGTTTTATACTTCAATTAGAAAAATGTGATGGAGATGTTGAAACCCACAGTAAAAGTAGGTTAATGTGTGTGCAGTTAGGGAAACGCAGGTGAAACTCTTACATCGACAAGGGAACGCCATTCAGGGAAGAAAAAGCCAATCATTAGCTTGTAAAGGGTCTACTCAGTGACCACATACAAGCACCAAGTGATAAAGTTTACTCTGATCCTGATTTTATATACGCGTTTTGCAAAATAATAGGTTTATTAATTGTGCATGCGCGTTAATAAAATATGTGCGCATGCGCGCTATGCAGCCGTTATATGTTTCAGTAGTTTGGTTGATTATTCATCATTAGGAGGGAATCTTGTCAAAAGTAACATTTAATATGTCGGAGTCTGATATTTCAAAGGATAGGTATGGAACAGTGCAGGAAGCTGCAGAAAAAGCTTGTCTTAAACTGAATGATGCGGGTTATTCCGGTGAGTTTGAACTTGAACCATTTAGGTTTAATGGTGTTGGTAAAAAATATAGATCTGAATATATAGATTACACTAAATTTAATTTAAAACAGGGTAGCATTAATATATCTATCGAGTGTGAGTATGGTGATATTAAATCAGTTTCAGGGCTCAATAAAAACACATAACTAATAAGGATAGGCCGCGCGCAGATAAAGGGGTCAAAACACATTAGCTTTTAGCTCTTTTGATTATTTTGGCTTTATTGGATGACCTGGCTTTAGGTATAGCCAAGACACCCACGATTGCTAATCATGGGTATCTTGATTAATCCACTCTTAATTTCTATGCGTGTTTTGAAAAAATAGGTTTATTAATTGTACATGCACGTTAATAAAATATGTGCGCATGCGCACTATACAGCTGTTATGTTTATTATTGGATCTTGAAAAATCTAAATATCCCCGCATATAGTGGGTCTATTTGCAATGCTGGAGAAGCATATTATGAAATCAAGAAAACTAAATACAATACAAGATTTAATTGTTAGTAATTACTCCATATCTTCAAATGGTGACGGTAAGTTTACGCACTCATTTACTCCTGAAAATACAGATACAGTTTACTCATTCGTCGCTAACGGGACTCCGGAGCTAGAGGCTGGAGAACACTACAGTATTGGCTTCTATATCGAAGATGATAACAAAATTGTTGACCTATCGTGCGTGGCTAAAAATCAGGGAGTTAATCCCGTATTAAGTTATTTATTTGCACAACAAGAAGCTTTAGATAAACACGCTGTCAACAAAGAAAAAAATGATACACGTGTTACACACCAAGCGGTAGATGGTTACTATTGGGGTAAAAAGTACGCTTGGAGAGAGTTCGGCATGCACCTTCCGCAAGGTGCGTTTCACGCATACCTTAAGGAAATAGATCACCCTACGGTTCCATGTTTAACAATAAATCCAGATCTTCCATACGCTAGTAATGATCGATCAATGGCATATAATGAGGAGGGGTTAACGGACGCTATTGAAGCTCTAGTCACTTCAGCGATTAGAGTGACCCCTGCTAGGTTTGAGTCACCGCTATACTCTAAACGTTTCATGATCAAGGCTATTAGCGCAGTCACCGATAAAAAATAAACATAACTAATAAGGATAGGCCGCGTGGAAGACAAAGGGGTCAGAACCTGAGGGATCCCCACAAAAAGATAAGCAGAAATAATAAGATAGGAAAAATACTGAGGAACATTCATGGCATTTGGTGATCAAATTTATCGCCAAACAAAAATTACCACGAGTAAATGCCATGAATGCAAAGCAAGTTTTATCAAAATGTCTCTCCCTTGTCACCCCATTAATGCATAAAACTCGCCGACAGAGTTTGTTTTCAGCAATCGAAAGCTCAATGAATGGTGGCTCCCTATCAATCACAGGTCTTGGCCGCGACATTGATAGTAATACCTTGGAAAAGCACAAGATTAAGCGTGTCGATAGGCTCTGCTCTAACACTAAGTTACACCGTGATATCAAGCTCATCTATACTCGCATGGCTTATCTATTGGTGGGCAAAATGCCACAGCCAATAATCCATATCGATTGGTCTGATTTAGATGACAAAAAGGAGAGCTTTCTAATCCGCGCTTCCCTTGCTGCTCAAGGGCGCTCTTTAACACTCTATGAAGAGATTCTTCCGTTAAACCTGAAAGAAAAACCTAAAATTCACCTGCAATTTATGACTCGGCTGAAGGCGATGCTACCAAGTAACTGCAAGCCTATTATCGTGACCGATGCAGGGTTTCGTATACCTTGGTTTAAGCAAGTGTTATCGCTTGAGTGGGATTACGTAGGCCGCGTCAGAAACAGAACTCAATGCTTCAAATCGGGTGAGTATGACTGGCAACCAATCAAAAACTTATATATGAAAGCGACCTCTCGCGCTCAGAGCCTAGGTGAATTTCTGCTAGGCCAAACTGTTGGATTTAAAACCCGTTTAGTTATCTATAAACGTCACCCAAAAGGTCGTAAAGACATGAACGCAAAGGGTGATGATATCAGAAAAGATAAGCGCTCTCGCGCCAGTGCAGCAAGAGAAAAAGAGCCTTGGCTACTCGCCACATCACTGTGTAGCTCGAGCACTACAGCTAAGAAAATCGTTAAGTGCTATGCAACTCGAATGCAAATTGAGGAGAGCTTTAGGGATGTGAAAACTGGCCTAAAGATGAATGACAGTAGGACTAGAATTGTTAGAAAACTTAACGTGTTATTAATCATTGCAAGTCTATCTCAGTTTATGTTGTATCTGCTAGGTTTAGCTGTAAAGGCAGCGGATAAACACAGGCAATATCAAGCTAACTCAATTAAACATCGTAACGTACTCTCAAACCAATTTATTGGATTAAGGGCATACAAGGATAAGAAGTTGAAGCTGTTGAAGCTGTTGAAACACCATTGGCGAGCAGCTATTTCGTCACTGAAAGAAATAGTTAGGGATCCACAAGCATGCTATTAAATTCGTGGGGATCCCTCAGGCTCTGACCCCTTTGTTGACCCCTTTGACCCCTTTGTCGTTCATATATGGCTCTATTTATTCGGAGGCTACCCTTAATATTGGGTCTGAAGTTAAAGGTGTTGAACAGTAAGGTCAATCAAGATGGTTTTCGTTACCTTGATTATCCACCAAACTTGAAAAAGCCCCGACATTCATACCAGTGTTGGGGGGCTCTATTTTCTAAGGAACTGATATTTTTATAGTCAACACTAGGGATAAGGACGCGGCTTCGCGCGGCCTATCCTTATTTGTTAGTAATCTTTTTCTGGCTATATAAAAGTTGGTATAAACGAAATTTTAACGATTATTAGTGTCGTCGTAGCTACAAGGCTCGCTAGATACTAATACTTTACTTGCGGTTACCTGACCAGAAGTGAAAACAGAACCAGTACATTGGTTTATAACCTGTTCACCAACTACTGATGAGCCTGACATATAGGTATATTCTAAAATCCATTTGTTTTGCTTTCCAGCAGAGGCCGAAGAAGCAACACTTAAAGCGCCGACTATAGTAAATGAAGCGATTATTATTTTTTTTATAATATTATTCATGGTTTAATTCTTCCTTTAATTAATATGTATATTCCACCATCAGTGGAACGTGTTCCAAAATAATGAAGACATGCTATACAAACCAACATCTTAGTCATGCTGAATGGAACAATATATACTTTACTTTAGAAAGTATATAGCTCGAACTTACTATCTCTATACATTAAGAAAAGACAGTACAGCCATAACTTTTGTGCTTTAGATCATCCTCTACTAGGCTTTAAGTTACCTCTACTAAGTTTTGTGTAGGATAGCGATAATGACCTCCGCAAGAAGAACCTTAATCGATGCTGAGTCTACACCCTTCTATCACATCATAAATCGCTGTGTCAGAAGGGCTTTTCTATGTGGAGAGGATGAGCTCACAGGTAAAAGCTTTGAGCATAGACGTGGCTGGATTGTCGATCAAATCAAAGCGCTTTCAACTATTTTCTGTATCGATATTTGTGCCTATGCAGTGATGAACAATCACTATCATTTAGTCCTTAAAATCAGATAAAGGGGTCAAAACCTGAGGGATTCCCACTGTTTATAGCCAAAACACCCACGATTGTTACTCATGGGTGTCTTGATTAATCCGTTATAAACCAAACAGAAAACAGCAACAAGAACAGAAAGCTAGGGCAAAACACAGAGTTTTATATTTCTATTCGAAATATGTGATGGAGATGTTGAATTCCACATTAAAAGTAGGTTAATGTGTGTGCAGTTAGGGAAACGCTGGGCAAACTCTTACATCGACAAGGGAACGCCATTCAGGGAAGAAAAAGCCAATCATTAGCTTGTAAAGAGTCTACTCAGCGACCACATGCAAGCACCAAGTGATAAAGTTTACTCTGACCATGATTTTCAGGATAGCCAGCGCGCAGCCGCGTCCTTATTCCAAGTGTTGAACAAATCCGAGCTTTCTGGAAGTGATACCTTTATATAGTAAATAGCATCGCGAGAGTTCACGCTGATTTAGGTGATTTATATCAATGTCATTTTTGACTAGCCATAACGATCCCTTAGCACTGCAAGCCAATTAAGTAAGTTTAGTTTTAGCTAATATTGCTAATCAGTTAGTTGTGAATCCAATTCTAAGTAGAATTTTAGGTAGTGGTAAAGCAGAAAGAGATCAAAACCTAACTGCTAAATCAAGAAAAACCTCATCATAGGATATATATGAGAACTAAATGACCTTCTATAGCGCCACCTGATGTTGTTGAGTGGGTTAAAGGCTTCTCACATAACATAAGTTATAATTTTAAACCCAAATTAATGAATGGAGAGTACTCGATGGTTAATCCGGAGCGCAAGGCTATGATAGATAGGTATATGTTTGAAGCTGTAAACAAACATGGTTACACAAGTATTGAGTCGGTACAGTATGGGCTTGAGAGCGGAAGAAAGCACTTAAAAGGTTGAATATGCTATTGATATCTTCAGCTATATTATTAACTATCTCAATTATTGGAATGATAGCTCTTCCTGCTTTGATTGCAGCATACATTCCTTTTTATATAATCAGAAGTCGGTTCAACAAAGCAGATGAATATGTCATCGAAGCGATTGCAAATGAACCTGAACTAATTGAGTCATACTTTAAAAAGTAACTCAATGTTTGGCGTCTGTAGCACACCAACTGACATCAACTCTACAAGATTCAAATTTAGGATAAATGGGTCAGAACACATTAGCTTTTAGCTCTCTTGATTATTCTGGCCTTATTGGATGACCTAGTTTTAAGTGGCCAAATCTTACATTTAGATGGGCTTCGATTTCGGCAGATAACCTTATTTGTTCCGACCCCTTTGTCGCATTTTGGACTCTGGACTCCGAAATCTCGTGATAATTGAGATATACCGTAACTGATTAGAAAGTAGGGAGTCCAATTATCTACACTAAGTAATTTAAAATAATATTTTTCATATTAGTTGGCGTTATTTTAATAGGCTCATAATTTCGAATATACGTTAATTAGCTACGACCCCTTTACTGGTTAATAAAACTGCAAATACTGTTATCCGCTCATGACAGACAACAGTATTATCGAACTTTGGCTTATTTACTTATTTATTTACGTAACATAAACAATAAGGACTAGGACTTGGACAAAGTGATAATGTAGATTCATCACATGATATTGAGTATGCAGAAAATGATGCGGTTACAATGATAGTGAATATAGATGCGGCAGCTGCAATTTTTTTCATTATTTAGAAACTCCATTTAATTATAATGATATTTTAAAAACACTTACGAACCAGATTAAAACAAATGACAAACATTAAGTCAACACTTGGAACAAAGACAGGACAGCTATATCTTTTGTCCTTTAGCTCATCCTCTACTAGGCTTTAAATTACCTCAACTAAGTTTTGTGCAGGATAGCGATAATGACCTCCGCAAGAAGAACCTTAATCGATGCAGAATCGACACCCTTCTATCACATCATAAATAGATGTGTCAGAAGGGCTTTTCTCTGTGGGGAGGATGAGCTCAAAGGTAAAAGCTTCGAACATAGACGTGGCTGGATTGTCGATAAAATCAAAGCGCTTTCAACTATTTTCTGTATCGATATTTGTGCCTATGCCGTTATGAACAATCACTATCATTTAGTCCTTAAAATCGATACTGAGAAAGCTAAATCATTAAGAAACAAGGAGGTCATTAGCCGATGGTCTAAAATCACTAAAGGCATGCAGTGGCAACCAAGTATATGAATGGGGAAATTCTAATTGAGGGTGAACGACTGCTTCTAGATAGTTTACTTACCGAATGGCACGAGCGTTTATCGAGTATTTCTTGCCATTGATTTAATGGGGAGTTGCGCTGCCTTAATGAGGAGATAGCACGTAGGGCGAATCGTGAAGATGAGTGCAAGGGAGCGTTCTGGGAAGGAAGATTTAAATCCCAAGCATTGCTCGATGAGCAAGCGCTACTTGCATGTATGATGTATGTAGATTTAAACCCTATCAGGGCGGGTATTGCAAACACAGTGCAAACCTCTGATTTCACTTCTATTCAAGAGCGAATTATCGAATTAAATACGCTTGATGCAAACCCCAGTAATCCCCCCGTTCCCCTTACTGAAAAATTAGAGTTTGCTGCTGACGAGCCACTAAAACCACTCGCTCAATTCGATAGTTCAACCCACCTTGATACTCAAGCAGGTATCCCATTTCATTTCTGTGATTACCTACAACTCATCGACTGGACCGGTAGAGCCATTAGAAATGATAAAAAAGGCTTCATTGATTCATACCAGCCAAAATTACTTAATGAACTAGGCATTGCACCCGATGCCTGGATAACGTCAGCCAAAGAGTTTCGTCGACAATACAGTGGAATTAGCGGCAGTTGGGACGCTATGTGCGAATTCAAAAAGCAGCATCAAATTGGAAAGTGGTGCAAAGGGAAGGCTTGTAGTAATGCACTTCACCCAGAAGACAAGAAGACAAAGGGGTCAGAACACATTAGCTTCAAGCTCTTTTGATTATTTTTATTCTGTCTTTATTGGATGACCTGGTTTTAGGTGGCAGAATCTTACATTAGATGGGCTTCGATTTCGGCTCTGATAACCTTATTTGCTCCGACCCCTTTGTCGCTGAGATTAAAGGAGGTTCAGCTCTTGTTGGATCTGCTGGCGTTGAACTGGGGACAGGGCACGAACCAGTTCAGACACAATAGCACTGGAAGCTTGAGAGCTCGGGCTTAACGTGTGGCTAAAACTTAAATTAGTGACAAAGGTGTGGCCACACCCGACAAAGGGGTCAGAACACATTAGCTTTTAGCTCTTTTGATTATTCTGGCTTTATTGGATGACCAGGTTTTAGATGGCCGAATCTTACATTTAGATGGGCTTCGATTTCGGCTCAGATAACCTTATTCGCTCCGACGCCTTTGTCGCTCAAAGAATCGACCAACTTTTAAATCCATTGACGATATCAAAGCACTGAGTATCCAAGGCGGGTTCGGTGGTAACAGTACGGGATTGCTTCGACTCGGTGACATTGCAGATGTCAGTTTAGGTTAAAAAACGCCTGCGATGACATTAAGTCGATTCACGGAAAAATAGCATGTTGTTAGCCGCAACACTTTTTATATTTTTTACCACTGCCACATAAACAAGGATCATTACGGTTCGGGGTTTTGTCGAACCTAGTGGTAGTTGGCTTGTTTATAACCGCGTTAAGATCATCGATATTTTCATCAATAGCACTATCTACAGTAATCTCGGCAAATAATCCATTATCAGCAACTAACGCCGCTACCTCTTTTTTTCTCTCATCACTGTTAACCACTAGCGATAATGGCTGCTTTTCTGTACCAAGCTTAACGATACGCTTAGTATTATAACCACTCATTACATGATTTTCTCTGGTGTAGATACGCCCTTTGTAATACAGATCGTGCACGATGAACTCCGCTAATTAAATACTAGATTTTAGCGCGGAAGTATAACGTAAAACGTTAAATAGTCGACTATTGAATTAAGGAACTTGCTGCTTGTCTGCCTTTTAACTACAAGCAGAGATAAAGGGGTCAGAACACATTAGCTTTTAGCTCTTTTGATTATTCTGGCTTTATTGGATGACCTGGTTTTAGATGGCCGAATCTTACATTTAGATGGGCTTCGATTTCGGCTCTGAATTTGTCGTTACCTAGCGGATAGTTGTGCTTAAGGCAGTTTCTGATGGTATGGAGTTGTTCTGGTGGTAGGGCCGTATTGAACAGCTCTCGATACATGAGTTGACGCTGTTCCGGAGTGGGTCCCAGAGCTTGATAGATTGGGTGCGGTGTTAGGCAGGCAATCTTTCTGCCTGCACCATGATATTGATAACTTGACCAAGTGTATTCGCTGGGATGTTTAACCATGTGGGCTCTGACTGGGTTCAGTTCAATGTAGCGTTGGCAAGCCATAAAGTAGGATTCACTATCTATAAGGCATGCTTTGTGACGACCCTCCCAGAGCGTTCCGGTGCGCTGGTAAAGGCGATTTATAGTGCTGACATAGGTTCGGCCAACGCTTTGCATCACACATGAAATACCTTCAGTGGTTGTAGGCGTCATGAGTAGATGAACATGGTTTGTCATCAACACGAAAGCATGTAATTTGACATCATATTGGATTAGGGCGCTAGCTAGCGCATTGATATAAATCTTAAAGTCATCTTCATAGAAGAAACAAGCGGAACGGTTGTGGCCTCGCTGGACTATATGGCTGGTAATGCCTGGGGCATAGATACGAGGTTTTCTTGGCATATCCGATCCTTGGAAAATGTGGAATGTGAAAGCATTAAGTATAGACGAAAGTCGCTATTAGCTCTGACCCCTTTGTTGTATTTAACAATGCCGACACAGCGCTGAAGGTGTATAGTGCGGCCAGTATTTCTCATAAATAGACCAACGATATGCTCGGCTACTACCTACATTCAATCAATGCCCAACAGGCGCTGGAAGCTATCGCCAAAGGACTGTCCTGCGTCCGGCTCTCTACTGACCTAAATCTTTCGGAACAGGACTTTTCCATAAGTGATCAGAGCCTGGTGCTCGACGATGACAATCGACTTTCCATTGCCGAACTCAAAAAAATCGCCAAGAAGACACAGAGGATCTACCTCTGCAGCGATGGAGATATGGTTCCGCTTGAAGACCGTAGCTCTGGCTACTACAAGCTCGTTCCCACATCTGGCGCACCTTTGCTAGAAATTAGCGGCGTCAAGATGCACATATCCAAGGGAACCGACCCCTTTGTTAGTGCCTCCGATATGGCTAAACAGGCGGTGAGCAAGGGTGACAAGGTACTGGATTGCTGCAGCGGACTTGGCTATGCGGCCATCGCAGCCCACCGACTAGGTGCAAGCGAAGTGCTCACCATCGAGTTGAGCCCGGAGGTAATGGGACTTCGCGCGCAGAACCCTTGGTCAAACGATTTGGGCAAAGAGGGGATTGTGCAACGTCAGGGTAGTAGCTTTGAGCTGATCACCACAATGCCTGCAATTTCCTTCGATGCTGTGGTTCACGATCCACCGCGTTTTTCCCTCGCTGGCGAGCTCTATAGCGAAGAGTTCTACCGGGAGATTTTCCGGGTGCTGCGCCCAGGCGGACAGCTTTTTCATTACACTGGCAATCCACACGTAGTCAAGAAGGGCAGCAGCTTTGTCGATGGCGTCATCCGCCGGCTCAAAGCGGCCGGCTTCAAGCACGTGAAAAAAGTCGAGCATCTGATGGGGGTCAGCGCGCAGAAATAATACCTATTGGTATAAGGCATAACCGAACCAAGAAGCAATGAACCGATGTTTACTTACCGCTTTGCGCGGAATGCCCCAAACTTTTAGGTCGGGGATGAATAGCACAAGTAGCGTAGCTGCTCTATGTATTGCTTTATAACATCAATACCACGAAGCGCTACGCTTCCACGGAGAACACGGAGAACACGGAGGTAAAGATGAAGCTTTCCAAAATGTTTGAGCCGTTGTCTTTCTCCGTGGCCTTTCGTGTCCTCCGTGGCCTTTCGTGTCCTCCGTGGTCAATCGCTTTTGCCCAGCTTGTTATAATATCTTTTTATCTTTTAAGTTAGAAAGTGGTCTAGCTCATTTATATCCAAAGTGAGCTACATGCCTGTAAAACTAAAAATCGAAGAGATAAACACTCAGGTGTAAACGCGGCTGTGACCTTCGACATCAAGGCCGTTCTATGACATCCATGTCACCACGGCATTTGTGAATCCATTCACATCAGTGAAACCGCAGAGCGGCCAGGGATGGCTTCACAGCGTCCCACTGAAGCGTTTGCACTTAAGGTCGCTCTTAGGCATCCATGCCTTCACGGCATTCGTAAATTCTTATACAGCACCCACGGCAGGTGATAGATAAAGATGAAGCTAGGATACTCAGTAAACCAACCAAGTACCCATTAAGCCCAATGAAACGAAAACCACAAAGGATAAAGACCGTGTATCCCTACACGCCCTACCTACATGGGTTCTATCTGCTCTACCATCAACTGCACCGTCTGATTGCCCCTAAACTCATTCACATCGAGTTTATAAACTACCTGAGCGTGTTTTATGGTGGCATCAGGCCAGGTTTTCAGGTCAATATTAAAGGCGATGGCATCGAGCATGGTTTGACCGCACTCGGTCTCTAACACCAGCTTGAGGTGTTTCTCGCCGACGATACGTTGCTGAATAACTTTAAAGTGGCCATCAAACAAGGGCTCTGGGAACTCTTGACCCCAAGGGCCACCATTACGTAGTTCTTGGGCAATATTTAAGTTCATCTCATCGGGCGTCAAGCTGCCATCGGTGACAAACTCACCAGTTAACTGTTCTGGTTTTAGCATCTCACGCACACCTTGATCGTATGCTTGCTCGAACGCTTCGAAGTCTTTGCCTCGAAGTGACAAACCTGCAGCCATAGCATGGCCACCGAACTTGAGGATCATTCCTGGATGACGGCTATTGATCAGCTCTAACAGGTCGCGCATATGCAGCCCTTTAATAGAGCGAGCCGATCCTTTGATTTCACCTTCCCCCGCATCGGCAAAGGCGATAACCGGTCTGTGATATCTATCCTTAATTCTTGAAGCAAGAATCCCTATGACACCTTGATGCCAATCCTGTTGAAATAGTGCGATCCCCCAAGGCAGGCTTGCTTCGTTGAGCTCTATAGACTCTAAACTCTTAAGCGCCTCTTGTTGCATATCGGCTTCTAAGTCACGACGTTCGGCATTTAAACCATCGAGTTCAGCCGCCATACGCCTAGCACTCATCATGTCATCGCATAGTAACGTCTCGACGCCCAAAGCCATCTCATCGAGGCGCCCTGCTGCATTGAGTCTTGGCCCCACGGCGAAGCCAAAATCTGATGCGACTATTTTGGCTGGATCCCGCTTTGCAACTTCAAGCAAGGCAGTTATTCCTGCACGACATCGACCCGCTCTCACTCTTTGCAGACCCGCTTCCACTAAAATGCGATTGTTACCATCGAGTGCTACCACATCGGCGACGGTGCCTAACGCCACAATATCGAGCAGATGTCCGAGGTTCGGCTCGCTAATGCCCTGCTCTTGATACCAATTTCGTTGTCTCAATTCGGCTCTCAGGGCTGACATCAAGTAAAACGCAACACCAACCCCGGCAATGGATTTACTCGCAAAACTACAACCCTGCTGATTAGGGTTCACGATCGCATCGGCATCGGGAATGGTCTTACCCGGCAGGTGGTGATCGGTAATAACCACTTGCATGCCCAGCGCCTTAGCGGCGGCGACCCCCTCAATCGACGAGATCCCGTTATCTACCGTGATTAATAGTTCGGCACCTTTACTCTCAGCAACTGCGACAATTTCAGGACTGAGACCATAACCGAAGTCAAAACGATTAGGGATAAGATAGTCAACTTGAGCCGCCCCCATCATCTTAAGCGCCAACATGCAGACACAAGTGGAGGTTGCCCCATCAGCATCGAAGTCACCCATGATCAGAATAGAGCGATGATCTCTAATGCCATCGGCAATAATGCTTGCAGCAAGTTCCAATCCTTTCATGGTATTGGGTCTTAGCAAACGAGATAAAGTAAGCTCACAATCCTCCGCCGAGCTACCACGACTGGCATAGATCTGTTTTAAAAGAGGAGAAAGGGATTCGGGAAGGTGGCTATCATCTACTTTTGCACGTCGAACTATCTTATGGATCACGGATCACAGCCTTATAGCGAGGTTGAATACAGAAAAATCAAACGACTCGTAGCATATCAAACCACAAGCCATATAACACTGGAAACAAACCGATTGCCTAGAGGCTATTATCCGGGCAAGAAAAAGCCAGCGTATTCGCTGGCTATCTTTATACTTAAGCATTTAAATCAATACTTATAGCAAAATCGGTGCTCTAGTTAATTGACTCTAACGCACGCAACAAGTCTTTAGGTGGTTGGTAACCGGGGATCAAACTACCATCTTCTAACACAATCGCTGGTGTACCATTAATACCAAAGCTCTGACCTAAGTTATATTGCTCGGCAATTTTAGCGTCACATTTGTTATGTTTCACTTTATTACCAGACTTAGCATCTGTCATCGCCTTTAGAGGATCCGCTGCACACCATACTGCTTCCATCTCATCAGCATTCGTTGAAGGTACGCCACGACGTGGGAAAGCAAGGTAACGGATAGTAATGCCTAAATCATTGTACTCATCCATTTGATTATGCAGTTTACGACAGTAGCCACAGCTAATATCAGTAAATATCGTCACAACATGCTTCTCGTTCTTAGCTTTATAGACCAGCATATTATTTTCAAGAGGCTTCATCATCTCGATACGAGGCCCAGCCATCGCCGCCTCAGTCAAGTTCTTCATGCCTTTATCTAAATCATACAAACTACCATGAAAGAGCTTAGAGCCATCTTGCGTAATATACAGTACGCCACGATCGGTAAGTGCTTCATAAAGACCTGGGATAGGTGACTGGCTGAGTGAATGAACCTCGACGCTCAGGCTGTCCTTCAGCTTCTGCTTTAGCTCTGCGCTATTAGCAATGGTGTCTGTTGCAGCATTAGAGGTAGCCAGAGCGAAAGGCGCTAATAGCACTGCAAAAATCAAAGAAAAAATGCGGGTAAACTTCATGATATATCCTGTTCTTTGTATGGGTCAGCTAGGGTTAAGAGTTATTACAATTCATTAGACCCAGTTTAGGCCAGAAAAGTTACAGTTTCAGAGAGATTAAATCAATTAAATAGTGTAACTAAATCACTGCCAATAGAGTTAATTACAAACTACCTCACAACTCAGAGTGATTTCACACTTTTTGACATCAAAAATGTATGCAGCTTCGAATGAAGCTTGTTTACATTTTTTGATGGTTCATTTGGATATCAATTCTTCTTCCCCGTCGTTCCGGCAGATCTTTTTAGCCGGAATCCAATGGCGATTGTTAACCTTCAAATGAAGGTCGATGTCATTTTATTGGTTTCATTTGACGGTGTCGACGTTAACTATTGAACCTGAAAATTTTAGCTTCAATCTAATCTAACGCTTCCCAGCGGGGGTTATGTACTCTTTACTTTAAGTAAGGTTCTGCGAGTCGCTACAAGCACGTCTGACTGCCATGGATGGTGGAAATGCCAAAAAATGTAGGGAACATTTTTGGCCCTGTGAGCTCTGCAATTTCATCCCTGTTTTCGATCCCCTCAGCTGTATCTACACTGAGTTATTTTCCTCTTCGATTGAGGTTTTAAGTATTATGGTCTGTGTACAATGCCCTTCAGCGAACTAAAAACCAAGCTCTAATCCCCGTTAAAGTCATGAAACAACAGCCTTTCCTTACCAATTTAACTCAAATCTAACAGACAGCTTTTGATTTTGAGATAACCAGTGTAGATGCGGCTGTAGCCGTTGATGGCAGGGACGCCATCGTCGAGCTTACAGGGACGTACTTGCAGCGTGCTACAGAAGTATCTGCACATTCCTCGCCGGCAGGCGTTAGATAACAATGAAGCTAGAACCTTCAAACACACTAACCAAACACCAACACCACCAACAAAAGATACTTCTAACTTGCTATCAGGCAAGCCACCCAACCTTTAGCTAGGGGGCTAAGAGCTAACCCCTAGGATGATGCTCACTGTGTAGCTGGCTCAATCTGGCTTTAGCCACGTGGGTGTAGATCTGAGTCGTTGAAAGATCGCTGTGGCCCAATAATAGCTGCACCACACGCAGATCGGCGCCATGGTTCAGTAAGTGTGTCGCGAAAGCATGCCTCAAGGTATGGGGGGAAATATGAGTAGATATGCCCGCTCTTAGCGCATAGAGCTTAATTCGATGCCAAAACGTCTGCCTTGTCATCATCTGCGCACGTTTAGAGGGAAATAACACATCGCTCAGTTTACCCTTGAGTAATTCAGCTCTTGCCCCTTGCAGGTAGCCTTCAACTTCAGTAATGGCCAGCTCCCCTAAAGGCACCAATCGCTCCTTGCCTCCTTTACCTACGACCCTCACTAAACCTTGCCTCAGGCTAAGCTGCTCCATAGTCAAACTTACCAGCTCTGTCACGCGTAGCCCGGTAGCATAGAGTAGCTCTAACATCGCCCTGTCACGGCACTCTAAGGGATCGTCTGCATTGGGTTCATTAAGCAAATTATCGACATCTTGCTCGCTTAAGGAGTCGGGCAACTTTCTTGCCAATTTAGGTGATTTGATCTGAGCAATAGGGTCAACTTGTATCAGCTTTCTGAGCAGCAGGAACTGATAAAATCGCCTAAGGCTACTCATTAACCGTGCACTGCTAGTCCGCGCAAAACCTTTTTCTAACCTTACATCGAGATAATCTCGAACCAGCTGTTGAGATACCAGAGTTAAATCAGAATTAGCATCCTGCACATAGCGGTCGAAATGACGTAGGTCGGTACGATAGGCGGCTAGCGTATTGTCACTGAGCCCACGGCTCGACCAAAGATCATCGAGAAAAATATCGATAAGTGGGTCTGCCTGATATTTTTTCGATTCCGCTAATTCAACCAAAAGTCACTCCTTTAACACATAAAAAAGCGCGCTCTCAATGAGACCGCGCTTAGTATTCTATATTATAGCCAGCAGACTAATAAAGCGCAGCTTGGTTCATTATCGATTTAGCTTAAGACTGGCTCTGGTTTTGCTTTTTTGATCATCAAACAAGCGACAATAGTAATGCCTGTTGGTAATAACCATGCCATGCCTTCGTTATGCAGAGGCATAAAGTCGACGACACTCATATCGAAACCAGCTGCTTTAAGGCCATCAATGATACCAAAAGCTAAAGCAACACTTAAGGTCACTCGATGAGAAAGCTCAGGCATTGAAAACTGCTTAGTCAAGAAAGTCACAGCAACTAGGGCTATAGCAACAGGATAGATAGTGTAAAGCACGGGCACGCTGATGCTAATAAGCTGAGCTAAACCAACGTTAGCAACCGTTGCACAAGCCAGGCTCATAATCACCACAAATACCTTGTATGAGATACGAGGAATGAGGTCATTAAAGAACTCTGCACATGCTGTCACCAGTCCGATAACCGTCGTCAGACAGGCTAACGTGACAACTGCAGCCAACAAGATTTGACCTAAGCTGCCAAATTCATGATTAACATAATTGGTCAAAATCACGCCGCCGTTATCAGCACCTACCGCTAAGTCACCGGCAGAAGCACCAAGATAGAAAAGTGAGATATATACAAATGCTAAACCAGCAGCTGCGATCAATGCGGCCCTAATCAAATATTTGGTTTGATCTTTGCTGTCACTAACCCCTTTACGACGAAGGATATCAATAATCAACATACCAAAAATCAACGACGCTAAGGTATCCATGGTGTTATAGCCTTCCAAGATCCCCTTAGTTAGTGGGCTTGACTGATAATCCCCTACCGCTTGTCCCAAGTCAGAACCAGGTAAAACAAGCACTGAAATAGCAAGGCCTATCAATAAAACAAGCATGATGGGTGTGAGTATTTTGCCAACACTATCGAGTAACTTTCCTGGATAAAGAGCCAATAACATAGCCCCACCGAAGAAAATTAATGTATAGATAAGTTGAGAGATATTAAGCATTACCCCGGCAACCATAAATGATGCATTGCTGTCAGCCAGAAAAGGTTTGAAGCCCATTTCATAGGCGACAAGACCCGCACGTGGCGCCGCAAACGCGGGGCCAATAACGATATAAATAGCAACTGCAAATATCATTGCCGCTAATGGCGGAAGCAGCCCCATGATTTTACCATTGGCTTTAGCAACGGCTATCAAGGTGATCAGAGGCAAGGTTACGGCTGTGATCAAAAAGCCAATCATGGCTAGTGTCATATTCTCACCCGCAAGAAAACCTGCAAGTGGTGGGAAAATCAAATTGCCAGCGCCTAAGAAGAACGCGAACGTCATAAAACCTAACCCTAAGGTGTCAGCTATGCTCATCTGTTTGTTTTGCACTATTTGCCCCATCATCTATTATATTTTTTAACGATCTCAAATTATTACGCCAATCACAGGCTCTGTAAGTAGAGATTATGTTTATGTGTAAATTAATTATTACACGAGTCTGTGGTAAATTCGGCCGACACTTGGCGAGTTTATGAACAAAAGCGGAAGAAACTGACGCTAACATTACTTAAAACTGACTTACCTACCCCAAAAAAGCATATAAATGCCCTTTATGGGCCATACTATTATCAAATGAGACCTAAATTAACAAGGTTTCAGGCCAAATCAAGAACAATTAACACCAGAAATGCAGCACTAAATTAACACCTATTTAAAAACTATTTACTAAGCAACACTAGCCGGTATAGAAAAGGCGCCCCATAACAAGTCAGCAACACAGTCAAAAATCATCTTGCTAAACCTTAACCTGCTTTGATTGATAGAGTACAATCCCATCATAAACCCCACCACTTATTACAGACCTAAATTCCATGCCATTTACCTTCAAACAATTTCATATCGATGACCACGGATGTGGTATGCCAGTGAGTACTGACGCGGTGATTCTGGGGGCTTGGGCACCACTGAGCAAAGCTGTAAATATTTTAGATATAGGTGCGGGAAGCGGTTTATTAAGCTTGATGGCAACTCAGCGCAGCCAAGCCAAAGTGACAGCGATAGAGCTTGATGACACCGCGGCCTTGGCCTGTGAAAGCAATTTTATCGCATCTAAATGGACCGAACGTTTACAAGTTAAACACTGTGCTATTCAGGCTTTTAGTCAAACTCATTTAGCTTCGGGTCTGCCATTATTCGATCATATCATCTGTAACCCACCATATTTTAAAGGTGGCACCCAGTCTAAAAACGCCCTCAGAGCCAAGGCTAGACACACTGACACCTTAGATTTTAGTTGTTTAATTAAGGCCATTAGCCAATTGCTCAGCGCTGATGGAGCAGCCAGCTTGATCTTACCCAGTCAGAGTATGACCCCGTTTAATCAAGCCTTAGCAGCATCAGAATTAGCATTCAGCCAGGTAATGGATATTGCAGATAGCGCTAGCAAAGCCGTTCACCGACATGTTTTTACCTTAGTTCATAAGCACAACTCATCAACGAAGCCAAACCCTAACTCCCAAATGCAACACTTCTTCATCAAAGAAAGTGATGGCAGCTACAGCAAAGAAATGATCGCACTCATCACAGGTTTTTACCTTAAGTATTAGTCGTTTCGCAGTCAGCGCAACGTCCGATCACATCCACTGATCTATTTGGTTAAATTACTGGCTAATTTGATGTATAATATGCGGCTATTATTTATTGAGAACGCTGCGCATGCTATTTGAAGACTTCCTGCTTGACCCTATTTTGTTAGAGTCATTAAAAGCCATGGGCCATAATAAGCCCACTACTATCCAGCAACAAACCATTCCATTGGCGATGGAGCAGAAGGACATTTTAGCTCGAGCACCCACTGGTACCGGTAAAACGGCCAGCTTCTTGCTGCCTGCCATTCAACATATTATCGACTTCCCTCGCCGCTTTGGCGGACAAGCCCGCGTATTAGTATTGACACCGACACGCGAATTGGCGAGTCAAATCCATCGTTATGCCTCTCACCTGGCTACAGGGTTAGATCTTAATGTTGCGATCATCACCGGTGGCGTGCCTTATGCTCCGCAAGAGGAAGCATTGAAAAACAATGTCGATATTCTTGTCGCGACCCCAGGCCGCTTGATGGAATATTTGGATAAAGGCCATTTCAACGCTGAAGAAGTTGAGGTATTAGTTATCGATGAAGCCGATAGAATGCTAGATATGGGCTTCTCTGCCGCAGTTGAAACCTTAGCAATTGAATCTGTCGGTCGTAAACAGACCATGTTATTTTCTGCCACATTAGAAGGCAGTGATGTGAGCCGTTTCTCACATCAACTACTCAAAGACCCAGTTAAAGTCGAAGCCAAAGCTCCGCGCAGTGAAAAAGCTAAGATCCATCAGTGGATCCATAATGCTGACGATAAAGAGCATAAGTTTGCTCTGCTTTGCAACATACTCAGACAGGAAGATGTCAAACGTACCATCGTATTTGTAAAGACACGTGAAGGTGTTGCCAGCTTAGAAGGTTTACTGCGAGCTGAAGGGATCGCCTGCAGCTTTATGCGCGGCGATATGGAGCAGAAGCAAAGATTTCAGGCTCTAGGCAAGTTCACCAAGGGCGAAGTTAACGTCTTACTCGCAACCGATGTCGCTGCCCGTGGTATTGATGTAGATGATATTACTCACGTCATTAACTTCGATATGCCAAGATCGGCTGATACATACGTACACCGCATTGGTCGAACTGCACGTGCTGGTGCCAAAGGAACAGCTATTTCTCTAGTTGAAGCCCATGATATTCGTGTCGTAGGTAAGATTGAGCGTTATACGGATCAGCCTCTTAAGCGTCGATTCATTAAAGATCTGCGACCTAAGAACAAGGAAGCTAAGCCACCGGGGAAAAACAAAGTTAAGCCTGGTGCAACTAAGACATACAGTAAGAAAAATAAGAAGAAGTAACGCTTTTCTATTTTAGTCATTGATATTTAAGAGTCGCTAATAGCGACTCTTTTTTTGCATTTTATTTGGCAGAACAGGTATTAGAGCTAAGACGACGGCCTGCGGCCTATCGCTCCGCGGACGGCTCGCCTATTCTTTTCTGTAGGAGGGTGCTTTAGCCCCGAGGTTCATGGGTTCATGGGTTCATGGGTTCATTCTCTCCCGGCTGAAGCCAGTCCTACAATGAATATAAGTGGCCTCAGATCTACCAGCATTTAAGCAGGTTGAATAGCAAAGACGACGGACTGCGTCCTAGCCTCATCAGCGCAGCGTATCTGACTTAAGAACTGCACCTCTAGCAACTAGAACCTCCATACTCTCCCCCTCCCTATCCGCTAAAACGCTAAGTATTTGATACATTTATTTTACAAAACAGATATATCCTACCTTGATACTCTGGTAATTTAGATAATAGAAAAATTTCAGCAAGGAAAAGCAGGAAAAATAATGATAAAAACAATCCTGAGAAGATCTTCTCCCCTATTAATTATTATCGTTTTCGGTGCAGCCGCAGCGATACTCATCAGCACGAAAGAAGCCCCAGAGCAAAAAGAGGATGAAGTCCCGGTACCTATCATTGATGTTACCCGCGTAGAACAAAAAACAGTGTCATTGAATTTGCCATCATACGGCGTCGTCACCCCTAAGAATAAGACCCAACTCGTCACTGAAGTGCAAGGACGCATGCTGAGAATCGCCCCCAACTTTGTTGCCGGTGGAGTCGTCAAAAAGGGCGAACTCTTGGCCGTTATCGAACCCTCTGATTATGAAGCCGATCTGATGCAGGCCCAAGCTTCTTTAGCCCAAGCCAAAGCGGCATTAGAGGAAGAAATGGCTAAAGGCGAAGTCGCTAAAAATGACTGGAGAGGATATGACGGCGGGATCCCACCTGAACTTGGATTACGTCTGCCTCAGCTAAAAAAAGAGCAAGCCAATGTGAAATTCCAGCAAGCTGCACTGGCTCGTGCTCAGCGTAACTTAGAGCGAACCATCATTCGCGCACCTTTCGATGGCATCATCAAAGCGAGAATTGTCGACTTGGGCCAGTATGTCACTCTAGGGACTAATTTAGGTGAACTGTACGATACCCGTGTGGCAGAGATACGTTTACCTTTGGCAAACAACGACCTCGCCTATTTAGAATCTGTCGATAAACCCGATACAGAAGTGATACTCAGTGCCTCTTTAGCCGGGAAAGATGTTACTTGGACGGGAAATATTGTCCGTAGTGAAGGCGTTATCGACGCCGAAAACCGTATGGTTTACCTGGTAGCAGAGATCAATGATCCTTACCTAAGAATAAGCCGTAAAGAGGGTCAACTCCCCCTTAAATATGGCAGTTTCGTCACGGCTGTGATTAAAGGTCGTACGGTAGAAGGTATCGTACAATTACCGCGCCATATCGTACGTAACAACCAAGTCGCCGTTGTATCAAGCGATAACATCATAGAGATCCGCGACGTCAATGTGGTGCGTACTGATATACACAGTGTCTATATCAAAGACAGTTTAGTCGATGGAGAACGTATCTCACTGACTAAACTCAATAATATGTCTACGGGGCAAGCGGTTAAAATTCTCGGTGAAATGCAGAAAAATGATACTGGCGCAGACACTCCAGACTCAGAAACTAAAGAGCAGCGACTCGCTAGCGCGGGTGAAGAATAATGGATGGACAAGAAGTGGATGCTCAAAAAGGCATAATTGCCTGGTTTGCACGCAACAGTGTCGCCGCCAATCTGTTAATGGTTTTCTTAATCTTAGGTGGACTGTTTAGCAGTTACTTTCTGGTCAATAAAGAAATATTTCCCTCCTTCGAGCTTAATTATCTACAGATTTCGGTCGCTTATCCAGGTGCTGCCCCTCAAGAAATTGAGGAAGGGATCAACATTAAGATTGAGGAGTCGATCCAAGATATCAATGGTATTAAGAAGGTCACTTCGGTGGCCAGCGACGGCTTTGGTAATGTCACCATAGAGGTCGAAGATGACTATGATCCTCAAGATATTCTCGATGAAGCAAAACTGGCTATAGATGCAATTTCAACGTTTCCGGACAATATTGAAAAACCGAATATTTTCCGTATTAAACCTGAAAACAATGTTATCTGGGTGTCAGTTTATGGCGATCTTTCCTTGCATGAGATGAAGGAGTTAGCCAAATCCATCCGCGAGGATATTACTTCATTGCCAGCGGTTACCCGCGCTAAAGTCACAGGTGTACGTGACTATGAGATTGGCATAGAACTGTCCGAAGACAAGCTAAGGGAGTATGGCCTCACTTTCGCCCAGGTCGCTGCTGCGGTACAGAATTCATCAATCGACCTTCCCGGCGGCTCAATTCGTGCTCAAGATGGTGACATCTTGCTACGCACTAAAGGACAGGCATATACCGGTGAGGATTTTGAGAAAATAGTCGTCAGTACCCGCCCAGACGGTAGCCGTATCATGTTGCCACAGGTCGCCGAGATTAAAGATGATTTTGAAGAGCGACTCGAATACACCCGCTTCAATGGCAAGCCTGCAGCCATTATCGAAGTGACCAGTATCGATGACCAAAATGCCTTAGATATCTCAGCGCAAGTAAAAAGTTACATTGAAGAGCGACGTGCAACACTTCCAGCAGGGGCTCAGCTAGATACTTGGGGCGATCTGACTCATTACCTTAAAGGTCGCCTAAACATGATGTTGTCGAACATGTTTTACGGTGCACTGTTAGTTTTTCTTATTTTAGCCATCTTCTTAGAGTTAAAGTTGGCGTTCTGGGTGATGATGGGACTGCCAGTCTGTTTCCTCGGCGCCGTGTTATTGATGCCAGTAGAGCCTTTCTCTCTCTCTATTAACTTGCTCACCCTATTCGCCTTTATTCTGGTGCTGGGGATAGTGGTCGATGATGCCATCGTCATCGGCGAGAGTGCCTATACAGAGATTGAGCGCCATGGTCACTCCTTAGAAAATGTGGTTCGCGGCGCAAAAAGAGTAGCCATGCCAGCCACCTTCGGGGTATTAACCACCATTGCGGCATTTGTCCCTATGCTGATGGTCTCTGGCCCACAAGGGATCATCTGGAAATCTATTGGCATGATAGTGATCCTCTGTCTGATTTTTTCTCTGATAGAGTCGAAGCTGATCCTACCGGCTCACTTAGCCCATATGAAGCCCAAAAAACCCAAGTCACAGCTTGGAAAACTCGGGCGATCTAAGGCTGACTTGAACGATAAGATCCAGTATTTCATTCATCATAAATACCGTTACTTTCTCGAGCGCTGTATCAAACAAAGATACAATGTGGTGGCAATTTTTATTGGTGTGCTGATTTTATCCATCGCCTTAGTCGTCAGCGGCAAGGTTCGCTGGGTATTTTTCCCTGACCTTCCTTCCGATTTTATTCAAGTACAGTTGAATATGGATGAAGGCAGCTCTGAGACCAATACCTTAAAGGTGGTCAAAGAAATCGAGGAAGCACTTTATGCGATGAATGATCAAATGAAGTCTGAAAACGGCTACGAAGTCGTCAAGCATAGCTTTATCGATATGAGCTCTCGAACTTCAGCCTTTATCTTTGCCGAACTAACAAAGAGTGAAGATAGAGAGGTCGATGGTAATGATATCGCCTCGGCCTGGCGTGAACAGTTACCCGAGTTCATTGCGGTGAAGAAGCTCAGTATCAACGCCAGTACCAATGAAAGCGGCGGTGATATCTCCTTCAGGTTAACTGCCAGTAATCTCAGTCAGCTATCACAGGCCGCCACGGAGCTTAAACAGAAACTTAAAACCTACGAAGGTGTCTACGATATTTCAGATAACTTCTCCTCGGGTAGCCATGAGATACGTTTAAGCATAAAGCCTGAAGCTGAAGCTCAGGGGTTAACCCTGTCTGATCTCGCCAGCCAAGTGCGCTATGGTTTCTATGGCTTTGAGGCTCAGCGTATCCTGCGCAATAAAGAGGAAGTGAAAGTCATGGTTCGCTATCCGCTGGAGCAGAGACGCACTGTGGGCCACCTTGAGAACATGATGATCCGTACTCCGACTGGGATTTCGGTACCCTTCTCAACAGTGGCTAAAATTGAGTTAGGTGATTCTTACTCCTCAATCACCCGAGTCGATGGACGCCGAGCTATCACTATCATAGCCAACGCCGATAAGAATAAGGTTGAACCCTCTAAAGTCGTCGCTGAGCTCCAAAAAGATTATCTCCCCTATCTTGAGGCCAAGTATCCAGCTATTTCAACCGCCTTAGATGGTGGCAGTGCCGATGAACAGAGTGCCTTGATTAGCCTGTTACAAGGTTTCTTCTTTGCACTTTTTACCATCTATGCCTTGATGGCTATTCCACTCAAGTCATACAGCCAGCCGCTCATCATCATGTCGGTGATCCCGTTCGGTATCATAGGTGCGCTATTTGGACACCTGTTATTGGGCCTTTCACTCAATATATTGAGCCTGTGTGGTATCGTCGCCTTATCCGGGGTAGTAGTGAATGATTCATTAATCTTGGTAGACTTTGTCAACAAGGCCAGAGCCCAGGGCCAGTCGGTGATCCAAGCGGCTGTCGAGTCAGGCTGTTACCGTTTCAGAGCGATAATATTAACGTCTATGACCACTTTTGTTGGCCTAGTACCCATCATCATGGAGAAGAGCCTACAAGCACAGATTGTCATTCCTATGGCTACCTCGCTGGCGTTTGGCATATTGTTCTCAACCTTAGTAACTCTGATTTTAATCCCTCTGCTATATATCATTTTAGATGATATCAAGCGCACTAGCCGCCGATTCTATAACTGGTGGTGGCAACCTAAGGAGCTAAGCCCTCATACCAATGAGGCTGAAGCAGTGAATCGAAGCGAATAGAGAGAAGCTCCCGAATGGCCTAGGAACTAGAACCTAGGTCATTCGTATATACCGATTTGATTACGTGATCACTTTATCAGTTTACCTCCTCCATATTCCCTACAATAGAACCCAGAAATAATATCCCTGAGCGCATATGACCAGTTCAACTTTAGTTTACGATATCCGTAACAGTCGCTACCTCAATATTACTGGTAGATGCACATTAAGGTGCCAGTTCTGTCCTAAACATAATGGCAGTAAGCAAGTGCATGAATATCAGCTGGCCCTAGATCATCAGCCCACAGCCGAAGAGATCATCCCACTGCTTGGCGACATAAAAACTTTTGATGAATACGTCTTCTGCGGATATGGTGAGCCAACTCTCAACTTAGCGACTTTAGTTACTGTCGCTAAGAAGATTAAACAAGATGGCGGGCGAGTCAGGGTAAATACTGATGGACTTGGCAATGTATTTCACAGGCGTAATATCTTGCCAGAGCTTGCACCTTGGGTAGACAGTCTTTCCATTTCTCTCAATGCCGATAGCGAAGCGGCTTATCTACGCCATTGTCAGCCAAAATTAAAAAATAGCTTTTCTGGCGTCAAGGCCTTTATCCAGCTTGCAGTTCCACTGATTGACACTGTGCAAGTCTCTGCCATTGATGGGCTAGAAGGAGTAAATATTGAAGCGTGTCGAGTTTGGGTTGAGCAAAGTGGTGCGCAATTTAAATATAGAAAACTCGGTGTCATTGGTTAATGAGTTTTCAGGTCGTATAAGTGACACTTAGCTGTTAATACCTAATTTAATTTGGAATTAGCAAGAACAAATATGAGGTTATATTCATGTAACGATCAGTGTTCGTACATTTGATTTATGTTAATATACTTGTCCATAAAACAAACGACAATTATTACCTCGATGTTGACCCGAAAACTATCACCTCTTATAGCTGCCCAAGATATTCATTGGTCAAATCAACGCTTAATCTCTGTAGCGACTCAGATTTTCATCTTGATTATCAGTGTTGTATTATTCAGTAATGTCATTATCACCTTAGGTGAACGTCGACTGCAGGAAGACTGGGCAACACAAAGGTACAGTGAGTTACAGACGGTAGGTACTTTAATCGCTGATAAGGTCTCGTTTCAGCAGTTTCGCACTCAGATGTTTGCCAGATCAGAGCTGCTTAGGCGTTATCTCGATGTTCCAAGTGCTGTAAGACAGGATAAACTGGAAAATAATTGGAATATAATCACCAGTAATATCCCTGAATTACTCGATATCGCATTATTTGATCCACAGGGTAATTTTAAATTTGCCACCAGTGATAATTTCGGTCATGAACCACTTCCCCCTTCTCTTCTCGGCGGTTCAAGGAACATGGGGGGTAACGAAATTTATACCTCGCCTCTAGAATTTAGTCCCGTTAATGGCAAACTTGAACCTTACCTTTACCAGCTTGCCTGGCTAGAGAATCCAGATCAGAGTGTCAGGGGATATTTGGTCACCTATAATTCCATGTCCAAGATGCTCAAGAGTATTAATCCAGCCTACTCAACGTCGCAATCGCCGCTCTTGATGCTAGATACACAAGGTTTATTATATACCGGAGTCGATTCTAGGGACTCGCTTAAGCGTATACCCGATACTATGGGTGGCAGCCTAAAGCAAAGTTATCCTGCATTATGGCGAAAAATGGCAATGAGTAACTTTGGTCAATTCCATGGGGATAATGCAACTTTTGTCTACTTAAAGGTTGAACTCACCACTCAATATGAAACCAGACGAGAATACTTTCTCGTCTCCTATGTACGCAATGATGATATTGCCGCTAATTTTTCTCAATGGCGAGTAATTCTTATTGGCTGTGCCACCATGCTGACTCTGTTGGCCTCACTGCTCATCTTACTCAGCCATTTTTATCGTTTAGAGCAGCGTTCTCGTGCATTCAGTATCGAATTAACAAACCGGCTTTTTCATCGAGAAACTGGGGCAATTATTGTTAATCATAATAGCCGGGTGATTGCCGCCAACGCGTTAGCTGCACAACAATTAGCAACCCCTAAAGATGAGCTGTTTGATCGTAGTTTACAGCGTATTTTACAATTAGAAGATGATGAGTACTCTCGTATAACCAGCCAACTTCAACAAAAAAATGAGTGGAAGGGTGAGTTAAATATGGAGTCAGAAACTCAGCCTAAACTGATAGCCCATATAAAAACTGAAGCATCGAAAGATGATCGTGAAGTGTATTTATTGATCACCTTTGAAGATGTTAGTGCACTTAAAAATGCGCAAAAAGAAGCTTACTTAAGTAAAGCCTTAACGGACAGTGCTGTTGCCACTGCATTGATCCAGGCTGATGGTTCTATTATTCGTGCTAATCCGGCATTTGAACAGCAGATACAGCTTAAAGCAGGTTGTACGAGTTTAATAGAAACTCTGCCTGATGATTTAGGCAGTAAATGGACACAAATCTCTCAGCTCATTCAGCTTCAAGGCACCTGGAGAGGGCAGGTCTTATGTGCTAGTAGTACAAATGCTTGCTTGCAGGCCACACTGAAAGGCCATACAGATACATCTGGAGAGTTAGATTACATCGTCTGCACTTTCGAACAAGCAACGATTAAGAATAGCCATGATGACTCTGGAGTACTGGTTCCTCATCGCTCGACTATTTTAGTCAACTTTAGAGATCTAGAAAGTTATTTTGACTCACTCAAACAAAGTAGCAAGTCTCACTCTAGTCTATTACTGCTAGATATCACCGCAGAAAATATGCTCAGCCATATGAGCGATATTGGTCAGCTTGAAAGCCGACAAAAAGAGGTAGAGATATTACTGCTCAGGGAGCTTCCTGCAACTTATCAAATGTCACACTGGCAGCTTGGTAAACTGATATTCATCTTGCCAGATACCGATGCAGATCAGGCACACCATTTTGCAATCAAGTCTTTGGCAAGTCTCAACGACATGGGATTAGGGGAAGGGATCTGTATGGGGATCGCTGCTTTCCAAAAAGGGCAAAATCTTGAGCAGTACCTAAGTAATGCTGAGGTTGCACTTAAACGAGCAAAACAGATAGGTGAGCAAAACATCTGTCAGGCATTTACACGATAGAGCTGAGAAAGTGCCTAGGTCCTAGTTTTTAGAGCCTAGGTTTTTATGCTATTGCTTCTATGCCTTCAGGTAACTCACTTTGGCTAACATCAATAATTGCTGAGCGATTCATGGTTATCTTGTAACGCGCATATTGCATCTGATCTTTGCCGTCTTTTAAGGCTAAGATCAGATTAATTTGATACCTGCGTTCGACAGAATCATTACTTATCTTACCATCTTGTTCTTTGTATATTTTTGCTTTTCCGCGTTCAAGGTGACGGGCAAATGGCGCTAAACTAAAGTTAACTTGCTCCTGTATACTGGTATAACCCGTCAAAAATTCATTCTGAGTAACCCGTGTATGGATACCATAGTGCAATACCTCTGCATCTATTTTATTTTGTCTGTGCCGCCTTTTTAGGATCTCTGAAACCTTATCAGGTAGCTCGACAGTTTTCATAAAATCCAACCAAATAAACTGCTTAGCTATAGGTGTCTGACTATTGGTATCTCTGAGTATTCTGCTCCATTTGGGTCTCCCCTTTTGAATGAATCGCCACAGGGCATTACGTATATCTTCCTTAAAAATTTCCCGAAAGCCATAAATCACAGCCAGGGTGAGTACTAAGGCAATGGTCAACCCGCTAAACACACCCTGAGCCTTGATGATTAAGGCTGAGACAACCAACATCACCATTGCGGTCGCAAAGCCAGTCGTCATCTTCTTTAGCCCTATCCCTAAGGTCTTCATCTCCTCTTTCAATACAACCCCTTGCTGTATTATCCGCCTTAGGAGCAACATTTTATTAGAGATCCTGTTTGGATCATCTTTTGTCTGTTGCGAGTTATAGCGCTTAAGCTTTCTATGGTCATTCTCAGCGCGGCAAAGGGCGATAGCGCTATCTAACATTTCGCTATAGTCACTACTCCTTGGTGCTCTTGAGAGTAGTTTTAATAATCTTTGCTCGCAAAACCAAGAGAGGTAATTATCGGCATTCTCAAAATATGACTTCCATTTAGGATCGCTCGGCTCATTACGGCGAAACTTCTTCAGCAACTGGCTCACAAGTTCGCACAGAGCATTTAGCGCAGAGAAAAAAGCTTCCGGATCTTCTATTTGAGCTAGCTCTTTACTGTCAGTCTCAATAGCAACCGCGAACTGATAAGCAAATAAATTCAGATACAGCCTAAACTCCTCAACCGTTCGCTTCTTTTGGCTAGCAAATCGACTCTGGACTAAGGGAAGATGTAAACCGCTAGAATAATATGAACGTCGACCAGTGATCGCCGAATGATAGTATTCCTCTTCATTTAAGCTTTGCGGGCCTATGCCCATCTCTTTTGGAAGAAAAAAATACAGATCCAGACGTCGATTATCACCAACCTTCATCTGATGGATAAACTTAATAGAGAGTGACTCTTCCTGCTTGACTCTAATTTTTGGCACTTAGCTCCAAATTCCTTTAGGTGCAATGAATGGATCAGCAAACACTGAGCACATATTAACGTCCAGCTCGATGGTAGACGGGTTAGCAACAGCCTACGACTTCTTGATACTCACCTTGTTGAGTTGCATTTTATATCATTGATATGGGTAACAATTAATAGCGGCGAATGTTCAAGTACAACATAGCATGTCCTGGCCAGCAATCTATCTAACAAAATGCGTTGAAAGTAGATAATAGAACAACTTTTGACGCCGTGAAATATAGAGGAATATTTAGATAAAGTAGTTAAATATTAATAGGATGTTGAAGATTAAGTATAGCCTACAACTATATGTAGAGCTAATACCTTCCCAGAAAAGAGGGCAGAAGAACCATATTATAAGATCGCTGTTGGCTTTTTATTTACTAGCAGCTGGTTCACAGAATTAATCGAGATCGCAGATCCAGATGCCATTGCCAGGGTTGAACTGAATAACAGCGTAACCTTTTCCACTATCCATATCTATTATATGCAGATCTAGACTCGCAGTCTTTGAATGCTCTAAGCCCCGTTTAGCCCCATCAATGATTGATGCCATATGTGCTGGAATCGATTTCTGACCAAATCCAATCTGAAAGTCACCTTCAGAGATCAGTAGCTTATATGTCATGCTTGCAACATCAAGAGTATCGAATGTCCCTCTAAATGTGATCTTTCCTAATAGCTTATCTTGACGAAAAAACTGATAATCCAAGGATACCAGTTGAGATTCAGTCTCAAGTGAAAGCAGTAAATCCAAATCATCAGCAGCATCTTCTCCATATGAGCTACCTTCACACACGAGATCAATGCCATCTTCACTTAATTGATAATAATGAAATCCTGAGATCAATATAGCGGCGGTAAAGAGGCTAAGCAGTATTGGCCAAGTATTAAACCCATAGGTGTTTCTTGAGGCACGATTAGCCACAGATACCACTCCTTTTTAGCCATGTCTGATCGATATAACCTTTGCTGGTATCCGGTGAAATGCCTTTAACATTTTTCACCTCGGTTTTACCCTTAACTTCTCGTTTTAGCACTATGCTGATCACCCGCTGATTATGAGTGAGTGACACAAAAATATCGTCCCATAATACACGCTCACAAGCCTCAATCTGCTGCACAAAAAATCGAGATAAATTCTCAAGTTCACCAGCTGGTTCCCCAGAATTAGATACCGGATAATAAGAAACTATGCCTGAAGAGGTCACAATCTGATGTTCATTAACAGGCTTAATCGACTCTGAAGGGTCGAAAAATGAGTGGATAAGGATTATTAACAGCACAAGCTGAGCAATTAACAGCCCATATTTCTGCTTTGTCATGCTAGCCAGAGGGCCCGAGATAGTTCGTTTTACAGATGACTTCATTCTGGTATGCAAAATGAAACCTTGGTCATCGATAGCCTCTAACAACTGAGCAGACTCCTCGCCCAAAAAAAACCTGAGTCTTTCGATCGCTTCCTGCAGTTTTGCTTGTGTTCTATGCTCTTGGGGAATTTGTTGTAGAAGTTGCTCTTTTGATAGCACCTGATCTCTAAACCGTACTAATAGTTCGAGTACAGCAAACTCCACCTTAGCCATTTTCCAGCTGGTGTCGTTCGACTGATTTGATAGTGTTGATTGATTGATATCAAACCAACAGCAACCAATTTGCATACTTAATATACTCTTACCTATTTTATGGCTAATCATTGTATCTATTCCTACCAGACTAGTCTGTGATCACAATAGCTTCAGTATTAGTAAAAGAGTTAATCGTGACAGAGCGCACACAAGCAGTTGATAGTTATGAACAAAACGTAGTTACAAATTGAAGCGTATGTAGGGAAGTGGTTAACTTTCGAGTTAATTTTTTTACATAAAAAAAGCGTCATCATGACGCCTTTTTCTAGCAATGCTAGCGCGATTAGAATGCGTAAAGCAGTGTCATATTTGTTTCTGTATCTGTGCTTTTCTTATCATCGAGTGGCGCACTGTTGTAACGTACAATAACCGCAAACTTCATCGCTAATGCGCCAATGATATTCGCTGTAACTGAGGTTTCAGAACGCCCTTCTAAAGAATCACCATAGTCGGCTACAAACATCTGCTTAAATTTAGAGCTGTCGGTGATCTCTGTTTCAAAATTAGCAACGCCATGAGCAACCCAACTGTCTTCGGTATCATAACCTGCAGCCAAAGCACTCTCATCGTCTAATTGCTTAAACTGATAACCAGGACCAATCTCGACATTGAACAGTGTTCTACCATCATCAATAAACTTATGGCCGTAACCAGAAGATACCGTAGATTTTGAATCAAAACCTGTGAAAGGGTCTATCTCATGGTTGGCATTAAAAAACATATAGTTAACAGCACTAAACTGATAATCGGCTTGGATCAAACCGTAATAACGCTTACCTGTAATTTCGCCAGTATCTTCTTTATACAAAGCTTCTAATAGGTACTGGTTCTCCCAATTACCTAGTTCATGCTTCATATCGAGACGACCCTTTATCGATGTCGTCTCTGTATTTCCTGTGGTCAGTGTTGCCCCTAACTCGGCATCACCACCAAAGATCTTATCGCCTTCAACAAAGTCTGCACCGGCTTGAGCAGCAAAAGGTGCCACCATTAAAATAGCAGACGCTATTAGCAATTTATTCATTTTTATACTACTCCGAAAGATCAAATCCCTTAAAATCGGCGCAATATTAACACTGACAAAACAGAATTGAAAATCGTGATACAAGTTAACCCCATCTGTTATAGAGCCAGCAATAAATTACAGCCACTAGAAAATACGCTAAGTGTGATTATCCCAATGGGTATTAAAAAATAATTTTATAAGCAGATACAAAAATGCCCACTTAATGCGGGCATTTTGACATTAAAACTCAACTAGCAGTTACTTAATCTGTGGATCTAACTCACCAGATTGATAAGCCTTATACATGGCTTGTAGCGACTTAGGCTTGATCTTAGAACCCATACCTGCAGCGCCAAATGCTTCATAACGTGTGGTACAGATATCAGCCATAGCTTCCATCGAAGCCTTAAGGAATTTTCGTGGATCAAATTCACTTGGGTTTTCGGCAAGGAACTTACGCACTGCACCGGTAGATGCTAAACGCAGATCGGTATCGATATTAACCTTACGAACGCCGTGCTTAATACCTTCGACGATCTCCTCTAGAGGAACACCGTATGTTTCAGGCATTTCACCACCGTACTGGTTAATGATCTTCAGCCACTCCTGAGGCACAGATGAAGAACCGTGCATCACTAAGTGAGTGTTAGGAATACGGGCATGAATTTCCTTGATACGGTCGATACGAAGTACATCACCGGTAGGCTTACGGCTAAACTTATAAGCACCGTGACTGGTACCAATCGCGATTGCCAAAGCATCTACATGGGTATCAGCAACAAAACGCGCCGCTTCTTCTGGTGTCGTTAGCATCTGATCCATAGTCAGGATACCAGCAGCACCGATACCATCTTCTTCACCAGCTTCACCAGTTTCAAGACTGCCAAGACAACCAATTTCACCTTCAACTGACACACCACAAGCATGTGCAAAAGCAACGGTTTTACGCGTAACATCGACGTTGTAATCATATGATGCAGGTGTCTTACCATCTGCCATCAAAGAGCCGTCCATCATCACTGATGACATACCAAGCTGGATAGAACGCTGACAAATATCAGGGTCGGTACCGTGATCTTGGTGAATACACACTGGGATATCTGGATATTGCTCAAGCGCTGCCGCCATCAGATACTTAAGAAACTGAGGACGAGCATATTTACGTGCGCCAGCTGAGGCCTGAACAATCACAGGACTGTCTGTCGCTTCAGCTGCTTGCATAATTGCGCGCATCTGCTCAAGATTATTTACATTGAAAGCGGGTACGCCATAGTCATGTTCTGCAGCATGATCAAGCATTTGTCGTAGGGAAATTAAAGCCATTTTTTACTCCAATAATAGGGTGATAAGCTCATCGATTAAATAAACTCCTCACCGAGGTCACTATCGTTTGGATTGATTTTTATATGCCTTGGTCAAACACAATACTCAGACCTAAGTCTCAACATCGAACGTAACCAAAGCACGGTTTCTTTTTATTGCTGATTTAGAGGTTATTTATAATTTTAAGAGCGCTATTTATCTCTAAATCAGTCTATGTTTGTTATTTTCCGCGAGATTCTAACATAGCTACGGCCGGAAGTTCTTTTCCTTCGAGAAATTCGAGGAAAGCACCACCACCAGTCGAAATATAAGAAATTTTATCTGCAATACCATATTTATCGACGGCCGCTAACGTATCACCACCACCAGCAATAGAGAAAGCATCTGAGTCTGCGATAGCCTGGGCGATACGTTTCGTACCCTCACCAAACTGATCGAACTCGAATACACCTACAGGACCATTCCAGACTATTGTGCCGGCATTTTTAATGATCTCAGCCAGGGCGTCGCTGCTATCCGGACCGATATCAAAAATCATATCGTCCTTAGTCACTTCACTTACATCTTTCAGTGTCGCAACTGCTGTTGGACTAAACTCACTAGCCACAACCACATCGGTAGGCACAGGGATATCGCCGCCACGACTTTGAGCATTTGCTACAAGGCGTTTTGCTTCATCAATAAGGTCGGCTTCATACAAAGATTTACCCACTTCATGACCCGCTGCCGCAATGAAAGTATTGGCAATACCCCCACCAACAACCAACTGATCAACAATCGTTGATAAGCTTTCTAATACTGTCAGCTTAGTCGACACTTTTGAGCCACCAACAATCGCCACAAGTGGGCGTGCAGGATTATCCATCGCCTTACCCAGCGCTTCTAGCTCACCTGCTAGCAGAGGGCCAGCACAAGCAATCGCCGCATGTAGACCGACACCATGAGTCGAAGCCTGAGCGCGATGCGCAGTACCGAAGGCATCCATAACATAGACATCACAAAGGGCCGCTAGCTTCTTAGCTAATGCCTCATCATTTTTCTTTTCGCCGATATTGAAACGCACGTTTTCAAATACCACAACTTCACCGACATTAGCTTCAACACCATCTAGGTAGTCTTTAGCCAAACGTACAGGGCAATCTAGTGCTTTAGTCAGATAATCGACAACAGGCTGTAGAGAGAAGTCTGCGTTATATTCACCCTCAGTAGGGCGACCAAGATGAGACATCACCATCACGGCAGCCCCTTTCTCAAGCGCCAGCTTGATAGTGGGTAATGCAGCACGTAGACGTGCATCACTAGTCACAACGCCTTCACTCACTGGTACGTTTAGATCTTCACGGATAAGCACACGCTTACCTTGTAGCTCTAACGCTGACATATTAATAATCGCCATTTGTGTTTCCTTTTAAAGTTAAAAATTAAATTTACAAAATCAAAATTTTTCACTCTGACCGCCGGGACAGGACACCAAGCCATCAGAAAAATATGAATAAGGTTCTAGGAACTAGACGCTAGGTACTAGGTTTTATTTCCTAGAACCTGCTTTACCTCGTACCTATGACCTTTTTTAGGCTCTTTTCGCCTTTATCATCTCTAAACTGGTATCGAGCATTCGATTGGCGAAGCCCCATTCGTTGTCACACCACAAAAGTAACTTCACTAAGTGGCCATCGCTAACCCGAGTCTGGGTTCCATCGACAATACTAGAGCGGGGATCGTGGTTAAAGTCACAGGAGACTAACGGCTCATTAGTATAGCCTAGAATGCCCTTATACAGCCCTTTTGCTGAATCTCGAAGCACCTGATTTACAAGCTCAATGTCTACCCGAGATTGTAAGGTCACCGATACATCGATAGCGGTCACATTTATCGTTGGCACGCGTACTGAGATAGCTTCAAACTTGTCTTTCATCTGCGGTAAAATTCGTTCGATACCTCGGGCAAGCTTAGTATCGACAGGGATAATCGATTGACCGGCGGCTCGAGTACGGCGCAGATCATCATGATAGGCATCGATCACCTGTTGATCGTTCATTGCAGAATGTATGGTCGTGATAGCACCGCTCTTAACGGTAAAGTGTTTATCTAACACTTCGATGACAGGCACAATACAATTTGTAGTACAGGATGCATTGGACACAACAGTGTGTTCAGCCTGTAACAGTTCATGATTCACCCCATAGACAATTGTCGCATCCACATCACTCGAAGAGGGGTGGCTGATGAGTACCTGCTTAGCCCCCGCATGGATGTGAGCCTCACAGCTGGCTCTATCGGATAACACCCCAGTCGCCTCATAGACGATATCTATGTCGAGCTCTCCCCAGGGGAGCTTGCTAGCATCAGGCTCGTGTAACAAGCGAATCGAGTCATCGCCGATTTGCAGGCAGTCGTCACTAATAGTCAATTCGACTTGAGACTGAAAGCGGCCATGGGTTGTGTCATATTTGGTGAGATGAAGAATTGCTTCAGGTTTAGCTAATTCATTGATAGCGACTATTTGAATCTGATCTCGCTTACCTGACTCATAGACAGCACGAAGAATTGAGCGACCTATACGGCCATAACCATTGATTGCAACTCTGATCATTTCGCGATTATCATCCTATAAAGAAACTGTGGGTATTGATAACACCTGATCACCCTCTCATCAAGTATCTCTTCAAGTTTATTACCAACAAAAAATTTCACTTATCATGGTTCACTAAACATTAGGCTAACCGATATTGGATTAACCAATGAAAATCAATGAAACGTGATAAATGGCCAATCTATTTGATTAGCAATGTTTATCTCATAAACAGTTTTAAACTGCTATTTTTGATGGAACAACGGCCTACTTCATTATTTATGGCTAAACATGCCATATGAAGTAAGCCGTTAGACTCATCACAAACTAGATAACGCCACAGCGTGGCATAAAATAGAAATGCAAAGCAGATCTATTAAGCTAACTTGTTCGCAACAGCAACAACGTTCTCAACAGTGAAGCCAAAGTGCTTCAACAAATCAGCACCAGGGGCTGACTCACCGAAGGTAGTCATGCCGACAACAGCGCCGCCGAAGCCAATATACTTGTGCCAGAAATCGACATGAGCCGCTTCAATTGCAACACGCTTGGTCACTGAACTTGGTAGCACAGATTCTTTATAAGCCGCATCTTGCTTATCGAACTCGTTAGTAGAAGGCATAGATACAACACGTACCTTCTTACCTTGCTCAGTCAATGCAGCAGCTGAATCGACAGCCAGCTGAACTTCAGAACCGGTAGCAATCAGGATCAAATCTGGTGTGCCAGCACAATCGATTAAGGTGTAACCACCTTTAGCGACGTTAGCTAACTGCTCTGCAGTACGAGCCTGAGCCTTAAGACCCTGACGACTGAAGATAAGTGACGTAGGCGCATCACGACGCTGAATAGCAGACTTCCAAGAAACCGCAGTTTCAGCCGCATCACATGGACGCCAAACTGTCATGTTTGGAGTCATACGCAAGTTAGCAAGTTGCTCTACTGGTTGGTGAGTCGGACCATCTTCACCTTGACCGATTGAGTCATGAGTGTAAACCCAGACGTTTTGAATACCCATAAGCGCAGACATACGTACCGCGTTACGCGCATACTCCATAAACATCATGAAGGTTGCACCATAGTTGATGAAACCACCGTGAAGTGATGCACCATTCATGATACCGCTCATACCGAATTCACGTACACCGTAATAGATGTAGTTACCGGCTGGATCATCTTGAATACCTTTAGAACCAGACCAAAGCGTCAGGTTAGAACCTGCGAGGTCGGCAGAGCCACCTAACATTTCAGGTAAGATAGCACCAAATGCACCGATAGCATTTTGAGATGCCTTACGGCTAGCAATGCCTTCAGCCTTGTCTTGACACTCTTGAATGAAAGCTTGAGCTTTCTCTTCAAAATCAGCAGGAAGATCGCCAGTGATCACGCGGCGCTTATATTCTGCAGCAAGTTCAGGGAATGCAGCTTCATAAGCGGCAAACTTGTCATTCCAGCTGGCTTCATTCGTCGCACCAGCATCTTTTGCATCCCAACCTGCGTATACATTTTCAGGGATCTCGAAAGCACCATGCTCCCAACCCAAGAATTCACGGGTTGCTGTGATCTCGGCATCACCCAGTGGTGCACCGTGGCAGTTATGAGTACCAGACTTGTTAGGAGAACCAAAACCAATAGTCGTCTTGCAACAGATCATTGTAGGCTTGTCAGTAACAGACTTAGCTTCTTCGATAGCCGCACGGATAGCAGCGCTATCATGACCGTCTACGTTAGCAACAACATGCCAGCCGTATGATTCGAAACGCTTAGGTGTATCATCGGTGAACCAACCTTCGACGTGACCATCGATAGAGATGCCATTGTCATCCCAGAACATGATGAGCTTACCAAGGCCTAAGGTTCCCGCTAAAGAACAGGCTTCGTGTGAGATGCCTTCCATCAAACAACCATCACCCAAGAAACAGTAGGTGAAGTGATCGACGATGTCGTAACCAGGCTGGTTGAACTGAGCCGCTAATGTCTTCTCAGCAATTGCCATACCTACAGCGTTACTGATACCAGCGCCAAGTGGCCCTGTGGTCGTTTCAACACCCGGAGTGTAACCATATTCAGGGTGGCCAGGTGTCTTAGAGTGCAGCTGACGGAAGTTTTGCAGCTCTTCGATAGGCAGTGCATAGCCTGTCAGATGAAGCAAAGAGTATATAAGCATAGAGCCATGGCCGTTTGATAAGACGAAACGGTCACGATCAACCCACTCTGGGTTATTTGGGTTGTGCTTAAGGAAGTCATTCCAAAGCACTTCAGCGATATCGGCCATCCCCATTGGTGCACCTGGGTGACCAGAATTGGCTTTTTGAACGGCATCCATGGTTAATGCACGGATTGCGTTAGCGAGTTCTTTACGAGATGACATGCTCTCTCCTGCTTGGTTTTGAGGTATAAAGCATCGAGTACCATATAAATTAGCACTTAAATCGAAACCGATGCTCTACTGCAAATTTTGGAGCCATATTTTCGCCCACATAACCCATGGACGCAAACGATAATTCACCAAATCGTAATATTTCCCCATCAGTAGTAGGGATGAAACCACCATATGGAAACAGAGTATTGGCTATTGCTCTGATATGACAAATATTTACCTGATTTCATGCGCGCATAGACTATTAGGCTATACAACTGATAATTAAGAGCTAATAACCTAAAAACACGTTTATTATGTATCTTCAATGTCACAATATGAGTGATTTTTTAACGAACAGGGGTGATCAATAGCCATTTTTGAATTAATATAGACGTCTAGATGTAGATACTTCTACACATTCAAATTGTTCAACGATGAGACTCCCCACCATGGCAAAGCACTTGTTTACTTCTGAATCAGTATCAGAAGGTCATCCAGATAAAATCGCCGATCAGATTTCTGATGCGGTACTAGACGCAATCCTAGAGCAAGATCCTAAAGCTCGTGTTGCCTGTGAAACCTATGTAAAAACCGGCATGGTCATGGTTGGTGGTGAAGTGACAACTTCAGCTTGGGTTGATATCGAAGAGATCACCCGTAAGACTGTACGTGAAATTGGTTACACTCATTCTGATATGGGTTTCGATGCTGACTCTTGCGCGATATTAAATGTCATTGGTAAACAGTCTCCAGACATCAACCAAGGTGTTGATCGCGCCGATCCTAAAGAGCAAGGTGCTGGTGACCAAGGTCTAATGTTTGGCTATGCCAACAACGAAACCGACGTACTCATGCCTGCGCCTATCACTTATGCACATGCACTCGTGAAGCGTCAATCTGAAGTGCGTAAAGACAAGACCCTTACCTGGTTGCGTCCAGATGCGAAGAGTCAGGTCACGTTTGCTTATAATAGCGATGGCAGCATCGCAGGTATCGACGCCGTTGTTCTTTCGACTCAGCATTGTGACAGCGTGAACCAGTCAGACCTGATTGAAGGCGTAATGGAAACCATCATCAAGCCAGTATTACCGGCTAAGTGGTTATCTAAAGACACTAAATACTTCATCAACCCAACAGGCCGTTTTGTTATCGGTGGTCCAGTGGGAGATTGTGGTCTAACCGGTCGTAAAATCATCGTCGACACCTACGGCGGGATGGCACGTCACGGTGGTGGCGCATTCTCAGGTAAAGATCCATCAAAAGTTGACCGTAGTGCCGCATACGCAGCACGTTACGTAGCTAAGAACATAGTTGCAGCAGGCCTTGCTGACCGTTGTGAGATACAAGTGTCTTATGCGATTGGTGTTGCAGAGCCTACCTCTATCAGCATTGAAACATTCGGCACAGCCAAAGTTGCTGAAGACTTGTTAATAGCGCTTGTACGTGAGCACTTCGACCTTCGCCCATATGGCCTGACAGAGATGTTAGATTTGGCTCGCCCAATCTATAAGTCAACAGCAGCATACGGACACTTTGGTCGTGAGGAGTTCCCTTGGGAGCGTACCGACAAGGCTGAAGAGCTGAAAGCTGCAGCTAAGCTTTAATTCGTTTAACGAGTCTAATCACAGCTGAAACATCAAAACCGCCTTTTGGCGGTTTTTTTATGCCAGGAAAAAATCCCCTTCACTATTTTGTTCTACACATCTGTAGCCATTCTGCTAGGTTAAGCTGGTGTTAAGTTGCGATACTGTAAGTTAGCAGGCTTGCCCGCTAATTCATTTTTGGAACTCGGAGAGACAATGGGAAGTAACATAGGAAAACTATTGCTGGCGACGCTTTTAATAGGGACTTCACTGTGGTGGGGAGTGGATAATTTCACAAACGGGCCAAGTGATGTAAAAAATACAGATAAGAAAATGGCGCAATCGGATGCTGAACGATTAAACGACAATCTTCCCCAGCTGAGTGACAATATCCCCAGCAGTGCCCCAAAAGATATAGTTCTAGAATCCCTCGATGATCTTATTTCTCTATTCGATTCTCTTAACTACAACACCCAAAGTTGGCTCGATGGCAACCGTGAAGTGCCTCGCTTGACCTTTGAGAAGGTCAGCGATAATTGGCATAAAACATCTAACGAAATTCCAGTGCAACAGAAAAAAATGGTCTTTTTCCGTTTGATGGCGCCACTCATTTTAGTCTCTAATGAAAATATTCTATTAGAATGTCAGTTGATAGAAAACGCATCACTTGATGCACCTGAGCTGCTGCAGTTAGCGTTAAAGTATAAGACGATAACAGATAGCAATATCCAGATTACTGAAGAGCTACGCACCCGCTTATTGCGTCAGGTAGATGTATTGCCACCTTCACTCGTGCTAGCTCAGGCTGCCGAAGAAAGCGGCTGGGCCACCTCTAGATTTACCTTGGAAGGAAATGCCTTCTTTGGTCAATGGGATTTCAGCGGCAATGGCATGATCCCCAAGCAGCAACGTAAAGAGTTAGGTAATTATGGATTAGCCAGATTTGATAGCCCGCTTGCATCGGTAGAAGGCTATATGTTCAACTTGAATACCAATAGTGCTTATCAACGACTGCGTGATTTACGCGCAGAACTACGTGGTAATAAACAAGCGATAACAGGGCCAGTGTTAGCTGGAACATTAGATAAATACTCAGAACGTGGTCAAGCTTATATCGATGGCATCCGAGAAATGATCCGCTTCAACAAGTTAGATCAAGTCGATGAGGCTTACTTAAGTAGCGCTGCGCCTCTACACCTAATAGGAAAGAATCAATAGCGAATCGATTAACAATGGTCAAAATGTGCATACTCCATACACATAAACTCGACTTGTTGCAGCGACATCACTGGAACCTTGATCTCCCTCAATATTGTCGAGCCTAAAGAAAGGCGATCAATGAAGTCCATATCACCAACGCCTTCATTTTCTTCATGATGAGAAAACAGCTGAATCGAAGCACTATAGTCATTGGTTAGACCACAATGTACCCATATATTTTGCCATTTAACACAATAAAAAGGTGCACTGTTTTTACTCTTGTCATGCTCTGACTCAACGCGGTCGTCAACACTCATTGCGACTTCATAGGCAATTGGAGGCTCAGCTAAGTAGGTTGAAGTCTTCTCAAAAGCTGCATGAATAACTGCAATGACCAGCTTCGAGTTGTCAAAAGCCGATAACGTCTGGTTGGCATAAGGTGCCAGCAAATTTTGAACTGGCTGTATTACATCTTTTTCATATTCTTTATTCATCATGACCCCTAAGCTAATTGTTATTTATGCAGCGCTCTTTGAACATCTAGTTCAAGTCGATAAGGCCAATAGATAATAATCTCTATCATCGAAGGTAAAATAGTCCAGCACCTGCATAGAAGCCTTTTTAGTATGCGCAGTAAAAGAGCCTAAGTTATCTTCAGCAATAAACGTCAGCATATAGGAAAAGTCCGCTTTAACCTGCATAGTAATTCCAGCAACCAAAGCCTCAAATATCCCTTGCCCTCGACACTCTTTTTTGATCCAAATTGGGCCATACTGGCAGGAGTTACGAATAGACAAGGCTTGCCCCTCAATACTCAAGGTTTTTATATTCTTAAGAATGTTTCTGTATATGGGCCAAGATTCAAAAAAAGCCCAGCGACCAGCAATAACATAACCAAGGATGTCACCGGGTTCAGCACTTAAATTGTCAGCAACTTCCTTTTCTGCCACGCAAATCCAGTGCCTCTCAATAAGCTCTTTTAACTCACTTTCATCAAAAGTTTGCCCATCCAGTCCATAGTCTTGTGAACCATCACCAAGTTCATCATTTAGGTGTATCTGTTCGAGTTTTACAAGCTGCTTAAGATCGCCAATTGTGGCAGGTCTGATATTCATGACTTAGGTATTCACTCTTTACTAATGTTTGAAAAATATTCAAGAAAATGAATTTGATTATATACCTAAATCCCCCTAAGGTCGGCTAAATATCCTTCTAGGCGTGAATGCCAAATAGGTCGCTATTTGCTTAATGGCGATCTGACGACCACAATTACCAAATAACTAGACAACTTTCCCTAGGTTCCCATGCTCCCTGAAAATGTTGACACCCGTATTAGCTTGCTCGAAAGTGATAATACCCAGCTCAATCTAGTTCGTTGGATGCATCAGTGTGAGTTAATGAAGCGCTACTATGAAGCGGATGTGGTATTTATCATTCAGGAAACTGGGGCCAACTTTGAAGTGATTGTCAGCTCAATATGCCAAAGCAGAGAATTTACAACGGGAACGGCTTTTCCACGCGATCACAAAATTTTCCAACGCTTAGTCCGCTCATTGCCTGATGGGCTCAATATTGATTTAACCAATCATGATCACATCGATCTCCATGAAGAATTCGACCAGGCTCAAAACCTACTAACCCGCCCCATACTTTGGCCTGATGGTACCCATTTTGGCTGTATCTGCGTCTTGAATGCTAAAACTTCACCCACTGCCTCTAATTCATTTATGCTCGAGCCATTTCAAGTACTGCTGCAGCAAGAGTTAACTCTGTACTGCCAAACTCAGAGGATAGAGTCTCTATCTATGCGAGATAGAGAGACTGGCATGCTAAACCAATATGGATTCATTATGATGGCGCCTAGGCAACTAAGTCTAGGAAGACGATTCGGCGCCCATGCCGGGATTATATTTTTCGAACTCTATTCTGATTATGGTGCAGAGCATATAGAGGAGAAACACCACAGGTTACTAGGTACTATCATTCAGGACACCATAAGAACTGCTGATATAGCGGCCCATTATGATGATAACCAGTTTGTTGTACTGGTATTTGTCGATTCTGAAAGAGATCTTCTGCATATATGCAAACGAGTTGATAAGCTTGTTTTTCAGCAGAATGAGCAATTAAAAGTCGATTCCAGCTGTAACTATTTCACTCCAGACTCAACAGTAAAGCTTGCGCCTATGCTAAATGAATCTAAAAAAGGACTGAAGTCTGAACAAGTTAAACGAGAAGAGGAGACTGAGCTTTTAGAGGCGAGAACGTAACAGAAACGACACAGAGAAAAGGCATAAGATATGCACTAGTTGTCTCAAGTGTCATTCAAGCTAAACCAACGATCCCTTTTACATTGGAAGAACACTCTGTTCTTCAAAAAACAGACAAAGTTACATGTTATTAACTTGGAAAATTCAGTATGCTTACACCGTCGTTTCTGTGAATTGGTCTTAATACCAATTAGGTATAAAGACTCAATGTAATAAATAAGTGAGAAAACTCATGCTGGCGCAAAATAATCATCATTTAGTCTGGCTAAGAGAGCAAGATCATCCAGCAATCAGCTTGACTCGATGGCAGCAGCAAGTCGACTTACTCAATAGCTTCTACCGCTCTCAAGCGAGTGTCATTGTACAGCTTTCAGAAGATAGCTTCCAAATCGTCTGCGCCCGCCAAAAACAGCCTCATGGGCTTAGTGGTGGAACAACCTTTTTGGATGCTGGGCTATTACATCAGATGCAGTCTCAACCTGGCTATGGTTTATCACAGGTACAAGGAGAGGAGCTTAACTCGAGTTTATCCCAATTTGAGCGACTCTTATGCCAACTCATATTTTGGCCCAGCGGAGAGTTATTTGGGTGTATTTTGATCTGCGAACCGGGCCAAGATAAACATCAAGAGCGTCTAACTCCTGTGATTGAAACCACCAAAGCCCTAATACAGGCTGAGTTAAAGCATCTTTTCTTAATGCAGAAAGTTCAAATGTTATCAGTTCAGGACGATCAGACCTGTATGCTGAATCAATATGGTTTTAGCCTAATGGCACCAAGACAATTAAGCTTAAGTCGTCGCTTTGGCTCCCATGCAGGCATTATTCTTATTGAAGTTCTATTTGATGAACAAAATAAACAGACAAGTGATGCCAGTCAACAAATTATGCGTTCAGTCGCTAGGATTATCCATCACAGCCTAAGAGATGCTGATGTTTCGGCAAGGATTAGTGATAACCAGTTTATCATCCTATGTTTTATCGATAATGAATCAAACTTAGACTCTCTGGTTCTGAGATTGAAAAAACAACTGCTCAAAGAAGCGAACGCGATACGGATTGCTATAGGACAGAGTTACTTCACGCCTGACACTCAAATCAGCCTGCTCCCAATGCAAGAGCAAGCAACTGAAAGTCTTGAGGTAAATAGGCTTGAGTTATTGAATATGCCCGCTCAGTAAGCTCAAGATAAGCGAGCACTGCTCTACTTATTTTCCTGTGCTCTTGCCCATTGTATAAATAATACGATGGGAAAGGGCGACATCAATACAGCCCCTAAACCAATCATGCTAGACACCAATACCATACCGGATATTTCAAGTGTCACTTCTGTAAACAGATAACCTCCGATCCCACCAAGAAGCAGCATGACACCTAGCCAATGCAATAGTTTTATCGCTTTCATTACACTTTAAGCCCCTATATCGAGTTATTGCTTTTTATCTTGCCTTAAACTTGCCACAATATAAGCATAAATTTTTGTGGATCCCAGTTATGTCTTTAAAATATTTTATCATCGCTACTAGCCTACTCGGATTAACCGCTTGCCAAAGTACGACTGAGACTCCAATGTCATCTAAAGGATTGGCGTTAACAGGTACCTGGCATATTGAAGCTATCAAAGGTCAACCAGTAATCGATTATAGTCCTGCTCAACTCATTTTTGCTGAAGAAGGCAAGCTTAGTGGTAATAACAGCTGTAATAGCTTCTTTGGCAAATATACACTAACGGAAGATGCTCTCACACTCAGCCCAGCAGGTAGCACAATGAAAGCCTGCGTGGATGCATTAATGGATCAAGAGCAGCGCGTCATGAGCGCTATGCCTAAAGTAGTCTCAGGCCAGATATCTAAAGGAAAGCTGCTGCTGAAAGATACAGAGGGCGATACTCAGCTAGTACTGAGTAAAATCTAACCCATATGCTTACACCATGGCAGATCTAAAAAACCGCCAATTGGCGGTTTTTTACTTTAAAAAATGAAACGGTATTAAACAATATTCAAACGAGAATAATGCCTATCCGAATAAGTCATTCAAGCATCAAAATGCCCTTGCTTATGCTCTGAGTCGAGTTTCATTTTATGTAATGATGCAGGCGGCTGATCTCTTTCAATAAGATAGCTCCAGTAAGCATCATCAAAGCCACGAAAAAATTGCTCAGTTTTACCTTCTGACTTTAAGATTAACCACCACCACACAAGTCCCCACGCACCAAATGTCACTAAAGTAAGCACAAAATGAATCACCTTGTTTTTTTCTAAATTCGACGATTCGACCTTATCTTTTAGCCTCATTGTATCTTCTTGCACGATCAGGTTATCTTGATTCGCTGCAGCTCGTCGTAAATCTCGTAAACCAACACTTTTCCCTCTAAATTTTACTGAGCCTTGAACTGAAAACTTAACCGAAATCCGATGCACACGGTATTTATGGTGGACTGTTGCCATAGGCGCCTCTTCTCCTAAGTCGACTTCTCTTAAGCCAGTAATATAAAGTCTAGCAGAGGTAGACTTTAGTCGAATAAAATATCGCAGCCTGATAGAAACTTTCCGGCACAGAAAATGGTAAAGTGCATAACTTCAATAAGTCATGCACTGGAAAAAGAGTCGATATGAAAATAAGAACAGGCCAGCAATCGGATCTGGCAGCACTCGTACAATTCAACCAAGCTATGGCACTAGAGACTGAAAACCTTACTCTAGACGAAGCCTTGCTAACGAAAGGCGTTAATACCCTGCTGTTAGAACCTGAAAAAGGCTGCTACTTAGTGGCTGAAGTCGATGGCGAAATAGTGGGTTCTCTTATGGTCACGTTTGAATGGAGTGACTGGCGTGCGATGAATTACTACTGGATCCAAAGCGTCTATATCCGCCCTGAGAATCGTCGTCAGGGGATCTATGGCAAGCTCTACCAGCAGGTAAAATCCATAGCAGCTGAGAATGGTGGTGCAGCAAGCTTTAGACTCTATGTCGAACAAGAGAACACTAAGGCTCAGCAGACTTATAAAGCCCTAGGGATGGAGCAGAGTTATTATTTAATGTATGAAGAGAAGTAAGGATGAAGCGCGAGGTTCTAGGTTCTAGTTCCTAGGATCTAAAAACTAGAACCTAGGAACTTGTTTAAGTTAAGCACAAATACTCAGGACTTTAATGGCTAAGCCACCTTGGCTAGTTTCGCGGTACTTAACATGCATATCTTTGCCTGTTTCGTACATGGTCGCAATCACCTTATCTAGGCTGACTCTAGGCTCACTATGACGACGCATCGCCATGCGTGAAGAGTTAATCGCTTTAACAGCTGCAATGGCATTACGCTCGATACAAGGAACTTGTACTTGGCCAGCAACAGGATCGCAAGTCAAACCCAAGTTGTGCTCCATACCTATTTCAGCAGCAATACAAACTTGAGTAGGTGTGGCTCCCATGATTTCAGCTAAGCCCGCAGCGGCCATAGAACAGGCAACTCCAACCTCTCCCTGACAACCCACTTCGGCACCAGAGATCGACGCATTTCGCGTATAAAGCGAGCCAACAGCGGCTGCTGCTAAATAAAAGCGAGTATATTCTTGCTCACCCATGGGTTGAATAAACTTATCGTAATAAGCCATCACAGCAGGAATTATGCCTGCAGCGCCATTCGTCGGCGATGTCACCACGCGTCCACCAGCGGCATTCTCTTCACTGACAGCGAGGGCAAACATGTTCACCCAATCAATGACTTCCATAGGATCTGAAGATAGCCTCTCGTTGGTTTTCAATTGACGGTATAGTGCCGGTGCACGCCTTGGTACGCGAAGAGGCCCCGCAAGCACACCTTCAGTTTTTTGCCCTTTTTCTATGCCGGCTTTCATCACATCCCATACAGCACCAAAGCCTTCATAGATGGCTTTTTCACTGCTGAAAGCCTTCTCATTTTCCATCATTAAGGCGCTGATACTCATGCCTGCTTGGGTACACTGCTCGAGTAATTCAGATGCATAGGCGTAGGGAAAAGGCACCATGACTTCATTGGCCGCCGTTAAGCCAAAGTGCTCTTCATCGACAATAAAGCCGCCACCAGTCGAGTAGTAGGTCTTACTCAGTGCAGACTTATCATCGATATAGGCATGAATAGACATACCATTTTCATGTAGTGGTAGTGCATGCTGATGAAATGTCACCGAACCTTGGGGGAATTTAACCTGGTGAGACTCTTTTCCTAAGTATAACAACCCAGTTTTCTCGATCTGAGCAATAGTCTCAGGGATCGATTCAATATCAACATTTTCAGGGCTATTACCACCAAGGCCCATCAAGATTGCGATATCAGTGTGATGCCCCTTACCGGTTAATGACAGTGAGCCATAGATATCGACACTCAAATGAGTGATCAGCTCTAACTCGCCTGATTGACGTAACTCATCGACAAACTCTTTGGCGGCCTTCATCGGCCCGACAGTGTGTGAGCTCGATGGACCGACACCTATCTTAAAAATATCAAATGCGCTAAACATAATTTTACCTCTAAAATCCTTTGAGGAAACTGAAACGAGGAAGGGTCAGCCCTGTCTACCAAGTCTGACCCTAAACACTACACCTTAAAAAATTGGTAATTTCTTAAGACAACATACCAAATAAGATTGCTGTCATTGCCAATAGACCGGCAATAACCACAAAGACATTGCTAATACGGCCACGGTAAGCTTTCAACGCTGGAACCTTGTATACAGCATACATAGGCATTAGGTATAAAATAGCCGCAATGATTGGACCACCAAGCGCTTCAATCATGCCTAGAATGCTTGGGTTAATTACCGCAACGCCCCAAATAGTGACGAACATAAAGCCTAAGATGAACTTATCAACTTTCTTAGCTGAAACCTCTTTTTTACTGCTTCTCAACTGCTTATTAATGATCCCTCTCATTCCTTCAGTCGCACCCATATAATGACCAAAGAAAGATGACACAATCGCGATGACAGCGATGATAGGACCAAAATAGCTAACGAAACCGCTTGAGTGGACATTAGCAAGATAGGAAAGAATCGGTAGATTTTGCGCTTTAGCTTCTGCAAGCTGAGTAGGACTGAGTGAAAGCACACAAGAGAATACAAACAGCATCACAAAGCTCACTAACATCATGCTTGTGTTGCGCAGTATGATATCCGCTTTTTTCGCTGCATTCTGACCATGTTCACGCTTTAATGCGACAGAGAACTGGGAAATTGCAGGAGAGTGGTTAAAGGCAAAAACCAATACTGGAATTGTGAGCCATACAGTCCCTAAGAAGTCACCCACTTGAGGTACCTGCATGATGGCATCTGTCTTCCAGCTAGGGATTAGATACAGTGACATAAAGGCTAAGATAGCAACTAAAGGGTAAACCAAAAACTGAGTGACTTTAAGCATCAACTTCTCACCAGAGACCATCACAGACATCATGGCAATAATGAGCAAACCTGAAAGAATGAAGCGTGGAGGAGATGCAAAGCCTAGTTGGTTTACGATAAAGCTATCCACAGTATTGGTGATACCAACGCCGTAAATTAACACTATCGGAAAAATGGCAAAGAAATACAGCACTGTGATGGCTTTACCTGCCCCAACGCCAAAATACTCTTCGACCACATCAGTAATATCGCTGCCTTGCTTTTGAGAAGAACAAACAAAACGAGACAAGCCACGGTGTGCCAAATAAGTCATAGGGCCGATGATTAAGGCCATCATCACTAGTGGCCAAAAACCACCCATTCCAGCGTTAATCGGTAGAAAAAGGATACCTGCACCTACTGCAGTACCAAACAAGCTCAACATCCAGGTGGTATCTTTACGTGTCCAGCCTTGGATTGCCGCTGGGTTAGCTTGCGTATCGTTGACAGGAGTGACGGGCGCTTCATTTTGCATAAACATTACCTTTGAGGTGTTCTACACCTTGGTTTTTCTAGATGCCACCCCGCCTTAAACCATTTTCAAAGGGGAAGCAGCAGCAAATTTCAAGGCCAGAATATAGAAGTAAAGGTGTTAAAAGTTGATCTAGAGCGGGGTTTTGTCATCAAATTTAAGAACAAACTGATATTGGGATCTATGTCTAATTTATCATGTGCTAAATCTATATTTAATACTCACCACAGCAACCAAAACGAACCTAAAATTAACATTTAAAGCACATATATTACTGTTTGGTGATATTAGAAAATCTACCCCAACCAAAGCGGTGCGCACTCAGCTCACAAAAAAGCGCACTACTTCGACATCACACTGCATTAGCTGGGTGAAACTTGAATTAGATCACAGCATTTGTCGCTAGCCAAAAGTGAATAATCAAGCGTGATCTGCTGCACACCAACTCATAACGTCAGAGTGACCCATGTCACGCATCAGTTTTTTTAGGCCAAAAACTAACTGCTGTGATTCCCCTCTCTAACAAAGCACTTTCAAATCGAAATAATAAATCATCGACTGAGTAGGCTTAATTCGTAAAAAATGACACGATTTAGCTTTATATGCGGGAAAGGAATATTCAATAGCTCACAATAAAGTGAGTATAATCTCTACATGCTTGTAGGGAGATGATGGATAATATGCACAAGATAACGAACCTTAAAAAAATAAGAGTATTTGTCGGCTCAAAGAACCCGGTAAAAGTGAACGCGGCTAAAGTCGCCATCTGTCAGCTTTTTCCTGATAGCGATATCGAGTGCAATGGCATGCATACACCTTCAGGGGTACCGGATCAGCCCATGACAGATCGCGAAACCCGCGATGGCGCGGTAAATAGAGTGAAATATTGTCAAAATTTCGCCTACACAAATGAAAATAGATCTGAAGATGAAGATACCACTGAGCTATTTATCGCAATGGAAGGTGGAGTCGATAATTTTGAATATGGTCCGGCAACCTTTGCCTACACAGTAATAGCGACCAAGCACCAGCTTTCTATAGGGCGTAGCGCTCAACTGCCTATTTCCAATGCTATGTATGAGTCTTTGTTAGCAGGAGAAGAATTGGGAGATGTCATGGACAGATTGTTCAATACAAAAAACATCAAGCAACAAGGCGGAGCCATAGGTCTACTCACTCAAGGCCACGCCACCCGAGAAAGTATCTACACTCAAGCATTAATTCTAGCGATGGCGCCAATGCTAAACCCTCAATTGTACTAATACCATTCCATTGATTTTCATCATATTGATGATGGCTCAAGGTCCCTTTGAGCCGTCATTCATTAAACCGCAATAGGATAAATTAGCAATTGCTTGCATTATTTTCTCTAAGCCACTAGGTTAGGCTTAAGCAATGCTTATCAAACACCTACCAACATTTGATTTATAACGTATGCTCGAGAACGTTACTCACATTAACCCATCTACCACTTGCATTTTACTTCATAAGCCCCTAAATTAGTTGTAAGTCGCAACCAAATTGATTGATATTGACCAAGACAGCGGCGATTAACGACATTAATGTACTGAATACATAAATTATGGGTAAAATATGACTGCAGATTCGAAAACAAATGATCAACCTGGATCTGCCCTCAGAACCATTTCTCGTCATATTGTCCGCCAGCTTGGCATGCTGAATTCGGCCTGTGGTGATCTGCCCCTCTCGCCAGTGCAAGCTCATGCCCTTCTCGAAATCAGCCATGGTGCAATATCCATAAAAAAGCTGGCCGATATCCTCAATATTGATAAATCAAACGCGAGTCGTGCTGTTAGTCATCTAGTAGGAAAAAGATTTGCTGACACCAAAAGCAACCCTAGAGACAGTCGTAGCCTGCTGGCACACCTGACTCCTAAAGGAAAAAGGTTACTGCAGAAATTAGATCGGCAGCAAAATATCATCTTTGACGAAATCTTATCTCAATTGTCTCCCTCTGAAACTCAGAAGATAGAAGTAGCCATGAGCGTCTACCATAAAGCCATTCGCCGCTCACAGCTGCAACAGGAATACACCATTAGAGAGATCACTGCACAAGACAATACAGCCATGGCCGAGGTGATCCGCCAAGTCTCTGCCGAGTATGGCTTAACTGCGGACAAGGGCTATGGCGTTGCCGATCCCACCTTAGATGCTATTAGTGAACAATACCTAGGAAATAATGCCTGCTATTGGATAATAGAAAAGGATGGTCAAGTATTAGGCGGAGGCGGAATTGCCCCCTTAGTGACCAGCGGCTCAACAGAGGATCGACAGCAGATCTGTGAACTACAAAAGATGTACTTCAGCCAATCTTTACGCGGGAAAGGCTTTGCTAAGCGCTTAGCTTATCAGGCTCTCGACTTTGCTCGCGATCAGTCCTTTGATGCTTGTTACCTAGAAACAACCGCATGTCTGGGTGAAGCCGTGAAACTGTATGAGTCCATTGGATTTGAGCATATAGATTCTCATATGGGAGACACAGGTCATGATGCCTGTGAGATGCCCATGTTGTTAAAGTTATAAAAGGTACTAGTTCCTAGGATCTAGAACCTAAGATCTTTATTTCCTAGTCTTTCCTCTGAAAGCTTGTTAGCCTCGAATTCAGGTAGGACACTTCCTTTACCTAATCAATGCACAGTGGAGATCTTATGGAATATCGTCGAATACCACATTCCAGCCTTGAAGTGAGTAAGCTCTGTTTAGGCACCATGACTTGGGGAGAACAAAACACCCAAGCCGAAGCCTTTTCTCAACTCGATTATGCCATAGGCAAAGGCATCAATTTTATCGATACCGCCGAGATGTACCCTGTGCCGCCCAAAGCGGAAACTCAAGGCGAGACTGAACGTATTCTCGGTAACTATCTAAAGCAGAGTGGTAAGCGCGACAATTTGGTTATCGCGACGAAAGTCTCGGGTCCTGGCTCTAAAAGCGATTATATTCGCCCCAACATGACCTTGGACTGGCGTAATATTCATGAAGCTGTAGATGCCAGTCTTAAACGTTTGCAAATCGATACCATAGATCTCTATCAAGTCCATTGGCCAGACAGAAACACTAACTTCTTCGGCGAACTGTCATATCAGCAAATTGATGACAATGAAAAGCAGACCCCAATCATAGAAACATTAGAGGCATTAGCCTCTCTGGTTACAGCAGGAAAAATCCGCTATATCGGCGTCTCCAATGAGACGCCTTGGGGAGTGATGAAGTATCTACAGCTCGCCGAGAAACACGGTTTACCCAGAGTTGTTAGTGTGCAAAACCCTTATAACTTGCTTAACCGTAGTTATGAAGTCGGTATGGCCGAGATAAGCCACCGGGAAGAGGTTCCCTTACTCGCCTATTCACCACTGGCATTTGGCGCTCTGTCGGGTAAATATATAGATGACAAGTGGCCAGAAGGGGCTAGACTCACCTTGTTTAAGCGCTTCTCTCGCTACACTGGTACTCAGGTAGCACTCGAAGCCACTAAAGCGTATGTTGAGCTCGCCCGTGAGTTCAAACTCAGCCCGGCGCAGATGTCGCTAGCCTTTGTGACATCACAGAAATTTGTAGCATCTAATATAATAGGCGCCACTAACCTTGAGCAGTTGAAAGAGAATATTGACTCAATCAACACAGTGATCTCATCTGAGTTAATGATCAGACTCGATGAGCTTGCACAAACCTATCGATTGCCTTGTCCATAACGTCAAGCTCTAAGTAGTCGAACTGATTGAAGCAGGAACTAGCTTCTGAAATGAAGCGAGTTCCTACTATTCATTCCGCTTTAGTCCTGCTTTCGGCAAAAACAATACACAAAATGTTGCTCTTGCCCACTTGGTGTCTGATGGGACTCCTTCTCATGACCAAGAAGAGAGAAAGGCTCGCCGAACTCATCATGTAGCTTAGAAGCACTATAACGCTGTACCGGCAAACCACTGCACATGGTAGGGCCATCTTCTGCAAATGTAGCAACGATGACCAGCCCACCCGGCTTTACCGCTCTAAGCACTGCTGCTACATATGCTTGTCGCTCCTCTAACGTATTAAGAAAATGAAATACGGCCCTGTCATGCCAGACATCAAAGCTGTGTCTGGGAAAATCTGCTTCTATCACATTGGCCACTAGCCAATTGATATTTGACGCCCTGCTTCCCAATCTCTCTTTTGCCTTATCAAGGGCTGCAGCCGATAAATCCAATACGCTAATATCTCGATACCCTTTGTCTAACAGATCATCGACCAGCGTCGAGGCACCACCTCCAACATCGATAATCGACGCACCTAGCCCTGCTTCCGAACTTTGGATCAACTTTAACGATAGTTTTGCATGTTCCTGAAACCAGCTAACCTCATCTTCGGCCTTGGTGGAATAAACATTTTCCCAATGATCTTTAGACTGCATCTCGACTCCTTACTTTTGACAGAACTGTAGCAAACCTGCTGTAGAAAAGATTGTTATAAATACAAGTTTTATCTAATGGAATAGATAAAGGAAGAGTAAATAAAGCAAGAGCAATCAAAGTTAAAAGCAGCTTGCATTCGCTGTGCAGATCTCCGAAGATCATCAGGCCTTTTATTTTGTGATTAAATTAGTGGATTAAACCATGGACCATGCCAATCTTCGTGCTCAATTTCCTACACTCGAGCAGACACTAGACGGCTATCCACTCTGTTACCTCGATACCGCAGCCACCAGCCAGAAGCCAAAACAGGTCATAGAAGCTATGAGCAGCTATTATCATAAAGATAATGCCAACGTTCATCGTGCTGCTCACCAATTATCGTCACGTGCCACCACTCACTATGAAGCGGTGCGAGATCAGCTAAAAAGCTTTATTAAGGCTCAGCGAAGAGAAGAGATCATCTTTACCCACGGCACCACTGAATCCATCAACATGGTCGCTTATGGATTGACCCATAAAATAAAATCCGGCGATATGATTTTAATCGACACAGCTGCTCATCATGCCAATATTGTTCCTTGGCAGGAGTTAGCCAAGCGCACAGGCGCGGTTATCAAGCCCATACCGTTAACTGAGGACTGTCGCCTCGATATACAAGCCTATGACAAACTATTAGAAGAGAAACCCGCTATCGTTGCATTGTGCCATGTCTCCAATGCACTCGGTACACAAAATCCAGTGGACAGTCTCATCGCTAAGGCTAAAGCTGTTGGCGCTATCACCTTGATTGATGGTGCTCAAGCCATCGCGCATCTTGATGTCGATATGCAAAAGATTAACTGCGACTTCTATGTCTTTTCTGGCCACAAGATGTATGGCCCAACTGGCGTAGGAGTCCTCTATGGCCGCTTCGAACTTCTCGATACTCTTACACCTATGATGACTGGTGGTGAGATGATCAAAACCGTCAGCTTTGATAGCACTGAGTACAATATACTGCCAAACAGACTAGAAGCCGGTACGCCGCCTATAGCTGAGGTCATAGGACTTGGAGAGGCATTAAGCTTTCTACTCTCTCTGCCGACAGCAGAAACCGCTCAAAGAGAAAAAGAGCTGCTCAACTACCTGCAGCAACAACTTAAAAATTTAGGCGATATCACCCTTTACGGCGCACATGAAGACAACATAGGTGCAGTCGCCTTTAACTTAACGGGTGAACATCATCAGGACGTAGGGATCTTACTGGATCAACAGGGCATCGCCGTACGCTGCGGCCATCATTGCGCCATGCCACTGATGCAAAGCTTAGGCATTAAAGGTTGCTGCCGAGCCTCTATCGGTGTCTACAGCAATAAAGAAGATATCGATCGTTTTATTGAGGCATTAAAATCAGTGAAAGATATGCTGCTAGACTAAGGTTCTAGGTTCTAGGTTCTAGGTTCTAGGTTCTAGGTTCTAGGTTCTAGGTTCTAGCAAGTTATTGAAAATCATTAAAAATTATTCAGGGCACGTATGAGTCAACTAGCACAACCCAGCACAGCAGCATTTTTAGCACTATCTCTCGACAGCGAAGAGATATTACCTCTGTTTGAGAACGCTGGCAGTTGGCAGGAACGCTATCGTCAAATAATGCTACTAGGAAAAAAGCTGCCTAAACTTGATGAAGAGTTTCGGGTAGAACAAGCCCAAGTCAGAGGCTGCGAGAGTAATGCCTGGCTCTATCATAATGAAATAGAGGGTAAACACTACTTTATTGCAGATAGTGATGCCCGGATCGTAAAAGGGCTAATAGCGCTATTGCTAACCGCTTGTAACGGCAAGAGTTCTGACGAAATAGCGGCGTTCAATTCAGATGTCTATTTCGACCGTTTAGGCCTAACCGGACAACTGAGTCCATCTAGGACTAATGGATTACTTGCGGTATTGAAAGCGATTAAAACATCAGTCTGACAGACTTGTCGGATAACAACTTACTCAAGTATCTTTTGAATTGGGTTCATTGGGCGGTTTTGGTATTTGGTTATTGCCTAGTAAGCATAGCTTCATTGATATCTATTGCTTGCAGCAGGCCTACATCAGCTATGCAGTCGAAAAAGTCATCTCTTCGATTTAAGATTTGTTGGTTAGTAACACGTTTCTGGACAAAAACGTGTTTACTTGTTGGATAACAAGTTCCTGAAATATCTATTGTGGATTCATTGGGCTAACTCGGTATTTGGTTATTATCTGGTAAGCATGACTTCATTGTTATCTATTGCTTGCAGCAGGCTCACATGTAGATACTTCAGTGGGACGCTGTAAAGCCATCCCTGGCCGCTCTGCGGTTTCATCCTTGAAACCGAAGCCCACTGCCGCATCTACATCAGGTTATTCATCTCTTCGATTGGAGCTTAAAGGTGCTAGCTAAACACGTTTTTGGACAAAAGCGTGTTTACTTGTTGGATAACAAGTTTCAAAGATCTTCTTTAATTGATTTTATTGGAATTACAGGGCTCTTGCGAGCAAAACTGCCTTGTTTGACTAGCTTATTTGGCTAATATGAAATCATGTTAATTTAGAATATGATGAGATTATAAAGAGGTGCAAAAACTCAGTAAGTAGAGTTGTTTGCAATCAGAGAGGGTTCCATTGAATACTTTAGCGCATAGCAGTAAATTACCTAACCTTGGCACTAGCATATTTACTACTATGACAGGGCTGGCCAACCGATATAAAGCCATTAACCTCTCTCAAGGCTTTCCTGAGTTTGACGCCCCCGTTCTGCTAAAGCAGCGCTTAGCTAAATACTGCGAGCAAGGATTTAATCAGTACGCGCCCTCCTGTGGACTTGCACCTCTTCAGGCTCAAATAGCATCACTCACAGGGCGAATATACGGCACAGATATCAACCCACTTGATACAGTCACTGTGACTTCTGGCGCGACCGAGGCCTTGTTTGTCGCCATACAAACCATCACCCACCCAGGAGATGAGATAATTATCTTCGATCCCGCCTATGACTCTTATGAACCAGCTATTGAACTGGCCGGAGGCCGTGCGGTACATATCGCCATGCTGGCGCCGGATTATGCCATCAACTGGCCGTTGGTAGAGGCTGCTATCACCGAGAAAACCCGTGGCATTATTATCAACACGCCCCATAACCCCAGCGCAAAGACATTAAAACAAGCTGATTTTGATAAGTTAAAGGAACTAGTCCTCAAGCATGATCTGCTGCTGATAAGTGATGAGGTATATGAACATATCACCTTTGAAGGAACACCACACATTAGTGTGTTAAGCGATGCTGAACTTTTTGCGCGCGCGTTTGTGATCGCTAGTTTTGGTAAAACGTTCCACTGTACAGGCTGGAAGATGGGTTACTGCATCGCCCCCGAGAAACTGACACAAGAATTTAGAAAGATTCACCAATATGTCACCTTTTCAAGCTTCACTCCGGCTCAACTGGCATTAACAGATATGCTCGCCGAAGAGCCTGAACATATCACTGCACTCGCCCCTTTTTATCAACATAAGAGAGACGTGTTAGTTAATGCGCTACAAGCTAGCCGTTTTACTATTTTACCCAGCGAAGGCACCTACTTTTTACTACTAGATTATTCGGCGATATCACAGATAGACGACATGGCATTTTGTGAATACCTAGTCAAAGAGATTGGCGTAGCCGCAATCCCACTAAGCGTATTTTACCAAACTCCCCCCGGTGATAAAGTCATTCGCCTATGCTTTGCCAAAGAGGATGTAACATTGCAGCAAGCAGCAGAAAGGCTGTCTCCTCTCTAGTGGCAGATTTCACTATTCATATTGAATTTTGCTCACTTGTCGGATAACAAGTTTCAAATATCTTTTTGGGGTGGGTTCATTGGGCAGACATTGTATTTGGTTATTTTCAGGTAAGCACAACTTCATTGTTATCTATTGCTTGCAGCAGGCTCACATGCAGATACTTCTGTGGGACGCTGTAAAGCCATCCCTGGCCGCTCTGCGGTTTCATCCCTGAAACCGAAGCCCACAGCTGCATCTACATCGGATTATCAGTCTCTTCGATTGGAGTATCTTAGTTTTCTCTAGCGCGTTTCGGGACAAACCTTGTTAGAGTAAATAGTCTTTTAGTCGTGTTTGAATAAGCTTAAGTACGATGATGTTTGTGTATCTAACTATTGTTAACTTGATCCATTAACGGTTCAAAAGTCAGCTCAAATCGTTCTGGGTGTATTTTTGAAACTTCTACATCACAAAATTTATTAAATACAGAACTAGCAAACGTTTTACCTAAACCGCTGAGTTCCCCCTCTTTCATTGCTTTCTTATAAAGATCTAAGTCTCCATTACAGCCGATTATAAAACGTCCAATTGCCCTCGGATGAACATCCATAAAAAACATGTCTTGAGTTTCCTTAGAGTACTTCCACAAGTTTTGCTTTGTATCAACACTTTGTATTAACGTAAAATTATCTAAGCCTTCATTATTCAGTTCAAGATCTGAATACAACCCTTGATTAGAAGACCTCATATAGCTAGCCTCAGTTCCTGGAATTATAAACCTGTGCTCTTTCTCATATATCCACTCGTCTGATTTAGTTAAATAGTAATGTGTTCTAATTGAGTCTAAAGACTGCACATCAACGCTAAACGGATAATTTCGGCGTTTACGGTAGTTGACTTTACCAAGTATTGCGTCTGAGGAAGTAGGACACTTACCAATATTAAACATGTCCAATGGATCAGCCCCTTCGATAAGAAACTCAACTACAGCTCCTTTATGCTCATCAGCATAATGACTCCACATGAGAAGGTTATCAGGTGTTTCCGATAGAGAAACAATGCCATGAAGCCCCATAAAATCTGCAGTATGAATACTTCGTTCAACATTACCATCAAGGATATTTAGCTTCTGGTTTGTTGTGCTAGCTACCTTACATTCGAATGGGTCATTTAACGCCCAATTAGGAGTAAGCCTTAGCAATGGTTTTTTAATAAACTTGAGAGCTACATCTTCAGACATGTACTTGTAAAGTCTTAACATTTAAAGTGACCATTATGGGTATAGGCATCCAATCATATAGTACAAACATTAAAAAATATTAGTCAAATTTATAACTCTATAAATGCTGTAAGCTTTTTCTCTAGCTGATTAAGGGTCATTTCAGAATCAGGTAACTAACAAGCCCAAATCGAAGAGATAAATAATCAAGTGTAGATGCGGCTGCGAGCTTCCAAAACAGGGATGTTTTGGTAGAGCCCACATGGAGGTGCTTGCGGCGTTTCGCAGTAGCATCTGCACAATCCTCGCCGGACAGGCGGTAGGTTACATTGAAGGGACGACCTTCAAACAAACAGCCCAGCATCCACTCAGTTAGATGATAAATAGATGTAAACTCAGTCTAGCGAGTGGCTGCGAACTTCTGCTGCATGACATCTGATGTAAATCCATTTTCATCAGATGTCGCTGCATAGTCCATATGGCCAATTCAGATAAATTTCCAGCCGATACTAACCAGCTTTATTTACTTTATCGGTTATCTTTGTTTGCCCTACTTCAGTGAGTAAACCTTTAATCAAGCTAACGCATCCTAATAGCAAAATAATAGTAAAAGGTAGTGCGGCAATGATAGTAATTGATTGTAAGGCTTGAATTGACTGAGTGCCGCCAATCCACAGCATCACCATAGCGATAGCACCAGAGATAACGACCCAAACAACTTTCTGTCGCTCTGGTACTTCTAACTTACCACCCGCTGTCATGCCATCAATGACGATTGAACCTGAGTCTAAAGTAGTAACAAAGAAAACAATAATCAGTGCTATAGCGATAACCGATAGGATATTTCCGAGCGGATAAGCATCTAACATATAAAATAAACTTAAAGATACATCAGTAATTCCTTGATCAATACCCAGCTGACCAACTTTATCAACCACCTGTTCGATAGCAATACCGCCAAAGATCGACATCCAGGCAGTGGTTACCACTGTAGGTATTAACAATACACATAGAAGAAACTCTCGAATTGTACGTCCTTTAGAAATGCGGGCCACAAACATACCGAAAAATGGCGCATATGCTACCCACCAAGCCCAATAGAATACGGTCCAACCATGTAGCCAGGTTGTATCGTCACGACCTGAAGTTTGGCTTAAGGGAATAATGTTTTTCACATAGCCAGAAATCGCAGTTGCCAATGAATCAAGCACTGTTGTGAAATTCAAAACAGCAATGAAGCCAAGAAATACAAAGGCTATAATCATGTTTAGATTACTTAAAAACTTAACGCCTCCGTCCATACCGCGCAGTACAGAAAAAATAGCTAAGCCCATAATTAGAACGATAATGAACTGCTGGAGAAAAATATCATTTTCAAGGCCAAAAACATGGCTAATACCACTGGCTGCTTGTGTCCCTCCTAAGCCAAGCGAAGTGGCTAAGCCAAACAAGGTCACCAGAACCGTTAATATATCAATTGCATCACCTGTTTTCCCCCAGACTTTATCGCCTAATAATGGGTAGAACACAGAGCGCATTGATAAAGGTAGCCCTTTATTGTATACAAAATAGGCCAGACAAAGTGCTGTCATGCCATAAATTGCCCACGCATGTATTCCCCAGTGAAAGGCTGTTGCTCCTAATGCCAGTTCACGGCCTTCTGGTGTGAAAGGCTCAACACTTAAAGGAGTACCAAACCAGTTAGTATAGAAAGCAGTAGGCTCCGCCACCCCCCAAAAGATTAACCCTATCCCCATTCCAGCTGCAAATAGCATAGAAATCCATGACAACATGGAATAGTCAGCAGTTGCGCTATCACCGCCTAAACGAATTTTACCTAGAGGTGAAAACACAATAGCGACGGCTAAAATAAGCATTAAATTTGCTCCCCACATAAAGAGGAAATCAAAATTAGATAGAACGGCTCCCTTAACTGAGTCAATGGCTGCTTTGGCGTCTGCTGGCGAGAGTGCTAGTAACGCAACGATAAATAGAATAGATAGGCCGACTGAGACAGTAAAAACTGTGTTGTGGACATCCATGCCGAACTTATTGACATTATCTTGCCCGATTTGATAATCTGTTGATTCAATGCTGTATTTATTTGATTTAAAACTCATAAATTATGATGTTCGCATATCCGGTTTCACGAATATAAAGACCACTCCATTTCGGCTTAATACTTGATTAGCTAGCCATACCATCTAAGCAACGTGGTACCCCCCTAAATAGGGAGAATCATGGCTATATGCTCAATCCCAAGTTTGCGATTCTACCATAAAATGCGGTAGCGGATTTTGATGTGAATCGAGATAAAGGAGAGATAAAAGGCTCGGAGCTAATAAGGTTAAATTTTCGTATAGATCAAGGAGTGTAGATGCAGCTTCGACAGCAACCGCTGGGAAGCGCTAGATAACGATGAAGATACGACCTTCAAACACACTTTCCAATCCAACTCTGCCAGAAGCTAAATCAGAAAATGTACTCGAGCTTCATTTGAAGCTTAAGCTAGCTTTGTCATTTCGCTGATGACAAAACTCTCTACCGCACCAGCTGTTGCCTTAAGATATGCAGTAATGTGTGCACTTGCTAAATGAGTCTCTAACAAGGCTTTACTCTCCCATCGCTCATAAAATACAAACACTTCAGGTCGTTGATTATCTTGATGCAGATCGTACTGCAAGCAGCCCTGCTCTTTCCGAGTTGGCGCTATCAGTTTAAGTAGCTCTGATTTCACTAACTCAACATGATCTTTGTTGGTTTCGATACGGGCAACGATGGTTAATACACTCATGATTCATTCCAGTTAATTATTCTTGCTAACAGTAATTATAGAGTTAGATAGCCAGAGAAAAAGAGGCTAATCAAGTACACACTTTCAAAATTAATTTGTTAATTAGCTCACTCATTAACAAAGCATTTTTTAGCTATTAATGATCGACCAATTAACGAGCTACAACTAAAAGGCCTTCTATCAATGATAGAAGGCCTAATGACATTGAAAAAGTGAGAACACTTTAATCGTAGCTATAACAGCAGCAACGCCTAACAGATAGGCGAAACGTTATTTTAATCCAACCACATCGCGTGTTTTCCACTGCATTGCAATTAAAGCTAAAATAACCAAGATTCCCACAAACCCTGCACCGAATGGATTAAACAGAATCATCGGAGCGCTCAGCAGAGCAATGATACGTTCGGCTTTAGTCAAGGTTCTCAACAAGTAGCCTTCAATTGATATCGCTAATGCCACGATGATCCCGGCAGTTTGTGCGATAGCAAAAGAGAATTGCAACACACTTGCTTCAGGATTAATCAGATCGGTATAGGCCATCATGATAGGGATAATAAACAGGCCACCCGCTAGCTTGAATGCTTCAACCGAAGATTTCATCGGGTTGGCATTCGCAACACCTGCAGCAGCAAAAGCAGCGAGGGCAATAGGTGGCGTCACATTAGAGGTTTGTGATAACCAAAATATGATTAGATGCGCTGTTAGCAGCGGTAGACCAAAGTCACCCAACATGGGCACAGCCATCACAGCTAACACGATATAAGCAGCAGTAACAGGCAGCCCCATACCCAGTATCAGAGCGACAATACTGATAAGCCCCAGCGCCACTAACATGTAGCCACCAGAAAACTCCATCACAAATTGCGTAAACTGCAAGCCAATACCCGTCTGACCGACGACGCCAACGATGATCCCCGCAGCGCCACAAGCTGCCGAAATAGGCAACGCCATCAAGGCACCATTCTTCATCCCAGAGATAAACTTAGTCAGTCCAATACGGCTATGTTTACGCAGAGCTGCCGTCACCAGGATCGCGGCACAACCGGCAACACCGACCAACAATGGTGAATAGGCCATCATAAGCAGTGCGGTGATCAAGCCCAGTGGAATAAGATGATGGGCACCATGCTTCATTACCGAAATTACCGCCTCGGTGCGACTCACTGCTTGCAGGTTAAGCTTACACGCCATCAAGTGCACATAGAGTAAGGTACAGAAGAAATAGAGAATGGCTGGAGCGATCGATGCCAGCATGATCTCGCTATAGGGTACACCGGTAAACTGCGCCATCACAAAGGCGCCCGCTCCCATAATAGGTGGCATGATCTGCCCACCAGTCGAGGCAGCAGCTTCGATACCTGCTGCCTGCTCAGGTTTATAACCTAGCTTCTTCATCATGGGGATAGTGACAGACCCGGTCGTCACTGTATTGGCAATAGCCGAACCTGAAATGGATCCGAGTCCAGCTGAGGCGAGCACCGCCGCTTTGGCTGGGCCTCCACGATATTTCCCTGCGATAGAGAAAGCTAAATCGATAAAGAATTTCCCCGCACCAGTGACCTCTAAAAATGCGCCAAAAAGCACAAAAATAAATACTGTGGTCGCCGCAATACCTAAGGCTGAGCCAAAAATCCCATTAGCCGAATAAATTTGAAACTGGATCAACTCCTGTAACGAGTATGATTTCGTGGCAATAGCACTTGGCAACATATCGCCAAAGGCGCTATAGCCCAGAAAGAGTGCAGCAATAAGCACCATCACCCAACCAACGGTTCTGCGACAGCCTTCTAACAAGAGTGTAACCAGCGCACAACCGGCAACGAGATCTTGCATGCCTAAACCATAAAGCAGGTGATCGATATCATTGTAATCAAAAATGCTCATGCGGTAAGCGGCGAACAAGGCCAGTCCACAGAGCGCTAGATCAAATACTCTACCGGGAAGGTAGAGTTTACTATAGCGATTCTTAATTAGCGGGTAATGCAAAAAAATCAACACCAGCACCCAACACAGGTGCACAGGTCTAAAGTAAGTGGCCGAAATTGTAGAGGTGATACCTTGCCAGATTTGAAAAGCTGACAGGGCTACGGCAATAACGAGAATAATGTAGCCAAATACCTTAAATATTGACTCATAGGGTAAAGGTGCATCTTGGGCTATAGAGCTATGAATAGCTCCAGCATCTTCGAGTACAGGTTCATCATGACCTAAGTTTGTATTATTAGTTTGGGTCATATCATCTCCTTAATAGGTCAATGCCGCATCGGCTTCTCTCACCACAAATTGAGTAAAAGCCAGTAGCATTAACAGAAAGTAAAAGGAATTAAATACAAAGGCAGCCTATAAGCTGCCTTTGTATCTATTTTTGCTGTTTATACTAGATGGTTAAATCTGTATTACTTAGCTAACGAGTCCAGATACTTTTGCGCACCCGCATGCAGTGGCACACCCGCTAAGCGATTAGCATTTTCAGGCGTCGTTGCTTCTGCAACCTTAACCACCTTACGCACTTCACCCATATTTTCGAAGGCTGCTTTTGTCAGGTTATAGGCCATTTCGTCACTCATTTTGGCACTAACGACCAACACGTTCCACACACTCAAGGTAGAAACCGCAGCAACATTGTTGTAAACGTCAGCCGGAATCGTGTAGTTGCTGTAAGCAGGGTGTTGCTTGATAAACACACTGCTTTCAGCTTCAGATACTGGAATAAGATTAACCTTATGAGTCAATGCCACCTGAGTTACCGCCCCCACACCTTGACCACCTACGATAAAACCAGCATCGATCTGGCCATTAGCCAATGCATTGGTGGTTTCCGCATAGTTAAGATACACAGCATTGATATCTTTCTTCACATCGATACCGATTGACGCAAGTAGCGCAGCCGCCGTTACCGCTGTACCACTGGCGGGCGCACCTAAAGAGATACGCTTGCCTTTAAGCTGGCTAAGCGAAGTAATGCCCGATTTTTCGAGTGAAATGGCATGTACCAGATTTGGATATAGTGCAAATAAGGTCTTAACCGGCATTTCGCTGCGGAACTTGCCTTCGCCTTTATAGGCATCTAAAACGACATTGCCCATGGCAATACCGGCAATCATGTCACCGCGAACCACCTTAATGGTGTTCTCGACGGAAGCCGCTGTCACTTCTGCCTTCACGTTTACATCTGGCACCTTATCAGACCAGACTTTCGCTAATGCTCCACCGAAAGGATAATAGATCCCACTTTGACCGCCTGTTCCGATAGAATAATTCTCTGCATTAACTGCCGCAGGTAAAATGAGCAGTAAAGCGAGTGTAAGTGCACGATAAAACATAGCCTTCCCCTTGATTCATTTGATACATTTGTTGCTTAGTCGGTTATTAGCCTTAGCCAAAAACCTTTTAATTATTAGTAGTTTTACTTCAATTCGGCAACGATAGTCACTTAAGGCCGAGTTAAAGTCAAGATCTCGAATAGTCTAAGGCTATGGGTTAGTATGACCAGTTATAAGAATAATAAATGCACGTATTCACAGCGTGCCTCAGGATGAATATGAAACTAGCGATTGATCGACGCCAATTACTTAAAGCCATAGCGGCGGGCAGTGTACTGAGTCAACTAGGCAGTTTTTCAGCCTTGGCAGCTGAGACTAAGCGCCTTTATGTCGATGGTTTATGCTTTCTTCCCGATGATTTAAGCGACCTTAACGCTTCAAAAATCAATGCCTACCTGTGTGATATCTCAGATATTGAAGCGATAAAACAGCCCGACGGCACCACCAACTATAAGCGCACTTATAAGGCGTGTATCAAGAGCATTAGCGAAGCGCTCACACGAGTGAATGATAATCCTGACAAGCTTATTTTAGGACATAGCGGTGCCGATATTCAACATGCCCATGACACAGGTAAAACGGCGGTATTTTTCCAAATCCAAGGTGCGGATTGTGTCGAGGAGAGCATCTCAACAGACCTACACCAAGTCGATGAGTTTTATGAGAAAGGGCTTCGCTCGCTGCAACTCACCCATCACTATGGCAACAAGTTTAGCGGCGGTGCCTTAGATAACGCGCTTATTCATGAACAGAGTCAAGGGCTCAATAAACCACTCACTAAAGCCGGCAAACAGCTAATAGCCAAGCTCAATGACAAAGGTATTCTCATCGATGTAAGCCACTCCAGCCCGCAATCGGCTCTCGATACTGCCAAAGCATCAAATGCCCCCATAGTTCAGAGTCATGGTGCCGTGCGCGCCATCGTAAACCATGCACGCTGCTCACCGGATAATGTCATTAAGGCTATTGCTGACACTGGTGGCCTGTTTGGCGTGTTTATGATGAGTTTCTGGCTCACTAACGACGCTATACCAACCACAGAGCACTATATTGCTCACCTCAAACATGTGGCTAATGTAGGCGGAATTGATAGTATTGCCATCGCCAATGACTATCCCCTGCGTGGCCAGAAAAACCTACTAAAACTCAATAACAATAATGCCGAAGGCGTAAAGCAATATCTCGATTGGTGGCACAGCTTACGAGCTAAAAATGTCCTTGGCTACGACATAGAACCCGTCCATGTGGTGATCCCTGAGCTCAACCATATTCACCGTATGGAACGTATCGATTTGGCCTTAGCAAAAGCTGGATTTAGCGGCAGTGATAGAGACAAGATTATGGGCGGTAACTGGCAAAGAGTATTGAAAGATGTCTTGGGCTAAAGGAAATAATGAAAATATATCAGCTGAGTGATTGCCACTTACAGATGGATGATGCAGCTCCTGCGGCCAACTTGATTCGGGCTTTAACGCTTATTGAAGCAAAGGGAGGTGGTGATCTACTCTTGCTGACAGGCGACCTAGTATGTGGCCCTTGCGTTGAGCTATATAGAGCGTTCAAGCAGATCATTGAGACACACACTTCAATCGCAGATATCTATGCCATTGCTGGTAATCATGATGATTTAGCTATGATGAAATCTACCTTCAGTGGCAGTCGAATCCAAGTAAAAGATCACCTGCATCTAAACGATGATGTGAGCCTCTGTTTTGTAGACTCGAGTCAAAAACCGCGGCAACATATGGCACTGGGTGCTGGTCGCGTGTCTAACAAATCACTCAGCCATTTAAGACAGTTCACCAGAAAACATCAGTCCATAGTGGTGATCCACCACCCGGTGCTGAATCTGGGAGCAAAATGGTTTACCGAGATAGGCATTGAAAATCATTTAGCCGTTATAGAGGCTATACACCCACAAACACTCGCCGTGGTGAGTGGCCATGCGCATGCATTTTTTAAGGCGTCAGTTTCAGTTAAAAAGCGTAAACCCAATGATAAAACCATCCCACTTTTCGTCAGTCCTGCAACCTCCTACGGTTTCGAACATGCCAAGCCCGATTATAAGAAGAATAACAATATCGGCATCATGGCTTATGACTTAACACCTGATACAAGCGAAGGTAAAGAGCTAATATCCACTCCAAGGTATCGACTAAACGGATCAGTAATTAGCCTAGATTATTTAACCCTGAGATAAGCAGATTTGTATGAGTAGCTTGAAAATCACAGCATAAATAATGGATCTAACAAAGGGCTAATCTGGCGGAACAGAAGATTTAATGTCAATATTCTATTAAGCAATCTCCCCGAGAAAATAACATCAAGATGCTGACCACCTTAGCCATACAAAATTACCGTTCACTACGTGAGATCCGTGTTCCCCTTGAGCAACTCAACTTAGTCACTGGTGCTAACGGTAGCGGTAAGTCTAACCTCTACAAGGCGCTGCGATTGTTGGCACAAACAGCCCAGGGAGGTGTGGTCAATGCATTAGCATTGGAAGGAGGATTAGACTCCTGTTTCTGGGCCGGACCAGAAAATATCACTAAGGGGATGCTCAGTGGCGAAACGGCCATCGAACCCACAGTCCGTCAGCAGGTTAAACGCTTAAAGCTAGGTTTTGCCAGTGATGAATTTAGCTACTTGATTGAATTGGGCTTGCCAAAGCCTGACTCCACCACCTTGTTTGGTTTAGATCCTGAGATAAAAAGAGAAGCCATCTGGGTGGGCAATAAATACCGCCCGGCTTCAGTGCTGGTTGAGCGCCGTGGCGCACTCGTCAAAAGTCGCACAGAAATAGATAAACGTGCGGGTTTTACGACCCTGAATCTTCATATGCAGCATGGCGATAGCATCTTCAGTGAGCTTGCCGACCCAGAGCGTTCCCCTGAAGTACTGACATTAAGAGACAGCATTCGAGCCTGGCGTTTCTACGATCATTTTAGAAGCGACATTGATGCTCCAGCCAGAAAACCACAACTGGGCACACGAACCCCAGTGCTGCACCATGATGGTCGCGATCTGGCCTCGGCAATTCAGACGATTTTCGAGATTGGTGATAAAGCCGGTTTCGATCATGCCGTCAGTGACGCCTTTCCCGGCGCCCATGTCCATATAGAATATGAATCCAATGGCATGCTCAGCCTAAACTTTTATCAGCAAGGTTTACTTAGACCTCTTAAGGCGGCAGAGCTGTCCGATGGTACTCTAAGATATTTGTTACTAGTCGCAGCTTTGCTCACCCCAAGACCACCAGAATTGATGGTACTTAACGAGCCAGAAACCAGCTTGCATCCAGATCTGCTCCCCGCCCTATCTCGCTTAATCGCTAAGGCATCCTCAGTCTGTCAGCTTTGGGTGGTTTCTCATGCTAATAGGCTGATCAATGCGCTCAATGAGTTCGAGCATTGCAATCTCATCGAACTGGACAAACAGCTAGGTCAAACAGAAGTCATAGGCCAAGATATCTTGAGTACACCGAGTTGGAACTGGCAACAGAAATGAGTTTACTTGTTGGATAACAAGTTTCAAATATCTTTGAACCTTCGGTTCATTGGACTGGTTTGATACATGGTCAGTTTGTTAAGTACCAAAGATTCATTTTTATCTATCGCCTGTCCGGCGAGGAATGTGTCAGCACTTCTGTGACACGCTGGCTCTTGATTTCATAAGAGTCCATCCGTGGGCGCTCTGCGACATCATCCCTGATGTCGAAGGTCACAGCCGCGTTTACACCTGCTATGGTTTCGAGAAAGTCATCTCTTCGATTGGGGTTTACTGTTAGTAACTCACTTTTGGACGTGCGACGTGTTTACTTGTTGGATAACAAGTTCCTGAAATGTCTATTGTGGGTTCATTGGGCTAATTCGGTATTTGGTTATTATCTGGTAAGCATGACTTCATTGTTACCTATTGCCTGCAGCAAGCTTAAGTGCAAACACTTCTGCGACACGGCGTGAATATATCCCTATAGCCTCGGCCATGACATCCATGTCATGGACGGCCACAGCCGCGTTTACACCTGATTATTTATCTCTTCGATTTTAGTTTTACTGGCTTGTGATAACTAAACACGTTTATGGACATAAATAAGCTAGCTCTAAGGCTTTCTGGTGTAGGTTTTAGCTTTACCTCCGTGTTCTCCGTGCAAGCGTAGTGCTCCGTGGTAAGAGTGCTTGTTTCTTGGTAAAGCATCAATCCTAAAGCTATTCACCACGGAGAACACAGAGGACACGGAGAAAGGCAACAGCTAAAGTCTTTGCAACTCTCAACTTTTAGCTCAATCTTTACCTCCGTGTTCTTCGTGGAAGCGAAGTGCTCCGTGGTGATATTATGCTCGAGTTGAAGATGCCCCTTCTGTAGAACACCCAGTGTGGATGCGGCTGCGAGCTTCGATTTCAAGGATGAAATCGCAGAGCCCACACGGATGTGCTTGCGGCGTTTCGCAGAAGCATCTGCATAGCCCCCGCTGGGAAGCGTTAGGTTGCCATGAAAGTACGACTTTCAAACACACAGTCCAACAAATGCTGGATTCCGGCTCAAAAGCTCTGCCGGAAAGACGGTCGTATCAACGAAAATGCAATAGACCTTCATTCGAAGGCTGACAAACTCTATTGGCCGACGCCAATGGGTAAAGTCAAAGTGAGAAGTTAGCAATGGTCTTCTGAATGCCGACCACATCGGTGCCCTTCTTGAGCTCTTTGACTAAGGGCTTATCTTGACCCGAGATCCACAATCTAAGCTCTGAATCCATATCGAAGCGTCCGGCAGTTTCAACCTCGAAATGAGTGATCGCCTTGTAAGGAATCGAGTGGTAGCTGACTTTCTTTCCGGTCATGCCTTGCTTGTCGATAAGGATTAACCGCTTGTTAGTGAATACAAACATATCGCGGATCAGCTTGTAAGCAAGGTGCAGTTCTTCATTATCACCCATGATTGGGTTTAACTCTTCGGTGAGCTCTTCAAGGTTCACTTCCGATGCATTGCCCATCAATGAATCTAATAATCCCATAATTTCATCCTTAAAAATGTTGATAAACTCAGTAAAATACTAATCGCAAGATAGCACAATCTATTTAGGAAACCATGAGTAGTAGCAGGTAGGCTGTAATATCTATCGGTATAGAGGGGGAGTCAAATAGCGAGAATGTAACGACTCGCTAGGTGAGTCAGTAAAAACTAACTCACCTAGCTAAAATCAGCTCATTGATGAAATGTTAGGCTTGACCTCGGCCTTCATTCGGCACTTGACGGTTAGCGCCCACTACCATCATTTCGCACTTAGGGCAGTCAAAAACCAGCTTTAGCACATCTTTGCCTATCTCTAGCACCATAGGTTCAGCTTTAATGCCTGGCACCTCTTTGGGGCAAAGATTAAAGTTAAATCGCAAACAGTGTTTCGTCACCATCAAGGGCACTTCTTCTGTAATACCGTTCTTTTCATAGGTATCTTCAATCTCTATCACACCATGTTGCAGATAAAAGTCTTTCGACTTCTGGTTAGCGACATTCGACAGGTAACTTAGATGTTTGGTGGGATACATGGCATCTAAATGATGCTTCCAAGGTTTAGGCCTGACATATTCATCGACACGAGCAAGCTCGAGCGCCGCAACGGTGTCACGACGTAAGCCATTAATTACTGAAGCCGGGGCAAACCAGACTTGTTCTGTATCTATGCTGACGTTACGAGCAACAAAATCGGTGCTGCCAAGTTTGCCAAGTTGTTTGCGTAGCTTGGCGCTCGCAGCCTCTTGGTCATTCGCTGGCAGCTTATCCATCGTCAAAGAGACCTCACCTTGATGACCATACACATCTGTCATGATCATCTTGATGCCATTATCGGTATCTGTGATAACGATATCGACATCGATGGAACGCTTAGATGACTCTTTCGCTAACACAGCTTCGAATGCTTGATCGCGATTTCGATAAATAGTCATACCGACTTCGAGATCACCAGGGACAGTCAACACATGCAGCTTAAGTCCTTCGGCACGGTTTACTCGTAGGCCTTGAAGCTTATCATCTGACTGTTTAGCTTTAGCGTAATTTGCAGGGAAATAACATAATCCATCGCCGTTGTTGAAGGTATATGTCGATTCAAGCTCAATAAAATCTTTGCCTAAGCGCTTAACTGTCGCCACCTCTTCACCGATAAATTTAGGCGAGCGAAAATCACTGACTCCCTGGCTACGTTCATTAACAAAATAATCGGTGCGACCACGGTTAAAGGTCTTCTCTACATTGGGTGTAAAGCTATGTACCGAGCGCCCATGAGATGACGCTTTTAGCTCTGGGCGACGAGCAATGATCTTATCGAGTTCTTGACGATAATGAGCGGTGATGTTTTTGACATAGTTAACGTCTTTAAGACGGCCTTCAATTTTAAATGAACGCACACCCGCATCAATCAAGGCTTCGAGGTTATCGGTCTGGTTATTGTCTTTAAGCGATAACAGGTGTTCATTCTCAGCTAGCACCTCACCTTGACGAGTTTTTAGTTCACCAGGCAAGCGACACATCTGCGAGCACTCTCCTCGGTTAGCACTGCGATTACTAAAGGCATGACTTAAATTACACAGACCCGAATAGGCTACACACAGAGCGCCATGGATAAAGAACTCTAATTGCATCTTAGTGTGCGTCGCCACTTCACGGATTTGGCTTAAGCCAAGCTCTCGGGCGAGAACCACTTGAGAAAAACCGACCTGTTCTAAAAACACCGCTTTTTCGGCAGTACGATTATCCATCTGAGTACTGGCATGCAGCGCAATAGGTGGCAGGTCGAGCTGAAGCACACCCATATCTTGCACGATAAGTGCATCTGCGCCCGCTTCATATACCTGCCAGATTAACTTTTCGGCGCCAGCAAGTTCGTCATCCATCAAGATAGTATTAATCGCGACAAATACTTGAGCATGATACTTATGAGCAAAAGCACACAAACGAGCAATATCTTCGACGCTATTACCCGCAGTGGCACGCGCACCAAATTCCGGTCCGCCAATGTATACTGCATCGGCGCCGTGGAGAATCGCTTCCATACCAAACTCGGCATTCTTGGCCGGGGCAAGCAGTTCTAATCGGTTCGATATATGTGACACATCGCCTGGGGTAAAGAGGGTAGCTTTGCTCATAAAAAGTCACTCAAAAAAGTTAATGTGTAAATTTTGGTGGGCGATTATAGCAAAAAGCACAAGATTGTGCCCCGCTAATATTAGCAGCAAATACAGTGAAACAATTCGCCACAACCCTATGAATAAACCAGTGTTCAGTAATGCACTGCCAACCAAAGCGTTTCTGTCTCTTCGCTAGTCCAGGCAACTCTGTGCTTACAGTGAGCAGCAATATCGACATAATCGCCTACTTTAAGATGAATGACCTCTCCATGCTCAAACTGTCCCTTTTCCATGAGTATGCTCCTATCTGTCCGTTGTCATTACCGATAAATCACAACTTAACACTAATTGATTTAGTCACTTGTATTCCTAAACGCTTAGCTAATCGGTTTAAGTTCGCTCTGTCTGTTTGTAAACGCTTAGCAGCTGCCGACCAGTTGCCGGATTCTTGACTCAATACCTGAGTAATAAGATCACGCTGAAACGATTCAGTCTCCTGCTTTAACGCAATACTCTCACCTGCACTAATCTCCGCTTCAACTCTTCCCACCTTCGTCATAGTAGGCTTTTTATTATCTAGCAAACGTTCTACCGAATCGACTAACTGCTCGATATGGCTAGTATCTATTCTGACAATCGCTTTATTTCCTCGACCTTTGGCTCTTAATGCTCCTCGGCCTATCACGTGCTCCAACTCACGCACATTGCCTGGCCAGTCATACTGACTCAACACATGTATTGCAGAGGAATCGATTGTCAGTTGCTGTATGCCTAACTTACGCCTGACCTGTTCGATAAAGTAGCCTGTCAGTAAAGTTATGTCTCCCTCCCTGTTTCGAAGAGGCGGTACCGAGATTGGATAGACACTCAGTCGATGATAAAGATCAGCCCTGAATCTGCCTTCCTTGACCTCCTCTTTCAGTTCTCTGTTAGTCGCCGCCAAGATCCGTACGTTAACTTGCTCGGTGGCATCTTTACCCACAGGTTGAATTTCCTGACTTTGTAGCGCCCTTAACAGCTTACTCTGCACGCCTAGCGGCAACTCGCCTATCTCATCGAGAAATATGGTGCCGCCATCGGCTAAGCTAAACTTACCGGTGCGATTTCTATCGGCGCCGGTGAACGCACCTTTTACATGGCCAAAAAGCTCACTCTCTATTAGATTTTCCGGCAGCGCTGCACAGTTAACATAGACCAGAGGGGCTTCTCCACGTGCGGACTGCCTGTGCAAGGTTCTGGCCACCAGCTCCTTGCCGACGCCAGTCTCCCCTTCAATCAAGATAGAGAAACCAGAGACCGCCACCATATCTATCTCTCTTTTGAGTTTTATCATGGCTTCACTATCGCCAATCAACTCACCGCCGTCTTTGACTAGCGCTTCATGGGTTAACTCTGCCACAACTTCTAGGCTGTGTTGCGAATGACTCTCCAACTCCTGCAACAAGATGGCTGTTTTTAAAGTCGCCGCCGCCATGGCTGAAATAATATCTAAGCTTTTTTCTGGCAACTCATCAAACACATTTGGGGTCATACTATCTAAGGTCAGCACGCCTATCAGTTGCTCATCAGCCATTAAAGGCAGCCCCATACAGGCGTGTACGGGAAGGTCACCTTCATGAGACAGCAGCATACCGTCATAGGGATCGGGGAGTTCACAGTCTGAGGCAAAACGCACCGGGGTTGATGAACCACAGATCACTTCAAACCTAGGGTGCTGCTGAATGTCGAAGCGTCTACCTAAGCTGTCTTTGCTCAGCCCCTGTTGAGCCAAAGGCTTCAGCCGTTCACCTTGCACATGTAACAAGACCACTGCGTCACAACTTACCGCCCTGCGCACGGTACTGAGCAAGCGATCGAAGCGATCTTTGGTGGTCAAACTGTTAGTCAGATCAAGGGCCAGTTCTATCAAGGCCGTCGAAGAGATATCTATCATGGTCATAAACGTTGCCGCATTTTACCTGCTCGAACGAGCTAGGCTGTGGAATATAACCAGACCATAGCATGCAGATAGACAAAACACACCACAAGAGTCAATTTGACTCAAAACAGAGGGAGTCAATATGACTCACAAAATTCGAATGAAAAAGTCAACACACTGTAAATAAAGGCTTTAAAAACTTGGCATGAGATTAGCAGTGTTAAGAACATAATAGGTTCGGTATACGTTATTTGAACTAACTATCTGGCTCAAATACAGACTCAGATTTAAGGAGTTCCGCCATGTTTGCTACTCATGCTAATGATTTCAGCTTCGCTCATGACATAGATCTCAGCACAGACTCACTCACTATAAACTCTAAGAGATTTAAACTGGTATTACACAGTGGCAATGCTGCCATGTCGGTTGCGGTAGTCGGCATGTTGCTCTCTATCTATGTGGGTTATACCCATGCAGAGCAATTTTCATTGTGGGCGCAAGTCGCCAGCCACATCGCACTCATCTTGTGCGCCACAGCCATCAAGATTGGCTACGTGATGCGTTGTATCGGGCTTAATGGATTGGGAGTGACTCAGCTATGAGCCAATCATTGCGCAAGATCTGCGAACCCCAAGCTAGTCATGCTAAACAACAAGAAAGTAGTACTCAAAATAAGACAGTAAAAATAAAACAGTAAAAATAAAACAGTAAAAATAAGACAATCACCCTAAGGGATGACGCATAGTGTCGCCCACAAAATGAAGGATATTTAGATGTTATCTGCAAAACATATCGAACTAGTAAAAAGCACTATTCCCCTATTAGAATCTGCAGGCACAGACATTACCGAATACTTCTATCAGCGCATGTTTGAGCATAATCCAGAGCTTAAACACATCTTTAATATGAGTAATCAACGTAGCGGAGGCCAACCAGCAGCACTCTTTAGTGCCATCGCAGCCTACGCTAAAAATATTGAAAACCTCGCGGCTCTCTCTGGGGCTGTCGAACGTATCGCCCATAAACATACCAGCTTAAATATACAAGCCGAACACTATCCGATTGTAGGACATCACCTACTAGCCACACTACGAGAGCTGGCACCAGAAGCGTTTACCGCCGAAGTCGAAGAGGCTTGGGCCGCAGCTTACGGCCTGCTGGCTGGGATTTTCATCAACCGAGAAGATGAGCTCTACCAAAAAAATGCCAACCAAGTTGGTGGCTGGCTAGGTGCAAGACAGTTCAAGGTGATAGAGAAACGCCAAGAATCAAGCTTAGTCACCAGTTTTGTGTTTGCCCCAATCGATGGCGAGCCAGTGGTCGATTACCAAGCCGGTCAATACCTGGGCATCAAAGTTGAACTTGCCAATCTTGAGTACAGAGAGATGCGTCAATACTCACTGTCAGACAAGTCCAATGGAAAAACTTACCGTATATCGGTGAAACGCGAAGCCTCGCGAACAGCTGGCGATGAGCCGGGCACCGTTTCCAACTACCTCCATGACCAAGTTAATATAGGCGATGTGCTAGATGTTTTCCCACCGGCAGGTGATTTTCATTATGTTGAGCGCAACGAACCTGTGGTACTTATCTCGGCTGGTGTGGGCGTCACCCCTATGCAGTCTATGCTGGAGATGCTCGCTTCAAAGGCTCTCGACAAGCCGGTATTTTACCTCCATGCCTGCGAAAACTTGGCCCAACACTCTTTCAATGAACGAGTGCAGGCACTGACAAATGAGCTAAAGCTGACTCACCATACCTGGTACAGAGAGCTCGATGGCAATGAGCAGGAAGCCTTGAATTCACAAGGCCAGAGTAATAACGGCAGCGTCAATAGCCATATGGGCTTTATGAACCTTGTCCCCTTGAAAGCCGAATTGCCCTTGGATAAAGGTGACTTCTATCTATGCGGCCCAGTCGCCTTTATGAGTTTCGTCAAACAGCAGCTGATCGAGTTAGGCGCCGAAGATACACGTATTCATTACGAAGTTTTCGGTCCTCACTCAGAGTTATAAAGCTTTAAGTTTTAATCGATTACAAACTCAAAGGGCATCAATCGATGCCCTTTTTTATATCTCTAATATGCAGCGACTACTTAAAGGTTACTATCTCTGCTAACGACTTCTTCTTCGTTGCATGCTCTGGGATCGTCGCGTCTTTATCAGCATCAGCGGTAACCTGCCACTATCAACATCATATTGAACGGTCACATTACTTAAAGGTTACTATCTCTGCTAACGACTTCTTCTTAGTTGCATGCTCTGGAATGGTGGCGTTTTCGTCGGGGTAACCTGCCACTATCAACATCATATTGAACGGTCACATTACTTAAAGGTTACTATCTCTGCTAACGACTTCTTCTTAGTTGCATGCTCAGGGATGGTCGCGTTTTCGTCCGGATAACCTGCCACTATCAACATCATATTGAACGGTCACATTACTTAAAGGTTACTATCTCTGCTAACGACTTCTTCTTGGTTGCATGCTCTGGGATCGTCGCGTTTTCGTCGGGGTAACCTGCAACAATCAACATATAAGGTCGATCAACATTAGTATCTCGGTCACACACTTTGCTAAGAAATGACATCGGCTTTGGTGTGTGAGTTAGCGTGCCGAGTCCAGCATGATGAAGCGCTTGCAGTAGAAAGCCTGTGGCGATACCTACTGATTCATGTACATAGTAATTGGTCTTGCTTTCATCATTATCTAAGCCACCACGTTTTTGCGAAAATACTGCAATCAACCAAGGAGCACGCTCAAGATAAGACTTGTTGGCATCTGTACCCAAAGGTTTTAATGCATCTAGCCACTCTTCACCCGCTCGTCCTTCGTAGAATGAACGTTCCAGAGCCTCGGCTTCATGGCGGATCTGCGCCTTCACTTTGGGATCACTAATCGCGACGAAATGCCAAGGCTGATGATTGGCACCACTGGGCGCCGTCGCTGCAGTTTGGATGCATTGCTCAATGATAGCTTGGGGAACGGCTCGGTCTGAAAACTGACGAATACTGTGTCGCCTTTTGACCTCCTGATAATGACTCTGTGCACGAGCTAGCATCTCTTCTTCGCTGTACTCAATAAAGTCCGTTAGGGGAAAGTGGGATTCTGTCTGTTTCATCGCTTCAATAAACTCCTTCTTATATGTATCTAGCTACGAAGAAAAATAGGTAGCAGTCGCTGGTATTAGCATACACATGAGGTGAAAACTTAAGCAAGTCTTGAGTGGCGAGAGAAGAGGAAAGTGTGTTTGCTGACAAGATAGATGACTGCAAGCTGCTTAAGTTAAAATCCAAATTATGAGCAAGGTGGTTTAGGGTTAAAACAAAAGAGGAGCCTAAATCACATTTAGGCTCCTCTTGGCATAGATCAAGTTTAAGACATTGAAAATTTAAAACTTATATCTCAAGTTTGCCGTGATGGTTCTACGCTGGCCATAGAAGCAATCACCGCGGGCTAAACAGCTAGTGATCACCGTTTCATCAGCCAGGTTATCGACATTCAGGCTTAAATCAAACTCACTAAACTCATAACCTATCATCATATCGAACAGGTGATATGCTTCGGTATTTAATGCGTTATGCACTTGGGTGCCATCAGGCATAAATACATCGACACTGCCATCTGAAGTTTCCCCTACATAGCGGAATCCAAGGCCTGCCTTAAATCCCTGCCAGAAAGACTGCGGGCGATAGGTCAACCAAGTCGACAGCATATGATCGGGCATAGCAGCCAACTTAGCATCGACTTCACCCACTTTATTGGTGTGCTTTTCTGAATCTGTATAGGCATAGCTGGCGTAAATATCTATCTCTTCCCACTCGAGCTGAGCTTCCAGCTCTAGTCCCTGAATTTCTACTTCGCCCAACTGCAGAGTCAAGTCGGGACCCGCCGCTTGCTTACGGTTTTTATCACTAATATCGAAGATGGCTGCGGTAAACAGGTGCTCACTACCAACAGGTTGATACTTAATACCTAACTCATATTGCTCACCTTCTTGGGGCTTGTATGGTGTGCCTACCTGGTTCGATCCATAAATAGGCTGGAAAGATTGAGCGTAGCTGGCATAAGGTGCGATACCAGAATCGAAGCTGTACATCAGACCTAAACGGCCAGTGGTGGCACTCTGATCTTGTTTACCTGCACTCACAGTTTCAGATTCGACCCAATCATGGCGCAGTGCACCACTGACAATAAAGTTGCCGAATTTAATCGAATCTTGCAGGTAAATACCCAACTGGTTGTTGTTTTCACCCGGTGTGTCGGGAATATCAGCGCCAGTCGGCAGTGAATCAGTATTCAGGCCATATTGCGGGTTATAAAGATCTAGCATGCCACCAGCACCTCTAAGATAGAGGCGGTCGGTATCTGTATCTACATCCTGATAATCGATACCAAATGTCAGGTTATGCTCCACGTCTCCGGTATCAAACTCGGCTTGCAAACGAAGATCTGATGTCAGCGCCTCAGCTGTTGAGTCACTCATACTGATATTACGTAAAATTGAGCGTCCATCCTCCTGAAACTTTGGCGGCCAGGCGTACATGGTGCGATAGGTCGACTTACTCTCTACATAGCGGCTGCTCCAATACAGTGACATATAGTCATTAAGCTCTTGTTCAAGCAGGAAAGTCACCGACTTTTGCTCTGTATCATATTGATCCCAACCTGGCTCACTGATAAAGCGATTACTTGGGATCTGGCCATTAGGTGCGGGTAACAATGTGCCTTCATGGGGGAAAAATTGTGTACTCGACCCTGACTCATTCTTCTGAAGATTTGCTAGTAAAGTTAGCTTGGTAGTATCGGTTGCATACCAGGTAATAGCGGGCGCAATGAAGTAGCTATTATCGTCGACATAATCAGTTTGGGTTTCACTGTCGCGGTAAAGTCCAGTCAAGCGATAAAGCACAGATTCATCTTCATTGAGCGAGCCTGTCACATCTGCCGCGAGTTGCTTGCGATCATAGTTGCCAACTTGTGCCCAGATCTCGCCTTTCTGTTCGGCTTCAGGACGTTTGGTCACCATATTGATGATGCCGCCCGTTGAACCTTGGCCATATAGCACCGAAGATGGGCCTTTTAAAATTTCAATCTGTTGTAGCATGTACGGATTAGTTCGCACGTTATTATAGTTACCGAACATCATCTGCAAGCCATCTTGATACTGCAGCGGTGACACACCACGAATTTGTGCCCAATCACCTCGGGTATCGACACCGTATGGACCATTATAGACACCGGCTACATAGCCGATAGCGTCCTGTAAACTTTCAGCACCCAGATCGGTAATACGCTTTTCAGTTAATACAGAGATCGAAGAAGGCGTTTCGATAATGGGCATATCCGTTTTCGATGCAGAAGCACTCACATAAGAGATCAGCCCCTTGGAGCTAATGGTGATCACTTCCATCTCTGGCTCTTCGGCTTTGGCTTGTTCAATTTCAGTCTCTGCAGCAGATACTAACGTGCTAGCCGATAACGCAAAGCTCATCGCCATAAAGAGAACTGGATATTTTAATTTGAAACTCTGGCCCATTTTCAACCCCGTAGATTATTATAAATAACTAAAAAAATGCGACTAGATCTTAATGAAGTTAATACTCATTCTCAACAAGATTTACAAAGAGATTACAGGGTTATCAGTAATTGGGGTAAAAAAGGAGGATATCAATTAGTATTAGCGCTTCAATGCTCAGCCAATGATCTAGGTGACGGTATTGCCGAAGCACGTTGACGAGTCAGTAACGTCGCAAGCATAAAACTCAAAACACTAGGTACAACCCAGCTGGCATTATAATTGTACAAAGGCAGGTAGTCAGTGAAGTATTGAGATAATGACAGCGGCATCTTATCTAATATCTTAAGCGCATCTATTGACCCTCCTAGCATGGCGACACATAAGGTCCATCCCCAAACCTTTAAGTTCATTTTCCGCTTATAAAAATAAACAGCTAGGCCTATCACAGTAATCGTTACCGGATGCAGCATCACCACTAACGGCAAAGTCACTTTAATGAGCGTGTCTAGCCCAACATTAGCGATAAGCGTTGAAAGAGATACAATCGAAATCGCCAACACTTTATAGTTTGTTGCTGGATGTTGAGCTGAAGCAAAGAAGTTATCATTGAAAAAACTCGCACTTGCACAGGTCAAGCCTACCGCTGTAGTCAAGCAGGCTAATGCCATAATGATACCGAGACACATCATGCCTATATCGCCATAGATGAAGCTCATGTATCGAGATAGCAGCTCTCCACCATTAGACACATCATCAGCAAAATGCGCGCCTATCCAGGCCATGGCAATATAAACTCCACACATTACTGTACTGTAAACAATCACCACTTTGCCCATTTCACGACTCAGTGAAGTATCGGGTTTTCGATGCTGATTAAGCACATTGATAATGAGCCAGCCAAAACCGATAGCGCCCAACACATCCATCGTCATATAGCCATCGGAGAGTCCAGCAGCAAATGCAAAACCTTGATACTTTTCAGCCATCCCTTCTGGATTGCCATGTGGGTTGGTCATGACACTGACTAAGATAAACCCTATCAATAACAAGATAATTGGAGTTAATAACTTACCCACTCTATCCATAAGCTTTTGCGGGCTTAATGCAAAGTAAAGTGTCAAAGCGGCAAACATTAATGTGGCCATCAATAAGCCGTCATCGCCGAAGAAAGGCCGTCCGGTAAACTCATAGGCGACGGTGAACGTTCTGGGCATATTAAAGAAGGGGCCAATGGTAAGAAGTAATGCACTCCAAAACAGCAGATGCACCCACCTAGGTAACTGATCAGTAATCGCATCACTACCACCTATCCAGGCTATCGCAATTAAGGTCAATGCCGGCATGCCTACAGAAGTAAGCAAGAAGCCCCCTAAAGCAGGAATGAAAGCCTCTCCAGAACCATGACCTAACATAGGCGGAAAGATAATATTCCCCGCACCTAGGAATAACGCAAAGGTCATAAAGCCAATAAATAGGGTTTGTCGCTTAGACATGTATGACCTCAAACGTAAAATTAATTCAACGATTGAGATTATTCGCTTGCGGTTAACAAAGCATCATTAGGGGAGTTAGTAGAGTGTACGACTAGCCATCACGAAGTAGAGAGGATAACTTTATGCTTAACCCTATTAGTAGCTAGAGTATTGGCAGGAGTATTTGAGTGACAGGTAAAAACTTGACCAGCTACATTAACCATAGCCGCTAGGCCTTGAAGCCCCTTTAAGATGCCTCAAAACCTATATTCTGAAAGAGTTTACCTAGCTAACCGCTCTAGCAGTTTCTGATTTTCGGCTTCAATATGCTTATAAAAATCACGATCCGACAGTTTAGAAGCCGCAGCCTCATCGATCACTAATACTGCATTGGTATGTAGCTGCAATGCCGAAGCTGGACATGATGCCCTGAGTGCCCCCTCTACTGTCGCTAGAATAGCATCGGCCTTATTTTCACCCGTAGCCAGTAACACTACCTTCTTAGCATCTAAGATCGTACCAATACCCATGGTGATCGACAGATGTGGTTGATACTCACCCTCAGCAAAAAAGCGGGCATTATCATCAATCGTAGCCTTAGTTAAGGTCTTGACTCGTGTGCGTGACATCAAGCCAGATGAAGGCTCATTGAAACCTATATGACCATTACGGCCTATACCTAGCAACTGAATATCTATGCCACCAGCAGATTTAATCTGCTCTTCGTAGCCGACACACGCTTCGATTGGGTTTTCAGCATCTCCAGGTGGTACATGAGTATTGGCTTTATTGATATCGACATGATCGAACAACTGCTCGTTCATAAAGTAGCGGTAGCTCTGAGGATGCGTATCAGCCAAACCTAGGTACTCATCTAAATTAAATGTAGTCACATTCTTAAATGAGATTTTCTCGCTTTTCATCGCTGCAATCAAGCCTTGATACAAGGCAACAGGTGTAGACCCAGTCGCTAGCCCTAACACTGAGTCTGCCTTGCTTTGCAGTTGTTTGATAAAAATATTGGCGCCATATTCGGCAACTTCAGCACTATTTTTTAAGATAACAATTTGCATTATATAGACTCACTTTGACTTAGAGCACGGCTCAATAAGGATAAATAATAAATTTTATGGCCAGTCATTGAGTATAGCTGCTGCCTTGTTCTAACGGCACTAGCCAACTCATGAGGCCACTCGACATAAACGAATTCTGGCATTTTGTAACATTACTATAACGCCGAATGACAACGCTGTCATTTATTATCGTGAGACAAAACTAAACTGCAACCGTAAGTACTCTCGCCAGAGTGCTTCTTTGCCCTGAATTAAGCGTTATAATACAGCTTCTTTTTGACGAAACGATGACGCCATGCCTGTAGAAGTCACTCCAGCAAATTCCCCAACCAGCTCTTCAATAGAAAAGAGTCATCACCACTATAAGATATTTAAACCTCACGGTTTTCTCAGTCAGTTTGTGCCCGAAACCAGAAAGAGTAAGCAGCTTCTGGGCGAACTTGCCGACTTCCCTTTAGGGGTTATGGCTATTGGCCGCTTAGATCACGACTCTGAAGGCCTGCTATTGTTGACAACCGATGGCATGGTTAGCCATCAGGTTCGAAGTAAAAAAGTCGACAAAGAGTACTATGTTCAGATTGATGGAAATATCGATGATGAGGCCATAAGGAAGCTTCAGCAAGGGGTTGAGATAGGGATCAAGGGAGATAAATACCTCACTCTTCCTTGTAAAGTCTTCAAAATTGACGGAGAGCCTGATATTCCGGGAAACGGCAAAAAAGTACGAGACCCAAGACATGGGCCCATGAGCTGGATATCTATCACCATCAGCGAAGGTAAAAACCGTCAAATACGTAAGATGACAGCCGCTGCTGGCTTCCCTACCATGAGACTCGTCCGAGTGCGTATTGGCAAGATACATTTATCGAACATGCTACCGGGTGAAGTCACAGAGCTTAGCCAGATTACGGGGGTGCTATAGCTATAGCTAAAACCAGAGACCCGAGGCATGGAACCCTCAATGGATCTGGATATCTATCACCATCAGCGAAGGTAAGAACCGTCAAATACGTAAGATGACTGCAGCTGCAGGTTTCCCTACTATGAGACTCGTCCGAGTGCGGATTGGCAAGATACATTTATCGAACATGATGCCAGGTGAAATCATAGAGCTTAATGAGATAACGAGTATTTTATAATTAAACTTGGCCCTAAAAGGTATCCAAAGTTCATGATGAGAAACTATGAAATAACATCAATCGGCAAAATACTACATACCTTGTCACTTAATACAGCTGCAAAATCTTGATGCTGCTGCGCAGTCCAATGTAGTCCATCGTCATTGGTTGTTTCAACAACGTCACTCGCATCCATAAACAAGATACCGAGCTCACCTGCGATCTTTTTATACTCTGCAGAGAGTTGTAGAGACTTATCTCTGGCGCCAGCAAAAACCTGTACATCTTCTTCGGGGAGGTTAGCCACATGAGGCGGGGCAATAAGCAGTAACTGAGTACTGGCATTCTCAATATATTCGCTATTGAGCACCATCTCACAGAGGCCTTTTACCCCTTGAGCTATATCTGCTGTATTTAGCTCAAATTGCGACTTGAGATCATTAGTGCCAAGCATGATCACAACAAGATCTAATGGCCTATGACATTCAAGCAGCATAGGAAAATAACGAGCACCATTTCTATAGTCTCTTCCAGGCTCATCAAACGCCGTTGTACGACCGTTTAATCCTTCTTCTATAATATGGTATTCGCTACCGAGTAATTTTTGAAGTGCCCCGGTCCAACGAACCTCATAGGGATAACGCGTACAAGCAACAGGTTGATAACCCCAAGTATTTGAATCACCAAAACACAATATGTTATTCATCTAGATACTCTATCCATCATAAAAAATCTTTTAGCGCCTCGGGTAACCTAGGTTTACTATAAAGATAACCTTGGGCTTCATTACAGCCACTCTCTCTTAAAAATTCTGCCTGCGCTTCAGTCTCAACTCCCTCTGCGACGACCTTAAGGTTCAAAGCCTGCCCTAAAGCAATCACGGCTTTAGCTATTGCAGCATTGTCATGATCCATAGGAAGGTCCCTGACGAATGACTGATCTAATTTCAGCTTATGAATCGGCAGTTTCTTCAGGTAACTTAACGATGAATAACCGGTACCGAAATCATCAATCGATAACTCAATACCCATCTCGCCTAGTCGCTGCAGATCTCGAATAACAACCTCAGGATCTGACATCATAAAACTCTCTGTCACTTCAAGCTCTAATGCACTTGCTGGTAAACCTGTCTCTTCAAGCACAAGTTTTACTTCATCAACAAAAGAGGTTCGCTGCAGTTGTGGGCCAGCGACATTAACCGCAATACGACCGATTTTTTTGCCTTGAGAGATCCATTTAACCCCTTGCTGACATGCCTCTTTCAATACCCATAGACCGATATCATTAATTAGGCCAATTTTTTCGGCAATAGGAATAAACTTAGCAGGAGAGACATTGCCGAGTACGGGATCACGCCAACGCAACAAGGCTTCAAAACCTGTCGTCTTCATGGTCACAAAATCAAGTTTAGGCTGATAAACCAGATGGAAATTTTTCTTATCTAAGGCATCATGTAAAGCACTCTGTAATTTCAGATGCTCTATAGACTCTTTGGTTAAAGACTCTGTATAGAAGGCGTAGCTATTGCGGCCATCCAGCTTTGCTCTATGCTTTGCTGAATCAGCATTTCTGAGTAAGGTATAACTGTCTTTACCATCATGAGGAAACACAGATACTCCCATACTCGCTGTCAATCTTATCGGCTCATTGTCACCAGTAAAAAAGGGTTGCTCAAATGCCTTTCTGAGTTTACTCAGCGCTAATGTCAGCTCTTCATTTCCCTCGACCTGTGGCAGCAGTACAACAAACTCATCGCCACCAATTCTAGCCAAGGTATCTTCAGACCCTTTCTGACAGGTCAAGCGACCAGCTAGCTCAACTAACACTTTATCCCCTATGAGATGACCAAAGCTATCATTGATATGTTTAAAAAAATCTACATCAATAAATACTGTCGCCAATTTTCCCTGTTGGACTTCAGCGTGGCGAATGTCCTGTTCAATCAGTGAGATCAGCGCCATTCTATTGGGCAGTTGAGTTAAAGGGTCATGGTAGGCCTGATGTGCAAGCTCTGCTTCACTTCTTTTTTGCAGGGTAATATCTGCAAACACGGCGACAAAGTAACGCACTTCACCTTCCTCACCAAACACCGAACTGATTGTTAGCATTTGCGGAAAAACAGCACCATTTTTGCGCCTGTTCCATATCTCACCATGCCACTTACCTTTATGGATTAATCCACTCCATAAATCCTCAAAGAAAGCATTATCATGCCGCCCGGAGCTGAACATACGAGGGTTTTCCCCCACTACTTCTTCTTTTGAATAACCGGTTATTTCAGAGAAAGCCCCAAAAGTCTCAAGAATTTTACCTTTCCTGTCGGTGATCATCATGCCTTCTATAGCATTTTCAAATACTCTTCCGGTTAACTCTAATTCTTCTTGAACCGCTTTATGCTGAGAGATATTTCTGGACACCCCCACGACACCTAAAAGTTCACCCTCTTCCGTCACCAATGGGACTTTAGACGTTTCTAACCAATACTTATCAATATCTTCAGTCAGCCCCTCACATTCCCCAGCAGTGATCTGTATACCTTTGTCAACGGCATCACAATCAGCTTGAATAAATTCGTTGGCTAAATCATGAACAAAAAGCTCTTCATCTGTCTTATTGATGATCTCTTCACGGGTTTTTCCCCATGCTTTTTCAACGCTTTGATTACACACCATGTAACGACCAGCATTATCTTTTATCCAGATATGCTCTTTTAAACTGTCGATGAAAAGCTGCAGGGTCACATTTTCTAAGGGCGCTATAGCACCGCGTTGTTGTTTGTTTTTTTGTTGATGTTCACGATAAATCTCGCTTAGTTCCAGCTCAATATTGTTAATACACAATGCAATTAGAGACGCAAGTTTACTCGATTCGATATGTGTATTTTCAGAAGGAATAAGTAGGTTTAACTCTGTTTTGTGAGAGGGTATACATAAAGATAAGCAGCCAAATAATGCCCTTGATGGCCACTTTATAATATGGACCTTGTTGGATAAATCTGAAATTAACATTTCATCTAAAACATCATGATTATCCAGAGTAGCAGAACGTAATTTTAGACAGTACTGCTCCGAAGCATTTACCACCCTAAGCTCAACATGACATTGAGAAAAGCTAGCAATCAATTCGACAGAGTCTTGCCAACTTTGCCAATACTTCCGTGAAATAGGAATATCAATCATAGTGCCATCAACTCAAACATTACCTTACTCCACTTATTCATCAAACAAGGTTATTTTCGTTCAACATGCTTAATCTATCGTTTAAGCTATAAAAATCAGAGAAAAACTTCAATCAATAATTAAAATGACATAGAAAATAACCTAAAGGCCTTTTTGATTAATACCAATAAAAAAGCCGCTGAGTATTTAACTCTGCGACTTTATTCAATTCACTTATTTATGAGTGATGTGCTTTAGCTTAAGCCTGGGAACAAGATAACGTCACCGGCTTGGTATGGATGGGTTTTAGCTCTATCAATCTAGCTAATACCCTAACCATTTAACGCTGATTAACGCTGAAATTAAGCCTGTGGACGCATCGCTGGGAACAGGATAACGTCACGGATCGTGTGCGTATTGGTAAACAACATCACCAAACGATCGATTCCGATACCTTGACCCGCTGTTGGCGGTAAGCCGTGCTCAAGCGCGCGGATATAGTCAGCGTCATAGAACATGGCTTCGTCATCACCGGCATCCTTCGCAGCAACCTGAGCCTTGAAACGCTGATCTTGATCTTCAGCATCGTTAAGCTCAGAGAAACCGTTGGCCACTTCACGGCCACCGATAAAGAATTCGAAGCGGTCGGTGATGAAATGATTTTCATCGTTACGACGTGCCAATGGCGAGATATCTGCAGGGTAACCGGTAATAAATGTCGGTTGCATCAACTGAGGTTCTGCGGTTTCACCGAAGATCTCTTCAAGCAGTTGACCACAAGTCCAGAACTTCTCGATTGTCATGCCAATGCTCTTAGCTAAGTTACGCATAAACTCGACGTCTTTAACTTCTTCATAAGTCATAGACTGAATCGTTTCGTTGTCAGGATTATACTTCTTAATAGCATCTAGCATGCTTAGACGGGCATATGGGCCGCCGAAATCTACCGTATGCTCACCATATGGAAGCTGTGGAGAACCACAAAGCTCGATGGCGATAGAGCTGAGCATCTCTTCGGTTAAGTCCATCAGATCTTTATAATCTGCGTAGGCCATATAGAATTCCATCATAGTGAATTCTGGGTTATGGCGAGGCGATAAGCCTTCGTTACGGAAGTTACGGTTAATCTCGAACACACGCTCGAAGCCACCAACGACCAAACGCTTAAGATAAAGCTCAGGTGCAACACGCAGATACATCTCGATATCCAGTGCGTTGTGATGAGTAATAAACGGACGTGCAGTCGCACCGCCTGGGATGGTGTGCATCATCGGCGTTTCAACTTCCATGAACTCTTTTTTGATCATGAAGTTACGGATAGAAGAAACCACTTTAGAGCGCATGATAAAGGCAGCGCGAGACTCTTCGTTAACGATAAGATCAACATAACGCTGGCGGTAACGCGTTTCTTGGTCAGTAAGACCGTGGAACTTCTCAGGCAGTGGACGCAGCGCTTTAGTCAGCAGCTGATACTCTTCCATATTGACGTAAAGGTCGCCTTTTCCTGAAAGGTGTAGCTTACCCGTCACACCGATAATGTCACCGATATCCAGGCCTTGGAATGTCGCCTTTAGATCTTTTTGAACGTCTTTACCCGCATAAGCTTGAATACGACCGCTGACGTCTTGAATCACTAAGAATGGACCACGTTTAGCCATCACACGACCAGCAATAGAACGCTGGATATCCATGCCTTCGAGCTCTTCTTTAGTGTGGTTACCATATTCAGCCTGAATATCAGCCGCTTTATGTTTACGATCGAAGTTGTTTGGGTGACCATTGGCTGGGCAGTTGGCGCGTATATGCTCAAGCTTGGCGCGGCGCTCTGCAATTAACTTGTTTTCGTCTTGTACTTGTTCAGTCATCTTCTTCTCTCGTAAATGTTACAGTTCACACATTAAAATTATGTATTTCAATTAGATTCTTACAAGCAATTATCTTGCAAGATATCTCAATATTACAAACCAGATTTAAGGCTGGCTTCGATAAACATGTCGAGACCACCATCTAAGACGGTCTGGGTATTTCGGCTCTCAACTCCGGTGCGCAGATCTTTAATACGTGCATCATCTAGCACGTATGAACGGATCTGGCTGCCCCAACCGATATCAGACTTGGCATCTTCCGCCGCCTGCTTCTCTTGATTTTGTTTGAGCATCTCGAGTTCAAACAACTTAGCCTTGAGCTGCTTCATGGCAGCATCACGGTTCTTATGCTGAGATCTGTCATTCTGACACTGCACCACAGTATTAGTCGGCAGATGAGTAATACGGATAGCAGACTCAGTCTTGTTGATATGCTGACCACCCGCACCGGAAGCGCGATAGGTATCGATTCTCAGATCTGATGGATTGATATCAATCTCAATGGAATCATCTATTTCAGGATAGACAAATACCGAACAGAAAGAGGTATGGCGCTTACCCGATGAGTCAAAAGGTGATTTACGTACCAGACGATGAACACCGGTTTCGGTTCTCAAGGAGCCAAATGCATACTCACCATTAAACTTGATGGTTGCGCCCTTGATACCGGCAACATCACCCGCTGTGACCTCGATAAGTTCTGGCTTATAATCGTGTGCCTCGCCCCATCGAAGATACATACGCAGCACCATGTTGGCCCAATCCTGAGCCTCGGTCCCACCCGAGCCAGACTGAATATCCAGATAACTATTGGCAATATCATGGGGACCGGAGAACATACGGCGAAACTCAAGGTCTTCTAATCGTTTTTCTAATTCATCGAGCTCTGAACTTGCATCATCAAAGGTATCTTCATCAGCTTCTTCGGTAGCGAGTTCAAGCAGGCCCTCGACATCTTCGAGACCCGAATCCATATCATCTATGGTCTTAACGACTAATTCTAATGCTGAGCGCTCTTTACCTAAGGCTTGGGCATTTTCAGGATCATTCCACACTTCACTACTTTCAAGCTCTCGGCTTACTTCTTCGAGACGCTCTTTCTTAGCATCATAGTCAAAGATACCCCCGAAGCAGAAGGGTTCGTTCGGCGAGTTCTTTTATCTTAAATTTAACCGGATTTACTTCAAACATGACTCTTCTACTTAAATTTGGTTAGGCAGCTACTGCAAACCCGTTATTTTAGCTTAATTGAGGAATTTCTCCTAGGGCTTGAACACTGGAATTGCAGTTATTTAGTGCTTTATTTAGACGTTTTTGAAGTGGCTTAGCGCTTCTTTAGATATGGTCAATATTTCAAGTTAGTGCTTGATGATGACGAATCTAAACTAAACAGGATCAATTATTTAAAACAACAAAGCCAATTGCTCCTGTCTATACTTGCTTCATGAATGAAAAAATACCCACATGTTGCTACCACGAAGATGAAGGCCATTCTTGCTCAGAGCCTGCAGAACCTTCAGGCTTATGCTACTGGCATGACCCAAAAATCATCAAAGATAAGCCTGAAGATATAGCCAATTTAGAGCAGTTCGCTAGAAATGGAGGCATGCTTAGAGGGGTCTCTCTCAAGCGGGCAAAATTGCAGGGTATTGATCTCGTTCGCCACCATCAGAAAACGGGTTTCGACATGACCAATGCCGAGCTATATCGAGCCGATCTACAAGAAGCCCACCTTTTTAATCTCAACCTTAAAAATGCGAGTTTAATGAAGGCAGATCTCAGAGACTCAAATGTCCACTGTGCCAACCTCGTAGGCACCAACCTACTGGGTATAAAGTGGAACGGCGCTAAGATAGAAAACGTCTCCATCGGCAAAAAAATTAAACAAGAGAAACTGGCACTAGAGGCAGTTAAACTTGGAGAGCGCGAGATTGCCAAAGATTACTTTGAACAAGCAGAGGAGATCTATCGAGACTTAAGAAAAGCGGCTGAGCGTGAAGGTCTATTTGCCATGTCAGGTGAATATATCCGTAAGGAACTCACCATGCGCCGCCATCAGATGCCAAAGCATAGCTTTAAGCGCTATGTATCTAAGACTATTGATCTATTCTGTGGCTACGGAGAAGCCCCAATGCGGGTAATAGGTTTTTCCATGGCACTCATTCTTGTCTGTGCCATCCTTTATCTTTTTACTGGATTGAGCTACGACAGCAACATACATGTGTTCAAGGTAGAAAATGACTTTACGACTAATCTATTTCTATTTTTCAACTGCATTTACTACTCAGTGGTCACTTTTACCACTCTTGGATATGGTGACTTCACCCCCATAGGATTCTCCAGAGCCATAGCCGCAATAGAAGCCTTCACAGGTAGTTTTACTATCGCGCTTTTCGTGGTGGTTTTTGTGAAGAAGATGACGAGATAAGCTAGGAATCTAGGAAAAGGTAATCAACAAATGATGTCAAATATAAAGAGGGAATGACTTTCCCCTCCTACTATCTAGCTAATCCTATTCAAGCTAGATAACTAGCAATTTAACTAATATCCCTGCCGATACGAAGCTCAGAACCAAGAATAAGATATTTGGCTTAAACAGTTTTAAGCCCCCAAAACCAGCAATAACCAACGCCATATCTAAAGGCGCAATCACGGCGCTGGTAAATACTGGCATATAAAGCGCTGAGATTAAAAATCCGACCACACAAGCATTAATCCCAGCTAAAGCGCCGGAAATATTGGGCCTTGCACTCAAGGACGACCAGGTTTTCAGTGCCACCAGCATTAAGATAAAACCGGGAAGGAAGATGGCCAATGTCGCCACTAGCGCCCCGAGTAAAGGCGATTGTGTCCAAAGTTCTGCACCAAGAAAAGCCGCGAGGGCAAACATGGGTCCAGGAACGGCTTGCGCTAAAGCATAACCAGTAAGAAAGCGATCACCACTCATTGCATCACCGACTATAGTCTCAAGTAAAGGTAAGACGACATGTCCTCCTCCAAAGACGAGACTTCCCGCTTGATAAAATTGTCCAAATAAATGCCCTAGCTGAGAATCAAATGCGATCATCGCCAAAGAGGCAGCAAACAAGCCGATAAATAAAGCAAGCCAGCCATAGCCAAGAGAGATATCCTGGCTGCTGTCATCGACTGAATAATCCAATTCTGCTTTAGCCGGAGCAAGATATTTAACCCCAGTTGCAGCTGCTACAACTAACAATAAAACCTGACTTAGCAAGGACGCATAAACGATGAGAACGGTACAGCTCACTAACATGAGTAATTTGGCTACATGAGCACGACAGAACTGGTTAAACATGATCCACACTGCATCAGCTACCACGACTACTGCAAGCAACTTAAAACCATGTATTGCACCTTGAAATAAGCTCGAATCGAGCCATTGTGCACTCGTTACTGCCAGTACGAACAGCAAGATAAATGAAGGAAGGGTAAAACCGATAAATGCAGCCACCCCACCGAGTAATCCGCCCTTGTGGTAGCCAATCGCAAAGCCCACTTGGCTAGAGCCAGGTCCCGGCATTAACTGACTGAGAGCCACTAAACTCGCGTAGTGTTTATCATCCAGCCACTTTAAATCACTGACAAAAGCCTGTCTGAAATAACCAATATGCGCTGCTGGGCCACCGAAACTAACGAGACCCAGAGATAAAAAACGAACAAAGATTTGCCACATAAGATGCTTATACATAAAATTTTTAGCATTGTATGACGCTTAGGTGACAGCTGTATGACAAGAAGTGAATCAAGTGACGAGGCTGATAGATTATAATTAAGTTGAGGGTAAACGCTTAAAGAATGGGGAGTTTATCCACGTCTGCTATTGCCACCTTTTTGCCTAGTGTTACCTCTAACCACTGAACAGCCTCTTTTGCCGTTGCTCTGAAGGTGGTGAGTTTCCCACCATATAGTGTCAGCAATCTAGGATGAGTGATGCTGGTCTTTATAAAACTCTCTCGTGTGCGATCGAAAGAATTGGCACTCTCTTTTGGCAAAACCCTGACACCACAGAGTGTTTCAATGACTAATGACTCTAGCGCTTCGATACTGTCAAAGTTCGAAAAGTAATGCAGATAAATGCCCAATAAATAATTGCATTCCTCTCGAGTCGACTCTGGTTTGCCATTTAGCTCAGGTAAGAGGGTTTCAGTCGTGCCAATCAAGGTTTTTTGCTTCCAAGGCATCACAAATATAACTCGATTATCGAAACAAGACTCTAAATACAAAATGCCATCTGGAGCAGGGATATCCAGCAATAGATGTGTCCCTTGAACCAGATCAACCTCTTGTTTACCCATTGGGGGAATAACGCAGTCAATAATATCATTCACCCAAGGGCCCGCTGCATTAATAACACACGCAGCCTTAAGTGAAACCTGATTACCTTGATGAATATAATTAACCTCACAGTAGTCAGGCTTATGCACTATCCCTTCACATTGTGCATATTCAATGGATTGAACACCAAGATCCACAGCCGATCTCATCACAGCTTTAGTCAAGGCTTTATCATCAGTTTGGGCATCCCAATACTGAAAAACTGCAGTTAGCCCTTGCAATTTCAATCCTGAAAGCTGGCCCCACTCCTCAACAGGTAAGCTTCTAAACCTACCTAATGGGTCGAACTCACTCAGCACTGAATAGGCTGTTAAGCCTGCGCGAATTATCCATTGGTTACGTTGACTTGTTGCATAAACAGGAATGTAAAAAGGAATGGCTTTTACTAGGTGTGGCGCTAACCGCAATAATGTACGTCGCTCTGTCAAAGAGTTTTTAACTAGAGATATATGACCGCCTTCAAGATAGCGCAAACCACCGTGGATCAGCTTACTCGAATTAGCAGAAGTTTCTCCGCCAACCGTTCCTTTTTCAAGCAGTAGTACACGATATCCTGCAGCTGCGGCGCATTGGGCTATACCTGCACCATTGATCCCTCCGCCAATGATAACTAGATCAACTCTATCCATGGTTTATTCTCGTAGCTAGGATAAAACCAAGATAACACAAATGTTTAACAAAAATTACAAGCTCAATTATTTTTCAGCACTTAATACTTGGTAAGCTTGATCACAGAGTGTTTTGAGCTCAGTAAAGCTTTCAGCGTCAGCACCTAGCTTACATCGCATCTGCTGTGGAATTTTTGCTGCAAGTTCTTTAAGTGCAGTCCCCGAGTCGGTCACATGTAGCACCCGAACTCTTTCATCAGTTTCACTTCGACCACGGCTTATCCAGCCCTTAGACTCAAGACGCTTTAATAAGGGCGTTAAGGTCCCGGAATCAAGGTGCAACTTATCCCCTAACGTTTTCACACTAATGCCTTGATGCTGCCAAAGTACCATCATGGCTAAATATTGAGGGTAAGTCAGGTCTAATTCATTCAATAAAGGACGATAGGCTCTCACCATAGCATTGGCCGCACTATAGAGAGAAAAACAGACTTGATTATCGAGTGATAGTGGATTGAGGTCTTGAGTTTTAGACATAATAGAAACACTGATTAGTTACATTGTGCACAATATACTTATTTTTAAGGAGTAAAGCGACTTTATTTAACCAAAAGCCGAGATCTGAACATGAAATCTACTTGCCTTATGTAAATTATATATTTTTATTTTAGTTTATTTAGCAGTCAATAAAATGTCATTAAAGTCCGATAAGTGAAGCCCACAAAGGCTTTAGTTTCCGTCTGATAAATGACACTAGTAATCTCACGTCCATCAATGCACTTTTGTCAAAAAAACTAACGATTCAATGGATTGATTTTAATCCTGCATTGACTTAAATTTGCACCTAAAATTACCTATCTAGACCATAAATATTTATCTAATCATATGGCCTTCTGGGCATTGCTTCAAAGGAGTTGAAGATGAAAGCAATCATTTCCCTTTTTATTATACTGTTTACCAGCGGCGCTCTGGCTCACTGTGATATCAATACGCATATAACAGAAATCCCTTATGCCAAAAATAGTTCATATTTCCCAAGCCAATATACTAAACAGCTTGATGAATTAATCGAAACATCAGCAGGTAAGTCAGGTTATCTACTACTCGAGTTCCAGATACAGGAACAACAGCAAGATACAAATGTACGTAAATACAATATGTGGCTGGCCAATCGCAGAATCGATAGAATAAAAGAGTACCTGACTAAATCTAGCTACTCTGCACCTATTATCAGCCGCATATTAACCGCGAGTAGCGAAGAGCTTAGAGATGTAAATATCAGTTGGTGTCATAATGAAGCATCACAACATGACAAGATGCTAGCAAACACTCACTCTGAAAAATGAAAGCTCAAGCAACAAGCTCAAACTGACACGAGAAAAAACACTATATGATTAAAGATGATGAGCCAACCTCTGGCTCTCATTAATCTGTCTGCCTCAGACTTTTAACGAATAACTCCAACATGATGCCAATCCCACAATGATGCAAATCCCACAATGATTGCCCCACAGTGACAACTCCGATGACATTTAGTTTAAACAATATTCGATAAATCAGCCCCAGTTCCCAATTCCAATTAAATCGAGATTTCTGTTGCATTTATTGAATACAAATTTATCCATAATGATAAATATTAGTAAGATATTTATTACAGAACAATTTCTATCGTACCCCATTGGAGGGAGCATGGTTAAAGCAATACTCTTACTTATCATTTTTTGCCTGAGTTCATTTTCCACCTTAGCAAATACACCTGCCCCCGTTCAGGCTGAACATCAAGATAAGACCTGGCACTATGTTGATCACAAAGGAGAGCTAAAAATAAAGCTCTACTTCTTTTGGTCTAAGACATGTCCGCACTGTGCACAAGCCCACCCTTTTATAGATTCTTTAGCTGAACGTTACCCTTGGATAGATCTGCAAGCTCATCTAGTTTCAGAGCCAGGAACCATGGATATTTGGCAAAGCATAGCCGAAAAAACCGAAACTCCAGCCCGCTCGGTGCCTTATCTTGCGGCCTGTGATAAAGCCACTGTCGGCTACGGTAGTGAAGCGGTTACTGGAAAATACCTGCTTAACAATCTCAAAGCTTGCTATCGCTCATTAGGCGGGACTGTGATTGATGATGATCCTGAAACGACTCTCGGTGAAGAGGAGCATGCACCTCTATTTGGCACTTGCAGTGAGACTGCATCAGAGGGAACCTGCGAATTAGGCAGTAATGAGACAGAGCTCGCGAGTGTACAGCCGGTTGAACTGCCTTTTATTGGCGTTGTTGCTCCGGAAAAATTATCCCTACCTTTACTCACTGTGGTATTAGCTGGCGTAGATGCTTTTAATCCCTGCGCATTCTTCGTTTTACTATTTTTGCTATCAATCATGGTTAACGCTAAAAGCCGAACACGGATGCTGATTGTTGGTGGAATATTTGTTTTCTTCTCAGGCTTTATCTACTTCCTGTTTATGATCGCCTGGCTCAACATCTTCACCTTACTTGGTGCGGGAAGTGATGGCAGTTTGATCATTCTCGGTGCTGGGTTATTAGCACTCGTTGCCGGGCTCATTAATATCAAAGACTACTTCTTTACTAAAGGAGAAGTGAGTCTATCGATGTCGGCAGAGAACCGTACCGGCTTGATAAAGCGTATGGGGAAATTAACCAACGCAAGCTCAATGGCAGCCATGATAGGTGGCACTGTTGTATTATCGATTTTAGCCAACGCCTACGAACTGCTTTGTACCGCAGGTTTTCCAATGATCTATACCAGCGTGCTCTCAATGCATGATCTCCCTGATATAGAGCGCTATATGTACCTGGTTTTTTATAACATCGTTTATGTTATCCCATTGGCAATCATAGTTATTGTGTTTAGCGCAACAATGGGGAAACGTAAATTGACAGAAAAAGAGGGTCAAACACTTAAATTGATGTCTGGGATCATGATGGTAGGCATGGGTATCATGCTGGCAATAGACCCAGTTTCACTGCAAAGTCCGGTGCTCGCTATCATGCTAATTGCAGGGTCCATTCTACTCAGCCTTATCATTACGATGATCCGCAAGGTGATCAGGTAATTCTTCTCGGTAAAAGTCGGTGGGCCGCTGATATTTAGCTGCCCCATAGATAAAAAATGGCTAAAGGTTCGCCAAAGTCTGTCGATAACACTATATTGAAATAACGAGTTTAAATGGGGAAAGCTCAATGGCAGTTACAATAGGTACAGCGAATATTGAACCTAACTTAAGTAATGGCAATATTGGTGTCAAAGTCGCGCAGTTAGCGAAAGAGCAGCAAGAAGTAGAAGGTGATATAGCTCTTCAACTTATCCAAGCAGCTGAACCAGCAACCTCTACGCCAGTGGGTAACTCTGGTCACAATATCAACATTAAAGTCTGACTCAACTCAGTTAAACCATAGTCAACTGAACCAAAGCCAAGTGAGTCAGAGTCAGAGTCAGATAATAAAAACTCAATATCTACATTAGATGTTGAGTTTTTTTATCCCATCAATATCAACAAGTGACTTATACATCGCTCATTCAAGCATGTATTGATTTCTTCCTGATGATTTAGCTTTATAAAGTAGCTTATCAGCACTCTCCATCAACTGCTCTTGTCCCATTTCAGCTTTCCATTGGCAAACACCTTGAGATACTGTGACAAACTGACTAACCTCGGAATCTGGATGACTAATTTTAGCCTTCGCCAATAGCATTTTCAATTTTTCTGCAATCTTCAGGCTTCCATCCAAATCAGTATCTGGCAGTAAAATAACAAATTCTTCACCGCCATAGCGCGCGGCAAGGTCTCTAGGGCGGTTAGCCACTCCTGTCAGCACTTTAGCTAAAGCCACCAAACAGTCATCTCCAACTTGGTGGCCTAAACTATCATTCAATCTTTTAAAAAAGTCGACATCGATTAAGATCAAACAAAGTGGATGATTATTTCTCTCAGCGGCTCGAATTTCTTGGGATAATATTTCGTCAAAATGGCGGCGATTACTGATATTAGTCAATCCATCTACTAACGCCATTCGCCTGAAATGCTTTAATAAATGTTGCTTTTCAACGTCTCTGACAATGGCTTTTTCAAACCAAGTGTAAAGCACTCTCTGCCCTGAAACTATAATTGCAAAGAAACAGAGAAACTTAGTTAAAGGAAAAAAGTAGTTATCTGGGATCTCTGTTACCCGTAGAAAAAAGCTCAGTAGCATTAAAGGTAACACACCCATCAACATTATTTTTCTATCGCAAAATAGCGCGATTGCAAAAGTTAAAACAAGCACATCTACGATGGACTCGACACCAGCCAGAGCTGCATTGCCGGCAAAAATATCTTCTGAGCTATCAAATATCATCCAGATCAAAAATAACCAGCTGAACTCTAAAGCAAAGAGATAGGTTAGAAATGCTTTATTAGATATCTCGTGAGTTGAATACACTCGAACCACGACACCGGCAGCAAAAATAGTGAGCAAAATAGGTAACATATATAAAATGATATTCGATGCGAGCAATACTTTAGAAGTTTGAAAGGCAATATTTGCCAGCATAGCAACTAAAATAAACACCGACATTAATGCCGCCCACTTGCCACCTTTTATTAGATATAGATGACATTCTTTTTTTAATTGCATTTCCGATGAGGGTAAAACTAGATCCATTTAATCACCCGACTAATTGTAAAACCTTTAATTTCAGCTTTTTAACTTGCTTTAGCTTGTGATTATAAACGGACAAAAAAAAACAGCCAGCATTTATGGCTGACTGCTCTATTTGAAAATCGCTGACGGTTTTATTTGGAAATTACTGAGTGCTTTAGGCTGCCGACTTTTGCTCCGGCACACTATTTCTGATCAGATAATCAAAAGCCCCTAAAGAAGCAGTAGCACCACTCCCCATGGCAATAATGATCTGCTTATAAGGTGAATTTGTTACATCACCCGCTGCAAATACACCAGGAATAGATGTTTGACCACGCTCATCGACAATGATCTCACCTCTTGGGGTTAAATCGACAACACCTTTAAGCCACTCTGTATTAGGAATTAAACCTATCTGAACGAAGATGCCTGCAAGCTCAACCCTATGCTGCTCACCAGTGGCTCTATCAGTGTAATTAAGGCCATTCACTCGTGAACCATCACCAAGTACTTCAGTCGTCTGAGCCTGAGTGATGATTTTAATATTGCCCATAGATGCAGCTTTACGTTGCAGTACATCATCGGCTCTAAGCTTAGAATCGAATTCTAGCACGGTAACATGCTCAACAATGTTTGCCAGATCTATTGCCGCTTCTATACCAGAGTTACCACCACCTATGACTGCAACTCGCTTACCTTTAAACAAGGGGCCATCGCAATGGGGACAGTAAGCAACGCCCTTACCACGATACTCCTGCTCACCAGGTACATTCATTTCACGCCAGCGAGCACCTGTCGCTAAAAGCAAGGTCTGACTCTGCAATTTGGCACCATTTTCAAGTTCTAATTCATGAAAACCATTCGCACCTTGGTTAGGTGTTAGCTTTACGCCACGCTGATTGTCCATCACATCGACATCATATTCACGCACATGGGATTCAAGGTTAGCAACCAGCTTTGGACCCTCTGTTGCTTTTACTGAAATAAAGTTCTCAATAGCTACTGTTTCAGCGACTTGTCCACCAAACTTATCGGCTACAACACCTGTGTTTAGCCCCTTGCGCGCCGAATAGATTGCCGCAGCAGCACCTGCTGGACCACCGCCGACAACAAGCATATCAAAGGCAGATTTCTTATCGAGTTGCTCAGCTTGACGACTCGCTGCACCAGTATCAATTTTATTCAGTATCTCACCTAGACTGATCCGTCCCTGTGCAAAAGGTTCACCATTTAGGTATACGGAAGGCACGGCTAATATGTCACGCTCAAATACTTCAGTTTGAAACAGTGAACCATCGATCATCACATTCGTAATATTTGGATTGACTGCGGCCATCATGTTCAATGCCTGAACCACATCAGGGCAGTTTTGGCAGCTCAGTGACACATAAGTTTCGAAATGGTACTCACCCGGTAGCGCTTTAATTTGTGCGATGACTTGCTCATCTAATTTTAATGGGTGGCCACCAGTATGCAGTAATGCTAGTACTAATGAGGTGAATTCATGGCCCATAGGCAATCCAGCAAAGGTTATGCTTGTAGCTGTTTCTGGGCTAGTCACCTTCATAGAAGGCATTCTTGCGCCTTGAGCTTCAGATATTGACACCAATGAAGACAGGCTATCGATATCTTGTGCCAGTGACTTAAGCTCAAGTGCTTTTGGACTATCATCTGCAGACACGACAAGTTCAACTGGGCGCTTGAGGTTTTGCAGGTAGGTTTTCAGTTGATTTTTTAGATTCGCATCCAACATGATGACTCCTAGAGAATAGAATATGTTTTACATAGATGAAGTTCGCTAGCCCTAATCTAAAAGGGGGGATTGGAGCTAGCAAAGGAGATAAATCTGGGCTTAAGTACTAAATATTTATGCACTTAAGCCGCCAATCATTCAGGAGATGAAGCAAATGATTGGTTTAGAGTAAAATTAAATTTTACCGACTAGGTCTAGAGATGGGGCTAGAGTCTCTGCACCTGGCTGCCATGCAGCTGGACAAACTTCGCCATCGTGAGTTGCAACATACTGTGCAGCTTGGATTTTACGAACTAACTCTGATGCGCTACGGCCAATGCCTAGGTCATGAACTTCAGCAATTTTAATCTGACCTTCAGGGTTGATAACAAAAGTGCCACGAAGTGCTAGGCCATCTTCTTCAATCATCACACCGAAGCTACGAGTAATTGCGCCAGTTGGATCACCAATCATTGGGTACTTAATCTTGTTGATAGTGTCAGAAGTATCGTGCCATGCTTTATGTGTGAAGTGAGTGTCAGTCGAAACTGAGTAAACTTCAACGCCCATCTCTTGTAGCTTAGCGTAATGGTCAGCCATATCGCCTAGCTCAGTAGGACATACGAATGTAAAGTCAGCAGGGTAGAAGAAAACAACAGACCATTTGCCTAGAAGGTCTTGCTCAGAAACCTCAACGAAATCGTTATTATGAAAAGCTGTTGCAGAGAAAGGCTGGATTGTTGTGTTGATAATTGACTGATGCATGTTGTGCTCCGTAAAGGTTATTAAATCTTTCAACTAACGGGGTTGATCCGTCAGTTCGTTTTCGATGTGAAGATAATAACCAAGGAGTTCGATTAAGGATAACGGGTAAAACCTATCATCCTAATCGGTTTTTACGAAATGCAGCTTGATGTACAATTAACAAACTGAATTAGGGTCTCGTTGTTTAGGCAGCATACAAAGTGGGTTATACCGATTGGTATTACTAGCGAGTAGCTTAGAGCTGGATTCATTTAGCGGGATTGGCTTTTGGCAGTTTATCGTATGCCAATCCTTTATTGCTACCTAACACCTACTCGGTGGGGGATGCGTCAACACATATGTGACACGGCGTGGCTCTTAGATATAAATTCGATTCAAAGAGAGGTCTTTCCACTCCGAAAACTGATACCAAACTCGAGCTCTGAGGTGGCAGAAGTGAAATATTACTCTGATCCTATTTTCTTTTAGAGGCTATTTTACTCTGACCCAAATACTGAGCACGAAGAAGTGCTACTAGGACTTTAACAATGAACAGCAATCGAAGAGACTGGGCAACGACCTACTAGAGAATAAACCAAAAGAAAATGTCATCAAGCTTCATTCGAAGCTAGTAACTCTCTATTGCCAACTTGTTATTCCCAAAGGCCAAACCGACTCAAATGTCGGCCAATATTAAAATCCAGCTGCAGCCCCAGTTGATTAGCCGATCTTTTAATTTCAGCCGCGCCCATATCGCAGCCCTGTTTACCTGCAAACACCACCCAGTTGCCACTGCCAGTGAGACAGGCTCTAACATTCACAAAGTGCTTTTGTAGGTGGCCAAGCAAAGCTAAGTTCTGGCTATGCTCTTTCCAACAGTTAAGTACCAGGTAACCATCGGCTTTTATCATGGCTGCGGCATCGGCAATAAAGGCCTCTGTAAGCTGACTTTCATCGACGCCTTGGCCATCGTAGATATCAGCAAAGATCACATCGGCCTTCTTATGCTCCCGTTTGGCTAAAAACTGTTTAGCATCTTGATGCTCCACGGTAAGCTTTTTCCCTATGGGAAGCTGAAAGTAGCGCTTAGCGATATCGATTACGCCTTGCCTTAGCTCCACTGCGGTCACCTTTAAGCCACGATCAAAATTACGTAGCGCATGGATCAATCCGCCCCCGCCTAGCCCTAATATAATCACCCGCTTAGGCTTTATAAACAGCAGCACCAGTAACATAGCCTGCAGATAGAGGTGTTGGGGTAAATGAGGCTCAGACTTTAGTAGTTTGCTCTGTTCATCATTATCGCCAAATGATAATACCCGCATATGTTTATCATCTAGCACAATCAGCGGGCCAAATTCATCTTCGCTTTGGTGGAGGATCTGTTCGTCTTGCATCTGCTGCTATTCCTAAAAATTGAGCCGGTATTATACGAACTGCAATCCATGAAAGGAAATATTCATTCACAGAGCATTGGTGGATACAAGGATGCCGCCCACCAATGACCCTCCAGCAAATAGACTAAAGTAACCTATCTGAGTAAACGATGAAAAAAAGACGTGGCCTGTTGATACATCTGCATTGCAAGCGCGGGATCGTATCTATCTGCACCATCACGCATAAAGGCATGCTCTGCGTTAACTTCAAGCCAACTAAAGTTACTCTCAGTCTCTTCTAACTTAGCATAAATTAACTTGCGTCCTTCACTCGATACATGGGGATCTTGCTTACCCCAGACCATCACTAACTCTCCCTGGATATCTTGGGTACGACTGAGTGAGTCATTACCTGCTTTACATGGCAAGGTATTCGAGTGGATATCGGTAGCATAGAGGCAAAAAGCGGCAGAGATATCCGGATTAATCGCTGCACGGAAAGCGAGGTGCCCGCCAATACAAACCCCCATGCTCCCCACATGACTACTACAAAATGACTGGCACCTAGCAAAACTAACTAATGCCTCAACATCTGAATCATGAGCCTCTAATGGCTTAGCAAACTTGTCCTCATTACCCTTATCTTTGCCAGCATCGTCATAAGCTAAAACTGTGCCTATAGGGTTCAATTCATGAAATACTTCTGGTACCAATACTACGAAGCCATGTCCAGCAAGCATGGCTGCCGCTCGAGCAATCGGTGCTGTTTGTTGAAAGATTTCTGAATAAAAAATAACAGTAGAAAACTGTCCATCAGCCTTTGGGCGATAGAGGTAGGTTCTCATCATGCCGGTCTGAGTTGAAATATCATGAACTTCTTGGTGAACCATCATAATTTGCTTCCTGTAATTGTATTTACTGTAATTTATCAACCCTATTAGAGCCAAAGTTAACCCTTTAAATAGCTTCTAGCCTATTTCAGGAACCCCATTAGAGCAGCTCATTTGGACAGGCATCACCTTGAAGTAATTGCTGTATATTTGTAAGACTCGTTACTGCGATAGCGTCTAGCGCTTCTTCTGTGAGGAAGGCTTGATGGCCAGTGAAAATAACATTATGACAAGCCGATAATCTCCTGAAGATATCATCCTGAATGATCTCATTCGATTTATCTTCAAAAAACAGTTCTTTCTCATTTTCATATACATCTAAGCCTAAAGCACCAAGTTTCCCCGTTTTTAATGCCTCCATAGCATCTAAGGCATCGAGCAGACCTCCACGGCTGGTATTGATCACCATGACACCCGCTTTCATCTTATCGAAGCTAGATTTAGATAATAGATGATGGTTATCATCGGTGAGAGGGCAATGCAGTGTAATGATGTCACAGACAGGATACATCTCATCGAGGGAGACATATTCCACCCCGAGATCTAACACAGACTGATTTGGATATGGGTCATGAGCGATAACTTTGCAGCCAAATCCCAGTAAGACTTTAATTGTCGCCAAACCTATCTTACCTGTTCCAATCACACCGACAGAACGGCCATGCATGTTGAAGCCAACTAAACCTTCTAAGGAAAAATTTGCATCTCGGGTTCGCTGATAAGCCTTATGAACTTTACGATTCAATGTCAGCATCAAGGCTATGGTGTGCTCCGCTACTGACTCAGGGGAATAAGCAGGAACATTCACGACTCTCAGTCCCAAACGCTTAGCCGCTACTAAATCGACATTATTGAAACCTGCACAACGCATGGCGATAATCTTAGTGCCATTCTTAGCCAGCTCAACTAACACTTCTTCGCATAATGAATCATTCACAAAGGCACAAATGGCCTCAAAACCATAGGCTAACTTAACCGACTTCATGCAGAGGCGATAATCAAAATACTCAATCGATGTACCAAATCCCTGATTAGTACGATCAAAGTGTTCCATATCATAGTGCTTAGCACTAAAAAATCCGATTTTCATGACTTAATCCAACAACTAACGAATACACGAGAGTTTACCTCTTGTTGTAACATATAGGTACAAGTCATCAACACCAAATAAAGCAAATGCTTTTTGAGTATCAATACCATAAAGGGCTACAGTGACTTTGATTAAATCAATTTGATTTAAACCCCTTCACACTTTATGTTTTCCTGATAAGCTTGCACCTCTTCAATACCAAGCCGATACCTGCTTAATATGAAAAAATCTAAGCTATCTGAAAAACAATTTTGGTTCCAAAGGTTGGGCAAAACCAGTCTACGGGCAGTACATATTTTAGGCATTACTGGTGCTGGCGGCGGGATTTTACTAGGTGTAGATAAACAACAATGGATTGTCTATTGGTGTATGGCGATGACTACGGGTTCATTACTCATGCTATGGGAAATAATCAGAGATTGGCGCTGGTTGATTCAACTCAAAGGCGTCTTAACCTTGGTAAAGCTAGGCCTATTAACCTTGTTCATTCCGTTCGCAAGCTATAAGCCAGAACTATTAATCACAGTCTTACTGCTCTCTGTTGTTGTTTCACACGGACCAGCTGGATTAAGACATTTTTCAGTCATACATGGACGAAGAATCGATGCAAGAAAAGAAGTTAAAGGCTGATCTAGCCTCTCAGTTAATCACCCAAAGCCAAGTATTAAACAAACTCGAAAAAAGTGAAGTGCTCGATTTAGCCTGCGGCAGTGGCAGAAATGGCCTCTGGTTTGTGGATAAAGGTCATAATGTAACCTTTATCGATAAATCACTAGTTAGTCTTTCGCAGCGGCTAGAGCAGCATCACTATTTAGAGTGGGATCTAGAAGATGGTTCTGCACCTTCATTGCCAGAAGAAAAATACGATGTCGTGCTGGTATTTAACTATTTACATCGACCTATTTTCCCACAAATAGCTAATTGTATTAAACCTGGTGGACTGCTGATTTACGAGACCTTTATCGAAAAGCAAGCTGAAATCGGCCGCCCTAAAAACCCAAAGTTTTTACTTAAAACAGATGAACTTAAAAATCAATTTGAGAAATGGACTCAAGTGCATTACTTTGAAGGGACTGTAGTGAGTGCATCTAATCCAGCCAACTATAGTTATAAGGCTCAAATGATAGCCCGTAAACCTATTTGCTAAACTGAACAGATTAGAATGGACCTTGATGCACTTTATCATGCTAGGAAAGCAGAATAAGAAGAGTAGATAGCTAGCAAAAGCTAGCTCAATATTACAAGGAAGATAGAATATGGTTATAAACTCTGAGCAGTCTCGAAATATCGCTCCGCCCATGCTTACCGGACTCATGGTCTTGTGGGCACTCTTGAGTCGGCTTCTTTTCAGTGATACTCACTTTGCACTCAGCCATGCTGTCAGCTTCTACCCCGTATTACTATTATTTCCAGTGATCGTGATACTTCATGGGCAATTAATATACCAGGCTCGAGGAATGGATCGTCTTGATCAGGCTGTGTATGCCTTAATTCATTCGTTACTCTCATTTGTCGTTTGGACTTTTTCATTAATGCACGTGAACGGCAACAGCTTCTCTTAATTAATCACAACAGAAATAGTTTATTTTTGACAGTTAATTGCTTTGCTGGCTACTACGAATAGACACAAGCTAACGAATGATACGGCTAATAGCTCTCCTAATAAGAACCAAAAAAAAGGTATAATCAATATGATTATACCTATGTCTAAAAGGGGAGATGACTATATTTTCACTATCTCTTGTCCAAGGTTTGCAAACATACGTAGTTAGGATAAGTAGTATGCAAATGGAAATACGCTAACAAAAATACATTTTTTATCGCATCTAATTTGACAAAATTCACTTCAAATTTATAAGCTATCTTTCTAACTGCTGGCAAAATGGCATTGGAGAGCACTGCCCCATAGGAACAATTATCACATCATCACTCTCACCTTTTGAAAAGTTCACCTTAATGGCGGTTACTTCTTTATCAAACTTAACGCTATTAAAATCAATTTCAGAAGAATTTTTTATTGTATTGTCATCAACAAAACTTTGAGTAGCATAGACAGAAACGGAGCCACAGACAGCAAAGAGTAGAACAGTATTGAGTAATGTAGAAATTTTCATTATAAATCCTTATATTTTTTAAAACTAACACCAATCAGTGTAATTAACTTAGCGATAAGATATGAAGCAAAGTATACTAATACAAAACAACATTAGAATACAAAAGGTTGACAGGTTAATCACAGCCAGTTTAGTTAAAGCATCATAGTCATTCCAAAATACAAATAAATATCAAATTATTACAACTGCTACTCTTTTCAAGTAGAATCCCGATGTATGGACCAGATACATGGGCACCAGCTGAAACACTCAATAAATCTGCAGAAAGAATTCATATTAATGACGTAACCCAGGGTAAAGTTCATCAAAAGCAAAAAACTAAATTTCTAAGTTGCTGAGTTAACCTGTCTGACAACTACACTACCTACTTCTATAGACTCTGTACCATAATAATAAAATGATATAAAAGTGATGACAATAAAAAACAACAGCTTACACAGAACAAACAAGGCTAATCAATTATATTCTATATGTATCACATCGATATTCTTTGCTCTCGATATCACAACATATGCAACTCCATTAGCGTCAACAGAGACAGAATGCCCCCTCAAATGCTCAAATGGTAGCTTTATATGAGTCTTGTCAAATGTCTTCATATCTATAAATTCCAAACTATACGAACCAGATATTTTAACTAAATTATATAAATATCCATTATTTATAACCCAGGATAAATTACTTCTAATACTGAAGTCATCAACAACCAAGATCTCTTTGCCATCATATAAGGTCCATAAGCCAGCACCTGAACGCTTAGTAAAATAAAAAGAACCATCACCAGAATACTTTCCATATTCACCGCCATCGGACAAGGTTTGTATAATATCACCAGAATCAATATCGATGAGTTTTAAAGAAGACTGTCCAAGGCTATCAATTGTAGCCACTATTGAATCAATACCATCACCCCAAGAGACACTATAGACTTCATCTGCACTTTTTATTTTAATATATTTAATTTTCCTTTCTAAAACATTAAAAACAAATGGCTTACTATTCAGCCTTCCTAAAATCATTTTACCATCAGAGGAAAAGCTAATATCTTTTATATTATTAATAGTTTCGAAGTTGCTGAGTTTAACTTCATTCTCAGTACCTTGCTTTAACCAAATTTCAGGAACGCCTGTTCTATCTGAAATAAATGCAACCTTACTTCCATCTAAACTAGTAGTAGCTCTATCATTTTTACCGTTTGAAGATATGTAGCGCGCCGAGCAAATAGTGTCATTTGTAGAGAAATTATCTAAACCCGTTTTTATAGATGTTTTAAGGCGCCAAATTTCAGTTTTAAAAAAATCACCAAGAACTGCAACAATTTCTCCATTCTGATTTGAAATAGGAGAAATAATAGGCTGCATGATATTTGTAAGTTGACTGTGGGAGTTTGACTCAATATGGAATTTAGTAAGGTGGCTGGATAAGGAGCGATAAATCAAAGAACGACTATCTCTAGTCCATGAAACTGTATGCAAAAGAATATCGACAGTAAAAAGGTCCTGCCAAATTCCAGTTTCTAATGACAGTAAAATAACCTGAGTCTGATACCAACGAACATTTCTTATTATTGCCAAATACCTACCATCAGGGGAAAGACTTAAAGCATAATCTCCACGTCCTATAGAGTACGGCTGAGTAATCTGTTGCTTATCTTCACCATTGATCGCAACAGAAAAAACTTTTTTTTCTGTTAAGTAATCATATTGATGATCTTCATCGATATAAAATAAACTTTTACCTGAAGGTTTCCAGGCTATGCTAGTTGCCTGCATCTGGCTCTTACAATCAGTTATTGTACCGATATCCCCAAATTTTCCGTTTTTAATTTCAACCAAATTTATTTTACAGCCACCTTCTTGATTGAAAGAAAGGTAAGCTAATTTCGTTCCATCAGGATTAAATGCCGGATAACCTTGGCTATCCATTGGGTCATCAAGGTAAACAATGGATCGAGTTGCTAGCTCCATTACACCTATACGCCAATTTTTTTCGTCTAGCTCTCGCTGTGAAAAAGCCAGGTACTTTCCATCAGGTGAGAGTACAGGGCTAAACTCCTGCCCATCTAAAAAAGTTAAACGTTTAAGTTCAGCACTGTGATATGCAGGGATATCGATAGGATTTTTGAAGAAATACTGAAATGTTAGCCAAGAAGATAATGAAAATAGGCCAATAAAAAATAAAGTAAACGACCAAGAATACCTATATAGCCAAGAAAACAGTCTACGTTTGGCTGAATGAGCCCCAGATCCATCTCTCTCATCAATATTACTGCCCGCTATCACCTCCTGAGTAAACTTTTCCTCTTTACTAACCTCTTTAACAATAGAGGTCTCGGCAATAAGTACATAACCAACTTTGGGTAATGTTTTAATAAAGCTAGGAGACTTAGCATTGTCACCAAGCTGATTACGCAACAAACCGATGATGCGATTAATCGCATTATCGGAAACCTCACCTCCTGACCAAACCTCATCTAGCAGCATATCCCTACTAACCGGCTCACCTGCATGCTTAATTAGACAGAGCAAGACCTGCATCGCTCTAAGCTCTACTTTGAGTAAAGTTCCATCTTTTAAAATTGTACATTGGCTAGGATCTATTAATCTGTCAGCCAAGCGATATCTAGGTTGGGTTATCATTAAGTACCAGTTAATTAATCAATGATTTGAAAGAGGTTTACATTAGAAGTGGTGAAATTAGAGCAATATACACAGATGAAATCAATACAAGTCAAATATAAATACAGTGAATAAATTGCAAGAAAATTTTACAGGCATGACTTTTACCTTGCTTCCTCTATCAGGTAAAAGGTATCTTTGCGTCGAATTCACATTTAGGCTGTTTCAATGTCAGATTTTATTTACTGCCCACCTACTGAACCTTGGCTCGACATCATCTATCAAGATAAAGATATTTTGGTTGTAAATAAACCTTCGGGGTTACTTTCAGTCCCAGGCCGTGCCCCTGAACATAAGGACAGTGTCTATAGTCGAGTTTTAGAACAACACCCGAATGCCCAGGTAGTGCATAGGCTTGATATGGCAACCTCAGGTGTCATCGTTGTCGCCCTGAGAAGAAATGCTGAAAAAGAACTAAAAAGACAGTTTAGAGAGCGCGAAACTAAGAAAACATATTATGCACGTGTGGCAGGACATATAAAGGCGCCAATAGGTACTATAGATCTCCCCTTGATCTGTGATTGGCCTAACCGCCCTAAGCAAATGGTCGATCATACCGTTGGCAAGCCATCTATAACTCATTTTGAAGTGATCAGTTTTGGCAAGCGCTCAACACTGGTAAAGCTGACACCTATTACCGGCCGATCACATCAACTCAGAGTGCATATGATGGCGATAGGTCATCCAATTCTAGGTGATAACTTCTATGCAGATCCTTTAGCTAAACGCTTAGCAAGCCGCTTATTATTGCATGCTCAAGAACTGACGATTAAACAGCCATATTCAGGTAAAGAGCTTACTTTTAGCTATGGAGCTCCATTTATGCTCCCAGAAAAAGAGCAGTAACATACATAGCGCTAAAAATATTATTGATAATTTATAACCAAAGCATCACTTCACCTAGTAAACCTTTAAGATAAAAGATAGATTAGTAGTTAATACTCATTATTAGTAGAATTTAACTATGGAAGCATCATTTCAAAGAGATCAGCTAGATAACCACATTTTATCCGCATTAATGAAGGAGGCTAGAACTCCTTTTGCTGAGCTGGCAAAGCGTTTCAACGTCAGCGCAGGTACCATTCATGTCCGAGTAGAAAAAATGAAGCAGGCTGGCATTATTACCGGTGCCCAGATCACGGTTAACCCCAAAGCCCTTGGCTATGATGTATGCTGTTTTATTGGTATCAACTTAAAGAGTGCTGGTGATTACCCAGCAGCCATATCTAAGCTAAATGAGCTAGAAGAGGTTGTAGAAGCCTATTACACCACAGGCAACTACAGTGTTTTTGTAAAGGTAATGTGCCAATCCATCGACGGATTGCAACATGTGCTCATCAATCGAATTCAATCCATCGATGAAATCCAGTCAACAGAGACGCTTATCAGCTTACAAAACCCCATTGTTAGGGCGGTTAAACCATAGAACAAATAAAAATAAGTTATTCTGCCTATTTCGTAGACTAAAAAATGTAAATTACAACTTTTTTCTCTTTCAGAGTTAATTATGTGAACTTTTTGTGTTACAAAATACACAACCTCAACATAGAGGTAACAAAATAATAAAAACATAATTATAAAATAGCACAGCAGTTAAGTTCTGTGCCTTCAGTTGACAAGGAAGAAGTTGTGAAAACAAAACTATCGATAGCAATAACAGCAGCGCTAGTATCTAGTGCGGCAATGGCAAGCAGCGATTACTCTGCAAATAATTTTTCTCCAGAGCTAACCTCTGTAGATAATTATAAAAAACCTGAAGTATTAAAATCTGCAGTAGTCGCCCCTCAAAGATTCATTGTCGAACTTGAATCCCCAGCAATAGCTAAATATCAAGGTGGAATTCAAGCTTTCACAGCAACGGCACCGACTAAAAAAGGTGAACGCGTTAATACACAATCAGCACCATCAATAAGCTACGCTAGCCATCTTCAAACAGAGCAGCAGGCTTTTCGAAGTGCACTCTCTAAGGTAACGCCAAACGCTAAAGTTGAGCGAAACTTCAAAACATTATTTAACGGTGTGACTCTAGTTGGACAAGGTCTAACTATTGAGCAATTATCTGCAATTCCAGGCGTTAAATCTGTTTACCCTGAAACCATGTACCAAACCAACATGGACGCCTCACATGAAGTCATCAACAGTGCTGCAATGTGGGAAGCGGTTTCTGGAATGGAAAATGCGGGTAAAGATATCCGTGTTGCAGTTATAGATACTGGTATTCGCCCGGAAAACCCAATGTTCTCTGGGGAAGGTTTTTCTAAGCCAACGGCGAACATGCCAATTGATGATTATTGTTCGAGTGTTGATACCAGCTTTTGTAACGATAAGTTGATTGTTGCGCGTTGGTCTCAACCTACCTTCGCAGTCTGTGCTGATGAACATATGAGTCCACTGGGCTACGGTGGACACGGTTCACACGTTGCAGGTACTTCAGTCGGTAACAAGATTTCAACCACTTTTAAAGACATTGAGGTTGAACTGTCAGGTGTGGCACCAGCTGCTTATTTGATGGTGTACAAAGCACTATTTACTAAAGAAGATTGTTCTGGTGGTAGCGGTTCAAACATCATGTTGATGGAAGCGTTAGAGCATGCAGTCAACGATGGCGCAGACGTGATCAATAACTCTTGGGGTGGTGGTGCTGGCGGCGATCCAGCAAACAGCCCATACAAAACAATGTTTGAAGCTGCTGAAGCTGCCGGTGTAGTGGTTGTAACTGCCGCCGGTAACGACGGTAATGGCGCACAGACTATCGGTTGCCCAGGTTGTATTGAATCAGGTATAACCGTTGCTAACAGCACAACAGGCCGGTTCTTTGCCAACGGCTTTACAGCTGGCGGCGATGAACTTCTTGCCATCGAAGCTAACAATAGCTTAGTCACTGAAGATATCAGCCTTCCTGTTATTGCAGCGATTAACTTAGATGCTGAAAACTTTGAAGGGTGTGCCGCTTTTCCAGCCGATTCTTTCAAAGACGGCATAGCGTTAATTTCTCGTGGCACATGTGCATTCTCAGATAAAGCCGCTAATGCAGAAGCCGCAGGCGCGAAAGCTATGGTGGTTTACAACAGCAAAGCAGGTGCTCCCATCAGCATGCATATGCCTGATGCAACATTACCAGGTGTAATGATATCTGATGTTGATGGTGCTGCAGTCATCGAAGGTCTAGACGGTGAGACTGTTGGGACAATTGCTGCTGAAGTTAAGCGTATTTCAAATAAGGCGCTTGCCGACTTAATAAACGTCTCAAGCTCACGTGGTCCAAACGGCAATCAAAATATCCTTAAGCCTGATCTAGCCGCTCCAGGTACATCTATCCTTTCTGCAACATCGCCAGATGAAGATGGCACAGACTTTACCACCATGACTGGTACTAGTATGGCTAGTCCGCATGTTGCAGGCGCCGCAGCGCTTATGAGTCAACTTCACCCAGAGTGGAGTGCAAATGATATTAAAACAGCGTTAACTTCTACAGCTCATATGACGAGTGTACTTGATGATGATGCCGAAACTCCTGCATCACCGTTTGCTATGGGTGCAGGTCGCATGGATCTCGATGCAGCTGCTAAAGCTGTACTAACATTTGATAAGCCATCAGTCGCTTCAGATTCATGTGTGGGCCCTTGTACCTTCACTCGCACCGTATACAACAAGAGCGATGAAACAACATCTTGGTCACTTTCAGCTTCTGCCGACAGTGCCGGTATCAACGTTTATCCATCAAGCCTAGAGCTTGAAGCGGGTGGTTCTGCTGAGTTCACAGTAACTGTTGACTCAACATATAGTGAATACGGTTCTTGGATTTTCGGTAATATCATGATCAAGAGCGATGAAGGTAAGCAAGATGCACACCTTCCATTAGCCATTATGGCTAAAGAGTCTAGCGATTCATCACTCATTTCTGCCGTTACAACAGCAACAGATATTAAAGCAAGTGATGAGTTTCCGATTAAGGCTATCGTTAACAACTCAATGTTTGAAAATACAGTGACGATAACAGCCAAAGCCCCCGAAGGGACTGCATTAACATCTGAGGATGATGTCAGTGTTTCCATCAATGGCGCTCAGCAAAATGGTTTTGATGTCAATGAAGACTTAGGCTTAATAACTTGGGTTGGTAAGCTCGAGCTTCCTGAGATCAATTCAGCAAAAGGTACCGGAGCAAGCCCTAGTATTTTTGACTTAGGTATTGCTTATGTTCCTGCTTGTGACGAAGGCTGTGACGAAAAAGCATTTACATTCAGCACTCCTGAATATAAGTACAATGGTACAACTTATGACAGCATCACCATTTCAGACAACGGTATCGTTATTGTCGGTGGTGGCACAACATCAGGTACTTGGAACAATAAACAACTCCCTGACTCAGCAAACCCTAATAATATCTTAGCTCCATTCTGGTCTGACTATGATCTAACTGACGGCACAGCTGGCGATACCGGTGGTGGTGAGCTAGGTATTCAATTTGCTGAATCAGGTGACGATACTTTTATTGTTGTCGAGTGGAATAAAGCTCAGGTTTATGGCGATACATCGGGTAATGCATATACATTCAGTGTTTGGATTAAGGCTGGTGCAGAGGAAGATATCTGGTTCAACTACCATGATATTCCAAACATGCCTGCAAACGTTACAATCGGTGCTGAGAACATTGGCGGCAGCGTAGGTACCACGTACCATTACAATGGTGAAGGCGGAACCGTAGTAACAGATGATTACGTCCAACTTCAAAACACGGCAGCCGGTAGCGTTGAAATTGACTATATGGTTAAAGCCTCTAGCTTTAACCATGGTCAGGCTGACAAGGTTGAAACTGATGAAGAGAGCAGTGTTGAGCTAAATGTACTTGAGAATGACACTATGCCGGATCAAAAAGTGGCTCGTGTTTCTATCACTGGTGACGGTATGACAGCTAACGCTCAGCGTCTTATAGATGTTTCTGCTGATGGCGCATTAGGTAAGGCGACTATCGCTGACGAACCTGAAAACGGTACAGTGGTTCTCGCTGAAGATGGTGCTGCAGTGTATACACCGAATAAAGACTTCTTCGGTAAAGATAGCTTCACCTATACAACAGAAGATGAAGCTGGAAATGTTTCAACTCCAACTATGGTCACTGTCACTGTAAACAAGATCAACGATGCACCAACCGTTGCTCCTAGTGCAGGTAATACCATTACAGGCCGCCCTACTATGGTTGAATCTAATGCCTTCGATGCTGATGGCGACATGCTCACCTTTAAGTGGACTCAAACTGCTGGTGAATCATTAGAGTTTACTGACACTGAGGAAAACATTCGAGTAACCCCGACCAAAGCAGGAACATACTCATTTAGTGTAATAGCTAGCGATGGCACTCTAGAAAGCGAAGCAGGATCTGCAAGCTTTACGGTAAAAGAGAGAGATGAGGATAGCAGTGGCTCTCTAGGTTGGTTAACTATGTTACTACTTCCACTTGCAGGCCTACGTCGTCGTAAGCGTTAATTCAGGTGTAGATAGTAAGCAATAAAACAAAAGGGAGCCTATTGGCTCCCTTCTTTTATCCGTAATTCCAGCTTTATACCTATAGGTATAACAAGGAACTGCTGTCTCAATCAGCTATATCTCAAACACCTTGGTCATCACTTTATACAGCTCTGTACCTTGATACACAGAAGCCGAGGCAAAATGTAGGATAGGCACACAGTCTTGTTTTAGGCTCAGTGTGGTTAAGGCTTTTTCTGTTCCATATAAGTCTATTCTAAGAATATTTGCTAATGGATCGCCAGCCTTTAAAGGCTCACCGACTTCAGCCTGATATTCAACCATGCCTCCCAAAGGCGAGTGATACTTTTTATAGTCTTTCAGATAACAAGCATAGCGTGTCATTTCTGCTGCCATCACCTTCTGCTCGATCACACCACGTTCACTGAGGTAAGCTAAGATCCCCTTAGCATCAATCAATGCATCGGCAAGATTAATGTTCTCTTGCGAGCCCAGTTCTAATGTGAAAGCCGAAACAGGCAGATCAAAATTACGACCAACCGACTGCATATGCTCGGCAAGTTGCCACCAAGGGCAGAAGATTGACTCATCCATAGCGCCACCAAAATCATTGGGAATAAATAAGGTATAGGGGATAGAAAAGAAAGCTGCCGCTTTGGCATCATACTCAGGACAATAGAGGTGTTTACAAGATTTAGGCCCTGTATGAAGATCTAATACTATATCAGCCTGATGTGCCATGGTTTGCAGCATTACGGCCTGTTGATGTCCGGTAGTGATGCCCCATTCATGACTTAAGCGCTGATGACATGCATCAAGCAACATAGATTTATAATGGGTGATAAGCTCATCATCACTCAAAGTGTCATTAGCGGCGTACCAAGCTTTTACGTCCACTTGATGATCTAGATATTCTCTATTCCAATTCACACCAGTGATAGGATCGAAACGCCCTAACGTAAACTCGCCGCTTTTCTGGTTAATTCCAAGCGGGTTAGCCAGAGGCACTAAGGTGATATCACCACAAATAGTATAATGTTCAAGTAATTGCATCAGCTGATAGATAACGGCATTACCTTGCACCTCAGCACCATGCACGTTCGCCTGTATATAGACGCTAGGCGCCGTAGGGCTTTCACATTTATGACTAAAAATCGGCAAAGTAAGATCTTGGCCTGTCGCTAACTCACCGATCTTTAACGATGATTGGGTAAAGCTCATTTTCCATCCTTCAAAAGGTTTAAATCCTAGAGCCTAGGTTCTCAGACTCTTATCACTCAAATAGGTTTTTATGCAATGCACTGACGACTTGCGCAGCTTCCGACTCAGCAACAAGAACACACAAGTTGTGGGGGCTAGCCCCCTGACAGATCATGCGCACGTTATGTGGCTCTAAAACTTCAAAAACACGGCGGCATACGCCGGGAGTGGATGCAATTTTATTTCCGACTATGGCCACCAGCGCCAAACCTTCTTCGACACGTACGCGGCAGTGTTGTGATAGTTCCTGCAACAGAGATTCACTGAGTAGGCCGTTCCCGGCAGAATCAGAACCCGTCTTATCTAAAGTCAGTGACACATTAACCTCAGAGGTTGTGATCAAGTCGACACTGATCTTATGTCTGGCTAAAGTTGCAAAAGTTTCGGCCAGAAATCCTTGAGCGTGAAGCATCTGCAGACTATGCAGATTGAGTAATGTTTGATCCCGGCGAACTGTTACCGCTCGATAAACCGGAGCATCATCAACTTCATGGCGGATCCAAGTGCCACCTCTTTCAGGCTCACGGCTAGAACCCACAAAAACCTGAATTTTTTGTCTTACCGCTGGCAGAATTGTCGCAGGATGGAGCACTTTTGCGCCAAATGTCGCCATCTCGGCGGCTTCATTGAAACTAATCTCCGCAATAGGGCTGGCTTTAGGCGCGATGCGAGGATCTGTGGTGTAGATCCCGGCAACATCAGTCCAGATCTCAACGGCTGTCGCCTTCAAGGCCTCTGCTAATAAGGCAGCAGAGTAATCGCTACCTCCACGACCTAGAGTCGTCGTTGCACCGGTTTCATCGGCGCCAATAAAGCCTTGAGTCACGATGCGCTGCGATGATAATAATGGTGCTAAATACTCTGCGGCTAATAAAGATATTGTTTCAATCTGTGGTTCTGCCCGTCCAAAATGACTATCGGTTCGCATCACCTGACGTACATCGAATGCGCTAGCAGCCTCCCCTTTTTCCCTTAGCACAGCTGCAAACAAGGCCGATGAACACTGCTCGCCTTGTGCCAGCAGCTCATCCATCGTTGCCTTGCTACTATTATTACTTAGGGTTTCACTCAATACCGAAATACGACTAAGGACAGTATCTAGTCTTGCTGCAACCTCTTGAGGACTGCCAAGATCATCTAAGATCTGATACTGAATATGTGCAATTTGTTTTATCAGCTTAATTCTATGCTGATCGCTTAAATTGTTTTGAGTGAGTTCAACTAACAAGTTAGTTACGCCACTCGATGCACTGACCACAACAACACGGGTATTAGGATTAGCGAGAATGATATCGGCACAACGACTCATAGCGGCATAATCTGCCACAGAGGTTCCACCAAACTTAGCAACAATAAGGGACATTACACAGCCTCCACAGAAAGTAGACACTGATGAAGTTCATTTGATAATAAAAAAGGATATAAAACTAACATGATCACGCTCCGAACTAACTTCGTTCGAAGAGCCTGGTGCAAAGATAACGCACCCCAGAGACGGGAAACAGCAATCACCACCAGAAGCTCTCCACCAATAAAAGGTGACAATCTATGGGATTCAGCCCTATAGACCGATATCGAGTAAATCCAAATACTGAGATATCTCGGCGTTAATCTCCCTCATAAGTCATCATCAGAGTTTGGACTCTTCAAACTTACTACCTAGCTAACGCTCCTCTTCTGTACCTCAGACTCATTCATGCGTACATAAAGAGAATAAGGAAAGGGCAAATTATCAAATTTAGATAGTTTAAGTCAATGGAGAATCACAACTAAATGCCATAAGAATTATATGGAAATGAGAAATCAGTGTTTTACTAATACCATTTCCATTAAATAAGTGACCATTCAGCGGGAGTTAAAAACGCTGTAGGCAAGATAAGGGGATTGAAGCTAATAGTTATTCTATATCGAAAGCCACTTTCGCAGCTTAAAGTGTTTTTTAACCCGCACTTCGTGAGCTTCTCAGGGCTTCTACTTCTGCGTTGCATTGCCTCAAAAGGGAATAACCATTTCGTCAACAATGCGCCTTGAATTTAAAGCCCTGAGAAAGCTCTGAATTGATCATATGTTTAATGGAATTGGTATAAGCTAATAATCAAAGTCGGGTAGTTCGCTGACTAATTTTACGCGCGGAGAAAACTCACCAATAATGATCTCTTGATGTTGCTCGTCTTGACTGAAAAGACAAGGAACTAATGCCAATTGATTATTATCAACAAAATAAATAGCATTCTGATTAAACTTCATGCCTAAATGTGCCGCAGCTAATTTATCAATCGCAACAGCCCAACTTTTTTCCATATGGGTGCGATCTTGAGACGCCCCTATTACACTTCTATAGGGGCGATTAAATTTTTCTATTGCCAGTTGAAGCTGTCTATCTAATAGACGGTTTTGACAAGAAGTGAGGATCTGCCCCTTGGGATTATGGGCTGTGATAATTGCAAAGGACAGCTGAGAAGATAAGGTTTGGGTAAAAAGAAATTCAGTATTTTGGTAGTGCTGCCATAGTTTCTTGTTCAAGAGTCGTTTGTTCAAGTCGATCATCTGGACCAATTCCCTCAATTAGATTCAGATAATTATAGCAAATTCAGCATATCTTCCTAGTCCTGCGATCTAGATCACTAAAATCATTTTTTCGACACTCTTTAAATTCAATAACTTACAGCGTCAAGCGTGATATAGATCAAATCCAGAAGTAATTTTGTTAACATTTCATTTGTTAACAAATGCCTAAAACGAGTACAATAGGCCTTGTCGCTCCTTGTACCATCACAGATGTTCGTGATGCACCTTGTTACAATACGAGCAGATGTCAAACTTAGAAGTCAGCCAAATTTCTGTATAAAATGCGAGCAAGCTCAATATTCGCGTTTAATCTTCAAAAATATTAATTAATAGAGGGAACTAAATCCCACTATTATTAATCGAAGAAAATACAGTTCGCGTTTCCATTTATTGAGATACGCATACTTTACTAATTATGGAAGTGTGTTGCTGTTTCAGCCGTTTTGAAAGCACCTACGTAGCAGTAAAGGCCAGTAAAATGAGTTTGGGCGCCCATTGTAACTCGTATACACGCGCTCATTGTTAGAGCAGATTTGAACAAATTAGGTAAATTAATATGCAAAACCCGCACATTCTGATCGTTGAAGATGAAGCCGTTACCCGTAACACGCTAAGAAGTATTTTTGAAGCTGAAGGATATGTGGTAACTGAAGCAAATGATGGCGCAGAAATGCACAAAGCCATGCAGGAAAACAAAATCAACTTAGTTGTTATGGATATCAACCTTCCTGGTAAAAACGGTCTTCTGTTAGCACGTGAACTACGTGAAATTAACAACATCGGCCTTATCTTCCTAACGGGCCGTGATAATGAAGTCGACAAAATTTTGGGTCTTGAAATCGGTGCTGATGATTACATCACTAAACCATTCAACCCACGTGAACTAACTATCCGTGCCCGTAACCTATTGACTCGCGTTAATAGCACAGGTGCAGAATCTGAAGATAAGAGCAGTGTTGAATTTTACCGTTTCAACAGTTGGAGCCTTGAAATCAACAGTCGTTCTTTGGTTAGCCCACAAGGTGAGTCATACAAGCTGCCACGTAGTGAATTCCGCGCTATGCTGCATTTTGTTGAGAACCCAGGCAAGATCCTTAGCCGTGCTGACCTTCTTATGAAGATGACTGGCCGCGAGCTTAAGCCACATGACCGTACTGTTGATGTAACAATCCGTCGTATCCGTAAGCACTTCGAAAGCTTACCTGATACGCCAGAAATCATCGCAACGATCCACGGTGAAGGTTATCGTTTCTGCGGTAACTTAGAAGAGGCATAAAGCTAACGCTTTATTCCTATTCATAAAAAAAACCAGCCTATCGGCTGGTTTTTTTGTATATGGAAGTATTTATCCCCGGTGGCCACGGACGGTCAAAGAGGGGGTTTATGTCTGGAACATTTATGTCCTTCCACCACGGATGGTATAGGAAGGACGTTGTATAGGGACTTCCTATAACTAAAAAGTTATCCCCGGTGGCCACGGATGGCCAAAGAGGGGGTTTATGTCTGGAACAGAGCGGTAAGCGGTAAGTTCCAAGACAGGGCTAAGAAAGCTTCGAGTTTTAAGCTGTAAGGCCCAAGACAGAGCCGGAATACTTAAAGCCTCATCTCTTACTTACAACTTAAAACTTACCGCTTACAACTTTTTTATTTCAACTCTCTCTCAAGAAAATCAGCCAGTGAACGATATAGATGCGTTCGAACTTTATTTCCTCGCATTGAATGCTTAGAGCCGGGATAATCGATCATCTGAAATAACTTCCCTTCATCTTGCAGGGCTTTATACACCTTAGTGCTGTTTTCAAATAGCACATTATCATCGGCCATACCGTGGTACATCAACAGGCCAGACTGATAACCTTTAACGTAAGGCAATACGCTACTGGCTTCATAACCTTTAGCATTTTTATCAGGATGACCCAGATAACGCTCGGTGTAATGGGTGTCATACAAGGCCCAGTCTGTCACTGGTGCACCCGAGATGGCAGCCTTAAAGTAACTCGGTGCCTTAAACAAACCCATTAAGGCCATATAGCCACCATAACTGTGGCCATAAAGCGCAATATTGTCACCATCCACATAAGGCAGTGAACGCAGATAATCGACACCTGCTTTCTGATCGTTGACCTCTGCTTCACCTAGCTGCTGATAAATCACATGTTCAAACTGAGTGCCGCGATGTGCCGAGCCTCGGTTATCCAGCTGAAACACCATAAAGCCTTGCTGTAATAAGTACTGAGTAAAATAGTCATGCTCACTCCAACTATTTACGACTAGCTGAGCATGTGGACCACCGTAGACGCGAACAACTACGGGATATTGCTTATTTGCATCAAAGTTTGTCGGCTTAAACAAACGGTATTGTAGTGCTTGGCCATCTTCGGCTTTCACTTGGCCAAATTCAGGTAACTGCCATTGGCCGAAGAATGGATAAAGCGGGTGAGACTTATCGACCTTATTCTGCTCAACCCAAGCAAGCTGTTGGCCCTTATCGCCATGCAGGCTTACCTGCGGCGGCTGCGACAAACTGCTAAAGTAATCCAGATAAACGGCTTCATTGTCAGCAAATACAGGTGAATGCATACCAGAACGCTGGCTAATACTTTCTATCTCACCACCCGCTAATGGCACACGATACAGGTGTTTTTCAGTCACTAGTGTCTTACGGCCAGTGAAGTAGACCCAACCCGACTTTTCATCGACACGCTCAACTTCATCAACCACCCAATCCCCAGAAGTCAGCTGTTTTTGAACCTTACCATCAAGCCCTATAAGATAGAGGTGATTAAAACCATCACGTTCCGATGCCCAAATGAAGCTCTCTTGTTGCTTCATAAAGTGCAGGTCATTATTCAGGTTTACCCAAGCATCACTTCTCTCCTCTACGAGGTTTTTAGACGCATTAGGCTTGTCTATTGATACAAGTCTAAGATCGAGAGTTTGTTGATCGCGGCTCTGCCATTGGTACGATAGCTGTTTGCTATCGGGTAACCATTTAACTCTTGGCAGATAGATATCTTGCTCGCTACCAAGGTCTATCCATTGTGTCTTACTATCGTTCAGTTGAACTACGCCTAAAGTAATTTGGACATTGTTCTTACCCGCATAAGGATACCTTTGCTCTGTCAGCTTGATGCCATCGGCATAGATCTCATTGCGAGTTACCAGCTCAACACCAGATTCATCGATTCGGGTATAGGCGATGGCAGACTCATCCGGCGACCACCAGTAACCCGTCATGCGACCCATCTCTTCCTGAGCAACAAATTCAGCCATGGCATTTTTTATCGCCCCGCCACCGTCAGTGGTCATGGCTTGTAACGTCTTTGTTTTAAGATCTAATACAAACAAGTTCTGATCACGCACAAATGAAACAAAGTGACCTTTAGGCGAAAGACGTGCATCGGTAGCAAACCCATCACCCGTTGGCAATAACTTCACTGAGCCATCATTAACAGAGACATAATACAACACACCGGAAGCAGGAATTAGCAAGGCCTGGCTATCATCAGACCAGAAGTACTCCATGATCCCCTGACCATAGATCCGCTGACGCTCTCGTCTTGCTTTCTCTTCATCTGACAGCTCACCTATGGTGAGCTTATCTGCATTAAGCAAAATACTCTGCTGACCACTAGCAACATCCATCTGCCAGAGATCATAAAAATGCTGATTATCTTTACGCCCTGCAAGGTAGGTGACTCTCTTGCCATCAGGGGACAGCTTAAGTCCCCTCGGGCTGGTACCCGCAAGCGCTGGCGAGTCATAGAGGCGCTCTATCGTAAGAGGAGTCATCTCTCCGACTTTAGGTTTTTCCATAGCGCCTGAACCAAGGTTAAGGCTCGAACTCGTGTTTAGATTTGAGCAAGCAGAATTTGATAAAATCATAGGCACCGTGAGAAGCAGTGTTCTCATCCATTTTATTGTCATTATTATTTCCAGGATTTGAAATTAACAGCACATCAACGCTAACCACTTCAATCTCTTATCAACCAATGAAACACCTAAGAGTCTTTTACCAAAAAATTAAACATCTAAGAAATAGTCAAGAAACAGATTGTGCGATGATGAAATAAATATCGATAACATTGTGCACTAAAGTGAGCAAAAACTAAAACGGGCCGTCAAAGTGAAAATTTGCCAGTATCCTACGCTGAAAAAAAGTTCAATCTCAGGTATGATCGCGCCAAATAAAAAATTACCCACTTTACCGACCTCAAACTCGAGTTTAACTCGAAATTGTCATAGGAAATAACATGCAGACCTTGGCCCAAAACCTAACCTCACAAGGGGTTGATGCCTCTCTGACTCAGCTTATTCATACATTAGCGAACACTTCAAAAGAGATAAGCCTCGCGGTTCGCCACGGTGCACTTGCTGGTGTCCTCGGCGCGACTGAGCAAGAAAATATTCAAGGCGAAACACAGAAGAAACTTGATGTTATTACTAATGACATGCTCAAAGATGCGCTGGATAAGGACGATACAGTTCGCGGCCTCGCCTCTGAAGAGGAAGACTTCATCGTTGAAGTCGGTGCCAAGGGGGACTACTTAGTCTGTTTCGATCCATTAGACGGTTCATCAAACATTGACATCAATTCTCTGGTCGGCACTATTTTTTCTATCCTGCCAGCCCCTAAAGGCGAGTTGAGTGAGAAGAGCTTCCTTCAAGCTGGTCGCAAGCAAATCGCTGCTGGTTATATGTTATATGGCCCATCGACTATGATGGCGCTAACAACCGGTAATGGCGTTCAATTATTTACCCTGAACCCAGAGACTAACGAATACTTACTCACGACTGAAGCCATGTCTATCAGCAAAGATACTGGTGAGTTTGCCATCAACATGTCTAACCAGCGTTTCTGGGAAGCACCGATGCAAACCTATATTGCCGATCTGTTACTCGGACAAATAGGACCGCGTGAAAAATCATTCAACATGCGTTGGATAGCGGCCATGGTTGGTGACGTACATCGCGTGCTTTCACGTGGCGGTATCTTTACCTACCCAACTGATAACAAGAACCCAGAGAAGCCATATAAGCTCAGATTGATGTATGAAGCTAACCCAATGTCATTCCTCGTTGAGCAAGCGGGTGGTAAGGCATCTACTGGTTATGAGACCATCATGGATATCGAGCCAAGTGAGATCCACCAGCGGGTAGCAGTGATTTTAGGCTCAGCCAATGAAGTCGATGCTTGCCTTGAGTATCATGAAGTCGATTACAGCGAAGAGCCAAAGATCGACTAACTCTAGCGAGAGTTAGCTGCTCGGTATGAATGATTAGCCACTCTTTAATAGGGTGGTTTTTTTGTGTCAGCTGTCTTGTTACGTTTTACTTGGCTGGATATTTGAGGTCGAACCTTCATGGTGATCTATCACCTGCAGTGAGCATTGTGATAAACAATCAGAGCCCTCTTCGATTGAGCTTTCATACGTCATAGAGTCTAGGCAATGGCCAACCGCTTTTACTTACCACTGATATGACCCCCTAAAAGTGGACACCTTATATAAGCGATAAGGTGCCATGAAAATAATAACTCGTAAGACCCACACAGCAGCCTTCAAATTAGCTGCTGTTCAACAATCCTTAAACTCTCCCGATACAGTAAAGGCTTTAGCTGGTAAATTAGGTATCCATCCCGCTTTGCTCAGTAAATGGAGAGCTCAATTGACGTCGAAGAAACACACTTCTAAACCTATTAAAAATGTCGGTCCTAATAAGGGGCTAGCTGAACTTGAACGTGAAAACCGTGGGCTAAAAAAACGATTAGAGCGTGCAGAGTTGGAGAACGATATCTTAAAAAAGGCGAAGGAGTTCTTCGACAAACACCAGGGATAAAGTTTCAGTTTATCCAAGGTTATTGCTCAACTCGAAGAACGATAAAATTGCTCTGTGATATTTTTGGTGTATCTCGCTCAGGCTATTACAGCTGGCTTGTTCGTAAGCCTTCTCAACGCGATAAAGATAACGAAGTACTGTCTGACTTTCTCAAAGAAAAGATAGCTGAGCACAGGAGCATAGCGGGTTATAGGAAGTTATGGCTGGATGCTGTAGCTAATGGTTTCGATTGTAATAAAAAGCGAGTACAAAGCTTGTTACAGGTGTTTGATTACAGGTCTAAAGCATGTAAAAGGAAGTTCGGTGTAGTGAAGCCTAGGTTGATTGAAACAAGAGCGCCGAATTACTTAAACAGAGAGTTTGAAGTAGCTAAACCTAATACTGTTTGGGTATCAGATATTACACAAATTAGGTGCAAAGAGGGCTGGCAGTATCTATGTGTCATCATCGATTTGTACTCACGTAAAGTGGTGGGCTGGGCAACGAGCTACATAAATTCGAGCGAACTGGTGATGAAGTCACTCAAACAAGCTTGGGTAGAACGAAGGCCAAATGGGAGTGAGCTGATGTTTCACTCTGACCAGGGGGCTCAATACAGAAGCTTTGAAGTACTTAAGTGGCTAACGAAGCGTAAGGTCACAGTGAGTATGTCGAGAAAGGGGAATTGCTGGGATAATGCTTGCTCAGAAAGCTTTTTTGCTCAGTTAAAGAAAGAATGGTTCTCTAACTTAGAAGAGCTAAGCAGAAAAGAAATGACAACACAGTGTCGATTTTATATCGATGATTATTATAATATGGTGAGAAGACATGGGACTCTAAATGGAGTGAGTCCCATAGTATTTGAATCAAGAATTTAAACCCTGTGTCCACTTTACTGGGGTCATATCACACTTAAGGCTTAAGGCTTAAGCCTTAAAACTCACAGCTAGTGGCTAATTGTAGACAAAAAAATACCGCTATCACTCTTATCTAGATAAGTGAATAGCGGTATTTCGGAGATGAAGCTGACTGTGGGGATGAAAGCAGTCAGCTTTTTTTACTCGTCTATTTCTTAAAATCAGCTCTTATAAAAAGTCTTAGAACTATTTCTTAGAGTATTTAGCCGCCTCTTCGCCAGCGAGTCTGCCGAAGGTGACGATGTCAGAGATAGCGTTACCACCTAAGCGGTTAGCACCGTGAACACCACCAGTAACTTCACCTGCTCCATATAGGCCAGGGATCACTTGTTGCTTGGCATTCATGATCTCAGCTTTTGAGTCAATCTTAACGCCGCCCATAGTGTGGTGAACACCCGGTGTCACTTCAATCGCGTAGTAGTTACCTTCATTAAGAGCACGAGGAAGGTTAGGACGCTCAAAATCAGTATCTTTGCCACTAGTCACTAGTGTGTTGTAACGAGCGACTGTTTCCGTTAGTGCTTTACCGTCAATATTTTCTAGCTTACCAAGCTTAACGAGTGAGTCAGCTGACGGAACAACACCTAGACCGATATACTTATCAATTTTCTTCAGTGACTTACGTACTGAGTCATCAAAGATAAGGTAGGCTGTCTTACCAGTTTGCTCCAAAATTGCCGCAGCAGCTTTATCACGTGTAGTGATCTCGTTGACGAATCGCTTACCTTCACGGTTAACTAAGATAGCACCGTTACCACGAACCGCTTCAGTCACCATCACGCCACCTTTAACTGAAAGCGTTGGGTGTGCCTGAATGTATTGCATATCTTGCAGTGCAGCGCCCGCATTAGCCGCTACATCGATACCGTCACCTGTCGCACCTGGTTGGTTAGTCGATACAAAACCTTTCAGTTTAGGGTCAAGCTTAGACACTCGTTCATTATTCTTAGCGAAACCACCCGTTGCTAAGATAACTGCATCGGCTTTAATCCAGTAGTAACCCTTGTACATACCTTTAACTAGCAGGCCTTTCACATTACCAGAGTCGTCTTTTAGGATCTCAATACCACGAGTGTTCATGCGCATATCGATATCACGCTTCACGGCATTATCATAAAGCACTTGAATCACATGAGCACCAACACCAGCACCGCCAGTTGGGCGGTGAGTACGGTTAACCGATGCGCCGCCCATACGGCCAACATCACTCAAATCTGCACCCATTGCAGTCATCCAATCGACAGAACCTTTAGAGTGGCTCACTAATACATCGACAAGAGCTGGGTCATTGAGGTTACGGCCACCTTTCATGGTGTCCTTAGTCATTAACTCAAGGCTATCTTCGATACCTTTCGCCTTTTGCTGATCGGTCCAAGCAGCGTTCATACCACCAGCAGCAAGCTTAGCGTTACCACCAATCACAGGCTCTTTCTCGATAAGGATAACTGAAGCACCTTTATCAAATGCCGCAACTGATGCAGAGAAACCTGCGCCACCAGAGCCAACAACGACAATATTTACCGTATCTTGAGGCGCTGCTGCAAGAGCAGTTTCACGGTCAGACTTATCTTTTGCTAGCTCAGCAATCGATGGTTCATTACGCTCCCATTTAGCTGCATATGGCATATCGAAATCGAAACTATGACAAGAGTCACAATAGACCATAGATTTTTCATGAGCACTATGACAAGAAGTACAGGCTATTTCACCAGGAAAGTGAGAATCATGGGCATTGTAATGCTCATGTTTAGTCTCTAAAGCAACCTCTTCCATTGTTCCGTGACACGAAACACACTGCTCGTTCTCATGACTAAGGTTATCATTTGATAACTCACCATCTACAGTATGACAACTTTCACATTCCTGATTTTCACCATGGAAATCGGCAAGGTTATCGGCAGCTAATGTATTAGCAGCAAAACCAGTAGTCCCTAATAATGCGGCTATACAAATTGCACTTTTCAACTTTTTCATCACGTCTCCTAACTGTTAAACTAGCACTCTTCGTTGCCCTGCCTAACAGCTCATCTCTATAGTTCCTGAAACTGATAAATATCAGTCTTCAGATATTGTTAACTCACTAATTCGAGTTAATCTTCCGCCCAAATGAGCACCTTCTCAAGCTTAACTAGAGAGTTATAAACAGAAAGCTCGGTCGCTTCACAGCTCAAGTTTCTGACCATGCAAAGATGCATCAATTCATAGGCTGTTATGCAATTTTGCATAGAGGATATATAGCAAGATCACAAAGTGAGATTACAAAGCGATAAGAGGTAATCAAGTCTGTGTACAATAGCGATAAGATTGCAACAATTCTGTTAAAGCCACACTGGAATTAATCGCCCCTATGTACTCAAATGCTAAGCTAACATCATGAAATCTTTTGGTATAACCCTCTCCTTACGACGCGTGCTTAGTACGCTAATGTTGTGGCCACTATTACTTAGCGCACTTTATAGCCCTAAGTCATTGGCTGAACAGCGTGATGAGTACATCATTTTTGGCGTACATTCCAAAACACCACCATTGGAGTGGCGAAATAATGGTGTTGATCAAGGCTTTCACTTAGAGCTAATGAGACGTATCGGTCAGCTAACAAATAAACAAATAGTTGTTAGGCGAAAGACATTCCAGCAACTGTTAACCGATGTTCATGATGACACCAGCCCCATTGATGTTATCGCAGTAGTCAGCCCTGTCACTATAGATAGAAAGCTGAGCCAATCAGATCCCATCTATGCGACTTACGCTAAAGCATACACTCTGCAAGGTAAGGCATTTATACACGGTTGGCATGACCTAGCAGGCAAAAAAGTCGCCATTAAAAAAGAGGCATTTGTTGATGTTTATATCACAGGCCAGACTCAAGAATTTGAGCGCGTCGATGTAGATTTGTATGAAACGGGCTTTCAGCGGCTTATCGCCGGCGAAGTTGATGTGGTGATAGCTGAAAATTTCGTGGCTAGGCGACTACTGCCCCATTACCCTTCAATTAGAAGCTCTAGCGACCCACTGATTTATGGTGCCTTTAATTTTGTCAGCAACCTTAAAAATGCACAGCTTATGGGCAAGATAAACGATGCCCTAAGGCAACTTAAGCTCTCGGGAGAGTATGACAGGCTCATCAATAAATGGTTTGGTACCGGCCGAGAAAAGGTCGATCTGTCCAACACACAGCAGAAGATGTTTTGGCTAGCCATTATAGTCAGCATCATCTCTGCTATTGGCATGCTATTCACAGGGTTTGTCAGCCTAAGTTTAAAAAAACGCACTCGAGCGCTTAATCTTGAATTAGCGCAGCGAAAAAGGGCTGAACATCAGATATCTAATCTGTCAAAACAGTTTCAATCTGTGCTCGACGGGATCCCCCATGGCGTAACACTGTTAAACCGTGAATGTGAAAGACTATGGAGTAACGATAATAACAACGAACTCTTAACCAGTAGTGAGTTTCTCTTTCTCAATGGTGGCTCTTTCACACTCAGCAACAGTTTAACCCAAGTGCTAGATAGCCAAAATTCACTCATCGCAGATATGATTTACCGTGCACAATTTTGGCAGCTTCAAATCCACTTTATTGGTGATGATCAAGCGGTGATCTTACTTGAGGAGGCAACGGAGCAACACAATTTAAGGCAAGCTAATGATGAGGCGAGCCGTCTGGCATCCCTCGGTGAGCTTTCTGCGGGCATCGCTCATGAGATAAATAACCCAACCGGCATTATTATTCACTCCATAGCCTTTTTTAATGACGCATTAAAAGATCTCCAACTGGCGGCGAATTCTTATCAAAAGCAGAACCCTTTCTGGCTCGTTGCTGGCCTAGAGCCTCAACATGCTTTGGTTGAGCTCAACCAAAGCAGTATCACAATCGAAGAGGGAGCAAACAGAATTAGCCGGATCGTTAATGATCTTAAGCGATACGCTCTGCCCAATATTAGCAATGAACATCAGCCCATTGATCTCAATGATATCGTTAGCGTTTCATTGAGGTTAACCGCTAACCAGACAAAAATATTTAAAGTAAACATTCAACTGTCAGAGCCCTCACCAGTGATCTTGGGCGACGCACAACAACTTCATCAAGTGATGATAAACCTCATACAAAATGCTTGTCACGCATGCAACCCAACCGCTGCAGATGATGAGACTAGGAACATCATCTCAATTGAAACGGGTATCTGTGATGACAAGGTATTTATTATTGTGAGTGATACAGGATCGGGTATGGACAGCGCAACGTTGCAACGGATCACGGAGCCATTTTTTACCACCAGACGCTCATGTGGCGGCAGTGGCTTAGGCTTATCTGTTTGTAGTCGAATTATTAAGGAGCACCAAGCAGAGATGCAATTTTCCTCAAGGCTTGACCATGGTACTAGCATCAAAATCGTTTTTTCTTCGGCACCTGTATTCCCCACCTCACAACCTTTGGAGCAATACCTGTGAAGTTAGCGAGAAATATTCTCTTGGTTGATGATGAGCCCTCATGGCTTAGAAGCTTAGCGATCACACTTAACCGCCTTGTCCCTGAAGCTCACATCGACACCTGTGTGGACAGCAGACAGGTCGAGAACCGCCTTGCAATCGGTGACTACGCCCTAGTGCTACTCGATCTCACCATGCCCTTTCATTCTGGTGAGACCATCTTGGAGATGATCCGCACACACTTTCCTAAAACACGCGTCATTATAGTCACTGGCGTGAACGAAGTTGACACTGCCGTTCGCTGTATCAAAAATGGTGCCTATGACTACTTTATCAAAACAGATAATGTCGATGTTCTCTCTCGCACGGTGCGAAGAGCCCTTGAGGTCGTAGGACTTGAGAGAAACTACCTGAGAATTAAAGAGAGTTTTTTGAGCCGTACCCTGAGCCAACCTGAAGCATTCAACAATATCCTGACCTGTGAGCCCGTATTACTGGATCAGTTTCGCTATTTAGAAGCCGTCGCACTCAGCCCGGAGCCTATTCTTATTTATGGCGAAAGTGGTACAGGAAAAGATGAATTTGCCAAGTCTTGCCATCAACTCACTAGTAATGATGCTCCATTTATCAACGTCAATCTTGCAGGGATCAATACCCGTGCTTTTGAGCTACACCTTTTTGGTCAGCTCACCACCCATGACGACGGTCAGGTATCGGCTCAAGCAGGTGCCCTACATCAAGTACAATCAGGGCTTCTATACCTCAATGAGGTAGGCGATCTTCCACTGGAAGCTCAGGCTAAACTTGTCGATGTCATCGAACATAAACAATATTACCCCGTCGGCAGCGATCGCCCCTATCCCGTTAACTGTAAAATTGTAGCCTCAACCCAGCACGATCTGCTTGTGCTCAATAAAAATGGCAAGTTCCGTAGCGATCTTCTTTACCGACTTAGATCTCATAAGATCAAGCTGCCACCTTTACGTGAGCGAAAACTTGATCTCTCTATGCTCATAAACCATTTTATACAACTAGCAGCACATGACATGGGCCTTGAAGCACCTCAACAGCCCAGTAATCTTGCTAATCAATTGGCAGACTATCAATTCCCTGGAAACCTTCACGAGCTTAAAGGCATGGTATTTGATGGTGTAAGTCGCAGTGATGGTGTTCAACTCAATATCACGCCATTTATGGAGGCGATCAATGAGCAGAAACCGGAAGGAAGCCACCAAACAGATACCTTGAACTTCCCCAAAAAATTGCCAACCCTCGCCCAGTTGAGTCAAGCCTTGATTGATGAAGCCATGAGCCGCACCGCCAATAATCAAACCGCGGCGGCACAGATGCTAGGGATCAGTCAAAGTGCACTGAGTCGAAGGATCACTAAAGATAAGTAACTAGCAATAAAAACCTAGGAAGTAGGTACGAGGGAAGGTAACAGGCAGCTTCTGTTTAATGATTGAAGCCGATATTTATGGTTAGCCTAATTATTGACTTCATCATGTGATAGCACGCGACTCGACTTGTACCGAATATGGGATGTCGGATATAAAAACTATAGACAAGGTTTATTACTGACTTCATCACGTGATAGCACGCGACTCGACTTGTACCGAATATGGGATGTCGGATATAAAAACTATAGACAAGGGTTATTATTGGCTTCATCACTTGATAGTAATCGACTTAGCGAGCCAAAAACCACTCCCAATATCCCCTGCACAGTGTCATCTGATACTTTACGATTACTCTCCAGCTCAACGGTTCCAGGGCGGCTCAGGCGCTCTTCACACACCTGTTGACTCTCTGCAGCACTGGTCACGAAATCACAACTACTAGTGTAAAAATCAGCAGTAGAGCAGGCTGAAAGTTGAACCCAGATCAACAAAAGTATCAATATCCTCATCGACCATCCTTAACTAATTTTACTTTAACAATTTGAAAATATAGCAATTCAAGTGCTAAAAATCACTCACTTTCACTGGAAGGAAATTAATCGGCATCAATCTAATGGCGACAGCCTTGCTACACTTAACTCAGCACTTAGTTAACGAGCGGAATTATGAAGCTCTTGATATCAGCTTGCCTATATTGCATTTTATCTCAAATGGCATTTGCCGAACATCCCTCAGCATTAGCTAAAATTGAGTACCTCACCGAATCATATCCGCCTTATAACTACTTAGAGAATGGTGAACTTAAAGGCATTGCCATCGATCTGCTTGATGAAGTCCTCCAGCAGGATGAAATAGAGCGACAAGTGGCTAAGATCCGTCTTTTACCTTGGCCAAGAGCCTATAAAATGCTACTAAAAGGTGCTAATCATGTATTATTTTCAACAACCAGAACCCAAGAACGTGAACCATTATTTGAATGGGCTGGGCCAATCACAAGTACCAAAATCGTTCTGCTCGCATTAACTGAAAATCAGATTGAGATTCAATCGATAGACCAGCTCGCAAACTACTCTATCGGTACCATTAAAGATGATATTGGCGAACAACTGTTGCTTTCACTTGGGGTATCAAATAAACAGATTAGACAAGCTCATAGTGCCGAGTCGTTAGTCAAAATGCTCAATAAAGGACGAATTCAGCTATGGGCTTATGAAGAAAATGTCGCTCGTTGGTATATCGCAAATTCCAACTTACCAAATAATCAATTTACTTCGGTCTTTACGTTAAAGGAGAGCGAACTGTACTATGCCTTCAGTAAAGATGTGGATCCCAAATTAATTTCACGATTTCAAAATGCAATCGATAAGATCAAGCTCCCGGTTAAAAAAGAAAGCCAAAGCCGGTACCAGAAAATCCTCTCCAGATATCAATAATACCCATCATTCATAGCCAATAAAAAAGCCCACAGAGCGATGCTCTATGGGCTTGTTTAAAAAGCACTGAACAGGCTAGTTAAGCCTGTTTAGTCTCTTATGATTGAGTTTGTTGAGCGTTTGATGTTTGTTCTGCTGCCGCATGTGCCTGCTCAGTAGCATCAACAATAGTCAACACAGCCGCATCACCAACAACGTTACATGAAGTGAGCACCATATCAATAAGGCGGTCTAAAGCAGCTACAATCGCAAATGCTTCAACCGGTAAGCCCATCTGATGGATAAGCACACCAATCATCACCATGCCACCGCCAGGTACACCACCAGCGCCGACAGAAAGCAGGAAGATGCTAAATAGCAGTGCAGGCAGTTGCTCCATCGCAATGGGGGCGCCAAACGCATTTGCCACGAAGAAGATAGCGATAGTGATATAGATGGAAACCCCACCCATATTCATGGTCGCGCCGAGTGGCACACCAAAACCTGCAACAGAGCGCTTAACACCTAATTTTTCAGTCAAGGTACGCATGGTCACGGGAATCGTGGCATTTGAGCTTGCCGTAGATAACGAGAACAGGATCTGTTCACGGGTCTTAGCGCGAAACTCTTTGGCTGATACCTGAGTGAACGCGCCAACAGCCATCGGGTAAACAACGAATATCCAAAGCAATAGTAGTCCAACAATCACAATGACGTACTCAAGCACACTGAGGAACACACCAGCTTCCAGCGTCGCACCAAGTTTCAGCATCAAGGCGAAAACACCGATAGGCGCCAGTAGCATCACTACCGTGATAAGCTTCATCATCAGCTTGTTGCCTTCCTGGAATCCTTGCACCAGCATAGGGGCTGCATTGCCTAATGACTTAAGCACACCGCCTACAAGCAGTGCCATGAAGATCACTTGCAACATATTGCCCGAACTAAACGCAGCCACTGGATTATTTGGCACTATGTTGACAATTAATTGGACTAAGTTTGGCAATTCGGTTGCGGTAATTGTTGCACCAGTACCACCAGACATATCGACACCGAGTCCAGGCTGGAGCAGTAACGCCACGGCTAAGGCCGCAAAAATAGCCACTACGGTATTAATAATATAGAAACCGAATGTCTTACCGCCTAAACGGCCAAAACTTTTCAGGTCCTTGAGTTCGAGTACGCCACAGACAATACTGACAAATACCAATGGCACAACAAGCATCATGATCATACTGACGAACATGGTTCCCACGCCTGAAGCTATTTCGACCACGGTGCCGGAGAAGAAGCTAACATCTCCAAGTAGGTATTGAATGATAGAGCCGAAAATTAATCCGGAGAACAGACCAATAAAGATCCGCGATGAGAGTGATTTAGTCATATGCCTGCCTTCAATTCAGCATCTCATTGTTGGATGCTTTCTTCATTTTACATCTGTGTCGATGCTTATATTTGGGGTTCTACCCCGCTTGTGGACAGAGATAGTGAATCATGCTGAACACAATTTCAACCACTATCGAGATGGGCTAAACAGTTACAAAAAAGTAACGAAAGCTGTAATGACTATGTTTACTTGTACATAAAGGGAAGCAAGGGGTGATAGCAGGTTTAAAATTTTACATAACCACCAACTAGTTAACACAAAATAAAACCCTACGCCCAAATAGACAGTTAATAAATCCAAATCAGAGCAAGAGACCAGTCAATACAACCAACTTAACACCCAAAGGCAGTATGCATAGCTATACAGGTGGTAAGTAAAGGGTGATCATGATGAATTGTGTTCAAAATGAAAGCCGTCAAAGCGACTAGAGTAACGGCTAATATTTAGCGATTGTATTTGTACTTATGATTTCCTATTGTGCATTATTAAAGGAACTTCAAAAGCAAGTAGATGTTGCTGCTTAATGCTGACTCGTCTCTCGATGATAAATTGCTGTAGTGAAGGCCAGTGATCTGGGTGCTTTTGCATATAGTTGACGGCCTTGTGCTGCTTATCAAAATCTTTGCTATAGCTAGATGACTTTATTAATAATGACAATGAGTTGAAATCGGAGGATAAGATCTGGGTTGCCTTAGGTGTGGTTAACGCAATTTTGATACCGTCAGGATCGACATCGACAAACGCAACCACCTCAATCGTCTTAGGTAATCGCTGCAGTAACACCTTAACGCCTTTAGCTAAAGCGTCATGGCCTCGATACACTACTAAAGCCTGTCTTAAGTCAGCTGTAACCGAAAACTCATTCCAGTAATCAAATGCATCTAAATTCTCAACGACAACCACATGCGTAATAGTGTTATCCGGTGACTCAAGTAACTTAATGATCTGATCTAGCGGCACTCTGAGAGCGAGATCGGATGCAACTGCAGTAAATAAAGGCTGGGGTTTGATAAGTAAATATTGCTCATCAGGCTTAATACTCGCCAATTTGTCATCACGACTGTAGTGCGAAACTTCCTTGCGAGAGCCCTTAAAAGAGGTCATCAGTAGTGAGCATCCAAAGTAAGCTGCTGACATCTCATTCAGCTGATGCCGTTGAGCGGCGGTAAACAACAAATACCGCGTGGACTCATCAGGGCTCCCCACCTCAAGTTCAGCGTAAATCTTTTGCCAATTTGGGTTATAAGACACCTTGGCACTGCATTTTTTCAGCACATTGCTAATTAAATTTGCGTGAACCTTAGTTAAGCGAGCCACAGTTCAACATCTCGAATAACAAAGTTACCTGTGTATACCGGGTCTGGCTCACCTATCGATTCGAGTTCAAAATATTGTCTATGCTCTTCTGGTAGCCCCTCATACCCGCAGATAACCTGATATAGCCAGCTTTCACGATCCCAGTCCAGTGCTTGCTCATCTAAATACTCGAGTGCTGATTGGCTCTTACCTGAATCAATCACAGCACAAAAATACTCATCGACCGCGAGTTTAAGCGGATTATCGGGAATAGCAAAATCTTCAGATTGACTTAGCAAAAGCGAGGTATCTTGCTCAGCGATAGTTTGTCCAGCATTAAGCCTGTCGATGCGCTTAATATTCGATACGATCTCAAACAGCTCAGGTTCATATAAGGTGCTATGAATGTCAACCGAGGCAGGAGCCAGTAGCGCTTCGGCGCAGTTAAATAACCTAGGTAACTGCTTATGGCTAACATGATCAGCAGGTCTATAGTCAGGATGAAGATCGGTATAGAGCAACCAGCCCTTAAGCAGGCGTGTGCGGCCACGAATCTGACGGAACCGGCCTAACAGCTCAAGCAAGCGCCCCTGTACCACGCTTAATTCCTGAGTACAGTCGCTCAAGGTCTCTTGTAACGTGGTAACCAAGAGTTTTCTCAGCTCACGAATATCACCGGCAATCTCACCCAGCTCGCTAAATTGGAACATCTCCAATCCGTTGAGCAGTTCAGTCACCTGCTGTTGGGCCAGTTCATTCTCACGAATTTTGGCGTTAATAGTGCCTACGTAACCAAACTCATTGTTAATGCGACTCCATAGCACCCGAATGGAATACCTGAGCCCGTCAGCAAAGCTATAAACATGTTCATTTAGATCCGCAAGATAAGCCTCAGAGGCGGCATAATCAATGTTATGACGCGCTTCCTTATAATGCGCGGCTAAAGTTTTAATGCTGGCCAGCGAACTACCTACATTAGAGTCAATTTGGCGATTACGTTCGTCGCTCAATGCCTCTTCAAGTAGCGCACGTACCGAACGCTTTAGTCTTAACTCTTGCTCAGCTTCCGGACGCCATAAAATATCACTTTTACGCAGTTTATCTATTGCAGCAGCATTGGTTTCATCTTCCGAGACTGACCCTGAAAGATAAACATCCATCACCAGTTCTGCATGCCGGCCAAGCTGCTTGAGTAGCTTAACCCCTGCTTGATGTAAATTGCTGCTCATATTAGATCAGATCCCTTTGCGTCACGGTTTCGGCCTGAGCTTCCAGACTCAATCCTTCGGTCTCATCGATAAAGCGAATAACCTCATACAGGTAATCAAGCTTACCTGTGGCGATAAAGATCTGTTTCTCGGCATTCGGTTTAGTTAAATAACCTAGCTCGACTAATCGCTTAAAGACCAATTTTATCTGTGCATCGACATTACTGCTAGTTGAGCCAAACAGGCGATAATGGCTGATCTTAGCCAGTTGTTCACGAAACGCGGGGGTGTCCTCAATCCGGGTCTGCAACTCAGTGAGTCTCACAGCCACGCCTTCAGATAAGGGGGCATCTTGACCACTGCCCTCTTGTACTAACACCAGCCACTCCACCAGCGGAATAAGTGCGTTACAGATATCTTTAAACTGTGACGAGATCACCTTACGCTCACGATCACCGAGCTGCTGATAACCACAGAAGAAGACTTCGCCCTCACTCGCCGATCCGATAGTGCGATTAATCTGATTTAAATAGGTCTCGACTCGCTCGCGGGTATCTGGGTTTTTCAGCGCTCGCCAACCATCTTCATCTGTGATTCGACAGATAAACTGACCTTTAAGTAAACGCTCAATAAGCGCACTCGTCCCCACTAAGGTCGTTTCGCTATCTTGGCTCATTACACCGCCTCCTGAGTTCGTCGCTTGCTAAGTTTTTCGGCAATAGGATTGATTTGTGGTTTAACAACCTGCAGCTTTTTAGTCTGCTTATTAATAATGTAGCGATTAGCAAACAAACTCAGTACCTCAGACTCTGGATTAGGGAATGCGCCCAATACTGAAATATTATTGTTTTCACAGGCATCGAATATCTTTTTGACATTCGCATGGTGCAGTGTACCCAGCTCATCTATAGGCCAATGAATCGTCACCTCTGCTCGGCCACGTAAAAGACGAGTAAACGCCAGCAAGAATTTACATAAAATAAGGTAAGCCATACCGTGACTCGATGATTCATTTAACTGTCTATCGGTGCGGATAATAAGGTCGCTATTCCCCTCTTTTAAGCGCAGTTCAATTTCAAGCAGTTTTGATATGCCGCCAGATAACGCGGCGCGACCTATGATGTCGATAGCACGACGCATACTGTTGGTGTAATCCTCACCCGGAAGCTCATTAAAGCCATCAGCCTTCCATTGACGGAACGCTTTAACAAATGCTTCGAGCTCAGGCCAAAATTCAAGTTCACTAATACGCGAGCGGATCTTAACCGCTGACTCCGAAACACCATCGAGGAACAACTCTTCGCCGACTTCTCGGGTGATACGCGCACTTTGAGTGGCAATACGGCGATCGATATCGGCAAGTACATCATAGTAAGCAGTTAGATCAACACCGAAAATACGGCCTTGCTCTCTCAGTGCCATCATAGATTGCGGCACCATAACATTGAGTAGTTGTTCCAGTTGCGGGACCAGTTTGCGGTAGTCGATAATCCGAATGCCTTTGTCATTAACGAAGCTAGACTCTTCACGCGCTCGCTCCCAGAACTCTGACAAACTCGATCCAGACTTGCTGGCAATAACAGAGTCAAAATGCTCCACATATTGCTTCACAGACCCTAGTAATGAGTCACGCTTTAATAGCTGATCTTCACCTTGACGTAAGCGCTCACTCAATCCACCTTGGGCATCTTCATTATTGGCAGGAAGCTTTAGCTCTGTGAGTTTGCGCATCACACTGCGCAGCTTAGTTAAATTCTCAGAGGCTTCAACTTGCACCGCATCAGAGGATTTACGCTTAGCATCTAGCTCATTCCGCTGCGCCTTAACCTCATTTGATTTAGATTTAAGCTGCTGCTCTAATGCTAATGTGGCTTGCTTAACCGTACTCAGCTCTGTTTGCAGTTTAGGCTTGCGCTTCAGCCAAGTATGTTGGTACCAATCATCATAGCGCAACACTTCGCTACGACGCTGCTCGGCTTTACTGATATTTGCTTCAAGTGTGCGAATTTCGGCTTTAAGTGCAACGATTGTAGCTTCATCAATCCCGCGAGATTTGAGCTCATTTTTATACCACAGCTCACACGCTTTTTGTTCACTCTTAGCATGGTCTCGCCGATTTTGAATATTGGCTTTAATCTGGCCTAATTGGTTATCAAGCGCGCCAACGACCTCTTGCCAGTAGGCATTTTTCTCCATGCGCGCTTCTAACGCTTGCTCTTTTTGTGCTTCCAGCCACTCTTGCTGCTGTTGCTTTAACTGTTTTAACTCATTATCGAGTCGTGCTAACTGCTTTTGTGAAGCCGACTTCCGCTCGTTCAAGGCAAGCTGAATCTTCTCCTGCTCTGCACGTTTATCATCAAACAAACGGCGCAGATCATCGCGGCTATTTTTATAGGCTGTACGAGAAAAAGTAAGCTCGCGCGCCATAACATCGAGTTCAGCATTGACCGCAACCAGGTGCCCTTCGGCTTCCGTTTGTAGCTCTTTAGCACTGACTAGCAGCTCTTCGGCGTTGGCGTGCTTGATCCGTAGCTCTTGCTCAGACGCTGCATACTCTGGTGAATCGATTGCTTTGAGATCTAACGCTATGCCGTAAAGTGCTTCGAGGTTTTCCCCTGAAATAGCAGGGTGCAGATCGCTTCGATGCAGCAATTCTGAATTGATCACCTTGCCGAGGGTATTTTCCCAACCATTAGCTTCTTTGCGTAAAAACTCCAACAAGGTGTGTGACTGAGGGAACAGGATATGATGCAGCTCTTCGAGCTCACTTTGACGTTCAGTGACACGAATACCCGTTACTCGAAGACTTTCATTGGCTTGATCACGTTTGGCGCGAAGCTTGCGATCTTCAGTAGTAAAACGATCTACCCTGGCATTACACGCTTCTTGTTCTTCATCTGCACCGGTAATTCGCTCATCGAAAATAGCTAGCGCCAGCTTTTCCTCTTCCGAGTAAGTGACGCTATCCACCCGCACTTTTAGCTCAGCAGCTGACAGCTTAAGCTGATACCCTTGCTCACTGAATGTAGACTGCCCTTTGTCAGTAGCCTCACGCCATTGGCCCTCTAACGAAGCTAACTCCGCTCGGCCTTGTTCACGCTGTTTATCACGAGACTCTCTTAAACTGTCTTGCTCTTGATGCAAGTTTTCCAGCTCTCGGTTAAGCCCTTCACCAATCTTGCTACGGCGAGCATTATAAGCCGCCTCAATATCTTGGTGCTTTTCGGTTTGTAATTTATGTCGTTCAGATAAGTTTTCTAGTGTGCCACGCCAGCTTGGCAGCTGCTCAAGATCCAACTTAGCTCGTTCGATTTCAGCATCTTGAAAAGAGGCATGTTGATCTTCTATCGAGTCCAGTTCATATTCGCACTTGGCAACATCACCCTTTGCAGCCGACAAGTCTAAGTTGAGCTCATCACGCTGCTCTTTCCAATGGTCATCTAGCTCTCTTAACTTGGCGTTTAGCGCTTTAGACAAGTCTTGGTGATGCTCTTGCCTTTCAATTTCATCGGTTTCATCTTTGCTGTAACCACGACGTAAACTGGCGAGCCGCTGCTCAGTACTGAGCAGTTGGTCGAACTCTTGCTCTAATTTCTCAAATTCGGGTCGGATCAGCTCAAAGCCCTGAATAAGTTGGCTCTCTTTGATCCAAGATTCAACTTGCTGTGGATTAATACGTGAACTGGGCGGATTAACGCCATCTTCTTCCAAAATAGCGGCGATCATCGATTTGATCGTCTCCATCTTGCCCTCTTTCGAATGTACTGCTTTGGCGAGTTTCTCGATATGACGTAATGAATGCTCAGCCTCACACAAGGAGAACTGACGCGCATAATTACGTAACTCAGTGCGATTACTCCCCGTGCTCAACAAGGCTCTATCGTTTTGGATAATCGCCCTAAACTCACGCGTGTTAAGCAAGTTGGTCACAGCGACGCCAGCACGTTTCATCTCACGGCCAAGCTCTGCCATGGTAAAGCACTGAATATTATCGCCATGCTTTGTCTTGATATAATCATCAAGCTCAAAACCTTTACCGATAAAGCGATAATTAACCCCTTTACCATCGCCAGCCGATGCCAATACCGCTTGGTTAAGCAGACCGTCGGCACGCTTATATTCATAGATGATAAAGCTAGAGTCATGGGGCAGATACCAACGCTCAAAACTGTCTCGTGTAGACGGCACGACGCGACTTGGATACTCACCATAAAAGACGGGCACTAAGCGCTGTAATGTGGTCTTGCCAGAGGCGTTCGTACCACAAATATTGGTGTGACCATCGAGGGCGAGTTCAACTACGCCAGGTAGGTGCGTATTTATCAGCACAATTCGATTCAAGCTTGACATCTTTTTCCTTATCCAAACATTGCCGATACTCACGGCAACAGATCACTACAAACCCGGTTTATACTGGATATAAACTGGCTAATCTAATCTATTAAGTTTCAGTTTTGAGAGTCTAAAATAAAGCAAACCGCCATACTTGGCAATCGGGGAGTCACCCGTAATCAGCTGCAGTTTTTAGAAGCGGGATCATACGCTAATTTGTGGCAAAAAAATGCTTAAGTAAAGAGCGATTAAAGACACGAAAGTGCGTTCCTAGTACCTAGGTGCTAGGAACGTATTGTGATCATTTTATTATGCAACTACCGCCCTTGTTTCTCGCCTAGAGAAATAGCTCATGGTCTCGCCATAGATCACATGTCTGAGCCCTAATAGCGCGATCAGGTTAGGGATCGCCATCAAGCCATTAACGGTATCAGCGAGCAGCCAGATCATATCGAGCTTGATAAAAGCACCGACGGCAATCAGAAATAAAAACATCCCCTGATATAGCCTAAGTCCTCTGTCACCCACTAGATAATACCAGCAACGCTCACCATAATAGTGCCAACCTAAGATGGTGGTAAATGCGAAACACACTAAGGCGATGGTAACCACATATTGGCCAACAATGGGAGAGCTTCCTGCCATAAAGGCGGCACTGGTCATCGCGGCTCCCGCGGCATCACCACTCCACACACCGGTGATAATTAACACCAAGCCTGTCATGGTACAGATGATAATAGTATCGAAGAAGGTGCCGGTCATGCTCACCAGCCCCTGCTCTACAGGCTCATCAGTTTTCGCGGCAGCGGCGGCAATGGGGGCACTACCGAGCCCAGCTTCATTGGAGAATACCCCTCTAGCAATACCAATTTGCAGTGCTTGCGCTACGGTGGCCCCAAGAAAGCCGCCTGCGGCAGAGATAGGGGTAAAGGCTGAAGTGATCACCAGATCAAATGCCGGTAAAATCTGCTCGCTGAAACTAAACAATATTCCTAGACAGGCGGTGATATAAGCCAGTGCCATGCTAGGCACCAACCTTTTAGCCACACTGGCAATACGGGTCACGCCCCCTAATGTCACCACGGCCACCAACAGGGTTAATACCACAGCGGTCACCCAAGTTGGCACATCGAAGGCTATGGTCATCGCATCACTGATGGCGTTAACTTGAGCGAATGTGCCAATGCCGAAAAAGGCCACTGCGACGCCAAATACGGCGAATATTTTTGCCAGCCAGCTCAGCCCTAAACCTCGCTCGATATAGTACATAGGGCCGCCAGCAATCCGGCCTCTGGCATCTGTAGTGCGATACTTCACCGCTAACATACATTCGGCATACTTGGTGGCCATGCCGAAAAATGCCGCGAGCCACATCCAAAACAGCGCCCCGGGACCGCCAATCTTAATCGCAGTGGCGACACCGACAATATTACCCGTACCAATAGTGGCTGATAGCGCGGTGCAGAGCGCGGCGAAAGAGGAGAGGTCTCCCTTACCTGTGGCGGGTTTAAACAAGAGTTTCAACGCAAAAGGCAGGTAGAATACCTGAATAAGTTTCAGTCTGATGGTGAGGTATAAACCAGTACCGACCAGTAAACAGAGAGTAATAGGCCCCCAAACCAGGGCATTAATTTCAACTAGAAGTGATTCAAAGTTCATTGCAGTTCTCGATTATTAAACAACTAAATTAATAAACGGAATTGAACAAGAAATGGCTGTAACGCGCCGCAGCCGGACGCAATATAAAAAGCTAATTAGCATCTGCTAATTAAACATTATAGAGACAAACGACAGAGCTATGCAGTCATCCTCTCCTCTGTCCTTTTGCCTGAGCGTTTCGCGTCTAAGTAAATTAATCACTTAAACACTTTCGCCTTCGGCGCCGTGTACTAGCTTCAAGAAAAGCTATCGACGATCTCTCCAGAGGCTCGTCCAGTAGCAGTCCACGCCAATCACAATTGGCACCTGAAAGAGTGGTCTAGCCATTTTTCAATAAGCTAAACTTGCCTCGTCGGTGTGGGGGCGATTCCCCACTCTCCTGCTACCTTCATCCGAACGGATTGCTAAAATAGAACAAGTGGTGCTATTTTAGCGGAGACACAGCATGCATGATCGCGATAAAGCCGACAAGCTGTCAGATCACACTTTGATCATCTGTTATTTGAGTGTGGTTTTTTTCTGCATCTAGAGTTAATTATGAACGTGGTTTTAAGCAGGCGAGAGTGCACAAACTTGATAGCTACACTCTTATTGAGCACAATATTGAACACTATATTTAAGCACTCTATTGAAAATAGAGTGCTTAAATAGCGATAACTAAACGTTAAGCTTTTTCGAAGTCAGAGCGGTAGCTTTCATAATCGGCAACCATGGTTTTGGCTTGTTCTGCATCGTAAGGACGTAGACCACTCATCACCAATGTTTTAATACCGGTTCCCACTAAGCTGCTACCGCTATGCAGCTCAAATTTCAGGGTCACATCGCCACGTTTACCATCGATTTTAAGCTCCTGTCCAACCAATGACAGACTCACCTCTTCAAAATCTAGACTCGTCAGATCAAAAGACATACTTTCATAGATAACCAGAGGGCGTGTCGGGTTGATCATCATTTGGTGCTGTTCCATCATAGGCACTAGCACATGAGTAAAATTGTGACCCGAAAAAGCGACGTAACTACGAATAAATGATTCAAGTTGAGCTTCACATCGGCTCACATCACCATGGCGACTGACTTTAAGGTAGAGCTTATCTTTATCATCCCTAATCTCAAACTTTTGCTCCACAGAGTCTGGAAACTGCAACTCAACGCCTGCACCGACCATTCCAGTAAAGTTAAACCCCATTTTCTGGCTTAAACCATACTGACCTAACACCAATGAAAAAAGCAGGTCGCCAGGCACACAAAAACGCTTAGCACCAACACTATGGATAGGGTTAAAGTCTTGAGCGACCCCCTTAGCAAAATTGCTGGCCTGAATCTGCGTGACAGATAAAGTCTGATTTTCTTTTTTAAAATAAGGTGTTAGGAACATATTTACTCTAATGTTATATCGGTATTTCAAATCTGAGCACATTCTATATCACTTAACGTAAAACACTCACCCGATGACTTAGATCACCCATACCCACACAGGTTTAATCTATGTTAACAAATGTAAAGAGAAACCAAATTAAGTTAATTTTAAGCGTTAAGTATTAGGATGCACACGCAAATGAGAATCACTCTTATAAAGATTTGCTAAAAATGGTTAATCAGTGGTTTCTCTCTCGTGTATTGCGCAATGGAGTACTTATGCCGCAGCTTAAAACTTTATCTTTAAGTTTACTTTCGACAGCTTTACTAACAGCCCTATCTACGCCTGCATTTTCTCAAGAAAGCGCTTCAACAGAGCCGATGGAACAGATCAGCATCTTCGGCAAGAACAACCCACTAAACACTGTTCCAGGTAGTGCACATCAGATTAGCGAAGCCGAATTAGAGACCTTTAAGTATTCAGATATCATGCGCACACTCTCCAGTGTTCCAGGTGTCTATATCCAAGAAGAAGATGGTTACGGGCTTAGACCTAATATAGGCATGCGCGGTACAGGCCAAAATCGTACTGAAAAAATTACCATCATGGAAGATGGTGTGCTTGCGGCACCAGCACCATATGCATCCCCTGCAGCGTATTACTTTCCGACATCGGGAAGAATGCAATCTATCGAAGTCCTCAAAGGTAGTTCGACAGTCAAATATGGTCCGCGCACCACAGGTGGTGTGATCAACTTACTTTCACGCCAGATCCCAGAAGAAGACTTAGCAGGCAAAATCGATGTCGCAGCAGGCCAAGATGGCTTCGGCAAACTACACGCTTATGCAGGTGGTCAGGGTGAGCGAGTCGGTGGCGTATTTGACGTTTATCACTATCAGGCTGATGGCTTCCGTGATATCAACGGCGTGGGTGGCGATACTGGTTTTAAGAAAAATGATGCACTCGCAAAAATCAGCATACGTTCGGCTGAAGATGCAAAATATCATCAAGTATTAGAGATGAAGCTCAAATATTCAGATGAGACCTCAAACGAAACTTACATGGGCTTAACCAATGAAGATTTCGATGCAAATCCTTATACTCGTTACTCGGCATCACAAAAAGATGTCATGGACACTGAACACACCCAGATCCAGCTTAACCATATAATAGACTTTAGCGACAATTTAACTTTAGGTACTACGGTTTACCATAACGACTTCAAACGTAACTGGTACAAGACTAGCAAGATAAATGGTCAAAGTATCAGTGGTGACGGCACTCAAATTGCCGCAGACTTCGATAAAGATCCAACATCTGGCGATCTTGAAGTCGACGTAAAAGCCAACAATCGTGCCTACATCTCTCAAGGCATACAGACTGAACTTAACTGGTATACCGACAATCACGAAATTGCTTTCGGTGCTCGCTATCATGAAGATGAGATGGACAGGTACCAATGGGTCGATACCTATACCATGAGCTCAGATCAGGTCATGATAATGACTGAAGCTGGTACTCCAGGCACCGACTCTAACCGTGTCGACAGCGCCGAAGCCATAGCCCTGTATGTGCAGGATAAGATCCAGCTTGGAGACTTTAGCATCACTGCCGGCCTTCGCTATGAAGATGTCACCACCAATCGAATCGACTGGGGTAAAGAAAACCCAGGCCGTGATGGCGAGCCAAAGAAAGATATCAGTAATAGCTTCTCGGCTTGGTTGCCGTCACTTTCAGCTAGCTACCAGATTGACAGTGAGTGGTTAATTTTGGCTGGCGTACAAAAAGGCTTCTCACCTGCAGCCCCGGGTAATGCCGATCGCCAGGAGGAGGAAAGCTGGAACTATGAAGCTGGTGCGCGTTACAACGCTGGCGCGTTAACCTCTGAAGCTATATTTTTCTACAGTGATTACAGCAATATGCATGGTAACTGTACTGCTGCACAAGGCTGTGACGATGACAACATTGGTGATCAGTACAATGGTGGTGAAGTCGATGTTAAAGGACTCGAGTTTAGCCTAGCTTATAACTTCAATAACGATGGCGACATCAAGTTCCCAGTGAAGTTAGCCTACACCTATACCAGTGCCGAATTTGCCAACAACTTCGAGTCAGATTTTGACCCTTGGGGTGACGTTGTCGAAGGTGACAAACTGCCATATCTACCTGAAAATATCCTATTTGCATCGGCAGGTGTGACAAGTGAAAACTGGGCTCTGACACTATCGGCTCGTTACACAGACGAAGTCAGAACCGTAGCAGGGCAAGATGAAATTGAAACTGAACACCTTATCGAGTCAAAAACCATAGTCGATCTTTCTGGGCGTTACTTTATCTCTGATGCACAAGAGGTATACCTGACGGCAGAAAATCTATTGGATACTGAATATGTCACCACTAAGATCCACGGTTCTAACTTTGCTGGTAAGCCTATGACCGTCACTGTGGGTTATTCGTACAAGTTTTAACCATGAAAATATGCCTATATTCAGCTAATTTATAGGATATATCTTAGACGCTATTTTTATATACGAATTTAACGTGTCAGATAAGCTGATTTACCACTAAAGACGACTAAAATTTACATTAAAAAAAAGGTGAGCCATTGGCTCACCTTTTTTGTGTCTCAGTGAAGGTTATCCCTCTAATTTACAAAGTAAATACCGTCACTAGCATGTTTCAATACCTCCTCCATAATATTTACGAATTATTTACATTTGTTGATCTCTATCAAAAAGCAAATGATAATAGTTTGCATTATTGCAATCAGTTAAATAGAATCGCATCAAATTTAATAACCCTTTAATAACAACAGGGAAGAGAATGATGATGAAGAAAACCTTAATCGCTAGTGCTTTGTTTGGTATTTTAGCCTCTCAGACAGCATTCGCATCTGATGAGACTCAAGAGCTACGTAAAGTCATTGAGCAACAACAGAAAGTGCTGAAAGATCTTGAAAGACGCTTAGATGAAACCGAGAAGCGCGTCGAGAAAACTGCCGACGTAGTAGAAGCAACGGCTGAGTCAAAGAGTGCAACGACTATTGGTGGTTATGGTGAGCTTCACTACAACAACATTACCGATAACAAGTCAGGTAATGATAAAAAGTCGATCGATTTCCATCGCTTCGTGCTTTTCGTCGGTCATGAGTTCAGCGAAAGTACACGTTTCTTCTCTGAGCTTGAAGTTGAGCACTCAATTTCTGGCGATGGTCAACCAGGTGAAGTAGAGCTTGAGCAGGCTTATATAGAGCATGATTTCAACCAGATGTTTACTGGTAAAGCGGGTCTGTTCCTGATGCCAGTCGGTATCATTAACGAGACTCATGAGCCACCAGCATTCTACGGTGTTGAGCGTAACCCAGTTGAGAAGAACATTCTTCCAGCCACATGGTGGGAAGCCGGTGCAGCCATTAATGTTAAAGCAGCGCCAGGTCTGGCTTTCGACGCTGCTATGACATCAGGTCTTAAAGTCGATACTGACGGAAGCAAGGCATATAACATCCGCAGCGGTCGTCAAAAAGTGGCTAAAGCAGATGCTTCTGAACTCGCCTACACAGCACGTGTTAAATACACAGGCGTTGTAGGTCTTGAGCTAGCTGCTACTGCTCAGTACCAGTCTGACGTAACTCAAGGCGCTGGCGATGTGGATACTGCTTCTGCAACGCTTTTGACTGCTCACGCTATCTACAGCATCCAAAACTTTACCGTTAAAGCCCTTTATGCCCAGTGGGATATTGATGGCAAAGAAGCTGAAGACTTAGGTCGTAATGAGCAAAATGGTTGGTACATAGAGCCATCTTACCGCTTCAATGAAAGCTTTGGTCTATTCGCTCGTTACAACGAGTATGATAACGAAGCAGGCAACAGCGACGATACTAAGATCACTCAAACTAATGTTGGTGTGAACTACTGGTTACATGAAAACGTTGTTTTTAAAGCTGATTATGAAAAAATTGGCGGCGCTAAAGATGCTGATGGATTTAACCTAGGTGTAGGTTACCAGTTCTAATTAGAACTCATCCAGGCATTTTGCCAGTAATGAGTGCCCTTTAAAGGGCACTCATCTATATTTAATCCTCGTCCCCAACACTTTCATTAGCATCGAGCAGTTTATGAAGTTTTTCTCTTTTCTCATTACAATCTTCACACTCGTTTTTTGCTCTTTTCTGAGCTTTAACCTTGCCGCTAAAAGCGTATTCCAAGAACCTGATGACTTTATTAGCCAAGCGTTTAATGCCCCAACCCCTAAGGCAAAGGTATTCTGGCTCGATGACGAGGCCCAAGACGTTATCGAAGAGATCTTAGCTCATCGATTTAAGAAAATGCGTTTGAGATACTGGCAACAAGAATCTGAAACTGTATGGATTTTAGAAGAAATAGGCAAAGAATCTCCCATTACTGTTGCTATACACATTAAAGATCAGGCCATTGCACAAACTAAGGTGCTGGTTTACAGAGAAAGCCGCGGCGATGAAGTCAGGCATGATTTCTTTACTGATCAATTTAAATCGGCCAAACTAAAGGACGATCTAAAGTTAGATCAGCACATAGATGGCATCACAGGTGCAACACTGTCAGTCAGAGCACTGACAAAATTATCTCGCATCGCATTATGGTTAGATGCCCACGTCACTAAAAGTTAAACTTAGCTTTGGCTGTGATGCAGGAGGCTAAGCCAACGACAAACGATTAAGACTAGAAGAATGACTCAGAAGCATCACAACAATCGAAACGATCATCGAAACAATAGTCAAAAACAGAAAAGCCACGCCCAAAAACTAGCCAAAAAGTTAGCTAAACAGCTGCGACCCTGGCATAGGCGTTTAGGTATTTTCTGCGCCCTATTCATCATGCTAATGGCGAGTTCTGGTGTTGTGATCAACCACAGTAATCATCTATCTATCGATACCGCTCAAGTTCAACAAAAGTGGATGCTAGACTATTATGGCATCACCCCACCAAATAATATTGCAATCTATCAAACCGAGCCACTCAGCCTAGCCAGCACAGATAACTTAGCCTGGGTGCAGCACCAGCTAGCCGTTGAAGCCGACTCCCCCATTAAAGGCATGCTCACTCTAGGTAATATTTTACTCGCCATCGACAATAACCATCTGTATATGCTTTCCAAAGATGGCGAGCTTATGGAGAAACAAGATGCCTCCATGGGCTTACCCAGAGGCATAGAAGCCATAGGGTTCGATGGCCAAGTTTGGCTCAAGACTCAAGATGGTTACTTTATGGCAGATGATGAACTTATCGAGTGGACTCAGGCTGAACCTTTGGCAATAATCCCTTGGTCACAGGCATTAAGTACACCAGCAGCTCAATCAGAATCTGGCAGAATTTCATTGTTAGCCCGCTCAAGCCATCTCACCTGGGAAAGGGTGATTTTAGATATTCATAGCGGCCGATTCTTCGGCTCTCTTGGCCCTTGGTTTATGGATTTGGTGGCGCTGTCACTGATCATCATGGCGATATCGGGAATATATTTGTGGCAACAGGGTAAGCCAAAAAAGAAGGCTCGAGGCGCTAGGAGCAAAACCTAGAACCTAATCAGGTATTTTTTGAGAGTCGATGGCCGAAAATTCAGAGATGATTTTCGGCCGACTTTTTACAAGGTATATCTAATACCTATGGCTACACCGTCATCTTCAGAGATAGCCATTCTGGCCTCTTGCGCTTTATCGGCACTGGTAAAATCACTGAAATCTTTACGTGCTTCTATATATAGGGCAGTGTTTGTGTCCCAAACATAATGCAGGCCTGCAACGATGAACTGACGTTTAAATACATCCTTAGGGTCGGCACTATTCGGTTGAAGAACGTAATTATCACCAGCATCTAAAATATTGTAAGAGATAAATGGACGTAAGCCATTATCAAGCTTGTATGAAAACAGAGATTCGATACCGTAAGAGTCTTTAATCAGCCGACCTATATTATCGGTGTCGTGGTTTTCATTCTTATTAACGTTAGCCGCTGCATAGAAGCCATCATCATCGAAGTTACCCCAGGTCGCGCCGACACCATAGATAATATCGGTGGCAGTGATCCGCTCACCCGTATGAAAGGAAACATCAAATTCACCACGATTAACACCTGCAGTTAACACCAGTTTATCCATCGCCAGATATGTGATCGAGCCACCATAGGTATAATCATAATGAACTTCTTGAGACTCTTCATTAGCCAACCAACGCTCTTCACAATCTGTGCTTAGCCCATCTATTGGCTCACAAGTAAAGAAGGTATCGTGTTTCAGTTGAGCTTGCAGTGCGAAACTCACATCACCAAAACCATTACGGTATTGAATAACTTTATCACCACGGCCGGTACCATTTATCGCACCATCGGCCTTATTATAGGTATATACACCCGCAGCATTACCGTCCCATACAAAACCATAGTTAGTGTTATAAACCACGTCATACCAGGCTCCCCACTGCTTGCCGATACTGAGCGTACCGTATGTATCATGTCCAAGGCCTACATAACCAAGGCGGTTATTTAAGAAATCACCACTTTTAGACTCGAAGTTACTTTCACTGCTATAAACGATTTCACTATTACCGAATGGATTAACACCCCACTCCAACTTAGTAAACGCCTTCCAACCATCACTCATTTCACGGGTGAAACCAAAGTTAATCCGCGATGCTCCATTCACGACTTCAGTCGCGCCTTGAGTATTGATGACACGCGCATCAATAAACCCACCTATTTCTACGGCATTTCTATCATCTTTGTAAATTTCAATTGCCGCAGCTGATGGAACAAAGATAACGGCTGATAATGCTGATACGAGTAAACACTTTTCCATATGATGCCTAACCTCAGTGGTTGATCCCTCTACCTTTACAAAAGATTAGCAAAGGATCTGCAATCCCTCAAAGATGATCGACGACTTAATGTACATTATTGAAATAGTTCTCTATTCCACTCAGGCTGAATCATCTTAGAATGAAGACTGATTACATTTATTGTTTAGCTTCCGGCTGAGTTGATATTTGCGAGTGTGTTTGAAGGTCGACCCTTTCATTGCAACCTAACGCTTCCCAGCGGGGGCTATGCAGATGCTTCTGCGAAACGCCGCAAGCACATCCGTGTGGGCTCTGCGGCAACGTCCATGCTGCCGAAGCTCGCAGCCACATCCACACTGGGTGTTCTACAGAAGGGGCATCTCCAACTCGAGCGTAATATCACCACGGAGCGCTTCGCTTCCACGAAGAACACGGAGGTAAAGCTAAAACCTACACCAGAAAGCCTTAGAGCTAGCTTATTTATGTCCGTGCGACCTGAAGTCGTATGAAGCGCTGTTCACCGCGATAAGAGTGAACCATCTGTATCACCAGATGACCCTAAGACTCTGAATAAAGCAGCGAGTCTGACAATGTAACGAAGTCCATTGGACGGGAACAGAATCGTGAGAGGATGTTCCTCCTGATAACCACAATCGGGTAAGTGCTAGGGTGTCAGTATGATGAACGTAAGTGAATCCATTTAAGGTGCGTTATATGAGAAACAGCGGAAGTGGTTAATACGCTGTGGCCAAAAGGCACGAGAGTTGGAAAGAGATTGGACAGTGCTCTTTCGTGATCAAATAACTCTCCGCACTATAGTGGGCATCTAACCTGACGTTGCGCGACATACGGAACAGGGTAAGCCTGTATTGCTCCCTTTGGGGAAAGTGGCCTGCGAAGGCTGCCGATAGTCATGCAGGTAAAGGAGGCTAGAAAAAGCGAATGCCGCATTGTAATGATGCGGATACTGATTTTATCTGGCGCGAAAGCGAGCTGACTTCTAGCTGGTCTCCCGTTGCAAGATGATTTGAAGAACTTTATTTAAGGAGAAACGCAAATGATGGCTTCAAACGAAGTTAGTGCATCTCCTGACAATGCTCAATGGCAATCCATTAACTGGAAGGCGGTTAAGCAACATGTATTAAGGCTTCAAATGCGCATTGCAAAAGCAATCCGAGAAGGTAAACACGGCAAGGCGAAAGCATTGCAGTGGATACTAACTCACTCAAGAGCAGCAAAGATTCTTGCTGTTAAACGAGTATCTCAAAACAAAGGCAGTAAAACGCCAGGAATAGACGGCATCATCTGGAACACCGATGTCCGTTGTATGGCGGCGGTCAATCAACTGAGCAGAAAAGGCTATCAAGCCAAACCGCTCAGGCGTATCTATATCCCCAAGAAAAACGGCAAACTCAGACCCCTAGGCATTCCTTGCATGATAGATAGGGCGCAACAAGCCCTCCACCTTCTTGCATTAGAGCCTATCTCTGAGACCATTGTCGACCCAAACAGTTATGGTTTTCGACCTAACCGAAGTACTGCCGATGCCATCGCGCAATGCTTCAAATGCTTGTGTCAGAAAAACTCTAGCCAATGGGTTCTTGAGGGAGACATCAAAGCCTGTTTCGATAAGATTGGTCATCAATGGCTTATCGATAACATTCAATTAGATAAACGAATGCTGAAACAATGGCTTGGTTGTGGTTTTGTTGACAAAGGATTGTTCTATAAAACGGCAGAAGGGACACCACAAGGTGGGATAATATCTCCTACTCTGATGCTGCTCACGCTTGCTGGGTTAGAACAATTGGTTAAGTCTATTGCTCGTAAAACAGGTGATAGGGTCAACTTCATCGGATACGCAGATGATTTTGTAATAACGGGGACTTCACAACAGTTCCTACTTAACGAAATCAAACCGCAGCTAATTGGTTTTCTACAAGAAAGAGGCTTAACACTTTCTGAAGAGAAAACGCATGTCACTCATATTGATGATGGTTTTGACTTTCTGGGATTCAATCTTAGGAAGTACAAAGGCAAACTGCTTATTAAACCAAGTAAGAGCAATGTATTATCATTTTTGAGTAACTTACGCGAACTCGTCAAAAAGCACGCAACTATTCCAGTAAACGATCTCATTAAGATTTTGAATCCGAAGCTGAGAGGATGGGCGAATTATTATCGTCATTGTGTGGCAAAGCGAACTTTCGATTATGTAGGCCATCAACTTTTCTGGTTGTTATGGCGATGGGCGGTAAGGCGTCACCTAACGAAAAGCAAAGACTGGGTACGTCGAAAATACTACATGAATCGCATAGGTGGGTGGCAATTCCACGGCTGGCAGAAAATCGCCAACATGGACTGCCATTTTAATCTGGTTCAGATAGCTCAAACGCCGATAAAGAGACATGTGAAAATCAGGAGTGCTGCCACGCCATTCGATCCTCAATATCTAGCCTATTTGGTTAAGAGGAAACCGAAAAAGCAAAGTCGTAATTCTTGGTTCGAACCTGCTCTGGCTGCAATGTAATGTAGGTAGCTGGGTAACGTAACACGCCTTAGTGGAGGCTTGAGCCCAGTGCAGTGAAAGTTGCACGCTGGGTTCTTAGGAGGGCGGCACTTGGCAACAAGTGCCGCCTATCCGACAGAAGTTAGTTACGAGCCGTAAACTCCAATCGAAGAAATGAATAACCTGATGTAGATGCGGCTGTGGGCTTCGGTTTCAGGGTGAGGTATCGCGAAGTGATACTCTTCGAACGAGAGACAGGATGTCGAACTGGCCTTTAAACATGGAGGTAGTTTGAAACCGCAGAGCGTATAGAGACACTTCTTATGAAATCAAGAGCCAGCGTGTCACAGAAGTGCTTACACTTAAGGTCGCTCTTAGGCATCCATACCTTCACGACATTCGTATATCCTTATACAGCACCCACGGCAGGTGATAAATAACTATAAGGTTTTGGTATTCGACATAAAACCAAATACTAATTCAGCCTCATGAACCGAAGCAAAAAAGATATTTAAGGGGATTGTTATCTGACAACCCCCTCTCCCTATTAGCCACCAGTAATCTTCTGCCACCACGATAGTGGTTCGCCGCAGTTTTTCGCTGGATGATAGCTGCCACTTAACGCGGGTAACGCAATCGTGTTAGCACAGCCCGCTTCCATCGCTTTACCAGTAGCACGGTCGAAATGACCATTTACCACGCCATTAACGGGTGTCCGTCGCAAACTAATGGGCGGTCGATTTTGAAGGAAATCTTGGTAAACCGCCATGGCGCCGTTACTGCCATAAAGGCCTGTCTTGCCGTTATCATCGCGCCCCACCCAAACGGCGGCGACATTACGTTCATCGAAGCCTGCGAACCAGGAGTCTCGCGTGTCATTACTGGTGCCCGTCTTACCCGCAAGAGTTGTTCTTGGAAATACCTTGCCTAAACGTGCTGCCGTACCCGATTGAACCACTTGAGTCATGGCGTATTGCACTAAGAAGTTAGTCGCTATATCGATCCCCTGACTCTGGGGGATTTTAGCTACAGGTAGCGGGTTATTGTCTTTATCTAGCACAGCGGTTATCGAAGATAACTGACGATAACGACCATTGTCCGCGATCGTTTGATACACCTGAGCCACCATCAGAGGCGAGCCATTAACCGCTCCCAATAACATAGATGGGTATTCAGAAATTTTGTCTCGCCAGCCAGCCTTATCTAAGGTGGTTGCAACACTACTCACGCCTATTTCCATGCCTAAATTAACCGTTGGCACATTCATCGACTTCTTGAAACCAGTTAGCAGGGGCACTTCGCCGCTAAACTTCCTGGTGACATTTTGTGGTGACCAAGTTTTCCCCTGACCATTTTTCAACGTTATGGGTTTATCTTTGAGTGGGGTAGCCAGGTTGTACTTATCAGCTTGCCCAAGCGCTGTGGCGTAGACAAAAGGTTTGATCAGTGAACCTATTGGACGTCGAATTTCCACCGCGCGGTTAAAGCCTCTATAACTTGGGACTTTATCGCCAACCATGGCAGCTATGCCCGCACTCACTTTATCCGTCAATACCATGCCGACCTGAAGTGATTTATCGTTTTTAGCTAAGTGCGGCATCACTTTCTTTACTGCTTTTTCAGCCGCATCTTGTGCCATAGGATCGAGAGTGGTGTAAATCTTAATTCCCGACTGAGTGAGTAGTGAGTCACCAAAGCGTCTCGCGAGTTCGTGCTTTACCACAGCAAAAAAAGCCGGCAGCTTTTGATGTACCGGTTTGTCTGACTTTCTCAGTCCCAGAGGTGATTCAGCCGCAGCTTGGTACTGAGCCACTGAGATTTTTTCGCCTTCCATCAAGAGTCTTAGCACCAGATCTCGTCGCTCTTGAGCACGCTCAGGATAACGCCATGGATTATAGTAGGAAGGTCCTTTAATCACTGCGACTAAGAAGGCCTGTTGCGATAAGGTCAGCTCCGCAATTGGGCGACCAAAATAGAACTGAGCAGCGAGCCCCATTCCATGTACACCCCGAGCTTTATCTTGCCCCATATACACTTCGTTAAGATAAGCTTCTAAAATTTCATCTTTCTCATAACGAAAATCGATGATCATTGCCATTAACGCTTCACGAGCCTTACGCACCAATGAACGCTCGCTCGACAGGAAGAAGTTTTTAGCCAATTGCTGAGTCAGTGTCGAGCCACCCTGTACCGTGCGACCAGCGCTGATATTCACCATCAATGCGCGTACGATTGCGAATGGGTTGATACCATGATGCTCGTAGAAACTTCTATCTTCGACGAGAATAAGTGCTTCGATAATCGAAGTCGGCATCTTATCGGCATTCACAAACACCCTGTCTTCGGCATCGCCTGTGATGATGCGATCGAGTAATACTGGTTCGAGATGAAACACCGCCAGCTGACGACGATCTAGAGATCGTGTCACCGAGCTTACCCCTTGAGAATCGAAAGCAATCATCACTCTCTGCTCGGCTTGATCGCCTTGAGGATGCAAAAAAGGCCGACGCCAGAGATCGACTTTAGTTCTGGAAGCAGAAAACTCACCAACTTGTCTTGGGTTCGCGACCTTACGATAACCCAGTAACTTAAGCTCAGAAATCATCTGTCCATGACTCACAGCGGCACCAGGATATAACGCCATCGAACGACTGAAGACTTGCGCCGGCAGATGCCATTTTTGGCCCTCGAATTTACGCGCTATAATCTGATCCAGATAAATGCTGTAAATGGTGACTGCAGCAAACACGATTAACCCAAGCTTCCAGCCAATAGACCAAATTCTGCGACCCCAGCCAATTGAAGCCTTCCGAGATGAGGGTTTCTTACCTGGCTTAGCCTTAGGTTTTGCTTTTGCTTTAGATTTTGAATCAGCTTTAGCCGCGCCTTTGTTGGCACCCGCTTTGGACACGGTTTTCTTGGTGGTCTCTTTCTTGGTCATCTTTATTCCGATAAATCGATTATTACGGCAATGTCTTGGCCCTGCGTCTCTACGCTAGGTTTTGCGGTTTAGTGTCTTTTTCTTGGTAAATTTTGTTGGCAACGTATTAGCCGGATCATCGGGCCATAGATGCTTCGGATAGCGGCCTTTCATCTCTTTTTTCACTTCAACATAAGGCCCCTGCCAGAAACTGGCTAGATCGGCGGTTAATGCTAAAGGTCGACGTGCAGGAGAAAGCAGCTCCATAGACACGGTAAGCTTTCCATTAGCCAGGATAGGGCTTTGAGCCATACCTAATGCCTCTTGCAGTCTGACACTGAGTCGTGCAATACCCGACTCATCATAAGTAATTGCGGCACTGGTACCTGTTGCCATCGGCCAATGACAGGGAAACAACTTGTCGAGTCGCTGCTGCTTGTCCCACTCAAATAAATTAAGCAGCAGAGTATAACAGTCAAGTGACTGCAATTGTGACAGGCTTCTTACATCATTAATGTAAGGGCCTAGCCATTCATCTAAGTCGGTTAATAGCTGTTGCTCACTGATATCTGGCCAAGATGTACCAGCATCGAGCTCTCTAGCTAGCTTCGCTCTCAGTTGCAGTTGTGTCACCTTAGGGCTAAAACTGAGTAAATCTAGGCCTTTATTACGGATCTGTTCAAAAATAGCCCGTTTAATCTGTTCTGGGGCTGGCTTTTGGGCTGTCTTTTTACTCAATATTATCTGACCGATCCTTTGTCTTGTTTCAGCAAAGAAACGCCCCTTCGACTCATCCCAGCCACAATAATCTAAACCAGTAACCAGGAAAGATAACCGATCCTTAAACAAAGCTTCATCTAGTTGGGCAGCGAGATAGACACGTCCGCTAGTTCGTCCTTCACTTTCCTGAAAATCTGCCACCACCAGCCAATCGGCTCTCGCTAAGGGATCATCTTCGCTGAGAGCCACACCGGTACCGTTTGCCAGCTGATAACCCGAGACACCTCGGCTCTTGGCGATTCTGTCCGGATAGGCCAGCGCTAACAAGAAAGCAATATCGTTACTGGTGACAGATGAGATAACCTGAGATAAATCTAGGTTAACCTTTAACTTTTTCATCCAGCCACGTACTTGCTTGCCAGTTTCTCCCTGAGTGGCTTCTCTGAGATAGTGACTCACATCGACGCCATGTCGCCCCAGCGTGCGCGACTCCAAGATACCAGCAAGTAGGCAGGCTAAACCAACGAGATATTTGTCCGCCTGAGTCAGGGAAAGATACTTCGCCTTCAATAACATATGGGCTAATCTTGGATGACAACCTAACTGATAAGCTTGGCTACCATGGGGGGTGATTTTTCTCTGTGCATCGATAATGTCTAACAAAGTCAGTAACTGCCAAGCCACAGCCTCATTAGCCGTTGAAGGCTGGGTCAACATGGGTAACTCGTTAATTGACTTTACCCCCCAACAAGCAGCATCCAGTGCCATTGGAACAAGATCACTATGAAGTATTTCCGGCTCATCCGCCTTTAATAGCCTTCCCTGCTCTTCTTGGCTCCATAGTCGCAAACAATAACCAGGTGATAATCGACCCGCACGCCCTGCTCGCTGCGCCGCAGAGGCCTGACTGATCCGCTTGAGTGTCAGTCGAGTCACACCCGTTCTGGGATTAAAACTCGCATGGCGTTTATAACCAGAATCGACCACCATAGTGATACCATCAATCGTCAAACTCGACTCGGCAACGTTGGTAGCCAGCACCACCTTGCGCTTGCCGTCGTTGGCTGGCGCTATGGCTTTATCTTGCGCTTTAGCAGGCAGACTGCCATACAGGGGACAGAGTGAAAATTGCTTTAAATCCAGTCGACTGGCTAAATAGTCATGTAAACGTATGATCTCCCCTTGTCCGGGAAGGAAAGCAAGCAAAGAACCTGCGGTATCTATACTGGCGTCACTATTAGCAAGGTGCTTGTCGTCACCATTAAGCAGTTCGACAATACATCTACCCATATACTCTAGCCATACCTGAGTGCGGTTTTGATAGGGGTTTGAAGCCTGAGTTCGCCCCTTTGACTCAGCTAAACTCTGATACGCTAGCGTAACGGGGAAACTTCGTCCTTCACTGGTAAGTGAGCAGGCATCAGGCATTAATTGAGATAATGGCAAGCCGGAAAGCGTCGCCGACATCGCCAGAATTTTGAGATCTTCTCTAAACGATCCTTGGATCTCCAAAGCCAGTGCTAAACCGAGATCTGTGGTGAGATGGCGTTCATGGATCTCATCAAAGATGATCAGGTCGATCCCCGTTAACTCGGGATCTTGCTGGATCATACGGGTCAGTATTCCCTCAGTCACTATCTCTAATCGCGTCGCATCGCTAGATCTTGACTCACCTCTGACCCGATAACCTACCTCAGCGCCGATCTGCTCACCTCGTTGACTGGCAATATAATGAGCCACGCTTCTCGCTGCGACTCGTCTTGGCTCGAGCATCAGTATTTTACCTTTCAGTTCAGGCCAATCTAGCATAGCCAGCGGCAGAGCCGTCGACTTACCCGCGCCTGTAGGCGCCTCTAAAATAACTTGGTTATTGAGGTCAAAAGCCTCTCTTAAAGGCTGTAGAAGTTTGTGTATCGGTAATTGATTCAAGGAAAGTGAGGTCTAGATGGCAGATAGCGAGCTAGTTTACATGATTGCTGTCATGTTGGCATGTCACAGCTGCAAATGTAAGCTTGCCGAAAAATCACATGAATAATGAGAATCTTAACCAATATAGGATTTTAAAAGCCATAATGTAAAAAGAGTCGTCGGAAATATAAGGTGTAATACCATTTCCATTAAACAAGTGACCATTCAGCGGGAGTTAAAAACGCTGTAGGCAAGATAAGGGGATTGAAGCTAATAGTTATTCTATATCGAAAGCCACTTTCGCAGCTTAAAGTGTTTTTTAACCCGCACTTCGTGAGCTTCTCAGGGCTTCTACTTCTGCGTTGCATTGCCTCGAAAGGGAATAACCATTTCGTCAACAATGCGCCTTGAATTTAAAGCCCTGAGAAAGCTCTGAATTAATCATATGTTCAATGGAATTGGTATAAGCAGCTTGCAACGATTATTTTTAGGTATCAGTACCCATCAAGAGCAGAGCAAACAGCTTGTTTTTATACAAAACAAGCTAAAGAGAGTCGAGCCCATAGGCGTTGGTAAGCCAGTTAAATCTAGCAATTTCCATATGACGCTGGCTTTTTTAGGCCAAGTTAATGAGGAGTCATTTACATTTCTTATCAATGCATTAGACAATATTCATAACACCAGCGGCTGGCCTAAGTTTCAGGTCAAATTAAATAGCTTAATCCTGTGGCGTAAACCACAAGTATTGTGTCTGGCAGCTTCAGCTGAAATGAAGTGCGATCCTCAGTTACTGCTTACTGTTGAACATTGCCAGCAGATATCTTACTCACTGGCTTCACTTTCTTTTCCCGGGAAAAGAGCAGTAACCAAACCGGACTTTACCCCGCACATCACCTTATTCAGAAAAGCAAAGAAAGATCCACAACAAGCCTTTCAAAAAATAGAAAGCCCATCAATTTTTCTGCGACCAGATCAACTACACCTTTATCAGTCAATCAATGGTGTTGATGGCGTCGAGTATCATATTTTGCGCTCATGGCCAATGCAATAAAAAATCGAGTACCCCAATGAGAGAAATCTGTAAATCTACATTGAGCGGACTAAATCCTAAGATCTAAACTTTAGATCCTAGGAACTGACTATAGGTTAAATCGCCTTTAGGTACGACTTTGTCGCGACTAAACGAACCGTTGCTGCGCCAATAATGTCCAAGAAGCCCAGTATACTGTGAGGCTTATCGGCACTTATCCAGGCAGAGCCGGTCGCGCCAATCGGCAGCATGGCCATAGTATCTTCATCGACCTCTAGGATAACGGTGCGGCCAATGGGCATTGCGCCAAGGGAGATATGCCTGCCGACAGACTGCTCTCTGGGTAAAATATCTCCCTGTGCCTCACCGGTTGCTTCAACCTTACTGTGAACTCTTGCCCTGAATATCTGCCCTGGATACGCATCGATATAAAACTCGGCAAACTGCCCTTTTTTGATATAGGCAAAGGATTGATCCGGGATACGCATCTCGACAAATTTATTATTAGTTTGCCAAAAGTGCATCGCACCTACGCGGGAACCACCGGCAATATAAACATGGGTCACCATACCATCGAAAGGGGCAGTGACATTGAGGCGACTCAGCTCATATTGCTGATTGCGCAATTTAGCTTTCTGCACATCCAATTGCGCTTCCAGTACCCTGAGCTCAGCTTGAATTATCTCAACTCTATCGCCTGAGTTTTCCAAGTCTCGTTCGCTAACATGGTCTTGAATTCTCTGATTACGGATATAATCACGATTTGCTTGGCCAAATTCGACCTGCTTGGCTTCCACAGTACGCTGGATCTCTTGCTTCTTCGCCAGCACTTCATCGATTGCACTGATCACTGAATCGTCTCGCAAGGTATAAAGTAGCTCACCTTCATTTACATATTGATTATGATCGACATAGATCTTATCGATCTGTTGACCTAGTGCAGGTGAAAGCACAGAGTGTGGCGCTCTTACTATCGTTGAGTTGGTGAGATCGGCCGGCGAATAAAATCGATGAGCAATAAATAAGGTTATCGCAATCAAGCAGCCAATAAACACACTGATAAAGTAATTTCTCGGTCTGGGTTTAATCACTTTAAATTTGAACAGTAACCAGACAATAAAGATATAGGGCAACATTATCTCTTTCATGAGCGTGTCCCCTTAAACCAAAGTTGTGCCTTGTCCCAATCTGTCACTATCGCAATCACAGCAATGACCCATAACGGCTTCCAAATCAGGCCTAACATACATAGCCAGAAGATCAGTTTCGCCTGATGCATGCCTTTCTCTTTCGCCATGTACTTAGGTAACGAGTGTAGATGCCAAAGCTTGATAGCCACCCAAGAGAAAATCGAAACCGTCACTAATGCAATAAACCACATAAAGGCAACGGAATCGAGCAGCACCATCAAGCTGGGCATATCATCAAAGGTTAAGCTGGTATCGTGTATTTTCATCGACTCTCGCAAGGCGTTGCATTTTAAGTAACAAGCAGTCTATGTGAGCGCGGCTGAATGGATGTTGAACTGGAAAGCATAAGAAGATTTTTTTAATAACAAATCAATTTAACGAACAGGTAATACCTCGAGTAGACAAAAAAAATGCTTCCTTTTTCAAGGAAGCAAGTGAAGAATTCTGCACCAGTCGATAGCTGATGAATAAATTAAAACACAGACAGAGGTAAAATCTGAGCCATATACTTTGAAACGATGTGAAAAAAGTTGAATAGGCTAATATCGAGATATAGAAGATAAAAACAGCGCTAAAAAAGATAATAAATAGATACTCTTGTCATTCCAAAGCATGAGTAACACATCACGATGCCATATTTAACTTTATACTGAAGGGTTTTAAACTAGCTCAAAAGTGTTGCATCACTTGCTTAAAAAGCGCAGTCGAATCAACAGCAACACCCTGGCCGTCACTAAGCCTGACCTGCTCAATCAACTCTTCAGTAGCATTCAGTGTGTATATATAGAAGGGTATTTTATTGCCATCTGCACGCATTTTTTCTAGAAGCTTCAAACCGGCAATGGCATCTTCCTCGCGCCCCATGTCAGAGATGATCACATCATATTGGTACAAGGAGAGCAGTAGCAGCGCCTCCTTCGAAGAGGTCGTGCTGTAAACCCCAAGGTGCTGACTTCTAAGAAACTCACGTTCAACCGAGTTGTTTTCAGGATAATCATCCACCCAGAGTACTCTACCAATAGCATCAACAGGCTCGCTGTACACTATCTCTTTTTCACTGATCTCACTGTGACCAGATATGAGGAAGTGATCAAAAACATGAGTAGAAGCTAAGGCATATAGCACAACGACACTGACAATAATGGAACAAAATATACTGCTCACTCTAGGCCATTCACGAACAAGAGCATCAAGTTTATTGCGAAAAACTGTCAGCTTAATACTGAAATAACGGCTGTCGTTATCGAGTGTTGAAACTTGCCTATTAACCTTAGCACCATTGTCATATTTGGGCTGTTTGGTATCTGAACCTTGCTCCAATGAAAGTTCATTGACTGATATAGGCTGAATAATACTTTTATCTTGTGGAACAAAATTATTAGCGAGCTGCTTACCAAGTTCTTGAGAGAGTCGATATCCACGGCCATGAACGGTTTGAATAATCGCCACACTACAACCCGCTTGTTTGAATACTTTTCTGGCATCGGAAACTAATTTAGATAAAGACATATCTGACACAATCGTATCAGGCCAAATATGATCGAGGCAGATTTGCTTATTACAATGACTTGGGTAATTTTCGATGAGTAAACTAAAAAGTAAACAGACCCTTTCATCGACCGGAACCGGATGTCCCTTAATAATAAACTCTAATTGTAAGGTATCAATACTAAACTCATCGAAACGAATATACATAAAAGTGCCATTCCCTGGAGCTCTATAAGCGATCAAAATATCCTTGTAAATATCGAAGTAGATTCAATTCCTCCGAAAAAACACATCTAAGATACCGCTTTAGGCAACAAAAACGCAACAGGTTATAATTTCGCTTTCGATTATATTGAAAGCATAAAAACGCAAAACCAGTACAAATAGGCAAATAAAAAGCCAACACCATTAAGGAGTTGGCTTTTTTTGACTACCTAGCTAAGCATTTTTAGTAAGCTAAACTAACACCGCTTTATCAGGCCTTTTGCTTAGCTGGATAATTAATCATGCAGCAAAGCAGCTATGGTCAACATACCATGAGTTGTACCACCCGCTGCCCAAAGGGCATTGGGAGAGTCTGCAAAGGCAGAGGCTAGATCCATATGTAACCAGTTAATGTTAGGCGATACAAAGTGTGCAAGGAAGCCTGCGGCATTAGACGCTCCACCCGCTCCACCACCCTTCATAGGACGACTGTTGGCGGTATCTGCATAGGCTGATGGACACATCTCACTGTGCCAAGGATCAAGGGGTAATGGCCACACTCGCTCAGCCACTTCGGCCGCTTTGGCTTGTGTCATAGCCAACACTTCGCTAGATGGTGAGAAGATAGCATTATAGTTAGTACCAACAGCCATCACTGCTGCGCCAGTCAGTGTTGCAGCATCGATAATCAAGCCTGCACCACTTTCAGATGCAGCCTGAAGACCATCGGCCAACACTAAACGGCCTTCAGCATCTGTGTTGACCACTTCCACTGTTACGCCATTTTTATAGGTTAAAATGTCACCAAGCTTATAAGCATGTCCACTGATGAGGTTCTCTGCACAGCAAAGGTATAGTTTCACTCGTTTATTAAGACCTTGCTTCATCGCAAGACCGAGCGCTCCTGTGACTGTCGATGCTCCGCCCATGTCACACTTCATGCCTAACATGCCTTCGGAAGCCTTAATGCTATAACCGCCAGAATCAAAAGTGATCCCTTTCCCAACGAGGGCAACAGATACAGGTGCGTCTTCTCCAAGTGGATTGAAATCCAGTTCCAGCATTGCAGGCGGACGTTCACTACCACGACCTACTGCATGTATACCCACCCATTTTTGCTCTAAAAGCTCTTGCCCTTCGATAACTCGATAAGTGACTTTCTCACCACCGATTTCAGACAGCCAATGAGCCGCTAATATTGCCAGCTTAACCGGAGCGAGATTTTCAGGTGTTTCGTTGATCAGGTGACGCGCAAAGTTTGCGCTCTCTAAACGATGGGTCAATTCGGTTTGAGTTGACTCTGCACCCGCCCAACGAATATCGGGCGTCGATTTAGCCGTCGCAAATCCTTGTGAGAAAGCCCATTGACTATCGACATTCCATAATTCACCTTCAAGCGCGATACGAGATATACCTTGGCTACGCAGCTTACGAGCAGCCTGTTGAATTTGACGTAATTCATCACCACCTTGAAGATGAATAATCGCTTGCTCATTATTAAAGGTCACATCGGCATTCCCCCAATGGGCAGCAGGTGCATCTTTAGTTAGACTAACTTTCATTAATTCTGACATGCTTATTCCTTCTCAATTTTTTATTATATCGTTTGCCACGCAGTGTACTGCATAGAACCCCATATCGACAGTTATTCACCGTTATACGACTGGTATTACATCTACCTGAAGTTACAGATATTTAAATGGATTAACTGTAAAGCTGATAATCTTGCCTTAAGACTCAAAAACACTTGGAACAGAAACCATGCAGTTCTCTGCCGCCTTCGAACAAGGCAAACTAATAAAACGCTATAAACGCTTCCTGACAGATATTGAGCTCGAAGATGGTCAGCAAGTCACTATCCACTGCCCTAATACTGGATCGATGAGAAACTGCTTATTTGAAGGCGAGAAAGTGTGGTTTTCCACTTCAGATAACCCAAAACGTAAATACTCACGTACTTGGGAATTAGCCCAGTCAGATGCAGGTCATTTAATCGGTATTAATACCGGTCGAGCAAATCAGCTGGCAGAAGATGCCATTAAAGATGGAGTGATCACTGAGCTTCAGGGCTATGCCAATCTAAAGCGCGAAGTAAAGTATGGCAGCGAGAACAGTCGTATCGATATTTTGCTGTGGGACGACTCTGACAGTAATCAGCCTAAGTGTTATGTCGAAGTCAAAAGCTGCACCTTACTCGAAGAGGGACAAGGTTATTTTCCCGATGCCGTCACGACCCGAGGTCAAAAACACTTAAGAGAACTGATGGAAATGGTCGCCTTAGGTCATAGGGCGGTACTGTTATTTGTGGTTCAACATACAGGGATCCACTCAGTTCAGGCTGCAGATCACATAGATCCTGACTATGCTTTGCTCCTCAGCCAAGCACATCAAGCTGGTGTTGAAGTATTGGCATATTGTGCAGAAATGTCGCCTAATTGTTCTTCCTTGATTAATTCCTGTCCTGTCAAACTATAAATAGACAGTAAAAGTTGAATTAATTAAAAATAGGGAACATAGTCAAGGAATATCATTATCGCAACACAAAAAGTTTGCTTGCTCTATCAGTTTCTGGTATAGATATCGGCCTTAAAATACAAGCGCCCTACAACGCAAATGATTAACAGGAGATGCGTTATGCCACAAGGCACTAAAAGACTCGGCGTGCTCGCTATCGCAGGTGTAGAACCTTATCAGGAAAAACCTGGTGAGGAGTATATGAACGCAGATCAGTCGAGCCATTTCAGAACGATTCTGGATGCTTGGCGTAATCAATTGCGTGAAGAAGTTGACCGTACGCTTAACCATATGCAAGACGAAGCAGCTAACTTCCCAGATCCGGTAGATCGTGCAGCACAGGAAGAAGAGTTTAGTCTTGAGCTTCGAGCTCGTGACAGAGAACGTAAGTTGATCAAAAAGATCGAAAAGACACTTCAGAAAATTGAAGAAGATGATTTCGGTTTTTGTGATTCTTGCGGTATCGAAATCGGTATTCGTCGTCTTGAAGCACGTCCTACAGCCGATCAATGTATCGACTGTAAAACACTTGCCGAGATTAAAGAAAAGCAGATGGCTGGCTAATCTGACGAGTCTTGCTTTGGCAGTCAAAGCAAAGACATGTGAAAGCGGGGTCCCACCCCGCTTTAATATTCCACTATGACTTTCACTTCTCAGTTTCAACAAACTACTCGTTTAAACGTCACTGCTTATTATAGCTATAGTTTCAGGTGTGATGACTTTGACTAATCAAACATATATAGGCCGATTCGCCCCCTCTCCTTCTGGTCCACTGCACTTTGGCTCCCTCGTCGCGGCACTGGGAAGCTACCTTCGTGCCCGAAAACAAGGTGGACAATGGCTAGTAAGAATCGAAGATATCGATCCACCGCGTGAAGTGCCCGGTAGCAGTGATGATATTTTAAAAACCTTAGCAGCTTATGGTTTGAATTGGGATAACGAAATCCTCTATCAAAGCAGTCGCCTAGGGCGATACCAAGCTAAAATCGACGCTCTTATCGCACAAGATAAAGCGTATTATTGTCAGTGTAGCCGTAAGCAGATAAAAACCATGGGCGGCACTTATGATGGTCGCTGTGGACGTTTAGTATCCCCTTTAACACAAGGTGCCATACGTATACGCAATCATGTAGCGATAGAGCAATTCGACGATCTGCAAATGGGTCAAGTCAGTGTCGACGCAGGCTTTGCGGCTGAAGACTTCATCATCAAACGCAGTGATGGCTTATATGCCTATCAATTAGCTGTAGTAATGGACGATGCTTATCAAGGGATCACTGAAGTGGTTCGTGGCAGTGACCTTCTGGTCCCGACTTGCAGACAAATTGGTCTGTTTAAAATATTCAATCAGACAGCGCCAACTTGGCTACATTTACCTCTGGTTTGTACCACTCCAGGCATGAAACTATCCAAGCAAAACCATGCTGCAGCCATAGATAAATCTCAGCCACAACATAGCTTTAATGCAGCTTTGTCATTTTTAGGTCAAGCAAGTGTTACCCCTGAAGTTCAAATGAGCAAGATGGTCGCGCAAGCCGTTAGTCAATTTGATCTTTCATTGGTGCCTAAACAAACAGAAATCATCCTGTCTTAAGAATGTACTCATTAAGTTTTATTTGGGGTATCATAGCCGCCTTGTTGTAACCCATAGTTTTTTGCGCAAAGCAGATACAATTCCGAGGTGTCCCATTTTTCGCCGTATTAGCAAATTCTGTAAACAGTTATTTGATGACAAACAAACAACTGAAGAAGCCACCGAAGCAGGCCTAAGCCTAGCGGTAGTCCCGAGACAAGATCACGATATATCTCGAAGTCAGATGAGCGAAAACGCCTTAAAGGTCCTCTATCGCCTTCATAAGTCTGGTTTCAAGGCTTATCTGGTTGGCGGCGGCGTGCGCGATATTCTACTAGGGTTCCAGCCTAAAGATTTCGACGTTGTGACAAATGCCACCCCAGAAGAGATCAAAAAGCTATTTCGTAACTGTCGGCTAGTTGGCCGTAGATTTCGCCTTGCTCATATCGTTTTTGGCAGAGATGTTATCGAAGTCGCGACATTGCGTGGTCACCACGTAGATCCAGGCGACAAGACCTCTAAGACCAATGCTGAAGGCCGACTGCTTCGTGATAACGTCTATGGCACCATAGATGAAGATGCCGAACGTCGTGACTTTACTGTCAATGCGCTTTATTACGATATTAGTGATTTTTCAATACACAGCTACGGCGGTGGTTTGGAAGATCTAAAGTCACGCACAATCAAAATGATTGGCGATCCTAATACTCGCTACCGTGAAGATCCTGTTCGCATGTTAAGAGCCGTGCGTTTTGCCACTAAACTTAGCATGACCATAGATACTGACACGGCAAAACCAATCTATGAACTGGCTAGCTTGTTAAAAGATATTCCAGCCGCTCGTATGTATGAAGAGATCCTTAAGCTTTTCTTTAACGGGCAAGCGCAGAATAACTTCAACATGATGCAGGATTTTGGCTTATTTGCTCCCTTGTTCCCTTTGGTAAGCGAACAACTTATCGACGAGCCTGAAGGCCCAGCGGTTAAGATGATGCAAACCATCATGGAAAATACTGATGCCCGTGTTAACGCCGAAAAAACCATAACACCAGCTTTCTTTTACGCTGCGATTTTATGGTATCCGCTCAGTCAGCGTGCCGATGATATCGCCGTTGAAAGTGGCTTAACGATTTATGATGCCTACAATGCAGCCATGGGTGACGTGATGGAGCAGCAATGCCGAACCATCAGCATCCCACGCCGCTTCAGTACACCGGCTAAAGATATCTGGCAGCTACAGTTAAGGTTCGATCGTAATCAGGGCACCCGTGCCTTTAAATTTATCGAACACCCTAAGTTCCGTGCGGCTTACGACCTACTCTTACTCAGAGCCAGTGCAGAGGGTGGCGCAGTGGCTAAATCTGCTGCTTGGTGGAAAAGCTTCGTCGAAGGCGGTGAAGAGCAGCGCAGTGTCATTGCTCGTTCGACCAGTAAAGGTAGCCGCAATCGTAATTCAACCCAGCGCAAGCGCCGTAAACCTTCAGCGAAGAAGAATACCAAGCCCATGAGTCCTGCAACGGATAGCTCAACAGAGTAATGGCCAAGGCTTTTGTTGCTCTTGGGGCAAACCTGACTAATCCGGGTTCTCAGCTCGACAGCGCCTGTAAGGCGCTGCTCGAACTCGCTGATCCAATTCAATCAGAAAAGCCGCTAACCGTTTCCAGCTATTATCGTTCGGCCCCTATGGGGGATGTGATACAACCCGATTACTTCAACGCAGTTGTCAGCTTCAACACTCAATTAGAGCCTATTGCACTTTTAGATGCCTTACAAAAAATTGAAAATGAACAGGGCCGAGTCAGACTAGAACGCTGGGGACCAAGAACCTTAGATCTAGACCTTTTACTTTATGATAATCAAATCATAGACACTCCCAGATTGACCGTGCCTCATTATGGTATGAAGACTCGCAGCTTTGTGCTTATTCCCCTAGCTGAAATAGCACCCGATATACAGCTCCCCTGTGGCACAGCATTACAAACGCTAATTAATACAGAGTTAGCAGCAGAATTAGAACAAATAGTCAGATAATATTGAACTCTGACTAGAGTTAGCTTATAACAGCACTCTATCTCAGCTTCACAACCATTTTTTTAGCAGATTTAAGACCAATATTATGTCTAAAATAACTAGCTCTACCCTGCTCAAATTTAAGCAGGAAGGTAAAAAATTCACATCACTCACAGCCTATGATGCAAGTTTTGCCAGCGCCTTTGACACCGAAGGGGTTGATGTTCTGCTCGTCGGTGACTCTATGGGAATGGTACTTCAAGGACATGATGATACTTTGCCTGTTTCAGTCGAAGATATCGCCTACCACACCCGTTGTGTACGCCGTGGTGTTCAGCGTGCTCTGCTAATTTCTGACATGCCTTTCATGAGCTACGCCACGCCAGAGCAAGCGATGATAAACGCCGCTACCTTGATGCAGGCTGGCGCCAACATGGTTAAAGTAGAAGGTGGCCATTGGTTGCTAGAAACCGTGACTAAGCTAACAGAGAGAGGTATTCCTGTCTGTGCCCACTTAGGTCTCACACCTCAGTCGGTGCATGTTTTTGGTGGTTTCAAGATCCAGGGTCGTGATGCGGAGAACGCCCAGCGAATTCTCGATGAAGCAAAAGCACTAGAAGCTGCTGGAGCTCAGTTATTAGTGGTGGAGTGTATTCCTGCCCCACTAGCAAAAGCGATCAGCGAGTCATTAACCATTCCTGTTATCGGGATTGGCGCTGGTGCAGACACCGATGGTCAAATTCTAGTGATGCATGATGTTCTCGGGATCTCGAGCGGCTATATCCCTCGCTTTTCAAAGAATTTTCTTAAGCAGACTGGTGATATCCGTGAAGCCATACGAGCCTATATCGATGAAGTGAAGAAAGGTGTCTTCCCCGGTATCGATCACACATTTAGTTAATGACTAAAACCATCAGTCGGTAGCAATCAGGCTATACAATTTTTTGAGAAGATAAATATCGTTGCGATCGAGCTGTCATTTATCGATATCTCTGGTTTCAACGATAGTACAGGCTAGCAGTCAATGATCACTACACAAGAAATAACACAGATACGTGAGCAAGTTCGTACATGGCATACTAAAGGCGAAACCGTTGCATTTGTACCGACTATGGGGAATTTGCACTTAGGTCATATCACCTTAATCAAAGAAGCGGTAAAGCGCGCCGATCATGTCGTCGCCTCTATTTTCGTTAACCCAATGCAGTTTGGCCAAAACGAAGATCTCGATGCTTACCCTCGTACTTTAGCCGCCGATCAACAGGCGCTAGCAGAAGCTGGAGCCGATTTACTCTTTACGCCGACTCCAGAGATCATCTATCCAAAAGGTATGGACCAACAGACCTTTATTGAAGTACCAGAGATCAGTAATCAGCTGTGCGGTGCGAGTCGACCCGGTCATTTTCGCGGTGTGGCCACGATCGTCTGCAAGCTGTTTAACATCGTCCAGCCTGATGTCGCACTATTTGGTCGCAAAGACTACCAGCAACTATTAGTCATCAAGACTATGGTAGAAGATCTCTCTATGCCAATTGATATTATTGGTGTTGAGACAATACGAGAAGACTCTGGCCTTGCCATGAGCTCACGTAATGGTTATCTAAGCCAATCACAGAAAGATCAGGCTGCCAGACTAAAACAAGTTATCGATGCCATGTCAGCATCCATAAAGCAAGGCGCTAAGATTGAAGAGACTATCGAAGCCGCCACTGCAGAATTGGTTCAAGCAGGCTTTAGTCCCGATTACCTCGAAGTACGAAGCGCGAGGGATTTATCCAAGGTGACAGCTGGTCATGATAAATTAGTGATACTGGCAGCAGCTTATATGGGAACGACTCGCCTTATCGATAATCTCAGCTTTGAACGTTAAGTATGCTGATTATCGCCTAACAAACTTTCATTTAAACGATAAAGGGTATCTCTAAGTACCCTTTTATCTTGATGCAAGCCGAAAGAACCAAAACTGGTTTTCTTAACCAAGGTACGCCATAGTATTAGTTGCATGAGATTTACTGTTTTGCATTATATCAATAGACATTAGATAACCTATATCAGGCTTATAAATATAAGCAAAACTGTTACAATAGCCAATGAAGTAAACCTCGACTGAAAGGATGTTTGGGCAAGTCCCAATACTCGGTCGATTAAGAACAGTCTCTCAGCAAGACGCTGAAAATATATGACTGTAGGCACAACAAAGGAAGTACAGCCAAATGGCAAGAGTGATACACATATTCAAAGTCCAGCCCCTCCTTAGACGAGCTCTGCTCAGCATGCTAACTATAGTGTGCCTGCTCTCCACTCTTATGCTTAATTCAGCTCATGCAAACAGCATTTATCGCTGTGTTAAAGGTGATAAGATCGTTTTTAGTCAGACTATTTGCCCGAAAGAGTTTAGCCAACACAAGATAGAGTACGAACTCGGCATTACCACTGAAACAGACTCAGACAAACCAGCGAAGAAGCTTGACCCTTTACAAGTTCTACTCAGTAAAAAAACTATCTCCAAAGAGAAGTTACAGCTACTGGTTAACAGCGAAATTTATCGCCTTAACCAAGAAAAAAGCTATTTCGATATTCTCAAGGCCAGTGAATTCCAAAAAATAGAACGTAAACGATACTGGGAAAAAAAACAGAAAGATGATCCAGAATATCTAACTGAAGTCGAAGAGATGAATAAATACTTTGATGATCTGATCAGGAACAACCAACAGGCTATAGATCTGCTGCAGAGTCATCTATCCCGCGTAGAAACTAAAGTAGCGCCTGAAGATAAGCCCGCTAACCAATAAATGACGAGTGAAGCTAACAGCCAAATCATCTGGCCTGCGATATTGATTCAGGAAGGGCAAACAGAATTGCTTTACCTTGAGTCTAGTAACGACTGGCTAGAGCAAGCTCAGGGACATATTGACGCGAGTTGTCGCTTGTTAGATTCGTGCGGTAGTACCTATCTGCTTAACCAACAAAACTGGGGACTATCGACTCTGAACATCTCAATGACAGAGTTAATTGAACTTGTCAGGCTGCATGCGAGTACACTTGGACATTGCTGCACAGCAAAAATGGGGGCCGACACACTCGAGCAAGTATTCAATATCATGAAGCATTTGGAAGAAAGCTAAGAAATATAAGCGATTGTGGATCTAAGCTGGTCCCTAAATCCTATTTTCCTATTTTCCTATTTTCCTATTTTCCTATTTTCCTATTTTCCTATTTTCCTATTTTCCTATTTTCCTATTTTCCTATTTTCCTATTTTCCTATTAGCCTATTTTCCTATTTTCCTATTTTCCTATTTTCCTATTTTCCTATTAGCCTAATGATCAGTCTCTCCAGTCGTACACCTTGCCATCTTTCATGATAACTTGCAGCATACGGCCTTCTTCACCTTGATAAAGCCACTGCTCACCACCTCTGCCTGAGCGATGAACAGCATCAGGCTCACCACGGCTTTTAACTAGGGCCTTCTCACTCATTCCGATTGCCACATCATTGCTATTGATAAGCTTGCGCTCTTCATCGTTGAAGTCACTTTTAATATTTTCAATAATGGCTATCTCAGTCTGACTTTCGACAGCTTCGCAGAGGTGATCTTGGAACACCATTTTTCCATCCACTTCACACTGATAAACTTTGGCGTGACTAACTTGAGAAAACAGCACACTAATAGCGAGCAGTCCAAATACAATCAATTGTTGTTTCATCAAACATCCTTGTGACTAAAAGAAGTTACTAGGCCCTAGATTTTAGGGCCTAGTAACTAAAGCCTTAATTTAACTGCGTAAGCCTATTCCTCGGCTAATGAGGTAATACGCCAGAGTCCATAATGCGACACAGAACCCCACCATCACAGCAATAGAAAACGGCACGCTTATATCCGCATAACCTAAGAAACCGTAGCGAAATACATTAATCATGTACACCACAGGGTTAAGCTGAGACACACCTTGCCAAAAATCAGGAAGCAGAGATAGCGAATAGAACACCCCTCCAAGATAAGTCAAAGGCGTCAGGACGAACGTAGGCACAATGCTGATGTCATCATAGCTCTTTGCAAAAATTGCGTTAATCAGCCCGCCTAAGGCAAACAAAATCGATGTTAGCAGCACAGTAATAGCCACTAAACCCACATGATGTAAGCTGATATCGACAAAGAACATGGCGACTAAAGTCACAATGGTGCCCACACACAAACCACGAGCCACACCACCACCGACATAACCGGCAATCATCACATAATGAGGCACTGGGGCGACGATCAGCTCTTCGAGGTTCCGCTGGAACTTAGCGCTAAAGAATGACGAGGCAACGTTTGAATATGATGCCGTGATCACCGACATCATGATAAGGCCAGGGGCAATAAATTCCATATAGCTGACGCCACCCATCTCACCAATTCGCTTACCCACTAAATTGCCAAAAATAAGAAAGTATAAGGTCATGCTGATCGCAGGAGGCACGAGAGTTTGTACCCAGATGCGTGTAAACCGGTTTATCTCTTTAGTCAGAATACTCTTGAATGCAGTGGCATACAGGGCTCTCATGTTCATTCTGATGCCTCCTTATTCATTGAAACACCTTTACTTGCTTCAATTGAGCCTTTCTCAACGAGCTCGACAAACAACTCTTCCAAACGATTCGCCTTATTTCGCATCGATAATACTTCGATTCCCTTCTCGGTTAGTTGCGCGAAAACGCTATTAATACTCTGCGCTTTAGCAACATCGATCTCTAATGTGTGAGCATCGGTCAATCGACACTCCATTCCATCTAATACCGGAGCATCACTTAAATCGCTTCCTAAATCTAAAATAAACGTCTCTAGGTTTAAGCGACTCAGTAACGATTTCATGCTGGTACACTCGACTAAAATCCCCTTATCTATGATGCCGATATTACGACAAAGCATCTCAGCCTCTTCCAGATAATGAGTGGTCAAGATGATGGTTACCCCTTGCTCATTGAGCTCTGTAAGGAAGGACCACATTGAGCGACGCAGTTCTATATCAACGCCAGCGGTGGGCTCATCTAAGATGAGTAATTGAGGTTCATGCATCAAGGCGCGGGCGATCATCAAGCGACGCTTCATACCACCAGAAAGCGTACGTGCGGGGCTATCTCGCTTCTCCCACAGATCCAGCTGAGTCAAGTATTTCTCGGCACGCTCTAAGGCATCGGCTCGAGAAACACCATAATAGCCCGCCTGATTAACGACTATCTGTAGCACTTTCTCAAACTGATTAAAGTTAAATTCTTGCGGCACCAGTCCAATAGATAGCTTCGCCAGTTCGAGCTGCTTATCGATATCATGCTCGAAGACAGACACGCTACCTGAAGTCTTCTGTACTAAAGAGCTGATCACGCCAATAGTCGTCGATTTACCCGCACCATTGGGGCCTAATAGTGCGAAGAAGTCACCTTTCTCAACTGCTAAACTTATTCCCTTTACCGCCTCGACACCACCTTTATACGTTTTCTTTAGATCTTTGATTTCGAGTGCATAAACCGGGGGTGTTTGTTTGTTTTCCATGTAAGTCCTAATTCCAGTAAGTCACTGGAAGAAAATATATCGCATTGAATCACAGTGCACAGACTGAGTATTTTTAAACTGAATATTTTTTAACTGAGTATTGATATTGGGACATATGCTTAAAAAAAAACCCGCCATGGGCGGGATTTTTAAAATAAATATCTCTTCGCTAAGCGCTAATGTCGATTAGAACCACTTATTCCGCAGGGATCACTTTAGCAATATACGGCAAGTTACGATATTGCTCAGCATAGTCAATACCATACCCGACGATGAACTCATCAGGAATGGTCATACCAATAAAGTCGACAGGCACGTCAATCTCACGACGTTCAGGTTTATCGAGAAGTGTACAAAGGGCTAAACTCTTTGGCTCGCGCAGTAACAACATCTCACGGATCTTATTCAAGGTGTTACCCGAGTCGATAAGGTCTTCGACTATGAGTACATCGCGTCCCTTAATATCGGACTGCACATCCTTGAGAATTTTCACTTCACGTGTACTGCTCATGGCATTGCCATAGCTAGATACCGACATGAAATCGATCTCAACGTGGCCCTTGATACGGCGACATAGATCCGCCATAAAAACCACAGAACCTTTCAGCAGGCCAACCATTAACAGACGCTCACTGTTAGCATAATGAGCATTAATCTTCTCGGCTAACTGATCTAGTGTTCGATCTATCTCTGCCGTAGAGATCATCTCTTCAATCGTGTGTTTCATAAATTCTCAACTTTGCTTTCAACTGACTCAAATAAAGAGCCTTATGTATCGCAATCCTCGGAGCTGTGTTTATCATAGCCCCAACGATTTGTTAAATCATGCTCTATACCCAAATGGTCAAGAATTCGGGCGACCATGAAGTTTACCAGATCTTGAACCGATTTGGGATCATGATAAAATCCTGGAGCCGCTGGCATAATCGTGGTGCCAAGCTTAGAGAGTGACAACATATGCTCTAAATGTATGCTACTAAAGGGGGTTTCTCTCGGAACTAAGATAAGTTGACCACGCTCTTTAATGATGACATCAGCAGCACGCTCTAACAGGCTATTACTCATTCCAGTTGCTACTGCTGCTAAGGTGCCAGTACTGCAAGGACAGATCACCATCTGCTTAGGCGCTGCCGAGCCTGAGGCTGGCGGCGAGAACCATTCATCTTTACCTAGCACATGCAGCGAGCCTTTCAGTGGCAACTCAGCTCTTTGGGAAAACAGCTCAAGCAGCTGAGACTCAGCTTTAACGCCATTGCTGCTGAGTTTTACACCTTCCTCAGTAGCAAGTACCACGCGAGCAGCACTGGAGATCATCAAAAACACCTGATAATCGGCAATCAATAAGCACTCAAGTAGCTTAAGGCCATAAGGCGCTCCCGAAGCGCCTGTCCAGGCTAAGCTGATCGATTTTTGTTTTTTGGGGTAACTCATATTTATCTCTTATACATCCTAGAAACTAGAACCTAGGTTCTAGTAACTTCACAATCACTTTTTAGCTTCGCTAGCAGCTTATTATGTAATCCACCGAAGCCGCCATTACTCATAACAATAATCGTGTCACCGCGTTTCGCCTCTCTGGCCACAGTATTCACAATCTCATCTATGTCATATAGCACAGATACTGGTAGTTCGGATTTTTCCATCGCCGCCTTTACATCCCAATCGATACTGTCCGCCTGATAGAGATAAGCCTGATCGGCAAGGGACATGGAGCCAGCCAAGGTATCCTTGTGAACACCGCTTTTCATTGTATTAGAGCGTGGTTCCAAAATAATGGTTATCTTGGCATCGCCCACTTTGGCACGACAGCCCTGTAACGTAGTCGCTATGGCTGTAGGGTGGTGAGCAAAATCATCATAAACCTCAATGCCATTCACCTCGCCAATAAGCTCCATACGACGCTTAGGTGGGGAAAACTTTGTCAATGCTTCAATAGCAGATTCAGGCTTAACTCCTACATGGCGAGCAGCCGCTATTGCCATGGTGGCATTTTCAACATTGTGTTGACCGATTAACTGCCAATCTAAAATCCCTTGAGATTCACCTCTGAGAAACACTTCAAACTTGTGTCCATCTTCAGCGATCAGTTTGCTAGACCAAGTCCCTTGCTCGCTTTCAGCTGACGAAACGTTGCCATTCACTATGGAATTTTCGCTGTTTTGAGCATAGCGCTTTGTATAAACTTCTTGCTCGCTCCAACAGCCCATCTCGATCACTTGCTGCACCGCCTCACTGTCTTTCGGCCAGATGATCTTTCCTTCACCGGGTACTGTACGGATCACGTGATTAAACTGACGTTGAATCGCTTTCAGATCATCAAAAATATCGGCGTGATCAAATTCGAGATTATTGATCACTAAAGTACGTGGCTGGTAATGAACGAATTTAGAACGTTTATCGAAGAAGGCACTGTCATACTCATCAGCCTCTACGACGAAAAATGGTGAACCACCTATACGGGCTGACACACCAAAGTTTTGCGGTACGCCACCAATCAAAAAACCAGGCTCGTAACCACAATCTTCTAAGATCCACGCCAACATACTGGAAGTTGATGTCTTGCCATGAGTACCAGAGATGGCCAATACCCAACGCTTTTTCAGAATATGTTCAGCAAGAAATTGTGGACCTGAAGTATAAGCAATACCACGGTTAAGTACAGCCTCAACACAGGTATTCCCTCGGCTCATCGCATTGCCAATCACCACGATATCCGGCGCATCATCTTCATTTTGGCCAAGCTGGCTAGGGTCAAAACCTTGAATGAGCTCGATACCTTGCTCTTCAAGCTGAGTACTCATGGGCGGATAAACGTTAGCGTCGCTACCAGTAACCCTGTGACCTTCGGCTCTGGCAAGCAGAGCTAAACCACCCATAAAGGTGCCGCAGATCCCTAAAATGTGTACATGCATGACGTTGGCTCTGATGAGGAATAATCTGAGAAGTATTCTAACTGGGTGTGAGTCTATTGTCAGTTAACAATGGTTTAAATAACTTCTGTTGTAAATGTTGGCTATTTGGGCGTTTTCACGCCCATAGCTCACTCCTGATGCGGAGTGAAATGAGTGCCTAAATAGCGTCGTCCATGCAAGAGTGCTAAGCCAATTAACGGCAGTAACATAGTGAATTGTCCGCCAATAAACACAAAATCGATTAAGATCAGTGCTGACAAAAACAGCATCTTTTCATCAAACTCAGATTTATGATTATCACCAACGAGTACAAGGGAGATAATGCTTATACCCAGCAGAAAAGTGAATGTGTTAAGTACACTCGATACCCTAAGCTTCTCAACTCTTACGCTTCGGCTCTCTTTTCCTCCTAATTCGTCGACTTTATAAGTGCTCTTAGGCATGGTTCTGTATGCCATGGGATCCGTCCCCGCATACTGTGCCACCCCACTCACACTAGAAAACTCGCTAGTATGACGAAATCCTGAAGCTACAGAGTCACTAAGCGTATTTGCCTTAGCTCTCTGCTCCTCGCTTACCTTGCCATGCTTTGTTAGTTCAGATAAAGAAATTCTGGTACTGACCTCTGAGTGCCTACCATAAGCGTGTTCTGTGCCATACAGATGTGCTTGCTCAGAGTCAGATATTGTGGCGAGCTTGGTACTGTATATGCTAACTAGCAAATAACAGATCACTATCGTAATGCCTAACAGTAGATTTCTTTTTATAGAATACATGCTCACTCCTTAGCGCTTACTCGTTTCTTCAAGCAAAAATCCAACCACTTGAGATGACCGATAGCATTAGTATAGTCCCAAAACACAAGAGTAAAACAAATGAGCAACCAACTAACAACATGTTGATATCTCACCATTCGAAAGGCAATCTATTTGAGTGCTTAGTTACAATTTGATGCACTGACAATTTAAGGTTGCTATCACGCAAAATCACTCCAACTTACAGTTGGTGCACAACGAAATCCTCAGCCACTTCTATACTATTACAGATAAACAGATTGAACCTTTCTATCAATTCGGATTTTTATCTGAACCAAATAAAATTATTAATGGATGTATTCAATAGTGAATTGGCCAATTGCCCTGTTAGTTTTTATTATCACTCTCGGACTTTCACTGAAGTCATACGCTCAGCAAGATAGCTTTTTACAATGTCGGGACGCGTTATCTTCCCCTAGGGTCATGTTTATTGTGCCAGCCGATAAGGAGAACGTTTTCTGGCAAGATGTCGTCAGCTATACCAAGCTTGCCAGTGAGCAGTTAAAGATAACTTTAGATATCCATTATCTAAAACAAGATCATCGAAACCGCTTTAACCATGCTAAGAGCATTAATCAGATTCTGACCTCTAGTCCAAAGCCTGATTATCTGATCACCTTTCTGACTCAAGGTTTAGAGTTAGAAATCATCGAGCGAATAACTCAAGATAAAATCTTCTTATTCTCTTTTAATGCTCCTCTCACAGCCTCAATGATCCAACGTATCGGCGTCCCTCGTGATCGTTTCCCTTACTGGATTGGACATATCTCTCCTGATGAAATCAGTGCAGGTTACGACCTTGCCGATCACTTAATTAGGGTCAACAAACAAAAAAGAGAGAGCAATCAAGATAAAGCCAACATTATTGCTATCAGCGGGGGGCTATCTAGCAGTGTTGGCCAGATGCGTGAACAAGGTCTAATAAAGCGACTCGATCAAGATGAAAACGCGCTTCTTCTGCAATTAGTCAATGCTGACTGGTCCTATGAAAAAACAAGATTCATGATGAGAAAATTACTTCAGCGTCATGAAAAAATTGATATAATTTGGGCTGCTAGTGATCTAATCTCAATGGCAGTTGTTGATGAGATCCAGGCATCTAAACCACAGATAATAAACACAGTCACGATTGGGAGTATAGACTGGACCCATGAAGTAAAACCCTATCTTGAAAGGCATGATGTTGCGGTCACTTATGGCGGCCATGTGTTTGAAGCTGGCTGGGTTATTCCACTCATCTTTGATCACTACAACCAACAAGATTACCTTAACGAATTAGGTGGAGTTATCCTTAGTAAAATGAAAGCTATCACTGCTGACAATTCTCACCTTTTAGACAAGAGTCAGTTATCAGGTGTTAATTTTCGCGATATCAGTAAATGCTTCACAGGGATCGATAAAGAGTATCAATTCAATGCTCACACACAGTTAAACTCACAACTCACACCTCCGCTACACTCAGATCTAAAGTCACAACTCGATCCACATTTACAGGACAAATTAAAATCTGAGATAGAACAGAAACAACCTTAACTGCCACATGATGACTTTTATAAAATAATATAAAAATTAAACCCTTTCTCATTTTTCTATCGTTTATAGCTTCAGAAGCACATTCAGCCTTTCCGTTTTGGAGTATTTATTAATGAAAAAATCAATCATTGCAGCGCTCATATCAACAGGTCTTATGTTGAGCACGCCATTTGTTCAGGCCAAGGAACTTAGCTTTGCCCATGTGGAAACCGTTGGAGTCAGTGAGCTTGCTGTTGCAGCCGATATGGCTGAGATTAACGTAGAAGTCTCAGTCAAGGCACCAACGGCAAAAGCGGCTAAAACCAGCTCAGATCAAGCGGTTGCTAAGTTCATTGCTCGCTTAAAGAAGGCGGGGATCACCAGAGATAAAATTCAGAGCGCGAATCTAAATCTGCAACCTCAGTATAAATATGAGAAAAACAAACCTGCCGAACTTATTGGCTACACCGCTAGTCGCCGAGTCATAGTGACCCTAGACGAGCTAGCAAATCTCAATGATATCCTCGACTCTGCGCTTGAAGAGGGGATTAACCGTGTTAACAATATTGCACTCAAAACCAGTAAAGAAACCGAATACATGAATAAGGCTAGAATGGCAGCCATTAAGGATGCCAAACAAAAAGCACAGTTTCTCGCCGAAGGCTTCGATGGAGAACTCGATGGTGTATGGGAGATCCGTTATTTCGAGCAGCGCCCAATTCAACCTACGATGCTTCGTATGAATTCAGGCGCCAGCCATGATGTTGCCGAGAGCTACCAGCAAGGACAAGTCACTATTCGTGACAGAGTGGAAGTGGTTTATAAGCTAAAATAAATAATAAGGTAAAAAACGAATGCTCTCCTACTGATAAAGATTACGTTAATAATGAGCCAATGAATCGGTTTTCATAGGCTCATTATCATTAGCTTGCTAGATTGCTAGGTTATTTAAAAAAAGTCAGCTTGTTATTACCCTCAACACCACTGAGAACCACATATTGCCCATTAACTAAGGTTAATCCCTGAGGGTTTTCAATCTCAGAGAAACTTATTGCAGTTTCCAGGTTATTATTTTCCATATCCATAACCAAAATCTGCTGGCCACTATGGTTAAGCAGATACGCCTTATCCTCAGCGATGACTAAGCCTGTGATCATAGGATACTCACCAGAAGTATTGCCTATTTTCGCTTCGCTATTGAGTTGAAAGTCTTCACCACTTAATCGTGAAACAATAAAGTTATTACGTACCTTAGCTGGCAAGGTGATAGTTAGGTACTCTTGCCTTTGTACATCCCACCCCAGACTAGCAATGTAGTTATACTTAGCTCTAACCGTTGAAAATCGGCTACGCTTAAGCTCTTTTACGCCATCAGTACCATCCATAAATAACCAATAGCTATCTTCAAATTTAGCTGTTTCATCATAGGCGAGACGAACAAAGCTCTTATGATCTGTAGTAATAAGTACACTTGAATCACCATCGAACACCACACCGGTAAGGTTTGAAATTTCTACCGAGAAGGCGCCATCGATCAATACTGATGCGAGTACGCTCTTTAGATCGCCACTTAAGAAGTAGACCCAATTGTTGCTAGTCACAACCGCGTACATATCACGATTTGGACTGTAACTGACTCCTGTTGCAAGTCCCTTTATTTCACTCGGTAAGCTCACAGAATTGAGGGCTGTTAGACTCGCCTTATTAACCAATGCTGGCGTGTTGCTAGAGGGCATATCGGCAAAATCAGGACGCTCAATCGCGTAACTACCACGAGCGGAGAGTGATGAAAGCTTGGGCCAATGATCCATTGACCAGACAATCTTATCTTTGTCGAAAGACATCCTGTATGGATCGCCTTGTCCTATGAAGGGAAACGGTCCAGTTTGAGTAAAGGCCTGCACAATATTGAAGCCAATCACCACCAAAAATACCATGACAGTCGTCTTATTAAGACCAGTCCAGCGGTGTTTATCCTCTTTTTCACTGAGTCGATCTCCTTGCAGCACCAACAGTAGAGAAGCAAATAATAGGACAACGATAAATACAACCATCACCCAGACATAGGTATGCACACCCAAAATTGCCGGACCAAACCCCTGACCAATATCCCTAAGTATATGATTTGAACTGTGGCGGTAACCTGCCCACAGACCATAAACGGATGCAAAAACTAGTGCACCTAAATACTTAGGTTTAAGACCATAGCGCATGATAAATATCGCAATTAAGGATACTAACACCATGGCGGTACGCTCTTGCCAACATAAGATACATGGATTATCCCCGAGGCCGTAACCCAGCACAATACAAGCGATACCTACAGGTAGTGCGATCAGAGCCAGCGCCGCCAGTGACACAATCTGATTCACTGTTGTTTCTTTCATTTTCATCATCTTATAAGTTCCCAGCCGGTACTAACATATCCCAGGTTCCGAGTAACCAGATCAGTACACTCATCGCAATACAGGAAAATAAGCAGATATTAGCCATCCCCTGTTTATGGGGTTTGAACGCCACCAGAAAGGCGGTAAAGAAAATGAGACAGAAGAGTAGAAATTCCATAAATGTGTCCACTTTAGTTTCAGGATTATTGAGCCGAGCAGCCTAAGCTGTCGACACTGTATTTTGAAGCTAAGGTAACAATTCATCCAAGGCAGAAATGAGACGTTGCCCATACAAATACACTGCAAAATCAATGGACTTTTAAAACTTGAGAGGGATATTAAATTAGTCAGAAATTCGTGACACTATCATCAATAGCAACATGAGTGAACGTGATGTAAATTTGAATGCTATCAGCTATTTACTTAATTAAATCTAAGCTAACAATGACTATACATATGTGACAAACTATTAAGGCGAATAAAAACGAGAGATAAGCATATGTGGGAGGTCAATGTGAAACGAGTATTAGCAATATCACTAAGCCTTTGCCTGGCTAGTCTGGGCTGTAATAAACCCATAGCCGAACAGGTGCCAGATTCAATTCATAGATATGTTGATGACAACTTGATCGATGCTGAGCTGTCGAGGAATGCCAAGCTTGCAGTCACCTTGAGCCGCACCCGCGAATTATCCGTGTGGGATAATACTTCAAAAGCTCTATTACATCAGTGGCAGGCAGAGGACTTCGATAAGCCTATTTATCAGGTGTCACTTTCAGCAAATAATAAGTACCTGGCTGTAACGGGAAAACATCAAGTATCAATATTCGATCTTAACAGCGGCCGACTCGAGCTCTCCTGGCTTGCACAAGGTTTCGATACCGATGCCAGTATCTCCAGTCTGTATCTGAATCAGAGCGGAAAGCGCATCTTACTCGGCATGAGCGAAGGTTCGGTGATCACCATAGATCTCGAAAGCAACCAATTGTCTATGTTTCAACTCCATGACGGGCCCGTCAGTCATGTGGAATTTATCTCCTACGACGAACGAATATTGTCTGCAGCCCATGATGGACACGCACTCATTTGGGCCAGTAGCAATGGACAAGTTATCGGGGACTTCAGCTTGCCGCAACGGATCAGCAGCATAAGTTTCGATGAAGCGGATCGTAGACTATTTATCGCCGATGCCATAGATAATCACCTTATCGCCGACTCTCATTCTGCTGAGAGTGTCGGCCAATTAGCTTTCCTGGAACGCTATCGCTATTTTAGACAAGCGTTATTTACCGATCGAGGCAAGACATTGATAACAGCCAGTTCAAAACAGAAGATAATGGTCTGGGATATAAGTTCAGGCAAGGAAAAGAAGCATTGGAACATCTCCGCATTTACCGCCGGGACCACAGTGCTGGATATGGTCGTCAGTCCCAGCGGCCAGCTCATAACCTTAAGCTCCGATGGGGCATTGGAGACTTGGCGATTAAAATCAGCGGAGTATTAACTCTCTTTTAACGCTAACTAAATGAACAAAAAAGGCGTTAGAAGCAGATGCCTCTAACGCCTTATATTTTCTGTCTAGCAAGGTTACACCTTAGCTCTCTTATTCAAATAAGGCATCACCAGCAGCACTACACCAACGATGAGAAATGGCACACTCAACCATTGGCCCGCACTCAAGGTCATTCCTTCAGCGTAAGCTGCCTGCTTAACCTTGACGAATTCGATAGCAAAGCGTGAGCTAAATACCAGTACCAGGAACAGGCCAAATATCGCGCCCTCTTTCTGCTTCATCTCGGTGTATTTGTAAATCGCCCATAAGCCGATAAAGATCAGTAGATAGGCGATGGCTTCATATAGCTGAGCCGGATGACGAGGTAACATATCGATACGCTCGAAGACGATAGCCCAAGGTACACTGCTAGGTAGGCCTAATATCTCTGAGTTCATGAAATTGGCCATACGTACGAAGAAACCAAAGATGGCTGTTGCTATAGCCAATCTATCCAGCAAAAACAGGAAAGGCATATCCATCTTACGACGGTAATAATAGAGCGCCAGAATAGCGCCTAAACCCCCACCATGACTGGCGAGACCACCTTCCCAAATAGCGAATATCTTCAGTGGATTACTGAAATAATAGGCCGGGTCATAGAAAATACAGTGAGCCAGGCGAGCACCGACGATAATGCCAATAACACAATACATCAGCAGATTATCTAATGACTCGACAGGCAGCTTTTCCTTAATATAGATGCGCTTCATCACCTGAAAACCACAGGCGATAGCTGTCGCGAATAGGGCACCATACCAATGCACTTTAAGCCCCATAAAGGAGATCAACACGGGGTCAATGTTCCAAACAAAATGATCCAAATTCAGCCTTCCAGTTTCTTTATAAAAGTAAAAATATTTAGGTTCTTTGAGGCTGTTTTACGCTGAACTTAGTGACTTGGCAAGTTTTCTTAGGATATCCCTACAGCTATTTGATATAAGATTAGAATCTATCGCTAAACTTCGATACCTTCTACTTGGCTTCGGCGCTCCAAGAGCGTCACATCTCTCCAAACTCCATCCATCTTGCCTAGTCTGTCTTTGGTGCCTAAGACAGTAAAGCCACACTTCTTGTGTATATGCAGGCTCGCTTTGTTTTCTGGAAAAATGCCAGCCTGAAGAGACCAAAATCCTGCGATTTCAGACTGTTCAATCAGCTTAAGTAGCAGGCTAGTTCCCACTCCCATACCTTTAGCCGAACTACTGATATAGATGCTCACCTCCGCCACCCCGGCATACACTGCACGGTTTGAGACACTAGACATTGCAGCCCAGCCGACGAGCTTACCACCTCGCTCGGCGACGATTCTACACTCCTTGAGCATAGCCTCATTCCACTCAGGCCAACTTTTAACATTTTTCTCAAACGTTGCGTTTCCGGTTTTGATCCCTTGAAGATAAATACTCTGCACTTGTTCAAAATCATCTTCAACAAACTCTCTAATCTGAGCCATTATCTAGCGCTTCCTTCTGACCGGCATTAAACTGAGCTCTTTATAAAAGAGCACAGTGGCATCTAACTCGCCGGAAGAGCTAAGTGCAAAGTCAGGAATCTCACCGACTTTCACGTAACCCAACTTCGAGTACATGCCTTCGGCTATGTCCCCTTTCTTGGTATCGAGCACTAATAGACTGCGAGATAAGGAGAAAGCCAAAGCCTCGACTCTTTGCATCAAAATTCTAGCGACTCCCTGACCTCTAGCTTGAGTGTGTACCATCAGCTTCTCTATCTCTGCCCTATGCAAGCCATTCGCCTTATCTGATACAGAAAGCTGCACCGAGCCAACCAGCTTACCACTCAAGTTCGCAACCAGTAGATAACGGGTGCCCTTAGTGATATCAGCTTGCACTCCATACCAATATTCTTGTGACTCTCGTTGAGAAAATGGGCCAACAAAGCCCACTGATGCACCGCTATCGACACAATCACACAGTAGGCTCACTAGCCCATTTGGGATGATTCCATTACTCACACCTAGAGTAATATCTATAATTTCAATACTCTGACGACCACTGCACGCTTCAATCACTCAATATACCCTAGTTAATAACCCTACCTCGATACTTGTTCAGCAAGAGGTAAGCCAACTAATACCAACATCAGAAAATAAGTGAGCGCAGAATCTATTTTTTGAGAATGCTAATACCTATATTCATCGATAAGAAAATACAGGAAGGGGGAGATGTAATGAGAGCAAATTCGAGTCAGGGGACAGCGGCTTCAACTAGGGTTAGTGGATCTAGGTGAGCCAAACGTAATTCGGCTCACCATATTTTCAAAATGATATCCATTTAGCGAGCAAGGACACTAAATAGCTGATTAAACTTTTCTAAACCTTCGTAGATTAATTCATCAGATATGGTCAAGGCTGGCAGAAAACGAATGACGTTACCGTAGAAACCGCAGGCAAGCAGAATGAGACCGTGCTCGGCCGCTTTACTTATGATCGCTTGGGTCAAGTCGGTATTTGCCTGCTCGCTATCCCCGTCTATGACTAACTCGATGGCGATCATGGCACCTTGATTTCGCACTTCACCGATCAAGTTTGGATAGCTGGCTTGCAAAGCAGTCAGCTGCTCATTGAAAATTTGGCCTATTTGATCTGCACGCTGAACCAGGTTTTCCTCTTCGATCACCTCAAGCACCGCGAGTGCAGCGACACAGCCAACGGGAGAACCGCCATAGGTACCGCCAAGACCACCAGGTAGGGGCGCATCCATGATCTCACTCTTGCCAACAACCGCAGCGATAGGAAAACCTCCGGCAATCCCCTTGGCCATAGTGATCAAGTCAGGCTCTACATCCGCATGCTCGAAACTGAACATCTTACCAGTGCGGCCAAAGCCCGTCTGGATCTCATCGGCGATCAAGACGATCCCATGTTGATCGCATAAAGCACGTAACACCTGCAAAAACTCGGCAGGTGCGGCATAAAACCCACCTTCGCCCTGAACTGGCTCTACTATAATTGCCGCCACATCGCTTGGAGCGATATCCACTTTAAACAGATTTTCAATTGCCTTGAGTGAATCTTTTATCGCTACATCATGAAATGCCATCGGAAACGGTGCATGAAAGATATCACCAGGAAACGGTCCGAAAAGATGCTTATAAGGACTTATTTTACCCGTCATCGCCATGGTCAAATTAGTACGACCATGGAAGCCACCGTTAAAGGCGATAATGCCGCGGCGACCAGTATGTGCTCTGGCTATCTTGACGCAATTCTCTACCGCCTCTGCGCCAGTAGTAACAAATATGGCCTTCTTCTCACTCGATCCAGGTGCAATCTCGGTCAGCTTTTCCGCTAACTCCACCGCTGATTCATAGGGATTGATCATCACACAGGTATGGCTAAACTTATCCAGCTGCGCCTTGACTGCTGCGACCACTTTCGGATGGCTATGACCGGTATTACACACGGCAATACCAGTACCAAAGTCGATATAACGATTGCCGTCCACATCCCAAATCTCGGCATTATCCGCTCTATCGACATACACAGGATAGACATTGCCTTGACCACGGGCGATAACTTTAACCTTTCTCTCTTGTAAGCTACTGTTTGTCATTATTATTGTCCTATTTCTAAACGGCGATTCCTAGGTTCTAGGTTCTAGAACCTAACGATCTATCCCACCCATACACAGATACTTGATCTCCATATAGTCATCTAGACCATACTTAGAGCCTTCTCGGCCGTTGCCCGATTGCTTAACCCCACCAAATGGCGCCGCTGCGTTAGAAATAATACCTTCATTGATGCCGATCATGCCGTATTCAAGCCCTTCGCCTACACGCCATACCCGACCAATATCACGAGAATAGAAGTAAGCCGCTAAGCCATACTCGGTATCATTAGCCAAAGCGATAACATCCTCTTCGGTATCGAAACTGATAATTGGCGTCACAGGCCCAAATATTTCATTAGCTGCCAAGGGCATATCATTGGTCACCCCTGTTAAAATGGTCGGCTCATAGAAATTTTTACCTGCTGTGCTACGTTTGCCACCAGCAATGACCTTTGCCCCTGCAGCCACAGTATCTTCCACGAGCTTATGCACACCATCGACTGCTTGTGATGTGATCATCGGGCCTAAGTTGACGCCATCGGCTAAGCCATCACCTATTTTCAATCCGGCCACAGCAGAGGCAAACTTATCGGTGAACTCTTGCACTATGCCCTGCTGAACAAAAATACGGTTGGTACAGACACAGGTCTGGCCGGCATTACGATATTTAGACACGAGTGCGCCTTGGACAGCGGCATCGATATCGGCATCGTCAAATACGATAAATGGCGCGTTACCGCCGAGCTCCATCGAGACCTTCTTAACCGTAGTGGCCGTTTGAGTCATCAATATCTTGCCCACTGCAGTCGAGCCAGTGAAGGTAAACTTAGATACATCCGGGTGCTGAGTCAGTACCTTGCCCATACCCGATGAATCCAAGCCCACAACCACGTTGAATACACCGGCTGGCACGCCGGCCCGCTCTGCAAGCTCCGCCATGGCCAAAGCAGATAGCGGTGTTGAAGGTGAAGGACGAACCACAAAAGTACAACCCGCCGCCAGAGCGGCTGCCGCTTTTCGGGCTATCATGGCATTAGGGAAGTTCCACGGCGTAATAGAGGCGACGACGCCCACAGGTTGCTTGATAACTATGATACGTTTGTCACCTGCAGGTGCCGGAATGGTATCGCCATAGACTCGCTTGCCCTCTTCGGCAAACCAATCGATAAAAGCGGCACCATAGGCAATTTCACCTTTGGCTTCGGCTAAGGGTTTGCCTTGCTCTAAGGTTAAGATACGACCCAAGTCATCCTGGCTCTGCATCATCAAGTTAAACCAGTTACGCAAAATAGCGGCGCGCTCATTAGCCGATTTTTTAGACCAGGCAGGCAAGGCCTTTTTAGCAGCGACAACAGCCGCTTCAGTCTCAGCTATTCCGGCGTTGCATACTTGAGCCACGACTTGGTCATTCGCTGGGTTGATGACATCAAATCGCTCGCTCCCATCAGTCCACTGACCATCAATGTAAGAGCTGAGCTTCACTAATCCTGAATCGTTAACTTGTTGCATAATCACTCCAGTGTGCTTTCATCTGACAATGGCGCCAATTTCTTCTCTAAAGATGAAACAGGCACTAAAAATTCATATAGCTATTGAATAGCAAAATCAACTCGGGTTAAATACAAAACAATAAACCTTATGTTTTACACACGTAAAACTATATGCGTGATAAGTAGGTGGCAATTTGAAAAACATTAGCAATAAAATGAGTAATAAGAGCTCTATCATCCCAAAAGCCGTCACCGAATATGATTTACGTTTACTGCGAATTTTTCGCACTGTGGTCGAAAATGGCGGTTTCTCGGCCTCGGAGGCTGAACTTGGCGTGACCCGCTCAACCATCAGCGTGCATATGTCTAATTTAGAGAGCCGAATGAAGCTCAAGCTATGCAGTCGAGGACGAGGTGGCTTTGCGCTGACAGAAGATGGCCAGACTGTCTACCATGCCTGTATAGAGCTGTTCGATTCACTTAATGATTTCTCAAGAATGATTAATAACTTAGGTGAAGAGTTGAGTGGCGAGCTCATCATACTGTGTGCCGACCAGCTAGATACACGTATGCAGCTGAAGCTGGCTGAAGTCGTGAAAAAGATACATACCACTCAGCCACAATTACACCTTGTGCTCGACAATGAAGCGCTTAAACACATCGAAAAATGTCTACTTAAAGAGAAGGCCCATATAGGATTACTGCCTAGCTACCAGCAAGTTGAAGGGCTAGACTATCAAACGATTTATAACGAACCTATCTACCTATGCTGCAGTCATTCTCACCCGTTTTTTCCACTCGCAGATGATGAAATTAGCACTGAGATGTTAGCGCAGGCACCTGCAGTTCACCCGGGAATCGATATAGATACAGATGGAAGAGAGCAATTAAAAAGACTAAATTTATCGGCTAAAGCCTATCAGTTTGACACCCGTAAAACCTTGATTCTCTCTGGCTGCTACATAGGTTACCTGCCACTGAGCTACATTCAACTGGAGCTAGAATCTAAACAGCTGAAGATTATTCACAGTGGTAGTGCCAGCTATCAATTTAACCTCTCCTTAGTGTCTAAACATAACCCTCGTGAGACCAGTAAAATTGAATTGCTGAAAACAATATTCGATGAGGTTTTTAATCAATAGCGAGTAGCTAGAGTAATCTTTCACAATTGCTATGAGAATAGTGGCGAGAGAAAAGCTAAACCTGCTCGCTAAACGCTAACTTGATACCAAAACAGATAAACAGCCCACCAGCCAGCCTATTGAGTGCGTTGGAGACTTTGGTACTTTGCTTTACTTTACGACTCAATGACGATGAAGACCAGGCTAAAAAGTGACACCAAAGCATGCCATTGATATTGAAAATAAGACCTAAGACAATGAAAGAAAGCGCCTTATTGGGTGCATCATGGGCGATAAACTGTGGCACAAAAGCTAAGAAAAACAGCGCCACCTTAGGGTTAAGCACATTGGTGATAAACCCCTGATAGAAGACCTTCTTCAGCGGAGCCTGATTTAGCTCACTACTTTTAACTGCTAAACCAGCTTTACTGAGCAGCATTGAGATCCCCATATAGATAAGGTATACACAGCCGAGGATCTTGATGATAGTAAAAGCCATGGCAGATGTAGCCAAAATTGCAGATAAACCAAAGGCTGCCGCGAAGATATGTACTAAGGTTCCACTGGCTATTCCACATGCCGCGGTTGAACCAGATCTAAAGCCTTGGGAAGCACTACGGCCTATTATGTACAGGGAGTCAGGTCCTGGAATGATGTTTAACATAATGCCTGAAATGACAAATAGCCAAAGTTCGTTAATACCTAATTCCACTACATCTCCGTTTTTATTCCCCCGAAACAAGCCACAGTCTAACTCAATTTATGGCAGCTATCAGTAACAGGTTTTCCATCGATTCTGATTTCAATCAAAGCAACAACTTACTAAAAATAGATGAGTCAAAGAACTGTAAAGATAGAAGTTACTAGTTCTAAATAACTTAAATGTAGTACCCCTTTGCTACCCTTTTATCAGTCAAGTCACTTACATTAGCCCCCCCTTTCATTATCAGTCGTAATTTTTGACTATGGGCACAAACATGATCAATGTATTGACACGCTTTAAGGCACAAAATGGCAAAGAACAGGCACTACTTGAACTCCTCAAGAGCCTAGTTCAACCGACTAGAAATGAACTGGGGTGTGTCAAATATGAACTGCACCAAGAAAATGAGCAACTAGGACATTTCATCTTCATCAAGGCTTTTGTCGATCATGCTGCATTCGAAAAGCATCAAAATACCGGTCACTTCAAACGTCTAAAAAAAGAGATGCCTGAGCTCATCGCCCAAAAACCAGAAATTATCATCTTATCTCAACACGCTTAACCGATAAAAATTATAAGTTGTACTCCTTAAGTAAGTTAGATAAGTCACCCTCGAATGGTAATAAAGACAATGAATATGTATAATCCTTTGAAACTAAAGAAATTAAATAAATTTAAGTGTGCGATTCAAAGTTATGGATAATCTGTTTTTCGATAACCCTACTAGCCATTACTTACCTATTCAGAAATCTATTCGAATCCAGGGGCACGTGACCAGCATCTCATTGGAAAAGCTGTTTTGGGATCTACTCGATCAGATTGCAGAGAGCCAAGGTGTGAAAAGAAACCAATTTATCGCCAGTCTATACATAGAAGCGCTGAATCATCACGGTGATGTGAAAAATTTCACCTCACTGCTTAGATCGGCCTGTGTACAACATATCTTGTCTAGGGAGAATGTTTAACGACCTGCAAGTTAGCTTACAGACTTAGACGAGTTAATAATAATCATTAATATCTACAACACCTTGCACTGACACTTCTCATTTTTGAACAATACTCACTCTATATTAGCCTGCTTCCATGTATCGATAATCTGTTGATAGCTGCCATCTTGTTTCATCTGTAGTAATGCTTGATCAAACTTATCTCTGACATGACTCAAATGACTTTGCTTTGAAAAAGTCATGTAGGTCGGTGTCGATTGCACAGCTGTAGCCAATCGCTTTATGTTTTTACAGCGTTTTAACGAGTTACTTTGCAGTGCCTTTATCTCTTTATCGACATAGTAGATAGTGTCTTTCTCGGCGATAAGAATGTCTATGTCTCCGGTACATAACTTGAGCAATAATGTTGAAGACTTAACATCGACACTCACCTGTTTAATCATCTTGGTCTCAATAGCATTATCGTAAATAGTCCCGTAACTGAAATCCTTCCTCATACCAAAATGGTAATCCCCAAGTTGCTCCAGATCGCCATCAAATTCGATACCAGAGTCTTCAGTGACGAAGAGCATCACTACCTCTTGCATCAATACTTGCTGGCTATAATCAGCATAGACTTGTCGTTCAGGCCTATTCAGTACCTCAAATAAACCGTCGATCTTGCCCTCTTTTAACAATTTAAGTGCTCTGGACCAGGGGAGAACCTGAAAGACTATTGGCTGCTCGATGCGTCTAAACACCTCCTCAACCAATTTCACCGAAATGCCATCGAACTGGACACCACCTTGCCCATCGTGGCGGGTGAATTCATATGGAGGGTATTCGACAATGGCAATTTTGAGAGCATGATTGGCTCCCACTTTTAGGGCAAAGAGGTTGCCCAAAAGCAGTATGGTTACCATGATGATGCCCATGATGGTTTTCTTCATGATCCACCTTAATCAGCGGCAAACTGGATATCAGTTAGATTTATAATAGTAACTACAAGTCTAGACCAAAACCTTCAGTTACCATCATATGCCGCTTAGAGGAAACTCAGACAAAGATCCCCCTTCAAGCTTATTTACTAGAATTTGTTCAACAACTCGGCGCTAAACTCCTCAATGGAAATTGAAAGGTTGAGCTGGCTAATAGTTGAGTTGAGTTCATCAATGTCATTTTGCAGCTTACTCAAAGTCAGTGTGTTGTTATCTAGCTGGTAGACCTGCTTCTGACTCCGATAGTAAAAACTCAGTATCATTAAGGCATCGATATCATGATTAGATGCAGCAGCTTTTATCTTCTTAAGCCGACGATAGATTCGATTATGTAAGGCCTTTAACTGCCACACATAGTAGACCTCGACCAGATAAGGATGATGTTTAAATTTAATTAAGGTGGCCACTGAGATAATGGCAGCCAGTATCACACCGAGTAAATTCCATTGAAAATTGCCTGTTGACTCGGCGCTCACACCATTTGGCTCACCAAAAAGTGCAATAAGCCCAGTGCCAAAGGCCAATGACATTACGATTAGGCTCGCCACTAAAGCAACAGTGACAAGATTGAGGTGCTTACGATATACGACTTTATCTATCTCTTTTATTTTCATGGATTGACCCTTTATATTCAGGGCTAGCATTTTAATTTTCCTGTCGTGACTTGTATAGCTTAAGCAGCTTATTTTCGACTAAAATTTTTCTAATTGGCTCTGACCACAAAAAACAAACCTAGGCAATAGCAAACCAACAAGAGTGCAACAAGAAGACAGCAAGAAGACAACGAGAAGGCGACAACTCACACTAATGCCGACCACTCAGTAAAGTCATTAGCAAACAGTGAGATAAGAAATTTTGCCATGAACGGCATAGAAAAACACAAATGGAAGTAAAAACATCTAGACGTCTAAATTGACAGGCGTCTATTAATCTCATATCCTGCCAACTATTGAGATCTACCATTCTGACTATTTCAGTACCTCTTAAAGATAAGAGTTCATCATATGCTCAAGAGATGAGCTGAAATAGAAGGCGTGTTCCAGCTAGGAGGCATGGGAACCTATGGTTTTTTACGTTACAAGACAGAGTTTTTACACTTAGCTCAACAAGACAAGAGAGAACATTTTGACAACTTCGACTGATGCTCCTAAAAGCACGCAAACCAATGGCGTACCTATAGCCTCATTTATAGCGCTATTGCCACTATTTTTATTCCTCGCATTATTTATCGGTGCCGGAGTGTACTTTCAGAGCCAAGGCGTAGACTTTGCGTTCTATCAATTACCAAGTGTTGTCGCTATTCTGCCAGCGATTATCTTTGCCTTAATCATCTCTAAGCAAAGGCTCAACCAAAGCATAGAGACATTTATCGCAGGTATTGGTCATGCCAATATTATCGCCATGTGCCTTATCTATCTATTAGCGGGAGCATTTGCAGCCGTGGCTAAAGCCACCGGTGGTGTGGATGCCACTGTCGCTCTTGGTTTATCACTTGTACCATCAAACCTACTTTTACCTGGTTTCTTTGTCATTGCAGCCTTTATCGCGACGGCTATGGGTACCTCGATGGGCACAATTGCTGCCGTAGCCCCTATCGCACTAGGCGTGGCTAACGAAGCGCAAATCGAACTAGCCCTAATGGCAGGCGCCGTGATCTCAGGTGCACTTTTTGGTGATAACCTCTCCATCATCTCTGACACCACCATAGCCGCGACACGTACCCAAGGCTGTGAGATGAAAGATAAGTTCAAAGAGAACCTTATCTTCGCTATCCCAGCGTCAATCATTACCCTGATTGCCTTCACCTTTGCGGGTCAAGGTCAGGCCGATGTTGCCGCGCAGGAGATAGACTTTGTTAAAGTCATTCCTTACCTAACCATTTTAGTCCTAGCCGTATCGGGCCTTAACGTTTTTGTGGTACTCACTATCGGTATCCTACTCGCCGGTATCACAGGCATTCTGACTATGGATTATGGCGTTATCCAGTTCGGTCAGGATATCTATACCGGTTTCGGCAACATGCAGGAAATTTTCATTCTTTCTATGTTAGTGGGTGGCTTAGCTGCACTGATGCAACAGCAAGGTGGCTTAGCCTTCGTGAGCAAGCAGATTGAAAAGTTAATCGCTAAATTTTCAAAGGCTAAAGGCGGCGCATCGACGCGTGCATCTGAGTTAGGCATGGCAGGTATTGTGGCTGCAACTAATACCTGTGTGGCAAACAACACAGTATCGATTGTTGTTACTGGTGAGATTGCTAAAGAGCTAGCACAAAAGCATGACGTAACCCCAAAGCGTGCTGCCAGTATCATGGATATCTTCTCCTGTATCATTCAGGGACTTATCCCTTATGGTGCTCAAGCCTTACTTGTTGCATCAACCTTTAGCATCTCGCCATTAGAGGCTGTTACACATGCCTGGTACTGTATGATCTTGGCTGTCGTTGCTGTCACTATCGTGGTATTCCGTAAGCGAGCCAGCTAATCAAGATAGGTTTGTTAACAACGGCTACAACTATTGTGGTATTGCGAATGTAGCTTAAATAGGGCAAATTAATATCGACTTCAGCTACACTTTAAATGGCGACTTCTAAACATTAGAGGCGCTTTAGCTGAATTGATAGGGATATTGAGTAGCAACGGAGCCAAGGCTAGTTGTTACTATAAGAGGAGTGCAGCTTGCTGTGCTCCTTTTTATTTGCCCTATGTTTTAGCCGAATAAAGAGAATAGAGACTGTGATGCGAACTGAACTCAATACCCATTCGACTCAATATGACCTGCATAGGTTAGTGATATTGATGATCTTAGTCGGGGCCTCTGTGACGTCTATCGGCATATCTATCTCTGTCTGGGCCGAATATCAAAATATTGGCTTTCAGGTGTTCTTTAGACGCTCTGACTTTCTTGGCGATTACATTCACTCCCCTCTCGCCTATGTGTTTAATATGTCTTTGATTATCGCAGGGTCCTGTATTTTGCTCGCCATGTATGGCCTGTACCTGCTTAAGTTAGGTGATTTTAGCCACTTCCTGTCAATTACCGGATCTTGGGTCGGGCTATCCATCATCTTAATCGGCGTGTTTCCGATTAATTTTTTAGACGAACATAGACTTGTTTCTACCAGCTTCTTATTGGCGACCTTCGTCTTACACCTATTTACAATCTCCACTCGTTTTACTCATAAAGAGATCTGTTCAAAGCCGCTGTTTATCTTAGCCATCTTTGGTTTTATCAGTGCCACTGGGCTTATCTATCAGCTCGACTGGAGCACCTTAGACTTCACTCCTTGTTTACATCAAAATGGTGAAGTGTGCTGGGTTGCAATCAATATGTGGTTGCAGACCAATATCACTATGCTCTGGTGTGTCATGTTAGCCTTGAATATTAGAAAAATTGCCAAACAACAATTTGACCATGGCTCAGAAAGCCAGCCATCTAACTGGTAAGATCCATCGATTGTGGTCATAAAGCAGTACAAACGGTAAACTTTGACTATTCGGCATGATCTCCCAAGTTTCCTATGACACAAAACACCACTCCCATTCGTTTGGCCAAATATCTCGCCATGACTGGACTCTGTTCCCGTCGGGCCGTGACTCGCTATATTCGAGACGGTCATATCACCATAGATGGCCGCCTCGCCAACCATATCGATACAGTTACACTCGTCGAGTGTGAAATGGGCATTAGTAGCCAAGAAACACTCAAATTCGATGGTGTACTTATTCAGGGAGTCGAGTCTAAGCAGTACTGGATGCTCAACAAGTCTGTCGGTACAGACTGCCGGCTATTAACCGATGACCCCAGCTCTTTACTACATCTCCTGCCAGCTAGCCCCAGACTCTATCCTGTGGGCCGTTTAGATAAAGACTCCCGTGGACAGTTGATACTCACTAACGATGGTGAGTTGACTCAGAAACTCATGCACCCAGATTTTGGCCATAGCAAGACCTACTATGTACAAGTTGATCGCGACTTCGATGACACTTTCTTAATCAAAATGGCCCAAGGGGTTAGCTACCGAGATGTCACCACCCTGCCCTGCAAGATGACACGACTTGCTAGCGACAAGTTTGAGATCGTACTCACCCAAGGGCTGAACCGACAGATCCGCCGTATGAGCCAAACTTTAGGCTATAAGGTTGTCGACCTTAAACGAGTGAGTATTCAAACCTTGGCGCTTGGTGAGCTTAGTGAAGGTGAGATGAGGCAACTCTCTGGTTCAGAGCTATCTCTTCTCATAGATAGTTGCCGACCTTCGAATGAAGGTTAATTACATTTTTTGTTTTAGCTTCTGGCTGAGTAGCTATTGAGTGGTGTATTTGAAAGTCGTACTTTCACTGCTATCTATCACCTGCTGTGGGCGCATGTGTAAGTAATCTCTCGGTACGCTGTAAACCCGTCCTTGGGCGCTCTGCGATTTCATCCCTGAAATCGAAGTCCTCGAGCTCACTTACACCCGTTTATCTACCTCTTCGATTGAAGTTTTGTTAGTAAGCCTAAGCTTTAATTGGTACACGTTTATGCCCCAAAGTGACTTAGAACAAAATCTCACCACGAAGGTCACGAAACACACGAAGAAGTGCAATAACAGATTAAAGCTTCTATTTTTTGCTTTACCTTCGAGTACTTCGTGTAGCGCTTCGTGGTAAGTCTAATGATATTGCCTGAGCTGACTAAGTAGAGAGCTTATCTCAATCATGTTTATGTCCACAAACGACTTACCTACCAATAAAATTCCAACGAAGAGATAGATAATCAGGTGTGAACGCGGCTGTGACCTTCCGTGACATGGATGTCACGGCAGAGCCCACAGGGACCGTGCCTGCGGCGCGTCACAGAAGTGTTTACACATTCCTCGCCGGACAGGCGGTAAGTTACAATGAAATATTGGTTAACAGAATACTTCCAAATGCCAATCCTGCCCAATGACCCCCAAAAGAGCTATTTGAAACTTGCTAGCTGGCAAGTATCGCATGTCGCCGTCGCAGACTTATTGAGTTGAGCTCATTCTTGGTTAAGTAGCCGTCAGAGTCGCTATCGAGTTGGCTAAATCGTTGTTCAGGAGCTCTTGAGTAGGGTACCGAATCTAAAAACTCTTGCTTAGATATTTTTCCATCACCATCTATATCAAGTTTTTCAAAATCAAATGTATGCAGTGACCTTCCACCTTTAGAACTATCGTTATTAGCACTGCTATTAGCACAGCCACCGGCTAGTAGCACGCAGAAAGTTAACGCCGTAAATTGATGGAGATGTGTCATTGCTTCTATTTTTATTGATAATTTTAGGTAACGAAATATTAACCGTTTCCATGTAAATGAGAGCCAAGCTTGAGTAATGTTAAGTAAATTTTTCAAGTGAAATATAGCTAAGTGAAGTATAGCGCCCCAATATTGGCCCGCTGATTAGAAGCAACTTCCCTTGTTCAACATTGCAGCGCATTGCTCGTAATATTCAAATCAGAGATAACTTTCTCGAAACCATAGCAGGTGTGAACGCGGCTGTGACCTTCGGCATCAGGGATGATGTCGTAGAGCCCACAGGGACAGTGCTTGCGGCGAGTCACAGAAGTGTTCGCACTTAAGCCCACGGCAGGTGATAGATATCAACGAAGTTAGGCTTACCTAAAACTAACCAAACACCAGCTAAGCCCAATGAACCCACAATAGATATTTCAGAAGTTTGTTATCTGACAAGTAAAAAAAACGGGCACAAAAGTGCCCGTTTAAATTCGACTTTAACTCGAAGATACGAGTTCCTAGGATCTAGAAACTCGTTACCTTTATTAGCCTAATGAACAATTTCCATCTCGGCTAACAAGTTATCTGCATTATCCAGATACTTCATTACCCAAAGCATGTAACGGCTATCTACCTGAATAGAACGGTTAGACTCAGGATCGTAACCCCAATCACCAATAATACTCTCGTAAACACCGTCAAACAGTAGACCTACAAGCTCGGCGCGGCCGTTTAAGGTCGGTGAACCTGAGTTACCGCCAGTGGTATCGAGTGTCGACAGGAAGTTAACCGGTACTGAATCGATAGACTTCATGTAGAAATCACCATACTGCTTAGCTTTGATAAGCTCTAGCTGCTTAGACGGTGCATCGAAAGGATCGGCGCCCGTGTCTTTAGCTAAGATGCCTTCAAGACGAGTGAAAGGCACAGCCTTTAATCCATCTTGTGGTGAGTAGCCTTTCACATGGCCAACAGTCACACGCAAGCTTGAGTTTGCATCGGCGTAGACTGGGTTACCCTTTTCAGTGTTATAAGCAATGATGGCATCCATATACTGAGGACGTACCTTCATTAACTTACCAGCAAGCTCTTTGTCTTTCTTCTCAGCTTTCATGTCTGTGTCATACATGGCAACAGCGAACTTGATGAAAGGGTCATTAGACGACTTAAAGTCACCCACTGACTTATCCAGCCAAGCTAGGCGAGTATCCATATCACCCAGTTTAGTTTTGGCATACATCTTATCAAGCGTCTTGCTTAGCTTCTTCTCATCTAGCTTCTTACCTATGCCGAATACCTTGTCCAACGCAGCGATGCGCTCACTGGCAGGTAACACGGCGTAGCGCTTAAGCATATCAAACAGCATAGCCTTATCGACACTTGCCGCATAACGGCGATCGATACGCTCCATGCCTGATTTGAAACGGATCATGTCACGCTCTTGATAACCTGGCTCACGCGCCATGTCGTCTAGCTGCTTCTCATTGGCTAAGCGATACAACTTACGTGCCGTTGGCAGCATAGTGGTATAACGGATATAACCTAAGATGATATCGCGAGCCTGATGCTCCTGACCTTCAGCGATCAGCTTATCTAGCTCAGCTAAGGTTTTACCGTATTTTGCTTTGCGCTTGCTATCTTTATTGATCCAGCTAGCCAGCTCAGACTCACGACCTTGACGGTCATCAAGCATGGTCGACTTACCATAAAACTCGATCATAGAAGTGAAGTTCTTGGCATAGTTTGCCAGCCCGGCGATCAAACTTTCATACTTGATGCGCTCATCACTGCCTTCGGCAGCTGTCTCTTTAATGATCTCAATAAAGCGTTCGCGTAGCATCTTACCTTCTGGATAAGCCCACTCGAACTGGTTCTCTACTTCGTTAGCGGTGCGGTAACGATTAGTACGGCCTGGATAGCCTGCCACCATAACAAAATCGCCGTCACTCACGCCTTTTGCCGAAACCTTCAGGAAGCTCTTTGGCTCGTAAGGTACGTTGTCTTTGCTAAAGTCTGCAGGCTTGCCGTCTTTAGAGACGTAACCACGGTAGAATGAGAAATCACCGGTGTGACGTGGCCACATCCAGTTATCTATATCACCGCCGTACTTGCCTACACTGGCCGCTGGGTTATACACCAGACGCACATCGCGGATCTCTAGCTGCTTAACCAGATAATATTCTAGTCCGCCATGAAAGCTGTAAACCTGACAGCGATAGCCATCTTCGGCTTCACACTCAGCCACTAATGACTTCTCTCTCTGCTCTATGCCTTGGTAAAAAGCGTTACCAAGCTTGCTCTCTAAGCCCTGTTTGACCTTGTCTGTCACATCGGTCACCGCTTCGGTTACATAGATGCGTGAGCCTGGGGTCGCCTGTAGCTCTTCGCCATAACTCTTAGCCAGAAAGCCATCTTTAAGCAGATTTTTCTCTGGTGTTGAGTTGTATTGAATCGAGCCATAAGCACAGTGATGGTTAGTCACGGCCAAGCCTTTAGGAGAGACGAATGATGCAGTACAGCCACCTAGGCTGATAACGGCATTCATTGGAAATTCGGTTAATTTAGAGATAGATTTTGCATCAATCTCCAACCCTTTAGCCTTAAGTTCATCGGCCATAGCGGGCAGTTGGTATGGTTGCCACATACCTTCGTCAGCGTGTGCGCCAAAAGAGGCAGCGACAGCGACAGTGAGAAGCCATTTCTTCATTTTGTTAAATCCATTTTTAATTATTAGTGCGTAATTATTATTCTGCTTTGCTTGTAATGATTTATGCAGCAATAGCATTTAGCCATTTGCTAAAACTCAGGCAATAAAAAAGCCGAGCCAAATAATATACCAATCGGTATTAATATTCGGACTCGACTTTATCACAAGCCTAACTAATTAAAACAGGCTTTGACTTATCCCCTTACTATTTAAAGAAGATAACCTTAACCTCTCACCGGCTTCAGTTTACAGCGCAACAAACAGTTGGGCCGCAATAATCACTGCGCCAAATACACCTGCAATACCAAGAGCGGCATTACCACCAGAAACCTGATAGCCTCCTAGATTTTGCGGGCGTTGCTTAAGTGCCATAGCAATCGGCAAGAAAATAATCATCACAACCAGAGGAATGGCGGCAAAACCAAGTACCTGGAAGAAACCATCTGGGTAGAATAGTGCACATAAAAGAGGCGGTATAAAGGTAATTAACCAGGTTTTAGCACGACCTGCAACATCATCTTTAGCACGCGTCAATTCAGCGACATAATCAAACAAACTCATGGTCACCCCAAGGAATGAGGTGATTAATGCCAGGTTAGCAAACAGATCGATACACTGCTTCAATATTTCCGAGTGAGCTAAGCCTTGCAGAGCAGTCACCAACAATGGCAATGAGCCTTCAAGACCATGGACCGCAGCGCCACCCAATGTCCCTAAAGTCACCATCAACCATAGGATGTAGCAAATAAGAGGAATCGTTGAGCCGATAATTAATATCTTACGCAGTGAAACAGCATCACCATCTAAGTAGCGCACTATCGTGGCGATACAGACATGGAAGCCAAATGAGGTAAACACGATCGGAATCGCCGCCATCCACAAGCCGTTAAGCTCACTGCCTTTAACGATATCTCCCCCCGTCGTTGCCAGCATTGAACCTATATTAACTTCAGGTAGCAAGAAAGCGACAACAATGACTAATAACGCCACCATAGAGGTGAAAAGCACTCGGGAGATCTTATCGATCCACTTAACACCGACGGCAATCAAACCACCAAATAAGACAGTAAATAGCAGCACTGCTACTTGGTTATTCATGGTAATACCAAGCGGCTCGAAACGCGATTCCAGCAGTGATGATCCTCCCATCAGATAGACCATAGTTAACGCAAACAACAGGCTCATAAAGGAAGCCCCTTGGATCAACTGACCCACTTTCCCGAGAAGCTTGCCGGTAATGGCATGTACGTTATCACCGACACCAGTGCGTAGGTTGATCTCTAGCATCAGCAAGGATGTATAAATTGAGATCCCCCAGATCACAACTAGCAGGAGAAAAGCAGGTAATGTACCTAATGAAGCGGTAGCCAAAGGTAGGGCTAACATACCACCACCAATTGCAGTACCCGCAACGATAGCGATAGAGCCGAGCATTTTTAAATTCACAAAATTGTCCTGTTAGATATATTTTTATTCTACATTTTTGGTAGGTCAGATTTAGAACGACTTTGAAGGAGAGATTTAGCAAATTTAATCTTCATTAACAGCCTCCAATCGAATCGGGTCAATCGACCTTGATTTTCAATTGGCCTCAATGGCTCAGTTAATAGTTGTTTTATCCTATCGACAAAGCCATTGAGGCTGTATAAATCGTGGGAAAAACAGATAAGAATGTTTCATTGCTGCTCTTTCTCTAAAATGACTATTAGGGACATTAACAGCTACAAACCCAGTGAGCAAGCCATCTATGGCATGTGTAAACAAGATTGCACACTGGCTCAACAAGTTTCCAGCAAGCGCTAAACACTCTTGTTACCTGACCTTTTTTCAGTCGATAAAATTGCCTTTTTTGAGATCTCTGTTATTGCGACTCGAGATTCAAAATGTATAATGCACGCCTCTACTTCAGGGGAGTAGCTATCAATTTTTATTGTCGAAGGGTTTTACCTAGATAATTGAGATTGAGTGAGTGTCAACATACTTGGCCACAACGCCATGGTGCTCACAACAATATGACGTGACAGTGACTCTAGATAGGCTGATGACTCTCTAAGCTGACGGCTCATATTGTTTTGCAAGACCTGAGTGCAGTGACCGCCCATAAAAAGGGGGGCCGGTTTTCTGTACTCGGATTTTTGCCCCCCCTAAAGGAAGACTCTTGGACGCACTAGAACCACTACTAGCCTCAACCTTCACGGTTGCTATCGCCGAAATCGGTGACAAAACTCAACTGCTCGCACTCATACTTGCCGCCAGATTTAGCCATATAAAAGGCAGTAAAACGGCCATTGTTCTCGGTATTTTTCTGTCGACTCTGATCAACCACTTTGCCGCCGCCTGGCTAGGTAATTGGGCCATTGGCTTGATCAGCCCAGAATTGGCTCGCTACTTAGTCGCAGCGTCATTTTTTGCTATTGCGCTGTGGGTGCTCATCCCCGACAAGGTCGATTGTGAAGAGAGCCGCTTTTACAAGATGGGGCCTTTCATTGCTACCTTCATTCTGTTTTTTATTGCCGAGATGGGCGATAAAACGCAAATTGCCACTGTGGTATTAGCAGCAAAGTATGACGCGCTGGCTATGGTTGTTATAGGAACGACACTTGGAATGATGCTAGCCAATGTACCTGTGGTTATCGCCGGACACTTCAGCGCTGAGAAACTACCACTCACCTTGATTCATCGGGGCTGCGCGGTACTGTTTGCCCTACTCGGTGTCGCGACATTGGTGTTTTAGCCATAAAAGTAAAAAGGCCCTAGTTCCTAGGAACTAGAGCCTCATCTCTTTATCTATGACCTTCTTTGATTACAACCCTAATGTCTGCTTTATACGTTGGCCGTAATCTGCATCCGCCTTAGTAAAGTGCTCAACCATGGTCTGCTGTACATCCATTGTGGTTTCACTCAAGCTGCCACAGATAGTAGTAATCAGCCTAGCTTTCTCATCTTCAGGAAGAATCCGATAAAGGTTACCCGCCTGAGCGAAGTCATCCTGGTTATAACGGCTATATCTATCGGCTTCACCATCTAAACGCAGAGGTGGCTCGGCAAATGTACTCGGCTCAACTAATGCAGACTCAGTGCTGTTAGGCCCGTAGTTTGGACTTGCATCTCCACCTGTCTGGCTACCATTGTATGGACATTGAGTCCCCGCCATGGCACCGGCTCGCTGATGATGGTTAGCCTTAGTGGCGTGTGGGCAATTAACCGGTAGTTGATTATAGTTAGTACCAATTCTGTATCTTTGAGCATCGGCATAAGCAAACAAGCGAGCCTGCAACATCTTATCCGGTGATGCGCCAACACCTGGCACTAAGTTACTCGGTGCCAATGCGACTTGCTCAACTTCAGCAAAATAGTTTTCAGGCATGCGATTAAGCTCAAGCTCACCAATCTCAATCAGCGGGTAATCTGCGTGTGGCCATACCTTAGTCAAATCGAATGGATTGATATGGTAGGTGTTCGCATCGGCTTCCGGCATAATTTGTACCTTAACCGCCCAGCGAGGGAAGTTACCATCGGCAATCGCTGCGACCATATCACGCTGAGAAGAATCTGGATCGATCCCTTTTAAAATATCGGCCTGCTCAGGTGTCAAGTTCGCTATGCCTTGCTTAGTCTTAAAGTGAAACTTAACCCAGAAACGTTCGCCCTTATCATTCCATAGTGAATAGGTATGTGAACCATAACCATTCATCTGACGATAGTTAGCCGGAATGCCACGATCAGACATCAATACGGTCACCTGATGCATAGCTTCTGGGTTCAATGCCCAGAAATCCCACATAGCTTGAGGGTCTTTCAAATTAGTCTGTGGATTACGCTTCTGTGTATGAATAAAGTCTGGGAATTTAATACCATCACGCAAGAAGAAAGTCGGTGTGTTATTACCTACTATGTCGTGATTACCACGAGCAGTATAGAAACGTAAACCAAATCCACGTGGATCGCGTTCAGCATCAGCCGAACCCATCTCACCACCTACGGTTGAAAAACGAATAAATGTTTCAGTCTGCTTACCCACTTCATTGAAGTGATCGGCAATCGTGTACTCACTCATATCTTTGGTTAGGGTAAAAGTACCGTATACACCTGTACCTTTGGCATGCACTACACGCTCAGGAATACGCTCACGATTAAAATGAGCCAGTTTTTCTAATAAGTGAAAGTCTTGCAAGAGTACTGGACCACGCTCACCTGCCGTCATCGAATTTTGATCGTCAGCAACCGGGGCGCCATTTTGGCTGGTTAAGTAATTAGCTTGTTTAGTCATATTATTCTCCAATCCTTTAAATTTGTTATTAAAATTTTCTTTGCTTATATTTTTTGATTTGGTTAATCATCTCAACCAGTCTTCGATAACATCAAATATAGTGGCCATAGTTATTGCTCCGTTTCGCATTCTTTTACCGCTAAGCTTAGAAGCCTTCACATAAACTCTGTCGATGGATAAATAATAGTTCAAAACAAAATCCACATAAAACGATTAAAATCGATTAATTCAATTCCATTTACAGATTAGAGAACTGTGAGAGTCTTCACAGATACCTATAAAGTAATACACTAAGGGAATGGAGATTATTAGGTTTAACGATTGTATATATTGATATATATCAATTAAATAAAGAGACAGCATTAAGCGCTAGCGTAAAATAAGCCAAGCAGTGATATCTGCTGAATAGCTAGGATAAAATGAGAATAAAGCACGGGTGAATTAACAAAGATTACGATTGAAAACAAACAGTAAAGTTTAGAGACAAAGACCAGTCATTTGAGGTAGAGCCAGCTAAGTCAAAAATTAACAGGCTCTGCGTTACTAGGGTGAAGGACGATATTAAGCTCAAGGCTGTTCGTTAATCGCCTTTTCGGCTTTATAAATTTTGACTATATAATAGGCATCGATGAGAACAATAAAGAAATTAACCAAAGCCACAGGCAGTGCATCGATAGCTAAGCCATAAGCGACGAAAAGCCCTGCACCAATCAGGTTCCACCAACGTAATTTTTTTATGTTCGACATCATTAGTGAGATGGCCACAACCACCGAGGCTAAGTAGCCTACCCACTCCCACATTGTTGCACTATCCATTTACATATACTCCACTGAACAGATAATTATTAACCTATCGAAATCACACAGGCTCCACTAATCAGTTTAGATGATAGAGCCCAAATACAGGTTAATAGATAAAGATGCCTATTATGTATCTGTTACAGATATTTCTATAGTCAGTTTACTCAAGGGCGAGCCTACACTTAGCTTATCTATCGCCTAACTAACGCTTAACGACGGCTGCAGTCATACGCGAGATGCAGCAAAGGTCTCCGCCACTGTTATGAATGAGGACCTCCCATACTGAGCTGCGTTTACCTAAATGCACAGGTTTTGCAGTGGCTGTCAGAGTGCCATTTCTCGAGGCTTTCAGGTGATTGGCATTTATCTCTTGGCCAACGCAGTAGTAATGCTCAAAATCGACGGCAAAATTTGCCGCATAACTGGCAACAGTTTCAGCCAATGCCACATTGGCTCCACCATGAACTATGCCTAATGGATTATGGACGGCAGGAGAAGCCGGCATAGTCGCAACCATATAATCATCTCCTATCTCGGTGATCTTTATCCCCATGGTCTGCATCAAGGTGCCTTTACCATGCATACCAGAATCCATCTTGGCGCAATCATCCAAGGTCACAGGTCTAAACCAAATACTCATAATACAATCCACTTAGGTAATTATTGAGCACAGTCTACTGTGAAGCTATAAGTTTAAACAAGTGTTTGAGTGCTAAGTAGGAAAAGGAGCATTAACTAAAGTGAACTCAATATGAGGGTAAGTGGTAAGTGGTAAGTGGTAAGTGGTAAGTGGTAAGTGGTAAGTGGTAAGTGAAAACTGAAAACTGAAAACTGAAAACTGAAAACTGAAAACTGAAAACTGAAAACTGAAAACTTCTTTATTAGGGATGGCTCTCGAACGTTCTAAATTATTTGTGCTGATATATTTCAGCTTTTAGTGAACGTTCGAGAGCCGTAGGGCAACTTTTGATTAGAGGTGATTAACTATTACAGATCACCACTGACCGCTTCTAGAGTCAGTTTGATCATCTCATTTAGCGTATGCTGTCGCTCTTCAGCGCTCAAATGCAGGCCTTGTCTTAGATGATCTGTCACTGTCATCATGGCCAGTGCTCGAGCACCATATTCAGCTGCGACCCCATAAAGGCCAGCCGCTTCCATTTCGACACCTAAGATGCCGTATTTTTCCATCAAATCGTATCTAGCTTCGTCCCCACTGTAAAAGAGATCAGAAGAGTAGAGATTCCCAACATGATAATTTGTACCTAACTTTTCGGCGGCATCGGCGGCTTTTCTTAACAGATCGAAATCGCCAATCATGGCAAAGTCTGTATTAGCAAAGCGAGTACGATTAACTGCAGAGTCAGTGCTGGCACCCATTGCCATCACCACATCCATCAACTTAATCTTATCGCTAACCGCACCACAAGAACCGATGCGGATAATATTCTCGACACCATATTCAGTGATCAACTCTTTGGCATAAATAGAGATTGAAGGTATCCCCATCCCTGAACCCATAACTGAGATTTTTTTACCTTGATATTCGCCTGTATAACCCAACATATTGCGAACATCAGTCACCAGCTTGGGATTATCAAGAAAGTTCTCAGCGATGTATTTGGCCCTTAAAGGGTCGCCAGGCATTAACACTGTCTTAGCGAAAGCGCCTGCTGCTGCATTGATATGTGGAGTCATAATTGTTTCCTGCTAAATAAAAATAAAGTCTGAATAAAGATGATGCCGGCTTCGTTTTCACTGGCATCGTCAATATAAATATAAACTTAACCCGCTAGGCTAAATAACAAACCAGCGATAGTGCCACTCATTAAGTTTGCCAACGCCGCAGCCATTAATGCTTTAAAACCTAAAGCACTGAGGTCTTTACGACGCTCGGGGCAAAGTGCAGCTAACCCACCCATCACCATGGCTAGAGAGCCAATATTGGCAAAGCCACATAGAGAGAAGCTGATAATAATCTGGGTCTTTTCCGAAAGTTGATCAGCCACCTTAAGAAAGTCGATATAGGCAATAAACTCGTTAATCACCATCTTCTGTCCGATAAATGATGCCGCCTGAACAGCTTCACTCCATGGCACGCCCATCACCCAAGCCAGTGGCGCCAACAAATATCCTAAGATCATCTGCAGAGTCAGGTTTTCAATACCAAACCAGTTACCTACACCACCAAACATGCCATTTACCATGGCAATCAAGCTAACGAATGCTAGCAGCAGCGCAGAAACGGCAAGTACTTGCTGCATCCCCATAGCAGCGCCACTTGCAGCGGCATCGAGTACGTTAGCTGGCTTATCACCTTGCTCTGCAATCAACTCCTTGATGTCATTACGAGGCGTTTCTGTTTCAGGCCACATAAGCTTGGCAAACAATAATCCGGCAGGCGCTGTCATAAAAGCCGCTGTCAGCACGTATTTGACATCAACCCCCATCTGGATATAACCGATCATAGTGCCGCCAGCGACTGAGGCTAAGCCACCCGTCATCACGGCAAACAGTTCAGAACGAGTCATATGTTTTACGAATGGACGAACCATGGAAGGGGCTTCGATTGGCCCAACAAAGATATTGGCGGTAGCCGATAAGGATTCTGCGCGGCTAGTACCTAAGATTTTAGCTAAGCCGCCACCTATAACGCCAATAACCAGCTGCATAATGCCAAGATAATAGAGCACTGCTATCAGGGCGCTGATAAACACCACTACAAACAACACATTGATAACGAAGATAAAACCTAAACTAAAGCTCGCAAGCCCACCAAATAAAAATTTAAGACCTTCATTAGCATAATTAATGACATGCATAACGCCATTAGAGGCGCCATCTAACATACTTTGGCCCATAGGGACGTACATGACGAAAGCACCAAAGGCGACCTGAAAAGCCAACGCGCCTAATACAGTGCGTGGATTAATCGCCCTTCTATTATCAGATAAGGCAATTGCTAGTCCGATTAAACAAAGCATCCCCAACAAACTGATGAAAACTTCCATACATTTTTTACCGCTAGAATCATGAGTTGTCGGCAGTGTATACAGGCTCCCATTAGCCGCAAGCGATATGTATCAAACACAGAGAGATAATTAGCTATTTTTTGCAGAAAAACCGAATGATGAACTGAAACCAGACAAAGCCTTACAATATCAAAACCTAATACAAACAAAAACCACCAGACATTGCAAACAAAACTCACAAAAACAAAAAGATAACTCACATACCTCAACGGATAAAGGCGTGTATTCAAGCGCCTTTAAAACCGAACAACATGCGCAAAAGCGATCAAAAAACTACGAAACCGTAAACAAATAACTTATAAAAATGGCCTTTTTACATTGAAATAGCTCCAAACGCCTATTTTGAACAAACTTCATTAAATAGAGATGAAAAAACCGCCTTTAATAGCATTAAAAGCGGTTTGACTGATTAAATTTAGCTAAGGACAAGTATCACTAAAGCTTAACTAGACCTTTTGACTATTAGTGTTTACGGCGACGTAAACCAAGTAATGAAAGCATTGCTAAACCTAAATATCCTAAAGAACCACCATCATCCTTTTTTTCTGGTTCAACAGGCTCAACCGGATCAACAGGAGCTGGGTAACTCAGTGCGACAATAACTGGATCGTGATCTGAAGATCTAAAGACATTCTCAGACTTAGCCAGATCACCCGTGTACTTGTTTGAATACTCAAATAAGCTGGATTCAACTGAATTGATGTGCCAATCCTGAATAGCGACCATTCTCGCAGCGGCGCTTGTATTCGCAAGTGCATGATCCAAATTACCTAACTCACCACCATAGCTATAGCTGTATGTTTCCGCACCATGAGCCTGAGTGTTTAGGTTGATTAGACCATAACCTTTCTCAATCACACTTCCTTCTTGCTCATAGACTTCACCATTAAGCGTTGTCCATGATGCTGTTACTACGTCTCGTGACGACGTCGCCGCATCATAGTCTGTGAGTACGCGAACCGGATCTTCCATGCCGTAAGCATTCAAATCACCGATAACAAGTAAGTCACCCTCGACGTCCTTTACCGAATCACCGATAGCCTTTGCAGCCGATACACGGAACTCATTACACTTGCCTTGCAGATCGGCTGGGTCTTTGCTTTCAGAGAATTCCAACCAATCTTCCAGACAACCAGAGCCTTTAGACTTAAGGTGGTTAACAACAATCGTTAACTTCTCATCATGGATCGTAAAGGTTTGACCTAGGCTATGGCGCTGGTATTTGTTATACGCTGGGCTGGTTTCAACATCGTCACCTTCGCCACGAGTCGCGACGCCTTCGCCTGCATGCTGCTCTGGTGTTGCAATAACAAATGCATCTCCGGCTGGCTTCACCTTATTAGGACGGTAGAGAATACCGACAGTGATCGCATCACTACCGATGAACTCCCCTTCATACTTATCAGCATCGGCTGCTTCGATAAATTGATATGCATCGATAGCTGGCAGCTCTGAGTTAATCGAATTCAACAGGTACTGAATTGAGCTCGACTCGCTAAAGCCATTATTTTCAACTTCCATCAAACCCACGATGTCGGCATCCATATCTATGAGTGCGTTGACAATCTTAGTACGCTGAAGCAAATATTCGTCCAGAGTGTGAGCCCCACGACCACAGCCTCGACTCGCATCAGCATCGGCCTGATCTGCACAAGTTGGGTTCAGTGGACCACCTATTTCGCTGTCGCTAGTAAACAGGTTTAATACGTTAAAGCTGGCAACTCTAATATCACCCTTAGTCGCTATTTCAGGCGCGCCGGCTCTGTCATTTTCGCGGATGAAGTCACCGGCAACAATCTCATTAGTCGCATATAGACGATAGGCATCATAGCTGTAGTTAACCATACCTTCGATATTATTCAGCTGATCACCAATACGCATATATCCGGTTTCAGCATTAAAAGTAGGGAAATAGGGGATATGACCATTAGGTGCAGAGAGACCCGTTTCAATGACCAGCTTATTCTTAGCGTTGGCCAGTGCTAATGCCGCTGCTTCTTCAGAACCTGCTGGGTGAACCTGAGTCGCCTTAAACAGAGGAGCTTTATGGGAAAGTGACATGGTATTGCCATATCCATCATACCCATATGCGCTGGTGACCTTCATATCACTGCCGGAGTCGAGTTTAATCTTCATCCCTTCATGACGCTCTAAGGCATCGGCTAAGGTCTCACCATCATTGATAACAAGCGCTATCACAGCTGGAAGCTCAGCATCTCCGGTAATGGCCAAATTATCAGGGTTACCGACGATTTCAGTCTGCTTATAGTTTTCTTTAACTTTACCTTCTAAACAAACTAGCTTACCTGGTACGATTTCAGCCGGTGCGACTGCGCCTAGTGACACAAAGATACCATCGGACGTTGCAGCCGAGCCATCACCTTCTACCTCTTGAATAAAGAAGCCTTTCTTCTTGTCCAAGCGTGCCGTCACTACACCTTTAACTATTACGGCTTCAGCTGATTCATAAGGATATGAAGACGATGTCAGAGGACTGTATTGTCCATCACCCTGAATATCGTAAATAGCAGTAACATCACCGATACAGGCATAGGGCTCAACAGGCTCAACTTCACCACCTACAAAAGCGCCACTGCGCGCGCCTAAACCGTTAAAGGTATCTTTGGCAAGTTCGGTCCACTGCGCCGCATCAAATACATTTTTAGCCGCAGTTACATCGTCATTACGTTGAAATGTCTTATCGTATCCCCAGCCATCCGGTGTTGGGATCGTACCGATAACATCAACAATAACACCGTCTTTCAAGAGGGCAACCGCATCACCTCCATTGAAATATAAGTTGCCAGTCATCGAATCTACACCTGCGCCCAATGTGATAGTGGCGCTTGGATGAGTGATGACTTTAACTGATTTGGAAGCGATCACCTGACCATCTAAAGCCACCAAATCTAATGATGTTTCCGCACCATCTTTGAAGCGTACTAGCTTATAACCGGCCAGATCGACGGATGTATCACCCGTATTGTACAATTCGATAGCTTTATTATTACTGCTACCTTCTACATATTCACTAATCATGACATCTGCGCTCGCCATCATAGGCAAAGACGCTGCGATTGACAGTGCCAGCACTGACAACTTCTTAACATTATCCATTTATTCAACCCCATTATTGTAATATCGCCGCTAATTTTTATTAACGTGCCAAGGGATTCTTACAGACTTAGCTCACAAAAAAAAGCATATAAATCACATTAATGGCTGATAAATACTTGTTAAACAAAGAAAAAAATTAGATGGCTTAACGCAAATCAGAACAAGCAGAATTATAACAAATTATAACAATCTAAAATCAGAGGCTTACCAAAGAACAGGTGTCATCAAGCAACCTCTTATCTGTTCATTTAAAAGGGAAAAAAATTTATAGATTAGTGAACAAACTTTCATAAAATATTATCATTTGGCTCTAAATCAGCTAATCACACTTTAAAAATACATTTTTAAGACACAAAAAAACGGCCTTAAAGGCCGTTTCAGTGTTACTTACAGATCTATATATGGTTCTAATCTAAGTCATGATCAGCAATTCTGTTGCTAATCACTCAGACCGAACGTCTTATAATAATTGTTATGAGCAAAGCTCAAAATGACTCTGGTATGTTTGTGCCCATCTCAACAGCTCAACTCGATTACGAGATTGAGTCTTTCTAAAGACAGAGGAGATATGCGCCTTAACCGTATGCTCACTAATACAAAGGCGATCAGCGATCTCTTTATTACGTGCACCACTGGAAACCAGTTGGATAATAGTACGCTCTCTATTTGTCAGCATTTGCAGTTTGGCGACGGTATCTTGAGAATAATCACTATCGCTGTCTAAACGGCTCACTAATTGACGGAACATTTTACTGATCAAAGTCCTGTCATACCATAGTTCGTCGGCAACCATTTTCCTCAAGCCAGTCAATAACAGATCCATACGCTGATCGGCATACAGCAAGCCTCGTATTCCTAATAATAAGGCCGACTCAGGCTCCAGTTTTGCACGATCGACTTGATATAACGCAACTGGAACATGGGGTACTAAACGTGATGCCAACAAGGGGATCCCTTTACTGTCTAGGGCTGCACCTTCATGATCAATCAAATAAAAACAGTTATGGTCTCTTTCAGGCTCAAGCTCGGACACCTGTTTTACAATACGTGTTTTTAATCCAATCGACTCCGCCAATATCGCCAAATGACATGGCGCGGCGACTTGATGTAAGAACACCAACTCATCTATCTTACTCATTCACTTCTCTCCCTGAAAAGTATAACTTGCGCACTAAGAGGGCGCGCCGATCTTCCCTATCAACCAGAATGATTACTATCTTGAACCGTTTTAGTATATTTGAATAGTTTTAATCGTAATACCATAGTAAAAAAGTGTTAGCTGAATGTAAATTACAACAAAAAGCCATTCCTTATCAATTTTTAGCATTAAAATCTCGACTGACTGCGATCTTAACGCATAAAAAACCAGACTGACTTGCACAAGATAAAATAATTCACTAGTTACCAGTGAAACTTAGACAATCGACCATCATGATACTTAACAAGTGTAACAAGGCAAGTTACCGCCCCCACCAAAGCCATTCCCATATCCGATTGGGTATCCCATATGTAACCTTGGGTGCCTAAAAATGCCTCGGCATCCTCCCCCGTTAGCAGTGCAACCCACCACTCTATCAACTCATAAAAAGCAGAAAACGCGAGTGCAAAGCATAAAGACAAGAAATTACACCAAGCTCCGCGCTTAACTACCTCTAACCTAATAAAAATCTCCCGAGCTAATAATGTCGGTACAAAGCCCTGTGCAAAATGCCCCACCTTGTCGTAATTATTTCTGTCTGAACCTGTAATTTCTGCGATCCAATCAAATAGCGGAACCTCAGCATAAGTATAATGTCCGCCAACCATCAATATGACGCAATGAATTAATACCAAGGCATAAGCCAGTGACGTTAGCGGGAAACGCTGACGAGTCAGAATTAACACAGGTAAGGCGATAAGAGCTGGTAACACTTCAAGAAACCAAGTGAATTGGTCCTTAGGCTCAATGCCCGACCAGAGTAAAACCGATAGAAAAATAGCCAACCAAGCGAACTGTTTATTCAAAATTGGAACCTCATATACGTATTAACTCTAATATTTTGGTATAAGAACAATAACTTTAGCCATCTAGCCCTCCACACTGCACAAAAAAAGTGCTACTTTGGTCGGACAGGTGTCAATAGAACACTTATATACCCAAACGACCTCGAAATGCAGGGATTTAGCATTTTGATGTGGCTGGTGTCTAATATATAAAAATCAACTTAGTTAACATAATACCAATAATCGAAGAAGGTACCCAAATCATGGCGAAACATTCGCTGGACAAGGATAAGATCAAGATCCTGCTGTTGGAAGGCGTCCACCAATCTGCGGTTGATGTATTTAAGCGTGCAGGCTATAACAATATTGAATACCACAAAGCATCACTCGGGGAAGAATCCTTAGTCGCTTCGATTAAGGATGCACATTTTGTCGGCCTTCGTTCACGAACTCAACTAAATGAAGCCGTTTTAAGCCAAGCCGAAAAGCTCGTGGCTATCGGATGCTTCTGCATTGGCACCAATCAAGTTAATCTCAATTTTGCCGAAAAGCTTGGAGTCCCGGTTTTCAACGCGCCATTTTCAAATACGCGAAGCGTTGCTGAACTCGTACTTGGTGAAATCATTATGTTATTGCGTGGAATACCACAACGTAACGCCATGGCGCACCGAGGTGGATGGTTAAAAAGTGCCAGTGGTAGTTTCGAAGCTCGTGGTAAAACGCTCGGTGTAATTGGTTACGGCCATATCGGTACCCAACTTGGCATATTGGCTGAAACGCTAGGCATGCGAGTGGTATTTTTTGATATCGAAGATAAGTTGCCACTGGGTAATGCCCAGCAAATTCATTCATTAGAAGAGATGATGTCTCTTGCTGATGTTGTCAGCTTGCACGTACCTGAAACTCCGCAGACCAAAGAGATGATAGGTGAAGTGGAGCTTTCTTACATGAAGCCAGGCAGCATCCTAATTAATGCCTCTCGAGGTACCGTCGTTGATATCGATGCACTTGCATCAGCAATTAACAGTAAAAAACTGGCTGGCGCAGCCATCGATGTTTTCCCGGTTGAACCTAAGTCAAATGATGATGAGTTTTTTAGCCCTCTGCGCGGCTTAGACAATGTTATCTTGACCCCACATGTTGGTGGTAGCACCCAAGAGGCTCAAGAGAACATAGGTATCGAAGTGGCTGGCAAACTGGCTAAATACTCAGATAATGGCTCGACCATGACGGCTGTGAACTTCCCAGAAGTTTCACTGGCTCAGCATAAAGATGCATCGCGTCTGCTGCATATCCACCACAACAGACCAGGTATTCTTATCAAGATTAACCAAGCGTTTGCAGAAAAAGGCATTAATATCGCGGCCCAGTATCTTCAGACAACCGCTGAAATTGGTTATGTAGTCATGGAAGTTGATTCAGACCAAGCCGAAGAAGCTTTAGAACAGATGAAGGCCATCGAAGGCACTATCAGAACTAGACTCCTGCACTAATACCAGTCTGATACTAAAAAATAATAGCCCGTATAATATTATCCATTATGCGGGCTATTTCATTTCAGGCAGTTCCTAAAAAGCATTAATATCGCAGCTCAACACAAGTGCCTACAGACAACCGCTGAAATTGGTTATGTCGTGATGGAAGTGGACTCTGACCAAGCCGAAGAAGCTTTGGTACAGATGCAGGCCATCGAAGGCACTATTCGAACTCGTCTACTGCACTAATCAGTAATCTGTGACTAGAACCAACAGCCCGCATAATGTTATTCATTATGCGGGCTATTTCATTTCAAACAGTTCCTAAAAAGCGTCAACATCAAAATTGTGCGCGTGCTTTATTTCCGACTATGTAAATTAGAGTTACAATCAGCTCTTTCCAGCCCGTTTATTTCCTAGGAACATGATATGACGCTTTCCGTTTCTCAGCCCAATTGGAACTTGAATGACCCAATTCCATCACTAATTTTCTCTAATTTATCTCATATGGGTCTTATGAGCGTAACGGGTGAACAAGGCCGTAGCTTCATTCATGGCCAAGTCACAACCGATATCACCTCCTTGGAAAAGCATATATGGCGCTGGGGTGCACACTGTGACCCTAAAGGAAAAATGCTCGCCAGCTTCAGAGCCTTTACCATCGACGATGCACTAATGATGATGATGCCAGCTGATACCTTAGCAGTAGACCTGCCACATTTGGCTAAATATGCTGTGTTCTCTAAAGCCGAACTGGCTAACGTCACCGATGACTATCTAGTGTTAGGCGTTGCAGGTGAGCAGGCGCAGACTTGGGTGAACGATCATTTCACTATAGGCGTTAATAACAGTATCGAGCAGGAGGTCACCGACATTCCAGGTGGCGTATTGCTTAAAGATGGCGCTCGCTTCATTATCGTAATGGACAAGGAAACCGCTCAATCTTTCTTAACCTCTGTTAACCAAGATATCTTCGATGCATCGGCTTGGCAGGCTTTAGAAATCAATTCTGGTTATCCAAATATCGCAGCGCCACAACAAGGTTCATTTGTACCTCAGATGTGTAACCTACAGGCTGTCAATGGCATCAGCTTTAATAAAGGCTGTTACATGGGTCAGGAAACTATCGCCCGCATGAAGTATCGTGGTGGTAACAAGCGCGCTCTATACATATTGTCAGGCAGCAGCTCAGAAACAATTACACTTGAGACTAAGCTAGAATTGGCCCTCGAAGATGGCTTCAAGCGCACAGGCACTATCATAGAGGTCGTTCAATCCGGCGAACAAGTCTTACTCACGGCCGTACTACCTAACGACACAGAAAATACAGCCAAGCTTAGGATTGCAGGAGATGAAGCTTCATTACTAACGATTAAACCGTTACCTTATTCGCTTGAAGATGAAGACTAAGCTATAAGTTCCAGTTTCCAGTTTCCAGTTTCGAGTTTCGAGTTTCGAGTTTCGAACAGCGTAAATAGAAGGCGTACAGTAAAAATATCTGTGTGCCTTTTTTTATACCTTTTGTTTGTTCTTGTTTACTCCTGTTTACTCTTGTTTTAAAGAAGGTAATTAGCTAGCTTATTCACTCCCCTCTTCATTGGACATCTTCTCTTGAAACAAGCAGATCTCACCTCAAGCGAGAAACAAGAGCTACTCACTAAGCTCAGAAATGAGCTGGTCGAATTAGAGCAACAGCTGACCACAATCCATGAGCGCAGTGCCCCGGTTCAACTCGATCAACAAGCAGTAGGCCGAGTGTCACGCATCGATGCGATTCAGCAGCAACAGATGACACAAGCTGGCGAGGTGCTGATGCAGCAGCACATCCTGCGTATTAAGCAGATATTTCTCGATACTAATGAATATGGGTTTTGTCTTGAATGTGGCGAGAGTATTGGTATCGGTAGGCTCACGATACACCCTATCGCAGAGTTGTGTATTCAATGCCAAAGTGAGGCTGAGAACTCATAGATAGTTCTCTTTTATCTCTGTCTATAATTCTACATTTTCTAATATTGGATAATTGATTTGTAACTTTGAACGTTATTTCAATCTATTGCCTGTGGCGCACTTATTGTCTGACCTCCATGGATGGAAGAAATGTCGAATGGTGTAGGGAACATTATCGACCTAATACTTCTGCGAAACGCTGACTCTTGATTTAATAAAGAGTATCCCTGTAAGCTCTGCGACAACATCTGACCCACACGGATGTGGAGAATGCCGAAAAATGTATGGAACATATTCGGCCATGTTGCCGAAGCTCGCAGCCGCATCAGGACTTGGATGAAGAGCAAATATAGCTTCCACCTACACCGGCTAATTAAAGGCTACTTATCTAGATTTTCTACTCTTATATTGCTTTTTTGCCTTATTAAGCCAATCAGGTTTATTGATTTTGAAGTTAGAATATCAAACTATTGATAGAAAGATACAAGCTAATAACCTGTAAATCTTATTAGCTTGTATCTACAACCAAAAGCGGCCTAAAGATACAACTGGTCCCCGTTGGAAGTTGCCGAAGGGCGTTGAAGTTAATCCTGTGAAACTGACAGGACGTCAGTTTAGCTTTCGGGGGGCTTGGACGCCCCATCGGAAGCGTTAAGGATTATCGAATAAGCACAAGGCCCGTACTCAACTGCATGTAACTTCGCCGGGGCGTCATGGTGGATGCAAGGAGGATAAGGACGAGCAGTCCTCCTTGCCCTGGTGTGGAATGGAATTCCACGACTTTAATCCAAACGAAGTTTGGAATCACTTATCCACTAGTCCGCTAGTCCGCTAGTCCGCACACTTCATGCAAGCTAACCGTGATAGTCTTATCACCATATAAAGAAAATAAACTCTATTGGCGCAACGTTCAAACTAGGTTTAGATAATAATTATGAAATTAAAAAGTGGTGAGTTTGGGGTCGGCGACAACTCCTACCAAATGGCCGGTGGGCTAGCGGGTATAACCCAACTCGTCGATGAGTTTTATAAGAATATGGATGAGTTCTCCTCGTCAAAGAAGATCCGGGAAATGCATCCACAGGATCTCACTGATTCCCGGCAGAAACTCGCCTACTTTCTCTCCGGCTGGCTTGGCGGCCCTAAGCTATATTCGCAGCATTATGGCTCTATCAACATTCCAGCCGCACATAAGCATCTGTCGGTAGGTATCGATGAAAGTGAAGCTTGGCTACACTGCATGCAAAAAGCCGTTGAGAATCAGTCTTACCAAGACGACTTTAAGGTGTATCTGATGAAACAACTACGCGTCCCGGCTGAGAGAATTAGGCAAGTATCCGGCAGCTGATCCCCTTAGTATTTTCGGAGTCTAAAAGTTCTTCGCCAAGGCTTCAGGGTACTGGCGCTGCCTCGCTAACTGCTCGGCTTTGGCTGTCACCTCTTCCTGAGTACATTGGCGGGTTATTGGGAAATAATGCTTAGTCGCGTATTGCTCGATAAGTGCAGAGCTCACGAGTTCATTAGCCATCAAGTCTTGCAAGATTGCATCGGCGGCGGCCAAGGCCGATGAAGCTTTAACAATCTCGGTTCTAGCATAACGTTCACCATGAAACGACACTCCCGCCGCACGCAGATCCGCATCATCCCCAGGGATTTGTTGCGCGCCGAATAAGGGCTTAGCCGCGACGTTAGCTTGATTAAAACTTGGGATATATTGAGCAATATGCTCAATAGAGCCTAAGGTTCTCTTTTCGATAATCTCTGCCGGCCATTGTCGTTCAATCTTATTGATAAAACGTTCGGCAAGTTTCGGCTGAGCACTGTTTTCACAGCTTGCCACTAAGCCGTTTTTAAACAAGGTGATATCTTGGGTCATACCGTGTAATTGAAAATAACCATCGGGATAAGGCGTTAATTGCGCCATGCCCTGAGGTGTACCTCGCTGACCATAAAATATCACCTCAGGCCATAAGCCTTTACACTTTGGCCAATGGGCAACATAGGCTGCTTTAAACTCGACCATGCGCTTACGTTTCGCACTGAGCATGTCATCGATTTCACCACTCTTGAAACCGCAGGCATTAATCACATAATCAAAATCGGTATGGATGATCTCATTTTCACCTTGCACCTTCATCGACATACGCCAGTTTGATGTTCCTAGCTGCTCAAGTGCCACCACTTGCGTGTTGGTATAGAGATGGCAATCGGGTAAGCGCTCTATGGCTAGGCTAGCAATGGCAGAAAAACGAAAAGCTGACAGGCCGTACTCTTGCACAAGCACTATCGGAAATTTCAAGCTATCTAGATCGACTTGTTGAGCGAAGGCCACCAGCCAATCACTCAGGCATTGGGCTTGCTCTGGTAAGGGACGGTCTTTAAGGGCTTCAATTTCGGCTCGTTCATACAAACGAAAATACTGCTCAGGATCGCCCAAAACAGCATTACAGACATCTTGTTCAACTAAAGAACGGTATTTAGCACGCAGCTTTTCTAAACGAGGCAGTAAATCCAGTGGTTCACCTGGATCGCTTTTAGGCAGTGCAACCACAGTCGGCCGTTTATTCACACTCTGCGGATAGACTTTTACCGTATCGATGGATTGCTGTAACAAGGTTAAGCACTGCTCATCTGATATCTCTCGGTAGAGATTACCACCCGCATGCAGATGACAAAAAGGAGGGCCATTGACTAAGCTGTCACCTTTTTCAATCAAGCTAGTATCTATGCCCAATTCGGCAAAGCGCAGGGCTATAGTAGAGCCAGCCACGCCCCCACCGATTATGGCAATTTTAGGATCCGCTAACGGTATAGCATCAGATTTATTTACAGCTTGATTCATTGTGTTTATTTAGAGTGACATACAAAATTCGCGGCTATTTTACGTCGCAAGCAATCAAGTTTATAGCCATTAATCACAAAAAGTTCATATTTACCAAATCCACGTTCTGAAGAACCTGAAATTAACTACCGACGATAATCAAACGCACCTGCGGATTACAATAATCCCCCGCTGGAAATTGCTGAGAAGCGTTGTAGAAACGAGTGTGAAGCTAGCTTTAGGACTTCTAACTGGATAAGTGTGAATGTACCATCGGAGGTATTAGTTATTTATCCGTATAGATAAAGGAATCGGAGCGAATTAATTACTGTCCTAAATCAAACGCGCCTGCGGGTTACGACAGATCCCCGTTGGAAGTTGACGAAGTGAGTTGCAGAAAATACTGTGAGACTCACATGGATGTGAGGCTAGATTTCGGGGGGCTTGGATGCCCCATCGAAATCGTTAAGTATTTTCAAAAATAAACGTAGGATAACAACTTCGCCCGGGCGTCATGGTGGATGCAAGGAGGATAAGGACGAGCAGTCCTCCTTGCCCTGGTGTGGAATGGAATTCCACGACTTTCGTCCAAACGAAGTTTGGAAATATTCACTTTAATAAGCGTAAAAAGTTAGCACGCAAGCTAACTAAAATAAGCGGCTATACAACCCACCAGCGTCATAATAAACAAGAACCACTTCAAGGTTTCAGGTCTCGCCTTAATGGCCATTTTCACGGCTAGGTGAGCACCGAACATGGTGCCGAAGGCGAGTATCAGTCCGGGAAGCCATTGGATCAACCCTGCAAACATAAACAGGACGAGTGACACTGAGGTAAAAACCAAGGTGCACAACATTTTAAGCGCATTGGCACGGATCAGATCATAGCGTAATGAGCCTGCTAAAGCCGCAAGCAACACAAACCCTACCCCAGCCTGTACGAAGCCACCATAAAAACCCGCGACGCCGAGCCACCACCAGGAACTCGGTGTCTGGGAAACCTTGTTAACTTGTATACCTAGCTCAGGCGCGATCATCGAAGGTTTAACTAATATGACTAGAGCCATGAGCAACATGGTTCCCAGCAATAGTGGCTTAATCCATTCACTTGGCGCATAGGCAGCACCTGCCGCGCCCAATAAGCCGCCGATAACGGTGGGGATAAGAATTGGCACCTTATCGTCTGTGTCTAACTTGCCATGTTTTTTAAAGCCAAATACGGCGACAATGGACTGCATCAAGACGCCGACTCGATTAGTGGCATTAGCCACTTCCGCTGGCATCCCCATCACCATAAGAGCTGGCAATGTCAGATTTGAACCGCCACCCGCTAAGGTATTAATGATCCCTGCAAAAAATCCTGTCACTAGTAACAGAATGGCATGAGTCAAGGTGATATCCATTCAGACAACTACTCCCTTTAAAAACGAGTTGATATTTGTACAGAACACAGCTTACCGATTAATATCAGCAATTCAAATTATACTTTGTAACACAGACTGTTACGCCTGCCTTATGCCTTCTGATGATAGAGGGTATTTAGTTCTGTAAAGTTAGTTAATAATGAGAAAATATTCGGTATGCTAATCACGTCAGTGGAGATTAGCCGCCAGTGAATTAGCGCTACGAGAATCTAAAGGATATCAATAAAAGTGGAGCCTTATGACAGATCAGATTGTTGAACTACAGAAGATCACTAAAGAGTTTATCGATGGCGGCGTTAGCCACAGAGTACTCGACCGCATTGAACTATTGCTCAATGCGGGCGATACCGTCGCGCTCACTGGAGCCAGTGGCAGCGGCAAAAGCACCTTACTCAATTTAATCGCCGGATTTGAACGACCTAACACGGGCTCATTAAGCCTGCTTAGCGACGACACATCAGCTTGGAACGACCGACATTGGAGTCAATTTAGGAAAACTTCCCTCGGCGTGGTTTTCCAGCAATTTAACTTGCTGACCCCACTAAATGTTAAAGACAACATTGCATTCCCACTCAGACTCAATGGCTTAAATTGGGATAAGTGGTGCGAACACCTAGTGCAATCTCTAGGTCTCGAAGGATTACTCGAACGCCATGTGGACACCTTATCTGGTGGTCAGCAGCAAAGAGTCGCCATAGCCCGATCACTGGCCCATAAGCCAAAGTTACTACTCGCCGATGAGCCGACTGGAAACTTAGACCAAACCGCCAGCTTAGAAGTAATGAAGCTGCTTTGCCAGCTGGCTGGTGAGCATAATACGAGCATTTTGATGGTGACCCACAGCCTTGAGTGTGCTGATTTTATGCAAAGACGCTGGCATCTCGATAATGGCCAAGTCCATGAGTAATAACTTAATCCGAATCAGCTGGCTCTGCCTGAAGATCTTTATCGCTCATTATCGTCAAGCCCCCTTGCAAGCCGGCGCCATTGGTATCGGCATCATACTCGCCGTCACCTTATTAACCGGCGTTCGAGCCACCAATGAAAACGCTATCCAGAGCTACAGTTCTGCAACTGAATTACTCAGCCAGCAAGCCAGATGGACCATCACGCCGCCGACGGGCAGTAGACTTATAGATGAAGCGGTGTATTTCAGCATTCGTGATGCGGGGTTTAATCAAAGTTTACCCGTACTTCAGGGAATTGCCACGAGCCAAGATGGTAAACGCTGGCGCATTCAAGGCAGCGATCTAATTGCTGCACTCACCGCTTTCAAACCACAAAAGTCAGATAATCAAACAAGTAAATCTGGATTATTTTCAACACCGATTCCCTTGGCCGACATCTTATCTGGTGCACCTATCGTTTTGGCTAGCCAGGCCCAAGCAAAACGGATAGCACAGGGCGGAGAATTAATACTATCAGGGGTTAACGTTAAGGTTATCGCTCTCGATGATACCAGCCAGTTAGGTTCTGAAATCCTAATGGATATCTCTCTAGCCCAGCGAATACTTAACCAGCCTAATCAACTCAGTTATATCGCTCTGTTTTCCGACATCTTATCGCAACAAACTCAGCTAGAGCAGTTGCTAAACTCTCAGGCAAATTTAGTCGAGAGCGACAATGGCGATGGCCTCACCGCCTTAACTGAAAGCTTTCACCTTAATCTGACCGCCATGAGTTTATTAGCCTTTGTGGTCGGGCTATTTATCGCCTACAACGGCGTGAGATATAGCTTGCTCAAGCGACAAAGGTTAATGACTCAGTTACAGCAACAAGGTGTGGCCAAAGCCCCTTTGATGTTGGCCCTGAGTATCGAACTTTTGCTGCTGGTGATCATAGGTTCAATCATTGGCTTCATTCTCGGATTACAGCTCAGTCACTGGCTACAGCCTATGATTTCTGTCACGCTTGAACAGCTTTATGGCGCAAAAATATTCCCTGGTAACTGGCATTGGAGCTGGTTACTTCAAGCCATTGGACTCACATTTTTTGCCGCCATCGCGGCTTGCACTTCACTGTTTATCCAACTTATCAAGCAACCTCTGGCGAGTAACTCTGGTCAAATGGCACTGCAACGTGGTGCTAAATCGGTGCATAAATTTCAATTAGCCATTGCTATTGTTCTTGCCAGTATCGCTGCGGCTCTAATCCCACTGAGTCAGGATTACCGTTATACCATGGTGCTATTGGGACTTATCATAATCGCAATCCCCTTGACGCTGCCGTGGTGCTTGTCAGTCTTGGTGAGCTTACTACTAAAGTTGATACCTAAAGGCTTGTTACATTACCAAGTCACTGAGACCAAAGAGCTTATCTCACCACTCTCACTGGCCATGATGGCAATGTTATTAGCACTAACAGCCAATATATCCATGAACACCTTAGTCGGCAGTTTCGAAAGCACCTTAAAAAACTGGTTAGATGCCAGACTCCATGCGGAGCTTTATATCAGGCCAGCATCGACTCAGATGGATAAGGTCGTCACGTTTCTCACTCAACATAAAGATGTCGATGCCATCTATAAACAGTGGTACATAAGCAGTAAGCAAGCCCACCTACCAGTCAATATTGTCACTCGAGACAAACAGTCCTTAAAAGAGACCACTGTTTTTAAAGAGACGGTCGACAATATGTGGCCAGAGTTTTTTGCTAATCGACTCGTGCTGATCAGCGAGCCGCTGGCTATCAAATTAAATCTAAATCTAGGTGATGAGATTGAGCTAACGGCTCTGGCCAATAGCAGATTTACCGTGGGCGGCGTGTTTTTCGATTATGGTAATCCCTATGGCGAAATCCTTATCTCTCCTGCAACATGGCAAGCTAATGGGCTGCCTGAAACACCACTGAGTTTAGCAATCGATGTCAACGGAGAATCAAGTAAACTACAGCAAGCGTTGCAGCAAGCGTTCTCGATACCCGATGCGATGATTTTCAGTCAGCAAAAGATTAAACAGCAAGCCATTATCATGTTTAAGCGCACCTTCTCTATCACTCAAGTGCTCAATACACTTACCTTGCTAGTCGCAGCAATCGGTCTATTCAGCGCATGCTTTATGTTGACTCAAGCACGCATGGCACCAATGGCTAGGCTGTATGCGATGGGGGTTAACCGCCGACAGCTTACTAGCTTAGTCTTCGGACAGATGTTGATTATCGTGTTATTTACCTGTTTGGTAGCCCTGCCGACAGGCGCTATTTTGGGTTATCTGTTGATCAATAAAGTCACCCTGCAAGCGTTCGGATGGAGTATCGCCATGCAATGGGATTGGCTAGCTTATGGCCGAGTCGTCGCACTTGCCTTAATTTCCAGTTTGCTAGCTGTCGCCTTTCCACTGTATCTGCAGACTAAGCGTCCGCTGATCTCCAGTCTTCAGAGAGAGGTTATCTAATGTCTATACTCACTAAGCCATTTGGATATCTTGGCCTATTAACACTTTTAACGCTTACAGCTTGCTCTAAGCCTACGTCTGCGCCGTCTATGGGAAGCCTTTTAGGCGATAACTTAGCTGGTTATACTAAGGTTGATAAAAGCAGACCAATAGTATTTCCCCAAGACCACCTATCCCATGATGATTTTAGACAAGAGTGGTGGTATCTCACGGCAAATTTAAAAACCAAACAAGGTGAACGAATAGGACTGCAATGGACTCAGTTCCGTATCGCTTTAGCGCCTGATAAAGCTGATTCACAAAGCACACTCTCCGATTCAGACTGGAATACAAATCAAATTTTCATGACCCATGCGGCGATGACCAGCAAAGGGGCTCACTTTGCCGAAGAGAGATGGTCAAGACGTCACCCAAGGCTAGCAGATGTATCCCATTCGCCTTTGACCATAAAAATAGATAACTGGCAATGGACAGGACAAGATGAGGCGTTATTTCCGGCTCAGCTAGAGGTCGATGCTGAGAAGTTTGGCTACCAACTCTCTCTAGAAACTAATGCCCCCTATCAGCTCCAGGGAGAGAAAGGTTACAGCATTAAAAGCGCCGACGGCTCTGTGGCCTCCCACTACTATAGTCAGCCTTTCATCAAGGTTTCCGGCACGGTAAACCTTGATGGAATAGAGCATCAAGTGAGTGGCAATGCTTGGCTAGACAGAGAGTGGAGCTCACAGTTTCTCAACAAGGCACAAGCTGGCTGGGACTGGTTTGCACTGCGATTATCAGATGGTTCAACATTAATGCTGTTCCAGTTAAGAGGCCAGACGGACCAACAACCTAGCTTCTATAGTGGCCGCAGAATGTTTGCCGATGGTAGTGGCCGTAATATCGCATCTAAGGATATTCAACTTAAAGTAGCAAGCTGGCACACTATTGATTCAGTCCGCTACCCGGTGGCTTGGCAGATCACGATTGCCTCTGAAGATATCAATATCCACACCCAAGCACTGAATCCAGCGGCTAAAGTGCCACTCAGCGTGAGCTATTGGGAGGGGCCTGTGATTGTTTCAGGCAGTCATGAAGGTGAGGGATATATGGAGCTAACTGGGTACGACTAATGCTAAAGTATTCTAAGTTTAATGCTAAAATATTCTAGGTTTAAGCGCTATTATTCATTGAGGGAATTAAGTTTCTCCGCCTGTTTAATTCAGCAGTCTGATCCTCAATATAGGCCATAAACTCGCAATAAGGCAGTGGCTTAGAGAATAAATATCCCTGTACTCTGTCACACTTATGATCAATGAGATAACGCAGAGCATAATCATCTTCCACTCCCTCACCGACCACTTGCATGCCTAAATCATGTGCCAAATTAATAATTGAAGTCACAATTGCTGCAGAGTCCGGATCACTACATACATCAAAAACAAAGGAGCGATCGATCTTTAAAATGTCGACAGGAAAACTTTTAAGATAAGAAAAAGACGAATAACCCGTGCCAAAATCATCGATAGCGACCAAGATCCCTAACGCCTGTAACTCCAATAACGCCTCACTGACACTGTCTTGATCTTCGAGTAAGATTGACTCGGTAATTTCGAGTTCAAGCAGGTGGGCCGGCATCTTAGTCTGAGCTAATGTATATTTAACCATATCGGCAAAATCTGGCTCAATGATCTGCTTTGCAGATAGGTTGACACAGATGGTACATGTATCGGAAATCAGCCCTTGCTGACGCCATGACTCTCGATAATAGCAAGCCTGTTCAAGTACCCAATTTCCCACTTGAATAATCAAGCCCATATCTTCCAGTAATGACAAGAAATCGGCTGGGGGTAGGACTTCATCGCGACTTTTTCTCCAGCGAAGTAAGACCTCCACGGCCAGCATAATGCCACTTTCCAAAGCGACCTGAGGTTGAAAAAATAGCTCAAACTCATTATTTTTATAAGCTAAATGTAACTCTTGCTCTAACCCCGTCTTGTTGGAATAGCTGAAGTTGAGTTGATCATTATAGAATTCAAACTTATTCCTCCCCCTCTCTTTAGCGCAATACATGGCCATATCAGCCTGCTTAATAACTTGGGTAATGTTCTGGCCTTTAGCCGCTTTTACTATGCCAATACTCGCTGAAATCGAAATTTTATTTCCATCTAGTTCCATGGTTTTGTTTAATATATCTAACACTTTTTGAGCGACTAATGTTAGCGCTGAATCTGTCTCAATGTTCTCTATGAGCAAGCAAAATTCGTCCCCACCAAGCCTAGCGATAGTATCCTCTTCACGTACTACAGACTTCATTCTTCTCGCGACTTCCTGCAATAACAGATCGCCAACGCTATGACCCAAACTATCATTAACCAGCTTAAACCTATCTAAATCAAATAACATAAAGCCCACCACGGCATGGCTCCGATTTGCTCTATGCAACGCCTGACTGAGGCGATCCATCAGCAGTAAACGATTAGCCAACCCTGTTAGACTGTCGTAATGAGCTAAATGATTTAAGGTAGATTCGGTTTGCTTGCGTTCGGTAATATCCCTGAGTACTAATGAATAAAGATGAGTATGGGGGAGATCTATGCGTACAAAGCTGGACTCGGCCGATATTCCAACTTTTAACTTAGGGCTGTAGAAGTCATGCCATTTCGCCTGCTCTTTCTCACCCAGAAGATCACTAAGCTCAATTTGTTCACTAAAACTCAAATGACTGTACTTAGCGCTGAGCTGATAAATTTCACTAAAATGCACTGCACCAACATTAAGAGGCATAGCTAGCTGTGACTCGGCAGCCGGATTAACCTGAATTAACCTGCCTTGATCATCGAAACTCATCACACCATCGGTAATATTTTCCATAATCGCATGATTAACAATCTCTTCAGACTGTAATTGCTCTGTGATCAACTGAAGCTCGTTGCTCTTTTGCTTGAGTATATTCTCTCGTTTAACCGAGTCGCTCACATCCCTGATAGAGATAAAACAGCAAGTCTCATCCCTGGCTGCGATCAAAAGAGGCTGAATTGAAATCGCTTGCTTGATTCGACTTTGTTCAGGGTGAGACTTAGGATCTTGGCCGCCATAAGAAAACAGTGGAAAAACGGTTGGGTTGAGCGCGGTAGACAATTTAGATGATAGTTTATGCTTCAGTGCTTGTTGAATAGACATCTCTAAACGCATCACACCTTGAATATTGTCAATATCACAAAACGGCCGATTTAAAATTTGTGATTGCTTAATGCCCGACTTTTCAACTAACCAAGTATTCCAGACCAAGACATTCATTTGCGCATCAAGTATCAATACACCACATTCAATCTCATTAATCAGCGAGTAGGTAAAGGAGGAATCTAGCTCACCTGTCATAGATTCATCATCCTCTTCAAATAATCATCGACACTCTTGATAAAGATGACTAAAGAAGAGAGGCTCATAAAAAAATTAACGCAACCTGTAACCTGATGATTGGGTAGATCAAACTGCATATAAAGCATAAGCACATAATCACTACAGCTTATTTTTGATACTTCACCAAAAAGCTCCTCGGCACTTCCTTGAATGTGAGTCGGCAATGAACTTTGAAAGGGGGTTTGTAAGGCATCAGAGATACATCCAAAACAGGAATTGAGTATGATATTACCGACCTCAATAAGTGCATCACTCTCAAGTTCAGATAACTCCTCAGCAGGCAGGTTTGTTTTCAATATTTGTCGAACGAGCTCTAGACTATCTGACTGGGGAAACACCAACATAGCGACGCCATCTATGCCTCCCTCAAAGCTTTGTTCTACCGCGCTGATCTCTTTTTCATTAGCTTCAAATAATAATTTAGATGCCTTTGCTAAGGGCACTATTTCAGCCTTAGGTGTCGTGAGTTCAACTTTATCCTGAATCATCTCTGAAAGCAGAGAGGCCGCATGACCTATACCTAAGTTAAACAACTCAGCTAGGGCATCTTGCTGCATCTCAGTCAAGCTAACTGGCACCGATGACATATAAGTTCCTTGTATCAGAAGTTCATTAATAGTTAGCCTAAGAAAGCCAAAATTTTATCGCCAGAAATAGGTTTGGGAATGAAATCTATGCCTAGGCTCTTTACCTGCTCTTGAGTAGAACTTTGAATGTTGGCGGTTAACAGCGCAATTTTAATATCAGGATTGATTACCAGCAGCTCAGGTGCGGCTTCTAGTCCATTCATGACGGGCATATTGAGATCTAAGGTGACAAAATCAATCTGGTTAACACGAGCCACATCTATTGCCTCCTGACCATTTGCAGCCTGATGAACGGTCCATTCAGGAAAAGATCCTTGCACAATCGATGTGATCATAATTCTAGACATTCGACTGTCATCAACCACCAACACACTCTTAATTATCCCCATAAGGGCCCACCTCCCTGTTAAATTGACAATCCCACGCTAATCTCCAACAAGTATAGAAGCTGATTTCAATCTTGCTAATTGAACGACGATACTGTCTGTATTTATCAATCGAACACTAATGTTTACCTATATTAAACTCCTAGCAGATGCGCAATTTCCCGCAGTAATCCCGCCCAAGCGTGAGAATGATTATCAATTACTAACATATTGTTTTATTGATGGTTTACTAATCAATACAACAAATACACTCGGAGATAATTAAGCTAAAGCTGAATCAAATGCCTATTTATTAAACTGAGACTTAGATCACGTAGAAAAATATGATCTTGCTCTATAAATAGTCCCAATACCTCTTGTTAGGTATACCCACAATATTTATGAGGTCTAGACTCAATAACTATTATTTGGCAGGTAACACTCCTAAGATTCCCCCCCTTATGTTACCTGCCACCCCTTTGAAAAAGGTGAAACAAGAGATGAGTCAGGAATACCATGTCACCAGCTTAGTCGTTCATGCCGCACCAAAAGCTGTCTCTCAGGTTGAAACCCAAATTCGCGCCCTAATTGGCGCCGAAATCCATGCCGTCACCGAAGCAGGGAAATTCGTTATCACCTTAGAGGGCGAAACGCAGAGATCTATTCTTGATAACGTCGAAGCGATAAATGCCATAGAGGGAGTGCTTAACAGCAGCCTTATCTATCATCAAGTCGACGCTGAACAAGAGGAACAGGCTGAAAAGATCCACCAGCCTTAAGCAAAATGTAAGAAACATTAGTAAACACACCGGTTTAAAGATTTATACCTAAGTTAAACAATAGAGAAAAGAGTGAGGAACACCATGAGCATTAGCCGTCGCGAGTTTCTAAAAGCCAACGCTGCAGTCGCCGCTGCAACCGCTGTTGGTGTCACTTTGCCAGTGAAGATAGTTGAAGCCGCTGAGCAAACTGACAACATCAAGTGGGATAAAGCACCCTGCCGTTTTTGCGGTGTAGGTTGTAGCGTTCTAGTGGGTACCAGTAATGGCAAGGTTGTTGCCACACAAGGTGACCCAGAAAGCCCTGTCAACAAAGGCCTGAACTGTATCAAAGGTTATTTCTTATCCAAAATCATGTATGGCAAGGATCGTTTAACCACGCCGCTGCTACGTATGACAGATGGTAAGTATGACAAAGAAGGTGAGTTTACACCGGTAAGTTGGGATACCGCCTTAGATACAATGGCTGAGAAGTGGAAGCACACGCTAAAGACCAAAGGACCGACTGCTGTCGGTATGTTTGGCTCTGGTCAGTGGACGATATGGGAAGGCTACGCCGCCTCTAAGCTACATAAAGCAGGTTTCCTCACCAACAATATCGATCCCAATGCTCGCCACTGTATGGCATCCGCTGTAGGTGGCTTTATGCGTACCTTTGGTATCGATGAGCCAATGGGTTGTTATGACGACTTAGAAGCTGCCGACCACTTTGTATTGTGGGGAGCCAACATGGCCGAGATGCACCCAATCCTGTGGGCTCGCCTGTCAGATCGTCGTCTAAGCAGTCCGACTAGTCGCGTACACGTATTATCTACCTTTGAAAACCGTAGCTTTGACTTAGCCGATAACGCTATGGTGTTCCGCCCTCAGACTGATCTAGTGCTCCTTAACTACATTGCTAACTACATCATACAAAATGATGCTGTGAACAAAGACTTCGTCAGTAAGCACACTAAATTTGTATTGGGTACTACTGACATTGGTTATGGCCTTCGTCCTGAGCATCCATTAGAGCAAAAAGCAAAGAACCCAGGAAAGGGTTCATCAACGCCTATCAGCTTCGATGAGTACGCTAAATTTGTTAGCACTTATACTCTTGAGTATGCTGCTGAAATGAGTGGTGTTGAACCTGAAAAGCTTGTCGAGATGGCTAAAGCTTACGCAGATCCATCTATCAAGGTCATGAGCCTGTGGACCATGGGGATCAACCAACATACACGTGGTGTTTGGGCAAATAACATGCTCTATAACATCCATCTGTTAACCGGTAAGATTGCCACTCCAGGTAACAGTCCATTCTCGCTTACAGGCCAACCATCGGCTTGTGGTACAGCACGTGAAGTCGGCACCTTCTCTCACCGCCTACCTGCGGACATGGTTGTTAAGAATCCTAAACATAGAGCCATCACAGAGAAGCTCTGGCAGGTTCCAGAAGGCACTATTCCTCCTAAGCCGGGATATCACGCCGTACTTCAAAGCCGTATGCTTAAAGATGGCAAGCTAAACTGTTACTGGACCATGTGTACCAACAATGTTCAAGCAGGTCCAAACATCAATGAAGAGATCATGCCGGGGTTCCGTAACCCTGAAAACTTCATCGTAGTATCAGACCCATACCCAACAGTATCGGCGATGGCTGCTGACCTTATTCTACCAACAGCGATGTGGGTAGAAAAAGAAGGCGCTTATGGTAACGCTGAGCGACGTACTCATATGTGGCATCAACAGGTTAAACCACCTGAAGGCGCTAAGTCTGACCTTTGGCAGCTTGTTGAGTTTTCTAAGCGCTTCAAAGTCTCTGAGGTTTGGCCAAGCGAACTTATCGCTAAGCAACCAGAATTAGCTGATAAGACACTCTATGACGTGCTCTTTGCTAACGGTGAAGTCAATAAGTTCCCAACTTCAGATTGTAAGGCCGAACTAAACGATGAATCTGAGGCATTTGGTTTCTACTTACAGAAAGGCTTGTTCGAAGAATACGCTCAGTTTGGTCGTGGTCACGCCCATGATTTAGCCGATTTCGATACCTACCATGAAACCCGCGGTCTACGCTGGCCTGTGATAAATGGTAAAGAGACATTACGTCGTTTCTCGAAGGGTGATCCCTACTTGAAAGACGGTGAAGAGTTCAACTTCTATGGTAAGCCTGACGGTAAAGCGGTTATTTTCGCCCTGCCCTATGAGCCTGCTGCAGAAGAGCCTAATGAAGAGTACGATCTATGGTTATCTACCGGTCGTGTACTTGAGCATTGGCATACAGGTTCAATGACTGCTCGCGTTCCTGAGTTATATCGCGCTTACCCAGATGCACAGATCTTCCTCCACCCTGAAGACGCTAAAGCTCGCGGCCTCAAGCGTGGTGACGAAGTCCTTGTTGCTTCCCCTCGTGGTGAAGTAAAAACACGTGTTGAGACTAAAGGCCGCAACAAGCCGCCGAGAGGCGTGGCATTTATGCCATTCTTCGACGCACGCCAGCTGGTCAACAAGTTGTTACTGGATGCTACCGATCCTCTGTCAAAAGAGACAGATTTCAAGAAGTGCCCAGTCAAAGTGATGAAAGCTTAAGACTATTCACCAACTACTTAACTTTAATCGCTTGAGCTAAAACAGAGATACAAAGAGAGTAAAATGAGCAAGGTCGAATCGAGTAAGTCCACAGTCACAGGCGTTAATCGCCGTCAGTTTTTAGCCCAGTCGGCTAAGGCTGGCTGTGCTATGGGGTTACTTGGAATGGGAATAACGTCGGTGGCTAAACAGTCATCTCAGCTAGACCCGTTAGCGATTCGACCTCCTGGGGCCCTGAGTGAAAGTGATTTTCTTTCGGCTTGTGTCCGCTGCGGTTTATGTGTCGAAGCTTGTCCTTACGACACCCTAAAACTGGCACGCTGGTTTGATGGCGCCGCAACGGGTACACCCTATTTTACCGCTCGCACCATCCCTTGTGAGATGTGCGAAGATATTCCCTGTGTTAAAGCGTGTCCTTCGGGCTCGCTGGATCATGATTTGACTGATATAGATGAGTCAAAGATGGGGATTGCAGTACTAATAGATGAAAAGAATTGCCTCAACTTTAAAGGCTTAAGGTGTGATGTCTGTTATCGGGTCTGCCCGTTAATCGACGATGCTATCACCCTTGAGATGCAGCACAATCAACGTAGTGATCATCACGCCATGTTCCTGCCTAAGGTTAACAGCGATAGCTGTACCGGCTGTGGCAAATGTGAACATGTTTGCGTGCTTGAACAAGCTGCGATAAAAGTGCTACCCGCTCATATTGCTCTAGGTAAAACGGCTTCACACGATACTTATATTAATACTGAAGAGACCACACTCGAGATGTTAAACAGAGGTCTTCCACTATGAGCAAACTATCGATGAAAAAAGATGGCTTTGCACAGGCAGCGATCGATGAACTGGGATGGTGGCGAGCACACAAATTCCTATTTCTAAGACGTGCTAGCCAGCTTAGTGTATTTATCCTGTTTGCTATAGGTCCCCTATTTAGCCTATGGCTTCTGAAAGGAAATCTATCGAGCAGCGAACTTTTAGGCATTGTGCCTTTGTCAGATCCACTTGCAACACTGCAGGTAATACTGACTGGTCACATGCCTGAATTCACCCTAATACTTGGCGCACTGATTATAGCTATTTTTTATGCTCTAGTTGGTGGCCGCGTATTTTGTAGCTGGGTCTGCCCGGTCAATATGGTCACAGATAGCGCAAGCTGGCTAAGACGTAAGTTAAACTTGCCTCGCACAAGCGAGATGCCAAGGAGCTTACGTTACTACCTGTTAGCCGTTGTTTTGCTACTACCAATATTGACAGGGCTCACCGTCTGGGAGTGGGTTAACCCTGTTCCAGTCTTGTACCGCGCCGCACTATTTAGTGCCGGAAGCGGGCTGTGGCTTCTTGTCGCCATCTTCTTGCTCGACCTGTTTATCAGTGAACGAGCATGGTGTGGTCACCTATGTCCAACAGGTGCTTTATTTGCTCTATTAGGAAAATTAAGCCCAGTTAAAGTATCGGCCGTTAATGCTAAGGCCTGTGATAACTGCATGGATTGTTTTGTTGTTTGCCCTGAACGACAGGTATTAAAGCCTGCACTTAAAGGCAAGCAAGCTATGATAACCAACAGTGATTGCACTCAATGTGGCCGCTGTATCGATGTCTGCGCCCAACGCGTTTTCCAGTATAAAAATCGAATTGCCCTAAAGGCGGAGAACACCCAATGAAAAAAGTACTCACTTTAGCCGCGCTCGTTATGGCACTTAGCGCTTGCTCTGGCCAGCAAGCAAACACAAGTGCAGAGCCGGTAAATGTAAGCTCACTAGGAAAGTCTGAGATCAGCGAAGTTAGAGCTGCTGATGCGATGCCTATCTATCCTAAGCGTGGTAAATCAATCGAGCGTGACTTTGTCCACCAGCCACCGATGATCCCACACAAGGCTGATTACAAGATCACCATGAAGAGAAATGGCTGCATGTCTTGTCATAGCTGGGATAAAGCTAAGAAACGTAAGGCTACCCCGATTGATATCTCTCACGTAAAAGATGATAAGGGTACCCTTAACGGCCAATACTACTCTTGTACTCAGTGCCATGCTCCACAGGCAGAGAATAAGCAGCAGCTGGTCGAGAATGATTTCTCGAATAAGTAACTAGTTGCGAGTTGCGAGTTGCGAGTTGCGAACGTGATATGACCCCAGTAAAGTGGACACAGGGTTTAAATTCTTGATTCAAATACTATGGGACTCACTCCATTTAGAGTCCCATGTCTTCTCACCATATTATAATAATCATCGATATAAAATCGACACTGTGTTGTCATTTCTTTTCTGCTTAGCTCTTCTAAGTTAGAGAACCATTCTTTCTTTAACTGAGCAAAAAAGCTTTCTGAGCAAGCATTATCCCAGCAATTCCCCTTTCTCGACATACTCACTGTGACCTTACGCTTCGTTAGCCACTTAAGTACTTCAAAGCTTCTGTATTGAGCCCCCTGGTCAGAGTGAAACATCAGCTCACTCCCATTTGGCCTTCGTTCTACCCAAGCTTGTTTGAGTGACTTCATCACCAGTTCGCTCGAATTTATGTAGCTCGTTGCCCAGCCCACCACTTTACGTGAGTACAAATCGATGATGACACATAGATACTGCCAGCCCTCTTTGCACCTAATTTGTGTAATATCTGATACCCAAACAGTATTAGGTTTAGCTACTTCAAACTCTCTGTTTAAGTAATTCGGCGCTCTTGTTTCAATCAACCTAGGCTTCACTACACCGAACTTCCTTTTACATGCTTTAGACCTGTAATCAAACACCTGTAACAAGCTTTGTACTCGCTTTTTATTACAATCGAAACCATTAGCTACAGCATCCAGCCATAACTTCCTATAACCCGCTATGCTCCTGTGCTCAGCTATCTTTTCTTTGAGAAAGTCAGACAGTACTTCGTTATCTTTATCGCGTTGAGAAGGCTTACGAACAAGCCAGCTGTAATAGCCTGAGCGAGATACACCAAAAATATCACAGAGCAATTTTATCGTTCTTCGAGTTGAGCAATAACCTTGGATAAACTGAAACTTTATCCCTGGTGTTTGTCGAAGAACTCCTTCGCCTTTTTTAAGATATCGTTCTCCAACTCTGCACGCTCTAATCGTTTTTTTAGCCCACGGTTTTCACGTTCAAGTTCAGCTAGCCCCTTATTAGGACCGACATTTTTAATAGGTTTAGAAGTGTGTTTCTTCGACGTCAATTGAGCTCTCCATTTACTGAGCAAAGCGGGATGGATACCTAATTTACCAGCTAAAGCCTTTACTGTATCGGGAGAGTTTAAGGATTGTTGAACAGCAGCTAATTTGAAGGCTGCTGTGTGGGTCTTACGAGTTATTATTTTCATGGCACCTTATCGCTTATATAAGGTGTCCACTTTTAGGGGGTCATATCAACGGTAAGCTGAAGTTTAAAAATAAAAACCACCTTTCGAGGTGGTTTTTTTTACTCTTTAATACCAATCGGTATTATTTAACCTTTTAAGCTAGTCAGGCCCAACAATCAATCCAAGAGGCTCGAGTAACTGCTCCTGCTGCCACATGCAAATTTTAACCCCGCTCAAGTTCACCTTTCTCGGGTCTAAACCATAGAGTTCTGCATGAGAAAGATTGCACTCCCTCAGATTAAACTGACCCCAAGCGTCACTGGAAAACTCACCTCGACTCAAATCAGAGCCCTTAAACGAAGCCCCATATAAATTTGCACCAGTCCATTTGTTCTCATAGAGATCGCACTTCTCGATACATTGCCGCTCAAAATTAGCGTAAGACAAGTTACAACCCGTCATATACACAGAGCAAAAATACACCTGCCTGCTTATCTGATTGGCAAAACGTGTCTTGAGAAAGTTGGCCCCTTTCAGGTCACAATTCCTAAACTCAGTACCGAAGCAGTCAGCTCCTCTGAAATTAACCATAGCTAACTGGCAATTCTTGAAACTCGCATCTCGTAAATTAGCGTACTCAAAATCACAACCACTCACAGCACCTTGCTCTATAAATGAGCAGTCGACAAAATAACTGTCACTGAGATCAGTATGGTTAAAATTACAGTTATAAAATTTACACTGCTCAAAATGTGAATCATTCATATCCTGATGACTAAAGTTGACCCCTTCGAACACCTCATTTTTTTTATTCAATTAACGCCTCTTGCTACATAAGATCAGTTACCAGAACCGAAGGCTAACATTCAATACAGAATAAACCAATAAAAATAAAACCAACAAAAACAACAAGTTACAAGCAATCAAATTGATAAGATTAAGGCCTCAAACAGGTATGTAGACCTAGCTAAATTTAATCGATAAGCTGCCAAGACCAAGAAAAAATTTTAACGCAACCTAAGCGCTTACAGAGAGTCGAGTATAGGAATTTAAAGACTAGGTGAGATACAGGTTTTAAAAGGTAGAAGTTCCTAGGTTCTAGGAACTAGGCCCTATGAGTTGAACGTGGATCCTCTCCTTGCTATCTCATTCAATTCAGGTAATTTGTTGGGTATAACCTTTTGAGGGAGCTCATATGAAGCAAGGTAAACACGATGTACAGCTATTAAAACTCGCCATGGAAATTGGCGTAGGCTACGCTAAGAAGCGTGGCTTTGATGATTTCGGCAAGGGGATCTCACCAAAAGATAAAGTCGAGTGTATCTATCGTCTGCTCGTTACCGATAAACTCATTCAACCTCTCGCTGTCGATAAAGAAGACGGGCCAAATATGAAACATAAATTGGTTTTATGGATTAGTAGACAGCTTCCCGAAGATCATGAACTCTTAAACTAATTTCCTCTCTTTAAACTGGGTCACTTTTGATTATAAATAGATAGCATCTATACACACTCTTTGTCTGCAATTAGATTAAAGGTTAGGCCTTTGGGTGACTCTTAGAGCAAGTACTTGATCCATCCGTAAGCTCTGAGTTAAAGATGCTATATTGATTTCTTCCCTCTTGTTTCGACTTGTACATGGCGCTATCTGCCGCTGATAGCACCGATTCTAAATCGTCACCATGCTGCGGATATATAGCGATACCTATGCTGCCACCGATTTTGATACTCAACTCACCATTCAGTTTTATCTGTTTATTTAACGCCTCTCTCAATTCAGCCGCGAGCTTCTCAATCGCTGGTAAACTTCTCGTTTCAAAATGACTACTATCAAAATAACAGCCCACTATAAATTCATCTCCGCCCCAGCGTACGCAGAGATCATCATTTCTGAATACGGACATCATCCGACGCCCTACTTCGATCAACACTAAGTCACCCATTTCATGACCATAGTCATCATTGATTGTTTTGAAATTGTCCAAATCGATATTCATGATCACTGCAATCTTGCTATTAGCTTTAGCTCTTTCAAATAAATCCATCAGCGAACGTCTACCGGCTCGTCTGTTTTTAAGATGGGTTAAGCCATCATGATCCGCTTCAAAGCGAGTATTTATCTCTCTTTCAGTTCGCTCGGTGACATCGTACATGAGAACTTCGATCATCAGACTGCTTTGACTCTCTCCATCTAAAACCTTTGAGAACAAACAATGTACCCAGCAATCAGGCGATCCCGCTAATGTTTTCATTTTTAGATCGAGTGCAACCGTATCTAAATGATGACTCTGTCTGATATCTGTAAGAAAGCTCTCTAATTGCTGCTTGTTATAAAACCAATCTGTGAGACATAGCCCTATCGCATCAGCAATAGAATGCGACTTAAAGATTATTCGGTGAAAAGCTGGGTTAGCGGTAACTAACAGATTTTCACTGTCGATAAGACAAATCCCCGCACTGGCTTGTTCAAAGATAAGCCTAAACTTCTTCTCTAAAATCTCAGTCTTTTCTCTTAAATTACGCTCTGAATCTATCGACTGATTCAATGATGAAACCAGAGCATTAATCCCCTTAACCAGACTTCCTATCTCGTCTTGCTGATGAAATCGAGGAACTGTGATATGACAGGTTTCACCCGGCTTTATCTCTTCAAATTTGTTGGTGATCCTATTTAGCGGCGAGGTTAATGTCTTATGTACTATAAATGAGACAAGAATCGCAGTCACAACAGTTAGCAGAGCCAGCATCTGAGCCTGGTTAACCGCTGCATCTTTGGCATTGCGAGCAATAAACGCTTCATTTGGTAGAATTTTAAGTTCTCCTATCACCTCACTTTCCGAAAAAGGATGATAGAGAAGCAAGGTCGAAACCCCCTCTTTACCCACTAAGCTCCCTTCGCCAGAAAAAACGGAAAAACCAGGTTCACTGATAAGTTCAACTTCCGATACCAGATCATTAATCGCCAATCCGTCAATTATCTCGCTGGCCAGCACTGAGTCTTGTACATAAACAGCGATAGATGCAGTCTTCTCTACGGTTCTTGATAACTGATGAACATGCTCTCTAGAATCCTGTTCATTTCTGGCTAATTCGTCAAAGTAAAAGAAATATGAACTTAGCACAGCAACAATTGCAGCACTCAGGGCAATTGCCGCTGCGACCTTAAAATACAGCTTATGTCTAAAGCGCTTCAAAGCGATACACCACCTTCAGAGAGTCAGTCAAATCATGACTAGAAAGATAACCAATAGCATGGCTTGAGCTCATAAGCTCATGAATTAATTGGCTCGGAGATTCTGTTTCTTTAGGGGGAGCATTACGACCAGAGAAGAGCAACCTGGCCCAGTACGCATCGATCTGCGCCTCGGTTCGGTTAACCAATCTTGCATAAAATTGCCCTTTGAGTTCAGATTTAGGGGCGAGATCGAACACTTTAGCTTTATCTCCATTGGGAAAATTCACATATCGGCCCATAAACAGATCCACCACTTGGCTCTTAGTCAATGAATCGATACGACTCTCACGGCTTACAACCACCAGCAGCTCGCCCTCGGCTCTAATCGGCAGAGTAAGCATCAAGATGAGTAATCCAACTAAATACTTCATAGGCTGAAGATGAAGCTGAAGTTAAGTGACAAGAGATCGACCTCGGCATCTTCAAATAGCTCCAGAGTCTGAGTCCACATTGCCGTAGCGCTTGGATCGACCCAAGAGTGATCCCATTGAAACTTCACACAGGTATTGGGATAAAGGTCCCACCTTAGCCCTAAACTGAAGGTCGTCTGCTCTACTTGGCCAGCACTAAATGCCTCTACAGCCCCTTCATACAAAGCGTTTATTTGTCCAGCAACCTCAATAGGCAAGCCTTTGGGCAATTGAGGTGAAACGTAGTGAGCTGGCTCTTCTGAATTATCTATATAGGCTAGTACGCTATAGAATGTCATCTCATCGACACGGTAGCCCACACTCAAATAACCATTGTAGAAAGATTGCAGCATCCCCCAGTCAGAGTCGATATAGCCAAGCTCAGACTGAATGATCCAGTTCATATGATCATATTGCAAACCCAGAGCATAATATTGCAACTTCTGACCCGGCCCATCTAACTCCTGTGCCAGAACTCGCGCTTCCGGCCATAATGTAGCCGGCACTAAGTTGAGCCCTGTGACTAAATCATTAGTCATAAAATCCAATTCATCCACTTCAACCGAAGCGGCTGCGAGTCTAAATATCCAGTCCTCCCACGTATAGATAGAGGTCAGTGCGACAACATTTTTAAGATCGACATCGAAACGACCCGTCTGCACAGCAAGCAGTGAGTGCGTAATGCCATAGGCCAACTTAGTCTCCCAACTCCCCCCGCCTAGCTCATGGGTATAGCTGATATCGATACCGTCAATTTTCGAAACCGTTGAGGTAAGAGTATAGAACTCGGGTATGGGTCTCGACCAGAGGTAGGCATAGCTGACGTTCCTATATTCTGAAAGCATATAGAGATCTGTGCTGGTCCTTCCAAGCCTAATTGACCAGTCACGATTTGGCCGATAGCGCAAAAACATCAGCTCTAAGCTATCCAAAATAAGATCGCTTGTCCTATCCTTAAGCACCACTTGAGCAATGCCATCTAAACTCTCACTGAAGTCTGCATTGACTTGCAGTCCGAGTAAGCTATCTGGTTTAAAGGAGTACTCAGAGTCACTGGCGTTCATACTTAACTCACGATGAAACAGTAGCTCATCGCTGAAGCTTCTCACTACACCTAAAGTACCAAAACCACTGAAATTCAAGTTAAACTCTGACTGCTCATGGTGATCATGGGTGCGAGCCTGTACCTGACTCATGACACAAAGGTGAATCACTACAAGCACAGTAATCCCACCTTTTATCCAAAGAAGGATATTGCTGGTATTGTCTAGGTTTCCATCCAACTTCTTAGTTATTTTTTCCGGCATAGCGACCTTTATTGGGCATTTCAAGTACCCCTACTTAAAAATAGAACAGTTATCGCTAAATCAGCAATGTATTTGAGGTTTGGCTTGAGATTCGGAATTTTGTGCTATGAAGTTTTAGCGATTAAAAATGAAGAAGTGAAGAAGTGAAGAAGTGAAGAAGTGAAGAAGTGAAGAAGTGAAGAAGTGAATTTAAAACAGATACAGATTAGCCCCCACACGGCAACTAATCTGGATAAAATACCTATAAAGATAAGATACTTTAGAAAGAAGTATCGACTGATGAAGCGCGTTTCCAGCCAAGCTTTTTCTCGATTGAATCGATCATAGCCGCAGCAACATCTATGCCTGTGGCAGCTTCTATGCCTTCAAGCCCAGGTGAAGAGTTGATCTCTAATAACAGCGGCCCTTTACTCGAGCGAATAATATCCACGCCAGCAACCTGTAACCCCATAGTTTTAGCGGCCCGAATAGCCAGCTTTTTCTCTTCAGGGGTGATCTGTACAATGGATGCTGTACCGCCTTGATGAATGTTAGCTCTAAATTCACCCGGCGCTGCTGTGCGCTCAATCGATGCGACAATCTTGCCATCAATCACAAAGCAACGCAGATCTTTGCCTTGGGCTTCCTTAATAAATTCCTGAACCAGCAAGTTCGCCTTCAAGGATTTAAATGCATTAATCACACTCTCAGCAGCCTTGCGGGTCTCGGCCAGCACAACACCTTTGCCTTGCGTACCTTCGAGTAACTTGACGATAAGTGGCGCCCCGCCGACCATATCAATAAGATCGGTCGTATCGGCTGGTGAATTGGCGAAACCACTGGTCGGTATATCTAAGTTATTTTTCTGCAGCAGTTGCAGTGAAAATAGCTTGTCTCGGGACTGAGTGATGGCTGCAGAGTTATTCAATGCCATCACACCTAAACTTTCAAAATGACGTGTTAAGGCGCAGCCATAAAAGGTCATGCTTGGGCGGATCCTAGGGATCACAGCATCAAGATCATTTAGGATCTGTCCACCGCGATAGTGTACTTCTGGCTCAGAGGCATCTAGCTTCATATAACATTGTTGAATGTTATAGAAGAACATCTCATGACCACGCTGCTGACCCGCCTCCATAATACGTCGATTACTGTATAAATTTGGGTTACTCGCTAATAGACCAATTTTAAGTCCACTACTAGGCACTTTCTTATTGCCGTACAAAAAATTAACTTCATCTTCGGTAAAATCACCAAAATTATAGTTAACCGACGGATCGACTAATATTTTTTGCCCCATAGCTTCTCGGCCTAACAGCATTCTGAAGCCCATATTGGCACGGTTAGTCAAAGTGAGATCGACATCCCAGCTTTGATCGCCAAGTTGCATCCGCTCTCTGATCACATAACGCCGTTCGGTTTCGCCGTTCGAGCTCTTAATCACACGTCGGTCGATCAATTTAGACTCACAATGTAGGGTCACCTTACGGCTCCCTTGAATTGGGTGGACTTCATAACTGACCCAAGTGCTTCCATTACGCTTAAAAGTAGAGATATTTATGGCGTGAATAGAAGATGTTGTCGCCCCGGAGTCAACACGAGCCTTAATCGCCTTAATACCTAGCTCAGGTAAAGAGCACCACTCTTCACTACCAACAATGATTTTATTGTTCATCTGTTTTGCTTCATAAATAGAGTTATAAAAAACGAAAAATACACCCGTTTCCCCATATCACAAAGATATAAATTCTAATGTAACATAAACAGTATTTTTCAATCGCTTACAGAAATAAACTGGTGCAATGTATGAATTATAGATTAGATAAAATAATGGAGCGGGAGAGAAAGCAAAAAAAAATCCCCATCACAGGTGACGGGGATCATTATTTTTGCATTCTAGTTAACGCACTTGCACTGCAATGCGCGATACAGAATTAGTTTTCTACAGGCGATACCACAAACAGTAAGTCACCTTGTGAAACCTGTTGACCATTACTGTTAAGAATCCGCTCAATACGGTATTTCTTATCTTCAGGATACAAGATGGCATCTTTACGGTTATAACTAGCAAGATTTAGCTGTGAGAACATCTTCATCGCTTCTGTAAGCGCTAAAGTCTGGTCAAGAGTAACTATGTCACCTTCTTTAACGAAGTCAGCTTCACCTGGCGCTGGAGAGGTATAGAAGATACCCGCACCTTGTGCCATGACTTTAAGCTCGTTACTTTCACCTACGCGCAATGAAGCCGTATCGACACCAACGGTTTCTGCAGCGGCTTCCATCTCGGCAATCAACTCTGGCACATCAAGCTTAGCCATCAGGCGAGGCAGATAGTTAGTGTCGTAAACACCTTCGTTGAAAGTGGTATCTTTTAAGATACGAGTCAGCAACGGAATGTTAGTGGCGATCCCTTTAATGACAACTTGGTCAGCAAGATAATCATGCAACTTATTAATCACATCTTCACGGCTTTCACCACGGCAGATAATCTGAGCAATCAAGCTATCGTAGTAAGGCGAGACCTCTTTGCCTTCACCCGCGATAGAGATAATTTCGATATCATCACGCTCAGGCATCACATATTCGGTGATCATTCCCGGATGTGGTAGCAGCTGCAAAATGCCATTGCTATCCAAAGCAGCCTTTTCGGCAGTCACACGAACTTCAATCGCATAACCTTTATCTTGCGGCTCTAACTTTTCTATTGAACGACCTGCTGCAATATCAAAACCAGCACTGACGATATCGATGCACGATGTCGCTTCAGTCACCGGATGCTCAACCTGCAGGCGCGTGTTCATCTCCATGAAGTAGACTTCGTTAGTATCTAAGTTATAGATAAATTCAACCGTACCTGCGCCCATGTAATCGGTCGCATTACCAAGATCAAGGGTATATTTCAATACCTTCTCTTTCAGCTCTGGCGGCAACATGGTCGAACCAGACTCTTCAACAACCTTCTGGTTATTACGCTGAACCGAACAGTCACGAATACCCAGCACCTTAGTATTACCAAACTTATCACGCAGAAGCTGAACTTCGATGTGACGCAGTGAAGTCACATACTTCTCAAGGTAGAGATCGCCATTACCAAATGCTGCAGCGGCTTCTGTAGCAGTCTGCTGGAACAGGCTGATCATATCACCAGGACGTTCGACGACCTGGATACCTTTACCGCCACCACCTTGTACCGCCTTAAGCAGAACTGGGTAGCCAATTTCGGTTGCCACGTTTACTGCTTGCTCTGCATTGCTCAAAATACCGTGACTACCTGGGACAACTGGAACGCCATTGTCTTGGGACGTCTTAATAGCATTAGACTTATTCCCCATGGTCGTCATGCTGTGAACACTCGGTCCAACGAAGTTCACGCCATTGTTGACACAAAGCGCCGCAAATTGAGGGCTTTCAGATAGGAAACCGATACCAGGGTGCAGAGCATCGACATTCTCATACTCGGCCACTTTAAGCACAGAATATGCGTTGAGGTAACTTTCATCCGAGGTGTTACCACCGATACAGACAAGTTTGTCGTTGCCTTTAAGCATATCGGCCGGTACCGAAGTCATGTCAGGATCCGATGCAACCAGAACGACATCGATGCCATTATCATGGGCCTTACGAATTAGCTTAACCGCAGTACAACCACGAGCATGGACCAAAACCTTCTTGATAGGCTTCATCAGTTCTCGAGGATCGTCCTGAACTATCTCTTCATCGGCGGCCATCATCTCAGGCACTAAGGTTGAAAGTGCATTAGCAATCACATCTTCAATCTCAGCGGTAGGCTTAGGCATCAGAGGATCGATACTGCTTAGTTGGTCATCGATGGTATTGCTGAACGGGTTAGTCACTAGTGCATTCATCGCACCAGGCACTTTCGACAGGTAGTTAGATAGCGTTGCAGTCGAAGGCAGATAAGCAGGAACAACCATCTGACCCGCGAACGGCATGTTAGTACCCGATAGGTAATAGGTTTGCACTAATGGGTGAGTCACGAAACTCGCCTGAGCACCACCGGTACAGTCACCATAACCAAACATGAGTACAGGTAGCTCGTTATCACGAATGAAGCGAGTAATACGATCGTTCACCACAGCCATAGAGAAGAGTGCAGCCGCGCCTTCTTTAGTCTGCATACCACTTGAGCTAATAAAACAGATAACGGGTAGCTTACGCTTAGCACACTCAATCAATAGCGCACTGAACTTCTCGGCGCTGGCCATATCGAAGGCGCCCGCCTGGAAAGCCGTGTTTGAGACCGCTACACCGACACGCATCTGTTGACCGTTACGCTCGAAATCGGCCATACCTGTAATAAGGCCACAAGGACGAATGCCTTTATCCAAAGCATCTTCGATGGAGAGACGGAAACCTGGGAAGTTAAGCAAGTTGGCAGACATCTTATCGCCATTGATCTCATCGAAATCAGTGAAAAACTTACCAATAACACTTTCCCAACCCATCTTACCGGCACGCTTATCATCACGGAGTACTTTCTGGATCAAGAGATCCTGATAGCCCATGGTGAGACGGTTCCAGAAATCTTTACGACGACCGATACGTACAGGGTTGATGGCACCTGTGTATTCGCCACTTTCTTCTTCACTATCGAAATATTCAGGCAGCAGACGCTCGAAGAAGTAAGTCAAGATAACGAACAAGCTATCGTTTAACTGAGGGAAACCAACACTCTTCCACTGCTCAGTCTTAGTCAACAATTCTGCACGGTTCGATTGACCCATGAAGTACTTGAGCCATTTATAGAATTTATTCTTATCATTCGCTACGTTCTGAGTCGACAAGGCGCGATCGATAGAGCTGTGTAACAGGTTATCAACCGATGCACGTGACAAGCTCTTAGACATCATGGCTTCTTTAGCAATAGAGGCTAAGTTGCCAACGACATTGTCATAAAGCGCGTTGAAGATAAGGATGTTATGACACTGCCAGATAAAGTCTTCACGTAATTCATCATGAACAACTACATCAAGCACTGTTAGCTTGTTTAGTTCAGGCCAGTCAGCCTGAGTCACTTCAGATGGAAGTGTCTCCAAATACTGGATCAGGCCTTTGAAGTTGTTCTCGGCATTGCCTTTCCAACGGTGGAACAGAGACCAACTGATGTTGAAAATAAGTGCCTTACGGGCTTTCTTATAGTTCTCTTTCGGCTCACCTAAGATCAAACGGGTTAGCATGTTACGTTCGGTAGAAACCTCATCACGCTTAGCACTGAAGTTACCCCAAAGCTTGTTTAACTCTTCGTCATAAACCAGTTTATCCGGGTTAGATAACCAAGACTGGAACACACGATCTTGCTCTTGCTGAATACGCGCAAGCAGATCACCTTCAGGCACGCTCACCTTAGACAGGCGACCATACTGCTCTTGAGAGATAGACTGAATACGGCTACGTAGCGTCAGGTAACGCAGGTAACGGTAAGAGCTACCAAACAAGTTAAGGTGCATTGTCGGGTTGTTAGCAACCGCAAGCTCGGCATGGTGCTCAAGGGCTTCTAGGTTCTTAGACGGGTTCAAGAAACGAGTCAGACTGCGATCATAATGCTCACGCAAGTCTTTCGATTCTCTCACGAACTGCACTGCAGCATTTTCAACGGCTTCGATACTGCTGATGATAGCGCGGCGAAGGTTATGCTGACGCTCATCCTTGTCCGTCGGAGAGAAGTCGATAATTCCGTCGATACAGCCTGAGGTATACAGTTCTTCAGGTGAAACACCGACTGATTTAGCACACTCTTGCCAAGACAAGTTGTACTTACGGGCGATGCTCTGCAAGCCCTGAGGCTGAATGGTATTGAAAATACCATCGCGCAATGACAATAAGATGTTAGCCGAAGCGAGTGGAATTGCACCGCCGGAGTAACCAGCACCGATGACAATACCTACGGTAGGCACATCGACGTTAGCACTTTCGGCAATTGCCTTAGAGATGCTGTGAGCCTGGTTCTGACTGTTAGCCACTTCACCCGCATCGGCACCTGGGGTGTCGATAAGATAGATGATAGGCATAGACAGTTCTGCAAATTTGCGAATCGCCTTACACGCCGCCAAGTGATGCTCTGGCATCCAAGCACCATTATTAGTGGTACGTTCTTGTGCAATAAAACCGATACGGCGAGTACGAGTACCGAAGTTCAATTCGATCTCGGCACTATAAAAAGGCCCTTGATGGTTTTCAGCAATTAGCTTGCCTTTAAGATCGGCAATCACACGCTTTGCACCGGCGCGATTTTTATCTAATGTCGGCTGAATCACCTTAGTGACATAACCATCGACATCGAGTTGCTCCAACTCTTTCAAGTTAGATTGAATAGTATCTTCACCCAAGAGACCCTTGATCTCTTCGGCTAGGCTCTGTTTACTGTGTTCAGGAAACAGTGAAAAGTCTTGTGCCAGATGTTCTGCTTTCAGAAAAAGCGGGTCGGCAGATTGAGCCTGAGTCTTGTTTGTGGGCTGATTTTTGCTGGTCATCATTGATCCTCTGCTTAGCCTCTAGAATTTTTAGCGAGTAAATATAACTTTGTTAAGGTGTCAAATACCATTAAACTAGGCTAGACGCTTTGTTCCATTTTTGAGACAGTGATAAAAACATGCCAGATCTTAACGGTATGATGCTGTTTGCCGCGGTAGTTAGAGCTAAAGGTTTCTCTAAAGCTGCTCGCGAAACAGGCATGCCAAAATCAACCATAAGTCGTAAGGTTGCTCAACTCGAAGAGCAGCTTGGCGTACGTCTTTTACAGCGAGATACTCGAAATTTGAGTCTCACTCAGGTTGGTGCGCTTTTTTATCAGCACTGTACCAGTATTCGTGATGAAATAGAGGCTGCCAAGGCGACCATAGAAAATACGCATAATGATGTTTCTGGCTCCCTACGGATCGCAATACCGGTATCATTTAGCCAGAAGATCATTGCCAACCTCTGTTCCAGTTTTATGCGCCTCTACCCCAACATCGAACTCGATATTCAATTTACCGACAGTGAAGTGGGTTTGGTCGGTGAAGGTTACGATATCGCCATCAAGTATGGTCCATTGCAGTCATCTGACTTAGTCGCACGTTTACTCTTTGAAAGACAGCCAATATTGGTGGCTAGCCCGGGATACCTAAAAACTAATGGTACCCCTGCGACTCCAAAGGAGCTAATTGCTCATAGTGGCATACTCTTAGGCACCTCTCGCTCTGCCCCCATTTGGCCCCTAGGCAAAGGAGCGAAGAAAACCATGGTGTCGTTTAAGCGAAAAGTGCGGGTCAACAGCGCCATCATGGTGAAACAGCTCGCTCAGGACGATTTTGGTATCGCCATGCTGTCCAATTCAGTGTGTAAAAATGAATTAGCCAGCGGTACCTTAGTGCCCATTTTGCAAGAGTGGCCTATCGAAGCCTTTAAAGTCTACGGTGTTTACTCCAGCCGCAGACAACTTGCCACCAACATCAGTGTCTTTCTGGACTTTTTTACCAAGCGATTCAGTAGCCATGAATCGATACAGTCGCTGAGAATGTAGATTTGAAAAAAGTTTAAAACTTACCACTTAACACTTATGACTCATGACTTAACAGCGGCAAGCCCACCCCGCATTCAGACCCTTTATTTGCATACTATTGTCGTGCATACTCAGGCGTTGACTATAATAAATTCAAATCGATAAGTGATTAACACAAATAAAATCGATAATTCCCAGATTTATTTTTTACCCAATTGAAGGAGCAAGTCATGACTAAACCTTGTTTAGCCTTTGCCGCTGTAGGACTACTCGTCGGTGCAACGTTCAATACCACTGCGATGACGAGTATTGATATCGAAGAGGCACGCATCGGCGCTGCGACTCAAGCGATGCCAGAGGTCGTTGGACGCTATCAAGCTTTAGTCGATAGTCTCACTAGACAATACAGTGAACAAACCGATGAGTTATTAATGACTCAAATGGTGGCCAGACAAGGTGAACGACTCTGGCAACAGGCTGTGAGGGACGTACAATCTGGCGGGCAGGATGATCGTCCTCTGTATTGGGGTCGCTTAGCGATGAAAACATTACTTAAAAAGCAGGCTCCGGCATTTAACATCGTCCCCTGGCAGCGGAATATAAACCTCAGCGCAGTAGAAAAATCCTCTCGCGGCTTCAGTAATATCAGCTTTGCTGATGATATTCAGGTCAAGATCTTGCTGACCGGGTTCGATCCCTTCTTCCTTGACCGTAATATCGACCAGAGCAATCCTTCAGGATTAGCAGCACTGGCTCTCGATGGTTATCAATTTTCGGTGAATGGCAAAAAAGCACAAATACAGACTGTGATGATCCCGGTGCGCTTTGCCGATTTCGATGAGGGAATGATAGAGTCTCTGCTCACGCCTTATTACCGAGACAATAGCCTAGATCTGATTTTTACTGTCAGCATGGGGCGAGATGATTTTGATCTGGAGCGTTTCCCTGGACGGAATCGAAGTGCGGCAGCACCAGACAACTTAAATGTATTGACTGGCGGTAACAAGGAAAAACCCGTCGCCCCAATGTTCAATGGCAAGACGCTTAACGGCCCCGAGTTTGTCGAGTATTCCCTCCCAGTGACTGCGATGCAATCGGTCCAGGGAGATGTGGCTAAGTGGAAGGTAAACGATAACCACAGTGTCACCACACTGGCTAGGGGTCAGTTTGACGCCACCTCCTTATCTGAGTTACAAAATGCCACCTCAGTAGAAGGCTCCGGCGGTGGTTACCTCTCTAATGAGATCTCTTATCGAGCCATTTTACTGCAGCAACAATTTAATAGCAGTATTGCAGTCGGTCATATCCATACTCCTAGAGTGAAAAGCTATGACGCTGATATTGAAACTAATATAGTCAATCAAGTTAAAGCTATGGTTGAAAGTGCCGCCGCTTCGCTTTAGCCATCACCAATAAACACCACATAATGATACAGCCCAAGGGGTAACGACATGATAGAGTGTCGCCATCCCTTGTAACCTGTTTTTCCTTCCTCAGGCTTAATCGAGTTAATATGTTCAACTTCTTTCGCTCACCCAAAGTCCCCCCAAGCGCACCTATTAAGCCTGACTCGGCGAAAAAATTAACAAGCAAAGGTTCAATCAAGATAATTAAGCAGACGAATGAGCAAATACAGATTATTGAGCGAATCGAGCAAGCATATTGCCTTGCTGAGGCTTTTTTTAACCGCTCATTTACCAGACCTGAGATAGGCTTCAAGCTTAGAGGAAAGAGCGCTGGAACCGCCCATCTTCAGGAGAACCGTCTCAGGTTTAATCCTGTGCTGCTTACCGAAAACATTGAAATATTTCATCAGGAAGTGGTCCCCCATGAGATCTGTCACCTCATTGCCTATCAGCTATATGGCAGAGTTAAGCCACACGGGCGAGAATGGCAAGGCCTTATGGCTCAGGTTTTCAAACTTAAACCCAGTACCACTCATAGCTTAAATGTGAGCTCAGTTAAAGGTAAATCCTTCTCATATTCCTGTGGTTGTGGTCCCATCTCCCTCACTATTAGACGCCATAATAAAGTCGTCAGGGGCGAGACTAAGTACCGTTGCCGCCGATGTAAGCAGGAGCTGACAAAAGAAAATTAAGGTCATATTAGAGCACGGCTAAACAAGCCACTTGCATACAATCCTATTCATCCCGTAAAATCCCGCAAAAGAGCAGACATGAGTTCTGCCTATCATTTTGGGCATGCTATTTCAGCCCACTTTAGGGATTTAAATTGAAACGTTTTACATTAAACGCTGGCCTATTAGGCTTAGTGTTAAGCTTGTTTGCATCACCACTTTTACTTGCCTCTTCGTCTCACCCCACCAGCTTTAGCCAGGCCAAGCGCCTAGCCAAAGAGATCTATAGCAGTCAATTACCCCACACTAGCTTCTATTGTGGCTGTGACATTAAGATTGAAGGCAAGAAGTGGAACCCAGATTTACAAAGTTGTGGTTATCAAGTGAGAAAACAACAAAAGCGCGCCAGCAGAATTGAATGGGAACATGTCGTCCCCGCCTGGGAGCTAGGCCACCAAAGACAGTGCTGGCAAGATGGAGGACGTAAGAACTGCGGCAAAAATGACAAAAAGTTCAGAAAGATGGAGGCTGATCTGCATAACTTGGTACCCGCTGTAGGTGAAGTCAATGGAGACAGGAGTAACTATCGTTTCAGTCAATGGAATGCAACACCACAACAATATGGCCAATGCGCTATGGTGGTTGACTTTAAATCACGAAAGGTCGAGCCTCCAAGCTACACAAGAGGCCGTATCGCCCGCACTTACCTTTATATGCAGCATGCATACGGGTTGAAAATAGCCAAAAGCCAATTAAAACTGTTCAAAGCATGGGATAAAACTTATCCAGTTGATACTATCGAGTGCAAGCGAGACCAAGCTATCGCCCGGACTCAGGGAAATCATAACCCTTATGTCAAAGATAGATGTGACTCGATAGTGGTAACTAGCCAAATAGCAGAGTAAATACAGATGAGAATCCCAAGAATTTATCAAGACTCCCCACTAGTCGTTACTGAAACACTAGCACTGGATGACGAAGCCGCGTCACATATCGGCCGTGTATTAAGAATGAGCCCAGGTGAACAAGTGTGTCTGTTCAATGGCGGCGATGAAGACTTCTTAGCGGAAATAATCTCTGCAAGTAAGAAAAACGTCTCCGTTAAGGTCCTATCTTCGAGCACGAATAATAGTGAATCGCCTCTGCATATTCACCTAGGCCAAGTGATCTCACGTGGCGACCGTATGGACTTTACGATTCAGAAGTCTGTTGAATTAGGCGTCAGTACTATCACTCCTCTTTTTTCTGAGCGTTGCGGTGTTAAACTCTCCGGCGAACGTTTAGAAAAGAAGATCCATCAGTGGCAGAAGATTGTCATCGGCGCTTGTGAACAGTCGGGCCGCAGTCGAGTGCCAGAAATCAGGCCCGCCATGTCATTAGAAGCCTGGTGCGGTGAACAGACAGACGCGCTTAAATTAAATTTGCACCCGAGAGCCGCTCACGGTATCGGCGGCCTAGCGCTTGAAATATCTAAAGTTAGACTGTTAATTGGTCCAGAAGGCGGACTCTCGGAAAACGAAATATTAAAGACAGAACAAGATGCGTTCACTGATGTGTTATTAGGCCCTAGGGTGCTCAGAACAGAAACCGCCGCACTCACAGCCATTAGTGCATTACAGCTCAAATTCGGTGACTTATAGGTTCTAGTTCTAGGCCTGATTACTAGCAGGTTCTAGTTCTAGGCCTGGTTACTAGCAGGTTCTAGTTCTAGGCCTGATTACTAGCAGGTTCTAGTTCTAGGCCTGGTTACTAGCAGGTTCTAGGTTCTAGGCCTGGTTACTAGCAGGTTCTAGGTTCTAGGTTCTAGGTTCTAGGTTCTAGGTTCTAGGTTCTAGGTTCTAGGTTCTAGGTTCTAGGTTCTAGGTTCTAGGTTCTAGGTTCTAGGTTCTAGGTTCTAGGTTCTAGGTTCTAGCAAGATTTTAGCCAAAACCTCTTTTTATAAGCATAATACAAAATTCAATTGTCCCATCTAAAGATGGTGAAAACAGGAAGCGAATAGATGATCAAACTCGGCATAGTCATGGATCCAATCAGTGATATAAATATCAAGAAAGACTCTAGTTTCGCCATGCTACTCGACGCTCAGAGCCGCGGATACCAGCTTTTCTACATGGAAATGCACGATCTCGCTATGGTGAATGGCAAGGCTATGGCCAATATGAGAGCCTTATCTGTCAAGCAAGATGCGGAAAACTGGTTCGAATTAGGCGAAGCGGTCGATACCCCGATGTCTGATCTTGATGTCGTGTTAATGCGTAAAGATCCGCCTTTCGATACTGAGTTTATCTATGCCACTTATATGCTTGAACGTGCTGAGGAAGAAGGCGTTCTTATCGTCAACAAGCCCCAGAGCCTTCGTGACGCAAATGAAAAACTATTTACAGCCTGGTTCTCAGAATTTACTCCTGACACCATAGTGACTAGAGATGAGACCCGTATCCGTAATTTCTATCAGGAAAAAGGCGATATCATACTCAAGCCACTTGATGGCATGGGCGGTAGCTCAATCTTCAGGGTTAAGAAGAATGATCCTAACTTAGGCGTGATCATCGAGACATTAACCAATCATGGCCAGCAATATGCCATGATCCAGGCCTTTATTCCCGACATCACCTCAGGTGATAAACGTATCTTAGTCATCGATGGTGAGCCTGTGCCTTATTCTCTGGCCCGTATTCCTCAAAAAGGTGAAACCCGTGGCAACTTGGCAGCCGGTGGACGCGGTGTCGCACAACCACTTTCAGAGAGTGATTGGCACATTGCCCGCAGCTTAGGCCCAGAACTTAAGAAACGAGGACTCATTTTTGTCGGCCTGGATGTGATTGGCGATAAGCTTACCGAAATTAACGTCACTAGCCCTACTTGTATCAAAGAGATCCAGGCGGCTTATGATGTAGACATTACAGGTATGCTAATGGACGCAATCGAAGCACGGATTAAGAGCTCTGACTAAAGAACAGACTTAAGCGCATGGGTAAAGTGACATTCCCCATGTGCTAATAAATGCAATCGATGCACGAATTAAATCAAGCTAGGATGTAAGCAATGGCCGCGACGCAAAATATGACGATATTTAAACTCTGTATGCTGACAGGATTGGCACTAATCAGCAGTATGGGCGCCGCAGCTCAGGCAGTAACTCCAGTACAAACCATGTTAGGCGACGCTCCCAGTGTCCCTAAGAATATTGTGATCATGATAGGTGACGGTATGGGCCCAGCCTATACCAGCGCCTACCGATACTATAAAGACAACCCAGATACTCAAGAGATAGAACAAACAGTATTCGACCGTCTTTTGGTCGGCACGTCCAGTACCTATCCCGCTCGAGTCAGTGGTTATGTCACAGATTCAGCAGCCTCGGCAACGGCATTAGCCACAGGTGTCAAATCTTATAATGGTGCGATCTCGGTTGATATTAATAAACAGCCTGTCCCTACCATCATGGAGAAAGCAAAGTTGCTGGGCCTTGCCACTGGCGTAGCTGTGACATCACAGATCAACCACGCTACACCAGCCGCTTTCTTAAGCCATAATGAAAGCCGAAAAAATTATGACGAGCTCGCGCTGAGTTATCTAGGTACAGATACTGATGTCATGTTAGGTGGTGGGCAAAGATACTTCCCTGCCAATTTGATAGAGAAGTTTGAAGCTAAAGGTTATCAATATCTTGCTGACTTTAATCAGCTAAATACCGTGACTAAAGGCAAAGTCATCGGCCTGTTCGCCGATGTGCAGCTACCATGGGCCATAGATGACCAAGGTAGCCATAAACTCAGCATCATGACAGCTAAGGCCCTGGAGCTATTATCGCAAAATGATCAAGGCTTTGTACTGCTAGTCGAGGGCAGCCTAATCGATTGGGCGGGTCACAATAATGATATTGCAACGGCCATGGGAGAGATGGAAGAATTTGCCAATGCCATTGAAGTCGTTGAACAATATATCAGGAAAAATAACGATACTCTGATGGTAGTAACGGCAGATCATAATACCGGAGGCTTAAGCATAGGTGCCAACGGCGAGTACAAATGGGATACGAGTATCATCAGGGGGGTACAAGCTAGCCCAGATGTTATCGCCAAAGATGCCCTTATTGATGGTGACTGGCTCACTCGTGTAACACTAAACTTAGGCTTCGAACCTAATGAAGATGAACAATCTCAGTTAACACTAGCCCGTATGCAAGGTAAAGAAGTGATGACGACTGCGATAAAGCAGCTCATAGATAGCCGTTCAAACACTGGCTGGACAACGGTCGGGCACACAGGTGTAGACGTACAGGTATTCGCTACAGGCCCTGCGGCTAGCCTATTTGCTGGTTATCAGGACAACACTGATATTGCAAATAAGCTGATGAGTTTACTGCCTAAAGTTAAATCTCAGCCAAATAAATAACCTCAAATATTGATGATCAACTCCCCAGCTTAGCTAGCTGGGGTAGAGAGTCGAGCGGCCACACCCCATCAGTCTCAATCTCATTGAGAATTCTAAAGGCCTTTCTCTCTTCTAAGGGTTTTGCAAACAGATAGCCCTGAGCGAGTTCACATCGAGCAGCAGCCAAGAATTCACACTGCTCTATCGTCTCTATGCCTTCAGCAACCACAGTTCTACCTAAATTATGAGCCAAGTCGATCACTGTAGTCACAATATGCGTATCGACGCTGTTATCTAACACTCCAGCAGTAAAACAACGATCAATCTTTAATACATCGAATGGTAACTGCTTCAGATAACTGAGTGATGAATAACCAGTGCCGAAATCATCGATAGCAATGCGCACCCCTAAACTCTTTAAAGACTGCATAGCCTCTAAAGCTAAATCCACCTGCTCAATAACACTTTCCTCAGTCACCTCCAGCAATAAGCTTTGCGGTGGGATCTGATGTTTTGACAACACTCGCTGTACCAGAGGAATTAAACCAGGATCTAGATAATGTTTCGCTGACAAGTTGACCGCAAGATACAGCTCTCCCCAGCCCTGTTTAATCAATCGAGATAAAATTTTTCCTCCCTCTTCAAGTACGTAATTACCCACTTGAATAATCGCTTCACTGTTTTCAATGTCAGGAATAAAATCTCCCGGCATAATCAGCCCCCTTTCAGGGTGATGCCACCTAATTAAGGCTTCAAAGCCTTTCACTTTTCCATCAGACAATGACACTATCGGTTGTAGCGAGAGTGATAACTGCTTCTCAGCAATTGCAGCACCAATATCTTGCTCTATCATTAGCTTATTATTAGCCTTTTGCAGCATCTCTTCGGTAAACACCCGATAATTACTCCTACCAGCATCTTTAGCTTGATACATGGCTAAGTCGGCATGCTTAATCAACTCTTCAGCTCTTACATTATTACTTTCACAATAAGCAACCCCGATACTCGTGGTCACAATCAGCTTATGGTTACCTAACACCACAGGCTGTTGCAGTGAGGCGAATATCTTATGGATCACCTTACGGACATCTTCTTCTGAGCGAGTCCCTCGAAGTAAAATAAGAAACTCGTCTCCTCCCTGCCTGAATACGGTATCCATGGCCCTCACACTATGGTTAAGCCTATTGGCTACAATAGTCAGCAACTCATCCCCCTTAGTGTGGCCTAAGCTATCATTGATGCGCTTAAACTCATCAAGATCTAAAAACATCAAGGCAACCTTGTCATGAATACGTCCCACGCAGGCAATGGTTTTGGTCAGTTCATGCATTAACATGGCTTTATTAGGCAAACCTGTCAGGGTGTCTAACATAGCCAATCGCTCTAACTCACTGGTGTACTCATCCACCTCTAACTCTAAATTTTGCATTTTTTCTGCAAGCTGATGGGTTGCAATATTGATCAAGTCGACTTCATCAACAATAAATGAGGATGTTCTAGGTGACAGCAGTTTTAAAGTATCAAAGTCATGTTCAGCCAATAAGGGCAATAATGTTGCGTGGCGACCAAGGCTAACAACCGGTGCCCAGGCAGCAAGGATAACTAATGCACCAGAAAAGACTAAACTTAACAGCAGCGTTCCTAGCATACTCTCCTGAAATTCACTGATTAGCGATTGCCAATCGCTAATATTGTTAATCACTAATATGACCGGGGGCGACTCACCTTCTGCCAGAGGGAAAATCCATAACACAGAAAACTCCCCTCCCACCTTATACACACCACCCGTGTTTTCTATTTGTTCCCAAGTGAATTGCTCAGCAGCTTGCTCAAGATGAAATAAGCTATCTCTTCTGTTACTTATACTGTAAACCTGCCTACCCCAGTAGCTTTGACTTTCATTAAGCTGATTATTCGTTCCTAATACTGCCAATTCAAAACTGTCATTGGTTCTGAACCTCGCCAAAATATCTGTCAGACCCGACTCCATGAATAGAAAATGTACCTCCCCCTGTAACAGGTTAGGTACCAAAACTTGAATAACACATTCTTGCTGACACACTATTCTCCAGTGTGGCTCTAAGTTCATTGAAACAGATTCAAACCAAATCTCATCATCTTTATTGGCAAGCTTGCCAGCATGAGCAAGCACTTCACCGCTCAATGACATCAAGCTCAGCCGATTGAGCTCCCAATATAGTTGTAAATCCGGCCAGTGCTGATTAAGCATATCTTGATAACTTACGAGATTAGGCTCATCCTGATCAGCCAATAATGCAATTTGTTGAGCAGCCGATAAAGAGTGATCAACACTCAGAGATATTGAAGTTTCTAGGTTTTTAGCTAATTTGTCTCGCTGTGATTCAAGTAAATAGCTCTGCTGGTTAGTCAGCTGTCGATAGGCAAAGCCGCCTAATATGCCGCCTAATATAGTCAGCATGATTAGCACTGCAATAAGCAACTTCCACTTGAGACTGATAAATATGCTACGACCTTCAGGTTTAGTCATTAGGCTACCACTGGAATCTATAGGAAAGTTGTAATGCAAACATAGACCAATTTTTTGACTGGGTGGATGGATCTGGAGCCACTATCGGCGTCACCCAAGATGCGCCTTCAACATGATGATATTCAGTTGCCAATAACCAATCATTATTCAAGAACCAGCGGGCACCTAAGGTCCAATCATTGGTATAACCAAAGTAAGCAGGCAAACCCGTACTTGCTTCAGATTTTTTCCCATCAGAATCATTGTCATCATCTATATGCCGATCAAACCGAACAAAAAGTTCTACCTCACTAGGTAGGTAGGCCCTCAAGTCCAGATAGTAACCTAAGCCAGAATCGACTAACTCACCGGCTACTGGCGGTATCACTAAGCCATTGATGAGCCTGTCCCCCGTCATGTATTCACCTGTCAATTCAAACATCTTGTATCTTATCTGCCCTGACAAAACCCAATTTTTTAAACGGATATCTCCAGGATAGTAATAGGTATCACTATTGGGTCGATAGCTAACCTCGGCATCATAATAGGTCACACCAAGCCTAATATAGTCATTCTGAAATTCAATATCTCCCGAGTAAAATTGCTCGGAATCGAAGGTGCCTAAGTCTTCACTGCCCATCACATTTCTATCTAGATTTTCAGTAACATCAACTTTTCCTGCTGAAATATGCCAATCCAAAGCGCCATCTAAGATCTGATGCATTCCAAAAAGATCTGCGCCTTCAATATGTAGCTGAGCATCACGGAAGTAATCACTATAGATAGACTGAGGTAACATGATGCTCGGGCGAGTGAAAGGCACATCTCGGGTACTTGAATAAAAACCCATTTCATTTTTGAAGCGTCCAGCTCGGATGCCTACTGTCCCCTGCCACATTTGATCGCTATACTCGGCAAACAAATAGTCAAAATCGATACCGGCATCAGCGAGATCCCCCCATTGTCTGAAGCTAAGTGCGCTGGCAAACCGAAAGTGCTCCATGGGCTTCCAAGACACTGCAAATGCGGCTTCGGTTATCTCGAAGGTACTACTATCTTGGCCGACAACGAATTGGGTATCTTCCGCAGCAATGTACCCTTGACCAACAAAGCCATTCAATTGCCACTCTGAAGCACTGGATATAGAACTGCCAAAAATAAAAAATAGACACATCAGATACCTATTGTGTCGTTTCATAGGCACTCCTTGCCACATTATTATCGTCAACGACTGACTGCTCGGTGATATAACCAATGGAGCCCGGCGTGGCAGAAACAACCTGGTGCATTTCAGCTTCACTTCTTAAGATAATGGGTCGTTCGCCCGTCCCGGAATATACCAGCCGATCCCATCTCCTCTGTAACATATAAGGCATCATATCTAATTGCTGGACACAGAATTCTTTATGCAGATCTGAATTAGGAGAAAGAATATACACTTGAATTTTTTGACCATCAGGCCAATACACTTTTTGCATAGAAAAGATAAGGCGTAGCTCTTGAGCAGGCAGGGGAAAATCAATGGCTGAATCATTCACTATGACCTGAGCTGCGGTCGAATGAGCACAAAAGAGATACAGCACTAACATCCATGTGGCCAAGAGGCGCATTCAACAGTCTCCTTACTATCTTTATCCACATATCCAAAGTTAATTTGGCATCTTGCTTCAGTAGCAATTAAGCGAATACCTATATCTCACGTATCTACAGCTTAGGCAAAAAATGCTTCTGCCGCTCAATATTTATTGCTTAAAATAGCGTATTTACATTTAAACATTTTGATTCAAAAAAATTCAAAACCTTTGATGAACCTCAATCCAGCCTAAGTATCTATTAGCAATAATGATTTACTCAGCCTCACTCAAGCCCAGCTCTTCGCGCACTCACAACAGAAAAATTGTCTGACTAAAGCTGATAGATAAAACTCTTTTGAGATATAATAAATTTTTAAATTATCAACTGTGGTCATTGTGTTTACTAATCCATCCCAAGTCATTCTTAGAAATAACGATTTATTCGAAAACCAAAATGTATTAGTGCTCAACTATGAAGATGATCGGCTTCCAAGCAAGCTACTAGAGAGTGCCGAAAAAGTCACAGCCCTTGCTTTGGACTATCACCATCATCTAACAATGACAGCAGATGATAGCCAAAACTTATCGTTATATTTTAGCCATCAACTGCCCAATGAAGCGCTTTTTGATACTGCAATTATTTATTACCCCAAGGCCAAAGCACTTGCCGCTTACCTGATTAACCTTGCTGGACAACACCTGAAACCAGGTGGTCAACTCATAGTAGTAGGCGAAAACAAAGGTGGCATACGCTCTCTGATTAAACAAATACCCAGTTATTTTTCAAGTCCATTTAAACAAGATAATGCTCGACACTGCTTGCTATTTACCAGTGAACTTATCGAAAAAGCGCCTAAAATCAAATTATCCGATTGGGTGAGTAGCTACCAACTCGATACACCTCAAGGCGAAGTAACTGTGTGTAACTTAGTGGGAGTGTTCAGTGAAAAGAAGCTAGATGAGGGAACCAAGCTATTGCTATCTCATTTGCCTAGAATGAAAGGTCGCGTGCTAGATTTTGGTTGTGGTGCAGGTGTCATCGCTGCGGCATTGCTCAAAGCTCAGCCAGAATTACAGCTAGAATGCGTAGACATTAATGCTATGGCTATAGCTTCTTGTGAGCTCACCTTAAAAGCGAATGATTTACACGCCATGACCTATCCCTCTGACGGGCTGATGCAAACAACAGGTATGTTCGAAGGAATCATCTCTAACCCTCCTTTTCATGACGGGCTTAAAAGCACCACTAATATTACCAAAAACTTTGTCAGTGAGAGCATAAACAAACTGAGAAAAGGCGGAGTGTGGCATATTGTCGCCAATCGACATCTGCCATACAGTGATACGATTGCAACTCAGTTTGGTGAGGTTTGCGTTCCTGCTGAAAACAACAAATACAAAATTTACTCGAATAAACTCAAAAATTAGCACTCGCGCATGCAATAAAAACAACAAACTTAAGGCCATTGCTAACAGCGATGGCCTTTTTTCTACTTTAACAATAGGTTTCGGCCATACTTATTAGACAGCACACACTTTTCAGTCAGTTAGGGCTTCATAGCACAAACTTTATGCTGTTATACTCAGACGCTAGTAAAGATATATAAAAAAAAATAATAATTATTCATTACATCGGAATTGACTATGCTATCGCCAGAATTAATAGAACTGAGTGTCGATAACAATTTTGCAGAATTTAAAGTGACACCAAACACTCATGGTCCACTCACAGAAGAAGGGATTTATACCCTTCTGTCCCTTCCCGACTTCGATTGCCTATTCCCACTTGAGCCTATCATTCAAAAAGCCGTCATACAGGTCAACCAGCTTTGTGGGCAGGACGATGGTCAGTTTGAACAGTTTTTTCAGATAGCAGAGCGTCGCAATGGATTGATAGAAGTAGAGATCCATGATGATAAAATGACTGCAGAAATGCAACTCACTGCGGCATGGGGAGGGGAAGAGGTTACCATTCAAGATGTTTTAAAGTCCCTAAAAACCAACAATGTCGGCATGGGATTGAGTAAAGTTAAAATACAAACCTTACTTAAACAGCTTACTCAACTTCAACCTGGTCAAACTTGCCGAAGTATCATCGCCAGCGGAAAAGCCGCCAAGAATGGTACAAATGCCAATATAGATCGTAAAGTCCCCCTTGCCAGAGAGCGTTTATTACAGCCTCAAGAAAGAGAGGATGGTACCGTTGACATGCGCAATCTAGGCGCAGTAATCATGGTCAAACCCAAGGACCTCTTGATAGTAAAACACCCAGCTACTGAAGGGACTAAAGGCTACAATATTCATGGGGAAGTATTAACTCCTGTGCCCGGTAAAGACATTAAGCTTACCCCTGGTGATGGAACCGCATTAGATCAAAACAATCCAAACCATTTAATTGCCATCGTCGCTGGTCAGCCTGTTGAAACCAAAACAGGTATGCAGGTAGACGATGTGCTGAATATCAAAGATGTCGATGTCGGTTATGGCAACATTGACTTCAAAGGTAGCATCATGATCACCGGTGATGTTCATGAAGGTATGCTAGTAAAAAGTACTGGAGATATTACTGTGATGGGGTTTGTCGACTCTGCCACCTTGATAGCCGATGGAGATGTCATTGTCAGTAAAGGCATCATTGGCAGACAACTCAAAGAAAAAGAGCTATCAACTAAGATTAAGGCTAAAGGTCAGATATGTGCTCAGTTCATTCAATACTCAGATCTCGACGCACAAGGTGAAATATTGGTCACCAAACAATTATTGCATAGCTATACAAAAACCAAGCAAAAATTGACCGTCAGTGATCCTACTGGTCGTAGAGGTGACTTAGTCGGTGGCATAGTTAAAGCAGATAAAGGGCTTAAAGCTGTTGTCATCGGTGCCACTGCTGGAACTAAGACTGAAGTTTTTTGCGCCATGAAACAGAGCGATTTAAAACAAAACCTTAAAGAGCTAGAGCAAAGTATTAGAGAGATGGTGGTTGCAAAACTTGAGCTTGCGGCACGACTAAAAAAACTCCCTCCAAAAAGCGAATGGCAAGGGGATGCAATGATGGTCGAGCAGGTGAAAATGATGCTCGACCAGAAGCAACTCATGGTTGATGAGCAGGCAAAAGAAGAGGCCGAATTTGAGCTTATCAAGCAGGAGATTGAGAGTTATTTCCTAGAGAACCGAATTGAAGTGAATAAACATATTTTTGCTAATGTTGAGCTACATATAGGTAACGCATTCAACCGTACTCAGAGAGAACACGGCACCTGTATAGTTTTCAATCAAAATCAGGAGATCGCATTCGACTATAGCAGTCGAAATTAACTTTAGCTCTGGTTTGAGGTTGCTAATACTAGAATCTCAAACCCTTGGTTTATCCGGTTCAAGTGTCCCTCGCTTCCCCACCTATATAAGTGCATAATCCTCCCTATTAAAATCTATTGAATACCCAAAAGCGAAGAGATCATTTGTGGAATTACTAAGAATTGATTGTTTAGGCAAAGAGTTAAGATTAGAAGGCTCTATGGCAGGTTGGCAGCAGCTTTTTTGGGGGGATGCCTTAGTATCAGCAAAACAAGCATCTGCCGATAATGAGGGATTAAAAACCCATGAGTTTGAACTCACCTCTCAACCTACATCAAGCATCACTCAACAAGCCACTGACTCAGAGGTGAGCGATAGCACACCTCAAGCTGAACTATCGGCAACAGCGACCCAAACAATAAAACTTTGTCTAGAAATCGAACTAAACTGGCAGCCTTTTCTCTTAGATTACCGACTCAGCAAAGATGAAACGGTCATAGCTCAAGGAAGCCGAGACACCAAAGATATTGAGCGACAGGTACCAGTCAAGCCTATCGAAGCGAAACGGAAAGTCAGTTTAGTTGGCCTAGCTTCCTTGGGATTTAAGCTGTTAAAGAGTGCTAAAGTTATCAAGGTGGTTCTAGCCGGCGCCAGTGTTGCGGCCTACTCTTGGTTATTCTCATTTCAGTTTGCCATGGCACTTATCGCCTGCTTAGTCTTCCATGAATATGGTCATATCCGTGCAATGAAATACTTTGGTATGAAAACTAAAGGAATTTACCTGATCCCCTTTATGGGAGGCTTGGCACTGAGCGATGAAAAGATTAATACCCGCTGGCAAGATGTAGTGATCTCTATCATGGGACCAACATTTGGCTTAATCATGTCCATTCTCTCACTCGTCGCTTATTGGCTAACAGGCAATGTATTTTTTGCCGGTCTTGCGGCTTTTAATGCGCTGCTAAACCTGTTCAATCTGCTGCCTATCTTGCCACTCGATGGTGGACATATTTTAAAAAGTGTTAGTTTTTCGATGAACAGCATCATGGGTCTCTCGGCCTGTATCGCAGGTGCTGCAATCGGTGTATATATTAGCTATACCTTAGGCTTAGCTTTATTAGGATTTTTACTGCTCATAGGTAGCTTAGAGATTGGCTTTGAATGGAAGACGCGCCATCAGAGTCACTTGTTGCCTTTAGACAGATACGGACAAATATTTTCAACCGTGTGGTACTTTCTCACTGTCGGAGCACTTGTTGCCATTATCTGGTACTTGGCTGGCTCAGGTGATGACATGCTAGGCTTGCCACTGAAAATTTTACAAAGTTAACTAAGACTTAACAGAAGCAGGGAGGCTCACCTCTCCCTGTTAAACAGTTAAAATGACATTAAAACTTATAATAAGTTAACCTGTAATGATGCTTGTTCAACAGTCGCTAAATCACTCGAGGGCAATTTCACCCTCCACATCCCTTCTCCACTGTATTCAATAGTAATAATCTGCGCTGGAATAGAAACACCATATTTAGCTTTAAAAGCATTAATAGCTGCATCTATAATTTTTATTTCCATGATCACATCCAAAGCAACGCAATAAAGCCAATCAAAAAGATATTAACCAATAGCAATACGGGGTTAGCGATATATTTTTTGTTCCACATGCCAGATACCCAACTCAATTAAAAACCATACAGGTGTATAGGCTACAGTCGAAATAGTTGTTCGCAAAGCAAAATATGGGTAAATAATCACCAACATGAGTAACTGAGAGCCAGGTCAAATTTTATCTCTTGATATGCAACTTGAAAAGATAAACAAGGATCCCTGCGCTGGATACTATAGCCAACAACCAAAGCCGGACAATAACAGAATCAAAGCTCTATTGGTTCGTTGAGCGTTTCGTAATTTAATCTACAGTGCTTAAACGTTGTTTCCGCCGCCGTCTCAACTAGAGGCGTTATCGTCTTGAGCATTTTGTTATATGACAGAGTTTGAACCGTATCCCACTTTAGGGTGCTGGCAGCTAAACATAATAAATTGAATACGGTTTCTACTCGATTATCGTGACCATGTTGACGTAAAAACTTATTTTGACCAACGACAATACTCCCTCGCTCTATGGTTCTCATCGAAAAAATACAGTCAACGATTTCATCCTTACTCGATAAAAGCTCACCACTGCTAACCGCTCTGCGCCAAAGGGTTTGAACTCTTGCCTTTAACTCAATAAATATAACGTTAATGTTTCCTTCATACTCAGAACTGGAAAATCCATATACATGCGGATTGACGCCTAAGAAATTAATGCAGACATCTCCCTCTTTGGCTGACCAACATTTAACGATATCGTACATCAAGGTAAAGACGATTTTTTCTTTATTACTCAATTCATCCATGTCCATGATCATATCTGTTTTAACAATAATATCATTTACATGCTCAACGAATAGTGCGACGACTATATCCTCCCGAGATTTAAAGTGACTATAAAATGTTTTAGGTGAACACTTGGCTTGAGTCGGTATTTGAGACAGCCTAAATGAACAAACTCCCTCTTCTATTATAAGCTTTTTAGCTTCAGCCAATATCCGGTCTCTAATCACCGACTTTATTTTTAAATAGTTATGCATATCGCCCCTACATAAACCTTATTTATAAAAACTTATAAAAATTTATATATATACAGTACGAATTATTAATGTGACTGCAAAGAAACACAACCAGAACCGTGACAGATTTCAATCGGCTATTAACAAGTGTGATGTAAAGCTTCACCTTGCGTGACAACCATCACTATACATGGGAATAAAGCTTTCCCTCCGGCAGTAAATCCCGTCACAGTAAAAGTCTTCATAAGAAAATATCATTGTCAACAGAAATTAATTATATATCACACGATTTTTGAGGGCATTATGAAAACATCACTCACCACTTTAGCCGCTGCACTATTCATGACATTCGCAGTCTCCGCTGCTGAAGTCATCCTGATAGATACACCTGCATTAGATAACACGGTTCAAAAGGTTTATTCGGTATATTGCCCATTTTGCTATAAATACGAAAAAGCCGTCACCCCAAACCTAATCAAAAACCTGCCAGCAAGCGCTAAGTTCCAGGCAATCTGCCTAGAAAACAAGGGCGAGCTTGGTATTGAATCTTGTGAGGTATTAGCCGCTGCTGACACCATCAGTCATAAAAAATACAAGCAAGCCAAGATGGCGATGTATGCCGCTATTCACGATAAAAAGCTTAAAAATGTTAAAGGGTCTAAAGCTGTCAAAGGCGAACTAGCCGCCATAGGTCTGAAGGCAGCTGGGATCTCTCAAGCCGAATTTGAAAGCGCGCTTAACTCTTCTAAAGCACAAGAGAAGCTAGCCTATGACCGCACAATTGCACTCACTATCGCTAAGTTGAAAGGCATTCCGGCTATCGTTGTGGGCGGTAACAAGATGATTGACACCAGCACGATTACTTCATTAGCGAACCTTGACGAAACCATCAAGAACAACCTTTAGGATCCATCATGATAACTAAACTCAAACTCTGGTTTGCCGAACTAAAGGCAAACCCGCTTCCCACTCTGGAAGCAACTCAAGAAGGTCGCGCCGTATGGGCCGTTATGGCCACCGCATGTGTGTTCTTACTGGGCTCAGCAATGGGGTTTTTCCAGGTTTTTCTAGAGATGGACCCTTGTGAAAACTGCGTCTACATCCGCTTCAGCCAATTCTGCATTCTGATTGCTGGCGTGATAATGATCATCAACCCTAAAAATAATGTGCTGAAGATCCTCGGTCTCGCCCTAGCTTGGTACGGCATTTTTTACGGCCTAGACAAAGCAATCATCTTGGCAGGACAGCATGTATCGAGTCATGCCGCAGATGCAGGTCTGGATCTATTCCAATCGGGTCAAGGCGCTAATGCTTGCTCGCTAGAGCCAACGTTCCCTCTAGGACTACCACTTCATGAGTGGCTACCGTTCGAGTTTGCCCCATCAGGTATTTGCGGCGAAGACGACTGGTCACTACTCGGTTTAAACATGGCTCAATACTGCATTATCAGTTACGCCGTATTCATTGCCTGCGCTTTACCTTTAACCATTGCATTTATCACTAAAACTTTAAAAAATAGAAATAAATAGGACTATATTATGTTAAAGAAAACTATTTTAGCGACTGCTATTGCAGCTATATCTCTAGGTGCATCTGCTGCAGGTTTTAAACCTGCACCTGCTGCCGGTCAGCTTGGTGCGGTACTTGTTAACCCATATGGAAACTCTCCACTTACCGCGCTAATCGACTTGCAGAGCAAGAGCCCTACTGACGTCGTTATCACCGTCAAAGGCAAAGGCCGCGACGGTGTTGATATCAAATACCCAGTTGGCCAACAAACTATTAATACTCACGATGGTATCCCTGTATTTGGTCTATATGCCAACCACAGCAATGTTATTGAAGTCACCTATAAGCTAGACGGTAAGAAGGTTTCAGAAACATACAAAGCATTGACTGGCGCAATCGTTAACAACTACATGGATAACCGAAACGTTACAGCGTTACATGAAGTTCAGGTTAAGAAAGTCGCCAAGGGCTTTGAAGACCGCTTATACCTTGTGAACTCTCATACGTACAACCAGCAAGGCTCAGATCTGCATTGGTCTGGTCAAAAGGGTAAAGACGCCGGTATTTTTGAAGGTTCGCCAGCCATGGGCGCGCTTCCATTTGAAAACCCACCAATGACCTATGTTATCGATACTCAAGGTGAAGTGCGTTGGTGGTTAAACCAAGACGCGACTTATGATGCGACAAGCTTAGATATCGAGAAACGCGGTTACTTGATGGGCTTTCAAGATACTGGTGAAGGTAGCTATACCTTCGTACAGGGTCAACGCTACGGTACGTTTAATCTACTAGGCCAAATAGATTCGCAACGTCTGCCACGCGGATATGTTGATGCATCACATGAGCACAATGTGATGCCAAATGGCCATACGTTAGTGCGTGCAGCAAAGGCTAACTACGTCAATGATCGCGGTGATATCGTGCACACAGTTCGAGATCATGTGCTTGAAATGGACAAAAGCGGCAACTTAGTCGACGTGTGGAACGTGGCAAAAATTCTTGATCCATACCGTGATGCTCTGCTCGAAGCATTGGATATGGGCGCCGTTTGCTTGAATGTTGATATGGACCATTTAGGCCAAACAGCCGAGATGGAAATTGATGCACCTTATGGCGATATCCCAGGTGTTGGCGCTGGTCGTAACTGGGCTCACATCAACTCAATCGAGTACGATCCAAAGGGGGACGGCATCATCATCTCCCTACGTCATCAAGGCGTAGCTAAGATTAACCGTGATAAAGAGGTTGTCTGGATCCAGGCGCCACGCGAAGGATGGAACAAAGAGTTGGCTAAGAAAGTGCTGACCCCAGTTGATTCAAAAGGCAACGAGATCAAGTGTACTGAGAAAGGTGTTTGTGAAGGCGACTTCGACTTTACTTACACACAACACACTGCTTGGTTGAACAACTCTAACGGCAACCTAACCGTGTTTGATAATGGCGATGGCCGTGGTCATGAGCAACCTGCGCTAGCCACTATGAAATACAGCCGATACGTTGAGTACAAAATTGACGAAGAAAACATGACCATTGAACAGGTCTGGGAATACGGTAAAGAACGTGGTTACGATTGGTATAGTGCAATTACATCAAACGTAGAGTACATGGAAGACAAAGACACTATGTTTGGCTTCAGCGCTGCTATTCACTTGTACAACCCTGGCGAACGTACAATCGGTAAGATTAACGAGATTGGTCATGCTGACGGCAAGGTAAAAGTCGAGATTGATGTGTTATCTGAAAAGCCTAACACACCTCACTATCGTGCAAGCTTAGTGAATCTAACCAGTCAGTTCGGCAAATAATAACAAATAAATGTAGTAAGGGGCTTTCGGGCCCCTTTTTTATAGGGTTAATCTCAATGAATAACATTTTAAAAATAGCTTTACCCGTCATCATCGGCTGCACCTGTAGTGTTAACGCAATAGCAAAAGACTTTACTACAGTGACTGCCGGCTATATTGCTCATGCAAGTGATACGTTAGACGAAAACAAAAACCAATTTGATAGAACGCTACTCACAGTAGCAAACGTACGGGCCAAAGATTGGGGCAGAATTGCCACTGTCGGTATCTTCGAAAACTTGGAGCAGTCGTCATCAGACCCACAAGCTGAAGCGCTAGGCGAAGCTTGGAGTACCTTTAAGTTTGCCGGCGTGGCACACATAAAAACGGGCTTTGCTCCCGGCCTTAACTACATGGTTGATGAGTTCTTTTTTACTAACACCAATGGTTATGAAAACAACATGAAGCTAGGCCTGTCTTATGATACCAAGCTTGGTGATGCCAAAGCCAATATCGGAGCAGGCGTCAACTATGTCAGTATCGATAATGCAGGCGCTAAATTCACTGGCTTTTCAGGCTATGCTTTGAATGCAACGGTGCAATACCCAATATCAGATAACTGGGGACTCAAGTTCCTATACAACGGCGTATTTGATCGTGATGAAGAGCATGCTATTGGTTATACCGACAGTATCGATGGGGAGCAGCATGACTCTGGATATCGTCTCGATTTAGCTGTGAATTATAAAATTTCTAACGCGATCTCAGCGTGCCTAACTCTTAGACAACTCGATAGCTGGTACGGATACAAAACGAGTAAAGCAAATATGATGGTACTTAGTACCTCTATTACTTTCTAACTAATAGCCACGCATGACCCAGGTATTATCAATCTGTTGAAATTGGTATTCGGGTAAACTATAGCCCTCCATTCTACTCGGTCCCTGCAACGATCATAGTGTGGAGGAGCTATAACGTTCGAAAATAGCTTCTTTTACGCTCTAATAAATATCGGGTCATCAGACTCTTTTTTTTTGCTCCAACATTTGGGGCTAATGGATAACTTAAGGAGCGCCAACTATCCTGACACTGGGGATCGGTGAGGTTATCATTATGCTTAAGCGAGTGTTAAAGTAGCCAGCAATGGCTTAACTAACATTTGGAATGTTATGCAGGTAAAAATATATAATAATAAAACGTTTGAATCAGAAATCTGTCACCTCTCGCAGGCATTACTCACTCTCATCGTCAAAGGCTTACCTATAGAAGAGGTACATAACGTTCGTAACATTCTGCAAAGTGGGAACGAATATAATTTAAGAGATCTATACACAGTCACCAGCCTTCCAACTAACGCCTAATCGCTCACGATCTTTTAAATTCCACCCAAATACGCTTCGACCACCTTTAGCAAGAAGCATTAAGGACCATTAATGTGTAGCTTAGTTTTTATTTTTCCTAATAAAAGGGATTGGTACCGGAGGACGGACTTGAACCGTCACGCTCGAAAGAAACGGATTTTGAAAAGAACACGTCTAAAAATACTCAATAATATCAATAGATAAAAACGTCATAAATCACCTTTGTAAATTCTTTGCATAAAGAATTGTCACAGTAAACTTTGCTCTTACTATGAGAAAAAGATAAATGAGTTGATTCCCCCCTTAATCGACTCATAATTTGAGATGATTAGCAGGCCTAAACAAATCAGAGAGGCATTATGTGGATTTGGCAACTGAAAGACTGGCCTAACTTTACTTATGATAAAACCATCGTTATCCCCAAGCTAGAGTCATGCATACAACTCGCTTTTGGCAAAAGAACCAATTAACTGTATTTAATACTAGACAACGAAAAGTGATTACCAAGCTATTAGAAACAACGGATTTTAGTGAGGGTATTTCTCAGAAAAAATATAAAGCATTAACCAAAACATCCGATGCAACGGCCGAAAGAGATATAGTCGTTCTGGTTGAAAAAGGGATCTTAGTTCCAACTGGAGAGGGACGTAGTCGACACTACTTAACTCAAAAGCACTGATCTATAGCCAAAAGCAGCGGAGCTCTGGCTTATGCTGAGTTTCAGACATAAAAAAACCTGCACAATGGCAGGTTCCTTTATTCGATTGGTACCGGAGGACGGACTTGAACCGTCACGCTCGAAAGCAACGGATTTTGAAAAGAACACGTCTAAAAATACTCAATAATATCAATAGATAAAAACGTCATAAATCACCTTTGCAAATTCTTTGCATAAAGAATTGTCACAGTAAACTTTGCTCTTACTATGAGAAAAAGATAAATGAGTTGATTCCCCCCTTAATCGACTCATAATTTGAGATGATTAGCAGTTCTAAAAAACTCAGAGAGGCATTATGTGGATTTGGCAACTGAAAGACTGGCCTAACTTTACTTATGATAAAACCATCGTTATCCCCAAGCTAGAGTCATGCATACAACTCGCTTTTGGCAAAAGAACCAATTAACTGTATTTAATACTAGACAACGAAAAGTGATTACCAAGCTATTAGAAACAACGGATTTTAGTGAGGGTATTTCTCAGAAAAAATATAAAGCATTAACCAAAACATCCGATGCAACGGCCGAAAGAGATATAGTCGTTCTGGTTGAAAAAGGGGTATTAATCCCGATTGGAGAAGGACGTAGTCGACGCTACTTAATTCAAAAGCACTGACTATAGCCAAAAGCAGCGGAGCTCTGGCTTATGCTGAGTTTCAGACATAAAAAAACCTGCACAATGGCAGGTTCCTTTATTCGATTGGTACCGGAGGACGGACTTGAACCGTCACGCTCGAAAGCAACGGATTTTGAAAAGAACGCTTCTAAAAATACTCAATAATATCAATAGATAAAAACGTCATAAATCACCTTTGCAAATTCTTTGCAAGCACAAGCGTTTCTCATTATGATGGATGAATGAGCAAACAAATCGAACGTCACAACATCTCAGACAAGCTTTACGTCTACCTTCAGAGTAACAGTAAATACTGGTACTGCCGCTTCGTGCTGTACGGTAAATGGTACGCCAAGGCCACAAAGAAGACAGATCTGAATGAGGCCATAGCGATGGCTCACCGTATTTTTATGGATTATGAAATACGAGCCGAGACCAACACCTTAATCGACAGTAAACGCTTTAAAGATGTGGCAGAGAAAGCCATAGACCAGATGCTGAGTGAATCAATGCATGGCGGTGGTAAGGTAATCTACAAAGATTACATTGGTGCCCTGCGTAAATACCATATCCCTTACTTTGATCGAACCTTTATAACTTCCATAGACCAAGAGCAGATCCGCGAGTTCGATAAATGGCGCATTGAAGAGTTCAAACGTATACCGGCGAAGTCCACAATCCAAACACATAACGCCGCCCTGCAGATGGTCTTCAAAGAAGCGGTGGTTAGAAAGTGGATGCTGCCCATGCAAGTTCCGGTACTCAACAGCGAAGGCTTATCCAGCCAACGCCGCGCTGCATTTTCTAAGGATGAATACGAGAAAACTTTCGATGCGATCATCAAGCTCGAAGAGAATAGCCGCAAAGAGAAAACACGCCAGATAAGGGAGCTGCTCTTAGATTATATGGAGTTTGCCGTACATACGGGCATCAGACCTGGCACAGAAATGGAGGGCTTAACTTGGGGTGATATTCACATGGAAACCGACGAGCACAATGTCGTTTTCTATGTCACTGTGACAAAAGGGAAAACAACCAAACACACAGGCACAAGGGAGATAGTTTGCCGTGATGAGATATTCTCGTGCATTGCAGATCTACGTGAACGATTCCCCAACCGTAAACCTTCAGATAAGTTGTTCAGACTAGCCGATGGTTCAACGACTAAAGAGCTTGGTAAGGCATTTGATAAGGCACTCCTCGAAATAGGTTTGAAGCAATCAGCACATGGTGTCAGAACTCTCTACTCATTACGTCATACCTACATCACATGGCAGTTGATGTCTGGTGAAGTAAGCATGGAAATACTAGCCAAGCAGTGCGGCACAAGTGTTCAGATGATAGAGCAGCACTACAGCCATGTTGTTCCCAAGATGTTCACTCGTGAGCTATCTGGTGTTGAGGTTAGAAAGTCTAAACCTAAGAAGAAAACTGTCTCGCCTGCGGCTTTAGCTAAAAGCTATGCAAGGTTGGCAAAGCAGTTCAATGAGTGGAAGACTGAGTACAAAAAGCGGGGCTGTATTTGAGCTATTTCTGGCTAAACAACATTACAGATATCTTAAAAATTGCTTTATTCGGAACCTAACAAAGTGCTAGTTGGTGTTGGTGTTGGTGTTAACAAATTTTAGCCTTAATTAAAGAGTTATTTCACTTGGAAGCTTTACTGTGTCACTTGAAAAGAGTGACACAGTAAAGAAAACCTTAGCCCTAACTATTCTCTTTAGTTACAGCAGCTGTAACACCACCACCTATAGCGCCCCCAGCTGCAGTTACAACTGCCGTGCCGCCAGCCATTCCAAGCCCCCCAGAAGCTACACTTCCACCACCCAAAGCAGCTAAACCAGCTGAGCTAGCAGCCGCACCGCTTAATGTTCCGCCCGCAACACCAAGGCCAGCCGCACTTGCCACTGCACCAATAGCTGGAGCTGCAACAAATGCAACCCCACCAGTAGCGACAGTCGCAGCTACAATGCATACTGACTTTACAGGGTTCTCAATAATCGTATCAATACAACTCTCTAAGAAATCAAACATACAACTTTCCCTCTACCTACTTTTGAAAATATCATTAATATGCTTTCCCAGAGTAATAGCCCCTTCGGATAACTACATATTTTATAGATGAACTTAATAAACAATTGACTATTCGATCGGTACTCGACTAGTCGACAGTTCGTTCTGTCACAGATGCAACTAAACAAAAAATTTAGCGCCTAGTTGTTATCTTTGAATAAACAGTAGACTCTGGCATTCCAGTCATTTTCGCTATCTGACTAACAGCCATACCACTGTCATAAAAATTTTGAAGTGAACACAGTTGTTGATGATCTGGCAGGCTTGAGAACATCCCTCTATTAAATTTGTTCTGATTAGTTTCAAACACCTCACCGACCTTAGTTAAAAGCTCCGCTATAGATGGGCTATCGCTATTGCTATGACGCATTACATGCTCCTTATTTCAGCTAGAAAAGTAGAGCTTATCTATATCAAAGCTCAACATTTGACCGACACAGCATAGGGCAAGCGCCACATTCACGTCAATATCTTTCGTAAGTGATACCTTTAAAGCTAACTGGAAGAGAAAACAGATAAAGTAGCACCCATATCTGCCAATATGACACTTGAATTGCTCAATAGTTTTTTTATGCACAAAAATGACTTAATACGATACAACAAGTCGCCTGACATAGAAAAATATTACTCTAGCTGAATAAAATGAGTAAAATATGTGTCATTGGATTTTAACTGCACTGGATAAGTGTTCTATTTGATACTAAAAATTCAGTCAGAATAGTATAAACTGCAGGGGATCACAGAGTGAAGAGACATACAGCCACACTGAAAAGGCTACTAGAAGATAAGGTAAATCCATTCTCTTACATATATACAGGTGTAAGCGAGCAAGTTTTAATACTCTCAATGACCGCACGCAGTCTGTACTTAAACCCAAGTTACAAAAAATGGTTTGATGACTATTCAGCTATGTTAGAGAAAGCGACAACTTTTGATCAAAGCCGGAGCGACAAACCTCACAGCCGAATTTCCCCACAAAACAAAAGTGCAGAGCAACTCATGCACGGATTATTTGAGTATCATGATTTAGGAAGACCTTCCTTAGACTACTATACAGAGCAGTATCATTATGCTTCAAACAAGCTCCAACGTGCCAATGTTGAAGCATTAAAAAACTCAATTCAACATTTGAAAGAAACTGTAATCAAAGGTGTTTCTGATCCAATACCTTTTGCTGTAAGACTTGGGTATAACCATGAAAACCTACTTACCTCTATATTAAAATTCGATAAAATCAGGGAGGTAATTCTAGACTTTCAGAGAGATATTAATGTTGAAGAAATTTTGTCTGAATCCTTGTTCTATACGCTTAAAAATTTAAACAATAGAAGAGTCCCCCCACCTTTCGCTAAACATATATACGAGTCTCTAAACTTTGTCCCTAATGAATTCAGTGTGAATGATTTAATACCAAAGGCTGATCGACAACTGATAATCTCATACCTCAACGACAATATTGAGGATATTTTCACATACTCTGAGAGTAAACATGTAGATATAAATATCATAGATTGCCTATTATCAAATATCCATCAAAGCTATGCCATGGCAGTTTCAAGGTGGATAAATAAAATTTCAAAAATTTTAATTAGGACGAACGCTATGGTTGAGTTTGATTGGAGCTACGAAACTATAGAGTCCAACAACCCATTCTGGAATCCCAAGAGTAAATATGTATGTAATATAAAGATTAGTAGAGAGACACTACAAAATCTCATTGAGTCTAATCAAATCCATCATGCAGCCTTTGTATTAGCGGAATGTTTATCAACAACATACAAAGGTGACTTCATAAAAGATGAAATATCAAAAGATAAAGAAAACAACTCAACCTCTGAAATGAGTAACAGCCTTTATGCAAAGAGAGTTGATAACCTAGCTTATGTTTCTCGCTTACTAGCTTGGTTTGAAGAGTCTACAATACTTTTTTCAGATAGCAGAAAGCCAATGAGTATAAAAGCTATTTTGTCTGCACTTGAGTGTTTTGATACAAAGCATGGAATACAGAATAATAAAACAAATGTAACTGAAACTTATAAAAACATAAGCTTAAGGGATGATATTAGCGAGGTTACAGTAAAAAGAAACCATTCAAAAATTACAAGACAAATAAAAACGGGGCTTCAAGACAAGGTGGAACATCAGAAAGATAAAAATAGGAGTTTTCCATCTGCAGAAGCCTCAAACATTTTTAAACCGCTATGGGATAATTACCAATCATAAAGATATATGACTAGAGTATTGCCAACTTAACGATAATGATTATTATCATTAAGTTGGCAAGCCATTGGTAAACCGTATTTTTTATGACTTAAACTGGCTCAGTTTCACGATAACCATAAGTTACAACCACTTCACGGCAGGCGCAAAACTGGCTCAATAGGGTAGCTTAGGCTAACGCCACTAGATCACGCTCAACTACGAGCATTATGATTATCATGAAGTCAGACGACAAGATAAGCTTAATGAGTCGAGTAATGTCGTTTTATAGTAATTAGCTTGGAGGGTTCAGTGATGAAGAGATCAGAGTACGAAATAGTTTGCAATCAACTGTCACACATAAAATCCACTACGGAGAGCGCTATCAGAGCATTAGAGTTGAATCTAAAGTACCTGAATACGATTGAATCTCAACTCAGAACCTGTATTGATAATAAAGCACTTATAGCAACCTTAACTCTCCCCTCTCTATGCCCTACAGATCCGACAAAGCAACCAAGTGACTTAATTAAAATCAAAGAGGTAACACAAATGACAAGCTTAAGTCGATCTACCATTTATACGAAAATTAACCAACAAGACTTCCCACAGTCGATTTCACTAAGCTGTAGATCAGTAGCATGGGTACGCAAAGAAGTAGAAGATTGGATCTATTTGAAGATGGACGAAAGATAGAAGGAATTTGTATTTCATTTACTTTAAGAGTTAACTTACATGTCAACGTCATACTGCTAGCTTTGTTGGAAGAAAAACGTTGGTGCAAAAATATTACACCAACACAAAGACTATCTTCCTTTAGGTTGATTGTTCCCTCGGCCTTTACCTGAAATTTTCCCTGTAGTGCTTGGTCCATTTTTAGGACGAGGCGTTGGTGATGTTGGTTTTTGGTTTGATTGTGAACCTGAATTTTTTGTCATAATTTCTCTCTATTTTGATGTAAAGTAACTGTCCCAGTAGGTGACACGCATACAGTAGCAAGGTCACTTGGGACAACTCGGGACAAAGATCCAACATCAGGGAGGAATATATGAGTTTTTTGGAAGATCACCGTAAGATTCGAGTCAAAGAGCTTCAAAAATCTATAAAACATACCATTGGCTTATTAGGGTGGAGTCTAAAAGACTTCGTTGGCAAGTACATGGTAGATACTCATGATTTTGTTGAAGAAAAAGATATCGACCAATTTTATGAAACTGTACGAAAGCAGATAGAACGTGAGTCAACTAGTGAGAATTTATTGATAAAGTACCATTCATTCCTATTTGCTACAGATGAATATAAGCAACTAAGAAAAATGTCAGATAGTGCCGAGTTTAATAGTTACCCCCTAAAAAATGTTTCTGTAACTGCATATGAACCCTCTATGAATGCCGCAAAAGCAGAAGAGAGTGCAGTCCTAAACATGGCTATAAAGCATGCTGAATCAATGGGATCTTGCTGGGATTTTACTTTAATAAAAAATGAGTTATCTGACAAAGACTCGATTTATGATTATCAGGAGCCGACTTACTTAGTGGTGTACCAATGCGACTTTGGCTTCAATGGAGGAAGTGGTTGCTACGGTGTGGGTGTAATCGAGATTTGCTCAAGATGTAGTGGTTTTGGCGGCTTTTATATTGCAGATAAAAAATGTGAAATAGACGTTGGTGGAGCAAGATTTTCTCATGTGGCCGGGATAACTAAGGGAGAGCTTATTGTGATTGTTAAGGATTTTGACTCACTTGACCCTCAGGCTAATCAAACCCTGTTTGCAAAAGTTGTATTATCCAGAAAGCTTGACGATTCCAAAGTATGGAAAGTAAAACATAAAGAATATATCCATAAAGACTTAAATTTGGATCTAGAGAAGTTAGAATCTGGATACACGTAGCCTTAGATAGGGCTCTTGTACACAGCTGGAGTCATTTATGCTTATTCTATCGCTCTAGTAAGCCAGCACATACAGCCTCAGGTTACTTCCGTTAGATTGACTCCAAGCGCTTCCCAGCAGTTAGAAGTCATGGTTTATTTTCATCGTCAGCACGTTATTGAATAGATTAGGTCACTGTGCCAAAGACAAAGTATCGATGGATGACTTCTAGATATTGGTTAATATATCCAAAAGCAATAAGGGGGTTATTATGCCTGTCACATCAATCGACGATTTTTTTAAACCAGCCGTAAAGGCAGAAGACTGCACTTATAAGAATGTAAGGGATCTTAATACTCAACCTTACCCCATGGCACGAGAGAAATGCTTAAGGCTTTGGGAGAAGTTCAAACCATACGCAGATAGTAAGTTTCTATCCCAACTACAAAAACACTTCGGCGGTGGGTGCTGGGAGATGCTCTTGACAAAAAAAATACTTGAGCAAGGACTCACTATATCCTCAAAAGACGATGGGCCTGATATCTGCACTACTATCCAAAATAAAAACGTATTTATTGAAGCTATTTGCACTAAAAGAGGCGAGCAACATAATCAAGTAAATGCGCTCCCACCTAGCGATAAACTTCAATCTCTTAAAGAAGATCCTATCAGCTTAAGACTCACTTCAGCTTTTAGAACTAAAAACGATGCATTCAAGAAATATCTAAACGAAGGAATAGTCACCCTGAATGATATTCTCATAATTGCCATTAATGCTGGCGATGTTCCAGATGGTCATATTGAAAATAGCCAATGCCCCAGAATGGTTCAATTAGCTTATGCCATAGGTGATGCTATTTTCATCTATAATGATGAAAGTAGCGAAGTAGTTTCCTCTTATCAAAGAAGGGAGCAAATGATAAACGCCAAGGGTAGTCCAATTAATACCAATCTTTTTTTGGACACCGATAACTCACATATCAGCGCGATACTTTATACAAGTGAAAATATTTTCAACTCTAAAGAGTACTACTTAGTACTAAACCCTAATGCTAAAGTCCCCCTTCCTGCTGGTAGCATTCATGGTGTACGAGAGTTCAATTTAAACACCCATGAAGACATTCTCAACTGGAAAGATAATTAGGTATATAGCAATTAATGAGCTAGTGATTTCACTTAAACATTATGGAACCTAAGAGTGGTCAAAACTATGCCACTTCACCCCCCTATTAGCGTTGAAGCAAAAGCAACACCCGTAGGAAAGTCAAAATTTATATTTGGACTATGCATTTCAATCATATATTTAAGAATATCCATCTCACTGTGACCACTATGTTTCCTCATTGCAACAAGTGAACTTGCACAGCTATTATAATTATCTAGTGTAATTGGCGTTCTGTAGAGTCTCATAGTTTTCTCTAATCGATATTTTATAAGTGTTTTGCTATTTGTACCGACAAACGCTTTTTGCATAATATCAAGTACATACTCAAGCTGTGCATTTGATATTGAGTTACTACTTTTAACTTCTAAGGCCGATGATTTAATGCTTGGTTGTTTTTTTGGTTCTTCTTCTAGTAATTCATTGAAACACTTTTCTTTGTCTTGTTTATTTTCATAAGCATTACAGATTTCATCAGCAATAGAGTCTTTCGCGACACTCCCAAAATGAAGAAAAGACAATATAAATAACACTCCGTACCTCATTTCCTACTCCTTTTCATATAACGTCTTAGTATTTATGCGCCGCATGCAACTATCGAGAAAATACCTAACTAAAAATATTCATTACACTGCCACTGACTGCTCCAGAAATGTCCGCGTCGGCCCTAGCTTACTAGCTTAACTGTTACTGTAACCATCATAAATGGAGATTTGATGTCCCAGCGCCCGCTTTTCTGGGCGCGATTTGATGCGATAGTTATGTAAATTATGACCGTTTTCCCTGACCGTACGCACCGCCTGATACAACGTGCCCATTATACTTGTTAAATTTTTCAAGTAGAGCTTGGCCCTGCACAGGTTCTTTCAAAGAGCGTTTGTAAACCCTTTGCTCTTTACTAGCTATGGCCTTTTGTTGCTCAAGTCTTACTTGTTTTTTCAGCCGCTTAGTCTCAAGCATTAACTCTTGAAGTAACTTAGAAACCAAAATCTGACGATTGAGCTGAATTTCCTTAACGGCTTCATTTAACACAATTTCTGATTCCAAGCGCCTAACTTCTTTTTCTAACGCAGTTCGAGTTAAAGTTTTCTTAAGTTTCAAATACAGCTTCTTAGACTTTTGGGGACTGCGACTATTTATAGCCCATTCATAAGTTCCGACTATAGATGCACGGGTTTGCCTCACTGTTTTTGGAAGCAATTCTATAAATGATGGTTTTCTACTACAGGCAAATCGCTGACATTTTTGATAATGAGTTTCGACAGTTTTTTCAGATTCCAAAAAACAACCACAGTATTTGCATCTGCATCGATTCATACTTAATCCAGTCACTTAATGTCTTAGTATAATGAGCATGCGCATATATTTGGCAAAGCGCACATGCACATTTAACAAACCTATGGTTTAAGCCTTGCTATAGCAAAGCTATTGATTAGTAAGCACTCTACCAGAGTCATGCTGAATAAACGAGCGCAACAAATTGAAAGTGAGCATAAATATTATTGTCTTATCTAACGTAATCAGTAACCATCACTTATCGCTCACAAAAGTAGACCACTACTTGCACTGTTATGTGCTCCTTATCGCCTGTAACTCACAATGGGTCATAAACGAGTTACGCCAATACCATGATAATTGTCGTTACCGTTAAGTCTGTTTACTATGCTGCAATGCTCAAACATTATTAAATACTTGAACTTGAGCCGTTAGCTCTATATCGCTAAGAAAAACATATAGTCACGCTAAGGTTATAGGGTAGAAATTCGAATTTCTTCCCTATCCACAGTCCTTACACCATTAGGTTAGATAAGTTTATAAGTCTGAAAGTGAGCTGCTTAGACTTTCAGGAGCTCCCCCATCAGACTCTTGATCTAACACTTCTGAAAGATATGCTAAATCAGCTATTCGACCGATAGCATCAAGACTCCCATGTACACCACCGGGGATATACCCATCTCGCAATGTATGATTGCCACTTGAGGCATTATCACTTTTTTCAACAGATATAGCAGTCCCCGTCGCTACAACCAACATGACATTTTCTAGCTCTATATATTCAATTTTCACACCAACAACAGCATTGCCTTTAAGTCGTATAGCCTCAAGCTTTAGTTCATTCAGAGCTTCACTTCTTGAACATGCCAGCAATCTCTTAACATCTGGATTTAGACACTTAGTCGAGTTGTTTTTTGCTATAAAAAAGTCACTCAGCGTTGCTTTATCAAAACAAGATTCTGCTGAGGCTATTCCCACTGTACCTTGAGTAACATAATTAGGGATTGAGTCCGTTGTAGTAACCAAAACTGAATTAATTAGCTCATTGACTTCTTCACCTGATAAATCAAGAGAGGCATCAGAACGCTGTATACGTTTTAACGCCTCATTCTTTTTATCTTCTTCTTTAGTTAACTGCACAAATTCTTCATCTCTTATTTTTTTTAATAGTAACTCTTGTTTCTTTGCCTCCCTTTCTGGTTTCGTTTTGACGAAGTACTCTTCTAACGTCAATCCAAGCTTATCAGCAAGTTTTTTTGCTCTCGATTCAAACTTATGAAAGTAGACCTCGCAGTTTACACACTTAGATGTATTCTCAAGCTTATCGTCAGTAACATATCCACAGTTCATGCATTCCTTTGTCATTTTCTTCCCCTTTTTGAGTGGCACTATTTCAAACTGTACTATTAAAAGTCATATCACAAAGACAAGTTACTTATTAACTTACCACCCGTAATAAGTTGATACTAGTTCAGACTAAGAACAACCGACCGCATGGACCTTATATCAGTGTGCTCGGCTAAACACTTTGTTGAGGTAGCACAGAAAAGAAGTCATGATATAAAGATAACTTCCCAGCAGACAACGTCATGAGCCTTAACTACCTATCAGCTATATTACTCTCTATCCTTCTTACCACTCAGGCCACGGCAAACAGTAACGAACCAAATACCACAAACCAATCATTCAATAAGGCAAAGAAGTCGCTTGAGCGTAGTGTTTATCAAAATCACCGAGAGACCATTTACTGCGGAGCTGAGTTTACAGAGAAAAAAGAAGTAATCCCTCCTTCTGGATTTGAAACCTCTAAGTATATAAAGCGCTCTAAGAAAGTAGAGTGGGAGCATGTTGTTCCTGCAGAAAACTTCGGCAGAGCATTTAAAGAATGGCGTGGTGGACACTCAAGCTGTGTCGATAGCAAAGGGAAGTCATTCAAAGGACGACGGTGTGCTGAAAAAGTAAATACTGAGTATCGATACATGCAAGCTGATATGTATAACCTTTACCCAGCTATCGGGGCCGTTAATGCTTTACGCAGCAATTACAACTTTACGATGTTACCGAGTACAGCTTCGAGCTTTGGAAGCTGCGAGATGAAGATAGACAATAGAAAAGCTGAGCCTCCTGTAGCAGCTAGAGGCCGAATTGCTCGTACTTATCTTTATATGGATAGCACTTACCCTAGATATGCTATGAGCAAACAACAGAAGCAATTAATGACCGCATGGGACCAGCAATTCCCCATTTCAAAGTGGGAGTGTACGCGAGCCAAAAGAATTGCCGCTATCCAGAAAAATAGTAATCTAGTAGTTCAGAATCGATGTCAAAACCTTAGTGACTAAAATCATTTACTGGCTAAAACTTTTAGGCCCCTTAACACCTAAATGCCTTTATCCGTTGATTAAATCACCCTATAATCTCAACCCATTGTTCAGGCATATCAAGGAAGATACTCTTCGCTTTTTTCCTCCCTGCCGATTTAGAGCCTAAACCATAAACTGTAGTGCCAGTTTCACAGGCAAGTATCGTCAATGCCTTTTCTGCACGGGTAAAAGCAACATAGGTATTACATAACTCTTCTTTATATGTCGAAAGCTGGCTCACACTAAATAAGGGATCGATTACATAGCAATGTTCAGCCTGTAAGCCTTTCGCTTTATGGAAAGTCATTACCTGCAACGACAGTCTCTCAGCAAAATCACTCCCCACTACTGCCAATGCTTTTTCGATGCTTTTTACCTGCTTGTTGTAACGGCACAAAATAAGCTGACAGGCATAGCTGTTGTGATTAATTTCTAAATCCTTGATTAGCCATGTAGTAGCCTTTTTTAAAGTATCGCAGAACTTTATCTTTGCGAGTTCACTACTTTTCTTGCTTTCTTTTAATACGCTTACTGAGCCAATAGAGTTTGTATCGATTTTAAACCTAAGATCATTTGTTAGCTTAACGAGGGGCTTAGTCGATCTATAGTTACGTGTGAGCTGGAACCTTACCCCACCCTCAAATTGCTTCTCAAATTTGGCTGTCATATAGCGAACAGCACCACGGAAACCATATATAGATTGAGCAGGATCCCCTACGCAAAATAACCGCACGTTATTGTTATATAAAGTAGTAATGATATGCCACTGGATGCCATTAGTATCTTGAATCTCGTCAATAACCAAATACTTATATCGCTTAGCAAGTTTTTCCAGAAAGTCTACATCATTCAAGCTTCGTTTCATTTGTACGAACATATCATTGAAATCACGATACTTATCTTTTTTATACTTATTGTAAGCCTCATATATCTCGGTAACCTCAAGTTGAAACTCAAGAAAGTCAGGAGCAACTTTCTCAATAGTCCGCACAATACTTGGAGTATCAAAATTTGCCATATGACTAAATATTGAAATACAACATTTAGCAATCTCGAACTCATCATGCTTTTTAACAATTTGACTTCGCTTATCGATAAGGGACTTAATAACATTGAAAGCACTATCCGGAGTAAGCACCTTTAGTTTATTACTTTCATCTAGAAGGCTATTGCACCAACTACTGAACGTACCAACAACCATACCAACTGAAAATAGCTTTTCTTCTTTGAGCCGAGATGAAAACTCTTTAGCAGATTTATTAGTAAAGGCTAATACGCAGATAGCACTGGGCTTAATATTTTGCTCACGAAGATGTCTAATACGCTCTATAATAAGCCGTGTTTTACCCGCTCCAGGGCAGCCTTCAACATAAATAGCTCGACTCTTAGAAGTTATGATTTTTTTGATCGGATCACTGTCATGTAGCTGCTTATCAATAATAGGACCCAATATCTTACGAGCATTATTGACTGCTTGCTTATAGTTTTCCTTAGGTTTTACATCTAGAGTTTTCTGAGGACTTAAAATGGCTCCTAACAACGCTTGTAACCGTTTATTAATTGCTGCATTAAGTAGATCGGTATCAAAAGCTAGATAGATTTTTTTGAGTTTACTCTTAATAAACAGAGAGCGCCATTTAGCCGATAATGGCTGCATTGACTTATCTTTAATTAACAAGCTTAGTTGCTCATCTGGAAGATGCTCAAGGTACTTGGGTTTCAATAATCGAACCTTACCAAGTAAGGATTTAACTGACGGCATAATACTTAATGCAATCGGATCTTTACTATACTTTTGACGCGACTCAAGACGGAAACTGCACACTTGCGAAGGTAGCCACTTATCAACGCCACCTAACATGCCAGCAACACGCTCAAATGAGCCCGCCAACCCCTTAATGGAACGCTCTACAAATTTCTTGATCTCTTTGAGCGTTTTGTCATATCCAATCAGATGATGACTGTCCCTATCACCTACATAAGTAGTTTCAACTGCCTGCCGCTTATTAAAGGGGTAACACAAGCCCTTCTTAACATTGTTATCACTCGTGGTCATAAAAGCGAATAGCTGAGATACACCATACATTGTATAGCCAGTATGCAACTCTAGCAGTAGAGCCTTATCGAATAGCTGTTTATAGCGGCGAGGACCTAACACCGATTGAAATTGATATAAGATAAAAGAAATGATGGGCAGGCTTAGACGAGTAGGAATAAACTCAACTTCACAGTTATAGACTAAATCTCGCCCTTTATTGCGCTCATGCTGAGGCTCAGCTAAAAAGACATTAATATTGCGATAGTCATCTTTATCGGTAAACATTTCAAACCTAGCAGTAAAAAATGGACGAACATCTCCTTTTTTAAAGCCTTGGTTAACATTACCAACGTTAATTCTCTTTACTGTTAACCTGTCTTTTCTACCACCTGTTTTAACTCGCCCTAAACCATTATCACCATCTAGTAGCTTCTTCATGTCAGTTAATGTAAGAGTCAAGCCTATACGGATATGGTCTATATCAACAGTATCTGCACTCACATTTTTCATGTGATAAGTAATCAGTTTTTGCTGGTACTGAAGCAAATCCTTCACTCTTAACACAGCTATAATTTTACTTATTTCCGCTGTGTACCTCAGTGCCTTAGGATTAGTTAGCTCCGCTATTTGTTTATTAAGTTCTGGTCGAACTAGTGAAAACTTGTTTTTAGCTATGCTAAAAATTTTACTAGGTAGTATATTTTTAAAAAACTTACCTTTATTGGAATTGCTAATAGATGTAATAGAATTGCTCTTATATCGCTTAGAGTTACTCATTCTTTAGTACCTACATAGTTGAATATTGATCTGACATTTAAGCTTGCTACCTGCTAACCAACTGATAAGTAAGCCAATCATGCTTATGGATGGTATCCGCTTTCCAGCTGCGAGCTCGCAGCTGGAAAGCAAAGTGCTTTACTTACTCGTCACCTTGTAAGTCAAAGCCGTCATCATCGTCAGAACCCTCCAAGCGATCATCATACAAAAGTGAAAGATACGCCTGTGCATCATTCAGTTCTTCCAAATCTAATTCATCAGCAATAGCCATTAATACAGCTGCTTTAGGGTTTTTCCTCTGAAAAATGTTATAAATTTTATGAATTAGAGATTTTTTAATTTTCTTGCGCATCTCGCCATACTCTCGTTTTACTTTTTTATCTCCTGCATCCGAGAAAAAATCACCTCCTAAGATGTCATCCAGTGAGCAGTCTTCTTCGCCATCTGGAATATCTGGAATATCTGGAATATCTGGAAAATAAATAGAGACCAAGAAGTCAGAAGCCATATGATGCCCTTGCATACATTTATGTTTCATTTCATCAAATTTTAGAGGGTGATAGCTTTGAACATGGTTCAACATGTCTGATAAAGACCACTTTACTTGTAAAATATCGTCTAAATATTTTTCTTCATGCTCCAATAGTTCATCCCTCTTCAAAAGAGGTAAACTACGTTCATCCCAACGACTGAAGCCGTGTAACTGAATATATTCCTCTTCTACATATGGCTCGAAAATTGCCAAATTATCATAAGGAAACTCATGATAGTTAGGTTCTGAATCCTCAGCGGGTAACTTACTGTTTAACTGCTTTATTAGATTCTTTTCCCCTCCACTTAACTCAACTAAAGCAACTTCAATAGCTTTTTTTGTCAATTCAATCTGAGTGAAATTTTCATCAATTTTTTTATTAAGCTTTTTCTTAAGGTGACATACGATGCGAATCTGATTTTTAAAACCTAAAGCTCGTAATGTACGCATAGCAGAATCACTGTAAAAACCAACATATTCTAATCCAAAAAGTTCCGCTGCCACTTCTGCTGCGACCATCTGCTTTATAACTGCGTCATATGTCATCGGCAGTTCTTTTGTCACATAGGACTTGAAGTCTTTATATCCCAGCACTGCAAAACCACGTTTATGCATCATCAACATCAGGTTCAATTTAGTACTACGCTCATTGATTAAAATTTCCTTTGTAAAACACTTAGCCTCCTCTACAGTCAATTGTTTTGTTTTATCACTTAAGAACTTAGCCGCTGGAGCTCTAACTAAGTCGTTCTTGGCACTCTTTAAAGTTGTCATTAAATCACCTATTACTGATTGTTGAATGAAGAGAGCCTGTACATGCTCCTTTCTGTTCTCAGCGCTGTAGGTACATATTACTAATAGAAATATTGGAACTTGTTATCCCATTTTTTTAACCAGCTAAATTATTTTCCTTCTTGGTGAAAAATATGGGAGCTATGGTATTTAGCAACGTTAAAAATCAAGTAACTCACTGACTAAGTTATATTTTTATGCCGATTGGCTTTTTTGGTTATTTTTGTGTTTTTTTCTAAAAAATCATTTTTTTCAATCGAGTGGTTAGTTTTATGGGAACAACAAAAAATAACTTACACAACAGGTGGTTACACTTTGGGATAGGCTTGTTACGTCTTTAATAAGTGAGTAAACTATGCGCAAAAACTAAAAACAACAAAGCACAACACATTGATTTATTTGCACATAACAAACTATGTTAAATATGGGAATAACTGAAAATGAGTTCATACGACAACTTAATCAAAATAGCACCTCAGTTAGCTACAGAACTCAAAGAGGACATTTCAAAGAGAATCGGAACCAAAAAAAATTACATAGTACTAAACCCTAAGTATTCAGAAAGAAAGCTATTACTGAAGTGGATGGCAAACAAAGACATCAGAAAAGCTGATTTTGCAAAATTTCAGCAGGTGGGTGACGAAAATAATTATCACATTCTTAACCTTCTTTCAGCTCCAGAGCTCTCCTATGATACTTTAAAGTTAGGGCTGTTTCTTTTTCATCGGGTGATTCATAAAGATTACACATGGCATTTCGTATTTTCACTATTAAATCAAGATATTAGAAGTAGCGTGTTTGGTGAAGATCGTACCTTATACATCGGAAAGCATGGTCTCAAGAGTTCAGAGTCCTACAGGATGCCAATCAAATGCCTGCCTGAATTATTAGAAAAACATAAAATTGCTATGCAAAGTGATGATTTGTTACCAATGCTCCAGACATTACATGATTTTGGCTTTATTACTTTGACGCCTATAGACGCTCAGCATTGTATAAACACAAATCTGCCAACTATCGACACGAAGTGTGTTCACATTGATATTAATAGGGGGGCAATCACAGCTAAAATCAATGGTAGATGGAAGTTGCAGAGACAGTATTAATCCACAGTAGTTAGACGGTAATCCTAACGTAAACTTTGGCTCTAAAGCACTTAATTCATGCTCTATGGTGTGTTTTAAGCTGCCTTTGCGGGTCTGTTTTTTCGTCGTGTGTAGTCATACTGAAAAGCTGAAATACGACAAATTTCATCATAACCAGACAAAACTAGTCCACTTCCGGTTAGTGTACGTTACCGTGAAGTTAGTACGCCTTTACGATAGAAATCAAAACTATCGTAAATAGCAAAATTAAAGACATAGTTTAAGTCCTTCATCAATCAACATACGAAGTCCATCATGGTTAGTAGAAGCCTCTCTTCCTATTAAAAACTTCTTACCTACTATTTTTGAATATATTGATTTGGAAGCTAGTTGACCGGAAGCCATAGCCTGACCGTTTATTGCATAAGTTGTGTTTTTGCCGTTGAACCAGACGGCCTTTCGAAGGCTATCAACGTTCACACATGATATGTACCCGCTAGGCTCACTGGGAAAGGGCCAAATCGTTTGATACTCGATATTGCTTATCAGTTTCGAGTTACCATAAATACTGAAACTGGGACGCTCTAACTCTCTATAGTCAGTTGAATACTTTGATACTGCAGCTCCTTCTCCACACGGCTTGTCACTAAAAATAACCAAATCATTCTGATTACACTTATATATTTCTCCAGCATTAACTTGACCCCAAAAAAGAAGTCCAAGTATAAGTATATACTTCCCCATATTTTCACATTCCTTTGCAGATTCAGGTGATTCATTAATATGATCAATCGAAGAGTCTCCCGTACAACTAATTTAATAGACTTTTTAGCTCGATTCTAATCCTACTGTGAACAGTTCATTAAAAGCAACCGTCCGAAAGCACCACTAAAATCTCTCTCAACTGCCTGTTATAATTAAGTCTCAGCACGAAGTTCTTCGTGTTCTATCTAGGCTCCCCTTATGAATAATCAAACTCCAACGGCGTTGTTTTTGTCACGCCTTGCTCCCAGTGGGCGAAGACCTCTGCGCAGTCAGTTAGGCACTGTGATAAAACTCTTAAAATGGAAAGGTGAAGTAGAAGCACAGCCATTTCACACATTGAACTACGCACAAATTGAATACGTTAAACGGCATAAGCTAGATGAGGGGAAGTCCCCCCGAACCGTTAACCTTGTGGTGTTTGCACTCAAGGCCATTGTGAAGACTGGCTTCCTGATGGGGGTAGTGGACGATATGCAGTGGCGGCAGGTACAAGCGGTTAAGCGGCTACCCATCAACCCAAGTAGCCGAGGTAAGGCGTTATCATCTAGTAGTGTGGGTGAGTTGATCACCACCAGCTATCTGGATAAGCGGTACATAGGTAAACGGGACTGTTGCATATTGGCCTTGTTCCTGAGTACTGGCCTAAGGCGCTTTGAATTAGCCAATTTAACGGTCAGTGATATTCACCTTGATAAACGCACCTTAACGGTCAAGTCAGGCAAGGGGAAGAAGCCACGCAAACAGCCGATACCCACATGGGCGCTAACCTATATCGACAACTGGCTAAGGGTGAGAACACACCAATCAGGGGGCTTGTTTAATCCCATCTGGAACAATGTCATTAAGCATGACCGTAGCCTCAGCAGTGCCGCCCTCTATCAAATAGTTAAAGCACGCACTTTAGCCGCCACTGGCATCACCATCTCTCCACACGATCTACGCCGCACCTTCATTACCGAACTACTCAATCAGAAAGTCGATTTAAGCACCGCCAGTAAGCTAGCTGGTCACGCTAATGTCACCACCACACAGATCTACGATAAACGTGATGAGTCGGTAATGAGAGAGGCTATTGATCAGCTGGACTATCAACTTAATGGGCAACTTGATGGAGGCGAGGATGACTAGACTCCATACACCATTGCCCGAAGACAACATGGTGGTAGAGGTCACGCCGATTCAGTCGCATCAAGGCAGTGCAACCTCCTATGCCTATAGTGCCCTCACCTCTGGCTATGTTGATAACACTGATCTGGAGGAGCTAAATAGCCGCATGGTCAAAATGGTGTGTGGCAAAGGTATTAAACTTGGCAATGGCAGTAAGCTAAACGCCTTAATACACCACCTTAAGAAGCAGAGACCTCAAGCAACTACCAGCAACCTAGACCACAACAGCAAGCTACTCTCTCAAGGGCTAGGGCTGCCTGATGACGGCTGGAAGGTGGTGAAGTTTATTGCGGTGATGAATGTTAACCGAGGGCTATTTGATCTAATCAATAAGATCCTGCCAGAGGATAACTACGCCAATGCAATGTTCGCCTACATGTTTGGTATACCTGAGGCCAAGCTGATTGAGGTATTAAAGGCACTAACAACGACAGGTCTGTTTGACCAGTTCTTCGATACCAGCCTGATTGACTTTATGAATCTACCACAGGCTATCACTAGCTTACTGTTAGGTGCCAAGGTCGAGTACTACATCAACCTCATTGAGCCTTTTATACAGTCCAAACCAAAATCTGAGCTTAAGCTACGCCACTTTAACCATCTTGAGTGTGACACCTTGCAGCAGTTCTTAGATATCAGCATCAACCAGTCCATGCAGGGGATTAACATTCTGCTTTACGGTCAACCCGGCACAGGCAAAACCGAACTAGCCAAGGTGCTGGCTGATAAAACACACTCCCACCTTATTGCCATAAAGCCTGTCGGGGATGAAGTGTCCGAAGAACGTGGGCAGTTCAAGAAGCAAGCCTTCAGTTCTAACCTACGATTACAGTACCTAACGCTGGTGCAACGCTTAGTGTCACCAGACGAGAAGACCCTACTGCTGATAGATGAGTGTGAGGATATCTTCGAACAAAGCATCTCTCACCGTGGTTATGGCAAAGATATGCTGCATGAACTGATGGAGCAAAACACCATTCCTACCATCTGGATAACCAACCATATCGATGTGATTCCCCATAGCTGTGTTCGCCGCTTCACTTATGTACTTAATGTCACCATTCCAGATAATCGAGTCATGGAAAGCCTGATGGATAGAAGCTTCAAAGGACTTAGGGTATCCAAGGTATTCAAACACCAACTGGCCGCACTGCCGGAGCTAACACCAGCTCACATCACCAATGCGGCCTTTGTTACCCACAACACCGAACTTACAGGTAAGGCTGCTGAGCATAATATTGAAACCATGGTGAAGAGTACTTTAACGGCATGCGGCCATAGTCCTCACACCAATAGCTATAAGCCACAACTCCCCTTCTCTACCGAGTATCTCAACATCAAGGGTGGCAACCAAGCCATTGGTCAGCTAGAGACAGTCTTAGATAAAGACTGTGATATCCGCACCTTATTATTGGGGCCACCGGGAACAGGGAAAACGGCAGTAGTGGAGTACTTAGCCAATAGCTGCAACCGAGAACTGGTCACTATCAGGTGCTCAGATGTACTCGGTAAGTACGTTGGCGAGAGTGAGAAGAGTATCGCCCGTATCTTTCAACAGGCCAGTGATAACAACAACATTTTGTTCTTCGATGAGGTGGATAGCCTACTGCTTGATAGAGGCGGCTTAAACGCTAGCTGGGAGATACAACAAGTGAATGAGCTGCTGACGCAGATGGAGTGTTTCAATCAGCCATTCTTCGCTGCGACTAATTTCTCAGAGCGTCTAGATAGAGCTGTACTACGTCGATTCGACTTCAAGCTATCGTTTGACTATCTGACAGAGATACAAGCTCGAAATCTGTTTAGGAACGTCACAGACACAGATACGTTAACGACTCAAACACTCAGCTTATTAGATTCACTTAAGCTGCTGACTCCCGGTGACTTTTCTATTTTGAAACGACGCCTAAAACTAAGCAACTTCAAGCTCAGCACCGAAGAGTGCTTAGCCATTATCACCACCGAGAACAACAGCAAGCCCGGCAACAGAACCATCGGCTTCAAGTAGCCCAAGTATCGAGATAGTTACCACCACCTAGCAACACTAGTTTCACCATGATGACTCACCCACCTCGGGACTTGGCCATCAATTCGCAACACCACCAATCACCAACTAACCACAAAAGGTAATCACTATGACTACATCATTATTGAGTTCACTCAAGGTAACCGCTCGCCCAGAAGATGGCAGCAAGAACCCATTGATACAACGTAGGGAGAAGTTACTCACCAAGTTAGGCCAGCAAAAGATATTGGCCACCGCCCTAGCCGAAAATGAAACCCACACCTTCTACAGAGAAAAGTGGGTAAAAGATGAAGAGACAGGTGAGAGGGAGAAGGTACAAGTTCCTAAGAAGGTCACCCCATGGTTCTACAAGCGTAATAACCGCTACTACCTAGAGGTGCGTAGCGGCAACAAACCACTGGAGCTACAAAAAGGGATGCACGCCATTGAAGTCGGCGAAGAGGAAGACTTAGTGAGCACCATAGAAACCATTATCGAGGCAGTAGTGGCGGGTGAACTCGACCCCTTGCTGACTAAGGGCAATAAGCCGGGCACAAAGAAGGAGAAGAGTAAGAAGTAATAGACGTTAACCACTAATACAAAGCAGGTGCCTGATATTCGTCAGGCCACGCTTTCTCGCCTTTGTCACTAGCCAGAAAGGACACCACAATGACTATCAAGATAAAACACCAAGATCTGTTTTTACCTGTATCACCTATGCTCGCCCTCCACTTGGCAGATCTTATCAGCAACTATGAAGCAGCTTCAGCCGTTACCATCAACTTCAGAGATCCCAACTATTCAGCCGAACGTGGTGGCTTTCACCCTGTAGAGGTAAGGCTAGAGAAAGAGGTTAACGAGGAACATGGTAACCAATGGCGCATCTGCTATATCACCGACTTTAGCTATGTCGGTGTTGGCTACATGGCCGAGCTAGCCAAGGAGCTAGACTTCGACTTTGATAACGGAATATTTCGACACCTGATGGGGGCAACACCAATCGAACAAGCAAGAGAGATCTACCAAGTATGGGTACAAAACTTCTTGGCCTATAGTCTTGGGATAAAAGCTTACCTAGTTAAGGTGACGAGTGTCTAGCATTACCTGTTCACCCCACTAGATAACTTTACAAAAATTGGTATTCTAGGCGCGTACTCTAATGCCTAGCTAAGGATGAATCATGGAACTATATAAACAAGAGTTTGGCCAAAACTTTAACCTAGGCTTCGACTTATCCCAATATCCTTGGTTAGTAGACAAAAGTTGGCACAACGATGTATCACCAAGCTTCTATTTTAAAACCTCTACAGGGTATATGGTGCTTTGGGTTGATTATGAAGATCCAGTTCAAAGAGAAGACAGCGTGCAAAAACGCTATGTTGTAATGACGACAGCTAACAGTGGTACAGATGAATTTCCTGATATTCATCATAATGAAGATAGCGAGGTCATATTGGAAACAGAGAGCCCTACCGAGTTAATAACATATCTAAATCAATTAGCATCTGCCCACTAATCCGAAAGGACAATATCATGCATAACGACTCAAACATTGCACTGCCTTTTGAGGAAGACTACCAAGAATTTGAAATCTATGTAGAAACGAACCCAGACAGCTACAATGAAGGCTTTAGTTGGTCAATTAGCAAGAATCATGAATGCCTTGATTCAGGCTTGGAGTTTGATATTCAGATGGCTATTGATGCCGCTCACAAAGCAGTAACGGCCTTAGCTAACAAATAGCTGCAAAGCTAGCTATTATTGCGTGTTAAGCAACTCAAGATGTAGCCTACGCATAAACTCCGCAGAAGTTACTCCCAACGCCTCAATGATCCCTTCGAGTGAATCAAGGGTAATGTTGCGAACTGAACGCTCTACCCCAGAAATGTAAGTACGGTCAATGCCTGACTTCCTTGCTAATTGCTCTTGGCTCATTCCGGCTTCGTTTCGAAATTGTTTCAAAGTTGAAGCTGTTGCATGCTTAATTTTCATAATTCACCCACCCATAAATCACAGGGCTATTTTTACTGTTCTATCATTCATAAACAACGGACTATAAGTCACATTTAGAGCAAAGCACGAGAATCAGTGGTTCAGATTAATAGTCAGAAGAGCAACACGATGAAGGTAGCTTACAACCATATTTATCGGATAAATTTATGCCCCTAAGTTTTTTGTACCAAGGCTAATGGCATCCAATATATAGACAGGCTCTCCACTTAGAGAAGAGCCTCAGTGTTTTAGTACTAAGCTAGGCGCCATTTATCTTTAACTATTTTGGGGCTAGCCAATTGTTCCACTTTCACATTTTTGCAGTCTGTCCAAAACTTCATATTATTACTTGGGTCTATTTGGCCTGCTTTCCAAATCACCCCAAGACTATCAAGTTGCTCTAGATTCATACCGCCAAGGATGTGGGCAGTATGAAACCTAGTTAAATCGCTGGAGTCATCACCTTTAGCCCGTTGGAGAGACACAAATATATAATAGTCAGGCCTTTGATGTTCATGATTATACAGTGGTACAGAACAATCATCACTAGCCCTAGGTTTGATAGTTCTATCCTTAGTCTTCACATCAAATGTCTTACCATCTTTCAATGTATAATCATGTGTGGTTGCTTTTCTATCATCAAAGAATGAAATGCCATTATCTTTTAGCCATTGCTCTACAATTAGCTCACCCAGAACCCCAACTTGATTTGCATCGGCTCCTCTATGCGACCCTTTCCATATCGGAGTCTTTGCTAATTGTGTTTGAGCCATGTTTAATATGGACTGTGATATTTCGTACGATTTCATAAATACATCCTTGTTTTTATTTCAAGTTATAAGAGATTGGCTTAGGGAAAAGTAACTCTAGATCTCTCTTATTAATCTTAAAGAGAGGACCCTTTTCACTCACCTTATTATTTTTCCCACTACGCTTAATTAGGTGATCCATGGTGATTACTCCAGATTGGAGCAGTGGCATAAGTTGGCTCGAAACAGGTGCCTTAGTATGGGTGACACTCAGTAGTTGAAAATATTCAACGCCACTGATGCTCTCACTCTTGGCTTCAACCCAAAATGTTTCAGTATGCTTCTCTTTAAGCCTTTTACGCAATAAATCACCGGACCATACCGCGACAAGATCAGATTTATTGTGCCACTCTTGAAGCTCATCCTTAAACTGGTCATAGATAAAGCTCAATCCCTGAGGGTTTTCTCTTTGAGTAGTGATTGTGCAGTACAACTTAAAGTCATCACCTCGTTCATAACCATACTTATTAAGGATTTCAGCACTTTTCTTACACGGACTTTTGTCCCACTCCGCAACTTGAGCGAACATAGTTGTACGGGTATTCATACCTCGGCCAGCTTTTAACTCGATACCTTTATAATCAGGCAACTTGCTGGAGTTTGCCTCTATATCTAGCATAGCTTCTAAGGTGTAACCAATTGCGGTATCCCCTTTTCGCAAAGCAGGGAATTTTCTTTGTGCAAGAGCTCTTAACTTTTCCAACAATTCCTCTGCAACCGAATTGTGTTGCTCACTAAAACTCGAGAAAAAGTCCTTGATATAAGATTTTTCTCTTGCCAAAGAACTCTCAAGGTTAGTTGTACTAAGGTTAATGAGATAAGTCTCATCATCCTGAATTATAATTGCAACTTGATCTCCAGCCTCAGAAAAATGAGGAAGTCCTCGGAACCACATCCTAGGATCACCTTTCTTTGTATTAGGACGATAGAGGCTAGAAATTGACTTAGTCTGCTGCTGGTCAGTGAGCAAGTAGGCAACCTTTTTTACTTTATGCTCCTGCCCTTGTTCTTGCTCCCAGTAAAAATGAAAGTTTTCTAATTCAAAATGAGTTCTAACTGTTTGAGTTGCATCTAAAATGGCTTTTTTCAACCCTGTGAGTGTTGGTTCAAATAGAGAGAACTCAATACCCAGTTTAACCAGTGAACGTTTGTTTTGTTCAACTAGCAACTTTACATCATCAGTTAGATCGTTGTAGCGCTCATTCTCGAGATTTTCAAACTCCTCTTCGTTAAGCTCAACATCTTCAGCTTCAACAAATTCGAGAGAGATATCTGGAGTTTTTTGTTCTAGTGCTGCTCTCTTATCAAGTTCATCACGAATTTCAAACCAAGAACTGTATCCATAATCATGGCTGATCAAATCTAAAGCTTTAGATTGTTTGATACCAAGCTTTTTCTTTAGTCGAGTAGCATCTTGTTTCAAGCGGCTTTCTGTCGGAAGTATATTTTTCATTGGGTGTTTCCCGGGTAGTACTCCTAACGAATAGGACTACTAATGAATAATGTGGGAAATGCAATTTTTGCTCTACTGCTAATAACAGAAGGCTCAAACCCGAGCCTTTTTTCAAAATACCACCCATTTTTTACAACTGCAAGTATAAAACGCCTGGACAATCACAATTTTGTTCAGTACTATTACATCATTATTGATATTAGGTAGGTTTAAATTGAACCATATAGAACTATTTTCTGGATGTGGGGGGCTTTCTCTAGGCTTAGAGCAAAGCGGCTTTGAGCTCACAATGGCCAATGAACTTTCACCGATGGCTGCAGAGTCGTTTGCTTTTAATTTTTTTGATGAAAATTTAGAGAAGTTAGCTGCAGAAAACAAACGAGCTACGCATACACTTTGGCTAAACAGCAATCATGCCGAACTAAAGCCTCGTTTACGTGAAAATCCATTTACCTTTCCCGCATTTGATGAGATAGGAACAAGTGATATTCCTGAAAATATCTCCGAACTTAAAGGCAAGCTAGTAGTTGGCAGTATTGTCGAACTCAACCGACTACTAGATGCTAACGAAGAACTAACTAAGCAACTCAAAACAGCTTTTGGCTCTCAACGTGGTTTAGATTTAGTATCAGGGGGGCCACCTTGTCAAAGTTTCAGCATGGCAGGTCTTCGTAAGCGTGATTGTGACAAAAATACACTCCCATGGGAGTTTGCTCAGTTCGTTAAACACACTCAGCCTAAGATTGCGATGCTAGAAAACGTAACCGGTATCTTACGTGCATTTAAAGATGAAGACGGCAATAGCTTTCATGCTTGGTACGAAGTAGCCAAAGTCTTTGCCTCTATCGGTTACATTCCGCTTTGCTTGCATATTAATGCTCGCTTAGCCGGTATAGCTCAAAATCGCCCCCGATTTATTATGATTGCAGTTAGATTCGATCACTTTAATGAAATTGCTCGAGACTTTGACACTGCCAATGCTGATTTATTTGCTCCATCATTGGCTTTCTATAAATTGGTCAAAAAGTCTGGAAGCGACTTACCATTCGGCCATTTAGATTATTTTGATGCTACTAAGCCTATTCACCGCAGTCTATTTGAAAAGTCATTTTTAGCAGACTTAGTTAATGGTAAAACTGTTACTGTTCGTGATGCATTGGATGATTTAAAAAAGAATTTCGCCACTGAACCGTCAGATTTTATAAATGCATTGAACACCACTTTTGAATCTCTACCACAGCGAAATGCTTTGCAAAACCATGAATACCGTAATAATGGTGAGATAGTTCAACGTCGATTCAGACTATATCAAGTACTACAAACCATAGGTGAGCGTTGGGTCACTAAAGCTATCTTTACGGTACTAAAAGGAAATGCTTTGGAACTTGCGGATGATGTATGGGCTGTATGTGGTAAATATAAGTATCTTCAAGTAGACGGAGAATTACTTCCATTCAATTCAAAACAAGAATTCATTGAATACCTTCGTGCACACCCTACTAAAAAACAGACTCAAAAAGCTCTAGTTGCAAACGCTCCAGCACCAGCAGCACTATCCATACCAGATGATGCTTGCCACTATGATGAGCATGAGCTTCGCGTGTTAACAGTTCGAGAAATGGCGAGAATACAATCCTTCCCTGATAATTTTGTATTCAGATCGAAAATAACGACTGGAGGACAAATGCGTAAATTTGAGGTGCCTCAATATACGCAAGTTGGCAACGCTGTCCCGCCACTACTTGGCCTGAAGCTTGGGAACTGCATTGCTCAATTATTGAGGTAAACCAAGGGCAAATAATCAAAAATAACGAGAGAAATAGTATAACTTATTTGGCAAATCACTATTTACGTGCGCAGCGTATCGAGCTGCGCTGTCTTACTTACAAATAGAGTAAAGTTTTTCATAAAGTAAGTCTCTCTAACTTTCTTGCTTGGTGACTGTTTACTGAGCCAACATACCCCAGAATTCCCTTACGTTCAAAACCTGAATGGCTATCTATATAAGCTTTCATAAACTTAGCAAATCTTTTAGGCGTAACTTCCAAATTTTGATGCGAAAGCTTAATATTAAAAGCAATCACACAATCAGAAACCCCTGACTCTTTTTCAGCGTTTAATGGGAATTTTGATCTTTCTGCTGCATTTTTTAACGATGTTAAGCAATCAAAGACTTCCGCATATGAACTTCCTGACATAACAATGTCATCCATATAAATACTAACATTTATAGCACTGTGCTTATGATATTCGGCTAAAACCGCTCCTAGCTTACTCTCATATAAACATAAAGATGCTATAAGTGGTGACTGTACGTAGCCAAATGGTAACGAATGAGAATGTTGCTTAGCTGTATGATGCTTTACAGTAGAAAGAAGTGCTATTTCACGAGAGTCTTTATACCCTAACTTTGTTTTTAAGGCCCGAGTAATTCGACTTCTCCCTATGGAACCGAAAAAATCACTAATATCAATACTTGCAAAAAAAAGATCATTTTCATGAGACTTTAAAGCTTGAATATGACCGCCTAATCTCAAATGATAGAAGTTGTCAGGTGGACTCCACACTTTTTTGATTCGCTGTACTATTCTTAAACCTTCATCTCTTGTTTTTTGTGACGGTACGAATACCCAAGCACCTTTTTTCACTTCAAACTTATGAATCCAAGAAGGTTCAAACGACATAATACAAAGCAAACCCGCAATTTAAAGTAGTTGAAAGCCATGTTAAAGAGATCAATCGCTACAGGTAAAAATTCACCTATAGCTTTTAGTAGCTTAACTATCAAAATAGCAAGCACTAATTTCTCTTTAACGAAGCGTTGATTTGAATTTTTTTGATCCATAATCAAGCCCTCCATAAACCCTGACGTGCCTAGCGCAAGCGCATGACTAAAAACTAACTTTAATAGGACAACCACTATTAAATTGATAACAATAAATTGTAAGCAACCATAGGGCTTCCACAAGTATCACAATGTGACGGCTACAGAGGGGGCAAAAAATGCCTAACGTCAGGAGGCTTCACAGTATTCCAAAACTCAATTAGTGTCAAAGACTTATATCTTAAAATTCTTTGCTAGGCCCCTAGAGTTACCACTAGCTTATCCACGACAGGCAGAACATGCCGGAGTTCGGTGGACTTGTGAGTATAATTCCCAGTGATACCAAATGAACTGATCTAATGGCCTACCACCTCCTGCAGCAGGTTTATCTGCACGCCCTCGTTCATCAGCTTAGTAATGAACGTGTGACGAAAACTGTGAAATGAGCAGATATGGCCTAGCTCATTAACATAGTCAACCTCAAGGTTTTGCATCTGTCTAGCAAACCATGCCGTCACCACTTCACGATTAGTAACCTCATCGAATACTCGCTCATGGCATGACTCGACATATTCGATAAATCCAGCACCGATAAGATCCAAATGTAGAGGAATCTTACGCTTGGCGTTCTCAGTCTTGAGCTTTTGGCTCTCATGTTCATCAGTGATAAGCAAGGAGTAGGCGGGAGACTGTATATCGCCAGCTTTAATAACACCAAAACAGATCTACGCTAGAGATAGAGGAAAGTCATGCAAAGGTAACGATTCAGGTACTTAAAAATGGGAGAACAGAAGGGGTATTTGAAAAATTACTATACGTCAGATACAAAAAAACCCTGCGTTAGCAAGGTTTTAAAGTTTGGTACCGGAGGACGGACTTGAACCGTCACGCTCGAAAGCAACGGATTTTGAATCCGTCGTGTCTACCAATTCCACCACACCGGCAAAGCTTTAGTAGCTGTATAGCTCGTTGCAAAGCATAAGATTCTTTGCAAACCTTTGCAAGACAAATCGCATCTCAAAAGGATTTTTAACTTCGACTATTCAACATGTTATAGCAAATCAGAATTTAGAGACGCTATATTTTGAATCCGTCGTGTCTACCAATTCCACCACACCGGCTTAATCAAATAGACTAACTAAAATCGTTACGACCTCAGTAAGTGCGGGCATTATACCTTTGAGAGGGCGAATGGCAAGCCTTTTAAAAGCTCAAAAGATCTGACCGAACAAATTTCACTCTGATGTTTTTATTTTAGCCTCATCGACGGTTTCCACAGGCTAAAAGCTGATCACTGGCTTATTTAGCACTCACTGTGTCTGCGAGTGCTAAATAAGCCAAATGAGATGTAACGCAAACAATTAACATTAAAGCTTTAGTTTCATAATGATTCTGGCTGAAATTTGATCGAGATCATCAAGTTGATCTCTAAAGCAGATTAGTTTGGGGAACAAGGTAATGAAATAGATTTGAAAGAGGACTTCACTATGGCTTTCTGGTTAGATTTAATGTTTGGTAACCCAATAGGTTTAATGTCAATGACCGTTATTTTTATGACGATTGGCATCATGGTATATCTCATGTGGATGTTTATCCAAAAATCTAAGCCTGAGTAAGCTTACACTGAAGCATATTGTTGAAAGCATGGTTTTAATTGAACGGCGGTATCTTTGATGGTCTGCTGTTCTTAATGCAAATGGGGGCTCTATGCCCCCTATTTTTTATCCATTCCCTATAACTAAGCCAATGAATTTAGCCCTATATTTAAGCGGCATGCTTTCTTGACCCTGATATGTGAGCAAATGTCGGTCTGGCTTTTATCAAGTTTTGCATCTCTTCCTGACTAGGCTCACCGACGGGTAACCTTAGCACCTGACGATTAAGGTAAATCCTTGCGCGCATTGATATCTTATAATCTGCAGTAGGCCCCTGAATAGCGTAGTGCTTTTGGTTACCTAAATGCTCAATGATATTAGTGGTTAGCAGACTTTGTACCGCTGGCTCATTCTGCGGCAGGGTTAAAACGGTTTCTCCTTGCAGGAAAAACTCGCGTAACAAAGCGCGCTCAGTTGGATCGAGTAATCTCACCTTCTCTTCGATAACGACTGTGGCACGCTTTACTCTCAACGAACTTATCGCCTCATCCAAGAAGTAATTAACAACCTGAGTAATAAGGTAGGCGATACCAATAATGAAAGTTAAGCCTATAAAATGAGATTGGGCACTCACAACCTTATCCAAGTGGACGACTTCCAGAATTGCGGCAGGGACAAATAACAAGGCACCGCTGACGATTGCGAGCCAAAGCATAGAGCTAAAAATCAGCTGCTTAGGAGCCGACGCTTTAAATATTTGTGTCTTTACTTTTTGCATAGCAATACCTAGTGTCAAAAACCTGTACTTATGCAATTCAAAAGCAATATTAGTGCCACAAAGTGATTTAATGTCCTTTTACAATGAATAATTTTTTTTGTTATTTTTAAGTGACTAAGATACTCATTAAAGTGATTGTCAGTCTATGCTTATGTAGGGATGCCGACTTCGACGTTATTGAAGCCAAAGGTGAGCAAGACTGTTTAACTTTCAATACTTAAGAAAAGGATCCATGCAAACTTTTACTAGCAGATTAATCAAAAGCCAGATTGGCCGTAAGTTAACCATATCAATCATATTGTTTAGCTCATTAATCACCTTGATCACCACAGGGTTTCAATTGATAAATGACTATAAGGGCGATGTCGATCGCATCTCTCGGCAATTTACCAGCATTGAAAAAGTAAACTTAGATGTATTAGCTGCCAGTATTTGGGTTATCGATGAGCGCTTAATTAACACTCAACTTAACGGACTCATTCAGCTCCCAGATATCACCTACATTTCTATCAACGACGATAGTGGCCAAGTCTGGATATCTGGAACCCCAACACCTGAAAACACCATAGAAAAAACCTTCGAACTGTTTTATAGCTCTGGCAATGACAGCATTCCTGTCGGTACCTTATTGGTTCAAGCAGATCTAAAAGCTGTTTATGAAAAGCTATTAGATAGAGCCATTATCATCCTACTCTCCAATGCCATTAAAACTTTCATCGTCGCAGGCTTTATCCTGTTTCTGGTTTGGTACATGGTCGCCAGACACTTACACCAACTCAGTCAGTATTGTAAAAAATTGGATCTAAACAGCCCTTTTAAGCCGTTACAATTTGAGCAAAGTAGCAAGAAAAGTGACGAGTTTCATCAAGTCTCTAAGGCGATAAATACCATGCAGCAGCAACTGAGAAATTCATTTGCTGATATCAATAAATCGAAACAGGAATTACAAGATGCATTAACTGATAGAGAGCGATTACTTGCACTAGAGACTAGTTATAAAGAGGAGCTAGCAAGGCAAGTAAAAGAAAGAACTCAAGAGCTCGAGCAGTCTTTACTGGTTCTAAAGCGTGCCCAAGAAGTTTTAGTTGAACAAGAGAAAATGGCTGCATTAGGGGGGCTGGTCTCCGGTGTCGCTCACGAAATAAATACGCCAATCGGGATCTGTTTAACCGCTGCGACATCACAACTGGTGCATATAGAGGAGCTGATACAGTTGATCCATGGAGAAAATACTACCCTTGAAGAGATCAACACTATTTTGGAAGAGTATCAACAAAGCTGCGAGCTCATTGTCAGTAATATCACTAAGGCGAGTACCTTAATTCAGAAGTTTAAAACCGTAGCTGCGCAGCAAAGCTTAGAAGAGTTAAAGAGTATCAATCTTAAACAAACACTGATTGACAGTCACGAATCGATGAAAATTCTTTTTGATAAACAAGTGGTTGACGTGCAATTCGAACTAGATTCAGAGCTTGAAATTGTCACAAACCAGAGCCTACTTAAACAGATCACCACAAACATTCTTTCTAATGCGTATACACATGCCTTCAAGAAAGTAGATAAAAGCCTAATTATTATTCGAGCCAAAATCGTCAATAAGCTGGTTAATATTTCAATCCAAGACAATGGCTCTGGAATATCGGCAGATGCGGCAACGCATATTTTCGAACCTTTCTATACCACCTCAAGAAATGAAGGTGGTACAGGACTTGGTTTATCCGCCGCTTACAATGCCGCGATCCTTCTTAAGGGCAATATAAGATTGGAACCTAAATGCGAACTGGGCGGTGCTTGCTTCCTGATATCTTTCCCTCTTTTACCCAGCCAAACCTCAGATGAGCATACTGATGCGGTATCGGCATAACGGTATCGGCGACATCACTTATTGATTTTGATATTTTTTAGCTGTGATCTGACAAATATCTATAATGACATCTACAGCGGCTTCCATAGACTCTAAACAGATATATTCATGCTTACCATGAAAGTTATGCCCCCCAGTGAAGATATTAGGACAAGGTAGGCCCATATAAGAAAGCCTTGAACCATCAGTACCTCCTCTTATCGGCTTGATAATTGGCGTAATACCTTGATTTATCATCGCCTGCTCGGCAATGTCTATGATATGTGGGTGAGGTAATATCTGTTGCTTCATATTGTAATAGCTGTCTGTGATCTCTATAGCTAAGCTGCCTAATACCAGATCGCCGTTAAAACTGGCCACACGGTCTGCTAGCCATTTTTTGCGTTTTTCAAATAGCTCCTCATCGAAGTCTCTAATAAGATAAGTCAGCTCAGCTTCTTCAGTCTGTCCCTGCATATTCATTAGATGGAAGAAACCATCATAGTCTCTGCTTCCTTCAGGAGTATCATGCAGCGGCATTTTAGCATGAAATCTTGCTACCATAGTTTGTGCATTCACCATCACTTCATAGGCAGAACCTGGATGACAATTATTGCCTTTTGCTGTGATAACTGCTGTCGCGGCATTGAAGTTTTCAAACTCCAGCTCGCCAAGCTGACCACCATCAACAGTATATGCCCACTTGGCACCAAAGGCCTCAACATCAAAGTTATCAGCGCCTCTGCCTATCTCCTCATCAGGAGTAAAGCATAAACGGATCTCGCCATGAGGGATCTCAGGGTGTGCTAATAAATAGTGTAAAGCCGAGATTATTTCTACAATTCCAGCCTTATTATCTCCACCTAAAAGACTCGTTCCATCTGAAGTGATTAACGTTTTCCCTTTATAATCAAGCAGGCTAGAAAATTGCTCTGTACTCAGCAACTCATCCTCACCCAGCAGTATATCTTCCCCATCATAGTTACTGATTATCTGTGGATTAACATTGGCACCATTAAAATCAGGGGCGGTATCTAAATGCGCTATAAAGCCGATACAAGGAATGCCTTCAGCTGTCGCTGGTACACTCGCAGTTAGATAGCCCATCGATGACAAGTTCACACGATGAAAGCCAAGAGACTCAAGCTCTTGCTTCAAGTGACGTGCAAAAACAAGTTGTGAGGGGGTACTCGGACACGCGGGGTTTTTCGCATCTGACTGTGTATCGAATTTTACATATTCAATAAATCGATTGAGTAATGCCTGTGCCACTGAGCTGTTAATTACAGTACTTGTCATAATCTTAAGTGCCAAGAATAAAAGTGACCTGAGTCTATCAAGCCGCTTCTCGTTAACTTTAGATTTTGATCAAAGTTTGAAAGATTATTTTAAGATCTAACGCTCTTAAAACACTTACTTCCAGCTTTATGACACTTTCTTATGACTGATTAGCCTTATTTGCGAGCTTAATAAGGACTCTGCTTGTCGCAACAAAACCGAAGGTACCAGTGACAACCGTTACTGCACCGAAGCCAGATGCACAGTCCATACGCATACTGCCATCAACATTTGCCTTGCTGTTACACACACTGCCATCGGCTTGAGGGTAGACTAACTGCTCGGTAGAGAACACTGCTTCAATACTAAATCTACGTTGCACATTTTTAGAAAAATTATACTCGCGCCTTAATAGGTTACGCACTTTTGCCAAAAGAGGGTCTTGATAGGTTTTAGCCAGATCGGTGACTTGAACTTGGCTTGGATCCACTTGACCACCGGCACCGCCTACGGTCACTAAAGGCAATTTTTGTCTCTTACACCAGGCGATCATAGCCGCTTTGGGCTTTACTGCATCGATACAATCAACCACATAATCTAATACTCCTACTTGTTCTGGGCTGGCATATTTTTTGCCAATAAAGTAGTCAGATAAATTATCCGTAGTGATGAAATCTTCAACTTGATTCACCTTGCACTCTGGATTAATTTGTAAGATCCGCTGAGCCATAACTTCAACTTTCGACTCACCTATGGTCTCTTTCAACGCATGGATCTGACGATTGGTATTTGTCACACAAATATCATCCAGATCAATTAGGGTGATCTCTCCGATCCCACTTCTTGCCAAAGACTCGGCAACCCAGGTGCCTACACCACCGATACCCACCACAGCTACATGAGATTGAGCAAACCGAGTTAAGGCCTTCTGCCCATATAAACGGCCAATACCTGCAAATCGATTCAGATATGCTTCAGAGTGCAACTTATTTTCCAACTGTAACTCCAGACAATAATAAAAGTTAGACATTGTGAGTGGCTTACAATTTCAGCTTACCATAATCACAAGGTGGCAGATTTTATCTTATTTTACGGTTAAAAACTAAACCTAAAAGGACACGTTTATTCACAGCAATTTACAGCACTGCATACCGTACAAAATATCATCAACTTGGTTAATTAAATGAGATAGATATTGCCGCAAGGAAGCGCACCTCCTTCAACTGTTACCCGTATATTTCACAAACAAAAAAGCCTTGTAAAATAATGAGATCGGAATAGCAGAAGTTCCAAAGAATGCGATCTACATCATAAAATAATGGCAGATTTATGACAGACTCAATCTCGATAAATTCAGAAGCCAAGCTTCAGTTATCGCAATAACAGAAGCTGCTATTAAGAGTTAAATCCTAATCTAACTAATTATTTTCATCAGTAGAACCACCGATGAAGAACTATTAAGAGTTAAATCCTAATCTAACTAATTATTTTCATCAGTAGAACCACCGATGAAGAACTAGCAACAGGAAGACCAAAATGAAGAAAACAGTTCTGTCCGCCACGATTCTATCTACTCTTGCAGTCACCTCTTTTTCAGCCCTTGCTGACGGCCCTAACTTTTATGGTCGTGCGGATCTGGCTTTTACTAACTCTGACGCAGGTATAGCAACGCAAAACCAAAAAAATGGCACCGTGATTGAAAATAACTTCTCTTGGTTAGGTGTAAAAGGCACCGAGAAGATCAATAACGACCTAGAAGTGATCTACCAGATGGAATTCGGTGTGAGTAACTTCGATAATTCAGGTAACACCTTCGCAGCTCGTAATACTTTCTTAGGGCTAAAGACAGTGGCAGGTACAGCACTCGTCGGTCGTAACGATACGGTCTTTAAGGCGGCTGAAGGCGGTTTCGATATTTTTGGTAACACCAACTCAGATATCGATCTGTTAGCCGCAGGACAATCTAGAACAGCCGATGGTATCAGTTATTACTCGCCTAAAATTGCCGATCTCGTTACATTCAATGCGACTTATTTAGTTGAAGACAATTACGTTAAATACGACGGTGAAGAACGCATTGATGCGGGCAACATGTACGCTCTGAGCGCGACCTTAGGTGACAAAGCACTTAAAGCACAAAACTACTACCTATCTGCAGCCTACAATGACGGCATTGATGATGTTACAGCCTATCGTGGCGTTGCGCAGGTTAAACTTGGCGATGTCATTCTAGGTGGTTTCTACCAAAACAGTGAACATGTTGACGAAAAGTACTCAAACCTTGAGGGTGATACTTATTTCGTAAATGCCGCATATGTCATGGGTAACCTGAAGCTTAAAGCCATGTACGGTAGTGATGACTCAGGTCTAGGTAAATATGTTAGCCGCTTCGTGGGTAATGCCGATGGTGCAGGTATGGAAACTGTAACTAATGTCGATCTACAGCAGTTCAGTGTCGGTGCCGATTACCGCATCAGTAAGAGTACACTCTTCTATGGCCACTACACTAAGTACGATGGCGATATGCAGCTAAATGGCGTAAGCCAAGATCTTAGTGATGATATCTTCACAGTCGGTATGCGCTTCGACTTCTAATCGCCATTACTCTCTATAATTTATGGTTTCTTAAACTCCATAAGTGATAACAATAAAAAGCGGCGATATTGCCGTTTTTTATTGCACTGAACTTGCTATCTGAGCCACTCCAGCCTTACTACCAGTCCCTTTATTCAGACTAAAACCAGCGTTGATTTAATACAAAAGTCTGTTTATTCAATAAAAACAAAACAAAATCTTTCAATTGGATTACAATCTTAGCTAGTGCTTATTAAGTGTGCGCTAATGCATGGTAATTAGTACTCAATATCACAAAATACCTAGTTAGTGGTAGTCGTAACACTAGGTTTTTACAGCCTTTGAGCAAAATATAATCAAAAGGGTCAAATTAGTCATAAATCAGCCTAACTGGGGCCATTTGTCTGTAAAAGTTTGATCTAGCCCACAATTTTATTGACATAAAACTGTAAACTTCGGCCCCATGTTTGCTACAAGAACGGACGCTTGCAGCAAAAATAACCAACCATAAATAACCATTTAAAAATGGAGAAGAACTTAGGTTCTTGGGAGCACTTAAACATGAAAAAAACTCTAATTTCTGCATCAGTTGCATCAGTTTTAACTTTAGCTTCATTCGGCGCGCTAGCCGAAGGTCCAAACTTCTACGGTCGTCTAGATCTATCTGTGACTAACTCAGATACAGGCGCTACGACTCAAGAAGGTAAAGACGGTACAGTACTTGAAACTAACTTCTCACACGTGGGTGTGAAAGGTAGCGAGTCTATCGCTAATGGTTTCGACGTCATTTACCAGATGGAATTCCAGGTTGAGAACACCTCTTCAAATAAAGACGTATTTAAGGCTCGTAACACTTTCCTAGGTCTTAAGAGCGCTGCTGGTACTGTACTAGTCGGTCGTAACGACACAGTATTCAAGCAAGCTGAAGGTGGCGTTGACCTATTCGGTAACAGCAATGCTGATATCGATCGTCTAGTTGCTGGTCAGACTCGTGCTGCTGATGGTATCTGGTACTACTCGCCAAAGATTGCTGATCTAGTAACACTTAACGCGACTTACCTAATGACCGACAACAATCAAGCTGATGTTGAAGATGCTGATAGCCAGTACGCACTTAGTGCAACAATTGGTGATAAGAAGCTAAAAGCTCAGAGCTACTATGTAGCTGGTGCATACAACAAGGGTATCTCTAACATAGATGCATACCGTGGTGTTGCTCAAGTTAAATTGGGTGATTTCAAAGTAGGTGGTTTCTACCAGAACTCTGAAAGCCTAAGCAACAACATGGAAGGTGATACTTACTTCGTCAACGTTGCTTACAACCTAAACGGTGTAAACCTTAAAGCTGAGTACGGCGCTGATACTTCAGGCCTAAGCAAGTACTTTAAGAATGCTGGTGGTGTTCAAGGCGATACTACAACTGACGTAAACATCACAGTTATCACTGTTGGTGCTGACTACAAAGTAGCTAAGTCAACTATGGTATATGGCCACTACGCTATGTACGAAGGTGATTACAAGCTTGCTGGTATGAAGTTTGACCTAGAAGACGACAACGTATTCACTGTTGGTGTACGTTACAACTTCTAATTGTTGAGTCTTATGACTCTATAAACGATTTAGAATTGAACAAGAAAAAGCGACCTGATGGTCGCTTTTTTAATGTTTAAAATAAGGTAATAAAAATAGAATCGAGTACGGCAGAAAAGCGCCTTCGAGAACGTGACTGCGTCACTTCGAGGGCGGCCTACGGCCTGCGAGAGTGCGAGATCGGCAAAAAACGCCTCCGAGTAAGTCGCTTTGCGACTACGAGGAAAGGACAGGTCAAATGCCCAGAAGCTATTGCTCTTTGCTCGGAAGGAACTTGTTCCCGCTCTCGGAGCGCAGCGTTCTCGCCCCTAAAATCTAGGAACTAGATTCTAGGACCTTCTACCCTTTTTTTGTCAGCTTATAAACAGATTCGGTCAACCAAGGCACGCCTTTGTTAGCAAAGCGCTGATTATCAGCCAACACATCATCACAGCTGAGTAGCTCGATCTCAAAAGCATCGGACATGTTAGCCATCACCCAATCATTCGACACCGCAAACGGTGGACCTTTTAATGTCTCTTGTGGGTAGTCTAAGGTGATCAGTAAGCCGATGCTTTTAGCTGGAATAAGTGCTGTGATTTTCTCGACATATGCCAGACGCATAGATTCTGGCCAGGCGATCAATGCGGCGCGATCATAAAAAGCATTTATATGGCTAAATTGCTCGGAAGGTAATGAAAATAGATCACCTTGAAGCAGTGTGACTTGCTCTGTCGAAAACTGCTGAATTTCTCCTTGCTGCTCTATTGAATATTGCAGCTCATTCTCTGAGAAAAAATCCTCTACTGCCGTTTTGCTTAACTCGCAACCCACGACATCGTGGCCTTGCTCAGCAAGATAACAAATATCTACAGACTTACCACAAAGGGGAACAAATACCTGACTATTGCTGGCTAGATTTAGCCTGGGCCAGTATTTAATGAGTAAAGCGTTCACTTCACCTAAGTGAAAGCCAATCTGTTTCGCATCCCATTTATCGTGCCAAAAAGCGGGTTCCATAATTACATCCTGTTCAGCATCTCCAAGCCAAGTCGCAACAGCGAACACAAAAGGCTTGGAATTAGAGTTTATCTTTTGTCGATACTCTAATAGAAACAGAAAGCTTATTCAAAACTTACATTTTGACTAAAATAATGGGTGGAGTGAAATTTCAAAATTTAGGTGTTATTCAATCGCTAAAATCTTCTGCGCTTTCCTCAACCAGACACAATTATCACATTCACAATTTCTTCTCGAGAGGTGGTGTGGGGTCAGGCTGGAGTCAACAAAGTCTACTGCGATCAGCAACTGCTGCTTGATCTCTTTTACAGACTTCTCTTCCACTGCCACCAATTCATCATTGTGATTCATCCAAGTGCATTCCATCCCCTGATGGCAGTTGAGGCATTGCTCATCGCTGGTATTGAAAAAACCAGCATGGGGGCAAAATCTCAGCTCCATAGATTGGACGATCCTCTTTCTGGGATAGTCGAGTAACTCAATTAACAGGGCTTTGTCTACCTCTGGCATACGCCCTCCTTCTATTCAATATAGCCTCGAAATTTAATGCTGAGGCCAGTCCATATGCTTAAACTTAAATGTTAACAGTTAAGTCAATTTATTAAGTAAAAGATTACCTCCCGGGGATTATTACTGGCTTGATGTAGGTCAAGATCCGTCCCGATAAAATGCAATAGGCAGATATAACTCAGGCAAGAGTGACTCCAGATCACACCTCGCACTTTGAACTGGCTTAAGGTTATACTGATCGATAAATCAATCTCCAGTAATGAGCGTACATTCACACCTATGCAGAGCACATCTATGCCTACATCCAAGCCGATGAATTCTGAGCCGACTCCTCAGCTGCAACATTTCTATATCTCTGAAGAGCAGTCCATCTACCTACTCAAGGCGAACGATGCAAGAAAGCATCGAGCCTGGATACGTTTATGTAAACAACAACTCAGCAAGCTCGGCTATGTGGATTTAGAACTTGTAGGTAAAGGTGCCTATGGGTTTGTGTTTGCAGGGGTGAACCCACAGGGAGAATCCCATGTATTTAAATTCTCACGTGTCACCCTGCCGCAAAATGTACAAGATAGGCTAGAAGAGGAAGCCTTTATGCTCGCCCAGGTAAAGCACCCTAATGTGCCTCCTGTGATAAAATTTGCTCATGGAGGCAAACAGGGCATTCTGGTGATGGCCAGAGCCCCGGGAGAAGATCTCGAGCAGCTTTGCCTCAAGCGCGGTGCTTTACCCGCTTACATGATCATGAGTATCGCCCGGCAATTAGCCCACATAGTGCAATATTTGCATCATGGTCGCCCCTTAGTTCATGGTGATATTAAACCTTCTAATTTGGTTTATGACGTCAAAAGCAATCACCTATCCCTCATCGATTGGGGCTCGGCAGTATTTGCCCAAAGGGACGCAAAAGGTAATCCGGTAAATGGTAATGTGATGGATCTGATGTCAAACGATCAGCAGCATACTAATGCCAGAATGGGCGATGTCTATTTTATCGGAAAGGAGCAGCTCAATGGCGCCTTATCATCGACTCGTTTCGACGAACAAGGTGTGGCGGCAACCCTATATGCCATAGCTTCCGGTCAAGCTAGCCGCTTTGGCAGTAAAGTCATTAAAGCCACTTCTCTTGGTTTACCGGTTGAGTTAGCAAGAACCTTAGATAACATGCTCAGTGATGACCCTATACAGCGTAACCGAGCCGGGGATTATTTTCTAAAAAGCATGCTACACAGCCACCGATTACACCTACCAGATATACTAAAATCGCCATTAATTGAAGCGATCCCCATCTGGGAGCTCTCCCATGAACGGGATGTGGAAACGGTTATTTATAGCTCTAGAAAATCTTTCTTAAAAGAACATAACACCGAAGATCCCATCGAAAAAATGGATGACCTTCAGCTAGAAAAGTACTACCGAAATTTTATGGCTGGCATGGGAGACACAGAAAAAGGCTTTATCGCCGCCGTAGGACGAATAAGCCAGTACTCTATTGTCGGCGGCCTAGCGATCCATTGGCGAGAAACGGGGGTATTTGTCGATTCAAACCTTGCTCTCTACGATGCCAATGAGAAACAAGCGCTGATTTTGGCTGTGAATAATATGGTCACGCTGGCAAGAGGCATTAAACGGATCGGTGTTTTTAAAGCGTGTTTCTTTAATGCTCGAGACACGCTGCACTTGGAGCGAGAGGATACCAACACGCCCTTTAATATCGATCCTGAGCAGGAGTTGCCCTTTGAGGTGGGGAGTGCGCCATCACAAGAAGATAAATCTCGCCTACATTCCTATTTTGAAGATGGCCGTGATCCCGATGAAAACTTAGAACTGCCGCCAGAGATCATGACCGAACTCGCCTGGATCAACAAAATCCACCACACCGGCTGTATCATCTTCGAAGTCTTACCTAAGCACATGAAGGTCCATAGCTATCTAAGATTGCTAAACCCAAGAAAACAGGCTGCATTTCGGGCCAGTTTACATAGAATATTGAGCCATGTAGGTAAAATTCAGGGCAAAGGGGTATCAGGTTTTATGAAACTTCCCTATAAAAATACACGCAAATTTAGCCATATAGATTGTTTGGAAGAATACTTTTACCCAAAAAATCCGAAAGAAAGCAACTAGAACCTAGGACCTAGATACTAGTTCTTAGGATCTTCTTTATCATCTACCTGATGGCTATCAAGACGCTTATTGCTAGGATCAGACTTATGTTCATAATCACCATCGAAGGTATCGCCACCCTCTGGATTTTTATGGTGAGCCGCGTTCGAGTCGCCAAATGAAGACTGATCAAATGGATTGTTTCCCGCTTGCGGACCACCGGGGCCAAAACCAGCTTGAAAACCGCCATTGGCCGCCACTTTAACCTGCATACGCTTATAAAGAAGACCAGCGACAGGAATACGAGTAAAGGGAGTGAGTAATATCAAACCAATAAAGTCAGTGACAAACCCTGGGATCAACAAGAGTAGTCCAGCAACCGCCAGCATCATGCCTTCGACAATTTCCTGTCCGGGCGCTTCACCACGAGATAACTTCTGCTGCACTTGCATCAGCGTGCTAATCCCCTGACTCCGAACTAATGAGACGCCAACTATCGCGGTGAAAAAAACTAAACCGACAGTCGTCCAGCTGCCTAATGATTCGCCGACACTGATCAGTACGTTCAGCTCGATGACTGGCACTAGAACGAAAATCACTAATAAAAGAAAAAACACACTGACCTCACAAATAACGGCAATTAATAAAAACTATTTTACTCAATATGAAAACTAAATGGGGGTTTGCAGGTCTATTTTCAAGTACGGCAATGGAGATTTCACCAGACTCTATAAGACCAATCTTGTATAAGCTCACTATTTTAGCGATGTCTTAATGCAAGCACCAATTAAAAGTCGTAGAGTATGCCCACTGTACAAACCTAAGCCTCAGATAGTATCCGTTGATCTGAGTTTATAGATAGACTTTAGCAAAGCTAGCTTAACGTAACTTTAATCTAGCTTAAATAATAGGCGATACAATGCAAAACAAGCTGCTGCTAGTCCTCACGACTTGCCCCTCGAAAGAGAGCGCAACAGAGTTGGCTAAAAAGTTAGTCGAAAAGAAGCTCGCTGCTTGCGTGCAAATTTCATCGCCAGTCACCTCTATCTATCAGTGGGAAGGTGAAGTGTGTCAGGAGCTTGAATATCAGTTACAGATAAAATGCACTAAAGATAGCTATCCGGCTTTAGAAAGCCTTATCGCTCAACTGCATTCATATCAAGTTCCTGAAATTATCGCCATCCCCATAAGTCATGGTTTACCTGAATATCTAAATTGGGTTGATAATATGACACAAATTTAGTTACCAAGAATAAAAAAACAACCAGTTATATCGATTTACTCTGTGAATTAAACGGAAAGAAGAAACCAAGAAATCATGAAAAAATTAGTCACTATCGCAATGTCATTAGTGTTTACCTCTTTACTGCTGTTAACACCGTTAGCACACAGTGAAGGCATTTTTAGCAGTAATAAATTCGATTTTCTGAAAGATGAACCTAAGCTGATGCCAGTGAATGAAGCTTTCGTTTTCGATTTCAAACAAGAAGATGATCGCCTCACAATTAGCTGGGTTATTGCCGACGGCTATTACATGTACCGTGACAAACTCAAGTTTGAAGCCGATGGTGCAACCTTAGGTGAGATGTCTATTCCACAAGGAAAAGATCACCACGATGAATACTTTGGCGAACAAGAGGTCTATTACTCTTTTGTAGAGATCCCTATCGCAATCAGAGAGGCTATCGAAGGCGGTTCTGTTAATGTGACTTTTATGGGCTGCGCCGAAGGTAAACTCTGTTTCCCTCCAACCAAAAAAACGGCTTTACTGAATGTGGTCGCAGCCAATGATGGCTTGCTCACCGACGAACTTCCCACTGGCGAAAAGCTTGCTGGTGCTAAAGTAAACCTTGATACAGCAACGACTCAAGCGCCTATCACTCAACAAGATACTCTGAGTCAGATGCTTTCAGGCGACAGCCTGATCTGGACCTTAGTCATCTTCTTCGGTTTGGGCATAGGCTTAGCACTCACACCTTGCGTCTTCCCTATGTACCCTATCCTATCTGGGATTATCGTCGGCCAAGGCAAGAAGCTATCTACCGCTAAAGCATTCAGCTTATCTATGGTTTACGTCCAAGGTATGGCCATTACTTATTCCTTAGTGGGCTTGGTTGTCGCTTCTGCTGGAATGAAATATCAGGCTGCTTTGCAACACCCAGCCGTACTCATAGTGCTGGCTATTCTTTTCTTTGTACTCAGCCTGTCCATGTTCGGTCTATATGAGCTCAAACTGCCTAACAAATGGCAGGAAAAGATGAATACCTTCTCAAATAACCAAAGAGGCGGTAACGTCATTGGCGTGTTTGTCATGGGTATCATCTCGGGGTTAGTCGCTTCACCTTGTACTACAGCTCCGCTATCTGGCGCGCTTATCTATGTGGCACAGACTGGCGACTTATTACAAGGCTTCCTTGCGCTATATGTACTTAGTATGGGTATGGGTTTACCCCTACTGATAATTGGTACTTCTGGTGGCAAGTTACTGCCAAGAGCGGGTAGCTGGATGGATGTTATTAAGACCATATTTGGTTTCCTACTGATTGCCGTTTCAGTCGTCATGATTGGTCGTATTTGGCCTGGTCTGGTATCAGACCTTCTTTGGTCAATTTGGGGCATAACCTTAATCGGGTATTTAATCCATCAAAACAAACTCACCGAGTTTAACTGGAAACAAACGACTCGCTCTGTGTTACTGACTCTGTTATTGCTTGCTAGCTTCTCTTACGGCTTCCAAGCGGTAATGAGTCAGTTAGGCCTCCAACCACAAGCCAATAACAGCAACACTGAACATCTGGTTAATCATAAGCGCATTAAGTCTCTTGAAGACTTAAATGCTGAAGTTGAAGCTGCTTCGGCTCAAGGCAAACCGGTTATGCTAGATCTGTACGCAGATTGGTGCGTCGCTTGTAAGGAGTTTGAAGCCATCACCTTTAAAGATCCTCAAGTACAGGCACGCCTCGCAAATATTGTTTTCCTTCAGGCTGATGTCACCAAAAATGATGCCATTGATATTGAATTGCTGGAACACTATGACGTACTGGGTTTACCTACCCTGTTGATGTTTGATGCCGATGGAAATAGCCGAGATGATTTAAGAGTCACGGGCTTTATGAAGCCTGCTGATTTTTCGAAACACTTAGATATACTTCTTAGCCAGTAATACAGAACCCAGGTTCTAGGTCCTAGGATCTAGTACCTGGAACCTTCTTTGGCATAATATTCATTTAAACTTCATCAAATTCTTATACAATAAGAGGTATTTACCCTACATAATTAAAATTATTTAAACAGGAGCATCATGGAACCCGCCATACTCATTATCACTCTGGCATGTGGCATGCTCGTCAGTCGTATCGGACTCCCCCCACTCATTGGCTATCTCGTCGCAGGCTTCGTGTTATTTCTATTTGGCATAGAAGAATCTAGCCTACCTTTACTGGAACAGCTCGCTGAGCTAGGTGTAACCTTACTCCTGTTTGCCATAGGCCTTAAGTTAGATATCAGAAGTCTGTTCAAAGTTGAGGTATGGGCTGGTTCGAGTCTACATTTAATGGGCTCGATGCTATTTTTTATCCCATTACTCAAATTATTGGGAATGATAGGGCTAGATCAACTCACAGGATTAGACTTTAATCAGCTTGCCTTACTGGCCTTTGCCTTAAGCTTTTCAAGTACTATTTTCGCAGTAAAAGTGCTGGAAGATAAAGGTGATATGCAGTCTCTCTATGGCCGGGTTGCCATAGGTATCCTCATCATGCAGGATATTTTTGCTGTCGCATTCCTTACTATCTCTAAGGGAGACATGCCTTCGGTATGGGCCTTTGGTTTACTCCTGCTGCCCTTCGCTAAGCCACTTATCTATAAGGCCTTCGATCGCGTAGGTCATGGCGAGTTGCTGGTACTATTTGGCTTAGTCATGGCACTCGTACTCGGAGGCTGGTTATTTGAAGCCGTTGGACTGAAACCTGATTTAGGCGCCTTGATTATCGGGATCTTGTTAGCTGGCCACCCTAAGTCATCAGAGCTGGCTAAATCACTGTTTTACTTTAAAGAGCTTTTCCTCGTTGCCTTTTTCCTCACCGTTGGCCTTAATGGATTACCAAGCTTTTCAGACATAGGTCTTGCGACCTTGTTGGTCTTAGTCATACCGATAAAAATATTGCTGTTCTTATATTTACTCACACACTTTAAGCTCAGATCGCGAACCTCATTGATGACCTCATTTAACTTAGGTAACTACAGCGAATTTGGTCTTATTGTGGCTGCAGTGGCAACCACCAAAGGTTGGTTACCGTCCCAATGGTTAGTGATCTTAGCCGTAGCCCTGAGTATTAGCTTCCTGCTTGCAGCCCCATTAAATGCGGTCTCCAGCCGCCTGTATCAGAAATACCAAGGCCGATTACAGAAACTAGAGAAACATCCACTACACCCTGAGGATCGACAAATTCCCGTTGGAAATCCACGCTTCCTCATCTTAGGTATGGGCCGGATCGGTAGCGGTGCATACGATGAGCTTAGTGCCAAATTCGATGGTGAGATTTTAGGTATTGAACATAAACAAGAGCTGGTCGACTACCACAAAGAGCATGACCGTAATGTGGTTCAGGGGGATGCTTCAGATACCGATTTTTGGGAGAAGCTGGAACATGCGCCTAACCTGGAGTTAGTACTATTAGCGATGCCGCATCACATAGGTAACCTATTCGCTGTTGAGCAGCTACAGCGACTAAATTACAGCGGAAAAATAAGCGCAATAGTTCAATTTTCTGAAGATGCAGACGCTTTAAAACAGTCCGGTGTTCATAGTGTCTATAACCTCTATGAAGCGGCGGGAGCGGGTTTTGTCGACCATGTAGTCAATGATCTACTACCTGACTCGCATGTGGCACTTTCAAATGCCGAAGAGATGAAAAACAAGGGATAAAATTTGCCCACAAGCCAATTGTATACATTATCCTAACAATCTAGTATTGTATTTCCCATCCTGTATCAGATGGGAAATACTTTGCTGTGACCCCTTTAAAGACCAGACACGCTCAAAGCACCAACAAGCTAATCTCTAGTGCGCTTTTACTATTAGTCACTATTTTTAACTTTGCCCCTGCATATGCCTCAGGCTATGACATCTGGCTCTATCCACTGACATTCGACAGCCAAACAACTGAGTGGCAACTTGGCAGTGCTTCACCTATTTCCAATCGAGAAGGCTATGATAATCAGCCAGCCTTTAGCTCTGATAGCCAGCACATCATGTTTGCATCTGATAGAAGTGGTGAGCATAACGACATCTATCAATATCAGCTAAATAAAAACAGTAACTCAAGAGTCAAGCAGCTTACCCACACCCCCAATGAAAGCGAGTACTCGCCTCAACCGTTCATTACTGAACAGGATGAACTCGCTGGGATCCGTTATATCATCGAACAAGGGGTGCCTCATCAAAGTGTGTGGCAGCAAGCCGACCAACAAACACCAAGCCGCACCATCAAAAGCATGATCCCGACTGGGTATTATGCACATCATCCCGAGCTAGGCACCCTACTCTGGGCGCGCTACGCCTACAGCCTCTACTTCGAGGCCTCATCAACGAGTGATTCGACTCAAGGTGCCGATGAGCGGCACTTTGTGGTGGCCAATGCAGGTCGAAGTATTCACGTTATCCCCCAAGAGAAAGCATTCAGCTACCTGCATAAACAGCAAGATGGCGATCGGGTGATTAAACGTTTCGATCCACTATCTGGTAGCCATATCCCCTTGATAGGTGTCGGAAACGGCAACGAAGATTATGCCTGGAGCAACAATGGCTGGATTTTTAATATTGATACCAATCGGCTAAGAAGCGTTAACACTCTCAAACTAGGACAAAAGACTTGGCAGTCAATTAGCACATTACAACCACCCACCAAGTTGCACCATAGCCCTTCAAGAGTGGCTATAAGTCCAGACCTTAAGCATATGGCGATTGTCTGGAGCAGAAAGTAGCTCTGCATCTTTAGAAACGACTGCTAGTTAGAAATACAATAATAATTATAGGAATAGCACCTTGAGCCCAAAAATACCATTTCAGACCAAGCTAACAGGTCTTAAACTAAGCAGCTTAATCGTCGGTTTAAGCCTTTCAAGCCCGTTAGTCACTGCCGCTGAACGCTGGCAAGACCACACCATTTTTGAGATCAATAAACAAGCGCCTCATGCCAGCTTTTTCCCATATAGTTCAATCATCAATGCAGGCAAGGATAACCAGCGTACTAGTCAAAATTACTTAGATCTTAACGGCATTTGGCAATTCCACTATGCCAAAAATCCAGCCTCAGCTCCTAAGGATTTCGCCAAGGAAACCTTTTCAACATCTGGCTGGAGCACTATCCAAGTCCCTGGTAACTGGGAGACTCAAGGCTATGGTCATGCTATCTACCTCGATGAGCGCTACCCCTTCACCACCAGCTGGCCTGATGCACCAACGGAGCATAATCCGACGGGTAGCTACCGTCGGGAGATCACCCTGCCGGAAAACTGGCAAGGCAAACAGGTTTTCTTTCATGTAGGTGCCGCACGCTCCTCCTTCGCACTATTCGTCAATGGTAAAGAGGTCGGCTATAGCCAAGGGGCAAAAACGCCCGCCGAATTTGATATTACACAATACCTGAACACAGGTAAGAACCTGATCGCTATGAAAATCATTCGCTGGAGTGATGCAAGTTATCTTGAAAGCCAAGATATGCTACGCATGAGTGGTATCGAAAGAGATGTATACCTTTACGCCACAGCCCAGCAAAGAATTGCCGATATTGATGCTAACTCACAAGTCTCCAGTGATTTAGCGGTTGCCAAACTAGCATTAAATTTAACGCTGAAAAATCATCAAGAATCCGATGACGTCACAGTGGCATTCCAACTCTTATCTCCCAGCGGCAGCGAGGTCGCGAAAGGAACTCAATCGATAAATCTATCTGGTGATCAAGAGGTTAAATTTTCTGCCGCAATCAAACAGCCACAGCTATGGAGCGCCGAGACGCCAAAGCTATATCAACTTATCGTGAGCTTGAAAAACGACAATGGCGAACTACTCCAAGCCAGCAGTCAGCAGCTAGGTTTCAGGCGGATAGAGATAGATGGCGGCCAACTACTGGTCAACAATAAGGCCATAACCATACGCGGTGTTGATCGCCATGAAACCGATCCCGATACGGGTCATGTGGTCAGCCGAGCAAGCATGCTAAACGATATTCGATTGATGAAACAAAATAATATCAATGCCGTACGCTCAAGCCATTACCCTAACGATCCTTATTGGCTACAACTCGCCGACAAGTACGGCATGTATATCATCGATGAAGCCAATATCGAATCCCACCCACTGGCCATCGATGAAAAAACGCAACTTGGCAACGAGATGAGCTGGTTACCTGCCCATCAAGCCAGAGTCGAACGTATGGTGGAACGCGATAAGAATCATCCTTCCATTATCATCTGGTCTTTAGGTAATGAAGCTGGGGAAGGCAAACTATTCGAGTCTTTGTATCACTGGGTTAAGCAAAGAGATCCTAGCCGTCCGGTTCAATATGAACCTGCTGGCACTGAGCCCTATACCGACATAGTTGCGCCCATGTACCCATCGATTGAGCGCATCGAAAAGTACGCTAAAAATCACTCAGATAGACCTTTAATAATGATCGAGTACGCTCATGCTATGGGTAACTCTGTGGGTAATTTGCAGGATTACTGGGATGTGATCGAACAATACCCCAATCTGCAAGGTGGATTCATCTGGGACTGGGTCGATCAATCTCTCGCCTTCACCAACGAGAAAGGCCAAAGATATTGGGCCTACGGCAAGGACTATCATCCAGATATGCCTACCGATGGCAACTTTCTCAACAATGGCTTAGTGGATCCAGACCGTAACCCTCATCCTCATCTGAGTGAGGTAAAGCGAGTCTATCAACCGCTGCGCTTCGATAATTTTCAACTATCAGGCCAACACGCTCAGTTTACACTCAGCAATAAATATGACTTCAAATCGACTCATGAACTGTTGCTCAATTGGTCGCTACAAAAAGACGGTGTAGCCATTGATGAAGGCACAATAAAGATGCCGAACATCACAGCGGGTAACAGCCAAGAGATCAAGCTAGAGCTAGCAAAACAAGCGGTCAAATTTGATCCTAACTACGACTATCACCTGTTACTATCGGCTCAGGTAGATACGCCTCAACCACTATTACCAGCCGGCCACCAGCTCGCCTTCGAGCAATTTGAGCTGCAACAAGCTGCGCCATCACCTCAGAATATCAGCCAAAATAGCCACATCTTGGAAACAAGCAATCAGTGGCAAATATCTCTCAAAGACAACAGCTATGCGATCTCGAAGCACTCTGGCTGGCTAACCCAAGTTAACAATGGCACTGAAACGCAAATTATCGCGCCTTTGATGGCTAACTTCTGGCGTGCCCCAACAGATAATGACTTAGGCAATGGCCTGCCCACTTGGGGAGGCGTCTGGCAAGACGCTGCTGCTGAGCTCGAAGTCACATCAATTGAAAAGCACAATCACGGTATAAAAGTCAGCCAAAAACATCCACAGCTAAACTTCTCATTAGTCACCTTATATCATCTTAATAAGCAGGCTGAGCTAGTGATTAATAGCCAATTTACTCCTGGAGATGTTGAGCTACCAGACCTGCCACGTTTTGGTTTTAGCACTCGCCTGCCCTTCGATCGTCGTTTTATGAGCTACTTTGGCCGCGGTCCACAAGAAACTTATGCCGATCGCTTTTCTGGTAATCCATTAGGCTGGTACCAACAACCCATAGAGCAGTTATTCCATCGCTATTCTCGCCCACAAGAAACAGGACAGAGAAGCCATGTACGCTATGCAGCCGTCACAAATCATGCAGGTGTTGGCATCATGGCAATAGCAAGGAAACAGATGCAAACCAGCTTATGGCCTTTTTCCCAAGCCGATATCGACTTTAGAATCGGTGATGCACAAGGTTCTGCGTCAGGTTTAGTCCCTGTCACTCAAAACCACGGTGCAGAGATCCCAACACGGGAATTTGTCAGCTGGAATATCGACTATAAGCAGATGGGCGTTGGTGGTGATACATCATGGGGCAGACAAGTGCATGAAGCTTATCGAATCAAGGCTGAGCCAATAAACTTTGAGTTCAGACTGTCACCAGTGAATGCAAACAGCCAGCTCGAGAAAATTGCCAGAGACTAAATGTCGTCAAGGTGCCTTTGTTAGGCAATAGACTAATCAATAATAAGAAAGGGAATCTAAGATGGAACAGATTATTCAACTGGTCATATTTTTTGGCCTAACGGCAACGGTAGGACTCATTACCTACCTAAAATGTCGCAATATCAAGCGCGATACTAGCGACAGTAAGGACTACTTCCTCGCTGGCGGTGGCCTTAGTTGGGTCGTTGTAGCGGGCTCGCTGATGATGACTAATATCAGTGCCGAGCAGATCGTCGGCATGAATGGCGCCCAAGCGCTGCTGGTTGCTTGGTGGGAAATAGCTGCGGCTATCGGCCTAATAATCTTGGCTAAGTGGCTTATCCCTATCTACTACAAATACAACTGCACCACGACCACAGAGCTATTAGAGCGAAAGTATAATGATAAAGGTATTCGTGCCATGGTCTCGGTGCTCTTTATGCTGGGCTATGCATTCATATTATTACCTGTCGTGCTCTATACCGGCTCGCTGTTTATGAAGTCTATGTTTGGCCTACAAATTTCAGTCACTATGTTGGCACTCATCTTTGCAGTCGTGGGCGCTATATATGCCATCTTTGGTGGACTCAGAGCCATCGCTATCTCAGATATGCTAAATGGTATTGGCTTGATAGCCATGGGGATCATTGTTTCCTACCTTGCTATGAATGCCGTCAATTGGGACCTTTCAGGGATCCCTATCGAGCGTATTACACTCATAGGTAACGATCAATCAGATATCCCTTGGCACACACTACTCACAGGTATGATTTTTATTCAGATCTTCTATTGGGGCACCAACATGGTGATCACCCAAAGAGCACTCGCAGCCAAATCGGTAGAAGAGGCACAAAAAGGCCTCTATGCTGCCGTAGTGATGAAGTTAATCGTGCCTTTTATCGTGGTACTACCGGGTATCGTTGCCTTTAAACTCTATGGTGACGTGGGCGATGTGGCCTACGGAAGATTAGTCGGTGACATTCTACCGTCTTGGTTATCTGGTGCCTTCGCTGCGGTTATAGCCGGTGCCGTGCTGAGTTCATTTAACTCCTGCCTTAACTCTGCCGCCGCCCTATATACCTGTGATATTCACCAGAATTACTTTAACCCCAAGGCTGATGTTCGTAAAATTGGCACTCGAGTCGCGCTGGTTTTCACCATGATATCTGTCTCTTTAGTGCCTGTATTCGCGCAATCAGAGAGTATTATCTCTTTACTACAGCAGTTAAATGGTCTGTATTCTATGCCTGTTTTAGCCGCCTTTATCTGTGCATTAGTATTTAAAAATGTTAACGCTAAGGCGATAAAAATCGGTTTAGTTTTCGGTGTCTTAGTTTATGCGGTATTTACCTTTATTTGGAGCCCGCTGCACTTCATCCATATGATGGCAATCACACTACTCGCCACAATCTTAGTCACACTGGCATTAAGCAAGTTTGTCTTCGGCGAACAAGTTCAGCTGCCAGCACCAGTAGCCGAAAGCTAAGAGTCATATTTTAGCCGTTGTTTTAACGACTCATAGAGTCGTTAAAACAACTCTATGCATACTACTTTTTAGGTATAAACACTTAAAAGTAACCTCATAATTAGCATAAATATTAGTAATGAGAATTTTTAGCATAAGAATGACGAAAAACTCAGTTACAGCCTCGGCTCAGTCGTGATATAAAAACCTATGTAATATTTTATTACAGAATAAGTTAACTCGTCTTATTTGTAATAAATATTCAAAAAACCAAAAAACAAAACAGTCACCAAGTACTGGTTAACATCCCCTGCTATGCAGGGTTGAGCAATCATTTTATAAGGGAAGCTTTAAAGCATGTCGAATCCCGCACAGCGCGCGAACAAATTATTTGTGCAAACCTTTGGCACTACTGCCGACGATCTCTACCTAGCCCCAGGCCGGGTAAACTTGATCGGTGAGCATACTGATTACAATGATGGTTTTGTACTACCAGCTGCCATCAATTTCCATACAATTATTGCGGTAAAACGCCGTGATGATGATACCTTTCGCGCCGTATCTGATGCCTTTCCAGGTGAAATAAAAGAGTGGCGCTTTGGACTGGAAGGTAAAATGAACCCAAGCGATAGCTGGATCAATTACCTTAAAGGGTTCACAGCAGCAATGTCAGCGGCTGGTCTACCTGCAAAAGGATTAGATTTATCCATCGTTGGTAATGTGCCTTTAGGCGCAGGTCTCTCCTCATCAGCCGCACTTGAAATCGCATTTGGTACCGCTGTAAATGACTGCAGTCAGCTAAGACTGTCACCACTCGCTGTTGCTCAGATGGCTCAGCGGGGCGAAAACCAGTACGTCGGTTGCGCTTGTGGCATCATGGATCAGATGATTAGTGCTCTTGGCGAACAAGACCATGCGTTACTTATCGATTGTGAAGACTTAGATAGTCAACCTGTACACATTCCCGATAGCTTAAGTCTCATCATAGTCAATTCCAATGTTCAGCGTGGCCTAGTCGACTCAGAATACAACTTAAGACGCGAGCAATGTGAGTCAGTTGCTGATCACTTCGGTGTAGAGAGCTTAAGGCATGTAGATCTCGCTCAGCTTGAGTCTGCCAAGCTAGCACTATCCGATGTCAGCTATCGACGAGCCCGCCATGTATTAACCGAGAACCGCCGCACCCAGAATGCCAGTCACGCACTAGAAGCTGGCAACATTGCTAAACTCAGCAAGTTAATGGCGCAATCTCATGCCTCGATGCGAGATGACTTTGAGATAACCGTGCCGGAAATCGATACCTTAGTCGAACTTATCTCAGAGGTGATCGGCGATCGCGGTGGGGTCAGAATGACAGGTGGCGGCTTTGGCGGTTGTGTGGTTGCATTAGTTGATCATGAACTCACCGATGCTGTGGTCGAAGCGATAGAAAGCCAATATTCAGAAAAGACAGGAATTGAAGCGACAGTATACCTTTGTTCAGCCAGTGCTGGCGCGGCTCGTGTCGATGAAGAGGTTTATTAAAAAAAACTAGGTTCTAGCAACTAAGTTCTAGCTTCTAAGAACCAGAGCCTTGACCATAATTCAATTTAAGGATATCCCATGGTACGTTTTCGCCCGTTATCCCCCTGGATCGATCCTCGCGGTGGTCAGATTGAACGTGTCATCATTGATAATGGCGTGATCGCTGCCGAAGTATTGAGCTTAGGGGGAATAATTCGCTCATTGTGGACGCCGGATCGTCATGAAGATCGCAGTAATATTGTACTGGGATGTGACTCGGTTGAAGACTATTTGAAACAAGATGCTCACCTAGGCGCGATTGCTGGAAGGTATGCTAATCGTGTTGCGAATGGAAAAATGAGCTTCGAAGGTCAAGCATATCAGTTGGATATTAACCAGTCAGGAAACTGCTTACATGGCGGTACAGAAGGCTTTAACCGTAAACAATGGCATATGGGCCAGCTTCCCGATGGTATCCGCCTAAATTTGATCAGTCCAGATGGCGATATGGGATTTCCTGGGCAATGTAATATCCAGTTAGATTACCGCTTAGTCGGTAATAACCTCTATATGGAGATCTTTGCAGCCGTCAATAAGGCCTGCCCCATTAGCCTGACTCAACACAGCTACTTCAATCTTGAGGGAAGCGGTTCACAGAGTAATAGTGAACATCATCTACAAATAGACAGCACCAAACTGCTTGAGCTAAATGAAACCGGTATTCCAACGGGGATCTGTGATGTAAAGGGCACACTTTTCGATTGTCGCCAGAGTAAGTCCTTCTCTATTATGCAAAATGCAAAGGCGTTCACTTCGACTTCAGGGGTTGATCACTGCTACCTGACAGGAAATACAGGCTCTGAACTCACGCGATTTGGGACATTAAGCGCTGCTACTTCAGGTCGAACTATGACGCTCTACACCAATCAACCTAGCGTGCAGGTATACGGTGCTAACTTTCTACAGGGAAATCCGGGGAAAGCTGGTCAGGTTCTCAAGCAGCATCAAGGCATTTGTCTTGAGCCTCAGCAACTACCTGATGCAGCAAATCAGGTCTCTCTTGCTACCAACCCTTGGATCAAACCAGGCGAGGTATACCACCATATCAGCCGTTATGAGTTTTAATACAGAAAAAGAAAAGCGCCTAGGCTTTAGGCGCTAGGCTCTTATACCGATTGGTATTAAATTCTTTCGACAGGCAAGTCTTGGGAAAACTATTCTTCTAGCCCACCGGACCAACCATTAGCAAACTCTCTGTCCAGACTCTCAGAACCAGGTTCGTTATCTGATGAGGTCGTTGCGACCTCATCACGCTTTTTTGATTTGGCTTTTCCCTTGGTAATAAGAGGCTTATGCTTAGTCGCATTCGCATCAACCCAGCCCTGATGCCTCTCCATAAACTCCGAACGAGCCGAGTCCCACGCCGCACCATAAGTATCTTCGGCGGCTTTAATTTTTGCTTTATCGAGATCATGCAAATTGCCAGACACTATCTCTTCAGCATATTCGATAATCGAGTCTCTAACGGCATTATAGAGATAGATTCGCCCAGCTTGAGCGTCGGGAAACTGTTTGTCATGAATGACAATCGCATTGCCCTGCGCAGTTCTTAATTCGCCGTACCATATCGTCGTTTTCGTCGTATTATACATATATGCCAATACCCTTAAATCAACACATACAGGAGAGACTATAGGTGTCTATATTGAACACCTACCTTCTCTACCTATCGAGGTTAGTTTGGTCAACAACTGCCTAATGTTTACCTGTGATAAAAAATAATTATCTAGCTTTACCGATAGCTGATCACTCAAATATTGAATACACCAGTCATTATCGAATTTAGTAGAAAGACTCAGTTATTCAAGTTTTTCTTAGTAAAGAATTTAATCAAAGAATAAATAAACAACAGAGAACATAACCAGGTATATAAGCAATATCATAATCTTAACTAACAAAACGCGTAAAATCAGTATATTGATCTCTGCTTATTTTAAGTTAGATAAACCTCTGAAGGATAAATTTAGCACTCGATAAAACGGATACTGAACTAACTAAGTGACAGACATATGTCGGCAATAAGACAAAACGAAGTCATCAGTATTAAAATATTTTCAAACATTCGACCTCTCTATGCTTAGCACTATTTTTCCACGGTGAGCGCCTGACTCCATAAGCAGATGTGCACTGACGCATTCAGACAATGGAAATCTTGCAAATATGTTGGGGACTAATCGATGGGTTCGATCATCTGCTGCCTTATTCAGTAAGGGCCAGACTTTTTCAAGCAGCTCACAAGCAATGCTCGACTTAGCCTCTATGGATTGTGGTCTCAATGTCGATCCAGTCCATGTGATACGTTTGGCCATCAATCTAAAAATATCCACCTGAGCTTTTGGCCCTCTTTGCATCGCAACAGACACCATACGACCATCAATAGCCAGGGCTTTTAAGTTCTGATTGATAAAGTCGCCACCGGCAATATCAAATACCACATCGACACCTTGCCCTTGGGTATGTTCCATGACTGGCACGACAAAATCTTGCTGATAATTTAAGGCTAGGTCTGCACCTAATCCCAAGCAATACTCGCACTTTTCATCGCTTCCAGAGGTAGCAATTACTCGCGCACCAAAGGCTTTTGCTAACACAATAGCGGCGCTGCCTATTCCACCTGAACCTCCATGAATTAGTACCGTTTCACCAGCAGTTAATCCAGCCCGCATAAACAAATTGCCCCACACAGTAAAGAAAGTCTCAGGAATAGCAGCAGCTTCCTCTAGCGTCCATCCTTGAGGGATAGGTAAGCAATGCTCAGCATACGTCACCACGAACTCGCCATATCCTCCACCTGGTACTAACGCCGTCACCTTGTCACCTAATTGCCATTGGGTGACTTCATCACCAAGGCCACAGACTTCCCCTGCCACCTCCAAGCCCAAAATAGGACTGGCATCTTTAGGGGCTGGGTAAACACCTTTTCGCTGAGCAACATCAGGACCATTAACCCCAGCTACAGCTACCTTTATGAGTATCTGGCCTTTAGCAGGTTTTACCATAGGCGAACAATTGAGAAACATCACATCTGCAGAGCCAGGTTGGAGAAAATCTATGTGTTGGTAATCAAGGGGGGGTGAGGCATTTGTCATAGACACTATCAAATCAGCTTTTATATCCCTTATTGATACACCCCAAGCCTGTTTGGTTCAATCAATTCTTAAAAATCGTGATTAACCTAGACTGAACTCTTCCCATTATTTCATCCACTACAAGTTTACCTCTCTTATTCAAAAGAAATAAAAACATTAAAAATCATAAAGATAATATTTATTACAAGTTAAGAATGATTCAGACTGCTGTCAAAATAACCATCTTTATATTGTATATTATATCCTCGCAGTATATTGTTGCGTTTGTGTTACATAAAACTCTGAGGCAAGTGTTGCATAGTTAGATGTCATGCATGTGGTCACTTCTTTTTCAATTACATCAATAAGATCTGCTCAGCAGACAATAAATTCCAAGGCCAATTCAGACTTTGGAACAATCAAAAATAATGGAGACCCCATGAAATTGAACACCCTGGTCGCAGCCATAAGCTTGGCAACAAGCTATGGCGCACATGCAAACGTCGAGCAGTTACCTCGCGTAGAGACTCAACAGCCATTAGTACAAGTAAGTACTCCTTGGTCCCACACCGCCTTACCCTCATCGGCAAAAGGTCCAATTGGCAACCTAGGCCCACAAGCTGCGGCCGACTGCAGTAGCTTTATAGGTTTAAGTGGTAATGCCTTAGTCACTAAGCTTGCTAGCTCTGATCCTCAATGTGTCAGCCCCCTATATAGCCTTAAAGGTGCAGATGCCACTGCGTTATTTAGTGAATCGAATATGCGCACCGTTGCAGCAGCAGTTCACGACCGTGCAGCGGGTTATACTGGCGTAGACAGCACAGGCATCGAGTCTTTGATCTATTTCCAGCGCGCCGCACTCTATGTGCAGTTTTACAGCCCTAATGATGTACCGGCCTACTCGAGTGCCGTTAAATCTGATGTAAAAAACCAGATAACTGGCTTATTTAATAACAGTAATATCTGGACGGTCTCAACTGAAAACTCAGGCGTCTTAAAAGAGACCCTGATCCTGATAGATTCGATTGGGCTCGGTGCTGACTTTAACCACATCACCAAAGAAGTACTTAGTCGTTATGATGCTGCTTGGGAAGCAAACTGGGGCATGAATGCTGCGGCTAACTCTATCTTCACAACGCTATTCCGCGCCCAGTGGGATGAGCCAATGAAGGCCTTGTTCGCTACCGATCAGACCATTCTAGATAGCCTAAACAACTTCCAGTTAGCCAACCGTCACCTAGTCGGCACCGATGCCGAGTATGTGCTGACTAACGCGGTGAGTGAGATGTCGCGCCTGTACCATATCCCTGAGATGAAGAGCCGTGTAACTACATTAGTCAAAGCGGTACTCGATAGCAGCAACAAGAATGATGCCTCGAAAGTGGTGTGGATGGCTGCTGCAGGTATGGCCGATTACTATGATCGCAGTAACTGTAATTACTACGATATCTGTGGCTTTAAGGCACAGTTAGAAGCTGAGACACTCGCCTTTAATTGGCAGTGTTCGGATACGCTCACTATGCGTGCTCAAAGCATGTATCGCGATCAGGCAACCTGGGCCTGTGATGTGCTCGGCGGCCAAGAAACGTATTTCCACAGCAAACTCGCCACCAACTACACGCCTGTAGCCAATGATAACAATAGCGCGTTAGAGCTGATTGTTTTCGATAGTTCAAGCGATTATCAATCCTACGCGGGTACCTTTTTCGGTATAGCAACTAATAACGGCGGTATGTATTTAGAGGGCTCACCAGCCGGACTGAAGAATCAGGCTAGATTTATCGCCTATGAAGCCGAATGGCGTCAGCCAGATTTTCATATCTGGAATCTACAACATGAGTATGTGCATTACCTTGATGGTCGCTACAATCTGCAAGGCGACTTTAGCCGTGCGATCTCTGCCGATACAATCTGGTGGATTGAAGGCTTAGCCGAATACATCTCATACCGTGATGCCAACACATCGGCGATCACCATGGGTGAAACGGGTGAGTTTGCCATTTCAACCATCTTTAAAAATAACTATGAATCAGGTCAAGACCGTATCTATCGCTGGGGCTATCTTGCTGTACGTTTCATGTTTGAAAATCATAAATCCGATGTGGATCAGATCTTAGCTTACTTAAGAAACGATCAATACACCGAGTACCAAGCCTTTATGGATGGTATCGGCACACGTTATGACAATGAGTGGGCAGGCTGGCTAACCAGTGGCTTAAGTACAGTCGATAACGGCATTGTCGACCATGGTCCATCGGATACGGCCGCCCTTGCGAGTGGCACAGAAGGCAACTGGACAGGCCCGGTCTCAACGATAAGTACCGACTACTCACCCTGTACTGTAACCAGTGAAACTTTCCGATATACGCCTGATGCCTCATTAGTGATTGATCAACCTATGGAGTGTATCGACTCACAAAATGGCAGAGCGAGTTTTGCTTTTGCCAACGTAGACAAAACCAATCAAACGCTTTGGATTAAAACTGGCGGTGGTTGGGGAGATGCCGATATCTACTACAGCACAACAGGCTGGGCGAGTGGTGAAGTCAATGACGGTTTTGGCATAGGAAACGGTAATCATGAAGTGATTCAAGTGACCTTGAATCCGAACGAGTACTGGCATTATCTGACACTCTCAGGTGAATTTGGTGGTGCAGATCTACTTGTGAGCACTACAGAAGTATTTGCCGAACCAGACCCCGCACAAGGCGGCGGAACTAACCCTAATCCAAACCCAGATCCAGATCCAGCTCCAGATTGTGGTGCGGCTACCATGAGTTATGGCCAACTAACACTCGGTAAGGACGAATGTATCAGCGGCGGCAGAAGCAGCTTCTATGTCTATGTCGAGGAGGATAATACTCAGCTAACCATTACGACATCAGGTGGAACGGGTGATGCTAGCTTGTATTACAATGCAGATACTTGGGCCGATAGCAGTAATGCACAAACTCGCTCAACCAACGCAGGCAATGAAGAGTCAATTCAAGTAACTGCAAACCGAGGATGGCGTTATATCGTGGTCGATACCGACACTGAGTATAGTGGTGCAACCATCAATGTCAGTCTTGGCGGAGCAACGACTCCACCTACTACACCACCAAGTGGCGGAAATATCACTAATGCGTGTCAGACATTAAATCCTGTCAGTGATGGACGTTTAACCTCGGGTGAAGCTGTTTGTAGCGCCGATGGTATGAACTATTACAGCATGTGGATTGATGCAGGTAGCACCGATCTTACGGTGAGCACGGCCCATGGAACTGGCGATGTCAGTTTGTATGGTGGTACTAGCTGGCCAAGTGCACAATCTAACTCGGCAGCATCAACCAATGCAGGCAGTACCAGTGAGTCATTCACAGTGACGAACCCAAGCGAAGGTTGGTACTACATCACCCTTGAGAGTGAAGTGACAAGTTCAGGTGTCGCCATACAGGCAGATCTGAAGTAATTAATGAAGGAGCCTAGCGCCTAGTCCCTATAGGCCAAGACGCTAGGTTCCTTATCTGGAGTTACCATGAAAATACTCGCCCCTACATCTCTAATACTAGCCCTACTGATAGCCTTCAGCAGTCCAAGTCATGCAGAGCAAACCTCTCATCAAGCCGCCGCACAAGCAGTATTAGATGCCACCTTTGCTCAAGACGTTATCCCCCAAGCCATGTATCAGCTCAAGGCAAATTTCGCCCACATGGTTAAAGACCTGCCCTTAAAAACAGAGCACCGAGAGATAGAAACCAAATATAGAGAGCAAGCTTTCAAGTTGGCCCAAAAGCGCCTGAACTGGCAGCAGATACAGCCACAACTTATCCAGCTCTATACCAGTACTTACAACCAACTGGAACTGAAAGAGATCGCCGCTTTCTACCGAACAGAAACCGGCAAGAAGTACCTCAAGAATATGCCAGCAACACTGAGGCAATCCAGTCAACTTGTCCAAGCTCAGATGAGAGATATCAAGGGGGAATTTAACCAGATCGTGTCGCAACTGACGGCAGAGGCAGGCGTAACCGCTTCATCAACTCATCATTCAACACACTAGATTCATTGATCTCTGACACTCAACACTAAGGAAATAATAAAAATGCCACTCTAGATTTTTTTATATAGAGTGGCGAACCCATTCGGAGCTTGGGTACAAGCAGTATTGCAGGCTACTTGTAAATAAAAATGGCTTCCAGCCCAATAACTTCCTTGTAAAGATGTTGAAATAAACAAATATACACTTCAACAATCAATTAGCCATGATGAGAGAGTGGAAGCTAATTGATTTATTGCACATTAATAATCATTACAACTAGTGACATTTAGCGCAAGAATCATTGGGATTAGCCTCGTCGTGCGCCAAATGACAATCACTGCATGCTAATATCTCAAAGTGCTTTTGATGAGTTTCGTCAGCAAACTCCTTTAAAAATCCATGACATTCTACACAAGCACCGTTTTCATAGTCTAAATCAGCAGATGGCTCACTGTCTACATGGCAAGATTCGCATCCGCTCATTTCTGAATGAGTATCAGCTATAGGCTCTGCAATAGCATAACCTGATAATGTTAATAACAATGTTAACCCTAAAACTCTAAGCATATTATAAACTCCGGATATTGGTTTATGCGACGGTCATTTGACCTGTGTAAAGAATGAAGTTACGCAGCAGTAAAACACCTAATAAACTGCAACTAGCTGTGATAGCAACATATGATAATTTTCGTTTAGCAGAGACTGTCATAAATAGATTGAATGCCAGTGGTAGTGTTAGGCCTATTACTATGATTCCAGCCCAGAATATCCAACCCCAGAAGCCTTCGCCAATTGCAGTAAATGCCGCCACTTGGCTTTGGCCACCAGATATAATTAGCCCAATAAAGAAAGTAAAAAGTAGAACCAGTTCGAACAAAATTAGTGGTATTTCAATCTTATGAATGAAATGCACTTCTTTACCATCAGGGTTTCCCTTCAGTAATAATCCACCCAATAACGTCCCTGCGGCTCCAGAAGAAATACCAGAAACCAGAAATAATATAGGTAAAACAGGGTTATTTAGCATTGGGTAAGTTGTTAATGCCGAAAGTAAAAATCCGGTATAAGCCCCTAAAGATAACGCTAGCATGACTAACAACCCGGTGATGGTAGATTCATACCTGGCTAATATATTTAGCACTTTATCAATCACTGTCCAACGATGATCACACCAATTAGAGATAGGCTCTTTAAATACGCAAGCTAACCATGAAAATAAGGCCACTTGGTAAATCATGAGTACAGCAACGCCAACTGACATAATAGAAGTTGGATTGTAAAACACTAAAATCTTCCAGAAATCAAAGGGTTTAGTTAAATCGATAACTAGGATACCAAGCCCGCCAAACACAGCTAACGGTGCAAGTAGACAGGCAGCCTGCACAAAACTAGATTTATAAGCGTTTTTACCTAATTTAAAGTGCTTTAGTAATACAGCGAAGCAAATAGCACCCGCCGAAATACCCGCTAAAAATAGATAAATTGCGATAGGCCAATGCCAAACAAGGCTGTCAAAATGGAATGGACTCATAGCTTGATCTCCCCATCTTTTGCAGCAATACGAAAAACTTTTGGACGAGTTCCCAGTTCTGTTTTACTGCGATAATTTGGTGTTGTTTTTAAAACCTTTACAATTTCAGAACCAGGATCTTTCAAATTGCCAAAGATAAGTGCCTTAGTTGGGCAGGCACTTACACAAGCAGGTGACTTTCCTTCTTTAAGGCGTGTTTCTTTGCAGAAGTCACATTTATCTGCAGCTTTTGTAATTGGATTGATAAATCTAATTTGATATGGACATGCAGCAATGCAATACAAGCAACCAACACATTTCCAACTATTTACCGAGACTATTCCTGTTTTAGGATCTTTATACGCGGCGCCTGTTGGACAGACATTGACACAAGGAGTACCGTCGCATTGCTGACATGATTTGCGAGAAAAGTGAAAGTACTGCTCCGGGTATTCACCGAATGGACCTGTTCTAACAATATCAAGTCGGCTTACCCCCTCGGGTACCTTGTTCGTCTCACGACAAGCATCGGAGCACGCTTCACAACCAATGCACTTAGTCTCATCGTGAATGAGTGCGTAATTAATCTCTACTGCAGCATCTGTTATTTTAGTATCTAATTGAGCAGCCATAAGCTTTGACGCTCCAACAGCTCCAACTGCTGTAGCGCAAGCGCCTTTTAAAAATAGCCTTCTTTTGTTTTCCATATATCCCCCTAATTATCGGCTCTCATGGCAGTTGACACATAACTTACTGCGTTCACTAGTTGAAATAGCTGTAACTGGATCGGTTTCAGTGTGTAATTGATGACAGTTTGCGCAATTAACTTTGTTTGAATGAACCACATGAGTCCAATCACCTTCAGCTAAATCATTGGGGTTATGACATTTAGTACAAACTGCAGTTTGCTGCTCTGCAGTGTTAACTGAACTCTCATCAAATTTAATTAAATTAGATTTTTTTCTTGGATGTCCCTCTTTTTCTCCATGACAATTCTGGCAGCGTAACTCTAGTGAGTTTGTAGAATGAGCACCGAACATCTTCCCATTTTTTTTATGGCACATAATGCACTGCTTATTGGTATTAATAGTAATTTCAACAGCACTTGCATACGAAATAGGCAGGGGTATCAAAACAAATCCAATCAGTGTCAGCATTGGAAATATAATTTTTTTATGGAAACTGTTCATAATAAAATCTCAACGAACGATTGATTATCAAAAGACTCTTTACAACAGTGCCAAATATCATTTAGCACTGTTATAAATCAAGCAACCAACGATGCTCTTATTAACAAGTCATCACATCGTTGGTCATCCGACATATGAATAACATTGACACCGACTTTTGCTAGTGAGTTATCAATAAAATCACTATTTTCTTGAGTGTTATGCTCAGGATCGGTAATAACTAACTTCACTGATGATTCTTCATCAACAACTACATAATCCAAGTGGCAATTCTTTAAGTTTTCGTGAATATGACTATTTTTATCACTTTTAACATCAAGGATATTATCTAAAGACACCCCATAAATAACATTGTATTTATCTTTCGCTATGTTATTAAGTTTACTTATCAGGGATGAGTATTTAGCCTTAGTTTTCTCAGGAGCTAACTTAACTCTCATATCATCCGTTTTAATTTCATCTGATTTAAAAAACTTAATACATGTCATTGTAAATATTACGATGACAAATGGGACCACTAGAAATAATACAAAGTAAATAAAAGCATAACTAGACATTACTGTTACATTCATAATATAGACCTCAAAATTTAAATTGTGCTTTCTTATTCAGCGATGCAATTATCATCTCAACACAACTCTTTAATATTGATTTGGATCAATCTTGTTATTTTGAATTGAACAACCATTTGTAATCTGCAAGGTTTACCATATTTAAAAAAACTGTATTTTACAATTTCACTTTATGCATTTTATAATTACTATGATATACAGCCTAAGCTAATGTCGCAGCCAAATTAAAACAAATCTTCTCCCTGTGATTTTACCGAACCACGAAAACAACAGTCAACACACTAACCAACTGTTTTAAAGAACAAAAACTCATAACCTCACTTTCTTAATAACTGGCATTTAACAAATGTGAATACCAATTATTCATATTTGTTAAATCAGACCCCAGTAGTATAATCGTTATTTAATTATATTCATTAAAGAAATATGACATAAATAGTTGTACTATAAATTTGTTACCATCTTTATCTGGATATCTTATGAATAGTATTTCCTTTAGCAATTTAGACTTTTTAAGTATAAACATTCTCGTCAATCTGTATGAAATGAGATCGGTGACAAAAGTTTCTAACAAGTTAAACATTTCCGCACCTAAGGTAAGCCGATGCCTCAAACATACTAGGGAAGTACTGGGGAACGAACTTTTCATTAGGAAAAAGCATGGCCTAATCCCCAATGAATTTACTGGTAAAATTTACCCATTAGCAAAACAAATTTTATCGTGCTGCTCAGAGTTACAAAAAATCAGTAGCGGCGGCGAAACTAACAACGATCTTAGTCACTTTGAAATATCTGCACCAGATATTATTTCATTCCCTTTCCCAAAGATACTACTGTCAATGATTAACAATGACAATTGTAAATTGAGCTTCAACATTTCTCAATGGGGAAGGTCTTCTATTGATGATGTAACATCTGGGAAAACTGACTTTGGAATATGCAGTAGTGATAACTATGATGTAATGATATCTTTTGACAAAAACCTGATCTCAACCCCTCTTGCTAAACTTGACTCTCTTTACTTGATATGTGATCACAACCATCCACTGCTAAAGAAAGAGATAAATTTAAACTCAATTTCAAAGTACCCATTTATTGATTGCAATATTGGTTCTGTAATACCTAATAAGAATAAGTTTAAGGAGTACTGCATCCAGAATAACATAGACTTAAACATTGAGGTTGAAGTATCTGGTGCCTATAGTTTATTTGACTGTTTACGAGAGCGAAATGCCATCACACTGCTGCCATTCGGTTCTATTTACAATGTAATAAACAGTATGCCAGATCTCCATGCCTGTAAACTTTCAAAAGTAGAAACTAATAATTTTTATGAAAAAATAACACCCCCAACACTTTACCTTGTGCACAACAGAAATAATAAAAAACCGAACTTGCAATGGTTAGCTGATTCTATCAAGAACTTATTCAACTCAACGTTAAGCTAACTCAGTAACCTTTCAACATGATTTACAAAAACATAGTTAACAAATTATGTTCAACTGACACTTACAACATTAAACACCAGTTACGACATATAATATGTTTAGATTTTCACATTTTATATTTCCAATAATCGACTTTTAAAAAACAAACCTAGTTAACCTTTATGGAAAATAATCATTTATCTTTCACTTAGTGTGATTCCACACTATTTAACCCATTCATTTTTTATATAAATTACTCCTGTAAATAGTAACATTATAAATTAATTAGAGAGTAGATGATGAATACCAATAAGAAAATAATTATATCTGCCTTATTCATGAGCGGATGCCTTTATGGGTGTGGAAGCGATGGTAATGACGGCAAAGACGGAAATGATGGAGATAACGGAAACAACGGCAATGACGGACTCATCACCGTCCGCACGGCGAACGCCCTCAACTTAACGGTTGATAACGTTTCCATTAACTCAGAGCAAGTTACAAGTGTGTTGATTACCGCACTGAATGAAAATGAGATCCCAGTTATTGGACTCACTGATGCCAATATTGGTTTCTATATGCACCAACTGATGCCAGCAGATGAGGTAACCGGAGAAGCACCACAATGGTTAGCCTATGGTGCAGATTGCTCTGGAGCTCCAGGCGCTACCCCTTCATGTAAAGGAGAGCTTATTGATTACCAAAATGGCTCTTACCAATATACTTTTTCAATCCCACTGGACAGCTCTTTTGGTGATACGACTCCCGTTAAAGCAATTAACTACGATGAACTGGCAACTCAAAGGTTATTACTGTCCACCAAATGGACATTCTCGAACGGGGATAAAGTGCCTAATGTCAATCTCGTGTACGATTTCAGCCAAAATGGCGACATCACCATTGAAGATGGTTTAGTTAGCCGCGAGATGGTTGATGGTCAAACATGTATTAGCTGCCATGCTGACTTTGGCAACATCTATCATGGCGGTACTTATAATACATTAGAGTCATGCAACACTTGCCACAATGACAATAAAGGCCACATGGGTGAGGAAAATGTCTTCACCCGTTTAGTCCATAGTGCACATATTGAGTTGAAAGCTGACGGTGGAGCGAATAACTATCCGCAGTCAGCAATCAACTGCGATACCTGTCATCAGGAAAGTGAATCACTTCCTCAATGGAACTACTTCACCCAATACCCGTCTGAGAATACTTGTCGAGCATGTCATGACTCAGTGACTACAATTGAACGTCCAATGCATGAAGCTGGATACCCAACAGGTTCATGTGTTCAATGTCATACATCCACTTCTGTCGATGTAGCTCATTCACATCTAAACATTAAATCTCTGGCCGATAATGTAAAGCAACGCTTTAATATTGAATTACTTGATATGCAAGTATCTGGGTATACCTATGGCCAAAATGCTGGACAAGCCAGTATTGAGCTCAAGGTATTAATGGATGGGGCCGCTGTTGACCCAACTAAACTAGAGTACTTATCTTACAACCATATTTCAGTTATCTACCCAGAGTTCTTCGTTAAGGCAATATTTGGTAACCAAGATGATAGCTTCAGCAGAATGCCTCAAAATGGAGAAACTGACTTTGGTGCGATCTACTTCGATATCGTTAGCGACAACGCAGAAAAAGGCAGTGTCGTAAGCTATGACGTAGCGACCGGAGTAACGACAGTGACTGTAACGGATAAATTACCTTCAACCATAGTTGAAGCCTATTCTGGTACGTTAGTACTAGACGGTGAGCTTTGCTTCAACAAAGATAGTGGAGAGTTCACCTCTTGTATTGAAAGTGCAGCCAGTGGCGGTCAAGAGAATATTTATACCGTTACCCCAAATGCTGTTTCAGCCGCATTTAATACAGATGGTGTAGTAACTGAATCTGCAGATAATTATTCTGCTGTAGCACGTAGACAAGTGATTGATGATAGTAAATGTACGGCTTGTCACAACGAGCTTAATGATGCAGCGGTAACGCTCATCATGGACGATGATACTTGGCATCATGATGAAGATTGGACTGGTGAGACTATCGAAACGAAAGGATTCGGCGCATTAAAACATCATGGTGTTACATATCAAGAAGGTGGCTGTCTTACTTGTCACAACCCCAACTCTCCTCGCAAAGTAGGCATGATACGAGTCGATGCTCAATTGCCTGAAGCGATTGCTTACGCATTTGACTATAAACTTATGGTTCATGGTATCCATAGTGGTACACGTGGAGCTAAAGGGATAAATAATTACTCTGGTAGACCTTCAATGGATTTTTCAGATATTAATTATCCTGCGGGCAAATCTAACTGTCTTTCATGCCATGTTGAAGATAGCTTTAATTTAGATAAGGTAGAACAAACGACACCGGTATTAGTACGCCATAACAATGTCATCGACACCTTTATCAGCCCTGCGGCAGCGACTTGCCTATCTTGTCATACGTCTGAGTCAGCCAAGCAGCACACCATCAGTTCTGGTAATGCCAGCTTTGATGGTACCCCAACGGTAGAAGCCTGTAGTGTTTGTCACTCTCAAGAGAAAATAGAAGGCTATCATAGTAAATAATCGGCTTTACTATTAACCATACTAGCCAACCGAATTCGGTTGGTTTTCTATCCACTCGTCACGGTTTAATTATTTTGATTGTGATTACATACCGTTTTCTGTAAATATTCTAGCCTTTGCTTCATTGTTATAACCAGCTCATTAAAAAAAGTAGTATCACCCTCTAGCCTTCCTTGTAAATATTGGACGCTTTTTTGAGCGGATAAATCTAAACTGGGAATGACCTGAGTAACCCAAAATTCTGTCGTGTCTTGGTATTGTAACCCCTCCCTAGTAATAATGTGTTCCAAGATACTTTCAGTGGCAGCGATACAGATACTGTCATTATTAACCAGATAATCTAAAGCATAGTGCAAGTTGTTGGTTTTTAAAACAACATCCATCTCTCCACCATGCTTTTCTACATATAGTTCTATCGCTCGTTTTTTCAGACCTATTCTTGCATAGTTAATAAGCACAAAACTGTTTGAAATCAAGTCTGCATAACCAAATGACTTATCGAAAATAGGATGACCTTTTCTTGCTATTATGTAAAACCTCTTAACTTCTGCAAGAAGTTCAGTCCTTAATAAATTATTTTCTGGAGGATTGACCGTTATTGCGTAATCCACCTTGCCCGATGTGATCTGCTTTTGGATATCATCATTCCATGGCACCATATTAATAACACTAGTGATCCCTAACTTCTTCGATACTTCCAGTACACTTTGATGCAAAAAATTGGTGTTATAGTCTAGTGTTGCTATATTAATCGTTTTCTTTTGCTCTAAATTGTCCTGTGATGCGCGTTGTACTTGTAAATAAGCATCAATCACCACCTTGGCTATTGGGTAAATTTTTGCTGCCAATTCATTCGGCTCAAACCCATATTGCTTACGGACAAACATTTCATCATCAAACACCTCTCTAATAGTACTTAAGGCCCTACTCACCTTAGGTTGCGCCACATCTAATTTAGCCGCTAAACATGTCCCACTTTTTAGTTCATAAAGTCCTACTAAAACTTGTAACGTGAAATAATCTAATTTAGATAACTTAAGATCCATAAATGCCCTATTTAACTACTTTGATATTCAGATATTACACGTTTGACCTTCTAATATCTGAGATACGACTCTCACGAACTAACATTATCAACATGTACTAACCACTCGCGCAAATAATTGAAAATAATACTTATTACTACCGTACCGATACTGGTTTACGGCTATCAAAACTATCAATTTAACCTTGGTCCATTAAATTAAGCGTCACAGATAGGCCACATTTTGAAAGGCCAAAAAAAACCCAGCTTTTATGCTGGGTTCATATATGGTTTGAGCTTTAACTTTACACTTTTTAAAAGTTCTGGGCTAGAACGGGATATCGTCATCCCAACCGTCATCTAGATCTGGTGTGAAGTTCTGCTGAGGCTGTTGACCTTGAGGCTGCGGCGTTGGTGCAGGACGCTGCTGCGGAGCAGCCTTAGGTGCGGCTTGCTGTGGCGCTGCTTGAGCGGATTGCTGAGGCTTAGGTGCATAAGCTGGTGCTTGCTGTGGTGCAGCCTGCTGCTGTTGACCGCCTTGCGACTGATAACCACCTTGCGGAGCTGACTGCTGACCGTTTTGTTGGTTGTAGCCACCTTGCTGTGGTGCTGACTGACGCTGCTGAGGTGCCTGCTGTCCGTAACCACCAGACTGCTGACCGCCCTGCTGCTGGCCCTGTTGCTGACCATAGCCACCTTGCTGACCGCCACCTTGACCTCGGCTATCTAACATCTGCATTTCGTTAGCATTGATCTCAGTCTTATAACGGTCTTGACCGGTAGACTGATCTTGCCACTTACTCGTTTGCAATTTGCCTTCGATATAGACCTTTGAGCCTTTCTTCAGGTACTCGCCAGCAACTTCAGCTAAGCGACGGTACATGACGATATTGTGCCACTCGGTGCGCTCTTGTTGTTGACCTTGTTGGTCTTTCCAAGACTCACTCGTCGCCACTGTAAAGTTGGCTACGGCATTGCCATTTGGCATGTAACGAACTTCAGGGTCTTTCCCTAAGTTACCGACCAAAATTACCTTATTGACACCACGACTGGCCATTGAAATCTCCTGAGATATTCTTACTAAATACTATAAAATCTGAGCTTAATTCGAGATAAAATCATCGAACAAACCAGTTAACTGACAGAGCCTAACACAGCTCGCGCCTCTCTTAAATCGAAATGCTCATCAACTTTTAAATAAGCGACTTTCTCTTCCAACACAACGATAGCTTCTGCAACCCCGGCAAGTTGAGATAACTGAGTCGCCATCTCTCTAGCCTGTTCTTTACCTTCTACTGTCGCTTCAAGGGTATAGCTCTTGAGTAGCACGGGGTTTTCCATGCCAAGGGTCAAAAATAGCCATATCGCCATCAAGACAAGTGCGACCGCAAACACACCTTCGGCGCCAACTAACTGGTAGGCGCCACCGCCGAGTAAGCCACCGCAAAAAGCCCCGAGAAACTGACTGGTAGAGTAAACGCCCATCGCAGAGCCTTTATCTCCGACGGGGCAGAATTTGGCAATCAAACTTGGCAATGAAGCTTCTAAATAGTTAAAGCCAGTAAAGAAGAGCACCACGGCGATACTGAGTACCATCAAATTATTGGAAAATAATGCCATAGCCCCAAGAGCGACCATCATGATCATCAGGGCTACCTGAAATGTCGCCTTAGTATTTTTCTTCTTCACCCCGATGATTATCAAGGGCACCATTAAGATAAATGCAGCAACAAACGCTGGGAAGTACAGCATCCAATGCTTCTCTTTTATCAATCCTGCATCGACTAAATCCAGTGGCAAGGCAACAAATACAGCCGTTAAGACAAGGTGAAGAATGAAGATCCCAGCATCGAGTCTAAACAGCTGTGGGTCCTTCAACATCGCCTTTAGCTTCGTTGGCGTCGCGACCGTATCACCTTTAGGCGCTTGAGATATCGGATTCGGCACTAAGACCTGCACGATAATCATACCTAACACAGCTAAACCTGCGGTGATTGCAAATATGCCTGATAGACCTAAGTGCTGAGCAACTATCGGCCCGACCAATAAGGACAACGCAAATGAGAAACCAATGCACATGCCAATAACGGCCATCACTTTAGTGCGCTGTTCATCTCGCGTTAAATCGGCCGCTAAAGCCAATACGGCAGCAGCAATAGCCCCCATTCCTTGAATAGCACGGCCAGCGACCACGCCGTAGATGGTGTCGGCATTGGCAGCAACTAGGCTTCCCAAAGCAAATACCAGTAAACCAATAAGGATAATAGGTTTACGACCATATTTGTCAGACAAAATCCCCATTGGGATCTGTAATGCTGCTTGCGTCAAACCGTATGCACCGATGGCAATCCCCACCCAGAGAGGTGAAAACCCTTCTAAGTGCTGCCCATAGAGTGCAAAAACAGGCATGATCATAAACAAGCCCATCATGCGTAAACCAAATACACTGGCTAAAGAAAACGCGACTTTTTTCTCAGTCTTTGAGAGTCCGTTATTGGCCATGTTCCGCCCTGATCTGAATTCATAAATAAGTCGCGCATATTATCACGAAGCTGTTTACAAGCGCAAAGGAGCTAACTGAATGCAGCTTAGAAAGCTGTAAAAATGTGACTTAGTCCTACGAGCGCGCAGCAAAGCTGATGCGAGAACGTGACTTCGTCACTGCGAGAACGGCTGGAAAGCGCCTTCGAGGACGCGAGTTCGGGCTTCGCCCTACGAGAACGTCGCTATGCGACTACGAGGAAAAGAAAAGTCAGAAGCGAAAAGCTTTTTCTCTTGCTCGCAGCCAACTTGTTGGCGAACTCGAAGGGAACTGGTTCCCGTTCTCGTAGCGCAGCGTCCTCGCAGTGAGCCTGCGAACGACCTCGAAGCGAAGCGTTCTCGCAGAGAGCCTGCGAATGACCTCGAAGCGAAGCGTTCTCGCTGTGAGCCTGCGAACGACCTCGAAGCGCAGCGTTCTCGCAGTGAGCCTGCGAACGACCTCGAAGCGCAGCGTTCTCGCGGTGAGCCTGCGAACGCACTCGAAGCGCAGCGTTCTCGCAGTGAGCCTGCGAACGACCTCAAAGCGCAGCGTCCTCGCAGTGAGCCTGCGAACGACCTCGAAGCGAAGCGTTCTCGCAGTGAGCCTGCGAACGACCTCGAAGAAAAGCAGCAACGAGAATACGAGAGCGGCTGAGAAGCGCCTTCGAGTTCGGGCTTCGCCCTACGAGAACGCAGCAAAGCTGCTACGAGGACAAAATTTTGCTTTTATCTCGCTGCCAACTTGTTGGCGAACTCGAAGGGAACGGGTTCCCGTTCTCGCAGTGAGCCTGCGAACGCACTCGTAGCGCAGCGTCCTCGCAACTCAAAGCACAAAGTTAAAGCTGCTCTGCTTTTATCCATTTTTGTGCGATAATCGATCTCTTTTTTATTCGGCCATAGAGAGACAGATGGACAAGATTGAAGTACGTGGCGCCCGCACCCACAATCTAAAAAACATCGACTTAACGATCCCCAGAAACAAGTTAATTGTGATCACCGGCCTTTCAGGCTCAGGTAAATCCTCTTTGGCTTTCGACACTTTATATGCCGAAGGACAGCGACGTTACGTCGAATCACTCTCTGCCTATGCCCGCCAATTTTTAAGTTTAATGGAAAAACCCGATGTCGATTTGATTGAAGGCCTAAGTCCTGCGATATCCATCGAACAAAAATCAACATCACACAATCCAAGGTCGACCGTAGGGACGATCACTGAGATCTATGATTATCTACGTTTGTTATTCGCCCGTGTGGGCGAGCCACGCTGTCCAACCCATGGACAGCCTTTAGCTGCACAAACTGTCAGCCAGATGGTCGATAAAGTTGTCGAGTTGCCAGAAGGTAGCCGACAGATGCTACTTGCGCCAGTGGTCAACAATCGCAAGGGCGAGCATGTCAAACTCCTCGAGAGCCTTGCGGCTCAGGGCTTTATCCGCGCCCGTATCGATGGTGATGTCTGCGACTTAACCGATCCACCAGAACTAGAGCTACATGTAAAACACACCATTGAAGTGGTCGTCGATCGATTTAAAGTCCGTGACGATATCAAGCAGCGTCTAGCTGAATCCTTTGAAACCGCATTGGAACTCTCCGGTGGTATTGCAACGGTTACCAGCATGGAAGGTGATAAAACTGAAGAGCTATTATTCTCAGCTAATTTTGCCTGCCCACAGTGTGGCTATTCTATGGCTGAGCTAGAGCCGAGAATTTTCTCATTCAACAATCCTGCAGGGGCTTGTGGTACCTGTGATGGATTAGGCATGCAGCAATATTTTGATGCTGAACGCGTCATCATGAATGATGAACTCTCCTTAGCTGGCGGCGCAATTCGTGGTTGGGATAGACGCAATTTTTACTACTTTCAGATGCTCAGCTCACTGGCCGAACATTATAAGTTTGATATCGAAGTCCCTTTTCAAGAACTCACTGATGAAGTTAAAAAACTGGTTCTTTACGGCTCAGGCAAAGAGGTCATTGCCTTCAAGTACATAAATGACCGAGGCGATGTCGTGGTTCGTAACCACCCGTTCGAAGGCATTCTTAATAATATGGATCGCCGCTATCGCGAGACAGAATCTAACGCCGTCCGTGACGAGCTGGCTAAATTTATCAATACTCAGTCATGCAAAAGCTGTGGTGGGTCGCGTTTGCGCGAAGAAGCCAGAAATGTATTTATTAAAGATTTAAACCTTCCGACGCTCACAGAGTGGTCTATCGGCGAAGCCATGGAGCATTTTAGCAACTTAGATCTCCCTGGACAGAAGGGGCAAATTGCCGAGAAAATCCTCAAAGAGGTACGTGACAGACTCGGTTTCTTAGTCAATGTAGGCCTTAACTACCTGAGTTTATCTCGCTCTGCAGATACCTTATCCGGCGGTGAAGCTCAACGTATTCGTCTTGCCAGTCAAATAGGTGCCGGGCTCGTTGGGGTGATGTATGTCCTCGATGAACCTTCTATCGGTTTGCACCAACGTGATAACGAGCGCTTACTACAAACCTTGATCCATTTAAGAGACTTAGGTAACACGGTCATCGTGGTCGAACATGATGAAGACGCAATAAAAATGGCAGATCATGTTATCGATATAGGCCCTGGGGCTGGCGTTCATGGCGGAGAAGTTATCTGTGACGGTACTCTAGAAGACATTCTTGCCTGTGAAGCATCAATTACCGGTCAGTATCTTTCAGGAAAGAAGCAGATCCATATCAGCGAAGAAAGAGTGGCTTACGACAGCAACAAGCTTATTGAATTATTCGGTGCTACTGGTAACAACTTAAAAGATGTCGACTTAGTTGTTCCTGTCGGCCTATTTACCTGTGTTACTGGTGTTTCTGGTTCGGGTAAATCTACACTGATCAATGACACCTTCTACAAGATTGCCCATAGACAACTCAATGGTGCAACGGTAGACGAGCCGGCTCCCTACAAGAGCATCAAGGGAATGGATCATTGCGATAAGGTGGTCGACATAGATCAAAGCCCTATTGGCCGAACACCCAGATCGAACCCAGCAACCTATACAGGCATTTTCACTCCTATCCGTGAATTGTTTGCTGCCACCCAAGAATCTCGTACCCGTGGTTATAAACCGGGACGCTTCTCCTTCAATGTGAAAGGTGGCCGATGTGAAGCCTGTCAAGGCGACGGTTTAATCAAAGTCGAAATGCACTTTCTGCCCGATGTATACGTGCCATGTGACAACTGTAAAAGCAAACGCTACAACCGTGAAACACTAGAGGTTAGGTATAAAGGTAAGAGTATCCATGAAGTACTCTCTATGACAGTAGAAGAAGCACGCATATTCTTCGATGCTGTACCTGCCATTTCACGAAAACTGCAAATGCTAATGGAAGTTGGCCTGTCTTATATAAGCTTAGGACAGAGTGCGACCACCTTATCGGGTGGTGAGGCGCAGCGAGTCAAACTGGCGAAAGAACTTTCGAAGCGTGATACAGGGCAAACCTTGTATATTCTCGACGAACCCACCACAGGTTTACATTTTGCCGATATTCAGCTGCTACTCGATGTATTACACCGCTTAAAATCCCACGGCAATACCATCGTAGTGATTGAACACAACTTAGATGTGATTAAAACTGCAGATTGGATCATTGATTTAGGTCCTGAAGGCGGGGCTGGAGGTGGATCGATTCTAGTGAGTGGCACACCAGAGGACGTCGCTAAGCACACTGAATCTCATACGGCTCGCTTTCTTAAGCCTTTACTGTAAAATCATCTGTTAAAGTAGTTTGTGCGAATAAGCCCTACATTCAATGGTTTGGGCTTGTTCGTCGATTTATAACAGAAGAGAAAATCAGCTGACCTTATGTTCACCTTAAAAAACACCCTGCTTACCTTAGGTTTAGTTACAAGTTTTAGCCTGCTTATTGTGACCATTATCGACCCGTTAGCTGGCAACTGTAGTCGATTTGAAGCAAAAGTCATTTCAAGTAATGCCGACTCCAGTACCATTTCATTACCAGATGGTCGTATCGCCGTCATAGAGCAGGGAAATCTTAAACCTGAAACTGAAATTAAAGTAGGTGAAAAATCTAGGCTGATTTCTGGCATTAAGGAATATAAGTTTAAAGCTCTGATCCCAGAGAAACATTCACATACGATGGCAGATGAATAGCAATAGATATAACACTCGGTTAAAACCGTTAGCCAAGATTTACTGTTCGTATATTGAGTCATATAAGGTTAAGTTAACCGTAAGGTAAACAAGAGTAAGGAACAGGATGGACCCCACTCCTAACCAGATAAAACAATTCATAGTCCCTACTGTGTGTCTTTTTTTTAGCCTAATAGCGTCTGGCTGTAACAGCTCAGACTCACAAGCCTATTTATCCTGTAAAAATCGACTAACCTCAAGCTGGGCAGACCCCAAAGTCCTTCATGCAGACATAGCAGCATTAACTTCAGATGCATTCGAAGGACGCAAAACTGGCACATTAGGGGCGCAGAAGAGCCGGAATTATATTGCCTCTCGCTTTAATGAGGTTGGGCTCAAACCTTGGCAAGATGAATATGCCGTTCCTTTTAGCTATCAGCTAAGTTTTAGTCAGCGCCAAGGGGTTAACATGATCGGCGTCATTCGTGCCAAACAGCCCACTGATAAATGGCGTATCGTGCTGGCTCACTATGATCATTTGGGCAAGAAGGGTAACCGAATACACCCAGGTGCCGATGACAATGCTTCAGGGATCGCGGCCATGTTACAGATAGCATCCCGAGTCACTCAATCAATAAAAACGGATGATAGCCAGCTCTCAAGCCTGAATACTCTCCCTATCAACTACCTGTTTGTAGCAACCGATGCCGAAGAGCCGGGCCTATTCGGCGGCTACGCCTTAGTTGAAAGCCTTAAGACCTTAGGTGTCATACCTCAGATAGAACAAATTGAACTTGCCATAAATTTGGACATGGTTGGCCGCCCTGGACGCCCCTATGCGATCTACCTAGAAGGTAAAAAAGGTTTTAAACGTTTTAATGAAATTCAACGTAATATAACCGCAGCGAATGGCTTATGCATCAAGGCCACACATCCTAGATCTCTGAATAAAAGTGTAAAAAAAGTCGACTGGTTAAGAGCATCAGACCATTATCCACTGCACAAGGCCGGTATACCTTGGCTCTACTTTGGCGTACCGCCACACAATGATTATCACAGCACTCGTGATACGATTGAAAAAATAGATCTTCAATTTCTGGCCGCTGTCACTGAATCAGCCAATCAACTACTCGTTATAGACAGTTTACTCTTAAAATAAAGCCAATTATTGGCAAAAAAATATAAATATTTAATCATCTAACTCATTAATTGGCTTAGTAATTGCTTAGTAAATACTAGATAACCACACCAAAAGCCAAGGTTTAATTGGTAATACCAATTAAACCTTGCTATAATATTCGGCTTACTGAACGTTTTCGGTGCGGGAAGTCGACACGGGGTTGATTTTCTGTCTATTAAACATAAGTGCTTTAATTTAAAAAGTACTTCGCTATTCCACAAGGCTACAACCCATGTCATCCAATGAAAAAACTTTCCGCGAACTCGGTCTTGCCGAGCCTTTGTTGCGTGCTCTTGACGAGCTCGGCTACGAAAAACCAACTCCAATCCAGGCTGCGAGTATCGATCCTCTCATGGCCGGAAAAGACATTTTAGGTCAGGCGCAAACCGGTACAGGTAAAACAGGTGCTTTCGCACTGCCTCTACTGAACAGCATCGATCCAAATACAAATGCCCCACAAATTTTGGTACTTGCACCTACACGTGAACTTGCCGTTCAGGTCGCAGAAGCTTTTGGTAGCTACGCAAAATTTATGAAAGGTCTACACGTTCTGCCAATTTACGGCGGACAGAGCATGCATCAGCAATTAAATGCCTTGCGTCGTGGACCACAAATCATCGTCGGTACACCTGGCCGTGTTATGGACCACATGCGTCGTGGCACACTTAAGCTAGATTCATTAAAAGCTATGGTGCTTGATGAAGCCGATGAGATGCTAAAAATGGGTTTCATCGATGATATCGAATGGATCCTTGAGCATACACCTAAGCAACGTCAACTTGCGCTATTCTCGGCAACTATGCCTGAGCAGATTAAGCGTGTAGCTAACAAGTATTTGTCTGAGCCTGTACACGTTAAGATTGCTGCGACAACCGCAACTGTTGATACTATTGAACAGCGTTTTGTACAAGTTTCACAACACAACAAACTTGAAGCACTGGTACGTGTTTTAGAAGTAGAGAAGACCGAAGGTATTATCATCTTCGTTCGAACTCGTAACAGTTGTGTTGAGCTAGCTGAAAAATTAGAAGCCCGCGGTTACGCATCATCACCTCTACACGGTGATATGAATCAACAAGCACGTGAACGTGCTGTTGACCAGCTTAAGCGTGGCAAGCTAGATATTATTATTGCAACCGACGTCGCGGCTCGTGGTCTTGATGTTGAGCGTATCGGACACGTTGTAAACTACGATATCCCATATGATACTGAAGCTTACATTCACCGTATCGGCCGTACAGGTCGTGCTGGTCGTACAGGTATGGCGATTCTTTTTGTTACACACAGAGAGATGCGTATGCTACGCACTATCGAACGTGCAACGAAGAGCCGCATCGCACCAATGGATGTTCCAAGCCCAGAAACAGTGACCGAGCGTCGTCTATCTCGTCTAGGTGAGCAAGTTGCTGAAGTTATCGCTAAAGACTCTTTAGATTTCATGAAGGGTGCTGTAGCAAAACTTTGTCAAGAGCTAGAAGTTGATACCGATGTACTTGCAGCAGCATTACTGCAGCAAGTTCAGAAAGATCGTCCTCTACAGTTACCATCGATTCACGAACGTCAGCGTGATAGCCGTGATGATCGTAACTCTCGTGACCGCAATGACCGTAATGACCGTAACCCACGTGATCGTGGTGAACGCAGTGAGCGCCCACGTCGTGACTCGCGTCCAACTCCTACTGATTTAGGTTCAGCTGACTCGCTTAAGGACAATCCAGACGTTAAGATGTGCCGTTACATCATCGACGTAGGTCGTGATAATGGTGTTGGTGTTGGTAACATCGTAGGCGCAGTAGCCAACGAAGCAAATATCGACAGCCGTTACATCGGTCAAATCCAGTTATTTGACAACGTGACAGCGATTGACCTTCCTGACGGAATGCCAAAAGACGTACTAGAGCACCTTAGAAAAGTTCGTGTTTGTGGTAGACCTTTGAACATCCGTGAAGCAGCAGGCGCTGAACTACCTGCTGGTGGCGATAGCCGTCCTGCACGTCGTCCACGTAAGCCTTCTGGCGACCGTCGTCCTTCAGGTGACAGAAAGCCACATCGTAAGGGTAATGCCTCTAAAGAGAGCTAATTACCGCTAAATTTACGATGTAAAAAAGGAGCCTATGGCTCCTTTTTTTATGTCTCAATGAAATGCTTTTTAATCACTCTGCAATCTAATACCAATTCCCGACTAAAACTAAATGAAATAGCATTCACGGCTTCTAGCAGCGACTGTAAGAGCGACTTACCATAAGGCATGTCGAAAATATGTATCCCCTCGCTAAACAAGTGACCATGACTTACTCTTCCCCCTCCCAACCACTGATACACACGTTATCAAATGCAACCAAATTCACGCTACAGCAACCCATACTGCGCAAGCATAAAACCTTTCAGCTTCAGAGTAAAAACAAGTTAATCACCTTATTAAAACCATAAAATACACAAGGTTAACACCACAAAAACTGAGCGTGATCCAGATCGCACAAACATCAATTCCGCCACGATTTTAAGTAATAATTAAAAATATAATATGCCATCAGAAGATTAAGTCCCTCACGCTAGATACAAAAGTGTGATGCGCTTACCGCTACAACAAAGGCTCTATTTTGCTAAAGTTTCACCAGACAATTCGCCAACGCATTGGTAATGTCCTCGTTCAATATCGACTTATCGATATTGATGCGCCTGTGGTGATCACATTCCCACCAGGCTCTGAAGGAATGACTGAGCAGGAGGTCGATGAGAGCTTGCATCCCTGGGGATTTAACTTTTTCACTAAGCAGCAGATAAATGTCATCTCATTTACTCATATCAATAAAGATGAATATTATCGTTCTATCGAACTACAGAACTTTATCAAACAGCTTGGTAAGCTTCTCTGCAAATTTCCAGAAAGAATAGGCTATGGAATAAGTAGGGGAGGTTTTGCAGCAGCCTTACATGCTAATGCATTAAAGTTAGATAGAGCCCTGCTAATGATGCCTTTAAGCTCTTATTCGGCGCAAGTTGCTCCTTGGGACCCGAAAGTAATAAAAGCTGATAAGGAGACCAAATACACTGGGTTTAACAATGATGCAGCAGCTTGTAAAACACCACTAACTATAATTTATGACCCTCTGTTTAAAGCCGATCGTCTCCATATGCAACGTTTCACATGTGAGGTTAACAAACTCAAAATTCCAGGTGTAGGCCATAGGATAGGAAGAAGCCTGAGAGATTTAGGCATACTAAAAGACACTGTTTTAGATTTTGTTCATAACAGGCTTGTTGTGGAAAGCTTTCCACAACAAGTCCGAGGAAGACGAGAACTGGCTTTTTACCATAAAACACTGTCCACTAACCCAACAGGCAAGCTCACCCTTCGACGCAAGAAAGTCATTTATTACCACAAGGCATTGTGGAAACTTAAGCATATAGAAGATGAGCCTAAGAAAGTTGTGATAAGAGTTAAAGAAAGTATTCAAAAACGCATCTCTGTTCCTCAAAACTTCATTCTAAGTTCCAAAAATTTAGTACCAGCAAAGATGTTTATTGCATCTAACTTTTTTGTGTTTTGTTAAATCTTGAGTCACTTAGCTCAACCCCATCAATGCAGGCTTAATCTGTGTATCGAAGAATACGACCAGATAGAGTATGAGAAGCAGTGTGACAGAGACGATACATCGCCTCCTGGACTCCAGCCCAATGTGATTAAGTAGGCTGGGGAAGAGCAGAAAGTTAAATGGGTTGAACAGGTTTTGATAACAGATTATACCGATACCATTTCGCCTTCCTCGCTTTACCATTCGATAAAAGAAGAAGCTAAAACGGAACATCAGCACAGGGATACTGATAAACATGGCTAAGGAAAATGCCAGTTCAATACCCGATAGGTGTACTCTAAGTTGTAGAAGGTGCTTCATCTCACCAGTTAATGAGAAAACAAAACCTATGGTTACTATCAAGGAAAAAAGTAAGAAGAGCAGACTATAACCAAGCAACCGATACCAATCGACTCTGACGGTTCTCATCCGAACACCTCAAGTTAGCGTTAAACTTGTCCATAAGAGAATTCCTGTACTGCACTAACTATAAATTTAGTACAGTTTTAAGCAGTCTATTAATTTAATATCTTGCTGACTTTTTCAGTTCCTGCCTTCATCATTAACTCTCTAACTCTTTCCCTCTAAGCTGGCAGCGACATAGTCGGCGATAGCCAGGCTCGCCGTTAAGCCAGGAGACTCAATCCCATACAAGTTGATCAAGCCTTTAATCGAGTGGCTAGCACAACTCTCTATTTTAAAATCCTCAAAGTTAGCGTTAGGCCCCTGAAGTTTCGGTCGTATTCCTGAATAACTCGGCTGCAGTTTATCGGGGTCGATATTGGGGAAGTACCGCCTTATAGCCTCAACAAACTTAGGTTTTAATGCTGGGGATACATGGTGATCAGGTTCTGTATTATCGCTGATATATTGGGTATCGGGGCCAAACTTGAGCTGGCCACTCATATCCAGAGTCCCGTGGATGCCTAAGCCTTTGAGAGCAATCTCTGGCACCGGGTAGACCAACTTTGAAAAAGGACTCTTGCCACTATAGGAGAAGTAATGACCCTTACACCAATGAAGCTGCGGAATAAGACTGTTTTCCACTCCCTGAATACTTGATGCAACCTGAGTGCTATATAAACCTGCACTATTGATAAGATAACGAGTTCTAATCTTTAATGGTTCACCCTCTATGTCTAAGTGAATAACAAAACCTTTATCATCTGGCTCTGCAGCGACAAAGCCTGTTTTAGGAACAAAGCTGCCTCCATTAGCTTCAATCTCAGCCAGCAGGCTTTGCATATAGCTGTGGCTATCGATAATGCCCGTAGAGGGAGACAATAAGCCAGCCGTGGCTTTTAACTCAGATGAGAATGTATGTAATTGGCGAGACGATTGCCTGATGAGGTCTGTGACACCATTTGCCTCAGCCCTCGTTATCACAGCTTCAAAGCTTGACTGCTGATCATGCGTAGTAGCTACGATTAACTTACCTATGGGCTTATAGGGAACTCCCCTTAGGTCACAGTAGCGATATAACGCCTGCTTGCCTTCGACACATAACTTAGCTTTCAGACTATCCTGAGGGTAATAGATCCCCGCATGGATCACTTCACTATTACGGCTACTGGTCTCTTCACCAAAGGACTTATGCTTATCTATAATAACAACATTAGCTAAATTTTTACTTAATCGAGCGGCTATCGCTAAACCAATAACACCAGCACCAACCACCACAGCGTCAACTTTTTCCATTCAATTTCTCTTCGTATTATCAGGCGCTATAACAAGAATCATACTATCTTGAATAAAACGGATAGGCTTGATTGGTTAATTTACCCTCAAGACTTAATACTCTATATTGAACATAACGAGCACAATCAAGGTAACATAACATTAAGGGTGAAGGAGATGCCTAGCTTAAGCTTTGGGTGCACAATTAATCACTTGGAAGGCAACATTTCTGAGGTCATTGTAGATAACAATATCGAGCTGACCCTAGAGATGGTTGAGGAACTTGATAGCTACTTAGATGCGTACTATCCAGACTCTTTTGCACTCTTGGTCAACAAGATAAACCAGTATAGCTACACCTATGAAGCAGAATTATGTTTAGGCTCATTAGAAAAACAGAAAGCCATCGCCGTCTTATATCACGATCTACAAAGAGAGAAGATCCCTCCTCAGTTCAATAAAAGAAGAAAGATGGATAACATTAACATCAAGACGTTTCCAGCGACTAAACTGGGAACCCAAACTGCACTAAACTGGCTAACATCACATTTAAGTTGAACATCAACCGGATTAAATTTTTTTCATCTATGAACTTCCATCTTTTCTAATCGCCTAATACATAGAAATAAAATACAGAAACACTGTCTATTTGATTGCAATATCCACTTTCGTCAGCATTATCTAAGGTAAATGTAACCGCATACATTTTACAGTTTTTACTTTTCTATACTAAGCTGTTATGGCGCTATATAAATAATAATTCCAAGGAAAGAACATATGCATAAATTCAATTTTGGTTGTTCGGTCGAGCTGTTAACACACAACATTGCCCAAGTAACGATTGAGCCAGGAGTCGAAGTCACCCTCGAAATGCTAGGCGAATTTGACGAGTACATGAGCCAAACCTTCAATCATGATTACGCCCTTTTAGTCAACAAACAGCATCAATATACTTACTCATTTGAGGCACAACTTTGCATGGCGTCTCACGAGCACTTGAGGGCTACAGCCGTTGTATTTTATAACGAGCAAGATGCCAAACTCCCCCAACAACTCACCCAGAGAAGACAAATTGATGAACTTAACATTCGCCTCTTCTCTGGAGTTAATGACGGCAATGAAAACGCCATTAACTGGCTAGAAGAGCAACTGTCGACAGAGAAACAACTTGAGCTATCGTCTTAAGTTGTTATTTTCGCTTTAAACTTGCTGATACTTGCCGACAAGTTCGCTCATAACTTCACAAATACGTTTAATTAAAGCTTGCCTAACTGGGGTAGGATTTTTAGATTTAAATGACCACAGGCTTAACGGGAACGCGAGCGCCTGATTAAGCTCTTTGACATCTAACCTGACTAGTACGCCTTGTTGCAGTTCATCATGGACAAGACCTTTAGGCAAGAATGCCCAGCCCTCATTAATCTCCAGCAAAGCTTTTAGCACACTCATATTTTCGATTCTTTGATAATGGGGCGATAAAACGACTGTGGTTTGCATCTCTGCAGTGATGCAATCCTCGGGTACTAGCTGCCTAAACTCTTTCAGCTGGGTAATGCCCACTTTTTCTCTCTCGCCAGCTTTTGCCAATGGATGGCTAGCCCCGACGACGGGGATAAAGTGTAAGTTAGCCAAGTGAATATATTCCATCCGACTTATCGCCTTAGCTTTAAAAGCGATGCCTAAGCCCAAATCTGCCTCACCAGCCTCTAACTCTGCAATGATCTCCTCTCGACTTCGATGAAGCCAATGAATATTGGTATCAGGAAATTGCGCTCGAATGGCTTGAACGCTTAGGGTTATCAGCTCTTTGGGGATCAAATCACAATGCACAATCGTTAATTCGCTCTCAATTCCTTTGCCTATGCTGGCACTCAATGATTCAAAAGATGAGGTATATTCCGCTAAGTTCTTAGCATGACTCAACAATGCTTGGCCATCTCGGGTCAGCACCGGAAGTTTTGCCGAGCGATCGAAAAGCCCATAACCTAGATCTATCTCTAAATTGGCGATCACCTGACTGAGCGTTGATCTGTCTCTGTCTAAAACTCTGGCAGCGGCACTGAATGAACCCGTTTCAGCAACCGTGACAAAAGCCCTTACCTGCTCATAGCTTAAGCTCATAACTCGTCTCCGCACCGTGGATCTAACCCATCAAATGTGATGTGTTTTCATGAAATATACCACATATGATAGCGGTACATTGATGACTAGAGGCATACCTATGAAAACTCACTCTACAGCACTTGCTTGCATGATCACCTTGGGTCTTGCTAGTGCAAGCTCTTTTAACGTTGAAGCTTGTACTGACGTTGCTTGGAACACCAAAGAGTTCGGCACCTTGATTAGTCGAACCAATGACTGGCTAGAGCCCACCAAGGGCGAGATTAGAGTGCTGCCTGCAGGTTCTGAGCGGCTGCTTCTGGGATTAGATAAAGCGGGTGGCAGCTATAAAACCAAGTACACCATTGCCGGGGTCTTCTCTTATGGTGGCTTGGTGCATGATGTGGTCAATAGTGAAGGCATGCGAGCTAGCGTCTTATACTATGGTCCTATGGCTATGGGTGAACGAGTCGAAGGCAGCATATCTCAACTTACCTATGGTGAATATTTAGCGACTAACTTTGCCAGTGTAAAGGAGGTCATCGCCAATATTGAACAGATAAAATCCACCTTAGTCGAGCTTCCTGGGCTGCCTATCGCGCCAAAGTTTCATTGGACTGTGACGGACAAGTCTGGCGATCGCGCCATCATAGAGCTAGATCCTGAAGGTGTGAATGTGTATACCGGTGATGACGCTAAAGTGATGACCAATCAACCTAGCGTAAAAGCACACATAGATAATTGGGATAAGGTCTGGGCCAAGCAAGCGTTACAATCATCTGATGGTAAAAGCATCATAGGTGAAAAAGGTAACGTAAGTCCGGAGCAAAGATACCTGCATGCCCGTTACTTTCTATCGCATTTAACCGAGCCTCAAAGCACCATTAATGGCCTGATGAAGTTACAGGCCACTGTCGTCAAGGTGCCCCATGATGCACCTAACAGAATCGTCGACGGTAAAATGACAGAGTATGCCACCGAGTGGACCATCAGTCAGAGCCTAGAGACAGGAACCACTTTCTTAGAATATACGTGGGGCGATGTGTTTACCCGCTTTAATGTCAACTTCTACGACCTAATTGAAAATGGCAAACCGGTTAGCATTAAGCTCGATGACCCCAATCTTGCCGGCGACATCACTCAGGCAATGATCGACTTGAGCAATCAATAACTAACTAGAAACTTCATCGTCGCTGCGTGAGTTTTCTCGCGCAGCGACTATCAAAAGCTCATGGCTGTAATCAAGAGCTAATGGCTGTGCAGCAGGTTGGTTAATGCTGGCCCCATCTTACTAAAAGAGTCATCCAGCTCACCTTGGTAACAGTTAAGCACCCAAGGATAACTATCAGTAATGTAATAGCCATACTGGCCATCGATAGTCATACCGTTACACTCATCAAGATCGCCTTGCCCCGATAAAAACTCATAATCCCCCCTAAACTGGCCATCGTAATTGTTACTGACGATGCCACCCACACCTGCAACTGGCGTTGTATAACCGTTCACCGCTTGTCTTGCTGTGCCATCACCTTTGAGCACAAAACTTGACTCTGCTTTACGCACTAAACTGCTCTGAGGCTCTTGAAAGCAGGGGCCAAATACTGGGAAGCCATCGGCGGCAAAACCGATGACAGGTGATGCCTCGCCTGTGGCTTCACAGTCCAGATCATACATAGCCATAGGGCTGCCATGATAGTGATAGGTGCCATCAGGTTGCACATGAGCATTATGTGCATCTGTGCCAAAGTTATTTAGCGCTGACATAGGGTCGTAACGCCAAGGGTTATCACTCTGATCTTGGCCACAACCTATCTTCTCCAGCCCTAATGGCTCGTTACCTACGCCATAACAGGCCGCCGCTAACAGATCGATCACCACCCCATTGAGCATCACAGCATTGGTCACTCCTAGGTTTAAAGCTGTACTATTCTGCGCCTGCTGAGGTTGGCTCGTTAGCACATAGTTAGAGTCTTGTTCTGACACATTAGTGGCAAAGCTTGCCTCCGCATCATTAAAGTCATGGTTAGGGATATCATTGGCTTGAACAATACAGTCACCGGCGCTCATGGAAATTGAAATATCACCGCCGAAAGCTATCGCACGCTGTATATCAGTCACATTAGAGAAATAGCTAAGGAGGTAAAAAAAGGTAAAGCTGTGTCAATCTAGATATTTTTCTAACGCTTTAGGGTTCTCTACATCATCTGACACTACTAACTCTTCAAAAGATGAAGCACTAACAAAATCTGTAAATGCATTTATCATAACAGGCGGAAATTGGCTTATATGCTGAGACATAGCCTGAATACGTAAATGGGTGTATTGAGATACATCGACTCGATGAGTTACCTCATTATCATCAACCGGCGCCGTGACAGAGTAATTGAAGTCAAACTTCTGTGCTGCATGGCTCAAAGACCTTGCTCGGGTATCGGATAGCCCAAAATAGACAGCACGGGTAGAGTGATCTCGTGTGATCAGTTTACTCACTATTCTATGATCTCGATTACCAGTGATCCCACCTTGCATAAATGATATGACCCATGCCGGGTTCACTCGCTCGACAATCACTTTAAATTTATTAGATAGCTGAGATTGAAGATGGGTTAACTTGCCATCAGCAAAGCGCAAGAAGATAGGCGGGCTCACACCTAGCACTTGGCATGCCTTAATGGCTTCAAGCTCCCTCATCTTAGCCAGTTTAGTACCTGATAATCCCAGATCTAAACGATCACTTCCCTTACCTCCTGAGGTCGCATAAACAGGAATAACCTCAAGCCCTCTATCGGCCAATTTAGCCAATGTTCCCGAAACCCAAGTCTCATCATCTGGATGAGCAAGTAGCACTAGCACGGAGTATGATTCTTTCATCCGCTGCTCACGGCTAAATTGACACGAGCTTAACCCGCAAAGAAATATCGCCACAAAGACCAGTAAACCGATTCGATGGCAGCTCTTGTCTTTCAAGGCCACTTCTTTCACAACAAGCTCTTTCATGACAGTCAGCAGTACCTCTTATCATCGAACATTTTCACGCCAGATATATAGCTGAAAACTAAACTAATGCTTACGTTCACTGACACTTCAAAGCAGTGTTTTACAAAAACAGGCTATACAGATGTATATCTTTATGTTTTATTAAAGCATAGCTAATCTATCTCGAGACACAAATGATCTACTTTAATAACTTAAAAGGCCGCGACTACAAAAGAGCCTACGGTGAAACAGAGGATAAAACGGACAGTAACCAAGAGGTATTGAGCGACCCTATCATCTTTGATCTTGATGATAATCAAGCCATCGACGCAATGAACGAAGACTGGAAACAGGTCAAGCCTGGGCAGATGGCGATGGTCGTTGATGGTGATGAAAAGCTAGACACCACGGTTTATAAGGTGACAGCGATTGAACGCAAGAAGGATGTCGCTACCCATACCGAAAGCTATATCGTAAGAGGAGCTGTCATCAGTAAACTGCCAGTGAAAGGCAATCGCTATAATATCTCCTTCATGCTTCACGGTATTGCGCATAAAAGACTGACAGATGGTTGTTTTCAGCGTGGGGTAAATCTTATCTCTTCGGCGGTCTATTAAGCTGTAAGTTTTATATGACCCCAGTAAAGTAGACACAGGTATCAATCAATACGTTTGATACCTAACAGCTCCTCCTGCTTGAGTTTTTCAATGCAGGTTCTACAAATACAGGTGTTATTAGCGAGTTGAGATTCTGGGATCTGCTCTCTAGAAGGGAAAGAGACCTCACTGCACCAACACTCACTAATGCTCCCACCCTGATTAACAGCGCAGCCATTAGCTCTTTGACACAAGGGGCACTGAGCCTGGCTATCCATTTGTTTATCCGGTTTTTTATTCACTTCTTTATTCACTTATTTATTCATTAGTACACATGTTTCACTCATGAATTGCTCTTGAGTTAGTCATAAGTAGGTGTGTCACTTGGATGATTAACCCCATCTTTTAACGTAACGCCTTCTTTCAGTAGTTGATGCAGTGAGAAGGGATCGTCACCATCTAAGCAAGCCACATTAAATGCATAATGGTGGGGATTAGAGCGTCTTTGATGATGGGTGTAAATCCCACATTTTGAGCAGAAAAAGTGTTTAGCGCTATGAGTATTAAACTGATAAAGAGTGAGTAACTCTTGCCCTTTAACCACTTCAAGATCAGCTAAGGGGACTGAAGCGACTATTGTCCCACGACGCCTACACATAGAACAATCACATCGACGAGGGTCCACTAAGCCTTCGGGTAAGGTTAATTTAAGCACAACTTCACCACAGTGACAGCTCGCTTTGTATCTATGTTTTACTTGTATCATTCTATTTTAACCCAAGTTAACGACTGCCATAATCAACGTCATAGGCTAGCGCTCTACACTCCAAATAAGCATAACAACCAGCATACCTATCATTACTGCATTCCATGATGACAAATCCATTGCCACCTAAGTTCTGAGTCTGATATTTAAGGTCGCGCTTAATAGAATACTTGGAAGGTTTAGCTGAGAGCAGTTCTTGCTGACATGAAGAAGCAACTAATAGCCCTAAATCCCTTGCTTGATAGCGCTGGATCTCCTCCACACTGTATTCGACAACTTTATCAGCGTTCGCAACGCTTTGAGCATGTTCAGCTAAATCAGGGCTGATATTCGATTGGAACCTAACCCCGCTACACGCCGTAATGCATCCAGATAAAATGAGTACGACTAGAATTCTCATGACATTCTTCCCTAAATATCTAATACCTAATACCAATCGGTATAAATGTTTGCTTGATCTAAAACTAACATGAAGTTTCGATAAATATCTAATTCCAGACAAAAATGCCCACTCAAAAGAGTGGGCATTCGAATTGTCACTTTATAGGTTTATAACCTAGCGGCTAAAATTTATCGCCCAGGACGTACGCCTAAGGTGTGACAAATGGCATAAGTTAACTCAGCACGGTTAAGGGTATAAAAGTGGAAATCTTTTACGCCTTCGCGGGACAACACCTTAACCATGTCGATAGCTACGTTAGCACCTACCATCTGACGAGTGGCCGGATCATCATCTAAGCCTTCGAACTGTTTGTGTAACCAGCTAGGAATAGAGACGTTAGTCATGCCAGCAAAGCGCTTAAGTTGCTTAAAGTTAGTTACCGGAAGAATACCTGGGACAATTTCGACATCAATACCTGCAGCAACACAACGATCGCGGAACCTTAAGTAAGACTCTACATCGAAGAAAAACTGGGTAATTGCACGGTTAGCACCTGCATCGATCTTCTTCTTTAGATTAATCAGATCTGCCTGGGCATTTCTCGCATCAGGATGCACTTCGGGATAGGCAGCCACTGAGATATCAAAGTCGGCGACTGAGCGTAGTAGACGTACTAAGTCATTAGCGAAACGAGTCGGCCTCGGGCTACCCTCGGGCAGATCGCCACGAAGCGCAACAATATCGCGAATACCAGTGTTCCAGTAATGTTTAGCAAGCTCTTTTAGCTCCTCATCACTTGCGTCGACTAATGTCAGGTGCGGCGCAGCAACCAGATCAGTCTCTTTCTGAATACGCTCAATAACCCCATGGGTACGGTCACGAACGCCAGAGTTAGCACCGTAAGTGACAGAAACAAATTTTGGATTGAGCGGCTCTAGTCGTCTAACTGAATTCCAGAGGATCTTTTCCATCTCAGGTGAAGCAGGAGGGAAAAATTCAAAAGAAACGTTAATATCACCATTCAGCTCAGCCAAGCTCTGGTTTAGTGATGTTGCATGTTGTGCATGATGAAAACCCATTTCTTATCCCTTTACGACACTTTACAAATTAGCTATCTAAACGCTCGCACTAGCGGTAATGGATACCTACTGTATAAGATACCTAGTACAAATCTTTTTAGACGTTTGGACGTCTATATGTCCATACTAGAGAAAATGAGATTGAAGTCAATAGCAAACAGGGGACTAAATATTAATAAGATATAATGAAGACGCGACGCTGTCGCTAGAGGACGCAGCGAAGCTGCTGCGAGGACGTGACTTCGTCACTGCGAGGATGCGAGGATGCGAGTTCGGCTATGAAACGCCTTCGAGTACGGGCTTCGCCCTCCGAGAACGGCAGAAAGCACCTCCGAGTACGTCGCTTTGCGACTACGAGGAAAAGAAAAGTCAGAAGCTTAAAAGCTTTTGATCTTACTCGCAGCCAGCTTGAAAAAAAGCTGCTACGAGAACGTGACTTCGTCACTGCGAGTTCGGCTGGAAAGCGCCTCCGAGGACGGGCTTCGCCCTGCGAGGACAAGATTTGGCTTTTATCTCGTAGCCAACTTGTTGGCGAACTCGAAGGGAACTTGTTCCCGTTCTCGTAGCGCAGCGCTCTCGCAGTGAGCCTGCGAACATACTCGAAGAAAAGCAGCTGCGAGAACGGCTGAGAAACGCCTTCGAGGACGGAACTTCGTTCCTGCGAGGACAAGATTTGGCTTTTATCTCGTAGCCAACTTGTTGGCGAACTCGAAGGGAACTTGTTCCCGTTCTCGTAGCGCAGCGCTCTCGCAGTGAGCCTGCGAACGAACTCGAAGCGCAGCGTCCTGCTTTATTCCTGCACCAAATCCCGACAAATCTGCGCAAGATCTGATTGCACAGCCGCTGCAGTCACTTCTCGTCCTGCACCTGGCCCTCTGATAATCAAAGGGTTGTCCTGATAAAAGACACTACGGATCACAAACACATTATCGCCTGGGGTCAGATTGGCATAGGCATGCTCACAATCGACCCACTCGATACCGACAGCGGCTTTTAGTTGCCCATCGACAACATCAAGCCCAGCGACATATCTCAATACCTTGTTTTGCTCTGCTGCGGCTTGAAACTGTTGCAGCATCTGTCCATCAAGTTCTGAGATCCGGCTTAAGAACTGATCTAATGGAATATCGGCTAAGTCCGCAGGCACTAATGAGTTAAGCTCGATATCTTCAAGCTCTATCTCATGACCTATCTCGCGAGCCAGAATAAGCAACTTACGCTGCATATCACGACCGGAAAGATCATCACGAGGATCTGGCTCAGTGATCCCTAAGCCCTTGGCTTCTAACACCAGTTCAGAGAAAGGTTTTTTAGCGTCATATTTCTCAAACAACCAGCATAAGGTTCCCGAGAAGATCCCGCCAACAGCCTCAATGGTGTCACCGCTGTTATGTAGGTCATTAAGCGCGTGCTGCACAGGTAAACCTGCCCCACAACTCGCATTATAGCGCCAGAACAGTCTGCGATTACCCAGTTGCTGTTTAAGTTCACGATAAAAAGCCAAAGGACCAGATCCCGCTAGCTTGTTCGCACTAACCACATGGATCCCACGAGAGAAAAACTCAGGGTATTGCAGAGTCAAATCGGCACTGGCACTGATATCTAAGGCGATGATCTCATCACAATCGAGCGCTTGTAACTGCTCAAACATATGATCATATAACCAAGGTGTAGCCTGTTGCTCAAATACCTCTTTCCAAGAATCTAGCTCGATACCTTCTTCTTTTAACAAAGCCTTCTTAGAGCTAAGTAGCCCTACTAGCTCAACGCTGGCTTCTAACTCTTTATTTAACGCGACGCAAGCTCGGCTAAACAGATCGATCCAGGCCTCACCAATATTACCAATACCCAATAACAACACACCGATGCGCTTACGCGGTCCAGCGCAGCGACGATGCACCTTCTGAGTGAGTAAATTGACTTGCGATGTTGGTACTAAGGTCACCAAACTTAAGCCATCTTTAAATAGCGGTCTGGCATCACGACTTAACAATCGGGCAAAGCCGCGTCGATAAAGCCCTGCATCGGCGCTCACTAACGCCACTAAGCCTAAATCATCTCTCTGACTTAAGTCTGAGATCCCCAGCGCTTCGGTTTCTAAAATTGCTTGAACCTGTTTCTGATTCTCGTGAGTAAAGGCAAGTTCGACGCAATTATGTGCCAGCTTCCAATGAGCAAGCGGCAACAGACCCGCCTCTTCGAGCAAGTCTGCTAGATTTGCAATATCACTGGCAATTCTGAAGGTAAATAGCGACACACTCGGAAGGTTTGTCACCACTGGCGCGCTAGCTTGAGAACTCTTAGGCGCGATGAGCGTAAAGTCAGTGTGAGATGCATAGCTTGAACGTACTGCCAGACTCACTTGGGTATCAAATAATGGCTGTAGTGAGCGGTTATGCAGTACTGGTGAGCCTAAGTGTGCTAAACGGTTAGCCTCATCTAAAGAGAGACTCTTAAGCAGCTTAGCATCGTTAATCTTGTTCGGATCGGCATTAAAGACACCTTCAACATCGGTCCAGATAGTCACACGTTCAATATCGGCTAAGCTGGCAATCAAGGTTGCACTGTAATCTGAGCCGTTACGACCCAATAGCAAGGTCTCACCGTGCCTGTTTGCACAGATAAAGCCTGTGATAATCAAACGCTCATTAGGGTGATTCGCAACTGATGCCTGTACGCGTTCGCGGGATTCATCGAGCCTGATTTGAGGAACGGCACCTTCATCGGCAATCAATAAGCTTCTTGCATCAATATCCGACGCCGCAACACCAGACTCTCTCAATAAGGCCGCGAGTAAACGCGCAGACCAACGCTCGCCGAAGCTCACCACTTCACTGCGTTTATATTCATTAAGAATATCTAATGAGAACAAACTAATTAATTGATATTTATCAATAGATAAGCGTTCCCTTAAGCTTCTTGCTTGCTCATTAGAGAGCAACTGTTCGATCAGATTCTGTTGAAAGCTAATCAGCACTTGTAGCTCTTCTTGCCACAACTGCTTAGTGTCTTTGAGTTCTAGTAGCTTATAAAGAAAATTAGTGCTCTTACCCGCAGCCGATACAACGACGAGATCATCGCTATTGCCGTGAGTGAGAAGGATATGAGCAACACGGCGGTAGCAATCTGCATCCGCTAAGCTAGAACCACCAAATTTATGCAAATGACAACGCGCCATCTTTAACTCCTATCTACCGAAATTAACAACTTGCCGCTGCGGCAAGTCCAGCTTCAATATCGGCAACTAAATCGTCGGCATCTTCGATACCCACTGAAAGACGGATTAGGGTCTCTTTAACCCCAGCTTCTGCTCGAGCCTCTGGCTCCATAGCTCTGTGAGTCATTGTCGCAGGAACCGCGACTAAACTCTCTACCCCACCTAAACTTTCTGCGACAGAAAACACAGATAATTTGTCAAGAAATGCTACCAGCTCATCTTCTCCACCTTTAAGCTCGAAGCTGATCATGGCACCGAAGCCTCTTTGCTGCTTAGCGGCAATCTCATGGCCAGGGTGATCGGCAAGACCTGGATAATACACCTTATCGACCGCATTGCTGTTAGTTAACACAGCTAAAACACGCTGAGCATTGGCTTGATGCTCACGAATACGCACCGCTAAGGTGCGAATACCGCGAAGGGTCAGATAGCTATCAAACGCCGACCCCGTCAGCCCTAAGGTATTTGACCACCAGTGAAGCAACTCGCCGAGTTCTGCATCTTTGGCTACTACGGCGCCACCAACCACATCGCTGTGACCATTGATGTATTTAGTGGTGGAGTGAATAACAATATCGGCGCCCAGTAGCAAGGGCTGCTGCAGAATAGGTGACAGGAAGGTATTATCTACCACAACTAACGCATCGACGGCCTTACAGGCTTTAGCGATCTCTTCGATATCAACCACTCTTAGCAGAGGGTTAGAGGGCGTTTCCAGCCAGACCATCTTAGGTTTTTGCGCTATCGCAGCATTAAGCGCTTTATTGTCAGTCTGATCGACAACGGCTAGCTTAAAGGCCCCTTTTTTGGCTAAGTTGGTAAACAGACGGTAGCTACCACCATAACAATCATGGGGTACCACGAGCAGATCATCAGGGCCAAGCAAGCTGGTCACCAATGTGATTGCTGCCATACCTGTGCAAGTCACAACCCCTGTCGCCCCTTTTTCGAGTCCGGCAATCGCATCACCTAAAATCGAACGGGTAGGATTACCTGAGCGGCTGTAATCAAAGTCTCTGGGATTCTTATGCCCATCGAAGGAGTAGTTAGTAGATAAATAGATAGGGGGCACCACGGCACCATGTTGGGTATCGGACTCAATCCCTTGGCGCACTGCAATTGTGGCTAACTTACGTTCGGTCATCTACTACTCCTAAACTATTTACTGAACACCATACTGACCACAAAAAGTGGAAAGAGATGTCTGGACGTCTAAATGTACCTAAGCGAAAGGCCAGCGTCAACCAGTTATAGCCGTTTAGACGTCCAAACTTGTAGAAATCTATTTGCAATTGTCATAAATAAGAGGCAATAATTTGACTGCACAATTTAAAGGGTTAAAATCTGCCCCGAATTTTGAATTTACAGGTGAGTCAATGACTGAGTGGAATGGCGATTACATCAGCCCATATGCTGAACACGGCAAGAAGAATGAACAAGTAAAGAAAATTACTGTGTCTATTCCCTTGAAGGTACTTAAGGTTCTTACCGACGAACGCACCCGCCGTCAGGTCAATAACCTGCGTCACGCCACTAACAGCGAGCTGTTATGTGAGGCATTTTTGCATGCTTACACAGGCCAACCTCTGCCTAACGATGATGATCTATCTAAAGATAAACCAGATACCATTCCAGCCGAAGTGAAGCGCTTGATGGATCAGATGGGTATCGAATGGGAAGATGTAGAGTAACCCTACTCACTTAACGCTTTACCAGTCATATACTAAGGATCGCCATGCGATCCTTAGTTGTTTTAGCAAGACATCGCCCAATATTGAGAGAAATCGCCGTGTTTGCAATGATAGATCCGACGACACTAGCGCTAGCCTCCCTTATCATCTTCTGCGGCGCGTTGACACAGAGCCTTATCGGTTTCGGTTTAGCCATCGTCGCCTCTCCCCTACTGTATATTGTCGATCCTGAATTGGTGCCTGCCCCCGTTATCATGATGGGTTTCTCTATCTCCTTGTTGACCCTATTTCGAGAGCGAGGCGCCCTTGAGTTTAATGGCTTGCAATATGCGTTACTTGGGCGAATACCTGGAGGGTTTATCGGTGCAGGGTTATTGATATATGCACCACAAGCCATTCTTGGGCTGGCTATATCGGGTATTGTTGCCACGGCAGTCATATTGAGTTTGCTGAAGCTCAACATAGCCGTGAATCGTAAGAGCCTATTTGGCGCAGGCATAATATCTGGTGTATTTGGCAATATCGCCGCTATCGGTGGCCCACCACTGGCAATTCTCCTTTCAGGAAAAGATGCCCGTCAGTTTAGAGCCGCCTTATCGGCTTTCTTTATCTTCAGCTCCATGATAGCTCTAGCTATTCTGGCAATCACTGGCTTACTGAGTATTAAGCACCTCTGGCTATCGCTAATGCTGCTACCCTCTGTAATTTTAGGTTACTTAGTAGCAGGAAGACTGGTTGGACGAATTGATAAAGATAGGACTCGCAAAGCAACACTCATATTATGTTCAATCTGTGCGACGGTATTGGCGGCAAAGTCGATAATGGAATTAGGCTAAGAGAAGGTACGAGTTCGGGCTTCGCCCTACGAGGACGCAGCAAAGCTGCTGCGAGGACGTGACTTCGTCACTGCGAGGACGGCCTGTGGCCTTCGAGTGCGGGCTTCGCCCTGCGAGGACGCAGCAAAGCTGCTGCGAGAAAAGACAGGCCAAAGGCTGCTACTCTTTGCTCGCAGCCAACTTGTTGGCGAACTCGAAGGGAACTTGTTCCCGCTCTCGAAGTGAGTTTACGAACTCATAGCGAAGCGGCCTCGCAGCGACGCAGTCGCGCCCTCGAAACTGCTCTTAAAAATGATATGACGTTTGTAAAACCCCGCCGATGGCATCGTCGCTACCTAGCATGCCAGTTAAGTCGAGATAAAATACTCGCCCGAATTCAAAGCCAGTGCCTAATGAGTAGATGTTAGCGGTATTATCTTTCATGTCATGGCGGTAACCTAGACGCAGTGCAAACCAATCTGTCGCCTTCAACTCTCCTCCTACACGCCAATACTGAGTACCACTAAACTCTTTAAAGCGTTTATGATCATTAAGATCTATATCCGAAGTTAGCGTAAGACTATCCCAGTCATAAGCCACACCAGCAGTAAAAAGAGGCTCAACTTGGTAGGTATATTTTCGGCCCTGGCTCTCTATGGTTTCAACATTTTGCTTGATAAGGTTGCGTCCAGACAAACCGACCGTTAAGCCAGATAGCGGCTCCATCGCAATGCCCACATCGACATTAAATGTCGTATCGTCATTGCGATACTGCGAGTCATCGAAATCACTAGAATCAAAGTTATTGGCACTCACCACGTAGTTATAAGTATCTATGCGTTGAAACTTAGGCGATACACCGATAGCAATAGGCATATTGACGATAGATAGTGGAAAACTTAACGCCACACCAAGATCCGACACCCCACCGGCAACCACAGCTCCTTGTGAATCTAAATCAGCGAGTACGGGTGGATTATTGGGATCTAATGCATTAAGACTATCGATATCAGACTCAGCGATTGCAGCGACTCCAATGGCATCAATATAGCTTTTATAAAACACTGCCATCGGCATTCTATGAGTAGGCAGCACGATTGAAAAGCCCAGGCCAGCACTGACATAGGCATTGTTATCTTTTAAGGATCCCAGATCGTTAACGAGATCATCTCTATGGAGATCGACTGCTACAGCATCACTCGCATTAATCGCAGCATCTAAAGCATCATAGGAGTCTTGCAGTGAATCAAACTTATCGATCATCTGATCGCTATCGGCGCCATCGGCACCTACAACGGGGAGTAACATGGCAAAATTATTGAACTTAGGCGCTTGGAGAGCAAGTAGAGCTGGATTGATAAATGCTGCACCTTCACGATTTGAAGAGGCCACACCAGCACCGCCCATAGCATCGCTTCGAGCCTCATAATATTGCTGACCCGCGATAGCCGTCAACGAAATGAGTATCGAAGAAAGTAAGAGTGCACAGCAGAGTGCGAGTTTGAGCATTTTCATCCATTCAGCCCTTATCTTTATTTTTATTTTCTGATGTTTACTCCTTCTCTTTTACTCAATAAAATTCAGCCTAGCGCTCTGAAATAAGTTCATTAAAGAATGTAGAGAGATGTAATAAACAGTCGAATTTAAAGATAGTCCAACATTCAGAATTGTGTACGATAAACGCTCAAAAAACCAACACTATTGGGTATTTATTTTGATCTTTTTTAAACAGCTGATATTTATCTGTTATTGATTAAATGCTAATACACGTAATCCCTAAAATGCTCGGCAGTAAAACTGACAAACTCCCTTAATAACGCAGGCTGGTATTTATCTTTATGGTAGAGAAGATAGAAGGGAGTATCGGCTATTTGCCAATCATCGAAAACTGACACCAATTGCCCCTTGTTTATCTCCTCAGCACAATAGACCTTAGGTAGCCTAACGATACCATTGCCCACTATTGCGCTATGCTTCATTGCTCTGCCATTACGACAGCGAAAAGCACCATTGATATGCACATCTAGCTTGCGATCTTTGTTGTCGATATGGAAAAATGACCAGTTATTGACTGAGCCGGTAATGCATTGATGAGCCTTGAGCGATTTAGGATCTTCAGGCACTCCTCTAGCTTCTAGATATTGAGGCGATGCTAACGTCAAATTGGTAATGTCCATCAGCTTACGAGCCACCAGCCCAGAATCTTCTAATTCACCCATCCTGAAAACCAGATCGAACTGATCCACCAGCAGATCGACCCGCTGACTGCTAAAATCTAACTCCACCGAGATCCCGGGATATTTTAAAATAAAATCATTAATTAAGCTCGCCACCACCTCTTCACCAAGATAGCCACCGACACAGTTAATCTTGATGCTTCCCTGTAGTCTCTGAGCATTATCAACAGCGATCTCCACTGCCTGATCAATGCTGTCTAAAGCAGCTCTACAGCGATTAAAAAATGCTGAGCCCTGCTCGGTCAGACGCTGAGCCCGCGTCGTTCTGGTGATCAGCGTTACCCCAAGGCAAGCTTCTAAATTCGTCAGCTGCTTCGAAAGGTGAGATCGTGAGCAATCCAGCTTCTCTGCCGCCCGAGTAAAACTTCCCAGCTCAGCAATCACGCTAAACGCCTTAATATCCGCTAGATTTATATCACTTTTACCCATGCTCAGCTCTCATCACAGTCATTTCGATCATTAGTATTAATTGGTCTTTCATCAATTGCTGACTAGATTTCGATAAAGGACCCGTACTCAATACTGGCTTAGCTTAGATTACTTTATTTGTAGTCACCTGGAAATAATCATGTTCTTTTTAAGGCATATATCAACAATGATTCTACTTCTATAATGCATGCAACTTAAATGAACGGCTTAAACATTCGCCGATCCCCCTTATTACTCAGTTACAAGGCATAAACAGATGAAACAACTTATCGTAATTACAGGCGCATCTTCTGGTATCGGTGCAGCAATGGCACAAGCATTTAGCGCTAAAGGCCACCCACTACTTTTACTCGCTCGTCGTGTTGAGCCAATGCAAGCATTGAAGCTTGAAAATGCACTGTGTATTAGTGTTGATGTGACTGATGCAACAGCAATGAAAGCAGCGATTGCGACAGCTGAAGAAAAATTCGGACCCGTTGGCGGCCTAATCAATAACGCTGGTCTTATGTTACTCGGCGCTGCCGATGTGCAAGATCCAGCAGAGTGGAGCCAGATGCTAAACGTTAACGTCATGGGTGTACTTAACGGTATTCACGCTGTTCTTGCTGGCATGAAAGCCCGTAAAACCGGTACCATCATTAACATCAGTTCTGTTGCGGGTCGTAAAACCTTCCCTAACCATGCCGCTTATTGTGCAACTAAGTTTGCCGTTCATGCCTTAACGGAAAATATCCGTGAAGAAGTGGCAATGGACGATGTACGTATGGTGACTATCGCACCGGGTGCGGTTGAAACGGCACTGCTTAGCCATACGACGAATGAAGAGATTAAAGCGGGCTACCAAGAGTGGAAAGAGTTTATGGGTGGCGTGATTGAACCTACAGCCGTTGCTGATGCTGCTGTATTTGCTTTCGAGCAGCCACAGAATGTTTGTGTACGTGAAATCGTATTAGCGCCAACACGTCAACAGCCGTAGAAAGTCATAGTAAACAAAGAGCCTGAACAGACTCTATATTTATTTAAAAACCCCAGTGTCATCTCTGATACCGGGGTTTTTCTTGGGCATAAAACTGAGTTTATACCAATCAGTATAAGAAAGTGAGCTACTCAGAGTTATTTTTGGCAAACTAATTCAAGGTGAATAGGTGATGGAATGGTGTTCCCTTGTGAATCTATTCAACGAAGAAGTAGGCAGCCAAAAACACTCCTGAAAGGCGAGTTTTAGCGCATCTGATGCTGTGTTAACGAGCTTAAACGTAGAATAACTATGCTCTTCACTCGTTGCCTTGCCTCTTAAGCGCTAAACTCTCGCTGAGCGGTCACATCTTTATACTGATTGGTATTGATTAAAATGTTGGCGGAAGCTCACGCAACAGGGAAAACCCTTGCTTCATATGACTGCCGGTAACCACAAAACCAATCAGCTGCTGCTCTTCATCGAAGGCTTTGGCCGTCATTCCCTCCCTGCTTGCGCTCACTTGCCAATTTGCATCGGCATTGGCGGTATTACCACTTAACTGCATGGGGAGACGCGGAGTCTTAACCTTAACCATCATAGGCGGTAGCGCCACATTACTGGCCTGACCGAGTAAGGTTTTTGCCAGCGCATTAGCACTCATCAGTATCGGCTGCAGAAAAGCCAGCACATTGCCGTCAATTTCGGCGCAATCCCCCAGCGCAAAAATATGAGGATCTGAAGTGCGCAATTGACGATCCACCACGATACCACGATTAGTTTTCAGTCCAGCTTCTGCCGCTAAACGAATATTCGGCCGCAGTCCCACAGCGCACACCACAGCATCCACTCGATAGTCATGACCGTTTTCAAGACTGATGGCGATAGATTCTTCTGCCTGTCGCAGACTTTCAACTTGGGTGCCCAGTTCTATCGACACCCCTTGATTGCCCAGAGACTGATAAAGTTGCGCAGAGACAAAATCGGGTAACAGACTCGGTAATAGTGCCTCTGCCCTGTCGGTTAATATCACTCGCTTATCCGCACTGGCCAAATCCATTGCGATCTCGGTACCAATCAGGCCAGCGCCTATCACCAACACAGATTGAGCCTTCTTCAGCTCGACCTCAGAGGCCGCATAATCCTCCAAGCCATTGAGGGTAATAATTCGCCCCATCGCGTCCCCCTGAAAAGGGGGCACTAGGGCCTTAGCACCTGTAGCCAAGATCAGTTGCTGATAAGCAATCGACTCACCATTACAGCGCAGCGTTTTTTGCCTCGCATCTATACTCTCTACCCGGCTACGACGCAACAGAGTGATGTCATAGGTCTTGGCAAACTCATCGGCGCTCATCTTAATCAGATCATTAGCCGACTGCCCTTTAGTGAACACATGGCTCAGATCGGGTTTCGCATAATCATCGCCACAGCTGGCGGTGATCACAGTGATCGCCTGTTGTGTATCTTGCCGGCGTAGCGTCTTCACTAACTGATAAGCGGCAAAACCACTGCCTATAATCACTATAGGCAGACTCATGCTGCGGCCTCTTTAGCAAGCGGTTCAAAAACAGCCTTTCCTAAACTACAGTCAGGACAAAGAAAATAGTCCGGCACATCTTGCCACTCAGTGCCTGGGGCGACATCTTGGTTAGGCTCTCCCAATGCAGGATCGTAGACCCACTGACACACAGTACATACCAGGCTCTGCCCTGCAAAATCCGTAGTACTGACGCTAGCCACTTCGGCTTGGCTGGCTGTTTCTGCTGGCTGCTTGGCTGGTATCACAGGATCATTGACTGCCGGTGTATTTTGTTTGGTATCGAGTGCTTGAAGGGGATGTAAAGCCCATTGGCGCGCGACCTCTTTACCATGCTCACGACATGCCAACAGCGCCTTGCCATCTGGCTTCCATTTAGTCTTCAACCCAAGCACTGTTTCAAAACCGGCATCGGTCAGACGAGTGTGGATACGGTCAACTGCACCACCGTTCCAACCGAAACTGCCGAAGGCGCCAGCCTTCTTATTCTTAAAACGTAGACCCGTGATCTCCTCCAGCATGCCGGCCACCTTAGGCATCATCACATTGTTCATGGTCGATGAGCCAACAAGTACCCCCTTAGATCTAAATAGGCCGGTCAAGATCTCGTTCTTATCGTGACGGGAAACGTTAAAAATTTTCACCGCAACTTGGGGATCGACATCATAGATCCCTTGCGCTATGGCATCTGCCATCATGCGAGTATTGTTAGACATAGAATCATAAAAAATTGTGATCCTGTCTTCCTGATATTCATCGGCCCATTCTAGATATTTATGAATAATCTGTGTTGCATCTTCACGCCACACTACGCCGTGAGCGGTAGCAATCATATCGACAGGCAAGTTGAAACTAAGTACTTCTTGGATCTTCGCGGTCACCAAGGGACTGAATGGGGTGAGGATATTGGCGTAATAGCGTAGACATTGATCCATCAGTTCAGTCTGATCGACCTCATCGTTAAATAGGCGCTCGTCACAGTAATGCTGACCGAAGGCGTCGTTACTGAACAGCACGGCATCCTCAGTCATATAGGTCATCATGCTGTCGGGCCAATGTAGCATTGGGGTCTCGATGAAGATCAATTGCTTACCGTTGCCCAGATCCAAGCTATCGCCAGTTTTAACGATATTGAAATTCCACTCAGGGTGATGATGATGCCCAGTAATAGAGTCGATGGCATTTTCGGTGCAGTAAATAGGTGTGCCTGGGATTTTTGCCAACAGTGCCGCCAAGGCGCCAGCGTGATCTTCTTCGGCGTGATTAATGACAATATAATCGATCTGTTTCAGATCGATCTCCAGCTCCAAATTTTGCACAAATTCATGACAGAACTTGTGATCGACGGTATCGATCAGTACCGTTTTCTCTTCTCGGATCAGATAGCTGTTATAGCTGGTACCCTTTTCCGTCTTATATTCAGTACCATGAAAATCTCGTACTTCCCAATCACGTTGACCGACCCATTGAATATTGTTCTTGACCTTAATAGCCATGGTAAAACCTCAAATATGCTTAAATTATTAAACTTGAATAGCCTATTGCACAAGCCGGGCCAAAGTTATAACTCACTATATTTAAAGTGTTTTACATTTTACCCACCGGGAATTAATGTCATAAGGACAATTAAAATAAATGTCCTTATGACATGGTGGTGTCATAAAGACATCTAGATTCAATTTGACTAGCGATGTCAAAACGACAAAGCCACAGATGAAATTACACTAGCCGTTAAAACCTTAACAACCTCCACATATCGACTATTACTTAAGTGATATAAAAATAGTGATTCAAATCTCATTTTTGACTTATCAATATTTAAATTAAATCGTGAAAATAAAACCAATAAAAATAAATATCATCTAATTCAATGGAATAACCCACAAATACCATTCATTAGATTTTTATTCATGATATTTTTATCAATTAGATTTTTATAATGAATAGTGATCAACATCAAGTTAACATCTACTCCATTTTGATAAGTTACGTAACAAGGCAGAACGGTTCTGCTAACAGTAAGTTAAGTCACGTACTCCGATGACTAAGGAAAAGATGATGAAACCGACAATAAAAATAGGCGCATGTATCCTACTCGCATTCTCATTTAGTGCTCAGGTATACGCAGCAGATGGGGGCAATCCTAAGAAGGGGAAGCACCTGTACAAGAAAGAGTGTAAATCTTGTCACAGCCAAGGTGACACAGCTGGAGAACTCACTCCAATGAGTAAGACCATGAGCCAGTGGGATCGCTACTTTAAGCGTCTGAAACATAAAGGCGATCAGGAAGCCTTCAATGCGCTGTCTAACAAGGATCTAAAAGATATTCAACAGTTCCTTTACGACCATGCGGCCGACTCGGACCAACCACAAACCTGCGGTTAATAGAGTTAACCATTAAGCACTAATCAAAGACTAATCAAGACAAATTTAAAAATATGGGGGAACTCCCCAGGCCTCCCATCAGCCTGAATTTGTTAACAGTTAGTCAGATTTTAATCAATAGAGATAAGGTCTGAAGCTTAATTAAGGCCCTAGCTCATGAGCGACTCGACAAGCACTAAAATTCGATCGAGCACTCCCAAGGAGATGTTATGAGAACCTTAATATCACTACTCGTTGCAAATGCACTGGCACTATCAGGATCGGTTTATGCCGGTGATACTGACAACCAAAAGATTGCCGAGCTGAAAAAACAGCTCGAAGATATCACCACTGAACTCGACGATATCAATGATCGTGTCGATAACAATGAACGTCACTCGGCACTCGACAGAATTCTTATCACGGGGGATTTTCGCACCAAAGCACACTCACTCCATTATCAAAATGTCACCTGGAACCCAGCGATAAAGGTGAATTTCAGCGACTTCGGCGCTAAGGCGATGTCGGGCACATTTGGTATGCCAAACGACCCGACTTCACCCTTGGGTAAGATGATGGCAGCCGATCCGAATCTAGCGGCAGCATTTCAGAGTGGTCAACTACAAGGGATCATGCCTTATGTCTTAGCACAGAAGACAACTCAAGATATCGATAACGATATCGATAACGATATCTTCTACACCACCAGACTCAGGCTGAACCTGAAAGCCAAAGTATGGGATAACGTCAGTTTTTCGGGGCGTCTGAGCATGTACAAAAACTGGGGCGACTCAACTGGTGTGCAGGTATTTGACTCCTGGCGTTCATTCACCATGGATGGCAGTAACAGCGGTAATCCAAGCGGTGACTTTTTACGGGTAGAACGTGCCTATTTCGACTGGAAGAATATCAATGGCTCACCACTCTATCTCTCTATCGGACGCCGACCTTCAACCTATGGTCCACCAACCCAGTATCGTGAAAATGAGAAGCGCGGTGGCACACCTTCGGGACACTTAGTGAATTTTAACTTCGATGGTCTAACCACGGGCTATCACTTGAGTGACATCACAGGTGTAGAAGGCCAGGTCGTTCGCTTCTGTTATGGTCAAGGCTTCGAGTCCCAATTCGGTAACGGCGAGATGTTCGGTGATATTGTCACTAAGGACACCCATCTCGGTGGCTTCAACATCGATGCGATTAATGATGGCAAAAACTTCCTCCAATTTACCCTGTTCGGCGCCAAAGATGTCAACGATGGCTTCAAAGGCACCATGGCATTCCCGACACAACTTGCCAGTATCTTTGCCCCAACCATGTACCAAGATATGCAGAAATTCAGCAACTTTAACTTCCAGACTCGGGTACAACCCAGTGGTGTCATTGGCGATATCTATCTCGGTGGAATTGGCTTCACTCGCGAAGAAGATAACGATGTGAAATGGTTTGTCTCTGGCGGATGGACTCGCGCCGATGGAAACGGTAATGCAGGTATGTTCGGCGGCATGCTCAGTGATGCCGTGTTTGAAGCTCAGCTCAATGCCGATGCTAGCGAAATTATCATGATGCCAAGCGCGGCCGACGATAGCGGTGCAAAAGATGGCTACGGTTTCTATGCAGGTATTCAAATTCCTGCACCTTACGGTAAGTTCGGTCTCGAGTATAACTATGGCTCTAAGTATTGGACCCCCTTCACTCAGGCACAAGACGATCCTATCGGTAGCAAGTTAGCGACTCGAGGACATGTGGGTGAGGCTTACTATATGTTCGATATCAACCCGCGCATGTTCATCAAACTCGCTGGCCTCTATTACGATTTCGAGTATACAGGCAGTGGCACCCCCGTCGGCGCACCACAAGAGATTGATGAGGTTATCGCAGGCAGCGCTTACTCCATGCTCCCTGTTGTCGATACCGCATTTGATCTCAATGCATCTTTGACCGTTAACTTCTAGTCCAGCTCAGCCCCTCGGCTTCGGCCGGGGTGGGAGAAAAAATATGAAACTTACTCTAATCCCCTTCGCCCTAGCGTTGGCAGCCCTGTCTTTATTCAGTGGCTCAGCCAGCGCAGCGAATCAACATAAAGACTATATCGAGGGCCCCTTCACCGAAGGGACTCAAGTGACCCAGCAATGCATAGAATGTCATGAAGATCATGCTATAGACTTTATGAAGTCGTCACATTGGACCTGGGAGCTGGAACAAAAACTGCCGGGCCGTACGGTCAAACGTGGTAAGAAAAATAGTATCAATAACTTCTGTACTTCTATCTCAGGTAACGAGCCTAGATGTACCAGTTGTCATGCGGGCTATGGCTGGAAAGACAATAACTTCGACTTTACCGATATGACTAAGGTCGATTGTCTGGTTTGTCACGACACCACAGGGACTTACGTTAAAGATCCCGTTGGCGCCGGAGAGCCTCTGGCTAAAGTCAACCTGGAGCGAGTCGCACAAAACGTGGGGGCTCCGGTGCGTGATAACTGTGGTAGCTGTCATTTCTATGGTGGTGGTGGCGATGCGGTGAAGCATGGCGATCTTGACTCATCCATGTCTTATCCCGACAAAGCCACAGATGTACATATGGATACCGACGGTAATGACTTCCAATGCCAGGCTTGTCACACGACTGAGCAGCACCAGATCACAGGTAATGCCATGGGCGTCTCACCAGGTGGCCTCGATCATATCGGCTGTGAGAATTGTCATGAAAATACTCCCCATAAAAGCAAGCGTATCAACACGCACACGGCAACACTTGCCTGCCAAACTTGTCATATTCCATTCTTTGCTAAAAATGAGCCGACAAAGCTAAGCTGGGACTGGTCAAGCGCCGGAGAAGACAGACCCGAACTTAAAGATAAGTACGGTAAAAAAACCTTCCAGAAGAAAAAGGGCAACTTCGTGTGGGGCAAGATGGTTGAACCTACTTATGCCTGGTTCAACGGCAGCGCCGATGCCTATATGGCGGGCGATAAGATGGATCCCAGCCAAGTCACTAAACTGACCTATCCATTGGGTGACATTAAGGATCCCAAGGCCAAGATCTACCCCTTCAAGGTACACAAGGGTAAGCAGATCTACGATAAGAAGCACGACATCTTCATCACAGCCAAAACATTTGGTGAGGGGGGGTACTGGAGCGAATTTGATTGGGACCTTGCCGCTAAACTCGGTATGCAGGCCAATGAAACTATGGTCAAAAAAGGCCTTGAGTACAGTGGCGAATATGGTTTTGCAGCAACAGAGATGTGGTGGCGTATCAACCACATGGTCTCTCCAAAAGAGGAAGCCCTTAAGTGTAACGACTGTCATAAGAAAGGCACTCGCATGAACTGGCAAGCACTGGGTTATGAGGGCGACCCAATGATCAATAAGCAAGGAATACGCCATGTAAACTAGCTATAACCTGTTATGTACCCAACCCCAAATAGGTACACTTTTGTCAATCGCCCACTATCCTTGGGGCGGTTGACCTTTTATCACAAACACCTATCTAACATTGAACACATCGAACCTTAACGCTCCTAAGCTTCCGTATTAGCATTCGCTGATAATACCCAATTAGATACAGGCTGGCATACGCTATGGCCAACTTGTCCCATCTAGGTGTTTTAAATAGCCGTAATTGCTCCCTGAGAGCCTATAAAGCAGTAATACAAATTGGCACTATAATTGTAAAGAATAAGCTGTTCTCTACTCACGGCAAGCTATATGACATGCAAAAGCACATTTCTTAAAAGATGTGATCAGTACTCAGGTGAACTCAGCGGTGCCTTCGCCGATCTAGGTACGTTTTTACCGCTCGTTTTAGGCCTTATCGCCCTCAACCATTTTTCTCCACAGGGGATATTTATGGGTTTTGGCGTGTTCGCGTTATTTACCGCTTTCTACTACAGGCGTCCTATCCCCATTCAGCCGATGAAGGTGATCGCTGCGTTAGTGATAGCCCAAGGCTTAACCCCTGGCATGCTGCAAGCCAGCGGTATGATGATGGGAATAATACTATTAGTGCTCGCCTTTAGCGGTGCGATCACTTGGATGGCAAAGCAGCTCTCACCCGCTATCAGTATCGGTATCCAACTTGCCATTGGATTACAACTTATCTGGATGGGTGGACAGATGATGGGAGAGACCTGGTTTATCGGAGTCGCAGCCTTTGCCATTCTGTTTGCCAGCCGCTTCCTGCCCATGCGCTATCTCGCTATGCCTCTGGTACTCGGTTTAGGCATGGTATGGCAACTCAACAGTGGTATGGCACCCAGCTTTAACCTCAATGTCGACACCAGCTGGCAGCTCAGTTGGCCAAGCCTCAACGAGTGGACCTCAGCAGCTGGCTTACTGGTGTTACCACAACTGGCACTCACCCTCACTAATGCGGTGATAGCCACCACGGCGATGGCAAAAGATAAGTTTCCCGCCGACATGGTCAATGGGAAGGAGAACTTTACCCCTAAACGCCTCGCTACCAGCTCTGGTTTGATGAATTTAGTCTTAGCTCCCTTCGGTGCAACTGCCATGTGCCATGGTGCAGGAGGCCTTGCGGTTCAGCATCATTTTGGTGCCAGAACCTGGATTGCACCAACGATATTTGGCAGCACTTGCCTGCTCATAGCCCTCACTTGGGGTGAAGGAATAGCGACCATGCTGTCACTCATTCCACTGGCGGTGCTGGGCAGTCTATTAGCGATTGCTGGTCTTCAGCTTGCCTGGTCAAAACGATTTATCGATGGCCGCCCTTTCTGTATCTTCATCATTCTCTCAACCGCCGCGATTTGTCTGTTAGTGAACACAGCCGCTGGATTGGCAGCAGGGTTTATCTTGGAAACGGCCCGACGACAATGGAAAATAGTCTCCGATTTGAGACATTAGTTTGAGACATTAGAATGGGTTTATCTGACTTTCAGGCATACTTGCTCCCTTAGGTGGTCTGAACTTGTCAGATAACAAGATTGAAGTATCTTATAGACTTATTAGCTACATCATCCAAATAACATATCCGTATAGAATGCCTCCTAGCGCAGCCACTGGATGAGCTCGCCAGCACTTTTCAAAGCATACTGTCTTTTAATTAGGTTGCCGGATGGATCAAAGAGTAAAAGCTCTGCAGGTCTAGCACGGTGTTTAGCGATCAGTTGATCGCCTTCAGGGGTGTCCACGCTGGCGATGAGAAAGAACACTTCCTCGTCAAGATGATTACTCAGGTAGTCGCGAGCTTCATTCATCTGCTCGGTCTGGCTGTTACTCACAGTTAAGCTAAGATCATAGACAAACACTACAGCAGGTTTACCTGTGCCTATTTGCTCGTGAGTCGACTTAAAACCTTTAGGCATCACAGTGATCAACAGCCCAACAATGATCACTATGGATGTGATGACACCGATAGCAACCCAAGGCATACGACGAGCCACACCTGACTTATCATTAGTCTTAGAGTCTGGCTTAGCTTTGGTCTTAGCTTTTGGTTTCGAGCTAGATGTATCCATGATAACAAGTCCCTCTTTTACTTTGGAAAGAAACAACAATGTCATCAATTGTAATAAACGTATCTGAGCCAGAGATTAAAATCCCCCAAAGTTGGGGTTTAACCTTGTCAGATAACAAGTCTTAAATATCTTTTGTATTGGGTTCATTGGTGTCGACGGCCAATATCGTTTGCTAGCCTTCGAATGAAGGCTGATGACATTTTTTATTCGGTTCATTTGGCTAGTTTTACATCTGGACGAGTGTTTGAAGATTGTATCTTCACTGTAATCTAACGCCTGTCCGGCGAGGATTGTGCAGCTACTTCTGCGAAACGCCGCCTGTTGATTTCATAAGAGTCGTCCATGGAGGCTCGACGATGGCATCCATGCCATCAACGTCCGCAGCCGCACCTACACTTGGTTATTTATCTCTTCGATTTGGCTTTTGATGGTAAGTCTAAGCTTAAATTGGTAAAACATTTCTGCCCCAAAGTGAGCCAGCCTTCGAATGAAGTCTTATTACATTTTATGTGTTGTTTACTTGGTTGAAGCTGGCTCTTTTGTCATTCCGGCAGATCTTTTGAGCCGGAATCCAGCAGTTGTTGGCTAGTGTGTTTGAAAGTCGTACTTTCAATGTAACCTAACGCCTGGCCGGCGAGGCATGTGCAGCTACTTCTGCGGCACGCTGTGAATATATCCCTATACGCTCTGCGGCTTCATCCTTGAAGCCGAAGTCCGCAGCCGCACCTACACTCGGTTATTTCTCTCTTCGATTGTGGTTATGGCTAGTGTTCCGTAACTCACTTATGCCCCAAAGTGAGCCAGCCTTCGAAGGAAGGCTGATTACATTTAGTATTGGTTTCATTTGGATTTGTTGGTGTTGGCTGAGTGTTTGAAGGTCGAACCTTCATGCTAATCTATCGCTTCCCAGCGGGGGATGTGCAGCTACTTCTGCGAGACGCTGCAAGTCCATCCATGGAAGCTCTGCCAAATCATCCCTGATTTGGAAGCTCGCAGCCGTATCTACACTTGTGGATTTACAAGAAGGTTTGACCTTATTCGCTCCGACCCCTTTGTTCTGTCACGATAATTGGCTTGCAGTTACTTGGTAGCATCGCCTTCAGCCGAGTCATAAATTGGAGGTGAATTTTAGGTTTCTCTTTCAGGTTTAACGGATAAATCTCTTCATAGAGTGTTAAAGAGCGCCCTTGAGCTGCAAGGGAGGCGCGGATGAGAAAGCTCTCCTTCCTGTCATCTAAATCAGACCAATCGATATGGATTATTGGCTGTGACATTTTGCTCACCAATAGGTAAGCCATTCGAGTATAGATGAGCTTGATATCACGGTGTAGCTGAGTGTTAGAGCAGAGCCTGTCTACACGCTTAATCTTATGTTTTTCCAAGGCATTACTATCAATGTCGCGGCCAAGGCTTGTGATTGATAGGGAGCCACCATTCATTGAGCTTTCGATTGCTGAAAACAAACTCTGTCGGCGAGTTTTATGCATTTATGGGGTGACAAGGGAGAGACATTTTGATAAAACTTGCTTTGCATTCATGGCATTTACTCGTGGTAATTTTTGTTTGGCGATAAATTTGATCACCAAATGCCATGAATGTTCCTCAATATTTTTCCTATCTCATTATTTCTGTTTATCTTTTTGTGGGGATTCGCCAGGCTCAGTCCAACCAATGTAAGCCCGAACAGGCCAAGGACATGCTTAGTCCGCATGGGTGTTAAATAAATTATTGGCGCATAGGTACGGATTTCATCAGGGGCGCAAGCAAGAGCTTGTTAAGCCCGAATATATAGCAGTACAACCGCTTTTAGCGGCTATGAGTCTCATCAAATAGCAGTTTGATTAGTTAAAAGTCAAAGGCTAACTAAGGTAAAAAACACCTTAGTTAGAGGAATATTATCTTGACGGGGTCGGGGCGTCCATATATGGCCATGTTATTTAATATTATCTTAATCAACGTTAAAGCCTTTAAACTTTAGCTTCATCCCTGTCGATTGATCCGTATGTTTTTCAACCAGCAATGAGAATTTTTTATATAGTTTTTTAAAAAGATTATAACCATACTTTTCTTTTAATATTTCATAAAACTCAGGTTCAATATTTCTCATAAAGCTAACAATGCTATACAGTTCAACTAATGATTTATCATCAACCTTATCTAATTCTAATAAATGTAATAATGTTCGAGCTCGTCGCCTTTTATTCCTCCCTATAGATACCCTTCCATCATTCGAAAGAATCACACCTGTTACTCTTTGAGAACGCCCTTTTGAAATTATTTTGGTTTTCTTATTATTCAATATTAACTGAGGCGATTCTACTTTTAAAATGGTCTGTTTCAGGAATTCTAAAATGAATTCTACATTTTCATACTTATCAGATGAGAATGTCATATCATCTGCATACCTAGTATAGGAAATGTCTAGTTCATTACATTTTTCTGATAGTAAGCTGTCAATTTCAAACATTACTACATTTGAAATCATGGGTGAAGACGGGGCTCCAATACAAAGTTCAAGTTTATTTGAATCATTTTTCTTCTTAAATAAAAATCTTGAAATTACAGAGTATTCAAAACTATTTATTTCTATATTATTACGTTTTAATATTAACTCTAGATCACTTTGTAATATGGATGGGAAAAAATTTTCAAAATCAGTCTTTAATATAAATGTTTTATTAATGTGAGCTTCAGCGTTCTGCTTAATGCCCTTACCTTTTTGATAAGCGGTTGCAGTGTAATGAATGGGAAGTTGTTCTAAAAGCTTTTGTATTATCGCGTACTGAACAGACTTAAGCCACTGAGCTGGCTGGGATATTTCCCTAGTACCACCAGATTTTTTTCTTATCTGAAATGTTGAGTATGCAGTAGGTGCCATAGAGCTAAAGTTGAAGAATTCACCTATGTTTACATCGATATCATTTGATATTTCATTTAGTATATTCAACTTATTCACCTTGTGCTCTATTGTTAATTGCTAATAACCTTCTTTTCTCTTTTGGTTCTTCGAAGTAATGAAGAAGTATATGACTAACAAAATTATCTTTTTTTAAACTCTCATCTGAAGACTTGTAAGAATATTTGAATAGACTATGATTTGTTTTTGATAAATAATACAAATTATCATTCTTTTTGATTTTTGACTTTTCAACAAAATTAAGCTTCGTTAAAATATATAGTATTTTTCTTATATATTTAGTTTCATAGTTAATATTAAAGAAATTACCAAGTATAAACTTAACTTCTTTTGCCAACACAGCTTGAAGTAAATATACAATTTCATGTATTAAAATAAATACGTGGCCTTTCATCTCAATATTTATGAGCGGTGACTCTACATTTTTTTTGTTTAGGGAATCATTAATATCCTCAATGATAACACCTACAGTTGCTTCTAAATTAGAGTCTGATGTATCAATTGATGAAAGTATTTTATTATCGGAACTTTCAATATGCACCTTCCACGTAAGCTCACTAATTTCAGTTTCAGGTTTTTCATTTTTCAAATAGTCAATTGGTCCATAATTAACAAATGACCGTTCTTGGATAACTGTAGTGTTAACTATGGGAAGTAACTTTTTTTGAATTGATTCTATTACACTAAATACACCTAATTCAGCGTAGGCTCCAGGACCTTCTACAATTAGAACAACAAGAGTCGCAAGTTCTGCTAATAAAACCTCTAAGTCGATTAAATTAGTTATATCAACATCTTGATTTATCCAATCTTGAAATGATTCAGCTAAAACAATTTGACGAAAAAGAGTTGGATCATCGGCCTTTATTTTTTGAAGGACCATATATCGCATTGATGGGATAGTATCTTCGGAGCTATCTATACGATTCTCACCGCCACAAAAAAACACACAGATGGGTACATCAGCTAAGCGCATTTTTTCAAGGTTGATATTTTGAAAGAATGCGCTGATATTTTCTGAAAACATTTATCTTTACCTAGATCGGGCACGATGCGAGAACAAATCGCGTAGCGATTTTTCGAGTATCGTGCTCGTAATTTTACCCAATTACTAAGCTCCGGCGATACGCCGGATGAAGATATACTTCTAACGCGTAAAGATTGAATTATCGTAGCACGAACTACAAAAAAATCAACTAACTAATCATATGATATTCCAATCTATTGAGGCTAATGCTCTTCCAGTCCGCTTCAGGTATTACAATATCTAAACCTTTGTCTATCGATAGACTATCCGATAACATCATAGACAAGATAATCAGTTCTAGCTTTTGCTGCTTAGATAGTGCTTTGAGGCCTGTTCTCGATGAACCACCAATTATAGGTAGCGAGACCCTTTTTCCTTGAGAGTGAGTAGCAATAAAAGAAATCAACTTTGCTATAACCAATTGATAATCTGAACTATTAATGCCAGCCTTATTGTCAGAATCAAATTGAGTCAATACAACTAAATAGTAATCCCTTTTTTTGTGACTAATCTTAATCGTCGTGCCTAGAGGGTAGGATTTTTTTCTATTAACACTACGTTCATCATTTACTCTATAATTTATATTGATTAATTGTTCATCGATTAATTGCTCTAAAAGAGCGGTATCATTACCAAATTCATGCTTGATAAATTGACCGTGAAGACTATCAGGTGAGACTATATGGCCGTCAACTCTCGTATCAAAATAATCATTCACAGGTATAACTACATTTTGACAAGCCCCCAGCTTACCTACCGAGACTTCCAATTCTGTATCATTGTTAATCTTAATTCTAACTTTTCTTTTTTCTTTGCTAAGCATTAGCGAAAAAATGATGCTTAATAGAAATAGACTAAACAAACTAAAGATGGGGTTTTCTTTTATTTCATTAGGCACAGGACAAGAAAAAAATGAATAAATCGTTATGAGACTGCTTAACATAGCAATAACTGCTATTAGGTTACGTTTTACAGATTGAAGATGTACTCTAGGCATAAGGTTTTCTTTTATTGTCATATAAAATGGTATAAAACCAACATGTTACACTATATTGATTAAGTGTATTTAGTTTTTTAATTATTGATAGATTAACCCTAAGAAAGACAGGACACATATCTACGGCTTAGAGTGATTGTTCTAAGTCGAATCTGCCCCAAAATCAGTTTCACTGATAGAAGTGTTAAGTAGCACAAGTAAAGCTTTGGCAATAGAAACGGATAAAGGGGTCGGAGCGAATTAGGGCTTTTGAATAAACTAAGATACTTTTTCTAATCTGAACTAAGCGCATTAGTGCAAAGCCTGTAACTCACTTTTGTCCGTGCGACCTGAAGTCGTATGAAGCGCTGTTCACCGCGATAAGAGTGAACCATCTGTATCACCAGATGACCCTAAGACTCTGAATAAAGCAGCGAGTCTGACAATGTAACGAAGTCCATTGGACGGGAACAGAATCGTGAGAGGATGTTCCTCCTGATAACCACAATCGGGTAAGTGCTAGGGTGTCAGTATGATGAACGTAAGTGAATCCATTTAAGGTGCGTTATATGAGAAACAGCGGAAGTGGTTAATACGCTGTGGCCAAAAGGCACGAGAGTTGGAAAGAGATTGGACAGTGCTCTTTCGTGATCAAATAACTCTCCGCACTATAGTGGGCATCTAACCTGACGTTGCGCGACATACGGAACAGGGTAAGCCTGTATTGCTCCCTTTGGGGAAAGTGGCCTGCGAAGGCTGCCGATAGTCATGCAGGTAAAGGAGGCTAGAAAAAGCGAATGCCGCATTGTAATGATGCGGATACTGATTTTATCTGGCGCGAAAGCGAGCTGACTTCTAGCTGGTCTCCCGTTGCAAGATGATTTGAAGAACTTTATTTAAGGAGAAACGCAAATGATGGCTTCAAACGAAGTTAGTGCATCTCCTGACAATGCTCAATGGCAATCCATTAACTGGAAGGCGGTTAAGCAACATGTATTAAGGCTTCAAATGCGCATTGCAAAAGCAATCCGAGAAGGTAAACACGGCAAGGCGAAAGCATTGCAGTGGATACTAACTCACTCAAGAGCAGCAAAGATTCTTGCTGTTAAACGAGTATCTCAAAACAAAGGCAGTAAAACGCCAGGAATAGACGGCATCATCTGGAACACCGATGTCCGTTGTATGGCGGCGGTCAATCAACTGAGCAGAAAAGGCTATCAAGCCAAACCGCTCAGGCGTATCTATATCCCCAAGAAAAACGGCAAACTCAGACCCCTAGGCATTCCTTGCATGATAGATAGGGCGCAACAAGCCCTCCACCTTCTTGCATTAGAGCCTATCTCTGAGACCATTGTCGACCCAAACAGTTATGGTTTTCGACCTAACCGAAGTACTGCCGATGCCATCGCGCAATGCTTCAAATGCTTGTGTCAGAAAAACTCTAGCCAATGGGTTCTTGAGGGAGACATCAAAGCCTGTTTCGATAAGATTGGTCATCAATGGCTTATCGATAACATTCAATTAGATAAACGAATGCTGAAACAATGGCTTGGTTGTGGTTTTGTTGACAAAGGATTGTTCTATAAAACGGCAGAAGGGACACCACAAGGTGGGATAATATCTCCTACTCTGATGCTGCTCACGCTTGCTGGGTTAGAACAATTGGTTAAGTCTATTGCTCGTAAAACAGGTGATAGGGTCAACTTCATCGGATACGCAGATGATTTTGTAATAACGGGGACTTCACAACAGTTCCTACTTAACGAAATCAAACCGCAGCTAATTGGTTTTCTACAAGAAAGAGGCTTAACACTTTCTGAAGAGAAAACGCATGTCACTCATATTGATGATGGTTTTGACTTTCTGGGATTCAATCTTAGGAAGTACAAAGGCAAACTGCTTATTAAACCAAGTAAGAGCAATGTATTATCATTTTTGAGTAACTTACGCGAACTCGTCAAAAAGCACGCAACTATTCCAGTAAACGATCTCATTAAGATTTTGAATCCGAAGCTGAGAGGATGGGCGAATTATTATCGTCATTGTGTGGCAAAGCGAACTTTCGATTATGTAGGCCATCAACTTTTCTGGTTGTTATGGCGATGGGCGGTAAGGCGTCACCTAACGAAAAGCAAAGACTGGGTACGTCGAAAATACTACATGAATCGCATAGGTGGGTGGCAATTCCACGGCTGGCAGAAAATCGCCAACATGGACTGCCATTTTAATCTGGTTCAGATAGCTCAAACGCCGATAAAGAGACATGTGAAAATCAGGAGTGCTGCCACGCCATTCGATCCTCAATATCTAGCCTATTTGGTTAAGAGGAAACCGAAAAAGCAAAGTCGTAATTCTTGGTTCGAACCTGCTCTGGCTGCAATGTAATGTAGGTAGCTGGGTAACGTAACACGCCTTAGTGGAGGCTTGAGCCCAGTGCAGTGAAAGTTGCACGCTGGGTTCTTAGGAGGGCGGCACTTGGCAACAAGTGCCGCCTATCCGACATAAACGAGTTAAAGGTGTCCTCATTATTCTGTGATCACCAAGCAATTCTGTCAGTAAAACTCCAATCGAAGAAGAAAATACTCAGGTGTAAACGCGGCTGTGACCTTCGATTTCAGGGTGAGGAATCACGAAGTGATACTCTCCGAACGAGAGATAGGGATATCGAACTGGCTTTTAAACATGGAGGTTGTTTGATGTCGCAGAGCGTATAGGGATAGACTCTTATGAAATCAAGAGCCAGCGTGTCACAGAAGTGCTTACACATTCCTCGCCGGACAGGCGTTAAATAACAATGCAATATTGGTATGCAGCATGCCGCCAAGTACCAACTAGACCAAATGAAACCAACCAAAAACAAAAAGCCCAGATATAATATCTGGGCTTAGATATTCACCACCAGCTAATTGCTAACAATGAACTACAACAATAAGCGGCACATTAGCGCTCATCTAATGGATGTAACTCTGTCCTGCATAGATTATAAAGTGACGGAGTGCTAACACACCCGTTAAGCCACTACAGGCCACCACAATCATTGCTGTTTTGGTGTGGCGGGTAGATGCTGGCATCAGCATTGATAGCAGGGGAATGCCAAAACCAATACCTACCACGCCGATCCAAAACACACTCGCCCACACACCTGTGGTTAGTGATGCTAGCGCTACTGCAGCTGCGCCGCCTTTGAAGTAGAGTGCGCAAAACAGCATAAACAGGAACATGATTTCAGTAGCCATCACTGGGAGTTCAAGCCCATGCATCTTACTCAGTTCTTTATCATGGCTGTCGACGTTAAACATCAATAGCGCCACGATAGAGTTAGCTGCTGCACCCGCCGATAGACCAGAAACCAAAAACAGAGCAGGCAATACTGCCGTGTTGAGCATTGGATAGGCGTTCATTGCCGAGATAAGGAAGCCCGTATAAGCACCGACTCCGATAGCTAAGATAAACAGCAATACCTCAATCGCCTTTCTAAATGGCATCAATATCTGAGCCACTGGCAATAGGAAACCCAATTTCCACTTAGGTAGCTCATCACGCAACACGATTAATGCATATGCGATGCCCAAGGGTGAGTAAGCTAACAGGGCTAGCACACCCAACGCCATCACCGACTCGAAGTTGTAATTAATCAAGATCAACCAAAAATGAAACGGCTTAGTCAGATCGAACACCAGACAGGCTAAACCTAAACTGATCGCTATCGGACTGATGATAGCGGCCGCCTTTAAGATAGCGCTCTCTTCTGCGCAGCTCCCTTTAACAGCTTTTCTATCCTCTTCACTGCGATACCAGCGAAGTCCGATACCAATTAAGATACTGCCGGCAGATAAGCCTGCCATAAACAGATAGATTGCGATGATCCAATTCCAGGTAACCGGATCATATTGCGCCATATCGCCCCAGATATTGTTCATGACTGGATCCCCCCTCTCTTAGTCGGAATACGATAGAGTCTCGGTTTTGTGCCAAGGTGTGTCTTATCTTGATAGCTAGGTTTAGTGTTAAGTATTTTGACGACTTCGCTGCTAGAATCGTTGGCATCACCAAAGATCAAGGCATCGGTTGGACAAGCTGTCACACAGGCAGGTAACTCACCTTTAGCAAGGCGGGTCTCCTTACAGAAGTTGCACTTATCGGCGACTTTTGTTTCCGGGTTCATAAAGCGAACCTTGTAAGGGCAGGCAGCAACACAGTACATACAACCAACGCATTTTTCAGCCTTGATTGAGACTAGGCCGTCTTCGCCGACATAGGCCGCGCCTGTTGGGCAGACCTTGACGCAAGGTGCATCTTCACACTGCTGGCATGAAACACGGTTATATTTGAAATGTAGATTAGGCGCTTCGCCAAATGGGCCCTCTACTCTGACTTGAAGTCGGGTCACCTCATCAGGGGTGCCATTTTCACTGCGACAAGCTATGTTGCAAGCTTGGCAGCCGATACACTTATTTTCGTCATGTATCATTATGAGTCGCTTAGACATATTTTAACTCCTACTAAATCTTCGCAAGCTTGACGCCAGTGGTGTGAATATTCATGCCACAAACCGGGGCAGTCTTATGTGGTAATAAGTTACCGCAATGCACGCCTTTACCTGTTGCACGTACCAGCTCCTTGTTTTTAGAGCCAAAGCCCATATAAGCAAAGACTGTATCTTGACGAATACCTGGGGTGACTAAGGCCGTTCCCTCTTCTCTGCCAACGCTACTGGTGATACTTATCGCATCACCTGCGCCGATCCCCAGCTTTCCTGCGGTTATCGGGTGGATCCAGATTGCGTTATCGGACATCAAGTTCGCCAACATAGGAACATTGTGGGTTGCACCATTGGTATGAATCGCCACTTTTCCCTGAATAAAGTAGAGCTCGTCGACTTGCTTAAGATTTACCTCACGATATTTAATGACTCCACGACCAGGTGCCATGCCTTCGACTTTTTTCGAACTCAGCTCAATCTTGCCGCTTGGTGTTTTAAACTTAAGCTGACTGCCATAGGTTCCGTCTGCATCGACCGCCTTAGCATTGCTATAGGATTGGGCAAAGGCGCTGACCATCTCAGGCTCTCTAAGCATTAGCGGCTTACCGTAACTGACATAGCCTTTATCTTTAATGCGTTTAAGCTCAGTCGTATCACGGTTAAGTTGCAGCATCTGCAAGGTTTCCATGCTCGCCCAAGGGAAGAACTGACCTAAACCCATCTCTTCACCAAGCTCTTTGAAAATCTGCCAGCTCGGTTTAGTTTGACCTATGGTTTCAACCACACGCTGACGCACATAGTAGGCAGGGTTCTTGCCAGATTTATCAGCAATCTCTTCGTCACGCTCGAGGTAGGTAGATTCAGGTAAGATAATGTCGGCATAGGCCGCTGTTTCGCTAATATAAACATCACAGCTCACCACTAAGTCGAGCTTTTTAAGTGCTTCCACCACACGGGATCTATCCGTCATGGTTTGCATTGGATTGGTGCGGCTCATCACCCAAGCTTTTAACTGGTAGGGTTTCGCCTCTAATGTGGCATCCAAAATCGTTTGGTAAACTCCGCCCGATGACCACATGATGGCGTATTGGTCATCAACCTGATCAATACGTTTGGCTGTTGGCTTAGGCATGCCCTCTACACCAGGTTTACCCAGTATCGGTGCCACTGTTTCACCGGCAAACTTGTTGTAGGTTTTGGCCTTCTTACCTAGATATAAGCCACCTTTTCGCTCGATATTACCAATCAATACATTGGCAGCAAACAGGGCGCGACGCATCTCGAACTCTTCGGTGGTGAAGGTGGCTCGATGGCCAAAATCGACGACTGCGTGAGGGGCATGTGATGCATATTCATAAGCGATACGACGAATATCGGCTGCGGGTACATCACTTATGCCTTCGGCCCACTCGGGAGTGTATGCCTTAACTTCTTTGGCAAATTCATCGAATCCTTCAACATAACGTTCAATAAAGGCTTTGTCGTATAGGCCATCTTCAATCAATACATGGCACAGAGCTAATGCTACGGTGACATCGGTACCAGGTTTAATCGCAAACCATTCATCCGCCTTATCGGCAACGATTGAGAAGCGGGGTTCAAACACCACCAGCTTAGTGCCCTTCTCCATCTGCGCATCCATCATGGCGCGAGTTTCGGACATATTAATACCTTCATAGAGGTTATGACCGAAGTTAATAATATATTTTGAGTTGCCTAGATCTCGTTTAACCTTGGTACCAAAAATCGCTTTTGCAGCAACGACATAACCACCAGGACAGGTAGAGCCATGGGTAAATGTATTGGGCGAACCAAAGGCTTTACAAAGATGAAACAGGTGACCAGAAAGAGAGCCCGACTTTGATGAGAAGGCAACAGACTCGGCGCCATGGTCGCGCTTTATCTGATTCAGTTTTTTGGCTATGGTTTTATAAGCTTCATCCCAGCTGATCTCAGCCCACTTGCCTTCACCACGCTCACCGACACGCTTAAGAGGATTAACGATTCGCTGTGGATCATAGAGTAAGCTATGACCGGCACCGCCTCTCGCACACACCTTACCGCCGAACGACTTAGCTTCTTTATTACCAGTAATAAAAACATTCTTGCCGTTAACGACTCGCGCCGAAATTGGACAGCGTGTTGAGCACATCTCACAGATACTCGCGACCTCTTTACCCACTCCTTTTAGTGGGGCACTTTCCAATGCTGCCAAAGACCCTGGTAACATGGTTGCTAGGGCGCAGGTTGCACTCCCAGCTCCAGCTCCCTTAATAAAATTACGCCTATCAAGCTTAATCATAGTTTCCTCCTTCATCGGCAATGCAGATGAAACGCTCACAAATATAGTATTCGCTGCCCATTTCTACAGCGGGCTTATGAGCATTGTTAACCCTTACAAGAAGCAAGGGTATTGTGGTAAACCACATGAAGGAAGTGAGTGTGATCCTACGCAGGATTATCTATAGGGATTGCCGGGAAACTGTGAGTTGTCGCAGAGCAGTATGATGAGAATACAACAAATATTGGATAGCCTATGTTCAAAATAGGTCGTCACCAAAACAAAGTAATATTAATCCCTTAGGGAAGCTCCACTTCAAACTCATGTTTATTCCTTTGATTTATCTCTCTAGGCAATAGAATTGTTACCACACAACCCTGTGCCCAAGTAGACTCTTTAGACTTGTTGTTATTCTCTATTTTAAACTCGCCGTTATGTTGATTGATAACATCTTTACAGATGGCTAGCCCTAATCCAAGACCTTCATCTTTGGTGGAACAGAATGATGCCATCAGTTCACTGGCTTCTCCCTGTAAACCCGGACCATTATCTCTCACACGTACTCGAACTTGGGTATCCTCAAAATCGAGGAATACACAGATCTGCTTATCCGCAGTGGCCATCGCACTCATGGCATCTAAGCTATTCTTGATCACATTGACTAATACTTGACTCAGGCCCACCTCATCACCTTGTATCGAGTAGAACACGCCATGGGTTTCCTGCGCCAGTGCTATATTCTGTCGATCAAATTCACGTCGAAAAAGCACTAAGGAGTTATTAATAACATCACTTATATTTAGCGCTTCAGCATGGGTTTTTCGCCGCTTTAGCAGACCTCTTATACGGTGTACGACGGCCCCAGCACGCACAGACTGAGCATTTATCTTGGCCAATAACTCATAGAGCTCGGAGCCTCCATCGCCTCTGTTGTTTAATCGCATCATGCCTCCCTCACTGTACTGAGTGATCGCTGCTATAGGTTGATTCAACTCATGGGCGAGCCCTGAGCCTATTTCACCTAAAATTGCGGCACTTTGCATTCGCTCAACCTGCAAGGCTTTATCCTTTAATTGTCGCTCTGTCTCAAGCAAGTATTCACTCTTCTCTCTGAATTTATACTCAAGCCAAAGGTGATAGATGGTAGAGGCGACAAACAGCAACAAAAGGGCGAATCCCCACTCCTTGTTGCGCTCCATCCACTTCAGTACAGTTTTATGTAGTGGCGGAGGTGGCATCTTAAGCTGCAGTTCTTTAAATAGCTGTATCACCTTAAATTGGCTAATTGGTGCAGTCCAGCCTGAGTTTTTAGCTGTGATGGCTGCAATATGATCGGCAGGAAGATCATAGAGCGCCTGGGCGATCTTTTGTGTGATCAGAGGTGACACCGTATCGGCAGAAGCAAAGGACCAATTCGGGTAAAGTTGTGTGCTCACAAGGCAATCACAACCCTCGGGCTTAGTCGGGTGGATCACCCTAAAGTCTGCCTTATTGACCATTCCTTGATCGATCATCTCTTCCAGGGTACAAAAAGGGGTAATTGCAGCATCGACTGTCTTATCTCTCACCTGATAAACAATGGGTTCTAAAGGAAAACCTAAGAAACGCATAGAGCCAAAAAAACGCTCAGGGTTGTAACCCACCTTATGCAATAGGCCTATTGCGGCCTGATAACCACCTAACGCCTGGGGATCGCTGGCAACGATATGTTTGCCTTCTAAATCTTTGAGGGTATAAATCTGACTATCGGCACGCACTATGATGGTTGAGCCTATTGCAAAGGTGGTTTGCTGATGCTTAAGACTTTTCATGGTCGCTAGCCATGACAGCGGAAAGTGCCCGCTAAGGTTCAAATATTGACCAGGATTGGTGACGATAAATTGGATCTCATGACTCAGTAACTGACGGCTCATCTCATCAAAATCGACAGGCACCACTTCAAAATGTGTCCCAGGCACTTGTTCACTGAGATAATCCATGGTCATCTGCCAACGCTCTATCCCCTTCTTCACACCATGATTGGCGAGTACTCCAACTTTAAAACGCTCTATGTTTTCCTCTGCATCAATGAGCTTGGGTTGCGCTGAGGCACTTATACAAAAAAGAAGAGTAAAGAGAGTAAGAAAGTAGTGAGGTAATCGCATCATCTGTGCCCGGCTGTGGTTCTAGGGCAAAGATAATTCAATCCACAATAAAATACAGAGAGCCAGTCTCAAGTATTCATAAAACATGATATTTATATAGTGATCTCCATCCTAAACTGGCGTTGAACCATTGAGACTAGAGCGCCATAAGGCTAATCTAAAGTCAGTACAATGCCATAGAGAATCTAGAGCCTAATAATGATACAAGTTGATCTCACTCTGCCCGTTTACTTAGTTGATGACGATGCGGCGATCTTAGACTCATTGAGTTTTATGCTGCACCAGTTCGACTACGAAGTCACTGGGTTTAACTCTGGTAGCCAATTTCTCAAACAGATAGATCTGCAACAAGCTGGCTGCGTTATTCTCGATAGCCGCATGCCTGAAATCACCGGGCAGGAGGTGCAATCCAGATTACTTGATGTGGATAGCCCACTAGGGATTATTTTTCTCACCGGTCACGGTGATATGCCCATGGCAGTGGATGCATTTCGTAAAGGCGCCTGTGATTTTTTTCAAAAGCCAGTACCAGGCACTGAATTAGCCGAAGCGATTAACAAGGCTTTTATTTACAGCCAGCGAACCTTTGAAGAACAGTCACTGAAATGCAAACTCCTCACTCTCTCTCCCAGAGAGCATCAGGTACTGCACTTGCTTACAGAGGGTAAAACCAACAAGCAGATCTCTGAAGCGCTATTTCTATCCTTACGCACCATAGAGGTCCATCGTGCTAAGGTGATGAAGAAGCTTGGGGTGCACAACATTGCCGAGCTAGTCAATGCGACCCGACAATGAGCGTGTTTAGTGATAAATGAAAATCTCAGTTGATTATCTCAACAAACCAGCCACTTTATGTCGCCGCTTGGTAGTTAGGATAATCGATGTAACCTTCTGCGCCGCCCCCAAACAGTGGCCCCTTATCGAAATGAGCCAAAGGTAGCTGATTACACAGACGATAAGGCAAGTCAGGATTAGCAATAAATGAACGTCCAAATGCGACGAGATCGGCATATCCCTTAGCTAAGATCCCATCGGCTCGATGAACATCATAACGCCCCGCCACGATAATGGTGCCATGAAACACTTCCCTGAGTTCAACGCGAAATGATTCTGGGATCTGCGGCGCATCGTCCCAATCCGCTTCAGATAAATGAACATAACCGATATTCATCGTGCCTAATTGCTTAGCGGCTAACAAAATCGTCTCTACAATTTCAGGGCAGCCCATATCTTTAAAGGTCACAAACGGGGCTAACCTGACACCCACTTTTTCGGCTCCAATTTTAACACTGACCGCTTTGACTATTTCGATTAAGAAGCGAATACGTTTCTCTGGTGTTCCTCCATATTCATCAGCTCTATGATTAGAGTTGGTGCGTAAAAACTGATCGATAAGATAACCATTGCCACCGTGAATTTCGACCCCATCAAATCCGGCATCGATGGCATTTTTTGCCGCTAAGGCAAAGTCATTGACCACACGATCGATATCCCCTTGGTGCATTTCTCGAGGCGTCGGACAATCTACCATCTGCCCCTCAGGGTTGGCCTCGTCTACTACCCAAACTTGAGTATCTGTCGGCTTTATAGCCGATGGGGCTATCGGTGCCTGTCCCCGCTGAAAAACAGGATGAGATACTCGCCCCACATGCCAGAGCTGATTGAAAATAGTGCCTCCGGCCTGATGCACTGCCGACGTGACCTTTTTCCACCCCTCGACCTGCTCAGGGGTGTAGACTCCCGGCGTAAAAGAATAGCCCTGACTATCATCAGAGATCTGAGTGGCTTCGGTGATTATTAACCCCGTCGAGGCCCGCTGAGCATAATACTCGGCCATCATCTCATTGGGCGTATTGCCTGGCTGAGTCGTTCTCGAACGTGTCATCGGTGCCATCACCATACGATTACTCAATGACAGATGTGATTTTTTATAGGGGGTAAAAAGGCTCATAATAACTCCTGATGATTGAAAACATGAGCTAAGTCTACCCCTGTTAACAAATTTTGATAATTAGGCTATTATTGGAATCATTTTCAAAAAATATTTGATATGTATCATCTCAAAGATCTCCATCTCGCCATCAGAATTGCCGATCTTCAAAGCATCTCTGCAGCCGGTCGCGAACTAGGTATGACGCCAGCGGCGGCCAGCGCTGCGCTTCAGCGGCTGGAAAAACTGATAAACTGTCAGCTGTTCTCTCGCTCTACCCGCTCGATGACACTCACTCAGGAAGGGCAGGTCTTTATCGAGACAGGCCGTAAAGCGCTGGAGTTACTTGAAGGTGCAAATACAGCCCTAGCGGATAACCGAGGAGAACTAAAGGGAGAGATACGTATCGCGCTACCTTCAGATCTAGGACGAAACCTCATCCGTGGCTGGCTCGATGATTTTGCCAATCAGGCTCCCGATCTGACCCTCACTCTCTTGTTTGGCGATCATATGTCAGATCTTATCAATCAGAACCTGCATCTGGCACTTAGATATGGCCAGCTTGAAGACTCTAATCTTAAACGCCGTCAGCTAGCCATGACCCATAGGGTTGCCATAGCCTCCCCCGATTACCTCGCTAAGAGCGGAATACCCAAACACCCAAATGAGCTCAACCAACACCAAATATTGCTCCTCAATCGAGGCGGAAAACCTTGGAATAAGTGGCGATTCAGCCATAAGGGTGAAAGCTATGACACCCATGTCAGGGCCAATAAGATAAGCAATGATGGCGCCGTCATTCGTGACTGGGCCTTAGCTGGTGAAGGCATTGCCTATAAGAGTTGGCTGGATGTTGCCGCGGATGTGCACCAAGGCAGGCTGGTATTACTCTTTCCCGATCAGCTGGCCGAGAAGATCCCACTGCAACTCGTGTATCTGCAATCCGACTACCCAACACTAAAAATCAGAAAAACCATAGACTTTATCATCAAACGGATAGAAGAGTTTTCAGAGACTTTTCCCTTGATAGTTAAGTAATCCCGCTTTATAGCACTGCACAAACCTGCCACGAATTTAACCACCCCTGCGACAGCTTGTCGCAGTTTGGCGATTAGGCTTTGTCACTCTTCTCGTTGACTGACACAATCCGCCGCGAACCAAGATGGTCACATCAAAAACAAATTATCAACAGATAAATCAACGAAGATAAATACTATGACATTGCGCTTATCAATTATCTCACTTTCGATCTTTTCAGCTCTTTTTTCATCTACCAAGGCTTTCGCCGACGATGCTGGCTTCGAAGTTATCGAAGTCACTGGTCATCAAGAAGGCAGCTATAGCTCAGTTTCGGCAGATACGGTCGCACCAAAAGCCGATATCAGTGGCTTACTGGAACAAATTCCCGGTGCAGCAGTCAATGGTAATGGCCCGCTAACTGGCATAGCCCAATATCGCGGACTATATGGCGACAGAGTCAATACTCAAGTTAACGGTGTCACCTTAGCGAGCGCCGGCCCGAATGCCATGGACTCTCCACTAAGTTATGCCAGTTTAGTCAATAGCGAACGCCTTGAAATGACGCGAGGCATAGCACCGGTATCAGCTGGCACCGATACCATAGGCGGTAGCGTCAAGGTCATAGAATCTCAAGCTAGCTTCGATGAAACCAGTGGCAAAATAGCGGCACAATATCAGGATAATGGTCAGCGTGGTCATTTAGGCGCTAAGGCCAATATCGGTAACCAAGATCATGCCCTACTGGTTTATGCAGACATACTCAAAGGCGATGAAAATACCACCTCGGGTAATGGCAGTGAAATTTCACCCACCACATATGACAAGCAGATGTTTGGTGGTCAGTACCGCTTCAATCTGGGAGCATCGAGTTCAGACAATGAGTCTATTGCCATAGGCTATCAGCACGTTGAAACCAACGAAGCCGGAACGCCGGCACTGCCTATGGATATCGACTTTATCCGCAGTGACAGGGTCAAGCTAGAGGGTGTTCATGACCTCTCTAACTGGGAGCTCAATTGGCATCTGGCCTACAGCGATGCAACACATGGCATGGACAACTTCAGCCAACGCATGAAGATGCCCTCCATGAATGCCAGATACAACAGCGCCGACAGCACCAGCTTCGATGGCCTGATATCTATAGGCAAAGACGCTTGGCTATTCGGAGTCGATACTCAGCTTAGTGAACATAATTCAGTGATAACCGATCCCACCATGGCCATGTTCCATGTGGATAATTTCAATGGTGTAAAAGACGATACCTACAGTGCCTTTGCTCAGTGGCAACAAGATATCGGCCAGTGGAATTGGCAACTGGGCGCACGCGTTAAGCACTACCTCACCGACGCCGATGAGGTAGAACACTCTATGGCCGGCAGCATGCCTGCGATTAAGATGCTGATGGATAGGTATAACAATGCCGACCGTTCGCAATCTCAAACCGGTGTCGATCTTGTGCTTAATGGCCGTTATCAAGTGAACAGCGAGCTGAGCTGGATTTTAGGCTTGGCCAGTAAACAAACCAGCGCCAGCTACCAACAGAGATACCTATGGGTACCAATGCAATCAACCGGCGGCTTGGCAGATGGACGCACCTATGTCGGCCAGATAGATCTGAACTTAGAAACAGCCTATCAAGTCGAAGTCGGCGCTGATTACGCCAGTGGCGACTTCAGCCTCAGTCCGCGTATCTTCTTACACCGCATCAATGATTATATTCAAGGGGTTGCAGCAACAGACCCGGCAGTGATTATGGCGGCGCAGATGATGGGCGATGACAACCCTATGCAGTTTGATAACGTCGATGCCCAGCTATTTGGCATGGATCTCGCTGCGGCTTATCAGCTTAGTGACAACTGGAGCCTAGATATGAATGCCAGCTATGTGAGTGGTGAGCGTCGTGATATCGACGATAACCTCTACCGAATCGCTCCACCTAAGGTCATGTTTGGATTAAATTATCAAAACGGCAACTGGCAGGCAAGAGTCGAAGGCCTAGGTGTCAACGCTCAGGACAAGGTATCTGAGACTCAACTTGAAGAAACGACTGCCGGTTATGGTCTGATGAATATATCTCTTGGCTATGACGCTGACAGTTGGATGATTAAAGCTGGGGTCAATAACCTGTTCGATACCGAATATGAAGATCATTTAGCCGGTTATAACCGAGTCATGGGTGGTGATTTGACAGCTGGCGAACGCATGCCAGGCACAGGCATGAACGCTTGGCTAACGGGAGAATATAGATTTTAAGATGTTAAATCCTAGGTACTAGATCCTAGTACCTAGGATAGATAAACTAGCTGATATCAAGTTTTCCCTGCTTACGGATCAACATATCTTTATCGGCACTATCGAGCATAGACATCAAATCCAGCTTTAAATCCACTGTCACATGCCCTATGGAAACAGCATATTCAGGTAGGGAGCGACTCTCAGTGGCTGATGCGATACCTTGCATTATGCTCTGCTCTATTTTAATCAGATCATCTTCTTGCTCCATGACGACCAAAGCAACAAACTCATCACCGCCCATTCTACCGATCACATCAGTATGTCTTACACACTCACCCAGCGTGTTAGCCAAGTGTTGGAGCACTTCATCGCCAACATTATGGCCGTGAATATCGTTGATAGATTTGAAGTCATCGATATCAATATAGAGCAAGCCTAATCGACCCTGAGTACGTTGTGCCAGCTTAATCCTTTGCTCTGCTAACACAGAAAAACCACGTCGGTTATTGATATCACACAAGGGATCGGTGATCGCTAGTTTTAACATCTGCTCATAGACGCCCAACATGGATAGATCTGCTTCGAGAATATCCTTCAGATGACGGATCAACTCAAGATAGGTCTCTTGATAATCTGTCTGTTTATAATCCATCACACAAAAGGTGCCAAACGCTTTACCATTGGGCCAAAAAACAGGTACACCAAGGTAAGATGTAAAGCCATCTTTATGGACTTCAGGATTGCTGTCCCAGCAAGGGTCTATTGGGGCATTAGAGACATACAGCTCTTCACCGGTTTCTACTATTTTACGGCAGAAAATATTAACCTCAGGCTCAATAACGATCCCAGCACTATAGGGATTTGACTCCTGCTCACTGGCAATCGTCACCTGAAAACCGGAAGAGGTGTGTTGCACCAAAAAACCGGCTGGCGCATCGAACAGTTTGGCCAGTAAATTAACCGTCTTTTGCCATTTTTCGATTGAGATAAGATCGTTTGGATTGTCGAGTAAAAACTTATCCGTTTCAAATACTGAGCTATGAGTCATCTTATGCGACCTATTCCAGCTGTCATTAACAACAAGCTACAGTGAAACACCCTATAATCATAGAATAAATGAGTGGATTTACTTATACAGACTCATAAAGAAGAGCATTTGCCTGCTTTTACGATACAGGCTTCTTCAACAGCTTTCGCTGTAATGTCCGCCTGTGCATACTCAATTGACGAGCTGTTGCCGACACATTGCCCTTATTAGCAGTCAACACCTGTTGAATATGCTCCCACTCCAATCGTTTGGGGTTAAGCGGCTCTTCATCAACAGGAACAAGTAACACATCTTCGGGCAGTGCATTAAGTGCATGAAGCAAGGTCTGAGTGTCGACAGGTTTTGCCAAATAATTATTTGCGCCCAGACGTATTGCCTCAACTGCGGTAGCAATACTCGCATAGCCAGTAAGCAGCACCATCAACACCTGAGGAAGGTGTTGCCTTAAAGGCTCAATCAGTGCCAAGCCATTATCTTCGGCAAGCTTCATATCCAGCAATATATGTGTGGGTTTAAACTGCCTGGCAAGCAGTAATCCCTGAGTTGCATCGTGAGCAAGCTGACACTCGAAATCATATCGCGTTAAACGTCTTGCTAGTACGCCAGCAAAGGCGAAGTCGTCCTCTATGATCAATAATCTATTGTTTTCTGTCACATGCTCTCCACAAGGTTACCAATGAATACAGCGCTTATCTAATGCTCTATGACTGGCAGGGTCACTTCAGCCACCGCGCCACCTTCACTATGGCTACCTAGAATTAAGGTGCCACCTAGTCGTTCAAAACTAGCATGGCTTAGCATCAGTGCCATCCCCATACCTGTTGGACTATCGATTAGTTTATGACCGAGTTGAGACAGCAAGTGTTTGGGGATCCCGATACCATAGTCACGCACTCTAACCCGCAAATTTAGATATTCTGGTTCTATATCAATTTCGACTTTGACACGCTTCTCACCGATTTGGTCTTCACTGGCACGAGCGGCATTTTCAATCAGCGAGAGTAGTGCTGGCAGCAAACTGGCATCAGTAAAAATGTGGCTCTGTTGAATCTGTGGATCTGCCACCAACTGTAGTTTAAGCTGCGGCATTAACAGCGTCACTTGCTGCCTCAGCATAGCTATCAAGATACTCGTCTCAACCTCTACCTGCTTCTGCTCTCGAATAGACTCTGTAGCCAACCTAAGCTCTGTAAGCGTTGTTTCACAACGAGAAAGGGCCACTTCCATCTCTTTGATGGAGGGAGAGTCAGTAACGAGATCTTCAGCCACTTCTTCGACCAATAAACGCAAGCTAGATAGTGGGGTCGCCAATTGGTGTGCCATCTGCGCCGATGCGGTGCCTAATGCTAATAATTTCTCCTGCCTAAGTTGTGCCTCTCTCATATAGGCCAGCTCTGCGTCTTGTCGACGCATGCGTTTAGCAATAAAGGCGACACTGGTCGTTAATACCAGTGCTGAAATGACAAAGTTGAACCACATGCCTAAATAGTGAGACCCCATATCCATACCGTGATGCTGCATCTGATTATCAGGCACAGAGTAGAGCATTAAACTATAGGCAATGGTTGAAATGAAGCTCAGTGTCCAAGGTGCCCAGCGGGGCAATGTTACCGCCGCAATTGCAATAGGCAACAACAATAGGGAAATGAATGCATTCGTTGCACCACCTGAAAAATACAGCCAAGTGATCCAAAAAGCGGTATCTAGCAATAGCGCAGTAAACAAGCCAGAGTCCTTTGACATCATGGGCTGCCTGATCGCAAACGTTAATGTCAGATAAGCGCCTTCAAGCAAAAGAGCGTAATTGAGTACAGGGCTATGAATGGATAGACCAAAAGTTTCGGCGGCAAAAAATGTCAGCCCTAGCTTGAGCACTAAACCAAATATTCTCAGAAAAGCCAGCTGATCGGAGGCTTTCAAACTTGGCACTAACTTATGAGGCATAATTAATCTACTTTCAATCCTATTTTTGCAAGTGCCGTTGGTGACTCACCAAGAGATGCTAACATTCCCTCGCGGAATAATACCTTAGATTGAATGCCAAGCTTAGCGAGCCTGTCACAGATTAAGGTACAATCTTTAGGACGTTTAGCACTGTCGGTTGGCTCTGAAACCGATTTTAAATGCTGAGTGCTATGCCCAAGTATCTCCCCTAAGGAAAGCAACATCTGATATTTACTCATGGTCTCTGTACCACTGAAATGATAAATACCAGACAGATCGATATGATTAAGCTTCAGCTCAATCATCTTCTCAATCGCCTGAGCAATATCTTGGGTCGATGTAGGACTTCGTACCGCCCAATGATCAACCTCTTGAGTCTGCTTATCCATTAACTGGTTAAGCAGGACCAAGATTGCGGACTCAGAGACCTGTTCAACTCGACCATAGAGAATAGGCAATCTAAGCACGGCAAACTCATTGGACGCTTTTAGCAGCGCCTGCTCACCCTTCCATTTCGACTCACCGTAGAAGTTAACCGGATTAGGCATATCTGACTCAGAATAACTGGGCTCAGTGCCATCGAATACATAATCGGTAGAGATATAGATAACCCAGGCGCCGTGCTTTTTGGCTGTCTCAGCGAGCGCCTTGGTCGCACTGACATTGAGTGCTAATGCAGCGCTTGGGTTTTGCTCCGATACATCGGGGCGACGCTCGGCGGCGCAATGTACAATCACATCGGGTTTATGCTGTGCAATAAATTGTGCTATCTCATCTGCATGGGTGAGATCTAACTTGTATATACCAGCTTGAGCACGACTAAATCCTGTGGCAATCACTTGATGCTCAGTCACTTTTTCAAGCTGAGATTTCACAGCCCTACCGAGTAAACCTGTCGCACCGGTTATCATTATTTTAGCCATTTTCATCTCCAAGCTGCTATAAATGTTCTACACATATAAACTAGGCTCACTGAATATCAAGCTTATTCAATAAAGACGGATAACCCCAGCCATTTTCACCAGGGCTGACTTGCTCACCAGTTAAAAACTCATACAGGGTCGGCGCCAATGAACCATTCTCTTCAATCTTGAGTGTGCTGGCATTGGGCCCTATTGGCATGCCCCAGAAACCGATGAAGGCATCTTTCTCAGAAAAGCTCTCTCCTGCATGGCGACCCGGAACCTTAGTGTTAAAACCGATCCCCGCTTTGGGGAACAGGTTAATGGTACCGGCCCGCGTTTCATCGTATAGCCTGGCAAGCTGATTCACCGAATCGGGGCGGGAAGTAAAACGTGTTAAATCACGCCACTGCTCGACATTGCACCAGGAGTTTACATCATCGGCTTTCGCCTGAGTAATACATAGATTTTGCAGCTCAGAAAAGTGTTCTATCTCAGCTTGAGAGGGAGAGTTTCGATATGGATTTAGGCTGGTGATATCCAGTAACTTGGGCGAGCCTCCCTTTGCGCTTGAGTAAAACAGTTTATCTCCTCTGCGCTCCACCAGCTCATCGTGTCGCACACCATCACGATGCCCAATCAATCGCACCAGGCAGCCCTCAGCTTGACAAGACCTTTGCCTAAGCACCATATAATCCAGCGACTCTGACAGGCTATTGACCGTCTCGGTAACAATATCGACAGTATCGGATTGCATTGGTGCATTGATAGGTGTCCAGTTAATCAGTTCACTGTAAACTGGTTGTGCCTCCCATCCTGACTTAGCATTGAAAAAGTCCATCATCATGTTGCCACCAGCCGTCGAGGCCACAACCACATCGATACCTTTATTGCTCTCATAATTTAGCGCATTGGTGATCTTTGGACCTTCTCCCTCATCGGAAGAGATCTTCTTAACTAAAAGAGGGTAGCCAAGCTTCTTCGACAAGTTATCAAACACTTGCCTCTCAGGATTAAGCGCGTAAAAAACCGGAGACAGACCATGGTCGCCTGCCATCCCCCACAAGGTTTGATCATAAATACCTGCATTTCTATAAGCCTGTTCAGTCTTCTCTAGCCAAAAATCTAGTCGATTCAACTCACCGGTGGGCATGATAATCTCATCACTGAAAGGCCCGGTAAAATGTGCAAAATGATCCGGCCAGGGATTATAGATCAAAGTATGATCTGGCATGCCTTGGCCATCGAGTTTCGCCAATTCAGAAATCGCTTTCTCTATCTTCCATTTTTTGGTTAATTTCGTAAAAACATCCACAAACCAGATACCTTGATAACCGCGAATATCCTCGATAAGCTCAGCTCTATCCTTCTTCAATTTAACTTCAACCTTAGCCCGCTCCTGCAACTCTCTTATACAGCGCTTCTCACCATAATCACGCTGCACTTCACCCAAACCTAAGTTGACGAGACCGTCGTAGCTAGTGTGCGCATTCCAATCATATTGGCCATTACAGTTGAGTGTGATCAGATAAGCTAAACGATCGAACATGGTTCTGACGCCATGGCTCTCCATCAAGCGGTCGAGTTGTAGCGCATCATTACCAAAAAAGTAATAGGCGCGATCCCGATCGCGATCGACAAAATGGAAATTAGGGATCCCCGTTCCGCCCTCTCCAGAGACCTTGGCTCCGGTCTTGATAATAGGCAAGTTACGTACACTAATAGTCGGCGTAGATGAGATACCTACTTGCGTTATAGAATGAGGATTATCACGATATAAGCGTTTAAAGAATGGCAAGTAATTTGGATCGCGATATGCTTCCTTAGCAAGCTGAGCCATAAACTTAACCTGTTGTTGATGCTCTGGCTCTTGGGTAACCTCAGTTTTAGGCTTAACTGCGGCTCTCTCTTGATGCAACTGATAGGCCTTATGGATAAAGGGTTTAGACTGATCCACTAAGCCTTCAATTAAACTTTGCTGTAATCCATCGACAGTCACCTGTACCGAATGTCGGCGCTGCTGTTGTGACTTCAAAAAAGCGATCAAGTCATCACTATTATCATCGAAAGTGTCCTGCATCCAGGCATTTAATGCCTGCTCCCGCTCTGTCTGAAACACAAATTGACGGTAAGCCTTGAGTACATTTAAGCGCACAAAATCTATCAGGGTAACAGTTAACGCCTGAGCCTTATTATTGACCTTACTGCGGTTTTCTGGCTTATCGTCTGCGATGATGGCAAGCACCGAGGCTTTCATCTCGCCCTCATCCATACCACCGGCCGCATCGGACATGATATCGATAATGATAGGCTGTATTTTATCGACTAATTGCAGGTCAGCCGGGTTATTCGTGAGATAGGTATACTTAGCTGGCACAGCATCCATATCCTGCCACATACCAATATCTACCAGAGCATCATATATGGTGACCATAGATGCGATAAACTTACGATCAGCTTTTATGCCTTGGGCTTGGGCACTCTGGTGTTTAACAGATGTCTGTTTAGCCGATTCTTGCTTAGTTAATCTTTGGTCAGCCGAAGAAGAGCTTTCCTCCTTTACTCTATCGGCGGTCTTATCTTTTACTGAGCCAGAACCAAAATGGTAGAGACTATGTTCGAACTGCTTGAGCTGTTCTTCATCATAGATACTTGCCAAATATTGCTTAAATTCATCTTCACTATTCAGACCGGTATAACGGTCGTAAAAACGATAAAGAAAATGACCCAGAGGGATCGCATACGTCGGATCGCTTAGCTGAGCAATCACGCGAGCTTTAACCTTTTTATCCAGAGGCAAGGTTAGGATATACGCATCAAGCGAAAGTCCGCCAATAGTAAACAGGGTGATATCTCTCGTCAGCTTAGTGGAATAACTTAAGGATGAGACAATCTGATCTCGCATGATCTCACTGGCATTAAATACACCCCCGATAACAGGCGTATCACCGATATCAGCCCAAGCTGCGGAACTTAACAAAGAAACAGAAAGCAGGGCCCATTTACCTAAGCCACTCCAAGAAGTTTTAGCACCAATATCCATATACGCACATAACCACACAAATCACAGAGGCTGCAATAATTACATACTTCATCGACAACTAATATCTCGATTATCTACAATTTACGTACCAATACCGACTTGTTTTTCAACGCTATCGATTGTCAATAAAAAGCGCGTTAAAATAGGTCTTATCGTTCAAGTTTAAAATGAGGGGATACGATGGAAAACAACCAACCTTGCTTAGCCTTGTTCGATTTTGACGGCACCATCACTCACTCCGACATGTTCTCTAAATTTATTCGCCATTCGGCCAAGAAGAGACGATTTATAATATGGGGCAGTCTTATCCTGCCCTTCTTTGTCGCTTATAAAGCGGGTCTATTTCCAGCTCGAGTATTGCGTCCTATGGTCGCCTATATTGCGTTTAAAGGTCGCTCAGTTAAACAGCTTGAATCCTTAGGGGCTTATTATGCTCAACACATTATTCCTCTTCATCTCAGAGATATCGCCCTAGATAAAATACGCTGGCATCTTAGCCGCGGTGACAAAGCCGTACTCGTTTCAGCATCGTTAGATATCTATTTAAGATCTTGGTGTGACGCCATGGAGATAAGCCTGATCTGCAGTGAGATGGAGAGTCTGAATGGTCATTATTCTGGTCGCTATTTAGCTGGCGACTGTAGTGGTGATAAAAAAGCCAACAAGGTTAAGGCTCAATTCACCCTCGCAGACTACCCCAAGGTCTATGCTTACGGTGACACCCATGAAGATCTATCAATGTTAGCACTGGCCGATGAGGCATATATGAACTGGAAACGCCTTAACTAAAGCTTGCTGACGATTAATATTTTGCAAATTTAATCCTTTTGTTTAATCTGTTAGCTCACTCATCACCTCTGGAATCGACACTCAATGATGCCCGCAGCATTACCCTTAGTCCTTGCAGGTCCAACACTTCGTCATTGCGATCAAGATAACTTCACCCTGTGGCTTGTCAGCTCAAAGCCGATGAATGAACTGACCTTAACCCTTGCTAAGAAAAAGTTAGTCCTGCAACAGGAGCAGTGCCATGAAGTCCAGCTTGGAGAAAAGGCCTGGCAGTATCTTATTCAGGTTGAGCAGAAGGATTTTCTTTGTGTCGATTCTGCAATAGCTTATGAGTTAACCGATAGCCAGCATGGGGCGCTATTTAGCAGTATCCAGCAGCTAAACTATCAAGATAAAAAAAACCCAGAGTTTGTTATCAAGCCTCAAATAGATAACTTGCTACACGGCTCCTGCCGTAATCCTCATCACCACAGCGGTGATGCGCTCGTGGCTGCCGATACCAGACTCAGCCAAGATCTCAGCATTGAAGCGCGCCCCTCTCTACTGATGCTTAGCGGCGATCAAGTCTACGTCGATGACATTGCCGGGCCGATGATCTATGCCATAGGTGAAGTCATAAAGCTATTGGGCTTACCGCAAGAGAAATTTAACGATGCAGCCCTCAGTGGAAGTGCTGCTATCAGCTACCATCCTGCAGCCCTATATCAGCGACAAAAAAATTTACTGCCTAAGACACAATATCAGGCAAAAACGGCGATCAGGCGTTGGTATATCAACCATCCCATCTTCACCTCATCATTGGCCGAAAACCACCTGATCACTTTAGGTGAAATCATTGCCCTGTATTTACTGACCTGGTCACCCGAGCTCTGGGATCAAATAGAGATCCCTAAAGAGGTTGCAGGCTTATCTGTGGCAAACAACACCCGCTGGAATAGGGAGTGGCTACATCTGCTGGAGTTTAAGGCAGGACTCCAGCAAGTCAGACGCTTAATGGCACACCTGCCAACCTACATGATTTTTGATGATCATGATGTCACCGATGATTGGAACCTGACCGCAAAATGGGAGCAAGCCGCTTACGGGCATCCCTTCTCTAAACGTATCATAGGTAACGCACTGATAGGTTATGCCCTATTTCAGGGCTTAGGCAATGCTCCGAAAAAATTTAAAGCGCAAATAACACCACTCATCGATGCCCACTTTTCTCAGCCAGATGAAGCAACACAAGACAGACTCATCGATGAACTGCTCAAATTTGAGCATTGGCATTACACCTTAAAGACATCGCCTAAATTGGTGGTGTTAGATACTCGAACTCACCGCTGGCGTAGCGAGTCTAACCTAGCAAAACCATCTGGTCTGATGGACTGGGAATCCCTGATGGAGTTGCAACAGGAGTTAGTTGGCCAGAGTAATGTCATCATCGTCTCGGCGGCCCCTATGTTCGGAGTCAAACTCATCGAAACCGTGCAACGTACCGCTACTATGCTTGGCGGTTCATTGTTGGTGGATGCCGAAAACTGGATGGCCCACCCAGGCACTGCCAACACCTTGTTAAGCATTTTTCAACACAGGAAAACGCCGGAGCAATTTGTGATCTTGTCAGGCGATGTCCATTACTCCTTTGCCTATGACATTCGTATACGATTTAGAAAAGGTGGCCCTAAGATTTATCAGATCACCTGTAGCGGCTTAAAAAATCAATTCCCAGAAAAGCTAATTCCTATCTTCGATAAAATAAATGGCTGGCTATATGGCCACTTTTCGCCACTGAATTTTTTCACCAAGCGTAAACGCATGTCCATTCGTGGCAGGCGCCCCAATGGTGCACGCAGCAAGCGCTTAATGAATCAGAGCGGAATTGGGATGCTTGATTTAGCTAAAAATGGTGCACCGACTAAGATTGCCGTGCTGCACACAGATATGAGCGAAACTCACTTTGACTCACCAAGAAAAGAGTAGCGAGTTTGACACTGCTTCCCCCAAAAAAATTAGCCAGCCTTGGAATGAAGGCAGGTTACATTTTTTGTTGATACGACTGTCTTTCCGGCAAAGCTTTTGAGCCGGAATCTAGCATTTGTTGGATGGTGTGTTTGAAAGTCGTACTTTCATTGCTATCTATCACCTGCAGTGGGCGCATGTGTAAGTAATCTCTCGGTACGCTGTAAACCCATCCTTGGGCGCTCTGCGATTTCATCCCTGAAATCGAAGTTCGCAGCCGCTTCTACACTGGGTGTTCTACAGAAAGGGGGATCTTCAATTCGAGCATAATATCACCACGGAGCGCTTCGCTTACACGAAGAACACGGAGGTAAAGATGAAGAGTTCCAGAGGCTTTCGCTGTTGCCTTTCTCCGTGGCCCTCCGTGTTCTCCGTGGTGAATCCGCTTTTGTTCAGTTTTAAAATATCTGTTGAGTTAGGGCGAGTGCACTAGCTCACTAATGTCCATAAACATGTTTAGCTGACACATTAATACTTCAAATCGAAGAGATGAATAATCCGATGTAGATACGGCTGTGGGCTTCCAAAACTGGGCCGGAAATGTTCCATACATTTTCCGGCATTTCCACCTTCCATGGTGGTCAGATGTTTTGGTAGAGCTTACAGGGACTGTACTTGCAGCGTTCCACAGAAGTATCTACATGTAAGGTCACTCATTCACATCTGACCCATAGGGATATGGGAAATGTCTTGAGATGCCGGGAGCATCTCTGACCGTGTGATCGTGACATTCGTAAATCCATTTACAGCACCTGCTGCAAGCAATAAACACCAATGAAGCTATGGTTCTCAATAAACTAACCAAATAACAAAACCAGCCCAATGAATCCACAATAGAGATTTCAGGAACTTGTTATCTGACACTTGCGAAGAGTGACAGCTACCTTGAAAAACACCAGCAACGTCACTCATGCAGATTTATGTTTAATTTCCAGATGGTTGTGATGGCATGCTTACAGGCGCTGAAACGGGCTGCTCAGTGCCGGGTCTCGGGTGATGGGCATATTCAGGGTTGGCATTGGGTGCCGATCTTGGTGCTCGGTTGGCATTCGGCGCTTGACGCGGAGGGTGGCTAGGATCATTAACGGCTGAAGGTTTACTATCTTGCTGTGGTTCTGAGGCCGACATAGCTGCCACCTCCATAGTTCCTGCTTGTGCCTCATGCTGTACTTCTTGCTCTACTTCATACTGTACTGGGGTCACTGGTGCACTCATGGAAACAGGCGCCATTGGCTTTGCAGAAGATTGGGCTACTTGTGCTACTGGAGAAGCATCCGTAACCTTCTGAGAAGCTGATTCAAGAGAGGCAGGCTCAGAATTTAAGCTTTGGTAGCCAATCGCAGCGGCAACCGCTACAGCGACCAATGTAATTGAGATCAGGGCTGATTTATTCATTATTATTATCCTTGTGTTGTTTATAGTAGATCTTGTACGCACTAACTCTGTTAAACATTGAGCATAAACAGAATATTAAGCTAACCAATAGCATCTACTCCCCGACCACTTTCTGAGGTAATGAAGGTTACTTGCTCGCTCATCATATTGATGAGTTAAGCCACTCCAGCATAGAGACATGCCGATAAAAAAACAAGCTTGGGATATTTTATACAAAATTGACTATGTGCATTCAACTTAACCAAGTAAAGATTTAAACCCTTCACACTCAAAACCCTCGCATTCAATATCTAGTGCTATTCCAGTCACAGGGTCTTGAAATTTCAGGCGCTTAGCCACGAGTTTCAACGGACGAGTATAGTCGTCATCTGATTTCGGCTGCAATTGCGGATAACAGCGATCATTGAGAATCGACATACCTAAACTTTGCATATGCACTCTTAGCTGATGGGTACGCCCTGTGATTGGCGATAATTTAAATAAGCCAATATCACCTTTAATATCGATAAGGCTGATTTCTGAATGAGTATTTGACTCCCCATCCACCACCTGCATAGTAAATGAGGGCTCACCTTTCACCATGCGATTTTTTACTGTCCAATGAAGGGGAAGTTGCAACTCGCCTTGCTGATTTTTCGCTAATAGCTCAGGCGTAAGCTTGGCTAATGCCTGATATTCTTTAGTTATTTGCTGGTTCTTGAATAGGTCGTGATACTGAGTGCGAGCCTCAGGCTGAACAATAATCAGCACAATACCTGCAGTCGCTCTGTCTAACCTGTGCGCTGGCACTAATGTCTCAATCCCCGTTTTCATTCGCAATCGATTGATCAGGCACTCATTGACAAAATTGCCACTGGGATGAAGGGCTAAAAAGTGCGGCTTAAACGCTAAGATAATCTGCTCATCTTGGTAGAGCACCTTTTCTTCGAAAGGCACCTTAGTTTCGGCTTTCACTTCACGATAATAATAAACCCGAGCCCTAGGTATAAATGGCGTATCGACAGCAATGAGGCTGCCATCTCGCCAGTGCACCTTACCGTCAATAATACGCTCTCGCCAAACATCACTGCCTATCTGATTAAAACGTTCCACAAGAAAACTCAATACCGTGGGTTTATCGGCAACACTTTCAGGTAAAACGACATAGGACGCTTGAGAAGCACGAACAGATGAAGGCATGATAATTCTAATTAGATCGGATTAAAGACAAGTTATTTTAACAGAAAAGAAGCGGCTAGAGCGTGACTTCGTCACTGGCAAGGACGGGCTTCGCCCTTCGAGGACGCGGCAAAGCCGCTGCGAGAATGCGAGTTCGGCTGAGAAGCGCCTCCGAGTACGGAACTTCGTTCCTGCGAGCTCAAGAAAAGTCAGAAGAAAAAAGATTTTGCAATTATCTCGTAGGGAACTTGTTCCCGTTCTCGAAGTGAGTTTACGAACGGACTCGAAGCGCAGCGTTCTCGAAGTGAGCTTGCGAACGAGCTCGAAGCGCAGCGGCCTCGAAGTGAGCTTGCGAACGCTCTCGGAGCGAAGCGCTCCGCACATTAGTTCACATGTGACTTGATTAGCTCTAGTACGAAGTTCATTGTCTTATGACAATCAGGCTGATTGAGCAATACCTGTTTATCTTTGCTGTACAAGGGCAGCACTTCTAACCATCGTTGACTGACCCAAGCTGCATCATCTAAGTGCAGATTTGAATATAGGCCAAATAAGTCAGGGTTTACTTCATAGAACTGCTCTAGTGCAGCACTAATGAGCTCAAATTCACCTTTTATCGGTTCTTCACACCAGTTGCTACAAGGTAAGGTTCTGGAAATCCATACTCCATCTCTTTTCTGCGCTGCAGACAAGACTTTTACTCTTTGCTTTCCTTCGAGCACGATCCCCAAAGAATTATCATCTAGCTGATTAAAATCAATGACTTCACATTGAGTCGCATTCGGGTAACAAGGAGGTTTGCCATTAGCCATAAACATGCCAAAAGCCAGTTGACACTTGCCTTTAAGATTATCTGCTATCACTTGTAGATAAGCTGGATCCACGACTCGGATCTCTAACCTTCCTTCGGGTAATAACACCGCATCCCGCGTGATTAACGCCATCTCCTGTGTGCGCATAGTAACCTCCAGCCTCAAGGCCAGGTAGCCGAAAAAAGCGTACCAATTTCTCGTTAATTAACAGCAAAGGTAATAATCATAAAGTGTAGCAGTTACAGAATTTACTGCTGATTGACCCCTTTTGCTTGCTAACACCATTTTTCACATAAAAATACAGCTCAAATCTCTCCTGCTTTTACATTCTATTAGACACAGATAGATAGCGATTTGTTGCAGTGATTTATTACTCCTTAAATGTTCACCCCTCACTCTTATAAAAGAGAGCATGCCATCTGGATTAGAAGTGTTCTAGGTGTTGCATAATTGAGCCCTTAGCCATCACATCTGCAAACTCATCGGCCAGCACTTCGCTCATTGAGATAGCCTTATACCAGTAAGCCATTCTTTCATCGCTCGAAAAATGTTTAAAATCACTACGATCGGGTAACTTTCCATAGGGTAGAGAAGAAAGATATTCCTCACTCGGTGTGAGAATAAGTGCATTAGCATAGTTATGCCGAGCCTGGCGCCATGGCAGAGATTTATCAAACCAACCTGGGGTGATCTTAGGATAAAAGTGCGGGTAAATGGTGAGACCTTTTGCATGGGACAGTGGCAAGTCAAAATGATAATCGGTAATGCCACCATCATAATAATGCCCTTTGGGTGCACCAGTAATCTCGGTCACAGGTGCAAGAACCCAAGGAATAGAACCTGTAGCTAGCAGCACTTGGGCAATATTATCTACGCTTAACATAACCTGTTTACTGGGGAGATCACTGAGCGCATTAAAGGGGGATGCTTCATCATTTGAGCTAAAGAGAAAGCGTTCAAAATGCATGCCTAAAGTTTGACGACTGATCAAATTGCTTGCCGCTGTGGTGGCCAGACCTAAGCTTAATGCCAACCGACTGGACAAACGGTTTAAATGCTTCCCTCGACATGCTAAAAAGTGACTCTTGATTGTCTGATTTTCGACGATATCTTTTCCCACAGCATCCCCAAGTAGACCGCGAATAATCACCTTCACTTGCTCAGAGACATCAAAAGATGTGGGCTTCACATCATATTTTTGGCCGATATATAACTCCTCTAACCTGGAATACGCCGCTAGAGGATTATCTTGCGCCAAGCAAGCCAGGCGCCAAGCCCCAGAAGAAGCACCGAGTGTATGCAGAGGCGCTTTTCTCTGTTTAAAAAACTCACCAAATAGATACTTGTCTAATCCGGCGATACCAATCCATTTTGGACCACCAGAAGCTGCCAATAGTTGACTAAAGAGTTCAGGTTTTAATCCGTTATCGGCGATTTGTTTATATGCGGTCGGTCCCGCGAGAAAACGTAGGGCTGGCAAATCTATTTTCCTTCACAATGTATTTCTGAGACATTATTTAACAAAAATTAACTTTTTAAAATAGTAGGAGTACTATAGCCTCAAGGAAAGGAAGTCTTGATAAGGAATATCACAGATGGAAGACACTAATATTCGTCCCTTCAGAAAGCTGAGCATAATCATCGCGATTATCTCTAGTACCTACATAGGGTTTATTATAAAAGTCAGCTCTTTTGACACCAGTTGGGATCTGATCATTCCAGCCTTATTTGTCTGCACCTGTATCAGCTGGATCTATTTTATCTGGCAACAAAAAATTCAATTTACCCCTGAGTCGGTTAGGTTTATTAAACTTTCCTTGGAGAGTGATTGGGGGCCTGCAAAAGACCTCTCAGTTAAATATGATGAGATCAACTCGGTACGCTTGCTTGGCGATCATTTATTTATCCATGCCACCAAGGGCAAGATAAGCTTTCCACTTAAGCCTAAATCTAAAATCACTAAGCAATTAAAAGCGGCGTTTGAGCTAAGAGATATCCCCTTCGAGATAAAATCTTGCCTAATTCCTAATAAATAGATGCTAGGCGCTAGCAGTTTGAGTCCCTTATTTATCCAAATCTCGACTCTTAAGTACTCTGCTTTATAACTGCTCTTGTATAAAATGGTATGGCCGCTACACTCATGCCTAATACACACTAGCAATAACCAAACAGCCCGAGATAATCATGATTGTCGATACCTTAAATAACAAAGACCTTTACTCGCACATTAGCCCACGGATCACAGCAGCCTTAGCCCACTTGGCAGAAACTGACTTCACCTCAATGGAGCTTGGTAACTACGAGCTAGATGGTAAGAATCTGATTGTTATTGTTAATGATTACGAAACCAAGCCTCGCGAAGTAGAACCCTTTGAAGTTCACCAGCAATATATTGATGTCCAGTATGTGGTTAGCGGTGAAGAGGAGTTTGGCTACCTGCCACTGGCAGAGCAAACTCCCTCAAGACCTTATTTTGAAAAACATGATTACGCCGAATTCGACTACGAGAGCAATAAAGCTGATGCGGCCTTTATACCGTTAAAAGCAGGAATGTTTGCTGTATTCTTTCCCGATGACATGCATATGCCGGGCACCAGTGCATCACCTCAGCAAGTGCGTAAGGTTGTCATCAAAGTAAAGATATAACACTGGCAAAATAGGGCTTTATATCTTATATGATGGCTAAGCCCACCTCACAAAAATAGCTTATTTTAAAATCCAGTTAACACTCTGAATACCCAGTCTGAACTTAACGAATGTAAGTACGACTAATCCTAGAGACATTAACCTTAGAGAATAACTACAATGAAGAAACGGACTTTCCTTACCCGCTTAGTCACAACAAGCCTTGTTGTGACGGGACTGTTTTCATCCCTGACTCAAGCCGCTATTTCAACTGACTCATTACAAGACATCAAAGCAGTACAGTTTAATAGCGACACTGTGATCACAGCAGGACTGCCCAGTAAGGCAGAGTTTGAAAAACTTGCCTCTGCAGGTGTCGAGGTGGTTATCAACCTCATTCCAGATGGCAATTCAAGTGGCCATACTGATGAAGCTAGCCTAGTTAACAATGTAGGCATGCAATATGAACAGATCTCAGTGGATTGGCAGCAACCTACAATGACAGATGTGGAGCACTTTTTTGACATTATGGATGCCAATGCCAATAAAGATATCCTGGTTCATTGCGCAGCAAACTATCGCGCTTCAGCCTTTTATTATCTTTATCAAATTAAGCAAGGCGTAGCAGACAGCCTAGCCTATAAGCAGCAAACTCTTGCACCTTGGGGCGATTTGACACAAAGCCTACAAGAATATCCACAGTGGGATACATTAATCGAAACGGTTAAAGCCAAATATCAGCACTAAATCCATGATGGCCCTATAAAAAGGGCCGTCATCTAACAACGTCCCCCTTCTGGCTCAATTGATTCAAGCTAGACAAGCCAAACCCCCTATAAATTCACGCCCGTTAAAACACGTTCAAAAACTAAAAATGTGATCTTGATCATTCAAGCTAAACTGCTAATATAACCACATCGAATTACATATTCCATATAGTTATATAAGCTTTTATACCTAATAATTAAAAATCATTTATATAGCTAAAAATAAAATAACAATACGAGTCCCTTATGAGTCAAGCTATCCACTTAAGCCAGATCTACCTAGATGCTAACGCCACAACGCCTGTACTTCCCCAAGCGGCACAAGCCGCACTCACAGCAATGGAAGACTTGTTTGGCAATCCAAGCAGCAGCCATATCACTGGCCTAAAAGCTAAGAACATGATGGAACAAACACGTCAAAGGGCTAAGACTTTACTAGGGACTGGTAAGGGCAAGCTCATTTTCACCAGTGGCGCGACCGAAGGCATTCAAACCGGTATTCTTTCAGGATTAATCAAGGCCAGAGAGAATATCGAACCTGGAAAAAATTACTCGATTCTTTATGGCGCCACAGAGCACAAAGCCGTACCAAATTCGCTGGAGCATTGGAATAGTATCTTGGGTCTCAATGCCGAGATAAAAGCCATTCCCGTCGACAGTTTAGGTAATCTAGACTTGGAGTTTATTGCACGAGAAGTGCCTAACGCCCTGATGATCTGCACCATGGCAGTTAACAACGAAACCGGTGTATATCAAGACCTTCAGCGACTCGAACAGACAATTAGAGAACACAATGCCGATACCTTCTGGATGGTTGATTGCGTTCAGGCTCTGGGGAAACGTCCACTAAAACTAAGCGAAACCAGCATCGACTACGCCCCATTTAGCGGCCACAAACTCTATGCACCTAAAGGCATTGGTTTCATCTATATCCGGGACTCAGCCCCCTTTACTTCTTTTATCGCAGGTGGTGGACAGGAGGGTGGATTACGTTCAGGCACAGAAAATCTACCAGGGTTTGCCGCACTAAATGTGATTTTCGAGATGCTGCTAGACCATGAAAACTCCTGTTTCTCGACTGCTGAAAAACTTGAGCAATACAGACAACAACTGGTGTCGAGTCTGACAGCGGCTTTCCCTGAGATAGTGTTCAACCACAGCTTCGAAAACAGTGTAGCCACTACGCTTAACTTCGCCGTTCCGGGCTTTAGCAGCAAGGAGCTCATGGACCTATTCGATGCCGCAAATATTCGCGTCAGTTCAGGCTCGGCTTGTAGCTCTAAGGTTACCCGTAGTTTCGTACTCGATGCCATGGGGCTTCCAGCATGGCAGAGTGAGTCGGCTATTCGCCTCTCTTTTGGTCCAGCCATGACTCAAACTGAGGTCGATGAGGCCTGTGACAGAATTCAACTTGCAGCCAGCGCCTTAACCCACAGTTGCCTGATGCTAGATGACACTCAATTAAGTGATGATAGAACTCCACTCGATGGCTTAGTACAGCTCAGGGGCGGCGCAAGCTGTACCTGGATCTATGCAGATCTGAAAACTAAACAGGTGTTGATCATCGATCCGCTGCCCGAGCTCGAGAAACGTATCAACACCCTGCTCGAGTGCCAGCAACTAGCGCCAATCGCCATTATCGATACCCATGGCCATGCAGATCATATCTCAGGCCGCGTCGCCTTGGCCCAGAAGCACCTTAAGCAACAGAAGTGTGATCACTTAGGTTGGCCTGAGTCGAGTGCTAAAATACAAATTGATGGCATAGCACTCGATATGATCAAGTTAGGTGAACTCTCGCTGGTTAAGGTCGCCTCACCGGGTCATACCGATGACAGCATCAGCCTCTTGCTAACCTCAGACATCACTAAGCTAAAGAGTTCGACGCATTTCGCCTTCTGTGGCGATACCGTACTCATGGGCAGTCTGGGTAGAACCAACTTCGAATCAAGTAGCTCAAATAAAATGTTCCACAGCTTGAAGCAACTCGAACAGTTAATCGGCCCTAACACCTTACTCTGTGCCAGCCATGACTATAACAACGAATTTACCACCAGCTTGATGGCCGAAGCGGCACGTAACCCTCTATTAGAGGGGGCACTCAATGGCAAGCTATCTGAAGCTGAATTCGTCACCGAAAAAGCTCACTTAGACGCTAACCTTAATGATGAAGTCGGCACTGAGATAATGTGCGGTGCTTATACAACTGATTGCCAAAAAATGGCCATTAAGGAGTACGATGCAAGTAATCTGCAACAACTTGCTCAGTCGGAGACTATCAAGTGGATCGACATTCGAGAGCCCCATGAATACGCGCTACAGCACTCGCTTGGCATAAAGACAATGGCATCTGACAGTATCAATGTTCCCATGACTCGTCTGGTGCAGTTTATCCAGCAACATCAAGATGATAAAAGCAGCGAGTGGGTATTAGTCTGCCGCAGTGGCAGCCGCTCGCTAGTGGTCGCACAAGCCATGCAACGCTTAGGCTTTAGTAACATCGCACACCTTAAAGGTGGTTACGCCTTAAGCAGCTAATACTCTGCTTACTTTTCATTGAATATGAGCTTATTTAAGCAGAACCTGGCACTGCTCAGGTTTTACTTTTATAGGCTTAGGCTTAGTTATTTTTGTCTCGGTTCTAGCAGGTTTAGCTGGCCCTAACACCTGCTCTCTCCACCAGCCTAGCTTGTCACAACCTGTACCACTTTCTGGTGGCCGCTGGTTTTGACAAAGCTTGTCATCAAGCGGACATTTCAAGCGCACATGCATATGAATTTTATGTCCCCACCAGGGGCGCACCTTGCTCAGCCAGTGATCATGACTTGAAGTTGCATCGGCTTGAGTGAGTTTACACAGCTTATGTTTAATCGCGGGATTTACAAATACCCGAGCGACTTGAGGGTTTTCTGCAGCTAGCCTTATCATCTCCCCATATGCGGCTTGCCAATTGCCATTAACTTCAAAGCTGTCTTTATCCACCAAGCTTAGTTCTAACGGCGACTCTCTTTGTTTACGTGTTTGCAACTTGGCAGCTTGCCTAAACCAAATATCGACATCCAGACCAATTTGATGACTAGCATGGCCAGATACAAAGTTGCCGCCACGGGGCATAGAGATATCAGCAATCAAGAGATCTTTATCTGTGTATGGATGGACTTGCTTAGCAAAACCTTGAATAAAAAAGATAAGCTCAGGATGACCATAATAACGGGCTCTGGAGGTTCTAATTACCTGATAGCCCTCACCTTCTAATGGCAAAGTCTCTGCACCAGCTAAACAGCCATTGGCATAGGATCCAATGGCTAAGCTATCTATCTCTGTAGCCTGCGCTTCCTCATCCGCTCCAACACTTGGCATTGAATAAGGAGTTTTAAATTCACTCCACACATTAGCAATACTTTGCTGCGAAATAAAAGGCAGCATTATCAACAAGTAGATAAGCCATCTTGTTTTCAAACCATAGCTCCTTTCGTTTAAAAGTTAACTATTTTCAACTATCTTCAACACTATTCAGGCAAACCAACATGCATATTACCTGCCTTGTGATCCACATTGCTGATCACAAGGAGTGATGCTATTTTCAGCCCTCTTCTACTCTACTCAGGCAAGCCCACATGCATATTACCCCCCTTGTAATCTACTGTGATCACAAAGTGCTTCAAAATATCATAGCCTAAAAGACCTTTGATATTTTTGCCCTTAAAACCGACCAAGGAGCCACGTCCGCTAGAGAATATATTCACTTTCTGTCCTTTTTCTGGCACCGACATTTTGACATCTTCAACGGTAAACGGGCCAAACTGTATCTCTGGTAATGTGAACGCATCCTTATGTCCTGAGCCCAGTACACCAGAGCTTGAAACCTTGTCTAGTTCAAACTCTTCCAGCCAGCCTTGGTCCTCAGCGGTACTGCGCTTCAAAAAGATCCCACCGTTGCTGCCGGTATCCATAATCAACCAAGCCTCTTTCTGGTCGTTCAGATTGACCTTTACTATTGGCTGTCTTCTTCCTTTATCCATCCGCATTTCAATATTTTCAAGTTTAGCTAAATCAATTTCATCACGCATAAACAGGCGCATTCTGCTATTGGGGTAATCAAACTGAAAGATAAAATTTCGTAAAAATGCTCCCCCAAGTAACAGCGCATTCTTATCGCTCCCTAGACGCAGCGACGCTAGCTTATCCATCTCGATATCGGCGCCGAGCAGATTGACCTGAATATTGCTATATCGCTGCCGCTTTTCCTCTCCATATACACCGCGAACAATGATCTTATCCGCTTTATCTAGTTCCAATTCATGTTTATTGATGAAAACTTGATTGATAGAGTTTCCTTGTGCACCAGTATCTAAAATCGCTCTACCTTCAAATCCCTCAACTGTCACAGGCAAAGTAATGTGCCCCTTGACCAGTTCAAAATCGACCCACTCGGTAACAGCTAAACTCATACTGGAGAACAAGCTAATAAAAGCAGAAATCAATAACAAGCAGGCCTGTTTTAACGAGAAGTTAAAGCGGACTAGAGAAAGGTGAGCAGTAGCATTGGGTGCATCATAGGGGGCTAGCATATAAACATATCCTTGTTTTTATTAGTTAAATCCATTTACCACTCAGAGACTAACATAATAAAGGTCAAAGAAGCACCAGAATATAGGAAGGGTAAAGGCCACTTCTTTGTCCAGAAAAAGTGGCCTTTTGGTGTGTTTCAAACGGTAAGGATTGGTACCGTTTGAAACGTTATCTAGCGTAATGCCAATACCTTGCGGTATAAATCGCTAGTACAGATAACTCTTATTTATGCGAATAATCATCTCTATAAACGATTAATACTGATAGCTAAACTGCAGCGTATACTCAGTGCCAGGGTCTTTGGCGTATACCTTAATGCCCTGCTGCTGGTATTCGGTCTCCTCGCCTAATATGTTCTTCGCCTTCAGCTTTATCGCCATGCTTTCTGACGGGAAGAAGCTATAGGTGAGATCTAGGCTCTGGAACGGCTGCTCAAACACGTCATCTAATCCACCACGCCCACCGTAAGCGATACGCTCACCGAACACGTTATAAACCAGAGTCGCACTATGGTACTCATCGGGAGAATCGAAGCTCAACTGCACGTTAGTGACCCAAGCCGAGTGTCCCGTCATGCGTCTGGAGGTGTTGGTGGGATCTATCTCACCGTTGGGAGATATCTCTATCTCGGAGTCGCTCAAAGTTACGTTGCCCGCAACAAAGAAACTATCCCAAATACTTTCACCACCACCGATAAATCCTAATTCCTGCAGGAATTCGGTTTCGATACCATACACATAACCTGAGTCGGCATTATAAAACTTAAGCTGGCGCCCGGCTTCTGAGATACGCTGAATAGGCTCGATAGGCGCATCGATATCTTTATAGAAACCACCCACACTCAAGTTGTTGCCAGTCTCACCATACCACTCCCAACGCAGATCTAAGTTGTAGATATCTGAGCTTTCAAGCTCTGGATTACCGAAGAAGTCGAAACCAGTAACAGGATCCTGAAAGCGAACCGGTGACACCTCACGTAAATCTGGACGGACTAAGGTTTTACTCATAGCCAGTCGCCACTGTGTAGTATCGCTATCTTTCCAAGTCAGCGACATCGACGGGAACCAGCCATCTTCAGCAATGGCATAATCGCTAAGATCGTAACGACCACCTTCATCGGAGATCTCACCTTCGGGTGAGATAGGCAGAGTCACACGTCTGAAATCTTCATAGCGAACGCCCGCATAGAAACGCCACACATCATCGAAGTCCACATCGACACTAACAAACCCGGCATCGAGTTTCTCTGCGGCGACGTAATCTTCTGTATCTGTGGAGGCATCTTTAAGCTCTAGGCCTAAGACATCGCTATCAATATTAGCATCACTAAAAATCTGATCGAACTCTTGCTGCAGGATATCGCCATTGGGATCCGTTGGACTCAGATCCACATCCAGACTCAGGCGAGTAGCGTAACTCTCACGGGTGCGTTCGAAGTACTCATAGCCGCCCTTCAGGGTAACGAGTGTCGTGTCAAACTCTATGGGAAACGAGATGTCCCAGCCATAATTGGTCGTATCATCTTCTAGCTTGCTATACACATACTTAGGCGCATCTTGGGTGTTGAGGTTACGGGATGTCATCGAGCCTGCATCATCAAACACCACATTATAGGTATAGGACAATTCATTGGGGGCATAACGCTCTGAACGTGCATCTGAGTACATCCAATTAAGCTCAAGGTCCCACAGCAACTCGAAGAAGTGCTGACCCTTTATCTGATTACTTATCAGGGTACGCTCCTCATAATCGATATCGTAAACCTGATATGCATTGGGCTCACCTAAGGTATCTAAAGTCTCCTCGATCGCCACAGACACATCATCCGATATATCTCGTAAGTAAGTGGTGAAGGTCTCTATTTTATGGTCGTCGTTAAACTCGAAGCCCATATTCAGCATGCCAGAGATCTGCACTATGGAATCTGTGCCTTGTACATTTTTGGAATTTTCGACCTGAGCCTGTTGCTCATCGCCGTCCAGCTCGACATCCAACTTGGTATAGTTCTCGGCTTGCTGCTTGTATGAAGCTGCAGCAATGACACCGAATATCGACTCTTCGCCGATATCCCAATTATTACCTAAGGCGATGTTGCCACGAAAACCGGGATCTGTGCTCTCGGTTGTCACTGTCATATCACGGTAGATATCAGAGGCTAAATCTCGATTCATCTGTTTAGCCGACTGAAAGTCAATCTGGCCGTTCGAGCCTGTGACTATGTCTACCGGACTAATGCCGCCAAACTGGTTGAAAGTCTGGGGAATACTATTGGGCATGGCGCGAGTGCCGTCATCTTTGCCCTGCCACTCATCACTACCACCGTTATAGCTAAAGGTATCCTGACTGTCATTGCTATTGTAACGTCCGCCCACTGAGACTTTAAAAAATAGATCTGCGGGTATCGACTTAGTGCGAATATCCACATGACCACCACCAAATGCCGCAGGCATATCTGCGGTACTGCTTTTTTGCACCGACAGCGACTCGATAATCGATGCCGGAAACATATCCAGCGGCACCACGTTTCTAGTCGGGTCTGGCGATGGCACAATAGCGCCATTGAGTGAGGTACTCGAGTAGCGCTCACCTAAACCACGTACATAGATGAACTTACCATCTTTAAGTGTCAGGCCTGTGATTCTGCGTAGGGCCGCGGCGGCATCGCTGTCACCAGTTCTGGCTATCTGCTCAGAGCCCATGATATCGGCAACGGCCACTTGTTCACGACGCTCTTCCATCGCTTCAGAAGCCGAGGTGCGTAAGCGCCCTGTGACCTCAATCACTTCGATGGGGAAATCCTCACCCGGATCATATGGGTCTTGCTGCGAGTAAACTGGCAGTGCGGTAAGCAATGTAGCTGCAGATACCGCCGATGCTACAGCAAGGCTGAGCTTATTCAGGGTAAAACTCGGCTTGGTTTTCATACCTACTATCCTGTATGGGGTTGATGAAAGCCGCAGTCATTCACGGCTTTATGTCATATCAGTAAACTTTCCTCCAGCACTTACTAGAGGTCACATCCCCATTAAACGTCTGAGGATGTGAGTTTTTGATAAGGGTTATTGAGCGATGAAGGCCCAACCTTGACGCCAGTCGTTCTGGCCATCGAATGCGCCGATATAGTCAGTTGACTCGAAGAAGCTGTCAGTGGTGCTCATATCCTTACCCGCGCCCAGTAGATTGGTTTCGTTCGCAGCTGGCATACCATGGGTTATCGACACGGCAGCCGTGCCATTACCCGTTTGGCCCATAAACCAAGTCGCCACATCAACGGCATCTGCAGTTGCCGCATTATCAGAGCTGTACTTGAACGGCTCATTACAATCGATAATCGAATGACTGATGGTCAGCTGGTCATTATTGACGTTATCAACCAGGTCGGCATAGGTGCCGTCCAGCTCCAGACACTCACCAGACTCGGTAGTAGACGTCGTTCCCTTACGTCCCTGAACCAGTATGTTATTGAGTGAAGCTGCGGTAGCAACTCGAAGCAAGATCCCTTCGCCCTTATCACCACTGGCATTTTCGATATCGACACCCGGTAATATGGTGAAGTTAGACAGGATAGGTCTAGAAACAGGTGTATCACCTGTGCCTTTATGGCTATCGCCCTCTATGCCACGGTTGGCGTTGCCATCTTCATGGGTGATGTAGACAAACTGCGCCTTGCCCTGCCAGCCATTAGTCCAATCTAAGCTGTCATCGAAGTTATCGGTCAGATACACATATTTAAGATTTACCGCGCCGCCCCAGAACTCGACACCATCATCACCATTGGCATGAATTTGAATATGGTCGACCTGAGTGCCGCTACCCACTGCCGCAAAAGAGATACCATTCATCTCTTGGGTATCATTGACCTTAAAGCCGGCGTACTTGATGACCACATAACTGATTTGACCGCTGTTATCTGTGTTGTCATTGCCGCCATATGGGAAGTCACCCACCTCGAATGCCACATCACAACTGGTGTGATCATCACATTTGTTAGTGAGTCCGTTACCTAGTAGCACTAAGCCGCCCCACTGACCACGAGCAGCTTCTGCCCCCATGATGACATCTTGCTCAGACGTCATAATGATGGGGTGAGTCGCACTGCCCTGGGCCATGATCTTCGAGCCACGGCTCACTGTGATATAGCTGTTATCTGTGGCAAAAAGATATGCGCCGGCTTGAATCGCCAGGGTAGCAGAATCTGTTTTATCGCCGCCGACAACCACGGCGCCGCCGTCGATCTTGTACATCACATTCTGACCCGCGAGTAGGGTCGTATTAGTAGTGACATTACCTTCTAGAGTACAAACAAGATTAATTGAGCTGTCTTTATAGATACCGGCAACGACGGTCTCGGCAGATGTTCCTAGCGGACACGATGTCAGCACGGGTAATGCACTTGGCGCCGGAGTGACCTCGTCATGAATCGCCGTCGTCCAACCTTGAGTCCAGTCATTCGAGCCATCGAACGCGCCGATATACTGCGCGTCTTCTAAGCGGGCGTCTAAATTACTCAGGTCTGCAGCCCCACCTGTCAGAGCGACAGATGAGCTATTAGGCATATAACCATTAAGATCCGATGCAGCCGCTAAGTTGCCTTGTTGAGCTAAGAACCAAGCTTCAACGTCCAGAGACAGTGAACGTCCCTTTTCCGCATCTGCTTTTGCATTCTTAAATGGCTCGACACAATCGATTAAGCTGTTTTGCATGGTAAGTGCTGCATCTTGCGCACTGACAACTGTGTTGTCATCGTTGATCTCTAGACATTCACCGGAATCGACACCGCCCTTGACGAGTATGTTGTAAGCGTGAGCCCCGGTTCCCTTACGGAACAAGATACCTTCACCGTGGTCACCACCGCTGTTCTCGCCATTGGCTACAGCTATGGTCACGTTGGCCAATACAGGTTGAGACTGAGGCGTAGCATCGGCATCGCTGTTACTGTCACCCTCTATGCCTCGGTTTGAACCGTTATCTTGCTGACGGATATAAACGTGCTGCGCACTCCCTTGCCAACCATTGGTCCAATCCAGCGAGTCATCGAAGTTTTCGGTTAACACTACATGGGAAATGGACACGTTACCGCCCCAGAACTCGACGCCGTCATCGTTATTCAAGTGAATTTGAATATGGTCGACTTGTGTCCCTGAACCGACAGCAGCAAAAGAGATACCGTTCATCTCCTGAGTGTCGTTTATCTTGAAGCCACCGAACTCGACACGAACATACTTGATCGAACCTGAACTATCTTCACTGTCATTACCGCCATAACTGTGGTTGCCCACCTCGAATGCTGCATCACAGGCATCGAGATCAGGACAGGTATTTACCGGGGCGTTACCCAGTAATACCAGTCCGCCCCACTGGCCCGCTTCACCGGTTTCACCCAAGGCACTTTCTTTCGAAGTAAACACGATAGGCTGAGTCTTAGAACCTTCGGCCTGGATCTTCGAGTCGCGACTGATCACCAGGTAAGCATCACTGCCGCCGATAACCTTAGTGCCAGCTCTGATGATCAGCTCCACAGAGTTTTCCTTATCGCTACCCGCGATAACGGCGCCATCTAGCTCCCAAACAACATCGTTACCCAAGACAATCTTATCTGCATCTTGTCCACCTGTGTCACCGCTACCCATGCTAGACGCGGCGTTCGTTGGGGCTAAGGTCCCCTTCAGCATCCACACCTGTTTACCATCGACGGACAGGCTGGCATTACGCTCGGCGAAACCACTGTAAGCTAACTCTTGAACGCTTTGGCCCGGAGTCGGTACTGTAGTCGGAGGAGGCGTATTTCCCCCCTCGCCACCGGTATTAATATTAATATCGCCACCACAACCGGCAAGAGCTAATGCAGTCGAAAGTGCACCGAGTTTAAAAATATTTTTCAGGTCCATTGTCATCTCCGCAGACGGAATAAAAGTATTGAGTTATTAGGCAAACGAAACTAACGGCCCAATATGACAATAAGACTTCAAGCTGATTTCAGTTACATTTCAAAAATGTCACAGAAAAAATAACCACTTTAAAAACAGACAGTAATAGAAGTTAAACACTTGGGTGAAACCAACAAATAATTAACAAAGGTTTCACGAGAACTGTTTTCCGGTCAACTAAGCAGCCGAAATGGTCAGTCTTTAGTTTGACAGGCAAAGACTAGAAGTTATAAAGGTTAGGTAGATTTCAAAGGATTTTAGATTTTAGATTTTAGATAGGATTTGAAGGATTCATTAATAAGCACCCAAAACATCTGCTTACCTCAGGACGTGACACTCTAATAAAAAAGCCCAATCAACAGATTGGGCTTTTTTAAAAATTACTTCGACAGGTAAATTACTGGTTAAAAACTAAGTTATCTATCCATACTGCATCTTCTAAGCTTGAGGCACTGCCATCTTTTGTATAATCGAAACGAACCGTATTTTCACCGGCTTCAAGACTCAACGAATGAGTACTCCACTCCTGACTGGCTGTTTGCATCATGAGTTCATCATTCACATAGACCTTAAGTAGATCGCAGCATGGCTCCGACAAGACCAAGCTATCAAAGCTCAATACTCCGCTCGCCACCAATACTTTAAACTCTGTACTACTAACTTGCGAATCACCAATACTGCCTGAGCGGAAACTTGTTTCACCTTGACTCGAATTGGTTTGCGAATTAGCCCACGGAGCACCTGAGCTGGCTCCGCTTTGCCAATTGAGCACGAGTTCAGCTTCGAAACCCTCATTGAACTCAGTCAAAGCGGTAGGCCTAGAATCAGCATCATTAGGGTCACTAGCATATAAATTCACTTCATCACCATCGGAAAATGAATCTCCATCAGTATCGCCAAGTAAGGGATCCGTTAATGTCGAATTGAGCTCTGTACCATCATCTAAGCCATCATAGTCTGTATCCATCAAAAGCGGATTTGTCAGGTACGTATTAACCTCCTCGCCGTCATTAACTTGATCACCATCAGTATCGTTACTCACTGGGTTGGTGCTTAAGTCATACTCCTCAACATTGGTTAAGCCATCGTTATCTGCATCTAAAATAGCGTCATCGGCGTTAAGTTTATCGAACCCATAGTAATCTTCGTACCAATCGAGCATACCGTCATTATCTGCATCACCACTGACGTTAATCGCTACGAGTTTTGAATCTTGTTGATTAAGTATATACAGAGCGCCTTCATTACCTAGTGACAATTTTCCACTCTCTGAGATTGACCATACCTGTTGATGGCTCTCTAAATTCACGGCAAAAGTGGTTGAACTGCCAGAGACAAACAGCAAATTATTGCTAACGACAATATTGCCCTGTAAAGACTCGTTATTATCAGGCTCCCAAGCCCACAATAAAGCGCCATCTCTTGAGTCTAACGCGTTAATTGAGTCATTATTGATAATATAGACCTCACCAAATCCAACAGAAATGGATGTTGAGTAGCTTACTTGCTTTTGCCATTTAACGGTGTTTCCAGCTAGGTCAAAGGCTACCAATTCATTGTCATAATTAACAAATAGGTCATCTTCATTACCCAGAATTGGAATTTGTCCATTAAAAGACAAACCATCTACTGCTATAGATGCCGACAACTCACCAGTCTCTCTATCTAAAATATCTAAAGCCTCATTAAAAAAGTACACTGATTGTTGATCGACTGCTGGCGTCCAATAATCACTATGGCTTCCACCTCTAAACCAAATTTCTTCACCTGAGCTCGCATCAAATCGATAGATACCGCCATAAGAACCACCTCCTACATAGATACTATCGCCAAAGGGGGTAGGAGCAGCAAAATCTGACCATTGATTGCTATAAGCCGATTTAAATACTAAATTCCCACTTGTAATATCAAGGGCGCGAACAAAGGAATCATCATGGCCGCCGGTTTGAAAATACACTTTTCCATCACTCACTGCCGGAGGGGTAATAGAGTTCACCTCATAGGATTTTTGCCATACGATAGTGCCGTCTAGTGCGTCTAGGCTTAATATTTCTTTGACTGAACTGTTGTTAATTTGATTACCCGTGACAACAACTTTACTGTCTGCGATAACGATACTGTCATTCGTATAATCGAAATTAACCGGAATATCGACACTCCAACGTAAGCTCAAGTCATTACTATTAATGTCTACAACATTGAGACCATTATGCGCAGCGTTGCCTTGATTGCTAGACCACTGCTTTGCCACAGGCTTATCAGTTAAATTCGTTGGATCCGTCTTTAAAAAATATTCCTTAACATTGGAAAAGCCATCGGTGTCAAAATCAAGTGCCGAATCAGAATCTAAGTTAGGGTTAAATCCAAAGGTGAGCTCCCAACCATCAGGCATACGATCTTCATCCGTATCTGCATTAGTTGGATCCGTATTGTATGTATGAACTTCATCGCCATCACTGAGGCTATCGAAGTCACTATCAATAACGCTAGGATCGCTCCCATAAGCAAATTCATCAGCATTGATGAGGCCATCACTGTCGTTATCAAGCGAGGTATCATTCACTAACGGGTTAGTAGCATTGTCAACTTCCCACGCATCAGGCATACCATCGCTGTCGCTATCAAGACTTAAAGGATTTGTGCCAAGCGTTGCAACCTCCAGATAGTCACTTAGACCATCACCATCAGAATCACTATTTAATGGATCGGTACCATGTTCATTGACCTCATCACCGTCAGATATTCCATCACCATCTGAGTCAGCATTTAGCGGTTCGGAATGAACAGTATTGACCTCGTCACCATCACTCAAGCCATCGCCATCTGTATCGATTATATTAGGATTTGTACGAGCCTCAAATTCACCGATATTAATCAATCCATCAGCGTCTGAATCAACTGCAGCGTCGTTGCTGTTAGCATCATCTAAGCCATACAGGTCTTCCCACCAACCAGGTAAACCATCACCATCGTGATCTGCAACTAACTGATTAAGGTAACTAAGAGTGTCACCAGTCATGGTCACCACTACCAAATCGTCACCATTAATCTCAAGGGAGACAGGTGCCCCCGATACATTCAACTCACCTATTTTTTGGTAATCATCAGCAGACCAAATAGAGATCACCGATGAGCCAGCCTCATTCACTGACAAGGCAAAAATTTCATCTCCTATCCATCTGATATCAATCGCTGACAAGGCTAAATCAGCGAGCTTATCTAATGTTGTAGCATCAAAAACTCTGCCACTGCCTAAGATGATTTTAGAGTTATCACTGGAAATCCGTATCGGATGAGCGATGCCGGCACTGCTGTGGTAGGGCGAATCACCCGCACTAATAATTGTGCCGTTAGTCTGATCGATCTCTTCAAAATGCAGGTCATTGGGTGAAGTTCCATCTCTCAAGAAATATACCTTTGATGTATCTTCATTCCATGCATAGGTATGGGAAAAATAGTTCCAATCCTTACTATCGGTGAGCATGCCATCTTGATTATAAATATGATGTGATACCCAAGCACCAGTGCTGTCTTGAGCGAGTATAAAGTTACCCACACTGGCTAAACCATCCACCGATTTACTCAAGTTTGCAAACTCTTGCAATAGAGCCAGATTGTCAAGCTCAACATACTTGATAGCCCCAAAATCAAAACCCACATACAAGCGTTCATGGGTCTCTGAGTACGCAAGTTGTGTTGCAGAGTCTTCACTATTGAATGGTAAAGAAGAGCGCAGGTTTATTGGATTGGTATAAGATTGAGTATCAGATATCCAGCGATATATTTTCTTATTATCAGCACTTAATAGATACACAACACCGTCAATAGTGATCACATCATCGGGGCTGAAATTAGGCACCATAGCATGGTAATCACACACACCATCAACACCATGCTCAGCTAGCCAACATGCGGAATCTTGTGGGTATGCGTCAATTAATGCCAAGATTTCCGCATTAGCTTCTATCCCTTCATTAAGCTCGTCAGCAAAACCGTCATTATCTGTGTCTTTAGAAAAAGCGGCATTATGCGCAAAAGCATCTTCAATATTAACTACGCCATCACCATCATTATCATCATTAACTAGGTATGTGCTTACCAACACTCTTTCAGCTGTTTTTAAAACTAACACCGCTGAATCACTGTTTGAAAATGCGCCTAATAACTCACCATCGATAGCGACATACTCTTGCAGCGCTAATTGTTTATTTCGGCGAACTAAAAATGATTCACCTGAATTTGCTTGCAACGTGACCAAAGCATTGTCAGCTAACCAGAATGCGCTGCTAAATTGACTCGCGATTGAACCTGTCCACTCTAATGTTTCAGCGTCATATAGATCTCCACTACCTAATAATACGGTACTGCCGTCTAGTGAAATAGAGAGCGGTGGTTCAATAGAGTAATCACCATGATATGGACTATCTACTGATTGGCCTATTTGACCCGTTAACTGATCAATTTCAGTATAAAGAAGATCATTCGGTGAGAGGCCATCTTGGAAATGATACAGCCTAGACTTAGCTTGATTCCACGAGTAAGCACTTGAGTGAAAAGCAAAGTGATTATTATTCTGCTCGGAGACTACGCCGGTAATATTGTAAGTAGCATACTCACTACTGTAATAGGCTTCCACTAGCGTAAGTAGGTAATTGCCAACTGGAATTAAGCTAGTAGCAGGATTATCTAATGTCACGAAATGAGCTAATTCATCCTCATCAATATAACTGATGTCGCCATTATCATCACTGATATAGAAACGCTGATGACCGGCTGAATAGGCCATCGTTGGCGTATCACTAGCTTGAACGACGACAGGGGTTAAGAAATGCTCTGTATTACTATCGTATCTATGTACTAATCCCCACTGTGGTCCAGAAAAATAGACAACGCCATTATCACCGTATTCCACAACGCTTACTGTCTGCGATGCCATCCAGGTCAAATAACAAAACCCTTCACTGCCATCTGACTCTGCAAAACAGCTCGCATCTGTTAGAAAGAAATCACTATTGTCGCCTACGCCGTCGCCGTCTGTATCGACTGACTCGGTAGCATCTAATGGGAATGCATCATTTTCATCTAGAACAGCATCGCCGTCGTCATCAGTATCTGCATTATTACCTATACCATCGCCGTCGGTATCGACTGACTCGGCAGCATCTAATGGAAATGCATCATCTTCATCTAGAACAGCATCGCCATCGTCATCAGTATCAGCATTATTACCAATACCATCACCGTCTGTATCGACTGACTCGGTTGCATCTAATGGAAACGCATCCTTGTCATCATCAACTCCGTCACCATCATCATCTTTATCCACATTATCTGCGATGCCGTCATTATCAGTATCAGTTACCGGTGTTGGTTGCGGTTCAGGGCTAGAGTTATCATCGCCTCCACCACAACCAAATAGACATAACATGAGCAACGTAAGCGTGATTGTAAGTTTCATTGTGCATCCTAGCAGACAAATTTGAGAGCCCAGAAATTGGTAGAGACTCTTTAGACAGAAAACGAAATTGTTCACTTAAGAAGGAATATAGAAATATAAGGAAGCGCACTCACACTGAGATACCGTCCTTAGTAGGCTTTTTAACTAAACTCATCCTTGATTGAGCATCATAAAATACACAAAAACAAAATAAAAAACAACAATCTAGCTTCGTAAAGGCAACAAGAAACTTAAATAACAGACGAACATCTCATCAAGACTATGCCAAAGTCGACTAGCAAGCTGAAGCAGTCAGTCTTTCGCATGAAAAGAGACAGCAAGAAATACAAAGATATTTAGGTTTATTGCGTTAAAAAAGCGCAGCGTCCTGCTGCGCGTAACAAGTCGACTCACCAGAAAAGTAAGTGACCAAGTGAATATAAGATGCGACGGCAGACTAACGCTACGCATCTCATTTTAAGCTTCCAGCTTTAAAAAAGTATCTAGCTCAAGATAGAGCTAAGAAAGTCTCTAGGTGAGAGGTACTGCTCAAACCTAGTACCTCGTGACTAACACCACCTAGCACCTAGTTTCTCTCCTCTTTCTGGTACATCCAACGATAAAGTGTTGGCAATACCAGTAAGGTCAAAGCTGTCGAGCTAAACAAACCACCGATAATAACCACAGCCAATGGTTGCTGGATCTCACTACCTACCCCAGTTGATATCAAGATAGGGATCAGGCCGAGCGCCGAGGTCAACGCCGTCATCAGTACTGGACGTAAACGACCAACTGTACCTTCATAAACACTGGTATAAAGACTCTCACCCGCATTTGAACCTAGTTTCTGTTTCAGTGCTTGTTGACGACGCTGGTTAATCGAATCCACCAGCACTACGCCATTTAGCACCGCCACACCAAACAAGGTGATAAAGCCAATCGAGCTAGGAACCGACAAGTAAGTACCGCTAATAAACAGCGCAACAACACCACCGATTAAAGCCAGAGGCACGTTCGCCATGATAAGGGCAACTTGCTTTAGTGAGCCGAATGAGAAGAACAACAAGAGCGCAATCAAGCCGATAGAGATAGGCACAACCAGCATCAGTTTCTGCTGAGCACGTTGCTGGTTCTCATACTGACCGCCAACCACTACGGTATAACCCGCTGGCAGTTCCGCTTGTGGAATGATAGCGTAGATATCCTCAACCACAGATCCCATATCACGGCCTGAAACGTTCGCCTGCACCACGACTCGGCGCTGAACATCATCACGACGAATATTAGGCGGCGCCATTTCAACTTCGACACTAGCCACTTCGCCAAGGCGTACCGTAGCACCACTGACACCTTTGAGGATCAGATCTCTCAGTGCATCGGGAGAACTACGATATTCTTCAGCAAGACGTACGTTAATATCATATCGCGCATTACCGTCGATCACTTGGCCAGCGCTAACACCGCCGATCCCCTGACTGACCAGACTCATCACCTCATCAACACTGATACCGTAACGCGCTAATAGCTCACGCTTGGGTCTCACGACGAGCTGAGCTTCACCGCTAACCTGCTCCAGAGATACATCAACCGCACCAGGAATGTTAGACACTAGCTCTGTCAGACGCTCACCACTTGCAGATAGCACATCTAAATCAGGACCAAATATCTTGATCGCTAGCTGAGCTTTAACCCCAGATAGCAGCTCATCAACACGGGTTGCAATAGGTTGTGAGAAGGTAAACAGTAAACCTGGATAGACACTAAGTTTCTCCTCCATCTTACGCTGTAACTCGATGCGAGTTTCCGCATGTTCCCATTCATCAATTGGCTTAAGGCCGATGTAGATCTCGATATTACTCACAGGTTCAGGATCGCCGCCAAGCTCTGGCGCACCGATGCGGCTCAAGGCGTACTCAACTTCGGGAAACTCAAGCAACATCTTCTCTAACTTAGGTGCGACATCGATTGAAGTCCCAAGGCTAGCAGTAGGCGCTAAAGTCACACGTAAGTTAATGGTGCCCTCTTCAAGCTCTGGCACAAACTCAGTCCCTAAACGAGGCAACAAGGACATGCTGAGTACAAACAAGGTAATAGCCGTGATGACTACCGCTTTTGGATTCGCCATCGTCATGGTCAATAACTTGCGATAGACCTTTTCGATAGGCTTAAGTACCGCACTTTCTCTTAGGGTAATTCCACGTTTAAATAGGAATACTGCTAAGGCTGGTACCGCAACAAGCGCCACGACCAAGGCCGATAACATGGCCAAGATGATGCTTACCGCCATCGGCTGAAATAACTTACCCTCTACACCTTCCAATGCAAACAGAGGCGCGAATACGACTATGATGATCGCAGTCGCAAAGAAGATAGGGCTACATACCTCTTTGGCCGCCAACATGACACGCATTGTGATCCCGTCAGTAGAGCCAGTATGAGCCAACGTCGCCACACCATCTTCATCGGCATGATAAGGATCGGCTTCGCCATCGGCGCGACTGCGTGCATCGCTAAGGTGCTGACTGTCGGGTTGTGTCAAATGCTTGAAGATATTCTCCACCATCACCACAGACCCATCAACCAACATACCAATAGCAACCGCCAGCCCACCTAAGGACATCAAGTTAGCCGACATGCCAAAGTATGACATCACCATCAACGCCAGTCCGATAGAAACTGGAATAGACAGTAACACCAACATGGTGGCGCGAATGTTGACTAAAAACAGCGCTAAAATCACCACGATAAACACGAAAGCCATCAAGAGTGCATCACGCACTGTGGTCACCGCTTGATCAACTAGATCAGCCTGATCGTAGAAGACTTCGAACGTCACGCCATCGGGCAACGCCTGTTCAACCAAGGCTGTACGTGCGTTGATATCATCAATAGTCGCCTTAGTGTTAGCCCCCATACGTTTGAGGATTACCCCGGCTACGACTTCACCCAAGGCTTGCGGCTGACCCGCTTCATCACGACGCGTCATCGTTACTGCGCCCACTCGGATCTCGCTACCATAATCGACAGTCGCGATGTCGCCAACACGTACCGGCGTGCCCGCTACCTCTGTTAATGGGATCAACTTAATTGCAGCTAGACCAGCGTCACCCGCAGGTAATAAACCATAACCACGAACAACGAGTTGCTCCTGACCTTGATCCATAAACCAGCCACCTGCATTGCGATTATTGCTTTCAAGCGCGGTAGTCACTTGTTCCATGGTCAAGCCATAGCTAAGTAACTTATTTGGATCGATCTGCACCTGGTACTGACGCACATCACCACCAAAAGAAAGCACCTCAGTGACACCGCCAACAGGCATCATAATGAGCTTAACTAAATAATCATTAAGACTACGAAGCTCACTGGCATCGATGCCAGAGCCGGGATCAGCACGCAAAATATACTGATAGATCTGACCCAAACCTGAAGTATTAGGACCGATTTCAGGCACACCAATACCATCTGGGATCATCTCTCTGGCTGCTTGTAACTGCTCGAAAACTTGCTGACGGGCAAAATAGATATCCGTACCTTCAGCAAAGACCACTGTTACCAGTGATAAACCTGTACGAGAGAGCGAACGCACCTCAGTCACGGCTGGCAAGGCATACATGGCCGACTCAACGGGATAACTGATTAACTTCTCAACCTCTTCAGCTGCTAAGCCTTCAGCCTCTGTGTTCACGGTGACTTGTACGTTAGTGACGTCTGGAAATGCATCCAGATTTAATTTAGGCAACATAGCAACACTGGCTATCGCAATGGCGATTAGCGCCAGCGCCACCATTAGACGGTTACGGATCGCAACCTCAATAAGTCTCTGTAACATAAGAGAGCTCCTTCAAATTCAACAATGTGGTGATAGCTAAACGCTAATTAGTGGTTATGGATATCGAAGCCGGACTTTGCCTGCTCTGAGGCTAAGAAAAATGCCCCTGATACCACCACATTGCTGCCAGGTGCCAAACCACGAACTAAGTTCATGCCACGTTGACGCTCAACCACTTCGACTTCTACCGCCTCGAAGCCATCTTCATCTTGAATAAATACTTGCCAATCACCGTCACCGCCACGAGTCAATGCCGCATCGGGTAAGATCACCCCACCTTGTACTGAGCTAGGTAAGTACAGCTCGGCAAACTGCCCTGCATGAATAACATGGCCAGGGTTTTCAAGGCTCACTAAAATCTGTTCGGTACGAGTGACACTGTTAAGTTCATGTGAACGGCCGATGATCTTCGCTTCTAAGGTTCTATCACCAACGCGAACTAACGCTTTACTGCCAACACTGATGTTCTCAGCTTGTGCTGGGGTCACTTGTGCCTCTACCCATAGATGCGATTCGTCGGTCAGTTGCATAAGCGCTGTTCCCGCGGTGATCACTTGGCCTAACATGGCAATGTCTTGCTGTACGCGACCCTTAATAGGAGCCAATAGTTGATAACTACCAATAGTGCTCGGGTTTGACTCTAGCTTTGCAATCTGAGCTTGTGTCATTTTCATCGCCTCTAAGATGGCACGCTTAAGCTCCGCATCGACTTGCGCTTGCAGTCGACGGCTAGCACTGACTGCGCTCTTGCCCATACGCTTAACTCGGCTCCACTCAGCTGCCGCATTAATATAATCAGCCTGGGCTTGCGCCACAGCGACACCGCCTAAAGTTAACAAAGGATCGCCTTTACCTACCTCTTGACCCGGCACAACATGGCGCGCTAACACACGCACATCAAGCTGAGGTGCTAGTGCCATGGTTCTATCTCTGTCGACCACTAACGTCGCTGTAGCCACAGCTTCTAAACGAAAAGACTCTTCGGAGAGTTGCGTCACCTCAACACCGGCAAGCGCTTGCTGCTCAGCTGTCAATTTAAGCGCATGATCTTCTCCGCTCTCCTCACTAGCTTCTGCTCCATGACCATGGCCATCGTCTTCAGCAGGTGCCTGAGTTTCTTCTGTTGTTTCAGCGCCGTGATCATGACCTTCACCAGCAAATGCCGTTGAAGGAGTAACAACGACGGCAGTTAGCGTCATTAGAAATGCGAAGCTCATGGCTCTAGCAAGCGCATTAAGATTAAATGGTGTAGTGATAGCTTGTTCTTGCTCGCTCATATCTAGGCTAGAGCTGTTAAATCTGTTATTGAGTGTGTTCATAAAAAACGATCCCATCTGAATTAGTACTTAGCTGAAGCGCTATTTAGCTCAACGCCTGAATGATTTATCTCTGATGAGGCTGTTAACTGAGTATTTAAATATGTCTCAAGTTGCCCACTAGCCCCCATCCATTCAAGCCAGCTTGTATATAGAGCCGTCTCTAAAGACAAACCCGCAAGGTAACTGGTAGACAGCTGACGCTGACTTTGTAAATACACACTGGTTTCTATATCTCCGGCGCGCCATTGCAATGCAAGACCCGATGCCGCTTCTTGACCAGAATTGAGCACTAATTCACGCCAATCTTGGTATCGCTCATTAAGTCTGGGCATGGCCAGATAAAACTTTTTCTGTTGCTGTTTTAGCACTCGTTCCTGTGCCAAATAAGTTTGTTCAGCAATAGCAATACCTTGGCTGGCTACAGCGAATGTATCGCTATAGTTATTACGAAACTGCAGTGGGATAGATAAACCGACACCGACCTTATTTTCCTCACCTTCGCGCTCAGCATTGAGGCTGATGGTTGGGTCGGCAGAGGTATCGGCTTTAACCTGTTCAGCGTTGAGCTTAGTCAGCATCACTTGTTGATAAGCACTCTTCAATGCCGGTAATTCAGGGTCTATTTGCGTCGAAATACTGGCAACGTTCAATGCGCCGATAAATCCACTAAATGGCGTTTCACTATCACCTAACAGCATCAAAACATTGGCATCCGCTGATATAGAATTTTGCTCAGCCATCGCATATTCTGCGGCTCGGCTGGCAAGATCTAACTGGACTAACTGTATGGCTACAGAGGAAAGATCCCCTACCTGTAACTGCTGTTTAGCGATATACAGAGAACGTTTAGCGGAAGATAACTGTTGTTTTTGAAAGTCGAGTGCCTTACGGCTCTGAGATTGCTCCACCAAAGCTTGGATCACACTTGCTAGCATCTGACTACGCTCGAGGGTAATGTCTGACAGCAACACTTCTGCTTGAAGCTGGGCAATACGCGTCGCTGCGCCACGTTTATCACCCCAGTCAATGGTCTGGCTGATGCCTAGTGAGTAAGTATCATCGGTGGCATTTTGATAACCCACGCCTAGCTCAGGATTATATATAGCCTGATCAGCAGCCCTGATACCGTATTGTGCTTGGGTACGCCTGGCTTCTTGAGCAGCGATTTCAGGTAAGGCATTAAAGGTTTTCATCAAACCTGGTAACCAGGCTTTGAAACCTGTTTGGCTACCTTGGGTTAGCCAAGTTTCACTAGTATTAAGTGCACTACCTGTGTCTGCTAGATCTAAGCTTTCAGCCTGAGCAGATACAACACCACTAGAAAAATAGGCTAATAACAGACTGGCTATTATGGTCTTTTTCATCGTATTTCCTATCCCCAAGCCAACTATTCAGCAAAAGCTGTAGCGCAAGTCAAGCCCAATCTCACTGTCATTACGGACAGATGATTGCAGCCTGAAGATTGCAGGTCTAACAGATGGCTTTGGGGTTAAATCATATCTAAGATCGTTTAGGCAAATGGCCTAAAGATCCAATTAACGTTTAGTCATGATTTCTACTTGCTCAAATAGCATTAGGCTATTTGAGCAAGTATAGGGGTTATACGATCGGAGGGCGGTAATCAGGCAAAGATTCTGGAGGTAAGTAACGACTAACCATAGCAACAAGTTCATCACTTAAAGGAACTGATGGTTCAGTCGATAAATGGGTCATTACCGTAGCATGACCACCATGACACTGACAGTCTAAGCAGAGGTCGAAAAGTTTAATTTCAGTCTTAGTTATTTGGTGGCTATGCGGCTCTGTAGCGGATGCTGTTGAGAAAGAATCATCGAAATTTGCCGCTAAATAGCCATTGGTGACGAACTCACCATCAGAATAGGTGTTATCACAGTTAGCATCTTGTTCGGCAAAGTTTGGATCAGTACATGCTGTACATTGCTCTATCTCTACCGTTGTAACCTGGGCTGTAAACTGAACATGGGGATGATTTGCAGGCTCTTCGTCATGGCTGCCAAGATGCAACTGATGCTCACCCATGTTGCCACCTGCAAACTGCAGAAGCACAACGGCGATCATCGCTATGGCGATCTTGTGAGTGAATTGACGAAAATAATGCTGCAAATAAAGCCTTATTAAATTTAGGGTTCTTGGTGCTAACCAATCTGACTCGTATTGTAATCAAAAGTTCAGATCAGACAATACTTAACTCACTTTTCTGTGTGTAAAGTATTGCCTACGTCACATTAGCACACTCTAAATCAGTGGCTATTTATTTAAACACGCAGTGCTTAGCATAATCGCCTGCTTCATTAGCACTCCAGTCGCCTTTATCCTTTTCTTCCATTTGCTTACACCATTTATCGCTACCGACTTCTGGTGCACAACCACTTAAACCGAGGACAAAAAAAGCGGCGAATGAAACAGCGCTAAGTTTAGCTAAGGTGTGGCTAACAAGATTAGATGAAGACATATAATTTCCTTTAAAGTTTAAGTGCAATCCAATCGGCAGCTAATTGCTTATCCTCTAGGGGATACCAAGCCACTTCCGCTTGCATAAATGGTCCAAGCAGCTTGACTGCATTTCCGAACCAATCTGGTCCACCGACTAATACCAAACCATCAAATTTTGGTAGCTGTACCTCTCCGCGACCTGATAGCGATTGAGAGTCCCAGCCTTCAAGTAAGACATCGGCTTCGATATAGAGGCAGACTTTACCTGTTTGTTCACGGTAATCATCAATAAGGGGCTTAAGCATCTGCTGGTAATCTGCAGTCGACAAACGCCCACTTGCAAACAGGCTTATCACCCCATCAGCAATATCGGGGATTTTGCATAGCATAGAGAAACTCCGAACAAAAATGAACAGTCATGCAGTAGCTGACTTTACTAAGTCACTAAAGCATATCAGATTTGCCAATACTGACTCTATCAGTAATGAACGAATGCCAAAATAATACCAGATTTACCAAGTGTGACTATATCAATACTGATTTTTATTCTATTAATACGCCTAGTTCTGATATTGATATCTCCATGAGTAAAATATCAAACAATGTCTCTTACTCCATCACGGGGAAATGACAAATACCAATCAGTATAAGAAAGAGATCTACTCAGAGTGATTTTTGGCAACTAATTCAAGACGAATCGTTGATGGAATGGTTATTCCCTTGTGAAGCTATTCAACGAAGAAGTAGACGGCCAAAAACACTTCTGAAAGGCGAGTTTTAGCGCATCTGATGCTGTGTTAACGAGCTAGTACGTAGAATTACTATGCTCTTCACTCGTTGCCTTGCCTCTGAAGCGCTAAACTCTCGCTGAGCGATCACATCTTTATACTGATTGGTATACAGTGCACCTGCTCAATAAAATGTTAATATAGCTGCACCAGATAACGACTTATTTTGCCATGATAAAAATTTCAAACAGTGTCTATCTTCAAGAAAATGAACTCGAATGGCAATTTATCCGTGCGAGTGGTGCTGGCGGTCAGCACGTCAATAAGGTCTCTACCGCGGCACAAATTATCTTTGATATTAACGCCTCTTCTCTGCCTGATTTTTACAAACAAGCCCTGCTAAAGCGCGCCGATCATCGCATAACTAAGAGCGGCAAGATCATTGTCAAATGCCAACAGAGTCGCAGTCAGGACTTTAACCGCCAGACCGCACTGGCGCAGTTTATCGAATTAGTTGCCAGTGTAGCTATAGTACAGAAAAGACGAGTAGCCACTAAACCTACCAAAGGCAGCCAACGCCGACGAGTCGATGCTAAAAAGCAAAAAGGGGCCACAAAAGCGTTAAGACGAAATAAGTCGGATTATTAAAAATGAAGCCGATTAATCATGATCCTAGGTACTAGTCCCTAGGTTCTAGTCCCTTCTTGCCCCTTCTTGCCCCTTCTTGCCCCCAATTTCGTCGAAAATGCAGGCAAATGTCGACATCTCCGCTCACTTCTGTTGAAATCAAACTATTCATATTTTCTGTGCGTTAGCGCAGCAGTTATCTGTATTATCAAAGGATTTAGACATGAGTAGCCAAGCAAAGGTCTTATTAGTTAATGGCCCAAACCTTAACCTTCTGGGTCGACGAGAACCTGGGCATTATGGTGTAAAATCTTTAGCGCAGATCGTTACTGACCTAACGGAAGAGGCCAAAGACGCAGGCATAGAACTCGAACATATCCAGTCTAATGCCGAACACGAACTTATTGATGCGATTCATAATACAGATGCAGACTTTATCATCATCAACCCAGCAGCATTTACCCATACTAGCGTAGCGATACGTGATGCAATATTAGGCGTCAGCATTCCTTTTATCGAAGTGCACCTCTCTAATGTGCATGCTCGAGAGCCTTTCCGTCATCACTCATATTTCTCAGATAAGGCCATTGGCGTGATCTGTGGTTTGGGCGCCGAAGGTTATCACTTCGCCCTGCAATCAGTAGTTACACGATTAAATGCCAAGTCAGCTGAACACTAATCATTTGGTTAGCAGGTATCAGGATAAACGTTTAAGCTAATATTTGAAGGTAAGAGTGATGGATATTCGTAAAATAAAGAAGCTGATCGAACTGGTTCAAGAGTCTGGCATTGAAGAGCTGGAAGTCAAAGAGGGTGAAGAGTCGGTACGTATCTGTCGCCAAAGACCAGCTCAAGTTAATGTACCGCAACAGGTTTATACAGTGAGTAATGACTCACCCACATCGCCAGCAGCTCAGGGCCAAGCTCAAGTACAAACATCCCCAAGCTCAATGTTCAGTGATGAATTCGAAGAAGCTAATGATAATATGGTTATCTCACCTATGGTGGGGACTTTTTATCTTTCCCCCGCACCCGAAGCGGAGCCGCTTATCCACATCGGACAACAAGTCGAACAGGGACAAGCTGTCTGCATTATCGAAGCGATGAAGATGATGAATCAGATAGAAGCCCACCGCAGCGGTATCATCAAATCGATTCTGGTTGAGAGTGGCGACGCCGTCGGCTTCGATCAGCCCTTGATCATTATTGAAGATGAATAGTATTAGTTGCAAGTTGCGGGTGAGGAGCTTAGGTCTATAGCTCGTGACTAGAGACTTTCTTAGCCTTGTCTTAAACTCGATACTTTATTAAGTAGCAAAAGAGGAATAGCCATTGATGAGTCTGCCTGTTGTGCGCCCAATCAAGCGAGTGCTTATTGCCAACAGAGGTGAGATAGCCCTGAGAATTCAGCGCGCCTGTTCTCAACTTGGTATCGAAACTGTCGCCGTATACTCCAATGCAGATAAAGACCTTTTACACATTGAACAAGCCAATGCCAGTTTATGCATAGGCAAACCTGCCGCAAGCGAAAGCTATCTCAATATTCCTGCAATACTAGCCGCGGCCTCAGCCACCGCAGTCGATGCCATACATCCAGGTTATGGCTTTCTATCGGAAAATGCTGACTTTGCCGAGCAAGTAGAAGCCTGCGGCTTTAGCTTCATTGGCCCAACAGCGGCTGTGATCCGACTGATGGGCGATAAGATTTCGGCTATATCGGCAATGAAAAAGGCTGGAGTACCTACGATTCCAGGCTCAGACGGCATGCTGTCTAATGACGCTCAGCTCAATAAACAGATAGCCAACAAGATTGGCTATCCAGTGATCATCAAGGCCACTGCGGGTGGTGGTGGCCGTGGCATGCGCGTCGTCCATGACGAAAGCGAGCTGATACAGGCCATAGCTCTCACCCAAGCTGAAGCCAAAGCTGCCTTTGCCAATGGCGATGTGTACATGGAGAAGTATCTACAGACCCCTCGTCATATCGAAATTCAAGTCCTCTGTGATGGCCAAGGTCATGCCATTCACTTAGGCGAGCGTGACTGCTCCATACAACGCAAACATCAAAAGGTGGTAGAAGAAGCGCCAGCCCTAGGTATTAACCAGCAAGTTCGCCAAGAGTTCGGCGAGTTATGCGCTAAGGCCTGTGTCGATATTGGCTATCGTGGCGCTGGCACCTTCGAGTTCCTATATGAAGCAGGAAACTTTTACTTTATCGAGATGAATACCCGCATTCAGGTAGAGCACCCCATCACAGAGATGGTCACTGGAATCGATTTAATCCAAGCACAGCTGGAGATCGCAGCGGGTAAGCCGCTTTCAATTAAACAAGACGACATTCAACTAAAAGGTCACAGCATTGAATGCCGGATTAACGCCGAAAACCCGCAAAGCTTCATCCCCTCCCCAGGCACTGTAACCAGGTTTCACGCCCCTGGCGGCATCGGCGTACGCTGGGACTCCCACTTGTATCAAGGCTACACAGTCCCACCATTTTATGACTCCATGATAGGTAAGTTGATCACTTGGGGCTCCACACGAAATGAAGCTATCTCGCGCATGCAAACAGCGCTCAGTGAGCTAGTTATCGTGGGCATATCAACGAATCAGCCTCTTCTACAGCGAATACTCGAAGATGAAGGGTTTAGAGAAGGTGGGCAGTCGATACATTATCTTGAGGAGAAGGTGCTTAAATAGAACGGGCTTCGCCCTGCTAGGGCGGCACTGCGTGCCTGCGAGGACGTTCGCAAGCTCACTGCTAGTGAGCCGAGCTTAGTTCGCAAGATGAGGTGTAACGATCAAGTTCGATGAGTCCTCGAAGTATTATCCCGTGATAACGGGCTTTAATCAGTTGATAATCCATAGCCGGGGCAAAGTAATAGGTAACGTCTTCAGCACCCGTTTGCTCCACAGGTATCAAAGTTAGCTCACCCCAAGGCTCTATGTTTGTTGTTTGCGTATCCTGAACATAGAATTGATAGGGCTCTATATCATCTGAAGCTTGTCTGATTAAAGCGAATTGCTTGCGTCCTTGCAGCAAGTATTGACGAATTTGAATCAACAGGGTATCAACGCCTCGCAGAGGTATATCGTCTGATACATAAGTATCAACCTCCCCATCTATATCGACCCGAGACTCACGCCCACCATGCTCGAAAGTCACTCGCATGTCTCTGGCTCGGAACCCCGTCACTTTTTGGTGAAATTTATCGGTTAGCCATTCGTTAGTGGTACTCGACCAGGATAACTCAGCCCTTTGATGGTACTGAGTGCCTATGCCCAAAATACTGGCTTCACTTTTTGTGGTAACAACCGCAGTTTTTCCCTGCCAAACCTCAGTCCTGTTCATTGAGCCTGTATATAAGCCACTCAGGTAAATAGAGAAGTTTGAAGTACGACTACACTGTTTCTGGCTATGATCTTGTACAAGCTCTTGTTGCTCTTGTGCCGTATTGGCGAAGGCTGTATTGGTTAATGTCCCTAGTACTAAAGTTAGCGTTAAAACTCGCACTAAAACAGGTGTTAGTGTTGGTACTGACAAAAAAGTGCATGCAATGTTAGCCATGCTTAAAAGACTTCATTCACATTAAGGTAGAAGTTGGTTTCATTTTCACCAACACCTACATCAAAACGTAAATTAATATTGTCTTTAATATTAAAACGGAAACCTGTTCCGTAGGAGGTTAAAAGCTCCTCAGTAAGATCGCTAACTTTCGGCGCCACGCTACCTACCGCGCCCCAGAAGACCATGCCATAACGTTGGAATATGGGTAAGCGATATTCAACTTGCCCCATCATCATCTGCTCATCACGATAACGGCCTTTGATATATCCGCGCATGGCATTAGATCCACCAAGATCAGGCAACATATTCCAAGGCACATCGCCATTGGTAAAGTGTCCTTGTACTTGCCATGCAATAAGCCCAGGTGCAGAGCCGCTTAGATCAATATAGTTAGCTAACTCAATGTCATAAGTTGAAAATGATGAGGATTCATTATTTTGATACAGGCCAGCATCAACTTGAAATAGCCAGCCTTTGGTCGCGTTTAAACGATAGTCCCGTGAATCATAGACACTGGTCAACACGACACCTGAACTAAAGTTATTTGGCAATATGTCGCTTGAGTCTACTGGGGTCTCAGTGTCTACTAACTTTAATTTATCTGCACTCGCATAGATAAAGTCAGCACCTACTCCGATAAAGTAGTTGTCAGCGACCTCTGTCATCCAGCGTGGCTTAAAGCTGTATAGCTGCCCTTCATATTCGTGATGATTACTATCTTGATCACCTTGCTCTATGCCCTGGCCATAATACACCGCCGCTTCATTATTGAGCTCTAATTCCAGCAGTAACCTTTGCTTGCCTTCGTTGAAAAATGTCATATTTTCAACTTCGACACCATACGAGTTATTCATCGAAACAAACGAATTTAGCACTAATGATGATGGCTGCTCTTCAGGCGATGCATCGTCGGTTTTATATAAACCCACCATCAACAGACCGACACCAAACTTTTTCTCTGGCGTGTAATAAGCCGTTGGTAGGTAACTCATATCGATGGCTTTAGTCTCATCAAATTCACCATCTGCACCAAAGACCGACAGAATGTTATCAACCCAAGTCGGCTCCATATCTTCTGGAGTTTCAAACAGAGGTTCGACGGCAATAGCGCTCTTGGAAAAGGTAGAAAAAACAAACAGGGATAACAGTAAAATCCGTTTCATAAAAACTCTAATCAATGATGGGAATAAGGGAGGCGTTAAACGACCTTTCTGGCAGTCATTTGACTCGCCGAGCGCATTTTAGCACGACAGTAATTTTGAACCATTAATTTGTTTTAACCTAAATATGAGTACTCCCCCATACCACGACGTCGTCATAGCAAAGGAAAGTACTTAAATAGGTTTATAGAAAATATCAGGCACTAGGATAAGATGGTTTACGCAAAAAAAAGTGAAATCGTTCATTTGGACATTAGAACCCGGCCAAAGTACCGCCGGGATAACAACGAAAACAAGCAACTAAAACAAGCAACTAAAACAAGCAACTGAAATGGAACATATAGCTGTCCAGCCCCCAATAATTAAGCACTTTTTAGCTTTGGTTCATCCGCTAAATACTTAGCGACATCGACTTCATTAATCTGTTTAGCGTCAAGGAATTTATGAGCATACTCTAAATAGATACCACTTGTTAGGAACAGCCTAAAGACCTCAATGTCTAAGTGTTCATCCAATGCCATCTTATGAAGAATATCGATAGCAACGCTAAGCGGCTTGGCTTTCTTATAAGGTCTATCGGCTGCGGTAAGCGCTTCAAAAATATCGGCCACCACTAAAATACGTTCCGGGATAGACAGGTCTTCAGCACTGAGTCTGCGGGGATAACCCGTGCCCTTTAAGGTTTCATGGTGGGTCGATGCGTATCTTGGGACTTTAGCTAACTCAGGTGGGAATGGCAGCGTTTCAAGCATCTTGATAGTACTGGTGACATGCTCGTTAATCTTAAACCTGTCTTCGGCGGTGAGCGTTCCTCGCGAGATAGAAAGATTATAGAGTTCACCGAGATTATACTGATGTTCTGGGATATCCATCTTAATACCAAACTTAGGGTCAAACTCCACCTTGTTGATACGCTTGATAATATGTTCTTGTTTGTCCCTCAAGAGTGGCTCCGTCACTGGGTAGCTCTCTGTCGACTTAGCATCATTTAAGTTAAGCTCTTCGACTGGAGATAAACCTAGCCTATCATCGAAGTTTCTCTGCCAAGTGATTTCGGCAAGTTCAGCTAAGCGGTCTTTATGGGCTTGGCCCATAAACTCACCACCCACGTTGGCATTGGCGATAAACTCAAAGTCAGCTTTAAGCTGCTCACGTTTTTTTTCTAACTCTACAGCCAACAATTCACTTGAATCAGCACAAGAGAGTCGCTTAAGGTAATCTATCTCAGCATCACGCCAAAGCACCTCAAAGCGCATACGAACTTCATGAATGCGGTTGTAAACCGCTTCAAGCTTAGTGCCTTTATCGACTATATATTCAGGCGTGGTGATCTTGCCGCAATCATGTAGCCAGGCTGCGATTCTAAACTCTCTACGCTCATCGGCAGAGTTGAAACTAAACGCTTTAAAATGGTCAAGCTGTGACTTTTCTGCGGCATCCGCCAGCATCAACCCAAGTTCAGGCACACGGTTACAATGACCCGCCGTATATGGAGATTTATCATCAATGGCTTGTGCAATTAACTTAATGAATGACTCCATCAACTCCTTTTGATTACGCTCATATAATTGAATAGATTCGGACATATCGAGCATTGAATTAGCCAATTCGTCGAGCTCGGCAATACTGGAGTCAACATTGGTAACCTCATCATAGCGACGATTTTTTATCTTCTCATTCTCAATCGCCAGCGCTTTAATCGGTCGAATTATCGGTGAAGCAAACACCCAAGAGATAGGCAAAATGAGCAACAGGCATAGTGCGGTGATCAATATAGACTGGCTCACTTTGTCTTTACTCGATGCCAGCAATATTGAAGCTGGCACCACAATGGCAAATTTATCTTGAGCAGCTTTATCCTCTCCGAAACTGGTGACATAGATAAACTGCTCGATACCATTTATTTTAGTGCTAATGAGTTGGTTTTGCTGTTTAGGATCTGCAGCCATATCAATCAACACCTCATAAGGAACGATTCCTTGAGGAGTAAAACTCTGTAGCTCACCATGTGCAAACCATTTAGCGGCTAATGCAGCTCTTTGCTCTGACGTAATATTGCTAATAGCCAAATTTATGATGTCAATCAAGGGTGCATTTTTACCTTGCATCACCATATGCAAGCCAGTCGGGACACTGATATTCCCAAAACTAATGGTTTCATGATATTTAAGTCGATCAATAAAATAGCTTTGAGCGGTATAGTGCAAATTGACACTAGTATCCAAGGCCGCAAACACTTCGCCACTCTCTACAGCTTGTAAGATGGCCTGGGTGGATGCCAATTCGACAATCTCAATATCTGGAAATGCCTTGCTCACAACTTGAATGATTGACCAGCCTTTTGGGATAGCGAGTCGCTTGCCATTGAGTTCAGAAAGCCTAGTTATGGTATCGTTTTCTGGTTGAGTCACAATCGCATAATGGAGATCTAAGAAGGACTCACTAAATTCACCTAAAGTTTCATTTTTATCCGTCAGCATGATGGAGTGCAACATGTCGATCTCTTCCATCGTGTAACTATCGACCAGCTCATTCCAAGTAAAGCCATTAACAAAGTTAAATTTAAGCCCACTCGACTCAGCAAGCATTCTAAGAAGATCGATACTATAGCCTTCTGGTTCACCTGAGATTGTAAAGTCTATAGGTGCCCAATCAATCTCATTAGACACCAGCAACTCAGGTGTATTGGCAATGAGATCGCGCTGTGCAGCAGTTAATGATAAGCCTGGCCCTTTAGGCATCAAGGTATTGAGTTGCGGGTACCGATTGGAGGCAATTAACTCACCGCTGGCTTTATAAAGGTAAGCTTCGACCTGTGATTGGTCCCCTCGCTCTATCAGATAATCACTCAGGGTTGATAGTGCAATATCAACGGCTAAAACGGCATCTGAATTTGGTAGTTTGATAGAATAAGTTTGCCCAGGAGCTTGCAGATGCTGAAACAGGTAAGGCTCTGTTTTATTGACACTGACGCGATTAGCATCGGTGAACCAAGGTCGTAAACGGGCATCGTACTCACTTGGCTTTTGACGACTTGCACGTAAGTTAAACTCTTCGTCTAGATATCGATAATATTGGCTTCGCGCGCTCCCCTCTCCCTTTATCTCTATCGTAACCCAACGATCTAAATGTGAGGCTTCTAACTGCGAACGAATTATCGGATGTGCATCTAGATTGATAAGCTCATAAAAATCACCATCTGGTAAACCAACATAGATGGCATAAAACAGTGGGTTACTTCTCATCACCTCGGCAAAGGTATCTATGGATTCAGGATTAAACTTGTCGTTTTCTATCAGGCTATCAAAGCTTGATAGTAATTTAGTGACATTGTTTGCCTGAATATCTATTTGAGAGAGGTATGTGGAGGCGCTTTGTGATGCTTGATTATAATATTTTAGGGCCGAGTCGGTCGCCATCGCCTTGCTAAAATAATATTGCAAACCAATGGCAATAGCGGCGGTGATCACCGTCGCTAAAATAAATATCCCTACAACAGTAAACCTGATAGTAAAGCGCTTACTTTTTCTTGTTGATCCGACATCCATTTTTAATTCCTAACAGCTCAATCCATGAAGCTATACAGTGTATAAAAGCAGACCAGCAAGTCAATAGCACTTAACGGTTAGTCAACAAGTTAATAACAACCAAGCTAATCTCTAGCTTGCTATATTTTCAACTTTTGCCAAGCACTCGCTTTCACCTTCACAAGCTAAGGTTTCGAGGTGGTAAACAAGCTTAAAACATAGTTCGATATATTGAACCGCTTCCACCTTTCCGATTTCATATCCTACAGCGTGGGCGACTCGGTTTCTAAGCTGCCTTAGCTCACTGAACAACTTTCCCTGCTTGGTGTTAATAAAGCTTTCCTTGAGCAAGATGCTCTCGATATGTTTATAGCGAGTATTCACATCTAATTCGATATTGATTTTTTTTGCTCTGATAAGGGATTCTGCTGCTGTATCTACAGCTTCCCAAGCTTGAATAACGGCTGAGTTCGGCAGGTTATTAGCAGAAGCGATAAGCAGGGACTTTCTGTCATACTTAAGTTCAGGAAAGGCACCCTCTGCTTTCTGGCTAATCGCCTTCAGTTCTTGGCCAAACTCCACTTCAAGATCTTTAAATTTAAGTTTCTTGGCCAGCGGGATCAATTTAGAGATAGGACGTTTGAGACTAAACACGCAGATAAGAATGACAAATGGCCAAGCCAGTTTATCAAAAAGCTGTATAACAAATTCCATCCAGTTCATTTCCATTCCCTTGTATATTTTGTCTGCATTAATTAAAGAGTAACAAGTTACCCAAATGAAAAAAAGTAACTTAACAAGTGGTGTACTTGTCGAATAACAAGTTTCAAATATTTTTCTTGAGTCGGGTTTCATTTAGCTGTTTTGGTACTTGGTTAGTTTGCTCAGTACCAAAGCTTCATTGATGTTTATTGCCTGCAGCATGCTCACATGTAGCTACTTCTGTGGGACGCTGGCTCTTGATTTCATAAGAAGCATCCCTGGCCGCTCTGCGGTTTCCAACAACCTCCATGTTTAAAAGCCAGTTCGATATCCCTATCTCTCGTTCGGAGAGTATCACTTCGTGATTCCTCACCCTGAAACCGAAGCCCACAGCCGCAGCTACATCAAGTTATTCATCTCTTCGATTTAGACGCTTTTTGGATAACAACTCGTTTATGGACAGAAATGGGCTTACTTGTCGGATAACAAGTAGCAAGTATCTTTAGTTGGGTTCATTGAGCTGTTTTGGTGTTTGGTTGGGTTGCTGGATGCCATGACTTAGCTGTTATCTAACGCCTGCCCGGCGAGGGATGTGCACTCTTTATTTTAAGAAGGTTCTGCGACACGGTGAATATGGCGTAGCCATTAGCCTATGAACGAGAGGCATGGATGCAGAACTGGCCTTTAGATAGGATATCATTCAAGCACAGTCCCTATAGTCTCTGCGACATCAAACAACCTCCATGTTTAAGAGCCAGTTCGATATCCCTATCTCTCGCTCGGATAGTTTAACCCTGTGAAACCTCGCCCTGCTGTCGAAGGTCACAGCCGCGTTCACACCTGATTATTTATTTCTTCGATTGGAGTTTATTTTTCTAGGAGAAGCCTGTGGGAATCAAGCACATTTCTGGACAAATGTTGTTTAGTCCCGAAGTTCTAAATCACCAATGGATCATAAGGAAAAATATTAATAGCCAAACCAGTTAAGCATGAACTGCATTAGATCTATTTCTGTGGTTTGGCACATAGCATCCTAATTATTGCTCCCTTCTTTCTGAAACAGGCCTGTCAAATAAAACTCGGCAAGGCTCAAATCGGTCACTCTGAGCTAGTTGTTCGACATCTACATTGAGTCGTTTACCGGCCTCATACTCGCCGAGCGTTTCCATGTTACTTAACCAACCTTTGGCTAATTTTTCATTAGTAAACAAGAATAGATCTGTATAGGGAGGCCTACTAGAACGGGCATTTTGCATCATTTCATCGCTTTGCTGTTGCAGTGCAACCGCTGCTTTAACGTTGTTTTCATCCTCATGAACACGACTTTGTATTCCATAGCCAAGCATCTGATTCCAAAGGGTACTAGGCCTTTTTATCAAGTTCCGCCCAAGTGTAAGGCAAGCGCTGGACTTTTTTGCATCATTCACTTCATTCTTGCACCAAGTTACTATATATGAGACAGGAAAAGAGATCGCTGCTTCAATACCAATGGCGTTGACTAAATTGGTGCCAAACTGACCGAATTGATTGTTCTCCGTTACCTGCATAAAAAGCTTGATACGTTTGGCATGGTTGTTAGCAAAGTAAGCACTTTCATCTAATTTTGTAATGGCGTCATATACTCGATCATCATCATTTTTAGCGGCGAAATAGGCCGTTGCGGCTAACCAGAAAGAACCATCACTTCTAACGGTCAGAGCCGCACGTTCAATCAACTCTGCATTACATATTGGATTCTCTATATCGCTTGCGCACTCAGTTACAAGCGCTATCAGAGGTAGTGGTGCATCAGGATTGTTCTGGCTAAATTGATACAGATTATCTAACTTGGAACCATCTGCTGGGTCTGAAAATAATGCGTAAACCAGTTGTTCTTCAGCCAAACTAGACTCTACTAACCCGTCTACTATTGATTGAGGACTCTCATCTTGACTACTATTCAATACTTCAGCATCGATACCGCACTTCGCCAACAAACCTTTAACTTCCGATTCTGATAGCTGCTTATGCTCAGTTCTCTTTTTGGCAGCTTCTTTGGTTTCCTTTATGCCCTGCTTTGTTAACCTTTTTTTAGGCTGTTCGGCATGATGTTGGGTAGTAATTTCAGTTATATCAACCTTGTTCTCTACTGGATGAGATTGATGGTCAAAATGGTTGAACAGCATAATTGCTCCAGTAAGTATGATGACGATTACTGGTATTAAAGTTTTCATTTTCGCAGCGAAGCTCCATTCGACTAAAAAATAGGATTTAAATAGGAGACCCCAGCTTTGAAATCAAAGGATACAGAGGCATTCATTTCGAATCCTTTCACTTTGCTTCATTACAAAAACTTGGTCAAGCCTGAGGAACCTGAAACACGCATTGGGGCAGAAACGTGTCACGAAGCCTAGCCATAAACCTAAACTGAAGGAACAAAGGGCTCAAGGGCTCGGAAGGAACAAAGGGGTGGAGCAAAGGGGTCGGAGCGAATAAGGTCAAACCTTCTTGTAAATCCACAAGTGTAGATACGGCTGCGAGCTTCCAAATCAGGGATGATTTGGCAGAGCTTCCATGGATGGACTTGCAGCGTCTCGCAGAAGTATCTGCATATAAGCCCGCTGCAAGCGATAGATAGCAATGAAGTTATGATCTTCAATGACATATTCAAACAGCAAAGGTCACTGGATTCCGGTTCAAAAGATCTTCCGGAATGACGAAAAGTAACGACCAAAACAACAAATGGGTCGTAGAGAATTAGGTAGACCTCTGATTTAAAATGACTTAAAGGCAGAGTTAAATAAATAACCTTCTTTTGAATAACTCTGTGTAGATACCGCTGCGAGCTTCCAAAACAAGGATGTTTTGGCAGAGCCTACAAGGCCAAAAATGTTCCATACATTTTTCGGCATTCCCACCATCCCTGGCGGTCAGATGTGCTTGCGGCGACTCGCAGAAGTATCTGCACATTAGCTCACCGCAGGTGATAAGTAACAATGAAGCAAAAAATTATAAACACACTCCCAAATATCAACAAAGCCCAATGAAACGAAACCAGAAAATGTCCAAGCTTCATTTGAAGCTAACTCCCCTAAGGGTTCTTCTTGCGCCAACTTTGAGGCAAATCAACTTCATTCCATAATTGACGACACAGCTTGTCTCCTGAATGCCAGTCACCGGCAAGAAGCCATTTGACTAACGCATCTCCGACTTGGGGATAGTGAATAGCCTGAGGTGCTGCAGACTTTAACCAGCGACGTAAAGATTCGCAATCCAAAAATGCCATCGTTTCAGCAGCACCGAGTAGCTCCAATGCAGCAACATTAGATAATTGCTCAAATTGACCGTGCAAGGGCTTAACCAACAGCTTCTTACCTAGCGCTAGGGCCTCACTAGCAAGCTCAAATCCAGCACTGCCTATGACACCACCGCATGTTGACAGTTTTTGTTTAAATCCTTCACGACTGAAACCAGACCATTTGATATGGTTTGGATACGGTATCTTAGGCTGAGCGCCATGATAAACATGAAAGCAATAGTCTTTAAAAGGCGATAGCAATTGAGTGATTTTATCTGGGTCTTCGAACGGAAGGTACACCAATATTTGATGTGGGTTGATCGACTCAACAGGATTAACCTCGACAAATGGCGGCAAAATGGGAAAGCCAAAATGATGCCAATGGCAGCCCAAAGCAATATCGACTGGGGCAAAATAACTCAGTAAGGTTTCATTAAACCAATTAGATCCAACTTTAGGCACATCATATTTGAGTGCTGCCTGATGGCTGACACCAATGGAGGTGATCCCCTGACGCTTCGCCGCCCAAGCTGAGACGGGTTCAAAATCATTCAGCACCAGATCATAAGGGCTCAGATCTAAAGAGTGAATATCCTTCAAAAGAGAAGGTACTGAATTTTCCCATGCGGTTCTCGCCATACTCACCCGGCCATTACGGGTCGCAAAAGTGAGCCCCCCCTCAACCTGATATTGTCCAAAACATTGCATATCAAAAAAGTCTGCAGCAGAGCGTCCCGAAAAAAAGAAGTCAACGTTCACTCCGTATTTTCTTAGAGACTTAGCCATCACTCGAGCCCGGCTTAAATGACCATTTCCCGTACCTTGCACACCATAAAGAATTCGCATACTCACTCCCTAAGAGCTTATCAATACCCACAGACGAAGATGACTGCAATAACAGAACCTGACCCCAGTGCTGCACCAGCAAATATATCTAATGGATAATGTACCCCTAACGCAATACGCGAAAACCCAATAGCTAACGCCCAGGAATAGGCAAGATAAAGCCATTGTGGATAGATGGTACAAATGGAAGTAGCCATAACGAAGGCGGCTGCGGTATGCCCTGATGGCAGACTAAATTTATCAGATGGTTCAAATTGTTTAGAAGAATGACAGCTATTAGCGGCAAGTAATGCCTCTCCCTCGAGCATGTTAGTTGGCATACTTTCTAAGCAAATATTTCCCTTATAACAGGGACGTGTCCGCCTGATGGAGTTTTTCAATATTAGGTAGAGGGGTAGTTCGAGAATAAACGCTGCTAACACTAAGTTAAACAGTTCACCACCTCTGACATGGCTGGCGAGTATGCCTAACGACAAGATAAAGTAGAGTGGACCATCCCCAGTTTTGGAAATCCTTCTAGCAAGCCGTTGCCACTTTTTTTGTTTGCTTAATACGAAACAGTACTGAAATGCCAGCCTGTCTAATTTTGCTATAGTCTCAAACATAAAAAGGCTCCTCACCAGCAATATGCTGATTTAGAGCCTAAAAAGGTACCATTACGGTGCAGTGACAACTAGCCTAAGTTTTTATGACACTCGAAAATGTCAGATCAGTATCTCGTTATGCCATTGCAACTTGTTGTGATTTTGTACGATAGATTTTTATCAGGTGATAGATGTTGATACAAGCAACAAATGCATTCATACCTGCTACCGGCCAAGCCGATATATAGATCCCGTAGACAACGAACAGGGAGCAACCGGTAAAGTTTAAACATCTAAGCCAGATGATATCTTTCATCATTAATGAAATGGCAACCATTACTGACGCAAAATAGCCAATGATTTCAATCGTTGAAGCTTCCATGAAGGTACCTTTTTAAGGCCTTCTGCCATCCATAAGCGTATTGGGGGATCCGTGCCCCTAAAGCAAGTTAAGTTAAGTTAATCTGCAGCTATGCTAACAAAAATACACCCATCATGTAATAAAAATACGTAATTTAATGACCTCAATCATGTTTCGCGCTGCCATACTCCACAAGCAGAGAAACTTTACAACAAACGAGTTAATAGGCCTATTTATCAACAATTGCGTGATTGATAACACTTTTCTTTTTATTATTCCCTTATATACTGACCTTATCTCAATACTTTGTGCGCCTACTACAGCACAATACCGATCTACAGGAGTATGACTATGGAATACAACACATCAGAACTTTGTGACACTTATATCGACGTTGTCGATGTTGTCGAGCCTATGTTCAGTAACTATGGTGGTTGTAACTCTTTTGGTGGCTCAATTAGCACAATAAAATGCTTCGAAGATAATGGCCTTATCATTGATGCACTGCAACAAGATGGCGAAGGCAGAGTTCTACTTGTAGACGGTGGCGGTTCTTTAAGGCGCGCGCTGCTTGATTCTGCGATTGCTCGGATAGCAGTCGAGAACAAATGGGAAGGCATCATCATCTACGGCTCAGTGAGAGATGTAGATGCTCTGGAAGATTTAGACATAGGTATTCAAGCGCTAGCTTCTATTCCCGTAGGTGCCGATGGTCACTCAATTGGTGAGTTGGAAATCCCAGTTAATTTTGGTGGAGTCACCTTCCTGCCACTGGATCATGTTTATGCCGACAATACAGGCATTATTCTTTCACCAGAGCCTTTAGATATAGACTAGATCTAGGATCTAGGATCTAGGATCTAGGATCCTAAACATTTTAATTAAAAAGATGACCTTAGCGTCATCTTTTTTTGTTTACCCCCCCTTTCTTTATCACCTCCCCATCCAATTAATTTAACGTTATATCAATTACTTTATTTAGCTGAAAAAAGAATAAAAAAATACAGCCCCAACAAGCTTCAACATCAATACTTATATGACTTAGTTATAACAACTTTCAAATAAGCATCTTTGTATCCACAAAATGAGAATTTAACTTAAGACAAAGCTGACAAATAGGGTAACGAGGCACTCATGGAAAAGAGCATATTGGGCAATTTAAATTTCAAAACAAAATTACTGGCTGGTTACGGAGTTATATTGTCACTCATGCTAATCATTACAGTCATAGTCTTCTTCAGCATCAAATCTCTTGTCACCAATATCGGCTGGGTCAATCACACCTACAAAGTATTAAGTACAGCATCTGAAATTGAAGCCGCTGCAGTGGATATGGAAACAGGCATGCGAGGCTATCTACTTGCAGGTAAGAAAGATTTTCTGACTCCATACACTAATGGCAGATCCACCTTTAACCGTCTGATCGACGATCTTTCTCAAACGGTCTCTGATAACCCAGCTCAAGTAAAGTTACTCAATGACGTCTCAAATACAATCAACGACTGGCAAAGTAAGGTAACCGAACCAGTGATTTCGCTTCGAGAACGAATTGGTGATGCTAAATCAATGAATGATATGGCGAATATAATAAAGGAGGCCAGAGGCAAGCAATACTTCGATAAATTTCGTGAGCAGCTAGCAACGTTTATTAGCCGAGAAGAGAGCTTACTCAATCAGCGACAGCAAGAAGCGGCCACAAGTACAGATATTAAACAGCTTAAACAACTCAGCCTTTTGGTTGAACATACTTATCAAGTCATTGCCAAGGCACAGGCAATTGTTGCATCAGCCGTCAATATGGAAACTGGCATGCGAGGCTTTTTACTGGCTGGGAAGGAGGAGTTTTTAGCCCCATATACCAGTGGGAAACAAGAGTTTTACCAGTTTATATCTGAACTGAGTATTAGCGTTGCAGACAACCCAGATCAAGTCACATTACTGTCAGAGAGCAAAACAACCATTGACGACTGGATAGGAAAAGTTGTTTTGCAACAGATTGAATTAAGGCGTGAGATAGGCAACTCTAAAACAATGGATGATATGGCAGATCTTGTCGGTCAAGCCAAAGGCAAGGTATTTTTCGATCAATTCAGGTCCCAAATAAGTACCTTTAAAAGTCGAGAAAGCACATTAATGACTTCTAGAATGGAGTCAATGCAAGCCACTGAGTCATTCGTCGTTAACTCTTCAATCTTCGGTACTCTTATCGCCATCATCTTAGGCATAGTCATAGCGCTAACACTTACCAAAAACGTGGTTAACTTGCTCGGGGGAGAGCCTACCTATATTTCTGAAATAGCAAAGAAAGTTGCTCTTGGAGACCTGTCAATCAAGCTTTCAAGTGACGGCAATGACACTGGTATTTTTGCCGAGATAAAGAGCATGGTATCAAGCCTACAAACGAAAGCGGATCTAGCTCAAAAAATTGCTGCTGGTGAGCTTAACCATGATATCAAATTAGCTTCAGAATACGATTCATTGGGTATCGCCTTGCAAGAGATGACAGATAAACTCAATCAGGTTCTTTTTCAAACACAACAGACGAGTATCGAGATAACTCAGGGGAGTAACAGCGTATCAGAGAGCAGTGCAGAAGTTTCGGACGGCGCCTCAAAACAATCAATCAGTTTAGATAATATTGCCAGCTCACTCACCCAGCTCACCTCACAGATTAGTACCAATGCACAAAATGCTAACCAAGCTAAAGATTTCGCGGCTCAGGCACAAGTTGCCGCTAGAGAGGGTAGCGAAAAAATGCAGGGTATGATCCAAGCGATGACTGAAATATCTGATGCAAGTAACAGCATATCAGGCTTTATCAGCATCATTGATGACATAGCGGCTCAGACAAACTTACTTGCTCTTAATGCCGCCATCGAAGCTGCCCGAGCAGGAGAGCAAGGCCGAGGCTTTGCTGTCGTCGCAGATGAAGTTCGTAATTTAGCAGCAAGAAGCACCACTGCAGCCGAAGAGACCTCCAAGCTCATTGCTGGCTCTGTGAGTAAAACTGTCAATGGTAGCGAAATAGCAAATCAAACCTCTGAAAGCTTAAAAAGTATCTTTGAGGCTGTGAGCAAGACCGCGGAACTTGTTGAAGAGATAGCAAACGCAAGCAATGAACAAGCCATTGGAGCCGAAACGATTAACCAAGGTGTAGTAGAAATTGATGGCGTGACTCAACACAATAGTCAAATAGCCCAGCAAAGTGCCGCGGCAGCAACTCAGCTATCCGAACAAGCGAAACTGCTAGAAAGCACCATGTCACAATTCAAACTAAGGGATTCTAATCGATACTAAGTCAGCTATGATTCTTTGATTGCCTTCAACTCCTCTATTAAGCCACAATGACTCGATAAGTATCAGAATAAGAATTAAACCACTATGCAGTATCTCACTCCTTTCACACAGCAGATAAGCCAACAGCTTGTATCACTAAGGCCTGGTGAGACAAAGCTGGCTCAAACAGTATTGTGTAGCGAAAAAAACACCAAATTAGCAGACACTCTTCGGCTTGCGAAGAACAATCAAGTACGCTTCGTGATTATCGGCATAGGTGAAGACATAGGCCCACGGGCGAATTTAGGCCGGGGCGGCGCAACAGATGCATTTGAACCCGCAATGGCTCAGTTTCTCAACCTGCAATCAAACCGCTTCTTAAGTGGCAAAGAGTGTTTAATCTTAGGTCAGATTGAAACCAATGATTTGCAGCTCGCCGAAGGAGCAAGTGCAGAAGCCCTAAGACAAAATGTTGAAAAACTCGATGAGCGTGTTATTTCAATAACCAGCCAAGTTATGGCAGCAGGTCTTGAGCCCATTGTCATCGGTGGAGGCCATAACAATGCCTACGGTTTATTGATGTCGGTGAAAAACACCTATAACAAAAAGGTCGCGGCAGTTAACTTAGATCCACATTCAGATTTTCGTCCACGTGAAGGCCGCCATAGCGGTAATGGTTTTAGCTATGCAGCGGCAAGCGGCGCCTTAGGTTACTACCATGTTTTAGGCATGCATGAGCTTAAAAATAGTGAGGAAACACTGGAACAACTTAGTACGTTTGGTGGTCACTGGCATACCTTGCAATCAATCTGGGTACGCCGTGAAATAAGCTTAGAAAAGGCGCTAGATGATATAACGATTAAGCTCAATGATAGCCAGCTACCAGTCGGACTGGAGCTAGATCTTGACGCCATTACTAACATGCCTAGCAGTGCATCAACTGCTGCGGGAGTCCCTCTGCTAGATGCTTTACATTACGTGCATCACATTGCCAGAAATACCCCTTGTGCTTATCTACATTTAGCCGAAGCGGCGCCTAGCTGCCATCTAGCAGGCATAGCGGCTGGTTATCGTGAAACAGGTCAGAGTATTAGCGAGTTAATTTACGCCTATATACAAGGCAGAATGCAGGCACAAAAGATAAGTTAAATCTAGATTTTAGTTCCTAGGTTCTAGGGTTTATAACCTAGGAACTAGGACCTAGGACCTAGGTTATTTCTCTCATACTATTCACCAATGACTAATATTATGCTGTAATGCGCAGTCAAATTTGCGAAAGCCTGCGCTAACACGCATTTTCAACAATTCCAAGTCCAGATAACTTACATCGATCACACTGTGCTTGATGGAACATTCTGCAACTTCAGAGAATGGCTTAAACTCGCTTCTAATAATTGCAGAGATAGGAACAAACAGATGTCACAGGGCACAGAAAACAGTACCCATTTCGGTTATAAAACAGTTGAAACAGAGCAGAAGGCTGATATGGTCGCTGGTGTATTTCATTCTGTTGCTGCTAAATATGACATCATGAATGATGTCATGTCCTTCGGTATCCACCGCATGTGGAAGCGTTTTACTATCGAAAGTGCTGGCGCACGTCCAGGCATGAAAGTATTAGATCTTGCTGGCGGTACCGGCGATCTTACTGCAAAATTTTCTCACCTTGTCGGTGATAGAGGCCAAGTAACCCTAGCCGATATTAATGACTCGATGCTTAAAGTCGGTCGTGAAAAATTAAGAGACAAGGGCATCGTTGGCAATGTGAATTATGTTCAAGCCAATGCCGAAGCACTGCCTTTTCCTGATAATCACTTCGATATTATTACCATCGCATTTGGTCTTCGTAATGTAACCGACAAAGATGCGGCTATTCGCTCCATGCTTCGTGTACTAAAGCCAGGTGGAAAGCTACTTGTGCTCGAGTTCTCCAAGCCAAAGCATGATGTTATGCGTAAAATATATGATCTTTATAGCTTTAAAATCATGCCAAAAATGGGCGCGCTCATCACTCAAGATGCCGACAGCTATGCATATCTAGCAGAATCGATTCGCATGCACCCAGATCAAGAAACCTTAAAAGGTATGATGGTCGAAGCAGGTTTTGAGCAGGTCGAGTACACCAATATGACTGATGGCGTTGTAGCCTTACATAAAGGCTATAAGTTTTAAATCCTGTTTGCGATTCACTCAGTTGCGACATCAAAATTCAGAGTCTGTAGAAGGCGCTGAATTTTGATCTAAATAAAGCCTGAAATTAGTCATTGGATAACTTATGAAACGTGAAATGGCATTGCTACTCAGCGCAGGACTCGAAACAGCTTTAAAACAAGTTGTCGCCCAGTCTCCCCAGGAGTATGCCAAATTACGTACTCTTCATGGCCAAGTCCTCTGCATTCAACTTAGCCAACTTAGTTGGCCGCTTTATTTCATTTTCGCCAGCGAAATCCAAGTATTGGGTAAATATGAAGGTGAGGTAACCACCAAAGTTAACGCTGACATTACCACCTTGTATCAGCTTACCGAGGGAGCTAACCTCACAGAACTTATCAAGCAAGACAAGCTAAGTATCGAAGGTGATCTCAGTCTATTACAGACATTTAGTCATTATCTACAGCATGTAGAATTTGATTTTGCCGAGCCTCTCTCTAATTACCTTGGCGACGCCCCTACCCACTTCCTTAGCCAAGGGGTAAAGCAAGCAAAGTCAGACCTGCTGCAAGTATTGAATAAGAGCCGCTCTCATATCGGTCAGTTAACCACCGAAGAGTACAAGTTAGCTCCTCATAAAATCGAATTTATCCATTTAGGTGATAGAATCGATGATCTAGTGGTAGATGTTGACGCCATTGAAACGCGCATCAATCAACTACTCAGTGATTTTAAAACAAAGGCGAACGCTAAAACATGACGGCAACCAGTATCAGACGAGCTTATCAGGTCATCAAGATCACCCTCAATTATGGGCTCGACGAGTTAATACCTGCAAAAATGACTCCCTGGTACTTTCGAATTCTTCGTTGCTGCCTGTTCTGGATCAGAAATCAGCATAAGGACAAGGCTGGCGGAGAACGACTAAAGCTCGCCATGCAAGAGCTTGGTCCCGTGCATATAAAGTTTGGACAGATGCTATCGACTAGGCGAGACCTGCTCAGTGATGAGTGGGCAGAAGAGCTTGCTATGTTGCAAGACAGAGTGCCGCCTTTCGATTCAGCGATTGCTAGAAAGATGATTGAAGAGGAGTTAGGTGCACCGATTGACACCTACTTCGATGACTTCGACGATACCCCTCTCGCATCAGCATCAATATCACAAGTACACACAGCGACATTAAAATCCAATGGCAAGGCCGTGGTATTAAAGGTCTTACGCCCAAATGTTGAAGCACAAGTCCATGCCGACATTCAACTCATGTCTCAGGCAGCCTCCTTTCTTGAGACCTTGTTAGGCCATGGAAATAGACTCCGCCCAGCGGAAGTCATCGAAGATTACCGCACAACCATCGAAGGAGAGTTAAACCTCAAGTTAGAGGCACTGAATGCCATCAGACTGAGAAATAACTTTTTAGATTCCGGCTCTTTGTATATCCCTTATATGTACGAAGATCTTTGCTTCACTCGTTTAATCGTGATGGAACGCATTGACGGCATCCCTGTTTCAGATATGGCGGCTTTGAAGGCTCAGGGTACCAACCTTAAAAAACTCGCTGAGCGCGGAGTAGAGCTATTTTTCACTCAAGTGTTTAGAGATAACTTCTTCCACGCCGACATGCATCCAGGTAATATTTTTGTTAGCCGTGAAAATCCAGATGACCCCCACTACATAGGGTTAGATTGCGGCATTATGGGCACGCTAACGGATGAGGATAAACGTTATCTTGCTGAAAACTTTTTGGCCTTCTTTAACCGAGATTACCGCCGAATTGCCCAACTTTATATCGAGTCTGGCTGGGTATCACCAGATACCGATATCGGTGCCTTCGAACAAGCCGTTAAAGTCGTTTGTGAACCTATGTTCAATAAGCCATTAGATGAAATTTCATTCGGCCATGTACTGCTAGAGTTATTTCGTACAGCAAGACGCTTCGATATGGTGGTTCAGCCACAACTGGTACTGCTCGAAAAAACCTTGCTATACATTGAAGGTCTAGGGCGTCAACTCTACCCTCAGTTGGATCTTTGGCAAACCGCCAAACCTTTCCTAGAAGATTGGATGTCGCAGCAAGTCGGTCCCAAGGCGATGGCGAAAAAGGTCAAGCAAGAGTTGCCGTACTGGATAGATAAATTGCCAGAGTTGCCAGAGCTGGTGTACGACAACCTGAAAGTGGGCAAGAATTTTGTCAAATCACAGAACAAGATGCTTGACCGCTACCTAAAACAGCAGCAAAAGGCCCATAAAAGTAACTATCTTTTGCTCACATCAGCAGTTTTAGTGATCTGCGGCACGATTTTGTTTAATCAAGACGCTACACTATGGGCGTCTTATGGCAGTATCACTGCCGGCGTCATTCTTTGGCTTACCGGGTGGAGATCTCGACCAAAGAATCGCAAATTTTAGCTAGCACTAATTAACCATAGGTTCATAATAGAACCGTATATATTTTTTAAGAGGTAGATCGTCATGGGTAACATGGGTATTTGGCAACTTCTGATCATCGCAGTGATCGTAATCTTATTATTTGGCACAAAGAAGTTGCGTTCACTTGGTGGTGATTTGGGCGGTGCTGTAAAAGGCTTCAAGAACGCCATGTCTAGCGAAGATGAGAAGAAAGCACTGGAAGAAAATAGCTCTGATGTAGCTAAAACTTCTGCAGAGGCTACTGAAAAGAAGCCAGAGTCTAAGGACAAAGAACAGGCGTAATTCCTTATGTTCGACGGTATCGGCTTTATGGAGCTGTTGTTGATCGGTATTTTAGGGCTAGTAGTACTTGGCCCTGAAAAACTCCCGGTTGCAGTCCGCTCAATTACAGGTTGGATCCGCGCCATGAAAAACATGGCGAACTCAGTGAAAGATGAACTAGAGCAGGAGCTTAAAATTGAGCAACTGCATTCAGATCTCAAAAAGGCTGAAAGCCAAGGCTTAAAAAACCTTTCACCCGAGTTACAGGATTCGATAGATCAATTAAAAGATGCAGCTCAATCAGTTAATCGTCCCTATAAGGTAGAAGAGACTCCAGCGGCCAGTAGCAGTGTGCCTACGGAATCATCAACACCTAAGACAAATACAACTGAGACTAGCTCCACTACAGAAAAACCTAACAGGTAGTCCATGTCTCAACAGCCTCTAATTAGTCATTTACTTGAACTGCGCACCCGATTGCTACACGCAACTGCTAGTGTGCTCGTAGTGTTTGCCTGCCTGGCCTATTGGTCTAATGATATTTATCATTATATGGCAACACCTCTGATGCAAGCTTTGCCTGAAAGCACTAGCATGATTGCTACCGATGTGGCGGCACCTTTCTTCGCCCCCTTTAAGCTCACATTAGTATTGTCTTTTTTCATCGCGATCCCTTACGTGCTCTATCAGATATGGTCATTCATAGCACCCGGCCTGTATAAGCATGAAAAGCGTTTGATGTTCCCCTTACTGGCCAGTAGTACTTTTCTGTTTTACCTAGGAATAGCCTTTACTTACTATGTCGTGTTTCCAGTTGTATTTGGCTTCTTTGCCAGTGCAGCCCCTGAAGGTGTGCAAGTCGCAACGGATATCACTAGCTATCTCAGCTTTATTCTCAAGTTGTTCTTTGCATTTGGTTTAGCCTTTGAGATCCCAATTGCAGTCGTTTTACTCTGCTGGGCTGGAGTCACGACTCCAGAAGAGCTTAAGGAAAAACGCCCCTATATTGTCGTGGGTGCCTTTGTGCTCGGTATGATGCTGACACCTCCAGATATCATTTCGCAAACTATGTTAGCAATCCCTATGTTAATTTTATTCGAAGGGGGATTGATTGCTGCTCGTTTCTACAGTAAAAAGGATGATGAAGAAGACGATGAGCAAGACAAACAGGATGAACCTGGCCAAGAAACTAAATAAGCTATAGCTAATTAGTTAAAAATGGCGCGCTCAAATATCATAAGGGAAAATATTCATGCGCATAAGTTGGATTACCGCGGCAGCGATACTGGTATCGGCTCAAGCTAGTGCTGGACTGGAACAAGGATTGGCAACCTGTAGCGCTAAAGCGGATAAACTAGATCGCTTGATCTGTTATGACACATTAGCAGGAAGCGTGAAAAGCGCGCCAAAAGTCACAAGTGATGCTACAGCAATTTCAGTAACTAGCGTTGCTGCAGTTTCTAAAGCTCAAACCGTCACAGCGACAGGTACCACGGTCCCTGCCAACATTGAAGATGAATTTGGTCGTGCCGGCATAAAAAAAGACCAAGAAGAAGCTGATAAAGAAATTAACAAAATTTATTTAGATGTCGATTCAATAAAGAAGGATGTTTATGGGTCACTAAAGATATCCTTCACTAATGGTCAAGTATGGAAGCAAAGTGATAGCAAGCGATTTAAGCTAGCAGCAGGACAAACTGTTTATATTGAAAAAGGTGCCTTTGGTGCGTTTTACCTAGGAGTAAAAGAAAGAAACTCCACCATCAAGGTTAAACGCCTAAAGTAATGCCACAATATATAGATATTGCTGTCAATTTGATTGGCTGCGCGCTTGAGAAAAATGCTGATGAGGTCATCCAACGCGCGATGATCCAAGGGGTTTCGCCGCTCATCGTTATTGGTGGCGATATCGAACAAAGTACTGATGCAATCACACTGTGCCAGCGATACCCCAATCAGCTTTTTTGCACCGCGGGTACACACCCTCACCACGCCAGCGAATGGCTGCCCGATAGCACCGAGAAGATAAAACGACTCACTCTAGCGAAGCAAGTGGTTGCTATTGGTGAATGCGGCTTAGATTATAATCGTGATTTCTCTCCGCGCCCCATGCAGCGAAAAGCCTTCGAAGATCAACTCGCATTAGCCGCCGAGCTACAAATGCCAGTGTTGATGCATGAGCGTGATGCCCATGAAGACTTTTTCGCAATTTTGAGAGAATATCGCTCTTCCCTTCCTGCGGCCCTGCTGCATTGTTTCACTGGTAATAAACAGAGCCTGCAAGCGTATTTAGATCTTGATTTGCATATAGGGATCACTGGCTGGGTATGTGATGAACGTCGAGGAGCTGAGCTTGCCGAGCTAGTTCCCAATATACCCGACAATCGAATTTTGATAGAAACTGATAGTCCATATCTGCTGCCTCGCAGTATGCGACCTAAGCCAAAATCGAGTAAAAATGAGCCACAATACTTACCCTATATTGCTGAATATATTGCTAACCTAAGAGGCCAACCTGCCGAGGCCTTTGTCACACAGGTTTACCATAACAGTATTGACTTTTTTGGTCTGCAACATCTGCAGCCACCGCATATTCAAGTATGTACAGCCGATGAAACCAGCTAGTTTCTTTCTGCTGTTTCTCTCGTTATTCATGGTTTCTGAAGTTCGTTCAGAAACCTTACTCGCCGTCGGAGAAGATGCTGAAGGAGCACTGGCTCTAACCCATTGGCTTTATCACACACCCGCCGAACATGCCGATGATATTACGACTGTTAGACAGCTCAGTTCCAGCCGCTGGCAAAGATTAACCCCAGACGACAATAATCGCATTGGTATACCTGCATTCTGGGTGAGGTTTAGTATCTACAACGCTGAAAACACACCGATAGATCGCATTCTGTCTTTGGCAAATCCCCACATAGATAACATCTCCCTTTATCATGTTATTAATGGGCAAGTGAAGCATCAAATGATTATGGGTGACAGCCTGCCCTTTAATCAAAGGCCAATAATTAATAACCACTTTCTTTATCCTTTTCAGCTCGAACCGGATGTATTACATACTTTCTATCTAAAAATCGAAACCGAAGGCAGTGCGTCACTGCCTTTAAGCTTGTCATCACCGAACTCTTTTGCAAAAGACATAGAAGCAAGCTCACTGACAAATGGTTTTCAACTCGGTGCACTCACTGCTATCGGCTTATTTAGCCTATTCATTGCCATTAGCTCTCGCTCATTTAGCTACAGTTATTACTCAGGTTATGTACTCTCTGTCACCTTATTGGTTGCAACACTGCATGGCTTTGCATTTCGCTTCATCTGGCCTGATTGGCCCCTTCTACAAAAATACATGATCCCGTTTTTAGTGCCTACAACGATGTTTTTTGCCTTACTGTTTACCGAAAAAGTATTGCAGCTTAAGTACCATAATTTACGCATGCTCAGGCTGTGTCGTTACGGGGCTTTTGTAGCAGTTTTGCTGGCTTTTATCACACCTTTTATAAATTACACTGTCAGTCTGTACATTAACATTCTAGCCGTACTTATCGTAACAGTAGCCTTGATGATCATGGCGCTGATCCAAGCAATGAAGGGACATAAACTCGCTAAACTCTATACCCTAGCCTGGAGTGGTATGCTAGTTGGCTCCTTTGTGACAGCTGCCATGTATTTAGGCTTACTGGATTTACCAATATCTCACCTCACTCCTTTGATGCTAGGTCTATTGTTCGAAATTGTCTTTATGGCCGCTGTACTTGCGATTCGGTATAACGATGAACGCAAGTCAAAATTAAAAATACAGCAAGAAGCAGTCATACAAGCACAACGCATTCGAGAGACTCGCGAAGAGTCCCTCAAGATAGAAGCTGAAAGTAATGAAAAACTCGAGCAGATGGTTCAAGGTAGAACCTTAGAGCTCGAGATAGCTTTGCGAGAACTTAACGAAGCAAATCAAAAACTCACCGAACAAGCAACCATAGATAGCCTGACAGGGGTTAAGAATCGCGCCGCATTCGATAAACGCTTACAGGCAGAGGGGCGTTTAAGCAGAAGACAGCAAACCCCTATGGCCATTTTGATGTTGGATATCGATCGGTTTAAATCTATCAATGATACCTATGGCCATCTCGCTGGTGATCAGGCGCTCAGGTTGATCGCGCAAACGTTAAATGAAAAATTAAAACGTCCAGGAGATCTGGTATCACGTTTTGGCGGAGAAGAGTTTGCTATCATATTACCCAATACCGACGAAGATGGAGCAGCTCTGGTCGCAGAACGGATCAGACAAACTGTTGCAGTGCTACCAATCACTTGGGAGAGCCACTTAATTCCTCTAACTATAAGCATTGGAGTCAGCGCTGAGATCATCAACACAGAACAACACCCAACTCAGCTACTAGAACAATCGGATAAGGCACTCTATTGCGCCAAAAATGATGGTAGAAATCGGGTGATGACATATACCCCAGACACTCTTTAGTCACAATTATCAACATCACTCAGTCAATAATTATAGGGCCAAATAGGGTCATAATTATTTGAGAACAAAGTTAGGAGTCGAAAGTGAATATAATTACTAGTGCTTTTCCTCAGCGTAGAATGCGCCGCATGCGTAAACATGATTTCAGCCGCCGTTTAATGGCCGAAAACACTCTCTCAGTCAACGATTTAATTTACCCTATGTTCGTTCTTGAAGGTAATAATCGTACAGAGACAATCGCTTCTATGCCTGGTGTAGAGCGTTACTCTATCGACCTATTATTAAAAGAAGCACAAGAACTTGTAGAACTTGGTATTCCGTTAATCGCCTTATTCCCTGTCACACCATCAGAGAAGAAAACCCTACTCGCCGAAGAAGCTTATAATGCTGACGCTCTTGCACAGCGCGCTGTACGTGCGCTAAAAGAAGCTTTCCCTGATTTGGGTGTTATGACAGATGTGGCGCTTGACCCTTTCACCACCCACGGACAAGATGGAATCATCGACGAAGATGGTTATATCCTCAACGATATAACCACAGAAATCTTAGTTAAGCAGGCCTTATCTCACGCCGAAGCTGGTGCGGATATCATTGCTCCATCAGATATGATGGATGGCCGTATTGGTGCTATTCGCCAAGCATTGGAAGAAGCGGGTCACGTTAACACGCAGATCATGGCCTATTCAGCGAAATACTCATCAAACTATTATGGCCCATTCCGCGATGCCGTCGGCTCTGCTGGTAACCTTAAGGGTGGCAATAAACATAGCTATCAGATGGATCCAGCCAACAGTGATGAAGCACTCCACGAAGTGGCCCTTGATATTCAAGAAGGGGCTGACATGGTCATGGTTAAACCTGGCATGCCTTACCTAGACATAGTCACTAGGGTTAAGACTGAGCTGGCTGTGCCTACTTTTGCCTATCAAGTTAGTGGTGAATATGCGATGCATATGGCTGCGATTGAGAATGGCTGGTTAGCAGAGAAAGCAATCGTAATGGAATCACTGATGTGCTTCAAACGTGCTGGCGCTAATGGAGTACTGACCTATTTCGCCAAACGAGCAGCTCAGTGGTTAAAAGAGGATCAAGCTAAGTAATCTTACTCGCCTTTCTCGATAAAAGACCGCATCTATTGCGGTCTTTTTACGCCTGCTATTCTGACTTATAAGCGCAGTCTGTAGCAAAAGGCATCACTTGATAAAACCATGTTTAATAATTTATCCATCGTTACAGAGAGGTTTATTTATTAGCTGTTCACTACGGCAATATGTGACCGATACAAGTAATTGTACAAATAGATAGTGATCCAACCAGCCTTTATCAGCAGTGTTGCTGTTCCACTCTAGCACTAAATGCTTAAATACAGGCGTCGCTACTATATAGCAGCACTAGCCATTTCCCCCGAGCCTGAGGTATTATCATGAATCAAAGCGTCAAGGCATTACTTGCCACTACCGCCCTCTTTTTTAGCTGCCAAACATTAGCTGACAGCGGCTGCGCATTCGATGAAAAGCAAGATGGCTTTATTGCCACCTGTAGCGAGGAGAAACAAGAAGTGATTTTAACCGGTGATGTAAGTGCACAAACCTTAGTGACAGAACTAGATGACTTTACTGAAGGTTATAAAGAATACGAAGTAGATACTGCGGCGATTACTCCGCTCAAGTCTCTCAAAGAGCCTACCGAAATCATTGTGATCATCGGTACCTGGTGTCCTGATTGTCACCGTGAAACGCCCCGTTTTATCCGAATCATGGAAGAGGTTAACAACCCAAATATCACCGTGACCTATATTGGTGTAGATCGCCAGAAAGCCGATCCAGAAGGACTCGCAGCACAGTATGAATTTAGCCGTATCCCAACCTTTATTGTCATGCAAAAAGGTGAAGAGATTGGCCGTATCGTAGAACGTCCAGAAGTGTCATTAGAAATTGATTTAGCAAAAATTCTAAACTGATAACATTTGACTTAAAAAGAAAAGGCACTCGATGAGTGCCTTTTTTGTGTCGATTATTTAACTAAACAAATTTAGAAAGCTTGAGTGAAAGACACCCAGTAAGAACGACCAATAATGTCATAAATACTGCTCTCATAATCACCATTAGCACGGAAACTTGGATCTTCATCAGTCAAGTTGTTCACACCTGCTGAAACAGTGTTGTTCCAAGGCATAGTGTATGAGTAACTTAGCGTATGGTAGACAACTGAATCAATCTGGTAGCTGCTACCGTTTTCATTCTCGTCTTCAGTAGACTGGTGATCGACATAATCCGCTTGATAGAACAAGCTATGATCGCCGACTAAATAGTTAGCAGAAAAGTTAACGCGATCATCCGGATAATCTTCAGTACCACTCCAGTTACGTGAGACAGTCTGTACACCACCTACTGGCATTGAATCTGTATACTTTAAATAATGAGACCAGGCAAGTCCTAGCTTAAAGTCACCCACTTCAGTTTCAAAGGTAGATGCAAACTTAGTATCAACACCTTGGCGCTCGCTCAAACCAATGTTTTGTATGACATTATTCATTGCCGTTAGCTTACCCGCACCGTTTTGGCTCACCGATGTACCAGGGTAGATAGTGCTTATATCAGGTCGGGGCTGGCTAGCAGCATCAGCAGCTTGCCATAACTCAGCTTGAGCACGGGTGATTTCACTATCATTCAAAGAACTAATTAGACCTTCAGTCTCAAGTGACCAGTAATCAACAGATACATTGAAGTTATCTGTAATGTCCCAAACAACACCAACATTATAACTTTCTGACTCTTCTGGGCCCAAGTTCTCGTTACGACCGATAGAAACAGGTACATTATCTTCGATATCACAGCCATCGATACCTAAACCATCTTCATAGCACTTAAGGTAGTTAGTCACATCGTTATAGCCAACACTAGTAGATTGGTTCAGATCCGCCAAAGTCGGTGCTCTGAAACCTGTTCCCCAAGATGCACGTATCAATAACGGCTCTAGCACGTTATAACGCACTGAAACTTGTGGGTTGAATGTGCCACCAAAATCAGAATATTCATCGTAACGCGCCGCAAGGTTGAGTTCTAAGTTATCGAGAACCGGGAAAGCCATCTCCATAAAGACCGCTTTAACATCACGCTCACCACTACCGCCAGCGCCACCACTACCACCTGCAATTAAGCCTGCTTCATCTAGGGCATCAACCTGCGAGTCGAGCTTTTCTTCGCGATATGATGCGCCAACATACAGACCAGTTGCACCGCCAGCAAGTTCAAACAACTCGAAACTAAGACCAGCATCAACTTCTAATGCGCTGCTTGTTAAGCGAGCATCAGAGTTAGCTGTTGCACCGCCAGGCATTTCTGAGTTTGGATCGCGCGGATCCCAACCTACAAATGAGTTGCTATCATCATCCCAAGCACCAACGAGGTCAGTTGTAGCACCAATCAATTGATAGCCAGTTCCCCATTTGAATACGTCATACTTGTTGTATGACACAGATGCATTCCAATCGAAACTATCAGTTGTGCCATCAAGACCCACTAAGAAGTCATAGATGTTATCGGTACTTTCACGGACTCGGTTACCTGCGGTATCGAAACGATACTTCATCGCGCCACCTTCAGGCACTGCACGTAGATCTAGTCCGGCAGCAGTAGTATAAGCAGGCATAGCTTGTGGGAAACTGATATATCCAGGGATAGGTGCAGACACATCAGTGGTCTTATTCGATGCCCAGTATGCACGCGCTGTTAGCTCAATATCATCACTGATGTTATATGAGTAGTTTAGTAGTGTAGATGTACGCTCTTGGTCAACATCATTGTAAGCCGCTTTAGTATAGTCATAGGCACAAGAGGTTTCCCCAGGATATGCACTATCGCTCAAAGGTCCGGTGAAGTTTTCACCATAAACATCCCCACAATCTAGGCCTTCATTAGTAAATGGTGTTTGATATTCCCAACCGCCATTTGGCCCCATATCGATTGTACGACCTGTTTGACTCAGACCAATCCAGCTTTGAAAATCACTTGGATCTTGGCCATCTTTAACGTGTGCAGCAGTATATGGACGTTCTCCAAAGGTAATACCTGTTTTCTTAAAATGCTCAATAGTGAACATCAAGTTACCTTTATCTGAACTTAGGCCACCAGTAAATGAGGCTGAGTGGTTATCACCGCCACCATCAGCAGCAGGATCTTCAGCGCGAAGCTTAACTTCAACACCTTCAAAGTCTTTCTTCAAGATGATGTTAATAACACCAGCGATGGCATCGGTACCATAAATCGCAGAGGCACCGTCAGAGAGAATTTCGATACGCTCAACCGCTGCTGTAGGAATAGTGTTGATGTTGGTTGCACCGCCACCTAAGACTGGAGACTTGGCCATACGCTTACCATCAAGCAATGTCAGTGTATGACTTGCATCGGCACCTTTAAGCTGAATAGTTGCTTGAGATGACCAGCTGTTGTTTGATGTGCCGCCGTATGAACCAAAGGAGTTCAATGTCGATGCTCTCAATGCATCACCCACTGTCGAGAAACCTGCAGTTGCCATATCTTCAGCAGTAATGGTTGTTACTGGGCTTGCACCTTCCATATCGACACGCTTAAGGCGTGAGCCAGTAACTTCGATACGCTCTACCGCATCGTCATCAGCTTCTACTGCATATACGGGTGCAGATAGTGCTACTACACCACCGCAGGCTAAACTAACCAGCTTCGCAAGGTTATTAAATTTCATACTTCCATCTCCCAAGAATATATTTTTTATAGGTCCTATGCTCAGTTAACTTTGATGTTTGAAACCAAAAATCAAACAACAACAAAACATGGCGACAACATATGTATCACATGCTGTATTTTGTATGCAATATATCTTTCTTGGGTATGGTTTTAGTTTATGCGGTGATTTAGAGTATTTATGCAATATAATCACATTTATAAAAAATATTTTTCCGACTAGTAATTAGCTACTTACTCAGTAAAGCCTGAGTTACATAAGTTAAGACAGCTTACTCACCATAAGCTTAAGTCTGATAAATTTATCGGTGCAAGATTCATAATAACTAAAAATGCAATTAGCATAAAAAGTATCTAAATATGTCTGAATGGAATAAGTGACAGAATGAAGTGAACGAATGTATCTATGCCCCATAAATAAAAAAGGCCGCAAATGCGGCCTTTTCTCTTAGCTAGGTTATTTAGAACTCATAACGAGCGACAAGTGAGAAGTAACGCTCTTCTTGTCGTTCAGTCGTCATTCCATAGTTCGGATTGAGCATTAGCCCATCTTCACCATAAGCTGTACGCTCTTCATTAATGTTTGTCGCAGTGTCTGTATTCAACACATTGTAAACTGTGCCTTTAATGCTGAAGTCACCACTTAATAGCTCTGTTCTATACATCAAGGAAAGATCAAGTTTGGTTACCCAAGGTAAAGTACCAGCTGTACCACGTGGAGATGGGTTGCCATTCTCGTCATAGTGACTAGCATGTCCGTAATAACGGCTGATACATGCATCCCATGGATTACCCGGCGCACAGCTATCTACGCCTTCAGGGTGAACTGAGAATTCATTTTGCGGACGACCCGAGCTAATGCTAGTTACAAAACCAAGAATCAACTCTTCGGTAATGTCATAGCTACCATTAAACTTAAACACATGGGTGTGATCATTTGGCAGGTCGCCATAACCATGGTCCATTAGGTCGCCATAATCATAAGATGTCGTCCAGCCTGGATCGGCTTGATCATTATCTGTTTTAACTAAGCCCTCTGTGTTACCCCAGTTATGCGACAGGGTGTAAGAGGAGTTAATGCGGAAGTCATCAGTCACATTACCATCGAGCGTTAACTCGAGCGCTAAGTAGTGACGTTCCATAGCATCAAGTGCCATCTCTTCAGGTGAAAGTGTCACGTTGTCGACTTGGCCATCACCATCAAAATCATAGCTTAAGTTTACCGCTTCACCTGGGTTATGCAGCACATAGTATGAACCTTGACCAACATTATCTTCGATGCCAAGCTCAGCTAACTTCTTACTTAAAATCGGTTCAACATCAGTATCTTCTATACCGCGACCTAGGTCACGCCAGATTACACGAGCACCGGCAGACATAGTCTCAAATACTTCCTGCTGATAACCAACAGTAATTTCATCAGAGTACATAGAATCGAGTGAAGATGATGCGATTAAGCCTGGCTCAGTAATACCTTGCTGTCTGACACGTGTATCGCGAATATTAACACCACGGCTAGGAGAACCATCGGCAGTAATAATTGGATGGCCATCACTATCAAGCTGATCTAGCTCATAATAGTCAAACACTTCTCGCTGCGAACCACCCTGCTTGATGTTCATGTTGACCGATACAGGCTGGAAGTAGCGTCCGTATGTTGCAAATATCTTAGATGTGCCATCACCATGAATATCATAGATAGCCTGAAGTCTTGGTGCTATCTGGTTATCTAGATCGACATAAGCTCGACCATCAGATACGGTATTTTTATAACTATTAACTCTCACGCCAGCATTGATAACTAAGTTATCAGTAGCCTGCCATGAATCATTAATATAATAAGCTAATGAACTCACCTCTGAATCATTCTTAGCAAAGGTCGAACGACGGCGACGCTCAATATAGTCTTCGCCTTCTGCAGCGCCAGAGATATCATTGGCACCAGCGGTTGCAATTGTCCACCAACCCTGTGCTTCACCGATACCGTTTTGGTCTTCTGAATAATCAACCGCTACACTGCTGTAATCGACACCAAAGCTGATAGCATGATCTTCAAGATCCCAGTTAAAGTCGATACGAGCCTGATCGCGTACATAATGCTGCTCAACAACAGTAGAGTTAGTATGCTGGCTCAAAGTAACAAATGAACCATTTCTCTCATCCCAAACACCAGGGTTTGAAGAAGCAACACGATTTTCTACATTTTCTTCAACTCGACCAACCACAGCAGACACAGAGAAGTCATCGGTGATGTAGCCATTATAATTTATGCTATAGAGTTCACCACCATCTTCACCCGGTGCAGCAATACCTTGCTGATCACCAATTTTATTGGTTTCCCAATCATAGGCATAGGTCGTTGTCGTCCAGGTACGCTTATTGTTCATCGCCATGAAGCCGATAGAGTGATCTTCTGTCATGTACCAATCTAATTTAGCGAACCAGCGATTAGACTCACGATCTTTCTCTTTATAAACCGTTTGAGTAGCCCACTCAAAATCATTCTGGCTCGGCTCATATAAACCATAATAGAACAGCTTATCTTCGATGATTGCACCGCTTGCCCAGATTCTGGCTTGCTTGAAATCTTCTGAGTTTTGCATGGTGTTATTGTCACCATCGATAGTTCCATCGGCTTGATAGATTGAATCATGAGACGATCTCATCGATGCCGGATCCCAACGACCCTCAACCCCAAAATGAAACTCGTTATCACCAGACTTAGATACCGCATTAACGACACCACCAATGGCACTGCCAAACTCTGGAGTAATCGCGCCAGTCTTAACTTGAGTCTGTGCAATCGCTTCCCAAGGTAGGCTAAGTGAGCCAAGGCCAGTTCTGATATTGGTAATATTAAGGCCATTCAAATAATAGGCATTTTCAGCAGATGATGAACCACCAAAACTTGATGCTCCATTAAAGCTTTCACCGCCAGGAGCTGATGTGCCAGGAGCAAGCAGAGCGATATTTTCAAAACCTGAATCGACAGGCATTGTATTGAGTTCATCTTGGCTAAAAGTGACGCCAGAAGTTGATGAGCTCATATCGACACGACGTATCATGCTGCCAGTAACGGCGATACGCTCGACATTGTCAGCACCGACAGCGATTAATTGTCCATCCAAGATCACTGGCTGACCAATACTAACTCTTACACCCGACTCTTGAGTCTTAGAAAATCCATCTTTAGTGATACTAACGTCATAGTCACCAACGGGAACATTACGTAAGAAGTAATCACCCTTTGCATTCGTTTCTACCGTATACACAAGACCCTTAGTCTTATGTTTCAAAGTAATGGTCGCATTAGCTACCGTGACACCGTCACTGTTGACAATATGACCCTTAACAATACTCGTATCGGCTGCCATAGCAGCTGGCGCTGACATCATCAGCACTGAACCAACAGCGATTGCTGCTAGCGTTCTTCTTGGTGTAAATCGCTTAAACGCGTTACTTCCAGACATAATTTATTCTCCCTTAAACCTTCTCTGAATACGCGCTTAGCAAAAATATTATTAGTTGATTTGGGTACAAAGCGAACTAAGCGCAACAAAACGATAACACAGCTTACATACTTTATACAATCTGCAATATACCAAAAAAGCCCATAGTCAGGTAATTTGGAGAGTATAAACAGTGATAAACCTAGTATGTTCAAGTTTTACAAGATGATAATTGTTAATAGATTTAACAATTTGGTCGAAAGTATGTTTTTTTATATCTGAAATGGTTTTTTAAACTGATTTGTTTCTGTGTGGTTTTGAGAAAAGGAATCGTAAATCAGAGGGAGTGGGGATTTACTCCTTGTGCTGCAATGCAAAACAAACAGGCTATAGATGACTTACTTTTAGATAAACTGCTATCAGAAAGTCTATTAGGGATGGGGAGTGGTTAGTTGGAAACTCGTTATGGAAAAGCTTTCTCTAGAGACGATGAGCTAAGGTTTGCAGTACTCCTTCACGGAGCGCCCCCCCGGAGAGGTTCAGTTTTTCTATGTTAAGTAGTTCAAACAGGGCAAGCAAAATAGAGATACCAGCTGCAAAGGTTGGCGCTCTCTCATGATTTAAACCTGTGATCTCAGTCATCGAAAGATCTGACTGTGCCAGTACTTCTTGTTTGAGGCTATTAAGCACTGCAAGTGTAATACAGCTTGATTCATTGCGATGGTTTAAGAGTTCTACAACAGATTGAACGCTACCAGATGCACCGACAACACAATGCCAGCCTAAGCTAGTCAGTTCTTTTAAATGCGTACCCAGTGTTTGCTTAACCTGAGACTTAGCATTTTCAAAATCTAGTTCTTGCAGTGGGAATGAGTTAAAGAATTGCTCATTGAAGGTGACACAGCCCATAGGCAGGCTATTTTTCAACAAGACTCTATCGCCATCACCGATAATAAACTCGGTACTCGCACCACCGATATCAATTACTAAGCGGCGTCCTTCGCCACAGGTCGTGGCCACCATGCCTTGATAGATCAGCTCAGCTTCACGCATGCCTGTGATGATTTCGATGGGATGACCTAAAATAGGTAGAGCACGACGACAAAAATCATCGGAATTGGCTATATTTCGCAGGGTCGCGGTCGCGATCACTGCAATACTATCTCTCGCTACACCCTCTTTATCGAGCATATCTGCAAACATGGCTAAGCAATCTAAGCCACGTAATAACACCTCCTCACTAAGAGATCCATTCTGTTGGATCCCTTCAGCAAGACGCACTTTACGCTTATATTTGGCAATAATAGATGGCTGATCAGCCTTAGTTTCAGCGACCAGCATATTAAAGCTATTAGAACCTAACGTAATGGCTGCATAGCGAGGTGTTGTCATTTACGAGTGTCTGCGAACTCGATCATGGCGGCGTGGACCGCTATTTCGGTTACCTTGCGAACGTCCCGACCCACTACGTCCCTGTTGAGGACGATTGTTGTGCTTTCTATGTACTCGTATCGGTGCAGGAATATCTTCCAGCAGCGCAGAGCTATCATAGTTACACACTGGAATAGAATGAGTAATATACTCTTCAATCGCTGGTAAATTCAGTGCATATTCTTCACAGGCAAAACTCACCGACACGCCTTTCTTACCAGCACGCCCTGTACGGCCAATACGATGAACGTAATCTTCACAGTCATCGGGAAGATCGTAGTTATACACGTGTGAAACATCAGAGATGTGTAGACCACGAGCAGCAACATCTGTAGCAACTAATAGATCTAATTCACCAGTAGTGAACTGCTCGAGTATACGAATACGCTTCTTCTGTGGTACATCACCAGTTAGCAAGCCCACTCTGTGGCCGTCACCTGATAACCAAGACCAGACATTTTCACAGCTGTGCTTAGTATTAGAGAAGATAATCGCCTTCTCGGGCCAATCTTCCTCAATCAAAGTCAGTAGTAACTTCATCTTCTCATCCATCGATGGATAGAAGATCTCTTCTCTGATATTTTTAGAGGTTTTTTCGTTAGGCGCAATGACGACCTTTTCAGGTTCATTCATGTGATCGTATGCCAGTTCCTGTACTTTCATCGATAAAGTCGCAGAAAACAACATATTAAGACGCGATTTAGCATCAGGCATACGTCTGAAAAGGAAGCGGATATCTTTAATGAAACCAAGATCGAACATACGATCGGCTTCATCAAGCACAACAGCTTGAATAGCACTCAAGTTAATGATGCCTTGACGGACGTAATCAATAATACGTCCCGTGGTACCGATAAGAATATCGATACCTTTATCTAGCACCTTACGTTGCACTTCGTAACTTTCACCGCCATACACGATACCGACTTTCAAGCCAGTATGTTTTGCTAATAAAGTTGCATCTTTAGCAATCTGAATAGCAAGCTCACGAGTTGGTGCCATAATCATAGCGCGAGGCTGATTAATTTGACGACCTTCAGGAACTGGGGTAGATAGCAGATGTTCAAAAGTCGCCACCAGGAATGCTAATGTCTTCCCTGTACCGGTCTGTGCTTGACCTGCGATATCTTTTTTCTGCAATAGAATAGGTATTGATAGTGCTTGAATAGGCGTACAAAATTCAAAGCCGCTCTCGTTTAGTGCTGTTTTTATCCCTTCATTAAGGGAAAAGTCGGCAAACTTCTGATTAGATAAATGTGTTTCGCTCATAGCGGCAGCATACCAGTTAGGGTTGCAATAAGAAACTCAATCGTTTGAAATAGCGACTAATTATAAAAAGTAGCTTTAAAGGTTATTCAAACTACCTTGAAAAGTTATTTTCAGACCCAATATACAGGTTAAGCCATTAACAAACCAGCAATGGCAGCCTAACTGGAGAACATCATGAGCGACAAGATAGTACAACTAAGCGACGACAGCTTCGAAAATGACGTAATCAACTCTGAATTACCAGTAGTTGTTGATTTTTGGGCGGAGTGGTGTGGTCCTTGTAAGATGATTGCCCCTATTTTAGATGACGTCGCAGAAGAATATGCAGGCAAAGTGACTATCGCTAAGTTAAATGTCGACCAAAACAGCGTTTCACCCGCTAAGTATGGCGTACGTGGTATTCCAACATTGCTTATCTTCAAGAACGGCGAATTAGCTGGAACCAAAGTTGGCGCTCTATCAAAGACTCAACTTAAAGAGTTCATCGAAGCTCAACTATAAGTATTTTGCCTCTTTGGTATAAACTTTAGTCAGCTTTACTGTAAGTCATTTCATCAAAAAAACGAGATGCCTTACACAATAGCGCTAATATAGTGATTCCTGACACAGCTTATTCATTAAATTGTGTCGGGTTGAGCTAAATCCCTAGACGCACACTCACTATAGTGCTACTTTAATAACCAGACCTTTTCTACTAACCCACACCTCGCTATACGATTAATCATTCAAATTGTATTAAACAGTTATTGATCCCTTTATCGTAAATAGCATTGTCTCGCATAAAAAGACCCACCAAGATGAATTTATCAGAATTAAAAGATACGTCGATTTCAGACTTAGTAAAGCTCGCCCAAGAGATGAAAGTTGAGAATACAGCCCGCGCACGTAAGCAGGACATTATTTTCTCTATCCTCAAAGCCCACGCCAAAAGCGGTGAAGATATTTTCGGTGGCGGAGTATTAGAAATTCTACAAGATGGATTCGGGTTCCTCCGCAGTGGTGATGCATCTTACCTTGCAGGTCCTGATGATATCTATGTTTCCCCTAGCCAGATCCGTCGCTTCAGTATGCGGACCGGTGATACCATCTTCGGAAAAATCAGACCACCTAAAGAAGGCGAACGTTATTTCGCACTTCTAAAAGTCTCTGAAGTCAACTATGACAAGCCTGAAAATTCTCGTACAAAAATTCTTTTCGAAAACTTAACCCCACTACATGCAGAAGAACGTATGCGCATGGAACGTGGTAATGGTTCAACAGAAGATATTACTTCACGAATTCTCGATCTATGTTCGCCAATTGGTAAAGGTCAACGTGGTTTGATTGTTGCTCCGCCAAAAGCAGGTAAGACATTACTGCTTCAGAACATGGCTCAAAGCATCACCTACAACAACCCAGACGTAGTTTTAATGGTTCTGCTTATTGATGAGCGTCCGGAAGAAGTGACCGAGATGCAGCGCATGGTAAAAGGTGAAGTGATTGCTTCTACCTTCGATGAGCCAGCGAGTCGTCACGTACAAGTAGCCGAAATGGTTATTGAAAAAGCTAAGCGCCTTGTTGAGCACAAGAAAGACGTGGTTATTCTGCTTGATTCAATCACTCGTCTTGCACGTGCATACAACACAGTGATCCCATCATCAGGTAAGGTACTTACTGGTGGTGTCGATGCTAACGCACTACACCGTCCTAAACGTTTCTTCGGTGCAGCTCGTAATATTGAGTTCGGTGGTAGCTTAACAATTATCGCTACAGCATTGGTTGATACCGGTTCTAAGATGGATGAAGTCATCTACGAAGAATTTAAAGGTACAGGTAACCAAGAGTTACACCTTTCTCGCAAAGCTGCTGAAAAGCGTGTTTTCCCTGCCATCGACTTTAACCGCTCAGGTACACGTCGTGAAGAGAAGTTAACCACGCCGGATGAGCTACAGAAGATGTGGATCCTACGTAAGATACTTAATCCTATGGATGAAGTGACTGGTATGGAATTCCTTATCGATAAATTGGCAATGACCAAGACTAACGAAGATTTCTTCAAAGCGATGAAGCGCGCTAAGACTTAAGAAGTTCTAAGTTCTAAGTTCTAAGTTCTAAGTTCTAAAAAAGCATAAAGAAAGCCGCACATGTTGCGGCTTTTTAATGTCTGGACTTCTTGTAATAAAGAATTATGAAGGTTTGCCAAGGATGGTTTGAAACATTCGTTGTGTCTGGCCTTCCTGTAATAAAGAGTTATGTCTGTCTCTTCAAAGAACCCATGGGTCGATGATGCTCCTAGCTCCTAGTTCCTAGCTCCTAGATCCTAGCTCCTAGCACCCATCCTCGTTCCTAGTTCCTAGCTCCTATTCCCTATTTCCTTAGCTTCAGCCCTAGCCTCTGCTTACACCTTTCCCTAAGCATATCCCTCAATAGTAAAATAATTGGGGTGACATGATCCCTTCCAGGGCAAACCAGATAAAGATCGGCGGACTCACCTTGGTAATCCGTCATCAAAGGAACGAGTCTTCCTGTTACTAAGTCATCGCCTAAATCCAATGATGATTTATAGACAATCCCCTTACCTGCAACGGCCCAACGGCGCGCGATATCGGCATCATTACAGGTTCGATTTCCAGTGACCCTGACTTTAAATTCTTTACCACCTTTGGTAAAAGCCCATTGATCATGAGTACGATCATCTAACATGAAAAAAAGACAACTATGCTCAGATAACTGATCTATTGACTCTATGCTTCCCCACTTTGCAATATATTCAGGAGAGGCGCACAATACCCTTTGGGCTGAACATATTTTAAAAGCCACTAAGGAAGAGTCTTTTGGCGTCCCTGAACGCAGAGCGACATCTATCTTATCGTGATAAAAGTCCGATAAAGTATCACCGATATGCAACCTAAGCTTTAACTCTGGATATTCATCCATAAAAGCATCTAGCCAAGGAAGTAATACATTTCTGCCAACATCGGAAGGCACAGCAAGGCTGACAACGCCGGAAATTTTCTCTTTCACATTATCAATAGCTTGCTGGCCAAGGTTAAGATCTGTCAATGCTCTGCGACAATGTATTAGGTAACGTTCACCCGCATCCGTTAACCTCAAGCTGCGGGTACTGCGAATAAACAAACTAGTCTCTAATTGCTTTTCGAGTCGTTTCAGTGCTGCGCTCGCAGAAGCGGGGGAGATATCCAACTCAGTCGCAGCGGCGGTAATGCTGCCACAATCAGCCACTCGAACAAAAAGCGTAAGATCATTTATTTGCATAAAATTGTTTCATTAGCGAAAGTCATCATCATGCTATGAGTTCTAACACAAAAAAGAAAGCCTGCTATTAAAGCAGGCTCTTTATCTGGTACTCATTATCAAATAATTAAATTTGGGCGACCGCCATTTTACGGCGCAGGTATGCGATCTGCTGCATGTGCGGTAGATCTTTCGGACAGTTATCCTGGCAACCCAGCAGGGTCATACAGCCAAATACACCATCTTGATTACCGATAACATGATAAAAATCTTCAACGCTACGGCCATCACGGCTATCTAGCTCGAATCTTGCCAGCTTCATCATGCCGACAGCGCCAACGAAGGTTTCTCGCATCTGTTTAGTCGCACAGGCCGATACACAAACGCCACATTCGACACAACGCTCAAGCTCATAAAGCTTGGCAGCTTCTTCTGGTGACATTGGCGTTTCCAATCTATGAACGTCAGCATCATCAGCAACAGGGTGCAGCCACAGCTTTAAGCGCTCAGCCAGTTCACGCATAAACTTACCCGTATTAACCGAAAGATCACCGATTAACTCAAAGCCAGGTAACGGCATAAGAGTGAGTTCACCTTTTGGATATTTACTGGTTAATGTCCGACAAGCAAGCGTTGGAAAACCATTGATCACCATGGCGCAGCTGCCACAAATACCTGCCCGACAGACAAAATCAAACTGCAGAGACGTATCTTGATGTTCGCGTAACATGTTCAGTGCAATAAACACTGTCATGCCTGGCGTTTCTTCAATTTGGTACTTCACCATCTTCGGCTTATCACCAGCCTCTTGAGGGTCATATCTAAAGATATTAAAGGTTAAGGTACGGCCCTTAGCTGTCACTTGGCTCATTTAACTTTATCTCCCGCACTCTCATTACATAAGGTGTCACTTAAACGCTCATTTTTTGCTACCAAAGCTTCAGGCACTTCAAAAGGCATAACAGCATCTTGTCTTTCATGACGATCTGCATCATCACCCAGCTCACTCAATATTCGAGTGATCTCTTGCTCACGTTTGTCGGTATCTGGATGGGCAATCGCATTGTTTATGCCATAGCCACGATAGCCTGGTGGCAGCTCCATCTTCATGACATCGAGCTGTTCATAACTGAGTTCAGGTGAAAGTGAGTTTTCATCTGGCCAGCTTGAAAGCGTTCTGTTCAACCAATCTTTATCATTTCGTTGTGGAAAGTCTTCTCGAGCATGAGCGCCACGGCTCTCTGTTCGGGCTGCAGCGCCACAAGCCACCGTTAATGCAACTTTAATCATGCGCTTAACACGGAGCGCTTCGACAAGTTCTGGGTTGGCATGACGCTTCTTGCACTTTAGGCCAATAGCACGTGAACGCTTGAGTAGCGCTTGTAGTTCACAAACGGCTTTATCTAGTTCTGGGCCATTTCGGAAAATACCGACATAGTCCATCATGATCCTTTCCATCTCTTTTCTGAGCGCAAACGGGCTTTCACTGCCGTTGCCTTCAATCAGATCATCAATTTCGTCGCGTACCTTATCAACAAACGACTCGGCAAGGTTCGTGTCTATTTCTAAACTGTTTTCTTGACAGAAATCGGCAACATATTTACCAATAATCATACCGCCAACGACCGTTTCAGCCAGTGAGTTACCACCGAGACGGTTAAAGCCATGCATATCCCAGCAAGCTGCTTCACCGACACTAAACAAGCCTTTAAGCTGAGGGTTTTGACCGGTTTTATCTGTGCGAATACCACCCATGGAATAATGCTGAGTTGGGCGAACTGGGATCCATTCTTTAGCAGGATCAATACCAAGAAAGTTCTCACAGATCTCTTTCACTTCACGCAGGTTAGTCTCAACGTGCTTACGGCCCAGTAAGGTAATATCGAGCCATAAATGTGGACCATAAGGGCTATCAACCCCTTTGCCCTTACGCATATGCTCTGTCATACGACGCGAAACCACATCACGGGATGCCAGCTCTTTCTTCTCTGGCTCATAATCTGGCATAAAGCGATGGCCATCTTTATCACGTAACAAGCCGCCATCGCCGCGACAACCTTCGGTCGTTAAGATACCAACCGGCACAATAGCCGTAGGATGGAACTGAACCGCTTCCATATTACCTAGCTTGGCAACGCCAGTTTCTAGCGCAAGTGCCTGACCTATTCCTTCGCAGATAATGGCATTGGTAGAGACCTCATATAAACGGCCATAACCACCTGTCGCAATCGTGGTTGATTTACCTATATAAGCTCTGAGCTCACCTGTGATCATGCAGCGTGCAACGACACCGTGGCAACGCTTGCCATCATGGATCAGTGCTAACGCTTCAACACGCTCGTGAACAGGAATATCCATTGATATTGCTTTATTATCGACAGCGTAAAGTAAAGAATGCCCGGTGCCATCGGCGGTATAACAAGTACGCCATTTTTTTGTGCCACCAAAGTCACGAGCATTAATCAGACCGTGAGCCTCTTTGGCTTCATCAATCGTGACCTTCTCTGCATTGACAACGACCTGTCTAGGTCCTTCTGTCACTCGTGTCCAGGGAACGCCCCAGTTTGCCAGCTCTCTAACTGCTTTGGGCGCACAATGAGCAAACATACGAGCAACTTCTTGATCGCAGCCCCAATCAGAACCTTTTACCGTGTCTTGAAAATGAATATCTTCATCATCACCCATTCCTTTCACGGTATTGCCCAGACTCGCTTGCATTCCCCCTTGAGCTGCTGCGGAATGTGACCGCTTAGCAGGAATAAGAGAAAGCACTACAGTATCGAGTCCGCGTTCCTTGGAAGCTATAGCAACTCGCAAGCCAGCTAATCCAGCTCCAACCACTAAAGAATCGGTATATATCAGTTTCACACTTGCTCCTTTTAAAGCGTAAGGTTCTATTTTTTAAGTTTTAAGTTTTAAGTAAAATAGTTAAAGCTAAGACGACGGCCTTCGGCCTACCGCTGCGCCTATTCGACGGGCTACGCCCTAATAACGCTATCATCATCTTTTTGTAGGAGGGTGCTTTAGCCCCGATGTTCATGGGTTTATTCCCTTCTGGCTAAAGCCAGTCCTACAACTCACCCGACCAGCGCAGCATCTTCTCAGCTTTCCTAGGTTCTAGGTTCTAGGTTCTAGGACCTAGGAACTCGGCTCTTCTCTTCATTATGCATATGGTAAAAAAGCCAATAATGACGCCACTCCAATCAGCACAAATACCACACTGATAATGACTTTTATCTTTTTCATACGGGCGCGTGTATTAAGATCTCTAGCTGCGCCCCATTTTATTGCCACCCGGTAAACACCGATGGCAGCATGTAATTCAACGCTCAATAGCAAGGGCAGATATAACAGCCAAGCGCCATCGTTCCAAATTCTACTCGCTGAGCCTGATGGACCTATTGTTTCAGGCGCTGATCCGATAAGCCAAAGGTGTACTGGCAACAACACAAAGATAATGACACCGGTAACTGCCTGCCACACCCATTGCTGAGTATCCCCATGTTTAATGGTGCTCATCTGCTTTCTAAGTGCGCTCTGCTGTTTTATGCTCAATGGTAATTTTTGTAGAGCAACCAACACATGAATAAATACTAGCGCGCCTATTCCTATGGCAACAAGCGACACCACCCAAGGGTATCCGTGACCATCGGCACTCAGAAAATTGAGTTCCATCAAGCCGGCAACCCAAGTCATAGCGTCACCACCCAGTAATATTGATGAAACCAACACTAGGTGTGTCCATAAAAAGAGTGCCAAAATCACACCTGAAATACTCTGGCTCATATCGAGCCATGCACTCCAACGATTTACTCTCCCTTTCGCGACTGTATTTGTTGTTTTTATTGTATTTGTCGTGTTATCTACGATTACAGAATCATTAACCGCCATAGACCCTCACTTAATGTTGAGTAGCTACATCATCTAATACATTTATTAGATGTAATGATAATGTCGCTCACAAATCACTCCATTACAGTGAGGTAGATCAATTCAGTTCTAAATAATCAAGGATATCCTTATCTAATCAAGACTAATGACTAGCAGGCACATAGGGCTCTATAGGTAAAGACAGGCCGCTGCCAATATAAATGTAAGAAACTAAGCTCAATACACCTATGGTGATCAGGTAAATAATCATCACTTTAGCCAGCTTTCTTAAACCTACTCGATTAGCAGTTATCCCCCACTTCACCGCAACACGATACAAACCAATCATTGCGTGAATAACCACAGCGGGAAGCAGTAAGGCATAAAGCAGCCATGCATTGGCATGATAAACACGCTCTGCGGACAAGTGAGGGCCAATCTCAGGGTTAGTGATCATGGTAAATATATGTACTGGCGCTAAGAAAAATAGAATAAAACCGGTAATAAGCTGCCAGAACCAAGCATGACTGTCTTTATGTTTGATGACATTCATGTGTCTGCGAAGGGCTCGCCACTGGCCAATTTGTGCAGGGAAACGTCTCAGTGCTACGGCTGCATGCAACATGACAACAAGCATAATGAAGATAGAGAAAATTTTAGTAACAACAGGGAAGCCATGCCCAGTATCGCTAAACATCCCTCCTTCTAATATTTGTACAACCTGATAAAACGCTTCCTTACCAAACAGGATGCTTGACTCAAAATGTAAGTGCGCTAACAAAAAACAGCCTAATAAGAGGCCAGTAGCACTTTGAATTTTGTCCGCTTTCGCAGACCATGGATGTCCAGCGATTCCAGGTACGCTAGATGCAGGTAGTAGAGTTCTCACAGTCATGTTCTTATAGTGCCTATTGTCGGAACTTACACTCTATCAGGAAGGTTATTGAAGAGATGTTCATCCTAAGAGTTTCGTGATTTAACTCACGGCAATATGGCTAGGTATTTGAAGCGTGTCACAAACAATGGTTATATTTAAAAACAGAGGTCATACCAATTAACCAATTTAATTCAAACGCTTACACCTTTAATTCAAACAGAACAATTAAGCGCAGTTCTTTATAGTTTTCAGGTGCATAAGTCAAAACACACCCATTTCCTCCCTAAAAAATCGCTATGTTTAATATTTCCCAGTTTTCAGCTCAAGCCTTTCACTCGCTGCATATATTTACCAAGATAAACCTAAGCCACAAATGCTTGTAAACTCGCTTACATCCCCCCTTGGGTATACAATAGCCGCAATTTTACAAGTAACGAGATGATTCCATGCCTTGGATCCAACTAAAAATTGATACCGATAACCAACACGCAGATGCATTAAGTGACCTGCTGATGGAAGAAGGTTCACTGTCTATCACCCTTGAAGATGGTAAAGATACGCCCATTTACGAGCCTACATTGGGTGAAACACCACTTTGGAATCACACTGTTCTTACTGCACTATTTGAAGCCGACAGAGATCTAGCTATCATCGTAGAGCAACTTAAGTTACTGCCTTATCTTGGTACCGATTTTAGCTATAAGATTGAACAAGTTGAAGACAAAGATTGGGAACGAGAATGGATGGATAACTTCCACCCAATTAAGTTCGGCCAACGCCTATGGATCTGTCCTAGTTGGCGTGAAATCCCTGACCCTGAAGCAGTCAATGTTATATTGGATCCAGGTTTAGCCTTCGGTACCGGAACTCATCCGACGACCGCTTTATGTCTTGAGTGGCTTGATGGACTGAAATTGATTGATAAAGAGGTCATCGATTTTGGTTGTGGGTCAGGAATTTTAGCCGTTGCAGCCCTAAAACTAGGTGCCAAAGTAGTTACTGGGATTGATATTGACTATCAGGCAATAGACGCATCTAAAGCCAACGCTGAACGCAATGACGTTTTAGACCAAATAAGCCTCTACCTTCCCGAAGATCAACCAGCAGATTTAAAGGCAGATGTCTTAGTTGCCAACATTCTTGCGGGCCCACTGCGAGAGTTAGCCCCATTAATCGCTGAAAAAGTAAAATCTGGTGGTCAATTAGCCCTGTCTGGACTTTTAAAAGAACAGGCTGAGGAAATTGCTGAATTTTACACCGAGTGGTTCGATATGGACGCGCCTGCTCACAAAGAAGATTGGAGTCGCTTGACAGGTATACGTAAATAGCAGTAGTACGCGACACAGCTTGTGTTGCCTATGTCTTCTCCACTTTTAAAAGTCAAGAAAAAAAGTTTCTCTCAGGTCATTTATTGACCTTTTCACCGGCTTAAAAAAGGCGTACTATAGCGCCCCTTTGGAGCGCTAGGTGTGTTGAAAATGCAGATTGGACCCTATCAACTGAAAAACCGGTTGATCGTGGCACCAATGGCAGGTGTCACAGACCAACCCTTTAGAAATCTTTGTATTCGTTATGGCGCTGCCATGGCGGTTTCAGAGATGCTTTCATCTAATCCTGATGTTTGGGATACCGATAAAAGCCGCCAGCGCATGAGTCATGCTGGTGAAAATGGGATACGCTCAGTACAAATCGCAGGTGCCGATCCTGAATTGATGGCTAATGCCGCTGTTGTTAACGTACAGCAAGGGGCACAAATCATCGATATCAATATGGGCTGTCCTGCTAAAAAAGTGAATAGAAAGCTAGCTGGATCAGCATTACTGCAAGACCCTGTGCAAGTAAAAGCAATTTTACAGGCCGTGGTGGCAGCAGTTGATGTACCAGTGACCCTGAAAATTCGAACCGGTTGGGCTCCAGAACACAGGAACGGTGTTCAAATCGCCCAGATAGCTGAAGAATGTGGAATAGCCTCGTTAGCTGTACATGGCCGAACTAGGCAATGCATGTATAAAGGTAACGCTGAATACGACACAATTAAGGCTATCAAACAGAATATCTCGATTCCAGTTGTTGCTAATGGAGATATTGTCACCCCAGAGAAAGCACGTTTTGTGCTGGAACATACGGGTGTCGATGCTCTCATGATAGGACGAGGTGCCCAAGGACGGCCTTGGATTTTCCGAGAAATCCAACATTACCTGGAAACGGGTAGCAAGCTAGCGCCTGTTGAGATGGATGAAAAGCGTCATGTGATGCTGGAACATCTCCAAAACTTGTACGAACTTTACGGTACGTATAAGGGGATCCGTTTTGCTAGAAAGCATGTTGGATGGTATTTGGACCAGGAAGAACAGCGCCCATTCCGTGCCGAGTTTAATCGGCTGGAAACTGTTGAAGAACAAGGTTCCATGGTGGAACGCTATTTTGATGAAATTGCACAGAATTAATTAAAGAGCAGAATACGAATGTTTGATCAGACTACTAACACAGAAACTCATCAGCTTACAGTTGGCAAAATCGAAACCGCTAACGGTACTATCAAGCCTCAGTTACTACGTGACGCTGTAAAGCGCGCAGTAACAAACTTCTTCGCTCAGATGGACGGACAAGAAGCTGAAGAAGTATATGAAATGGTGTTGAGCGAAGTTGAAGCTCCTCTGCTAGATATCATCATGCAGCACACACGTGGCAACCAGACACGTGCAGCGAACATGCTAGGTATCAACCGCGGTACTCTGCGTAAGAAATTAAAAAAGTACGGCATGAACTAAATCGTTCATACTTTACTAGATAAAAAAACCAGCTTCGGCTGGTTTTTTTATCTCTAATTTTTACGATCAACTTAATCTACATCATAAAAACACCAATTCCCGACTAAATTACTCAAGTATTTCTTGTCAGCAACGAGCGTCTGCGATTACCATGATTTAAAGATATAAAATAAATGCAGCTTTGGAGCAATGTATGAGCACCACATCACAACCAGTCAAAGATATCTCTCAACAACGTGTCGGCCAGTTGGTTGCCGATGATTTTCGGGCTGCACATATATTCAGTCAGTTCGGTATCGACTTTTGCTGTGGCGGTGGCCGCTCACTGGCCTCAGCTTGTGAGAAGGCAGATGCAAAATTGTCTGAAGTTGAAGCAGCACTTCTGGCCAGTGCTGTTTCAGGTCAAAAGGAGGATAGTTTAAATCAGCTTCCTGTTGATCAGCTTATCGATTATATCGAAGATACACACCATACCTATGTTAGAGAGAAAGCGCCTTTGCTGATCGAATATAGCCAGAAAATGGTGCGTGCTCACGGTGAACATTATGAAGAGATAAAACCGCTGGCGGGTTGGATTCAAGCCCTCATTGAAGACCTAGTCCCTCACCTGATGAAAGAGGAGCGAATCCTATTTCCATCTATCCGAGCAATGGCTGCTGGTGAACAGGTCAATGGCTGTTTTGGTCATATTGGCAACCCAATCAATGCTATGGAGCATGATCACAATGATGCGAGCTTAGTGCTTGAGAAGATTAGAGAGCTAACCAATAACTATCAGCCACCTCAGCATGCATGCACAACCTGGAGAGTCTGTTATGCCTCTCTAGCAGAGTTTGAAGCCGACCTGATGCAGCACATCCATATTGAGAACAACATCCTATTCACTAAAGCATTAAGCTTGGCTGAGTAAATCGGTATAAATTTCAGATACAAAAAAGGCCAGTTATACCAACCGGAATAACTGGCCTAATACCAATTGGAATTAGATTTAGTACAGATTTAAATACGCCTATAGGAACGCGATAAGTTCTTGAAGTGAGCTGACTTCTACATGAGGAAGTAATCCATGACTCATGACACTTTTAGCACCATCAAACTTTGGGTTTAACCAAGCTGACTGACAGCCCGCTAATCTAGCACCCTGCACATCTGAGACATGGCTATCACCGACATGGAGTAAACTGTGCAAAGGGATATCGAGTTTTCGACATGCACTATAAAACATATCAGGATAAGGCTTCATACGAGTCCCTTGACCTGGGTGAAGCACAAAATCTAATACATTGCCTAAACCAATCTTGTCTGCATCAACATTGCCATTGGTGATGCCAATGAGAGGATATTGTTCACTCAAGGCTTCGAGTAACTTAATCACAGGTTTGGAGACGGTAAAAGCTGAACGTGCTGCTAAGAAATGGTTCAGACCGGCATTAGCCCCCTCCTCCGACTCACCACGGGAATAGCCCAAGCCTAACAAGCCTTGCTCCAACATAATAAGTCGTGCGGCTGTAGTATCATGCGCTAGCTCAGGATGGTTCAGAATGAGTCGCTTTTTTAATTCCAGCCAATCAGTTCTTTGCCAGCGCAATGTTTCAGAGTAACGATAATTTAAAAACTCTAGCAGTGATTGCTCTGCGGCTCTGATTATCGGGCCGTTATCATATAAGGTGTCATCGAGGTCAAAGCTGATAGCGGAGAAACTATGAGGCCGTAGATAAATCTTCATTCGTTTTCTGTTCCTGTAAACTCACTAGCAAGTTTAACCGCTCTAGTGACTGATAAAGAGCCGGAGTTCAGTTTAATCATCAGCTATCTTCCCCTTAGATTTATCTGTACCTTTGTTTCTTGATGCCCTTGGATGAGCCCCATCATACACCTTAGCCAGATGCTGAAAGTCTAAACTGGTATAGATCTGAGTCGTGGATAAATTGGCATGTCCAAGCAGCTCCTGTACAGCTCGTAGATCGGCACTCGATTCAAGCATATGCGTGGCAAATGAATGCCGCAGTTTATGCGGGTGCACCTTCATATTTAAGGCTTGCTCTTGCCCCCATTTAGCTAATCGGGCCTGAATGCTCCGATGAGCTAAACGCCTTCCTTTGCTCGTCACAAATAAGGCCTCATTTTCACAGGGAATGTTTTCTCTCAGCAACAACCAGGCTTCTATTGCCTCTAAGGCATACCTACCAATCGGAATAATCCTTTCCTTACTTCCCTTGCCCATAACCTTGACTTGTTTATCTGAAAAATAAATATCATCGACATCAATAGCCGCCAACTCAGCCAAGCGTAAACCTGAGGAGTAGAACAGCTCCATGATGGCTTTATCACGCACGCTTAAGGGATCATCACCATCAATGTCCAGTAAATGAGTGATCGAATCGAGATCCATATTCTTAGGTAGCGGCTTATTTTGCTTAGGTGCACTTAGACTCTTTGCGGGATTAGACTGAATAACACCTTCTCTGAGTAAGAACTCACAGAACTGTTTAACAGCAGAAAGCGTCAATGATAAAGATCGTGGGCTTAGGCCCTGACGATGTAGTTGGCTTAACGTATGTTGAATTTGTTCGTGGCTGACTTGGGACCATAGAACTGGGGGTGAGCTGTTACCTTCTAGTTTTCCGGTGACTCTATTCAATTCATAAAGATAGTTACGCACCGTATGTGCAGAAAACTGACGCTCTGCACTGAGGTAACTCTCAAACTGTTTAAACCAAAGAGTATTCATTGCGCCCTCATTATTTATGAGCAAGAAAATACTCAAAAGCCGCTACTATAGCTTAGGCAAAAGATGATCTAAAAGTTGCTTCAGTTGATCGAGTAGTAAGTGATCCATCTCAGGGTGGAAATGCATAGCGTCTTGACTCGCAATAGCAAAGATCACTTGACCACACTGCTCAGATAATCGAGATAAGGCCACTGAGCCAACTTCACAGCCAAATAAACGTTTAGATTCAAGCGTTGTTAACCGGCCAAAATAATAGCCTTGGCTAAGACGCTTGCTCCAGATCTTCGATAACTCACTATCAAGATCATGCACAGTAATAAGACGCACATGACTAAAATGGAACTGAGTTCTCAAGCCTTCTGATAGCTCTTGTCTCAGCTCACCCAAGTCTTCACACTGCAGCATCTTAAGGGATAGCTGAGTATTAAACATATAGATCATTTCATTACGGGTCGCCATTCCCATCAAGGAGGTTATCTCCTCCTCAAGCTGCTGTACCCTGCTACGCAACATCTCCTGTTGACGCTGAACCAAGGACACAGCTCCACGTTCTGCATGTGGGATCCGCATGGCCAACAACAGCTCTGGATAACGACTAAAAAAGTCAGGATTATCCAGTAGGTATTCTCGGATCAATATTTCATCAAAAGGTAGCGGTTTCTTCACATTAGTCATTTCAGTCATGTTTGTATCTGTCCGTCATATACGTGCTCTGCAGGGCCTGTCATCCATAATGGCTTACCTTCCCCCTCCCAATTGATGGTTAAACTCCCTCCCGGCAGGTCAACACGGACACTCTGTTCAAGCTTGCCCTGTAACTGACCGACGACGGCAGCTGCACATGCACCAGTGCCACAAGCTAACGTTTCCCCTGTACCTCGCTCATAAACACGTAGCTTGATGTGCCCCGAGTTAATCACTTGCATAAATCCAACGTTGACGCCTTTCGGAAAACGCTCATTTTGAGTCAGTAGCTCACCGACACCTTCAACGTCAGCAGTCTCAATATCCTCAACATCCAATACACAATGTGGATTTCCCATAGAGACAGCACCACAAAGAAAGGTCTGCATCTGAGTATCGCCACCACCGGTTTGTAGCAGGTAAGTTTTTTCAGGTCTTTTGGCGTTGAATGGGATTTTACTCGGTTCGAGTACTGGAATGCCCATATTAACCGTGACATTGCCATTATGCTCTAATCGCAAGGTGAGCTTGCCATTTGAGGTGCTGACTCTAATTTTTTGTTTGTTGGTCAATCCTTTATTTCGCACGAAACGAGCAAAACAGCGAGCACCGTTACCACATTGTTCAACCTCCCCCCCATCTGCATTAAAGATACGATAATGAAAATCGAGATCGGGATCATAGGGAGGCTCCACCAAAAGCAATTGATCGAAACCGATACCAAACTTTCGGTCGGACAGGCGCTTTATCTGCTCGGGTGAAAAGAACACATTCTGTGTTACCCCATCGACGACCATAAAGTCATTGCCTAGACCATGCATTTTAGTGAAATGGATCAAGTTGGATTTCCTTCAAATCTCAGCGAACCGTCTGCCAGATTAAGTCATAAGACGTTAATTCAGTACGGAACAGAAATATCTTCAAGTATTATATACAGTTTACGGCAGTAATTGCTCACCTTGCCATAGCTGAGCCATCTTTTCTCTTTCGCGGACCAGATGTGCCTGCTCACCGTCTACCATTAACTCAGCAGCACGAGGACGCGAGTTATAGTTCGATGACATCGTAAAACCATAAGCACCTGATGAACGAACCGCCAGATAGTCATTAGCAGCTAGGCATAACTGTCGGTCTTTTCCTAGAAAGTCACCCGTCTCACATACAGGCCCAACAATATCGTAGTTTAGACTTTCGCCAACACGTGGGTTAACAGGAATAATATTTTGCCAGGCACTGTAAAGCGCAGGACGGATCAGATCGTTCATCGCTCCATCAACGAGCGCAAAGTGTTTATTGCCATTACCTTTCAGATAAAGTACTTGAGTCACAAAGATGCCTGCATTCGCAGCTATCGCACGGCCAGGTTCAAAAATAAGTTTAAGATCTCTATCGCCTAAACGTTCGAGTAATGCAGCGGCATAAACATCTGGCTGTGGCGGAGTTTCATCATCATATGGCACCCCTAAACCACCACCAACATCAAAGTGTTCGATTTGAATACCTTGCTCAGCAAGACGATCCACTAAGGCTAACATACGGTCCATCGCATCGAGGAAAGGCTGCATCTCTGTTAGTTGCGAACCAATATGGCAATCGACACCTTTAACCTTTAAATGTGGCAGAGAAGCTGCTCGAGCAAAAATAGCTTCAGCCTCTTCCATCGCAATACCAAATTTATTGTCTTTAAGCCCTGTTGAGATATACGGGTGAGTACCGGCGTCCACATCTGGGTTCACACGTAACGACACGGGAGCGACTTTACCTAGACGCCCAGCAACGATGTTGAGCTGTTCAAGCTCTGCGGCAGACTCGACGTTAAAGCAATAGATACCTAAGTTTAGCGCCATCTCCATTTCTGATACCGTTTTACCAACACCAGAGAAAACCACCTTACTCGGGTCTCCCCCAGCTTGAATAACCCGTTGTAATTCACCTCCAGACACGATATCAAAACCACTGCCTAAACGTGCGAGTACATTCAAGACAGCAATATTGGAGTTGGCCTTTACGGCGTAACAGATAAGATGCGGATGTTCAGCAACCGCACGGTCAAATGCATACCAATGACGTTCCAGCGTAGCGCGTGAGTAGATATACAAAGGTGTACCATGAATACGGGCTAACTCTGCTACTGAACAATCTTCAGCAAACAGTTCATTATTTTTATAGAGAAAATGATCCAAAAGTTTATTCCTTATTGCTTTGTTTTTTTGGCTGCTGTTGTTCTTCTGTCTGGTTGTCTTGTTTGTCCGGCGATTTATATAGCGCCCCCTTTTGACCACATGCGGCAGCAAAAAGGCTGACAAAAATTATCAGTGAACACAGTCTCATTTTTCTCAACATCAATCTTTCCATCTAAATAGGGTATGAGTGCGATTTTTTTATCTTATCTGTTTTGAGTCTTTCGGATCCGGAAGATAACCCCCGAAATAGACTCAGTCTACTGATGTTGCAGAGTTCAGCTTTCTACGTCAAGCACATAAAGGCCTAATACATATTAAACTGAATATTTTTCTATCATGAGCTGACCTGCAGGTTTATTTAATAAAAAGTGTTGGAGCATAACAATGGCGATTGATACTATGTTCACAATCACAATATGCCCTAAATAAAGGACGAAAACAGATGTCGATAACAGACTCACAATTTCACCAACTTGCCGATGAGATGTTTCAGTCCATAGACGAGGCCATAGAATACGCAATCGATGAACAAGATGCCGATGTCGATATAGACGCTTCTGGCAATGTATTGCAATTAGAGTTCGAAGATGGCTCTAAAATTGTAATCAATAAACAAGAGCCCTTACATCAGATCTGGGTTGCCACTAAGTTTGGCGGCTATCACTTCTCTTATGTAGAAGGGAAATGGGTAGATAGCCGCAATGGCACTGAGTTTATGCCTTTCGTTTTAGAGTCGATTCAGAAACAAAGTGGCATCAATTTGTCGCTATAATGTTTAAGCGTGTAGAGATACTAAGGGAGCCTAAGGCTCCCTTTTACATCATTGATAAAAAAGCATTAGAAATCCATTTCCACTTCATCAATAGAGATCCCAAAAGGGATCGCCCGTAAACGTCCATCAATTCGTATTAACCGAAAAAATTGCGGCAGGTTAAATCTATGAGTTGCCGTCTCTGGTTCCTCAAATGCATGGTTATGACTCACTTTACTGACTAATTCATCGACACTGACACCATGCTGAATATAATGATTAAGCTCGTTATGTTCGTTGAGCACGAACACATCAACCCCCTCCTCACTGGGGCGTAAAAAATATTGAATTGCACCTCTAGCGGCAAAATCCTGAATCACATCGGGCGCCATGGTCAAAGGTTCATTACCTAGATTTGGCCGAGGAAGCTCAATCAGCATACGAGTAGTGAGCTGCTGATAAAACGCTTTAGCATCCTTAAGGTCTTGATATACCATGCCCTTACTATTAAAAAATAAACCATACTGCACCTTAGCCACTTTTAATGGGTATACCAGAGTTGATGATGAGGACACATTTGAACTTAAACGTGCTGCTCGCCTCACTAAATTTATTACCGTTTGTTCAAACTGAACTTTCAATCTAGCAGAGCCACTGACAACCTCTATCTCTACCTGTTCACTAGAGCGGCGAATTCCTGGCGTAATAAAAGCAAGCACTTCTAAGATGGCAAGATCTCCCTCAAAATGCTGACAATGCCACTCTCCCCATGAATTAAGGCTGAAAAGATCGATAGACTCCAACATATTCTGCTCCGCGCGACCTAAAGAAAAAATGTTGGCATTAAGATAATCGACCATTATCTCTTGTCCTTGCCACTCAGATGTCGAATCTTTATCAAAATTTAGCAAGAATAAAAGCTTACGATATTGCCAAGGCTGATAAAGATCCATGTTGGACACTTTTTTACCTATGGGGTCAAAGCTTGTGGATAAGCGTAAGGCTGCATCGGTTAATCGAGTCGATTTTTTCCGACCTTTATCAAGTTCATACCACTGAGTCATGCCTTCAGAAACCCCATTGAGCACCGCCCACACAAGAAGTTTTGCCTGACTCCTTGATTGGTAGACCGCACGCTGACCAATGAAGGACTTTCTCTGGGGAGGACAGCAGTACAGACAATATTCCTCCAGGTTATGACTATAGACAAGCGTCAGATGCCGCTCTGCAATAGATTCGCTCCAAAGGCGGTTCAAACCGATGATTTGGTTACTGTCACTACTAAAATAGGTATGTAACTTGCGAGTCAGGAGGCCGAGTTCAGACAGCTTCAAACTTTCACTCAACTTGTGGGTCGATGCGAACTGCAATAAGGTTTGATAACTACCAAGCATCAGCTCATTTAACTGCTCGTTAAACCACTGCAGTTGGCCGCAATGCCAATGCTCACAATTATCCAGTGTCTCTAGTAAACTCTTTGACCAATTCCAACTCTCAACCAGACGACTCAGCTTACGATAACGCCAATCCTGCGCCTGCTCAGGCTCACTCAAACGTACGCCACATTTGAGATAAAAACATCGACGAGCAATCTCTAATCGACGTGGTTCTTGTTGAGCGACCAGATATTTGTCTATCGATTCATAGAGCAGATAATAGCTATCGTTGGCAGATGAAAAATCCCCCTCTATGGTGTGTTGCCACACTTTTTCGCTGATAAACTCGGTATTTGGATAGTTAGATGCGTAGGATTCAAGTAACAATACTTTCAGCAAAGCCTTATGGGGTTTATCCAATCCTTTATAAAGCTGCCATAGCGAGGCGCCAAAATATTCACAGGCTGGGATTTGATCAACACTTCCTAAGCTGAGTAAGCCCTCAATGTTTTGAGATTTTGGCCACCACGCCACTTGCTTACCCGCTAAACATATTTGGCTACGATAAAACTCTTCCAATAATAACCAGTGCTGTGCACTGCCGCTGTGTTCATTACCAATGGCACTAACAGCCTCTCCAGCCACAGATTTAATGCCGATAAACTGTTCAGGGTGAACCAGATAAATGTTCACTTCTAAAGCATGTTGTGCGAACCATGACGTTAACAAGGCTGACTTTTCCTGCAATAGTCGGCACTCTTCAGGGCTCAGCAGGCGATCATGAACCAGCCAGACATCGATATCACTCTTAGGGTTTTGCCCAAAGCTGGACATGCTTCCCATGCTATAAACCCCTTCAATCGCCGCTTGCCTAACGAGGTGAACCATAGGCTTGACGAGCCCTAAAGTTTCACAGGCTAACAGCTCAAGCTCTGAGGGTTGATATTCGAATACACCTGATGGTGTCATTGGGCCGTTGTAACCAGGATAACCAGCTCTGTGATAATGAAACAAAAGCGGGATTAGGCTAAGAAGATCTCTTTTAAGAGGGGATAATAAAGCACGCGCACGCGCTAACCTTACTCGATTTAATCGTTCGGCGGTTTCAATGAAGTGATTTCGTTCATTTTGCAATTAAGGTCACACCAGGGTGCAGAGTCAAAACAGCCTCATGCTAGCAGTTTTGCGACTAACAGTGAATAAACGAGACTAAGATCACATTTTTGACTAGAAAAGTTTGAGGCAGACTTCAAAGAATCAAACCCTGTTTGTTACATCTAACCCCGCGCAATGTTAGCATTGCTGCAACTAAGGCCTCTGATGGAATATCGAGCATGTCTCAAAATGTCATTCGCATTGCAACACGTAAAAGCCCACTTGCACTTTGGCAAGCAGAATTTGTAAAAGCTGAACTTGAAAAGTTTCACGCAGACTTAACTGTTGAACTTCTCCCAATGAGTACTAAAGGTGACATCATTCTAGATACGCCATTGGCAAAAGTAGGTGGAAAAGGCCTGTTTGTTAAAGAACTAGAAGTCGCGATGCTTGAAGACAGAGCCGATATTGCCGTTCATTCAATGAAAGATGTGCCGGTAGATTTTCCAGAAGGCTTAGGTCTTGAAATCATTTGTGAGCGTGAAGATCCACGTGATGCATTTGTTTCAAATAGCTATAAATCGATCAGTGATCTGCCTCAAGGCGCCATCGTTGGTACATCAAGCCTAAGACGCCAATGTCAGATCCGTGGACTTCGTCCCGACCTTGAAATTCGTGATCTTCGCGGCAACGTAGGCACTAGACTAGGTAAACTAGATGCAGGCAATTACGATGCTATCATTCTTGCTGCGGCAGGTCTTAAGCGCTTAAAGCTTGAAGAGCGCATCACTAGCTTCATCTCTACTGAAGATTCGCTTCCAGCCAACGGCCAAGGTGCTGTCGGTATTGAGTGCCGCATCGATGATGCACGAGTAAAAGCCTTATTGGCTCCGCTTGAGCATACTGAAACCCGTTACCGAGTGATTGCAGAGCGCGCGATGAATACCCATCTTGAAGGCGGATGCCAAGTCCCTATTGGTGCCTATGCTGAAATCGACGGTGACACATTAACCTTACGCGGTTTAGTGGGTAATCCAGATGGTAGTAAAATTCTTGTAGGCACCACTGTTGGACCTAAAACAGATGCCAAAGAACTGGGCATTGCATTAGCAAAAGATCTGCTAAATAAGGGTGCCAAGGAAATTCTTGATGCTGTTTACATTAAGTAAATTGCTCAATAGCCCTATCCAATGAAAATACTGCTAACACGCCCCGAGGGGCGTAATCAGTTAATGATCGAGGCGCTCAATTTAAAGAGTGTCTCGCATATTGTCACGCCTTTACTCCATGTAACTCCGGCTCCAGCTACACATCAAAATCAATATATTGATCAAATTAACCACGCTGACATCATCATTTTTATCAGTACAAATGCCGTAAAATTTGCAGCAAATGCAATTGATGCTTCTCATCCACACATAGCTTGGCCTGCAAAAGCTGAATATTACGCAGTGGGAGAAGCAACATTTAACGCGCTTACGCATTTAGGCATTACGGCGCAAGAAGCCCCGCAAAACTGTCAGCAAACAGAAGGACTACTCACGCTCCCTCAGCTACAAAATCTTTCAGGCAAGAAAATTGTGATTGTTAGAGGCGTTGGAGGACGAGAAGTTTTAGCGACGACTCTGGCAAGCAGAGGTGGACAGGTCAGCTATTGGGAAGTCTATCGCAGGGGCTGCCCTGAACTTCCAAAAGACAGTACCGCTATAGCATGGCAACAGGCCGAAATAGACACCATCATAGTCACCAGCGGCGAGATTTTAGACAATTTGATTAAACTTGTACCAAAAGAGTTATTTGCATGGCTGCGCGCATGTCATATCATAGTCCCTAGCTCACGAGTACAGGAACAAGCCTTTGCTTATGGATTGCAGCATGTCACTAACGCAAAAGCTGCCAATTGCAAAGCCATACTTTCAGCCTTAGGCTTATAACGTTCTAACTCGTCATTTTTTGCTGTATCGCTTTCAAGGACTTGTTAATGGATAAGAAAGATTTAGATGAGAACGCTGTAGAAGCGAAAATAGACGCACAAGCTGAAACGATTCCACAAGAAGCCGAGCAAACAAACTCTCGATCGCCCAAAACGCTGGACGCCTCAAATAAAGAAGCACCTAAAACAAAAACCAAACCTGAAATAAAAGCTGGGTCTTCTGGTGTATCTTGGGGATTCTTGTTTAATTTTGTTTTCCTCCTACTGCTCACCTTTACCACATGTGGTGGCGGCTACTACCTATATCAAGAACTAACGGCACAAAAAGAAAAGGCGTCGGCCTTATCTGTCGAGCTAAAACAGGCCTTAAATGAACCAAACAGGCAGATTTCAAGGCTCGCTAAACAACAACAAGAATTAGCTAGCAGTACTCATTCAGGAATCGATCAAATTGCAGCTAATCAAGTTCAATTAAATGAGCGTGTTGCTAAGCTTGCTTTGCGTAATCCTAATCACTGGATGGCTGAAGAAGCGAAATATTTAGTCAGAATGGCAGGTAACAAGCTTTGGCTTGAAAAAGATCCAAGTACGGCTGCAAGTTTACTGAAAGCTGCAGACACACGTATTGAATCAATGAAAGACCCATCATTAACACCGCTAAGAAAGGCATTAGCAAAGGATATCTCCGCTGTCTCAGCCATAAAAAGTACAGATATCACCGGCACTGTATTGACCTTAGATAGCATGATTGAGCATCTACATCAGTTACCTTTAAACCGAGTAGAACTTACCAATGCAGTCAATCGCAAAGAAGCTCCAGAAATGACAGAATCTATCGATGATTGGCAAGCTAACCTAGGTAAATTTTGGCAGTCTATAATGGATGATTTTGTTGTAGTTCGTAAACGAACCACAGATATCACGCCAATTCTCACTCCGGATCAACAGTGGTATCTAGTTGAAAATATTCGCAATAAGTTACTTCAATCTCAGCTGGCTTTATATCGACAAGATCAAGTGAACTATCGTCAGTCACTCACCCTAGCGAGAAAGTGGATCTATCAATATTTTGATCTTAATGATCCACAAACACAAGCAGCTTTATCTGCTCTAGAAGCATTGAAAACACTCGAAATACAGACTCCGACAATGGAACATTTTCACTCTACGGCCTTACTTCAACAGCTGGTAGTACACGGTAACCTGCTAGCTTCAGAGGATAGTTCTCTATGATTAGAATCATGATCTATCTCGGGATTATCTTATTAGGCTTATGCATCAGCCCTTTCTTTGAGGGCATGAACGGTTATCTTTATTTCACCATTTGGGATTACGAAGTAGAAACAGGTGTAGTCTTTGCCATTATCTCACTGATCATATTTTACGGGCTTCTTCAGCTTGCAGAGTGGCTATTTGTTTTTCTAATCAACTTAATAATGAGCAGTCGCCTACTTCCTGAGAAATGGCGCAAGAAAGCCGCTCGAAAACACACCCTGCTAGGCGCGCTAGCATTAGCTGAAGAAGATTGGTCTTCAGCGGAGCAATCCATGGTTAGGGGGGCAGAGAAAGGTGAGTTGCCAACACTTAATCTGCTAGCAGCCGCAAGAGCAGCACAACATCAAAATAATATAGAAAGCAGAGATCAATACCTATTAAAAGCGGAGCTAGAACCTTTAGCAGCTAAAGCCGTCAGCACAAGTCGTACTCGTTACTTGTTACAACAAGGAGAGTTAGACAAGGCCAGAATGGAGCTTGATAAGCTATCACCAACCAGTAAGAGCAAGTTGCCAATATTAAGGTTGGCCATTGAGTTGTATCAAGCACAAGCAGATTGGTATGCACTGAAGCTGCTATTGCCAATAGCTAGAAAACGACAAGTACTCAGCGTAGAGGAACTTGATCAACTCACCATAAAGACCAATAACTCCTTGCTACTTCAGGCTCAGACTAACAATGAACAAGAGCTCGAAAAAGTTTGGCATTGGTTAAGCCGAGCAGAACGCAAAGAGTCTAAATATCTAGCAAGTTACTGCATTGGTCTAAATAAGTTTAAGCGCGAAGCTGAAGCTAAAAAACTCTTAATGAAAAAGCTCAAGAGTGATCTGTCTACAGATATTTCCTCTGCGCTTGCCGACGTATTGACCCCCTCAGATATTGAAGAAAGAAAGCAGATATTTTCACTGGAGAAAAAGTACGGTGAACAGCTCAATTTTCAAAAGCTTTTAGCTAAGCTTCATCTGCAAAATAAAGATTATCGTCAAGCTATGTCCTACTGGACAAAGGTCTGTCATCAGCAACCAAATAAAGACAATTGGCTGGCTCTAGGTGAAACACATGAACACCTAGGCGAACAAAATAATGCTCTTCAGAGTTACCGTCAAGCCGCTATCGCCGGTTAGTTTTTATACGATTATTAACTAAGAAAGCCACCTAATAGGTGGTTTTTTTATTTAGTAGCAGCTATTTTCCATTCTAGCTAGCTACAAACAGCTGAATAATTGTTACTTTTCTACAAAAAGTATATCAAACCCTATATCCATGCCACTTACAGCCCAATGTCATTAATTTGACTCAGCGTCAATTAAAGCCAAACTAAATTCAAGATGTTTAATAGCAGAAATCTTTTTTGGGTCAATAAATTTACTGCTTACCTAATGAGTGAATAAGCTCAGGGATAATATTATGGGTGTTTCAGTAGCAAAACAAGATGCGGTCGTCACCAATCTGGTGGGTCAATTAAAGGCCAAAGATGATCAAGGTAATATCAGAGATATAACCATTGGCGATCTTATTAAAGACGGCGAACAACTAATCTTCTCACCAAGCTCTCAATTCATACTACAGATGGCTGACGGCACAGTCATCACTGAGACAAATCTTGCAGAGCCGATACCCGATAGCTCCCTTGGAGCAACTCCTGAAATATCAGCCACCCCAGAGTTAGCTACAGCGCCGGTATCTGATATTGCTGAAATCGCGGCCTTACAGGCTCAGATTTTAGCGGGTGAAGATCCAACAGCAGGCCTTCCAGCAACCGCAGCCGGTACCGTAGCCGGTGGTGCAGGTAATGAGGGAGGATCAGGCTTTATTACTCTCGGTCGTTCAGGGGATGAAACTCTTGCTGGTGCAGGTCATGATACCGAGGGGTTCGCGGCAGCACCCACTGCTAGCGAAGATCCCCTAATTCTGACAGAAGAAGAAGCAGCCTTGCCCACTATAGGCGCGAGCAGTGTGACTTTACTCGAAGCTAATTTATTGCAAGGTTCAAGCCCGCTAGCCACAGCAATTACTCAGTCGAATAGTCTACAAGTTGACGCACAAGCAGGTGTTGCTAGCCTAACAATTAATGGTATTGATATATTTACCGGAGGCTTATTTATTGGCCCAATAGCAATAACAACTGCTAGCGGCATTCTCACTCTAACAAACTTTGATCCTGTAAGCGGTACTCTTAGCTATAACTTCACTCTCAACTCAGCTGTAGATAATTCAGTTTCAGACATAGTTTCTCAAACATTTACAGCGCTTGTAACAGATCTTCTAGGTAATACAAACGCTTCCACAATCACAGTAAACATAGTCGACGATAATCCAAACGGTGTAGCTGACACAAATAGCGTTGCAGAGGATGGTGAAGTATCGATTGCAGGTAATGTGATTGCTAATGATACCCAAGGAGCCGACTCAGCATTAGTTTCTCAAATATCGAATTCCGCCGGAACCACTATAGCAGTGCTGCAAACAGCTGATATTTCCGGTGATTTTGGACTTCTGCAAATATCTTCAGATGGTAGTTATACCTATCAGTTAGATAACTCATTAGATAATGTGCAAGCACTCGCTGAAGGGGAGCAAGTTACTGAAACATTTACCTATCAGCTTACGGATGCCGATGGCGATACCGTTTTAGTCACTCTCTCTATTACGATTACAGGTACAAACGATGAACCTGTGGTAGTGGTAGTTGACCCCGATGGTCCAGACGGTCCTATTTTACCTGGTGACGAAGGCTTGGTAATTGAAGCAGGGAATGAAGATGACGGCACTGTCGTTCCAGGCATTACCATTGCGACTGGCAGCTTAGCAGCCACAGATGTCGATAATGGTTCAATTTTAACCTGGAGCGGAGATTCGACAGGTAATTTTGGTAGCTTAACTATCGATCCAGTAAGTGGCGAATGGAGCTACAGCTTAGATAACTCTTTGGCTGATAGCTTAGCCGAAGGAACTTCAGTTGAAGAAATTTTCATTGTAACTGTTACCGATGAACTTGGCGCATCAACCACACAACAGATCACTATCACAGTACAAGGAACCAACGATTCTCCGGTTATTACATCCTCAGAGACTGATGCTACTGGTAGCGTTAGCGAACTGGAATCAAACGAGCCTCTCACAACAATTCAAAGTACTACAGGCACGTTAACGGCTACTGATGTCGATAACGGAGCCATCCTAGCTTGGAGCGGTAGTGCAGATTCATTTTATGGTAGCTTCGCAATAGATCCTGATACTGGTCAATGGGTTTACACATTAGATAATCAGGCTGCAGACAGCTTAACTGAAGGGGAAGTTGTACAGGAACAGTTCTTGGTCACAGTGACCGATGAATTCGGTGCAATCGATACCCAAGTTGTAACCATTAATATAGTTGGAACCAATGAGGCTTCAATTATCGTCGATGATTTTAACACCATTGATGAAGATACTGTTGCAACGGGGAATGTATTAGATAATGACAGTGATACTGATGATGTATTAACCGTTGCAACCTTCAATGTTGAGGGCAATACATACGATGCTGGTAGCACAGTAGATTTAGAAGACGGTACTTTAACGCTTAATAGTGATGGTACCTATACCTTCACACCTGATGCTAATTTTAACGGTAATGTGCCTATCGTTACTTACACCACAAATACTGGCGCTAGTGCAACACTAACCATCATTGTTGATCCTGTTAATGATGCCCCCGATGCATTAAATAATAGCTATAACCTTCTTGAAGGGGGCTTGACCAGCGGTAATATCATCACAGATAACACAGGTTCAGGTGTCGATAGCGATATAGACGGCGGCCCACTTAACATCACACATATCAATGGTATCGCGGTAACCTTTACTAACGGGGTAGCTATAATACCTATTGGAGATGGTAGTTTAACCATCAACCAAGATGGTAGTTTTACCTACTCGCATAATGGTGAAGAGCCTGCCGAAACAAGTTTCACTTATACAATAAATGATGGCCTAGGAGGCTCAGATACGGCCACTGTGTTCCTCAATATTAGCAATGTCAACGATGGTCCCTTTGCTGAAGACGACAGTTTCAGTGTCAACGAGGGCGCATTGCTTGGGGGCAATGTTATCAGCCACATTGATAACAATGATGGCCTGCAAGACAGTGACGGCGGTGACGGTGGCACACTCACCGTCACTCAGGTGAATGGCATTAATTTGGTCTTTGATCTTGATGGCTGGAGTCAGGACTTTACTGTCGGTAACGGCACCTTACGTATCAAAGCTGACGGTAGCTTCGAGTATCAACATGATGGCAGCGATCCGGATGAAATCCCGCCTAGCTTTGACTACACCTTAAGCGACGGCGCAGATACCGATACCGCCACAGTTACCATTACCACCAATCCAGTCAACGATGGTCCCTTTGCCGAAGACGACAGTTTCAGTGTCAACGAGGGCGCATTGCTTGGGGGCAATGTTATCAGCCACATTGATAACAATGATGGCCTGCAAGACAGTGACGGCGGTGACGGTGGTACACTCACCGTCACTCAGGTTAATGGCATTAATTTGGTCTTTGACCTCGATGGCTGGAGTCAGGACTTTACTGTCGGTAACGGCACCTTACGTATCAAAGCTGACGGTAGCTTTGAGTATCAACATGATGGCAGTGATCCGGCAGTAACCCCGCCAACCTTTGACTACACCTTAAGTGACGGCGCAGATACCGATACCGCCACAGTTACCATTACCACCAATCCAGTCAACGATGGTCCTTTTGCCGAAGATGACAGCTTCAGTGTCAACGAGGGCGCATTACTTGGGGGCAATGTTATCAGCCACATTGATAACAATGATGGCCTGCAAGACAGTGACGGCGGTGACGGTGGCACACTCACCGTCACTCAGGTTAATGGCATTAATTTGGTCTTTGACCTCGATGGCTGGAGTCAGGACTTTACTGTCGGTAACGGCACCTTACGTATCAAAGCTGACGGTAGCTTTGAGTATCAACATGATGGCAGCGATCCAGCAGTAACCCCGCCAACCTTTGACTACACCTTAAGTGACGGCGCAGATACCGATACAGCCACAGTTACCATTACCACCAATCCAGTCAACGATGGTCCCTTTGCCGAAGATGACAGTTTCAGTGTCAACGAGGGCGCATTGCTTGGGGGCAATGTTATCAGCCACATTGATAACAATGATGGCCTGCAAGACAGTGACGGCGGTGACGGTGGCACACTCACCGTCACTCAGGTTAATGGCATTAATCTGGTCTTTGACCTTGATGGCTGGAGTCAGGACTTTACTGTCGGTAACGGCACCTTACGTATCAAAGCTGACGGTAGCTTTGAGTATCAACATGATGGTAGCGATCCAGCAGTAACCCCGCCAACCTTTGACTACACCTTAAGTGACGGCGCAGATACCGATACCGCCACAGTTACCATTACCACCAATCCAGTCAACGATGGTCCCTTTGCCGAAGACGACAGTTTCAGTGTCAACGAGGGCGCATTGCTTGGGGGCAATGTTATCAGCCACATTGATAACAATGATGGCCTGCAAGACAGTGACGGCGGTGACGGTGCCACACTCACCGTCACTCAGGTGAATGGCATTAATCTGGTCTTTGACCTCGATGGCTGGAGTCAGGACTTTACTGTCGGTAACGGCACCTTACGTATCAAAGCTGACGGTAGCTTTGAGTATCAACATGATGGCAGCGATCCAGCAGTAACCCCGCCAACCTTTGACTACACCTTAAGTGACGGCGCAGATACCGATACCGCCACGGTTACCATTACCACCGACCCTGTCAATGATGATCCCTTTGCCGAAGATGACAGTTTCAGTGTCAACGAGGGCGCATTGCTTGGGGGTAATGTTATCAGCCACATTGATAACAATGATGGCCTGCAAGACAGTGACGGCGGTGACGGTGGCACACTCACCGTCACTCAGGTTAATGGCATTAATCTGGTCTTTGACCTCGATGGCTGGAGTCAGGACTTTACTGTCGGTAACGGCACCTTACGTATCAAAGCTGACGGTAGCTTTGAGTATCAACATGATGGCAGCGATCCAGCAGTAACCCCGCCAACCTTTGACTACACCTTAAGTGACGGGGCAGATACCGATACCGCCACAGTTACCATTACCACCAATCCAGTCAACGATGGTCCCTTTGCCGAAGATGACAGTTTCAGTGTCAACGAGGGCGCATTGCTTGGGGGTAATGTTATCAGCCACATTGATAACAATGATGGCCTGCAAGACAGTGACGGCGGTGACGGTGGCACACTCACCGTCACTCAGGTTAATGGCATTAATCTGGTCTTTGACCTCGATGGCTGGAGTCAGGACTTTACTGTCGGTAACGGCACCTTACGTATCAAAGCCGACGGTAGCTTTGAGTATCAACATGATGGCAGTGATCCGGCAGTAACCCCGCCAACCTTTGACTACACCTTAAGTGACGGCGTAGATACCGATACCGCCACGGTTACCATTACCACCGACCCTGTCAATGATGATCCTGAGATTATCAGTATTGAGTCTGGCGCAGTTTCTGAGGAGGGATTACAAAATGGTATAATGGACGGCCCGCTTCCGCCTGACGACACCACGGACTCTGTGACTTTCATAGGAAGTCTCAACTTTACAGATGTAGATAGCACAAGCTTTTCAATTTCAATTGATGATTTGAACATCAGTGCCTACTCTTCGGGAGGTGTTCCTATCACTTGGGATTGGGCCGGGAACACGCTCACAGGTACTGCAGGACTAACAACAGTAATGACAATACAGTTTGGCTCTGTCAGTGGTACAGCTCCAGATTTCACGGTAAATTATACCGTTACCCTACTTGCCCCAGTAGATCACCCAGTAAACAATGATGAAGACGTTCTTTCTATTGATTTTACAGTCATTGTAGATGATCAAAATGGAGGTAATGCCGATATAATTCTCAATGTAAAAATTGAAGATGATGCACCTCTCGATGAAGTCGATGAATCAGCAACACCTAGCATGCCTCATACTATCGATGAATTTATCACTGGTGATCTATTCGACCCAGGAGCCGATGGCTTTGGTAGCGTAGATTTTCAGGTCATTACTCAAGGTTTGCAATCTAATGGTATAGACCTAACTTATACTATGAACGGTGACACACTGACCGCAATGGCTGGTAACACAGCTGTATTTACTCTACAGGCTATACCTGATGGAACAGGCCATTATGACTATAAATTCACATTACTTGATGAAATAGACGTTGAAGTCGTAATTGATTACGATTTAGGAAGCGCTCCAGCGGGCAATAATGCCGCCTACTATGTTGACACTGATGGCGCCATTTACGCTCAAGATGATCAAGCTGCTATGGTTATCGCAACCATCACAGGTACCTTCAACGGCTCAACCTCTTCAATCAACTCTAATGCACACGGTATTGGAGTTGGACCTCAGACTTCGATTTTCACAGGAGAAGCAATCAAATTTGTATATGGCGTTGATGGAACATCACTTGCGGCCATTAGCCTAGGGACTAACAACAACGGTAATCACACTGGAACCACAGATATTCAGTATATTGTGACTTACTCAGATAACTCTACCCAAGTTTTCAATGCTACCATCAATGGAACTCTAACCATTGAACAGTTAGCCACAAGTGGGTTATCTATTATGTCTATTGAGATATTCCATGTCAGTGGGAATGATTTCCAAATCACAGGCCTATCCTCAGTAGATACCCTTTTCAATGCGCCAATTGATTTAGAGTTTGCTTACGGTGCTACCGATAACGATGGGGATGCAGTCATTTTTACTCCTGAAAATGATGGACATTTCACCATCACTCTAGAGCCTGCAAACCTAATTCCTGATGCCAGAAATAACATTTATCATGTTGATGAAGATGACTCTGTCAGCGGTAATATAATCACTGATGATACGGGTAACGGTATTGATAGCGATGCTGATGTTAGTGATATTCTACTAATCACCCACATAAATGGTGTCGCAGTAGTGTTTGATAATAATGGTGATGCCGAAGTTGATATAACCGGTGGCACTTTATTTATTAATGAGGATGGTAGCTTTACTTTTGATCACGATGGCACAGAAGATGCGCCAACCAGCTTTACCTACACCCTAGACGATGGCAATGGAGGAACAGATACTGCAACTGTGTACTTTGAGGTCTATTCCGAAGAGACATTTGGACCAGAAGATGACACCACAGTCGAAACAGGCAATGCCCATGACGTGCTCATAGGTGATACTACAGGCTTCGGCCCTGGTCAAAACTACAATATCGCCTTTATTATTGATACGTCAGGTAGTATGGGGAGCGCAGTAGATACCGCCAGAACCCAGATAACAAATGTGTTAAACCAGTTGATATCTACCATTGGTCAAGGTAATCCCGGAGTCGTAAATATCTTAGTAATAGACTTCAATACCGGTGCTGAAATTCTTCTAAATATTAATTTATCAAATTTAGATGCAAGTATCATTCAGGCAGCTCTAAAAGATATGAATAGTGATGGTTGGACAAATTATGAAGCCGCATTTAACCTTGCGACCACTTGGTTTACTTCTGGATTGGCTTCAACAAACATAGGGATGAATTACACTTTCTTCGTTACTGATGGTGAGCCCACAAAACCTGGTGATGATGATAATAACTATGAAGCAGCTTACCTTGCTGCCGTTGCAGCGTTTGCATTGCTCACCTTTGAAAACCTGACTTACGTCCAAGCAATAGGCCTTGGAAATGCATTTAACCCTAATGACCCAGATTATATACTTGATCAATTCGATTCCAATGGCACTCCATTAACTAATGTCGATGTTGATAACTTAGCAGATGCCATCTTACAAACAGCCTTGTTGCCCGGTGATGATGATCTTAATGCTGGCAACGGTAACGATATCATCTTTGGTGACTTGATCGAGTTTGACGGTATAGATGAAGAAGGGTTTGATGCACTTGTCGAATATGTAGACCTTCAATCGGGTAGTGACTTGAATTCAGATGGAGATATATCAATTTATGAAGTTCATGCTTATGTATCTGCAAATGCTAGTGACTTTGATGTATCTGGAGCAAACGACGGTGATGATATCCTTACTGGAGGTGACGGTGACAATATCTTATTTGGTCAAGGTGGAAATGATCAGCTTCTTGGTGGCAATGGTAGCGATATCATGTATGGCGGTGATGGTATCGATGAATTAACTGGTGGTAGAGGTGACGACATCATGCATGGTGGAGCAGGAGATGACACCTTTATCTGGAATACTGATTCCATCAATGGCGAAAACGACACTATTCTCGACTTCGACGTTTCCGAGGACGTACTCGACCTTTCCGATCTTCTTTCTGGTGAAACAAATAATGCACTAGACTTGGTTGATTATTTATCTTTCGATGTTTCAGGTGGTGATACGACCATCACTATAGATCTTGATGGTGATGGCTCTGGCACCGACACCATAACCATTCTGCTGGAAGGGACCAGTTTAACAGGATTAGGTAATCAAGCCATTATCCAAGACTTACTCGATAATAATGCGCTAATAGTAAGTATTCCTTAATGACTGCAGGCTAATTAAATAATTAGCCTGCTTACTTTCACATTTGATGAACAAGATCTTCGCGACTAGACTTAATTGAGGGATTGCTAACAAGAACTAATTAGGGTGCTTTTATGGTAGGGATAAGCTCTTTAAGCCGAAAGATGAAAGGCATTATCGCGCCATTAGCTGTGGTGTCTTTGCTCGCCTTAATCGCAATGGCTGGCTTAGCCTTAGACTCAGGAAAAGTTTATTCCGATTACCGCCGGGCCCAAACTGCCGCAGATGCAGCCGCCTTAGCAGGTGCCTTCGAAAAATTTTATGGTCGCGACCACCCCACTATTATCACGGCAGCTAACGCAGAAGCCATAGTCAATGGCTTCACCCATGGCGATGATGGCATTGACGTAGAGATTAACCACCCGCCATTATCAGGCTTCTACTTCGATGATCCCTTTTCAGTTGAAGTTATCATCACCCAACCAACCCTGACCTTTTTCTCACAAATACTCAACATAGACTCTATCCCTTACAAAGTCAGGGCAGTAGCTAATGGTAATACAGCTAGCGGAATCAACTGCGTATATGTACTCGACAATGAGCAAAAAAAAGCCTTTGAAGTCACTAGTGACTCGGTACTCGACGCACGTTGTGGCATCTGGGTTAACTCTGATGATAGCGGTGCAGCCAGTGTGGTTGAGAGTGGCGCTTGTGTGAAAGCGGGTATGATCACTGTTGTTGGAGGCTATACCACCGGACAAACTTGCGATTTAGGCGGCGATGCCTATCAGTGTGACAACGATGGTGATTGCCCTCTTAGCGGTATGGGATTACCACCAGAAGAATCTCCCTTACCCGCCCCCGATCCTTTGGCTAGTTTAATCCCGCCTACAGTAGATAGGACCTCTGGCGCATGTCCACCTGATGAGAGTTGTAACGCAAGTGGATGTAGCGGCAAAGAGAAAGACCCTGGCGGCCCCTATGAGCCATACACCATAGATACCACTGGCACAGTAACATTAAGTCCAGGTACTTACTGTGGTGGAATTCTCGTAAAAAAAGGCACTGTTAACTTTACTTCTGGTACTCCTGGTACTCCTGCCTTATACGTGCTTCGCGGTGGTGGATTAAGAGTTGAAGGTGCAGATTCTGAAGCTAACGGTACCGGCGTTTCTTTTTATAACACCTGTTATTGGGCCTGTGATGATTCAAATTCAGATCATGATCCCGAAAAAGGCAAAGAGTGGTTCTGGACTCTGGATATCAATTCAAGCGCTGAAGTTAACTTTTCCGCCCCTCTTTGTAATGGCGGTACCAGTGGCAGTGAATGTGTTAACGATCTAGATGGCATCCTCTTCTTCTCCGACAGAGACGCCCCCTCCTCGGATAATCCTGGCTCTTACCCACTAAACAGAATAGATAGTAGTGTAACAGCAACACTTGCCGGTGCTATATATGTCGGAAACCAGCACTTAAAATTTCACAGTAACTCAACGGGTAACCCGTCTGATACTATCTTAGTTTCAAAATTCTTAGAGATTTCGAGTGGATCGACGGTGGAGATTAGCAATTTCACAGGCTCAGGTGGCTCTCCCCTCAAACGGGTTACGTTAGTAGAATAAGGAGTGATATATGGATATAAACAAGTACCTTAACTTGAGAGTCACTAAGCAAAAAGGGGTTGCCGCTATTGAAGCCGTCATTGTTTTACCTATCCTCTTTTTTTTCATGCTGGTAGTGATCGATTTTGGGCGTGTGATGTATGTATCGATTACTACTACCAATGCTGCCCGAGCAGCCGCTGGATACGGAGCGCAAAGTACCAACCTAGTCATTGATTCATCAGGAATCAAAGCCTCAGCATTATCGGAAGCTAGTGACCTCATCAGTGATGCTTTTAACTCGGATCCTGTCACAGTAAGTTCAAGGCGTATCTGCAAGTGCCCAGGAAGCAGTAACGAAGTATTTTGCACGAGTAACTTATGCTCAGGTCAACTTGAGATATTTGTAGAAGTCACTGCCACTCGCGACTTCCGCACAGCAACTTCCTATCCTCTTATACCTAATCAACTTGTAATTAGCAGGACAGCGACCATAAGGGCACAATAATCATGAAAATATTTAAGTACTCTAGTCCGCTGTTTAATACAAAGCCCAGCAAATACCAAAAAGGTGTAGCAGCTGTGGAAGCAGCTATTGTTGCACCAATATTCTTTCTCCTTCTATTCGCTATTCTCGATGGTGCTAGGATGATATTCGCCTATGGCGCTGTTGCACATGCAGCTAGGGAGGGCGTGCGCTATGCTGTAGTCAGAGGTGCTGAAGCTGGTGATGATTTGCGCAGAGTTGGAGATTCACCAACTACCGATGAGAAAATAGAGGCTCACGTATTACTTAGAGCGCAACCACTGGAACAAATTCGAGTGATTACCACATGGGAAGAGGACGCGAATCAACTAAAAGATCAAAGCGCAGGTAGAGTTGTACAGGTACAAATTCAACACGATTTTGAACCAGTTTCCCCTTTTTTACCAGCGATTACATTAACTAGCACATCTCGAACTGTCATCTATTTTTAACTCTTAACTTTCAAATAAAATCCACTCAAATATTATCAATATTTTGAATACAAGGAAGTGACAATGCATATCCCCCCCAATGTAACAGTCCACCCGCCAATAATTAGTTATGCCAATAAAACAACGCAATTATTAACTAATTCCAGAAGTTAGAATAGACAATAAAACTATCGACTTACTAACAAACAGGTATTAACACGTCAACAAATTGACGTTGGTTTTTACATGGGTTAACCTTTGCGATCAGATTGTATGAATTTGCTGCTGACGTTGGGTAAAGGGTTTACCAGAGCTGCACTGTTAACGTTATTTGCTTGGAGCTAAGAATGAAATCTTTAATCACCACACAACATGGACAAGTTTTGATTGCAAATGGAGAGATCACTGTAGACATAAACGGTGATAAACGGCTTCTTGCACAAGGTGATCAACTTCCAGTTGGAGCTGCATTATCTATAGAAGAAAATGCAGAGTTAGAGATCGAATATGAAGATGGCACTCGCTACTCCAATCAAGCTTCAGCAAGTGAAGTCACCTCTTTATCAGATATAGATTTATCTGCTCTTGATGAAATAGAAGCGATTCAAGCTCTGATCGCAGCAGGTGAAGATCCAACTGAAGGACCTGCCACGGCAGCAGGCGCAGGCACAAATGGTAATGAAGGCGGTGATTTCGTCTCCCTGGGCCGTAGCGGAAGTGAAACTCAAGCAGGTTCTGGTTTCAATACCGCTGGAGCCTCTCAATCTAGCTTCTCAGCATTAAATAACGAAAGCATCAAAAGCAGTGACTCTCCTAGTGTCATTGCCAATGATAGCTATATCATCGAAGAAGATGGAGTTGCCACAGGCAACCTATTAGACAATGATTTTGATAGTGATTCTGAACTCACTGTAGATACATTTACCGTTAATGGCGATACTTTCACAGCAGGAACAGAAGTAGAACTGGAAGGTGGTACGTTAGTCATCAACGAAGACGGCACCTTTGTATTCACACCCGATGATGATTGGAACGGCACGGTCCCAGATATCATCTACACCACTAATACTGGCCAAACAGGTACTGTAACTATTGAGGTTACACCTGTCGATGATCCAAGCATCCTCGCTAATGACAGTAATACCGTTGCTGAAGACACCGTCGCGACTGGCAATGTATTAGATAACGACTCCGATATCGATAGTGATTTATCTGTAGTTAGTTTCGAAGTAAACGGTGAAACCCATACAGCTGGCACAACAGTAGAACTTGAAGGCGGCTCAATAGTCATCAACACGGATGGCTCTTATACCTTTACGCCAAACGAAAACTGGAACGGCTCAGTTCCTATTATCACCTACACGACCAACACAGGCTCTTCTGCAACACTCTCAATCGAGGTTACTCCGGTTGATGATGCAAGCACATTAGCTAACGATACCAACACCATTGATGAAGACACTGTCGCGACAGGTAATGTATTAGATAACGATTCAGACATAGATAACGATCTCACCGTTGCAAGCTTTGAAGTCAATGGTGAAACTCATACTGCTGGTACAATAGTAGAACTTGAAGGCGGCGAGCTGGTCATCAATGAAGATGGATCTTATACCTTTACGCCAAACGACAACTGGAATGGCTCAGTTCCTGTTATCACCTACACCACCAATACTGGTAGTACTGCAACACTATCAATTAATGTTTTGCCAACAATCGATCCTGCCGTTATTTCAGTCGCTGATGGTTCTAACGACCAAGGAACAGTAACTGAAGATGGTGCAAGCGATAATGATGCCTCTACAGTTCAAGTTGTCGGTGGAAAGCTTGATGTAACAGACCCTGATGCAGGTGAATCATTTTTTACAGCTCAAGATAACGTAGAGGATGAAAACTACGGCGCATTCAGCATAGATGAAAATGGTAACTGGGAATATATTCTCAATAATGACCATATAGATGTTCAATCACTGACTGAAGGCCAAGTTATTATCCGTGAAATAACGGTCACTAGTATTGATGGCAGCGACTCTCATACCATCACAGTCACTATTGTTGGTGCTAATGATCCAGCAGATATTACTGTCGGCACAGATCTAGGCGATACAGATAAAGGAACTGTCACTGAAGATGGAGACAGCGATCAAATTGATACTACTGTGCAGGCCGTCAACGGCAAGCTAGATATTGTAGATATTGATACTGGTGAGGCCGTCTTTGAGGTTCAAACTAATGTAGCCGATGCTAACTACGGCAGCTTTAGCATAGATGAAAACGGCAACTGGACATATGTTCTCAATAACGCGCATACCGATGTACAGTCACTAACCCAGGGGCAAATCATTACTCGTGAAATAACCGTCACAAGTAAAGATGGAACAGATACTCACACGATTACCATCACTATTGTTGGCGCCAATGATCCTGCCAATATCTCTGTTGGTTCAGGTGCAGGAGACTCAGATCTGGGTACCGTCACTGAAGATGGAGCCAGTGACAATGACACCCAAACTGTAGAGATCACTGGTGGTAAACTTGATGTCACTGACGTCGATAGCGGTGAAGCAGTATTTCAAACTCAAACCAATGTACAAGATGCTAACTACGGTACCTTTAATATTGATGCCGACGGTAATTGGACCTACGAACTCAACAATGATCACCTTGATGTACAGTCTCTTCCCGAAGGAGAAACTGTTACCCGCCAAATCACAGTCACCAGTGCTGACGGCACAGCTTCCCATACAATTACCGTCACCATCGTAGGGACTAATGATACTGCGATTATCACAGCTAATGATCAAGGCACAGATCTAGGAACCGTCACTGAAGATGCTCATTTAGATCAACTTGATGAGACCGTGTTAACAACAAGCGGTAAGCTTGAAATTAGCGATGTAGATACAGGTGAAGCATTCTTTACCACCCAAACTAATGTTGCCGATGGTGACTCTAATGGTAATTACGGCACCTTCAGCATCGATGCAGATGGCAACTGGAGTTACGAGTTAAGTAACGACAACCTAGTTATTCAATCATTAGCCGAAGGTCAAGAAGTTGTCCGTGATATCGTCGTCACCAGCCTAGATGGACAAACTTCGTATACCATCAAAGTGACCATTGTTGGCACCAATGATGCGCCAACTGTCAGCGCTACAGCATCAGCTGGCTTTACCGAAGCTGCAGACGCTTCAACACAAACCTTAACTGACAGCGGTACTGTTACCTTTGGTGATGTCGATACCAACGATGTCATTGATATCACTTTTGCGTCTAATAACAACATCAGCTGGAATGGCGGCGACCTAGACAGTGGCCTCGCTACCGCTCTGATAAATGGCTTTAGCACCAGCGCTACCGATGAAGCACCTGGTAACACCGCTTGGAATTACAATGCCGCAGGTGTCAATCTAGACTTCTTAGCTCAAGGTGAAACCATCACCTTTAGCTACACTGTGACCGCGACAGACAATAACAATGGTGTTGCAACAACGGTTGTGAGCTTTACCATCACTGGCACTAATGACGCGCCAACTGTCAGCGCTACAGCATCAGCTGGCTTTACCGAAGCTGCAGACGCTTCAACACAAACCTTAACTGACAGCGGTACTGTTACCTTTGGTGATGTCGATACCAACGATATCATTGATATCACTTTTGCGTCCAATAACAACATCAGCTGGAATGGCGGCGACCTAGACAGTGGCCTCACTACCGCTCTGATAAATGGCTTTAGCACCAGCGCTACCGATGAAGCACCTGGTAACACCGCTTGGAATTACAATGCCGCAGGTGTCAATCTAGACTTCTTAGCTCAAGGTGAAACCATCACCTTTAGCTACACTGTGACCGCGACAGACAATAACAATGGTGTTGCAACAACGGTTGTGAGCTTTACCATCACTGGCACTAATGACGCGCCAACTGTCAGCGCTACGGCATCAGCTGGCTTTACCGAAGCTGCAGACGCTTCAACACAAACCTTAACTGACAGCGGTACTGTTACCTTTGGTGATGTAGATACCAACGATGTCATTGATATCACTTTTGCGTCCAATAACAACATCAGCTGGAATGGCGGCGACCTAGACAGTGGCCTCACTACCGCTCTGATAAATGGCTTTAGCACCAGCGCTACCGATGAAGCACCTGGTAACACCGCTTGGAATTACAATGCCGCAGGTGTCAATCTAGACTTCTTAGCTCAAGGTGAAACCATCACCTTTAGCTACACTGTGACCGCGACAGACAATAACAATGGTGTTGCAACAACGGTTGTGAGCTTTACCATCACTGGCACTAATGACGCGCCAACTGTCAGCGCTACGGCATCAGCTGGCTTTACCGAAGCTGCAGACGCTTCAACACAAACCTTAACTGACAGCGGTACTGTTACCTTTGGTGATGTAGATACCAACGATGTCATTGATATCACTTTTGCGTCCAATAACAACATCAGCTGGAATGGCGGCGACCTAGACAGTGGCCTCACTACCGCTCTGATAAATGGCTTTAGCACCAGCGCTACCGATGAAGCACCTGGTAACACCGCTTGGAATTACAATGCCGCAGGTGTCAATCTAGACTTCTTAGCTCAAGGTGAAACCATCACCTTTAGCTACACTGTGACCGCGACAGACAATAACAATGGTGTTGCAACAACGGTTGTGAGCTTTACCATCACTGGCACTAATGACGCGCCAACTGTCAGCGCTACGGCATCAGCTGGCTTTACCGAAGCTGCAGACGCTTCAACACAAACCTTAACTGACAGCGGTACTGTTACCTTTGGTGATGTAGATACCAACGATGTCATTGATATCACTTTTGCGTCCAATAACAACATCAGCTGGAATGGCGGCGACCTAGACAGTGGCCTCACTACCGCTCTGATAAATGGCTTTAGCACCAGCGCTACCGATGAAGCACCTGGTAACACCGCTTGGAATTACAATGCCGCAGGTGTCAATCTAGACTTCTTAGCTCAAGGTGAAACCATCACCTTTAGCTACACTGTGACCGCGACAGACAATAACAATGGTGTTGCAACAACGGTTGTGAGCTTTACCATCACTGGCACTAATGACGCGCCAACTGTCAGCGCTACGGCATCAGCTGGCTTTACCGAAGCTGCAGACGCTTCAACACAAACCTTAACTGACAGCGGTACTGTTACCTTTGGTGATGTAGATACCAACGATGTCATTGATATCACTTTTGCGTCCAATAACAACATCAGCTGGAATGGCGGCGACCTAGACAGTGGCCTCACTACCGCTCTGATAAATGGCTTTAGCACCAGCGCTACCGATGAAGCACCTGGTAACACCGCTTGGAATTACAATGCCGCAGGTGTCAATCTAGACTTCTTAGCTCAAGGTGAAACCATCACCTTTAGCTACACTGTGACCGCGACAGACAATAACAATGGTGTTGCAACAACGGTTGTGAGCTTTACCATCACTGGCACTAATGACGCGCCAACTGTCAGCGCTACGGCATCAGCTGGCTTTACCGAAGCTGCAGACGCTTCAACACAAACCTTAACTGACAGCGGTACTGTTACCTTTGGTGATGTAGATACCAACGATGTCATTGATATCACTTTTGCGTCCAATAACAACATCAGCTGGAATGGCGGCGACCTAGACAGTGGCCTCACTACCGCTCTGATAAATGGCTTTAGCACCAGCGCTACCGATGAAGCACCTGGTAACACCGCTTGGAATTACAATGCCGCAGGTGTCAATCTAGACTTCTTAGCTCAAGGTGAAACCATCACCTTTAGCTACACTGTGACCGCGACAGACAATAACAATGGTGTTGCAACAACGGTTGTGAGCTTTACCATCACTGGCACTAATGACGCGCCTGTACTGCTTTCAGAAACAAAAATATTAACCTCCATTACTGAAGATGAAACAAGCCAAGCATACTCTGTATCTGAAATACTCGCTGCCAATGTGAGTGATGTAGATAATGGTGCTGTAGAAGGGATGGCTATCACCTCCTTAGATGATGGTAACGGCACTTGGCAAGTATCAATTGGTGGTGGGGCTTGGATAGATTTAGACCCAACAAATATCAGCTCTACACAAGCGCTATTATTGAGTGCTAGCGATCAAATCCGCTTCGTTCCTAATAGTGAGCAAGGCACAACAGCCGAGTTTACTTACAGAGCTTGGGATCAAACAACAGGATCGGCGGGCACAACAGTAAATATCACTGAAACAGGTGGTTCAAGTGCATTCTCTACCGAAGAGAACACTGTCAAGATAACTGCAACTGATGTAGATGATCCATCAGAGCTTACACCCGATACTAATAGGGCAAATGAAGGGCAAACTCTTGAAGTTCTAGATGTAAATAAAGGTGTGCTGGCTAACGACAAAGATGTCGACAATACGCTATCGGTCGCTACTTTCTCTTTACTCGCTGCAGATAACTTAACAGTTATAAAAACAGTTAACGCAGGTGAAACCATTTCCATTGATGGCTATGGCGATATCACCATAAACGCTGATGGTACCTATACATTCGTCGCCGCTGACGATTGGAATGGTGAAACACCCCCTACTATCCAATACGAAACGAATACCGGCTCGACGAGCACGCTAAACATTAGCATTAATACTGTGGATGCCTTTGATGATGCACAAGGCAGCTCATTTGCAGCCAGCGCAAGCTCTGCAGATAACTGGGGAACTGAAAATGGTGCTCAAGTAAATCCATTGTTTGCCATTAGTGCCAGAAATGCCAACGGAGAGGTAGGCGAAGTTAACTATTCTTCCGATGCAAACAAACTTGGCGTTGTAGGCACTCCTAGAACTCAGGGGGCGACAACGGATCAAATTGAATTTAACGCTGAGACAGGCCAATCTGAAGCGCTAATTTTTACCTTTAATGGACTAGTCAACCAAGCGACATTCAATGTAAGCAACATGTATTCGAGCGAAGAAGGTGGTGAGCAAGGTATCTGGAAGGCATATTACCAAGGTCAACTCGTTGCAATGGAGACTTTCAAAACAGATGGTAGCAATAGTGGCGAGTTCACCATAGATACAGGTAACTTGGTATTCGATACTTTAGTATTCGAGGCTACCTATACCCTTGATGAATTAAATCAAGCTAACCCTGGCGGAGACTCTTCTGATTACTACCTGACCTCTATTACTGTTTCCGGCCCTGCGCTAGGAGGCGATGCACTCGTAGTGCAAGAGGGCGGCTCACTATCAGCTTCTAGTATTGAAGATGGATTGCTTGCTAATGATTTAGACCCTGATCACGACATTGGCGACCATACACATGTTTTGGCGGATTCATTTTCAATTACCGCTGTAAACGGCAGTGACATTCCAGCTAGTAATACGATTACACTCACTAGTGGCGCAATTCTTACCATCTATAATGACGGAACTTACAACTACAACACCAATGGAGCGTTTAGCGGCTTAAAAGCTGGCGAGCTAGATACAGATACTTTCACCTATACCATCACAGATGAGTTTGGTGCTACCGATACCGCCACGGTAACAATCAACATAATTGGAACCGATGATGTTCCAGTCTTAACCCCTGATTTAGGAAGTGTTACTGAAGACACTGCTGTTACTGTTGGTGGTGACTTGGTGACTAATGGCCAACTCGATGCTGGTACTGGTGGCGATGCCGGTGAAGATAAGTTCACTGCCGATAGCTTCACCGGAACTTACGGTACTTTAGTGTTAGATGCTAGCGGCAACTGGACCTATACTGCAGATAATAGCCAGACTGCTATTCAAGATTTGACCTCTGAACCCACAAGCTTCTTAAACGATATATTTACCGTTCTTAATGCTGATGGCGTAACAACGACAACCGTTACTATCACCATATATGGAACAGACGAGATCAGTGGAGGCAATAAGGTCTTACTGAGCCTCGATGATGCCGATACTTTAGGTGCAAATACTGATACACACTCAGATAGCCTCAACTTTACCGCTGCCTCAGCCAATATAAGCAACTTCGCTTTCGGCAATCTCAATGGGATAACCGTTAGTGGTTTCGATGGCACCCTTTCTTGGGTAATCGTAGGCGGACATTTAATCGGTAGTCTTGCAGGTACTCAAACTCAAATCATTCGAATAGAACTTTCTAGCAGTGAAATCGTGGCAGGGACTACGGGGGGCGTTACAGTTACAGCTACTCTACTTGATAATATGGATCACAATCTTGATGCCGACGCCTTACAGATAAACGGCATTGAAGTTATTGCTACGGATTCAAATGGCTCTACAGCGACAGGCAGTGTATCGGTCACCGTCTTGGATGATGCCGGCATAGCAAAAGATGATGAAGAAACCTTAGATGTCCTTGTCGATAACTTCCTAGTTGGTGACATTGAAGCCGTATGGACTAGCCACTCAGGTGGCCAAAACGTCGATACTTTCGATGGTACAGATGCAACAGGAAATGATTACGGTGGTGGTGAGGATAATGACTCAGGTCATGACCAAATTCGATGGGGTGAAACAAGTGGTAAGCAATCTGGTTATGGCTTTATTGATAACGACACCGCATTAAGTGATGGTTTATTACTAAATCAAGATATCTCCTTAGGCACCTTTACTCACTACAACTACACCATAAACAGTGACACAGGCATCACTAGTGCTACCATGCAAATAACCTTTACCGTAAAGGATGCACTTGGTAACGAAACCCTAGTCACTTTAGATATCCCGTTCGCTCACGATGAAACACCAAACTCAGGTAGTAATAGCGACGACATCATCACTATTGGTACACCGAGTATCACTTTTGACCATGATGGTAGCGTCTATACCATTCAAGTGGTTGGCTTTAGAGATCCAAGCACTCCTGATGCGGATCCCATCACTGTTATTAACACTGCGGAAGGCCAATCTACTAATTACGAGATTATCGTCAAAGTTACCGAAGGTAGTGATTATCAGCTACCTGCCACTTCGGGCAACGTATTAACAAATGATATAACGGGTGCTGATACCGATTTATCTGTTATTACCATTGATTCAGAGCACGATATTGATCCTGAAGCTGCAGCCGTAACTGACACAGGAACAAGAGTTGACGGTGACTATGGCTACTTATTTATCTTCAGTGATGGTAGCTACACTTATCAGCTAACGACTGACGCTAACGATATTCCAGATAATGCTAAAGAAGAGTTTCACTACACCATGCGGGATAGCGACGGGGATGAGTCAAATGCAACATTGACTATCAATCTCAATACCGTTGAAGGTCATATCGGCAAACCTACGCTAACGCAAGATGATAGCTTAACCGTTCTCGAAGATAGTGTTCAAACTACTGGTAATGTTCTTACAGATTCAGAAACTGGTGATAGTGATGCCGATGATGAGTTAACTGTGACCTCATTTACTATACTTGGTCACACTGGCTCCTATACGGCTGGAACAGAAGTAGTATTAACCTATGACATAGAGATAGGTGGCACTCTTGAAACTCTCGAAATTGGCACATTAAAGCTTGAAAGTGATGGAAGTTATAGCTTCACACCGGGTGAAGATTGGAGTGGAACAGTACCTCTAATCACCTACACTACCAATACTGGTGCTACGGCCACATTAACTATTAATGTAACTGCAGATGCCGATACACCAAACCTTAACTTAGAAGGTTATCAAACGCTTGCCCTAATGAATTTCGAAGATGTAAACCTCAATGGTAGCTCATGGCTTGGCCAAATAGATATCAACTCTGTTTCTGGCGCGAATACTATAGGGGTTTGGAATACTGCTAACAATAATGGATATGTTGAGGTTGGTAAAGAGGGCACCTATCTCGCTGGTAATTCGCAAAATCAGGTAATGGAGATTGAAGGCAGTACAGGAGATAAGACTCTTTATACTGACATAGAGTGTGAGGCAGGTCGATTCTATGAAGTTGGCTTTGATGTCGCGGCTAGATTAAACAATGCGGATACCTCTGGCATGTCTATAACATTAGTTCAGATTGATGATAATGGTGATGCTATTCCAGGAACAGAGGTGCTTCTATACACGTTCTCACCAACCAATAGTGAATGGTTATTAGATCAAAAAATTGTACTGCCAGTCGATGAAACCGGGACTTATAGATTGCTATTTGAAGCAGAGAACTCTGACTCTGTAGGCGCTATTTTAGATAATCTAACTTTTAAGGCAGTCGATAACCTTGGCTATGAAAATGACTTTATAAAACTGAGTGAGATCACATCTAGTTTGAACGATATTGATGGTTCAGAGAGCTTATCATTGACTCTTGATGGCATTCCTAATGGCTCAATATTGAAAGGCCTCTACAACGGTGTGGTCACTGAACTCACAGTCGATGGAACCATTAACCTTGAAGGTTGGGACCTAAGCTCACTGCAAGTTAAAGTTCCTGACAACGATTCGGTTGATAATGTTTACACCCTAACGGTTACAGCTACTGCTACTGAATCGTCCAACGGTGATACAGCTACCAATACTATCAATTGGGATCTGACAGTTTTAGAAACCTCATCAAATGGTAATGAAACACCACCAGAAACTCCTGAGCCTACAGCTGCCATTAAAGATCTATCCGTCACTTTAGTTAAGGGTGAAGAAAGACTTGTTGAATCCGATGAAGATATCGATATTGAAGTAAAAAATGATGTCGCCACTTTCAAGAGTGGAAATAGCGATGCTAATCATAATGATAAAGATATAACCGAGATCATTTTCAATGATGGAACTTCTATCACCAGTGGAGATGGCTACCTAAGCTACAATAATGGTCAAGGGGTCGGTATAGGGTTAAATGAAGGTAATGGTAATGGTGGCGGGAGTGCAGATGATGGCTTCAGAATCAATGGTAGTGAACAGTTAGATATAGAGCTTTCGTCTGCCGTAAAAGATATCACTCTTACCTTTAAAAACCCTGCGGGGCAGTCAATTAAAATTACTACAACTGACATAAACGGCAACGTTGTAGTCCATACCCCAATTGAAATTGGTAGTGGAAATAACAATTTAGACACCATAACCCTAGTAAATAACATCCCATTTAGCTCTTTCAGCTTTGTTGTCGAAGGCGATACCAATGGTGCTAATGGCGTTACGCTTTTTGAAATTGAAAGTGATGACAGCTACCAAACTGTGACGAGTTATGAGCTTTCAGCATCATATGAGTTTACTAATCATGATCTCTCATCAGTCAACTCAATCACCTTATCTGGATTCCCTGACGGGGTAACCATTTACGATGCTAATTCAGATTTAGTCTCTGGTAATGGTGACGGTACATGGACTCTCAACGCTAACTCTTTTTCAGAATCAGGAGGCGTCTATTCTCTCTCTGGCTGGACTGCCGAATCGAGTATAGATATAGCAGCAGATTTTGAGCCGAGACTAGAGATTGTTGGTGCAGATGGTGCAGTTTATATTCGCGGAGGCTCAGCAAACTCAGATACTCTGGAAACAGCTATCGAAGGTACTGATGGTCACGACCTTCTTGATGGACAATCCGGTAACGACATGCTCATTGGTGGCCTAGGTAATGACACGCTTATTGGTGGTTTAGGTGATGACACCTTCATTTGGAATAAAGACGAATTTGGTACGGATCATATAATTGATTTCGAAGTAGGAACCAATAAGCTAGATATCAGTGACTTACTGCAGGGTGAGAATAGTGACAACCTCAATGAATTCCTGCATATCAGCTTCGACCATACAACAGGTGCAACAACTATTGATATTGACGTTAATGGTGGTGATGATTATACGCAGCATATCATTCTAGATGGAGTGAACCTGCTTAGTGGCGGGATCACCGAAGAACAGGCTATTAGTGGCCTACTCAGTGACGGAGCCCTAATAATCAGCAATGAAACCAATTCAAATGGTTCTCCTGTAGCACCAGTTTCAGAGCCTATTTCTCCATTCGAAGAGAATAGAATTGGCAATGACTACCCTTAAAATAAATTAAATCTAACAATGGCCTGTAGCAATATAGGCCATTTTGATTAATAATTTAGTAATATAAAATCAATAAGTTCTTATCATAATCCTTAAGGATACGTTTTAGGTGTCTGTAACTGCTTCTCAGAAAACTGAGCAATGGACAGTCTCTGCCTCTCAAAGAGTCTCAGTCGATCCCTTGCTAGACAGTTTAGTCCTATTAACCGAATATTTCGGTAGCCCATGCTCCAGCGAATCTCTGGCGGCAGGCCTACCGCTGTCCTCTAGCGTCCTGACACCAGACCTTGTTCCTCAAGCAGCAGGTCGTGCAGGGTTAACAGCAAAGCTCACTCGCAAAGGGCTAGACCAAGTATCACCTATCTTTTTACCTTGTATTTTGTTGCTTAAAGACAAGAAAGCTTGCCTGCTCAGAGAAATCGATTTCGATAAAGACAAGGCTGTGATTCAACTGCCGGAAACGGGTGGTGAACAGGTATTATCAATTGAGGATCTTGAAGCTATCTATGTTGGCTATCTGTTTTTGGTCAAACAGCAATACCGTGGCGACATGGGATTTGATCTTCACCAGCATGACAATAATAGTCACTGGCTTTTGCAAACGTTGAAAGACTCAGCCCCTATCTACCGAGATGCATTAATTGCCTCGGTATTAGTTAACCTGTTTGCATTAGTGTCTCCCCTTTTCATCATGAACGTTTATGACAAGGTCGTACCTAACCTGGCTTTCGCCTCTCTGTGGGTACTCGCTATTGGCGCAGGTATAGCCTATATTTTTGATCTAATAATGCGTCAATTACGCGCATATCTTATCGATGTTGCAGGTAAGAAAGTTGATATCATCGTATCTTCTAAACTCTTTGCCAAAGCGATTGGGATCCCATTAGAAAAACGCTCCCCAAGTGTCGGGGGGATGGCGAAACAGCTAGGCGAGTTTGATAGCATAAGAGAGATCTTAACCTCTGCGACCATCACCACCTTAGTCGACCTCCCCTTCGCTATTTTCTTTATGCTAATCATCTATGTCGTCGCTGGCGATCTCGCGGTGATCCCTCTACTGGGTAGCATCATCATTATCGGCTATACCTTAATTGTTCAGCCAAAGCTAAAAGCGGCGATTGAGGAAAGTAATAAGTTTTCTAGCCTTAAGCATGGCCACTTAATTGAGTCGCTTGCCTCATTAGAATCAATCAAATCGAGCGGTGCTGAGGGTTTGGTCCAAAAGAGTTGGCAGCAGATGATAGGCCATACAGCCAACTGGCAATTAAAGGCAAAAAAACTTTCTACTTCAGTGACAAACCTAGCTAATTTTACCGTGCAACTTTCTGTCGTATGTGTGGTGATTTTGGGTGTTTATCGAGTCGCAGATAATGCCATCTCTATGGGGGGCATTATCGCAGCGGTTATCTTATCGAGCCGAGCGATATCGCCAATGGCACAGTTGGCTGGGTTAATGACCCGTGGTAACCATACTGCCAGTGCCCTGCGTCAGCTCAATGAGATCATGGAGCAAGAAGATGAATTTGAAAACAAAGGCCACCTTGTCAGCCGTCAGCGCCTCGAAGGTCAACTCAACGCCGACCATATTAGCTTCTGTTATCCAGGATCTGAAAAGCCAGTTTTACACACTATGTCACTCAATATTAAGCCTGGTGAACGTGTAGCGATTATTGGCCGCAATGGTTCGGGTAAAAGCACCTTAGCCAAGATGCTTGTAGGTCTCTACCAGCCAACTAAAGGTAGCCTGAGATATGATGGACTAGACTCGGCTCAAATACACCCCACCGACTTGCGTAGAAATTTTGGTTATCTACCACAAGACATCACTCTGTTTCATGGAACCATCAGAGATAATATTCTTTTTGGTACTCGCCAAGTTACTGAACATCAACTGATTAGAGCGGTTCAACTTTCCGGGATTAATCTGTTTACCGATTTAGAAACTGAAGGTCTAGATCAGCAAGTGGGTGAAGGTGGGCAAGCGCTCTCTCGAGGACAAAGACAAACAGTCGCTTTAGCCAGAGCAACATTAAATGATCCACCGGTTTTATTAATGGATGAACCTACAGCGAGTTTGGATGCCCGCGCCGAAAAGCAATTTATTCGCGCCATGCAGAACGTCAGTCGTGACAGAACCTTGCTGCTTATCACCCATAAAATGCATCTTCTGAAATTGGTTGATCGCATCATAGTACTAGACAGAGGCCATGTCATCGCAGATGGAGACAAAGAAGAAGTGTTGGATAAGTTGAGTAAAGGCTTGCTCGCTGGAGTCCAGAAATGAGCAAACACCTGACAACTCATGACTTAGAGATGGTCGATGACGTATATGGCGCGATGATGACAGATGCGCCAACCAGCCACAGGTTAATCATTTGGTCACTCGCGGCATTGGCACTGTGTTTTGTACTTTGGGCCTATTTTGCAGAGCTAGACCAAGTCACCACGGGTATGGGTAAAGTTATTCCCTCCTCTCAAATTCAGGTAATTCAGAGCCTTGATGGCGGCATCATGAAGGATATGTATGTCAAAGAGGGTATGGTTGTCACTAAGGGCCAGCCACTAGTACGTATTGACGACACACGATTTCGTTCTGATTTTGACCAACAAGCTCAAGAAGTCTACAGCTTACAAGCCAACGTGATTCGTTTATCGGCTGAACTTGCCAGTATCACCATAACAAGCATGGCTACAGACTGGAGACAGCAGGTAAAAATAACCCCCAAACCCTTACAGTTTTCAGGGCAGTTAATAAAAGAAGAGCCTGAATTGATTCAACGTCAATCTGATGAGTATACAGGCAGGCTAGATAGCCTGACCAACCAGCTGGAAATTTTAGCCCGTCAAATCCAGCAGAAACAACAAGAATCGAAAGAGCTGACCTCTAAAATAGACACGCTTTCTAGGAGTTTCCAGCTCGTCTCCAGAGAGCTTGAATTAACCCGTCCATTAGCAGATAAAGGCATAGTACCCGAAGTTGAGTTGCTAAAAGTCGAACGTGTCGTTAACGATATTCAAGGTGAGCTCTCTTCCCTTAGATTATTAAGACCTAAGCTCAAGGCTTCTCAAGATGAAGCGATATTAAAAAGACGTGAAGCCGTATTAAGTTTCGCCGCAGAAACCAGAACTCAATTAAATGAACTGCAGACTAAGCTTTCTAGGATGAATGAAGCTCAAGTTGGCGCACAAGACAAAGTCAATAAAGCAGAAATAACATCTCCGGTTAACGGAACGATAAAAACAATACATATCAATACATTGGGTGGTGTAGTTCAACCTGGTGTCGATATTATCGAAATAGTCCCATCGGAAGATCAGCTACTCATTGAAACCAAAATTGTTCCAAAGGATATCGCATTTTTACATCCTGGCTTACCCGCTGTAGTCAAAGTTACCGCTTATGACTTCACCCGCTATGGGGGATTAAATGGCGTTGTAGAGCACATTAGTGCCGATACAACACAGGACGAAGAGGGAAACAGTTTCTATCTTGTAAGGGTTAGGACTAAATTATCGAGTTTGACCAAGGACGACGGCACTGAAATGCCAATTATACCAGGGATGTTAACTTCGGTTGATGTAATAACTGGGCAAAGATCCGTCCTAGAGTACATACTTAATCCAATTTTAAGGGCAAAAGATACCGCTCTCAGAGAGCGCTAAGCCCAAAAAATCGACCTGGAGGGGTTAACATGAAAACCAGCACTATTCGACAGCTCAGACGCAGTGCTCTTGCGTTAGCTGTTGGCACGCTGATACTGCCAGCTTCGGCCTATAGCCAAACACTGGAACAAGCTGTCGCGCATACACTCGATACGAATCCAGAAATACGTATCGCCTTTAATCGTTTCAAAGCTCGTGAGGAGCAAGTCAATCAAGCTATCGCTGGCTATATGCCAACAATTGATATTAGCGGTGGCTATGGCTGGGAACAGACCAACAGTCCTTCGACCAGAAGAAAAGCCGGACAAGGCGATGTCGATAACGAAGGTGTCATTGAGCTTGAACGTGGAGAAGCTGGCTTCAGCATCAAACAGATGCTTTTCGACGGCTTTTATACCTCAAGCGAAGTCGACAGATATAGCTTTGAAGCAAGTGCCGAACAATGGGCGTTATTTGCCGCAGCGGAAGATATGGCTCTGGATGTTGCTAAAGTCTATGTCAATTATATCCGTAGTGAACAAGTGCTGACGCTTGCCGAAAAAAACCTGCTCAGCCATCAGGATATTTACGAGCAGATAAAAGAAAGAACCGATTCAGGCTTAGGTTCAGTGGCCGACCTGTCACAAATTACAGGACGTCTTGCTCGTGCCAATGCCAATCTGATCTCTGCAAAGAACAATTTTTATGACGCTAAAGCACAATTTGTCCGCGTAGTAGAAAAGCAGCCAGAGGATCTAATTGTACCGGTTCCTGACGATGATATGCTGCCTGAAGATCTCGATACCAGCGTGCAGTTGGCGCAAAATAATCACCCAATATTGAAATCTGCAACCAGTGATATTAATGCGGCTAAAAATGAACGTGATTCAGCTCAGTCTAACTATTACCCCAAATTGACGTTAGAACTCGATGGGAACTGGAATAACGATCTAGATGGTGAAGATGGTTTCAATCAGTTTTCAGCTAATGTGGGTGGTCATAGTAATGACCTCGTCGCTATGGTGAGAATCAAGTACAACTTATTTTCTGGTGGTAAAGATCGCGCTAGAGAAAGAGAAGCTAGCTACAAAATCGGAGAAGCTAAAGAGATACGCGAGCGTGCTTATCGTCAGGTAGTAGAAGGCGTTAGTCTCGCCTGGAATGCCTATGAGTTACTAGTGCCGCAGAAAATGTATATTCGAGATCACGTCGTCGCCGCTAAGGATACACAAGTGGCCTATAGCCAGCAGTTCAACTTAGGCCAGCGGACTTTGCTCGATTTGCTCGATACTGAGAATGAATTATTCGAAGCCCGTAAAGATTACTTAGAAGCCGAATACGACGAAATACTTTCAGAATATCGTATTTTAAATGCCACTGGCCGACTACTAGAGTCCTTGCGAGTGACTCGCCCAGATGTTTGGCAAGGTGAGCGTAACTACGAAGGAGGAGTCAACTAATGAAAACCTTCATCTCAATTTTAGCCATCACTTTACTCAGTGCATGCTCCAGCATAGTGACTATGGATGGCAATACGACTCAAGTCCATGATCTTAATGATTTGGATACTGACGGTGTTATTGTCGCCCGTGAGCGCTGTAACGATACCGTCATGGGTGCCACCATTGACAACTATGGCTGTGGAAAAGTCACAGCGATAAACGAACGTTCAGAGCTTAAAATCTTATTTCCAAATGACTCTTTTTACATTGACCCAATGTATTATGAGCAAGTGGAAGTCATCGCCTCATTTATGAGTGAGTTCCCCAATACGCAAGTCACCATTGAAGGTCATTGTAGTAAAACAGGCTCTTACGAGCATAATTTGGCCTTGTCACAAAATCGTGCCGATGCAGTAACTTCACTATTAGCAGAGCGTTACAGCATTGCATCCGATAGGCTAACTGCGATAGGTTATAGCTATGATCGACCCGTTGATGAAAGCGGTACAGATATCGCTCATACCCGAAACAGGCGTGTTATTGCCGAAGTTACCGGAGAAGATACAACGGCTGATATGAAGTGGCATATCTATACCGTCGATGAAGAAGTGAAATAGAGGCATTAATCTGAGCACTATGAAAGGCAGGCTTAGTCGTACATTATCATTTAAACAAGTCTGCCAATTCATCGTAGTGGCACTGACTCTAGCGGTTTCGTGCCTATATGCTTCTCCGACCCAAAAGCTCAATAAGGGACATATAGTCTCAACACTTGAGTCTAAGTATGGTGAGCGGGCAGGTAAACGCGCTAAAGCTTGGTTTAAAGTGCTCGATGCGTCTCAAGGTCTTAGTGAAATTGAAAAGATCACTAAAGTGAATAACTTTTTTAATCTTTTCCGTTTTGTTGACGACATAAAGCTTTGGGGTGATAACAATTATTGGGCTACCCCCATGGAGTTCATTGGTGTTAACGGTGGGGATTGTGAAGATTTCTCTATTGCTAAATATTTTACCTTACTACAACTAGGGATCTCTGAAGATAAATTAAGGATCACCATGGTAAAAGCGACCACAGTCAATCAGTATCACATGGTGCTCGCTTACTATGAGAAACCCTCTTCAATTCCTTTGGTGCTAGACAATTTAGACAGAAGAATTAAGCCAGCAACACAGAGAAAAGATCTACTACCGGTATACAGTTTTAATGGTCGACAGCTTTGGTTAAACAAAGAAAAAGGACGAGGCGTTCTAGCTGGTTCATCTAAAAAACTAGCGAAATGGAATGATCTCAAACATAGATTGGGTGTCGAAAGACTCAGAACACCCAAATTAAGATTGGAGTAGCTAGAAAGATGACACTGTTTCGACAGATTTACTCACTACTATTTGGCCTATTTTTGTTGGTAGTGGCGAGTCTAGGCTATGTACAGTTTACTGAAACTCAAAATTTCCTGACCAAACAAATGGAGTCAGATCTCAACAACACCAGTAACTCGTTAGGGATTATGTTGATCCCAGATCTTGAAGCAGGAGACATTGTTGGTGCCGAAACTCTGATCAATGTGATCTTTGAAGGCGGTTATTACCAACAAGTGAAACTCACTTGGCTTGTAGATGGTAAACAACAAGCTTGGGAAAATCCTGTCAATATTCAAGGTGTACCACAATGGTTTATTGACCTCGATTTTTTTAAAACGATTAAAAAAGAAAGCACTATCACATCGGGTTGGATCCAGCTCGCTAGATTAGAAATAACAGCTCACCCAGGCTTCGGTTATCACGAATTGTGGCGAACCATGACCAACGCAATCATGGTGTTTTCTGTGCTCTTTCTTATCGCAATTGTCTGTGCACGCCTTGGACTCACATGGATTTTACGTCCACTACACGAAATTGCAGAACATGCCAAAGAGATAGCTCAACGTAAATTTGGTCCTGATATGAAAATTCCAAAAACCATGGAGTTAAAGTCAGTGGTTCTCGCCTTTAATAGCATGTCTGAGCAGCTTAAGCAGATTTTTAACTCACTCGATGAAGAAGTCGGCGAGCTAAGAAAGAAAAACCTGATAGACCAAGTTTCTGGACTACCTAACCGTCAGTACATGATGGGCCGCCTAAATAGCTGGTTAAGCGAACCAAAAAGTGGCGCCTTAGTCATGGCTAAATTTGATTGGTTAGAAGAGGTCCACAGCAAGTACGGTTATCAAGTCAGAGATGAAACTATCAAGCTGCTTTCAGAAAAAATGAAAGAGCACTTGGATGCGATCACTGTCTCTGTCATAGCCCGTATTGCGGCTTATGAATTTGCTTTTTTAATTACTAGTGCAGAACATGAAAAAACCAGTAAATACTTACAAACCTTAATAAGAACAATTAACCAAGAGATGTCTAAGGCTGGCTGCAAACCTAATGAGAATTTCTCAATCGGTCTTGCCGAACGTATAGGCCAAATGTCAGTCTCTGACATCTTAGCCCAAACAGATAACGCCCTTCAGAAAGCGATTAAAGAAGATAAGGTGTTCCATTGGTTTGAAACGACAGAAAAGCAGTTGTTTACCCGTGAGCAGTGGCGAGAACATCTAAGCAACGCGATTACTAACCGCCAATTTAAATTTAAGTGGCAGCCAGTACACCTCAATGATGGCGACTCTATCAGCCAAAGAGAGCTCTATTGTCAGCTCGAAATTGGTGATAAGACCATACATGCGGGCCAGTTTATGCCCTATGTAGAACTGCTTTCATTAGGCGCTCTTCTCGACAAATGTCTGATAGAAACCCTCAATGAACAGAAACTGTTAGAGCGCAATTATGAACCTATTGCGATTAACTTAACCTTTCACAGTTTAAGCGATCCTAAATTCCATGAATGGTTAAATTCCTTCTTACGTTCATCGAATCTATCGGAGCGGATCTGTTTTGATATTCCAGAAACTGGTGTTTACAGTGATCCAGACTCATGTGAAGCACTTTGCACCATTATTCGCGATAACGGCGCTCACTTTGGCATCGATCACTTTGGTCGTCAGTTTGGCTCCATGTCTTACTTGCAAACACTCAGACCTAGCTATGTAAAACTCGATCAATCATTTGCATATTATGATGAGAGTGAACATAGCAGCGAGCTGTGCCGTGCCTTGATTAATGTCGCCAGAGGTTTAGATATTCAGGTCATAGTGACAGGCATAGAGGAGAAGCCTCAATTAGAGCGTTTTGTTCCATTAAAAACCAGCGCCTACATGGGCTATATTCACCCACCAGTGGATGTTGGACCTAACTAGGCCCTCCCATTAGCTAAACCCATTATCAAAGCCTCAGATAACCTCTGAGGCTTTTTTATAAGTGGTCGGCCATTCAGTCGTAAAGAGAGAGGATTTGAATCTTCTAGCCAATTTTAAATAACAAAGAGCCCTTCGATTTCTCGAAGGGCTTTCTAGTAAAGTGGTCGGCCTGTATTTATAGAGAGTTAGGATCCGAATCCTCTGACCCTCTGGTCCACTCTTACTCTCTTTTTAAAGAGTAAATAGTGATGCGCTACCGGGCTGCGCACCTTTTTCTCATTAAGAGTCCGTAAACTTGTTTACTGAAACTGAGCGCGGTCGGCCCTATCTTTTATAAAAAGCAGAATTCGAACCTTTGATCTTTTTGGTCCAAACGAAAAAAGCCTTCTGATTTCTCAGAAGGCTTTTTCGTAAAGTGGTCGGTGATAGAGGATTCGAACCTCTGACCCTCTGGTCCCAAACCAGATGCGCTACCGGGCTGCGCTAATCACCGTAATCTTTTTATTGAAACTTAGTGTGGTCGGCCCTATCTTTTATAAAAAGCAGGATTCGAACCTCTGACCCTCTGGTCCACTCTTGTTTCAATCCGGATGCGCTATCGGGCTGCGCACTTTTACTCATAAAGAGTCCATAAATCTTTTTAACTCTAAATATCAAATCAAAAATCAATTCAATACCTTTTAAATGTGGTCGGTGATAGAGGATTCGAACCTCTGACCCTCTGGTCCCAAACCAGATGCGCTACCGGGCTGCGCTAATCACCGAGTCTTTGTATCTTTAAAACTATTAAACTAATTGAAATGGGGTGACTGATGGGGCTCGAACCCACGACAACCGGAATCACAATCCGGGGCTCTACCAACTGAGCTACAATCACCACTGACTTTCAACTTTTACATTTCTATCTACATCTATCACTAACATGGCGTTCTATCAATCTGGTGCACCCAGAAGGATTCGAACCCTCGGCCTCACCCTCCGGAGGGGTGCGCTCTATCCAGCTGAGCTATGGGTGCCTGCCTTGTTAGCGGCGCACATAATATGAATTATATTAGTCCGCGTCTACTCTTTTTATTGATTTAGTTGTTCGTTCACTCAACTTTTAACCAATTAGCCCTTTTAGAGTCAATAAATACTACTTTCCCGCAATGAACGTCAAAATAATGACTTGGCACTGCTGTTTTTTCATGCTATTTATATCTCTTGTCCAAATGCAGTCCAAATCCTAGCTCTCAAATAATAATTAGCGATTGGCGGAAATCATGTTTAGGGAAGAATTGATTCAACATACACCTCGTGATGTTGAACGTTTGCAAAAAAGGATTGCACGCTTAAAGAGTTTAGCTCTTAAATATAAGCGGGCCGAAGTCACTCAGAACTTACTGCTAGAAATATCGAATCTCGCGGCTCATGTTAATACACCTAAAGCATTCTTTTCAGAGGTTCACCGATCTCTTAATTTACTTATCCCTGCCGACAATTTTTTCGTGGCATTACTGAACCCTAGTTCTCAGAATTTAGAGATCCCATTTTTCCTTGATGAGAAGGACCCCCATCCTGATTTACTATATTCCAAGGAAAACACCTCTAGAACCTTATTATCAGGCCTCACAGGTTATGTACTCAAAACTGGCGAAGCACTGCTCTGCGATGAAGCTATATTTGATAAACTGATAGCAGATAAAGAAATTGTCAGCAGAGGCGCTCCTTGTCACCTCTGGCTGGGGATCCCCATAAGAGTTAACAATACCGTTTCAGGTGCACTGGTAGTACAAAGTTATTCCTCTGATATTAATTTCAGCGAAATGGAAATAGAGCTGCTTCATTTTGTCAGCTATCAAATATCAGGGCTCTTGGAACGTCTTCAGCATCAAGAACAATTAGAGCTCGCTATAGAACAAAGAACCAAAGAACTCAGTATTGCCTATGACAAATTAAAATCTGAAGTATTCGAAAGACGACGCGCTGAACGCCTGCAGAAGTCATTATTTGAAATAGCAGATCTCGCCACTTCCAATATCAGCAGTCAGCAATTTTATTCAGAACTACACAGAGTTATTAGTCATCTATTACCCGCTAACAATTGCTATATTGCCCTGCTTGATGATCGACTCACTCGGATAAGTTTTCCTTTTTATGTCACTCAAGATGATACAAGCCAGCCACAAGCGAGAATGACTTGTGATGGATTAACCGAGTACGTGATAAAAAATCGTCGACCTATCTTGCTACAACGCAATGACTTGGACTCACTGATAGCCTCTGGCCTAGTGTATGCAAAAACGCCGGAACTTAACTACACTCGAGAGATTTCTCAATGGATCGGTATCCCGCTCTTTATCCATGGGCAAGTCAAAGGCATTTTGGCAATATATAGCTTATGCATGTCTCAAAGCTATCAGGAAAAAGATCTTGAGCTATTAACCTTCGTCTCTCAGCATATCGCGACCGCTATTGAAAGAAAGCTGTCAGCAGAATCGCTTAGATCGAGTTATGAACTGCTTGAAGAAAAAGTCGTTATTCGCACTAAGGCTCTGGCATTACTCAATCATGATCTTGAGAAAGAAGTCGCCCAAAGGCGTAAAGTCGAACAACAACTGGTTTACGATGCTAATCACGACTCCCTAACACAGCTACCGAATCGCGCCATGTTTATGGATCGACTGACTCAAGCAGTGAAACATATTCGAAGACACGGTTTAGAACGCTTTGGATTACTCTTCATCGATTTAGACCGGTTTAAGCTGATTAACGACACCTTAGGGCACCTAGAGGGTGACCGCTTTCTGATTGAAACCTCAAAGCGACTACAAACTTGTATTCGGGACAATGATACCTTAGGACGCATAGGCGGCGATGAGTTTGTTATTTTACTTGATAGTATTAATGGAACCAGTGACGCCAAAGAAGTGGCAGAAAGAGTGTTAACAGAACTTGCTAAACCCTATAAGTTAGCCAATCAAAGCTTTAACTCTGGTGCAAGTATTGGCATTGCTTTTAGCAATAACCATAAATCTGATACTGCAGAGTCTCTCTTACGAGATGCCGACTTAGCTATGTATCAAGCCAAATCTAAAGGAAAAGGCTGCTACGTCATTTTTGATGAGAAATCTCATAAAAAATTAGTCAAAGATATAGAGCTTGAGCTTGAGCTAAGAGGAGCAATAGCGAATCATCAGCTAGAGCTGAGTTATGTACCCATTCAAAACCTCGACCAACAGGCTACAGTCGCTTTAGAACCGCGTCTTTATTGGAACCACCCTATGCTGGGAAAGGTGAAGCAGGCTCAACTGAATAATATTGCAGAACATTGCAACTTAATCACAGAGCTAGATATCTACCTTTTAGAAAAGCTGAATATTGAACATCAGCTGTTATCAGCTCATTCACTTGAACACTTACCATTGCACCTCAATATTTCTGCGGCGCACCTAAAGCATAAACATGCTGTAAGACAACTGAAAAATAAACTTAAGCAAAGCATTTTCCCCACTGAACAGCTATGGCTATTTTTCGATGAAAAAGGCTTTATTTTAGATACAGATAATCACATCAATGCGTTCGATACTCTTAAGAGCATTGATGTCAAATTAGGACTAACAGGCTATGGAAGTGCGCATAGCGCATTAAGCAGTCTCACCTTTTTGCCACTACAAGGCCTTAAGCTGGACCCTAGTTACGCTAACCATCTAGAGAGTGAGCAGCATCTGAAGTTGTTGACCGCTCACTACTTAACTGCACAAGCTCTTGAGTTATCAGTTTTTGTCGATGGGATTAGAACCGCACAACAAAAAAAGGTGATGCAACAAATTGGCTTTAGCCTAGGGCAAGGGCAGGCTCTAGGGGAAGTTATTCGCCTCACTCAGACCACTAACAATAACGACGTTGCCTGTGCTTAACCTTATCGTTTACCTTGGTTAAGCACCAAACATTAAACACATTACTTTTTAAACATATCTCTTAAGTTTGCAATATTAGATTTGCCGGAATCGGCCCTTTGCTGTTCACTTTGGACTTGCTTACGATTCTCCCAAATAAGATCATCTTGTGGCAACTCCAGTAAGAAGCGACTAGGCTCACAGCGCATGGTTTCACCAAACTGACGACGCTCGCGGCATAATACAAACCAGAGCTCTTTTTGAGCGCGAGTGATCCCGACATAAGCAAGGCGGCGCTCCTCTTCGACATTACCTTCATCTATGCTGCTTTGATGTGGCAAAATCCGCTCTTCGGTGCCAACCATAAATACATAGGGAAACTCTAGCCCCTTAGAAGCGTGCAACGTCATCAATTGAACTTGATCACCACCTTCATCTTCACTGTTACGCTCCATCATATCTCTTAGCGTCAGACGAGTAACGACCTCAGGTAAGGTCATCCCTTCATCCAGCTCATCTCCTTCTAACATCTCTGTTACCCAGCGATAGAGTTCAGAGATATTCTTCATTCTCATCTCAGCAGCTTTTGCACTGGTACTGGTTTCGTACAGGTAATCTTCGTAGTTAATATTTCGAATCAGGTGTTTAATCGCGTCAATAGGCTCACCGCGCTTCACCGTTTCACCCGTATCAACAATAAACTTACCAAATTTATATAAAGAAGCCATTGCTGCAGGAGGAAGATAATGATTCAACTCAGAGTCAAAGCTCGCCTCGAACATAGAAATATGGCGTTCATTAGCGAAGGTACCTAAACGCTCTAAAGTAGAGGGGCCTATGCCTCGCTTTGGTAAGTTAACTACGCGTAGAAAGGCATTATCATCATCAGGGTTAACCACTAATCTCAGATAAGCCATGATATCTTTGATTTCGGCCCGACCAAAAAATGAGGTACCACCACTAATCTTGTAAGGAATACGGTTAGTCATCAAGGCTCTTTCAAACAAACGTGACTGGTGGTTGCCCCTATATAGAATGGCATAGTCACCGTATTGTGTTTTACCCATAAACTTATGACGGATCATCTCAGCAATGACTCGCTCAGCTTCCTGCTCTTCATTAGCAGCAATGAGTACACGAAGTGGCTCACCGTAGGCAAGCTCACTAAATAGCGCCTTATCGTAAACGTGCGGGTTATTAGCAATAAGAATGTTAGCCGCTCTTAAAATTCGTTGGCTGGAACGATAGTTTTGTTCAAGCTTAATCAATCTAAGGGCTGGAAAATCCTTCCCCAGCAATACTAAGTTCTGCGGCTTAGCGCCACGCCATGAATAGATAGACTGATCATCATCACCTACCACAGTAAACTTGGCTCTATCACCCACCAGCAACTTAACCATCTCGTATTGACTGGTATTGGTATCCTGATATTCATCCACCAGCATATATTGAATGCGAGTTTGCCAACGCGCTCTCACTTCGGCGTTATGCCTCAGGATAAGCGTGGGTATTAAGATCAAATCATCGAAGTCCAATGCATTGTAGGCCTTCATATGCTGGGCATAGCGTTTATACAGTGCGGCAAAGAGCTGTGACTGCTCATCTTTAGCGATTGTGATCGCCTGCTCAGGGACAATAAGATCGCCCTTCCAATTTGAAATCGCTGTCATCAGGGCTCTGAGTAGATCTTTATCCCCGTCTAATTCATCCTCGGTAAGATCTTTTAGCAATGCCAAGCTGTCTTGATCATCAAATAATGAGAAGCCCGCTTTTAAGCCCACCACTTTATGCTCACGCTTAATAATCTCTAAGCCTAAGGTATGGAATGTTGAAATCCATAGCCCGCGAGCCTCTTTACGCCCCATAGATTGAGCGACACGCTCCTTCATCTCGCGAGCCGCTTTATTGGTAAAAGTCACGGCCGCAATATTCCGAGCTTTATAGCCACACTTCTGCACTAAATGGGCAATCTTATTAATGATCACCCTAGTTTTACCACTACCAGCACCAGCAAGTACTAGGCAGGGTCCAGATACATAGTGTACGGCTTCATCTTGTCCGGGGTTAAGCTTCATGGGTTTACGTTTACCAGCAATCAAGAGTTGTAGATGAAGCGATCATACCAGAAACTGCGACATTTCAATCTCACAAATTAACTATCTTAATTTAGTTTCATCAAGCTAAAAATTAAATAAGATAAAACTTATTTGCAGATCAACTGTCTACCTAGCCGTATACTTAAATGATTAGCCAAACTGAATGTGCAACTATGTAAGTTTATCAATAGTTAATTGCGTAAATAATTTCTGTGGCATAAAATAGTGAATGAACGTTCATTCACTATGGAATTTAAACCTAATGGATAATAAGCGTGAACTTATTTTCAAGGCGACAGAAAAAATAATCGCTAGCAAAGGACTGCAGGGTCTGTCTATGCAACAGATAGCCAATGAAGCAGGTGTTGCAGCAGGGACTATTTATAGATACTTCAAAGATAAAGATGAGTTGATCGGCGAACTGAGAAAAAATGTGCTGCGCGTTGTCGCCAGTCACATTTTAAAAGATAGCGGCGAAGGCACGCTGGAGCAAAGGTTTATACGGGTCTGGTTCAATATCGTTGATTTCGGTCGTCAGCGCACACCGGCAAACCTCAGCTATGAGCAGTATATTCATCTTCCTGGTATTGATTCAGATCCTCATCAGACCTTTGAAAATGCAACCTTTAGTGAACTACATGTTCTCTTTGAAGAAGGTAAAGATGCAGGTGTGTTTCACTCTTTACAGAACAAGACTCTATTTGCTATTTCGTTAGAGCCCGCGGTCGCCCTAGGACGTAACATTCGACGTGGACAACTCAAATACGATAAAGCTGAACTAGAACTCGCCTGCAGCCTGTGTTGGCAAACGATTAACAAACAAGATAACCAAATTAAACTCTCAAACTTAACTAACAAGGAGCGATCAGGACAATGAATGACTTGAATCAACCTGATACTGCTTATTGTTTTTTCTACCAAATAGAATTATCGCACTCAACTAACAAGGAGCTATCAGGACAATGAATGACTTGAATCAACCTGATACTGCTTATTGTTTTTTCTACCAAACAGAATTATCAAACTTAACTAACAAGGAGCGATCAGGACAATGAAAAAGTGGACCCTGGTTATGCTAATCATCGCACTACTCACCTTTGGCTCAGTAATCGGCTTTAACTTAATGGTTAAAGGCAAAATTGCCGATGCCATAGCCAATATGCCTGAACCTATTTCACCCGTTACTGCGATGATAGTAACCCCCGAGAAGTGGCAACCAACCATAAACGCCATTGGTTTCGTCGAGCCGAACCAAGGCCTGACCATAGCTAATGAGCTATCCGGTGTCGTCTCAGAAATTAATTTCGAAAACGGCAGTGAGGTAAAGGTTGACCAAAGCTTAGTTGTACTCGACTCCGCAGTAGAAAAAGCCAACCTTAAGAGCAAGATGGTTCAGCTTCCGGCTGCAGAGGCCGACTATAAACGACTACTACGTCTGTATAAGCAAAAGTCGGTATCTAAGCAAGATCTAGATAATAGTGAGGCAAAGTACCTTGTACTCAAGGCAGATATCGAGAGCCTAAATGCAACGATAGAGCGCAGACAAATCGATGCGCCATTTGGCGGCCTTATCGGGATCCGCAGCGTTAATCTAGGCGAATATCTGCAGGCGGGTACCGATATTGTTCGACTCGAAGATATCAGCTCGATGAAGATCCGCTTCACCGTACCTCAGAATCAATTGCCAAGTATCTCGAAAGGACAAACGATTCATGTCTATGTCGATGCCTACCCAGAGCATCCTTTCGAAGGCAAGATATCGGCTATCGAACCAGCCGTTTTCTATCAAAGTGGTTTGATCCAGATCCAGGCAAAAATACCGAATATAGATGCAAAGCTGCGTAGTGGCATGTTTGCCCGTGTCGCCATTCTACTGCCAGAGCTGACCGATCAGTTTGTACTCCCTCAAACAGCTATTAACTTCACGCTATATGGTAACTCTATCTATTTAATCAATGATATAGAAGAAGATGGTGAGACTGTTAAGCGCGTCAAGCAGATCAATGTTGAAGTGATAGAGCGTAATGGTAACAATGCACTCGTCAGTGGAGACCTGAAAGCCAATGATTTAATTGTAACATCAGGTCAAATCAGGCTGAATAACGACAGCAAAGTCAAAGTGACAGAGGATGATTCTTTGACTCCTCCTGCCACTATGCCACAACTGTAATAGGAGCTGGCAATGCGCTTTACTGATATTTTCATTCGTAGGCCGGTACTCGCCGCCTCGATAAGCTTACTCCTGCTGCTATTAGGATTTTACTCCCTTAACAGTATGCAGGTTCGTGAATACCCTGAAATGACCAATACTGTGGTCACGGTATCCACCAGCTACTATGGTGCCGATGCAAACCTGATCCAAGGCTTTATTACTCAGCCATTGGAACAAGCCCTTGCTCAAGCCGACAATGTCGACTTCATGACCTCAAACAGCTCTCTTGGTACCTCCAAGATCACTGTGTACATGAAACTCAACACAGATCCTAATGGTGCCTTAGCCGATATTCTGGCCAAGGTTAACTCGGTGAGATCTCAGCTTCCTAAAGAGGCTGAAGACTCCACCGTGGATATGTCGACGGGTTCACAGACCTCCGTCCTGTATATCTCCTTCTACAGCGATCAGATTAACTCTAGTCAGATAACGGATTATCTCGAACGTGTCGTTAAGCCTGAGCTATTTACCATAGATGGAGTGGCTAAAGTTAACCTCTATGGCGGTATCAAGTACGCCATGAGAATATGGCTAGACCCAGCTCGTATGGGGGCCTTTAACCTATCGTCATCTGAAGTTATGCAGGTGCTACAAGCCAACAACTATCAATCTGCTGTAGGTCAGGCGAACGGGGTATTTACCCTATTTAACGGCACTGCTGATACTCAGGTTGCTACGGTAGATGAGCTCAAAAATCTAGTTATCACCAGCAAAGAAGGCTTAATCGTCCGTCTGAGTGATATTGCCGACGTCAGTCTTGAAAAGAGTCATGATGTTTATCGCGCCTTAGCCGATGGACAAGAAGCCGTCGTTGTCGCACTGGATGTCACTCCCACAGCTAACCCACTAGTCGTCGCTGCCGATGCACGCGCTCTAATGCCAGATATTGAGCGTAACCTGCCTGTCTCGATGAAGGTGCGCATCTTGTATGATTCCTCTCTTGCCATCGATGAGTCTATCAACGAAGTGATCAAGACTATTGGTGAAGCCTCGCTTATCGTTATCGTGGTAATCACCCTTTTCTTAGGCTCACTTCGCGCCGTTATTATCCCGATCGTGACCATTCCTCTGTCACTGATCGGTGTCGCTGTCATCATGCTGATGTTTGGCTTTACGCTGAACTTGATGACCCTACTCGCTATGGTATTGGCCATCGGCTTAGTGGTGGATGACGCCATCGTGGTCGTGGAAAATGTCGACAGGCATATCAAACTTGGTGAAACACCATTTAGAGCCGCTATTATCGGTACTCGAGAAATTGCACTGCCTGTGATTTCCATGACTATCACCTTAGCAGCCGTTTATGCACCTATCGCCCTAATGGGTGGGATAACAGGCTCTTTGTTTAAAGAGTTTGCCCTGACCTTAGCCGGTGCGGTATTCATCTCGGGGATCGTGGCACTGACACTATCACCTATGATGTGCGCCAAGATCCTCAAACCTCACACGGCACCTAATCGTTTCGAGCGTGGAGTCGAGGGCTTCCTTGAAGCTATGACTAAGCGTTATCAGCGTATGCTTAATGCCGTGATGGAAAAACGCCCAGTGGTTGTCGGCTTCGCGGTTATCGTGTTCGCCTCACTACCTGTGATGTTTTACTTTATCCCGTCAGAGCTCGCACCTAACGAAGATAAAAGTGTCGTCATGATGATGGGCACCGCCCCGTCTACAGCAAACTTAGACTATATCCAAGCGACGATGACACAGGTGACTAACATCATTACGGAGCACCCGGATAGTGCGGCGTCATTGGCTTTTGTTGGTGTGCCTAACTCAAACCAAGCCTTTGGTCTAGCACCATTAGTGCCCTGGAGTGAGCGTGATAAATCTCAAAAAGAGATACAAAAGATACTAGGAAAACAAGTTAAGGAAGTTCCGGGAATGGCGGTCGCCACCTTCCAGATGCCTGAACTGCCTGGTGCATCCAGCGGCCTACCTATCCAGTTTGTTATCACGACCTCAAATTCATTTGAGAGTCTGTTCCAAATTGGCAGTGGTGTGCTTGATAAGGTGCAAAAAAGTCCTTTATTTGTCTACTCTAAAATAGACTTGAAGTTCGATTCAGGCACCATGAAGCTGCATATCAAGCGTGATTTGGCCGGCACCTATGGCATCACCATGCAAGATATTGGTATCACGCTGACAACCATGATGAGTGATGGCTACGTTAACAGGATTAATCTCGACGGCCGTTCATATGAGGTGATACCTCAGGTTGAGCGTCAATACCGTGCTAATCCTGAATCACTCAATGGATATTATATGAAGGCTGCTGATGGCCGTTCGATTCCTCTGTCGAGTCTAGTGGATATTGAGATGATATCTGAGCCAAGATCCTTGCCACACTTTAACCAGATGAATTCTCTGACGGTGAGCGGTGTTGCTACGCCCGGAGTGGCTATGGGTGATGTTATTGCCTTCTTGAAAAATATCGGTGATACCGATCTTCCTAAAGGCTACAGCTATGACTTCCTAGGCGAATCTCGACAATTCGTCACCGAAGGCTCGGCGCTATTTGCTACCTTTGGCTTGGCCTTGGCAATCATCTTTCTCGTTTTGGCTAGTCAGTTCGAGAGTGTCCGTGACCCTCTGGTTATCTTGGTCTCTGTGCCACTTGCCATCAGTGGTGCACTCATCGCCCTCGGCTGGACCCATGTCTTTGGTCTATCGTCGATGAACATCTATACCCAAGTGGGTCTGATAACCTTAGTCGGTTTGATCACTAAGCACGGTATCTTGATGTGTGAAGTCGCTAAGGAAGAGCAACTACATAACGGCCTTAGCAAGATGGAAGCGATTAAACTTGCCGCAACCGTTCGTCTACGCCCAATTCTGATGACGACAGCAGCGATGATAGCAGGTCTAATCCCGCTGTTATTTGCTGTCGGTGCCGGAGCCGTGGCACGCTTTAACATAGGTTTAGTGATTGTATCGGGTCTTGCCATAGGCACCCTGTTCACTCTGTTTGTTCTGCCAGTTATCTACACCTACCTTGCAGAGAGACACGAGCCGCTACCCGTGTTTGACGAAGGCTTACCTAAGAGTTAAATGTGTTATAAAGCTAGGTGCTAGGTTCTAGGTTCTAGGTTCTAGGTTCTAGGTTCTAGGTTCTAAAGCCTAAGTGAGGCCTGAATAATATTTCTATTATTCAGGCCTTTTATTTGCACTAAATTTAATTACTCAATTTTTGTGAGTAATCTTTTTCCAATAGCCAGTGTGCTCAGGTACAATTCAGCTTATATTAAAAGCATTAGAACTAATTGCATTAGCTAACGGCGGACACTTAACATGATCAATCCAAAAAAAATTGAAGAAGTTGCTAAGCAGCTTAGCGAGAGCCTGCCAAGCGGCCTGAAACAATTCGCTGGCGAGTTTGAAGACAAGAGTAAACAGATCCTTCAAAACCAACTAATGAAGTTAGACGTGGTCTCTCATGAAGAGTTTGAAGTGCAGCAGCATGTTTTACTCAAGACCCGCGAAAAACTCGAAGCCCTACAGGCACAAGTTGATGCATTAGAAAAAAGATTAAACGACAGCGAATAGGTCCTTAGCGCCTATTTACAGTCAATAAAAAGGAGCGCCACTCACCTTAAGTGAATGGCGCTCCTTTTTTATTTTCTAATACTCCTTATGATTGAGCATCTGGCCTTGTGCTCGCACTATATAACAAGATGCAGCCCGCTAATAAAACCAGATCTTTCACGATAAATTGGCCACTCCCCGTCAGCAAAGGAAGTCCATGACTCAGCTCATAAGCTGGTAGGCTGATGATAAAGGTCTGAGTTGCCAAAAAGGTCAGTGCACCCATCGCTAAACCCACACTTTTTGCACTGTGATACTTCAGACCAAGGACTAAACCTAATACGGCAATCAACTCTATGACACCAATAAAATATGAGCCATGAAGTACACTAAATAATTGGTATATCCAGCTAAAGAACGGGCTCGTCGCCATAAGACGCTCAATGCCATCGGCTTCAATTTGGGTAAACTTCATGCCGCCAATCCATAGCATGACTAGCACAATACCAGCCCATATCAGCTTGAGAGATAAACGCTTTAGCTGCTGAGCCCCTGCATAATGTGAGGCGATATACCCACTCACCCCCGCAATGGCTAAATATTTAATCAGTCCCTGACCAGCGCCAATTGCTGGAAAACCGCCTAGGCTATCAATCCACACAGGATGAGTCAGCAGCATCAATATAGGTATCAAAGCCAGTAACGAATAACTATAGAGCAGATACTGACTCAATTTTTGTTTCGGAAAGATTAATGCTATGACCACAGTTAACTGTACGGCACCTAACAAGGCTGACAGCCAGGCAATTGCAGGTAACCCTACCGCAGTTAGCTGTTTGGCAAAATAATCACTATCAACCGATGTAAATCGGCTCATTGCCGTTGTCAGCAAAAATAGACTCAGTAGCACTCTCGATACCATTAGGGCGTGTGTTGAATTCATCTTAAACATGTTTTTCTCCAAGTAAGCTGCCCCAATAGACCTCTTAACCAGAATAACTATTTCATCGAAAATGAATAAAAGTACATCAGTCACACTAAGCGACTCAATTCCTCACTAGATTGCCCTTTTATCGCCACTATTGATCACAGCTTAGCCCCCATATGCATGCTGAGATTTGTTCCAATGGTGTCTATCATCATTAGAGGGAATTTTCATGTTTGATCTTTTTACTTCAGCCAAAACTAACCTTACTCATAAAATACTGATCGTTGCAGGCCTCTCTTTACTCTCTCTCATCCCATTAGGCTTAGTGATGGATATGGCGTGGGAAAGAGAAGCCTTATACCATGATGTAGTTGCTGAGATAGGACAATCTTGGGGAGATAAGCAGGAGATTTCAGGACCTGCTCTAGTAGTACCCTATACCTACCAAGTCATTCAGGAAGCTGTTAGCGACGAGGGGAAAGTAAGAAAATTTACCAGTACCTATCAAAATGAGTTGGTTATTTTACCCAAGCTGCTAGAACTGAATATCGAGCTTAAACATGACTTCAGAAGCAGAGGAATCTTTCAGTCTTTGGTCTACAATGCGCAGCTCAATGGCACAGCAAATTTCGAACTCACTCAGATCAATATCCCCAATCTCATCAAACTCAATCTTGAAAACGCCCGCATGGTCTTCGGCATCTCAGCCAATCAGGCCATCGATAAGATTAATAACTTTGAGCTAAGAGATGAACAGTCAAAGGTCATCACCACTCAGTCCAGCATCATGTCTGGTACAGGACTCGCTAATCAAATAGGGTTAGAGCGAGGCTTCCATCAGCCGGTGGGCTTAAACCCAAAGCAAACTACAATCTCATTGGGTTTTGACCTAATGCTTAGAGGGTCTCAGTCTATTAGTGCCCTCCCATTGGGAGAACAAACACATATAAAGATCAGTGCAGACTGGCCTCATCCGAGTTTTAATGGACTACTCCCAGCGGATAGAACTATCTCCGAGCAAGGATTCAAAGCTAACTGGAATATCAGTCACCTTAGTCGCAACTTCCCGCAGGTATTTAGTAAGGATCAGCAGATTAATTTACGGGAAATTAACGCCAATACTATCTTATTCGAACCTGTGACTCATTATGGAAAGATAGAACGTTCAGTAAAATATGGCCTGCTGTTTATTGTATTAAGTTTTATCATCTTGCTAATATTTGAGCTTAGTCAAAACAGCAAGTTGAGTCTAATTCAATATCTACTTGTGGGAACTGCCATGACTCTGTTCTATCTATTACTTCTGTCACTGTCAGAGCACTTAGCCTTCTCGTTGGCCTACATCATAGCAGCCAGTGTTCCAGTACTATCCGTATCGGCTTATGTCGCCAGTGCTACGGCTAGTCTCAAGCGTGGCGGGATCATGCTAGCCATGCTTATCGGCCTGTATGGTGTACTCTATTCAATTCTAAAATTAGAGGATTACGCCCTCTTGATGGGAACAGGATTGTTAGTGGTCATCATGTTAGTCCTGATGTTTATCACTCGGCGTTCAGGTATCAATGAGTCCGAATCAACAATGACAGATTAACGATATTTAATTCATATTCCCCTCTAATAGGCTAGCTTGCTAATAACTGACAAGTTAGCCTAGGCTCTTTTACTCTGAGGCTATTCCTTTGAAGCATCTCTCCTCTCTTATGCCATCCGTGATATTTCCATTAATGCTTGGCTGGTTAATATTACTCATCATTCCCGGCATACTATTTGTCTCAGATGCCTCATTATTTCCCTGGCTATCTCTCGATTCCACCACTGCTGAAGCTCTGTTTTGGATCACCTCTACCGGAACAGCCCCCTATGGTGTAGCAAGCGTACTGTTAATCTTACTGCTTAGTTATCGAAGACTGGAACGCGCACGATTTTTTAGCTTGTTTCTCGCTATCTCGCTAAGCATGTGCACCACTTTAGGTCTCAATCATTATCTAAAACCTTTCTTCAATGAGGCTCGCCCCAACGCTGTCTGGCTAGATCAGCATTACCTACTTAATACAGACAGCTTTTACACGCTTTCCAAAGCCGAACGCAAAGAACTCATGATGACAGCAGTTAATCAGATAGAATTTGCAGATACAGAGCTGACACTAGCACCACTTGTGAAACAACACTGGCAGCATGAAATAGGCTTCGCCTTCCCATCCGGTCATACTCTTTTTGCAATCACCTTAACTATGGTCGCCAGCTATTACCTCCTCATAGCTGGCAATATATGGATCCCCAGCCTGCTCTTTGGCTGGAGTATTGCCATGGGGTTCAGCCGTATGCTACTCGGGATGCATTGGACACAAGATGTGCTCGCCTCCACCTTTTTAGGCGGAATAATAGGACTGGTAAGCTTGCTTGTCATACATAAGATCTTCCCCTATATCGGGTCTATGGCCAATAAACTGCTGACACTCTGGAAACCAATCAAACCGTCATAAATATCAAGCCAAAGAGATGAAATACTCTCTTTGACTAACCTCAAGCATCAAGAATGCTTTATTATGAGTGTCTAACAAATTTTTCTTTCTAAGACACCAATGAGAACCCTATGGCAGAGCTGCAATTAGACAAAATAGATCTGGCGATTCTGCGACTGATGCAAAGTCATGGCAAGCTGTCTAATCAGGAGTTAGCCGAAAAAGTAGGGCTCTCCGCTTCGCCTTGCTCTCGCCGAGTTAAGGCTTTGGAAGAGTCTGGGGTTATCTCAGGTTACGCCACCCTACTCTCGGCCGAACACTTCCAGCTTTCACTGACAGCCTACGTGCAAGTCAGATTAGAAAAGCATGCTAAGGAGATCCTAGAGTCATTTGAAGCAACTGTGAGTAATTATGACGAGGTGCAGGAATGCTGCTTACTTACTGGTAGCGACGCCGATTACCAGCTAAAAGTCTTGGTCGCCGATATGGCTCAATTCAAACTCTTTCTACTCGATAAACTCACCACTCACCCTCATATCGCAGGGATCCATTCAAGCTTCGTGCTAAAACAGGTCAAGAGCCAAACCAGCATTCCTCTGCCAAGTTAATATCAAGTGATATACAGCTAGAGAAAATACCGACTCCGATTACTTTTTATCTATTCGATCGCAAAAAGAGTAAAAAACTAATACGCAATAATCTTGCGCTATCTTTAACCTTGAAAAACAATCCGCAAGATAGTCTCGCCAATAACCAAAATCAAAAGAATAAATATCATCAAATCCAATCTTTCCGTGATAAAGCACTCGCATACTGCTTAGTTAAAGCGATAAAACACCATTGACCAGCTAAAATAAAGGACTATGATGCGCCCTCATTAAAAAATGAGAGATAAGTATGAGTTCAGTAAGTTCTAACCATTTCAGCTCAAGAATTGGCTTCATCATGGCAGCTGCAGGCTCAGCCGTCGGCGTCGGTAATATCTGGGGCTTCCCTACCCAAGCAGCAAACCATGGCGGTGGCGCTTTCTTGCTGGTTTACTTGGTACTGATCGTTATTCTTGGTTACCCCATGCTTGTCGCCGAGCTGATGATTGGTAGACATGGTCAGACAAACCCCGCCGATGCAATGAGCAAGCTAGGGTCAAATCCTTTGAGTCGCGGCATAGGTAAATTTATCGGTTTTGCTTCAATCTTAACAGCCACCTTAATTTGTACTTTTTACACCATACTTTCAGGCTGGTTCGTCAGTTTTGCCTTAGCACCACTCGCCGAAATGTTCGGTTTTTCAGATATTTCATCTTGGTTAATGGATTTTTCTTTATCCCGAAACTTGGTGTTCACTACTCTGTTTATCTTGATGGTTATCTGGGTTATTCGCCAAGGTGTACAGCAAGGCATAGAACGCTGGTCAAAACGCTTAATGCCATTACTGCTCAGTATATTAGTCTTAGGGGTGATCTATATCTTAACTCTGCCAGGCGCGATGGAAGGACTGGAAGTCTTGCTTATCCCTGACTTTTCCCGAGTATGGGATGCCGATGTGTTAGTAGGTGCTTTAGGTCAGACCTTCTTCTCATTGACCATAGGTACCGGTGCCATGATGGTCTACGGCGCTTACTTAAGCCAAAAAGAGCACATAGGTAAGTTGACTGCTTACGTCACGCTTACAGACACCAGCGTGGCATTTCTTGCCGCTATGATGATCATACCGGCCATGTATGTCGCTCAACATAATGGTGTACAGATCTTCAGTGAAGATGGCAGCTTATTAAACTCAGACACCTTGGTCTTTACCGTACTTCCCGCTTTGTTTGATACGTTAGGTGGGAGCCTGCAATATATATTAGCCTTCATTTTCTTCGTGCTAATGACCATAGCAGGCCTCACCTCGGCTATCTCTATTGTTGAAGTGCCCACCAGCTACTTGGTAGAGAAGAAACAGATCGGACGTAATAAGGCCACTTACCTGGTCGGCGGATTAATCATTATAATGTCGCTCACAGTCGTCTTAAACTTCGAACAGCTATTTAGCTTTATGATCACTGTGACAACAGAAAGAGCTCAGCCTTTAATTGCCTTAGGTATTGCTATCTATCTTGGCTGGGTATGGCAGAGAAACGATCTTATTAAAGAGATCCAAGCTCAGGAAGGAGCCGACTGTAGTAGTCTATTCTGGCGGATTTGGCCTGTGTATGTGAAATATGTCTGTCCACTGCTCATCATCCTGATCATAGTGCAGCTATTTAATAAATAAATTAGCCAAACGACTCTCCCTATTGGGTTATGGAGAGTCGTCAATCATTAATACCAACCCGCATAAATACTTGATCATTCTTACTGGTTAAAACCACTTACTTATCCAGATTGGTATAAGCAGTCTAATTAACACCAGTGATAGCGATGTAAACTATGCCTGCAGTCATTTCAGCTTAACTTCAATCTTAAATATGCCTATCATATGCCATCGTTTCAATGTGGGTTTATCTGTTATTCCATGTTGTTTACGTGCATATTGCACCGATGCGTTTAACTCTTGAATTTCATGGCAAGAAACACATTGCTTTGTGGTAGCAATGTCTGACGAGATATAAGTAAGGTAATCGACTCCCTCCTTGTTACTGATATACAAATATGGCTCCCAGTTCATCCCCTCAACATTCGTTGCTGCATTTTGCTGCTGCAGTAAAAAGTCCCACGCGGCCTTCTCTTTATCATCAACGAGCCTGCCCTCTTCACTCACAAAATATTTGCTCTTCAGGTGAATAATCACCTCATCCTTAGACTCGTGGATCATATCTTGCGCAATGCCCTTAATCAGCTGGGCAGGCAAGGGGGCAAAACCTCTTTGGTGTTTGTACTCCTTAATTGAGCCTGTGCCATCTTTGAATAATTTATTGGTGACTTCCATGGTATAAATCTTTCTCGTCGACACGAGTAAGTCTTTCACTGAGCTTGCTATCCTGACCTCAGGTAAAGATTCAAGCTCTTGTGAACATAAGGGAAATTGAATAAAAATTAGCAGTAGAAGTATAAGTTTTCGTTCCATGATTTAACCTATATTGTTGATTATGCCCATGAGAGCCCAAATGGCTCATGTGGAAAGCTAATCAATATAGATAGTAGACAAGAACAAACAGGCCTGCGTAACGCTTAGAAAATAAAAAAGATAAAATACCTAGTAAGCCAGATTGGCTTATAGGAACTGCTTGATAGCTAGCAAGACTTAACCAGAAGATAGGTGTGACTAGATATAACCTTATTCACTGCTATTAATAATGGGTCACACACCCATTATTAATAGGGGTTTCATCCAGCATGAATGAACGATTTTTAGGTGTACTGCTTCAACACCATCTGTACTGCAGTTTCCTTAATCCTAGCGATTTCGTCATCAGCTGGAAATTTAGCGCCTTGAATAAGTTGAGGCCAGAAACAAAATGCTTTAATCACAGCCATAAATTGAGTGACTACAATTTCAGGGTGCTCAGTCTTCAAGACACCCGCATCGTAGGCAGCATAAAACCAACTTGTCAGTGGAGATTCTTTATCACTAAACTCTAGCATCGCTTCTTGAATCAGGTCTGGAGAGTGAATCGCCTCGGCGATGATCACCCTAGCCATAGGGAGAAATGCTTCGGATCGCAGATGTGAGATCTCCTGCTCAGCGACCAAGCTTAACTGTAGCTCTAATGATGTCTCTTCTGAAAACGGCACATGCTCAAAAGTACAAAGCAGCGACATCATCTCAACCATAATGGCACTAAATAACGCATCCTTATTCGCAAAGTGATTATAAACCGTACGCTTTGAAACCTCCGCCCGCTTAGCAATATCATCCATACTCGTGGCCTTAAACCCCTTTGCCTCAAACTCAGCCATAGCTGCTTCAATAATAGCTTTTCGCTTAAATTCACTACGAGATAATTTTTTTTCTATCATTTTCAGTTTCTTAGTTTGAGTATCCGTTGTTCGGCTTAGTTATTTTACACTGATCGGTTTACTTTTCAAAATCATTAAGTAAACTACACGGTATAGTTTACTTAATGATTCCATATTTATGAAACTAACAACACTGATTATCGGCTTACTCATCGGAGGCATTATGCTCGCCACTACACAGTCAAACGCAGGTTTAGTCGAAACAACAAAGATTTCTGCCACCCATCACCTGGCAGATGGTGGTTACATTAATACGGCTAAAGACTTCACAGAAGACACTGCGATTCTTCCTCTGTTGCTACGTTATGCAACAGAGAAACGTGTAGACTCACTACCTAAAAATGCAATTCCTGTCATTGAACAAACGGCTAACTCTCTAGAACAACTCCCGCGAGACCAAGATACCGTTATCAGGCTTGGACATTCGAGTATTTTCATCCAGATAGCGGGACAGAGATGGCTTATCGATCCAGTATTCAGCGACAGAGCCTCGCCTTTTAGTTTTGCAGGGCCTAAACGCTTCCACCAAACACCCATTTCACTTAATGAATTGCCTGATATCGATGGGGTGATTATCTCTCATGATCACTATGATCACCTCGACAAACAGACCATCAAGACCTTAGCCGATAAGATCGCCCATTTTGTCGTTCCTCTTGGCGTAGACAATCATCTTGAAAAATGGGGGGTCAGCACGGATAAAATCACCAGCCTAGATTGGTGGCAATCGGTAACAATTGCTGATGTCACCTTGACTGCAACCCCTACTCAACATTTTTCTGGACGTGGACTCTTTGACAAAAACCAGACCCTGTGGGCCTCCTATGTCATAGCCTCGCCAAACAGTAAGCTATATTTCAGTGGCGACTCTGGCTACTTCGATGGCTTTAAAGAGATAGGCGAACGCTTCGGGCCGTTCGATCTCACTATGGTCGAAACTGGTGCCTATGACAAAGATTGGCCGACCATCCATATGACTCCAGAGCAAAGCCTGCAAGCTCATATTGACCTTAAAGGCCGCCAGATGATGCCGATACATAACGGCACTTTCGATCTGGCATTTCATAGTTGGTATGAACCCTTAGAGCGGATCACGGCCTTAGCTGCAACAGCAAATGTTAAACTTGTGACTCCCATAATGGGACAGGTTGTAGCACTTGATACCCAAGTTAAATCTAGTCAGGCTTGGTGGCGAGAGGTGATGCAAACTGAGTTGTTAGCTGCATATTAAATAGACGAAATATCAACGAGGTCAGTGATCTTGGTCACGTCAGCCTGTGACCCTTTGCCGCACCTGCGCACTTACCTCTTGTCGGTGGAAAACAGCAGTGTATAAAGAGCGAAATCATAAAAAAAGATGAGCTCGCCATGATGTTTCTATATAAGAATTTGGCAATTCCAGTTTTAGCCACCACTATTTTTAGTCCATTTTGTTTCGCCCAATCGACACCAGCTAGTGGTGATAATGACAAGCAACCTGCAATTGAGCGCATTCTCGTCACTGGAGAGCAAGTTGAAGACCCGACTAGAGTTTCAAGCGATCCTAAAAAACCCAGGCTGCCACTCCCCGCTTATGATGGCGCAGGCTTTCTCAAAACAATCCCAGGCTTCAGCATAGGTCGTAAAGGTGGCGCAGGCGGAGACCCGACATTAAGAGGCTTGGGCGGCTCCAGACTGAGCATTGTCGATGACGGTCAGCATGTCTATGGTACCTGTGGAGGACGTATGGATCCTCCAACCGCTTATATCTATCCAGAAGCCTACGATAACATCACAGTGATCAAGGGGCCTCAAACCGTAAAATATGGCCCAGTAGGCTCAGCTGGCACAGTCCTGTTTGAAAAAAATCGTCACCGTTTTGAAGAGGCCGATACCGAGGGAAGAGCCAGTATCACAGGGGGCAGCTTCGATAGACAAGATTACCTGGTTGAACTAAAAGCGGGCAATAGCGATCACTATATCGATATGGATATTAACCAATCTAGCAGCGACCACTTCCAAGATGGTGATGGCAACGCAGTGCAGTCAAGTTACGACAGACAGAACTATAATGTTGCGCTAGGTTGGACACCTTCAGATGAGACCGTGGTAGAGCTTGCCTATGGCCGCTCTTCTGGAGAGGCAGAGTATGCTGACCGCGCTAATAAAGCCCGAGAGATCAATAATGAAAACCTCACCTTTTTAGTTCAGAGTGACTTTGATGGTGAACTGTTACAAAGCCTAGAATTTCAAGCTTATAGCAATGAAAATGACCATATTATGGATCAGTTCGATCAAGGCGTTAACTCTGGGAGTAATGTTCGTCGTGCCACGATGGGAGCACACCTTTGGGCTGACTTGAGTTTAAGCGACAGCTTGAATCTCACCTTAGGTGTTGATTACATGGACAGTAAGCACGAGGGACGCAAGATCGACCCCAGTGTAGATAATGGTCTTGATGATCTCCTCTCAAAGCCCTTCAACGATAATATGCACTACCAAAATAGTGGCCTCTTTGTCGAATCAGAGCTACTGCTATCACAGGGTAAGCTGCTTGCAGGTGTGAGATTAGATTATTGGCAAACCGAACTAATGCTTGCCCAAGGCGGCAATAGAACCGATGAGTTATTCAGTGGCTACACTCGCTATGAGCTCTCTTCTGGCAACAGTCAGTACTTTGCAGGAGTGGGTCATGCCCAGCGTATGCCTGATTACTGGGAGATAATGAAAGCCGATGTCGACAATATATCGAATAAAGCGTTCGACCTAGCGCCAGAGAAAACCTCACAGCTCGATATTGGCTGGCTCTATCAAGGTAAAATAGATATCTCAACCTCGCTATTTTATGGGGTGATCAGCGACTATATTCTTATCGATGCTAACAGCAATAAAACGTCAGCCTACAATATTGATGCAACAGTCTATGGCGGGGAGATAGCGGCAACATTCCCTATTAGTGAGCATTGGTCAAGCCAAACCAGTGTTAGCTACAGCCATGGTGATAATGATACTGCTAACACGCCTTTAGGCCAGATCCCGCCACTCGAGGGAAGGCTCACCTTAGATTATCAATACCAGCAATGGAGTGCAGGCTTACTCTGGCGACTTGTCGCGGCTCAAGACAGAGTAGCTATTGGTGAGGGCAATATTTCAGGTCAAGATTTAGCGGCCAGTAGCAGTTTTGGCACGCTCTCAATAAATGCTAGCTGGAAGCATCAAGAGAGCATTCTTGTCAGCCTAGGCGTTGAAAACCTGTTTGATATCACCTACGCAGAACACATCAGTCGCTCAGGTGCCGGTAATGATATTCCAGGTAGCAGCCCGATGTTTCAGGTCAATGAGCCAGGACGCACTGCTTGGGTAAAAATGGATTACACCTTTTAGTGTTTTAACCTCTGATACTTAATTTTTATAAAAACGACTGTGCTTAACGAAAAAGGCCATTCGAAATCGAATGGCCTTCCTATAGTGTATTGACGAATTAACTGTCTAATTCAGTACTTCTTCCAGCGCCTTTAAACACAAGGCCACATTCTCGCGGCGAGCACCAAAGCCCATCAAGCCAATACGCCATGCCTTACCCGCTAATGCACCAAGACCGGCACCGATTTCAAGGTTATAGTTTTCTAAAAGCAAGTTGCGCACCGCTACATCATCTATCCCTGCTGGAATAAAAACTGCGTTGAGCTGTGGCAAACGTGAAGCCTCATCGACAACAAACTTTAGCCCTAAACCTTCTAAGCCTTGGCGTAATATCTGATGCATATCTGCATGTCGCTGCCACGCCGCCTCTAAGCCTTCATTGGCCAGTATTCGTAAAGATTCATGTAGCGCATAAAGCGCATTGACTGGCGCTGTATGGTGATAACTGCGCTTGGCACTGTTATCAGCCGTACCGCTCCAATAACCCATTACCAATGTCTGATCTAAAAACCAGCTTTGTACCTGAGTGGTTCTGGCTTTAATCTTTGCCACTGCAGCAGGTGAAAACGACACAGGTGACAAGCCAGGCACACAAGATAGACATTTCTGACTACCAGCGTAAATAGCATCTATGCCCCACTCATCGACCCTAAGTTCGACGCCACCCACTGATGTCACGGCATCGACGATCGATAAGCAATCATATTGTTTTGCCAGTGCACATAAACGCTTAGCATCTGAAAGTGCGCCGGTAGAAGTCTCTGCATGAACGAAGGCTAAAAACTTAGCATCTGGATGAGCCTTTAATGCCGCTTCGACATCGCTAGGGCTGACCGCCTCACCCCACTCGTTATCAACCATAACCGCTGTGGCACCAACGCGCTCAACGTTCTGACGCATGCGCTCGCCAAATACGCCATTTCGACAAACAATGACCTTTTCACCAGCTTCAACAAGATTCACAAAACAGGTTTCCATACCGGCACTGCCTGGTGCAGAAACCGCTAAGGTCATCTCATTTTCTGTCTGGAACGCATATTGAATAAGTGATTTAAGCTCATCCATCATACCGACAAATAGTGGGTCTAAGTGGCCAATAGTCGGACGGGATTGTGCGGCGAGCACTTCAGGATACACATCAGAGGGACCTGGTCCCATCAAGGTTCTACGCGGGGGATAAAACGAATCAATCTTAGGTGCTGCTAACATCATATTTCCTCGAAAACTCTAGATTATGTGGTATTAACTATTTGTTCAGCCTAACTATCGCTATAGCTAACTCCCTACGTATTAACAGTATTCGTACTATGTGCCTTTTGGCATCTTGTTTTTACTATCATCTTGATTGCAGTTTAGCGCAAGTGGACTTAAGGCTAACTCATATTCAAACTAGTGTTTGAATATTGACCATATCATAAAAAAGGACGCAAATGCGTCCCTTCTTATAAATGCTTACACCATGAGTCTCACAAGACTTACTCTCTATTATCCAAGAAGAGCTTATAGGCAGGGCTATTAGTCTCCTCCTGATACACAAATCCAAGCTCAGTCAAAAACTGCTGGAAAGCCTCATTATCAGATTCAGGAACCTCAAAACCTGCTAATACCTTACCAAAAGCGGCGCCGTGGTTGCGGTAATGGAACAAACTAATATTCCATTTGCTCTGCAGAGTAGTCAGAAACTTAAATAGCGCGCCTGGATGCTCTGGGAACTCGAAGCTAAGTAACCGCTCATCAAGCTCCTCTGGTGGCAGACCGCCCACCATATAGCGAACATGTAACTTAGCGGTTTCATCATGGGAGAGATCTTGAACTTCAAAACCATCATTCTCCAGCCTAGCGATGATCTCATCGAGCTCACTCTGCCCTTCAGACAAACGGATCCCAGCAAAAACCACCGCTTTATCGCGACTGCTAAATCGATAGTTAAATTCGGTCATCACGCGTTTTTCTAACAGCTCACAAAAACGCAGAAAGATACCAGGACGTTCAGGGACTTTAACCGCCAGAATAGCCTCTTTTTTCTCTCCAAGTTCACAGCGCTCGGAGATATATCTCAGGCTATGAAAGTTAACATTGGCGCCACTGAGAATGGCGGCCACTTTCTCGCCTTGACCGGCATCACCCATATATTTCTTGAGACCGGCAAGTGATAGTGCACCGGCTGGCTCGGCGATGGCGCGAGTATCTTCGAAAATATCTTTAACCGCAGCACAGATCTCATCTGAGCTTACGGTTATCACCCCATCCACATACTGACGAGCGACTTCAAATGGCGCAGCGCCGATCTGCTTAACGGCCACACCATCGGCAAATAAGCCAACTTGAGACAGGACCACACGTTCATCGGCTTGCAGTGCTGCTTTCAAGCAAGCAGAATCTTCCGGCTCTACACCGATGATTTTAACTTGGGGCATAACGGCTTTATAAAATGCGGCAATACCGGCGATCAGGCCACCACCACCAACGGGTACAAAAACAATCTCTAAATCTCTTTGCTGCTGCAGCATCTCTTGAGCGACGGTTCCTTGACCGGCAATCACCGCCTCATCATCAAATGGCGCGACATACACTCGCCCTTCAGTCTCGGCGAGTTTTTGAGCATGAGCATTGGCCTGATCGAATGCCTGACCGTGGAGAACGACTTTACCGCCGAGACGTCTAACCGCATCAACTTTAATCTCTGGTGTGGTTTCTGGCATCACGATAACGGCGCTAATACCACGAGCGACTGCCGACATGGCAACCCCTTGAGCATGATTGCCCGCAGAGGCACATACCACGCCAGATTGACACTCATCGCTAGTCAATTCAGATATTTTATTGTAAGCGCCACGCAGCTTAAAAGAGTGTACTGGCTGCATATCCTCACGCTTAAGAAACACCTGGCAACCTAGACGAGCTGACAATTTATTTAAGCTAGAGAGTGGGGTAACTTTGGCCACATCATAGACAGAAGACAGCAAGGTCTTCTGCAGATAATAGTGAGCCAAATCCACTTGCAAGTTTGTGGTTGAACCTTCTTGTGAGCTTGAAGCAAGAGTCGTCATATTAATCCTCCAGCATGGTTACATCTCGCACAGCACCTTTATCGGCACTGGTTGCAAGAAGTGCATAGGCCTTGAGTGCCAGAGAAACAGAGCGTTCACGATTCACTGGCTTCCACGCTTGCTTACCACGGCCTTCCATTGCAGTGCGACGAGCCGCTAACTCAGTATCGCTGATAGCAAGTTTGATCGAGCGAGCCGGAATATCAATTTCAATTCTGTCACCGGTCTCAACCAGACCTATGGTGCCACCAGCCGCAGCTTCTGGAGAAACATGGCCGATAGACAGGCCTGAAGTACCACCGGAGAAACGACCATCTGTGATAAGGGCACAAGCCTTACCCAGGCCACGTGACTTAAGGTAACTGGTCGGGTAAAGCATCTCCTGCATACCAGGGCCTCCCTTAGGGCCTTCATAGCGAATAACCACCACATCACCGGCTACCACTTCACCATTTAAAATACCTGCAACCGCGTCATCTTGGCTTTCATAAACGCGAGCCGAGCCAATAAAAATATGATTTTCTTCATCGACACCTGCGGTCTTAACAATACAACCATCGAGTGCGATATTACCGGCAAGGACAGCCAAACCACCTTCTTGACTGAAGGCAAACTCACGCTTGCGGATACAACCAGCTTCGCGGTCATCATCTACGCTATCCCAGCGACAAGATTGGCTAAATGCCTTAGTCGTTGGAATGCCGGCAGGGCCCGCTGAGTAAAACTTATGTACGCTTGCATCATCGCTTTGAGCAATGTCCCATTTGGCTAATACGTCTTTTAAACTCTTACCTGCAACATGATATGCGTCGTTATGGAGCAAGCCCGCTCTATCGAGCTCGCCCAAAATCCCCATCACGCCACCGGCACGATGCACGTCTTCCATATGGTATTCTGGTGTCGCTGGGGCTACTTTACACAGATGAGGCACTTTACGTGAAAGTCTGTCGATATCAGCCATGGTGAAATCAACTTCTGCCTCATGAGCCGCGGCTATCAGGTGCAATACCGTGTTACTCGATCCGCCCATGGCGATATCTAAGACCGTGGCATTTTCGAACGCCTTGAAGTTAGCTATGTTACGCGGCAGCGCTGACTCATCGTCATCTCTATAATAACGGGTCGCAAGATCCATGATGCGGCGACCCGCTTCTAAGAAAAGTTCGCGACGATCTGCATGTGTCGCCAGCATTGAACCATTACCAGGCAGAGATAAACCTAAGGCTTCGGTTAAGCAGTTCATCGAGTTGGCGGTAAACATACCGGAGCATGACCCACAAGTAGGGCAAGCACTACGTTCGATTTGTTCACTGTCAGCATCCGATACGCGACTGTCAGCGCCAGCCACCATTGCATCAACTAAGTCGAGCTTGATGATCTTGTCAGAAAGCTTAGTCTTGCCCGCTTCCATTGGGCCACCGGAGACGAAAATTACCGGAATATTTAGACGTAATGCCGCCATCAGCATGCCTGGGGTAATTTTGTCACAGTTGGAGATACACACTAACGCGTCGGCGCAGTGGGCATTAACCATGTACTCGACGCTGTCAGCAATAAGATCACGCGATGGCAAGCTGTACAACATACCGCCATGACCCATGGCAATACCGTCATCTACCGCGATAGTATTAAACTCTTTGGCAATTCCGCCCGCTTCTTCGATAGCACCGGCGACTAATGAGCCCATGTCTTTAAGGTGTACATGGCCGGGAACAAATTGAGTGAAAGAGTTGGAAATCGCAATAATTGGCTTACCAAAATCACCATCTTTAACGCCGGTTGCACGCCATAGGGCGCGAGCTCCGGCCATGTTACGACCTTCGGTACTGGTAGCTGAACGTAATTTTGGCATTGCGATTGTCCTTATTGAGAAGGTACGAGTTCCTAGGATGAAGAAACGACTCAATCTTACCTTCAAATTAATTTTTAAGTCCAAGAGTCAACTCTTAGGCTGCTGTATTTTTTGCTTTCCTAGGACCTAGGTTCTAAAACCTAAAACCTTCTTTTATAAAACCTCTAACCAACCCCACTTGTCTTCGGTCTCACCATTAAACAGGCCGAAGAAACTGTCCTGAATCGACTTAGTGATCGGGCCACGTTTGCCCGTACCCACTTCAATTCTATCTACGCTACGTACAGGCACAATTTCTGCGGCTGTGCCGGTCATAAATATCTCGTCAGCAAGGTAGAGAAACTCTCGTGACATCGCCTCTTCAACAACTTCATAGCCCTTATCACGAGCCAAGATCATGATGCTATCTCGGGTCAAGCCCATCAAAATGGCAGCGGTCGCTGGCGGCGTATAGATTTTACCTTTTTTTACCACAAATAGGTTGGCACCTGCACCTTCACTCACCAGGCCATTTACATCGAGTGCGATACCTTCATCGAAACCGTTGCGTTTTGCCTCTGTCGAGATCTGAATCGATGACAAATAATTCCCCCCCGCTTTGGCGCCCGTAGGTATGGTATTGGGCGCGAGTCGGTTCCAGGAGCTGACGGCAACATCAACACCCGCTTCCATACTGTCTTCACCTAAATAGGCTCCCCAGGGAAAGGCTGCGACCATAACATCACACACGGCATCTTTAGGTGGGGTGATCCCCATGCCTACATCACCATAAAAAGCTAACGGACGAATGTAGGCACTCTTGAGGCCATTTTGCTGCACACTATCACTGCAGGCTTGCATCAGTTCATCTAATGTATAAGGAATTGGCATACGATAGATCTTAGCCGAATCGAACAGACGCTGAACATGGTCGGTTAGACGAAACCCCGCGGGACCGATATGGGTATCATAGACACGGATCCCCTCGAAGACAGACGAGCCATAATGTAGGCCATGGGACATAACATGCACCTTAGCATCACCCCAAGGCATCATCTCACCATTAAACCATATAAACTCTGCTTTCTTCGCGGTCATCTCAATCTCCTCACTCTCTACAATAGCTACTGCAATGCTTTAGCTTTTCGCTGTACGTTATCTAAATTTAAAATCGGGCCTAATGATCTACTCACTGCTCACTGAAGCTTCACTTGGCAATTAATAACGTCATAAAGCTTCTCTATTTGATTGGTTAATAATTCAATCGCTCGGTCACTCTCAACCTGCATGTGTAGCAGTGCAGTGTCATCTGCTAGCTGCATCTCCATCTTGGTCACCTTAAAACCACGATGACGCACCACTCTCAATACACGCTCCAACACTTCAGGCTGCTGTACTAAGGTTAAGCTCAATTGATAACTCATCTCTACTCCCTATCCACTTGTTCTTTACCTGCTTTGTGCGTTAATCCATCTCTTCCATCATGTCGTGACTATAAGCACGATTCTTGTGGGATGAGTGACCACACAGCGTTAAGTCTGTTTATCCATCTCTTCCATCATGTCTCTGTTACAAGCTCCTGGTGGGACGAGCGGCCAGACATTGTGAGCGTCATCTATTTTCACATGCAGCAGGTATGGGCCTTCACAGTTGACTAAGTGCTCTAACGCTTCTTCCACTTGATCTGTTGTGGTGATGGTACGGCCGGGGATATCGAATGCCGATGCCAAGGTGACAAAGTCCGGGTTATCGGAAAGGTCAGTCTCGCTATAGCGCTCTTCAAAGAACAGCTGCTGCCACTGTTTCACCATGCCCAACTTTTGGTTGTCGATAAGCAGAATTTTTACCGCTAACTTACGACGCTTAATCGTAGTGAGTTCCTGTACGTTCATCATAAATGAGCCATCGCCAGAAACGGCAACCACGGTAGCATCGGGACGAGAAACCTTAGCGCCAATAGCGGCTGGTAAACCGAACCCCATGGTGCCAAGGCCTGAACTAGATAGATGATCTTCAGGATTACGGAACCACATATGCTGCGCCACCCACATCTGATGCTGACCTACATCACAACATACCGCACTATCCTCTGGCAGCTTATCTGCTAAGCGCTTCAGCATAGCAGGAGCAAAAATCAGCTCACCGGGACGGTCATAATTCCACTGATGCTCGTCTTTTAGCAGCTCAACTTCAGCGCACCAAGGAGCGATTTCCAGCTCAGTGGCCAATGCTGGCAGTATCTGACGTAGATCACCGGCAATGGCGACTTCCGGCAAGCGTAGCTTACCGAGTTCTGCGGCATCGATATCTAGATGGATCACCTTGGCGTGTTCGGCAAAAGAGGCTAAACGACCGGTAACCCGATCATCGAAACGTGCGCCGACAACGATTAATAAGTCGCACTCCTGAACGGCAATATTTGCCGCTTTCGAGCCATGCATGCCCAACATCCCTAAATAGCCTGCAGTCTCTTTCTCAATAGTGCCCAAACCCTTAAGCGTTGCCACAGAGGGGATCCCAGTCACCTCAATAAATTCACGTAACTCAGGTACGGCTTTGGCCATACCGACACCACCGCCCACATAGAGCATAGGTTTCTTGGTTTGGTTAAGCAGCGTCAGTGCAGCATCAATATCTGCACTTTCAAATACTGGTAGCGACATTTTCTCTTGCTGTGGAGTCTTATACTCCATCATGCCAATCTGAATATCTTTAGGAATATCAACCAATACAGGACCTGGTCGACCGGATGCCGCTATCTCAAAGGCTTTATAAAGGGTCGGCACTAGCTGATCCATCTCTGTCACCATGAAGCTGTGTTTAGTACACGACAGCGACATACCCAGAACATCGATCTCCTGAAACGCATCAGTCCCGATAACGGCAGTAGAGACCTGACCTGTGATAGCAACGACAGGGACCGAATCGAGCAAGGCATCAGCGAGTGAAGTAACAAGATTGGTAGCCCCCGGACCTGATGTTGCAAAACACACGCCTGTCTTGCCTGTCGCACGGGCATAACCTAGAGCCGCAAAAGCTGCACCTTGTTCATGACGACTAAGAAGGTGTTCAACAGGAGCGCCATAGAGTGCGTCATAGATAGGCATAATAGCGCCACCTGGATAACCAAAGATATTAGTGACCCCATGGTCGACCAATGCCTTGATAACCGCATCGGCACCACGCATCCTTTGTGGGGAATGAGTCTCGCCTTGCTCCGCTTGCCCGTTTTTAGGATCACCTTGCTGTGTCTGCCCTTGTTCCATTTGCATCTCTCACTCTTTGCTGAACGTTCACTGTCCAGTATTTGTAGGGTAAAGCCTAAGTCTTATCTTTCATCTGGGCTTTAAACGAAAAACCCCCCGGTCCTTTCGGAGCGGGGGGTTAGTTGCAATCTTTACCTAATTAGGTGTTTCGATGCGCCATGGGAGCCCCCCGCTGTGATCTAATAATCACCACGGTAATAATCTCAATAATGAGTAGGGCAGCTTGGTTTATCATGTTTACACTGTTTCCTAATTAGTTTGCTTAAATTCGGTGTCTGTTTGATTAACTCTCTCGAGATCATTAATTCTCAAGACCATTAATCAATACCACAAAGCCAATAAAAAACACAACAAAAACCTTTTACCGAGAAGAAACACTTAGTTTCAATATTCAAACGATAACATTCAGTCAGCGCTTTAAATGACTCGGTAACCTAGCCTCTATCTTGAAATTATCTTTTACTTCTCTTCGACAATTTGCTGCATAGCCGTCATATGACCACGTAGCTCGGCACCTATCTTTTCAACGCCTGTACCACGAATGGCGGCGTTCACTTCGATTAAGCGCTGGTTATCGACACCATTGTTGCTATCAGTTAGTCCGCGGCCTAAGAACTCTGGGGACATGTTCTGTACATATTCACGCAGCATAGGTACGGCTGCATGGTTAAACAGGTAACAACCGTATTCTGCAGTATCTGAGATAACCACGTTCATCTCATAGAGACGCTTACGCGCAATGGTGTTAGCAATAAGTGGGGTTTCATGTAGCGACTCATAATAAGCCGACTCTTGGATGATACCGGCAGAAACCATAGTATCGAACGCTAGCTCAACACCCGCCTTAATCATGGCCACAAGGAAGATACCTTTATCGAAATAAGTCTGCTCATCGATATCTTCATCGCTAACGGGGGCATTTTCGAAGGCGGTTTCACCCGTCTCGGCGCGCCACTTCAGCAAATTTGCATCATCATTAGCCCAATCGGTCATCATGGTACGAGAGAACTCACCACCTATGATGTCATCCATGTGCTTTTCGAACAGAGGAGCAAGAATGACCTTTAACTCGTCAGCCATATCGAATGCTTTGATCTTGGCTGGATTAGACAGGCGATCCATCATGTTGGTAATACCACCATGCTTAAGCGCCTCAGTGGTTGTTTCCCAACCTTGTTGAATCAGTTTCGCTGCATAACCAGGCTCTACACCGTCGGCAACCATCTTCTCGTAACCAAGAATTGCGCCTGTTTGTAGCATGCCACAAAGAATGGTCTGCTCACCCATAAGGTCAGACTTAACTTCTGCAATGAATGATGAGTGAAGCACACCCGCACGGTCGCCACCTGTTGCACTGGCATAAGCCTTAGCGATATCGAAACCTTGACCTTGAGGGTCGTTCTCAGGGTGAACCGCAATCAGAGTCGGCACACCAAATCCACGCTTATATTCTTCACGTACTTCGGTGCCAGGACACTTAGGTGCGACCATGATGACTGTGATGTCTTCACGAACCTGCATCCCCTCTTCAACGATATTGAAACCGTGAGAGTAAGACAGAGTTGCGCCTTGCTTCATCAACGGCATAACAGTCGTCACAGCGTTAGTGTGCTGCTTATCTGGCGTCAAGTTTAGTACGAGATCGGCATCGGGAATAAGCTCTTCGATAGTGCCTACGCGGAAACCATTGCCGGTTGCTTTTTGATATGAAGCACGTTGCTCTTCAATCGCCTCGGCGCGAAGCGCATAAGCGATATTCAGACCAGAGTCACGCATGTTCAAGCCCTGATTTAGACCTTGAGCACCACAGCCTAGAATGACAATGTTCCAGCCCTTAATGAAGTCACAGCCTTCACTAAATTCATTACGATCCATAAAGCGGCACTGTGCCAGCTGTTCTAATTGTTGACGCAAGTTCAGAGAGTTAAAATAGTTAGCCATCTGATATACCACCTTCTGTATCGAATTTAGGAAACTTGCTCCACGCGCTGAAATAAGATGCGCTAGAGCAGTGATTGAGATCACTATAGCTCATGATTTAGATTGCTTAAAATGATATATTCGGGATACTGCGTTGCAGATATTGCAATACCGAATAGCTGGGCACCTGAATCCTGATGAGGTAAAAATGGACATAAAAACAATCAAACTCTACCTGCATCTCTCGGAAAGCCTACACTTTTCCAGAACCGCTCAGGCGATGCATGTCAGCCCATCGACATTGAGCCGAGCCATGCAGAGGCTAGAAGATGAGGTTGGTGCCAAGCTTTTCCTACGTGATAACCGCAGTGTGTCCCTGACCAGCGCTGGCGTTGAATACCGCCACTTCGCCGAACAGACTCTAGATCATTGGACCAAACTTAAGACCAAGATTGACCCAAAGCAAGATCTGCTCAGAGGTCGGCTAAACCTTTACTGCTCGGTCACTGCAGCTTATAGCCATCTGCCTGGGCTACTCGATAGTTTTAGACGTGAACACCCTTTGGTTGAAATCACCCTGACAACGGGTGATGCCGCCAACGCAGTGAATGAAGTCAAAAATAATCGCGTCGATATCGCCATCGCCGCCCTACCAGACCCTTTCCCTGAAAATCTATATTTCGCCAAGATAGATGACATTCCTCTAGTCATCATAGCCCCGACATACCGTTGTCAGGTGCAAGAACTATTAACAGAGTCTTATGTTCCCTGGGATCGCCTGCCCTTTATCGTGCCTGAACACGGCCCGGGAAGGCGACGTATCGACAACTGGTTTAAACAACTTGGGCTCATCCCTAATATTTATGCCCAAGTCTCTGGACAAGAAGCGATTGCCTCTATGGTGGCACTTGGTTGTGGCGTCAGTATTACCCCTGAAGTGGTTATCACTAACAGCCCAGTGAGAGATCGTATTCAAATCATCCCCACACCTATAGACATTCCCCCTTTCGAGTTGGGATGCTGCTGTAAAAAAAATCGGCTTGAAGATCCTATCCTTGCCGCCTTTTTGAAGGTGATATAGGTAAGTTTCTCTAGTACCTATCCGTATAAAGCAAAAAATAGCATCTAAATAGTAGGTGCTAGGTTCACCTTCGCGCCCTCCCAATAAGTTCATCTATACTTAAGCCAATAAAAATCGTCCACAACAAGCCTGCTTAATATTACTTAATGGAACTATCAACAGAGCACTATGGATATTGTTGCGATTGTCTTGGTAATTATTGGATTGTTAGGGTTGATTGCCTCTCTGGTTCCCACTCACCAGGTGTGCAATATCCCAGATCATCAACATAATGGCTGGCTAGTCTTACTCAGCATGATCTTTATGTTTATTTTCGGCTATCTGGGATTTTTATGGACCCTGTTTACTCATAAGGTCGACACCTTAGATTTAATCATAGCGATCATCTTCTGTGGTGGCGGTGGCTTCGTCTGGCTCGTGACTAAGATGAGTCGGGAGACTATTTTTAAGCTAAAGAAAACCATCCAAGAAAAACACTATCAGACTCACCATGACCCATTAACAGGCCTGCCCAACCGCAATCAATTTTATGAGGATATCGATAAGCTGATTGCCGAAGAAGATCAGGTGTTTAGCTGCCTAATGATGGATCTTGATGATTTTAAAATGATTAACGATACTTTCGGTCATGCAGAAGGCGATCACGTACTACAGGTCGTTGCAGACAGAATAACTAAGATGATCCCACAAGATGCCATTTCTGCGAGACTCGGTGGAGATGAGCTTACTGTGGTACTGCCATCAACCTTGGCCGAAGATGCCGTCATCATAGCTCAAGCTATACAAAACGAGTTACTGAAAGAGATCAGTTGTGAAAGCCATTCCCTCATCATAGGCGTCAGTATCGGCATCGCTCAATATCCAAAAGATGGTGATAACAGAAAAAGTATCATGAAGAGTGCCGATACGGCCATGTACCACGCTAAGAAGAACGATGAGCATTACCAGATATATCAAACTCATCTGACATAATTAGTGGTTTATATAAAAAAGAAGCACTGCCATGAACGATTTATTCATGACTGATGCTCCATGACTGAATGTTTGCTTATTGGATGCACTGAATTCTAGTTAACAATCTGACTCGAAGATCGTCTGTTCCATCGTTTCGGCTGGGCACATAGACGCGGGTCTACCCACTGTTTTAGCGGGTACGCCTACGACCGTGGTGTGAGCGGCAACATTGGTTAATACCACCGAGCCTGCACCAATTTTAGCCCCTTCACCCACCTCGATATTACCCAAGACTTGTGTGCCCGCCCCAATCATCACGCCTGCACGAATTTTAGGGTGACGATCTCCCTGCTGATTACCCGTACCACCTAATGTCACGCCTTGAAGTATCGATACGTTATTATCAATTACCGCTGTTTCACCGATAACTATGCCTGTTGCATGGTCAAACATAATGCCTGTGCCCATTTTACAAGCAGGGTGTATATCGACACCAAATACTTCGGAGTTACGGCTCTGAATAAACTGAGCTAGCTCAGTGCGCCCTTGATTCCACAAACAGTTAGCCAAACGATGCACCTGAATAGCTTGAAAACCTTTGAGGTTCAGGATAACGGTTAGGTAGCTAACAATTGCTGGATCGCGTTCTTTTACCGCCTTGATATCGGTAGCCACATTGGTCAGCATCTGATCGCAATGAATAAAGGCCTTGTCGAAAAGCTCACGAAAGGTAAAAGGTGAAACCACACTATCGGAAAGTTTATTGGCCACAATAAAACTTAATGCCGAGCCTAAACACTCATGATTGAGTATTGATGAGTAAACATGACTAGCCAGTAAAGGTTCTTTACGAACCAAGGCTTCGGCTTCAACCCTTAGCTGTTCCCAAACTTCATAACGCATAATTGTGACTCTTATTCATAGAACCATTGGCAGAAAGTAAATTTTAAACTAATTTCTAGATAAAACATCTAATCATAAGAGTAATTGGTTATATAGAATAACTTTATAACCCGCTAGACAGCTAAATAGAGAAAAAGAGATAGACTCAAAGCAGTGAGCTTAGCTCTTTTTCAAGCTGACCATTAAGCGGTTTTATCCAGTTCAGCTTCAATCTCAACCGACTTTAACCAGTTGGAATGCTGACCTAATAATGCTCCGTATCGTTCAATATGGGGATACTTACTCAATTCGCCATTGTTCTGCACTATCTCAACGATAAAGGACATCATGATATCCGCACCACTGAGCTTGCCAGCGACTAAATAGGATTTATCTTCGAGCATATCGTTGAAATAATTCAGCACCTTCTCCACTTCCACCTTGGCATAACCTTCGAGGAAGTTCGTGGTGCAGCCATCTTTTTCGACGAACATGCGCAGTAGCAGAGGCAATATTGCCGAGCTCTCTGCAAAGTGGATCCATTGTAGATAATCGATGTGATCTTGGCTATTACGAGCCGGTGCTAACCTGTCGGACGCGAACCGCTCAATCAGATACTCGGTGATCGCACCAGACTCGGCGATAACCTGACCATCGAACTCGATAACAGGAGACTTGCCCAGAGCGTGGATCTGCTTAAGCTCGGGTGGCGCCAAAAATGTCTGGCTGTCACGTTGATAGCTCCTGATCTCATAAGCCTGACCCAACTCTTCGAGCAACCAGATGATACGTTTAGAGCGCGACTTATTTAGATGATGCAAGGTGATCATAACGGTCTTCCTTAACGGTTAAGTTGCGCCATCATGGCTTGGGCTACCGCATCTGATGATGCGGGATTTTGACCTGTGATCAAGTTACCGTCGGTGACGATAAAACTTGCCCAGTCATCGCCCTTCACATAAGTGCCGCCCTTTTGTTGCAGCATATCTTCCACTAAGAAAGGCACGATATCTGTCAACTGCACCGCATCTTCTTCTGAGTTACTGAACCCAGTGACTTGTTTACCATCGACTAACGGCTTGCCATCGGTCCCTTTGGGATACTGTAGCGCCGCTGGTGCATGACATACTAGCCCAAGTACCTTGCCTGACTGATGGACCGCTTCTATCAGTGCGATAGAATCTTTATCTTCGGCCAGATCCCATAATGGACCATGACCACCGGGATAAAATACCGCGTCGTAATCTTCGGCATTAATGCTATTTAAAACCTGAGTATTAGCCAGTAGCGCCTGAGAATCTGAGTCTTTGGCGAATCTATCTGTCGCCGCCGTTTGAAAATCGATTTCATCACTCTTAGGGTCCAAAGGCGGCTGGCCACCTAAGGGAGAGGCCAATGTAATACTGTGGCCCTTATCTTTAAATACATAAAAGGGCGCAGCAAACTCTTCTAACCAGAAGCCTGTCTTAAGACCAGTATCGCCGAGCTTATCGTGAGAAGTCAGTACCATAAGAATGTTCATTTTTGATCCTTAATATTCAAAAAGTAATCTCATACCCAAAGGTATTAGTCGTTAGCCGAGCTAACAAGCCGTACTCGACGGCTTGAAATAGATTCAAATAAGTTATAGCGCTAAGGTTAAAATATCGCGACTCATGGCGAGATCGATATTCTCGTGCTCACCGAGCGCCACCATGCCGTGCGCTTCTAATTGCGCGATAACAGCATCAACATCCTCTTTGCCTAAGTCATAGTCTGATAGTCGAGTCGGGATCCCCATCGCTTCGAAGAACTCGCGGGTCTTAGTGATAGCCAGTTCAATCTTTTCATCATCGCTGCCTTCCTGCAGATGCCACACACGATCAGCAAACTGGAGTAATTTTTCACGCTTAGCTTCTTTTGTCAGTGTCAGCAATGAAGGCAGAATGACCGCCAAGGTGCGAGCATGGTCCATGTCATAAAGGGCCGTGAGTTCATGACCTATCATATGTGTCGCCCAATCATGGGGAACGCCGCTACCTATGGTGCCATTGAGCGCTGTCGTGGCGACCCACATCAAGTTGGCCCGTATATCATAGTCATCTGGATTGACTAACACTTGAGGACCTAACTCTATAAGCGTCTGGAGAAGGCCTTCGGCTATTCTATCTTGCACCGCGGCATTGACCGGATATGTCAGGTATTGCTCAGTAATGTGAATAAAGGCATCGACGACGCCGTTAGCCACCTGACGCTCAGGTAAGGTATAGGTCTTAGTCGGATCCAAAACCGAAAACTGCGGATACACAAGATCGTTACGGAACGGCAGTTTTGCCTTGATAGATTTACGGGTCACTACGCTGGCATTATTCATCTCACTGCCGGTAGCAGGTAGAGTTAATACTGTGCCAAAAGGCATAGCCTGAGTGACATTCCCGCCCCAATTGAGCAAGATGTCCCAAGGTTCACCCTCAAAAACAGCCGCCGCAGCGACAAACTTAGTACCGTCTATCACAGAGCCGCCGCCCACAGCGAGTAAGAAGTCGATCTTCTCTGCTTTGACGACTTCGACCGCCTTCATCAAGGTCTCATAGGTCGGGTTAGGTTCAATGCCACCGAACTCGAGTAACTCACGCTGACCCAGGGCCTGCTTAACCTCATCTAAGGTGCCAGTTTTACGGGCACTGCTACCGCCAAATAGCACCAATACTTTGGCATCTTGCGGGACTAACTTATCAAGCTCACTAATTTTCCCTTTACCAAAGCTGATACGAGTCGGGTTGTAGTAATCGAAATTAAACATGGTATTGCCTCACACTAATTATCTTATTTGAACTGCTCTATCTAATCACTAACAAGATAAAAATAGACCAGTCGTCTAGTATTTATTGAAAAAAATCCCCGCGTACCTTTAACTATTAGGTAGGCAGGATTTTAATTTATTTGTATTTCAAACTTTAGGCTGCAGTACAGATTTAGTTGTCTCTAACGCTCTATCGAGAGCATCTGAGCTATGGCCCAATTTATTCATCAAACTGGCACCTAGCCACATGTGGTACAACATTTCGGCTGTGGATTGTGACTCTTGCTCCGCGATGGAACCATCTTTGACACCCACCGCAATACAATCATTTAGTTGCTGAATAACAACAGCCGAACCTCTTAGCAGGGCCAAGCGCATCGTCTCTGAGAGATCGGCAACCTCAGCACTGAGTTTAACCACCAAGCATTTCTGATCGATACAACCTTGGGTCTGCGCTGTCAGCCATCGCTGCCAGTACGTCATCAAGCGTTCATAACCGCTCAGACTAGTATTACCAAACAGGTTATCTAGATCCGATTTATAGCTGTCGAAATAGCCTTGGATAAGCGCTTCACCAAACTGCTCTTTCGACTTGAAATAATGATAAAAGGAGCCCTTTGGCACCTCTGCCGCTTGCAGCAGTTGCGATAATCCCACACAGGAAAATCCCTTAGCGACGATCAGCTTGTAGCCAATGTCGAGAATATGCTGACGAGTGGATTGTGTTGGAGATTCTGTTTTCATGGGAAGCGAGTTTACGCCAAACTAGACCGGTCGTCTAGTGACATTTTTAAGCACTATAACTTGTACTCCATCCATAACCTATCCTTTGATAAACCTCTTAGGTGTCGTTCAACAAAGGAGCTGACAAGGTTTACCTGCTACACTCATAACAACAGCCCAGATAACGCTTCAGCTAAACAAAAGGATTTGTTTATGGCCCTCGCCTGTGTCGCCACTAGAGCCAATAAGGGAGTAGAAGCCCCTCTTGTCACCGTCGAAGTTCATCTCAGTAATGGCTTACCCGCATTCAATCTCGTTGGCTTACCTGAGACCTCAGTCAAAGAAGCGAAGGAACGCGTACGTAGCGCGATTATCAATGCGGGATTTGAATTTCCCATGCGACGCATCACAGTAAACTTGGCTCCAGCCGACCTGCCTAAGCAAGGCGGGCGCTATGATCTACCCATTGCTATCGGCATCTTGGCAGCATCAGATCAAATCCCAAAAAAATCACTCGATAAACATGAGTTTGTCGGCGAACTGGCCCTTTCAGGCCATATCAGACACTGTCATGGCCTTCTGCCTGTTATCGTAGAGGCTCGTCAACAAGATACAGCTTTGGTGCTCCCCTTAGATAATCGCTCCGAGGCCGAACTAGTGGGCTTCAATAAGGTTTATTTTGCTTCCCACCTACAAGGCCTGAGTGAATATTTACATGGCCAATCTCAACTTCCCGGTATTGAACCAGGACTGGAGTGGATCAATACCAATGACGCAGAACCTCAGCTATGTTTTAGTGATGTTGTTGGTCAATATCAGGCCAAGCTAGGCTTAGAAATCGCGGCAGCAGGCAACCACAATCTACTTTTATTGGGTCCTCCTGGAACCGGAAAAAGTATGCTGGCCAGTAGAATGATGCAACTACTGCCACCACTCAATTACGACGAAGCCTTAGAGGTCGCGACACTCCACTCGGTAGCAGGCCAATTTATCGACCCACACAATTTTTACCGGCGACCTTTTAGAAATCCTCATCATACTAGCTCAGCAATTTCATTGGTGGGGGGTGGTAGCAACCCAAAGCCTGGCGAGATATCTTTGGCTCATCGCGGCGTACTGTTTCTCGATGAGGTGGTCGAATTTCCACGTAAGGTACTCGATTGCCTGCGAGAACCTATGGAAGCTGGTGAAGTGGTTATCTCACGCGCCGCCGCTAAGCTTACCTTCGCCAGCCGATTCCAATTAATCGCCGCGATGAACCCTAGCCCATGTGGCGATACCAATAATGCCAGAGCAACACCCGATCAAATCCAGAGATATCTCTCTAGGCTATCTGGGCCTTTTTTAGATAGATTCGATCTGACTATCGAAGTTCCACGACTTCCTGACGGTGCGTTAACTCAAAAAACTGCTGCAGCAGAAACCAGTAAATCCATCGCATTGCGGGTTAAAGCTGCCAGAGAATCACAGCTGGCACGGGCTGGAGTACTAAACAGTGACTTAACGGCCAAGCAGCTAAAGCAGTTGGGTAATTTCAAGCAGGTCGATTTGCTATTTCTGGAACAAAGCGTCAACAAATTAGGTTTATCGGTCAGGAGTTACCATCGCTTACAAAGAGTTGCGCGCACCATTGCCGACTTAAATAAGTGCACTAACGTTGAACGCAGGCATATTGCCCAAGCACTAGGCTATAGGGCCATGGACCGACTTTTGAATAGCTTAAAAGCTCAGTATTAAGCTTTAACAGCAAATATCCCTCATAGATAGCTATAAGTTATTGTGAAAATTTCTGTTAGCGGCCACATCGCGATTGAGCAAATAGCCTTCTGAGAGTAGTATAGGTCTCCAATTTTGAAGGGATCTTAAGTGGGTAGAGTTTTGTCATTAATCAGAGGCTGTCTGGCATTCGTGTGCTGGCTAGCGAATACTATTTTCTGGGTGCTTCCCATCATCATTTTTAGCCCGATTAAACTCATCCCGATCACAGTGACCCAAACCGCCTGTTCGGCGTTTGTCGATAACTGTGCCACAGCCTGGATCACGATCAACGGCTTAATCGAACGAATATTTCATCCAGTAAGAGTCCATATCCATAGTGATGCAGAGCTCTCCACAAAAGAGTGGTATATGGTCATTGCCAATCATCAATCTTGGGTCGATATCCTGATACTGCAGAAAGCACTCAATAGAAAAATTCCTTTTTTGAAGTTCTTTCTCAAGAAAGAGCTGATCTTCGTCCCATTTCTGGGATTGGCCTGGTGGGCATTGGATTTTCCTTTTATGCGCCGTTACAGCACGGCTCAGCTGAGGAAAAATCCTAAGCTAAAAGGCAAAGATATTGAGATCACCCGCAAAGCCTGTGCAAAGTTCAAATCCAAGCCTGTTAGTGTGATGAATTTTGTCGAAGGCACGCGTTTTGCGACTGAGAAACACCAGAAGCAAAATTCTCAATTTAAGCATCTACTTAAACCTAAAGCTGGCGGTTTAGCGTTTGCCTTATCGGCGATGGGAGAGCATATTCATAAGCTGGTTGATGTCTCTATCTATTATCCTGACAAAGTACCTAGCTACTGGGACTATATCAGCGGCCAAGTAAAAGATGTCCATGTGCATATTCGCGTATCTGAGATACCGAGTGAAATGCGCGGTGATTATATGAAGGATCGTGAGTTTAAAATTGCTTTCCAAGAGCAACTCAATAAAATTTGGTTCGAGAAAGATCAAACACTCGATCTGCTCGCCCAAGAAAAAACCGCAAAGAAAAAGGTATAACCGAACGATGTTAAATTTCTTACCAGGTTCAGTGCTTTATTTTATAAGCTCAGTGCTATTAGCGATCAATACCACTGTCTGGGCAGGCTTAATCAGCCTCGGCGGGATCATAAAACTGTTCGTGCCATTTACCGCTGGCCGCAACTTTCTGACTAAAATAATGAACCGCTTTATGTGGGCATGGGCGACCTGTAATGGGGGGATTTTATTCCTACTTGCCGATATCGAGTGGGATATTGAAGGGCTAGAAAATCTCAATGAAAATGACTGGTATCTGCTCATCAGTAATCACCTCAGTGGCTTCGATATCGCAGCTCAAACCTATGTACTAAGAAATCACATTCCCATGCTTAAGTTTTTCCTTAAAAGAGAGCTAATGTATATTCCCTTTTTAGGACTAGGTTGTTGGGCACTCGATATGCCTTTTATGAGCCGTACTAGCCCTGCAAAATTAAAGAAAAACCCAAAACTTAAAGGTAAAGATCTTATCTCTACCAGACGTGCCTGTGAAAAATTTAAGACCATGCCGACCTCTATCATCAACTATGTCGAAGGTAGTCGATTCACCAAAGAGAAGCATGCACGTCAAGACTCACCTTATCGCTACCTATTGCGCCCTAAAGCTGGAGGCATCGCCTTTACGCTATCAGCGATGGGCGAACAATTTACCAACTTACTCAATGTCACCTTGGTCTATCCCGAGGCACAAGACGATCCGCTATCTGAAGTCATGCATGGCAAGATTAAGAAGATTGTGATTAGAGTTCAGGTGCTTCCAGTACCCGAGGTCGATAACAAGCGCTACTTTTCTGAGCCTCAATGTCGTGTTGAATTTCAGCGCTGGTTAAATCAGATCTGGGAAGAGAAAGATGAACAGATCCACCAGCTTATGATTAAGCATGGTGCAGTTGAAGATGATAAAGCAGAAAAGAGTACAGCAGCCTAGTTCCAAAAACGGCTAGGCTCATTGCCTAGCCATTTCAATAGCTCCTAGGTTCTAGTTCCTAGGACCTCAAAATCCCCCTAAGCCGCCGCGGCTTCGAGTTCAGGCATATCCGCAAGTTTCAGGATCTTAAAGTTGAAATAGGCATAGCTGCCACTCACCAATGGACACACCAAGTTAAAGAAAGCATAAGGTAGATAAGCAAGTGTTGCGACGCCTAATGTACTGGCCATATAAGCACCACAGGTATTCCATGGCACTAACGGGCTAGTAATGGTCGCAGAGTCTTCCAATGCACGACTCAGGTTCACCGCCGCTAATCCTCGCTCTGTGTACTCAGCTTTTAACATACGACCCGGCAAGATGATGGCGATAAACTGATCGCCTGTGATCAAGTTTGCACCAATCCCCGTCGCCAGTGTGGTGATAATCAAACTGCCACTGGAAGTCACTAAACTCAACATACTCTGTAAGATACGCTTAAGCAGACCAGTAACCTCCATGATCCCACCAAATGCCATCGCACAGAGGATTAACCAAACCGTATTGGTCATCTGACTCATGCCGCCTCGACTCAGCAGGCTATCGAGCACTTCATCGCCGGTATTGGCGGTGTAGCCATTAAACATGGCTGTCCAGATCCCTTTCACCATCGCCACTATTGGCGGTAGGCTGTCATCGGCAACAAAGGCGATGATGCTGTCAAACTGAAAAATTGCTGCACAGCAGGCCCCTGCAATAGTCCCTAAAATAACCGTGGGGAATGCGGGCATCTTCTTAAAAGCCAACACTAAAACCACTAGCAGTGGCAACAAGAGATGCAGCCCAGGATTAAACTGCTCTTTTAATAACTGCATACTGTGTTGTAAATCACTCGCCTCTCCACTTGGCTCACTGGTGAAACCTAAGATTAAAAATCCAATCATGGCGATGATGATACTCGGCGCAGTGGTCCATACCATATGGCGGATATGACTGAAGATATCGGTACCAGCAACCGCTGGCGCCAAGTTAGTGGTATCAGACATTGGCGACATCTTATCGCCAAAGTAAGCACCACTGATAATAGCACCTGCGGTGATCTCCACGCTTAAACCCATAGCACCAGCCACACCCACCAAGGCGATACCGAGCGTGCCTGCGACTGTCCAAGAGCTACCGATACTTAAGGCTACGACTGCACACAGAAGACAAGCCGCCGCATAGAAATATTCAGGATTGAGCACTAACATGCCGTAATAGATCATGGTTGGCACAGTACCGGCGAGGATCCAAGTACCGATCAGGGAACCAACAGAGAACAGAATTAACAAAGCACCCGTTGATACGGCCACACTCTTAACGATACCGGCCTCCATCTCCTTCCAGCTGTAACCATTTTTAACACCAACAATGAGCGCAATACACGCCGCCAAAATAAGCGCTATCTGATTAGCCCCATAAGAGCTATCCGATGAATAAAGGTAAACAGCGGCCGCCAACATGGACACAAGTGCAAAAACAGGAATGAGCGCATCGATTAGACTTGGCAACTTCTTGGGCCGACCACCTTCTTGCCCCGTCAGATTATCTGGTTCTTGGTCTAAAGGTGCTTGATTCGAGGTCATTATATCTTCCTTTTTATTTTTTTAGTGTCGGCAACTGCCTCGCAATAACGACCATTCATCCGATGGCTTATTAATTACTGCGGCCGAACATCCTTACATAAAATTAACAATGAGATCTAGATCACGTAACGTGTGCGTGTGAGTCGATGCCTAGCGACTAAGTATGAATCGCTAGCAGAAAGGACTAGAAATTCAGTACAAAGTCACCATTCTTACTATTTATGCATTTATTCGAGATAATCCCTGAGCTAGCTGTTCAATAAAATAATCGACATTATCTTTGTTAAAAACCATTGGCGGCTTAATTTTAAGTACGTTATTGAAAGGACCATCGAGACTGAGCAAGATATGGCGAGACTTTAACCACTCAATTAATGCCTGCGCTTTTGCTGTTGCTGGGGTCAACTTTTCATCCTCCACCAGCTCAACACCGATAAAGAGTCCTAAGCCTCTGACATCTCCTATGATGTCGAACTGCTTTTGTAATTTCCTCAGACATGTCTGCAGATAATCACCTGTATCGCGCGCATTTCCCATCAAATTTTCACTCTCTATTGTGTCGATTACCGCCTTACCTATGGCGCACGACACTGGGTTGCCGCCGAATGTATTGAAGTACTCCATGCCAGTCACAAACGCAGCGGCAATCTCTTTGGTGGTGACCACCGCCGCCATCGGATGACCGTTACCGATAGGCTTGCCTAAGGTGACAATATCCGGCACTACATCTTGGGTCTCAAATGCCCACCAATGAGAACCTACTCGGCCAAAGCCCACCTGAACTTCATCGGCAATACAGACTCCACCGGCATGACGAACCGCTTGATAGACAGCCTTAAGATAACCGTTTGGCATGATGAGATTGCCGCCAACGCCCTGCAGCGATTCGCAAATATAACCCCCTAACTGTTTGCCATCTTGTTGCAATGCGCTAATCGCTTGCTCCACCGACTGGGCATAAGCCTGACCAGATTCAACGGACATGCCTTTAAATGGGCCGCGATAGGGATCTGGCATAGGCACGATATGAATATGCTCCGCCGCCCCTTCGCCGCCTGGACCATTAAATTTGTAGGGGCTGATCTCGATCGCCTTGTTGGTATTACCATGATAAGCACCGTCCACAACCACCAGTTCATCCGATTGCGTCTTACATCGCATCAATCGCATGGCAAGCTCATTCGCCTCACTGCCTGAGTTAACGAACATCACCACTGATAGACGTTCGGGAAAGGTATCTAACAAGGCCTGACTGTAATCGAGAATATTGTCATTGAGATAACGGGTATTGGTATTGAGTTTAGCCATCTGCTCTTGGCCCGCAGCAACCACGGCGGGATGACAATGGCCCACATGACAGACATTATTGACCATGTCTAAGTAAGCAATATTGTGCTCATCCAGTAGAAACTGCCCTTGGCCCCGCTCGATAATCAAAGGTTGTTCATAGGAGACACTTAAGGTCTTAAATAAGCGTTCGGCTCTTTGGCTGAGAATATCGCGATGTCGCTCAGATGAAGTCGTATCAGTGCCCTCTGCTGATGAAAAACAGTTGCCAGCGCCCTCTTTTTCCGACAGACATAAACGCTGCAGCTCGAAACCGACACTCTTGGCATCCAGTTTAAGCAAGGTCGCAATCGCCGCCCAAGCAGGCTTGGCTGTCACTAAGAGATAATCATTATCGGGTTCAGCTAGAATCGCCTCGGCAGAGTTACATACACTGACCGCGAGTCTGGCGGCAATCAGAGGCAGTAAGACCCAAAGCTCGGCGCCATTAAGTGGCCGCTGCTGATGATAGGCTAACGTGATAGCCTTGATGATTGCCAGAGGCGATTCCGCGCCTAAGATGGCATAGGCACAGGCGATGGCGAGTTCATTGATCTGATAGCTATGTACCATGTCCCCAAAATCAATTAGCCCTATAACAGCGGCATCACGCTCACCACTGCTAAGTAGCAGATTATAATCGTTAACATCATTGTGGATCACGCCTTGAGGCAGCTCATCGATAAAGGGAGTCACTTGATGGATAAACCCAGAGAGAATCGATAGTACCTGCTGTCGCTGGGAAGAATCTGTGATTAAGCCCACCTTAGACTCAATCACTGACTTGGCATGCTTAAGATCCCAATCAAAATGACGTGAGGCTGCACTGTGGGAGAAACCTTGTAAACACAGGTCAAGCTTACCCAATAAGGCACCAAGTTGAGCGTGATGACTCGATGCTAATTCTTGATGTTCATAATAAAAAATACCTGGCACATAACTTAGCAAGCGCAGCGATCTCTGCCTGCCATAACTATCCTGTAGTGGCGTGATCTCATTACCAGCAAGATTTTTTATCACCTTAGGTAATAGATAGGGCTGTAGATCTTGTTCATTAAGATAGTGCATCACCGCATTTTGCATATCCAGCTCAGCTAGAGATTCATCGGCATTGGCGATTTTAAGGATAAAGCGCTCGCCTAATTCATCCGTAAGCAGATAGTTGAGATCCACATATCCAGGCAATGATTTGACCTCGACCGCCATCTGGAAATGTTCCTGCACCAGTGCCATCACTGCCGATGATGAATACTCTTCAACTTGAGTTTGTAGCTCTTCCATTGCTATATCTGCCCCTAGAATCTTATTGAACGTCAAATGTTAAACTTGTGTAACTATGGATATTGTATACACTACCTATTTTTCAATAGCAATTTTCCAGCCATTCACTGCTACAGGAATAAACCTTAGCAGGCAGATAGGCTTGCAGGAGATCGAGCGGTATGACAAAAGCCCATATTTGGTTACGTGCAGAATCTAAACCCTTAGAGGAACGTATTGCCCTGACACCCGATGTCGCTAAGCAACTCTTGCAGGCCGGTTTTAAGATCACCGTCGAAGAGTCATCCCTAAGCGCAATTCCAGCTCAAGCTTATCAAGAGATAGGTTGTGAAATTGCGCCAGCTCACAGCTGGCACAACGCGCCGAGTGACACCATCATTCTCGGCCTTAAAGAACTCAGTGAAGACAGCTGGCCTCTCACCCACCGCCATATTCACTTTGCTCATGTGTATAAGGAGCAACAGGGCTGGCAAGCGGTCCTTCGCCGCTTCAAAACGGGAGAAGGAGAGCTGTACGATCTCGAGTATCTAGTGGATAACAATCAACGCAGAGTAGCAGCATTTGGCTACTGGGCAGGATTTGCTGGCGCTGCCGTGGCACTCAAGGCATTTGGGCGTCGTCAGCAAGCTGCTGATCCCGTGCTCAATAAGCTGACTTCCATGCCGAGCAAACAGGCTCTCGTCGATGATGTGGCCGAGTCATTGAGCCCGCTAGCACGAGCACCTAAGGTGTTGGTCATTGGCGCTAAAGGGCGCAGCGGCCGCGGCGCGGTCGAGATGGCAAAATGTGTTGGCGCAGAGGTCACCGAATGGGATATGGCAGAAACACAAGTTGGTGGCCCCTTCGAAGATATTCTCGATTTTGATGTACTGGTCAATTGTGTCTTTGTGCAACAAGCACTGCCACCCTTTATCACCTTGCCGATGCTCGAGACCAACGACATAGAGCCACGACGTCTGGCAATTATCTGCGATGTCAGTTGCGATCCTTATGGGACATACAACCCACTGCCTATCTATTCAAGCTGTACCACCTTTGATAAGCCATGCTTGCGGATCATCAAGGGAGACAACCCGGTTGATTTGATCGCCATCGATCATCTGCCATCACTGCTGCCCGTCGAGAGCAGCGAAGATTTTTGCGAGCAACTACTGCCACATCTGCTGCAACTGGACGATCTCACTCAAGGGGTTTGGCAGCGAGCCAACCGAGTGTTTACCGACAAACTCAGCCAAGTATAAGCAGTAAATTAGCTTCATAAACTCGTAGAGCGATTAACTTTAAAGAGATAATAACAATGACAACAATTCACTGGCTAGGCGCTGGACTCTCATCACTTCCAGGCATAAAAAAAGTGGCTCAATCGGGTCAACCACTCATTCTATGGAACCGCACCATAGCCAAAGCCGAGCAAGCGGTTGCCAGCTTAGGGATTAATATTCCCACTAAGCAGCTAGACTGGCTCAGCCTTGAAGCCGACGTTAACCCAGGTGATGTAGTGATCTCCATGTTGCCAGCCACCTTGCATCTGCAAGTTGCCGAGCTATGTCTTGGACTCAAAGCCCATTTCGTCTCCAGCAGCTATGTGTCACCACAGATGCAAGCCCTGCATGATAAAGCCAAAAGCTTAAACCTTAGCTTCGTTAATGAGGTGGGACTCGATCCTGGGCTAGATCACCTGCTAGCCCACGCCTTGATCGCCGAATATCAAGCATCGGATAAATTCAATAAAGCCAACCAACATAGCTTCCGCTCATACTGTGGCGGCTTTCCCAAGGTCGCGAATGCGTTCAGATATAAGTTCTCCTGGTCACCACTTGGCGTACTTAAAGCGCTTAAATCTCCTGCGCAGTGGACCCAAGATGGTGAAGTAAAACGGACAGAAAAACCTTGGCTAGCACTGTCGAGTTTCGATATGCGCATGAGTGATGCCAGTCTTGAGACTTTTCAAGCCTATCCAAACCGAGACTCATTGCCATTCCACAAGCAATATGGTTTTAGCGAAGACTGGAACATTCAGGAATTTGTTCGCGGCACGCTGCGCCTCAATGGCTGGTCGTCAGCCTGGTCTGAGTTATTCACAGAGGTCGACAATGCGGTAGGCGAAACAGGCCTTGCCCGTTTAGCCGAGCTCAGTGATGAGCTTTGGGATAAACACCAATACGATAAAGGCGAAGCCGATCGCGTAGTGCTATCAGTTGAGTTAGAGGTCAAAGATCCACAAGGCGAGCAAACACTCTGGCACTCAAGCTATGGCATCGATGAAGCCGGAGATGAGCGGGGCTCAGCCATGGCTCGTCTAGTATCACTCACCGTCGCAGTGGCTATCGAATCACTCGTCGCCGGCGATCTGGCCATCGGCGTATCACCCGCTCCTCACGATGAAGCTACGGTAAATAAGTGGCTTAATGAGCTGGAAAATATGAATGAGAAGGTGTTCCGTCATCAGCTTGTCGGTTAACCATAACCAAGATTTTTGAGAGCATATTGTGCGGCAAATTTCTGTCCCAGAAATATGCTCTCAACATAATAAGTTTACCCACGTTTATTATAAGGAAATAGTAGATGTACAAGCTGTTCATCGCCCTACTCATTAGCTGTATGGGGCTCACATCCTCTTTTGCCAAAACCGCTGCCGACATATCTGTTGAGTCATTTCTTAAATATCGAGATATTCAATCCGCTCACCTATCGCCTACCGGAAAGTACCTGGCTGTTATAGCCGATACCGAAGAGGAAGCTAAGGTCTATATTTTTACCACTGCGAATATGAAGCCTTTCACAGCCCCATTTGAATGGCGATCCTCTCGATTTTCAGGCCAAACTGAGATCGGTCGACTCGTGTGGGTCAACGATGAGCGATTTATCGCCAGCCTAGTGATCAATAAAGGGCAATTCGACACCCCCTTTCATACAGGGGAGTACTTCGCGTCGAATGCCGATGGCAGCAAGAAAAAAGACATAAGCCTATTAAAGAACTCACTCGGAGGCCACAGCCGCCCCTTTAGAATTATCGATACATTAGATAAAGATAAAAAACACATATTGATTCAAGACAGCTCTACAGGCGCTTACCCTACCGCTTATAAACTCAATGTTTACTCAGGAAAAAGAAGAAAAGTCACCCGTAGTCCCGCTCACTACAGCAGGATGTATTCAGATAGTGAGGGCGATATTCGCTTAACCGTCGGCGTGACGAATGACGATGTTCAAGAAAGCTTTTACCGCCTTGAAGAGGGAGGCGATTGGCACAAGTTGGATCAACACTCAAACAAGTCAGCGGGTATGGAGCCCATTGGCTTTACCCTTGATGGAAAAGGAATTTATACCTGGCTCCCAGCCTCTGATACTGGGCCTGAAGGGCTATATGAGTACGACTTAGCCAGTAAACACAGCACGCTAATTGCAGAGCAGCCCTTTGAAGCAACAGCTCTCATCTATGGTTCAGGTAAATACAGAGCGACTCCGATAGGTTATAGGCAAGATGCAGGATACCCAAGTACGACATTCTTTGATAATAGCCGCGGCGAAGCGCAAAGGTTTGCTAGCTTACAAGGTCTACTGCCAGATAATGATCTAATCATCGAATACAGCAGAGATGGATATTTTGCTGTTATTCATGCCCTTAATGACATTAACTCTGGAGACTTTTATCTGTTTGATATTCAGACAAATAAGATAAAGCCGTTATTTTCTAGCAGGCCTTGGCTAGATAAAAACCTAATGAGTGAGGTTACACCGATTAAATTCACTGCCAGAGATGGACTCGAAATCCATGGCTACCTCACTCTACCCAAAGGAAAAACTAAAAATCTGCCTCTCGTACTTAGCATACACGGTGGCCCCTATGGCGTTAGAGATTACTGGAAGTTCAGCAGCAGGAATCAGTTTCTCGCTAGCCGTGGCTATGGGGTTTTACAGGTAAACTATCGTGGCTCAGGTGGTTATGGACATAGCTTTCAATATGATGCATATCGCCAGATGGGCGCCGAAATGCAGGACGATATAACCGACGCCACGCTTTGGGCCATAGCGCAAGGCTATGCGGATAAAGATAGGATCTGCATCTTTGGCGCAAGCTACGGAGGTTACGCCGCGTTAATGGGAGTGGTAAAAGAGCCTGAGTTATATCAATGTGCCATCCCTTATGCTGGTGTCTACGACATCGAGTTACATAAATATTCTGATATCCCCAAAAGCCGATATGGCAAAAATTTCCTTAATGAAGCATGGGGCTATAATGATGATAAATTCTTGATAGAGCGCTCCCCTATTAATCATCTTGAAAAACTGAAAGCTGCACTCTTTATCGTTCATGGTGGCGAAGATGTGCGTGTTCCCATTGAGCAATACGATGCACTAACCGAGCGATTAGATGAGCTTAATTACCCCTATGAATCCATGGTGGAGCCCAAAGAGGGTCATGGATTTGCAAAGTATGAGAACAATGTAAAACTGTTTAAGCGCCTGGAAGTTTTTCTAGATAAGCATATTGGACCTAGTTCACGACAATAGCCCTCTATAACCGATTGAAATAGCTTCTAAGCTCAGCCTGGGTTCTGTTTGAACCCAGCTAAAGCCCCATTTAAAGCCTGCTTGAACTTGGCTTGAACTTCTCTTGAACTTAGTGCTCACCCCTTTATTTTGGCTTGCCATTAAATTAGAATCACCGCAATTCCAATATTCAAACAGCAAGCTCAGGCTTCAAGGCAAATCAATGAAACTTACCGCACTTACTCAGCCACTTTACGATCACCTTTACCGTGACATCTTACAGTTTCGTTCAACCTTCGATCTGCCAAGCGAAGATGAGAGCACACTCGATGACAAGGCCGACACACTGCACACCTCATTGGCCATCGAAGAGCTCACCGAGCTTGCCGAAGCCGACAGCCGCATGGAGCAAGCCGATGCTATCGTCGATTCAGTCTATGTACTGATGGGCCGCTTAGTTCACCTTGGTGCCACTCAGGTCAGTGATCGCATGGAGATCAGCTATGTCATCGACCTGCTGTTACATGTGGCCAAGAACCGCGAAATCGATTTCATCACTTGCTGGGATGAAGTTCACTCGAGCAACATGAGCAAGGTGTGTCGCAACGAGAAAGAGCTTGAAGAGACTATCGAGTTTTACGCCAAGCAAGGCGTCGAGATTGTTGGCAGCACCAAGGGTGATTTCATCATCGCCAAGTGCGCTAAAGATGTAGATATGGCGGGTAAAATTGTGCGTCAAGGTAAGGTGCTTAAGTCGGTTTACTATCGACCAGCAGATCTGGCTAAGCTAGTGAAAGCTTAGGTCGTTCATTTTGGTTCGTTGATTTCTGGTGGGTTGTTGTTGAATTCTGACTTACTTCACTCTACTAATTAAAATCAAAAGCACTTCGTTCGAAGTGCTTTTTTGTTTTCTTACGGTTCCAATTTTCATATTGGGTTATTGAATTGAAAACCATAGCTTCATTGTGATCTATTGCCTGCCGCAGGCTTAAGTGCAAACACTTCTGCGACACGCTATGAATATATCCCTATACGCTCTGCGGTTTCATCCCTGAAACCGAAGGTCACAGCCGCGTTTACACCGGATTATTCATCTCTTCGAACAGAGTGAGTAAGCTAATATTCGGTTACTTCAACTAGAAGTAATAAACCAAATTAGCTTGAAAGCTATCAGCTTCTAAACCATACCCATCAAATTTATTATCATAACTTTTTTGCCATTCAACTTCTAAGTGTAATGGCTGCCCGCTATTGACAGAAAGTCCCACCCCGTAAACCATGTCTTCATCAGATTCGGATAAGCCAGAAACGCTCAACTTGGAAGTACCATAACCAAATAAAACATATGGTTTGAAATATTGCGCTATAAGATACCCTCCTCGAATAAGCGCATTAAACTGATGATCAACTTCAACATTAACACCACCTATTTCTTCATCCGATAAATTACTGTAACCTCTTGCTTCAATTGAAAAATAGTCGTTAAATTGATATCCTAATAAAATTCCAAGCATATTATTGCTGATATCAACGCTTCCTAGATTATCTACACTCAACTCAACATTAATTCTGGCTACTCCCAGACCTACATACATTCCTTCTGTTTCACTTGCATTAGCAATACTTACAAATAGATACATCCCACATGCTATTGCTGCAATCCCTGCTTTTCCTTTAATCATTTTATGATCCTCATTTATCATCACTTTTTTAAAATAGGATAAAACAAAGGAATATCAAGTTATGGCCTCAGAATACTGCAATATGAAGATATGCATATACCTGAAGAGTAATAAATAACAATACAAAATAGACAGGGGGAAATTCCATTTTAGCTACAACTACAACATTCTCAAACTAAGGCTTATCGATTCATACTAGATAGAATTTATCAGGTGACTTGCAGCTTCAATAACTCCCTGTTGAAAGCTGAATATGTCGTAGCCATAAGCTACTATGAACTATGAACAAGAAGCATCAATAAAGGCAATAAAGGCAATAAAGAGGTCGAAGCGAATTAGCTTCTACTCCATTCAAATTTACTATTCTCAACATAGAATAACCTTTCGATTCTTGTGCACTAGAACCTTTCTGATAGCCTGCTGGTTCAATAATCCCCCGTTGGAAGTTGCCGTAGGGAGCCGCAGAAAATAGCGTAAGACTCACATGGATGTGAGGCTAGCTTTCGGGGGGCTTGGACGCCCCATCGGAAGCGTTAGCTATTTTCAAGGGAGACCGAAGGAAGACAACTTCGCCGGGGCGTCATGGTGGATCCAAGGAGGATAAGGACGAGCAGTCCTCCTTGGTCGGGTGTGGGTTGAAGACCCACGACTTTAGTTATTAGACGTAGTCTAATTATAAGATTCAAGCCTAGCTTGATGACTCCAGATCACTCTGTAACTCACGATAACTGCGGGATTCCAATTGTTCCGCCGACAAGCCTAACTCTGCGGCGAGAGAGAGAAGTTCCTCTCGATACAGTTCCAACTTGGATTCATCTTCAGTCATGATGGCCAACTCGGCAAACTCTCCTAAACCTTCTAGTGTATCTACAGTGAGATGGAACTTGCCGAGAAAATAGATGCTGCGCAGCTTTTTGACTTCCAAGACTTGCTGATAGCCCATGGTACTGAGCATGCTTCTGGCTTTGGCTACATGATTGATATTGACGGCTTCACAGCGATCGGCTTCTGGCCCTTTGACGATCCACAGCATGATGCCTGATGGTTGTATCTCTCGGATACACACTGATTTGTTTTGGCTTGATAAACTCGCGTCTGGCAAGTCAAAATAGGTATCATGCTCCAGATTATCTTCGTGCATCACCTCAGGATTTTTACTCGCTAACAAAGCCAAAAATTGCGATCTATTCGCTAATCGATACTTGAGTTCGACTTCATAGCGACCTTCGAAATGTTTGTTCATCTATGCTCTACATACCTAGAATATAAAGTGAGAAGGTTACTCGATTGCATAGCAAATAGCATGGCTAGAAATCACAAAAAACGTAAACAACTAATTCAAAAATAGCTCACAACTAGCTCACAAACCTTTCGACTAAACGGGAAAATTCTAATTTAGCGTTTTGGCTAATCACATCCCCATGGGTGACCACGATTTTATCAAAATTCCATGCTTTTATATTATTGATAAATTGTGCAAATGCCGATTTATCCTTGATGGTAAAACCCATTTTCAAAGGCGGAGCGATACAATGATCTTTAAAGCCAAGAGGCCTAAATACGCACTTTGTCATTAGGCCAGCAAAACCCGATGGACAAGCATCGCTGTGGTTTTGAATCAAATCTGTGACTAACAAGGATTTCGATTTCTTATGAAAGAATACCGATTCATTGAAGAAGTTGACCCCTGGCATATATTGCCTATCGAAGTCTTCACTCCAGATATTGTCGAAATGCTCATCGAGCAGCTGATAATTGGCGATGGTGATTTTTTTCGGTATGCCGCCACTGACATACAATGTTGCCTTGGGATAGGCTGACTGCCAGTCATTTAGCCAAATATTATGGCCATTACTCGGGCCCACCAGATAGCGGACCAGACCAAGTTGATCGATAGCAGCCTGTAACTCAGTACTCAGTTTTGTCGGCGTGTGCAGCCATAATCCACCACAAGCCAGTTTAACCACAGTCATGCGTAACCTTAACTGTGTTCCCCCTAACGGCATCGTATCTTCGTGGGCCCAAATATCTTCACCTAACTGCGTTAATGCCAATGTCATAACTGTCCTTGTAGTTCGTTTGCTGTAACCGTTAACCTACCGAGAGTCGTACTTAATGAACAGTGACAAATCGTAAAGATTTATGCTTAAGACGCATGACTCAGAGCAAATGACACTTCTAGGTCATCACACTTAGTGGGATATCTTGTGTATCTTGCACCTTTCTCCCCTGATCAGCTAAATCTCTTGTGGCATGTTTAGCTAAGTGTTTATCAATAAATTCAGCCAACACTTGCGGCTCCGCTACCTGCATGTCGATAACATCGACTTGCTCGGTAAGCTGACCTAGGCCACCGAAATAGGTCTGGGGTCGATTAAAGCTCAGCTTGATATTACTGCTGTCACCATAACCAAAGTGCAATCCCTCTTTGTCGTCCTTTCTTAAATAACGGTCTAATTCAACACTGTCTATATCCTCAATGTTTATCGAAATAAAGCCCCAAACACTGTTGTTAATAATCAACTTATCTGCATGTCCGTAGACAGAGAAATAACGGGATATTCTGTAATTAGCAGTGACCATTACCACACTGTAACTGATAAAACTGGCCACTATGATAGCCACCAACTCACTCCAGGGGGAGATGAGCATAAAAACGACGGCGGCTAAGACAAACGTTCCCAGAGCCATCAACAACCAATGCCATCTGGACGCTGAGCGCAATGCTAAACAGGTGATAGCGCTGACATGTTTACGTGACAAATAAGGAATAGCGTAATACCAGCTCGCAGGCTCAGAGGCCATGACTAAGGCCAGAGAGCGCTTCTTATCATCTTGTTCTTGATAGGTATCTAAGATATGGACTCTAGGGTCCCCAGACAGACTTCTTGCTTGCCAAAGCGCCTTGATAATACTTGTCATCAAAAATAGCTGAAAAGCCAATAACACCGCAATAATTGGGTAACGCAGCCAGGCTATAAACTCGAAATACATGGCGATTTCAACAGGAAAACTAAACCTAGCCATCAAGCTACTCAAGCTCAATATCAGCAGCATCTTCCAAAGTCTCTGTTCACCCACCTTGATGATGCAAAACCAATAAATAAACGGCAGCAAAATGAAGTAGAGCGTAGAAAATCCAACAAGTAAGATCTGGCTATAAGCAGCCTCCAAGCTCTGTGGCAGAAATTGAAAACCTAATGAATAACAGACTATGGCACTCAGCAAAAAGATGAGTCTGAATTTTACGCTACGCCTCATAAAGGCTCCTTGCGAGAAGATGTTGACACTATGTTATATCATTTTTTAGGAACGAGGAAACGAGGAAACGAGGAAGCCGACTTTGCTAGATATGACTGACAAGTGGATTATTGCCGCCACGATTGATCTGCTCAATCTTAATAATGCAGGGTACCTTAAGTATGAATGTTTGCTGCTTAAACTGATAATCATTGTCAAACCAATGAATATAGAGTCGTAGTTTCACATCATCTTTGAAATGGTTATCACTATAAAAGTCGCGGTAACAACGCCTATTTGGCAGGTAGCCAGAATGATAGAGCTTGAGCTTTCGACCATCTAAACTTATTTCTCGATAATCGATACCGTGCTTTGCCGTATAAGGAAAATGGTAAGCTCCATAATGAAACTCACCATCGATAATCTCTATGCTTTTCCCACGGGACAGTAAACTATCCAGCTGCATGGCATTTAACCGACTATGCACACATAGGCTTGTCATACCGATACACACCAAGATCAGCAAACTCCATGAGATGAATCCCTGACGCTTGAAACGCGTTAAGATCAACCAGAAAATAATGAGTCCAGCGACACCTGCAGCCAAGATAAGCTCGAAGACTTGCCACTCTCCTGCTTCGAAAGCCGTCGCTGAATAGGCCATGTTCCCCTCCGTATGATCCAACTAAATCCATTTACTTCTTGCAGTATCACTCACGATATAAGCGGCTCAAATATCAATGACTGCGGTGAGCTACAGCCATTAGCGAGGAGCTTAATATGACGAGATGTCAAAACGATGAAAGTCACCATAGCAAGGCGAGGTGAGTTACATTGATAAGTATAGATTGGGGATGAAAATTTGAGAGGGGAAAATCGATAATATGGACATTAAGCGAGGAAGCTCAATGTCCTACCGGATGCTAGATTAAGTAATCAGCGCCTAAGGTAATGAACAGCACCAGACCAGCCCAGTTATTATTAAGAAACGCCTTAAAACAAGGCGCCCGTTCACGAGCAAAAATGAGTCGTTGCTGATAAAGGCTAAAACCGATGAAGGTGATAATACCTAAACCATAAACCAGACCACGATCCGCGGCCCAACCTGCTGTGATAAAACAAGCCAATGCGGCTAGTTGAAATAAGCCGATGATCTGTCTGTCATATTTGCCAAATAAGATGGCGGTAGACTTGATGCCGACCTTTAAATCATCTTCACGATCGACCATGGCATACATGGTGTCATAAGCCACTGTCCAACACCAGTTAGCGGCAAATAGCCACCAGGCTTCGGCTGGTACGCTGCCAGTTTGCGCGGCATAGGCCATAGGGATCGACCAACTCCACACGATACCGAGAAACATCTGCGGCATATGAGTAAAGCGCTTGGTAAAGGGGTAGATAATCGTCAGTATGATGCCCACCACTGACAATTTAACCACCAGCGGATTTAGCATCAAGACTAAGGCAAACGCACACAAGCCCATAACCACAAATAGCAGGAGCGCCTCTTTGCTCGACACCTCACCGCTCGCTATCGGCCGCGACTTTGTTCTTTCTACATGTGAATCCAGATCGCGATCGGCATAGTCATTAATGATGCAGCCACACGCACGCATGACCACAACACCAACAATAAAGATCACCAACACCTTAAGATCAGGCATGCCACCAGCGGCTAAAATCAGTGCCATTAAACATGGCCATAACAGCAGCAAGGTGCCTATAGGTCTATCCATCCGAGCAAGACGCAGATAAATATTTAGCTTTTCTTTCAAAACGCTCATATTTTAGGCTCTCCTAATACGACTCTGGCCTTTATTCAACTAGACACACTAAATTCTATAGGCATTATGACTGACACATACAAGGATTCAAGCGCTTTCTAGCTTGTTTCCAGCTTGGCATAAGCCACCACTAACCACTTACTACCAACATCGTGAAAATCAACTTGCACTCGTGCCTGTGGACCACTTCCCTCGGTATCGGTCACCTTACCTTCACCAAATTTGGAATGTGATACGCTCTGACCAACCCGGAAGCCTGACTGATTTACCACGATACTGCGACTGCGTACGACAGACTTGCTCGCTCTTTGCGGTGCACTGACTTTGGCCTTTAATCTGATCTCTTCGACATGCTGCTCCGGGATCTCTTTGATGAAACGTGACGGCCTAGCAAAGTTTTCTCGGCCATATATCCGACGCGTCTCTGCATAGGTGATATAGAGTTTCTCCATCGCACGAGTCATGCCGACATAACAGAGACGACGCTCTTCATCGAGCCTGTCCCCTTCATCCATGGCCATCTGACTCGGGAAGATCCCCTCCTCAACACCGGACATAAACACCACTGGAAACTCGAGACCCTTGGCAGAATGCAAGGTCATTAACTGCACGGCATCGGTAAATGCATCGGCTTGTCCTTCACCTGCTTCCAACGCAGCGTGGGATAGGAAAGCACTGAGCTCGCCCATCTCCTCAATATCTTCAGGCATGATAAAGGTGCGCGCTGCGGTCACTAGCTCGTCGAGGTTTTCGACTCGTGAACGTGCTTTCTCACCTTTTTCTGCTTCATACATCGCCTTGAGACCCGACTCGCGGACCACGTGATCGGTCGTACGATGTAAGCTCATCTCTGTGGTGTCTTGTTGCATCTCAACAATCAAGTCCATAAAGCCACGCACTGCATTCGCCGCGCGTCCGTTAAGTAACTTCTCTTCGAGAGCACGTAAACAGGTTTGCCATAGCGTCAACTCTTGTTGCTTAGCCGTGGCGCGTAATATATCTAGAGTACGCCCACCGATCCCACGAGTTGGGGTATTAACCACTCGCTCGAAAGCCGCATCATCATCTTTATTGTTGATGAGACGCAGATAGCTCATGGCATCTTTAATCTCTTGGCGTTCGAAGAACCTCAAACCGCCATAAATTCGATAAGCTAAGCCCTTATGTAGCAAGGCTTCTTCAAGCACTCGCGACTGAGCATTAGAGCGGTACAAGATGGCGCAGTTACTCAGATCTCCGCCCATTTCATGCCAATCGTTGATACGACCCACGATAAATCTGGCTTCATCCATCTCATTGAATGCGCAGTAAATAGATATTTTCTCACCGTCTTTATCATCGGTCCATAGCTTTTTACCCAGACGATCGGGGTTATTGGCGATGAGTTCGTTAGACGCTTTGAGAATATGGCCGGTTGAGCGATAGTTTTGTTCTAGACGAATGGTGTTTGCTTTAGGAAAATCATCTAAAAATTTATGTAGATTTTCAACTTGGGCACCACGCCAACCGTAAATAGATTGGTCATCATCGCCGACGATCATCACATTAGCGGACTCGCCAGCCAATACGCGGATCCAGGCATACTGAATCGCGTTAGTATCTTGGAATTCGTCCACCAGAATGTGTTTAAATCTATCCTGATAATGCTGCAGCACATGCGGCTTGTTGAGCCAAAGCTCATGAGCACGCAGTAAGATTTCTGCAAAGTCGACCAAGCCAGCACGATCGCAAGACTCTTGGTAAACCTGATAGATCTGCAACAGGTTCTGCTCTATTGGGAAACCACCCGCATCAATATGCTTAGGTCTTAGTCCCTGATCTTTCTTGCCATTGATATAGCCCTGAGCCTGACGAGGGGGATATTGCTTCTCGTCTAAGTGAAGGCTTTTTAGGATGCGTTTAATTAAACGCAGCTGATCATCTGAATCGATGATCTGAAACGTTTGAGGCAAGTTCACGTCTTTGTAATGAGTACGTAGCAAGCGATGTGCTAATCCGTGGAAAGTACCGATCCACATACGACCCATATTACTGCCGCTCACCTTCTCCACCCGCTCGCGCATCTCTGCCGCCGCTTTGTTGGTGAAGGTTACCGCTAGAATTGAATATGGACTCTGCTGTTCGACCTGCATCAGCCAGGCAATTCTATGGGTCAATACCCGAGTTTTGCCACTACCTGCACCCGCCAAGACCAACATACTGGTTTGAGGTGCCCCTACGGCTTCACGCTGTTTATCATTCAGGCCGTCTAGTAAAGAAGATACGTCCATTCTTGCCTCCAAAAAATCAAGCAAGTAGTATAGCAGGAGCAGGGGACTAGATCCTAGGGGCTAAGACAAGGACGCTTCGCTGTTAGCGCAAAAGAACCTTCTACAGCTTCTCTAGGGCAATGCCCGTCGAACAAGCGCAGCCGTCTGCGAAGCGACAGGCCAAAGGCCATCATCTTGGCTTTACTCTCTTCCTCGCTCCTAGGAACTCAAACCTTGTTTTAAACTTTCTCTGCTGCGACAACCGAAATCTCTACTAGAAGCGCTTCTCTTGCCATCTTAGCCGCAACACAGGCTCGAGCTGGTGCATGCCCTTCTGCGACCCAAGCATCCCAGACAGCATTCATTTCGGCAAAATAGCTCATATCTTTCACATAAATAGTTGCCGATAAAATATGTTCACGATCACTGCCCGCTTGCTCAAGCAAGGCATCGACTTTATCCAGCATAGACTGCGTCTGCTCAGTGATCCCTTGCTCGGCATCTTTACACACCTGACCACATAAATAGATAGTGCCGTTGTGCTTAACGATGCGGCTCATACGTGCGCCAGTTTCCATACGTTCAATTGTCATTGATATACCTTAGTAATGGGATAAAAAAGAAGGGTTATCTTACCTAGAAGCGCACTAACTAGCGATATCTAGTGATATCTAGTGATAATTTTGCTGATCTGGATCAGCACTTATATCTGCTCATACCATGAGATTTTATCAACTATACTTAATACCAATCAGTATAAGAAAGTGATCTACTCAGAGTTATTTTTGGCAAACTAATTCAAGCTGAATAGGTGATGGAATGGTTATTCCCTTGTGAAGCTATTCAACGAAGAAGTAGGCGGCCAAAAATACTCCTGAAAGGCGAGCTTTAGCGCATCTGATGCTGTGTTAACGAGCTAGTACGTAGAATTACTAGGCTTTGTAATGGACTATAGGATGGTAAATTGCATGAACGCTTCTTTTACTGGTTTACACGTATCTCTACGTGCTCATTTGCTAGCTTGTCCTCATCAGTTAGTAGGCCTCATCCCCTATTTCCGCCTCCTTGGTTTATTAACGCTCACCCTTATTCTTACAGCTTGCCAACCAGCACAAGAATCACCTCTTCGTATTGCAAGTAACACTTGGCCTGGATATGAGCCACTTTATTTAGCCAGAAACCTTGGTCATTTTGATAACACCCAAGTCAATTTAGTCGAAATGACCTCTGCATCAGAGGTCATTCATGCCCTGCGAAACCATACTATAGAAGGGGCGGCCCTGACCTTAGATGAAGTGCTCACCGTGATGGAAGATGGCTACGACTTAAAGGTGATACTCGTCATGGATTTCTCAAACGGTGGCGATGTGCTACTCAGTAAGCCTGACATCTCTTCGTTAGCTGAGTTAAAAGGAAAAAATATCGCCGTTGAATATACTGCCGTAGGCGCGATTTTACTTAATGGAGCCTTGCAAGCCGCTAACCTTAGCGCCGAAGATGTCAATATCATTGCCTGCTCATTCGATGAGCACCAATTCTGTTATTTACACGCTGATGCTGTGGTAACCTTTGAGCCCAATAGAACAAGCATACTGGCACTAGGGGCCAATCAACTATTCGATAGCAGCCAAATACCGGGCAGAATTATCGACGTGCTTGCTGTGCATACAAAAACGTTGGAGTCACACCCTAGGGCACTCAACCAGCTCATTAGCGGCTATTTCAAAGCCATTGATTACTTTAATCAGCAACCTTTAGCTGCTGCAGAATTAATGAAAGACAGAATGAGACTGACTCCCTCTGCAATACTCGCGAGCTATGAAGGCCTTCACCTTCCTAGCTTGGCTGAAAACATAGATTTATTAAGAGGTGAAAGCTCTAAACTCGAGGAGATTGCCACCGATTTATCAAGCTTTATGCGTCAACGAAAGCTACTTAGCCATGAAGTATCAGTAAAGGCGATAGGCACAGACCAGTTTACCTTAAAGGTATCACCATGAAAGGGATTAGAACGCTTTCGTTAAAACTCTGGTTACCTGGATTTATTTTATTCACCTTCTTTTCACTAGGCGGGTTTGTTGTCCTACAAGTCTATCAAGACCTTGAATCTGAACTTATCAATTCGAGCTTGAACTTTATTCGCAAAGATATCTCAGCATTGCAGCGACAGATGGAAAAACAGATCAGCCATAACAGACTATTAGAAGCGGGACAATCACTGTCAGCAAGAGGGGTCAACACACGTTATAAAGTCTTAATTTCACTCGACGAGAATGGAAAAATACTCCACTCAACAAGATTTGCCATCAAGGGAATGATGGCACACGTGATACTTCCTCAATTTGAAATAAAACGTTTTATTCAGATACAAAAAAACAAGCAGATGGACATTCGGCTATCGAAAGATGGCCATAGCATAACGGCATACTACCCGCTAATTCTTGCCCGCTCCCCCGATGAAATTCGTCCAACCCAAACTGGGGGTATTTTTGTCATTTATGATTTGACGCCTGAACAATCACAAATTTGGTCTAATGTGAGTCTATTTAGCATACCTATAGGCCTACTTTTGCTGATAGCAATGACAACAATTAGCCTATTTCTCAACTTATTTGTCACTCGCCCAATTCAGAACTTAGTTAATAGCTCTAATGACTTAGCCAAAGGTCAGCTAAAAGCCCGCTGCCAAATACAAGGTCAGGGAGAAATAGCACTACTCGGTCGGTCATTTAACGATATGGCGATTCAACTTGAAGAAAGATTCGAACTCAGTCAAAAAGCGGAATTAGCCATTTTAGAGCAAAAACATCTGATGACGGATATTCTTAACTCCACGGCAGAAGCAATCTACGGTATTGATCTCAATGGCAATTGCATCTTTGCCAATCCAACCTGTATCAATATATTGGGATATACCGATATCGATCAGTTGTTAGGCAAGAATATGCATGATCTTATTCATTATAAACATGCTGATTTCACCCCCTATAAACTGGAAGATTGCCCCATATATGGTGTACTGAGTTCAAGCGAAGGTGTCCACGTTGATGCAGAAAAATTATGGCGAGCAGATGGTACAGGGTTCACTTCTGAGTATTGGTCATACCCCATTGAACGAGAAGGAAAGACGATTGGTGCTGTCGTGACCTTTCTCGATACTACTGATAGAGAGAAAGCCGCTGAACTGATACGGCATCAGGCTCACTATGACACACTGACAGATCTACCAAATCGCTTTCTGGCCTTAGAGCGTTTATCGCAAATGTTAGAAGAGAGCGAACGCTCAAACGAGAATATCGCGGTGTTGTTTCTCGATTTAGATGATTTTAAAAAAATCAACGATTCTCTCGGCCATGAAACGGGCGATAAACTCCTTATCGAAGCCGCTGAACGCTTACGCACCTCTATTCGTAATGGTGACACTGTAGGTCGTTTAGGCGGTGATGAGTTCATTATATTACTGCATGGGCTCAAGTTAGCGACCGATGTTAGACCGGTCGCTGAGCACCTTATAAATAGCTTTAGAAAGCCTTTTATCGTGGGAGTCCGAGAATTGGTACTGACCGCCAGTATTGGTATATCGATTTACCCAGCCGATGGTCAAACGGCTTCCGAATTACTACGAAATGCAGATTCCGCCATGTACCACGCCAAGGAGCAAGGCAGAAATACTTACTCATATTTCACCGACAAGATGAATAAAGAGGTTTCCAGACGACTGGCAATTGAAGAGCAGATCCATGGAGCATTAGAGCGTGGCGAGTTTACGGTTTATTATCAAACTCAAGTTGATATCAATCACAACCTCATCATGGGAGCCGAAGCCTTACTACGCTGGTCAAATCCAGCACTTGGTAAGATATCGCCTGATGAATTTATTCCTATTGCCGAACAAACTGGCGTGATAATTCCACTTGGTAAGTTTGTATTTCAGCAAGCAATAGTGGCTACAAGCTTATGGAAGAAGAAGCATGCTAGTCCATTTAGAATTGCCATCAACCTCTCTCCTTGCCAATTTAGGGACCCAGATCTGGTGTCCTTCATCATAGATGAAGTCAATCAGTCCGAGCTGTCAGCTAAAGAGATTGAACTTGAAATTACCGAAGGTGTTTTACTCAGCGGTCATGATTACATCACCGAAGCACTAGGGAGCTTGAGCCAGGCTGGATTTTCTATTGCCATGGATGATTTCGGCACAGGCTATTCTTCACTCAATTACCTCAGGACTTATCCATTTAATGTACTGAAAATAGATCGTACTTTTATCAATGACATCGAGAAAGGAACTGCCAACAAGGAGCTCATTCTAGCCATGATTGCTATGGCTCATGCTTTAGGTATACGTGTCGTGGCTGAAGGGGTAGAAACTGCCGCTCAACTCGACTACCTCAAGCATATCAACTGCGATTATGCCCAAGGATTTTTCTTTAGTGAACCAGACTCAGTAGTCAAATTGCTACTGTCTAATCCACAACCTCAGTGCAATATTAAAATCATCAAATCATCATGACCTTACACAAGACTCGACCTTTCAATAAAAAATGACGCCCAAAAAACTCAGTGCGTCATTTAAAATATCAATCGTTCATCAAGTGCCAGCCATTAACTCTTTGGCTTTTCTTCCTTCAAGCCAATGCTATCCATCCAATGATCGAAGTCCATCATATTACCTGGTAACACAATCTTACTGGCACGGTTACTTAAACCATCCAGCTGCTTGAGGTATTGAGCACCTAATTGCATTCGCATCACGTTTTGACCACCTGGCGCCGAGATAACTTCGGCCATTCGCTCAATCGACTCGGCAGTAGCGCGCGCTATGGTAAGCAGCTCTTCCCCCTTACCTTCAGCCTCATTGATTCTACGCTGCATCTCACCTTCAGATATGTTCACCATTTCGGCCTTAAGACCTTCAGAGCGATTTATTTTACTCTGCTTATCCCCTTCACTCTTTGCGAGTAATGCACGGCGTTCACGCTCAGCATTCACTTGCATCTCCATGGCATTTTTGACCGTATCTGGAGGAGTGATGTTTTTAATTTCATAGCGATGAACCCGAATGCCCCACGTAGCACCAGCCTGATCTAATACCTCAACGACCTTGGCACTAATGACATCACGTTCTTCAAAGGTGCGATCGAGATCGAGCGTACCAATAACCGAGCGTGTTGTCGTCTGTGCTAGCTGAATCGCCGCGTAGCGGTAATCAGTAACGCCATAACTTGCCTTCACGGGATCGACGACTGAAATATAGATCACACCATCAACTTCGACATTGACCTCATCACTTGAGAAACACTCTTGAGGCGGCACATCAATCGTCTCCTCTTTCAAATCATGAATGTAAGAGACCTTGTCGACAAAAGGTACTAAGGCATGAAAACCTGCATCTAATGTTAAGTGGTACTTACCTAATCGTTCAACAATATAGGCCGACTTGGTTGGTACCAAGCGAATCGATTGAAACAGCTTAATAATGAAAACGGCAAAGATCAGTGCCCAGATCCCTAAAACGATAAGATCCGTATCTATTCCTGCAATCATGAGCGACCTCCTTTCACTGTTTGAGTAACCTGTTCCATCCCTTCAAAAAAACCTTCTAACTTTGCCATTTCAGCCGGCACAACCGAGACATCGGCCTCTTCGAGTATCTTGCCTATCTGGCCAATAAACTGCTCTTTAAGCTGCATATTCATCGCTTCAATACCACCATTTACTGCCAGTGCAGCGGAGACTAGCTCCATACCCTCGGCTTTAGCCTTAGCAACAATACTGATCTCTTGCGCCGTACCTTTAGCTTCATTGATACGCTTCTGCTTTTGACCCTCTGAGATATTAATCGCTTCTTGTCGCTCCCCTTCAGATAAGTTGATCATCGCCGCTTTTTCCGCATTCGCTAAGGTGATCTCTGCACGCTTACTGCGCTCAGCTTCCATCTGCTTCTCTAACGTGTGGATCACGTGTCTGGACGGAGTGATATTTTTAATCTCATATCTGAGTACTTTGATCCCCCACGGGTCTGACGCCTTATCGATCTCTCGGACAATCGACTCATTGAGACTATCTCGCTCGGAAAAGGTCTGGCTTAGGGATAATTTACCAATTTCAGAACGCATGGTGGTTTGCGCTAAGTTAACTGCTGCGCGTCGATAATCTTCGATACCATAACTGGCAAACTTGCCATCCATCACCTTGAGGTAGACTAGGCCATCAACTTCCAATTGAGTGTTATCTTTTGAGATACAGCTTTGAGGCGGCACGTCGAGCACCTGTTCACGAATTTCATGCTTATAGGCCACTCTGTCGAAGAAAGGGATTAAGAAATGAAACCCGGGTTGTAGCACTGCACGAAACTTACCTAAACGCTCAATAACATTAACTTCTCGCATAGGGACAATAAGTAATAACTTGTAGAGAATAAAAAAAACAAAAAGCACAAATAGGGTAAACGCAAACATAGATTCCATCCTTACTTAACGATAGAGCACGAACACTCTTAATCTAAATAAATAACAAACAAATTAAGACAATTACGCCCTTTCATGGGGCTCAACGACAAAGGCAATATTGTCCCTGCAGATAATACGAACTTGTGTACCGACAGCAATTTCACTACCGTCACCTAAGGCAGACCATTCGGTGCCCTGAAATTCGATACGACCTTGCTTTTGTGCGGGTCCAATAGCTTCTTTTACTAAAGCAATTTGGTTATAGAGGTCTAGTTCTTCGTCGGTGTTGTCAACATGAGCATCACCACCAACCAGCTTCTGAGTGACTCGTCTAAAACTCAATAACAACACAATAGAAACAATAAACCACATGGTCAATGCCTGAACGATTCCATCCACAAGACCTACGGCTAACGCTCCGGCAACAGCTAAGCATGCACCACCGAGTAAAATAACAATACCACCGGGAATAACGATCTCCGCCAGCATTAAAATCACCCCTAAACACGCCCAGATAAAGGCACTTGAAAACTCCATATTTCCCCCTTGGAATGATAGTTTCCGTAAAAACCACTATATCAGCAGAAACTCCTCTTCGCGACATATTATGTCAAAGAATGATACTGAAACGTGTCCAACCATGCTAACCGGTTATTTACTATGACAATAATTTATGTAAAGAGCCTTAATTTAATGGTATTTAATACTTAAAAGCAGTGGCTGGAATAGATCAAGACATCTATTCATTCATTTTAATCACAGGTATAAAAAAGGCGCCTGAGGCGCCTTTTTATCTGTATTACAGCAGTATTAAGCTAATTGCAGGGAAGCTTAATCTTAAACACTCCAGCTAATCGCTAGGGCCTGTTTATGCGAGTAACTTCTTAGCCGCCGCAACAACAATAGAGATCGCGCTGACTTCAGTATTCTTCATCGTGACTTCATCAGGGATCTCCTGTTGAGTACGATTCACAATAACACCTGCAACGCAGGCTGCACGCCAACCTTGAGAAGCACACATAGTAAATAGTGTCGAAGACTCCATCTCATAATTCAACACACCAAGATCTTGCCACTCTTGCATAGAGCCTTTGAATTGACGTGTAATGCGTCCAGATACGGTATCGTAACGCTCTTGACCCGGATAGAAGGTATCAGATGAAGCGGTGATACCAATATGTGGCTCAAGGCCAGCCTCACGACTCGCTGCTACCATAGCGGTAGTACATTCAAAGTTTGCTACTGCTGGATATTCCATTGGAGCAAAATGCAAACTAGCACCATCTAAGCGTACTGAAGCCTGAGTCACAATGACATCACCCACATTGACTTGAGGTTGAATCGCACCGGTAGTACCGACTCGTAGGAAGGTCGTCACACCCAATTGAGCTAACTCTTCAACTGCAATTGAAGTCGATGGCCCACCAATACCGGTAGAACAAACAACAACGGGCTTGCCGTCTATGTAAGCTAGGTAGCTGGTATATTCGCGGTGACTCGCTAAAAATGTTGCCCCTTCCATTAATTCGGCAATACGTTTAACTCTTTCAGGATCACCTGGCACTATCGCCAAGCTTGCTCCATCTAACATTTTCTTGGTCAAGCCTAAGTGAAATACATCAGACATTGTGAAAACCCCTTTCAATTTTGATTATAAAATTCTTCTATTTTCGACTTTAACCTAGTATCGATGCCAATAAGGTTAACTCGATCACACTTTTTCTGGCAACAGGTAAATATTTTGATGTAAGACAGTTACAGAATAGATTATTTGGTTTTATAGAGACCCAAAGCCATTTATGCCTATAGAACTCATGCGTATACACAATTTTTAGCTTGTATGCATCGTCTAAAAACTATTATTAGTCTAGTTGATATAGATCACATTCATTGTCTAAAAACTGGGCTAATTTAAACTTGAACCAAAGGATAAAAGCAGATTAAAGGAGTTAAAACATGTTTCCCGAATACAGAGAATTGATCACTAAACTTAAGAGTCATGACAACCACTTCCTCAAGGCATTTAATAAGCATAATGCCCTTGATCATGAAATCAAGGAGCTTGAGCAGCACAGCGACAGTGATATAAATAACCAGATCCAAGAACTGAAAATGAAGAAGCTTCATTTGAAAGAAGAGATATTTTCTATATTACAAAAAGCCGAATAGCACTAAGCCAACTCCTATAAGATTCAGATATAAAAATGGGCGCAGCGCGCCCATTTTTATATCGTTAATGTTTATCAGAATTAGTCTTACAAGGCTTTTAGTAATGCTTCACTCGAATCAAAAATCTCTACATCGACGATCTTTAACTTATCAAGCTTAATCAAGGTCGCCTTGTCTTTCTCACCGGGCAACATGCTCGAAACATCACCATCTCTGTCTAAGCCCATTGAAAACGGCAGATCCTTCATCTGCGGAATAGCCACAAACTTAGCGATTAATGAAGGCATACCGCTGATATCGGCAACATACACTAAGTCTTCTGTAGTCTGACCATCAGCCGCTTTTTTCTCTAATGCTTCTTTAATAATGTCGCCACCTTTCATATTGCGGCTAAATAGCAATACCTGAGTGTTAGCATCAACCACTACCTGCTGCTCAAACTGGTCTTGCAGTGTGATGGGCGCAACACGCTCACCTTCTGCGTAGTAAGATGCTTGAGCAATGCCAACAAACAGGGTGCAGATTGTAAAAATAAGCGCTCTCATAAAATAGCTCCAAAATTGGGTTATAGAATATCAGGGTATCCGATCCCTCGAGGCGCTACAGTAACCTCACACCCAATTCATGATCTTCTTCACGTTGATCCTCAGATTGTCATATGGCTCATCTAAGTTTTACTAAATTCCCTTACAATATCAGTACAATTGTCAGTAAATGTGAGTAACATTACCATCGAGTATTAGTCTCAAGTTTACCAGCGATAAAAAGGACAAGTTATGCCGGAAGAACATCTGCAACAGGAGCTTCAGCAGTTACAAAACGTATATACGCTGATCACTGAATTTTTAGTGCAATACAGCTTCCGCCTCGTCGGCGCATTCATCATCTTCTTAATCGGGTTATGGTTAGCAGCTAAAGTCTCAAACCTTGTCACTAGACAATTTGAAAAGCACAATATTGATCTCACCTTAAGCAGCTTCGTCAGTAACTTAGTTCGCATACTTATCATCATCATGGTTGCCATTGTAGCCTTGGGGAAATTGGGGATCAGTGTCACACCTATGGTTGCGGCTATTGGTGCAGCTTCTCTTGGAGCAGGCCTTGCCATACAAGGAATGCTGTCTAACTATGCTGCAGGCATCACCATCATAGTCACCCGACCATTTGTCGTAGGTAACACCATCACAGTCAAAGAGGTCACTGGTGTCGTTAAGGATATTTTTCTAGGGATGACAGTGTTGACCAATGAGGAGGGCGAACAGATAAATATCCCTAACAAGCATATCGTTGGCGAGATATTGCATAACTCTTTTGCTAACAAACTAGTCGAAACCCGATTTAACATCAGCTACCAAACCGATCCTGAACACGTAACAGCGCTGACAACCAAGCTATTAGCTGAGAGTCCACAGGTATACCAAGATAAGGGCCTACATGTCGGTATTAATGGTTTTAACAGCATAGGTATCGAAATAGGCATACGCTACTGGGTACCAACACAAACTTATTATCAGGATAAGTACCAAACAAACTTGGCTATCTATAAAGCACTGAACGCCGCAGGCATTAAAATCCCCTGCCCGGTGCGAGAAGTTCATATAGAAAGGTAGACAAATAAAAACCAAGGTTAATTCATTTACCTTATTAATAGTTAGTTGAGACTGACTATTAATAAGATATTCGTTTGCTGACTCAATAGGGGCAATAAAAAGTACGGAAATCATCATAAATTAAACTCAACAATAAAAATCAAATAGTTACAAAAGATACCATTCATAACATACAAGTATAGTATCGGATGAAATCCATAAACATTCATAAAACCTCTAAGCACAAAACTTAATCGAAACTTAAGCCAGCTAAGACTTTGAGGCTATACATAATGAATTCGAATAATCATTATAAGAGATACTCTATCGATCAAATTATCTACTTCCCCCAAAATGCACCCCATAGAAACAAAACACATAATGATTTTGAAATTTCCATTAGGGAGCACAAAGATGAAAAAATCACTACTAGCTATCGCACTTATGAGTACTTTCTCATATGCAAACGCTGCAGATATCGACAACACTTGGTACTTAGGTGCCGGTGCAGGTCAAAGCAACTACGAATCAGTAGATGTAACAAACGGCGATTACCTCGGTGACGACAGTGACCTAGCTTGGAACGCCATTGTTGGTTACCAGCTAAACAAATACTTCGCTGTAGAAGCCGGTTGGCAAGATCTTGGTACTGCTGATGACAATCACATGCGTACCGATAATGGGCAAAGCATTGAAGTTGATGGCTTTACTTTAGGTATGGTCGGTACACTTCCATTAAATGAAAAGTGGTTCCTAACTGGTGAAGCCGGTGCTTACCAATACCACCTTGCACATCAGATGAATGCTGATAAATATGTAAGCGCTACTGATACTGCTGCTTACTTTGGTGCTGGTGTGGGTTACAACATCACTGACTCTCTATCTGTCTCTGCTAAATACCGTCGTTTCGCCGGTATCGATGAGTCAGCATGGAACACTGCCAATATGGATGCGCAAACTGTAGGTCTTCAAATGACTTACCGTTTCGGTGTGAAGCCAACGCCAACTCAAACAGCTGTCGTTCTTCCTGCTGTGATCAAAGAGACTAAGCCAGCAGCACGCCCTGAGCCAGTCTACGAGACAAAAGTAGAAAAGAGCAGTATTGCTGTCCTATTCGGTTTTGATTCTTCAGAGTTAAGCAGCACAGCTCAAGCAAAGCTTGACGAAGTCGTTCGCATCTCTAAGAAAAATGACAGCGATGTCATCATGCTTAACGGTCAAGCAGATAACCAAGGTGATGCGACTTACAACCTGAATCTATCTGAAGCACGTGTACAGCACGTTGAAGATTACCTGACTTCTCATGGTGTTGAAGTTAAACAGCTAGAGAAACAAGCTTCTGGTGAGCAAGGTGCTCATGCTAATACGACTCAAGAGCGTGCTCTAGAGCGTCGCGTTATCATCACGCTAACCAGTGAAACACAAGTTATTGCATCTTAAACTTGAGATGTAACTCTGACTGCCAAGGATAGGCTATCAGCGTGTTAACGCACATTTTGTCAGAATATATGGACCCGATAACTCTAGGATTGAGTGTCTGACATAGAAGGGATTCATTCTCTCTAGTTAAGGAAAGTCTGTTAGGAAAATAGGCTCAGGTTAATACGGATGTTGCACTGCTTAAAAAGGATTTAATACCCATTGGTATTACTCATTGAATCAGGAAAGATAAGCTAGGCCTAGCAAGATGCAATTAACACAGGATGTGTTGGCCAGTTGTAACATGGAACAAGTTACCACAAGGACGACTGACTTCAACTTAGCAGGAAGCGCCCAGAACCCGGATGTCCTGGTTTGAAGTGAAATAGAGACTATACATGCGAAACCAATACGGAAATAAAATGACATTAGCAGGATGCTAAAGCCTAGTTAAGGATAGCTAGGTAGTTCAACAAGAAGGACCTTTAAAAGGATTTTTCCCTCTTAATCAATATCTTTGTTTAAGACGCTAGTTTGTGACCCCTAAGGCCAAGGATCGGCCTTTTTTTCACTTAACACCCCCTAATTTCAACTGTTACCGCTTTGATCATAATCCCATTTACACTATAGTCGAGCTGTCAACGAATTAACTTATTCGAGCCGCTGGATGCCATTACACAGAAACTTCGAACAACTAAAAGATTGTGACCTCAACTTACTGATAGCTTTATCGGTATTGCTGAAAGAAGCACATGTCACTAAGGCTGCTAAGCAGCTTAATTTATCTCAATCGGCAATGAGTCAGGTCTTAAAAAGATTACGGCTTATGTTCGAAGATCCCCTGTTAGTAAAGGGGCACAATGGCATGACATTAACCAATAAAGCACTCAGCATAGAACAAGATCTAAAGCCTTTGCTGGTGAAGGTCATAGAACTGTTAGAAACTGATGACTTTGATCCTAAGACGGCACGAGGGCGCATACGTTTTATCATGAACGATGCCACCGCCCAATTGTGTATTGCGCCTTTGCTGAGCCGAATGAATGAGCTAGCACCTAATCTTGAAATTGAATATCTAACCCAACGACGAGATGGGTTTCAGGAATTACGTCGTGGTCAGGTAGACCTTATCGTCGGATTTTATGACAATGTCCCTAAACCCATCCAAAGTATGACGCTAGCGCGAGCTAACTGGCAGATGGTCTCTTTGAGCCATGACTTCGCCGTACAGCAAGGCGAATATAATGCGGAAACAGGCCTGAAACTGTTGAGATACCAATATCAAGAACATAACCAAATCCATGTGATTAATGCGCTGAAAAAAATAAACGCACAAGAGGCCTCATACGCACTCACATCTGGTTCACTGTCCACGATGATCCAGGCGCTTAAGACTGAGAATACCGCCACGCTTATCCCTCACTATATCACTAAGCTACTATCTGAATATGAAGCAGAGTCCTTTAACTGGTTAGGTGAGCCTATTGCTCTGGAACTTAAGCTTTGCTGGAATAGCCATAGTCGTAATGCCGAGCTGCAGAAATGGTTTAGAAAAGAGCTGTCTGACATCTTACAAACTCACCTGACAATCGAAAGTATGACTCCATGAATCATTCAGATCTGAAAATAATTCAAGGCTGTGACTTAAACTTATTACTGAGTTTAGTCATCTTAATCGAAGAGCAAAGCGTATCTAAGAGTGCCGATAGACTCGACATCTCTCAGCCAGCCATGAGCCAAAACCTCAAAAAAATACGTGCCTTGTTTAATACTCCCCTGTTTGTCAAACATGGTCAGGGGATCAAAGCAACGGAACATGCCATCGCTCTACTCCCAAAATTACGAGAGTGGTTGCAGATGAGTAGCCAACTGATTTTACAACAACCTTTCGACCCTGCCGAAACCCATGGCGTCATTCGTATCGCCTTTATGGATGATCTCACTCAGCAAATGATCCCTATGATGTTAGATAAGATAATGAAAGAGGCGCCCAATGTTGAACTGGAGTTCGTTCATAAACCAAGAGACCTGTTCACTATGCTCGAATCTGGTGAGTTGGACTTAGCCGCCGGAGGTACAGAGGCGCCACCGGCTAATATATATGGCCGCCGGCTCAATCAAGACCAATATTGCGCGGCATTTGCAAAAACACATCCACTGGCGAAGATAAAAAACCCCAGTTTAACGCAGATTTTTTCTTATGAAACCGCTGAATACTCATCATCGAACCTCGTTGAGGGTCAAATAAACCTCATGGTGCAGGCTCATAATCTAACGCGTAAAGTGAGTTTTGTTAGCAACTCAATAATGGTCATGATGCATGGTTTAATGGCTGGTAAACATGTAGGATTTATTCCTGAACGTGCCCTGCAATATGAACTATGGAAAGATAAGTTTGTAGGCGCATCAATCGCGCCGCTTCCCCCCTTAGAAAGTACTCTCTACTGGCATGCAAGAGTACATAGGGACCCATTGATCCAGTGGTTCAAAGATCACTGTTTAAATATTGTGTCATCCTTGAAAGATGATGGCACCTTGATGCAACCACAAAAGTAATTTATACCTATTGCATTGGTATTATAAACCTCGCTGCCACTCCTGCCTGAGTATGGTCTGCTGCGGTTGTGTGATGGCTTGATCAACCTGAGCGAGTAGCTGGGCTTTATCTCTACCGAGTATTCCTTTGAGTACCAGGTAGTTAGATGCGTGATCGGATCTAAATATTGTTTTATCGAGATTGAGTTCCTGTAATAGCGTCTGCATCTCTTTAAATAAGCCCATTTGATCGGGTAGCTGAAATGCACCGTCAAATCTCGCATCCATGCTTTGTGTCCCTAACGGTAACGTCACCACCAATGTAGACAAGTACTCGGGCTGAGCCGCATTCATTAACTTAGCAGAGTTAACCGCATGCTGATGGGATAATTCAGTGCCTCCTAAGCCATTAAGTATCATCACAGAAGACTTGATGCCAGCGGCTTTTATCTTTAACAAGGCATTCAATGAAGACTCATAAGTCTCACCCTTCTCGATGCGATCAAGTACCTCATTATCACCACTTTCACAGCCAATATAGAGCAAGGTTAAGCCCAACTCTTTAAGCCTTAAGAGCTGTTCAGGGGTCTTATTGTTTAAATTTCTCGGCAAACAATAACTGCTTATCCGGGTAACTTGGGGGAGATGCTCTTTAATCAATAGACAGATGGCTTCCAGTCTGGAGAAAGGCAAACTCATGGCATCACCGTCAGCCAGAAAAACCCGACTGACAGACGCACCTAGCTGTGACACCTTTAGAATATCCTCAACGATCTGATCTAATTTCTGAGCACGAAAACGTTTCTGTGGTGCTGTATACATGTCACAAAAGCTACACTGATTCCAACTGCAGCCGTTAGTCACCTGCAAAATAAGTGATTTCCACTCAGAGGGTGGTCGAAACACAGGTTCTATATAATTCAGCAAGTTAACCTCTCCTAATAAACCTACACCTAATAAACTGTGAGGCAGCTCGCAATAATGACTTTTATCTACCCATAAATAAGTATACGATGATGCAGTTCAATTTTTGTTCAGATATACAGTGATATTATAATAACCATCTAATCTTCAATTTGAGATCAGATGAAGGCACATTAGTGTGCAAACAGTCAGGCAGCATCGGCCTGCATACGTAAAGATAAAAATATGCAAATAGCACAACAACTGCAAGATAGGCGAACTAGCCCCATACAGCAAAGCGAGCATTGGCAATTAATGAACGCTGAGCAAAAAATGGCACTATACAGCCTGCACCGATTTGGTTATCGGCTGTTGTTTGTCCGCCATTTGCCCTCTGGACCTTTGGCCATTATCGCTCAACAGGACCAACTAGCATCGATCTGTAGTAATGGTAATGTGGATTATCATCCATCGGTTCAGCTAAGGGATTAAACCTCATTTTTTGAGGCGTTACCCAAAAAGGAACACATGATTTATGCATAAATCATGTGTTCCTTTTATTCACTCATTTTCACTAACGCTTGAACAGCATATCCAGATGCGGGATCCCATCTTCTAGGTACACCTCAGAGACAGGTTCAAATCCCAGCTTCTGATAGAAACTTTTCAAATATTCCTGTCCACCTAACTGAATATTCTCATCGGGCCAATTTTTCTTGGCTAACTTTATCGATTCAATCATCAGTTGGTGAGCAACTCCAGCACCTCTAGCCTGCTTAGCCACAACGACACGGCCAATGCTTACTTCTGGATAGCTTATCCCTGGGGCTAAAATACGTGAATAAGCCACGATTTCACCAAGCGGATTTCTCCCCAGTAAGTGGCGTGTTTCTGGGTGACGATCTTTACCATCCAACTCAGGATAAGGGCAGTTTTGCTCTACCACAAATATATCCACCCTGAGCTTCATTAGCTCATATAGCTCATCGACTGAGAGTGCATCAAACGCCAAATCACTCCATTGCATTTCCATTCTCCGACCCAGTAAAAGATCAGTTTATCACAGAGGCTAATAATCTAAGCAGGCAAATATAACTAAGTTTTTTTAGTTGGTTTTCTGATTGAAAGCACCGCAACGACCGCAACAAGTAACAAGACTGACAATATGAAAAACACATCATTGTAGGCTTGAATATAAGCTTGCTGTGTCATGGTCTGACTCAGCATGGCGTTGGCTTGCGCCGAGGCAGTGACAGGATCTGAGCCAGCCTGAATAAACACATTTGCAGTTTGAGTCAGGTAGTCATTAGCCAGAGGACTAACGGCGGGTAATGTCTCTTTGATATTGGCCAAATGCTCTCTGGACAAGTTATCTGTCATGGTTGCCACTAAGGCAATACCACAGGCGCCACCCAAATTACGCATAACATTAAGCACTGTCGATGCAGAGGCATTCTCATGGGGTTTGATATGCATGGTCGCTATAATGCCTATGGGCACTAAGATAAATGGCTGACCTAGTGCACGTACTATTTGCGAGGCAATCATCTGATCGCCGGCAAAGTCTGCAGTCATGTGGCTATTCATATAGTAGCTTAAAGAGAACATGGCGAAACCAAATGCCGCTAGATAACGGCCATCAAAACGCTCCATAAGCTTAGGAATAAAAGGCAGTACCAACAACTGGGGAAAGCCCATCCACATAATCACTTCGCCAATCTCCAGCGGACTATAATCATGGATCTGTGACAAGTAGAGAGGGATCATATAAATCGCCCCAAACAGCGCTACACCGAGTAAGAAGTATGCCAGTGTCGAAATGGCAAAGTCTCTCTGCCCCAGCAACCTAAGGTTAACTAGAGGTTCTTTCTTTTTCAGCTGAATATAGATAAACAGTGAGATATTGATGACTGCGACGATACTTAGATTACGGATCAGATCTGAGCCAAACCAATCTTTACGGTTACCCTCTTCGAGCACGACTTCCAGGCAGCCCATGCCCAGCGCCATGGTAATAATCCCCGAAAGATCCACATTCTTAAGCTTGTCCCATATGACAGGTTTCTTCTCTAAGCCATAGGCAAGCATGGCCATCACCAACAACCCTGGAGGCACGTTAATATAGAACAGATAGTGCCAGCTAAACTGCTCTGTTAACCAACCACCCAATGTTGGCCCAATTGATGGTGCAAAAGTCGCTGTAACCCCAAATAAGGCCATTCCAACTGAGCGTTTATTATCAGGAAGAAACTCTAAAATCAGCCTGAACGCCAGAGGGATCAAGGCGCCACCAAAGAAGCCCTGCAAGGCCCTAAAGGCGATCATTGACTCCAGGTTCCAGGCCATGGAACACAAGAGTGATGCACCGATAAACAAGGAGGTCGTCCACAACAGGTAACGGCGCACCGATAACCCCTGGCTGAGCCAGCCAGAGAGCGGAATGGCTATCATCTCGGCAACCAGATAGGCCGTTGCGATCCAAGACCCCTCCTCCAATGTGGCACCTAGGCTTCCCTGGATCTCTTTCATAGAAGCATTGGTTATCTGAATATCCAGAATCGCCATGAAGGCACCGATAAGACCACCAAACACGGCAATCCAGGCTCTGCGGCTGCCCCGTTCATAGCCCTTGGGTTGAGCCTCTACCTGTGATGCTTTGTCTGCTGTTGATATTGCAGTCGCCATAATTAGTGACCTAGATTGGCAGCAATGGCTTGATCGAGTGGCTCGCTATGGGTATCGACCTTAACAACAGCACTCAAACCAGGAACGACTCGCGCCTGAGCCTCACTCAAGTCCAAACGGATCCTCACCGGAATTCTCTGTACTATTTTGGTGAAGTTTCCGGTGGCATTTTCCGCTGGCAGCAAGCTAAATTTGGCGCCGGAAGCAGGTGACAAGCTGTCGATTACACCTGTGAAGGTTTGGTCGGGAAACGCATCTAGACTCACCTGTACCTGCTGACCAGGCTGCATATTCTGGATCTGGGTCTCTTTAAAGTTTGCCGTGATCCACACAGCCCCATCCGGCACCAAACTGTATAGTGCCTGCCCAGGCTGCACGTACTGGCCCTTCATGGCCCCACGCTTTCCTATCACACCTGAAAATGGTGCACGCACTTGAGTATCTTCTAACTGAATCTTGGCCAGTTCAAGCCCGGCCTTAGCCTTAACCACATTGGCATCTATCTGTTGCAGCTGAGCATTGAATACCGCAAGCTCTCTTTGCTGAGCGATTAGCGCCGCCTTAGCCTCATCCAAATGAGCTACGGATGACTCGACGCCGGCTTGCCTCTCATCGACATCATCCTGGGAGCTATAGTTTTTCACCTTTAGCTTCTTCGATCGCGATAACTGCTGCTGTGCCCTAGAAAGGTCTGACTTTGCTGCAGCAACCCCGGCTTCAGCCTGATTGATTAAGGCATGTTGCAGACTCACCTTAGCGATTAATGTTTGTTGATCTGCGATGGCACTGTCTAACTCTGCGTTACCCTGAGCGACTTTAGCGACATATTGATTATCTTCGAGTTGAGCCAATAGCTGGCCAGCTTCCACATGTTGGTTATCGGTAATATCTGTCATCACCACATAACCCGGTACTTTGACACTTATATGGGAGATGTCTGACTCAACATAGGCATTGTCTGTCGATTCAAAGAAGCGCACTTGCGTCCACCAGTAGTAACCACCACCCAATAGGGCCGCAATTAATAATGATCCGATAATAAAAATTTTGCTCTTGGACATAACAGACTCCTTGATTAGACATTGATAGTCTACTACTGTCTCCTAATGTTTATTAGATAGTTAAAATTCAACCCACTGTTTCACAGGTGTAACAATCATGGATTTGAATCGCGTTCAGATGTTTGCTCAGGTCGTCGAGCAAGGCAGTTTTACCGCAGCGGCTAAGGCTTTAGGTCTAACCAAGGCCACGGTGAGCCGTAAGATAGCCGAGTTAGAGGCCGATGCTGGCGTACAACTGCTGTTTCGTACCACCAGAAAACTCAAGCTGACCGAGGCAGGCTCAGCTTATTACAGCAAGGTCCATAGGATCTTAACCGATCTCAGAAATGCCGAAGATCAGCTCAGCGCTAATCAGGAAGTCATCAAAGGTAATCTGACCTTAGTCTGCCCTATTGAATTAGGTCAGTTGTTTCTTGGGCGTATTTTTGCTCGTTTTCTGGCGCAATATCCTGATATCACCATAGAAGCAGAGCTCAGTAACCGTAAGGTCGATGTGGTTGAAGAGGGTATCGATATTCTTTTTCAAATAACCAATTCCACAGATACAAGGTTGCAGAGCTACGATCTGATCAACACGGCTAAGACTTTGATGGCAAGCCCCGCATACCTAGAAAAATTTGGTACACCTACAACGCCTAAAGATCTGCAACAACATAAGGGTATACGGCTCAAATCAGCCCATATCGATGCTAGCTGGACCCTATTTGATGGCCAGAATTGGGTCACTTATGAGCCAGAAGCAAGACTGACGGTTAATAATGTCACTTTGGCAAGAGAAGCCGCCATAGAGGGATTAGGGATAGCCACTGTGCCGGATCTCATTGCCAGACAAGCCTTAGAGGACAAACAACTTATTCCATTGCTAGAAGATTTCCCTATGTCACAAACTAAGGTCACCATCTGTTTTCCACAGCGAGCCTATCTGCCTCGTAAATATAAAGTATTTATCGAGTTCATTTATCAGAGCCTAAGTGAAAACACCGACTATATACTTCTCGATATACCTGACTTTGTTACCTTACCAAGCAATAATCAGTCATAGATATACTGTGATGAGTGTAGCCATTAACGGTTTTTGCTCATTAGTTAGCTAAAGCAATGCATTCACGCTTCAAACATCTACACCGTTTTCATTTGGTAAACTGAGAGCTATTTCCACATTTCAAAGCTTACCCCTGCAAAGTGCCGTTAAAGCTGCTAACATTGCAAACAATTTTTTACGCATAATGAGATAGGGCAAGATGGGAAGAGCATACCAAAACCGCAAAGAGTCTATGGCTAAAACTGCTGGTCAAAAAACCAGAGTTTACTCAAGATATGGCAAAGAGATATATGTTTGCGCAAAAAATGGTGGCTTCGACCCCGACGGTAACCTACCACTTCGTCAACTGATCGCTAAAGCCAAGAAAGATCAAGTTCCTGCACACGTTATCGAACGTGCTATCGACAAGGCTAAAGGCGGCGGTGGTGAAGACTATGAAACAGCACGCTACGAAGGCTTCAGCCCTGGCGGCGCTATGGTTATCGTCGACTGCTTAACCGATAACGGTAAGCGTACCTTTACCGAGGTTCGCCAATCTTTCGTGAAGAACGATGCTAAGCTCGGCGGCCCAGGTACTGTTAGTCACATGTTCGATCACCAAGCTGTTTTTGCCTTTAAAGGTGAAGATGAAGAAGCCGTGCTTGAAGCGCTTATGATGGCCGATGTCGATGTGACTGATGTCGAACTTGAAGACGGTATTGTCAGTGTATTTGCCCCTCACACTGAATTCTTTAAGGTCAAGACATCCCTGACTGAAGAGACTCCGGATATCAATTTCGAAGTAGAAGAGATCACCTTCGTTCCGCAGACAATGACAGAAATTACCGATCCAGAAGTGGTCGAACAGTTTGAAAAGTTCCTTGCTGCGCTTGAAGATTGTGATGATGTACAAAACGTCTACCACAATGCTGAGTTGCCAGAAGACTAAAATACCCAGTTTCAAGGTGCTATTTATCTATAGCACCTTGTTATTTTTTTAATTGATTAACTTATCCCTTACCTCAGATTAAACCTGCTACATACTCCGCTATGCTGTCTCACTCTTCATAGACTTTTAATCCTCAGTCTCTATCCTAATGCCCGTTGAAGAACTATATTTAACGAAATATCCTATGAAGAAAGCGCTATAACACGATCCCCATAAGCTTTCCTGCAATTCATAAATAGATGATTAGGTGAAACATGAAACATACTAAGACACTGCTAGCGATAGCACTAACAAGTTTACTCGCAGCATGCGGTGGCAGCGATAGCGACAATAGCTCCCCAGAAACTCCCGATCCCACTACAGGCACATTTAGCCTGGGCGTATCAGATAATCCAGCCGATGCTGAAGTGGTCAATATTGCTTTCAAGCAGGTCGTCTTAAAAAATAGTGAAGGCTCAATCTCATTCGATGTCTCTGACGGCGGTGAGCTTAAACACGTAGATCTGTTAACTGTACAGGGGGCCGAAGTGGCTACACTTGTGAGCGGTGAGTCTGTGCCAATAGGCGAATACCAGATGTGTATCTACATGCAAAAAAGTGAAACAGGCTCCACTGACAGCTCTTATGTAGAAACGGCCAACGGGATTGAAGGGCTAACAACCAATAGCAATGGTTCCTGCGGTGGCGTCGGCGCCGAAGATGAAGACACTGGCCGATTATTTTTAAATAAGACCTTCTCGATTGAGGAGGGAAGCAACACCTTTGTAGCCGAATTTAACTTAGCTAAAGGACTACAAGCCCCCCATGGTAATAAAGATTACTGGACCCTAAAACCAACATCGGTTCAACTCGTTAACGCGAATGAAATTGGCGGAATTTCAGGACAAATTAGTCCAGATACGTTCGCAGACTGCCAATCAGCAGCCGTAGATTTAGGCCTACCAGATATCTACAGCCAAGCTGTTTATCTCTACCCAATCGATACTACATTAGCTGATATGGCTGATTTCAGAGCAGAAAATGAGCCTTACCTATTAACGGAAGTAGCGCCTATCGCATCGACTCGGGTTAACCCGATTCTGGATGCTGATGAGAATGAAATTGGTCAGGGATACGAGTTCGGCTTTCTCGATGCTGGCACATATGGCTTAGGCTACACCTGCGTGGCTCAAAATGATGATCCAGATGCAGCCAACACTCCAGACGATGAAATAGAGCCATTCTTTATTCATGTCGATGAACAAGCTGTTGTTGTGGAGCTTGGCTCAAGCACTGAGCGTCACTTTCCTGAGGCTTTTGTTCCGGCAAGTTAATACCAATTGCGATAACCCACTGTTATAAAACAAAAGGCACTCAATTGAGTGCCTTTAACGTTCTAAATCAAATCAGCATGTTTCGCCGCTACTTAGTTGCAACCCGCTCACCAGGAAGCTGACTGGCATCACCTTTCAAGTAAGTATCGAGAAACTTCACATAGGCTTCAGAGGCGGTAATTCTGTTTTGCTTCTTACGGAACCCATGGCCCTCGTCGTCAAATACCACATATTCAACCGGTACGCCGTTTTGCTTCACCTTGTCCACCAGCTCATCACTTTCAACCTTAAGTACTCTAGGATCATTTGCCCCTTGGATCACCATCAAAGGCTTAGTGATATTCTGCGCATGAAATAACGGTGAGATAGCCCGATGACGCTCACCATCGGTGGCAGGATCGCCCATCTCATCAAAAAGTGCCTTTTTATAGGACTCCCACCAAGGTGGAATAGACTCTAACGTCCGCACCCAGTTAGTGACACCGAAAATATCGATACCGACCTTAAACTCGTCAGGCTCAAAGGCCAAAGCCGCTGCCGTCATATAACCACCATAGCTGCCACCCATGATCCCAATCTTATCCTTATCGATCCAATCTAATGTCTGCAGGTAATTCTTACCGTAAACGATATCCTGCAGGTCATTCTCACCGTGGTTCTTATCATCTAGATGGAAGAAGGTCTTACCATAACCCGAACTACCACGGTTATTGACAGCAAATACCGCATAACCATGATTGATAAGATGCTGACGCATAGCACTATAGCCAGTGCGGCTCTGGCCACCTGGGCCACCATGGACAAATACAATGGCTGGCTTCTTGTTATCTGCACTGGCATCGATAGGTTTAAACAATAATCCAGGGATCGCTAAGTCATCGAAACTCTTGAAACGCACCACTTCACTGGCAACCAGGTCATTTGAATTAATCTTAGGGTTCAGGGCTTGAGTCAGTTGTTTAGCGGAATCTGTCCCTAGCTGCCATACAAACAGGTTCGATGGCGAAGTATCTGAGTTAATGTAGAAAGCGACTCTGGCTTCATCTTTAGAGAAGTTAACACTGCGAAGATCGCCATCGGGTAACGTAGGCAGTTTAAGGGCCTTGCCTGTCTTGGTATCTAAGATGCTGATACGAGTGCTGGCATCGGCATTCACACCGGATACGCGATAACGGCCAGACTCTGAGAAGTAAACAAAACTGACATTCCAGTCATCTTTCACCGCTAATGTATGCTCGCCAGTGGCGATATCGTATTGCCATACTTGAGAGAACTCGCCCTTAGCATCGGTACTGTAATACAAGGCACTGCCATCCGCCGAGAAGGTCATAGGATTATAGTTGGCAGGATCAGTATGTTGACTAATAAGGCTGGGGTTAGCGATACGCTTCCTGAAATCTAACAGATAGGTATCACTGTCTCTATTAGTATGGGTCTTAGAGAGAGAAACAAAATGGCCATCACTGGAGACCTCTGAGATATCGAAGCCTAGCTCATTGGTAAACACTAACTCACGTTCATAAGTTTTAGCATCATAACGATAGAGATCCATAAACTTAGGATCGCGCTCGTTAGTTGTCGCAAAGAAGTATTGACCATCATTGGTAAAGTTCACAAAACCGGCACGAGTCTCATCACCCGGCGTGATATCGACAACCTGGCCATCGAGTTCTCGCACAAATAGATGATAAAGCTCATTGCCGCCATTATCTTGGGTCAGCAATACTCTGTCATCGTTAGGAAACCAAGATACGGGATAGGTAGTATCTGTAAATGTTGTCAAAGGAGATTGCGACCCCGTTGTGGCATCGACCTTATACAGATTAAAGATCCCAGATTGATCCGAACCGATTAATATCGACTTACCATCGGCAGAGAAAGACGAGCCGAAATAGGTGGTCGTCTCGAAGAAAGTCTTGGCATCATACTGTTGAACAGGCTCCTGCTGAGTCTGCGGTGCAGCTACTGAGTCCGTATTAGTAATCTTGGTTGCGGTATTCATTGAGCACGCTGATAGACCTAAGCTAACAGCCAGCGCCAAAACGCTAAGGTGAAGAGACTTTTTCATTGTGTTCCTCTTGTATTGTCATCGAAAAAGATCGTTAAAATCCATGTACTTCACGCTGCCAACATTGAGTCAGACACACACTATCGCCTGGGTCAGCATTTTGCGGGTAACTAGCAAGCTAGCGCATAATTGGCTAAAAAACGAGTCATTTACATTAGGCGAGCAATATATTCAAGCGAAGAAACAGACGGATCTGTAAAGTGCAGACAACAAAAAAGGCCCCTAAGGGCCTTTTGGCTAATCAGTGAGTTTTATCTTGAGAGTGGGGATGGAAGTGACAGCCTGCAGGGTAGCCATTTCCCATCCCCGTTTACTGCTAAAGCTAAGCGGTAACCCAACCTCTGCTAAATGATAATCAGCAGCTCTTACTTATAACGCACGGTCAAAAACGTGGAACTTATCGATACCGTATGACTTACCTTCGGCATGACAAGTTGCACAAGACTCAGCAGTTGGCAGTGTGTACCAGTCTTCTAATTTCTCAGCATTGATTTCACCACCTTGCTGAAGCATGTGGTTCTTAGCAGAATCATCATTGTGACAAGCAAAACAGTTAGCCGTTATTGGGCTAGTCATCACACCAGAATCACCCGAGTTATAGGCTTTAGACAGAATATACTGATTTGGAATCGCGTTTAGGTCTATGCCTTCAGCATGACAAGCCACACAATTTTCAGCATTTAACTTAGCGGCTGAGTTTGCTTCACCATCTGGATCGGTTGCAGTATTACCTACACCCCAGTGCATGCTATGAACCATAGGTCCAAAGCCTGGTGCAGAGTTCTTAGCACTACGATCTTGGCCATTGTTATGACATGCAATACAACCTAAACCACCATCATTGTAACTACCGTTCTTGTGATAGTTAGAACCATTGGTATGACAAGTTGTGCAACTATCAGCCGTTACAGATACACGACGATCATATTCCGTTCCACCTAGGCCATCTGAGTAACCATGTAGCGTCACCCCGTCATAACCCGCATCGGCACCAAAGTTAAAGGTAACGCGTGAACTTGCAATTGTTTCAGGGAACACTTCATCCAATGTAGCAAAACAGACACTTGCAGTGCCGTTGGCATCATAAGATATTGTGCTGGTACGTGCTGCACGGCCAACGACAGACTCGTTATGATAACCATGGAGGTAAGCACCAACATATGAAACTGAGCCATCTGCTGTTAATGTTTCTAGATTGAGCAGCTCTTCACCCTTCAATAAAGAAATATCAGTACAGAACTCGCCGGTGGCATTGTTATAAACCGCTGTCATTGAGACGCTATGTTCTTCATGAACCGCTTTCTTTTCCATTACTTCTTTATGGAAAAGACGCATATCAGTACCTTCATTAAAGGCGTTGAACGTCGCAGCTAATGCCGTAGTTTCCACATTGGCAGTATCATGACAATCAATACAAGTCTGCTGTGAATACACTTTTTCAATCGGCTCTGCATGACAGGAATAACAGTTTGATGGTGCAAAATCTTTTTCAAATTCCTGATGATTGATATGTCCAATCTTCTGCATGGTGTTACGGGCATAACCGCCATCATCACGAGCAATATTTCCGTGACATGCCATACAACCAGCGACTAAGTCAGTCGAACCTTCTGGATTTATTGCCGTATAGCTCGAATGCTTTATAGAAGAAGCTAAGAAGTCCACGTGACAGCTTTGGCATGTCGCCGTGGATGTGGTATGTATGCTTTCACTCTTCGCTACAACGATATAGCGAGACTTAGCAATGCTCTCTCCGCCGCCGACAGCTAGACGGATCAAACCCTCAGTACCAGCACTGACTGAAGCCATTGGTGCGACAAACTCATACCGACCAGGCTCTACTTCAGTTAACGTTGCGCCTTCTGTTGCTTCGTTCGCACTACCGCCTAAAATGGTTCCTTCGAAATCATCTCGACTACGACCAATGCCTTTCTCTGTAAGCTCTGCAACTTCTGCACTGGCTTTTACGAGACCCGATATTAATTGGCCTTCTTCATCGGTTATTTCAAACTCAAATTTCACCAAGCCTTCTTCTAACGTGTGAGCAATCATCTCAACGTTAGTCACGGTTGATGCTTCAACTGTTGGCGGTGGAGTTGGTTTGCCATCTTCACCGTCCGAACCATCTTTACCATCACTACCACATGCAGATAGACCCATAGCCCCTGCAACTATCAACGCTAGATAGCGCTTATTAAAGTCTTTCATCGCCACTCCTAATTCATCATTTTTTTATATGCAGATCTTTTACTCCCCAAGTCATACGATATAAAAAAAGCCTTACTACTTTTGAGGTATTAGACGATAACTAGACCTAAGTCATGACAATCAAGGCTAAAAATCAAACAGGTAACAATGCAGGCAATGAAATGAATTCACAAAGTAACCTGATAAAAACAAACTGATGAATTTCAAGAAAACTAACGGCGTTTTAAGAACAAACGTTACTATTAACGTACACTGAGGCGAAGATTAAAATAAAATTAAAACCCTTACTAAACATATAGATAAACACATGTTTACTGTAAACACAGTATTAATGATTTACTCAATAAAAAACCAGCAACTAGGCTGGTTTAATGATTGAATATAATGACTGAGTCAAGCTAAAGTCTAAGCCTGCTACCGATTGGTATTACTCTATGAGCAACAATCTCTGCGCCACCAATTCTTAGGCAGTTTATCCAGCATGACTTTCGCCATAAGAATGGCTAGCAAGATCCCTGAGCTATAGACGATAGCGTCAGGCAGCAGATTATGATTTTCGCCAACTTGAGGCATAACCACGAAACCAAAAGTTGCTACTAGATAGTTCACTATGATGCCAGAAACTAGAGCGACTCCGAGCACGCCACCTAAATAACCCAATAAAGCACGCTTACCCAACTCTTTAGTCACCACACCGAGTGTGGCTATGTTAGTCGCCGGACCCGCCAACATGAAAACCAGCACTGCTCCGGGTGATACCCCAGCCAACAATAGACCGGCTGCTATAGGTGTCGATGCCGTCGCACAAATATACATAGGCACAGAGATAACCACCATCACTAACATGGCTAGAATACCATCGCCCCACTTCGCCATAAAATCTGCTGGTACATAAGTCTGCACCAATGCCGCGAAGAACAAGCCAATCAACAACCAGATGGTGATATCGCGCACTAGATCAGTCGCAGCAAAATGCAAGCCCTTGCCGATGCGGCTAATAACTGAAGTACCTTTGAGTTCAGTGGCAATGTCCTTGGTCGACTCGCAGCAACTTTCATCACCATCTTTAACTGTATCGCTCTTTGTTGAGCTACAGCATGCACTATTCGTTTCTTTGTTTGTTTCAGCCTTAAGCTCAACTTTAGCCTTGCTGCTACAACAAGCACTGGCTTTAACTTCACCTACAGGCGCAAGACTCGAAATAGGCGCTGCCATCAGGCTATCACCTGCTGTCATTGGTGTCATTGTGACAACAGGCTTCGCTTTCATCTCTTGCTTAACAGCAGAGTTAGAAGAGCAACATGAGCTCTGCTTTTTAACCTCAACCTTGTCACTTTTACTGCTGCAACAAGATGTAGCTGCTTCGTCAGCTATCACTGTCGATTTATGTTCGGCTGAGACAGGCTCATCTTTCTCATCTCGCCCCACCAAGAGTCCAGCAACAATCGCACTAATGACAGCCGCTATGGGTCTTACTATGGCCATAAAAGGGCCGAGTAACACATAAGATACCGCCACTGAATCAATGCCAGTTTCCGGAGTCGAGACTAAAAAAGACGTCGTGGCAGCCTTAGAGGCGCCTGAGCGTCTCAAGCCTACCGCTGCCGGAATCACTCCACATGAACATAGCGGCAGGGGCGCGCCTAATACAGCAGCCTTCACCGTTGTCTTAAAGCCATGACCACCGAGTTGCTTCTGCATCCAAGCCATAGGAACAAACATCTTTAGCATTCCAGCTAAAAATAAGCCCAGCAACAACCATGGCGCCGAGTCTAAAAATAGGTCAATAAAATTTGCTAACAACATACCTAACCCTTACTTTGACATTTTTTTGTGTACTGAGAATCATCATGGTGATGGCCATGATTTTCACATTTAATTTTATCAGTATTAGTCTCTAACGCTTCCAGTATTGAGCAATGCTCAGCACTTTCTGGACCACCGCAGCACGCCTGAGATAAACGCTCTAACGAAACTTGAAAGTGTTTAAGCTCTGCAATTTTGTCATTCACATGCTTAAGTTTACTGTCGACTAAACCTTTGACATCGGCGCAAGCCCAGTTCGACTTATCTAACTCAATCGAGAGTAATTCGATTATCTCGGCTAAGGTAAAACCTACTGCCTTAGCCCGCAGAATAAAACGCAGCCTTTCTGCATCCTTTTCTGTATAAATTCTATAGCCAGACTCAGTACGAGACGACGGTGCTAGCAGGCCATGTTTTTCATAAAATCGTAATGTGTCCGCTTTCACTTCGCACTGTTTAGCCAACTCTCCAATTCGATACATATTTCGGCTCCGTAGCCCGTTTTCAGCTAATTGATAGGCAGTATAAACCTTGGAGTTAAATCTAAGGTCAAGGGTTATTATGCGACTTATTTATGACCTGTGCTTGTTCTGCTGTGCGTATTGTGAAATCGCGCAGAAAAAAACACCCTAGATAGAGGTTTTACGGTAAAATGTGCGCGCTATGAATAGGGGCTCACTAAAGCAGCTAGAATTGAGGGACTTTTGGAAAGCAGATATAAATAACATCTTGATGTTTTTTCTGTTTTCCGAAAGATCCTTAAAAATAACTACTGGACACTGTACCCAAAATGAATAATGCCAGACCCATTCGTCGCGCGCTGTTAAGCGTTTCAGATAAAACCGGAATCCTTGAGTTTGCAAAAGCATTACATGCTCAAGGCGTAGAACTGCTATCTACTGGTGGCACCGCCCGCCTGCTGGCAGACAACGGTGTGCCTGTCATTGAAGTTTCGGATCATACCGGACATCCAGAGATTATGGATGGTCGTGTCAAAACCTTGCACCCGAAAGTGCACGGTGGCATCTTGGCGCGCCGCGGTATCGATGAGCTTGTCATGGAACAAAACAATATCAAGCCAATCGACCTCGTTGCGGTTAATCTATATCCATTTGCAGAGACCGTTGCCAAAGAAGGTTGTACCTTGGCTGACGCCGTCGAGAATATCGATATCGGTGGCCCGACTATGGTTCGCTCTACAGCAAAGAACCATAAAGATACCACTATCATAGTTAACACTCATGATTACAATCGTGTGATCAAAGAGATGAATGACAATGATGGTAGCACTACCCTCGAAACTCGCTTCGACTTAGCGATTGCCGCCTTTGAGCATACCGCTGCTTATGATGGCATGATAGCTAACTACTTCGGCACTATGGTTCCAGCGCACTCTCAAGGTAAGAGTAAAGATGAGTGTCCTGCAGACTCTAAGTTCCCTAGAACTTTCAACACTCAGCTCATTAAGAAGCAAGACCTGCGTTATGGTGAAAACAGTCACCAAAAGGCGGCTTTCTATGTCGATATTAATATTGATGAAGCCTCTGTTGCTAGCGCTATACAGCTTCAAGGTAAGGCACTGTCTTACAACAACATCGCCGATACAGATTCTGCTCTTGAATGTGTGAAAGAGTTCAGCGAGCCGGCTTGTGTCATCGTTAAGCACGCTAATCCATGTGGCGTTGCTGTCGGTAGCGATCTACTCGATGCCTATAACCGCGCTTATCAAACAGATCCAACTTCGGCCTTTGGTGGCATCATCGCCTTCAACGGTGAATTAGATGAGAAGACCGCCAGCGCGATTGTTGAACGTCAGTTTGTCGAAGTGATCATCGCACCAAAAGTCAGCCAAGCTGCTCGTGACGCCATTGCCGCTAAAGCGAATGTTCGTCTACTTGAATGTGGTGAATGGGGCTCTAAGACTACGAGTATGGATTACAAACGTGTCAATGGTGGACTGCTTCTACAAGATCGCGACCAAGGCATGGTAGCAATCGATGAGGTGAAAGTTGTCAGTAAGCGTCAGCCAACCGAAGCCGAAATGAAAGATCTTATGTTCTGCTGGAAAGTGGCTAAGTTCGTTAAGTCTAATGCTATCGTTTATGCCAAGAACAGCATGACTATCGGTGTAGGCGCAGGCCAGATGAGTCGTGTATACAGTGCGAAAGTTGCTGGCATCAAGGCCGCTGATGAAGGCTTGGAAGTACAAGATTCAGTGATGGCATCTGATGCATTCTTCCCATTCCGTGACGGTATCGATGCAGCAGCTGCTGCTGGCATCAGCTGTATCATACAGCCGGGTGGTTCGATTCGCGATGAAGAGATCATTGCCGCAGCCGACGAACATGGCATGGCCATGGTATTCACCGGAATGCGTCACTTCCGTCATTAATTGATAAGAAGGCTCTAGTTCTAGGCCTGGTTACTAGCAGGTTCTAGGTTCTAGGTTCTAGGTTCTAGGTTCTAGGTTCTAGGTTCTAGGTTCTAGGTTCTAGGTTCTAGGTTCTAGCAAAAAGAATAATTTTTAATATTTAGAGTAAAGCCACTTTTTCTAGATCAAGGAGAGCTCGCGCAGTGTGTAAGCACACATGAGCAAGATCGACGCGGAGATAGGAAAAGTGGTTAAGCTATAAAGGATAAAAAGATGAATGTATTAGTAATTGGTGGTGGCGGTCGTGAACATGCATTGGCATGGAAAGCAGCCCAGTCAGCACAAGTCGACACTGTCTTTGTGGCTCCTGGTAATGCCGGCACCTCAATTGAACCAAAATTGGAAAATGTAGCCATAAATGTCGAAGATATTTCGGCTCTTGTCGCCTTTGCCCAAGATAAGAACATTGAGCTCACCATAGTTGGTCCTGAAGTGCCTTTGGCATTAGGTGTTGTCGATGCTTTCAATGAAGCAAAGCTAGCCATCTTTGGCCCAACTAAGGGGGCGGCTCAGCTAGAATCATCTAAGGCCTTCACCAAAGATTTCTTAGCGCGTCACAATATTCCTACGGCAGCTTACTCAAACTTCACCGAAATTACACCGGCTAAGGCCTATGTCATTGAGATGACAGCAAGCACTGGCTTCCCTATCGTAATCAAGGCCGATGGTTTAGCGGCGGGTAAAGGCGTGATTATCGCCGAAGATCAGGCTCAAGCCGATGCCGCTATCGAAGATATGCTAGAAGGTAATAAGTTTGGTGAAGCCGGTTCTCGCGTGGTTGTCGAAGAGTTCCTAAAAGGCGAAGAAGCTAGCTTTATCGTCATGGTTGATGGTAAGAATATTCTTGCCATGGCCACCAGCCAAGATCATAAGGCTCGTGATAACGGCGATAATGGTCCTAACACGGGTGGCATGGGCGCATACTCTCCTGCACCAGTAGTGACTCAGGCTGTACATGATTGGACCATTAACAATGTGATCCGTCCAACCGTCGATGGTATGGCCGCCGAAGGTAATGTTTATACAGGTTTTCTTTATGCCGGCTTGATGATCTCCCCTGACGGTAGCGCAAAAGTGCTTGAGTACAACTGCCGCTTCGGCGATCCAGAGACTCAACCTATCATGATGCGTTTAAAATCAGACCTGGTTGAGCTTTGCCTAGCCTCTACTCGTGGTGAATTGGATAAGGTCACTGCCGAGTTTGACACTCGTGCAGCCGTTGGCGTTGTACTTGCTGCCGGTGGCTATCCAGAAGCTTATCGCAAGCATGATGTAATCGCTGGCTTAGATCTGGGTAACAATGATGCCAAAATTTTCCATGCTGGTACCTGTATGAAAGATGGCCATGTTGTCACCAATGGCGGCCGCGTATTATGTGCCACAGCATTAGGTAATACCGTCACCCAAGCGCAACAAGCAGCTTACGGACTCGTTGATAGCATCCACTGGGATGATGTTTACTTCCGTACCGATATTGCGTATCGCGCCATCTCGAGAGAGAGCTAGCACTCGAGCGATAGCCTCTTAAAAGTAAAAAAACCTCAATCTGAGGTTTTTTTTGTGGAATGATTATAAGAGCCTAATACCTAGACGCTATCGCTCTTCGAGCAATGTTATCTATGAAACATGGAGCAAACAGTTTCAATAATCGGCCCACTCTGCCTCTCATCGAAGTGATCAGTAACCTTCCTCGGCTTGAGATCACTGGCACCATCATCTTAGCGCACTCTTCAGCCGTGAGAACTTTAGCACCCTTTATAAGAGATAAGCCCACTGGTTGACCTTGACTATCAAGCGCACGCTTATGGATTTCAGAAGTAACAAAGTCAGGGCATATCGTTGTGACAGCGACATTATCTTCTGCCAGCTCGATTCTCAATGAATCAAAGAAACCGATGACGGCATGCTTAGAGGCTGAGTAACCTGAATGTGTAGGCACACCAGTAAGCCCTGCAACAGAGGAGACGATAACAATCTGGCCTTGGTTCTTCTTAAGTTCTGGTAGTGCAGCATGAGTGAGATAGGCTGGACCTAAATAGTTAACTTTCATGATTTGCTCTAAAATATCGAGATCTATCAAGTCATCAAATTTAGACCACATGGTCAAGCCGGCATTATTGATAAGGATATCGAGTCGGCCGAAATGTTCGATGCAGGTTTCGATTAACTCTTCACATTGATTTCTACTGGTGACATCTGCGGAGAAAACTAAAGGTTCATGACCCTGACTGGAGACTTCATGAGCCAATGAACGTAATCTGGATTCATTTCTAGCGCTAAGTGCTAATTTACAACCTAACGGCGCCATAGCAAGAGCCAGTGCACGTCCAATCCCTTCAGATGCACCAGTGATCACAACAACTTTATCAGTCAAGCCTTCCATATTCATTCCTTGAATAATGATGAGTATATTAACTATATAACATATATTTAATCACACACCTTTCAGATTAAACTTCATTATATCTTGATGGTCAAGATTAACCATTTCAGTCTAGGTTTACGCAGTTAAGCGCTGTGATATACGCTCAACAGGTACATAACTCGATAAGGGCTGCGGACGGCCAATCGCATAACCTTGGGCATAATTAATCCCAATGCCTTCCAACTTATCTATGATATCTTGATTTTCAACAAACTCAGCAACAGTCTGAATTCCCATGACCTCACAGACATCATGAATAGATTTTACGATGGCAAAGTCTTTTGCATTAGTCGCTAGGTTTTTAACGAAGCAGCCATCAATTTTCACATAATCCACTGGCAACTCCTTGAGATAACCATAAGAGGCAAATCCACTGCCGAAATCATCTAGCGCAAATGAGAAGCCAAGCTGTCTGAGGTGATTGATCATATCCATGGCGCGGTTTCTATTTTGAATTGCACTGGTTTCAGTGATCTCGAAGCAGATACACTCACTAGGGATGGCAAATCGTTCATATTGCTCAGCGATATAATCCACCATACCTTCAGCGCCTAGGCTATTGCCCGACAAATTGATCGAAATACAGTGATCTCCCCAAAGCTCCTCATGCATAGACAACCAAAGGAATGTTTTTCTAATCACCTCTTTATCCACATCAGTCATCAACTTAAACCGTTCAGCAGCCTCAATAAATTGTGCCGGTGCTAATATTCGTCCATTCGGCTCCTGGATGCGTAACAAAATCTCCATACGCTGCCTATGCTCTCCAGCTCCCATCCCTTTTATCGGTTGATAGTAGAGTAAGAGTTCATTATGTTCGAGCGCCTGACCAATTCTAACCGCCCACATGGGCGCATTGCGTTGGTGTTTCAGCTCTTTATCTTTGTCATCATAAAAATGAACTTGATTACTGCCTTTGCGCTTTGCAGCAATACACGCAATATCGGCATCTTTAACCAGCTCTTTGGCACAGATATAAGGCGCCCTGGCAATCGCTACACCCGCACTCACACCGACTTTATAATGGCATGCTTTATCTTTGAGTACCTGCATAGACACGCTGGTAATGACGCGTTTGACTAACTGTGCGACTTCAAGCGCGCTATGATCTCTTATGGCCAAGCCAAATTCATCACCACCTAACCTCGCCAACATCTCATCGGGGGATAGGCATGACTGCATCGCCTTAGCCACCATGGCAAGCATCCTATCGCCTGCAGCGTGACCGCACGAATCATTGATTAACTTGAATTGTTCGAGATCGAAATAACAGATAGCTATCGATTGTGCTTCATGGCTGAATTGTTCTAATCGTTCATCAAAAGCGCGGCGGTTGAGTAGACTAGTAATAGAATCAAAATTGGCCCTTTGCCTTAACTTACGCTTAAGAAGTTCTTCCTGAGTAATATCCCTAAGTACGATGACAGTACCCATCACCTCTTGCTGATGATTGAGCAAGTTACTGATGCTACGCTCCATAATACGGGTCGAATCAGATGTCAGCTTAAGCTTATTCAAAACCGGAGTTTCAGCCCTACTTTGCATAAACTTAAACAGTTCATCATTGAGGCTACTTCCTGTCTTTAGCAGTGATTCAAGGCTCACTCCAATCGCAGCCGAACTATTGACCCTAAGCAAACGCTCTGCTTGTGGATTTAGGTAGACAACTTTAGCTCCTGTATCCGTCAGAATAACGGCTTCGGCGATCGACTCTAATGTCGTTTTTGCACGCTCTTTTTGTTGAAAAACCCTTGCTAATAAGGTGTTGATACTATCAGCCATGACAACGAGTTCAGAACAACCACTGCCGATTAAAGGTGTGTATGATTTTGCCGTAGGGTCTATCTCAGCTAACTGTTTCATAAGGCGATGGAAGGGTCTTATCAAGCCAAGGTTAAGCCAGATATAACCAAGAATAAGCATCAAGATACCGATACAAACGATACCAATAGACACCAGATCATATTTTAGCTGCACATGACTAAATGCATCTTCAGAGAAGATGACCTCAAGATGTACGGGCTTATCTTTAATAAAGCTTGGCAAAGCTATTAGTGATATATCTTTCACACTATTGCCTTGCACTAACACCGGTCCATCATTGATTTCAATATCATCAACTAACCCTTGCAAACCATAAGTCGATAAGTAATCGGCTGTGAGCCGGCGAACCATTAAAATCGCTCTCCCCTGCTCGATTGGCAGCAAACTAACGATATAGCTTACTCCCTTATTGATATACACGCCGGATTGCACATCAACGGCATGTAACAAATCGTCAGGAATAGACTCAAGCTCGAACGACATGATGTCATCATAGAGAGGTGAAAATGGCTGTAAATCCCCTTCATTTAGATAGAAGAGACTAAGATGCTTAGAAATTTTACTGGTTCGCCATGCTTCATCAATAGCGACTCTTTTGAGTGGACTCAGCTCCGAAAGAGGCAAAGCATAAACATAGGCCAACAGCTCAAGCTGTTCAATATCTTTAACTAACTGAGCGCTAATCTTAACCAGCTCAGTCTGCTCAGTACTTTGCTTCAATGACTCAATTCGATGATCGAACCACATGTTTAAACAGTAAGAGACTGCTATCACCGCAGGTATACAGCAACCTACAACAAAGATGATCAGTTTTTTGCCAATATGCATGTTATCTCGCAGCGCTATATCTTAAAAATTAACAGCGGAACTCACTAGACTTGATAGCGCTTCCATAACTTTGGCATGCAAAGTAACCCATTTACAGCGCAGAGAAAACCCGTTCGGCTTTGCTCGTTGCTAAAGTAGGCAATAGAGTGCATTTATTCGCAATCACTTGTATTGACTTGGCGCATTAGCCCCAGTAATAAAATTGAATTATCGACAACAGATCACAAAATTGAGACGTGATACTTTCGTGATACTTTTTTACTTAACTTGTGATTTATCCGAGACAACCTAGTGACATTACCTTGTCAGAATCAATGTATATCCAATCGATTCGCTATCAAGGAGATACACAATGAATCTAAGTCACATAAGTCGCCTCTTCATTCTCGGCAGCATAATGAGCATTCCGGTTTCAGCTGCTGAATTAGAGATAAGCATCACTAACTTGACCCATGGCAATCATTTCACTCCCATCTTGATCACTGCACATGATAACGCCAGTCACCTTTTCCAGTCAGGAGAGATGGCAACACCAGCATTACAAAAAATGGCTGAAGGTGGAGACATCAGCGATTTAGCATCAGCAGCTATGGGCAACAACGAAATCACAGTGGAAAACCCAGCCATGGGACTTTTAGCCGCTGGCGCTAAAACCAGTGGGATAATGTTAGATACCCAAACAATGACCCACCTATCAATTGTCGCCATGGTGTTGCCTACCAATGATGCGTTTATAGGGTTAGATGCATGGGAAATTCCAACTCAACCGGGGACTTACACTATAAACCTTAATGCTTACGATGCTGGAACTGAAGCAAATGATGAAATAATCAATGGTGGTGGCATGCCTGGCACACCGGGGATCCCAGCAGCACCTGGCGGTGATGGTGGAGCGAATGGTACTGGCGTGTTGGATTCAAGCAATAATTTGAACGTCCATATTCACCCTGGAGTCTTAGGCGATACTGATGTCGCTGGCGGTATGAGCGATCTCGATAGCCGTATTCATAGATGGTTGAATCCAGTCGCCAGAGTCGTTGTAGAAGTTAAATAGGGGGCACTATGAGTAATATCAAACCAATGGCTCACAATAAAATATTTCTCTCAATTGCGCTGACATCTCTGCTGACTTTGAGTGCGTGTTCAGATAATGACACAGGCTCAATGCCTACACCTGAGCCTGAGCCAGCGCCTAATCCAACTCAGGATTATCGAGTAACAGTCACTAACTTAACAGCCAATCAGCCGATGTCACCCATGGCTTTAATCACACATCAAACACGCTTTACACCTTGGGTCACAGGCGAAGCTGCCAATTTGACCTTAGAAACACTCGCTGAATCTGGAGATAGTGCAGGGTTTGCTAACCTAGATGGCGTGGATGCTCTCGTGACAGGAGAAGCTGCACTCGCGCCAGGAATGAAGCAAAGCTTTGATTTAACCCTAACGGACAGTGAGAGCTCATCGTTTAGCCTGCTCACCATGCTGGTCAACACTAACGATGCCTTCGCTGGAGTCAACAGCTTTTCACTGGCTGGGCTTGAAGTTAACATGATTAAAAAGTTTAGCTCTATCGCCTACGATGCCGGCACAGAAGCAAACTCTGAAGCTAAGGGGACCATTCCAGGCCCAGCGGACGGAGGAGAGGGCTTTAATCCCATCCGAGATGATGTAGATAGAGTTTATGCCCATTCAGGCGTGATTAGCAGCGACGATGGCTTAAGCAGCTCGGTACTGTCGGCGTCTCATCGTTTCGATAACCCTGTGCTCGCCATCTCAATCGAACGATTGAGATAGTCATTGTTATCAATTTGTATGAAATAAAAGCTCACCAAAGCGGGTCTATTGATTTACGGATCTGCTTTAGGTGACTCAAGATGAACGCAGCACAAAAGATATTTGGTGGTAACTACAGCCAGCAAATTTTGATCGTGGAAGATGAACCTGATCTGGCCAATTTAATAATCCTTAATCTCAATACGCTTAATTACGGTGTCACTCACAGCACAACACTAAAGCATGCAAGAGAAGCCATAGAGCAACAGCAATTCGATCTCATCCTTATCGATCGAATGTTACCTGATGGTGACGGAATAATGCTTTGTCAGCAACTTAGGGAGTCAGGCCAAATGGTCCCCTGCATGATGTTAACCGCTAAGGATTCTGAAGCCGATATCGTGCTCGGATTGGAAGCCGGTGCAGATGACTATCTCACTAAGCCTTTTAGTGTCTTAGAACTAAGGGCACGTGTAAAAGCCCTGCTTAGGCGCAGCCATCAAATGGAAGCCCAACAAGAAGCGAAACAAGAATCACAGCTGGATTTTAACGGCATCACGATAAACTGTAATACCCGAGAAGTCATAGCATTCGATACAAGTTTAGATCTCACGGCTAGAGAGTTCGATTTGCTACTTTTTATGGCCCAGCATCCAAAACGGGTGTTTAGCCGAATGCAACTCTTGGAAGCCGTTTGGGGCTACTCATACACTGGCTATGAACATACTGTAAATAGCCATATCAACCGCCTCAGAGCTAAGTTATCTCACAGTTCTTCATCTACTGAACTGGTCAAAACGGTGTGGGGAGTCGGATATAAATTTTCACCACCGCCTCAGCCACTGAACTACTAAACCAGCCAGAGATAAGCGACACAATAAAGAGCTAAGTTATGAAAAGTTTATTTAGCCGATTGCTTATATCGGCAAGCCTGATTGCTTTCATTTTAATTCTGACAATTTGGCAATGGTTTCAATTTAGCCAAGATTTTAACCGTGATCAGGTGCAACAGTCCTTACATAAAGAGCTCGCTTTACATATGGCTCATATTAACCCTTTGCTTTCTCAAGGGATAACATCAGATGCCGCCTTAAAGGAGGCCTTCCATGACTTTATGTTACTGGGTCCAAGTTTTGAGATTTATACCTTAGATCCCCTGGGCCAGATCATCGCTTATGACGCTAACAAAGAAAAAATTAAACGTAGCCATATTGCGACTCCGCCTATAGAAGCGTTTATACATGGTGAACAGCTCCCTATTAAAGGCATAGATCCACGTTCAAGTCACAGCAATAAGATTTTCTCTGCGACTCATTTAAAAGACACATCAGGCAAGATAACTGGCTACCTATACGTCATCATAGGTGGCGAAGACTTTGATATGTGGCAGTCTCTTGTTAGCGAGCACCAGGCACCTCGAATATGGGGAGGCATGCTCTTAGGAGTCATGGTTTTTTCCTTGATTTTGTTTGCCTTGCTAGCCAGATATCTTACCTCTCCGCTGTCAAAGCTTGAGAAAGATCTACGTTTAGTAGAATCACAAAAACTCGATGAGGGCTTAAGCTTGTCCCATGATTACCGGGGCAGTCTAGAAGTACGTCAATTAAGTCATCACATTAAGCGCTTACTCAACAAAATCAGCGAACAACACCAAGCCATAAATCGTCAGCAACAGGCCAGACATGACTTCATGCTACATCTGTCTCATGATCTGAAGACGCCGCTAACCTCTTTACAAGGCTACATAGATACCTGGCTACTGTTACCTACGAATGAGCGCAGTAGCGATCTTATCGAAGTGGCAGCCAAATCTGGAAATTATATACAGCAACTTCTCAGTCAAATGCTTGAGCTTGCTGCACTGGAAAATGGCCAAATAGAACCTGATGTAAAAGAAACGGAATTAAGCTTACTGTTACAAGAATTAAAGCTCTACTTTACACCACGAGCAGATACCCAAAAAGTACAATTGGATTTTGATCTTAACCTTGAATTATCTGTGCTCACCGACCCGCAGTTACTGCTACGCATTTTGTCTAATCTAGTGGATAACGCAATCAGATATACACCATCAGGTGGTGTAGTAAGCATTAAAGTGATAAGCGCGCCAACAGAAGCTCAACAGCAGAGTGATCACATCTGGTTAAGTGTCTCTGATAACGGTTCTGGGATGCATAAGCATGAATTACAGGCGCTGCAACAGCTACGCAGTAAACCTAGCTTTAAACGTAATGATGCACTACCTCAGTTAGGTGTTGGGCTCGCTATCGTGAGGCAATTACTGACACTATTGCAATGCAATATCGACATCAACAGCACGCCAGGCGAAGGCAGCTGCTTTCAGATTGAATTAGAAAAGATATAAACAAAAAAGACCCACCATCTAGGCGAGTCTTTTGGCTTTATTGCGATTAAAAGCAATAAAAATTACTTATGATATTTAGCCGATAACTCATGTACTGAGTTAATGAAAGCGCCTGCATGCTCAGGATCTACATGTTGGTGAATACCATGGCCTAAGTTAAATACATGACCGGTACCTTCACCGTAACTAGCAAGAATTTGATCGACTTCTTGATGGATACGCTCAGGAGATGCATAGAGTACTGATGGGTCCATGTTACCTTGTAAAGCAACTTTATGACCAACACGACGACGTGCATCACCGATATCAACAGTCCAATCTAAGCCTAGTGCGTCACAGCCTGTTTCAGCCATAGACTCTAACCATAGACCGCCACCTTTGGTAAACAAGGTAACCGGAACCTGACGACCGTCTGCATGACGAGTCAAACCATCAATAATTTTCTGCATGTAACGTAATGAGAATTCGCGATATGCGTGGTGGGAAAGTGCGCCACCCCATGAATCGAAGATCATTAATGATTGTGCACCGTTAGCCACTTGAGCATTTAGGTACAAGATCACTGAATCAGCAAGCTTATCAAGCAGCAAGTGCAGAGTCTTTGGCTCTTCATATGCCATCTTCTTGATCTTTTCAAACGTCTTGCTTGAACCGCCTTCAACCATGTAGGTCGCAAGTGTCCAAGGAGAACCAGAGAAACCAATTAATGGCACTTCACCCTTAAGTTCACGACGAATAGTGCTAACCGCACGCATCACATAACCAAGCTCATCTTCCGGATCTGGAATACATAGCTTCTTGATTGAGTCGATAGTATCAGTTGGGCGTTGGAAGCGTGGGCCTTCGCCAGTTTCAAAATACAAACCAAGACCCATAGCATCAGGAATAGTCAGAATATCAGAGAATAAGATCGCAGCATCTAAATCATAACGACGGAGTGGCTGTAATGTCACTTCGCAAGCAAGATCCTGATTTTTACATAAAGACATAAAGTCACCGGCTTCCGCTCGAGTAGCTTTATATTCTGGAAGATAACGACCAGCTTGACGCATCATCCAGACAGGAGTTCTGTCGACAGGTTGCTTTAATAAAGCACGTAAATAACGATCATTCTTTAATTCTGCCATTTGGCTTGATTCCTAAACATATAATGATATCCGCTTGGGATGGTAGTTTAGCATTTACGTTAATAAAGTAACCTTAATCTGAGCATTTATGTGACAAACACCCTCAGATATCCGAATTATGCCCTACACGTCCGATCACAGCAGGATATAGGTAAAATACCCTGACAAAAAATAAGTGTTAATGTTCCCAATATGACAGAAAAAAGTTGCACACTTCTTCAGCCTTTGGTATAAAAAGTCTGCGCTAGCAAGAACAATCAAGAAGCTCGTCATATCGAGCCTGTAAAACCATTACTCGCCCAGCGATAGCTTTCTATCGCTGGGCATTTTATTTTCAGCTATATCAAGATTCTAGCAAGCTACAGATTTTGCATGCAAAACCTCCCCTACTCTTTTTCAGATTATCTGCTTAAATAAACGAATAATGGTTGATCATTACCCTATTTGTCACCTACATTAGAAGTCAAGGAAGAACTTATTAACGGGACAGATCATGTTAAGACAACTAGAAAAAGCCGAACAAAAATGGGGCGGTTCGAACACTCTTATTGATCATTGGCTCAATAATCGCCGTAAACTTCTTGTTAATTATTGCCAAATTGCCGGTATCCCTCCTTATGAATCCACAGAGAAATCATTACCCGCAGTAAAAACAGTCAAAGAATTTTGTGATCTGTTAGTAGACTATGTGTCTGAAGGACATTTTGAAGTATACGATCGAGTTGTGACCGCTTGTGAAAAGAATGGGCTATCTAGCCAAAACCTGGCACAAAACTTAGTTCCAAGAATTAGTGAAACCACTGATTCCGCATTAGATTTTAACGATAAATACACTGAGTCTAAAGATGATAAGGTGCTCTTTCAGCTAGATAAAGATCTGTCATCTCTAGGTCATGCTATGGAAACTCGTTTCGAACTGGAAGATAGGTTATTAGAGGTTTTACACGCTAAGCATTCGTGATCTGGTTCTAGGCTCTAGGCTCTAGGCTCTAGGCTCTAAAAAATTAGAAAAAAGGCGAGATTCATCTAACTGAATCTCGCCTTTTTTATACATTAAAACCGTACAGCCAATCAGCCTAGCTAACAGAGTCCTCTATACACATTGAGAGTTTAAGAGGACTGAGCTAGTACCTAGCTTATACCGCAGACTGGAAGATAACTTCGCCTGCTTTTTCGGTATATGATGCAATTTGATCGAAGTTCAGATAGCGGTAAGTATCAGCTGCAGTAGCATCTAACTCTTTCGCATACGTCTGATATTCGTCAGCCGATGGTAAACGACCCAGTAGCGCTGCTACAGATGCAAGCTCAGCGGAAGCTAAGTAAACATTAGCGCCGGTACCTAGACGGTTAGGGAAGTTACGTGTGGAGGTTGATACCACAGTAACACCATCAGCAACACGCGCCTGATTACCCATACATAAAGAGCAGCCAGGGGTTTCAACACGAGCCCCTACACGACCGAAGATAGCGTAATAACCTTCTTCAGTTAGCTGATCACGATCCATCTTAGTCGGTGGCGCGATCCACAGGCGTGTCGGCAAGGTAGTAGCAAACTTATCCAGCATCTTACCCGTGGCACGGAAGTGACCAATGTTAGTCATACAAGAACCGACGAAGACTTCGTCAATCTTAGTGTCCTTAACGTCTGATAGTAGTACCGCATCATCAGGATCGTTTGGCGCACAAAGAATAGGCTCTTTAATATCATTCAAGTCGATTTCAATCACAGCAGCATATTCAGCATCAGTATCTGCTTCCAGCAACTCTGGATTTGCTAACCACTCTTGCATCGCTGTAATACGACGCTCTATAGTACGACGATCGCCATAGCCTTCGGCAATCATCCACTTCAACATGACGATATTAGAGTTTAAGTATTCGATGATCGGTTCTTTATCGAGTTTAATGCTACAACCAGCAGCACTACGCTCAGCTGAGGCGTCAGACAATTCAAATGCTTGCTCAACCTTCAAGCTTTCCAAACCTTCAATTTCGAGTACGCGACCAGAAAAGAAGTTAACTTTACCTTTCTTCTCAACGGTGAGTAGACCCATATCGATCGCTTTAAGAGGAATTGAATGAACTAGATCACGTAGTGTGATACCTGGTTGCATTTCACCTTTAAAACGAACCAATACAGATTCAGGCATATCAAGTGGCATAACACCAGTAGCGGCAGCAAATGCTACAAGACCTGAACCTGCAGGGAATGAAATACCAATAGGGAAACGAGTATGTGAATCACCACCCGTACCTACGGTATCAGGCAGCAGCATACGGTTTAACCAAGAATGGATAACTCCATCGCCAGGACGTAGAGATACGCCGCCACGATTCATGATGAAATCAGGCAATGTATGGTGAGTGTTCACATCGACAGGTTTTGGATATGCCGAGGTGTGACAGAATGACTGCATGGTTAAGTCTGCACTGAAGCCAAGACATGCAAGATCTTTTAGCTCATCACGCGTCATAGGACCTGTCGTATCTTGGGAGCCGACAGAGGTCATCTTAGGCTCACAGTATTGGCCCGGACGAATACCGGTAACACCACAAGCTTTACCCACCATTTTCTGAGCAAGCGTATAACCTTTGCCAGTATCGGCCACATCTTTTGGTAAAACGAAGACTGTTGAATCGTCAAGCTTAAGCACTTCACGAGCGCGAGCAGTCAAACCACGTCCAATGATCAGTGGAATACGTCCACCAGCACGAACTTCATCCATTAACACTGCAGTTTTCAGGCTGAACTCTGAGATAACTTCATCGCTATCGTGACGCTTAACTACGCCTAGGTATGGATAGATGTCGATAACATCACCCATATCCATCTTGTCAACATCTAGCTCGATTGGCAGTGCACCAGCATCTTCCATAGTGTTGAAGAAGATAGGTGCAATCTTGCCACCTAGACAGAAACCACCGCCGCGCTTGTTTGGTACATTAGGGATATCATCGCCCATAAACCAAAGGACTGAGTTAGTTGCCGACTTACGTGAAGAACCAGTACCAACAACATCACCAACGTAAACTAATGGAAAACCTTTAGTCTTAAGCTGCTCAATTTCTTTAATTGGACCGACTGCACCAGCTTCATCAGGCACGATACCTTCGCGAGCATTCTTCAACATCGCTAAGGCATGCAATGGGATATCAGGTCGAGACCAGGCATCGGGAGCTGGCGACAGATCATCAGTGTTTGTTTCACCAGTGACTTTAAATACTGTCAGCGAGATTTTATCTTCAAGCTTAGGGCGGTTTAGGAACCATTCTGCATCGGCCCACGAATGAACGACTTGCTTAGCAAACTCGTTACCCGCTTGCATTTTTTCAACCACATCGTGGAATGAATCAAACATCAATAAGGTTTTTGATAAGGCTTTAACAGCAAGAGGTGCTTGGGCTGCAACATCCAATTGAGCTATAAGAGGCTCGATGTTGTAACCGCCTTGCATAGTACCAAGTAGCTCAACGGCACGGGCCGACGACAGTATTGAAGAGGTCACTTCACCTTTAGCAACAGCATCCAGGAAACCCGCTTTAACATAAGCGGCTTCATCTACTCCTGGTGGGATTCTGTTTTCAAGCAGGTTGAGGATAAATGCCTCTTCACCTGCTGGTGGGTTCTTTACTAATTCAACTAGCTCGGCTACTTGATGAGCATCTAATGGCTTAGGGACTACACCCTCTGAAGCACGCTCTGCGACGTGTTTACGATATGCTTCTAGCACGGCAACATTCCTCTTTGTTTGGCGTTCTAACAACGAAACTGCACTTACTGAATGTGAAAGCTAACAGTCCTGCAGACTCGTCCCTTTTTTCTGGGAGTTATTATACTATAGCTTTACAAAAGTTTGAATCAGATCACACTCTTATCTAAGGAAAACAAACCCATTACCCACATTAAAGACAAGGGTAATAAAAATCTAACCCATAAATATCACGAATAATATTAGACAAGAGTAAGCCAATGCACTTAAAAGCATATTTAACAATGCATTACCTTAACAATAAAGTACTAGCCTGCGCCATTACTCTCTAACTAAAAGTAAAATAGGGTATAAAAAGTTAATAAAATCGCCATGAAACAGCTCAAAAAAAAGAGTACTATTCATGCTAGTTATAACGAATATATAGGTGTCCTATGACCTCACCGCAGTTGAAAGCCATTATTTTCGATATGGATGGTATTTTGATCGACTCTGAACCAAGTTGGCAAAAAGCAGAATTTCAGACAATGAAAGCCCTAGGGCTTCAGCTGAGTTATGAAGATACACTTCAAACAACAGGATTAAGAATTGATCAGGTGGTCAGCTTTTGGTACCAGAGATTTCCATGGGACAATTACGATAATACAGCGACAGCAAAAGCCATTGTCGATCAGGTGGTAAGCTTTATTGAAGCTGACGGTGCAGCTATGGAAGGAGTCTTAACGGCTTTAGAGTTCTGCCAAAACCAGGGATATAAAATTGGCTTAGCCACCTCTTCATCCAGCGCAATCATTGAAGCCGTTTTAAACAAGCTCAGCATATCCAAATACTTTGATGCCATACAATCGGCTGAACATCTCGCATACGGTAAACCTCATCCAGAAGTATATCTCAACTGTGCCGCTGATTTAGGCATCTCTCCTGAAAATTGTCTCGCCATAGAAGACTCGTTCAATGGCCTTGTTGCTGCAAGAGCTGCCAATATGCAGACCATAGCTATCCCGGAAAAAGAGCAGCAAGATAACCCTAAGTGGATTATTGCTCACCATCAGCTCGCAGATCTAACAGAATTACCAAGCTTCCTAGATTCTAGGATCTAACTTATAAATAAAAAGCCCACCAAATTGGCGGGCTCAACATTTTCAGGCTCTATTCCCTCTCAAACCACCAAGTGGTATCAATAGAGGTGCTTAGCAGATCTATTACCAGATTTTAACTCTTTCATCCGGTGATAAGAACATCTTATCCCCCTCTTTCACATCAAATGCTTGGTAGAAAGCAGGAATATTACGCGGCGTTCCCATGGCACGGAAATGGCTTGGAGAGTGCGAATCAGTCATCAGACGACGACCTAGTTCTTCATCACGGTAGTTACGACGCCATACTTGTGACCAGCCGATAAATAATCGTTGCTCACCCGTTAACCCATCGATGACTGGCGACGCTTTACCATTTAGGCTCAAGTTGTATGAACGAGCCGCAACAGTCAATCCGCCCAGATCACCGATATTCTCACCCAAAGTAAGATCACCGTTTACATGCTTACCTGGCAGAGCTTCATAGCCAGCGTATTGCGCCGACAACTGTTCACCACGTTTTTGGAACTCATCACGATCTGCATCGGTCCACCAATCACGAAGATTACCGTCACCGTCATACTTTGCGCCCTGATCATCGAAGCCATGGCTTATCTCATGACCAATCACAGCACCGATACCACCGAAGTTGACCGCATCATCAGCATCCATATTAAAAAATGGTGGCTGTAAAATTGCTGCTGGAAACACAATCTCATTCATTACAGGGTTATAGTAAGCATTAACCGTTTGTGGCGTCATATGCCACTCGGTGCGATCGATCGGCTTACCTAATTTATCGAGCATTGTCTTATATTCGAACTTAGCATAACGCTGATAGTTGCCCACTAGCTGATCCGCTTTGATCTTTAGCTCAGTATAGTCTTTCCACTTGTCTGGATAACCGATCTTGTAAGTAAACTTAGCCAGTTTTTCTTGTGCGGCAACCTTAGTTTCAGGTGTCATCCACTCAAGTTCATTGATACTCACTTCAAAACCTTTAATGAGGTCTTGGATCAAGCCTTCCATTCTCTCTTTCGCTTCCGGCTTGAAGTACTGCTTTACGTACTCTTTGCCCACTAGCTCACCGATAACCTGATCGGATGCATCGACCGCCTTCTTCCAACGAGGCTTCTGCTCTTCAATCCCCATCAAAGTTTTACTATGAAAGGCAAAATAAAGATCTACGAAATTTTTACTCAACAGCTCTGCATAGCTGTCTACCAGATGGAAAGAGAGATAGTCCTGCCATTCTGAAACTGAGAACTTAGTGAACTCGGTGCCAAACTTCTCAAAATATGAAGGCTGACGCACAATGACGTCAGTGACTTTATCTATGTTTGCACTTGCAGAGAAATGAACAAAATCGAAATTAGGCACCTTAGCTTGAAGTTCTACCCTATCCATCTTGTTATAGCTTTTATTGGCGTCACGTGATTCGACTCGGCTCCATTGACTTTGAGCAATAAACTGCTCAATCTTGGCCACACTTGCCGCAATGCGTTTCGCATCTTTGCTACCAGACTGCACCATAATGTCAGTCACATAGGTCGACATTGCCTCTCGGTTAGCAACAAATTTTTCATCATCTTTAAGGTAGTAATCTCTATCAGGCAGAGTTAAGCCAGACTGATACATGTAAACAGCATACTCTGTTGAGTTTTTTGCATCATTATTGACATAGAAACCAAATGGCACCTCTACACCACTAATAAGCAAACTCCCCATTAAACTCGCTATATCATTATGGTCTTTAGCAAGTGCTATATCCGCAAGCTGCACACTCAGTGGCGAGATACCTAGCTGCTCAACAAGATCGGTATCCATATAACTTGCGTAGAAATCACCCACTTTTTGCTCGCTGGACCCAGCAGTTTTATTGGGTATAGCAGCAGTTTCATCGATGATCTTCTTTAGTGCATTCTGACTACGCTCATAAAGCACAGAGAAAGCACCATAATTGGACTTATCAGCAGGGATAGGAGTATTAGCAAGCCAATGGCCATTAACACTGTAGTAGAAATCGTCTTGGTGACGAACGCCTTTATCAAAATTGGCCTTCTCGACACCAGATACTTTGACAACGCCTTGATTAGCTGGTGCTGTTGGTTCATTACTACAGGCAACAAGCCCTAAGCTAAGGGCTACACCAATAGCTAGTTTGCTCACTTTATTCATTTTTATCCCCGATTATCCATTTGGCGGCACGCTTTTTAAAGCCTGCTCTATATTTTCCCATGTCACACTAACATCGAGAGATTTAACACTACAACCGACATTTGTAACCTTCTGTAAATGCATTGCTCATAACTTAAACCAATTACCAGCTCTTGCCAATAAATAGGAAAATAGCCTTTTCGCCATCATCCGCCCAACCAAAACCTAACGCAGCAGGCCCCATACTGGTATCGGTACCGAAATACAGACTGCCTGAATAAATAAGATCGTCAAGATCAACGCTATCTCTATATGTCCATACATTACCCGCTTCTATACTTGTACCTAAGTACAGAGGGTAGTCAGTCATTCCAAGTACATCGCGACCAAGATCATACTGATAGACAAATGCGCCAAACACTTTATGGGGGCCAACTAAGGCGTTTTTATGGTAACCGGAGAGGTTCAGGAATCCACCAAGCTCAGAAACATGAACACTAAACCCTGCATCCTTATCGACTGTAGCCAGTGATGCTATGCCTACGAATGCATGATTGCCTAAACTCAATGCACCTCGCCAATCAAGCTCAATCTGAATAGACTTCTCTGAAGGTTCGATATGGCTTATCGTCGGGCTGTCCTCTTTTCGATAGTACACATCGAGTGTGAGTCGGTTTCCAGAAGTTGGGAAGTTAATGCTATCTAAGTTATCAAAGCCAAATTTGAAATAACCACCATAGGAGTTGTATTTTAAGTCTTCGAGTAATAAAGCATTTTCTAACTTGCCTTTCTCACCAGTAAAGCCGATCTCAACCATACCCTCTTTGACGTAGTTATAACCAATACCGAGATCGCCTCGATACTGCTTTTGATTGAGCTGAAAAATTCTCGAATTATCATCAAAGAACTCCCAATCGTTTATTTCATAGGAGGCTTTTGCTCGACTATAAAAACCTTGATCGTAATCTAGAGGCTGGTAAAACTCTGTGGATATTAGCTTCTCATATCCTAGCTTGAGTTCATTACGCCACTCTCCTCCCGTAGCGGTCAGGTCTGTCATGGTGTACGCGAAATCGAAAGCTACAGCAGAGTCTAAAGAGAAGTCATCTTCCCAGCTAAAACCGAACTGAAAATAATTGGGTCCCCAAGATTTAGCCGCTGTATTTATCGTTAATACTCTGCCATCTTCAGTATCGATAAACTCAGCATTAACACGCTCAAACTTGTCTAATGAATATATCTCTGCAATCCCCTTAGCTAACTCCTCTTCGGTGACAACATCTCCCTCTTCGAGGCCTAAAGTTTCTCTTAGCAAGGATTCACTTACTTTCGATTCATTATTAAATACAATATTAACTATCGGGCGCTCAACATCATCTAACCAGCCACGGCTCAGTACCTTCTTTCTTTCCTGATACTCTTTGAACTGCTCTTTATCAACACTTAATCCTTGCAAGCTAACTAGATGCTCTAACGCCGCTTGCTCACCTAATGAAAAAGCTTGTGCCATGATGGTGAAATCAGTGGTACTCATCTCGCCGACATCAGGCCGAATAAGAATATCGTCACTGGTCAGTAGTAACTTTTGTTTATCAGTGCTCGCATTGGTCAACATCGTCGACAACTGGTTAAGCACTGCTATCGTACTGGTTAAGTTCTCTTTTTTTACCAAAGCTGAGCCAATATCAACAGCAATAATAATATCGGCACCGAGTGCTTTTACTACATCAACAGGCATATTGTTTGCTATGCCACCATCAATTAATAGCTTACCTTCATAACTCACCGGTTGCAGCGCGCCAGGTACCGTCGCAGAGGCCTGCATGGCTTTGACGATACTGCCATTGCTGATCACTACCGCTTGGCTAGTCTCTAAATCTGTTGCAACTGCGCGATATGGGATAGCGAGCTCATCGAAATGGCCAAATTGATTCACTAAGCCAGTAGAACGCTGCAGGAGTTGAGACATTGTTTGCCCACGAAGCAAGCCATTAGGCACCTGAACCTCTTCATCGCTATAACCTAAGTTAATTGGAATATTAAAGGTATCTCTATGCTGCTTATCTCTGTAGGTCAATGTTTGGCGAGGAATGGTATCTGAATAGCCATCGGACCATGTCTCATTGAGCATGATCTTCTCTATTTCGGTTGCCGTGTAGCCTAACGCATACATACCCGCGACATAAGCACCTATGCTTGTTCCAGCAATATAATCAACGGGTATACGATTCGCTTCCAATACTTTAAGCACACCGAGATGAGCGGCACCTTTAGCCCCGCCACCACTCAGCACTAAACCAATTTTAGGACGGATTTCTTCGGCAAATATAGAAAAACTAAGGAACAATATGATAAAAAAAGTAACTGAACGTGTCATAGTCTATTGGATTCTTTTGTTATTGTTGCCACTTTGTGAGCCTATTCTAACAAAAACTCAAATTAAAGCTTAAATACAATCAAAGCAGTACTAACTTGAATTAATCCTTGAGTTTGTGGGAGGCATAAACGAGAGAGTAACATTAACTCATCCATGAACAGTTTCACCCAGTAGTACTGAGTGATTAGTCGTTTTTACCAGTTCTTACCGATAAATAGGAAGATAGTTTTTTCGCCATCATCTGCCCAACCGAAACCAAGTGCTGCAGGTCCTATATCTGTATCAGTTCCAAGAAAAAGACTTCCAGAAAAAATGAGATCACTCAAGTCAGCCTCACTTCTAATGGTCCAAACATTACCAGCCTCTACACTACCGCCAAGATAAAGGGGATAATCTCTCATGCCAAGCACATCCTTACCTAAATCATATTGATATACGAATGCGCCAAATACTTTATGAGGGCCGACTAAGGCATTTTTATGATAGCCGGAAAGATTAAGAAATCCACCTAATTCAGACATATGGACACTAAAGCTGTCATCTATATCCACCGTTGCAAAAGATGCAATCCCTACAAAGGCATGGTTTCCTACACTAAGTGCACCACGCCAATCGGCCTCTATTTGGAAAGAGTTTTCAGAACTCGCATTACCGACTAGATCGGGTACTTTCTCATTGCGGTAAAAAAGGTTAAAAGTAAATCTGTTACCCTCTGTCGGAAAGTTAATACTATTTAAATCATCATATCCAAACTTCAGATATGCCCCAAACGTATCGTACTTAATTGCATCTATAAATGCTTTGTTCTCAAGCTCACCTGATTCACCCGTAAAGCCAAACTCCATCATGCCTTCTTTGACATAGTTGTAACCGATCCCCAAATCACCACGATAGAGTGTCTGCGATAACTGCAGGGCGCGGGCATTGTTCTCATAAAAATTCCAATCTTTAAGCTCATACCCCAACTCAGCTCTGGCATAAAAATCTTGATCATAATCTAATGGTAGGTATAACTCGGACGAAATAAGCTTTTCAAAACCTAACCTTAACTCATTACGCCACTCTCCCCCTAAGTCGGTTAAATCTGTCAGCGTATAAGCGAAATCGAAAGAGACGACTGAGTCTAAAGTGAAATCATCTTCCCAACTGAATCCTAATTGAAAATAATTTGGCCCCCAAGATTTAGCATGAGCATTTAAGGTCAAGACCCTACCTTGGTCAGTATCAATAAACTCGGCATTTACACGTTCAAATTTATCCAAAGAGTAGATATCAGCAATCCCCTTAGCTAGCCGCTCCTGAGTAACGACTTCCCCCTCTTGCAGGTCTAGTGTTTCCCTTAACGTAGCGTCACTGACTTTCGAATCATTATTGAAGACGATATTCACAATTGGGTGATTTATATCTTCGAGCCAACGACGACTAAGTTTCTTCTTTCTTGCCAGATAAGCTTGGAACTCTTCTTTATCAACACTTAAACTTTGCAAACTCACTAAATGCTTTAACGCTGCTTGTTCACCTAATGAAAATGCTTTTGGCATGATGGTAAAATCAGTTGTGCTCATTTCTCCCACATCAGGACGAATAAGAATATCTTCACTGGTTAGCAATAACTTTTGTTTATCGGTGCTCGCATTGGTCAACATAGTCGACAACTGGTTAAGCACTGCAATCGTACTGGTTAAGTTCTCTTTTTTTACCAAAGCAGAACCAATATCGACCGCAATGATAATATCGGCACCGAGTGCTTTTACTACATCTACAGGCATGTTGTTTGCTATGCCACCATCAATTAACAACCGACCTTCATGCTCCACAGGCTGCAGCGCACCAGGAACAGTGGCCGACGCCTGCATCGCCTTAACGATACTGCCATTACTTATAACAACGGCTTGACTGGTTTCAAGATCTGTCGCTACTGCTCGGTAAGGGATTGCAAGCTCATCAAAGTGACCAAACTGGTTAACTAATCCAGTTGAGCGCTGCAGTAATTGCGACATGGTCTGGCCACGTAATAAACCATTAGGGACCTTAACCTCATCGTCGCTATAACCCATATTTAACGGGAGGTTAAATCTATCTCTCTGCTGCTTATTGCGGTAACTCAATGCCTGTCTTGGAATAGTGTCTGAATAACCATCTGACCATGACTCATTTAGCATGATCGTCTCTATCTCTGTAGCGCTATAACCAAGCGCATACATACCTGCGACGTAGGCACCTATACTCGTTCCAGCAATATAATCGACAGGTATACGATTCTGTTCCAATATCTTCAGCACACCAATATGGGCGGCACCTTTAGCACCGCCACCACTCAGCACTAAACCAATTTTTGGACGTACTTCTTCAGCGTATACAGAAAAGCAGACGGATAATATGAGAAAAAAAGTGAGTGAACGTATCATAGTCTATTGGATTCTTTTGGGAGTGTTGCCACTTTGAGCGCTGATTCTAACAATAAATATTAAAAAAGTTTAAGCCTATTCCAAGATCTATCAATTGGCATTATCTTATTTTTTTAATCAAAAATTTAAGTTGTAAAAAGTGAAGGGTCATCCATATACACTTGCATCTCTGTCACCGTGAGTGGTTTAGAAAAGTAATACCCCTGGATCACATAACAGCCCCGACTAAAGACCTGCTCTAGCTGCTCTTTAGTTTCTACGCCTTCGGCAACAACATTGAGCTTCAAGTTTCTGGCCAGCTCAATGATACTACTCGCTATCGCCTGATCGGCTTCGTTAGTCGCAATATCGATGAGAAACGAACGATCAATTTTTAATGTATCGACATCGAAATGACGTAGATACGCTAATGAGGAGTACCCCGTACCAAAATCATCAATAGCAACATCTATTCCAAGCGCTCTAAGCTCTAACAGATGCGCTTTAGCAGTATCCAACTCTTTCATCAGCACGCCTTCGGTGATTTCAAAACCCAGAAAATGAGGATCTAGCTTGGTCTCATCTAAGATTTTTCTAACCCCTTCGATAAAATCAGGCTGGCGAAAATGGACCGCCGAAATATTCACTGAAAGTTTAAAGTCATCTTGATAGGAACTCGCCCAAGTCGCTCCCTGAATACAAGCTTGGCGTAATACCCAACGATCGATATCGACAATCAAGCCACAAGATTCTGCCACCTTGATAAAGATATCCGTTCGGATCATGCCATCTTTGTGATGTCGCCAGCGTAGTAATGCTTCCATGCCAATCAACTTATCACCCTTAAGAATGTCTACTTGAGGTTGATAATGCAGCTCAAATTCATCTCGTTCTATCGCCTTGCGAAGCTCTGCTTCTAAGCGTAAATGATAGAGTGCTTCTGAGTTTCGCTCCGAAGAAAAATACTGGAAATTTCCACGCCCTTCCTCTTTCGCATGATACATAGCTTGATCGGCATTTCTAATTAGCACTTCCGGTTGCTGAGCATCATCAGGCCACAGGCTCACTCCTATGCTTGTGGAGATGAAAAATTCTCGGCCATATAGCTCAAAAGGTGTTTCAATTTGTTCAAGCAACTGAGTACAAATATGATTTATCGTATCTAAATTAGCGGCATCTCTTAATAAAATAACAAACTCATCACCGCCAAAACGGCACAGAGTATGCTCTTCTGAAATACATGATTGCAGGCGATTAGCCGCCTCAACCAATAGCGCATCTCCCATGCTATGACCATAGGAATCATTAACATGCTTAAACCTATCCAGATCGAGAAATATCAGAGCAAGTTTTTCACCGCTATGCTCAGCGCGATGAATTGATTGAGCTAAACGAGTTGAGAATAAAGAACGATTCGGTAGACCCGTTAACACATCATAGTTAGCCAAGCGGCGAAGATCGGCCTCCGTGCGCTTACGCTCAGTAATATCAGAAAATACCGCAACATAATGAGTAATATTGCCTTTGCTTCCCAGCATAGCTGACACGTTTAGCCACACAGGGCATGAAGCGCCTGATTCACATATCAGCTCTCGCTCTCCAGTCCAGGTCACACCTTGTTGCAACAAGTGCGCAATTTCATCAGTGCGACCATCTTTTTCTATAACCAGATCGGAGAAAAACCGTTTATTTAATTCCTTGTCTGAGGCACCGATAATGTTTTGCGCGGCCTTATTAGACACTTTTATTTTCTCAGCCGCATCCAGAATTAATACACCTTCTGAAGTATTACCAAAGGCCTGAGCCAAAAGCTTCACATCATCTTCAAGCTGTCTTTGTGCCGTAATATCAGCATAGATCCCTGCAACACGTAGGATTTGTCCCGTCTCTTCATCGACTTCAACTGGGCGACCTCTAACACGGGTCCATCCCCAGGTCTGATCTTCTCTTCGATAGCGATATTCAACTTCGAATCTATCCGTCTCCTTTTGAAGCATCTGATTCCACGCTACAAACACCTTCTCTTTTTCATCACGATGAACAGGGAAATTATCAAGTGTTAATATAATATTAGCTCTATCACTCTCTTTTTCGGCCCCTCGATTTTCCAGACTAAACGTCTGAGTATCGAAACGCCATTCCCACAGCTCTGAATCACTTCCCTTCAAGGACTGCCTTAATCTCTCTTCACTCTCCACCAGCGCCGTATTCACCAGCTTAAATGCCCGAACTTGCCGTTGGCGATAAAAAATCACTCCAACACCTGTACACATTAAAATGAGAAAAAGAAGACTTTTGACCCAAAGCGTTTGCCACCAGAACTGCTCAACCTTAAAGCCGAATGCATAAGGTGAAGCAGGCCAAATACCATTTTCCTGACTTAAAATATCCAAAGTATAATGACCAGACTGAAGTCCGGTAATATTGAGCTGAGACTGGCCATCAAGCAATATGTACTTAGACTGGGTAAGCTCTCCCTTCCGCGTTAAGCGATATTTTAACTTCATTGGCTTATCATCGAGATAATCAAGGTTGGTGATCTGAAAACTGATCATTCTAGCGCCAGGTTTAATGACCATTTCATTTTGCGGAAGTAAATCTACTTGTGTGTCGTTATCATAAAAAATAGATACCGCCTCTAACAACACCGACTTACTTTCAATGCGATTAGATAGCTGACTCACATCAGTCAATATTGCGCCATCTGGCGTACCAATATAAAGGCCTGAGTTTTTATCATAGAAGACAGCACCATCATTGAGTTCATCACCTAAAAGACCATCATGACTTTTTAAAACCATGATCTGCTTAGTCTCTTTTGTGTATCTAACCAGTGACTTAGGGCAGCCAATTAAACGGTGTTCAGCAGTATCCTGAATGAAATATACTGATGCGCAATTAATCTCCCACTCATCATTCAATTGACTGACATTATTTGAGTCGAGTGAATATTCCAGTAAGCCTTTCGGTGAGCTGCCCAGCCAAAAAGTACCCGATTCAATTTGCTCAATATAATTAATACTCATTTCAGTATTTTCATTACTTAAATGCGCTAGCTTAGAGTGAAAATGTCCCTCTTGATCCAGATAACCAAACAACTGAATACCGCCAAGCCATAAATTCCCCACTTCATCTCTATAAGCCGCCCTAATATCGACAATTCTGGGATTTAAACCACCTTCAAATACAGGCATATGCTGAGGTGAAAACAAACCGGGCTCCCAAAAATATAATCCGGTAGAGGTCATAAACCACCAGCGACCTTGAATTAAAGGATCTGAATAACTGGCATAAACAATTTTATGTTGTAAGGAGCCTTCCCCATTATTCCACTCGGCAAAAGTTTGTGATGTTAGATTTTCTTTATTAACGACAAACAATCCGTTTGTCGTTGAAAGTAGCAGATGGGAAACATCTAAAAGATCAATGTTATAAATACTGTCATTCAGCTCTAGTCCTTGTAGATAAAGAGTACTCGATTTTTGAGTGTTTTTATTAACAACAACTAGGCCATTATCAGTACCAAACCAAACTCGCTCTCCTTCTGCATAGGTACTCCAAATCATTTCGTTGCTAATTGAGTACGGCACAGAAGCTGTAAAAGTATCGAGTATGAACTCAGGCTCAGTCGCTACAATTGCCAAGCCTTCACCAGCGCCACCAATCCAGATAAGACCAGAACGATCTATCTCAATATCATAGACATAGTCCATATCGGCATATTGCTTTAATTGCTTCCGATATATTTGATAACTTGCATCTCCTGGCCACCATTTGATTAACCCAATCCTGCCAGATATCCAAAAATACCCTTCATTATCTTCGGCAATATTGGTGGCATAAATTGATAATGCCTCGACGGGGTTAACTTCTAAAGCATCGGCAAAAACTTGATAAACACCTTCACTAGAACTCAACCAGACTCTGCCGTTAGAATCTTTAAATAGCTGCTTCATCAGGCCGTATTCTTCCTTCCAGGGAAAAATAGCGATCCTCTGGCCTTGGCTATCTCGTAACTGAAGTTCATACTCAGTACCGACGATAAGACGACCATCATCCAAGGAAACTAAGTTCCCCCATGGAATATCAGCATTAGTTGGTAAAAAATTAATTCGTTCTAGTTGTCTTTTCTCATATGAAAAGTGAAGCAATTCACCCTCTAAGGTAAGAAGAATATAGTGTTCATCTTGCTTAACTTGAGCAATGATGCCACCACCTTGGTAATCAGGAAAAAGTGACTCACTACCAAATTTTATGAATTCGTTGTGCTGTATATCATAGAGGTATGTATCTGAGTAGTTGCTCACCAATAAGTGTTGGTCACTTAATGGCTCAACCATGCTGATAACTTCACTGGATAAGCGAAGGTCAAAATTATCTCTATCTATTCGTCTTATCTTAGAATTACTTAAACGAAACAATCCTTGCTCTGTTGCCACCCACACAAAACCATGTGAATCAAAGCTTATGTCATTAATACTGCCACTTTCTAATCCCTCGGCTTCACCAAAAACACGTAAGACAAAGTCACTTGCAGAGACGGGGGCTAGGCAAGTCAAAATGAGCATAGATAAAACGAAAGTTTTTATTATTTTTTTTAATAACATCAGTAATTGCTACACGATTTTTTTGTTAATTGAAACTAAACACAATTAACGTTTCAAAGGCTGACTTTGAATGTATCAGTTCATTCAGCCTAATTCACCTGATTATGAACATATTATTAACACCAAGTTGTATCTCTATTTAGTGTAGACATAAAAAAGGCGCTCAAGTGAGCGCCTCTCTATTATCACTTGAAAAACTTACTTTTTCTTTTTTGCCTTTGGGTTTGGCAAATCAGTGATAGAACCTTCATAGATCTCAGCCGCTAGGCCAACTGATTCATGTAAGGTTGGGTGAGCATGAATCGTCAATGCGAGATCTTCTGCATCACAACCCATCTCGATAGCAAGACCGATTTCGCCAAGCAGTTCACCACCGTTAACACCGACGATAGCGCCACCAATAACACGGTGAGTCTCTTTATCGAAAATCAGCTTAGTCATACCATCACTACAATCTGAAGCGATTGCACGGCCACTGGCTGCCCAAGGGAAGCTTGCAGTCTCGTAGGCAACACCTTGCTCTTTCGCTTCTTTCTCGGTAAGACCAACCCAAGCGACTTCTGGATCTGTATACGCAATTGAAGGGATAACTTTTGGATCGAAGAAGTGCTTAAGACCTGAGATAACTTCAGCGGCAACGTGACCTTCATGCACACCTTTGTGGGCAAGCATAGGTTGACCAACGATATCACCGATAGCAAAAATGTTAGCAACATTAGTACGCATCTGCTTGTCAACATTGATGAAACCACGTTCATCAACATTTACACCCGCTTTGTCAGCATCGATTGACTTACCATTCGGTGCACGACCGATTGCAACGAGCACGGCATCGTAACGAACAGCTTCAGTCGGTGCCTTCTTGCCTTCCATAGTGACGTAGATACCATCACCTTTGGCTTCTACAGCTGTCACCTTAGTCTGCATCATAAGGTTAAACTTGCTCTTAACCTTTTTGGTGTAGACACGAACGATATCTTTATCTGCTGCAGGGATGAGCTGATCCAGCATCTCAACCACGTCAATTTGGCTACCTAGAGAAGCGTAAACAGTACCCATTTCAAGGCCGATGATACCACCACCCATGATGAGTAGCTTACCTGGAACTTCTTTAAGCTCTAGCGCATCGGTAGAATCCCAAACTCGTGGATCTGAATGTGGAATGAATGGCAATTCGATAGGACGCGAACCAGCGGCAATAATTGCTTGCTCGAAGTGAACCGTCTTTACAACACCATCCTCACCAGTAACTTCGATGGTGTTAGGGCCAGTAAACTTACCGTAACCGTTAACAACATCAACTTTACGCATCTTAGACATTCCGCCTAATCCACTCGTTAGTTGGCTGATAACCGAGTTTTTGAAACCACGTAGCTTCTCCAAATCGATCTTTGGCTCACCAAAAACGACTCCGTGATCGGCAACAGCTTTAGCTTCTTCAATAACTTTAGAAACGTGAAGAAGTGCTTTTGAAGGGATACAGCCCACATTCAAACATACGCCGCCAAGCGTGCTAAAACGTTCAACAATAACAGTATCCAGACCTAAATCTGCCGCACGGAACGCAGCAGAGTAACCTGCAGGGCCAGAACCTAATACCACTACCTGAGTTTTAATTTCGTTACTCATGATTTCCTCTATTCTTTTTATTTTCATGCACTATTGAGTTGTACATGAATAAAACGTTGCCAATCTTGTAAGGTGGCCGCATTTTAACCTTTGTTTGATACTGATCACAATCATACATTCACTATAAAAAAGGCTGCTTGAAACAAGCAGCCTTTTTTTTACAGTACTAAGGTACGAATATCTGATAAGCAGCTGTTTAAATAGCTGATGAAACGTGCACCTTCGGCGCCATCTACGACCCTATGATCGTAAGACAATGACAAAGGTAACATCAAGCGAGGCTCGAAATCTTTACCATTCCATACAGGCTTCATCTCAGACTTAGAGACCCCAAGAATGGCCACTTCTGGTGCATTTACGATTGGGGTAAATGCCGTTCCACCAATACCACCCAGACTAGAGATAGTGAAACAACCACCTTGCATGTCCGAAGACGTTAACTTACCGCCACGTGCCTTCTTAGATATCAGCTTTAACTCGTCTGATAACTCATGGATGCCCTTCTTGTTCACATCTTTGAAAACAGGGACAACCAGACCATTTGGCGTATCGACGGCAATACCGATATTGACGTACTTCTTCATGATCAAACTCTCACCGTCTTGTGACAGAGATGAGTTGAACGTAGGGAACGCTTCCAGAGCCTTAGCAACCGCCTTCATGATAAACACCAAGGGGGTGATCTTCATGCCAGAATCTTTCTTAGCTTCCGCCGCATTTTGCGCCTTACGGAAAACTTCTAGCTCAGTGATATCTGCATTATCCCACTGAGTAACGTGGGGGATCTTCACCCAGTTTCTGTGTAGGTTAGCACCAGAGAGCTTCTGAATACGAGATAAGGGCTTAACTTCGGTCTCACCAAACTTGCTGAAATCGATCTTTGGCCATGCCAATAAGTTAAGCTCGTTGCCACCACCAGCAGCAGCTTTAACGTTACCCGATTCAACTTGCTTAATAGCAGCCTTTATGTAGCTCTGTACGTCTTCTTTTATGACGCGGCTCTTCCGACCCGTACCTTTGACGTTAGCCAGGTTAACACCTAGCTCACGAGCCATACGGCGGATCACTGGAGATGCATGGGCATAGGCGTCATTTTCAACGAAGTCTGTCTTAGCCGGCTTAGCCTTAGATGCCGCTACAGAAGCAGGAGCAACCGGAGCAGATGCTTGAACTGGTGCCGTGGCTACAGGTGCAACAGCAGGGGCTTGGCCAAGCGCTTCGAAGATCATGATTAACGAGCCAGTAGAAACCTTGTCACCGATCTCAACTTTAATCTCTTTTAACACGCCAGCAAAAGGAGCCGGTACTTCCATCGAAGCCTTGTCACCTTCGACGCTTAAGATTGGCTGTTCTTCGGTGATGCTGTCACCTAGGTTGACTAAGATTGCAGTCACTTCAACTTCATCGTCACCAATATCGGGAACTGTGACTTCTAGTACCGATACAACCGCAGCAGGCGCAGCAGATGCACCCGCACCCGCAACTTCGAACACCAACACTAGACTACCGGTAGAAACCTTGTCACCAATCTCAACTTTAATCTCTTTTAACACGCCATTGAAAGGAGCCGGCACTTCCATCGACGCCTTGTCACCTTCGACACTTAAGATTGGCTGATCTTCGGTGATGCTGTCACCCAGGTTGACTAAGATTGCAGTCACTTCGACTTCATCGTCACCAATATCAGGCAAGCTCACTTCTTTTAGCTCGGCTGATGCCGGAGCGGCGGTTACCGCTACTGGCGCAGGAGTCGCCGCAGCTTGGGCTGCTGGAGCCGATGCTGCACCGTTTTCGAAAACCATGATCAATGAATCGGTAGCCACCTTATCTCCAACGGCAACCCTGATCTCTTTCACTATACCCGATTGAGATGCAGGCACTTCCATCGCGGCTTTATCGCCTTCGACAGCAATCAGCGATTGATCTTCTTCAACCCTGTCGCCAACGCTAACTAAGATCTCGGTGACTTCAACCTCATCCGTACCAATATCAGGTACATTAATTTCGATTGTCATATTGTATTGCCTCTTACGCGTATAGCGGGTTGATCTTGTCTGCGTCGATATTGAATTTAGCGATGGCCTGAGCCACGACAGATTTTTCAATATCACCACGATTAGCTAATTCAGTCAGTGCTGCGACGACCACATAGCCGGCGTTCACTTCGAAGTGACGACGTAAGTTGTCACGGCTGTCAGAGCGTCCGAAACCATCGGTGCCCAGTACCTTGAATGACTCAGAAGGCATGAAGGCACGAACTTGTTCGGCGTAGTTCTTCATGTAATCTGTGGCCGCAATAGCAGGAGCGGTGCCCATTACTTGAGTAATATAGGCTTGCTTCTGCTCAGCTTCAGGGTGCAGCATGTTGTAGCGCTCGACATCCTGACCTTCACGAGTTAATTCGTTGAAAGAAGTGACCGAGTAAACGTCAGATGCAACATCATATTCTTCACTGAGAATCTTCGCTGCCTTACGCACTTCGTTCATGATGGTGCCTGAGCTCATCAGCTGAACCTGCTTACTACCTTGGTATGACTCAAGCTTATAGATACCCTTACGAATACCGTCTTCAACACCTTCAGGCATAGCTGGCATGGCGTAATTTTCATTCATCAGTGTCAGGTAATAGAACACATTTTCCTGATCGCCATACATGCGACGCATACCATCTTGGATGATAACCGCAACTTCGTAGGCGAATGTAGGATCGTAAGAGATACAGTTTGGAATCGTGTTAGCCTGAACATGGCTATGACCATCTTCATGCTGCAGACCTTCACCGTTCAGGGTTGTTCGACCGGCTGTAGCACCTAACAAGAAGCCACGCGCCTGTTGATCACCTGCCATCCATGCCATGTCGCCAACGCGTTGGAAACCAAACATAGAATAGTAGATGTAGAATGGGATCATTGGCAGATCGTTAGTGCTATATGACGTTGCCGCGGCAACCCATGAAGACATAGCACCTAGCTCGTTGATACCTTCCTGCAATACCTGACCCGAAGTCGCCTCTTTATAGTAAGAAACAATTTCGCGATCTTGTGGGGTATAGTTCTGACCCTTAGGATTATAGATACCGATCTGACGGAACAGACCTTCCATACCAAATGTACGCGCCTCATCGGCGATGATAGGGACGATATTTTTGCTCACACCTTTGTGCTTAAGCAATATGTTTAGCGCGCGAACAAATGCCATTGTGGTCGAAATATCACGCTTCTGCTCTTCGATCAAAGGCTTAAAATCTTCAACTTCAGGTAGCTCTAGCGGCTTGGTGAAGTTAGGTAGACGCTTAGGGGTATAACCGTGCAAGGCATCACGACGAGCATGTATATATTTATGCTCTTCAGAACCTTCCTCTAAAGATAGATAAGGAAGTTCAGCCACTTTCTCATCGGTCAGTAGATCTTGAAGACCTAAACGATCACGCAGTTGAAGTACATGGCTCATATCCATCTTCTTTACTTGGTGAGCAATGTTCTTACCTTCAGCAGAACCACCCATACCGTAACCTTTCACGGTTTTAGCAAGAATAACCGTTGGCTTACCAGCAGTATCTTGAGCATTCTTAAATGCCGCGTAGAGCTTAGATGATTCATGACCACCACGCTTAAGCGCAAAAATTTCGGCATCTGTCATATCTGAAACTAATGCAGCTGTTTCAGGGTACTTACCAAAGAAGTGCTCACGGACATATGCACCATCTTTTGACTTAAATGTCTGGTAATCACCATCGACGGTTTCATTCATCAACTGCAGTAACTTACCGCTAGTGTCTTTCGCCAGTAATGAATCCCAGTTGTTACCCCAGATCACCTTGACGACATTCCAGCCAGCGCCTCTAAACAAGCCCTCTAGCTCTTGAATGATACTACCATTACCCATAACAGGACCATCTAGGCGCTGTAGGTTACAGTTAATCAAGAAACATAGGTTATCTAGCTTTTCACGTGCAGCAAATGAGATTGCGCCACGTGATTCAGGCTCATCCATCTCGCCATCACCCAAGAAGGCGTAAACGCGTTGAGCTGAAGTATCTTTCAAGCCACGACCATGAAGGTACTTGAGGAAACGTGCCTGGTAGATAGAAGACATCGGAGCCAGACCCATAGAAACGGTCGGGAACTGCCAAAACTCTGGCATTAGCTTAGGGTGTGGATACGAAGGAATACCTTCTCCATCGACTTCTTGACGGAAGTTATCAAGTTGCTCAGCACTTAAACGGCCTTCAACGAATGCACGTGAATAGATACCAGGAGAGATATGGCCTTGGTAATAAACTAAATCACCACCATCAACATCGTTTGGCGCACGGAAGAAGTGGTTGAAACACACTTCATAGAATGCCGCAGAAGACTGGAAAGACGCCATATGGCCACCTAGATCCAAATCCTTCTTAGACGCTCGTAGTACTATCATAATCGCATTCCAGCGAATGATAGAGCGAATACGACGCTCTAGCGTAGTATTGCCAGGATATGCTGGCTCTTGGCTGGTTGGGATAGTATTGATGTAGTTGGTATTAATACCAGTTGCCATATCAACGCCATCTAAACGGGCCTTATCGAGTACTTGTTCAAGTAGGAACTGAGCACGCTCAACTCCCTCTTCACGAACAACGGATTCTAGAGCAGATAACCATTCCTGAGTTTCTAATGGATCCAGATCTTTTAGCATATGTTCAGACATTTCGCAGTCCTTTCCTATACGTAATACTTAAGCAACGAGCCTCAGTACTTACGTGGTATTTGAATATTAAAATATTGTTCGGTGCTAAGCTAACTCTCACATTGAGATGAGCTTAGTCACCACTTTTTAAACGGCGCAGACTGCGCTGCAACCGACTATCTTCTTCCCTCATAGACAGCATCACTTCCTCAATGTAACTTAAGTGTTCATTGGAGGCTTCGCGTGCAGCATCGGGATCGCGGCGAATAATAGCGGCCAATAGTGCCAGCCTATGATCATTCGCCATCGTGGAGGCTTCTTCTCTTCGATTCAGAAGTTCCAAGTTCTGTGCCACGTTTTTATGCAGCACAGGGGCTAAACTAAGTACTAGATGCAGCATGGCAACATTATGTGACGCTTCAGCAATGGCTCGATAGAAACAAACAATGGCTTCAGCCTGCTGTTCAATTTCACCTGCTGCTTCAACATCCATAATAGTGCGCTTGATATTTTGCATATCTGCGTCAGTACCGCGAAGTGCAGCAAAATAAGCCATCATGCCTTCTGTTGCATGACGAAACTCAAGCAGATCATATTGACTCTCAGAATCACTATGCATCAGCTCTACAATGGGATCGGCTAAACTCTGCCAGAGTTGCTCTTTGACATAAGTGCCACCACCTTGGCGACGCAAAAGTAAACCTTTAGCTTCAAGCTTTTGGATTGCTTCACGGAGTGATGGACGAGAGACTTCGAACTGCAGTGCCAACTCACGTTCAGGAGGCAACTTTTGACCCGGTTGGAGGCTTCCTTCCAGGATCATCTGCTCTAACTGACCCATAATGACATCAGAAATTTTTGGCTGCTTTATCTTGCTATAAGCCATATGGCCCTCAGCTAACATTGTAAATTGGTCTTACCAATTTAATTGACTGAGCGCACTTTATCAAATCACATTTTGAAAGTCCAGCTTGTGATCTGAGTCTGATTAACTCACGATGTGTGAGCATAGCTGAAATATAGCAACCAAAGGTCAGACCATTATCATGGACAAATCACTTATTAGCAGGGATCTAGTTTAACAAGTGAATGAGTTCTGCACATAATTAAGCCACAACCCCGAAAATAGTTAATAAAGAGAGTGTCGTTAGCAGCAAAATAAAATTCCGCTTACTGAGTTGCAATAAGGCTAACGTAGACTGAACGCAGACAGGTGTGGACGAAGCCTCAGGTCTTTGCTCTGCGGCTAAGGCAACTTGAGTGACTATATCTCTCGCACTTTCATTAAGACTAAACCCAAGCTTTCGCCAGCTGGTAAAGGCTTGAGAGAACTGGCCACTGAGCACATAGCCGAAAGCAAAAATACGACTCGGGAGCCAATCCAATACCATAATAACTTTATCAACTAATGGCAGTTCCAACTCTTTCTGGCGGCTTTCATCAACAAAGTATCGCGTGGTGCAATATAATACCGCCCCAGCCGGCCCGAAAAAAATCAAATATAGAGCAACTGCACCATAGAAACGATAATTAATCCAAGTCACGCTTTGTCCCACTTTGGCGCCTAAATCGCTTTCGCTTACCGCTTCGATTTCACGCTTGCAATCCAGCTCTTCAGCAAAGTGGTAACAAGCCTGAGAATCACCTCGACAAGCGGCTTGCATATAACGCTTAAAAATAATCCTTTGTTTCTGGTGACTAAAACAGAGAATGGCGACACCCACCCAAAGCAGCAAACTCAGCCCACCCCAGAATAGTCCGGTCACGGACCATGACAATATATAAACGGCCATTGCCGGTAAAATAAGTGCCAGTGCCATCATAGCTTCGGACTTCAGTTGTTTTTGACCAAATAAATTACGTGAATAGATCGCCAGAAATGATTCGAGTTGCCATGACTTAGGCAGCAACTTTAAGCGCTCAACCATAATCGCCACTAACAAAGAAAACAATGCCATTTAGATTATCCTTTTCACTTAAATTAAACGTTTCTTAAACCAAGACCAATCGAAACTGTCACCGGGATCTGTTTTTCGACCCGGTGCGATATCACTATGGCCGACGATGTTGTCTACACCTAAGCTTGGATATTGAGTCTGTAAGCCCAGTGTGAGTTGTAATAATTCATCATATTGAGCTTGAGTATACGCTTCGAAATCTGTTCCTTCGAGTTCTATACCAATAGCAAAATCATTACAGCCACTTCTGCCATCAAAATTCGATACCCCGGCGTGCCAGGCACGCTCATCACAAGACACGTATTGGATCACTTCGCCATCTCTTCGAATAAGAAAGTGCGCAGAGACCTCTAATCCCTTTAAATCGATAAAACTAGGATCTGCTTCAACATCTAAACAGCCTAAAAAAAGTTGATCGATATAAGGCAGTCCAAAACACCCAGCTGGCAAGCTAATGTTATGGATGACTAATAGGCTAACCTCATTAGCAGGTCTATGATTAAAAAATGGAGACTCGCGTCGCTTAACCCCAACCGCCCATCCACTTTCAAACTCAGGTACACGTTTAGGTTTTATCAACAAAGAGTTAACCTGAAAATATCCAAATAATAGTTTCACTTTAGCAGTAAGCAGGCTCACTGGAAAGTAGACATCAATGATTCATTATAACCTAATGATCTACACGCCATTTCCCATATTTACCTTACAATATGCCACCTTAGTAAAGCCTAGCCAAACGGACATAATTTTGCGACTTGATGCGATAGTCCTAGCATATATCGACTCGCTACGGTTCGAAGCTATACGCTTCTTTTATAGATCAAATTTGTTATCATTAAGGGGATTCAATAAAACAGCTTAAAACTAGAGACGTTGCCACGTTTTACCCAGTCCTAATTCCTGGACATATAGAGCATCAAGGACATCAAATATGCTGGAAAATGATATTAGACTAGCAGTTAAAGTCGCACTAGAAGAAGACCTAGGTTATCAAGCCCCTGCTCATTCCACTTCTAGCCAAGAAACTGATAGTCATATTGATAAGGCAAGCGCAGATATTACTGCACAGTTGATCCCATCAGATAAGCATGCTCAAGCTAGCCTTATCACACGTGAGGAAGGGGTTTTCTGTGGTAAAGCCTGGGCTGAGCAGGTATTCAATCAATTAGGCGGTGAAGTCGCTATTCATTGGCACGTGGATGACGGTGACTTATTAGTCGCTAATCAAGTACTGTGTGAATTATCAGGCCCCGCTCGCGCCATACTGACTGGCGAGCGCACCGCGATGAACTTTATTCAGACTTTATCAGGTGTAGCCACTCTGACTAAACATTATGTCGATAGAATTGCTGGCACCAATACAAAGCTGCTCGATACTCGCAAAACACTTCCAGGACTGCGCACTGCACAAAAGTATGCAGTTACTTGCGGCGGCGGTAAAAACCATAGAATAGGCCTTTTTGATGCGTTCCTTATCAAGGAGAACCACATCATGGCTTGCGGCGGAATCGAGAAAGCCATAACCAAAGCAAGAGAGCTTCATTCTGACAAGTTAGTTGAAGTGGAAGTGGAAAGTATTTTAGAGCTTCAGCAAGCTCTCGAGGCTGGCTCTGATGTGATCATGCTAGATAACTTTGATGTCACCATGATGATTGAAGCCGTCGAGCTCAATAAACGCCTAGCTGATAATAAACAGGCAAAATTAGAAGTCTCCGGCAACGTTACTATCGATACCATTGCAGATTTTGCCAAAACAGGTGTCGACTATATTTCTGTAGGAGCGCTCACCAAGCATGTGCATGCACTCGACCTGTCTCTTCGCCTAAAAAGCTAGCTCGTAATGTTGGTTTATTGTGCTAGTTGATAGTGTAAGTTGATAGTCATTTTGCAAAGCTTGTGTGAAGAGACTCTTACTAGAGCATTCAATTCTAACTGATGAAATAAACAGTGGCTCATAACACTATGAGTCACCTCTCCCTTATCACTTATCACTTATCACTTATCAAGAGTATGCCATTTCATGCTCTGCGCTGAAAACTTGCCACCGAATAAAACACTAGACAGCAAAAATAAGCAGCAGAAAATAAAGAGCGGAAAACAATCAAATTCGCGTCGACAAATTGACACATCAACCCAAAGTGCCACTTTTCCATACATAGCCAAAAAACGGCTAGAACCAAATTAACAAAAAAACAACACTTTTAGACTAATTCATCGTCAAATTAGTACTTTGTTGTAATTTACAGTTCCATTTAGGTTAACTTTGTACTAACTTTGGACGTAGGCGAGATGGCCAGTTCGGCCTACTCACCTCAGTATCAAGTAAGTTTCTCTTGAAACCTACTTGAAAGAGCCGCTCAACCTTTCGAAGCCTATATTAACGGGTAGATAGTTTGAAATGTTAAAACTGTTACATAGGTAGATAAAGATTAGGAGGAAAAAACGAGGTGCGGTTAGCCAGAAAAGGTCCAAAACATTAGTAGCAACATCAATCAACTTTAACATTTAGCATAATGACATGAAACGTGAGACTCAGCTTTAGTGCTCTTTGAGCAGTAAAAGTAATTGCTAACAAATATTATTGTAGAAAATAGTAAAACTTGTTTAAGGAAATTTAGCTAGCGCAGGAGCATTACAGCTAACAGGTCTATAATTAAGCTACCTCACTTAAAAATGAACATTAGTAGAGTTAGTAAAAGTTAGCAATTAGCAATTAGCAAAGAGTCGAGCCAGTTAGGTCAACGGAGAGAGAAAATGAAAAGCATTAACTTACAAAACAAGCTAAACACTATGGCACGTAACAAGAGTGCTAAGGGTTTCACCCTTATTGAATTAATGATCGTTGTTGCAATTATCGGTATTCTCGCCGCCATTGCACTGCCAGCGTATAAAGATTATGTGGTTTCTGCTGAGGGCGGTGCTGCAATGAAAGGGTTAACTGCTTTCGCTCAGAAGGGCCAAGCTTGTATACAGACTGGTATTGGCTGTGGTGGTATGCCTGCCGAAATAACTAAAAACACCAAACTAAAAAGCTCTGTGGATTTTAAGCAAGATACAGCAACCGTATTAACTTGGACTGATAGCACTTGTGCATTAACAGCTACTTTTGATGCCGTTGGTGGTGTCACTTATGCAGTTCTGACTGAGTACGGAACAACAACATTATGTGCTGATGGTGCAGGCATTTAATTAAATTTTTATCTAAGTAACAAGCCAAGCAAAGTCTTGGCTTGTATTTTTTAAAGTAAAGAATGATAGAGTATATTAATGCCAACTACGGGCCTCCACTTAGGCTTATCAACACTGTTCATCCGTAAGAATTTGCTCAGCGAAGAGCAGATCGCTTCCGCTATAGCCAAATCTCGTCAGAATAAACAATCTCTCGTCTCCACCATAGTCTCAGAAAAACTTATCTCTGCTCGCGAGATAGCCGAGCTGTGTTATGAAGAATATGGCACCCCACTGCTCGATCTCGATGAATTTGACATAGCCAGCATCCCCGAAGAGTTTCTCAATAAAAAGCTCATCGATAAACATAAATGTTTGCCGCTGTTTAAACGTGGCAACCGCTTGTACATAGGTACATCTGACCCGACTAATATTGCAGCCTTAGAAGATTTTCAATTCAGCGCTGGCCTACATGCCGAAGCGATTTTGGTCGAAGATGATAAACTCAGTAAGGCCATCGAGAAGACCCTCGAAGAGGATATCTCAGCGCTGGATCTCGATGGCATAGACGAAGCGGCACTGGCCGATATAGAAGTCGATGATCCAAGTAAACGAGAGGAAGAGCAAAAAGGGGATGGCAGCGATGATGCCCCGATTGTCATCTATATCAATAAAATTTTGACCGATGCCATTCGCAAAGGTGCCTCGGATCTGCATTTCGAGCCTTATGAGAAACGCTACCGTATCCGTTTTCGCATCGATGGCATCTTACATGAAGTCTCAGAGCCTCCTGTAAATTTAACTAATCGTATCTCAGCTCGCTTAAAGGTGATGTCTAAACTCGATATCGCCGAACGAAGAGTCCCGCAAGATGGCCGCATCAAGATGAAGCTATCTCGCACTAAGTCCATCGATTTTCGTGTCAGCACCCTGCCTACGATCTGGGGCGAGAAGATAGTAATGCGTATCTTAGACTCCTCCTCTGCCCAATTAGGTATCGAGAAACTAGGTTATGAGGATGATCAGCGCGAATTGTACGAGGAGATGCTAGAAAAACCCCAGGGCATGATACTGGTAACTGGCCCCACAGGCTCAGGTAAAACGGTTTCCCTGTATACAGGGCTCAACATTCTCAATACCGAAGCGCGCAATATATCCACTGCCGAAGACCCTGTAGAGATAAACCTCGAGGGTGTTAACCAAGTTCATATTAATCTCAAAGCTGGCTTAACATTCGCCTCGGCATTGCGCTCTTTCCTACGACAAGATCCCGATGTGGTGATGGTCGGTGAGATCCGTGATTTAGAAACGGCAGAAATCGCCATCAAGGCCGCTCAAACGGGTCACTTGGTGCTATCTACCTTACATACCAACTCTGCAGCAGAAACCTTAACGCGTCTTATCAATATGGGGGTGGCTGGCTATAATATAGCGAGCTCAGTCAACCTCATCATTGCACAACGACTCGCGCGTCGCCTCTGCCCTGAGTGTAAACAACCCGAAGAAATTCCAGAACATGAACTGCAAAGGTTGGGTTTTAAGCAAGCTAGCATTGATAGTGGGATCACTACCTACAAACCTGTGGGCTGCGATCTCTGCTCTGGCGGCTATAAAGGCCGTGTGGGCATTTATGAAGTCATGAGAATGTCAGATGAAATTGCCCGTACTATTATGGAGGGAGGCAACTCATTGATGATAGCCACACAAGCCAAAGAGCAGGGCATGCGAGATTTAAGAGAATCAGGGTTATTAAAGGTCATCAAAGGCGTCACCAGTATCACAGAGATAAATCGAGTCACTAGTTTCTAGTTTCTAGTTTCTAGGTTCTGACCCCTAAGATTAAAACTCCAAGTTCGAAATCCTAGGCCCGAAATACTAAGTTCGAAATAGAAACTCTAAGGAAAGGCTATGGCTACTGCGGCAACAATTAAAAAAAGACAGACTAGAAATAAAAAAAATAACGCTAAAAGCCAGCCTAAAGTGTTTACCTTCGAATGGAAAGGTGTGAACCGTGATGGTCAAAAGACCTCTGGTGAACTTAAGGGTTCAACAGCTGCAGAAATTCGTAGTCAATTAAAGTCTCAAGGGGTTAACCCTAAATCAGTTAAAAAACAGTCTGCATCCCTTTTCAAACTCGGCGATCCCAAAATTTCAGCCATGGATATCGCTATGTTCACCCGCCAAGTGGCAACTATGCTCTCGGCCGGTGTGCCTCTGGTAACAACCATAGAGATGCTAGGCCGTGGCCATGAAAAAGCCAAAGTGCGTGAGCTTTTAGCAACTATCTTAAACGATGTTCAATCGGGTATCCCCCTCTCCGATGCCCTACGCCCTCATAGAAAATACTTCGATGATCTCTATGTCGATCTCGTCGCAGCAGGTGAGCATTCAGGATCATTAGATGCCGTGTTTGATCGTATCGCCATGTACAGAGAGAAAGCCGAAGCATTAAAGTCAAAGATTAAAAAAGCCATGTTCTATCCCGCTGCAGTTGTCGTTGTTGCCATAGGTGTAACCACTCTCTTACTATTATTCGTAGTCCCTCAATTTCAAGAAATATTTGCTGGATTCGGCGCTGAGCTGCCCGCTTTTACTCAATTAGTCATTGAGATATCAGAAGCACTACAGGCCTCTTGGTATATCTTCGCTGTAGCAATTATTATTACTATAATCCTGTTTAAAAGGGCGCACCTTCACTCTCAAAAATTCAGAGACCAAGTAGATGCTGCAATGTTAAAAATCCCTGCTATTGGTCCTATCCTACATAAAGCTGCCATGGCACGTTTTGCACGGACTCTATCAACGACCTTTGCAGCGGGCGTGCCACTTATCGATGGCCTAGAGTCAGCAGCAGGAGCTTCTGGTAATGCAGTTTACCGCAAAGCATTAATAAAAGTTCGCAGCGAAGTCATGGCGGGCATGCAGATGAATGTCGCGATGCGAACCACTAAGCTGTTTCCGGATATGTTGATCCAGATGGTGATGATAGGCGAAGAATCGGGTGGCCTCGATGACATGCTCAACAAGGTTGCCAACATCTATGAGATGCAAGTTGATGATGCAGTCGATGGTTTATCCAGCCTAATAGAACCTATCATGATGGTAGTGATTGGTACGCTAGTTGGCGGTTTAATTATTGCTATGTATCTTCCTATCTTCGAAATGGGTAAGATTATTTAGTGAGACTTAAATAAATTACAAATATCAATAAAAAAACTCCTAATAGAAGAACAGAATAGATGTCAGAATTTATCACTATTTTGAGTCACAATTTGTGGCTCTTCAGCGCTATCGCTTTTACCTTTGCAGCCGTCATTGGCAGCTTTCTTAATGTTGTTATACATCGCTTCCCGGTAATGATGAAAAGAGAGTGGCAACAAGAATGTAACCTGTACCTCAATGAATACCATGAACAACTGATTAAACCCATCGCAGATAAACTCGACAAACCGATTGATGAGTATCCTGAAAAGTATAATTTAGTCGTCCCTGGTTCCGCCTGCCCCAAATGTAAAACAGATATCAAGCCGTGGCATAATCTGCCAATCATCGGCTGGCTAATGCTTAAGGGAAAGTGCGCCTCATGCAATACATCAATATCGGCACGCTATCCCATCATAGAACTATTAACAGGAACTGCAGTTGCCTTCCTAGCCTATCACTATGGTCCTAGCTGGGAGTTTGCCTTTGCCACCCTGCTAACATTTGTACTGATAGCATTAACAGGCATTGATTTAGATGAGATGCTTCTGCCGGATCAATTAACACTACCTTTGCTTTGGTTAGGTTTACTCATTAATCTCAATGGTACTTTTACATCACCAACTGATGCCGTAATAGGTGCAGCAGCTGGCTATATGAGTTTGTGGACTGTCTTCTGGGCCTTTAAGTTGATAACGGGTAAGGAGGGCATGGGTTATGGTGATTTTAAGCTACTTGCAGTGCTTGGTGCCTGGTTTGGCTGGCAGTTGCTGCCACTGATTATTTTACTGTCATCCCTCGTCGGCGCAGTTGTTGGTATCGCACTTATCGTGAGTAAGAAATTACATCAAGGTAACCCAATTCCATTCGGTCCATATATTGCCCTCGCCGGTTGGATTGCCATGATTTGGGGCGCCGATATAAACACTTGGTACCTTTCTACTCTGTGATCATTACAGCAGCAAAAGATTAATACGGATAAGTCATGTCAAAGTTTGTAGTAGGCCTAACGGGTGGTATTGGTAGCGGTAAAACGACTGTTGCAAATCTATTCGCAGAACAAGGGATAGATCTCGTCGATGCTGATATTGTTGCTAGAGAAGTGGTGGAGATAGGTTCAGAAGGTTTGAACAAATTATCTGAACACTTTGGCACTCGGATACTTAAACTAGACTCTAGCTTAAATAGATCGGCCTTAAGAGAGATTATTTTTAATAACCCAACTCATAGGGATTGGGTGAATAAGCTACTGCATCCATTAATTCGAATAGAAATGCTTAAGCAACTGGATTCTGCAGTGTCAGCATACACAATACTCATCGCCCCCTTGCTATTTGAGAACGATTTAGATAGGTTAGTAAACCGTACACTTATGGTTGATATTTCAACACAAGAACAAGTGAAACGTACCAGCACCAGAGACTCAGTCTCTCAAGAGCAAGTACATAGAATTATTGAAAGCCAAGCACCAAGAGCTAAAAAACTACAAAGAGCTGATGATGTCATAGACAATCATGGAGAGATATCGGCGCTAAAAAGCAAAGTAATTGCACTACATAATAATTATATTAAATTGTCCAACAACGCTTAAATAATGCCATGACTCAATTAGTTTATGAACAACCTCTAAATGAAAAAACTAGAAGCTACTTGCGCCTAGAGTACCTTGAACAGCAGCTCTTGTTAAATTTAGAGCAGGATCATCAACATCGCTGTTTCTACCCTTTATTCTCCCTTTGCGAATTAGCAGAGCGTTGTGACTATAGAGGTGAGGTGCTCAAGGATCTTGATAAGCAGATAAAACTTCTCGAAAACTGGCAAAACCTTCCTCATATCAATCAGCAACAAGTCGACAAATATCTAAATAAATTGATGTTAGCGAGAGAGTTGCTCGGATCTTCTGACCGACCAGGCAGTCAATTAAAACAAGATCGCTTCTTAGCAGCCCTTAGGCAAAGATTTAATATGCCAGGCGCATGTTGTAATTTCGATCTCCCACAACTTCATTATTGGTTAGCTAAGCCTTGGGATATTCGCCAACAGGAATATTCGCAATGGATTGCAAGCTTCAGAGCTTTACTCTCACCTATTCGCTTATTACTTCAGCTTACACGATTAACAACTGAGTACAGTGACGCTGTTGCTAAAGCTGGCTTTTATCAAGGAAATAGCAAGCAATCGTTATCATTAATCAGAGTACAAATAGAATCCCAACAAGGTTGCTACCCTACTATCAGTGGCCATAAGAATAGATACGCAATCCATTTTGTTCAATTTGACCAACAAAAACACTCAGATAAAGCAATAGAGTTTAAGTTAGCAACCTGCACCTAAAGCCAGTATTATAGGGTTTAAATAACTACCCCTATATTTCACTCTGCCAAACAGAATGAATAAAGCAAATAGCTTGAGAGACTCTATGCCATTAACAGTAAAATGCCCAACATGTCAGAATGATGTAGTGTGGAGTGCTGAATCCAAATTTAAGCCTTTTTGTAGTGACCGCTGCAAACTGATAGATCTCGGCGACTGGGCAAGCGAAAAGCATGTTATACCGGTAAAGTCTGAATTTGATCCTGAAGAACTAGATAGCTTAGGTTACGATGAAGAAGACTTCTTTAAAAAGGATTAGAACATGACGAGTCTAAACCCAGATAAAAAAATTCATGTTGCCGTTGGTGTGATAATAAATAAGAGTGAACAGATATTACTAGCCAAGCGCCCATTAAACCTTCACCAAGGAGGAAAGTGGGAGTTTCCAGGAGGTAAGGTTGAATTAAATGAAACGACCTCAGAAGCCTTAATAAGGGAGCTAAAAGAAGAAGTTAATTTAGATGTATCAGCTTCGCACCCAATGATGGAAATACATCACGATTATGGTGATAAACAGGTCTTTCTTGATATTCATTGGGTGAAGAACTTCTCAGGAATAGCCACAGGTGCAGAAGGTCAAGAAGTACTATGGGTAGAGAAAGATGACTTAATTAAATATGAATTCCCGGAAGCTAATAAAGCTATAATTACAAAAATATTAGCCGAATAAATTTTAAAAACAGAATCCCTTCTCTTATTTTTCCTTATATTAGATTCAGCTTTCACTTTTTATGAACGCTAGGCTAACAAGCATAGCAGCCATCCCATTCAAGTGATGGCTTCATCCTACATAAAGACTTCCCCCATCTTTAAAAACATATGAAATTTACTGTTACTCGAACACGCGTTGACTCACAAGGATGATAAGGAAAGTAGAAGCATATATCCATCAGGGCCAGAGGTTTTCCTCATAAACAGGCCGAATATATGGGTGCAATGAACTCTTCTCAGCATTGATATTAAATGTCTTGCAAACCGGATGGGTCCATATATGTGGGAAGTGTCGATTATGCAGGAGCATATAATCGCCCTCGACCCACGAAGTGGACACATGGGGCGAAAAATCAGTGCTTTGAATGCGTAGCATTCACTGTTTTGTAGCGAGAAGCGACGCAGTAGCTGAACTGGGGAGCAAGCCACATGGATGTGGTGAATGTCAGAAATGCATGGATGCAATTTCTGACCAAGGTCAGCGGCGAAATGGCTTCGAAGCAGGAGCTTTGAAACCTTAACAAAGGCACCTTCCAATGGCATAGCTTTGAATGGACATGATACTTGCCGAAGGCCGAACACATGGGGGCGGAGAAGTCGCGCTTCGGATGCGACGCATTCAGCTGCTTTGTAGCGAGAGGCGACGTAGTCGTCGAACTGAGGGGGCCACACTGCATTAGCAGCTTTGGGCTGCATGTGAAGTAGCTCCTTCGCGGAGCGTATATACGAAAAAAGCCCTAGCGTTTTCTGCTAGGGCTTTTTTCGTATATTAGGCGCCTGGAAATGACCTACTCTCACATGGGGAGACCCCACACTACCATCGGCGCAATTGCGTTTCACTTCTGAGTTCGGGATGGGATCAGGTGGGGCCACAATGCTATGGTTTCCAGACTAATTTGGTAAAATTTCGAAAGCTGGCTATTCAGATGCATTAACGCGTCTAAATTGCAAAATAATTGGTCTAACTTAAATCAAATACGTATTCTTTTGTGCTTATGAAGTAACACACACATTAACTACACAAACCCATCTGGGTTGTATGGTTAAGCCTCACGAGTCATTAGTACAGGTTAGCTCAACGCCTCACAACGCTTACACACCCTGCCTATCAACGTCCTAGTCTCGAACGGCTCTTTAGAGGAATTAAATTCCTAGGGATGACTCATCTTAGGACTCGCTTCCCGCTTAGATGCTTTCAGCGGTTATCGATTCCGAACGTAGCTACCGGGCAATGCTATTGGCATAACAACCCGAACACCAGCGGTTCGTCCACTCCGGTCCTCTCGTACTAGGAGCAGCTTCCTTCAATCATCCAACGCCCACGGCAGATAGGGACCGAACTGTCTCACGACGTTCTGAACCCAGCTCGCGTACCACTTTAAATGGCGAACAGCCATACCCTTGGGACCGACTTCAGCCCCAGGATGTGATGAGCCGACATCGAGGTGCCAAACACCGCCGTCGATATGAACTCTTGGGCGGTATCAGCCTGTTATCCCCGGCGTACCTTTTATCCGTTGAGCGATGGCCCTTCCATTCAGAACCACCGGATCACTATGACCTACTTTCGTACCTGCTCGACGTGTATGTCTCGCAGTTAAGCTGGCTTATGCCATTGCACTAACCGTACGATGTCCGACCGTACTTAGCCAACCTTCGTGCTCCTCCGTTACTCTTTGGGAGGAGACCGCCCCAGTCAAACTACCCACCAGGCACTGTCCTCAACCCCGATTCAGGGGCCAGAGTTAGAACATCAAAACTACAAGGGTGGTATTTCAAGGTTGACTCCACAAAAACTAGCGTCTCTGCTTCAAAGTCTCCCACCTATCCTACACATGTAGGTTCAATGTTCAGTGCCAAGCTATAGTAAAGGTGCACGGGGTCTTTCCGTCTAGCCGCGGGTATACGGCATCTTCACCGCAATTTCAACTTCACTGAGTCTCGGCTGGAGACAGCGTGGCCGTCATTACGCCATTCGTGCAGGTCGGAACTTACCCGACAAGGAATTTCGCTACCTTAGGACCGTTATAGTTACGGCCGCCGTTTACCGGGGCTTCGATCATGAGCTTCTCCGAAGATAACCCAATCAATTAACCTTCCGGCACCGGGCAGGCGTCATACCGTATACTTCCTCTTGCGAGTTTGCACAGTACTGTGTTTTTGATAAACAGTTGCAGCCACCTGGTATCTGCGACTGCCAGCAGCTTAAGGAGCAAGTCCCATCACCGCCGGCAGCGTACCTTCTCCCGAAGTTACGGTACCATTTTGCCTAGTTCCTTCAGCCGAGTTCTCTCAAGCGCCTTGGTATTCTCTACCCAACCACCTGTGTCGGTTTGGGGTACGATTCCTACTAACCTGAAGCTTAGAAGATTTTCCTGGAAGCATGGCATCAACTACTTCATCCCCTTGGGGACTCGTCATCAACTCTCAGCTTTGCAATTTAATGCGTTCACCCGGATTTGCCTAAGTGAACAGCCTACAGCCTTAAACGCGGACAACCAACGCCGCGCTAGCCTAGCCTTCTCCGTCTCTCCATCGCAGTTAGTAGAAGTACGGGAATATTAACCCGTTTCCCATCGATTACGCCTTTCGGCCTCACCTTAGGGGTCGACTTACCCTGCCCTGATTAACATTGGACAGGAAACCTTGGTCTTTCGGCGAGGGAGTTTTTCACTCCCTTTATCGTTACTCATGTCAGCATTCGCACTTCTGATACCTCCAGCGTGGGTTACCCCTTCGCCTTCAACGGCTTACAGAACGCTCCTCTACCGCTTGCTAGTAAACTAGCAAACCCATAGCTTCGGTGTATTGCTTAGCCCCGTTAAATCTTCCGCGCAGGCCGACTCGACTAGTGAGCTATTACGCTTTCTTTAAATGATGGCTGCTTCTAAGCCAACATCCTAGCTGTCTAAGCCTTCCCACATCGTTTCCCACTTAGCAATAACTTTGGGACCTTAGCTGATGGTCTGGGTTGTTTCCCTTTTCACGACGGACGTTAGCACCCGCCGTGTGTCTCCCGTATAGTACTCATTGGTATTCGGAGTTTGCAAAGGGTTGGTAAGTCGGGATGACCCCCTAGCCTTAACAGTGCTCTACCCCCAATGGTATTCGTACGAGGCGCTACCTAAATAGCTTTCGAGGAGAACCAGATATCTCCGAGTTTGATTGGCCTTTCACCCCCAGCCACAAGTCATCACCGCATTTTTCAACATACGTGTGTTCGGTCCTCCAGTTGATGTTACTCAACCTTCAACCTGCCCATGGCTAGATCACTCGGTTTCGGGTCTACACCTTGCAACTAAACGCGCAGTTAACACTCGGTTTCCCTACGGCTCCGCTATTCGCTTAACCTTGCTACAAAATGTAAGTCGCTGACCCATTATACAAAAGGTACGCAGTCACGGTCTCAAGGACCGCTCCCACTGCTTGTACGTATACGGTTTCAGGTTCTATTTCACTCCCCTCACAGGGGTTCTTTTCGCCTTTCCCTCACGGTACTGGTTCACTATCGGTCAGTCAGGAGTATTTAGCCTTGGAGGATGGTCCCCCCATGTTCAGACAAGATGTCACGTGTCCCGTCCTACTCGTTTTCATCTATAGTTAGTTTTCATGTACGGGGCTATCACCCTGTGCCGCTGAGCTTTCCAACTCATTCCACTAACACCCTATAGACTTAAGGGCTAATCCCCGTTCGCTCGCCGCTACTAGGGGAATCTCGGTTGATTTCTTTTCCTCCGGGTACTTAGATGTTTCAGTTCCCCGGGTTTGCCTCACATACCTATGTATTCAGTATGTGATACTCACTTATGTGAGTGGGTTTCCCCATTCGGATATCGTTAGCTCAAATGCTTGTTACTAGCTCGCCAACGCTTTTCGCAAGTTACTACGTCCTTCATCGCCTCTGACTGCCAAGGCATCCACCGTATACGCTTAGTCACTTAACCATACAACCCACATAGGACTGTATCGCAACTAATGGTGTTTACTTTCGCCAAAAGAATACTCTTGAAGTGCATTGCTGCACTTCGGCACTTGATTTAAGTGTTTGAGAACTCAATTATTTTATATTTCGCGCTAATGCTATAAACCACTGCAATTACCGAATCTTACGAATCAGCTTTCACAATAGTCCCTTTCACATTAACACTATCAGCTTTCCAAATTTTTAAAGAACAAACATCACCGTAAAGGCATGTTTCTCGCTCTAACAAGAACAAGTTATCTGTGTGAACACTCAGCAAATATTGAGTTAGTCGTATAGGTAAGGAGGTGATCCAGCCCCAGGTTCCCCTAGGGCTACCTTGTTACGACTTCACCCCAGTCATGAACCACACCGTGGTAAACGCCCTCCCCGAAGGGTTAAGCTATCTACTTCTGGTGCAGCCCACTCCCATGGTGTGACGGGCGGTGTGTACAAGGCCCGGGAACGTATTCACCGTAGCATTCTGATCTACGATTACTAGCGATTCCGACTTCACGGAGTCGAGTTGCAGACTCCGATCCGGACTACGACCGGCTTTGTGGGATTAGCTTGACCTCGCGGCTTTGCGACCCTCTGTACCGACCATTGTAGCACGTGTGTAGCCCTACTCGTAAGGGCCATGATGACTTGACGTCGTCCCCACCTTCCTCCGGTTTATCACCGGCAGTCTCCCTAAAGTTCCCACCATTACGTGCTGGCAAATAAGGATAAGGGTTGCGCTCGTTGCGGGACTTAACCCAACATTTCACAACACGAGCTGACGACAGCCATGCAGCACCTGTCTCACAGTTCCCGAAGGCACCAAGCTATCTCTAGCGAGTTCTGTGGATGTCAAGAGTAGGTAAGGTTCTTCGCGTTGCATCGAATTAAACCACATGCTCCACCGCTTGTGCGGGCCCCCGTCAATTCATTTGAGTTTTAACCTTGCGGCCGTACTCCCCAGGCGGTCTACTTAATGCGTTAGCTTGGGAGCCCAGTAACTAAGTTACCAAACTCCGAGTAGACATCGTTTACGGCGTGGACTACCAGGGTATCTAATCCTGTTTGCTCCCCACGCTTTCGTACCTGAGCGTCAGTCTTTGTCCAGGGGGCCGCCTTCGCCACCGGTATTCCTTCAGATCTCTACGCATTTCACCGCTACACCTGAAATTCTACCCCCCTCTACAAGACTCTAGTTTGCCAGTTCAAAATGCAATTCCCAGGTTGAGCCCGGGGCTTTCACATCTTGCTTAACAAACCGCCTGCGTACGCTTTACGCCCAGTAATTCCGATTAACGCTTGCACCCCTCGTATTACCGCGGCTGCTGGCACGAAGTTAGCCGGTGCTTCTTCTGCGAGTAACGTCACAGCTATAGTTTATTAAACTACAACCTTTCCTCCTCGCTGAAAGTGCTTTACAACCCGAAGGCCTTCTTCACACACGCGGCATGGCTGCATCAGGCTTTCGCCCATTGTGCAATATTCCCCACTGCTGCCTCCCGTAGGAGTCTGGGCCGTGTCTCAGTCCCAGTGTGGCTGATCATCCTCTCAGAACAGCTAGGGATCGTCGCCTAGGTGAGCTATTACCTCACCTACTAGCTAATCCCACCTAGACTCATCTAATCGCGAAAGGCCCGAAGGTCCCCTCCTTTCCCCCGTAGGGCGTATGCGGTATTAGCAGTCGTTTCCAACTGTTATCCCCCACGACTAGGCAGATATCTAGGCATTACTCACCCGTCCGCCGCTCGACAGCAAAAGTAGCAAGCTACCTTCCTGTTTCCGCTCGACTTGCATGTGTTAGGCCTGCCGCCAGCGTTCAATCTGAGCCATGATCAAACTCTTCAATTAAAGTTTTTTTGTTCTCACCCGATTAAGGATGAAGAACGGCTCAACGAATTATACTGTTTTTCACAAACCCGAAGGTTTATGAAGCTTACATATTTTGCTTCTTAATCATTACTCTCTCGAAAGAAAACAAATCATAAGTTGCTATGGTCACTCAGTAGTTCATTGAGTAAATTTTTGATTGCCTACATTCCGAAGAACAGAAGGCAATTTCGAATAACTCAACACCTGTGAGTGCCCACACAGATTTCTTGTTTTGAATTGTTAAAGAGCGTTAGCATCAATCTTTCAGATGCTGCCGTTAGACGCTAGGTCGTTGGCTTGAGGAGGCGTATTCTACACTCTCCGTGGTTGGCGTCAAGAGCTTTTTTAAAATGTTTTTAAAATCGCTTAACTCGTTGCCCTGACTGGCTTTGGTCTTACCTAGCTTTCTGCTTAGTAGGACTGGTTTGCCGTGTCAGTGGATGCGCATTATAGGGATGTCAGCCTTAAGCGCAAGCGCTTATTTGATATATATCGACACTTTTCATAAATAGTGATTTAAGCACAAGATGCACACTAGTTACCCCCAAACTTATCCACATAAGCACTTATGTAATAGACGCTTTCTCACCAGTCAGGATAATCAGTCTAGTATATCATTTGAAATTTGCACGAGTAAGACTGCTAATTTTTACCCTTAAATCTCGATATAAAGTGTCCCTGCTGATTATTCAATTAGAAAACATATTAAACTAAGCTCTTTAGAATACTGTCAGTCCCTTCTTTACATCATGATCTCCCTATAGATAATACCTATTTTTATAGAGTCACAAGATAATAAAATAGTAAACCCTATGAATTAAATCGCTTCTGAGATAGCCCGCCCCATAGTTTTTAGCACATATCACAGTAGAAAATTGTTAATCCCTCTTATACGCTTAGTGCTCTGCAAAGAAACATATCACTAAAGTGAAATACGCAAATATGTAAGGGAGTCATACTAGTGTAAATAACTGACTGAGTGACTTCTTGGAGCAAGGCTTGATTCGACTTGATCACAAAATATCTCTAGCTCGATCTCCTGTCATCAGTGCAGCTCAATCTAGGAAATTTTAACATTTATTGAAGCACATAGTTTCTCAGTAATAGATGGGGTCTCCCTGTTCATAAGATAAATGGATGCATCTTAGCATTCATTATGAACTACCAAGCATCTATAGAGCATTAAAAAGGCTTATTTTTTCATGGGTAGCTAGCCGCTAAAAGAAACCGTTAGCAGCACAAAAAACTTTAAAAAACTTCTGCCGAGAAACGTTCCTTAATATCCCAAGCCAAAATTGTTGTCGGCCAAGAGTAGTTTGGCAGCAACAGTTTGCAAATACCTATGTTTTCGGCGAAGTGTGTCCAACCAATGGAATGAGAGAGGCACTAATCACTCCATAGGTGTATAGAGGGATAATGCATCAACACCTAGAATCATCTCTCAAGCGACCTTTAAAATCGTCACGCTGTAGTGATCATAGACGGTGCCGGCTGGCATAGTAGGGAGCTAGATGATGAGGATTTCGTCGAGCAAGGCTCACAAACAGAAAGAGCATGCTAGTGACATTAAGAGATAAAGAATCTGTGCCATCGTTCAGGATAAATCTGACCAGAGTATTACACCGATTGGTAATACTCTGGTGGCTTCTTCACTGTAAAATAAGGAGTGCGCCTGTCATGGCCAGCTACGCTAAAGCTTCGCGCTGACCCACAAGGATCTGGGGAATGCAGAAAGTGCCTGGAGCAACTTTCGGCCATAAGCACATCGCTGTTGCGATATTCACCATACGACCGCCATGGATGGCGGAAGTGTCGATATTGAACGACTATATGGATATAGGATGTAGAGTAACGCAGGAGCAGTTACCGAGGAGCATTTATCGACCTCCACATGCTCGAGTGGTCACCTTTCCAGGCTTAAAACGAAAAAAGCCCATTGCGTTAGCAATGGACTTATTCGACTCTCTTTACGAGAAATTAGGCGCCTGGAAATGACCTTCTATCGAAGTTCACGCAGTGAACACATGGGGGTGAAATCAAGGCGCTATTAAATACGTAGTATTTAGCCTTGCTTGAACGCGAAGAATCTATGATTCGTAGCGGGAGGCCCCGCTCAGCGGCGGGCGACCGCCATGGATGGCGGAAGTGTCGATATTGAACGACTATATGGATATAGGAGGTAGAGTAACGCAGGAGCAGTTACCGAGGAGCATTTATCTACCGACGTCGGGGGTAGGCATTCATGCCTTCCTAAGTGGATAAGTCACCTGATATCTGTACTGGTAAGTTCAAACTAAACAGCCAAAAATTTATTAAATCCCAGACGCAAAAAAGCCACCTTATTCAGGTGGCTTTTTCACTTAATGAGCGCCTGGAAATGACCTACTCTCACATGGGGAGACCCCACACTACCATCGGCGCAATTGCGTTTCACTTCTGAGTTCGAGATGGGATCAGGTGGTGCCACAATGCTATGGTTTCCAGACTAAACTGTTAATAAAATGGTGCTGATACCCAGAATCGAACTGGGGACCTCATCCTTACCAAGGATGCGCTCTACCGACTGAGCCATATCAGCAATATTTTATTCTTCTATCGATAATTTAGTCTTATGTGTTACATAAAATGTAAACTTAACCGCTAAACTATACAGTATATTAGGCGCCTGGAAATGACCTACTCTCACATGGGGAGACCCCACACTACCATCGGCGCAATTGCGTTTCACTTCTGAGTTCGGGATGGGATCAGGTGGGGCCACAATGCTATGGTTTCCAGACTAATTTGGCAAAATTTCGAAAGCTGGCTATTCAGATGCATTAACGCGTCTAAATCGCAAAATAATTGGTCTAACTTAAATCAAATACGTATTCTTTTGTGCTTATGAAGTAATACACACACTAACTACACAAACCCATCTGGGTTGTATGGTTAAGCCTCACGAGTCATTAGTACAGGTTAGCTCAACGCCTCACAACGCTTACACACCCTGCCTATCAACGTCCTAGTCTCGAACGGCTCTTTAGAGGAATTAAATTCCTAGGGATGACTCATCTTAGGACTCGCTTCCCGCTTAGATGCTTTCAGCGGTTATCGATTCCGAACGTAGCTACCGGGCAATGCTATTGGCATAACAACCCGAACACCAGCGGTTCGTCCACTCCGGTCCTCTCGTACTAGGAGCAGCTTCCTTCAATCATCCAACGCCCACGGCAGATAGGGACCGAACTGTCTCACGACGTTCTGAACCCAGCTCGCGTACCACTTTAAATGGCGAACAGCCATACCCTTGGGACCGACTTCAGCCCCAGGATGTGATGAGCCGACATCGAGGTGCCAAACACCGCCGTCGATATGAACTCTTGGGCGGTATCAGCCTGTTATCCCCGGCGTACCTTTTATCCGTTGAGCGATGGCCCTTCCATTCAGAACCACCGGATCACTATGACCTACTTTCGTACCTGCTCGACGTGTATGTCTCGCAGTTAAGCTGGCTTATGCCATTGCACTAACCGTACGATGTCCGACCGTACTTAGCCAACCTTCGTGCTCCTCCGTTACTCTTTGGGAGGAGACCGCCCCAGTCAAACTACCCACCAGGCACTGTCCTCAACCCCGATTCAGGGGCCAGAGTTAGAACATCAAAACTACAAGGGTGGTATTTCAAGGTTGACTCCACAAAAACTAGCGTCTCTGCTTCAAAGTCTCCCACCTATCCTACACATGTAGGTTCAATGTTCAGTGCCAAGCTATAGTAAAGGTGCACGGGGTCTTTCCGTCTAGCCGCGGGTATACGGCATCTTCACCGCAATTTCAACTTCACTGAGTCTCGGCTGGAGACAGCGTGGCCGTCATTACGCCATTCGTGCAGGTCGGAACTTACCCGACAAGGAATTTCGCTACCTTAGGACCGTTATAGTTACGGCCGCCGTTTACCGGGGCTTCGATCATGAGCTTCTCCGAAGATAACCCAATCAATTAACCTTCCGGCACCGGGCAGGCGTCATACCGTATACTTCCTCTTGCGAGTTTGCACAGTACTGTGTTTTTGATAAACAGTTGCAGCCACCTGGTATCTGCGACTGCCAGCAGCTTAAGGAGCAAGTCCCATCACCGCCGGCAGCGTACCTTCTCCCGAAGTTACGGTACCATTTTGCCTAGTTCCTTCAGCCGAGTTCTCTCAAGCGCCTTGGTATTCTCTACCCAACCACCTGTGTCGGTTTGGGGTACGATTCCTACTAACCTGAAGCTTAGAAGATTTTCCTGGAAGCATGGCATCAACTACTTCATCCCCTTGGGGACTCGTCATCAACTCTCAGCTTTGCAATTTAATGCGTTCACCCGGATTTGCCTAAGTGAACAGCCTACAGCCTTAAACGCGGACAACCAACGCCGCGCTAGCCTAGCCTTCTCCGTCTCTCCATCGCAGTTAGTAGAAGTACGGGAATATTAACCCGTTTCCCATCGATTACGCCTTTCGGCCTCACCTTAGGGGTCGACTTACCCTGCCCTGATTAACATTGGACAGGAAACCTTGGTCTTTCGGCGAGGGAGTTTTTCACTCCCTTTATCGTTACTCATGTCAGCATTCGCACTTCTGATACCTCCAGCGTGGGTTACCCCTTCGCCTTCAACGGCTTACAGAACGCTCCTCTACCGCTTGCTAGTAAACTAGCAAACCCATAGCTTCGGTGTATTGCTTAGCCCCGTTAAATCTTCCGCGCAGGCCGACTCGACTAGTGAGCTATTACGCTTTCTTTAAATGATGGCTGCTTCTAAGCCAACATCCTAGCTGTCTAAGCCTTCCCACATCGTTTCCCACTTAGCAATAACTTTGGGACCTTAGCTGATGGTCTGGGTTGTTTCCCTTTTCACGACGGACGTTAGCACCCGCCGTGTGTCTCCCGTATAGTACTCATTGGTATTCGGAGTTTGCAAAGGGTTGGTAAGTCGGGATGACCCCCTAGCCTTAACAGTGCTCTACCCCCAATGGTATTCGTACGAGGCGCTACCTAAATAGCTTTCGAGGAGAACCAGATATCTCCGAGTTTGATTGGCCTTTCACCCCCAGCCACAAGTCATCACCGCATTTTTCAACATACGTGTGTTCGGTCCTCCAGTTGATGTTACTCAACCTTCAACCTGCCCATGGCTAGATCACTCGGTTTCGGGTCTACACCTTGCAACTAAACGCGCAGTTAACACTCGGTTTCCCTACGGCTCCGCTATTCGCTTAACCTTGCTACAAAATGTAAGTCGCTGACCCATTATACAAAAGGTACGCAGTCACGGTCTCAAGGACCGCTCCCACTGCTTGTACGTATACGGTTTCAGGTTCTATTTCACTCCCCTCACAGGGGTTCTTTTCGCCTTTCCCTCACGGTACTGGTTCACTATCGGTCAGTCAGGAGTATTTAGCCTTGGAGGATGGTCCCCCCATGTTCAGACAAGATGTCACGTGTCCCGTCCTACTCGTTTTCATCTATAGTTAGTTTTCATGTACGGGGCTATCACCCTGTGCCGCTGAGCTTTCCAACTCATTCCACTAACACCCTATAGACTTAAGGGCTAATCCCCGTTCGCTCGCCGCTACTAGGGGAATCTCGGTTGATTTCTTTTCCTCCGGGTACTTAGATGTTTCAGTTCCCCGGGTTTGCCTCACATACCTATGTATTCAGTATGTGATACTCACTTATGTGAGTGGGTTTCCCCATTCGGATATCGTTAGCTCAAATGCTTGTTACTAGCTCGCCAACGCTTTTCGCAAGTTACTACGTCCTTCATCGCCTCTGACTGCCAAGGCATCCACCGTATACGCTTAGTCACTTAACCATACAACCCACATAGGACTGTATCGCAACTAATGGTGTTTACTTTCGCCAAAAGAATACTCTTGAATCATATTGCTATGATTCGGCACTTGATTTAAGTGTTTGAGAACTCAATTATTTTATATTTCGCGCTAATGCTATAAACCACTGCAATTACCGAATCTTACGAATCAGCTTTCACAATAGTCCCTTTCACATTAACACTATCAGCTTTCCAAATTTTTAAAGAACGGGCTTAAAAAAGCCAAAGATAAAGTCTTAGTTTATCTTTGGCATCTCTATCCAATGCATGCCTTACTTTCTGCTGGAAAAGTAAGTTTACTTAGTCAATCAGAGTCTTCTCTGATAGCTAGCAAAGTAAATGGTGTATTTACAAGAGTGTTATCGAACCTAAGTTCTAAGCAATCAAGTAAATGGTGGAGCTATGCGGGATCGAACCGCAGACCTCCTGCGTGCAAGGCAGGCGCTCTCCCAGCTGAGCTATAGCCCCATTTACATGCAGTCAAACAAATATACGTATAACCAAATCTTTTCTTACCAAGGCGGAATGTGGCGACGTTTAACTCTCTAATAAAGAAGTCTAAACGAGTCACTTTCCAACGCAGGAAAGGAGAGATTTTGGTGGGTCAGAGTGGACTTGAACCACCGACCTCACCCTTATCAGGGGTGCGCTCTAACCAGCTGAGCTACAGACCCAACGTATTTTTGCTCTTTCTTTCTATCAAGTAATCTGTGTGAACACTCAGCAAGCATTGAGTTAGTCGTATAGGTAAGGAGGTGATCCAGCCCCAGGTTCCCCTAGGGCTACCTTGTTACGACTTCACCCCAGTCATGAACCACACCGTGGTAAACGCCCTCCCCGAAGGGTTAAGCTATCTACTTCTGGTGCAGCCCACTCCCATGGTGTGACGGGCGGTGTGTACAAGGCCCGGGAACGTATTCACCGTAGCATTCTGATCTACGATTACTAGCGATTCCGACTTCACGGAGTCGAGTTGCAGACTCCGATCCGGACTACGACCGGCTTTGTGGGATTAGCTTGACCTCGCGGCTTTGCGACCCTCTGTACCGACCATTGTAGCACGTGTGTAGCCCTACTCGTAAGGGCCATGATGACTTGACGTCGTCCCCACCTTCCTCCGGTTTATCACCGGCAGTCTCCCTAAAGTTCCCACCATTACGTGCTGGCAAATAAGGATAAGGGTTGCGCTCGTTGCGGGACTTAACCCAACATTTCACAACACGAGCTGACGACAGCCATGCAGCACCTGTCTCACAGTTCCCGAAGGCACCAAGCTATCTCTAGCGAGTTCTGTGGATGTCAAGAGTAGGTAAGGTTCTTCGCGTTGCATCGAATTAAACCACATGCTCCACCGCTTGTGCGGGCCCCCGTCAATTCATTTGAGTTTTAACCTTGCGGCCGTACTCCCCAGGCGGTCTACTTAATGCGTTAGCTTGGGAGCCCAGTAACTAAGTTACCAAACTCCGAGTAGACATCGTTTACGGCGTGGACTACCAGGGTATCTAATCCTGTTTGCTCCCCACGCTTTCGTACCTGAGCGTCAGTCTTTGTCCAGGGGGCCGCCTTCGCCACCGGTATTCCTTCAGATCTCTACGCATTTCACCGCTACACCTGAAATTCTACCCCCCTCTACAAGACTCTAGTTTGCCAGTTCAAAATGCAATTCCCAGGTTGAGCCCGGGGCTTTCACATCTTGCTTAACAAACCGCCTGCGTACGCTTTACGCCCAGTAATTCCGATTAACGCTTGCACCCCTCGTATTACCGCGGCTGCTGGCACGAAGTTAGCCGGTGCTTCTTCTGCGAGTAACGTCACAGCTATAGTTTATTAAACTACAACCTTTCCTCCTCGCTGAAAGTGCTTTACAACCCGAAGGCCTTCTTCACACACGCGGCATGGCTGCATCAGGCTTTCGCCCATTGTGCAATATTCCCCACTGCTGCCTCCCGTAGGAGTCTGGGCCGTGTCTCAGTCCCAGTGTGGCTGATCATCCTCTCAGAACAGCTAGGGATCGTCGCCTAGGTGAGCTATTACCTCACCTACTAGCTAATCCCACCTAGACTCATCTAATCGCGAAAGGCCCGAAGGTCCCCTCCTTTCCCCCGTAGGGCGTATGCGGTATTAGCAGTCGTTTCCAACTGTTATCCCCCACGACTAGGCAGATATCTAGGCATTACTCACCCGTCCGCCGCTCGACAGCAAAAGTAGCAAGCTACCTTCCTGTTTCCGCTCGACTTGCATGTGTTAGGCCTGCCGCCAGCGTTCAATCTGAGCCATGATCAAACTCTTCAATTAAAGTTTTTTGATGCACTTCCTTTCGAAAATGACATCGGCTCAACGAATCTTTTGCCTCCACTTTAAAAAGTGAAAACAAATTACTGTTTTCACAAACCCGAAGGTTTATGAAGCTTACATATTTTGCTTCTTAATCATTACTCTCTCGAAAGAAAATAAATCATAAGTTGCTATGGTCACTCAGTAGTTCATTGAGTAAATTTTTGATTGCCTACATTCCGAAGAACAGAAGGCAATTTCGAATAACTCAACACCTGTGAGTGCCCACACAGATTACTTGATAAATTGTTAAAGAGCGTGACACCAATTTTTCAGGTATCGCCGTTAGACGCTAGGTCGTTGGCTTGAGGAGGCGTATTCTACACTCTCCGTGGTTGGCGTCAAGGGCTTTTAAAAATTAAATTCTTAACCGCTTACTTGTTGCCCTGACTGCGTTTCAGCTTACGTTTAAGAAGGCTGGTTTGCCGTGTCAGTGGGTGCGCATTATAAGCAGATTAATTTTGATCGCAAGGGCTTTTTTCAATAATAATGATCTTTTTTATCACTTGAACAAACTCCGTACAGTACTCACTGGTTACCCCCAACCTTATCCACAAATTAGCGATGATTGTCTATATGGTAAGCAGTTTAGCTTGCTATATAAATTATGCCATTTGGTATTGAGTTGTCAGGGCTGTGACTATAGATACAAAAAAGCCGCTCTAGTTAGAGCGGCTTTAAATTATTTATCGAGTAAAGCTTAAGATAGCTTACCGTGGCACTGCTTGTACTTGCGGCCAGAGCCACATGGACATGGATCGTTCCGCCCAACTTTAGCACCGTCTCGTACTGTTGGTATATGAGAAGCTAACGCCTCTGCTTCTTCGGCACCAACTAAAGCTTCCGCAGCTGCATGCTGGTAATCTCTACGGATCTTAGCTTCTTCTTGTCTACGACGCTCTTCCATCTCTTCAACATCTGACTGTGCTTGTACTTGTACCTTAGACATCACACTGATCACGTCATGCTTTAAGCTTTCCAACATCTGCTGAAACAACTCAAAAGATTCACGTTTATATTCTTGCTTAGGATTCTTCTGCGCATAGCCACGTAAGTGGATACCCTGACGAAGATGATCCATCGCTGCCAAATGCTCCTTCCAGAGCCCATCCAGAGTTTGTAACATTACCGCTTTTTCAAATTGACGCAGTACTTGTGCACCGACCATCTCTTCTTTCGCTGCGTATGCACTTACCCATGTTTCGACAATTCGCTCACGTAACGTTTCTTCGTGAAGGTCATCTTCTTTATCAAGCCACTCTTGTATTGGCATCTTGAGTGCGTATTCTTGCTCTAAACGTTTTTCAAGCTCGGCAACATCCCACAACTCTTCAACAGATTGAGGAGGAATGTATTGATTGACTAATTCATTGACAACATCATCTTGAATATTAACGATGGTATCTTGAATACTTTCAGCATCCATCAATTCATTACGCTGAGCGTAAACAACTTGACGCTGATCGTTAGCAACATCATCAAACTCTAGTAATTGCTTACGAATATCAAAGTTACGTGCTTCTACTTTACGTTGAGCATTCTCAATAGCACGAGAGACCCACGGATGTTCAATAGCTTCACCTTGCTCCATGCCTAATTTCTTCATCATGGAAGAAACTCGCTCAGAAGCAAAGATACGCATCAAGCTATCTTCCATCGACAGATAGAAACGTGATGAACCTGCATCACCTTGACGACCTGAACGACCACGGAGCTGATTATCGATACGACGCGACTCATGCCGCTCTGTACCAAGAATGTGTAATCCACCTGCTGACACGACATCATCATGACGTACTTGCCAATCAGCCTTAATCTTAGCTTTTTGTTCAGCTGTCGGGTTTTCTAAGGCTTCAACTTCTATTGCCCAGTTACCACCTAGTACGATATCAGTACCACGACCAGCCATGTTAGTAGCAATAGTGACGGCACCTCTTCTACCTGCTTGTGCCACGATATCGGCTTCACGTTCGTGGAATTTGGCATTCAACACTTCATGAGGGATCTTTTCTCTCTGCATCAATCGAGCAAGTAATTCAGACTGCTCGATTGAGACAGTACCAACCAAAACTGGTTGTCCACGTTCACGGCAGCCTTGAATATCTTCGATGATAGCTTCGTATTTTTCATCAGGCGTAAGAAACACTAGATCAGCATGGTCTTTACGCACCATTGGACGGTTAGTTGGAATAACGACGGTATCTAAACTATAAATATGTTGAAATTCGAACGCTTCAGTATCAGCAGTACCCGTCATACCGGCCAGTTTTTCATATTGGCGGAAAAAGTTCTGGAATGTGATAGATGCTAACGTTTGGTTTTCATTTTGAATGTGAACCGCTTCTTTAGCTTCAACTGCTTGATGTAAACCTTCAGACCAACGACGACCAGGCATAGTACGTCCGGTGTGCTCATCAACAATGATCACTTCATTATCTTGCACAATATAGTCGACATCTCTCTCGAATAAAGTATGTGCACGCAATGCTGCATTGACGTGGTGCAACAATGATATATTCGCTGCTGAATATAACGAGTCACCTTCGGCTAACATACCACGCTCAGTAAGAAGTACTTCAACCTTCTCCTGGCCACGTTCTGTCATATGAACTTGTTTGGCTTTTTCGTCAATTGAGTAATCGCCATCACCAATTTCGTCCTCTGTATCTTCTTTTTCTTGACGAATTAGATGAGGGATTAAGGTATTAATCTTAGTGTAGAGCTCAGAGCTATCTTCTGCAGCACCTGAAATGATCAACGGTGTTCTGGCTTCATCGATTAGAATCGAGTCGACCTCATCGATAAGTGCGTAATGAAGTGGACGTTGTACACGCTCTTGAGGAGAGAATGCCATATTATCGCGTAGATAATCGAAACCAAACTCATTGTTGGTACCGTAGGTGATATCTGAATTATATGCGTCTTTCTTTTCTTGTTGACCGAGGCCTGCGACGTTAATACCTACCGTCAAACCAAGGAATTCAAAGAGTGGACGGTTATTTTCAGCATCACGGCCAGCAAGGTAGTCATTCACTGTAATAACATGAACGCCTTTACCGGTTAATCCATTCAAATATGCAGGTAATGTTGCGGTAAGTGTTTTACCCTCACCTGTACGCATTTCAGCAATACGATTACTATCGAGTACCATGCCGCCTAGCATCTGTACATCGAAATGACGCATCTCAAATACACGCTTTGATGCTTCACGAACGACGGCAAATGCTTCAGGTAAAACATCATCTAATGTCTCACCAGCATCTAAGCGCTCACGAAAAACTGACGTTTTCCCTTTAAGCTCATCATCGGTTAACTTTTCATAGCCTTCTTCGAGAGCATTAATCTTAGTGACGATCTTGCCAAGAGACTTAAGTGTGCGATCGTTACGACTACCAAATAATTTTGTCAGTATTTTACCAAACATCTGAACCACTTTTTATGTTGTTGGCCTAGTCCCTGTCGAGTCTGAAAGCCTATTTTATAGTTAACTTGCTTTACGGTAGACAAACTTTTGCGGATCTATCTGTTGTCCACCCCGCAACACTTCATAATGCACATGAGGCCCAGTCGAACGACCAGTACTCCCCATTTGTGCAATACTTTCGCCTTTGGCGACGACATCACCTACTGCTACTGACAGAGATTTATTATGACCATACCGAGTTCTTAAACCATTACCATGGTCTATTTCGACTAACTCGCCATAACCAAACATTTTTCCTGCCCATGTGATCACACCAGCTGCTGTTGCAACCACATTGGTCCCCTCTTTACCCGCGAAGTCTATGCCTTTATGCATGGTTCTTCGGCCGTTAAAAGGATCATTTCGTAAACCGTAGGGCGATGACAACCATCCTTTACGGATAGGACGCCCAGATATATAACGCTCTTCATCTATATGGAGATTAGATGAGACAGTTTCAAGTATTGAAAGCTGAGCATTATTATTATCTATTCGTGATACTAACTTATCCATGTCTAGAATAAGCTGATCGAGTTCTATGCTGGCGCCCAAATCACTTAGGCCGCCCACACCGACTTCGGAAGAGAAATCAAATTGATCTTCTAGTTGATTAGTTTGAGCAACTTGCTGACCTAGTGCTTCGAGACGAGTCACTTTAGCCTGCATACGTGCTACATGAGTGACTAACATTGCGAGTTGTGACTCTGTCGCACCTTTAAGCTCGATAAGTTCGCTCTTGTGCTCTTCACGAGCAAGACGTTCATTATCAACTTTAGTCTGCTGCTGTAGAAATTGTTTGGCATTATGCTGATACAGACCGGTTCCGGCTGCGATCAGTAATACGGGCAGAAGTAGCCAACGTTTACCTGGCTGCCACCTTGTGGCGCCATTTCTACCTTGAATAAAAACTGTTACACTCATAGCCTAATTAAGCCATTTTATTATCATATGAAAAAGCCCCCGCAGGACCTAAGCCAATTACTGCATCAGCAAGGGAGTTTCCCCAGTATTGCTGAGAAAGCAGAGTTACTAATGCACTTAGATTGCTACGTGAAGCACGTGCTGACTGGTCCAGTGTCACAGCAACTCAAAGTTGCCAATCTCCGTCAGGGTGTTCTTGTTATCGAAACGACAACTGCTGCATGGGCTGCAAGAATAAATTTCCAAAAAGCCAAAATTTTGCAACAGCTTCAAGCCGAAACGTTACCTATGCTGTCCGCTATCGAAGTTAAAGTCAACCCGGGTCTGTTTTTGTATGCAACCAAACCCAAAATTAATCACAATGAGATCAGTAAAACAGCTGCTGAACACATCGAAGCTTTAGCTGAGCATACAGAAGGGTCTTTAGGGCTTAAACTAAAACGGCTGGCTGCTTTAGCCAGCCGTCCAAGGAAAACTTAGTTAGTTTCTATTAAGCGAATACGGCACTGCTTGGAACAGAAAAACTCACAGGTGCCTCTTCTTCTTTCTCAAAGCTGACTAACTCCCAAGCATCTTGCTGGGCAAGTAGAGCTCTAACTAATTGATTGTTTAATGCATGTCCAGTTTTATACGCACAGAACTCGCCAACAATGGCATATCCTGCAACGTATAAGTCTCCAAAGGCATCTAATATTTTGTGCTTAACGAATTCGTCCTCATAACGCAGGCCATCGGGGTTAAGAACTTTATATTCGTCAAGCACTACGGCATTTTCCATACTTCCGCCCAACGCTAAGTTGTTGGCACGTAAATATTCGATATCACGCATAAAACCAAATGTTCTAGCACGACTAATATCACGAATAAAAGCAGAAGAAGAAAAGTCCATTTCCATATGTTGCTGACTACGGGCAATTTCAGGATGATCAAAATCAATTGTGAAGTTGATCTTAAAACCTTTATAAGGTTTTAATTCTGCCCACTTATCACCGTCTTCAACGCGTATGGTTTTAGTAATTCTTACGTATTTTTTTGCTGCCGTCTGCTCTTGAATTCCAACCGATTGTAATAGAAAAACAAATGGGCTGGCACTGCCATCCATAATTGGAATTTCTGGTGCATCGACTTCGATAATCGCATTATCGATACCTAATCCAGCAAGTGCAGCAAAAAGGTGCTCAATTGTCGAAATACGAACACCATCATCATTCACTAGGGCCGTACACATAGTGGTTTCACGGACAAGTTCAGCCTTGGCAGGGATCGAAACTGCAGGCTCCAAGTCTGTTCTCACTAATACGATACCTGAATTTACTGGCGCAGGCTTGATACTCAAAGTTACCTTATTGCCGGAATGCAATCCGACGCCGGTAGTTTTTACCATTTCTTTAACAGTTCTTTGAAAAATCATAGTCTTACCTGTTCATATCTACAAAAAAAGCACTAAACCAAACATCAAAAAAAGTTATAAACATGCGTGGCTGGTCGGATATGCTAGCATACCTTTGCAAATTAACCAAAATTCACCTACCTAAGTATTGATAAATTCAAGTTCACACCGTTTAACATAAACTCATCAGTCTGCCTGTTTACGTAAGAAAGCTGGGATGTCTAAATAGTCCGTTTCATTCTTAGGTGCTGGTGACTGAACAGCCTGTACTGCAGGGGCTGCATTACCACTCACCATCGGATGAACTAATTCTTCAGTTTGTGGTTCCAATTTGATTTCAGGTGTAACCACTGGCTCTGGACGAATAGCGGGCTTAGACACTAATTGAATGTCTGGTTTCTTCTCTGCTCCGATACCTGTAGCAACAACCGTAACACGTAACTCGTCACTCATTTCAGGATCAATAACAGCACCCACGACTACTGTTGCGTTATCTGAGGCGTATGCTTTTACATGATTACCTACTGTCTCAAACTCTTCGATGCTCATATCCATACCGGCGGTAATATTAACAAGCACACCACGTGCGCCAGCCAAATCGATATCCTCAAGCAAGGGACTCGCAACTGCAGCTTCTGCCGCTTCTTCAGCACGGTCTTCGCCACTGGCAACACCAGTACCCATCATGGCATTACCCATCTCAGACATCACCGTTTTAACATCGGCGAAATCGACGTTAATGAGACCTGGACGCGTAATAAGCTCAGCAATACCTTGAACAGCACCCAGCAGTACATTATTTGCAGCTGCAAATGCATCCAATAGTGACGTTCCGCGGCCTAGAACTTTTAATAATTTTTCATTAGGAATCGTTATCAAAGAGTCAACATGCTTTGCCAGTTGCTCGATACCCTGCTCCGCATAAGCCATACGTTTTTTGCCTTCAAAAGGAAACGGCTTAGTCACTACGGCAACGGTTAGAATACCTTCTTCTTTAGCTATTTCAGCAACAACAGGTGCGGCTCCAGTACCTGTACCACCACCCATACCCGCTGCAATAAAAATCATATCAGAACCTTTAATGGCATTTCTGATATTTTCTCTATCTTCTTCAGCAGCAAGGCGACCAATCTCAGGGTTTGCTCCAGCACCTAGACCCTTAGTTACGTCACGACCCAATTGAATCGTTGAACCCGCTGCCGATTTTCTCAATGCCTGTGCATCGGTATTTGTCGCTATGAACTCAACACCTTCGATGTTGTGTTTCACCATATGCTCTATTGCATTTCCACCACCGCCACCGACACCGATGACCTTAATCACCGCTTCATCACTATGACTATCCATGATCTCAAACATGGTTTTTTCTCCGTTTTGCCTGCGTTATATATATAAAATACTAAATCTAATTCGTGCTTATTTATAAGCTCACGAACTTAGTATTAAAACTCACCTTTAAACCAGCTTTGAACCCGATTCCAAAGACTGGTAACCCCTTGTCGTTCTGGACGCTCAAACTGACGTTCGACCACCCTTCTTGCTCCATAGTGTAACAATCCAAGTCCTGTGGAATATATTGGCTGATCAACATATTCAAATAAGCCTTTTACAGGTAATGGGGATGCTACTCTCACTGGCATACCGAATGTGGCCTCAGCCACGTCCACTGCCCCTTCGATGGAAGATGTTCCACCAGTAAGGACGATACCAGCTGCAATCTGGTCCTCTAGACCAGAGTTTCTTAACTCTTTCAGTACTAGCTCAAACAACTCTTGATATCTTGGTTCAACGACTTCAGCTAAAGTATGTCTCGACATACTCCTTGAGGGGCGTCCTCCAACTGAGGGCACCTCGATACTGTCTTCACGACTCACCATTGAGCTGCGAGCACTCGCGTACTGAACCTTAATTTGTTCTGCATGAGACAAAGGTGTGCGGAATATTTTAGCGATATCATTAGTCACTTGGTTACCAGCAACAGGTATCACAGCACAATGTCTCAAGGCACTATTGGTATAAACGGTGATATCTGTCGTCCCACCACCAATATCAACTAAGCAAACACCTAAATCTTTTTCATCATTGGTTAACACTGAGTCCGCAGATGCAATGGCGGAAAACACAAGGTCATCAACTTTTAAACCACAGCGTTCGACACTTTTGGTGATATTTTTTGCCATATCATTGGCACAAGTAACGATATGGACCTTAGCCTCCATGCGCATACCTGACATACCAATAGGACTCTTAATACCATCCTGAACATCAATCGCATATTCTTGTGGTAGCACATGTAAGATACGACGTTCCGTCGGTATCTTTACCGAACGCGCCGTATGAATAACATTATCAACATCATCTTGTGTCACTTCTTCATCATTGATAGAGACCATGCCATTTTCATTTTGACAGGCTATGTGCTTACCAGAGATCCCTAAGTACACCGACGAAACCTGGCAATCAGCCATCAATTCAGCCTGATCTAGGGCACGCTGCACACTGCGCACAATTGAGTCAAGATCGTTCACTCCACCTTTATCCATACCTCTGGATTGATGGGTACCCAAACCAATGACACTGATCTCACCATCTGGTAGCACTTCACCGATAATCACAGCAACTTTTGACGTTCCTATGTCCAATGCAACGATCAGATTTCTATCTTGATTCTTGGTCATTATTTACTGGCTCTCTTCTGTGCGTTTACCCAACCAACGGCTAATCCGGTGTCGTAGCGTAAATCAACTTTAGCAACTGTTTTTACTTGCTTTTCTAACGTAGGAAATACATTGATAAACCTTTGTATTCTTGCCATTTTGTCTTCTCGGCCTAACTCAAGCAAGATCCCATTGTCTAGAACCCCATGCCAAGCATGCCTCGGACTTAAACTTAAACTATTTAAGTTAAAGCCATTTATCTCTAATAACTCACTCACTTGACCATAAGTCGTTAACACAACTTTAGACTGACCTTCAGGGCCGGCTAGTTTAGGCAAAGGTCCGATATCATCATTAGTCGGAGCATCGAATACCTCACCGTAGCTGTTAAGCCAAGCATCACCATTCCAATGAGCAACAGCATTCTGCTCTATCAGAAAAACTTTTAATTTTGCAGGCCACTCTCGCCTCACTGAAGCTTGATATACCCAAGGTAATGCCTCTAAAGCTTCTTGGACCTGATTAACATCTGCAGAAAAAAAACTTCTCTTCATCAAGTCCTGTAGCGCTACTTGTATCTCCTCATCAGAGGTATATTTTCGCTCACCTTTTATTGCTACGGCTTCAATAGGCAAGGCATCGGCATCGTTGAGCATTATATTCAGCTTCCAAACCGCCATGGACAGACCAAAAACAACCAAGGTAAAAAACATCAAGCCAAAACAAAGGTACCAATCCACCTCTGATAGCTTAACTCTCCAACGGCTACCCACTTCAGACCAAGACACTAACACACCGCCATGCTTTACCGTTTCGCGGTAAATCTTTTTCGCAAGTTTGCCACGGAAAACAGGTCATTATATAGACCTTATTCTTAGGGTCAAAACCTCTAAAGCTTTCAATGGGATACTGTTTAAGACCCCTTCCGACACAGTTCTGCACATTAGCTATCAAAACCAAGTTTCGTCTGCGCGAGTAATTTTGATAACGTTCCAATATTTCCAGCGCCTTGGGTCATTAATAGATCGCCATTCTGAAGTACATCAGGCAATAGATTGATCAACTGTTCGGTACCCGCCACAAAAATTGGATCAAGCTGGCCACGCTGACGAATGGAGCGACATAATGCCCGACTATCCGCACCAGGTACAGGCGCTTCGCCAGCAGCATATACATCGAGTAAAATTAAACAATCAACCTGAGATAACACCTCGACAAAATCTTCATAGAGATCACGCGTTCTGCTATATCTATGAGGCTGATATATCATGACAAGTCGCTTATCAGGCCAACCCAACTTAGCCGCTTTAATCGTTGCTGCCACTTCACTTGGATGATGACCATAATCATCGACCAACATGATGTCACCTTTGGAAGTATTAAAGTTGCCTAACTGTTGAAAACGACGTGCAATGCCTTGAAACTCTGCTAAGGCGCGCACTATCGCATCATCTTCAATCTCATCTTCTGTGGCTACAGCAATCGCGGCAAGTGCATTAAGCACGTTATGCTCACCAGGTAAGTTCACCATGACAGCTATATCTTCAACACCTTCGCGTCTAAGGGTAAAATGGCTACTGTAGCCCCTCTGCTCAAAATCAAGCGCACGAATATCGGCATCTTCACTGAAACCATAAGTCACAATTTTTCGACCTACTGTTGGTAACAACTCACGAATGACTGGATCATCAATGCACATAACAGCCACGCCATAAAACGGCAAATTATGTAAAAAATCGATAAAGGTCGATTTTAATTTCTCAAAATCACCGCCGTAGGTATCCATATGATCAGCTTCGATGTTAGTCACTACACTCACCATAGGCTGCAGATGCAAGAAACTCGCATCACTCTCGTCCGCTTCAGCAATGAGGTAACGACTACTACCCAACCTTGCATTAGTGCCGGCACTATTCAGCAGACCACCAATTACAAAAGTAGGATCTCGATCTGCTTGACCATATACACTTGCAATAAGGCTAGTTGTCGTCGTCTTACCATGTGTCCCCGCAACAGCTACCCCATGGCGATAACGCATCAACTCAGCCAACATTTCAGCTCGCTGAACCACTGGAATTCTTAAGTCTGTAGCCGCAATCAATTCAGGGTTATCAGCCTGGATAGCGGTGGAGACGACGACCACATCGGCTCCATTAACTTGTTCAGCTTTATGTCCGATATGAATTTGAACACCTAAAGAGCTCAGTCTTTCTGTCACTGTGTTTTCAGCAATATCAGAACCAGATAAACGATAGCCCTCATTAACTAGAACCTCAGCAATACCACCCATACCCGCACCGCCAATCCCGACAAAATAGATATGCTTAACCCGTCTCATCTCAGGAATGATGCTTCTTAATTGTGAGTATTTCTCTTTGCTCTTATTCATTTCAATCCTTGTGCGCTAATTCGATGCAAATATCAGCCACTTTCTCAGTTGCATCAATAACAGCTACATCTTTAGCTCTTTGCCCCATTTGACAGAGCTCAGCTCTATCTGAGGCTAATATCTGTAATTTGCCAACTAATTTATCGGTGTCCAAAATAGCCTGAGGCAATAAAAATGCCCCACCAGCCTTAACTAAGACTTGAGCATTTTTAGTCTGGTGGTCATCAACAGCATGTGGATATGGTACCAGCAAACTCGGTAGACCTACGGCAGCCAATTCAGACACCGTCAATGCACCCGCTCTACATAAAACCACATCGGCCCAATGATAAGCCGCTTCCATATCGTCAATAAACTCAGCCACTTTTACGCTGCCATCTTGGCCTAAGTGCTGATAATCAGATTTGACGGCTTGCAGATTACCTTTACCCACTTGATGCCAAATCGTAATTGAATGTGATTTACTCACTGCATCAGTCACTCCGGGCATTATATCGTTGAACACTTTTGCCCCTAAGCTACCACCAACAACCAACACCTTTAAGGCATCTTCCACACAATCTTTTTCCGATGATTTGCCTAAATCTACCAACTCTTTACGTATTGGATTACCAACTACTTGAGCCGACACTTGCTCAAAGGTATCTTCAAATGCGCATAAAACTCGGCTGGCAATGCGTGACAAGAGTTTATTTGTCATCCCTGGTATGGCATTTTGCTCATGCAGTACTAAAGGGATCCCCGATAGCTTAGCCGCAACTCCACCAGGTCCACTAGCAAATCCCCCCATGCCCAGAACAACATCTGGCTTAAATTCGTTAATCACATCTCTGGCTTGCTTTATCGATCGCAAAATTTTAAACGGTGCAGCCAACTTACGGAATAAGCCGTTCCCCCTAACACCTTTAATATCAATAAAGTTGATATCGAAACCATGTTGAGGCACTAATTGAGCTTCCATACGTTCCGCAGTCCCCAGCCATCTCACTTTCCAGCCAAGATTGTTCAAATATTTAGCCACTGCCAGCGCAGGGAATACATGACCGCCAGTACCTCCAGCCATAATCAAAATGCGTTTACCTGAAGAGACATTCGTCATCAATTTATTTTCCCTTGTACAGCTTGAATACAACTTAAACGTCGCTCGTGATCAATTCGGATCAGTATCATAGCTGCTGCGGTCATCACCCAGAGACTACTGCCACCGTAGCTGATAAAGGGTAACGTTAGCCCTTTCGTTGGAAGCATACCGATACTCGCACCGACATTAACCACAGTCTGAAAACAGATCCAAATACCTATGGAGTATGCCAAATATCCTTCAAAAGCTTTTTCTATCTCGAGACACAATTTCCCCAGCTTTATTGCTCTTAGCGCGACAAAAAATAACACAGATAAAACTAAGATAATGCCAACAAAACCTAGCTCTTCACCTATCACTGCAAAAATAAAATCCGTATGCGCTTCCGGTAGATACTCCAGTTTTTGAATACTGTTACCCAAACCTTGTCCAAACCAATCTCCACGTCCATAAGCCATCAACGACTGAGTCAGCTGATAACCACTACCAAACGGATCCTGCCATGGGTCTAGAAACGAAGTCACCCTACGCATTCGATACGGCTCTAATAACACTAAGGCTATAAAGGCCAGTACCCCCGTTAATATCAAGGCGAAAAAATCAAATAATCGTGCCCCCGCCAGAAACAGTAAACCAACCGTACCGACAAACAATACGACTACCGTGCCTAAGTCTGGTTGCATAAGAATAAGAAATGCATATACGGCAAACACAGCAATAGGCTTATAAAACCCTTTAGCATTATCTAATACTTCTTCATGGCGCCTTACAAGATAGCCGGACATATAGATTGCAAAAGCGAACTTAGCAACTTCTGCGACCTGAATTCTAACGGGTCCTATGCTCAACCAGCGCGTTGCACCATTAACGGTTGTTCCTACTAACAAAACAGCGACCAGCATGATGCCGACGATCAACAGGAGCAACGGACTAAACTGTTGCCAGCGGTTCATCTCAATCTGTAGCACTACCGCCGCAATAAATACACAGCCGATAAGATAGGCAACATGCCGGATAACAAAATGAAACGGATTCCCCGTCAAACTTTGAGCTTCAGGCATAGATGCGGACATGACCATAACAAAACCAAAGCAGATCAACCCAAGTACAGAGAAAAGTAATGCGCGATCATATAACTGCATGCCTGGCGCTTCATTATCTCTAAACAGATTCGGTAAACGCCAATTGACGCTAGAGCCAAATAGGTTTAGCTGTTTCTCTTTGCTAGACATTCTCGGCGGCCTTCAAATGCAAGCCTTCTACATCGAGTATCTGTACTTGGTGACGGAAATCATCACCCCTTGCCATAAAATTCTTATACATATCTAAACTTGCACATGCAGGAGAGAGCAAGACGATATCTCCAGCACTGGCTAGCTCTGCGGCCTTAATAACCGCACAGGACATTGAATCTACTTTGGTTTTATTTCCCTTAAACAGCTTCGCAATCGTATCGCCATCTTTACCGAGTGTGATCAAATGAGATACGCCAGAAAATACTGATGTCAGTGGCGTGAAGTCAGCTCCCTTTCCATCTCCACCTGCTATAAGGATAATATTGCCTAGATGGTCACTTAGCCCTTCTAACGCGGCTACCGTTGCACCAACATTGGTCGCTTTCGAATCGTTGACATAAGAGATGTCATCTTTCGTGGCAACCAACTCACATCTGTGTGCGAGACCTGTGAACTGTTTAGCCACGGCTATCATTGGCTCCTTCTCAATACCAGCATCGTAAGCAAGGGCCATCGCAGCGATTAAATTGGCATGATTATGGCTACCAACTAGCTTCACATCTTGCAGAGCAATCATTTCGGTAGTGCCATGGACAATCTTGCCGTCTTTGACACCCCACTCATCATTAACAGGCGAAGACAAACCGAAACTATTTTGGTTCATTGGGTCATTAGGTTGAGTCAGAGAGTCTTCACGATTAAACAGTGCTCTTTTACTCTGAGCATAAATAGCCAACTTTGCTTGGCGGTAAGCCTCTAAATCTCTGTAACGATCCATGTGATCCTCACTGATATTTAAACACGTCGCCGAAATGCAATTTAGGCTTTGGGTCGTCTCTAACTGAAAGCTAGACAACTCGAGAACAAAAAGATCTATATCGCTATCTAGCAGCGATAATACCGGCACGCCAATATTGCCACCGACGGCATAAGATAACCCAGCCGCCTTCGCCATAGCCCCCACTAGAGTGGTCACCGTAGACTTACCATTAGAGCCGGTAATACCGATAACACATGGGCTGCGATCTTTTATGGCTCTGGCAAACAGCTCGACATCGCCGATAACGTCGATATCCATGTCAATTGCCGCTCTTATTTCTGGGGTATCTATTGCAATACCGGGGCTGACAACGATCTGCGTCGCCTGAACTAAATAGCGGCAATCGAAACCACCTGTGACTAGGCTGACATCAGGAAACTCTGTAGCTAACTGTTCTGCTCCTGGAGGTTGCTCACGACTGTCCATCACAAGTGGCGTGATCCCCAACTGGCACAAATACCGCACAACCGACAGCCCAGTGGCCCCCAATCCTAAAACTATGTGCGTATTGTGCTGTTCCATATTCAATTACCTTAATTTCAATGTTGCTAGACCTAGCAAGACTAAAAATAGTGAGATGATCCAGAATCTAACGATCACACGTGGCTCTGGCCAACCTTTCAATTCATAATGGTGATGAATTGGCGCCATACGGAAAATACGCTGACCACGCAGCTTGTATGAACCCACCTGTAAGATCACTGAAACAGTTTCCATCACGAACACTCCTCCCATGATCACCAGTAAAATTTCTTGACGAACTAATACCGCTATAGCACCTAATGCCGCACCTAAAGAAAGCGAACCTACGTCTCCCATAAACACTTGCGCCGGATAGGTGTTAAACCAAAGAAAGCCTAAACCGGCTCCCACGATAGCGGTACACACAATCACAAGTTCACCAGCACCTGGTAGGTATGGAATGTGAAGGTAGTTGGCAAACTGCATATGGCCTGACAAATAAGCAATTAATGCAAAGGCCGCTGCAACCATTACGGTGGGCATGATAGCTAAACCATCTAGCCCATCGGTTAAGTTCACCGCGTTACTCGATCCAACGATGGTAAAGTAAGCTAACACGATAAAAAATCCGCCGAGTTGCGGCATAATATCTTTGAAAAAAGGCACTACCAGTTGAGTTTCCCCGACGATATCTGCCGATGCGTAAAGATAAAACGCAATGATGATTGCAGCCAGTGACTGTAGAATATACTTCCACCTAGCAATCAAGCCTTTGGTGTCTTTCCTAACGACTTTACGATAATCATCGATAAAACCAATAAGACCAAAACTTGCCAATACAAACAGCACTACCCACACATAACGGCTACCGAGATCACCCCATAGCAACACACTGATAAATATGCCGGCCAAGATCAAAATCCCGCCCATTGTGGGTGTGCCGCGCTTACTAAAATGCGATTCAGGACCATCATTACGTATCACTTGACCAATCTGCAGCATCTGTAGGCGCTCAATCATCTTGGGCCCCCACCATAAGCTAAATATCAAGGCCGTCATCAAACCTAAAATTGCTCTAAAAGTGACATATGAAAACACGTTAAACCCAGAGTAAAACTGAGTCAGATACTCCGCCAGATAGACCAGCATTAAACAAACTCCCCGCGCCCGTAGGCAGATATTAAAGCTTCGACCACGCGCTCCATCCTTGCGCTACGTGATCCTTTGACCAATACCGTTGCATTACCCTGCAACTGATTTATATTATTTATGACGTTTTCAACTAACGCCTCAAGACTCACATTAGCTTCTACGCCAAACGCTCGACTTGCATTTGTGCTGAGTTCACCCAAAGTGAAAAGCGCATCTAAGCCCCTCAACTTGGCTAATTCGCCCAGTTCTGCATGCAAAAGGGACGCATTGTCACCCAATTCGCCTAAATCACCCAGCACTAAACAGCGATATCCTTCTATTTCTTGAAGCCAGTCAATTGCAGCAGTCACAGAAGCGGGGTTAGCGTTATAGCTATCGTCAATAACACGCACTCTCCCCAGCTGAGTGGGAAGCATTCTACCTTTGACAGGCACCAGAAGTGAGAAGCCTAACTTTATTTCATCTAGGGTTAACCCTAACGATAAACAAATAGCTGTCGCGGCCAAGGCGTTACTCACTTGATGACGACCGGAAAGCGGAAGTTCAACTCGTATTCTCTGCGCTTGGTAGCTTAATACAAATCGATAACAGCCCATCTCGTTCGTATCGAGTTCCGTAGCCTTGATATCTGCCACAGAGTCGATCCCAAAGCTAAGCTGCTTAAAAGCGGCTGACGCACTAAACATGACTGAGGCGAATTGATCATCAGCGTTGATCACGGCAGTGCCATCGACGGCTAAATGATTGAATATTTCTGATTTAGCACTGGCTACACCTTCTAGCGAACCAAAACCCTCTAAATGAGCCGAAGCCACATTGTTAACCAAAGCTACCTGAGGTTTAACTAAGGACGATGTGTAATTTATCTCGCCCTTATGATTGGCCCCTAACTCAAATACACCGAATTCATCATCGGTTTCTAGGCGAAGCAAGGTCAGCGGTACACCGATTTCATTATTGAAATTACCAGCTGTATACAAGACTTTATGATCTTGAGACAAGATGGTTGCGACCATCTCTTTTACGCTAGTTTTACCATTTGAGCCTGTGAGTGCCACCGACTTAGGCTGAATAAGTGAACGTAAGTACGCGCCGAGATCGCCCATGGCTTTTTGGGTATCTTTAACAACTAGCTGAGGAATATTCAATGGTAATTCATGATCAACTAACAGAGCAACAGCACCCGCTTCAACTGTACTTGCTGCAAAGTTATGCCCATCAAAATGTTCACCTTTAAGTGCAACAAATAACGTTTTCTCAGTAATGACTCGACTATCACTGGAAACTTGAGCAATTTCGACATCACTGCCCAGTAATCTTGCATTCAAAGGTTGGCATAAGGCGGATAAAGTTAAAGGGATCATTTCTGCTCTCCAGCAAGCGTCTTGGCTAATGCTCTTTCATCGTATTCAAGGCGCTCACCTGCGATGTCCTGATAAGTTTCATGACCTTTCCCGGCTAATAACACCAGATCTCCAGGCCTAGCTAACGCGACAACTTGCTTGATAGCTAACTCTCTGTCGACTTGAGTCAAGGCTTTTAGAGGTAACCTTAGTCCCACTAGGATATCTTCAATAATGGTGCGGGGATCTTCGCTTCTAGCGTTGTCACTGGTGATCATTAATCGATCGGCAAAATTTTCAGCCGCTTGCGCCATTAGAGGACGCTTACCCTTATCCCGATCGCCACCACAACCGAACAGACACCATAACTGGCCAATACAGTGACCTCTTAGCGCCTTGAGTGACTGCTCAATCGCATCTGGTGTATGAGCATAATCGACCACTAAGGTCACGCCATCATCTCTGGTAAATCGCTCCATTCTGCCTGCTACGGGCTTAAGTAAGGGGACGACTGACACTAATGAAGTCATGTCATAGCCAAGCAGATATAGCGCACCGAGCGCGGCAATTAAGTTAGATAGGTTAAATGAACCCAGTAATGGTGACTCTAAAGTCTCTTTACCCTCGGGCCAAACGAGAGTAGCTGTCATTCCTAGATGGTGCTGGTGATTATCTAAAGTGTATATACTGGCCTTATCTTGATGGTCTGGACTAATGCTAAAACCATACAATTTATCTGACGGCATCTCAGACAGCCACTGTTGACCAACTACGTCATCCAGATTGACTAAACCCTTTTGTAATGAAGAGAATTTAAATAACCGTTTTTTGGCATCTGCATAAGCTTGCATTGTGCCATGGTAATCTAAGTGATCTCGACTTAGGTTAGTAAAAACCGCGACGTCAAAAGGTACCGCTTCAACACGTCCCTGTATTAGCCCATGACTAGACACTTCCATGGCACAGAGAGCTGCACCAGCCTGGTTAAACGTTTGCAGCTGAGCAGCAATAGTAATTGGGTCTGCTGTGGTATTGCCACTATCAACTAAATCCCCCCAAAGGCCATTGCCTAAAGTTCCCATTAGAGAGGCTCGCTCACCAACGAGTGTCATCAATTGCGCCATAATCTGAGAAATTGATGTCTTACCGTTAGTGCCAGTGATCCCGACCAGCTTCATACGCTCTGCACCTAACGGGTAGGCTTGAGCTCCTATCGCAGATAACTGACGACTTAGCTGGAAAAATAAGATCTGTGGACAGGCATAGCTCTCGGGAACAAGTTGACCATGTTCAGCAGGGTTATCTGTATGTACCAAAACAGCTATAGCCCCCTGTGTGCAGGCTACTTCTATATATTTTCTTCCGTCAACAAGATGACCAGGTACTGCAATAAACAGATCCCCAGTTTTTATCTCCCGACTATCGAGGGAAATATTCTTAATCTCTTCCACACCGGAATAATGAAACCAGGGCGCTAACAGATCACTTAGTCGCATTACTCTACGCTCCTGATATTACTCGCTAAACGAACTTTTTCTTTCGATGAAATTGGCTCAACGTTCAGCATTTGCAGTGCTCCAGACATCACCTTCGCAAAAGCTGGGCCGGCAACATCACCACCATAATATTTGTCACCTTTAGGTTCATTAACCACAACAGCTATCGCTAATCGAGGGTTGTGAACTGGGGCTACGCCCGCAAATAAGGCAACGTAATCTTCACCATAACCACCGGCTACGGCTTTACGAGCTGTTCCTGTTTTCCCTGCAACTGGATAGCCTTCAATATGCGCTTTTCGCGCTGTGCCACCGGCTTCGGTTACGCCAATAAGCATCTCCATCACGTTTTGTGCGACTTCCGGCGAGATAACTTGTATACCTTCTGGTTTTTGCTTCAACTTCAGTATTGAAGCAGGATATAGCATCCCTTTACCACCTAACATGGCATACATTCTGGCAATCTGTAATGGCGTCACAGTCAGTGCATAACCAAACGATAACGTCGCACGCTCGAATTCTGACCAACGACGACGGTCATGAAGTAAACCCGTACTTTCACCGGCTAAGTTGATTCCAGAATAATTACCTAGCCCCATTGCTTGGTAATAACCGAGTAACTCTTGCACTGGCATAGAAAGTGCGATTTGCGTCATGCCCACATTACTGGAGTGAACCAAGACATCACCCAATGAAAGGTCACCATAATTTCGTCCATCACGGACAATTTTGCCACCAATACGAATGCGACCTGGTGAAGTTTTAAAAATTTGGTCTTTATCTATCGTTCCAGCCTCTAGGGCTGCAGCAACGACAAAAGGCTTAATCGTCGAACCTGGTTCATAAGCATCAGTTAAAGCACGGTTTCGCATGCGATAGCTCTGCAGATTATCCCGAGAATTTGGGTTGTATGAAGGGGTGTTTGCCATCGCAAGCACTTCACCGGTATTGACATCGATAACGACTATAGATGCTGAAGTCGCTTGATTGATTTCAGTAACACGCTTTATCTCACGATAGGCCAGTTGCTGAATACGCTGATCAATACTCAGCACTAAATCATTAGGACTCTCACCTTCATGAACCATATCTAAGCGCTCAACCACGTGGCCATCACGGGATTTACGCACTTTTTGTTTTGAAGGCGTTCCCGTTAACCAATCGTTATAGGTATTTTCAATTCCTTCGATACCAATATCATCAATGTTTGTGATACCGATTACTTGAGCTGTTATTTCACTGGTTGGATAATAACGGCGTGATTCAGCTTTCAAGTACACGCCTGGTAATTTCAGTTTTTTAATATAATCAGCAACGGCAGGTGTCACTTGACGTTTTAGGTAGGTGAAACGTCTTTTGGGATTCGATTGAACTCGCGCTAAAATTTTATCTTTTGGTTCATGGAGTACATCGGCTAAAGCTTGCCATAAGCGCATATCGGCGAAACCATCCTTAGCATAAATCACTTTAGGATCAGCATAGACAGCCTTAACAGGTACACTGACGGCCAACATATCTCCATTGCGGTCAGTGATCAGCCCTCTTTGAACTTCTCGACTGGTCGTTCTTAACGTACGCATATCACTCTCGTGACGTAATTTTTCTGGTTCAATAATCTGGATGTAAGCGGCACGACCAACCAGACTACTGAATAACAGGCATACGAAAACCACTACAACGTATAAACGCCAGTGGATCAGTTGTGGTTTCTGTTTTCTCTTAGCCTGCTTATTCTTCCTCATGCTATTCTTGGTCTTACCTATCCTTGACTTATGTAGATGTTATTAGTGTTTCAACATGCCGCAAATGAGGGCTCATGAATCATGGTATCCGTACCACGATCTCTTCCTTTGGTAACGGCCGGCTCATCTCTAACTCTTTACTCGCGATGCGAGTGATTCGGCTGTGCTCAGACTGAGATTGCTCTTCCAACAGTAGGTTTCGCCATTCAATATCTAGCCTGTCTCTCTCTTGGAACATTTGATCCCACTGACTGATGTACTTACGGCTAACGTGGCTTGTATATACAATCGTTATAGCGGTAGCCATTACAGCTACTGCCAACAAGAGCCCCCATTTGTGATGCCACAGATCAAGCAATACAATTCGAGCTAGATTTAATCTAGGTTGACTCAACTCTGACTCCATACACCGCCATGTTGCATCAGTGAGAGTCTTTCGATTAAGGCTAAAACCATTTATTAGTAGTCCAAGCGTTCACCGACTCTTAGCACTGAACTACGCGCTCGAGTATTTCTTTCGACCTCTTCATCTGAGGGCTTAGTCGCTTTACCTATTCCTTTTAATAAGCGTGACTTATTGAGCTCAGCTTCGGTGATCGGTAAACCGTGGGGAACGCTTGCACCTTGGCTATGACGGCGAATGAAACGCTTAACCATTCTGTCTTCAAGAGAATGAAAACTGATCACCGACAATCTACCTTGAGGTGCTAATACTTTTAACGCACCTTCTAATGCTTGATCTATTTGTTCTAACTCACTATTGATGTAGATCCTGATAGCTTGAAAAACCCGAGTGGCAGGGTGTTTTTTGCGCTCTTTGCTTTTACTGATCCTAGCGATCAAGTCAGCCAATTCTTTCGTTCTTAAGAAAGGTGTTTTCTCACGATCTGCGGCAATGCAGCGGGCGATGTGGCGTGAATTCTTTTCTTCACCATAGGTTTTGAAAACCCAAGCCATATCTTCAATTTCTGCGCGTGCAATCCACTCAGCAGCTGTTTGCCCCTGAGAGTTATCCATACGCATATCGAGTGGACCATCTCTTAGAAAACTGAAACCTCGTTCGGCATCATCGAGTTGGGGTGATGACACACCAAAATCAAGTAAAACCCCATCGATCTTACCCTTCAAACCCAGCTCTTCAACATAAGTCGCTAACTGTCCAAAACCACCATGAACGATACTAAAACGAGGGTCTTCAGCAAATTGCTCAGCCGCTATAATAGCTTGAGGATCTCTATCGATCGCAATCAGGCGACCTGACTCCCCCAGATGCTTAAGGACCTCACGTGAATGCCCACCTCGGCCAAAAGTGCCATCAATGTAGATGCCGTCTTCTTTAATATTCAGGCCAGCAACTGTTTCTCTTAACAGTACTGACAAATGTGCAAATTCTTGGCTCATTAGTATCTTCTATTTATTTAACGTCACTGAATCACAGTGAGAAATTGGCAAGACGTTCATTATCGGCGAACTCTACGCTCAGAATCGTCTCTCGGCTTTGCTCTATTTGCTGCTGCCATGCAGTTTCATCCCAGAGCTCAAATTTATTCAACTGCCCAACTAGCATTGCATGCTTTGCTAAATTCGCGTATTGACGTAACGGCGGAGGGAGTAATAACCTACCATTGCCATCAAGCTCACACTCATGTGCATAACCTAGCAATAACCTTTTCATCGCTCTTTCAGGAGCTTGGGTATCGGAAAGCAGGAGTAGTTTTGCTTCGATCTTATGCCACTCACCCAATGGGTAAAGCAGAAGACAAGATGATTGGAAGTCGACAGTTATCACCAATTGGCCATTGAATTCAGCATGCAATTGCTCTCGGTAGCGCTTTGGAATAGCGATCCGTCCTTTTGTATCAAGGTTAATAGCGCTTGCACCACGAAACACGTTAGCTGGTCCTTGCTGTCAATGAATGATCCACAAATATCCACAAATTCCCACAACTGCTAATTCTAGAGATAGAACACAAGCCTTGTCAAGAGCATCAACTATTTATAAATCCAGTATTCAAGCGGGTTGGCAGCATTTTAAAAAATCATTAATTTGACAAAAATGTATGGGTTAAAGTGGAGCTACCACCCTAAAAAGTAGAAAAAACAGACAGAAATAAGAAGGGGTTAGCAATCATGTAGTCAATAAGTGGGGCCAGATCCCTGCTAAAATTGGTTTTAAATAAAAATTGAATTTGCAAAAAATATTTTTATTTATATTTTCCAAAAAAACTAAACCCCAAATTGCAGCTATTGTGAACAAAATAAACTAAATTTAATCATCAGATCAGTAATTGTATATACAAGCCAATAAATAACAGGAGTGGCCATTTATCTATAGGGTTGTAGCAATCAAATTGACACAAGAAGTCAATACACTTAGTTATTGATCTGAAAAGCTAAATATTTAATTGATACTTAAGAATGACTAAATATTAGGCTGTTAATGCCGATATAGTGAGTGAGGACAATTTATAAGGAGATATTATGGTTGGTTTAGATAGTCTTTATGCCATGTTAGCACGCCCAGTTCGACCAACGATTAAACGTAAGCGCTTAATCGTTGAAGAGACTGATAGCAGCACAGGGATAGCTGAAGACGCACACGAAGCTCCACAATCCAAACTTCCACAAAGTCTTGAGCGTCGACAATCTCAACAAGATAGACGCGAAAATGAATATAGGGGTGATCGTCGCGGTGCTTCAGAAAAAGAGCAGCAAGACGAGAACAAGAGAAAACTCGCTGAAAATGAAGCTGTGAACTCACCGCTCCCTAGAATTGATATCGATATTTAAGCTAAAAAACCATTCAAGCCTATAATCAAAAACCTAAGTTGAATTTACACAAGTAATAAAATGGTAAGAGCTTTCCCAACTAGCCTCTTGTTGATGTAACTTGAGCCACTGCCTCTTTCCAACCTAGGTACAGCTTTTCTCTTTTCTCGGCAGATATCTCAGGTTTAAAAGATTTATCTAAGTTGGCTTTGTGCTTTAGCTCATTGGCAGACGTCCAAAAACCAACAGCCAAACCAGCAAGAAACGCTGCACCCATGGCTGTAGTCTCAGTCACTGCCGGCCTTTTAACTTCAACATTGGTGATATCGGCTTGAAACTGCATCAAAAAATCATTAGCTACGGCGCCGCCATCAACCCTTATTTGCTTTAACGCAACCCCGGAGTCCTTGCTCATAGCATCGAGCAGATCCCTGCTTTGGTATGCAATCGCTTCTAGGGCTGCCCTTATGATGTGATTGCGGTTAGAACCTCGAGTCAAACCGACCAAGGCTCCCCGAGCATTGGGATCCCAATAAGGTGCGCCCAATCCGACAAAAGCTGGCACCAGATACACGCCATTGGTATCGTCCACTTTTGAGGCAAAGTATTCTGTATCCTGAGCATCACGGATAAGACCTAACTCATCCCTTAGCCACTGAATGGTGGCTCCCCCCATAAATACAGCACCTTCAAGCGCATAGTTAACCTCTCCTTTAGCGCCTATTGCTATAGTGGTTAATAAACCATGATTCGACTTAACTGCCTGCTTACCTGTATTCATCAATAAGAAACAGCCTGTCCCATAAGTGTTCTTTGCCATACCTTCATCGATACATAACTGACCAAAAAGGGCTGACTGCTGATCGCCTGCGATACCCGCAATATCTATTTCACCTCCCTCACCCGCTATCCTAGTCTTGCCCAAGAGACTACTCGAAGGCTTAACTGCAGGTAGTAAAGAGATAGGGATATCGAGTGCCTGCAGCAGCTTTAAATCCCATTGCTGACTATGAATATTAAATAACAAGGTGCGGCTTGCATTCGTCGGATCGGTTACGTGTACCTTGCCTTCGGTAAGCTTCCAAACAAGCCAAGTATCAATAGTACCAAATAACAAATCTCCTTTTTCAGCACGCTCCCTGACACCTGCAACATTATCCAATATCCACTTAATCTTGGTACCTGAGAAATAAGGATCTAACAGCAAGCCTGTCGATTCACGGACATAGTCCTCTAAGCCTTGTGCCTTCAGATCATCACAGATCCCATTACTACGACGACATTGCCAAACTATGGCATTGTAAACTGGCTTACCTGTGTGTTTATCCCAGATCACTGTAGTTTCACGTTGATTGGTAATACCGATAGCTGCAACTTCATCGCTATGAATTCCAGCCCTGGCTAAAACTTCAATTAACGTTGAACTTTGCGAAGCCCAAATTTCCATAGGATCATGCTCAACCCAACCCGCTTGAGGATAAACCTGAGTAAACTCTCTTTGGGAACTAGCAACGATATTAGCATCATGATCAAATACAATAGCTCTTGAGCTTGTTGTGCCTTGATCTAAAGCGATCACATATTTTTTGGTCAAAACAAATTCCTAGCTAAGGGCACTGGCTTCTACAAACAAAAGACAATTTATAAACTTGCGGAATGGGCAGTAAGATCACTGCTGAGTTTCTTGTAATACACCGATTTCTGGTTTGACTATATTGGCAGGTTCGTCTTTAACAATATCTTCGACGACAAGCTCATCACAGGCGTGGGCAGGCAAATACCAAAATTCAGCTAACTTGCCATTCTTGATACGAAAGTTACCTATGCTACATTGGCTTAGTTGTTCACCGTCATTATTCCAAGTCACTCTTTCTACTGTGCTGACATAGTTACCTGAATCAATCATCTTAAGGATAGTCGCATTGGCATCCGTTAACGTTTCAAAGTAATCCGCCATTGCAGCAGCAAACTCAGCCTGACTTGAAGTCTCAACTTCAACTTTACTTCCGGTCACATGCATCCAACGAACGGTCTCGGTTGTGTACTGCACCATTTGCTTAACATCATGTGTATTGTAAGCCGCGATAAAACCTTCAACAATTTCAGTCGAAGTTTGATTCGCCATTGCGGTTATAGGGAGTAAAGACAGACTAGCCGCAAGTAGGTAGGGCTTCATATCACACCTCTTATTTTCTATGCACACATCTGATACAGATATGCTGATTACATTCATCGTATTAGATGAATATAATCTTATGAAGTTCATTTTACTAACAAAATATAGACATATAGCCAAGAAACAACAATGCCCCACGCAAGTGAGGCATTATCAGTCTAAAATAAATCAAACTTTCGTATTACATCTTATAGCTTAACTGCATCCCCACCAACCAAACATCTCCGCTAGCTTCACCGTCAAAACTCACCTGAGCCAGATCCATTAGGTTCATAGATTCATTGATAGGTGCATCACCATAAGCCTTGATATAGGTCACAGCAAAATCAAATGTCAGATTTTCAGATGCCTGATAACCAGCACCAACGCTAAACCATAATCTATCAGAATCAGGAATAGTCATGGTTCGATACTCATCATCAACCGCTGTCATGTCATATGCAACACCTGTGCGCAGTAGCCATTCATTATTTAACTGATATGTAGATCCCAACGCAAAACGCCAGTTATCTTTGAAGTTCTCTTCTTTTACAAGGTCGGACTCCAGTCCACCAACAGGCTTAACGTCTCCTGGGAAATAAGCCACTAGCTCATCAAATACACTCCACTGAGTCCAATTAACACTGGCATGCATAGCAAATTTATCGCTGAGCTGATGGTAAGAAGCCAATTCGGCAAAAGCCGGAAGCTCTAGGGGTAAGTTACCTTCAATATCGACATCTTGACCACCGGTATAGAGTAAACCTGAAGCTGAACCATCAAGCTCTAACTCCACACCACTGTGATAAGCCAGACCCAGACGATGTACTGGATTTATCTGCCAGCTAGCACCGACTTTCCACCCCATAGCAATATCATCGCCTTCCATGCTTTTCAGGCTAGTACCACCAGCTGGCAATGCGGCAGCTATCTCTTCTGGTAATGCAGGGTGAGCTTTCAAACTATCGATCCAACCCGGAGCGGTTGCACCAATACTGCCTTCACCATAAACGACTCGGATACCAGCACCAACGCTGAAGGCATCATTGAAACGATAGGCTATGTTCGGGTTGAACTCGACCGTTGTTACCGACGTTTCATTGCCGAAAATCGCAGCTGAATGTGTAGTAGGGACTTCAGTTGCAAGACCGTAGTTAGAATTTACCGCCAGCCCCCAAGTCCAGTTTTCATTTAACTGACTTGAAAAGTAAAAATTTGGTACTAACGCATTACCAGCAACATCGAGCGCATCGCCGTTCATCACTAAAGGATCTGGACCTAATAACGCAGAAGCAATGGACACATCACCAGTCACATCAACATTTGGCATCACATAGATACCACCAGCTGAAAAATGGGTCCCTTCTAAGTAAGTTAACATAGCAGGGTTACGAGCCTGAGTTGACGCATTATCTGCCATAGCCGCTTCACCAGCGAATGCTCGTCCTTGACCTGTAGCCGAATATTCAGCGAGTTGAAAACCTGCAGCTTGAGCCTGTGTGACAGACCCCATTAGTGCTGTTGCTACAGCCAGAGCGATTACGCGTTTGTTCATCATCTTAATTGTTATTCCCATTTTTATATCATTCTAAATAGACTCTTAAATAGAGTATTAGCTCGATTTTTATTGGCGGGAGTTTACTCGCGCAGAACATGTTTGCAAGTAATTGAGATAACAAAGCGTAAAACACTAAATAATTAGATCAAACTAGTGCAAATTCAGATTAATTCACTATTTAAAACAAATTTAAAGCGAACATTTGTTTAAATAAATACACAAACAACAAAATCAAACATGAGTAAATATTAAAAATAACCTGTAATTTCAATACCTAACACCAACAGTGATGACTTACACGCGTTAGCTAACATAGATAGATTAAACTAGTGAAAGCCACTGCCCTGAGAAGTTAAATGCTTGTTCCAGTTCACAGAAAAACAAAAAATAGCGTTAAATCAGAACGATACACAGAATGGTTTTTCACTTAAAACAAAAACCGGATAAGTAATTACTCATCCGGCTGTCTTTTTTTAACAAGCTAGTACAAATGTACGCTTAAATATTTTAAGCCTGCCAGCTTGGAAGACTGGCTTCGTATGCGGTAATTTCTGCCCCGTAGGCCAAGGTTAAACCTATCGCATCTAGGCCGTGCAACATATTATGTCTAGCTGAAGGTGCTATCTCAAAATTAAACTTAGCACCAGATGGTGACGTCACAGTGAGAGCTTCAAGATCGACAGTGATCTCAGCACCTTCTCTTGCCTCCACTTCATCCATCAACTGTTGCACTTCTACACCGGATAAGCGCACCGGAAGTAAACCATTGTTGATAGAGTTACCATAGAAAATATCGGCAAAACTTGGAGCAATAATCGCTCTCAAGCCAAAATCGGCTAAAGCCCAAGGCGCATGTTCACGACTAGAGCCGCAGCCGAAGTTTTCCTTAGAAATAAGAATTGATGCTCCCTTATACCTAGGGTAGTTGAGTGTAAACTCCGGGTTTGGCTGATCACCCGCATCATCAAGATAGCGCCAATCATGGAATAGGTGAACACCAAAACCATCTCGAGTCACCTTAGATAGAAACTGTTTAGGGATGATCTGATCGGTATCGACATTTGCACTGTCGATCATGACCGAAAGCCCAGTGTGTGAGGTAAATGGATTCATAACTGAGTTCCTAGTAAGATTTGCGAATATCGACAAAATGACCAGCAATAGCAGCTGCAGCAGCCATAGCCGGACTAACAAGATGAGTACGACTACCTCGTCCCTGACGCCCTTCGAAGTTACGATTACTGGTTGAAGCACACCGATCACCCGCCTCTAGACGATCATCATTCATCGCCAGACACATAGAGCAACCCGGTAGGCGCCACTCAAAGCCTGCTTCGATAAATATTTTGTCCAGACCTTCGGCTTCTGCTTGCTCTTTCACTAGACCTGAACCAGGTACCACAATGGCAGTCACGCCATTAGCAACTTTACGTCCTTTTGCTTGCTTAGCCGCATCACGCAGATCTTCAATTCGTGAGTTAGTACATGAACCAATAAAGGCTTTGTTGATACTCACATCAGTCATACATGTACCCGCGGTGAGAGCAACGTACTCGAGTGCTTTTTCGATACTGTCTCTGACGGTCGCGTTTTGTTCATCGGCAGGGTTGGGCACCACACCGTCAATAGCAACGACTTGCCCAGGATTTGTTCCCCATGTTAACTGAGGTGCTATATTGCCAGCTTCAAGCACGATGCTAGCATCAAAAATGGCATCGTCATCGGTTTTTAGCTCAGCCCAATCCGCTACCGCTTGCTCCCAAGCCGCACCCTTTGGTGCAAACTCTCGACCTTTCATATAATCAACAGTGGTCGCATCCGGCGCTATCATACCTGCCTTAGCCCCCATCTCAATCGCCATATTACAGACTGTCATACGACCTTCCATGGTTAACGCTTCTATCGCCTCACCACAGAATTCGACCACATAACCTGTGCCGCCATCCATACCTATTTTGCCAATAATCGCTAGCACGATATCTTTAGCCGTGATCCCAGGAGTGACATGTCCCCGAACCTCAATCTTCATCGTCTTAGCTTTTAATTGGCGCAGCGTCTGCGTTGCCATCACATGTTCAACTTCAGAGGTGCCGATACCAAATGCTAGCGCCCCAAATGCACCATGAGTCGCCGTGTGTGAATCTCCACACACAATAACGGCACCGGGTAAGGTAATACCTAACTCTGGCCCCATTACATGCACAATGCCTTGGTTCTTATGATGGATATCATAAAGACGAACGCCGAACTCTTTACAGTTATCCTGCAACGTTTCCACTTGGATACGGGCCATAGGGCTCAACGCATCCAGGCTTGCACTCTTAGTCGACGTGTTATGATCCATGGTTGCGAAGGTTTTTTCTGGCGCTCGCATTTTACGACCCGCTGCCCTTAGACCACTAAATGCCTGCGGTGAAGTCACTTCATGGACTAAATGCCTGTCGACATAAATAAGTGGCGCTTCGCCCTCTTTTTCTACGACAATATGGGTATCCCAAACCTTCTCATACAGTGTCTTTGCCATCAGTTACACTCCCTCTGCTACAGCTTGAGCAATGTAATCACCCATCTGACTGGTTGACTTAGCATTACCACGCTCGCTTGCAGGCAGTAACTCACCCGTTAAGTAACCGTCACTAAGTGCTTTGCCTACGGCAACCTCAATAGACAGTGCGGCCTCTTCAAGTTTCAAACTATGACGAAGAAGTAACGCCGCTGACAAAATTTGTGCTACTGGGTTAGCGATCCCCTGACCCGCAATATCTGGCGCACTTCCGCCCGCTGGTTCATACATGCCAAAACCTTCGCTATTCATGCTAATAGAAGAGAGCAGACCCATAGAGCCCGTTAACATAGCGATTTCATCCGAGATGATGTCACCAAATAAGTTAGAGCACAGCATGACATCAAATTCATTAGGGCGGCGTAAAAGCTGCATAGTGGCATTATCGATATAGATATGCTCAAGTTCGACATCTGGATAGTCTTTAGCGACTTCTTCTACCACTTCACGCCAAAGTACACTGCAAGCTAAAACGTTAGCTTTATCGACAGAGGTCACTTTCTTGCGACGACCTTGAGCAGATTCGAATGCAATCTTAGCTATGCGCCTGATCTCTTTGCGGCTATAGCGCATGGTATCGAATGCTTCTTCATTCTCGCCTTCGCCCTGACGCCCCTTAGGCTTACCGAAATAGATACCGCCGGTTAACTCACGCACACAGAGAATATCGAAACCTTTCTCTGAGATATCACTACGTAGTAGCGACATATGTTCGAGGCCCAGATGTAATTTAGCTGGACGCATATTACAGAAAAGCTCGAAGTGCCCACGTAGAGGCAACAGCGCACCACGCTCAGGTTGATCGTTTGGTGGTAAGTGCTCCCACTTAGGGCCGCCAACTGAACCAAACAATACGGCATCGGCCGACTCACAACCTTTTAGGGTTGCCTCAGGTAGAGGGCAACCATGATTATCGATAGCTGCGCCACCAACATCGTATTCACTATATTCGATTGAGAGATCGAAACGCTTCTCGACTGCGGCCAACACCTTGCGTGCCTCGGCCATCACTTCAGGTCCAATTCCATCTCCAGCTAATACAGCGACTTGATAACTCATACGACACATACTCCCGACTCTTAAATATGACAATTCTAATTATTGATAAAGTGTTATACGCCGCCTAACTCACGACGTTTTTGTGCAATTTGTTTCTTACAATCCGCAACCTTATCTGCGCGCCACGTCAGGTTCATTACATGGATAAGTGCCTGAACGGATGCTTGTACGACATCGGTAGCCAATCCTACCCCATGAAAGCTCTGCTCATTGTAATTCGCTTCAATATCGACCTGACCCAGTGCATTTTGGCCTTCGCCTTTTGCGCTTAACTGATAGCTAGTGATATTCACTTCACATTGACTGGCTTTCGCCATCGCGATGTAAGCAGCATCGACAGGGCCGTTACCCGTTGCAGTTTCAGTGACTAGCTCACCATCGACATCAACTGTTACCGTCGCACTTGCATTACCTTCACTGGAATCCGAATGCACAATTAGCTTTTCTAGCTTAAAATGAGACTCTTCTTCGGCTTGTGCTTCCATAAAAGTGAGTGCTTCAAGGTCATAGTCAAACACCTGACCTTTCTTATCTGCAAGCTTCAAAAATGACTCGTATAAACTATCCATATCATAATCTTGTTCGCTGTAACCCATCTCCGCCATACGATGCTTAATCACATGACGGCCAGAGCGAGAAGTCATATTAAGATTGTTGCGTGGCAATCCTATGCTTTCGGGAGTCATGATTTCATAGGTGTTTTGCGACTTAAGCATGCCATCTTGGTGAATACCCGATGAATGAGTAAATGCATTAGCACCGACAATGGCCTTATTGGCCTGTACTGGCATATTACAAAGTTGGCTAACTAAGTTAGAAGTCCGATGGATCTCTTTGGCATTGATACCCGTCTCAAAACCCAGAGACGCTTTACGTGTCGACAAAATCATGGCTATCTCTTCAAGCGAACAGTTACCCGCTCGCTCACCAATACCGTTAACCGTACACTCAATCTGACGTGCACCATGCTGTACTGCTGTAATAGAGTTAGCAACCGATAAGCCTAAATCATCATGACAATGCACCGAAATAACCGCTTGATCTATGTTTGGCACACGATTAAATAGACTTTCGATGATGGAACCGAACTCACTTGGCACCGTATAACCAACAGTATCAGGAATATTAATCGTTCTAGCGCCGGCTTTGATTGCCTCTTCGACCATGCGACACAAGTTATCTATGGGCGTGCGACCCGCATCTTCACAAGAAAACTCAACATCATCGGTAAAGCGACGCGCATACTTAACAGCACCAACAGCCATCTCTAATACTTGTTCGAAAGAGCGCTTAAGCTTGCTTTCTACGTGAATGGTCGATGTTGAAATAAAGGTGTGAATACGGAACTGTTCGGCAACCGATAACGCCTGAGCAGCGGCATCAATATCTTTTTCCAAGGCGCGAGACAAGGCACAGACTCGACTGTTTTTAATCGTTCGGGCAATCGTCTGAACGGACTCAAAATCTCCCGGTGAAGAGACAGGAAAACCAACTTCCATCACGTCTACACCCAGTCGCTCCAGAGACAGTGCTATTTGTAGCTTTTCCTTAACCGTTAAACTTGCCGCTAAAGCTTGCTCACCATCACGTAGGGTTGTATCAAATATAATTACTCGGTTAGACATCTGGTTTCTCCGTGGAAGACCTAATTATTATCTGCGCTAAAAACAAAAAACCCCGCGTTTGTTAGCGCGGGGTTTGTTAATGCTGTTATCTCTATCGAGCGTGCAACACTACCTTCTCCGCGCAGGAACTGCGAGAATGAGAATGAGGAGGCTGAGTAATGCACGTTTAGTATTCATCTGTCTTAATATTCAGTAGGCATAAATAATTATGCGATAAAGTTAATTTCAAATTCCTATAGAGTGGTTAATTTTTAACGTGTGACGACCCAAGTGTCAACCCAAATTTTTTCAATAATCACAGATTAGACCAGAGAAACAGCCTTTAAAAACTGCAAATTTTTCTATTAACCTTAGTATCTGTCACTTTTATAGTCCGATTCTTCAGTTAAAAACCGTATTTAAAACAAAAAGCTCTAAATCATTCCATATTGTTTTTTAATGCAATAAATAAAATAAATTCTGTATAATAAAAATTCATGGATATCGAGTTAATTGAATGGAGCTAGAATAGATGGGTTTTCGGATCGTCATGCTATGTCTTGCCTTTTGGCTGACACCAGCTCAAGCCGACGTACAAGATAAACTCGATAGCATCAATGATTTGCTATATCAATATCCGACTCAAGCCCTCAACAAGATCAATGCATTAGATAGCATTACATCTCCTATAGCCCTTACTGAAGCAGCCAAATTACGACTATCACTGCTAAGATGTGAAGCCTTTCTACAGCTAGGTGAAAATGAAGCTGCTATTAATATTGCTAGAATAAGTGAAGCAAAGGCAAAAACTCTCAAACTAGATCAAGCTCGCCCCTACTTCCTTAATTGTATGGCTGGTGCATTCAATAACTATGGTGACTTTCGGCAAGCCTTACCCCTATTAGATGCCTCAATTATGCTTTCAAGAGAACAGAAACAGCCACAATCTCTTGTGAATGGTTTAAGGCTAAGGGGAATTATAGATACTCACATAGACAGCTACAGCAGCGCCTTCGAAGATCTAGGCTTAGCCAGTGATATCTATTTAGATATTCAATCACAAGAGAGAAATTGGGCCCTTCCGCCACAGATCAGCATAAAAATAGCACTCAGTCAGCTATTAGAAAAAAATGGCAAACATCAGCAAGCCTATGAGCTGATAGATTCAGCAATCGCCAGCGAAGATCTTCAAGGTAAAGTTTTACTCGCCGCCTACATACAGGTCGCAAAACTGGCTCAGTTCAACCAAGCCTTACCGAGTGAACAACTGATAAAGCAGGCTAAAAACTTACTTCCTGAACTTGAAACAGCCTTTGAATTAGCCCTGAGCTACACCCAGATAGCTCAACTTGAGCGCAATAGAGGCGATAATACCCGAGCACTTCAACTACTCGAGATCAGCCTAAACACTTTTATCAAAAAAAAGAGTACTATCGAGAGATTAAGAGCTCAGCGCTTGTTAGCACAGGTTTTATTTGATACTGGCAACGAATCAAAAGCCATAGTACTGATTAATCAGGCAATCGAAACAGCCCTACAAACAGCTAAATTTTATGAACTTGTACTTTGCTATCAGGTATTGAGTGACTATTACGTTGAGAAAAGTAATTTCGAGCTCGGTTATCAGTATCAAGTGAAAAAATTCACAGCCGCAGAAAACGGCTATAACTTCATTAAAGACACTCGATTACTACAGTTAAATGCACGACTAAGTCGACTGCAGATATCGAGTTTAGCTAACGATAGACTTAGACTAACTCAAGTTGGTCAAAGCCAATTTCAGGGTGAATATCTCCTATTCGCCTTATTGACTTTGGTTCTGATGATCACTTTCAAATTTAAGCGAAAATCGACAAAGCAAGAACACAAACAAGCTTCAGTGTTAACCATCTCACCAGAGCAGAAAATTGATCGCCTTATCAGCCATAGCAAACTAATCAGCAGTCCGTTGAGTCTAATCCTTATCGATCCTATACACATTTTTCATGCCGACCTTCCTCTCTTACAATCAAGACTGCAGCATTTGCTCAGAGAGCAAGACATCGTCACACACAGTGTTGATGAGGAGATAGTCATTCTATTACTCCACACCCAAGAAGCTGGATCATTAAGAATCATTAAGCTGATTGAAGTGGTCATGGAACCCCTGCTTCACGGTTACAGGCCGAATATTGGCTATGCCAAATTACAGCAACAAGACAACTTAGGCTCCTTGATAAAGCGAGCTAAAGTGAAACAGTTATTATTGAAAAACAAAAAACAGCCTAAAACAGAGGTTGAAACGTAATCTAAGCTGACTGCACTTTGGGTATACTAGGCTTGGCGAAATGAGCGGTATTAACTGTCAGTTAGATGGCTGGCTATTTCATCGAGAAACTCTCCACCAAAGCGACTCAATTTACGCTCGCCAACTCCATTTACCGCTAACATTTCACCTGGGCTTGTTGGTAGTATCGCCGCCATTTCAGCTAATGTCGCATCATTAAAAACCAGATAGGGTGGAACATCCAGCTCTTCTGCTAACTTTCTTCTGAGTGATTTCAGCTTGGCAAATAGCTTACGATCATAGTTCAGCGGTGCACGAGTACTACCACTACGTTTCTTCGTGGTGGCTTGCAGTACCATTCTAGGTTCAGCCAATAATAGCTCAACTTCTCCCTTTAATACGGCACGTGCAGATGGGTTTAACTTAACCGAGGATCCTCGGGTGATATCTTGACTGGCAAAGCCTAGATGTATGATCTGACGTATGATACTGAGCCAATACTCATGGCTCTTGTCTTTACCTATTCCCCAAGTCGATAGCTTATCATGACCACGATCTAAAACCGTCGCGGCTTTAGATCCGCGCAAGACTTCAATAAGGTGATTGATACCAAATCGTTGGCCGAGGCGATAGATACAAGACAGGACTTTTTGCCCATCTTGGATCCCATTATATTTTTTGGGTGGATCTAGACAGATATCACAATTACCACAAGGCTCTTCAGCGCTCTCATCAAAATAATGTAGCAACACCTGCCGTCTACAGGTTTGCGCTTCTGCAAATGCCGCCATGGTATTTAATTTATGAAATTCAACTTGTTGTTGCGGGCCGGGCTCAGATTGTTCAATTAAGTGACGCACTCGCCCAATATCTGCGGGGTCGAACAACATCAAGGCTTCTGAATCTAAACCATCACGTCCTGCTCTTCCCGTCTCCTGATAGTAAGACTCTACACTTTTAGGGATATCATAATGCACCACATAACGTACATTAGACTTGTTAATCCCCATACCAAAGGCAACCGTAGCCACAACAATGTCTAACTGATCTTTCAAGAATTTATCTTGTACTGCAGCGCGTTCTTCCTGTGTCTTACCTGCATGGTAAGCATCGGCATTATGACCTTGTAAGCGCAGCCGCTCAGCCACTTCATCGACACGTCGTCGACTGCTACAGTAAATAATACCGCTATTGCCATTCTGAGCTGCCACAAATTGACGCAACTGATTTGCAGCATTGAGCTTCTCTGCCACGGTATAACGAATATTGGGGCGATCGAAACTGGTCAGAAAAGAAAACGGGGTTATGGTTAAGCGTTCACAAATATCCTGTCGAGTCGCCTGATCCGCCGTAGCCGTCAACGCCATAATAGGCACGTGAGGGAAAAACTCTCTCAGCTTGCCCAGTGCTGCATACTCAGGCCTGAAGTCATGGCCCCACTGGGATATACAATGCGCCTCATCGATCGCAAATAGAGAGATCTGTAACTCATGCAACCTGTCGATAAAATTGCTTTGAAGTAAGCGCTCTGGAGATACATAGAGCATTTTTAACTCACCACTATGCATCCTTTGGAAAACTTTAGCCCGCTCCTCGCCCGGCAGCGACGAATTTAAGTAAGCCGCTGAGACGCCCATCTGTAGCAAACTATCCACCTGATCTTTCATCAGTGAAATCAATGGTGATACCACGATAGTCAAACCTGGCATCTGCAGTGCGGGAAGCTGATAGCAAAGACTCTTACCACCACCGGTAGGCATGATCACCAAACAATCTACCCCTTGGCAGCTTTGCTCAATGACCTCTTTTTGCCCATCTCTAAATGTCCGGTAACCGAATACAGACTGTAAGCTCGCTGAGAGTGGATCTAATTGAGGTTCAGGTGTCACAGGTTCCATGGGCATCGAAAGTGAGAAATTGGGTCGCCTATTCTAATGAAGCTAACTCCTCTTGTCTCTCCTGATCACAGACTGTTTGCTAATAATCTTGTTTTCGCCTTGCATATCAAGGTAAATAAGCGATAGATTAATTGCTCTAATAATAATCAATAACTAACGCAAGTTCGTACAAGGATGCTTATGACTAGCCCAGTGCAAGCCGAAATATTAAATAGAGTCGCGGAGGTATTCGATAAACAGGTTCCTTTTCACAACCTGTTAGGCATGGATATCAAGCATTACGATATCGACGGTGTTGAAGTGGTTGTTAATATGAAACCTGAGCTTATTGGCAATATCCACCAGCAGATCCTTCATGGTGGAGTCACCGCTACGGTACTCGATGTTGTTGGGGGATTAACCGCATTCTCTGGTTTAGTCGCCAGTAGAGATGACTGGAGCGTAGAAGAACTACAGAACCGATTACAAACCTTAGGCACCATAGATCTTAGAATCGATTACCTTAGACCCGGTAGAGGGGAGATTTTTACCGGTACAGGAACCGTTATTCGTGCGGGTAACCGAGTATCAGTATGTCGCATGGAGTTACATAACGAACAGGGCGATCATATCGCTTTCGGCACCGGAACTTATATGGTTGGTTAAAGTAGCTCAACCTCAGACAGAGGGAAGTAGCAGCTTTCCTTGTGTCAGCTTTACTTTCCTCGTGTCAGCTTTATGGGACAGATATGGAATATTAAGTCATCGCTTAAAACTTGAGACCATAGGATTTGAAGCATACAATGCAGCACACTCTCCTTTTGTAGTTCTTTTCATGCTCGATTCTGAATATCGTAAAGGCATCGTCTTTGCTATCTGTGCATACACCCTTTGGGGCTTTGCGCCACTTTACTTCAAATTACTCGGTCAAGTTTCTGCTACCGAAATTTTAATCCACCGCGTGATCTGGTCTTTTGTATTTGTCACTGTGCTGATGGCTCTATTTGGTGGGTTCTCAAGACTCAGACAAGTGCTTAAAAAGCCCAAGCAGCTATTAATGCTGACTTTTACGTCCATTCTCATTGCAGCAAACTGGCTGCTGTTTATCTGGGCCATCAATAACGACCATATGCTGGATGCCAGTTTAGGTTACTTCATCAACCCGCTAGTGAATGTCATGCTAGGCATGGCATTTTTGGGGGAACGACTGAGAAAACTGCAATGGTTTGCGGTTTCACTAGCCGCTACCGGCGTTTTAGTGCAATTGATTTCATTTGGGTCAATACCTCTTGTGTCTTTAGGCTTGGCCTGCTCATTTGGTTTGTATGGTCTATTGCGCAAAAAGGTTAATGTCGATGCTAAGACGGGGCTTTTGGTCGAAACAGCCATCTTATTTCCTGTGGCACTCATCTATCTATTTGCCAACGTGGGTGGAGCACTCACCAACTTTAGCACCAATGAGTTATCACTCAACCTGCTCCTACTAGCCGCCGGTGTTGTTACCACGATTCCTCTGCTTTGCTTCGCCGCATCTGCAGTAAGAATTCCATTGTCAGTCATGGGTTTCTTCCAATATTTAGGCCCGAGTATCATGTTTATTTTAGCGATTAGCCTTTATGGTGAACCCTTTGATCTCGAAAAAGGCATTACCTTCCTGTTTATATGGGGAGCACTTGTCGTCTTTACTATAGATATGCTCTATAAACGTAAAGCCAAATAGTCATTGTCGACTCAAACAAAATGCCAGCATAAGCTGGCATTTTTATAAACGCGATCGGTTATAGCTCTAAGGCGAGTATCTTAGATTTTCGCTGATAGTTATACAGCTGCTTCTTCTTATCTGGGAGAACATCAACATCGACGATATCGAAACCATGCTCTAAGAACCAGTGAATACTACGTGTCGTCAACGCAAAAAGCTTTGTGTAACCTCTTACCCTAGCTTGACCAATAATATTCTTCAGCAGGATGCTACCTCTGTCCGCATCACGATACTCAGGATGCACAACCAGACAAGCAAACTCTCCTGCATTATCCTCCTCAAACGGATAGAAAGCCGCACAACCTATAACGAGACTATCGCGCTCAATCAACATAAACTGCTCGATCTCCATCTCCAGCTGCTCACGGGAACGGCGGACTAAGATACCTTTCTGTTCCAATGGACGGATCAGATCTAAGATACCGCCAATATCACCGATACCAGCACGACGAAGTCGCTCAGCGCTTTCAGTCACTATTTGAGTGCCTATGCCATCTCTGGAGAAGAGTTCTTGCAGCAGGGCACCATCGTCAAGGTAACTAACAAAATGACAACGAGAGACACCATTGCGACAAGCATCAATACTCGCCTTAAGAAAAGCTTTGGTGCCTAGACAAACACTTGAGCCCTGATCTAAATCGTTTAAAATAGTTTGTGCATCATTTGGCATTAACTCGGCTAAGACCTGGCCTTCGCTATCTAAAATACCTTCTTGTGAACTAAAGCCAATCATCTTATCGGCCTTGAGCTTTACTGCTATCTGAGTCGCAACCTCTTCGGCGGTCAGATTAAAGCTCTCACCTGTCACAGAGGCCGCTACCGGGCCAAGCAACACAATGCCATTCCTCTCTAGCTGAGCCTTGAGACCTTGAACATCTATGCGTCTCACCTTACCACTCAAGCAGTAATCAACCCCATCATCCACACCCAGAGGCTGTGCAATGACAAAGTTACCACTGACCACATTTATCTGTGCTCCCTGCATTGGCGTATTACTCAGGCTCATAGATAGCCTGGCAGTGATATCAAGTTGTAAGCCACCGACGACCTGTTTAATCACTTTAAATGCATCTTCATCAGTGATCCGTACGCCATTATAATACTCGGGGAGCAGTGCTTTCTCAGCTAAGGCTGCATCGATTTGTGGCCTAGCACCATGGACCAGAACAATTTTGATACCCAGACTATGCAGTAGGGCAATGTCATTAATAATCGAGCGAAACTGCCTATTAGCTAACGCTTCCCCCCCAAGCATGACAACGAAAGTCTTCCCCCTATGGGCATTAACATAGGAAGCAGAATGGCGAAATCCATCAACAAGTTCTGTAGTACGCACGAATATATTCTCACCTTGATTCATTTATGCAAAACAGACGGCAACAACCGTAAGCTATATAAAGCATAGTATTGCATTTTAATTCAAAATAAAAGCATTTATACCCACTATGAGTGGGCCGTCATTGTTTATTTATCTCAGCTGTATAAATGATATAAGAACAAAAAACAAAAACATTGAAATGAATTTTTATATATTAGGAAGGGGGTATTACAACTCGTAGAGTCCATTAAATTTTAAGCAAAAAAAAGCCCCTGAAACAGGGGCTTTATAGAAGTTAGCATCAAATTATTACTTGATTTTAGCTTCTTTGTACATAACGTGCTGACGGATAACAGGATCAAATTTCTTGATTTCCATCTTTTCAGGCATGTTACGTTTGTTCTTTTCAGTCGTGTAGAAATGACCAGTTTTAGCGCTAGAAACTAGCTTGATCTTCTCACGATTACCTTTAGATTTAGCCATGGTTTATTATACCTTCTCGCCGCGGGCACGAAGTTCAGCAATAACAACTTCAATACCTTTCTTATCGATAATACGCATACCTTTAGTAGAGATACGTAGCTTAACGAAACGCTTTTCGCCTTCTAACCAAAAACGGTGGTTTTGTAGGTTAGGTAAAAAACGACGACGCGTCGCGTTTTTTGCGTGCGAGCGGTTGTTACCAACCATTGGTCGCTTGCCAGTTACTTGGCATACTCTTGACATGTCAATCTTCTCCAAAAAACAATATATTTAACGCTCGAGCATTAATGCACCTCGAACACGGCCGTCGCCTGAGGCACACAACAGAGGGCGCATTTTATACAGGATCTAAAAACAAAGATCAAGGGATAGTTAATCTAACCATCCCCGCTCTGCAAATGAAACTATCTCGCGATCGCCTATAACCATATGGTCTAGCAAGGAAACATCAATGGTTCCTAAGGCAAATTTTAATCGCTCAGTTATTCGTCTATCGGCCTGACTTGGCTCCGCAACTCCTGATGGATGGTTGTGGCAGACAATCACAGCCGCAGCTTTTTTCTCAAGCACTAAGCACACCACATCACGTGGATATACAGAGGCCGAATCTATAGTGCCACGGAATAATTCAACAAACTGAATAACTCGATGCTGACTGTCCAACAATAAAATGGCGAACACTTCGTAGGCACGATCCCGCAATTGTCTCATTAAATAGTCCCGAGTTAAATCAGGATCACTCAATATTTTGCCTCTTTTTAACTTTTCTGCAGAAATTCGGGTACCTAGCTCAGCCGAAGCTTGCAGTTGAGCGTATTTTACCGGCCCCATTCCAGCCAATTTACATACTTGTGTTTGTGAAGCGCTAAACACTCCTCTTAGCCCCCCAAACTCATTGATGAGCTCACGGGCTAATTCAACCGCACTAAGTCCTTGTAAGCCATTTCTGAGCACTACAGCTAGCAGTTCAGCATCGGATAGCTGAGCCACACCACGATTTAGTAACTTATCTCTTGGGCCTTCTCCGTCTGGCCAATCTTTAATCGCCATCACCCCTCCTTGCGTGACTGTTCATTTATGTTGAGTATGGTCGAGTTTTCTAAAACTTGTATCTAACACAGACTTAGGTTTGTGATATCTTAGGCGCTATTCAATTTAGTGACTGGCTAGTTTGATACAAGCTACCGGTGATGGGCAAAAGTATGAATCAAAGTACCGACACAGATCAGGCCAAAAAAAATGTCTTACTCGCCATCGGTGGCGGTATTGCAGCCTACAAATCTGCCGATCTAATACGTCGATTAAAAGAACGCAACTTCGATGTCCGTGTAGTGATGAGCCAAAGCGCTAAAGAATTTATCACACCGCTGACCTTACAAGCGCTATCTGGATATCCCGTTGCATCAGATCTACTCGATCCTGCGGCAGAAGCTGCCATGGGTCATATCGAGCTAGCTCGTTGGGCTGACTTGGTCATTGTCGCCCCTGCGACCGCCAACCTAATCGCCCGTATTAACGCAGGTATGGCCGATGAACTTGTGACGACTACCTGCTTAGCCACAGAAGCACCAGTTGTGATCTGTCCAGCCATGAATCGTCAGATGTACCGCAATCAGGCGACCCAAGATAACCTGGCTAACTTATCCAAGCGTGGTATCACTATCTGGGGACCAGCATCTGGCAGCCAAGCATGTGGTGAGGTAGGTCCTGGGCGTATGCTTGAACCACTCGATATTGCTGAGCGTGCTGTACAATTTTTTGCGCCCAAGATTCTCACTGGTTACTCGATACTGTTAACCGCTGGTCCAACTCGTGAAGCTATCGATCCAGTACGTTATATCTCTAACCACAGCTCAGGAAAAATGGGCTTTGCTATCGCAAAAGCCGCAGCTGACATGGGAGCAAACGTATCTTTGGTTTCGGGTCCTGTAAACTTAGCGACTCCAGCAGGGGTTAATCGAATCGATGTGACATCGACTAAAGATATGCTCGATGCTGTCATGGCCGAAGTGGATAACCATAGTATTTTTATTGGTTGTGCCGCCGTTGCAGATTATCGAGTTGCAAAAGTAGCCGATGAAAAAATAAAAAAATCATCTTCTGATATGCAACTTGCCTTGGTTAGAAATCCTGATATCTTAGCCACCGTTGCCAGCCATACACCTAGACCATTTACCATAGGTTTCGCGGCAGAGACTCAAGATGTAGAGCGCTACGCTAAAGACAAATTAGTCCGTAAAAATCTCGATATGATCGCCGCCAATGATGTATCGAGTTCAGAATTAGGCTTCAATGCCGATAGCAATGCGCTCAAAGTGATTTGGGCTAAAGGTCAGCAGGACCTTCCTGCAACTGATAAACATACTTTGGCCAAACAACTGCTCGAATTAATCGCCGAGCAAATACATATTTTAAAAGACGACAACAAATGAAAACTCCAATAGAAGTTAAAATCCTCGATTCACGCATTGGTTCTGAATACCCTCTTCCAGCTTATGCTACACCCGGCAGTGCAGGTATGGATCTTAGAGCTATGATCGAAACCACTATGACCGTAGCCGCCGGCGAGACGGTGTTAATCCCGACGGGTATCTCAATTCATGTTGCCGATCCAGGCCTTGCTGCCGTCATACTACCTCGCTCAGGTTTGGGTCATAAACACGGCATAGTGCTAGGTAACTTAGTTGGACTGATTGATTCAGACTACCAAGGCCCTCTTATGGTCTCCTGTTGGAACCGCAGTGATAAAGCTTTCACTTTAGAGATCGGCGACCGTCTAGCACAACTGGTGTTCGTACCTGTGGTGCAAGCTGAGTTTAAGCTTGTCGATGAATTTGATAATTCAAGCCGAGGTGAAGGTGGCTTTGGTCACTCAGGCACCAAATAACAACACAGCTAAAATGCTATTTCTCCATACGCGCTAATTAGATGTAAATAATAAGAATGACATTGACTCGCTTTATCACTAAGGCGAGTAAAGCTATCACCTAGCTCCTGTCGTATTTTTTGAGTGAAGGAAAACTAAATGGCTGCAAGCCCCAAGTTCAACCGCCGCGAACATATTCTCCAATGTCTAGCAACCATGTTAGAAACCAATCCAGGACAAAGAATCACCACAGCTAAACTAGCTGCTGAAGTTGGTGTGTCCGAGGCAGCCCTATACCGCCACTTTCCAAGTAAAGCACGTATGTTCGAAGGTTTAATTGATTTCATTGAGGAGTCGCTATTATCACGTATCAACCTGATCATGGATGAAGAGAAAGACACCATGAAGCGTTGCCAACAATTGCTCCAGCTTTTACTGATTTTTTCAGAGCGCAATCCGGGCATATCACGCATACTCAGCGGCGATGCGCTGCTCGGTGAAAACGAACGTTTACGCAGTCGTGTTAATCAAATATTTTCCAAAATTGAGACCCACCTAAAGCAAATTTTACGAGAGAAAACGCTGCGTGAAGGTAAGGGATTCAATTTAGATGAAGCAATTTTAGCTAACCTTTTACTCGCCATAGCCGAAGGTCGTATCGCCCAATTTGTTCGCAGCGAGTTTAAACAAAAACCTACACAACATTTCGAACAGCAGTGGATATTTATCCAGCAACAGTTACTGCAAAGCTAGAACTAGGCTAGTGACGGTTAAGCCGTCACTAGCGGTAGCACTAAATTCCAGCCAAATAAAAATTACCTACGACCTATCTATTCACCCAATTGAATATCTTGGACTTTTCTCTTACTCTCAGCTTGTAACAAAAATAATTCAATGATTTATACCATTTCCATTAAATAAGTGACCATTCAGCGGGAGTTAAAAACGCTGTAGGCAAGATAAGGGGATTGAAGCTAATAGTTATTCTCGGCTCTGGCATCCTGCTTCGCCCTACCTTCTGCATCCATGCAGTCGTATATCGAAAACCACTTTCGCAGCTTAAAGTGTTTTTAAACCCGCACTTCGTGAGCTTCTCAGGGCTTCGACTTCTGCGTTGCATTGCCTCGAAAGGGAATAACCATTTCGTCAACAATGCGCCTTGAATTTAAAGCCCTGAGAAAGCTCTGAATTGATCATATGTTTAATGGAATTGGTATTACAGTCAGTTTTACAAGGAAGTTGTATGACGTTCTCAAAAAAATGGGCCATGACCTTACTTGCCGGTATTGGCTCAATATCACCCGCCATTGCCGCAGAAATCCAGTCATCCGCTCAATTGTTCAGTCGAGGTGCTGAATTTAGCGATGTTAAAATATCGCCTGCGGGGGATTACATCAGCGCAATCACCAAAAATAGTGGCAAAAATAACCTGATCATTCTCGATGCAAAAACCAAGAAATTACATCACGCAGTGTACTTTCCAGATAATGCACAAGTCGGCAGTTATGCCTGGGCCAGCGATGAGCGTGTTGTACTTCAAAAAGAGTACCTAAAAGGCTGGCAAGATCAGCCCGATTATAACGGTGAATTGATGGCTGTTAATGCCGATGGTTCTAAAGCAGCCTATCTGTTTGGCTATGAAGCTGGTGAGCAACAAACCGGCACCATGTTTAAAAAGAATACCGCTATCCGCGCCACAGCCTATATTTTAGATCCATTGCCAAACGATAACCGCTATATGTTAGTCAATGCCATTCCATGGAACCAAGCGCGAACACTCGACTATTCAAAGATGCAGGATGTCTATCGCGTCGATTTATTTAATGGCAAGCGTCGTAAAATAACTAGAGCCCCCATTGGTTATTCCCGATTTTTAACCGACCATGAAGGTGAAGTACGCTTTGTGGCTGGCGAAGATAAAACAAACACCACCAAAGTATTTTTTCGTAAAGATGATAAGTGGATAAATACCGATAAACTCGAACTTAATCTCGATGGTTTCAGCCCAATCTCCTTTGCCGATGATAAAAATAGTATTTATGCTGCAGGCCGTGAGAAAGGTCAGACTTTGGGCGTGTATAAAATCAACCTAGAAACCGGTGATAAAAAATCAATCATTCAAGATGATGTTGTCGACCCGAGCAATTTTTGGATCAATCAAGAAACAAAACAACTCTATGCCGTCGAATTTGAAAATGGTTATCCTGACTATGCCTTCGTAAACCCAGATGAGAGCCATTCCAAATTATTAAAACAGTTGTTAGCCACATTACCAGGCCATCAGGTACGGATTATTAGTGAATCCCGCAACTCAGAAAAACTCATCATAATGGCCTTCAATGACCGTAACCCCGGTGATTATTATGTTTTCGACACCAAGAAACTAAAACTGCAATACCTAGCCTCTTCCAAGAAATGGCTCGATCCTGAATTAATGGCAGAGGTGAGGCCAATTAACTTTACCAGCCGTGATGGCAAACAGATCTACGGCTACTTAACCTTGCCACAGGGTATAGAGGCTAAAATTTACCCTTGGTAGTCACCCCTCACGGGGGGCCACATGGTGTACGTGATGTTTGGGGCTTCGATCCACAAAACCAACTGCTGGCAAGTGAAGGGATGGCAGTATTGCAAGTCAACTTCCGTGGTTCTAGTGGCTATGGAGCATCATTTGAAAAAGCGGGTTACCAGAAATGGGGCACCGATATTTTGCACGACATTATCGATGGAACGAGCTATGTCATCGAACAAGGTTTAGTTGATAGAAACCGGATCTGTATAGCTGGCGGGAGCTTCGGTGGTTATGCAGCGTTGCAAAGCTCAATAATAGAACCCGACATGTTCAAATGTGCTGTAGGTTTTGCAGGAGTATATGACTTGCCACTTTGGAAAGACGATAGTGATGTGGCAGACTCTCGCTCAGGGCGCAGCTACCAAGATTACGCCATTGGAACAGACACAGCTCAACTTAAAGCCATGTCACCCGCTCACAATATTGATAAGCTCAAAGCAAAATTACTGTTAGTTCATGGTGAAAAAGATAAGCGAGTTCCTATTGAGCAGCTCAAAGCCTTAGAAGAAGCGCTCAACAAACATCATTATCCTTTCCAAAAGCTAGTCATGGATGATGGAGGGCACGGCTTTTATAACGATAAGCACAGGGCTAAATATTTTGGTGAGATGGTGAGTTTCTTAAAAGAGAATCTCAATCTATAACTTTAGCTGCTTACAAAAAAACCGTTCCCAAGATCGGCTCTTTATTAAGCCCTTACTTATTCTGGGTATAATTTCACAGCAATTAAAGGTATCCTCCTTGCCCATTTCCTACTAAACAGGTAGGACTCAGAGTATCTGTTGCTGCAACAGAGCACGATGAAAAATATGACATCAGACTGCACACTTGATATAACCACTATATAGAAAGTGGAGGAAACTATGACATCGAAAGAAGCACAACTCAGTGAGTCAGCACGACTAGTACAAACAGCATTACTAGAGCGTGGCCTTGAAACACCTATGCTACCGACTGAGTTCAGTGCAGAGGAGCGTAAAGAGAAGATAGAGCAGCATATGCGCGCCATCTTAAATTTGATGTCATTGGATCTCAGCGATGACAGCCTAATGGACACCCCTAAGCGTATTGCTAAGATGTATGTCGATGAAATTTTTTCAGGCTTAGATTACGCCAATTTCCCTAAGATCACCGTCATCGAAAATAAGATGGGCTTCGATGAGATGGTCAAGGTGAATGATATTAGCCTAACTAGTACCTGTGAACATCATCTCGTCACTATCGATGGACTGGCAACCGTGGCTTACCTGCCTAAAAAGAATATTATCGGCCTATCCAAGATAAACAGAATTGTACGTTTCTTTGCTCAACGCCCTCAAGTTCAGGAGCGTCTCACTCAACAGATATTGGTTGCGCTGCAGACCTTATTAGAAACCAAAAATGTCGCAGTAAAAATGGATGCGGTACATTACTGTGTCAAATCACGCGGCGTGATGGATTCCACCAGCTCAACGACCACAACAGCATTAGGCGGGATATTTAAATCTAACCCAGCCACCCGTGCAGAGTTCTTAAGCAATTAAGAATACAAGATGCGTGTTCCTAGAACCTAGGCACTAGGAACTCGAGGCTTCTCTTAAACCTTAAATCCCGTACTGATCACGATAAGCACTCACTGAAGCTAATTGCACTTCCATACCCGGCTTTTCAGACAAGTAGTTAATCAGATCGCCTAGCTTGATGATAGAGATAATGTCGCAACCGAAATCACGCTCAACTTCCTGAATAGCAGAAAGCTCACCCTTGCCTTTCTCTTGACGGTCCAGAGCAATTAACACGCCCGCTAGCGACGCCTCATGGGCCTGAATGATCTCCATGGACTCACGAATAGCTGTGCCCGCAGTAATCACATCATCGACTAGCATGACACGACCTTTCAGCTCGCTACCGACTAGGCTGCCGCCTTCACCGTGCTGTTTCTTCTCTTTACGGTTGAAGCAATATGGCATATCGATATCATGATGCTCACATAGGGCAACAGCCGTAGTGGTCGCAATCGGGATACCTTTGTAGGCTGGACCAAATAACAGATCATGCTCAATACCTGAGTCGACTAAAGCGGTCGCGTAAAAACGTCCCAGACGTGCTAAATCGCGCCCCGTATTGAACAGACCAGCATTGAAGAAATAAGGACTAACACGACCAGATTTAAGTGTAAACTCGCCAAATCTCAATACCTGACGCTCTAGGGCAAATTCGATAAACTCACGTTGATAGGCTTTCACACTCTCTCCTCAATTGACTAGTTTAATGTTACTTTTCTTGTTACTTCTAATAATTAGCTTATTCAAAAAAGGACCCATCAGGGTCCTTTTTATGTTTAAAACAATTTTAGCTCAATGCCGCTTTCTGTACATCGACTATTTCACGAATACCGTGCTTAGCCAGTTCTAACATACTAAGCAACTCTTCATGGCTAAATGGCTCACCTTCGGCAGTCCCTTGGACTTCGATCATCTTACCGGTTTCTGTCATCACAACGTTCATATCGGTTTCAGCTTCGCTGTCTTCCAAATACTCTAAATCACAGATTGGCTCGCCTTTATAAATACCCACACTGACTGCAGCGATAAGGAACTTAAGTGGATTAGTTTTCAAAATGCCCTTTCCACGCGCCCAGTTCAGTGAATCAACCAAAGCAACACAGGCACCAGTAATGGCAGCAGTACGTGTTCCGCCATCGGCCTGGATGACATCACAATCGATAACAATAGTATTCTCGCCTAAAGCCTTCATATCGACAGCAGCACGCAGTGAGCGACCGATAAGACGTTGGATCTCTTGTGTGCGGCCAGACTGTTTGCCACGAGCCGCTTCACGGTTCATGCGGCTATGAGTAGAACGTGGCAACATGCCGTATTCAGCGGTAACCCAACCTTGACCCTTCCCCTTAAGGAAACGAGGAACACCCTCTTCGAAGCTAGCAGTACAAAGTACTTTAGTATCACCGAACTCAACTAAAACAGAACCTTCAGCATGAGCGGTAAATTGTCGAGTGATTGTCACTGGACGAGATTGAGCTGGCGTTCTATCACTAGGGCGCATAAGAATTTCCTGTATTGATGAATCGATAGGCGATTTTGGGAGGATATTATAGGGATTTGTGACCAAGGATGCCATGTTATTTGCCCATAATAGGTAAAGCCAAGACACATTACTTTGAACCTAGCTGGCTTAGGTCTATAATCCTCGATCACATTCACGGTTAAACAATTGGAAAAACCATGATTCAAAGCATGACAGCCTACGCACGTATCGAACATAAAGCAGATTGGGGCACAGCCTCTTGGGAAATTCGTTCAGTTAATCAGCGTTACTTAGAAACCTATCTACGCCTACCTGAGCATTTCCGTAGTCTAGAACCTATCTTACGAGACAGACTACGAAAGCGTTTAAATCGCGGAAAAATTGAAGTTAACCTCAGATACGATCTGGCCGACAATAGCAGCAATGAACTGCAGTTAAATCAAGATCTGGCTAAACAACTAGTAAATGCCGCTAATTGGGTAAAACAAGAAGCTGGTCAAGGTGAGCTTAACGTCGTCGATATACTCAAATGGCCTGGCGTAATGTCCGGTTCAGAGCAAGATATGGACTCCCTAGGTAAAGAACTGCTTGTCGCTTTCGATAGTGCCATCGATCAGTTTATCGAAGCCCGTAGCCGTGAAGGCGCAGCCATTAACACCATGCTACAGACCCGTCTCGATGCCATCGTCGCCCAAGTCGCTATCGTACGTGAACATATGCCAACAGTGATGCAATGGCAACGTGACAAGCTGACCAACCGTCTAGCCGAGATCACTGGTGAACTGGACCCGGCTCGTCTAGAGCAAGAGATGGTAATACTTGCGCAAAAAATGGATGTCGCCGAAGAGATGGACAGACTCGACGCCCACGTTGCTGAGACTCAACGTATCCTCAAAAAAGGTGGCGCTCAAGGCCGTCGTTTAGACTTTATGATGCAGGAATTCAACCGTGAGTCGAACACCTTAGCCTCTAAATCTATCAGCGCAGAGATAACCTCTGCAGCGGTAGAACTCAAAGTGCTAATCGAGCAGATGCGCGAGCAGATCCAGAACGTCGAGTAATATTCCCATGCTTTTCATTTAATGAAAATCTATACAAAAAGCCCTGCAATGACAGGGCTTTATTGTTTCCATGCGTTTCCATACGTTTCTATTCGTTTCCATACGTTGTATCATTTGTGGTGGGCAAAGTGGTGAGCAGCAACTTCACTCCAAAACGCAACTGGTGGGCAAAGGTATTGGTATGGCAACTATTACAGCAAAGCAAATTCAATCTTTCGTAAAAAGTGAACCCAAGCGTAACGCTATAGGCGGGGGGTTGTATCTAGTAGTTAGGGATAGCGCCACCCCATATTGGATGCTTCGCTATTCATCCAATGGCAAACGTAAAGAGATGACAATTGGTCATTACCCTGATTTATCACTGGCAGATGCCAAAGCTGATGCAGCAATACAGAAGCGTGAGGTTAAGTCAGGTGCCGATCCCTTAATCACTAGAAGACGAATCAAAGAACAGTCGATCCGCTTAGTCGATGACCTTTTTCAAGATTGGTACGACAACGATATTGCTAAGCGCCTAAAGCATCCGAACATCCCCAAACGTGTTTACGTAAAAGATATCAAGCCATCTATAGGTGACATGAAAATTGAGCAAGTAAATGCAAGAGATATTAGATCGATCATTCAAAGCATTGCTAACGAACGCCCCACCATCGCCAATGACTCTTTGATGTATTTGAAGCAACTTTTTCGACATGGCATAAAACTAGACTTAATAGCTAATAATCCCGCGAGTGCCTTTACCGTTTCAGATGCTGGCGGCGTAGAAGCGAGTAGAGACAGGGCACTGTCATTTGATGAGTTAAAAATGGCGTTTGGGCTTTTCCGGAAGCATCAAACAAAATTCACGAGGGATAATTACCTGGCGTGCGCACTCTTAGTCACGCTAGGTGTTCGTAAAAGTGAATTGTGTTGTGCTAAATGGTCAGAATTCGAACTCAATAACACTCTGTGGAATCTACCAGAAGGCAGAAGCAAAACGGGCGCAGCAATTACAATCCCACTGCCTAAACAAGTTTTATCCTGGTTAGAAGAGTTAAAGATGAGAGCTTGCGGATCTGACTACCTCTTTCCACCACGTAGAGTATCTACAAAACTACATATGGGTAACGACACACTTAATAGAGCCATATCTAAAATGTTTGGCCGTGAACCTGGCCGTAAAAAACAACCACCAAACTTAATGGGTGACATGGAACACTTTTCCCCCCATGACCTGCGAAGAACTTTCAGAAGTTTAGCTGCTTCCAATGGTATAGCTGGTCATGTAGCCGAACGCTGTCTTAACCACAAATTAAAAGGTGTTGAAGGTATCTACGATCGCCATGACTACCTGGAAGAGCGAAGAGAAGCGCATGCAAAAGTAGCCGTTATCCTCGAACCAATAATTAATTAGGCTCAGAAATGACTAATAAGGTAATAGATTGCGCAAGCAAGCTTCAAAAGATGATTCCATGGTTTCAAGATAGCCGCTATTCAGTATTTAATAACGCAGATTTGCAATATATAGCTGATGAGTTACTGCGCCGCATTGAAGTTTTTGAGCAGCTTAAATCTAATGAATATGATACTTGCTTACAACAAGATCTATTCTCAGATAGATCAGTTATCAAGAGCAATGAAGAAATAGATACTCAAGACCACTTCGATGCATACTCTGCCGAAGAGGAGGGAGACCCTGTAGGGTTTGATGAGCAAATAGGTTGGGCACTTGATTACCAGACATCCAATGTTTCACCTGTCAGTATTGGAGATATGGCCTCAGCAACATGTCAGATAAGCCACCAATACCAAACTGAAATAGATAGCTTAATTGAAGTTGATAGCTTTGAAGTTAAAAATAACTCTACTTTTGTTTGGCTGAATTTAGCCAATGCAACCAATGCCGAAATTGAAGCTGATCTCTCTGAAAGGTTGCAAGATATTAGAGAGAAGTTCAACTTACCTGAACCTAAAAGGGGCTCCTATACTAAAGCAAACATAAAACGACTAAAGTGTGGATATTTTTTTAAATACATCGACCTTTATTTATGGGCAAAAGCATATGGATATGAGTATGCCTGGGGTAAAAAAATTGAAGAGACATTAATCAAGTTACCTCCAGAAATTAATGACCCTGACTATGTATCAAATACTCTTCGACCTCGAGCTAAAGAACTTCTTAAATTTAGTGTTTACTTGCAACTAACTGAACAAATAAAAAAAGAAAACAGAAAATAACAAACTAAAACAAACTCTTACTAAAATCTACTGTTTTGATAATTCAAAACATAAGAAATTGTATCAACGACTCTCTCTAGCATAAGCCTAAACCTACTGAAACAAAAAAGGGCTTATGATGAGACAACAATTTACCCCACCAACACCTGAGCAGCGTAAAAAGATTCTAGAGGCTGCCGAAGAATCCGAACGCTTAGTAAGAAATCCTGAACGAGAAAAAATTACAGCTCTTTCGCGCTCTCAATCATGGAGACTTGAACGAGCTGGGGTACACCCTAAAGCCACCCGATTAGGTTATAGGTTTACTGCTTGGCTTTTATCAGATCTTCTTTGGTTCGTATCCCAATTTCAAACCTTACCTACCCCATCCAGTCATAGAGGTGAGCATGATTAAGCGTAATGGATTAACACTGCCCCTTAACGATGCTCATGTACTTCAACGTAGAGGAATTGTTATTGCCTACAAAGACGGCGAACCGCTGCACTTTACGTTGCTTCGTTGTCTCGACGGCGAATACACCAGAATATATTTTGGGGCGGCGAGAAAAGACAATATCCAAGACTTTGAATCAATTATTGATTATGGCGATAAGTTCGAGATGGTCACTAAATGGCTTGCATCATAAAAGGAGTTTGCTTATGAAATGGTTTAAACATGACACCAATGCCAACATGGATGCAAAGCTTCAAATGGTTTTACTCGATCACGGTTTGGACGGGTATGGTCTTTATTGGTACTGCTTAGAATTAATCGCGGGGAAAGTTGACTCTAGTAATATCACTTTTCGTCTAGAACATGACGCAAGAATTATTGCTCGAAATACTGGCTGCTCAGAAGCAAGAGTATCCGAAATGATGAAATACTTTATTAATTCAGGGTTATTTGAAGTTGATAACGGACTTGTCACTTGCTTAAAACTAGCAAAAAGACTAGACCAATCGATGACAAGCAGCAAGGATATGCGAAATATAATCAAAGAGATAAGGTTAAGTCATGGTTCAATCATGACGGGTCATGACTCAGTCATGAAAGAAGAGAATAGAATAGAAGAGAAGAGAAGAGATAAGAGTACTACTGGTGATAAATCACAAATTGACCATCAACAAGTAGTAAATACCTTTCATGAGAGCTTACCAATGCTCTCCAAGGTTGAAGTCTATTCAGACGCCAGGCGTAAATCAGTAAAAAGCTTTTTCAAGAAACGTACATCTGAAAAAGGAGAGATATTTACCATCGAAACTCTTCAAGTTTACTTTGAATTTATTTCTGAGAACTGTGGCTGGATGCTTGAGGACCGCCCAAACCCAAATACTGGAGGGGTTTATAAAAAAAGAAACTTTGATTTCATCATGTCAGATCGTTGCTATGTCGCGGTAAAAGAGCGGCAATACGATGACGTGGGGTGTTCAAATGGATAGTCATCTAACAGAACAAAACCTCTTAGGTGCAATCATGTTCTTGAAGGGATTTGGAGACACTGTTGATGAAGTGTTGGATCTGCTCAACATAAAAGATTTTTGCTCTCAGACCCATAAACACATATTTCAAGCAATGGTAGATCTTAAGCAGAAAGGTATTAACCCAGATGTAAATGCTGTAACACAGCATAGATTTTGTGATGATGGATATCTCTACATTTATGAAACTCTTAAAAACACCAGCTCAGGATACAACCTTAAAGCTTACGCGGAGCACCTAAAGAAGCTCTCAGAGCTGCGAACTATACAACAAAGGGTGAACTCCATTAATGAGTTGATTTCTAAGCCTACAGACTTAGACACAAAGCTTAATGCGATTTCATCACTCTTTGACTATGAGACAGGTATTACGAATCAAACTGATGGGGCTAAACATATCTCTGAATGCCTACAAAACTATCTCTCTTACCTGGATGATAGGTGGAACAATTCTGATAAGGTTTTATTCAGCAGTGGGCTTACCGATTTAGACAAGATCCTCGGGGGAGGATATGAAATAGGACTACATGCTATTGCTGCGAATCCCAAAATGGGAAAAACAGAGCTAATGGCAAAAATAATAAATCACTTTGGGATTGAAAAAAAACTTCCCGTGTATGTTGGCTCTATGGAAATGCAAGACTTCCAGGTTGTACATAGGTTAATCAGCTCGTACGCCAAATTAGCTAAGCAATTGATCATGAATAACTTCAATGATGATAACGATCCAGAAAAAACTAGTGAGTCACTGTTTTTTACCAAGCTAGAGGATTACAGAGCAGCAAATATCTACATTGATGACAAACATGATAACTCAGTGTCTAGGATCAGAAGAGAAGCCAGAAAAATAACCCGTAAGCATGGCTATATAGGCGGTATCTTTGTTGATTACCTTCAACTCATGGAGTCAGACCGAAAGTATGACCGAAGAGATTTAGAGGTAGGCGCTATGACTCGAGCATTAAAGGGGATGTCGAAAGAATTTCAGTGTCCCGTTATCATGTTGCTTCAACTCAACCGAGGAAATACCTCGAGAATTGATAAACGTCCAGTTCCTAGCGACTCAAGAGATTCGGGAGCAGTGGAGCAAGATGTTGATAGCTGGATCGGCCTTTATCGAGATTCAGTATTCAATACCAATTCGCCCTGGAAAAACATTACTGAGATTTTAGTTAAATTAAATCGACATGGTGAAACTGGTACTTGTTATCAAAAGCTAACCAGCATGGGGTTTATTGATGTTCAAGAAAATGAAATTGAACGTCTAATAAATAATGATACTAAATTAAACGTATCAAACAGTAGAACAGCTAACTTTTAAAACCAAGTAATATAACTAAAGCCTTTAATCTGATTAATAGGCTAAGGAGAAGTCATGCCAAATTCAAGTGATAGCAAAGCTGATTTAATTTCGAAAAAGTCAAAGCAGCTAGAAGTGATATCAATAATATCTCAGTCAGGAAATATTGATGAGCTTTCGTCCCTGCATATTGAAAGCCTCTTCCAGCTCACTTATGAGTTGTCGAATGAAATAACTGAAATAGCATCAAGCAATAATATTTAGTAGGAGAAAGTATGCCTAGAGTCCATTCAGCCAGAGATCGAGATGAATTTCAGGTCATCTTGAATTCACTAGAAAACAGACGTGGATTTATGGCCAGGTGCCTTGCTGAATTGACAGCTCTATGGGCATTACGGATCAGCGATATCCTAGCTATTACCACGAGGCAAATTGATGAATCATTTGATACTGGAGAGTTCTCAATAATCGAAGGGAAAACCCAAAAAGTTAAGGTGATAACGTTAACACCTCACTCAATAAAATTACTCAATAAGATGCGACTGGAAGCCCCAAATAATACCTACTTATTTGAAAGTAGATATGGCGGTGAACGTAGGCCGTTAAGCCGAAAGACAGCATGGCGTTGGATGGATGAAGTTGAGAGCGATGTGATTCGACACAGGCGATCATGTGGTCGCTTAGGAGGGGTGAACTTAGGCACTCACTCCCTACGTAAATCAGGGTCACGTTTAAGGCAACAAGTGGGCTGTACTTTAGAAGAGTTACAACAGTTACTGAACCACAGTAAGCCAGATACAACCATCAACTACTTAGACAATAACGAACAAGATTTAGTGGATACGTTTATAGCTGGTGATGAGGCGTTATTTGGGGATGTAAAAAGTAATTGAGACAGTTTACAAGTTACGTCCCAAGTTTAGGTTAAAACGCTGATTTTACTAGATTTGAACTTTGTAAAAAATGGGGGTTTTTATGAAAATTAATAGCACAGATACAATAGCCAACTTCCCTGCACTTAAAGCTAGAAAAATAATAAGGGGTTTATCACGTAACCATGAAGGATTTAATATTTCAACATTAAGGTCAGTTATTGGAACGACTAAGAAAGTTACTCAATCGCACCTTAATTCATTTATAAGCGAAGGGTATATAGAGGCTATTGATCCGCCTAGTAAAGATAGAACCCATATAACAACAATAAAGGGAAACTCATTAGCTCAAGCAACAGCATCAAAAAAGGTTAAACGCTCTACGGCAAATAAGCACTATGAAGAATTTATGGAAAGAGTTAACGAAATAAACTCCAGTGATAAATATTTATTCCAGGTCAGTGAAGTTATTTTATTTGGTAGCTATCTAACCGATGCTCCAACTGTCAGTGATATTGACCTTTATATTCGCGTAGAACGAAAACCAAAGTTCTCTGACAACTTTTCCTCGATACGAGAGCAAAGAACACTAGAAATGGAAAGGGACGGGAGACAGTTCCGGACATTCTCTGAACTCATTTACTGGCCAGAAACAGACGTAAGAAAGTATCTAAAAAATGGTTCACGAGTGATCAGCATCCAAGCTTGTATGCCCGATCCGGATGACATACCAGAAGGCAACAAAACAGTTTTCAACATTCATAGTCATTAACTAGGAGTACGTATGATATTAGGTAAAACAATTGAACAAGCGAACGAAGAAGCATTAGCTTTAAACTTTCTAACGAGTGACGAGTTGAAAGAGCTAATAGCAACAGGGTTAACTGAACTAAATGCAGAGATCTTAGAGGTTCCCGAAGCCCAAAAAGAAGCGGTAAAAAATGCCATTGACTCAGTAAGCGGGTGGGAGTCATTTAACATAGATGGCGATGATTCACAGTCATCAATTAGATGGCTCATAAGCAAACTGGCTGATGGATACAAAGCCGAAGAAAAATTATTCATGGACTTAAGGTCTGATGAAGTATTTGGTCTACCAATCGTTTCTGAACGTGGCCGCTGTTATATTGAATTGATTAGGCCAAAAACCGCATTTGAAGCAGAAAAAAAGCAAGCAGGGTTAGACGCTAAGAAAAAATACAAACAATCGATAAAAGATAAAGAGAACCAAAGGATGAAAAGCCTGGCAAGAGCAAAAGAAAGCTTTGCGTACTGGGAGAAGTACGAACAAGACCAAGAGGTATTAGCCAAGGAAGCTGCAAGTATATTGTCTTAAAATACCAACCTGCCCACCAAAATGGTGGGCTTTAAATTGGAGGGGACCCTGGCACATATAGATTCATCGAGGGGTCATAATACCTCCCGATTTTCGTCTATTTCTCGAACTCTATAGGCGAGAGAAGAACATAACCCTTTATTTTTACTTATCAATTGCATGATTCCTCTCAATCTCTCTTCAGAAAGGCTAATTTTTAAACATGAACGAGTCCTTCTGGCATAGTGCCCTTCAAGGGTAATTAGACGCCCGACACATCACTATAAATGAAAATTTCCGGGGTTGGTTGTTGCTTTGTTATACAGTGAATAAATCCTAATAGGAGTCGGTCAAAATCACATTTGCATGATAAAGTGACCCGTCACAAATACAAACATCGTCATCTCTAATATTGATTTTTTGTGGTTAAAGGACAATGATTAGGTTTTTCCATTCAGATGGATGAATTTATGGAATTTTCTGAGAAAGAGTTAGAAGATTTAATATTCAAAGGGTTAGAACAAGACTTTGAGAGATTATCTGACCAGGGCTTTCCAGTACCTGTTAACCCCACGTTTTATCGTCAAGTTAAACTCGGTGATTATGGCATTGTTGATATTCTTGGAATCGGTCGAGATGAGAAAACTGACAAGCTAGAAATTTATCTTTATGAACTAAAACGCGATTCAATTGGGGCGGCTCAAATTCCACAGGTAACAAAATACATGGGTGGCATTTTAAACTGGCTGGGTGACAAGTACACAATTGATGAAGATTACTTCATATACGGTATTCTTATGGCACCAATTTTTGAAAGTTTTCTATCTTGGTTCATTGACCCTAGAATAACTTTTTATTCAGTTGGTTTTGATGCGTTTGAAGGCCTTGTTTTTACTAAACATTCATACTCTGCTTACACTGATCACGAATGCAATACTGTCAAGATCAAGATTCCAGAAATAGCTAATGAAGTAAGCTCCGAAGGTATCACTGAAGGTATCACTGAAGGTATCACTGAAGGTGAGGATGCTAAGAAAGAGTGATCTGAATAGCCGTACCAAATATTGATATCTACTTGTAAATCCAGTATTAGACATTTAAAGGTTGCTCTATCACCACATTGGTGGGCAAATAGGTGGGCAAAAATACAACCAAACAAAACCCATTAAGCAATGCATTGATTTAAATGAAAAATAAAAGATTACTCAACAAGCAGATCCAGAACGTAGAGTAGTGTTTTTCACGGTTTAACCTCGTTCACAAAACCCACCAAAGCCCCGTACTTACGGGGCTTTTTGTTTTCCTTTACTTCTATGTTCGTAGATAAATATATGTTCTAGCACGTGTTTTTACATGTTGACAGGGGCAAGATTCACTAATCGATTAGCTCTCGCTTCTAAACCATCTAGAATGGAGTCCCGTATATGAACAGGAAAGTCTATAGGTAACTGTGACTTCACCTTGGTAACTACCGAATCTACTACATCCGCTAGCTCACTCATAATGTACGCCATAGCGTCAGTGTCATAACCTATAGCCTTGGCTGTTTGGATAAAGTGCCTTGGGAAGATCTGTGCTATCCGATATTCCTTACCTTTCGTCGCTTTGAGTCCCATAGCCAACTTAGCATTACGGATATTTAAACCTTTTCCTCCAATGGCTGGGGATATGGACAAAATATCGTAAAAGGGGGTTAATCGATAACCGCCACCAGCCTCAATGAATAATGAGAAGTTTTTCGCATGCCCATCGGTTGCAGCTAGCAGCCAAAACAATACTTGAGACTTCATGAAATTATATCTATCTCGCTCTGCATTCTTAGAGCCGAGAAGATAAGGCATGATCTGTTCAATACCGGGACCACCATGACTTTCATATTTTTTGGCTGGTGGAATATTTAAGGTCTGACAAAAGTCTTCTTGTGGCAACCGCATAATCCATTTGCCATCGGTCGATAACTTACGATCAAAGCGTTCAACAGTAAGCGCCTTAATATCACCCACTTGGATTATTGAGCATTGCGGCACATCTAAGCCAAACTCTCTGACTATCATCATGCACAAATATTCATTTTCAACGCTGTCTGACATATCAATTGTATGTGAATGGCTCTGGATCTCACCGATTGGCAGCTTGATAATATGAGTTGTAGGAGTTGCTTTAATTGGAAGGTGCCATTGGCCATCGAGATTAAGTAAAGCAGTCTTTTCTTGGGCTCCAGCAATAGAAATTCTAAAATCATCTTCATCCGCTAACATACCTAACGGGATATCTGACTGATAGCCCTTTAGTACTTTTTCTAATTCTTTATCGGACAAAGGTTTAGATTCAATTTTTTTTACATCAAAAGCATTTTGATCATGTGGTACTAACTGCAGCGCACCGACACTGTCTTGTCCTACTTTATATAGCAGATCGAACGCCTGGGTAGATTGCGCATTGTGACGAGCAACTATTCTATTTCTAACGTCCGTGTTATCTGGAAGTAAGTTATCAAAGAAGTTATAAACTTCATCTCCCTTATACTCATGCTTTCGCAGTGGCATAGAGAGCGATATAGGGCGGCTACCGGATATATCTAACCATTGCTGTTCATACTTAAACAGATGGGAGCCTGTAGTAGATTTAGTGAACTCCCCGATGAAGTAACCATTCATATAAACATCAAGAATAGCCATTACCACTCCTCCTTCCATTCTTGGTCAGAGGTTATGGCTTTATCATCGTGGATTTCACCCCCCAACTCTGGATTTCTAACCTTAACGTCTAGCTCAAGATTTAATGCTGATAAGATCTTAAACAACGTTTCTAATTTGGTTGAATCGGGGTTTTGCTCAAAGCTAGAAACCGTATCCTGACGAATGCCGACCTTATTGCCCACCTTACTTTGCGAGAGCTTCATATTCAGTCGTGCATCTTTGAGATACGCACTAAGCTGTTTTGAGTTGGTCACCTTCATAATCACTTTACCTATAGAAACTGTTCTCAAATCTACTTTACACGCTAAAGCAGGTAAATCAAGTTTTACACGCTAAAACCGTTAAAACCAGTTTACACGCTATGACCGTTAAACTTAGTTTACACGCTGAAGAGTGTAACTATACAAAGGTTAAGCCTCGATATTATCGTTAAGCACCATGCAGTTAATATCATTTTAACAACCTGAGTATCGGTTTCTCAGGATAGGGGCAGAGAAAATTTCCTGGTTTAATATCAGGAAAGTCCTGATCGCAGATACCGCTGCCAAAGCGGTATAGGGCATCGTCGATAAAGCGTTCTGCAGGAGTAAACTCACTCTTTTTACTTCGTTGCCCTGCAATCTTCCTAGGCTGTTCATTGATATACATGCTCAACTCCCACGCCTCATCATTGTCAAAGCGGCGCGGCTTGTGGTCATCAAACAATGAGTGCAGGTAGTGCTGTACCTCAGTAATATGGGCACCGATACTGGGATCTAGATTACGAAAGCAGTGGACCTTGGTTTGATCAAAGTAATACTCGATATTATCGAGAACCTGTATACCGTGATCGTCATGTCGAATAAAGCGATTTGCTCGCAGCCAGCCAATGGTGTGCAGTTTCCACTGATTATAAAAATCTTGCTGTACCTGCTGCCAGTCGGGCTTTAACGGGTAATGAATCATCATGCAGTAGCGGCTATGGGACTCCATAAATACCACGAGCCAACTGCCATCATCATAGGGTTGCCACTGACGGCCAGATAGTTGAATAACCTGCCCCTGCCAGCTAACTCGATTGGCATTAGTGCTAATCGATTGCACACCCGGATTATTTCCATCGCTGTCAGTTATTCGCTCAAGAGGCTCTTTAAGCATTTTACACATTAGGTTGGACAAACTTAAAAACAGCGCCATCAAGATCACTCAGATTAACTCGTTAGATGACCAATATGTTATCACCTTTGGCATACAAAGCTGCTAAATCAAGCTTCCATAGTGATATCTGGGCTAAACTCAGCAATAGTCGAAGGATTGATGAAATATTCAGGATGAATAAAATGCTCATTGAGATCGCTTATGATGATAGAGAGCACGCTGAGATATTGCTCGAACAACTAACACTCCACACAGATGTTCACCTGATAAGAAAACGCCTAATGCTCGGTGATTATCAGATAAACAACTGGCTGATAGAAAGAAAAACACTCCCAGATCTCGCCTTATCACTCTGCAATGGTAGGCTATTTTCTCAGATCTATAGATTATCTGAAAGTTCCTGTAATACGGCACTACTTATTGAAGGAACAACTCGTGATATTGCCTCTTATGACATTACTCGAGAATCCTTAATAGGAGCGATATGCTCAATTTCACTCAGCTTCAATATGCCCATTTTACGCAGCTTGTCCCAAACAGAGTCGGCTAAAATCCTCTACTTCTGTGCCACACAATTATACAGCAGAGAAGCTGGGTTAAAACTTGATGGTAGAAAGCCTAAGCGTAAAAAAAACCGCCAACTTTTCATACTGCAAAGCCTTCCACAGATAGGCCCCAAGTTAGCCAAACGCCTATTAAGTCATTTTAACAATATCGAAGCGGTATTTACTGCAACAGAAGAGGAGTTGATCAACGTTGAGGGGATAGGACGAGATAAGGCTCGAAAAATACGCGAAATATTAACGCAATAATCAACAAGCACCTTTCAAGCAGTATAGAAAAAAGGACCATGGAGCGGCATCCAACATTGCAGGGAAAGATGATCATAGCTTTAACTACATGGTCCGTATCTAATACTTAAGATATATAAATCATAATGGGAACAACAAAAAGCCAGTTCAGATTACGCCCACCAAAAGACACCTGTCAACGCAATTAGTACCTAATGTCATCAATTTGCCATATCGGTCATAAACCAAATTAAAACTGTGACAGACTGCAACCCAAAAGTTAAATCGTTATAACCAAACGATTTTAATTATCATTAACCATGTAGATCCAACTCACAAAACAAGCCGATTTTACAACCAAAGTGTCAATATCAACATATAGATACACACATGCTTACATTAACCAGATCCAGATCACATTATTAGTCGACACTTGTAAATATTATTACCTCGAAATAAGTACAAAAATATTAATATCGTTTCCTTTAGAAACTACGAGTGTGAGAGAAGTGATGAGAATCTTACAAAAAATCGGCCTGCTAACTGCGTTTATCGCCGCTACAGTCCTCTCAGTGCCAAGCGCACTGGCAAATGACACCGCTACTCCTTTGGAGCAGCAACTGGTTAATAAATTCACGGAGGCTAACTACTCTAAGAAAGGTGCTGACACCTGTCTGATGTGCCACAAAAAATCACCATCCGTTATGGCTATTTTCAATACGCCACACGGCAATACCGACAAGGGCCCAATGGCTGGACTTCAATGTGAAGCCTGTCATGGACCACAAGGTAAGCACAAAGGTAACAACGAACCCATGCTCACTTTCGGGGATGAGTTCTCTGTCGAAGGTCGCAACAGCGTCTGTGAGTCTTGCCACAGCCAAGAGCACACTCCCTTCCATGACCAAGCCTGTAGTGATTGTCACAACATTCACCAAGCTGAGTTAGTTGCCGAGCAGCCACAAGCTCAATGTGCAAACTGTCACAGCCAGCAAGACTCGGCCCAGTTTAAGCGCTCGACTCACTTAGGCACCTTAACCTGCAGCGATTGCCACAACCCACATGAAGAAGCGCCGCTATCTATTAATGACACCTGTTACAGCTGTCATGCCGAGAAGCGTGGACCTGCACTTTGGGAGCACTCGCCTGTCACTGAAGATTGCACCACCTGTCACAACCCACATGGCTCGGTCAACGACAACCTGCTTAACAGTCGTGCACCTCAGCTTTGTCAGAGTTGTCACAACCAAGCCGGTCACCCAGGTGATGTGCACAACAGCTTAAATGGCTTCACTCAAGGGCAATCTTGCATGAACTGTCACAGCAAGATACATGGCTCGAACCACCCTTCTGGCCACTTGTTTGAGAAATAGGAGTCGATGATGAACGCTAAACTTACTTTAGTAGCACTCGCTGTTCTCTCAGCCAATGCTACCGCAGCAAACTTCGCTGTACCGCAAAATATTAATAATGACTATGCCTGTAAGCGTTGTGTCGCTCCCGAGCACAGCAACACTGTCGGTCTGATGACCGAGCAGCGCACTCACTTAGACAGCCAATACGGCGCCAATGCCGATATTCGTGGTGAAAACTACACTATCGATGCTAAAAATGCAGGCGCTGACAATGGTCATCTAAAAGCGGCAGCCAACCTAGGCGATTTCGCCCTGGAGCTGGCTTATGTCAATCGCTGGAACCTCGACGATAACGACATCGGCGCCGAGCGTCAGCAGTTATCGGCCGCGGCTAAGTATCAGACTCAGCTCGTTACCGCCTTTGTGAAAGCAAGCTCGGAAGACAAGCAAGGTCAGCGTATTAGCTCAGTAGTTGACCCAAAACCAACTAACTTCCTAGAGACCATCGACCACACCACCCAAGTGATGAACGCCGGTGTACAACTCCATGGTGACTTTTGGAATGTTGGTCTTGCGGCCGTCAGCTCTGACTTTACCGATAACGCCGGTATCGATGCCGATAACAGCGCTCAGCAAGCCAGTGTTAAAGCCGGCCTGAACTATGGCAAAACGCGCCTAAGCGTCAGCGCCGCTTCGGGCAAGATGATACAAGATGGTCCTATCGAGCAAGAAAACTCATTAGTGCCTATCTCAAACTTCGACGGTGAAGTCGAAACGCTCGACTACAGTGCCCGCATTAGCTCTCGCGTTGCAGGCATCAAGGTCGCAGGTTTTTACAGCTACAGTGACCGCGATAATGTCAGTGGCTCTTATGAGTTTTTCGAAGCCATCAACACCCCAATCGATAGCAGCAAGACACGTTACGGCGTCGACGCCAGCTACCGTTTAGGCAGCACTAAGTTCAGCGCCGGTTTTGAGCAAAACGACCGTGTCCGCTCAGACTCAGACCGCGAAGAGACTCAAGAGAGTGAAATCTTTGGCCGTGTCGACTACCGCTACCAGCAACTGAGCACCCACGTTAAGTTCACCAGCAGCGAACGCACTGGCTCACAGTACCGTATCGGCGACGATATCTTTCAAAAGTACTACTTAGCCGACCGCGACCGTGTCAGCACGCAACTGGGTCTTGGCTATAGCCAAAACAACTACGGCGCTAACCTGAAAGTGGTTTTGGCCAGTGACGAGTACTCAAACAGCTCGGCGCTGCAAGAGTCTGACGAGATGTCAGTCAACCTCGACGGTTACTACCTTATCAGCAAGCAGATGACCCTGAATGCCTATGCCGGTACTCAGACCATCGACAGCCTAGAGATACACAACACCACAGTAAGCGATGAGTTCACCTACTTTGGTTTTGGGCTGAATAAGTACCAAATCAATGAAGATATGGCACTCGGCACCTCCTACACCTTCTCATTTTCGGGCAGTGACACTGCGGTAGATAGCACCGAAATGGGTGACTACTACCAGTACCAACACCTTGCTGAAATCCATATGGATTACCGCATCAATGCGCGTATCTCGACCCGTTTTGCTTACAGCTATGAACGTAACTACGACACGAACTACGCCAACCAACCGATTGAAGCCATCAATAGTATTGAAGACCTTAATCAAAATTACACCGACCACAAGATCGGTGCATTTTTCACAATAAAGCTGTAAGGGACAACTATGAAACGTCGCGACTTTCTTAAAGTCAGTGCAGCATCAGCCGCAGTAGCAAGTGTTACTGGTTGTAGCTCTGACTCAGCAGAACCTGCTAAGCCGATTGAACAACCGATCACTGACCCCATCGCTGGTGAGAGCCATGCTTGGGCTCAGTGTCAAAGTAACTGCTGGGCCTGGTGTCCACTAAAAGTCATCACTAAAGATGGCAAAATTATTCGTATCGAGCCACATACTGAAGGTGATGATAACTTCGACTCTGGCTTTATCCATAACAAGGCCTGCGCTAAAGGCTTGATGCTTAAAGAGCTAGTTTACTCTCCAGAGCGTCTGACTAAGCCGCTTAAACGTGTCGGAAAACGAGGCGAAGGTAAGTTTGAAGAGATCAGCTGGGAGCAGGCCGCTAGTGAAATAGCTCAATCTCTGCGTAGCACTATCGACAGCTGTGGTAACCGCGCAGTCATGCTAGGTAATGGCTCTGGCGCTGCCCATAGCTCATACCCAATCATGGGCCCACATGTGCGTTTAATGAACTTGCTTGGTGGCTTCCAGAAGACTTACGGCTACTACAGCGCATGTATGAAAGAGCAAGCCATCCCTTATACCTTTGGCCCCAGCACTAAAAACTTAGCTTACGGTCAAGGTACAGGTTCTTCGTCAGTCACAGAGATGAAGCACTCTGACTATATTCTCTCTTTTGGTTATAACCCACTCGAGATGTTTATGACGGGCGGCGGTGAGGGTCACCATTTTGCTCAGACGCTTGAAAGTAATGATATCAAATTCGTCTATGTTGATCCTCGCTACACAGATACCTGCTTAGGTCGTGAGGATGACTGGTTAGGTATTCGTCCAGGTACCGATGGCGCATTAATTGAAGCTATCTTCCATCAGGTCCTTGTTGCCTATGGCTACGACAGTGAAACAAACACCTTCGCAGATAAGCGTGGTAACTGGGCTAACACAGCGATCCTTGGCCTAACTAACAAGAGCCTAGAAGAGTACAAGACTAAGCTAGAACTTGAACTTGAATCTGGTGAGATAACTGATGGCAATGCGCAATACGCCGAACATATCGAGCCTGAAGATAACTTGTACGACTACATCATGGGCACCTTTACCGGTAAAGCTAAGACACCTGAATGGGCTGCGCCTATCTGTGGTGTTCCTGCCGGTAAGATCCGTGAAGTCGCACAAGATCTACTGAGTGCCGACGCACCATTTATCTGTTCTGGCCAAGGTATTCAACGTAATGCATGTGGCGAACAGGTGATGCGTGCCATCTATACACTACCTGTACTGCTTAATGCTATCGGCCGTCGTGGTACCAACAATGGTGACCTACCTATGGTCGCAGCAGCAGGTCCAGGTGCCGCCATGATCCCGATGGCATTTTGGTCCGATCCTACCGTGCCAGGCTTCATTGGCGGTACAGCACCGGCCTCAGTTGTTAAAGCAAAAATCCCAACCTATAAGACCTTTGAGGCTATGGTTCGCGGTCATGAAATGACTGAGCGAAGTGATGGTGTGCTTGGTATGACGGTTGACTCAGATACCCCTGAGAATGATGAAAAATATGGTACTAACATCAAGTTTTTGATGACCATTGCGGGTAATACCGTTAATCAGCATGGTGATATCGAAGAAGTTAAAAAAGTGCTTAGTCTTGAGCCTACCCCAGGTCAAAAAGAGGAGCCTGGTCTAGATATGCACGTGGTTATCGATACCCAGATGACGCCAACGGCGCAATGGGCCGATATCGTTCTGCCTGATACCACTTGGACCGAGCGCTATGACTATATTGCTTCCGACAATACCACTGTTTATACAGTACCAAGTATCGAGCCTATCGGTGACAGTAAACCCGTATTTGAATTCCTTGTCATGCTTGCTGAAGAGATGGGCGTCACCGGTTTTGCGACTAAGGGACTGACCCAGGAAGCGATGACTAAGACCTTTATCGATGAAGCGGTCAACGGCCCGATGGGTGATCCGACGCTACCTCACTGGTCTGATCATGAAGAGCACGGTTATGTGTTCACGCATAAGTTTGAAGAACCTTCAATCGGTATGGAGAAAGAGTTCAACCAACGGGGTGGCGGCGTTAAGTTATCGACTCCATCGACCTTAGTTGAAGCCTACTCTCCAAGATTGGCCTGGATTGCTTCAGACAAAGGTTGGGACAAAGACGAAGAGTATGTTGATGGTGGCGTAACAGCACTGCCTAAGTACCTTCGAACCTGGGAAGATTTTGAAGACCAAGATGCTATCGATGAAGGCTTCGAGTTCCAATTAGTGAACTACCACACTAAGGGACGTGCCCACTCAACCTTCCACAACTGTCCGACGCTGCGCAAGGTGTATGAAGACGCTATCTGGATCAACCCCTATGACGCCAACAACCTCGGCATCATCTCCGGTGAGATGGTCGATGTGGCTAGCCCCCGCGGCACAATCGAAGTTCCTGCAAAGGTAACGACACGTATCGCTATGGGTGTGGTCGCTATCGGTCAAGGGGCTTGGCATAAGAAGTTGGGTAATAAAGATGTCGGTGGTTGCGCCAACACCTTAACCCGCCAGAAGCCAACACCATTGGCTAAAGGTAATCCTATGAACTCAGTTCGCGTTCGTATCACTAAAGCGTAAGGAGCTTAATTATGACTAAAGCTACAGAAAATCAAGCTTTCGCATTTTATTTCGATGCATCTCGCTGTAACGGCTGTAAGGGCTGTCAGGTGTCTTGTTTAGATGGTCGCGGCTTATCTCTAGACCGTAACTTCCGCCGTGTCTATGAGTACGGTGGCGGTACCTTTACCAAGAACGCAGACGGCACTATGTCTCAGGACGCCTTTGCCTACTACGCATCGGTAAGTTGTAACCACTGTGAAAAGCCGGCTTGTACTGCAGCTTGCCCAACGGGTGCTATGCACAAGAAGGCTAACGGTATCGTCGCGGTACATGACGACATCTGTATCGGCTGTAACAGCTGTGCTGAAGCCTGCCCTTATGATGCGCCTCAGCTAGACAAGACGCGCGGCAAGATGACCAAGTGTGACGGTTGTTTTGAGCGTCTAGAGTTCGGTCTCAAACCATTTTGTGTTCAGTCTTGCTCACAGCGAGCACTGGATTGCGGCACGGTTGACGAGCTACAAGCCAAATATGGTGGTGCGCCGGGTGTTGGCCATATTGCGCCGTTGCCTGATGCCGGAATTACTCAACCTAACTTGCTTATTCGCGGTGCCAAATGCTCTCGCCCTACCGGCGATACCAATGGCAGCGTTTTGAATCCAAACGAAGTTTAAGAATCTGTGGGCGGTTTATACCCAAATTGAGCCGCCCGCTTAAAACAAAGGTAAACATGATGACTATGATGAAGAAGTTACTCGCTGTATCTATAACAACAGCATTAACCCTAGGCATGACTGCTTGTAGCAGTGATGATGAAACTGAAACAATTGAAGTACCAGTACCTGCCGCACCACTTGAACTCAGCTGGGAGCGTGAATTCACAGCCCCTGCCGACGGTGCTTGGTATGGCCTAAATGATGACCGTAATGAGCTAGATTATGCGGGCTTCTCAGAAGGCAGACCTCAACCTGCTGGCGCTCAACCATGGAAGAACGCTCAGTACGCGCTAGGTACTACCACTAACGAATCTCAAATCTGGTATGGCACAGCCGCTGGTGTATGGTGTTACTGGCCAATGATCTCTATGGCTATGCCAATGAACCTGATGAACTATGAGACAGAACGTCAAGCATGTCATCTAATGGGTCCTAAGCCTGTTGGTATCGAAGATGCGACCATGCCAGATGCACAAGTTTATATGTATGACGTAAATACACAGAAAAACTTGCATATTGGCCCAGATACCGTTGAAAACGGTGCGCAGTTCTGGACAGATATGATGAACGTTCGAGGTGCTGATATTGGCCTACAGACCTATGACACCGAAACGGGTGACATTGTAGATGACAACACTCGCTACACGTTGACTTTCCGCGCAGCGGGATCTCATAAGGGTATCGTGTTTATGGTCGGCTCAACTGCGGTTCCACAAACTGAAACGGGTAATCCTGCTGAAGGTGATTTCTCAGGAGTGATCACTGAAGGTGCTAAAGTCGGTTACAACCGCGTACTCGCCTTCGATGCTCGTACTGCCGAACTTAAGTACGTAGGCTATGCAGAGTTCGGTTACGATACTGTTCGTCGCTGGAAAGAGGTCTCACATCCAGATGGAAGTGAAGCACTATATTGGTTCGGCGGCGCCGATCAGTCTGGTGGTCAAGCGGGTCAATCTGCTAGTCAGATGTTACGTTGGGTGGGTTCACCTGATGCACCATTTGAAGGTGGTGAGAGAAACGGTTTCGATATCGTCTCTGATGCAGACTTTAACAACTACGGTGCTGTTGGTGACTTTACACCATTTACCGATGAAGAAGGTAACCAGCGCTTCGTAAGCTCAGCTTGGTACCACCCAACGAAGCACACACCAGCCTCTATGCTGTTCACGAACCCAATGCCAGCGGCGGGTTACACTAAGGAGAACCAGGCACACTTCGAACCTTTCTTCCAGATGAGTAACTTTGATCCTGATCCAATCGGTGCGGTTGCCGCTAAGTTTGGTGCAAACGCTGTATACGGTGACTATCTATACTTCGGTTCATACCACCAAGGCACTACCGGTGAGTATTCTCATATTCTGGGCGAGTTCTGTACGGGTACTGTTGAGCAACCTTCAGTTCCAGCCGTGTGTAATGCCACAGCAGAAGAAGCTTCTCACGAAGAGTTTATGATGAAGACTTGGCGTTCAAGCCAGCTATTCCGTATCAAGCTTAACGATATTGAGCTTAATGCCGATGCTCAAGCTGACCTTCTTTACGGTAATGAAAAAGATTGGAGAATCGACGTTACCAATCCAGCTGGTATGGATAGCAATGGATCTTATGAATTTGTGCTAGAAGACAACCTACTTGGTAAGAAGCCACTTTATGGTAAGTCTGGTTACGGTCATGAAGGCCTTGTGTATACCTGGACCATGGCTGTTCACGATGAGAAGTTAATCATCGGTACTTGGAATGCTACTGCGGGTCTATTTGATATGTTTGACCCAATTGAGCATAAGAACCCAGATAGTCACAACTACATCGTAATGGATGACACTAACCAACCTGGTGATGCTACGGTATACAAGACAGATGGCAGCGAGTTACATAAAGCGATCGACGAGATGCTAGCTGACGGTGGGCTTCCGCCATTCCTAAACCCACTGCCAGAAACTTCTCCAGGTGACGTGCGTGCATACGCAAACAACCCTGCTTACTTCTTGTATAAAGCGGTTCGAGATCAGAACCAAGACGACCTTCTTGCGGGTCACGGTGGATGGTTAGTAGTATTTGAAAATACTGACTCACCTGCAACTATCGTTGATAAGCATGGCTTCGATAACTCTTGTAACAACGGTGTGCGTAACTATGTTGTTATCGATGAAGAGCTTTATTTAGGTACTGCTAGCTACTGTAATATCGATAAAGATGTTAACGACAATGCTCGTGCGGGTCTTGAGTTCTACAAGTACACAGGCGACAACCGTTAATTAACTATTAAGCCCTAAACAAAGCCCAGCACCTGCTGGGCTTTTTGTTATTCAGCAATAACTAGCTAAGATAAATCACGAAATAAACTGTATAAAGTTCAAATTATCACCGTTAACAGCTTTCTATACGGCCGCTAAATCATGGATAATAGATAACTGTAAAATAGCACTCAGGTAGGCCATGATGAATCTAATACAGCGCCAATATAAAATAGTAAAACTCTCAGCTAAACTTGAGCAGTTTATCAGCCAAGATCTCAAGATCACTCAGGTATTCAAACAGATTTCTCTTACCAAAGTGAGCAACTATATTGCTACTTGTGCAGTAGAGCAGGCTGATGATTATGATGACCAGACCCAGTGTCTGATAGCCCTCGCTTACTGCGCCGAGCAGTTACCTATCGAGAGAAATCATACACAGAATATCGCGTTGTTTATCATCAAAGCCGCTACCGAAAAATACCCATTACTGCAGCCTATGCTAGATAAACGCCCGAAAGACAAAAACAGCCTAAGCATGCTTAGCTAGTTTATCTAGGCTCTAGGCTCTAGGCTCTAGGCAAATGATACAAGACACTTTTCTCTATCTAGCAACTCCTTCTCGAAATGTATATACGCAGTATTTAGCCCCTATGACCTAGGTAAAGAGTGAACGCGAAGGCTCTATATTTCGCAACCCCTTTCCTACCCCACTCTTGGCGTCCAAAGATAAGCACTTCCTGTACAAAAAATCTACCTTGATAAGGTAGCTTAGTCACAGTCAAATAAGGAGTGCCCTTGTCATGGCCAGCTTCGGACATATCTTTATTTACCGAAGGCCGAACACGTGGGGGCGGAGAAGTCGCGCTTTGGATGCGAAGCATTCAGCTACTTTGTAGCGAGAAGTGACATAGTCGCTGAACTGAGGGGGCTGACCGCTCAGCGGCGGAATAGCTTCGAAGCAGGAGCTTTTAAAACCTTAACAAAGGCGCCTGTCATGGCCAGCTACGCTAAAGCTTCGCGCTCATAAGCACATCGCTATTGCGATATTCGCCCTACTATCACATGAAATGAATCTCACTGCGTTCGGACTTTCTATTTCCCCATGCTCGAGTGGTCATCTTTCCAGGCTAAAAACGAAAAAAGCCCATTGCGTTAGCAATGGGCTTATTCGTTATTAGGCGCCTGGAAATGACCTACTCTCACATGGGGAGACCCCACACTACCATCGGCGCAATTGCGTTTCACTTCTGAGTTCGGGATGGGATCAGGTGGGGCCACAATGCTATGGTTTCCAGACTAATTTGGCAAAATTTCGAAAGCTGGCTATTCAAAAAACTATTAAGTCTTCTAAATTGCAAAATAATTGGGTCTAACTTAAATCAAATACGTATTCTTTTGTGCTTATGAAGTAACACTCATTAACTACACAAACCCATCTGGGTTGTATGGTTAAGCCTCACGAGTCATTAGTACAGGTTAGCTCAACGCCTCACAACGCTTACACACCCTGCCTATCAACGTCCTAGTCTCGAACGGCTCTTTAGAGGAATTAAATTCCTAGGGATGACTCATCTTAGGACTCGCTTCCCGCTTAGATGCTTTCAGCGGTTATCGATTCCGAACGTAGCTACCGGGCAATGCTATTGGCATAACAACCCGAACACCAGCGGTTCGTCCACTCCGGTCCTCTCGTACTAGGAGCAGCTTCCTTCAATCATCCAACGCCCACGGCAGATAGGGACCGAACTGTCTCACGACGTTCTGAACCCAGCTCGCGTACCACTTTAAATGGCGAACAGCCATACCCTTGGGACCGACTTCAGCCCCAGGATGTGATGAGCCGACATCGAGGTGCCAAACACCGCCGTCGATATGAACTCTTGGGCGGTATCAGCCTGTTATCCCCGGCGTACCTTTTATCCGTTGAGCGATGGCCCTTCCATTCAGAACCACCGGATCACTATGACCTACTTTCGTACCTGCTCGACGTGTATGTCTCGCAGTTAAGCTGGCTTATGCCATTGCACTAACCGTACGATGTCCGACCGTACTTAGCCAACCTTCGTGCTCCTCCGTTACTCTTTGGGAGGAGACCGCCCCAGTCAAACTACCCACCAGGCACTGTCCTCAACCCCGATTCAGGGGCCAGAGTTAGAACATCAAAACTACAAGGGTGGTATTTCAAGGTTGACTCCACAAAAACTAGCGTCTCTGCTTCAAAGTCTCCCACCTATCCTACACATGTAGGTTCAATGTTCAGTGCCAAGCTATAGTAAAGGTGCACGGGGTCTTTCCGTCTAGCCGCGGGTATACGGCATCTTCACCGCAATTTCAACTTCACTGAGTCTCGGCTGGAGACAGCGTGGCCGTCATTACGCCATTCGTGCAGGTCGGAACTTACCCGACAAGGAATTTCGCTACCTTAGGACCGTTATAGTTACGGCCGCCGTTTACCGGGGCTTCGATCATGAGCTTCTCCGAAGATAACCCAATCAATTAACCTTCCGGCACCGGGCAGGCGTCATACCGTATACTTCCTCTTGCGAGTTTGCACAGTACTGTGTTTTTGATAAACAGTTGCAGCCACCTGGTATCTGCGACTGCCAGCAGCTTAAGGAGCAAGTCCCATCACCGCCGGCAGCGTACCTTCTCCCGAAGTTACGGTACCATTTTGCCTAGTTCCTTCAGCCGAGTTCTCTCAAGCGCCTTGGTATTCTCTACCCAACCACCTGTGTCGGTTTGGGGTACGATTCCTACTAACCTGAAGCTTAGAAGATTTTCCTGGAAGCATGGCATCAACTACTTCATCCCCTTGGGGACTCGTCATCAACTCTCAGCTTTGCAATTTAATGCGTTCACCCGGATTTGCCTAAGTGAACAGCCTACAGCCTTAAACGCGGACAACCAACGCCGCGCTAGCCTAGCCTTCTCCGTCTCTCCATCGCAGTTAGTAGAAGTACGGGAATATTAACCCGTTTCCCATCGATTACGCCTTTCGGCCTCACCTTAGGGGTCGACTTACCCTGCCCTGATTAACATTGGACAGGAAACCTTGGTCTTTCGGCGAGGGAGTTTTTCACTCCCTTTATCGTTACTCATGTCAGCATTCGCACTTCTGATACCTCCAGCGTGGGTTACCCCTTCGCCTTCAACGGCTTACAGAACGCTCCTCTACCGCTTGCTAGTAAACTAGCAAACCCATAGCTTCGGTGTATTGCTTAGCCCCGTTAAATCTTCCGCGCAGGCCGACTCGACTAGTGAGCTATTACGCTTTCTTTAAATGATGGCTGCTTCTAAGCCAACATCCTAGCTGTCTAAGCCTTCCCACATCGTTTCCCACTTAGCAATAACTTTGGGACCTTAGCTGATGGTCTGGGTTGTTTCCCTTTTCACGACGGACGTTAGCACCCGCCGTGTGTCTCCCGTATAGTACTCATTGGTATTCGGAGTTTGCAAAGGGTTGGTAAGTCGGGATGACCCCCTAGCCTTAACAGTGCTCTACCCCCAATGGTATTCGTACGAGGCGCTACCTAAATAGCTTTCGAGGAGAACCAGATATCTCCGAGTTTGATTGGCCTTTCACCCCCAGCCACAAGTCATCACCGCATTTTTCAACATACGTGTGTTCGGTCCTCCAGTTGATGTTACTCAACCTTCAACCTGCCCATGGCTAGATCACTCGGTTTCGGGTCTACACCTTGCAACTAAACGCGCAGTTAACACTCGGTTTCCCTACGGCTCCGCTATTCGCTTAACCTTGCTACAAAATGTAAGTCGCTGACCCATTATACAAAAGGTACGCAGTCACGGTCTCAAGGACCGCTCCCACTGCTTGTACGTATACGGTTTCAGGTTCTATTTCACTCCCCTCACAGGGGTTCTTTTCGCCTTTCCCTCACGGTACTGGTTCACTATCGGTCAGTCAGGAGTATTTAGCCTTGGAGGATGGTCCCCCCATGTTCAGACAAGATGTCACGTGTCCCGTCCTACTCGTTTTCATCTATAGTTAGTTTTCATGTACGGGGCTATCACCCTGTGCCGCTGAGCTTTCCAACTCATTCCACTAACACCCTATAGACTTAAGGGCTAATCCCCGTTCGCTCGCCGCTACTAGGGGAATCTCGGTTGATTTCTTTTCCTCCGGGTACTTAGATGTTTCAGTTCCCCGGGTTTGCCTCACATACCTATGTATTCAGTATGTGATACTCACTTATGTGAGTGGGTTTCCCCATTCGGATATCGTTAGCTCAAATGCTTGTTACTAGCTCGCCAACGCTTTTCGCAAGTTACTACGTCCTTCATCGCCTCTGACTGCCAAGGCATCCACCGTATACGCTTAGTCACTTAACCATACAACCCACATAGGTCTAAACCAATGTAAATTGTATCGCAACTAATGGTGTTTACTTTCGCCAAAAGAATACTCTTGAAGTGCATTGCTGCACTTCGGCACTTGATTTAAGTGTTTGAGAACTCAATTATTTTATATTTCGCGCTAATGCTATAAACCACTGCAATTACCGAATCTTACGAATCAGCTTTCACAATAGTCCCTTTCACATTAACACTATCAGCTTTCCAAATTTTTAAAGAACAAACATCACCGTAAAGGCATGTTTCTCGCTCTAACAAGAACAAGTTATCTGTGTGAACACTCAGCAAATATTGAGTTAGTCGTATAGGTAAGGAGGTGATCCAGCCCCAGGTTCCCCTAGGGCTACCTTGTTACGACTTCACCCCAGTCATGAACCACACCGTGGTAAACGCCCTCCCCGAAGGGTTAAGCTATCTACTTCTGGTGCAGCCCACTCCCATGGTGTGACGGGCGGTGTGTACAAGGCCCGGGAACGTATTCACCGTAGCATTCTGATCTACGATTACTAGCGATTCCGACTTCACGGAGTCGAGTTGCAGACTCCGATCCGGACTACGACCGGCTTTGTGGGATTAGCTTGACCTCGCGGCTTTGCGACCCTCTGTACCGACCATTGTAGCACGTGTGTAGCCCTACTCGTAAGGGCCATGATGACTTGACGTCGTCCCCACCTTCCTCCGGTTTATCACCGGCAGTCTCCCTAAAGTTCCCACCATTACGTGCTGGCAAATAAGGATAAGGGTTGCGCTCGTTGCGGGACTTAACCCAACATTTCACAACACGAGCTGACGACAGCCATGCAGCACCTGTCTCACAGTTCCCGAAGGCACCAAGCTATCTCTAGCGAGTTCTGTGGATGTCAAGAGTAGGTAAGGTTCTTCGCGTTGCATCGAATTAAACCACATGCTCCACCGCTTGTGCGGGCCCCCGTCAATTCATTTGAGTTTTAACCTTGCGGCCGTACTCCCCAGGCGGTCTACTTAATGCGTTAGCTTGGGAGCCCAGTAACTAAGTTACCAAACTCCGAGTAGACATCGTTTACGGCGTGGACTACCAGGGTATCTAATCCTGTTTGCTCCCCACGCTTTCGTACCTGAGCGTCAGTCTTTGTCCAGGGGGCCGCCTTCGCCACCGGTATTCCTTCAGATCTCTACGCATTTCACCGCTACACCTGAAATTCTACCCCCCTCTACAAGACTCTAGTTTGCCAGTTCAAAATGCAATTCCCAGGTTGAGCCCGGGGCTTTCACATCTTGCTTAACAAACCGCCTGCGTACGCTTTACGCCCAGTAATTCCGATTAACGCTTGCACCCCTCGTATTACCGCGGCTGCTGGCACGAAGTTAGCCGGTGCTTCTTCTGCGAGTAACGTCACAGCTATAGTTTATTAAACTACAACCTTTCCTCCTCGCTGAAAGTGCTTTACAACCCGAAGGCCTTCTTCACACACGCGGCATGGCTGCATCAGGCTTTCGCCCATTGTGCAATATTCCCCACTGCTGCCTCCCGTAGGAGTCTGGGCCGTGTCTCAGTCCCAGTGTGGCTGATCATCCTCTCAGAACAGCTAGGGATCGTCGCCTAGGTGAGCTATTACCTCACCTACTAGCTAATCCCACCTAGACTCATCTAATCGCGAAAGGCCCGAAGGTCCCCTCCTTTCCCCCGTAGGGCGTATGCGGTATTAGCAGTCGTTTCCAACTGTTATCCCCCACGACTAGGCAGATATCTAGGCATTACTCACCCGTCCGCCGCTCGACAGCAAAAGTAGCAAGCTACCTTCCTGTTTCCGCTCGACTTGCATGTGTTAGGCCTGCCGCCAGCGTTCAATCTGAGCCATGATCAAACTCTTCAATTAAAGTTTTTTTGTTCTCACCCGATTAAGGATGAAGAACGGCTCAACGAATTATACTGTTTTTCACAAACCCGAAGGTTTATGAAGCTTACATATTTTGCTTCTTAATCATTACTCTCTCGAAAGAAAACAAATCATAAGTTGCTATGGTCACTCAGTAGTTCATTGAGTAAATTTTTGATTGCCTACATTCCGAAGAACAGAAGGCAATTTCGAATAACTCAACACCTGTGAGTGCCCACACAGATTTCTTGTTTTGAATTGTTAAAGAGCGTTAGCATCAATCTTTCAGATGCTGCCGTTAGACGCTAGGTCGTTGGCTTGAGGAGGCGTATTCTACACTCTCCGTGGTTGGCGTCAAGAGCTTTTTTAAAATGTTTTTAAAATCGCTTAACTCGTTGCCCTGACTGGCTTTGGTCTTACCTAGCTTTCTGCTTAGTAGGACTGGTTTGCCGTGTCAGTGGATGCGCATTATAGGGATGTCAGCCTTAAGCGCAAGCGCTTATTTGAGTAAAATGATGATATAAAGACTGAGTGGGCACTTATCACTCGATACGCATATATAAGATACTGCACAGCGGTACAAACAGAGGGATAAATCATGAAAAAAAAGATGCAGGGCCCATTTGATCTCTTCTTCCCGGCTAAAGCCGGTCCTACACAATTGAAGAATGCCCATTCCCCACATAGGAGCATTCTTTTGCTGCGAAGCTTACATCATCCTTGGCAACCTTAGATCATGGCAATTGGTAATCCTAAATATCAGATGTATGGAACACGCCTTCATTTAAGAATAAAGTGCACGACTGAATGGTTATAGGAGGTGCGAGGCCAAGGAAGGACGAAGCTAGAATAATGCACGATTGTATGGATATAAGAGGTAGAGCATTGTCAGGAACAAATGCCGAGGAGCTACTAGCGAGAGCGAAGCAGGGCGAAAATCATAAAATGATGGCTTTTAAGCGAGAGACATGGAGGTCGAACTGGCCTTTTAACAAGGATGTTATTGCTAGAGCCGAGGAGCAATTAACGGCCACACTGCGTAAGTAGCTTTGGGCTGCATGTGAAGTAGGCATTGCACGTGCTTAAGTGAATAAGCCACCTGCCTACTGTGAAGTTGGATAAATTGGTTTTGTAGCCTGCAACCAAGGCGCCTTCCAATGACATAGCTTTGAATGGACATGATACTTGCCGAAGGCCGAACACATGGGGGCGGAGAAGTCGCGCTTTGGATGCGAAGAATTCAGCGACTTTGTAGCGAGAGGCGACATAGTCGTCGAACTGAGGGGGCCACACTGCGTTAGCAGCTTTGGACTGCATGTTAAGTAGGCATTGCACGTACGTGCTTAAGTGGATAAGCCACCTGTTTACATTGAAGTTGAAAATGGGAAATGAAATCTATATTTAAAAATACCCAGACGCAAAAAAGCCACCTTATTCAGGTGGCTTCTCTACTTAATTAGGCGCCTGGAAATGACCTACTCTCACATGGGGAGACCCCACACTACCATCGGCGCAATTGCGTTTCACTTCTGAGTTCGGGATGGGATCAGGTGGGGCCACAATGCTATGGTTTCCAGACTAATTTGGCAAAATTTCGAAAGCTGGCTATTCAAAAAACTATTAAGTCTTCTAAATTGCAAAATAATTGGGTCTAACTTAAATCAAATACGTATTCTTTTGTGCTTATGAAGTAACACTCATTAACTACACAAACCCATCTGGGTTGTATGGTTAAGCCTCACGAGTCATTAGTACAGGTTAGCTCAACGCCTCACAACGCTTACACACCCTGCCTATCAACGTCCTAGTCTCGAACGGCTCTTTAGAGGAATTAAATTCCTAGGGATGACTCATCTTAGGACTCGCTTCCCGCTTAGATGCTTTCAGCGGTTATCGATTCCGAACGTAGCTACCGGGCAATGCTATTGGCATAACAACCCGAACACCAGCGGTTCGTCCACTCCGGTCCTCTCGTACTAGGAGCAGCTTCCTTCAATCATCCAACGCCCACGGCAGATAGGGACCGAACTGTCTCACGACGTTCTGAACCCAGCTCGCGTACCACTTTAAATGGCGAACAGCCATACCCTTGGGACCGACTTCAGCCCCAGGATGTGATGAGCCGACATCGAGGTGCCAAACACCGCCGTCGATATGAACTCTTGGGCGGTATCAGCCTGTTATCCCCGGCGTACCTTTTATCCGTTGAGCGATGGCCCTTCCATTCAGAACCACCGGATCACTATGACCTACTTTCGTACCTGCTCGACGTGTATGTCTCGCAGTTAAGCTGGCTTATGCCATTGCACTAACCGTACGATGTCCGACCGTACTTAGCCAACCTTCGTGCTCCTCCGTTACTCTTTGGGAGGAGACCGCCCCAGTCAAACTACCCACCAGGCACTGTCCTCAACCCCGATTCAGGGGCCAGAGTTAGAACATCAAAACTACAAGGGTGGTATTTCAAGGTTGACTCCACAAAAACTAGCGTCTCTGCTTCAAAGTCTCCCACCTATCCTACACATGTAGGTTCAATGTTCAGTGCCAAGCTATAGTAAAGGTGCACGGGGTCTTTCCGTCTAGCCGCGGGTATACGGCATCTTCACCGCAATTTCAACTTCACTGAGTCTCGGCTGGAGACAGCGTGGCCGTCATTACGCCATTCGTGCAGGTCGGAACTTACCCGACAAGGAATTTCGCTACCTTAGGACCGTTATAGTTACGGCCGCCGTTTACCGGGGCTTCGATCATGAGCTTCTCCGAAGATAACCCAATCAATTAACCTTCCGGCACCGGGCAGGCGTCATA